>OZ253446.1:212500-2343434 GCA_965261245.1 Spirochaetia bacterium | reverse complement strand
TTGCTTATTACACTCTGAGGAAAACGATATTTTTCTCGAATCTTGAGAATAGTGAGTGTCCCGAGGTTCTGGGTCGACTTCATCAGTGCTGTGGTCAATATCACTTTTGTCAGAAGGCTCTTCAAATTCTCCACCCAGACGGCAAAGGATCTCTACGCGAGGCATCTTCCCAATAAAAGTCGTCACCATTATGGTGGGTGTAAACATGGTTTCGGAACGACTTAAAACTTGTGAATCTATGAGAACCACAAGAGCTGACGCTGCAGCTGATCTTGAAACCCGGATGACTAGCATGGATTATCCTTATGTGAGTTAACATAAGAGACAAGGTTGGAAACAAAAGTCGACACGATTGACACGTAGCCGGCATGATCGATCACACGTACACTCCGGCTCTAGAAATAAGAAGCGCACCATAACCGGTAACCTTGCCAACATTTACTTGGCCAACTAGCCCACATGCGCACAACACACGTACGCTCGTGACCATAAATATGCGTGCACTTTGAACCATGTGCATCAATGTGTCAAAACATCGGACGTCAGAGCCATTGATCGTTTCGTTTGATTGGTGACCAGGAGTGATTTCGCTGCCTTTGACTGTGACGCTCTGGTAGAGCATTTGACAAGTGTACTAAAAGAAGTAGTTACTTCAGAGACACTGGACGAGCTAAGGCGAAACAAAATCACTGGCAAAGCCTTCCTAGAGTTAGACAACGATGATCTTCGCAAAGTAACCAGTCTAATTGGAGAACGAAAAGCCCTCAAGTGAGTCGCTACATCCTATCAGGCCCCTATTTCGACGTCAGTGGGAAGATCCCCTGCCGTAAGTTCCAGTGACTAGCTAAATCAGAACTAGCTACCACTCAGGTGTGAAACTTTGGTATAATCAATTTTTGTAGTTAGCTGCCCTCTTGCAAATATTTCTGTGAAATTATGTACTAAATTACGGAACCTTACTCATTAAAATAGGCTGTGATGCTGGATACTCTCTACTACTACTACTGTTTGTTCCCTTTAGAGATGAAAGTAGTTTGCTTCTTGACAATGAAACGGCAGAGGTAGCATTTTATAGGCTAATGAATGTAAAAATTCGGCCCCGAAAAATATTATTTATTTCGGGCTTCGCCCAATATTAAGAGGTAAAAAGGTAGTGCTCAGCGCCAGATGGCCGATAAACAGAAGATATGTACATGAAAAATCTAGTACAGTAAATTGTCCTTTGTACTCATTATTGACCACACAGTATTTATTAGAAGTACCGGACAAGCCACACCCCCAATCACATTAGATGAGATCGAGACCAGCGAAATCGAGCTTCTACGCGAAAGGCGTCGCTATGTCTTGTGAAAACGGCAGTACCCCACTTCACCAAAAATTTATTCCCAAACTTCCAGCACTATAGCTGGAAACTTTATTACCCCCCTGGGGTCAGTGTTTCAAAATAGAAATCATAAATATAGAGGAGATATGTAATTGTGATATGAAAGCGAAAGAGATTTTTGCAATGGCTGGAATACTGGCCGTAATGATTTTAGCCGGTTGCCCCGGACCAGTAGGACCGGCGGGTCCGGCAGGAGAAAGAGGGCCGGCAGGCCCGCAAGGAGAGCCAGCACCGACACCGATGGGTGATGGCGAGATTGGTAGCGTGTGCACTAGTTTTAGAGATTGCGCTGGCGCTCTACTGTGCGGGAACGGCGCATGCGGTATAGCACTCGGCGGTACTTGCACGGCTGATGAAGATTGTGCTAGCCCCCTGGTATGTAGTGCTTCTGGCGTCTGCGCTAATGACAATGCTAATGCTGTATGTACTACTAACGCCGGATGTTCCAGTGGGTTATGTAATGGCGGGACATGCTGTGCTGCTACCCGAACCGCCGCAAGTACGGATGGCGCTGTTGTTTTAACTAGTAGAATTACTAGCGATAAGTTCTTATATACATGTGTAACCACAGGAAGCTCATTGCGTTTTTGGTCTAATGTACTACCCATGTCAGACCAATTAGGTTTATTTAGAGCCGATGGCGTTGGGCATATGTCTACTCATGATAATATTACATATGCAGAATTGACAGAAATAACACCGACAACCTTTACCAGCCTTTTTTCAAGCCCGCGTTCTGATAGTGGTGCCGGCGCCTTTATTGCACATTGTAGCGTGAGCAGCGGTGCTAGCGTGTCCCTGTCCTTGTGCGAGTGATCCCATAACCGACCGGTGTGTCCAGCATAATCCCTATACCCCCGCGCTAGGCATGCCCAGGGTGGCGGGGGCCTTTGCCCCCGCCAGACGCCGCGGTGTTTGTGCGGGCATCTTTACTGCGACAGGTGCGGCGGCCGAGCCCTGGGGACGCCGACCGCCGTGCGGGCCTGCCCGCGCGGGGGTAGCGCCCGAAAAATTGACAAAATCAGGCTCGTGTGCTATAATTAATTTTGGAGGTTGGGTGTGAAATATATTGTGTATTGTCTCCTGATTGTCACGGCGGTTGTGATGATCGGGTGTCCTCAGGAAGAGGGCGATGATTTTAGCCGTGTGGCGTATATTATTAACGGGCAACTGGGAGACCAGTCGTTTTATGATTCCGGGCAGGCCGGGATTGATACCATTGAGAGCGAATGGGGGGCGACGGTTACTACCATAGAGACGAACTTTGACCCCGCGCGGCAACAGCAAGGACTGGATTCGATTATCCAGTGGAACGCGGATGTGGTGTTTGCCATCGCCTACGGGTATGAGGACTTACTGAAAGTGTATGCCGCGGATAATCCTGATATCGTGTTTGTGAACATCGATACGATTGTGCAGAACGATGCCGGGAATATTACCAATATTGATTTCATTGAAGAAGAGGGTGCGTTTATGGCGGGCGCGGCGGCGGCGCTGTTGACCACCGATACGAGTATCCGCGGTGTGAATGAGGCGAAGCTCATCGGTGCCGTTGGGGGCGATGTTGATCCGGTTATCAGTGCGTTTATCTTTGGGTACGAGAACGGGGCCCGGTACATTGACCCGGGGGTTGTTGTCGAAGAGGTCTACGCGGGTGTCTGGGACGACCCGGTGCGCGGCAAGCAGGCGGCGCAGCAGCTCTATAGCCGCGGGGCGGATGTGGTGTTTCAGATTGCGGCCCTAACTGGGCTTGGGGTCCTGGAGGCGGCCCGGGATAGCGGGTTGTATGCCATCGGGGTTGATTCTAACCAGAATCCGTTGTTTCCCGGGCACGTTGTTACCTCTGACTTGAAGGATGTTGGCGGGTCTATTGTTGATGTCTACCGTGCGGTACAGGATGGTACCCTGGTGCGCGGTGCGGTGCTCGAATACGGGTTGGCCGAGGGCGGGGTTGGGCTGGCTATTGATAAGCATACCGAGGCAATCCTGCCCCCTGCGAGCATTGCGCGGCTGCGTGAGATTGAGCAAGGGATTATCGACGGAAGTATTACGGTCGCGCGGTATTAGAGCGTGCGTGACGCGGGCACGGACACGGGTGCGGGCGCGGGCGCAGGTGCGGGCGATGCCCTTATCGTTATGCGCGATATTGTTAAGGTGTTCCCGCCTGCGGTGGTCGCCCTGGACGGCGCGGATGTCAGGATAGCCCCCGGACGGGTGCACTCAATTATTGGCGAGAACGGGGCCGGAAAGACCACCCTGATGCGTATTTTTTACGGGCTCATGGGGTGCGATGCCGGGGAGATATACCACCGCGGGCGCCGGGCGGCGTTTTCGTCGCCGAGTGAAGCGGTTGCCGCGGGGATTGGGATGGTGCACCAGGAGTTTATGCTGGTGCCGTCCTATCGGGTTCTTGAGAACATTATCCTTGGGGCCGAGCCGCGTAAGCTTCGAGAGCGTCGGGGACTGGGGTGGCTTGGCGGCGGGATTGACTGGGCCGGGGCCGAGGCGCGGACTACGGCGCTGATGGAGAAATACGGGCTGGTTGTAGATTTGCACGCGCGGGTCCATACCTTGAGTGTTGCGGCGCAGCAGAAAATAGAGATACTGAAGCTGCTGTGCCGCGATGTTGATGTGCTGATACTGGATGAACCGACGGCGGTCCTGACCCCGCAAGAGAGCCAGCAGCTGTTTGTGCGTATCCGCTCGCTCATTGATGAAGGTAAGACCGTGATATTCATTAGCCACAAGCTCGATGAGGTCCTGGAGATCTCCGATGATATCAGTGTTATGCGTAAAGGGCGGCGGGTGGCGACCCTGGGGAATAAAAACGTCACCCGTAAACAGCTGGCAACCATGATGGTTGGGCGCGAGGTGATGTTTGCAATAGATGTGCCGAAAATCCCCGCCGGCGAGGTGGTCCTGGATGTACGGGGCGTCGCTGCCCCACCCGCGGGGGACGGGCAGGGGATTAATATTAAAAACATGCAGGTGCGGCGTAACGAAATAGTCGGTATCGCCGGCCTTGAAGGCAGCGGGCAGTTGGCACTGATTGAGGTCCTGGTGGGACTACGCGGGCCCAGTGCGGGGGTCATCTCAATGGCAGGCGAGGATGTTACCGGCGATAGTACGATGGAGCGGCGGCGCCGGTTGGCCTACGTCCCGCAGGACAGGCGGTACGCCGGCACCAGTCAGGATGACAGTTTGATTGACAATATTATTATGGGGCACCACCGCCAGGATAGCTCTCTGGTTGACAAGCGCGGTTGGTTTTTGCTGCGCGGGCAATGCCGGGAGCTATCGGGGCGTATTATGCACGACTTCCAGGTAACCCATGCGAACCTGGACCAGGAAATTGCAAATCTATCCGGCGGGAATCAGCAGAAGGTAATACTTGGGCGCGAGTGTTCGCTGCACCAGCCCCTGCTGGTACTGGATCAGCCGACGCGCGGGCTAGATGTTGGATCTATCGAGTATATCCAGCACCGTATTATTGATATGCGCGCCCAGGGGTGTGCGTGCCTGCTGCTCTCTGCGGATCTCGACGAACTGCTATCGCTTGCCGACCGGCTGCTGGTTTTGTACCGCGGGGAGATCGTGGCGGAGTTTAATCGGAGCGAGGCGGACCGGCTCACAGTGGGGCAGTATATGCTGGGGGCGCATGCGGAATAAACACGCCGTCAGGTTGGTTGCTGCCACTGCGTTTGGCATTATCAGTGCATTCGCCGTCGGGAGCGTGGTCCTCGGTGCCCAGGGGTATTCGGCGTTCCGCAGCTTTGGGGCGTTGCTGAATTACAGTGTCTTTACCAACCGTGCGCTGCTGAATTCCCTGGTGCGGGCAACGCCGCTGCTGCTGACTGGGGCATCTGCTACCGTGGCCTTCGGGGGCGGGGCGGTAAACCTTGGGCAGCTCGGACAGCTGATATTTGCCTCAATGATGGTGACACTGTGCGGGCTGGCGGTTAACCTGCCGCCGGTGCTGATGGTGCCGTTGCTGGTGTTCGTTGGTGCGGCGAGCGGGGCCCTGTGGGCGGGGATTGCGGTTTATTTGCGCCGGCGCTTCGGTATGGACGAATTTATTACCACCCTGATGCTTAATTATGTTGCCGATTACGGGGTGCTGTATCTGGTTGTCAGGGTGCTGATTGACCCGGAGCTCTCGTCGGTTGCAACGCCGCCGATTAATGCCGGCGGGATCCTACCGGCGATCGGGGGTGGGCGCTTTCCGACGGAGTTTCTGATTGCGGTGGGGGTGTTTGCGCTTATTTATATTTGGTTCCGTAACACCCGGGTGGGGTACGAGCTGCGCCTGTTGGGGAAGAATTCAATTTTTACCCGAACGGGCGGGTGTGATAACGATAGAAATTTTACCACGGCTATGCTGGTCAGCGGTGCGCTGGCCGGGCTCGCCGGCGCGCTGCTGATTATCGGGGGGCAGCAGCACCGGTTTCTACCGGGGTTGGGGGCAAACTACGGGTGGGATGGGGTTATGATTGCCATCGTTGCCGCCTCAAGCATGGGCGGCACTGCCTTTTATGCGTTCTTTTTCGGCATCCTGCAGACCGGCGGGTTGGGGATGGAGATAGAGACATCGGTGCCCTCTGATTTTGTCCTGGTCTTTCAGGCCTTTGTGGTACTCCTGGTGGTTGCGGCGCGGGAATCGGCGCATGTGGTGATAGATAAGGTTATGGTTGGCATGCGTTCGCGGCGCATCACACACCGTGCGGACGCCCCCCCTGGGGAGAGCGGGAGCGGGTAGGTATGGGATTATTTGTTGAGGTACTGCGCTCCAGCCTGTTTGCGGCAATTCCAATTCTGCTAGCGGCCCTTGGGGGCGCGTACACCTACCATGCCAACGTCTTCAATATTGCCATGGAAGGGATGATGCTGATCGGTGCGTTCTGTGCAATACTGGGGAGCTTTTTTTCCGGCTCGTGGGTCGTGGGGGTGCTGGCTGGCGTGGCCGGCGGCGGTGCGGCGGCGGTGCTGTTTCTGCTGTTTGTAGTCTATCTCCGCACCGATGAATTTATTACCGGCATTGCGGTTAACATGCTTGCCCTCGGGGGCACCACCTACGCCCTGCGGCAGATATTTCACGTAAAGGGCGCGTTCATGTCTCCAGACATTGCCAGCATTCCGTCAATACGCCTCCCGGGGGTTGATCTAATCCCAGTGGTCGGCGATGTGCTATCGGGGCTGCCGGTAATTATCTACGCGGGAATACTGTTGGTCGGAATAGTGCACTATCACTTTTACCATACCCGGTATGGGCTGCGGCTGCGGGCCAGCGGTGAGGCGGCAACGGCGGTCGATTCGGTCGGGGTAAGCTCCAACCGCATGAAGAGCACCGCTATTTTATCATCGGGTATTCTCTGCGGGCTTGCAGGCACGGCCCTGTCGCTTGCATACGTGACGCTGTTTGTAGAGAATATGTCTAATGGGCGCGGGTGGATTGCCCTCACGGTAATTATCCTGACCCGCGGGCGTCCGTTGGGTATGATATTTATGGCCCTGTTATTTGGATTTTTTGACGGCGTGGGAATTACCCTGCAGGGGCTGAATATACCCTCACAGTTTGCACAGATGACGCCCTACCTGGTTACCCTCGTCGCCCTGTATTTCTACTCACGGCGGAAACGCCTGCAGGTAACAGGAAACGCCGCCGAAAGCGGGGAAGGGGCGGGTAATGGCAGTTAAACGGGCGTGGGAGTACGAACAGGAGGTGCGGGGGCAGGCCGTGCCGGTTACAGGCGGCGCCGGGCGGGGGGTAGTGCCGACGGCTGGGAAATAATGTACACCCAGGCGGAGCGGCGCCGGGAGCATCTGTTTGCCCTGTGGGATGGTCAGGTACCCGGGAGCCGGGCGCCGGAGCGCCTATATATAGAGATGGTCCAGGCGTGGGGGAACCGCGGGTACGATGTCTCCGGGGCCGAGGCCTTGCTCCCGGGGGCCATTGCGGCGCGCAAAGCCGAGCAGTGGGGCGAGCTGGAGAAGATCAGCGCAATGATCCACCGCGCCCTGCGGGAGGCACCGCGCGACGACGCCCATCAGTATTGGAAATACCCCCACCCCGACGATTGGGAATCGATATGCAAATTGACCCCCGCCCTGCAAGGCCAGGCAGCCCCCTTGGAACCGACCGCACTGGATGAGACAACCCTGCGGGAGAAAATCGAGAACGGCTGGTACGGGCAAATTGCCGCCGGCTCGTGGGGCACCGATCTCGAGGGTTACACCGGCGAGGCCCTGGAGCGGCATTACGGGGAAAAACTGAACGGTTACATCACCACGCCCCCGGATACACACAACGACGACATCGTCTACGAGCTGGTATTCCTGGACGCCTGCTGCCGCCACGGCCCAGCCCTAACCCCGCAGCACGTGGGGTTAAATTGGGTACGGACAATCCCCCTGGGGTGGTCGGCCGAGCAGTGCGCCCTGGATAACCTGCGCCGAGGCATCACGCCGCCGGGGTCGGCAAGCTGCGCCAACCCGTTCTCGGAGTGGATCGGGGCGCAGATGCGCGGCATGGTTTGCGGGTTCGTTGCCCCCGGGGACCCCAGGCGGGCCGCCCGGTTGGCGTGGATCGACGGCTCGGTAAGCCACCAGGCCAACGGGCTGTACGGCGAAATATACGCCGCCGTCGCCCCCAGTCTCGCCTTCCGCTTCCCCGACCCGCGCCGCATCCTCGGCGAGTGCACGGCATACATCCCCGGGGGTACCTGGTTCCACACCCTATTCGCCCGTGCCCTCGCCGCCTGCCGCCAGCACCCCACCCACCAGGGGGCGTGGAGCGAACTACGCCCGTCCCTGCGGGTCTTCAACTGGATCCACACCTTCCCCAACATGGTTGCCACCGTCCTCGCCCTGTGGTACGGGGAGGGCGACTTCACCCAATCCCTACGGGTACTCGCACACTGCGGGCTGGACATCGACTGCAACGCCGGGTTGGTCGGCAGCGTCCTGGGGGTCATATCCCGCCCCCCGGAATCCTGGTGCGCGCCGGTCGCCGCGGGCATCGAAACCTATCTCCCCGAGTGGCCGTGCTTGGGCATCGACGAACTGACCGAATGGACCATCGCCGCCCGCACACGCATTTACGAGCCGGCAGGGTAGGGGAGAGCGTGGGCTCGGCGGTCCCTGAACCTGCCGAAGCCTGCCTTGAGCTTGCCGAGGCTTGCCCTGAGCTTGCCGAAGGGGGCGCTACCCCCGCGCACGCTGCGCGCGCACGGCGGTCGGCGTGCTCAGGGCTCGGCCACCGCGCGCTTTCCAGTAAAGATGTCCCGCGCAAACTCCGCGGCGTCTGGCAGGCGCAAACGCGCCTGCCACCCTTCACATGCCTAGCGCGAAAGTATTGTATCCGTTACGCCGTATTGCTATCTATTCTTCCTGCTCGTTTTTATTGGAGGTAAACAGCGAATATATTTTTTTTATTAGAACAGAAAGAACCGACATAGCACTCAGCGACACAAGCGAGACGCCTACTGTTAAGTTAAATGGTCCCTCTCTAAAGAATAATAGCAGAAACCCTAATCCCAGGAATACAAGCACAGTGATATACGCCCATCCCTGATCTCTCGCCGCTATAGTAAAGCCCCTTTCGTTATTTCTTTTTATCTCTTCTATTTGTTCTTGCTTAATGCGTATATCGGCTTTTGATTTTTCCTCTGCCATTCTAAACAGAATTTCTGGTGCTTTGTCATACGTAGAGAAATACTCTTCCATCATTTGGGGACTAACTGTTGGCAGAACCTCCATGGTTAATTTCCGTGAAGACCGGCGGGTGACGCTTGTATTTTGCTGATTGGTGGTATTTGCCTTGTTTATTTCTTTATGACTGCTTTTATTTTTACTCATGTATTTTAGAGCGCTCTATATCTTGCATCATTACTGTCAACAGATCTTTTTCTACTTCTTTCCATATAGAACGCATAGACATATTTTTAATCTTAGCGATATCTTGCTTGCTCTCTGTAATCTTTTTTATTTTCCTGTGTGTTGTGAAGTCAAATATCCTTATACTCAGCGGATATTTTTCTTTATACTGTATTGCATCACTGTACATAATTTTCCCTCGTGTGTCTATTTGCATTATAGTCATGATTTAGTTTTTTTGCAACTGGCATATCAAAATTATTGTGGATTCAACCACAAGTGCGACACCCTATTTTTTTGATAATTCTGTAACACATACATCTATTCCGCCATAGCGACCGGGGGTAGCGGAAGACAGCGAAGGCGGCGGCGGGCGAGCGGGAGTGAGCCCGTACCCACGCGCGCGCGTGGGTAGCCGCCTGGTGGCGCGCGCAAGCGCGGCACGCTGGCTGCAGCGAGGGGGCTCGCAGCCCCCTCTTAATTCATGCTATATATTCTGTATTAAGTATATTGTGCATAAACTGACAGGATAGTTTCTGTATTTAGGCATGGGGCTGGGGTAGGCAGCCCCCCTCCTATAGCACTTTGATTCCAACCCGCTTACAGGGTACCATAGAGCACGATGGGAAAAAAATCAGCACTGCGGATAACCGGCGGCGAGCTCGCTGGTCGGCGGCTTGCGGCATTTCCCGCGGTGGTCCGCCCGGTTATGGACAGGACCCGTACGTCCCTATTCGCAACCCTCGGGCCTGAAACCGTGAGCGGCGCCCGCGTGCTTGACCTGTTCGCGGGCAGCGGAGCCCTGTCCCTGGAGGCACTGTCGCGCGGTGCGGCGTATGCGTGTATGTGCGACCGCGACAGACAGGTAACCGGACTTATCCGCCAGGGGATGCGCGGCCTTGGTATTGGGACGGAATGTTACACCATACACACCCGCGCCGCCGAGCTGCACGTCAAAATTGAGAAAGAGCAGTACGACATCATATTTGTGGACCCGCCGTTCCGGTACGGGTACTACCGCGAACTGCTTGGTAACATCGGCACCCGCGGGTTGCTGCGGCAGGCAGGAGTAGTGGTGGTGCACCACCAGGGGGAGCTGCCGTGGGGCGAAGGCGACGCCGATGCGGATGGCCGCACCGACGAGAGCGGTGCACTGCGGGTACTGCGCACAAAACGATACGGGGCGGCGGGTATTACTATTTTATCGTGATACCGGAGGCAAGAGAGCGGGTATCAGAAATAGACCTCGGCGAAGATGTTCTCGGGAGGTACTTCTGCTTGTTTGAGGATATCAAATACCTCGTAAATCATGTCGCAGTTTCCGCACAGGAAGTAGTGCGCGCCGGCATCGAGGGTTTGGGTGCGCAGGTATGCGGTTACGCGGCCATGAAAATCAGAACCCTGTTCGCTTGAGCAGCAGTGAACTAAATTTGAGCCGGTAAAATCCGCAAGACCGTAGCGCTCGTCCAGGTAACGGGTACCGTGGATAAGCGTGTGGTTAATTTTTTCGTACGAGGTAATAAAGCAGTGATAGGGGGCGATGCCTGTGCCGGTTGCAATGAAAACGTGTGGGCGGTCGAGGTGCTGCGGGTCCAGGGTAAAGTACCCAAAACGCCCCTCTATAACCAGCTCGGACCCGATGGGTGCCGTACGCAGGCGCGTGGATACACTTCCGCCCGCTACCTCTTTTGCCAGGATAGCAAGATGCTCCGCGTGTTGGGAAGAGTAAATTGAATACTCGCGGCGCTCAATGTCTCCCTTGATACCAAGTAGAATGTGCTCACCGGGGGTAAATTGAAAGCCGTTGCGCTCAAATTCAATGATGTAGGCACCGTGGGACAGATCGTGTCTGGCGGTAACACGGTGAATGGTTGGCAGCGTGCTCACTTAAGTGCGCGCGGGCCCGAGCATGTTTTTGGGATCAAGGAGCTCTGCAAGCGTATCCGCCGGCAGGAGATTTTTACTACCGGCAACCTCACGGATGCTTTTGCCGCTCTCGTAGGCCTCGTGTGCTATTTCGGCCGCCTGGTCGTACCCAATCTCTATAGCCAGGGGAGTTACCAGGGCCAGGCTCTCTTCGATCAGGGCACTGCAGCGCTCGCTGTTCACCGTTATGCCGTCGACGCAGCGCTCTGCAAAAACCTGACACCCGTTTTCGATAAGCTCCAGGGAGCTTAGGGTTTCGTGGGCGATGAGCGGGTGCATCATGTTGAGCTCCAGGGGGGCGTTTTGCGCCGCAATGGTTACGGTTGTATGCGACCCGCAGACACGGGCGGCAATTTGGATAATCATCTCCGGGATAATGGGGTTGATCTTACCGGGCATTATCGAGCTGCCGGGTTGGAGTGGCGGGATGGTAATTTCCCCGAGCCCGGCCCGCGGACCGCTTGAGAGCAGACGGAGATCGTTGGCGATTTTCATCAGCGCGATGGCTAGAGTGTTCAGGGCACCGCTCAGGGCCGCCTGCGGTTCGCGGGCAGCCATGGCCGCAAAGCGGTTTGGCGCCTGGCGGAAAGGCAGTGACAGCTCTGCGGATATATGCTCGATAGCCGCAGGGGCAACGCGCGGGTCCGCATTGAGCCCGGTCCCGACTGCGGTGCCGCCCAGTGCCAACTCTTCCAGCTCGGCACAGACGGCGGTGATGCGTGCGTGCGCGGCGGTTATCTGGCTTGCATACCCGGAAAAGACATCGCCGAAGGTCATGGGGACGGCGTCCTGCAGGTGGGTACGGCCCAGTTTGAGTACATCACCAAACTCTTTCGCCTTAGCGGCAAACGAATCGGCCAGGCGTTTTATTTTCGACAGACAGGCCTCGACGGCAACACGGTTTGCAATGTGCAGGGCCGTTGGTATGACGTCGTTGGAAGATTGCCCGCGGTTAACATGGTCGTTGGGGTGGACGGGCGAGCGGGTCCCAAGGGGCGAACCGAGAATTTCGTTGGCGCGGTTGGCGATGACCTCGTTAATATTCATGTTCCATGAGGTGCCGCTGCCGGTTTGGAACACATCAATGGGAAAATGCTCATCCCACTTTCCGGCGATCACTTCATCTGCTGCGGTCACTATGGCATCTGTCAGGGACTTGTCGATTATACCTAACCCGCTGTGCACCGTTGCCACGCTCTTTTTTATCTGCGCCAGGGCGTGGAGAAAGTATGTATTGATTTTTAAGGGCGAGGTTGTGAAGTTGCGCACTGCCCGCCCGGTCTGCGCCCCCCAGTAGGCCCACCCGGGAATCTCCAGCGATCCCATTGAATCTTTTTCTATCCGTGAATTTTTATCGTTCATCCTATCTCCCCTTGCACAATGCTTCGGCTCATGTTAGTATAAAGCGGGTGAACTATGGAGTCAAGAACAGTTGGAGTTATCGGTGCCGGCAACGTCGGTGCAAATTGCGCTCATTTTCTTTGTGAGCAGGAGCTGGCAGATACCATCTATCTATATGATATTGATGAAGGCCGAGCTACCGGAAAATCATTAGATATTCGCGAGGCGCTGCCAGTACGGCGCAGCAGAAACAGGGTATTACCGTGTACCGATGCCGACACACTGGCACAGTGCTCGGTGATAGTCTTTTCGCTCGCACCGGCACAACAGCCGGGCGGGGAGAAACAGAGCAGCCCTGATGCGGCAACCGCGGCAATTATTGCCCGGTACGCCAAAGAGCTCGCCGGATACCGGGGCGTGATCATCATAGATAGCGACGATTGCCTGGAAGGTGTTTCCACCTACCTGGCGGCAGCCGTTACCCCCAAGCCCCATCGGGTCATTGGTGTCGGTACTCTACCGCATACCCTGGCACTGCGGGCAGCGTTGGCACGTGCCGTAAACCTGCCCGTCACGCAGGTGCAGGCCCTGGTAGGCGGGAGCGAACAGCGCCCGCAGGTTATTGCCGAATCGTTGACCGCAAGCGGCATTCCGCTGCAGTATTTCTACGGCGACGATGCACAAAGTTCATCAGAGATTACCAGGTTGGCAAAGCGTGAACTGCAGACATTCCACGAATCGGCACACAAATCTTTTTATAGTCACGCTGGGGCCATCGCAGAGATTGTATCTGCCATTACCAGTGATGCCAAAAAGATCTTGACGGTCATATCGATAGACGCGGGTGCAGAAACAGGTAAAGAGGATGACAACGGCGCATCTGTTCCGTGCGTTATCGGACGTGACGGCGTTGTGACCAAGGTTGCTGTGGAGGTATAAGGGATGGAAACAAACGGAATAGAGAAAGCAAGCGCAGGCTCACCACCCGTGCCGAAGGTTGCCGTTATCGGCGCCGGTAATGTCGGTGCCGTAGCCGGGTACTGCGTGGCAAAAGAGAATATTGCCGACGTGGTGTTTATTGATGTAGTCCCCGGTATGCCGCAGGCGAAAGCAGCCGACCTGGCCGGCACCGCCGCAGTCAACGGCTTCGCCCGCGATATCGACGGCAGCAATGACTACAGTGCGCTGGCCGACGCCGCCGTTGTAATCCATACCGCCGGGCTGCCCCGTAAACCCGGCATGGACCGCATGGATCTCCTGAAGACCAACGTACAGATCGCCCGCACCGCAGGCGCGGCAATCAAAGAGCATGCGCCAAACGCAATCGTCATCGTTGTGGCCAATCCGCTTGATGTAATAACCATGGCTATGTACCGTGCAACCGGGTTTGATCAAGCCCGTGTGTTCGGTATGGCCGGTACCCTGGATGCCACCCGCTTTCGCTACTTTGTAGCAGAGAAGCTCGATATATGGCCTGCCGAAGTCTCATCGCTGGTGATGGGCGGACACGGGGACAGCATGGTTCCCCTGCCGGCATATACAACCATCGCCGGGCTCCCGGTGGGACGGTTTTTACAGGATGCACAGGTTTCCGAACTGGCAACCCGCACCCGCGGGGGCGGTGGGGAAATCGTCGGCCATCTCAAGGTTGGCGGTGCGTACTACGCCCCCGGGTCGTCGGCGGCAAATATTGCAATATCGGTAATTACCGGCCAGCGGCGCATTGAACCGGTCAGTGCCTATTTGCAAGGCGAATACGGACACAAAGATCTATTTCTCGGTGTACCAGCCGTTGTCGGCGCCTCTGGTGTAGAGCGGATTATTGAACTGCCCCTCGATGACACCGCCCGCAAGGCGTTGGCGCTCTCTGTTGAACACGTACGATCCGGCATCCGGGCATTAGAATCTATCGACCAAGAGTAGTAAGTATTTATGACTTTATCATTGAGCTCATCGTCACCGAAAGCGGCTCCTGCCCCGCCTGCACGCGTGCGGTGGATGCGGTTGGTTATTGCACTCCTGCTATCAGGGGTACTGTTGACTACCTGCGCTCCTCCCGGCGGCGGTAGAGGACGCGGCGGTGGAGACCCCGCCGCCGCCCAACAGGGAGACCAGCAACAGGCCGGAGGCGCGGGTGCCGCTGGCAATGCCCAAGGCACCGCCGCTGCCGCTCCGACCATCGTCGAGGCGTTTCTGGTCGGCCGCGGGCTGTTCTATCCCGTCATCGAAACATCAACCACAATACGCGGCGTCCAGGAGGTGAACATCATCTCGGAGACCAACGGCAAGATTATGTCGCTAAACACCGACCTCGGGGAGCGCGTTACCGCCAACCAGATACTGGTTACCCTCGACAACGAACTTGAGACCTTTGCGGTACGCCAAACAGAAGACCAGCTGGAAGTTGCAGAATTCGAACTGGCGGCATCCACCCGGCTGCTGGACAGCAACAATACCTCACAGGCCAGTCTGATCCGCGCCCGCGCGTCGGTCAGCGGCTCACGCTCGGCGCTCGCCCAGACCCGCCGGGCATTGCAAAACCGCATTATCCGCTCCCCGATAACCGGACGCGTAGCCACACTTGCGCAGACCATTTCTCCCGGAAATTACGTGCAGCCCGGTACCCGTATAGCGACCATCGTCGACCTGAGCCGCCTGCAGGCCGACCTGGCTTTGAGCGAGCGTGACATTCTTCTCATTAATATCGGCGACAGTGCGCAAATTACCCTCTCGGCGTGCGGGGATGTCCCGCAGCAGGGTACGGTTAGCAGCATCGCCGCCGGCGCGGAAGCCAACGGCACGTTTATTGCCCGCGTAGAGTTTGTCAACCGCTGCGGCGACGCTGTCAAGTCGGGCATGTCAGCCCAGGTTGCCATCTCCAACTCCACGGATAACGAAGAAATCATCATTCCCTCCAGCGCCGTCTTGAATGAAGATAACCAGTATCACGTCTACACCCTGGTGCGCGACGGCAGCACAAGCAGTGCGGCAAAACGCACCATTGATGTCGGACGGGTACTGGGGAACCGCACCGAAATTATCGCCGGCCTCGATGAGGGCGATCTGCTTATCCTCTCCCCGCTCCGAAATCTCCGCGACGGCCAGTTGGTAGAAGCAACCTCAATTCGCGGAAACTAATACCATAGCGAAGCGGGAAAAGGGAGTGCGTATGCTCCCGCGTGCCCCGTATATTCAGTTTGAGATTATACCGTCTGCAGGTTTTCACGCACCGGCGCGTCCACGCTGTCACCGCGTCGGGTGCCGCCCGGCTTCCCGGCAGTCCCCTGCTGTCCCGCTGCATTCACCCATAGGTGTCCCTCAATAGAGAGACCGTTCGCCGCCGAAACTTCCATATCAACAATAGACCCAATAAGCGCATCGTCGTCGGGCATCGCCGCGTCGGCCGCACCGCTCGCGGCCGCACTGTTGCCTTTTACACCGATGATCCTGCCGTTTATTTTGCCTTCCGTGCGTCCGATGAGGTGCTGGCCTTTGCGGTCCCGCCCGGTAACCAAAAACCGCACCCGCTCGCCCACGAGGGCGGCGTTATGGGCACCGGCCGTCTGGTGCAACTCCAGGGTCAGGTCGTGCAGACGCTGCCGCTTTGTCTCCGGCGGCACATCATCCGCCCACCGCGAACTAGCCGCACCCGGCCGCGGGGAGTAGGAGGCGATATAGGCCATGTGATACTTAAACTCCCGCATAGCCAGACGGGTATTTTCAAATTGCTCGCTGCTCTCACCGCAAAACCCGACAATAATATCCGTGAACAGAGTCGCCCCCGGTAGGGTAGTGCGGATATTTTCCACCAGAGCGCGGTAACGCCCCATGTTGTAGTTACGGTTCATACGCATCAGCAGCTTATCGTCGCCGGATTGCAAGGGCAGGTGCACCTGCTTGGCCACCTGCGGGTACTGCGCCATTATCTCCAGCAGCTCGTCACTGAAGTCACGCGGATGCGGGGAGGTAAAGTAGACCCAGCACTCCTTGCCGCACGCAGCAATCTGCTCCGCCACACCCCGGAGAAGCTCCGGGAAGCTGCGCTCAACACCGGGCTTATCGAGCCCATATGAATTCACATTCTGCCCCAGCAGGGTAATGGTTTTGTAATCGCGGTCCAGCAGCCCCGCCACCTCTGCAAAGATATCCTCCGACGGCCGCGACACCTCCCGGCCGCGCGTATACGGGACCGCACAAAAGGTACAGAATTTATCACAGCCGTTCTGGATGGGCAAAAACGCCTCAATATCCGACCCATAGTGGGGCGTCACAGCCAGGTGCTCGGTCCCGCTGCCGGCCATCCCCCGCGCCGTACTCTTACTCCCCGCGGTTACCTGCCGCCGCCCTTCCGCACTCTCCCTGTCGTGCCGCGCCACACTCGGAGTGACGTAACTTTGCGGCATCGGCACCCCGTACTCGCGGATCATCTGCGGCAAATTCCCAAGCTCCTGAATACCAAATATCAGATCAAACCGCTTCAGCAGCTTCTGCATATCTGCCGGCAAAATACACCCAGTGGCAAACGTCAGCAGCGCCCGCCGCTTCTTCCACTCATTCCACAGCGCAATTTTAGAATAGACCTTATCGATCGCCTTCTGCCGCACCGAGCATGCCACCACACCCAGCACATCCGCAACCTGCTCGTTATCGGTCCGCCGAAACCCCAAACCCTCAAGCACCGCCGCAATCCTCTCACCTTCGGAGATATTCATCTGGCACCCGAGCTGCAATAGATAATAGTACATCCCCCCTAGTATATGTCAGATACCGCTCGGGTGCAATTGCTCCGCTCTTTTTAGTCGCCCCGTATTTTGGGCGCTCCCCCCGCGGCGCTGCGCACCGCGGCGGTCGGCGTGCTCAGGGCTCGGCCGCCGCGCCCCTCGCAGGAAAGATGTCCCGCGCAAACCCCGCGGCGTCTGGCGCCGCCAAAGGGCGCCGCCACCCTTCCCATGCCTAGCGCAAAGTATTGCACCCTCTCGCGGGATATTGCATGTGCGTTCGAATCCACACTGAGGTTAACCAACAGATTGACGAAACAGGGTATAGGGTATACCATATTACCTATGAGTATATTGAAACATTTTAAATTGTCTGTGTGCGCTATATGCGTTATGACGGCGGTAATAATTATTAGCTGCGAGGCAGAGACCGGGAACCTTTCGTATATTTGCGAAAATGGTACACCAACCTCCGGTAATGGCATCATAATAGGTCAAAGCAGTTGTGATGCGTGCGACCAGGGGTATGTACTGTTCGGAAGGCCGGGCGAAGAAGGATCGACATGCGGTAAATTTCCCTTTGTCTGCGAAAACGGCATGGCGGCGTCTGGCGGCACCCTCACAGAAGGTCAGAATAATTGTGATAGGTGCAACGATGGCTATACGATTTCCGGAACTGCCAGTGCACCAGGATCAACATGTGTCAACTACCCGTATGTATGCACGAACGGCCAGGCGGCCAGCGGGAGGACCATTGTGGAGAATACCGAGCGGTGCGCATCGTGTAACAGCGGGCGCATTGTCAACTTACAGCTTGCCTGCGGGCAGGGATTCGTCAGGGTCGATAGTGTGACCGACGACGATGCCCTGATAGCCGCGGCTATGAGTGCAGGCACCACCCCCCTGCCCACAGAGACACTCTTTCTGAACGGCGGCGTTGCTTTAACGAGTGCCGTGATCGGCAGTACCACGTATTTGTTTGCCGGCGCGGAGGCCGAGGGCTCGGAAGGGACTGGCGGGAATCGTGGGTCTAATGGCGGTATTAATGTGTTTAGTGTCAACGGCAATACTGGTGAACTTACACGCGTCGCTGGCGTCAATGGCAGAACTGGACTGACCGCGGGTATATCTGCCCTCGCGGTTGCAACGATAGGCGCTAATACCTACCTCTATGCCAGCAGCCAGGTGGGTGATTCTGTACAGATGTTTTCGGTTGCGGCAAACGGTACAACACTGACGGCAGGGACCACAACTAACGATAATAACACCATTAATCTGGATGGCGCGAGAGACCTTGCTGTTGCCGCGATCGGACAAACTACCTATTTGTTTGTTGCCGGATTTTTTGATGACGGCATTAGCGTCTTCAGTATCGGCAGTACCGGCGCACTGACAAACACTGATAATGTCAGCGATGCAGATAACCTATACCTGGATGAGGTAGACGTCCTGACCACCGCAGTGATAGGTACTACTACCTATCTGTTTAGCGGTGCAAGCGGGAACACTGCGTCGAAGACAGGCGATAACGGCATCACCGTCTTCAGTGTTTCCGATGCCGGCGCGCTTACCAGAACCGATAGCGTCGCCGACGATGCCCGCACGACAGTAACGGAGCCGTACCTTGACCGTGTGCGTTCACTGACCACCCTGGAGATTGGCGGTACCACGTATCTTTACGCGGGCTCCTATGGCGAAAGTGCTCTGCAAATTTATACAGTTTCAAACCTCGGTAAACTCACCGCTGTCCCCGGCCTGGTTGATGAGCCCGATAATACATTTGATCCCTCAATACTCACTCGGCAATTAGAGAACGTGAATGCGGTGCAGGCAATTTCTATCGACGGCACCGGTTATGTATTTGCGGGCGGAAGAGATGACGGCATGAGTATGTTTGCAGTAGGGAGTACCGGGAGATTGACCGAGGTGCTGCATATTGTCGAAGCCAGTGCTGCCGCCACCGCCGCACTACGGAATGCCGAACTGATGGCTGACGGTCTTCATCTACGCGAAATCAACGATATGCACACAGCATTTGTTGGCGGATCGCCGTACTTGTTTGTAATTAACGGTTACACTGGAAGCGCGAGTGGTATGCTATCTGCCGATAGCGGAATAAACGTCTTTGCCATTGGCAAAAAGTAGCTCTCTCTTGCAGGAGCGCTGCGGCACCTGGCAGGGGTTCATTGTACGCCCACATCCTGGAATTTGCTGATATAATTATAATATGAGGGGTAGGGTAGTGCGTATGATGACTGTATTACTTGCAGTTGTATTGTTTGTAATCGTGCTATTTGAATGGGCGTGTGATGCCAATACTAATACCAGAACCGGCGGCGACGGTGCGCCGTGCAGTTCCAGTAGCGAATGCGGCAACGGATTATTGTGTGCGGTTGGCCGGTGCTCTGACGGCAGTGAGGGCCAGAAGTGCGCCATCACTGATGATTGCGCTGACGATCTGATATGTACCCCCGGGGGTATATGCGGGGGTATTGCCGGGAGTATATGTCACGGCACCGATAGTAATTGTGACATTGATTTTATATGCGTACAGGCGCAAGGTAAATTCGTATGTGCCAGTTCCGACCGCAGCGTTGGGAGCGCGTGCCGTGTTAGCGATCATTGTATGGGCACCTTGATCTGCGATGATGTGACGAACACTAACGGCACTATCACTAGCACGTGCCGTATAGCCGAGGGCAATATGTGCGCTGCAGACAGTGCGTGCGCGGGTGATCTCCTGTGTATTGGAACAGGCAGCCGGGTATGCACCCAATCTACCAGGAGCATTGGGAGTCCGTGCAGCGATACCAGTCATTGCGCGGAGAATTTGATCTGCGATACCAACACCAGCACGTGCGGTATACCCGCAGGCAATGCGTGCACTGCCGATGATATGTGCGCCGGTAATTTGCTATGTGCAGGAGAGACTGGCAGCCAGGTATGTACCCAATCTACTGGGGAGGCTGGGAGCGTGTGCCGCAATAACGGCCAGTGCACGGAAGATTTGATCTGCGGCGCTGATGACAGGTGCGGTATAGCCGCGGGCAATGCGTGCGCTGCCGACGATACGTGTGCCGACGGTTTGCTATGCGCCGGGACATCAAGTGCCCGGGTATGCACCCAACCTACCGGGGAGGTTGGGAGCGTGTGCCGCAATAACGATCAGTGTACAGAAAGTTTGATCTGCGATACCAGTACCAGCACGTGCGGTGTAGCCGCGGGCGATGCGTGCACTGCCGATGATATGTGCGCCGGTGGTTTGCTATGCGCTGGGACATCGGGTACCAGGGTGTGCGCCCAAATCAGTAACAGCGGCATTGGGGGCGAGTGCCGTACCAGTGCTCATTGTGCAACTGGTACGGCGCTGGTGTGCGAGAATAACACCTGTAAAATAAACTCTATGGGTGCGTGCACTGACAGTAATCAGTGCATCAGTGGGTATATGTGTACGCGGGATCGATGTTCTGACGGGACTGCCGGGCACGCGTGCTCCAATGACGGGCAGTGCAACACAGGTTTGATATGCGGGTTTGTATCAGGTACCGCGCAATGTGTTGCATCCGATGGCAGCGCCGGTGAGCCGTGTGTGGATGATAACCATTGCGACAGCAGTAGCAGTTTGATATGTGCGATAGTGCTTGGCCAGGCGAAATGCGCCATGTCTGACGGCAGTACGGGGGCTCCGTGCCAATATGGTACCCATTGTACCAGCGGGACGTGCACGGCAGGACAGGGGAGCAGCAGCAATACATGTCAGTGATGATATCCCTGCCATATACACTTGAAGACCCCGTGTGCATATTTTCCGATGGCAGTTCAGGCAGCCGGTGTGACCTTAATAGCCAGTGTGACAATGCGTGTGAGAACAATATATGCCGATAATTCCGTTGTGCTGATTGACAGGGGTGCGGCGGCAGGTATTACGCTTTCTATACTTACTTACGACTTAATATATTTGCAACAGCGACGGGGGGTAGCGTCTGTTGTTGGCACCGCGATGGCGGTGCATCACCCTTTGCTGTACTTGCCTCATGACTTAATCTCTTTGCAGAAGCGACGGGGGGTAGCGGAAGACAGCGAAGGCGGCGGCGGGCGAGCGGGAGTGAGCCCGTACCCGCGCGCGCCTCGCGTGCGTGGGTAGCCGCCTGGTGGGGCGCGCAGCGCACCACGCTGGCTGCAGCGAGGGGGGCACTGCCCCCCTCTTGCAAAAAAATAAAAAATAAAAAAAATTAAAAATTTTTCCAAAAACCCTTGACAAGGGTATCGGGGTGGGATATACTACGAGGGATGAGCATCAAGTACGTGATTCAGGGTGTCGCTGTGAGCGGCAACATCGCGGCTGCACTAGCCGGCGATATGTGTCCTTGTACTTGTATGTGCGCAATGCGCTGCTCTTCAGTTTTCCGCCCGTAGTCTGGCACTCGTTTCTGTAGAGCACCCCAACCGAGAGTGCTGGAGAATAATCGTCTAAAAATTAGGAGGAAGAAATGAGTAAGACAGTTGTACTTAATAAAGTAAATATAGGTGCCGTAGGGGAATTGGTGGAAGCCATTAAGAATAAGCCCGAGACGGCACAGACCACATGGAGCGCCGACGTGCGCTGGAAGAAGGGCTTTCAATCGGAAGCTACTATTGCCAATGGCCGGTATGGGCCGTTTTTATCGGATGAGCCGAAGCAGTTGGGGGGCGAGGCTAAGGCACCGAACCCCGTGGAGCAGCTTATTGCATCGCTGGGGAATTGCCTGGCAGTGGGGTATGCGGCAAACGCGACGCTGCGGGGTATAAAGCTCGATGAGGTGAAGATTCACCTTGAGGGTGATATTGACCTGCGGACATTCCTGGGATTGGCACAAGGGAACGCCGGGTATGAGAAGATATCGGCGCAAGTGGAGATAACCAGTGATGCGTCGCAAAAAGATTTGGAAGAGCTGCACAAGGCAGTGGTGGCGACCTCGCCGGTCGGCCATACCTTGTCCCGTGCGGTTCCGGTGGATATTCAACTGGCAGGTGCGGCATGAGCGAAGCACAGGACAGTGGGAAAGCGTACGGGTTTAATACCCGTGCGCTTCACGCCGGACAAGTTGTAGATGGTGACACAGGCGCGCGGGCGCTTCCGATCCATCCGACGACGGCGTATGTTTTTGATGATACCCGGCACGCTGCGGAGCTGTTTGCCCTGCAGACCCTGGGGAATATATACTCGCGTATTAATAACCCGACCCTGGCGGCGTTGGAAGAGCGGGTGGCGTCCCTGGAGGGCGGACTTGGCGGGTTGGCGCTCTCTTCGGGGAGTTCGGCGATCTTTTTGACCGTTCTGGCGTTGGCGCAGGCGGGCGACCATGTGGTGTCCTCGCACTCCCTGTATGGCGGGACGTATACGCAATTTGACGTGACGCTGCGGCGGCTGGGGATTACGGTGGACTTTGTCGATTTTGATAACCCCGATGAGGTCAAGCGGGCCATAAAGCCCGAGACCAAATTGGTGTTCGGCGAGACCATTGGGAACCCGCGGTGCGATATTATTGACCTGGAAGCAATTTCTAAAATTGCGCATGCGGCTGATGTGCCGTTGGTGGTAGATAATACCGTCCTGACACCGTATCTGTTCCGTCCGCTTGAGTTCGGTGCCGATATTGTGGTGCACTCTGCGACAAAATTCCTGAGCGGCCACGGGGTGGCGCTTTCGGGGGTGATTGTTGATAGCGGTAAGTTTAATTTCGACAACGGGAAGTTTCCGCTGTTGACCGAGCCCTCACCGGGGTACCACGGGATGAAGTTCTGGGAAAGTTTTCGCGAATTTGCCTTTCTGTTCCGTACGCGGGCGGAATTGCTCCGTGACCTCGGTCCGGCGCTGTCTCCGTTTAATGCGTTCCTGGTCTTACAAGGTATCGAGACGCTGCCGTTACGTATGCAGCGGCATGTGGAGAATGCGCAGGCCGTGGCGCGGTACCTGGAGGGGCACTCGCTGGTTGAATGGACTAACTATCCGTTAATTGGCACTAACGCCTACGGGGAGCGGGCAAAGCGCTACCTGCCTAATGGGAGCGGGGCTGTGTTTTCGTTTGGAATCAAGGGCGGGGCCGAAGCCGGCAAACGCTTTATTGATTCGGTCGAGTTGGCAAGCCATGTGGCTAACATCGGTGATGTTAAGACGCTGGTTATCCACCCGGCATCGACGACGCATAGTCAGCTGAGCGAGGAAGAGAACAAGCGTATGGGGATAACCGATAATCTTGTTCGTATCTCTGTCGGCATTGAGGATGTAAATGATATTACAGCCGATTTAGATGCCGCGCTGCAGAAGTCGCAAAAGTAATTACTAGAGCGAGTAGATCGTTATGACAGAGAGCGGAGCGGGAGCAGAGAAGGTAGGTGTTGTCGGGAACGGCGATGCCGCCTCTGCTGTTGCCCGTACCGCTCAGGTTGTCGGCGATACCAGTGGCGGTGGGGGTGAGAGGCCAGTGCGGGCGCAGGGAAAAATTCTTACCGATATTGATGCAATGCGGGAGTTGATTGCGTCTGCGAAGAGTGTTGCGCTAGTAGGGGTTTCCGGGAATATACGGAAGGCCTCGTACTTTGTGCTGACCTATCTGTCGCGGACCGGGCTCCGCCTGTACCCCGTTAACCCCAATTACCCTGAAATACTGAACTATACGTGCTATCCCTCGTTGCGGGAGTTGCCCGAGCGCCCTGATATTGTTGATATATTTTTAAGCGGCGATGCCGTGGAGAGAATCACCGAAGAGGCGATTGCCGTCGGGGCGGGGAGCGTGTGGATGCAGTTGGGTATCAGTAACCGGGCGGCGGCCGAACGGGCTGCCAGCGCGGGGCTGCAGGTGGTGCAGAACCGCTGCATCAAGTTAGAGCACGGTAGGTGGTCGGGGAAGATGCGCACGGCCGGCCTCAATACCGGGGTTTTCTCCAGTAGACGGGTCCGCAAATTGTAGCCTGTGATGGGACGGGCGGTGAGATGACAGAGGGGGCGGGGTGTACAATTATGGATGCCTATTCGCAGATGACGGTTTCGGTGTCGGGGATGCGGAAAATTTTTGATGCACGCGGCCGTGCGGAGGGGCGCGGACGGAGGCCGGCAGGGTGTGACTTGCTGCTGCTCTCGATACTGGGGGAAACGTTTGCGCGCTTTTTGTGTACCGACGAGACAGCGGACCGCGCAGCGGACCGCGCGGCGGACCGCGCGGCGGACGGCGGTGTGATTTTGGTTGCCCGGGATACCCGGCCTACCGGTAGGTGGGCGGCGGGGGCTGTGATGCACGGCATCCGGTGCGCGGGAGAGGAGAGCGGGGATGTCCTCCCTGGCGGTGTGCGCACGCCAGCGGATGTTGCCGGTGTGTACCTGGGGGTGCTGCCGACGCCGCAGTTGCTGGCATATTCGGCAGCCGCCGCAGCGGAGGGGTGCGTGGGTTGGATAATGATAACCGCCAGCCATAACCCCGTGGGGTACAATGGGCTGAAATTTGGCCGCGCGGACGGGAGGGTACTAGGGCCGCAGGCGGCGCGTGAGTTTATCGGTATGTGCAAATCGGTGATCGATACTCCCGAGTATTTAACCAGACGGGCGGAGCGCGGCAGGCGCATCCGCCCGGTACGCGCGGTGGGCGAGAGCACTGAGGGGGGCGGTGCGATCTCCACGGGGAAGCCCGCAGAGACCCGCCGCGCGTACCACCGGCAGATAGAGCAGGTTTTGGCAGGCCTGCATGCGTGTCCGAGCTGGAATGATTACTGCGATGCCGTCAAACCGGTTGATGTTACCGTGTGTGTGGACTATAACGGCAGCGCCCGGGCGGCGTCGCTGGATAAAGAGATATTCGCTGAGTTGGGAATTACTGTACGCGCGTTTTCCGACCGCATCGGTGCCATCCGCCGCCCCATTGAACCCGAGGGGCCGGCGCTCGATTATATCCGCGGACGGGTTGCCGGGATTGGGCGCAGGAGTACCGGGGCGCCGGTGCTCGGGGTCTTGTATGATAACGACGGCGACCGCGGAAATATTGTCTATTACGACCGGCGCGCGGGGCGGGCGGAAGCCCTGGTACCCCAGCAGCTCTTTGCGCTTATGGCGGATATCGCACTTGCGGGTGACCGCCAGCGTAACCCCGGGGGGGCGGCCTGTATTGTTGCTAACGATGCGACGTCTGCGCGGATTGAGAGCATCGCAGAAACCTACGGTGCCCAGGTAGTACGGTGCGAGGTCGGCGAGGCGAATGTAATTGCTGCCGCCGAGAAGCTGCGCGCACAAGGCAGGCGGGTGGTGCTGGCCGGCGAGGGATCAAACGGCGGTATCATCCTGGCACCCTCGCAGGTCCGCGATCCCTTGCTGATGCTGCTGTATATTACCCATGCCCTGCGGTACCGGGACGGGGCACAGACAGGTGCACCCGCGCCCGGGGAATCGCCCGAATTGGCTGAGCGCATAGAGAATCTTCCCCGCTACCAAACCACACTGGTGACAGATGCCGGTGCCAGGATAACAATAGCACCCGCCGGTCCCGCGGGAGAAGCGGGTACGGGCGGCGGTGCTGCTGCTGCCCGCACCCGGTACTGCCTCGGGCTTTGCAGTGAATTACAGAACAACCGGCCGCTTGCCGCCGCCCTCGGGGGTGACGCGCACGGAGAGGTGGAGATAACCCTGTATGTGGGAACCAAAGCAATTGAAATATATTCCGGCTCAATCGAACGGCTGGCGTCTTTATCTCCAGCACAGCAACGGGAAGAGTTCACGGGCAGCACTGACGGCGCCCCCCCGGGTGGGTTGCGGGTAACGTTCCGGGATGCGGCGGGGCGAGTGCTGGCAGCGTTATGGTGGCGGGGCTCCGGGACAGAGCCGGTAGTCCGCAGCATCGTTGATGTCGCCGGCGGTAATCACGATCTCTACCGGCAGCTGCAGGAGATCAATAACCGATTGGTAGTCTCCAGCTTCTCCTGACTGACCCAGGTGCAGCGCACGGACGGACGTCAATGTCTCCTCCCTCCCGCGAGAGAGGTACCTGGATTTTGCCAATTTGACAAATATAGATAATTAGCGTAGTATAAAGGTATACCACAATGAATATAACGTTTATCGTCCCGGGGTCACGGGGAGACATTCACAATGTTATTCCGCTGGCGTTAGAGTTGATAGAGCGTAAGCACAACGTTACCGTAGTTACCCATAAAAACTTTGACTATCTGTTTAAACGCCATAAGATTCCCTTCTGCCCAGTCTCTGTTGATTCGGAGAAGCTGGCACAATCGGAAGATTTTTTACGTTTCATGAAAGCCAACGCCATTGGCCGCCTCCATGGCTATTTCAATTTTCAACACAGTTTCCGCGAGAGCATTTCGATTATGACCCGCGAGATATTTTCTCTATGCGCCGACTCTGATATATTGGTGTGTAATCACCTCGGTATATTTTTTGGTGCGCATATTTCCGAGAAGCGGAATATTCCGTACGTGTTTATCAGCTCTGTTGCCATCGGTGTTACAAAAGCATACCCATCCTCGTACGCAGGCGGGGAGTTCAAAGGCCACCGGCTCATAAACCGGACAACACATAGGCTGGAACAGATTTTCTTTGCGTGGATGTGCCGCAAGGCGCTCAATCAGTTCCGGATGCAGACAATCGGCCTGCCCCGGATGTCCTTGGGGTTTAATTATTTGCGAAGTAACGGCAAGCATATTCCGGTGCTCATGTCGGTGAGTCCCGCCGTCCTGCCGCCCCTGACCGACCTCGATCCGAATGTACACGTCCTCGGGAGCTGGATAAACAACGTCACGAAACTTAAGAATGCACAAAAACTCTCTAAGGAGTGCCGTGAATTTATTGAAGACGGCGCCCCTCCTGTTTACATTGGATTTGGCAGCATGAACAGTGCGTTCGGCATTGATTTACTGTTAGAGCTTGCCCGGGAAATAATTGCGGTTACCGGACGCCGTGTACTGCTGCTCTCCGGCTGGAATAAAAAGAAAATAGCCACCAAAGAGAAAGATCTGCTGATTACCATTGAGGAGCCGCACGAATTGCTGTTCCCGAAGATGGAGATGATTATCCATCACGGGGGCGCCTCTACGCTGACCAATACCCTGATTGCCGGTAGACCGTCAATTGTTGTGCCGGTTATCATCGATCAGTTCTTTTGGGGAATGCGGGCGCGTGAAATTGGTGTTGCCCCGGCGATGCTGCCCCTGAAAAAATTGACGGCTAAAAAGTTAGCCAACGCCGTTACGAAAGTATTAGCCGATCCCAGCTACGCAGCCAACGCGCAGAAAATACAGCAGAAGATCACACAAGAGAAAGGCGAACAGGCAGCAGCGGATATTATCGAAAACCTGTAGCGCATATCTCCCGCGCGCGAGCGCGATGGCGTTATTGTGTTATCTGGATAGTTTGTATACAATACTTTAATACCATGAAAATAAACTTTGCCATCCCCGGGACGCGCGGCGACGTTCACAACGCCATTCCGGCCGCCCTGGAGCTGCTATCCCGGAACCATACCGTAACGGTTATTTCGCACAAAAATTTCCGCCCATTATTTGAGCAGTACAATATCCCATTCCAGGGAATATCCATGGATTCAAAAAAACTAACCCAACTGGATGCATACATGCGCGTAATGCAATCGGGCGGAAACAACCCGTGGCTCACATTTTCCTATTTCCAGAAAACTATCTGCCCCCATGTGATTGAAATCGGCAAAGAGATATACCCGATGTGCAAGGGTATTGATGTTCTTGTCAGCAATCATGTGGGTATGTTGGTAACTGCGCATATAGCCGAGGCGTTGGGTATTGGGCACGCATGCATCACTCCCGCGGCGCTTGGTGAAACCAAAGCGTATCCGTCGACGCACTCCGGGTGGAAACACCAGGGCCATCCGCTGATAAATAAAATATCCCATAAAATCGAAGCGCGCTTTTTTGGCCGTATGTGCCGCACCAGGGTCAACGAACTCCGTACACAGATTCTTAACCTGCCTCCGATGCCCCGAAACGCAACCTATATGCGCCGCGACGGCAAGCATACCACCCTGCTCCTTACCGTCAGTAACACCGTCCTGCCCCGTCCTGCCGACCTGGATTCGAACGTACATATCCTCGGATGCCTGATGAATAATATGGCAGAGTCGCAAGGCGCACCGAAGTTATCACAGAAATGCCGCGAATTTATTGACAAAGGCACCCCGCCGATATACATCGGCTTCGGCAGCGCCAACAGTGCGTTTGATTTTGACGAGGTGGTGCGGTTGGCAAACCAGTTGATAACCGAAACCGGCCGGCGGGTGCTTCTGCTGATGGGCTGGCACCCACAGGGGAAGCACGCCGAGAACGACAATTTGCTTATTGCCGACGAAGAGCCGCACGAGGTACTCTTTCCGGAAATGGAGCTGATAGTTCACCACTGCGGCCCGTCCACGTTAACGAACTCGTTGATTGCCGGCAAGCCGTCGGTACTCATACCGGTGCTGATCGATCAGTTTTTCTGGAGTGTCCAGGCAAAAAAACAGGGAGTGGCCCCGCAGATGATTCCGTTTAGAAAATTTTCCGTCAAACGGGTTGTGCGTGCGGTGACCCATGTGCTAAACACCCCCCAGTACGCCGCCCGCGCCAAACAGCTGCAGAAATCTATCCAGAAAGAAAGAGGCGAGCGCAAGGCCGCCGATGTGCTGGAAAAACTGGCACGTTAGAAGGAGGAAGAGAGCGAGTATGAAAGCACTAGTAACCGGAGCCACCGGTATGATCGGCGGCGCGCTGGTAAAAAAATTACTGGCAGAGGGCGCACAGGTACGCTGCCTGGTACGCCCCAGCAGCGACACCTCTGTGCTGCCGTCAAAAGTCGAGGTTAGCGTTGCGGACTTCGACAGCATCGGCGAAAAAGAAGCGGTTATTGATTCCCAGCTGCGCAAGGCGCTGCGCGGCATTACCCACGTATTTCACATTGCCGGCTACCTGCACACTGGATCTCCATTCGGGGCCAACGAACCCTACGAGCCTTATTACCGAAGCAATGTCCTGTTGACCGAACACCTCCTGAGTGCCAGTTTGCACAACAAGGTACACCGTTTCATGTTTGTCAGCAGCGTCGGGGTCTACTCTGCCGAAAATATCCCGCCAGTGGCGGAAGACGATGAAACAAACCCGCCCTCTACCTACGGGCGCTCCAAACTGGCTGCCGAGCACCTGGTGCGTGAGTATGGCAAAAAGGGACTGGATTTTACTATTATCCGCCCCGCTATCACGTATGCACTCGGCGACCGCCATTTTTTGCCGGGAATAATAGCACTCAGTACCCTGCCGGCCGTCCCGGTCTCTTCCGGGGCAAAACGCCTCCTGGATGTAGTACACGCCGACGATATCTCCGATCTATTGTACCTCGCCGCCCAGTCCGCGCAGGCCGTGGGCGCTACCTATAATAGCAGCTCCGGCGCCCCGCTGCCGTTACGGACGCTAGCCTATGAGTGCGCCGAAGCATATAACGTCCGGAAGCCGCGCCTGATAACCGTTCCAGTGTGGCTCAACATATCCCTCAGTGTACTGTTCCGCTCGGTTATCCATCGCAGGCTCCCGCAGGTCAGCGGGTTATTTAACCCCGTGGCTATCTCGTACATCCGGCGCGATATCTATTACGATATGAGCCGCGCAGAGCGGGAGCTAAACTATCGCCCGCGTATAGATTTTAAAAGCGGAATACGCCAAATACGCCAGCAGGAAATCGCCCTCGCCAAACGCAAGAAAAAATAACCCCCCTCGCGCTCGCGTGCGCGACGCGCACGCCGCGTGCTGTTTAGTGTACGTAGATTGCGCAGCTAACGTTTATACCGGCACTCGCAGAGATGCACAGTGTCTGCTGCCCGGGCTTCGGACCACCGCCCGCTGCGCCCGTCAGTTTTGACCACGCCGCCGGCAGCGACGAGGTAGCCAGGTTTTCCTGCTCACAAACAACCATCTGCCCTGCGGTTGCGTTCAAGTCCCCTGTTAGGTCGCTGCTGAATTTCTGAGATACTTGCGGGGGAATAATATGCGCAAAATCCCCTATAGACATATTTTCATGCTCAAGCAGCTTACGCACGCTGGCGGTAATACATTCCCGCAGTGTGTTTTCGTACGCCCCGTCTACTTCCAGGTGCATGACCGGCTGCTTTTCCATATCGCAGTAGGTCCGGAAGGCACCGCGGTGCTCGGGGTAGGTGTAAAATGCAAATTCGCGAAACCCCCGCGCCCCCGCACTCTTTTCCATCATCATCGCCGACCCGACGTTGGCAATACCCATAGGTTTCTTCTGCGGCAACGCCATATGCGGGTACTCGGCGCTGCTGATAATGATAATATCACCCCGATCGCGAAGCATGCGCCCGCCGATCATACACGCCTGCAAGGGCGCACAGAACCCGTTGATGATATCAAACGCAAAGATGCGCTTATCCAACACCTCGAAAATTGACCCCTTGATGCCCATCTTGTGTGTTATCAGGGTAGCCAGTGCCGGCTCCGACATAAATTTTTCCCGATAGATCCCGCAGTGGATAAAATAGCTTAAGTATTTCCCCCCGGCACCGGCATCGCTGATTGCCCGCTGGGCAGCATCCGCCGCCAGGTCGACGGTCTCAACCGGTTTGCCTTTCCCGGCTTTCCCGCCCGGCATGTTACTTAGCCCGACACTGCCAATCACAACCCGCTGGCCTTCGGGGATGGTGCGGTAGTAGGTTGTCGGCTCACTGTCCGTGCCTTCCGGGGCTGCCGCCCGCGCCGCAATGTTTGCCGTGCCGGCTTTCACCGCAGCCTTCCGGGTCTCCTGGAGCTTGATCAGGTCGTCGGGGAAAAAATGCCCCGCCCCCACCGTCACCCCGGAGGCCTGTACCGCAAACATCACCGATTGCCCCGCATGCAGCTCGCCTTTATCCAGCAGATCCTGTATGGCGACCCAGTGCGACGTAGTGGCGGTGTTCCCGCGGTTATACAGGTTATCAACAATCTGCTTACTGGTCATAATCCGTTCACCGGCGGCCTGGTTTACCACCCGCGCCGCCTGCTTGACAGAATTGGACGATGTTTGATGCGTAATCAGCCGCATATCCTCGGTTACAGGAAAGTGCCCGCCCTTGAGCAGCGTCGCAAAGTGCGGCCCGGCATCGTGCATGGACGCGTTCGCCAACCCCACCGCATCGGTGAGCATAATTGACCCCGCGAGGTCGGACTCGTGGGCCAGACAGAGCTGCGCGTGCTGGGGCACCGTGTACATATCCAGGGCAGCGAATCCACCACTGCCCTTGCTCTCACTCTCCCGCTTCTCCAACAGCAGCGCAACCCCCGCATCCCCCAGGGTCAGGCACGCCATACGCGGATCCTTGATCCCGCGTATTTCGTTCTGCGCCGTTGTAATCAGATGAGTTATATACTCCCCGCTGACAATCAACGCCCTATTGGCAATCCCGCCGGCAATCAGGTGGTCGGCAACTTTAATCGCCGAAAACGTCCCCGCGCAGGCATTGGACAGGTCAATCGCCAGGGCATCGGTGAGCCCAAAATCCACCCGCAGCTGCGTCGCCGTCGACGGATCGAGGTGGTACTCAAATTTTGCATCGTATTTGGAAATGTTTGCCGCAATAATCAGGTCTATGGTATCGCCCGCCGGTACATCCTGGAGACAGCGCTCAATAGCCCGCCGCGCCAAATCGATAGAGAACTCACTCTCACTGGCAACCCGCCTGCTGTGAATCCCCGTCATACGCTTCAGCGGCGCTAGCAACGGCCGCTTGCACCCGTGCACCACATCGTGGGTCGTCATTTCCCGCTCCGGTAAATACACCCCCAATCGCGTAACCGCCGTGTGCATTTTTATCCCCGGGGTATTAGCCGCCGAACTTAAATCTTGTTTTTTCTCCAACCCTATCATCGCATCACATCAGTTCATGGTATATGTATTTTTGTATATTGTCAATCAATTTTGCGCGCTCGCAGGGAAAAAATATCCGCCGGATATCAGGGGGTTTTCTCTGGTTTTTGGGTATGTAGGAGGGGGGTGACCCCCCTCGCTGCAGCCGGCGTGCCGCGCCTGCTCCGCAGCCGCGCCACCAGTGCGCTAACCCGCTTCGCGGGTTACGGGCTCACTCCCGCTCGCCCGCCGCACACTTCGCCGTCTTCCGCTACCCCCCGGCGCTTCTGTAAGCGCAGGTGTCCCACCCGGTGGAGCAGAGATGTATGCACCGCCTCGCGGTGCCAACAAGCAGACGCTACCCCCCGGCGCTTTTGTGAAGCTTGCGCCGTCCACGCAGCAGCAGAGTGCAATGCACCGCATAGCAGTCCAATAAACAGACGGTTACGCCTGGTTTTGTAAAGAATATTTCATACTCGCTTTACGCGAATTAATAAATATGCTAATATGCATGTGTTATGGGTACTGAAAACGAAAAACGGCCGCGTAATTATTGGATGCATAGGATTACCCACCACTGCGAAGTTTCGCATCCGCTGACCGAGAGGGGACTATTGTCCATTGGCTGGTCTGGATTATCCACCCCGGAAAATATAGAAAAAATTACAGCAGATAATAATGGTATCCACAAAGTATATGAAGAGAATAAGTGGGAACCAAAGAGAAGCCGATATTCCCTAAGGCGTTTCGTGAGAGAAATGAAAAAAGGCGACAGAGTCATTGTGCCGCACTGGGAAAATTGTTCCATTTACGAAATCCTGGAGGATGCCCCGCTATCTATTGAACAACTTACCGATAAAGACCTTGCCGATCTTTGCACCTGGGACGATAATCCAGACCCAGTAATAAGAAAATCCAATAGATACCTATTTAATGGTAAAGAGAATAAGATCATTGATCTCGGATTTTTTCGAAGGGTAAAACCCTTGAAAGAAAACATTCCGCGATATTTTGCAAATGAGGATCTGAGAAGAAAAATGAGATGGCTCGGCACTACCTTAAAAGTCACAGATGTTGCTGACAGTTTTGAAGATACGCGACGACGTACAAAACTAACAATCATCAAGGAATCGGTTACCAGTAGTATTACAAAGAAAACCTACGAGATTTTTAAAAATCACATGGATGATACCCTTTTCGAAAAACTAGTTTGTTGGTATTTTAAGGCTATTGGTGCAACAGATGTAGAGAAACTAAGCGCAGATGACGCTGATGACACAGACATTAGCGCGGCGTTTGAGCCGATAAAAACTATCATATATACACAAGCGAAATTTCAAGATGATAAAATAAACGAATGGGCGATCGAGCAGATAACTGATTTTAGCGACAACAGAAAAGAATTGCTGAATGATTACACAATCAATCTGTGGGTTATATCATTTGCGCCAAAGTTTTCCGATGCGTGTATCCGTATGGCAAGAGAGAAACAGGTAGTGCTTGTTAATGGCTATAAGTTTATTGAAATGATACTAGGCGCCGGTCTCGACGGTTTAGAAAATATATAACCCACCGCAATACAGCGTGAGGACAGCAAATACCCCGCGCTAGGCATGCTCAGGGCAGGCCCGGCAGGATCGTAGACTGAGCTTGTCGAAGTCTCGGTTGTTGTATCAGCACTGGGGGCTTCGACAGGCTCAGCCACCAGGCTTCGACAGGCTCAGCCACCAGGCTTCGACAGGCTCAGCCACCAGGCTTCGACAGGCTCAGCCACCGGGGGGGTTGGTAGACAGCGGTTACTGGGTTGGTTGCCCGGGCAACGGGTCCCCGTTAGCCCCGCAGTTAACCGTTGACGGAAACAGCGAGCAGGCATAGTCGGTACCCGCGCCGTCATAGTCGGCATAGCGGAGCCGTGGGGCTTTACCGGTGGCAAAGATCCAGGCGTTCATGCTGTCTGTCTGACCGTTCCAATCTGTCCACGTTGCACTGGCACCCGTGCATGCGCTTTTGGTGGTATGGGTGGTTACACTACAGGTACCGGCGTTATCAAGGGTAAGCCCAGTAGCGGCGGTTACACCAGTGGGTTTTGTGGATATTCCAGTTGCACCTCCTACGTTGGTAACTTCACCGAACCCATAGGATGCGGTGATGACAGCACTGTTACGGGCGCCCCTATTTATCAGCGCGCCAGTTGTACCGAGAGTACCACCGCCGCCATCAACGTTTCCAGTGGCATAGCTTGCAATAACAGAGCCGCTGCTCCAGCCCCCTACTAGCCCGCCGATGTTTTCACTATCACCCCCGTTGCTAGCGACGTTTCCGGTAGCATAACTTGCGGTAATATATCCGCCGTTCAGTACGCCTACCAAACCACCTATCTCATCAGCACCGACCTCACTTCCTGCAACGTCTCCACTGGCATAACTTGCGGTTATGTTCGCGGCTGATCTACCTACCAAGCCGCCAACAGCGTTACTGCCACCATTAGCAACACGTTTGGTTCCGCGCACGCTTCCTTGGAAGTAACTTGCAGTAATAGAAACAGTAATATCGGCGTGCCCTACTAACCCTCCTGTGCGTGAAATGTTATCGTCCAGGCCGCCATTACGTATAAAACCATTAACTATTCCTATATTACGGATGTGTGCCCTCGTACTGGCTGTTCCAAATAAACCAACATTCAACTGACTACGGCTAATTACCAAATTATTAATGGTGTTTCCGTTACCATCAAATACTGCGCTAAAAGAAATAGTACGAGTAGTACCAATCGGCTCCCACCCGCCGTCACTGACAACAAAGTGCGGTGCGGCATTATCACCAGCATCCAGGGTACCATCGGAGCTTACGGTTGTGCCGTCTCCGTCCAGGTCGAAATCAAGACTTTGTGCCAGCTCGTACCCGCAGAGTACCACAGTGGTCGCAGTGTCGCTGTCATCACAATTTGCCGGTTCGGCTGTGTTGGCTCCAGTGGTAATACCGGTATCGGTACTACTGGTTTTGTAACTGCTGCCGGCCAGGTCGTAACGCATGTTATGTAATTGTTCCAGCGTCCATATCTCTATTAACCCGTCGTTGTCATTATCGATATCTGCATCGCAGGCATGGCCGTATCTCTGGTCGTATACATTGGGGACAGTGGGACAGGTGTCTACAGTATTTGCGATGTTGTCATTGTCGGTATCAGTCAAACACTGGGCACCGACACCCGCTGTATTGGTTAGAGCAAAGCCAGTGTTACAGGCAATGCATAGGTGAATATTTTGAGTACCTATTTTCCCTTCCCGGGGGGTACCGTTTTCACACACAAAGGAATATTCTGCCAAGCACTGGGAGCCGACACCAACCGTATCGGTTAGAGCAAAGCCGGCGTTACAGGCAGAACATTGCTGAATATTTTCAACACCTATTTTTCCTTCCCCTGGGGTGCCGTTTTCACACACGAACGAATATGTCGGCGCATCTTCAGGACACGCGGTAAATAGTAATGTCAGTGCAATTATTGCCAACCCGGCAACAGCGGCCGCACTGCGCCGCTTCAAAAACTGTTGTAAATAACTCATACTCTATTATAGTACAAAAATATATTCTCTGTCTGCTTATTTTTTATAAAAATTTTACTGTGACACTGGGGCTTCGACAGGCTCAGCCACCAGGCTTCGACAAGCTCAGCCACCAAGCCGGCGGGAGCACCGCGGAGAGAGCGTGTGGAGTGCAATGTTTTGCGCTAGGCATGCTCAGGGTGGCGCCGCCCTTTGGCGGTGCCAGACGCCGCGGAGTTTTCGGGCGGTATCTTTACTTGCGAGCGCGCGCGGCGGCCGAGCCCTGAGCACGCCGACCGCGGCGGCGGCGCAGCCGGCGGCGGGGTAGCGCCCATAATCATCACCGATTATTGCTACATTTGACAACTGGATGTGGGCGTACTATACTGGGGGAAAGGAGCAAAAATGATTCAAAAATTGGTGAGTGGGAAAAGTATATGCCGAGGGATGTGCGTGGCGTTGGTCATGCTGGGGGCGGCGGTCCCGGGGGGCGCCCAACAGGTGCGCGGGAGCGTCGGGGCGGTGTATGTTATGACAAATCAGACCGATCAGAACGCAGTAGTGGCGTTCGCGCGGACCCGTGACGGGCTGCTGCACAAGGTCGGCACCTACCCCACTGGCGGCCGGGGCGCGGTCCTCGACGGCGGGGAGGGATTGGATCCGTTGGTGTCGGCGTACTCGCTGTACAAGACGGCAAACAATAAATTCCTGGTTGGGGTTAACGCCGGGAGCCAAAGCGTTTCGGTGTTCGAGATTCAAAGCGACAGATCGCTGGTGTTGAGTGCCGAGAGCGTTCCGACGGGGTACGGGAATCCGGTGAGCGCGGCGGTTACGCGGAATCGGGTCTACGTTGGGCATACCGGGGGGGCGATTGTCGGGTTCACTATCGACGGCGATGGCGGGCTTGAGCGGATTGACGGCGGTGAAGACGGGGCTCTACGGGTGCTGCCGGGGCGGTTGTCGTCGCTGTTTGCATCGCCGGATGGGAAATACCTGGCGGCGGGGGTGCTGAATACCGGGAAGCCCGACGTGGGGTCTGCGGTGTATGTCTACCCCATTGAGCGCGACGGGAAACTTGGTGCGGGTGTTGGCGCGACCTCGACGGGCGGGCTGGACGGCGATACCAGCAGCGACAGTTCCGAGCTGGCGGGGTATAGCCGCACGCAAAACCCGGGGCGGAACTTTCCGACTACCATTGGGTTGGCGGTTACCCGCAGTGCCCAGGGGGCGGTGGTGATTGCCACCGAGGCGCGGGAGATTCAATCTGACGGCGATGACCCGGTTGGGGTGTTCCTGCAGCCGAGCTCGGTGACCACCTACCTGATCGGGACCGCGGCGGACGGCCAGCTGACCCTGACGCCGATCCCGGGGTCGGTTGATATCCTGACGGCGAGCGATGATGATTTTCACCGTACGGCGTGCTGGGTAGCGGTGGCCCCGAATAGAAAATACTTCTGGACGGCCAATGCAGTTGATGCCAGTATTTCGGCGTTCCGGTTTGACGCGGGCAGCGGGCAGGCGGTGTTGGAGAATGCCGCGGCGGCGGATAATAATGCCGTGTTCCCATCGGCAAACACCACGGTGCCGCGCGGCGTGTCGACCTCGGCGGCGGCGTTTTCGCAGACCGACGGGTTTATCGATATGTTTTTGAGTAAGGATGGGAAGTACCTCTATCAGCTGTATGGGCTGACAGGAGAGATCGGCATCTACGCGGTCGACAAAGGCACCCTGACCCTGGTGGAGCGTATCAGTGACGAGGATATTCCCAAGCGGGATATTCAAGGCATAGTGGCGTTCTAGGGGGGGGCGCGCGCGGCGGGGCGCAAAAGACGCAAAAAAACTATTGCACCATCTCGGGATAGTGTGCTACAATTAACGCATGAAACAAAAAATGGATTTCGACAGTAAAATATTTAAACGCGAGCAGGTCAGCTATGCTGGTACCAGTGAATGGCTGGTGCGCGGCGGGCGCTCGCTGTTTCCGTTACTGCCCAAGGCCCTCGAGGGTGTTCGGCAGATTTCGGTAATCGGCTGGGGGTCCCAGGGGCCGGCGCAGGCACAGAACCTGCGCGACTCGTTGGCGGGCAGCGATATCCGTGTGGTGGTGGGGCTGCGTGCCGGTTCTGCATCACGGGCGGCGGCAGAGGGTGCGGGGTTTACCGAGGCCGACGGGACCCTGCAGGAGATGTACCAGGCAGTCCGCGAGGGCGACATGGTCTTGCTGCTGATATCCGACGGGGCGTTGGCTCAGAATTACAAAAAAATATTTTCTCACATTAAACCCGGCGCCACCTTGGGGTTATCGCACGGGTTTCTGGTTGGGCTGCTGGCGCAGCGCGGCGAGTCTTTCCCTGAGAACATCAATGTTATTGGTGTGTGCCCGAAAGGCATGGGGCCGTCGGTGCGGCGCCTCTACCTGCAAGGCGCTAAGACCGATGGGGCGGGTATCAATACCAGTTTTGCCATCGAGCAGGATATAAACGGTAAGGCCGGCGAGTACGCGTTGGCGTGGTCTATTGCCCTCGGGGCGCCGTTCAGTTTTATGACCAGCCTGGAGATGGAATACCGGTCCGATATTTTCGGCGAGCGGGGCATTCTCCTGGGGGCCGTGCACGGGCTGTTGGAGCGTCTCTATCAGCATAAAATCGATACCGGGACGGCGGCCGAACAGGCCTTCCTGGAGACAGCGGAATCCCTGACGGGTGTTATCTCTCCGACAATCTCGCACCACGGGCTCAAAGGACTGTACGACAAACTTCCCGCCGGCGAGCAGGAGCGGTTTGACAAAATATACAGCGCTGCCTACCAGCCGGCCCTGACCCTGTTGCGTGAAATTTACGAAGAGGTGGCGAGTGGCAACGAAATCCGCTCGGTAATTATGCGCACCGACCGCCTGGCAGACGAGCCGATGGATACCATCGACCGGACTCCCATGTGGGGAGTAGGGGAGCGGGTACGGGGACAGCGCTCTGCTGACAACCCACCGCCCCTGGATACCCTGACCGCCGCCGTCTACTCTGCGGTGATGGTGGCGCAGGTTGACCTGTTAGGGCAGAAAGGCCATGTCTACTCTGAAATTGTGAACGAGTCGGTCATCGAGGCCGTCGATTCCCTGAACCCCTATATGCACCACAAGGGTGTGGCGTTTATGGTGGATAACTGCTCTATTACCGCCCGCCTCGGGTCACGGAAGTGGGCCCCGCGGGTCGATTATGTCATCTACCAGTCGGTACTGCCGGTCCTGGGTGACACGGGCAGCGAGATTGACCTGACGCCGATCCGTAAGTTCAAAGAGCACCCCGTGCATGAAGTATTATCGGTGCTGGCAAAATACCGCCCGCCGATCGACATCGCGTTCACCGAGTAATTTCTCTCTTTTGCGTGTACGCGCTCACGCCCCCGTGTCCACGTGTGTGTCACGTCCGTGCGTGCATCCCGCGTAACAAGTTATGACGAGGCGGCGAAGCGCTCTGTCAGGAATTCGGCTGCTGCCGCGATGACTTCGTCGGTTATGGTGTGCTCGCCGGTAAATTCTATGAGCTCCCCGGTAAAACCCTTGCCCGCAAGCAGTCCATTGAGCGCCCGCCCGTTCTCTATGGGCAGTATCTGATCTTCGCGCCCGTGTGACTGCAAATACCGGACGCCCGTCTGTGCGGGTGCGGCGGCATCCCAGCGCTCTTTGGCAACCAGGGCGCCGGAAAAGAGCAGCGCACCGGCAAAACGGCGCGGGGTGTGGAGCAGTAACTCGGTTGTCATAATAGCACCCTGGCTGAAGCCGCCAATAACCGTGCGGGCTGGGTCTATAGCAAGGTATTCCAGCAGCTCTTCCAACCCGCCTGCGGCCTCGCGGATGTCGGGCGGGTCAATCTGGGCAAGGTTATGGAAGTATTCGCCCTGCATGGCGCGCCACTGCAGGGTCTGGTCGGAGGGAAACCACGCGAACCCATTGGGGAGCCCAACAGCCCCCAGGTAGTGCGGGGCTTGGGGGAAAATCCAGTTATAATTTTGGGCCTTGTCCAGCAGGTAACTGATTGACAGCAGGTCGCCGGTGGCGGCGCCAAAGCCGTGCATCATAATTACTGTGGATTTTGCATCGCCCGAAGCGGTAGTATTTCCGCTCGCAGGCGGTCGGTGAAAATAACTAAGCATTGATGGAAAAAAACACATAGTGGCGAAGGGACTTGAACCCCTGACCGAGCGGATATGAGCCGCTTGCTCTACCTCTGAGCTACGCCACCAGGATACTATTAGTGTACACTAGATATTCCAATATGCCTAGCCCCCCCCCTGGGGGCGCACGCCCAGCGCGGGCGGAGAAAATGAAAACGGCCCAAACGAGAACGTCACCATCGACGTCCCCGTTTGGACCGCTCTCTCTCGCACTAGGGCCCCCTCTCGAGAGAGAGGGGGTAGGATTACTTGCGCGCCTTCAGTACTGCCTGGGCAGCCGACAGCCGGGCAATCGGCACCCGGAACGGCGAACAACTTACGTAGTTCATCCCCATCCGGTAGCAAAAATCGACCGAGGCCGGCTCACCGCCGTGTTCGCCGCAAATACCAACCTTAAGGTCGGGCTTAGTTTGGCGCCCACGCTCGGTACCAATTTGCACCAACTGTCCAACGCCGCTCTGATCAAGCACGGCAAACGGATCGTAATCCAGTATATCGTTCTCCAAATACTTAGGCAGAAACGACCCAGTGTCATCCCGCGAAAACCCAAACGCCATCTGCGTCAGGTCGTTGGTCCCGAAAGAGAAGAAGTCAGCCTCAGTGGCAACCTCATCTGCAGTCAACGCCGCACGCGGAATTTCAATCATCGTCCCAACCAGGTACTCTACCTTCTCGCCCCGCTCGCGCTGGGTGCGTTCGGCAGCCTCCACGGCATCGGCGCGCATAATTTTCAGCTCCTTCACGGTACCAACCAGAGGAATCATGATCTCCGGTAAAACCTTTATACCCTCTTTCTGCACGGTAAGGGCAGCACTAATGATAGCCTCCACCTGCATGATATAAATTTCCGGATACGAAATACCCAACCGGCACCCGCGGTGCCCAAGCATCGGGTTAAATTCGTGCAGCCCGGCAATTTTGGCATTGAGCTCGTCCACCTCTATGTTGACCGCTTTCGCCAATTCCACCACGCCTTTCTGGTCGTGCGGCACAAACTCATGCAACGGCGGATCCAACAACCGGATAGTAACCGGCAGCCCGTCCATCGCACGGAATATACCGGCAAAATCACCCTCCTGGAGGGGCAAGAGATCCGCCAGGGCCCGCTTCCGCGCCTCGGGGTTCTTGGCAACAATCATCTTCCGAAACGGAAGGATGCGGCCCTCTTCAAAGAACATATGCTCGGTCCGGCATAACCCGATGCCTTCGGCACCAAATTCCCGTGCCCGCTTGGCATCATCCGGGGTATCGGCGTTGGTCCGCACCTGAATGCCGATCTGCTTGATATTATCCCGCTTGCCGCTTTTCCGTATCTCATCTGCCCACCCCAGAAAGGTCTGCAGCTGATCGGTAATTGTAGATTCCTCAACCTCCAGGCGTCCACGGTAAATTTCCCCCGTAGTGCCGTCAATGGTCAATTCATCGCCCTCTTGTATGACAATGTCGCCAACCGTGATTTTCTTATCAAGAATACTGAGCGCAGTCGCGCCGGCCACACAGGGCGTCCCCATCCCGCGGGCAACAACAGCCGCATGACTGGTCATCCCGCCCGTGGAGGTCAAAATACCCTCGGCCGCGTTCATGCCTCCAATATCTTCCGGGGAAGTTTCGCGCCGCACCAGGATAACCTTCTTCCCCTGTGCAACCCACGCCTCGGCGTCATCGGCAGTAAACGTAGCCTGCCCGCACGCGGCACCCGGCGATGCATTCAGCCCAGTGGCAATCGGCGTATTCGACTTCTTTGCCGCCGGAGTGATGCGCGGATGAAACACCTGATCAAGGAGTTCCGGGGACACACTGGCAACACTTGCCTCTTTGTCAAGCAGCCCCTCTTCGACCATCTCAACGGCAATCCGTACCGCCGCCGCACCGGTGCGCTTCCCATTTCGGGTCTGCAGCAGAAACAAATTGCCTTCCTGGATGGTGAATTCCATATCCTGCATATCCCGGTAGTGCTTCTCCAGCCGATCCTTCACCGACACCAACTGGTCATACAGCTTCTGGTTATCCCGCTGCAGTGCGGAAATCGGCAGCGGCGTCCGGATACCGGCCACCACATCTTCGCCCTGTGCGTTAATAAGATACTCGCCGTAAAAAATCTTCTCGCCCGTCGACGGGTCGCGCGAAAAACACACCCCCGTCCCCGAGGTCTCGCCGAAGTTACCAAAAACCATCGACTGCACGTTAACCGCCGTGCCTTTCAACCCGCGGATATCACTCATGCGCCGATACTTGATTGCCCGGTCACTGTTCCACGATCCAAACACCGCGTTAATAGCCGCCCACAGCTGCTCCATGGGGTCCTGGGGGAAACTCGCCCCCGTGTGCTCCTGGTAGACCTTCTTGTACCGCTGCACAACCTCTTTCAGGTCCTCGGTGGTCAGGTCGGTATCAACGTCCACGCCGCGCGCAGATTTCACCGCAGAGAGCTGCTCTTCAAAGTGCTCGTGCTCCATTCCCATAACCACATCGCCGAACATATTAATGAACCGCCGATACGAGTCCCACGCAAAGCGGTCGTTCCCGGCACTCTCCGCCAGCCCAACTACTGCTTCGTCGTTCAACCCAAGGTTGAGCACCGTATCCATCATACCCGGCATAGAGACCGCCGCGCCTGACCGCACGGATACCAGCAGGGGATCCTTGGGGTCACCGAGCTTCTTCCCCATCTCGCTCTCAAGGCGCTCCAGGGTACTCTTTACCTCGCCCTCCAGGGACGCGGGGTAATTCTTGTCGTGGTCGTAAAAGTACGCACACACATCCGTAGATACCGTAAACCCGGGCGGCACCGGAACATCAATACTGGTCATCTCCGCCAGATTTGCCCCCTTACCCCCAAGTGTTGACTTCATAGCCGCCGAACCCTCGGCCTTGCCGTTGCCAAAATAATAGACATATTTTTCTGCCATAATAAAACTCCTTATGTTTTTTCACATCATACCCCGTTGCGGGCGGTATGTCAAGTGTTTTTTTGTGTTTATATGTGGGGGGGCTCCGCCCCCCTCGCTGCAGCCAGCGTGCCGCGCCTGCTCCGCAGCCGCGCCATCAGTGCGCTAACCCGCTTCGCGGGTTACGGGCTCACTGCCGCTCGCCCGCCGCACACTTCGCTGTCTTCCGCTACCCCCCGTCGCTTCTGTAAAGATATTAAGTCATAAGGGGGGGGCAACAATGCCGAATGCGCCGCTTAGCGGCACCAATAAGCAGACGCTACCCCCCGTCGCTTCTGTGAAGCAGACGGCGCTCACGCGGGAGCAGAGATTGCAAGGGACAGTAGTTTTGGTACGGGAGGAACTGGGGCTTCGACAGGCTCAGCCACCGGGGGTTGGTAAGATAGTAGACTGAGCTTGTCGATCTGCTTGTTGGCGCCGTGGTGACGGCGCACGGTTTTTTATCAACATGGGGGGGGTTTCGGTACCGTATACATCGCCGGCGGTGTACCTGGAATACACCGCCATTGATTACGCTGGCCATCTATCTGGTAGACGCCGGCTTTATGCCGGCATTGCTACCATTCGGCCGGTTATGGGATTACTGGCATATACCATTACCCGACGAACCCGATGAAATAGTACATGAAAAACTGGCACAATGTCTATTAATACCGCAAGCATCACCGGCCGTGCCAGCAAGATCCCCGCCACTGGTGCATATACCAGCACCGGACACTATGGCACATATCGTAGTATCATCGCAATGGGTATCGGTACCGCACACACTACCGGCCGCGCCGGTGCCTGCTTGACTGCATTCCCCAGCAATGGACACTATGGCACATATTAACGGGCTAGCACATGCGCCATCGGCTATGCAACTCCCGCCGGCGGCCGTCCTACATTCTCCATCGTTCCCACATATCAGCGGGCTGGTGCAATGGGTATTGGCACCGCACACACTACCGGCCGCGCCGGTGCCTGCTTGACTGCATACCTTGCTACCGGTTGCACCGGTGCATATCAAATCAGTATCACAATCACCATCGGCAACACAAGCACCGCCGGCGGCTACCTTGCCGCATGTGCCGGCACCGCATACTAGCGGGCTGGTGCAATGGTCGTCTATACCGCACACACTACCGGCCGCGCCGGTGCCTGCTTGACTGCATACCTTGCTACCGGTTGCACCGGTGCATATCAAATCAGTATCACAATCACCATCGGCAACACAAGCACCGCCGGCGGCTACCTTGCCGCATGTGCCGGCACCGCATACTAGCGGGCTGGTGCAATGGTCGTCTATACCGCACACACTACCGGCCGCGCCGGTGCCTGCTTGACTGCATACCTTGCTACCGGTTGCACCGGTGCATATCAAATCAGTATCACAATCACCATCGGCAACACAAGCACCGCCGCCGGCTACCCTACATGCACCGGCACCGCACACTAATGGACTGACACAATGGCTATCGGTACCGCACACACTACCGGCCGCGCCGTTGCCTGCCGAACTACATACCTGACTACCAACCGCGCCGGTGCATATCAGCGAGCCGGCGCATGCGCCGTCTATCGTGCAACTACCACCGCGGGCTGTCTTGCATGTGCCAGCACTGCATACCAGCGAGCCGGTACCGGTACAATGGTCGTTGCTACCGCAAATACTACCTTGCCCGCCGGTGCCTGCCTGACTGCATACCTGACTACCGGCCGTGCCGGTGCATATCAAATCAGTATCACAATCACCATCGGCAACACAAGCACCGCCGGCGGCTATCTTGCCGCATATTCCGCTACCGCACACTAACGGACTGACACAATTGCTATCATCACTGCAAGCACTACCGGCCGTGCCGGTGCCTATCTGACTACATACCTGACTACCGGCCGTGCCGGCGCATACCAGCGCGCCGGTGCAGTGGTCGGCATTCCTGCACGTCTGACCTACTCTGCCATCGGTGCATATCTCTGACGCACAAGCATAATCGCAGTGGCTATCTCTAAAACAAGCACGGCCGGCCGCGCCATCACTGCATAGGCCGGCCGCACATGTTAGCGAGCCGGTGCAGTGGTCTTCTGTATTACCGCACGGCTGACCTACTCTGCCATCGGTTTGACTACATACCTGACTACCGGCCGTGCCGGCACATATTAGACCGGCAGCACATTGGCTATCTGCCGTGCAGACACCGCCTTCGGCTACGTTACCCGCGCCGCTCCCTCCGTTGCCGCTGGTATCGGCTTCACAGCCGGCTATCACCAGGGGCAAGGCAATAATTGCACATACGGCAATTATTACAGTACATACACCGATCCTCGGTGTGCGTAATATATTATACATACTTGTATACCTCTCTTTGTATATTTAGAAAAATTTTCTTGATAATGAACAACGAACCGGACGGCCGTAATGTTTTAATAATAGTTCCAGCGACACTGCTGGAATGGGAGAGATATATTTTTAGTGAAAAAAGCGGTGTATTTAGTACACTATTGTTACTGACTGGGGGGGGGGGGGGGGGGGTAAGTAGCGGTAAAATAAGGACATAAAGAGATGTCTTTACGGCATTATACGCGCCGCCCAGGCACGATGCGGTTATTTTACGCACTATACTACTCACAATATAGATAGTATAGCATATATTTGTTGGGACTGTCAAGGGTTTTCTTACAAAAAATTTTACTGCTTGTTTTGCCCCGCATGCGCGGCGCACCGGCGGTGTACCTGGAATACACCGCCATTGATTACACCACCATCAGTGCAGAAACCAGACGCCCCGCCAGCTGCGGCGTACACCAGCGCACCAGCACCGCATATTAGCGGGCTGGTGTAATGGCATTATAGCGTGCATACTGGCACGTTGTTTCTAATAGTACACCTCAAGCCAGTGGCACAATGGGCATTGCCGCCGCATGAACTGCCGAGGCTACCATCACTACATACCAAATTGGGATGTCCGCCACATATCAGCGAGCCGGCACAATCTCCATTGGATGTGCAAGTACCGCCTATGGCTGTTCCGCACGCGCCGGCACCGCATATTAGCGGGCTGGTACAATGGCTATCAATGCCGCATATGCTCCCGCTAGCACCGGTTCCTGCCGAACTGCATACCTGACTACCGGTTGCCCCGGTACATACCAACGATCCGGTGCATTCCATATCCCGTTGGCAAGCACCCATGGACATAACACTACCGACCTGACTGCATACCTGACTACCGGTTGCACCGGTACATATCAACGGGCTGGTGCATTGAATATCCCTTTGGCAAGCACCCCCGGACACAACAGTACCGGCCTGACTACATACCTGACTACCGGTTGCCCCGGTACATATCAACGCACCGGCACAATTTTCATCGGCCGTGCAACTACCGCCGACGGCTGTTCCGCATGCGCCGGCACCGCATATCAACGGGCTGGTACAATGGTCATTGGTACCGCAAATACTACCGGCCGCGCCGGTGCCTGCCGTACTGCATACCTGACTACCGGTTGCCCCGGTACATATCAGCGCACCGGCACAATTTTCATCGGCCGTGCAACTACCGCCGGCGGCTGTTCCGCATGCGCCGGCACCGCATATCAGCGGGCTAGTACAATGGTCATTGGTACCACACACACTCCCGATCGCACCAGTGCCAGCCTGACTGCATACCTGACTACCAGACGCCCCGGTACATATTAAGCTGCCAGCACATGCATTATCGGCAGTACATGTACCGCCAGCTACTATCCCACACGCACCGTTCCCGCACACCAGCGGGCTGGTACAATGGCTATCAATACCGCATACGCTCCCACCCGCACCGGTGCCTGCCGAACTGCATACCTGACTACCAGATGCGCCGGTGCATATCAACGGGTCGGTACATTGGTCGTCGGCACTGCATGCACTGCCGGCCATGCCGGTAGAGCAGACGCCGGCCCCGCAGGTCAAATCACCGGCGCAGTCATCATCGGCACTGCAAGTACCGCCCGCCGCTGCCCCGCATGCTCCGTTCCCGCATATCAGTGCGTCGGTACAGTGGTCATCGTTACCACATATACTCCCGGTCGCACCGGTGCCTGCCTGACTGCATACCTGACTACCGGATGCACCGGTGCATATCAAATCACCAGCACATGCACTATCGGCACTGCATGTACCGCCGGCGGCTACCCCGCACGCACCATTCCCGCAAATCAGCGCGTCGTTACAATGGTCATCGATACCGCAGATACTGCCGGACATACCATCACTGGCCTGACTGCATACCTGGGCACCAGATGCGCCGGTGCATACCAGACCGCTGACACATTCCCTATCGGCCGTGCAGACACCGCCTTCGGCTACGTTACTCGCGCCGCTCCCTCCGTTGCCGCTGGTATCGGCTTCACAGCCGGCTATCACCAGGGGCAAGGCAATAATTGCACATACGGCAATTATTACAGTACATACACCGATCCTCGGTGTGCGTAATATATTATACATACTTGTATACCTCTCTTTGTATATTTAGAAAAATTTTCTTGATAATGAACAACGAACCGGACGGCCGTAATGTTTTAATAATAGTCCCAACGATACTGCTGGAATGGGAGAGATATATTTTTAGTGAAAAAAGCGGTGTATTTAGTACACTATTTCTACTACATTGGGGGGGGGGGGGGGGGGGGGGGGTAAGTAGCGGTAAAACAAGGACATAAAGAGATGTCTTTACGGCATTATACACGCCGCCCAAGCACGATGCGGTTATTTTACGCACTATACTACTCATAATATAGATAGTATAGCATACATTTTTTGGGACTGTCAAGAGTTTTTAATTATTTTCGAGATGGGCGAAATAGTAGTTTTAGTACCAGCACTGGGACTTCGACAGGCTCAGCCACCAGGCTTCGACAAGCTCAGCCACCAGAGAGCGGGGAACCCGAATCCAATACACTACAGGAAGATACAATACTCCGCGCTAGGCATGCTCAGGGTAGCGGCCCTGCGAGGGCAGCGAGGCGCCTTTGCGCCCGCTAGACGCCGCGGAGTTTGCGCGGGGCATCTACTGCCCGGGGTGCGCGGCGGCCGAGCCCTGAGCACGCCGACCGCCGGGCGCGCGGGGAGCGCGCACGGGGGGAGCGCCCAAACGATGAAAAAAAGGGTAGCAGGGCAGGGCGTTCTACGCTATACTACCTGTATGATTTGCGCCCAGGAACTCAAAGATAAGTATTTGGAATTTTTTGCCCGCGAAGGCCACACGGTTATCCCCGGGGCGTCGCTGGTGCCTGAGAATGATCCGTCGGTGCTGTTCACGACGGCGGGGATGCACCCGCTTGTGCCGTATATCCTCGGGCAACCGCACCCCGGGGGCGCGCGGGTGGCGAATTGTCAGCCGTGTATCCGGACGGGGGATATTGATGCGGTTGGGGACGAGAGCCATCTGAGTTTTTTTGAGATGCTGGGGAATTGGTCCCTGGGGGATTACTTCAAGGCGGAGGCCATCGGGTTCAGTTACCGGTTCCTGACGGGGGCGGAGTGGTTGGGGATTCCGCGGGAGCGGCTGGCTATCAGTGTGTTCGGGGGCGATGACGAGGTGGCTGCCGACGAAGAGGCGGCGCGGCTGTGGCGCGAGGCCGGTATACCCGGGAATCGGATCCATCGCCTTGGGCGTAAGGATAACTGGTGGGGGCCGGCGGGGAAGACCGGTCCGTGCGGCCCGGATACCGAGATGTTTTTTGACATCGACGGGAAGTCAGCCGCGCGCGGGGCGCCCGGAGAGGACGGGAGCGGGTGGCTGGAGATTTGGAATGATGTGTTTATGGAGTACCGGAAGGGCGCTGACGGGAAGTTGAGCGGGCTGGAGAGAAAGTGCGTCGACACCGGTATGGGGGTTGAGCGGACCGTTACGGCCCTGCAGGGGAAGGGGTCGGTGTATGATACCGAGCTGTTTTCGCCTATTTTTGCCGAGCTGGAGCGGGAGTTTCAGGTGACCTATACCGGCGGTGCGGCGGGACGGGCGCAGGATGTGCGGGAGCGGGATAAGAGTTTGCGGATCATTGCCGACCACGCCAAGGCGGCGGCTATGATTATTGCCGATTCGCACGATATTGTGCCCAGTAACGTCGGGCAGGGGTATGTGGTGCGGAGACTTATCCGGCGGGCGGTGCGGCACGGGCAGCGCCTTGGGATCCAGGGGCGTGCGGGCGACGGGGGGGGGTTCCTGGGGGTGCCGGTACGGGGCGTGCTGGAGATTTACCGCGATAGCTACCCGGAGCTGACAAGAGAGCGGGGCGAGTACATTGCCGAGGTGCTGCGGCGCGAAGAAGAGTTGTTTGGGAAGACCCTGGTGCGCGGGCAGCAGATGTTTGAGCGCGAGTGTGCGAAGCTGGAGAGCGCCAACGACGGGGGCGGGGGCGGGGCGTTACAGCTCCCCGGGGCGGTTGCCTTTCGGTTGTACGATACCTATGGGTTTCCGTTTGACCTGACCCGGGAGCTTGCCGGGGAGCGCGGCATGACGGTTGACCACCAGGAGTTCACGGCGGCGTTCGATAAGCACCGGCAGGTGTCGCATGCCGGGGGTGGCGGCGGCGCGGGCGGCGCAGGCGCGGCGGGGTTTGCCGGCGGGCTAGCCGATCACTCGCAGCAGACCACCGCCCTGCATACCGCTACCCACCTGCTCCACCAGGCCCTCCGGGAGGTACTTGGGGAGCACGTGCAGCAGAAAGGAAGCAACATCACGGCGGAGCGGCTCCGCTTCGATTTCTCGCACCCCGGAGGGAAGGTCGGGGCGGAGGAGCTGGCGCGCGTGGAAGAGATTGTCAACGAACAAATTGCCGCCGATACCCCGGTGGTACAGAAGACCATGCAGTTATCGGAGGCCCGCGAGCAAGGCGCGCTGGCGTTTTTTACGGCAAAGTACAGCGAAGAGGTCTCGACCTACCGGATCGGCGATTTCTCCTTTGAGGTATGCGGGGGCCCGCACGTCCCCCGCACCGGCGAGTTGGGGAAGTTTCGGATTCAAAAAGAGCAGGCGTCGTCCCAGGGGGTGCGGCGCATCAAGGCCACATTGACGGCGGCGGAAAAAGAGTAAACGCTGCCCCCGCCCGCGCGCTCACGCGGGACAGCTATTTTTGTCAATCAGTCTAGGCAACCGACGATTGCACCAGTATATCCGCAACCCGCCGGGCCACACTCTCGGGAAGCGCGTCGGCATCTTTTGCCAGCGTCTCCAGGTGCCACTGCACCCGTCTCCCGGCATCCTCATCCCCCAGGAGCTCTTCGTAGATACTGAGGGCACTGTCGTATTCCTGCTCTTTCTCCTGCAGGCGCGCATACCCGAACGCCGCAAACGCATCAAACCCGCGCTCCAGGACGTTCTTGTAGCACTCCCGGGCCTTATCGTTATCACCAAGTTTCATGTAGGCATCGCCCAACCGCGACTGCGCGGTACTGTTCCCGGGGTCTCGGGCAAGTATTTTCTCCAGATACCCCACCACCCCGGTGTAGTCGCCAAGCCCGCGGTAGCAGTTCGCCATCCCCAGGAGGGCAAAAAAACTATCCGGGTGTGTGCGCAGCACACTTTGGTAGTACGGAAGGGCAGAGTGATACTGGCGCATCCGGTAGTAGCAATTCCCGATAGCGGTGTAAATGCTGGTATCGCGTCTCTGGGCCCTTCTACCTATGAACCCAGTCCCGCACCCGCGTCGCTCGCTGCCTGCATCCGCATCCGCGCCCGCATCCGTGCCTGCACCGGTAAGTGCGGCGTCGCTATCCGAAGTATACTTGCCGTATTTTTTCTGCGCACCGCCGTCCGCGCCCGCCCCGCGCCGCGCCCAGCGGTCGCGCAGTTCCAGTACATGCTTCCAATTCCGCAGCGCCTCGGGAAACTCCTCCCGCTCAAAGTACACCCACCCCAGCCCGACATAGGCGTACGGGTTCTCGGGGTCAAGCCCCAGGACCAGGCGGTAGTTCTCTTCGGCCTTATCGTCACGCTTCAACCGCCGGTAGGCATCCGCCACCCGGGTCAGGACCGCACAGTTATCCTGGTCAAAATTCAAATAACGCTGCCAGTACTCAATGGAGAGCGCGTACTCGCCGCTTTGATGATACGTATCCGCCAACCCAAACAGCGCAAAATTATTATCCCCATTGTTCTCTAAACAGCGCTTGTAATACTCAATCGCCTCCGCGTCACGGCGGGTCTTGCGCATCGAATCCCCCATGCCAACCAGGGCGTAATTATTATCCGGCTCCAGGGCCAGGATTTCGCTAAAACACTCAATCGCCGCCTGTATTTTTTTCTCGCGCAGATACCGGTACCCCAACCGCGACAGCCGCACACGCGGGTCATTCTCATCTATATCGGGTTTCGCCGCGGGTGCACCGCGCGTCAATGTACTTACATTAAATTTCATTACCTACTCCTATCTATATATATGCAATTTTTATTTTTTTTAAGAATTAATTTTTATCTGGGCGCCACCGCGGCGGTGCCGCGGTCGGCGTGGCACCGACGCGGCCTGCGCACGGGTACCAGGGACATGCACCGCACGTGGACCCGCGCAGTCTGGCGGTGCCCCAAAAGGCACCGCCATCGTTGCCATGCCTGGCGCGGAGTATTGTTTTCTCTGCGTTTTCATATGTGTCGTTAAGTTAGTACCGCACACGCCCCGAAAGTTCCAAAAAATACCCCCCCCGTGGGGCATGCACGGCAGCTCGTTTTCTCCTTACAGTATTGAGGAGAGAGAGAATGAAGTATATTTACTATGTATTGACCGCTGTTGCGGTATTCGGTGCGTTCGCAGCCTGCGACCCCAGTGCGGGCGGGGTGCGTAATACCGATTACAACGAGATGTTTGACCTTACCCCGCCCGTTCTCGGGGCCGTATCTGTGGTTGCCGGCGACCAGGTCAGCTTTTGTTTTGACGAGCCCGTGGAGCTCAATAGGGAGTCGCTGCTTATTTCCGGAGATGTAACCCTGAAGTCCGCCGACCCGCCTCCAAGCGAGGGGTGTGACGAAGGCGTGCTGTTAACCTTCGCATCCGCCCTCGCGGCGGGGCGCCCTTATACCTTGGCGCTGACCGTGCGGGATATGCACGGGAACTCCCTGGATATTGTGACAGAGGTGTATGGGTATAACGGCAATGTCCCGAGCATCGTTATTAACGAATTCACCACCAAAGGCTCGGGGAACCACCCGGATGTAGTGGAACTGTATGCCGTCAGTGGGGGTAACCTGGCTGGGGTGACGCTGCACGAAGGCACTGTCAGTAGTTGGGATCACCGGAAAATACTTCCCGCTGCGACTGTTGGGGCGGGGGATTACATTTTGGTGCATTTCAAACCCGAAGGCATAACAACAGAGATCGACGAAACGACCCGGACGGACGAATCCGCGGGTAAGGATGCGCACCCCGGGGCGTGGGATTACTGGGTCGCGGGTGGGAGCGGGCTTTCGGGGAATAACGGGATGCTCTCTTTGTACGATGCGCCGCACGGGGCACTGGTTGATGCGGTTATATACTCCAACCGCACCTCGGAATCCGATGAGCGGTACCGGGGGTGGGGGCGCGCGGAGGTTATGGAGCGCGTCGACGAACTGGTTCGCGCCGGGGGGTGGGTACCCGCAGGAGAGCTCCTGACTCCCGAGGAGACGGTGAGCAGCGCCCGCACAACCGCAACCCGCTCGATGGGACGGGCGAGCACCCACGCGGATACCAACACCGCCGCAGATTGGCACACCGTACCGACCAGCGGGTATAGTTTCGGGGGGGTGAATAGTGATGACGTGTATGAACCGCGATGAGGGCACGCAAGGAATTGTCATATCCGTTTGTGACTTAATGTATTCGCAATAGTGACAGGGGGTAGCGGTCTGGTTTTTGGCGCTCTGGTTATTGGCGCCGCGCGAGCGGCGCACCGCGTATTGATTTCGTATTAGTAAAATTGATGCCGGGTTTACGAGCAGCGCATTCGGAATTGCTGTATCCACTCATGACTTAATGTGGTTACAACAGTGCCAGGGGGTAGCGGAAGACAGCGAAGACGGCGGCGGGCGAGCGGCAGTGAGCCCGTACCCACGCGTGCGTGGGTAGCCGTCTGGTCCGCGCGCAAGCGCGGGCGCTGGCTGCAGCGAGGGGGGCAGAGCCCCCCTCCTGGAAACTTTGCGGTTGGAAAATATTATAAATATCTGCTACACTTATCCTATGGGTAAAATACGGAGTTCGCTGGAGATTGCGTTGGAGCGGACCGAGAGCGTGACGGGGAGCCGGGAAGAGATTACGGCGTACGAGCACAGGCAGCGCGGGAAGCAAGCGGTTGGGCTGGCCCTCGGGGGGGGCGACGGGGGGTACGATATCGCCGAGGCGACGGCAGGCCTCGGGGCGGGGGAAGCCGCGGAGGTGCACCGGGGTATGCGGGCGGCCCTGCTGCCGCAGATTGCCCTGCCCGCGGATGAGTCTGGGCTGGAGCGTTTTGCCGCCATCGGTAAAATTATTAATGTGATGACTGGCGGGAGCGGGGGCGAGGAGGTTGCCTCTGCCCTGGAGGAGCTGGGGTATGCGTACCTGCAAGAGAGACAGCAGATTATCCGCTCTGTCCGGCAGCAGTACGAGCAGGTGGCGCAAGAGAAGATGGCCCAGGTTGCCCGGCAAACCGGGATGGAAGTACGATTGGATCCGTCGACGTTGCCGGAGTTTCAACAGGACCTGCAGCGGCACCTCAGCCGCCACCAGGGGGGGTATCAACAGAGAGTTGATGCCGTGAAAGAGCAGGTTGCCCGGTTGCTCGGTGATGAGAGCAGCGACGGCGGGGCGGGTACCCCCCAGGGTGCGGTATGAGCCTGCAGTGCGGGTTGATTGGACTGCCGAACGTCGGGAAATCAACTATCTTTAATGCCCTGACTACCCTCGGGGATGCAGGGGCGGGCGGCGCGGAGGTTGCCAACTATCCGTTTTGTACCATCGACCCGAATGTCGGGGTTGTGGGGGTTGCGGATGAGCGGCTGGTGAAAATTACCGAAGTGTTTGATTCGCAGAAAGTCCTCGGTACTACTGTGCAGTTTGTGGATATTGCCGGGCTGATTGCCGGTGCGGCCAGCGGTGAGGGGTTGGGGAATAAATTTTTGGCGCATATCCGCGAGTGCCCGGTCATTGGGCATGTGCTGCGCTGTTTTGGCGGCGACGAGGTGGCGAGCGTGAACGAGAAGGTTGACCCGGTTGCGGATTTTGAGACAGTTATGACCGAGTTGGCGCTGGCCGACATACAGAGCATTGAGAAACGCCTTGGCAGCAGCAAGCGGCGCGAGATGGGGGCTGACAAGCAGGCCGGCGAGCGGGCGCGGGCAGAGCGGGTGATATTGGAAGAGATGATGGCGGTGCTCTCGGGGGGGAGTATCTGGGAGGCGCGGGAGGTAATTACCGGCGGCGGGGGCGGGGCTGATGCCGATGCGGGGGATGACGGTGCCGGGAGCGGTGGGGCGGTGCGGGCCGTGGATATCGCTGCCGAGCTTAACCTGTTGACGGCGAAAGAGCAAATCATCATCTGTAACGTTGACGAGGATTCTGTAGAGCAAGCGGGCGGGGGTAGTGCGAATGAGTTTGTCCAGCAGGCGGAGCAGTATTTTCGCGGACGGTTCCCGGTATTGCAGTTGTGCGGGAAGCTGGAGAATGAAATTAGCCAGATACCCGATGAGAAGGAGCGTGCCGCGTTTTACAAAGAGAGCGGGCTGGAGGGTTCGGGGCTGGAACGGTTAATTACCACCACCTATGGGCTCCTGGGGCTCTGCACCTTCTTTACGGCTGGCCCGAATGAAACCCGCGCGTGGACAATTACCAACCAGAGCAATGCCGCACAGGCCGCAGGCAAGATACATAGCGATTTTGAACGCGGGTTTATCAAGGCGGCGGTGTATTCGTACGATGATTTAATAAAATACGGAAGTGAGGCAGAATTAAAAAAAGCAGGCATGATTCGGACCGAGGGAGCCGATTATAAAGTAAAGGATGGCGATATTTTATTTATTCATGCGCGAGGGAGCTAAGCGAGCGGGGATGGCGGGTCCTGCCGCGGGTGTGATAGAGACAAGCAGGCGCTGGGCGGGGTTATGTCTCCGCTAGAAATTGCCCTGATAATTATATTCCTGGTTCCCATGCTGGGGTTTCTCTATGTATTGGCATCCCGGAAGCATAGCGGCGGAGGCGGCGGGGGGAGCGGCGCGGCGCGGCGTAACGTACCGGTGCGTGGGAATCCAAAGGCACTGGAGCGTATCAATAACCAGTTGGCCCGTAACCCGAATAACCGCAACGCGCGGCTAACGTTGGCAACAGCGTATTACCGCAATAGCAAATGGGAATTGGCCTACAAGCACTATCACCTCCTGTTTTCGACGAATTTTGAACCGCGGGCGCGGACGGAAGAGGAATTTATTGACAGAGTGCGCTACGGGTACGCGGCGCACAAGAGTGACAAGCCGGAGGTTGCCACCCAGGTTATGCAGGCGCTCAACGATTGGCCGTTTCAGAATCCAATGTACCTGATGACCTACGGGTATATTTTTTATGACCGCAAAGAGTACCTCAAGGCGCTTGATTGTTTCGAATATGCCCGGCTGCAAAATCAAAACAACAGCAACGCCATCAAATATGCCGCCTACTGTAACTACCAACTGGGGTCTCATTCGGATACCGTCCGTCTGCTCGAACAGCTTCACAACAAGGGCGGCGGCGATCGCAAGAGCACCCGCTACCTGATACAGAGTTATATCAACCGGGGACAATACGCCAAAGGTACCGCGCTATTACATCAACTGATCAATTCGCCCCACGATCAGCTCTTTGCGTTGGAAAACCTTGGGGACATTGAGAGCAAGCTGCGGAACAATGCAGAGGCCGCAAAACACTACATTGCCTCGCTTGAAATCATCCCGGAATCACACTCCGAGCACCGTAATCAGGTTCTCTATAAACTTGCACATATTTATTTTAACGATGACGAGTCAAATAAGGCGGTAGCGGCATTGAAACAGATCGTAACGGTTGACCCGGGTTTCAAGGATGCAGACAGACTCATCAAACGGTACTCGCAATATACCGATAGAAGCGGCATTGACCGCTTCCTTCGGTTGCCCACCGACAGCTTTACTACTGTGTGTATGCAAATTATCCGCGCATACTTCCCCGGGGGCGCAGCAAAGTGCTCGTTGACAAACCGTACCCGCAGTTATTCTGATTTTGATGTCGAATTTTCCAGCGAGCAAAGTACGTCCGTTCGATTGGTGCGGATTGTGCGCAGCGAAAACATTACCGGCTACTCCCTGGTGCGGGATTTATATGATCAGATTGGCGGGTCCGGGTACTCGCAGGCGGTTTGTATCAGTGCAGGAGATTTTTCATCTACCGCACGGCACCTCTCTGTGGGGCGGGCGCTGGTGCTGATCGGACGGCAGGGACTGAGCCAGCTGCTGTCAAAAATAAAATTATAGCTCTCCCGGTGAGTGGGGGGTGTGGTTACGCGCGTGCGTAGACCAGCACCCTGCCGGGTTTTACGGCAATGGTCTCGTTTGTCTCAACTGCGGAAAATTGACCGCGCAGCGCCGATAACTCGCCGTCGAGGTGCGCATCCTTCCCCTTGTAGGCAACCAGGTAGCCGTGCCTGGCAACCAGCCGCCTGAGCCCCGCGGTGCTGCGCCTGTCGAACCGGCATAGTGCGCGCGCCAGTACTATGTCATACCGCCCCGCCTCTTTGATTTCCTGGTAGGGTGCGTGGCATACCGATACATTTTCCATCCCCCCTCCTGGGGGTGGGAGGGCGCGGGTGCACTCGGTCAGGAACCGCACCCGCTTTTCCTTGCTCTCCACCAGGGTAAATTGATGCTGCGGGTAGAGGATCGCAAACGGAATCCCCGGCAGCCCGTTCCCGGACCCGATATCGGCAATACGCACACCGCCCTTGCTCCCGTTCCCGCGTTGTTTCGCCTCTATAGTATGTATCAGTTTGCCAAGTACCTCCCAGGCACTGTAGACGTCAAGCAACTGGGCGGTAAGTCCTGCCGCCGTGGGGGTACCGGTGAGGTTAATGTTTTGACTCCACCCCAGGAGCAGGCGCATGTAGTGCCCAAGGAGCACATAGTGGTGCTGCTCCAGCGGGGCGGTGGTTTTCTCACGGAGACCCTGTACTACCTGGGCCGCCGTATCTGTATCCGCAGGGGGGGTCACGGTTGCGCCGCTGCCGGTGCAGGCGCCGGTACCACTGTCTGCGCCGGCGTTGCGCCCCGCCGCGCCCGGGTTACGTGGAGCATCAGCACCGCAATATCGCTATTCCGCACCCCGGGGATGCGCGCCGCCTGCCCAATCGACTGCGGCTCAATAGCCAGGAATTTTTCCCGGCTCTCGTTGCTAATGCCTTTTATACCGGCATAATCGATACCAGCCGGAATCGTCAAGTGCTCCATCTTTTTGAAACGCCGCACCTGGTCATCCTGGCGCTGCACATATCCCTCGTACTTCACATCCAGTTCAATTTGCTTCAGCCACTCGCCGTCAATTCCCGAAAAATGCTCCGGACAGATGGCACAGATATCGGCAAAATTTATTTCCGGTTTTTTCAACGCGTCATACAAACTCCGCCCTAACGTGAGAGACACAGCCCCAGGGGCACCGGCGGCCCGGGCACTTGCCCGCCCTACCAGCTCCCGGTTCACCCCCGTCTTCCCAAGCAGCTCTTTTATCTCATCAATTTTTGCTATCTTCTCCTGCAGGCGCGCAAATTTTTCGTCGTCGACCAACCCCACCCGGTGCCCAATACCGCTCAACCGCCGATCGCACGAATCATACCGCAGCGCCAGCCGATGCTCGGCCCGCGAGGTAAACATCCGGTACGGCTCCTTGGTCCCCAGGGTAACCAGGTCGTCAATCATCACCCCGATGTACGCCTCGCTCCGCTGCAGGATAACCGGCTCCGCGCCTTGCAGGAGCCGCGCCGCGTTTATCCCCGCCATCAGCCCCTGCCCGGCCGCCTCCTCGTACCCCGACGACCCGTTACTCTGCCCGGCCACAAACAGCCGGCGGATCCGCTTCGATTCCAGGGACGGATAGAGCTGCGACGGATCGATGTAATCGTACTCCACCGCATACCCCGGGCGCATAATATATGCGTCCTCCATACCGGGAATCGAGTGAATAAACCGCTCTTGTACATCCTCGGGCATACTGCTGGAGATACCATTCAGGTACATCTCCTTCGTCCGCATCCCCTCGGGCTCAATAAAAATCTGATGCCGGTCACGGTCTGGAAATTTCACCACCTTGTCTTCAATAGAAGGACAATACCGCGTCCCCACCCCGTTAATTTTACCCGAATAGAGCGGAGAGCGCCCCATATTATCACGGATAATCTGATGGGTTTTCTCGTTAGTGAACGTCACATAACAAGGCAACTGCACCCGCGCCGCCGCCGCACCATCACCACCGGCACCCGCGCCGCCAAACCCGCCAAAGCTAAACGGCACAATCTCCTCATCACCGAATTGCCGCTCAAGCTTGCTGAAGTCCAGCGAATCGCGGTGTACCCGCGCCGGCGTCCCGGTTTTGAGCCGCCCCATCCGGAACCCCGTCCGCATAAGCACCCGCTCCAACCCCGCCGCCGCCGGCTCGCCCAGCCGCCCGGAGCTCGCCGAATATTCACCAATAAACACCCGCCCGTTCAGAAACGTCCCGGTAGTCAGGACAACCACCCGCGCCGTGAACCGCCGCCCCCGCACCGTCTCAACCCCCCGGGCTTCCCGGTCGTCCCCCGACAGCAGCAAATCGCTCACCGTATCCTGAAACAGATACAGGTTATCCTGCCCCTCCAGGGTCTCCTTCGCACACGCCTGGTAGGCCGCCTTATCCGCCTGCGCCCGCGGCCCTTGCACCGCCGGCCCCCGGCTGCGGTTGAGCACCCGAAACTGAATCATCGTCTTATCGACAATCCGCCCCATCTCGCCCCCCAGGGCATCAATCTCGCGCACCATATTGCCTTTCGCCAGCCCGCCGATTGCCGGGTTGCACGAAAGCTTCCCAATGGTATCCAGGTGCTGCGTCACCATCAGGGTAGCGTACCCCAGCCGCGCCAGCGCCAGCGAAGCCTCAATTCCCGCGTGTCCGCCGCCAATCACAATAGCGTCGTAATCCATGCGCTATTGTACACCGCCGCACAATATTCGGCAACGCAGAATTTTCCGGGCGCTCCCCCCGCGCGGCGCTGCGCGCCCCACGGCGGTCGGCGTGCCCAGGGCTCGGCCGCCGCGTCCCAAGTGGTAGGGATACGTCCCGTAAACTCTGCGGCGTCTGGTGCGTGCAAGGGCACGCACCACCCTGAGCATGCCTAGCGCAAAGTATTGCGCACCTCCGCGGAATATTGCACTTGCGGTTGAATCCACAAAGAATTAAAAAAAATTTGACAAAAAATCTGTTTTTGTACTATAACCATATATATGAGAGTTCCCGAGAATTTTAAAAGCCGCCGCAGTGCATCTGTTGTTGCCGGATTGGCAGCAATTGCATTGACAATACTATTAGCAGCATGCCCCGAAGAGCCCCCTGCTGTTCCGTATACGTGTGAAAACGGAACGCCGATTACCGGTACCGCCGCGTCGCCGACCGTCGGGTGTCAGACCTGTAATACAGGGTATACGCTCAATGGCACGGCAGGTCCTGGGGTCAGTTGTGAATTTGCCTACGTGTGCGACAACGGAACGCCGTCCAGTGAGGTTGCTCCCGCACAGGGGGTTACCATATGTATGGAGTGCAATGACGGGTACACGTTATTCGGCACCGCCGGCCAGGCAGGCAGTATGTGCGGGTTTGCGTATGTGTGCGAAAACGGCGCGCCGATTACCGGTACTGCACCGGTAGCAGACAGCCCCGCCTGTCAAACCTGTAACGTCGGCTTCATTCCCAACGGCCCGGCTGGTGCACTCGGTACAAGGTGCGAAACAGCGTACCCGTATATCTGCACCGACGGCACCGCACGTTCAGGCATGACCTTGACCGAAGGCTCCGTCGCCTGCCAGTCTTGCGACGCAGGATTCCTGCCGGACGGGACCGCCGGGGAAATCGGTACCACCTGCGAAACCGCATACTCGTACACCTGCACCGACGGGACTGCACGCTCAGGATTGACCTTGACTGAAAACACCGTCGCCTGCCAGTCTTGCGACGCAGGATTCCTGCCGGACGGGACCGCCGGAGAAATCGGCACTACCTGCGAAACCGCATACGCGTACACCTGCACCGACGGCACCGCACGCTCAGGCATGACCTTGACCGAAGACTCCGTCGCCTGCCAGTCTTGTGACGCAGGATTCCTGCCGGACGGGACGCCCGGAGCGATCGGCACCACCTGTGCAACTGCGTACTCGTATATCTGCACCGACGGCACCGCACGTTCAGACATGACTTTGACTGAAAACACCGTCGCCTGCCAGTCTTGCGACGCAGGGTTCCTGGCGGACGGGACGCCCGGAGAGATCGGTACCACCTGTGAAACCGCGTACTCGTATATCTGCACCGACGGCACCCCGATTACCGGGGAGACTCTTGTTGAAAATACCGCCGCATGCCAGGCCTGCGACATGGGATTTCTGCCCGACGGAACCCCTGGGGCGGTTGGTACCACCTGTGGTACCGCGTACGCTCACGTGTGCACCGACGGTACGGCTATTAGCGACCTTACTCTTGTCGAAAACAGCGTCGGCTGTCAAACCTGCAACATGGGCTATGCCCTCAGTGCTGCGGCCGGTTCCGGTACCAGCTGCGGTGTGGATGTCGATTCAGACAACGACGGTCTGATTGACATCAATACCCTGTCGGAGCTTCATAGTATGCGTATGGATCTTACCGGGCGCAGCCTGGATGGACGCACCCACGGGGCGCCGCAGAGTCCTACTGCCGATTGCACCACCCCGACTAGTACCGGGGTCTACCTGTGCGGGTATGAGCTGATGAAGAGCCTTGATTTTGATAAGAATAACAGCGGCAGTACGTGGAGCGGCACCCTCCCGGATATCGACCTCGATAGCGGGGATAACGCCAGTCCGCACTTTGTGGTTGCCGCCGACGGTACCGGTGGGTGGATGCCCGTTGGGAGCGGTGCCGGGAATAACCCGGAGACTATTTTATCCAACTCGTTCACTGGTGTCTTTGAAGGTAATGGGTACACCATAGCCAACCTGGCTGTCAGCCGATCCGAAGTTACCAGTGGGTTGTTTGGGTCAATCGGTGACGGTGCAGTTATCCGCAACCTCGGGGTAACCGATGCGCTGGTTCAGTATAATGGATCACGTGGTAGACTGATTGGAATTATATCGGGATATCAGAGCGGCGGCGAAATTATTGCGGTACATACAACTGGAGACGCCCTTGCTGACTCTGGAAATGATATTATCGGCGGCCTGGTGGGGTGGCAGGTAGGCGGGGATATTATCGCCAGTATCTCTGATGCACGCATCTACGGGTATGGGGGGAATGAAGATGCTGTCGGGGGATTGGTTGGATATATGGAAGCCGGTACCATTACCGCCAGCTACGCCACGGGTGCCGTTGATGGAGGGTCTGGGCAAGCTGATTATGCCGGCGGTTTGCTTGGATTGCAGGACAACGGGTCAGTTATTGCAAGCTACGCTACCGGTGATGTTGACGGAGGTGCGGGGGCCAATGATTTTGCCGGCAGTGCGATTGGTGCAATATTCGGCGGCACCGCACCGGCAAGTTATGGGTTCGGGGACGTCACGAGCGAAATCCCGGGATTATCCGCGCAGCCCACGGGGGTAACTGATGCAACCGGCCTTACTGCTGCCAACACCCCGGGGTGCGACCACCCCGATCACTCTACCGAGGCTGCCTGCACGGGTGCCGCAAAAACTCCGGGTGTATGGATGCCCCCGCCGAACTTTTTTACTCCCGGGCGCTGTGATCCGCCCGCAACCGGTGCCACCGCTGGTGTGATCTACAGGTCGTTCAATAGCGGTACCGAATGTGTCGCTGCCGGTATCTGGGTGGACTGGAATAATGCCTCATACAATACCTTGAACGCGTGGATCTTCGGTGCCGCGGCGTCACCAGCGGCGAGTCCGAAGCTCCGCTACGCGGATTACGACGGCAGCGGGAGTGACTATACCTGCTCGATGTTCCCGAGTACGCTCCCGGGGACTTCTACGCAGACCAACTGCGGTGCCAGCGGGATTGAGCTGCCCGGACAGTAGGGGCTGGTATTGGCGCCGCGTGGGAGACGCGTGCTTGACAGAAGCGACCGGGGGTAGCTCTGGTTGTTGGTACCGCACTTTCGTTCGCTACGCTCTCTGTGCGGTACATTACGCTCCGTTGCCGTGTGAGCGACGTATGCTTCACAGAAGCGACCGGGGGTAGCGTCTGTTTGTTGGCGCCGCCGTTGCGGCGCATTCGGGATTGCTATATCCGCTTATGACTTAATATTTTTACAGAAGCGACCGGGGGTAGTGGAATAATTTTAGCCCATTTAGGGCGAGCGTTAGTGAGCCCGTTAAAAATGGGCGTTAAAAAATTATGGAGCGAGGGGGCCGGCAGCCCCCTCTTAACACATCACCTCCAAAAAATTTCGTCTACTTGACAAGACCAGGGGCGGCGTGGTAGGATGGGGTATGTCTGATAAGAGCAAAGAGAGCGCGAATAAGAACGCACGGAATGTGCCGCGGCTGCTGACGGTGTTGGTGGTGCTGGCGGTGCTGGGATTGATAGTCGGGAGTGGGCTGTTTATGGTTGATGAGACCGAAGAAGGGGTTATTTTGCAGTTTGGGCGCTATGACCGAACGGTTGGCCCGGGGCTGCATTTCAAGATTCCCCTGGGGATAGAGCGCAGCTATAAGGTGCCGACGCAGGTTATTCAAAATATGGCCTTCGGGTTTCGGGTCGAGCGCGCGGGGGTGAATACGGTTTTTTCCAATGTCGATTACCCCGAGGAGTCGACGATGCTGACTGGGGATTTGAATATCATTGATGTTGAGTGGATTATCCAATACCGGATTGCCGACCCGCGGGCGTGGTTGTTTAACGTTGAGGCCCGGGAGCGTACTATTCGGGATATTTCGCAAGCGGTGGTTAACCAGTTGATTGGCGACCGGGCTATCCTGGATGTTATCGCGACCGAGCGTACCAACATCGAAGAGGGCGCGTTGGTATCTATGAATGAGATTCTGAACAGCTACAACCTGGGCGTGCGGATAACGCAGGTGCGGTTGCAGAATATCGTGCCCCCTGAGGGTCGGGTCCAGGATGCCTTTGAGGATGTCAATAAGGCAATCCAGGATATGAACCGGCTGATCAACGAGGGCCGGCAGCAGTACAATAACGAGATTCCGCGGATTCGCGGGGAGGCGCAGGCGGTGATAAATGTTGCCGAGGGCTATCAGGCCCAGCGGGTGAACCGTGCCACGGGTGATGTTGACCGGTTTGATGCAGTGGTTACCGAGTACCTGCAGGCTCCCGAGACGACTCGGAGCCGTCTCTATTATGAGATGTTTGAAGATGTGTTTGAAGATGCCGAGAATACCGAGTTGGTTGACCGTAATCTTGAGAACCTGGTGCCGCTGTTGCAGGTGAACCGCGGGAGCGGTTTGGGAATAGGGCAGCCGGCCAGTACCGCGGGGGCTGCGGGTGCAGTTGATCCCGGTGATGGAGGGAGTCAATAATATGAAACGTGTAGTTATTTCTTTAGCAGCGGTGGTGCTGCTGGTTGGGCTGGTGTTATCGGTCGGGCCGTTTTACATCATCGAAGAAGGTACGCAGGCGGTGGTTACCCGGTTTGGCGAGGTAGTCCGTGCGGTTGATGAGGCAGGGTTCTACCTGCGGATTCCGTTTGTGGATACCGTTACCCGGTTTCCCAAGAAGATACTCTCGTGGGACGGCGATCCCGTCGGGTGCCGACTTTGGAGAATCAGTTTATATGGATAGATACCTCGGCGCGTTGGCGGATTGTTGATATACAGCGCTTTTACGCCTCGGTAAATACCCTGGAGGCGGCCTACTCGCGTCTTGATGATGTTATCGAGAGTGCGGTCCGTACTGTAATTGCCCGTAACCCGCTGCACGAGGCGGTGCGGAACTCTAATTTGATTAACCAGATAGAGCGTGACCGGTTGGCGGCTGGGCTGAAGTTGGATAGCGACGCATTGCTTGCCGCTGAGGCGGCCGAAGCCGCAGGTGGTGAAGAAGCGCCGAGCGAACAAGGGTTGACTGAGGTTGTCTTTGACCGCAGTGCATTTGAGGAGTTGGCATCGCTGGTGACGACCGCCCAGGAGCAGGAAGTTGTAGTAAAGGGACGTGACCAGTTGTCGGTGGAGATGTTTGCATCGGCGGCGGCAGTTGTGCCGGACTTCGGCATTGAGCTGATTGATATTGTTATTCGCCAGATACGCTATTCGGACGATTTGACCGAAAGTGTCTATGACCGCATGGTTTCTGAACGGCGGCGGATTGCCCAGGCCTATCGGTCGTACGGGGAAGGACGGAAGCGGGAGCTTATCGGGCAGCTGGATCGGGAGAAGAATCGTATTCTCTCTGAGGCCTACGCCGAAGCGCAGCGGATTAGCGGGCTGGGGGATGCCGAGGCGGCGCGGATATATACCGGGTCGTATAGTCAGGCGCCATCGTTTTTCCGCTTCTGGCGGGCGTTGGATTCCTATCGGAAGACAATTCCGGGGTTCAACAAAATCGTTACCACCGATATGGATTATTTTCGCTATCTCCATAGCGAAGATGGTCAGTAAAGCCGCGGGTTCTCTTTCTCCCGCACCCGACGGGGGTGCGATGCCGTTGCTGGGGTTGTTGCGGCGTGTTTATGGGATAGATGCGGGCGCGGGGCGCGGTGCGCGGCGCGGCGCAGGGCGCGGTGCGTCTGGCGCGACGCGGCGGTGCGGGGCGGCGGTGCGCTTTGCAGGCGTGCGGCGGGCGCAGTATCGGTTGCCGGAGTGTCTGGTGTGTTTGCCGAATCCCAAGGGGACCGGGGGGGGGGCGGGGGGCGTGGAGGATATCTCCGTCACTGGGGTCTATTATGATTCAAGACAAGTAACACCGGGCGGGATGTTTTTTGCTATCGTTGGCGAGTGCGCCGATGGGCACGATTATATTGATCAAGCTATTGAGCGCGGGGCGGGGGTTGTGGTGCATTCGCGCCGTCTCCGCGGTGGACGGTACCGGGAGGGGGTTTGCTACATCCGGGTCCGTGGGCGCGGGCGTGCGGGCGGGCGCGCGGGCGGGCGCAGGGGCGGGCGCGCGGTGCGGGCGCTGTTGTCGGCGGCGTCTGATTGTTTTTTCGGGGAGCCGTCGAAGCATATGGCGGTAACCGGGGTGACGGGTACGGATGGCAAGAGTACCGTTTCGTATCTGCTCTACCAGCTGTTGAAAGAGCACAGCGGCGTGAAGTGCGGGCTGCTGACAACCGTTATCCACGATTTCGGCAGCGGGTTGCGGGAAAATACGTTGCACCAAACCACCCCCGAGGCTCCGGGGCTGCACGCGGGGTTGGCAAAAATGGCGGATGCCGGGTGTACGCATGCGGTGGTTGAGCTGAGTTCACACGCGCTGTCGCTGCAGACGGCGCGGGCCGCGGATATACAGCTGCGCGGTGCCGTTCTAACTACGCTGTCCCATGAGCATATTGATTTTCATAAGAGCATGCGCAGATACTGTGCGGATAAGGCGCGGATATTCGGTGCCATTGTCGCCGTCCCGCCGTCGCCCGCGTCCGCACCAGAGAGGGGCGGGGGGGTGTTTGCATTGAGCGGGGTAGGGGGCGCTGCGGGGGCGCGTTGTTTGCGGCGCCGCCTTGGGTACTTGCGGCGCCGCGGGGTGCCGGTTATTGAGTATAGTACCGACGCCCCCTCGGGGGCGCGGCGGCAGCGGGGTAGGGGAGAGAGCCGCAGGCGTGCTGCGGCAGGTGTGTCTGTGAGCATAGATTCGTGCCGCCATACCCTTGCGGGGAGTGAGTTTAACCTGACGGTTGCGGGGGGCGGGCGGAGGCCGGGCGGGAGCGGTGGGCCGATACCGGTTTCGTTGGGGCTGTTTGGACGCTACAATATCGATAATTTTATCGGGGCGCTCCTGGGGGCGGGGGAGATTACCGGACGAAATCTTGGGGAGATTGCCCGCGCCGCCCCGCAACTGCGTTCGCCTGCCGGGCGCATGGAGCTGATGACAGGCGAGGGGGATTACGGGTTTACGGTTTTTATTGACTTTGCCCATACACCTGCGGCATACGCCGCCCTGCTGCCGGCGGTGCGGGAGCTGACCCCCCGGGGGGGGCTGGTAGTGGTTTTCGGCTGCGCCGGCGAGCGCGACCGGCAAAAACGCGCCCCCATGGGGGGAGAGGTTGGGCGGTGGGCCGACAGGATATATATTACCGACGAGGACCCGCGGGGCGAGGCGCAGGAGCAGATTGCCGGAGAGATTATTGCCGGTATCGATATGCCGGAATTTTCCCGCCGCGGCGGGAAGGTTGACGTTATCCATGACCGGGCAACGGCGATCAACGCGGCTATCGCGGGCTTGCGGGCTGGGGATACGCTGCTGGTCCTGGGGAAAGGGCACGAGCGGTCAATTATTCTCAAAGACGGTGAGATCGCGTGGGACGAGCACGCTGTTGTACGCGCGGCTCTCAAGTCGCGGAAGAGCCGCTGAACCCGCGCGCACGCAAGTAACCCACCGGTCGCCGTGTCATATAATGCGTTAGCTGTGATATACTGGTAGCATGAACACATCGGCACAGAGAGTGGGGGTGGTGTACGGGGGTCCGTCGTACGAACACGCCATTTCGCTGCTCTCGGGATACAATATTGTCCAGGCACTTAAGCAGACGGGTGTCGAGGTGGTGCTTGTCGGCGTGAGCACCGACGGTCAGTGGTACCTGCAGGAGGAAAGCGCGTACACCGCAGGTGCCGCGGATAGTAAATCTTTAGAAATAGTGGCGCGCGCGGAAAATCAAATTACCCTCCTCCCGGGGGTCGGTATGCGGTGCCGCGGCTCTGCCTTGGATATCGATGTTGTCTTTCCAATGATACACGGGAATTACGGCGAGGACGGTACCCTGCAGGCGCTTCTGGACAGTATGCACATACCCTATGTTGGGTGCGGGCAACTGGCCAGTGCCATCGGTATGCACAAAGGACATGCCAAGAGCTGCTGGGCCCGGAACGGGCTGCCGGTAGTTCCGTATATTATGCTTACTGTGGGAAACAGCGTCAGCGCAGGCACCGCTCGTTCAGATGATCGACAGAAGGCGATAGATGAGTTTGTCGCCGCACACGGGTTCCCGCTGTTTGTAAAACCGGCGGGCAGCGGGTCGTCGTTGGGAATCAGCAGGGTAGACAGCGCCGATGAAATTGACGCAGCCATAGAGCAGGCCGCGTCCTACGACTTCTGTGTGTTGATTGAAAAGGGAATTTCCGGCCGCGAGCTGGAAGTAGCGCTCCTGGGGGGGGAGGGGGATGCAATCAGAGTCACCGGGGCCGGGGAGATCTGCACAACCGCAAATTTCTATGATTACGAGGAAAAATACACCGACACTCCCCGGACTACCTTCCACATACCAGCGAAGCTATCCAAGTCACTTTTGGAGAATATACAAAACATTGCAATTGACGCCTACCGGTGCATCGGCGCCCGCGGTATGGCGCGCGTTGATTTCCTGGTCGATACCGACGAACATATCTACCTCAATGAAATAAATACCCTTCCCGGGTTCACTGACCGCAGCATGTATCCGGTTCTGTGGGAGAGCGCAGGCGTCTCTATACACCAGCTCGTAACCACTCTCCTGGCATCTGCGCGCTAACCCCCCTTGAGTGACATGGCACGCATTCATCAACTACTACGCCTCGGTTCCCGCCCCGCACCGCCGCCCCTGCTGCTTTTGGCACTTGTGCTCTGCGCCGCCGCAACCCCGATGCCAGCCGGAGCACGGGCCGTCGAGTATCACCTCAACGACCTGCAAGCCCTGACCGAGCGCACCGCCCCAGAGGGCGACAGCGAACTGGAAACCATCGCCTATATCCGCAGTAACGCAGAGCGCCTCGGCCTCGCCTACCGCACCGTCACCCTCCCCCCTGGGGAGGAGCGGGGACGCGATGTACCTCTCCGTAGTATTTACATAGAGGTCGCCTCCAGTGCAGCCCAGGATAACCCACCTGCCGCCCCCACTACTCCCGACCCCGACCCCCCTCCCCCTGATACCGACTCAGAATCCGACCCCGAAGCCTCAGACATCGCCCCCACCCCCCCCGCCCCCCCGGCCCCCCGCCCCGCAGAGTCCCTGATACTAGCCGCCCCCATCGACCCGCAAAACACCATCGGCACCGCCATTATGCTCCACATCCTCGAAAACATCAGCACCCAATACAACGGAAACGCGGAAAACAGACTGCAGATATACATGCTGTTCCTGGGTAGCGAATACACCACAAACGAACAGAACACCAGACAATACATCGGCCACGGGACAGAACAGTTCCTGGAAACCTTCGGGCACCTCGCAACCGACACATTCCTGTACATAGATGTCCTCGACACCCGCCACCCCATCGCCCTGGATATCGGCAGCGGCAGCACCCTAACATCAAGATCCCTGGTCGCTAGCGCCCTCCAGGCCAGCAAGACCGCCCGCACCCCGGTATCCATCCCCGGGTTCTGGTACACCGCCCTGCGCGACAGACGCGGCATCCTGGAACCCACCCCCACCACCACCCCCACCACCACCACCACCGCCACCACCCCCCAATCCTCCCCCGTTACCTACCTGACGGCACAGCAAATAGAGTCCGTGCGCATAACCTCACTGGCCAGATTCTCCCCCCCCGCACCGCCCCCGCGCCCACCACACCTCCCGCGCGCGCACCAATCAGCGCAACCGATGCAAACATACAGTATTACCACTACGCCCAGTACATCCAGGGACTCGTCGCCAGCGCCGCCGCCAACGCCGCCGCCCCCGAGACACCCGTAATCGATACCAATTATTTACTCTTCCCCGTCATCGCCCGCTACGCCATCGTCAGCGAAACCGTAATCATCATCATCATCCTCTCCATCCTCGCACTCGTCTACACGCTCGTCATATTCCGCCGCGACTTCATCCGCCAGACATACCTCGGCCTCCTGTACCGCAACTTCCCCCTATTCGTCGCCCACCTGTTACTCCTGGTAATCACCGGCATGCTCTCGGCCTACACGGTAACCATGATTTTACGCATAGAGAGCCCCGCCGCCCTGTGGCGCGAATTCCCTCTCGTAATCACCCTCCTCAGATTCCTACTCTGGCACCTCCTCCACCTCCTCGCATCAGCGTTGCTCATCAAAACCTTCCCCGCGCCGCCCGGCCGCGCCTACAGTGCCTTTGCCCTCCTCGCGTGCAGCATCGCCCTCTTCCCCATGCTCGCCTACGACCTCCTCTACGCCATCAGCATGCTCGCCATCTCCCTCGGGGCCCTGGCCATCATCACCTCCCACCACCGCGCCCACAAACGCATACTGTTCATCAGCGTCTCCGCCGCCTTCGCCCTGCTGTTTATCTACGTCAGCCTATTCACCGATGCAATCTTCTTCCAACGCCTCCTCTCTTCGCGATTTGTCAGCAACCTGTTCATCGCCCTCCTCATACTCCCCCTGCTATTCATCCACCACCGCCTCACCGCCCTGCGCGCCAGCATACTCGCCACCGCCCGACGAGGCAGCGGCGCCGGGTGGCCCGTCTCCGTCACCACCTTCACATTAATGCTCCTGTGCTTCTCACTCTTCTACACCCCCATCCGTGCCGCGTTAATCCCGTAGCATATTTTCATGTTTTGGGCGTTGCCCCGCCGCCATCGCCTGCCCCCGCTTCCTCCCAGGGAGACTAGCGCCGTCGGTAACGGCGCCGCCCCCACATTCTCTGACCCCCTCTGGTGACAGCGGGGCCGGGCTGTCCGGGGCGCGGTCGGGGGCGCCGCTGCCGCGTCTCCCCCGACTGGCAGCGGTCCCCCGCTGCCACCCCTCCCATCCCTAACGCACCGGTATAGCCTGTTCTATCCGCCCCCAGATACTCTTTCTCAGCATACATGCCCCGTCCGATTGACAAACCCCGGTATATCATCTAGCATATTCCTATGAGCGGAACACCCACCCCGCCGCGCCGCACCCGCGCAGTCAGCCACCCCCCCCCGCGCCCCGTTCGCACCACACCCGCCCCCGATACCTGCCGCACCTGTATCAACACCTGCCCGCTGTTCAACAGCGACGAGGTATGCCTGCGCCACCTGTGGAAGGTACAGTACGGAGACCTGCAAACCTGTCCAAAGTGCCGCCGCCCGGCTACCTTTCACCGCTGCCGCAACCGCCGCGCCTGGGCGTGCGCACGCTGCGCATCGCCTATCAGCCCGGCCGCGCATACTATTTTTCATAAATCATCGACCCCGCTGTCGCACTGGTTCTATGCCATCGCCGAAATGAGCTCCCGCACCGAGGGCATCACCCCGCGGGAGCTGCAGCAGACACTGGGGTGCACCTACAAGACGGCCTGGCGAATGTGCAAAAAAATCCGCGAATTCTTTTCCAGCGGCGACTACAATCGATTCTTCACCAATCCCATCCGCCCGCACCGATCACTCCTCGGCGTCCCCCGGGTGTGCAACCGCCAACTCTGTCCCCACACCCCTCAGTTGAGACACAACACAGAACCTCCCGCGGGCATTGCGGTATCGGAAATTTCCTGAAAAATATATAAAACATTTGACAATCCCTGTTGCGGTATGCTACACTACCCAATACTGTATGGTTACAAAATGGGAGGTGTTACCATGAAAAAACAATATATCAATAATATAAAAAGAGAAAATAGCCCCCTCGGGGCAACTCAATTATTAAAACGAATTGTCCCGCGCCGCTTGTGCGCAGGAGCACTCGTCCTGACCTGTGTACTGCTGCTCGCGGGATGTCCGGATACCAGTACTGGCACCGGCCCCACCGGCCCGGACCCGATAACCAACCTCAATATCATACCCCAGGCCAATGGTGTTGTCCTCCTGTCCTGGGAAGATACGGAGGATGTAAATTTTTCACATGTCCTTATATCCTGGACCCCGGATGCGCCCCCTGTGCCGGTACGTATCGAAAAAGGTACCCAGATGGCAACGATCATCGGACTCGCCGACGCCGTCGAGTATACTTTCAGAATAACCACAGTCAGTACCACTGGGGCGCAGACAACAAATGATGCTGCGGAAAGCACCACTGCAACAAATACCATGCCGCCGCCTGTTACCAATCTTGCTGCGGGTGCTGCCGAAAACGGCAGGGTGGAAATAACCTGGACCGACTCCGCGGCGTCTGATCTTTCCCACATCCTCCTGTCCTGGATCCCGGTGGTTGATGGTCAAGAGCAGCCGCTCCGCATCGAGGCAGGCACCGAAGCCGCAACCGTTACCGGGCTGACCGATGGGACCCCCTATATGTTCCGTGCCGTCGGTGTAGATGAGGGCGGCGGTACGTCAACGGAAACCGCCCCAGTGAGTGTTACTGCCGATGCAACCCCCCCGCCCCCTGTTGCCCTTACCGCTGCCGCAGGTCCAAACGGCCGCGCCACAGTTACCTGGACCGATCCCGCGGATAGCGATTTTTCACACATCCTTCTGTCCTGGACCCCGGTGGTTTCCGGGCAGGAGGAGCAGCCGCGCCGTATCGACAGCGGCGCGGGAGCCGCCGTCATTACCGGTTTGACGCATGCGCAAACATATACGTTCACCGCTGTCAGCGTTGATGCCGCTGGGAATAGATCCGCCGCAAGTACCGGGGTAACTGCCACCGCAGATACCGCTACTATTGGACCGGTTATCCTGACCGCCGCCGCCGGCCCGGACGGAAGTGCGGTAATTACCTGGGATGACCCCCCGGGGGCTGCGTTCGCGAGCATTGCACTCTCCTGGTCCGGTGCTGCTGCACAGACATCGCCGCTCACGGTGAATGCCGGCGCAGAAACCACCACCATCACTGGATTAACCAACGGAACAGAGTATTCGTTCACTGCCGTCAGCGTCACTACCTCTGGGGACAGGTCTGCGGCAAGTGATGCGGTGACCGTTACTGCAGATTCGGTTAAACCGGATACTCCTTCAAATTTTTCCGCCACCCCTGGTGTGGATGGCAGCGTCGTAGTTTCCTGGCTCAGAGCGTCTGGTTCAGCTCAAACTGTTATTGCATGGTCGCCGGTACCGGCAGGCGCCCCCCAGATCCCGCCCTTGCGCTTTGATAGTCCTGCTGAACTCTTGATGCAGTCCACTACTATTACTGGTCTGACTGATGGAACTAATTACACAATAAGAGGAACAAGCGTTGATGCTGCCGGGAATGTTTCAACCGAGACGGTGGCGCGTGTTGTCGCAAACGCAGCGGCTCCCGCAGAGGTTACCAACTTGCGGGCAAGTGCAACGGTAAACACCGCAACCGTGACGTGGACCGATCCCGCAACAACTGATTTTTCACATGTACTTGTTACCTGGTCGCCCGAGCATGGATCCCCTGACCAACCCCTGCGGGTAAATGCCGGTACCGAAACGGCAACGCTGGCGAATCTGGAAAGCGTTACCGAATATACCGTAACCCTAAGGAGCGTTGATACTGCCGGGAATACATCACCCGGTACCGCGATCACTGCCGCCACCATTGCCCCTGTTGCCTCCCAGATAACCAACCCAACAGCAACAATAATAACGGCAGACGGCAACACAACACTTTCATGGACTGACCCCACCGATACCACCAGCGCTGTCAGGATAACAATAACTGGATCACCAGCTCCAACTACCCCGATAGTGGTGGCCCTGGGGACACAGACCGCCGCAATCTCCGGCCTCAGGGCCCCAGGGGCAGATCATGTTTTTACCATCTCTACCCAGAATAGCTCTGGTACGACGGCAAACAGCGGCGTAGCCATAACCGCAAGATCAGCACTGACCCGCCCGGTTGCTCTGTTCCAGTTAGGGGGCAACACCACCCACACTGGGGATTTCGGATATGCGGCATGCCAAGCTGCCCTGGGCGATACCAACAATGCCATTGCCGCCGCCCTCCGTGCCGCCAACTATACCGAAGCGGTGTTTTTTGGACAAAGCACTACAAACGGGTCACAGTACTCACTTGCCGAGCTTGCTGCCAGTCAAGCTGCCCTTGGGTTTAACGGGAGTACCGCTGCCCAACTTGAAAACCGTAAGGTTGTGATTTACGCCGCCGCATCACCCACCGAGACTTTCGGCACGCCTGCTGTATCGCGGACCATTGGTAATGTGATAAAGGTTAACAGAGACACGGGAGCATGGATGAATGGGGGATATGATGTGGTTGGATCTCTTGTCGGCGGGACCTTTTGGTCATTCGCTAATATAGTGTCTATCAATAATGATACAAGTTGTTCCGGTGCCGCCTCTACGACTACCTCCTTGCCCGCAATCGTGGGCAACAGTGCGTCTGTAAATGGCGATAGCCGTTCTGGCGAAACAGCTACTGAACCCTGCAGCAGTTCCTACGCGGTAATCTGCGCCGCCCACTAGGTCCAGGTGGGGCTGGTTCGTATAACGCCCGCTGTCTCGCCCTGCTGTGTGTGGGTGCTGTTGCGCTTATAGTGTTTGAAATTTCCCTGGCGGGATGATGTATCAATCGGTGTAATTTTGATATAATTATGCTGTGAAAGTGATTGGCGCAGCCGTTGTGGTATTGGCATCCGTGCTCTTCATCGGCGCAGGCCCGGGGAGCGGGTGTGATGACAACAGCGATTGCGATGAGGGCCTGGAGTGCGCCGATGTGTTCGGCTCCCTGCTATGCATCCCCCCTGACGGCGCCCTGGGTAGTTCGTGCGGAGATAATAGTGATTGTTCCGGCGGCCTGATATGCGCAGGCGTCGGGTTTGTCAGCGAATGCGCCCAATCCGATGGACGCCCGCGAAGCCCGTGCGGGCATAAAGATGATTGCCGAAACGGTTTGATATGCGCCGGTGTACAGGGCGATAATGTATGCATCCGAACAGACGGCAGGGCTGGTAACCCATGCTGGTTTGATGAGGATTGTGCCGGCAGTTTGATATGCGCCAGCGTGCAAGACGATACCACATGCACCCAGTTAGGCGACGGTACCCCCGGGGGGGCGTGCAGGGATGATGAGGATTGCAGCGGCGACGCGATATGCGCCGGCGTGCGAGGCGATGATGTATGCGTCCAGTTAGGCGACGGGAGTGCCGGGAGCCAATGCCTGCTTGATGAGGATTGTGATAGTACCTTGCAATGCAACGGCGGTCTTATAGATATCGGGGTATGCGAAAAACCCGATGGCCGCAGCGGCAGCCGTTGCAGCGATGGACGGGATTGCACTGACGGTTTGGTCTGTGCGCTAGTGTTAGGCACTCAGTTTTGCGTCGAGACCGATGGGAGTGAAGGCAGTCTGTGCGGGAACGATAGCCATTGTACGGGTAGGTTAATATGCACGGTAGATCTGTTTACTACAGCGTGTGCATCATCTGACGGGAACCGCGGGAGTGCGTGCGGGAATAGTGACGATTGCAATGACGCCCTGGTATGTGCGGGCGTAGGGGGTAGTTTGATATGCGCCCAGTCCGACGGCAGTATTGGGAGTGCGTGTTTTGCCGATGACGATTGTACCGGCAGGTTGATGTGCCGCGGCGATGATCAGGGTAATACAACTTGTCGATAACCCGCGCGGGACTCTGTGGGTGCTGGAAATTTTTTAAAAAATATTAAAAAAACTTGACAGCCCAAAAAATATATGCTACACTATACGCATATATGAGTAGTATCATAACGTACAAAACTTCTATTTCGCACGTTGGTGCGTATAATACTGCTTTTTTCTCCCTACGTCCTTGTTTTACCAATAGTTACACCCATACCCCCCCATTCGTAAACAGTACTAAACACTGGAAAATTCCAGGTACGCACCTGGTACCAGGTGCGAAAAATATTTTATATAATCAAAAAGGAGATATACACGTATGTATAACTTAATACGTAGCTTACGTACTAGAAAAACACCGCCCTCCGGTGTATTTACCGCGATAGGAGCAGGGATTGCAATTATTACCTTATCGCTATTTATCATTGGGTGCCCGGAAGACACCTCGGCCCCTACGCCTTCCACGCCTCCCACGCCGCCTGCTGACCCGGCAAACCTCGCCGTCGTATTTGGTGATACGCATGCGGTGCTGACCTGGGATGCAGTGAGTGCTGCTGACGAGTATTACATATACCGTGCAGATACCCCCGATGGGGCACTTACCCGCATTGCCGAAGACGTTACTATCACCGACCCCACCTACACCGACCTCGGTCTTACCAACGGCACCACCTACCGGTATGTTGTCCGTGCCGTCAATAGTGTCGGTACGAGCGGAGACAGCAGCGAAGTAAGCGACGCTCCTGCAGATGCCCATGGGAACACTATAGATGCTGCTACCACCCTGACCTCCGGTACACCGGTAACCGGCGCGCTTGCGTGTGCCGCTCGCGACGTGGACTACCTTGCTATTCCGGTTACCATTGGAGCATCATCACGGCCGATGGAAATTGTCATTGCGGTAGATGTTGAAACACAGGGATCGAATTTCTTAGATTTACTGGACAGCAACAGCATGTTGCTTGTTAGTCGGCCACTAGTTGCAACCACATACTCCCCTCAGATCGTTACTACTACCGGTACCTATTACATTGAACTCTCTTGCAGCGGGCAGTCATCTGGTATTGATTTTTACACGCTCACCGTAACCGCTAGCGAGATTTCGGATGATCATGGGGATACCAGCGCCGATGCCACCCCTGTCACCTCTGGTACACCAGTTGCCGGTCACGTCTACAGAGGCGATATCGATTACTTCAGTATTGCGGTAACCACCGATACCGCCGCCTCAAATACTATTACCATTAGCGCCACCACAACCGGCGCCGTGAATACTGTTGGGAGAATATTCGATAGCAGCGGTATGCAGCTTGTTGAAAATAACGATATCGGCGGAAACCCATATAACATAAACTTTTTGGTTACCTATAATGCCACCGCAGATGGAACCTACTATATTGAAGTAACTAGCCGTTTTACGGACGACCTTGATGATCACACAGGAGATTATTCCCTCACGGTAACTGCTCTTGAAGCACCGTTGCCCGATGCACCAACCGGTTTAACTGCCACCCCAGGCAATGCCCAGGTATCACTGTCGTGGACTGCCGTCACCGATGCAACCGAGTACCTCGTGTACCGCGCAGCTACCCCCAACGGGGACCTTATGCGCATTGCCTCGGGCACCACTATCACCGAAACCACCTACACCGATACCGGCCTTACCAACGGCACCGCCTACCGCTACGCCGTTCGTGCCGTGGACAGCATCGGGGAAAGCGCTGACAGCGACGAAGTAAGCACTACCCCCCTGGGACCGCTGGCAACACCAACCGGTCTGACGGCTTCCAGCGGCGATTCTCACGTGAGCCTGTCATGGACTGCCGTCGCTGGCGCCGCCGAGTACCGCGTGTATCGCGCTGCCACCTCCACTGGAGCTCTTGCGCGCATTGCCGCGGATACTACTATCACTGAGATTGCCTACACCGACACCGGCCTTACAAACGGCACCGTCTACCGCTACGTCGTCCGTGCCGTTAACGGAATTGGTGGAGAAAGTGGTAACAGTAACGAAGTGAACGCCACACCCGCAGATTCACATGGGAACACCAGAGCCGCTGCTACCGCCCTGACTGCCGGCACGGCGGCAACCGGCGCGCTAGCTTGCCCCGGTGACCTGGATTACTTTAGTATTCCGGTTACCATTGGGGCATCATCTCCGCCACAGGAAATTGTTATTACCACAAATGCATCAACGGAGGGAACGAATTTCATAGAATTACAAGACAGCACCGGTGCGAGAATTTATTCCAGTTTTTTGTCTCCGCAAACATATCCCGCCCAGGGAGCTAGTGCGACCGCTACCTATTACATTGAACTCTCCTGCTCCAGCACCCTGACAACAAGCCTTGATGTGTACTCATTCACTGTAGTCACCAGGGAAGTTTCAGATGCGCATAGTAATACCAGAACCGGTGCAACTGCTGTTACCTCCGGGACAGCAGTTGCCGGCAATCTCTACGCCGGCGATATCGATTACTTCAGCATTACGGTAACCGGTGCCACCATGACATCGCCCGTTACTATTACCGCTACCACAACCGGCGACCGTGATACTGTTGGGAAAATATACGATAGCAGCGGCACAAAGCTTGCTGAGAACCAGGATATTGGCCCTATTCCCGGCACTCTCTTTTATGATGATAATTTTAGGGTAACTTATGACGCCACTACAGATGGTACCTATTATGTTGAAGTTACCGGCCGTGTTACACCGGGGTCTCCTGAAAATCACGTAGGAGACTACTCCCTTACGGTAACTACCTCTCAGTAGTTACCGGGCGCAGTCTGCTTGTTGGCACCGTGGTGACGGTGCATTACGCTCCGTTACCGCGTGGGAGACGAATGCTTTACAAAAGCGCCGGGGGGTAGCGGAATAATTTTAGCCCATTTAGGGCGAGCGTTAGTGAGCCCGTTAAAAATGGGCGTTAAAAAATTATGCAGCGAGGGGGGCAGCGCCCCCCTCCTAAACACACACCCACCACCACACCAACGCCGAGAGAGGGGGGGAAATATTTTTACAATCATGCTATACTAGAGGCATGAGAGCACGATCACTGTGGGTCCTGTTGGTGTTTGCCACGATCGGCATCGCCGGCGGCGGGGGCGAGTTGTTTGCACAAGAGAGCGCGCCCGTGGAGCCGGAGCCGTACGAGCTGGATGAGTTCAGCGAGTTCCTGCACGGGGTGCGGCGTTTTGAAATTATTCTGGTCGGGTCATTTCCGTTGACGTACCTGTTGGCATTTCTGGTCTTTGACATCGGGAATTTTATCTACCAGAGCGTCCTGGCCGGGCAGGTGGCGGGGACGTATGCGCCGATTTTCTTTGCTCCGCCGAACAAACCGACCCTGAACCAGGAAGAGACCATTGGGGTTATCCTGGCGGGTGTCGCCGGAGCCCTGTGTGTGGCAATTGTCGATTTGATAATCCAAGAGGTGGAGAAGAGTAAGCGTGGGCGATTGGCACGAGACTATAACCGTTGAAACAGAAGCCCTGCACGAGACGCGCGGCGACAGGGTGCTGGCGGAACACCTGGCGGCTCTGTACCCGCGGTTGCGGTTGTCGCGGCGCCAGATAACAGAGGCGCTGGTTGAGCTGCGGGTGAACGGGCAGCGGGTAAAGGGATCGGTGCGGGTAACAGGGGGCGACCGGGTAGCCGGTGAGGTGCGGCGCTCGGTGGTTAGCACCGTACCCCTCGGGGCTGAGGCGGTTGACTTTGATGTTCTCTACGAAGACGAATACGTGGTTGCAATAAATAAACCCGCTGGCATGGCCGCGCACCCCGGGATCGGCGTCAGGAGCGGGACGGTGGCACAAGGACTCCTGGCCCGGTACCCGGGGCTCGAAGAGATGCTCGAGGGAGCGAGCGGGAGCGGCGGTGGTGCCGACGGTGCAGATGATGACGGGGGCGGGTTTCGTCCTGGTATTATTCATCGGCTCGATAAACAGACAACCGGGATACTCCTCGGCGGGAAGTGCGCCGAAGCGGTCGCCCGGTTTGCGCGCATGTTTGCCGAGCGTACTATCAAAAAATGTTATGTCGCCGCCGTCCACGGGCGAATGGCGCGCCGACGGGGTAGGTTGGAGAATATCCTGCAACGGGATCCGCGGAACCCGCGGCGGTTCGCTACGGTTGCTGCGGGGCGTGGTGCCGAGGACGCGGCGCGTGGGCGGGAAGCGATTACCGATTACCTGGTTCTGCGGGAGTTTGAAAACTATTCGGTGGTGGTGCTGCGCCCGCATACCGGGCGTACCCATCAGTTGCGGGTGCAGGTTGCAAGTGTGGGGGCGCCGATTATTGGAGACAGCATTTATGCCAGTGCCAAGCGGGCCGCCGAAGAGAGAGAGCGGGGCGTGCCGATGCACCTGCATGCCGCGCGGCTGAGCTTCGTGCATCCGTTTACCGGGGAATTTCTGCGCCTGTCGGCGCCCCTGCCGGGGCATATCCGTACCGCCATTACAGGGGGGGGCTATGATTGAGCAGCCGGCAATTGCCTTCATTGATTCAGGGATCGGGGGGCTCCCGTATGCGTTTGATTTCCATAAGCGCAGTAACTGGTCAAACCTGATCTACCTGGCGGATCACGCGTCGTTCCCGTATGGGGAAAAGCGCAGCACGCAGCTGCAGCAGAGTCTGCGGGAGACGGTGCGGGCGGTTGTCGAGCGGATGGACCCGCGAATTATTGTCCTGGCATGTAATACCGCGTCGGTTACCGCGTTGGCGGTTTTGCGCCAGTACTTCCCTGAGGTGGAATTTGTCGGTGTGGTGCCGGCAATCAAGCCCGCTGCGGCGCGGGTAGACGGTGGGGGGTCGATTGGGTTACTGGTAACCGAACGGACGGCCGCCGGGGAGTACCTGAATGATATGATCGGTCAGTTTGCCCCCGACCAGGAGGTTGTAACCGTTGTTGCCGGCGACCTGGTGCGCCGGGTAGAGCAGGAGGCGGTGCGGTATGATTTTTCGCCCGGGAAAGAGACGCTGGATTATATTGGGGAGATAGTTGCGGAATTTCAGAGCAGTAACATCGACAGATTGGTGCTCGGGTGCACGCACTTTGTGTATGTGCGCAAGATATTCGAGCAGCGCCTCGGGGATGGGGTGACGGTGCTGGATTCCCGCGAGGGAGTGACCAGGCGGGTGTTGGAGTTGAGCAGTAAGATAAGCGAGAGTGCCAGCGGGCACATCGAGGATAGCGTCCCGATAGTTCTCTATACCAGTTCGGAAAAGCCATTGCCGAAGAATACACAGGTGCTGCTGGAGCGGCAGAACGTGGCGTTTGGCGGCGTGTTATAGAGCGGTGTTTTCGGATGAACTGCAGCGTCAGTTAGAGCTGCCGGCGGTTATCAGGGTCCTCCAGGGGGCGGCGATGACCGTTGAAGGCGAGAGCCAACTGGGTATCCCGTCGTTCCTGCACACCCCCGAGGGGATTGGTGCGGAGCAGCTTTTGGTCGGGCAGTGCCGCCGTGTTTTGCAGACCAACCAGAAGGGTAGCCGGGCACCCACGCCGGCATCGGTGTTCCCGAACACCGTCTTTCCGCAGGTAGGTGAGCTGCTGGATAGACTGGGGCAAGGCGCGGGCGCAGGCGCAGGAGCGGGGCTCCTGGAGAGCAGCGAGCTGTGGGAAATCCTGCGGTACCTGCACAGCGGGGAAGTGGTGCGGCGCGGTATACGGGGCGAGAGCGGCGCAGATGAAGGCCGGGAGTTGGCGGCGCAGGCCGGACGGCTCCCGGATGTGCGCGGGCTCATAGATTACCTTGGCACCCAGGTGGGCGATAACGGGGAGCTTCGCAGCGAGAACATCCCGGAGCTTGCCGCGGCAATTGCGCAGCGGCAGCAGACCCTGGAGCGCTGCCAGGAAGAGGGGAGACGGGAGCTGGGGAAAAACCGGGAGATATGGCGGGACACCGCCCCTGTCTTGCGCAACAACCGCATCGTCCTGCCCCTGGCGGCAAATCATAACGGAAAAATTACCGCCTTTACCGTCGGGCAATCGAGCAGCGGGGAGACGCTGTTTGTTGAATCGCCCCGCCTGATGGGGCTCAATAATGCGTGGCATGCGAGCGAGGAGAACTACCTGCGGGTGCGGCGCCTGGTGCTGCTGCGTATTACCGGGAAGGTTGCCGCAGAGCTCGGTCCGCTTGGCGCCTACGTCCGCCAGTTTACCTACATCGATACGCTGTTTGCCCGCGCCTATTTTTCGGTCCTCTATAACTGCCGCCCGGTACCCGTGAGCACCGGGGCGCTGGTGCTCACGGGTGCCCGCCACCCGTTACTGGGGACCGGGGGCGAGGCGGTGCCTATTAGTATTTCCTTCGGGAGCGGAGACGGGGGGCGCGCGGTTCCGGCCGATGTCCCGGCGCCCCCAGAGACGCGCACCGTGATGGTCATCGGGGGTGCCAACGCGGGCGGGAAGTCGGTAACGCTGAAGTGCGTCGGTCTGCTTGCCCTGCTGTTCCATTGGGGTATGGAGCTCCCGGTGGATGGCGATTCGTGCATGCCGGTGTACACCGATATACATCTGCTTATCGGTGACCAGCAGTCAATCGCCGCCCATCACTCCACATTCAGCGGGCGCATGGAACGCCTGGCCGGCATACTCGGGCAGGCATCCCCGCAGGTCCTGTTGCTCCTGGATGAGCTGGCAGGAAACACCGACCCCCTGGAGGGCGCCGCCATTGCCACCGCCGTCTGCGATTACTGTGCCGATAATTCCATACCGACCCTCATCACCACCCACTTCTATCTCCTGAAGTACTACGCCTCCCGGCACCCCGGGATGGGGGTTGCCATGATGGGATACGATACCCGGAACGACCGCCCGACATTCCACCTTGAGGAGGGAATAATCACCGGAAGCCGCGCCCTGGAGATAGCCGCAAAATTCGGCCTCCAGGGTGATATCATCAAGCGCGCCGAAAAATTAGTCGACAGCGACGAACGCGATTACCGCCGCCAGCAAGAGGAGATCGACCGCCGCACCCGGGAGATACGCAAGCGCGAGGAGACGCTAACCCGCGAAGAGACGCACCTGCAGGCGCGCACCCGCGAGTTAGCCGCCGGGGAAGCGCGCCTGCTCGCAGGCGGGGAGCGCGCCTTTGCGCACCAACTCAGCGAGGCGCGCAAAGAGATAGAGCGCCTGGTGCGCATGCTCCGCGAATCCGGGCGCCAGGTAGATACCGCGCAGATACATGCCCGCTTGAGCACAGTGGCCCGCACCCAGGCGGAGCACCTCCAGGAGGTCGCCGGTACCCTGGTGGCGCACACCCCCTCGGACGGCGCACCCGCACACACCCCGGACGGCGGCGGGTCTGCCGACGAGGCCGGGGACGTGCCAATCAGGGTCGGGGATACCGTTGCGGTGTCTCCATCGGGCACACACATGGTGGTGGCGGGCGTGGTTGACCCCGACACCCTGGAGGTAGCAAGCGGCGCAATCCGGATGACGGTTGCCCGAAACCTGTGCGCCTTTCACTCACGCGCCCGCGCCGCTGGTGCCGCCGCCTCCCCCGCCGCATCGCACACCGGCACCCGCCCCGCCCCGGCAAAACAGACCCTCGATGTCCGCGGCTGCACCGCCCCCGAATCCGAGGAGCTGTTACTCCGTCAACTGGACAGCGCCGCCTACGCCGGAATAGATTCATTTTCCGTCATCCACGGCTTTGGCACCGGCGTCCTCCGGGCGGTGGTTACCGAGGTATTACAAAATCATTCATCTGTGCTACAATGGAACCATGCCGAGCCGAACGACGGCGGGCGCGGCAAGACAATTGTGTATCTGAAAGTGTGAGTAGAGTATGGTAAAAACAAAATCAACCCCCGCCGCATTACTTCCTGTCCTCGCCCTCGCCGCCCTGACACTCCTGACAACCGGCTGCCTGAATTTCCACAGCACCATCACCATCCGCCGCAACGGCGCGGTAGACATGCGGGTACACTATACTATTAGCAGCGACCTGACTGCTTTCGGCACCTACGCCGCCGTCTCTCCTGCCCTCCACGGCGCCCCCGCCCTGCCTGTGAGTAAAAACGACTTCCTCAGCGTAACCGCTTTCGACCCAACCATTGAGTTGCGCCGCTACCGCTCACGCCGCCGCGCCGGCACCCGCGAGGTTACCGCCCACCTCCGGTTTGCCAACATAGAGAGCATCAATCGTGTATTCCCGCTCATACACGTTACCAGCACCGGAGATTCCGGCCAGGCCGCCCTAACCCTGACCCGCGGCATCGACGCCTACCTGAATACTGACACCACCGCCGACCTCCCCGCGCCCGACGCCTCCGACTTCACCCGCTTCGCCGATGAATTTTTCGCCGATTACACGGTAACCATCGAACTCCGTGCCCCGCGGACCATCGTCAACCACGATCCCGCCCAGCTCACCAGCAACCGCCGCGCCGAGGTAACCTACACGTTCGCCGAACTCCTCCGCACCCCTGACCCGATAGTATGGTCGGTACGCTGGTAATGCCCCCACCCCGTCCCCCAGTTCCCGCACCCAAACACACCATCCGCCAGCACATGAACCTGCGCGAGTGGCTGCTGCTCATTCTCCTCTCCCTGTTATGGGGCAGCTCGTTTTTCTACGTCGGCGTCGCCGTCAAGACCCTCTCGCCCCTGGCAATCGTCACCGCCCGGGTCGTCATCGCCGCGGTTATCCTGTGGGCCGTGGTACTCATCACCCGCGTATCCCTGCCGCGCTCTCCAAAAATATGGCTATCGTTCCTGCTCCTCGGAGGTATCAATAACGTCATACCATTCACACTCATCACCTGGGGGCAAACCCACATCGCCTCCAGCCTCGCGGCAATCCTCAACGCCACCACCCCGCTGTTCAGCGTCCTGGTTGCCGGCATATTCCTGCAGGACGAACGCGTCTCCTTTTACAAAATACTCGGCGTCATCGTCGGCTTCGGGGGCGTAGTAATCCTCATCGGCATCAGCGCCTTCCGCCACCTGAACTCCAACTCCCTCGCCCAACTCGCCGTCCTCACCGCCTCCCTGCACTACGCGTGCGGGACAGCGTACGCCCGCCGCTTCTCCCGCGCCGGCATCAATCCTCTCGCCATCGCCACCGGCCAGCTCACCGCCTCCGCCCTCATCCTCGTTCTCTTCACCACCCTCGCCGCCCCCGCCGCCCTCACCGTCGCACCAATCCCGCCCTCCGCCATCCTCTCCGTCCTCGCCCTCGGGGCCCTCTCCACCGCCCTGGCGTACATCATCTACTTCCGCATCCTCCACACCTCCGGGGCCACCAACGTCCTCCTGGTCACCTTCCTGGTCCCAGTCACCTCCATCACCCTCGGGGCCGCCGCCCTCGGGGAGACGCTGGGCACAAAACACTACCTCGGCATGCTGTGCATCGGAATCGGGCTATCAATCATCGACGGTCGTCTATGGAAACGCCTCCTGCGCCGTAGACGCTGACGAGAGAGTAGGGGCGGGGCGCTACCCCCGCACGCGAGGCGCCGCTGCGCGTCGCCCCGCGCACGGCGGTCGGCGTGCTCAGGGCTCGGCCGCCGCGCCCCCTGCGGCAAAGATACCCCGCGCAAACTCCGCGGCGTCTGGCACCCGCAAAGGCGGGTGCCACCCTTCCCATGCCTAGCGCGCGGAATTAGCACCCGCACGTTACTATTGACTTGCCGTTGTATCTGAAAGATGCTATTATGGAGTATGTTTGTATATAAGAAATTGAGTGATGAAGATGCCCGGGTTGCTATTGAGCAGGGCGATTTTTCTAACGAGCTGCTCACGAGCAGCGAATATGTTGCGATTATCCCAACCCAGAGTTGGTGCTCGCAATGGCTGATGATGCAGCAATGGCTGCGCAAGGGCGAGGTACAGAGTGACATCGACCTGAGCGTCTATTACTACGAGTATGACCTCAGCGATCTCTTTGATGATTTTCGCAAGTTCAAAGAGGGAAAATGGGAAAACGGCGAGGTCCCGTACATACGCTACTACCACAACGGCAAGCTTATCAGTACCAGTAACTTTATAGCCCAGCACCAATTCTTCGCTACCTTCCGGGCCAAGGGGTAATCTCCCGGGGTGCGGCTGGTAGTACTTGACGCCGGGTTAACCTTCCCCCCTGGGGAGACAGACGCACACCCCGACCCGTGGGCGCCTTTGCGCGAACTCGGCGAGCTAACCGTATGGGAACACTCGCCCCCCGAACGCGTACCCGAACAAATCGGCACCGCCGAAGTGGTCCTGTCAAACAGCATCACCTACGACCATCAGCTCCTGAGCGAATTACCCCCATCGGTGCGGTTAATCTGCCTGATTAGTACAGGCACCGATAAAGTCGACCTTGGTGCCGCACGTCGGCGCGGGATCTCGGTCTGCTCTGTTGCCGATTACGCAACCGCAGCGGTCGCCGAGCACGTCTTTGCCCTGCTGTTCGCCCTGCTCCGCCGCGCCGAGTCCCACAACGCAGCAGTCACCGCCGGACGGTGGGGCGAGAGCGGCCGCTTCAGCTACTGGGAGAGCAGGCAAGGCGAGCTGTACGGCAAACGCATAGGGTTGGTGGGATTTGGCCGAATCGCCCGCGCCGTAGCAGTACGCGCCGCCGGGTTTGGTATGCAGGTAGCCGCCACGCGCCGCACCCCCCGCGGGGGCAGCGGTGCAGGAGAGGTCCCGGTGGTACCGCCCCCGCCCGGTCTCCCTACCGCGACACCCCCCGCCGTCGACTTCCTCCCCCTTGACGAGCTGGTGAGTACATGCAACATACTCTCCCTGCACGCACCCCTGACCCCCGATACCCGGGGGATATTGGACAAACAGCGGATCGGACGCATGCGCCGCGGAGCAATAATAATAAACACGGCGCGCGGCGGGCTCATCGACGAACAAGCCCTGGCCGCGGGGCTGCGGGATGGGCGCATCGCCGGGGCTGGCGTCGACGTGCTCACTCGCGAACCAGCCCCCGGGGCAGGGGAGACGGGAGCGAGTCCACTGGTAGGATTGGATACCTGCATCATCACGCCGCATCTGGCGTGGGTAACAGGGCGGGCACGGGAGCGGTTGGTCGACGGTGCGGTGCGGGGTATTCGGGGGTGGGCGGCAAGCGGGGGTTGGTGATATAATTCGGTATGAAAAATAAAATAATCTACGCGGCAATCGCAGTACTGGCGGCGGTGCTATTCACTGGTGCCGAAGCGGGAAGTGGTTGCAATACAGATACCCAGTGCGACGGCGATTTAATATGTGTGCTAGAGCAGGGTTCCCCCGTGTGTGCCCAGTCAGACGGCAGTGCGGGAAGTAGTTGCGGGGTGGATACCCATTGTGCTGATGGTCTGGTGTGTGCCGGAGATGGTGATTATGGTTTGGCATGTGCTGAGTCAAACGGCAGCACGCGGAGTAGGTGCAGCCAGGATGCCCATTGTACTGGTAAGCTCATATGTGCGTATGATGGCATATGTGCCAGCCGCAAAGGCGATTGTACCTCTGAGCATTGCAGCGAGACATTGGCAACGTATGTTTTTGATGATGACCTCAGGGATATTAGGCAACTGGGCAACACCCCCCCTGGGACAGAATTTAGTATGATTTTCAAGGGCTACTATATAAATGTGGGTAAAGATGGAGAATTAGAGTGGCCAGTTGTTGAAGAAGTTAATAAACACCGAAAGTCCATCACAACGATCCGCTTTATCCTTCTGGGTAAGGTTCCGCCCAAGTTTACAGGTACGGAGAGATTTCGCATTGTTTATTGCACAACAGTTACAAATGATTGCCGTCCCTTTGGACAAACAAAAATTAATGATGGAAGGCATCTTAGCTCATCCCATAAGGCCCTTACCCTTAACGCCCTTAATGAATTTTTTCTTTCTTACTTCAGAGTGGTAGAAGGTGAAAATAGCAATAGTATCGGCACAGATATGATCCCGCCACAGGATCTTCTTGAGGTACAGTTAGGAAGAAAGAAAGAAAGTGACCTTAAAAGAAACTCTAAAACCCAAGTTCATAATAATAACTATGATTACACGGCTTCAAAGCTTCTAGAAAAAAAAGCAAATGCGGGAAGTGTTTCACCAAAGCTTCTCTTTATAGAGATTCTTATTAAGCTTCTCAGGCCCACAAACGGAGGTTTTAGCCGCAAAAGAGTGAGCAGTGTCGTTGTTGAGCTTAGAAAAGAAGGATGGGGCAGACTTGATGAAGAGGGGCGGCCGGTTTCGGTTGAGCCTTGATGGTTTGGCTCGGTAATATCGGAAGAGTGTTCTATGAGAGGTTGTGTGGGATAGGCATATATTACGGGATGAAGTATTTTATGTTTTTGGTTGTCGTGTTGGCAACCTTGGTTTTTATTGTGGGGTGCCCTCTACTAGCTACTCCCTCGTTTAGGGTCGATTACGATGAGGTAAAAATATTATATTTTGGCGGCAACGGCGGAGATTCGCCTTCTAATTTTTTTTCTTCAACTCGTAAGTATATACCTACAGATAATGACAGTAGTGGGGGATTTTATGTTACATCAAAAAACTATCTTATTGATGACATTGGTCAATTTAAATATAGTTATTTTCATAGGGACGGAGCGGTCGATTTCCTTAGGGATGCTGATGCGATAATTGTTGTTGCATATAGTAATGGATATGAATGCTCAAGAGCATTTATGGACTATATAGCTAGTAAGAGCGACATAGAACCTATTCGTTATTATTTTCTGATTGATGGAGTACCGCATCATCAAGGTACTGATTTAGGTCACCTTTGTGGGCTTACACACAGAAGAAATTCTTTCGAGTGGTATTGGAATTTTGCAATTTTAGGTGGTTTTAATTCTGTAGAAACCAAAGATGGTTTGTCAGACACAGAAGGAAGATTAATTAAAGCAAACGGATGGTGCCAACGTAACGAACTCTCTGATCTCACAAACTGTCACGCTGCAATTGACAATCAGCTTGTTGATCCGTCAATTGAAATGTTTATAAAACAGTGTTTAGGGTATCGTTCAAGTAGCACAGAAGCTGATTGCTATAGGACTCTTTTGTATCGAGAGTACGGGATTGGAATTAACGAGTATAGAAATATAAGTGACTCTGTTGATGTGACGCAGTATAGTAAAAAAGAGCAATACGATGAAAACAAATCTATCCGTTGAAAGAACATGAAAAATTTAATTCGTTTAATTTTAGTGATTCCGTTATCACCTATTGTAGGTGTAGGAATAATCGTTTTTCTTTTAATGGTTGGGTGCCGCCCTGAACCAGCTCCTATTCCTCCTCCTCCATTTGAGGTCGATTACGATGAGGTAAAAATATTATATTTTGGCGGTAGTGATGGAGATACGTCTGCTGATTTTTTCTCTTCAACTCGTAAGTTTATATCTGCAACTCATGACAGCAATGGGGGATTTTATGTTACATCAAAACACTATCTTATTAATCAAAGTGACGAGTTTACATATAGTTATAGTGATGATGATAGAAACCAAACGCGTACGTTCCTTGAGGACTCCCCAGGAGAAACCAATGCTGATGACGTGATAATTGTTGTGGCATATAGTGATGGATATGAATGTTCAAGAGCGTATATGGACTGGATAGCCAAAAACATTACAATACCAATTCGTTATTATTTTCTCATTGATGGAGTGGCGGGTAACTATGGTACTGATTCTGATAATCTTTGTCCTGAAGAAACGCATACTAGAAATTCTTTCAATTCCTATTGGAATTTTTTTATTGATGATGTTATTGATGATCAGGGGCGTTATGTAAAAACCGGGGATGGTTTGTCAGATACAGAAGGAAGATTAGTTGGATTAAACGGATGGTGTCAACGTAACGAACTCTCTGATCTCACAAACTGTCACGCTGCAATTGACAATCAGCTTGTTGATCCGTCAATTGAAATGTTTATAAAACAGTGTTTAGGGTTTCATTCAAGTAGCACAGAAGCTGATTGCTATAGGGCTCTTTTATATAGAGATTACACGGTTGGGAATAACGAGTATGAAAATATAAGTGATTCTGTTGATGTGACACAGTATAACAACAAAGAATAATCGGTTAATTCTGCCACGTGGCAGAATTAATTAGTTCCCATAATGATTGCTCTGTTTACTTTTATTTATGGATGATAGCCGTTGCCAGATTGGCAACGGCTTTTTATTTGGTTTGTTGGCGTGGGTCGATATAGTTCCTGGTTGCTTGATTAATTTAGCATAATTTGGGCGTTGTGCTTCTATGTATTGGTATTGACAGACGCATGCATGGACGCGAGAAAACTAAACAGCAAATTGGGTAGTAGAACGGAGACAAAAAAACAGAACGGCAGCAGGGTAGACACCGGCGGGGATCAGTACCGAGGGCAGAGCAACGACGGCTGGCGGGGTATCATGCAATATGAAAGGTGAAATAATTTATTCAAATAACATGGAAGCATAATCGCCCACATGCAATTCGCTTACCTAAAGTATACAGTATCTTTATAAATTATGCAAGTGTTTTGAAAAAAAATAGAGTTAGGTATCTAAAATATTTCATCATAAATTTAATTACGCATGTGGCGTAATTAATCTGCCGTCTTTACTCGTCGATGATGCTTGCTTTATCCTCAGGCAAGGGTGGCGGAAGCCAGCAAGGGCGCAAGCGGGCAAGGAGGAGTGATCCCGTGGCCTAGCGACAGCCCGGGTAGGTTCCCAGCAGCACACACACCCCACGCTAACTGGAGCGGGTAGGCGGCCCCCTTCTCTCCCAGTGAGCGCAGCAAATTCTCTGCGCTAGGCATGCTCAGGGTGGCGGGCGCGTTTGCGCCCGCCAGACGCCGCAATACCTGGGACAGGAATCTCTACTGTAACCCGCGCGGCGGCCGAGCCCTGAGCACGCCGACCGCCGCCGCGGCGGCGCAGCCGACGGGGCGGGGGTAGCGCCCAACATTAAATTTATGCTACAATAAACCATGCGTGCTGTCCGGATACACACCACTGGCGGGGTAGATGTGCTCAACTACGAAACGGTCCCCGACCCGGTGGCGAAAGAGGGCGAGGTAATCGTATGCAACCAGGCCATCGGGGTCAATTTCATCGATACCTATCACCGCAGCGGGCTCTACAGTGCCGACCTGCCCGCAACATTGGGCCTGGAGGGCGCCGGGGAGATTGTCGCTGTCGGGAAAGGCGTGGCGCCCTCTGCTGTCGGGACCCGGGTTGTCTATTTTGGTAAATACGGGGCGTACGCGGAATACAGTGCCGTGCCCGCGGCCCGGGTAGTCGGGCTACCGGTTGGTGGGCTGGTGGATACGGCGTGCGCGGCGGCTGTGTTTGTGCAAGGGCTCACGGCCCATTATCTTGTCCATAATGTATTTCCCATCCAAGGGGGCGAGCAGATACTGGTGTATGCTGCTGCCGGCGGGGTAGGGCGGCTGCTGTGCCAATGGGCGCGGCGCAAAGGGGCGCGGGTCATTGGGGTTGTGTCGACGACAGAGAAAGAGGATATTGCCCGCAAGGCCGGTGCCGAGGACATCATTCGGCGCGACCGCGAACCGATAGTTGAGCGGGTGAATAAGATCACTAATAATAGAGGCGTGGATGCCGTTTTTGACTCCGTCGGGAAGGCGACCATTGATGCCAGTTTGGAAGCCCTGACGGTACGGGGGATGCTGGTATCGTACGGGCAATCATCGGGGATGGTTGCGGGTATTGCCCCGAGTGCGTTGGCTGCCCGGTCGCTGTTTCTTAGCAGGCCGTCGCTGTTTCATTACATCGCGGATAGGGAAGAGTTAAAGATGCGCGCCTCGGCGCTGTTTTCTGCGGTGGATAATAAAATTATCACGCCGCTCATCTATACCCAGGTGCCGTTGTCTGATTCCGGTACCGCCCATACCCTGCTTGAGACGGGGCAGAGTTTTGGCAAGATTCTGCTGACTCCATCTTGACGGGGGGGCGCGCGGACGCGGGCGCGGACGCGGGCGTGCTGCCGCCGTACACCGTCAGTGTGGCGCCGATGCTCGATTGCACCGACCGCCATTACCGGTACTTTGCCCGCCTGTGCTCCCAGGGGGCGCTCCTGTATACCGAAATGATTCCCGCCGGTGCTATCGTCCACGGGGACGTTGCGAGTCACCTTGGGTTCAGGCGGGAAGAGCTGCCGGTTGCCCTGCAGATAGGCAGCGGGGATGTTGACGAGTGCGCGCGGGCAATTACCGCGGCCGAGAAGCACGCCGACGCCCAGGGGTTTGGGTATAGTGAGTATAACCTTAACGTCGGGTGCCCGAGCCCGCGGGTGCAGCGCGGGTGCTTTGGGGCGGCCCTGATGGAGCACCCGCGGCGGGTTGCCGATATTGTCCGGGCCATGAAAACCGCAGCCGGGGGGGCATCTGGGCGGCCGGTTACCGTGAAGCACCGGTTAGGTATCGGGTGGACGTTCTCGTACGATGCCCTGCGGGAGTTTGCCGATACCGTCCTTGGGGCCGGGGCGGATCGGCTTATTGTCCATGCCCGGACGGCGGTGCTCGAAGGCCTTGATCCGAAACAGAACCGCACCATACCTGCCATCTCGTATCCTGCGGTTTACCGGCTCAAGCAAGAGACAGGGGCGCTGGTGGAAGTCAACGGCGAGATCGCGAGCGTGGGGGATATCCGCGGGCACCTGCACCATGTCGACGGCGTGATGATTGGGCGGGCCGTCTATAATGATATGTGGTTCCTGGCAGAGATAGAGCGGGAAATATTCGGCGGCAGCCCGCAGGGCGCGCCTCGCGAGCCGTCCCTGTCGATTGACTCCCTGGTTGGGAAAATTATCGATTACTGTGCGGAGCTGGAAGCCGAGGCCCGGGCGACGGCGGCGCGGGGCGATGGGGGCGAGCCGGGGCGTGTTCCGCGGCACCGTATCGTTGCCCACCTGGCGGGGCTGTTTCGCGGGCAACCCGGGGGGGCGCGGTGGCGGCGGGCCCTGCACGATGGGGTACACCGGGGGGCGCTGTTGGGGGATGCCATTGCCGATGCGTACCGGGTGGTGCAGGAGCTGCAGGAATCGGCCTGATACCGCGCGAGGGCACCGGAGCTTTGCGTTAGGGATGGTAGGGGTGCCGCGCAGCGGCAGTGCGGGGCGTAGCCCCGTACCACAGCCCCGGACAGCCCGACCGTGCCGCGAGTACCGGAGCACTGGCACTGCTCCCTTGCGCGGCGCCGTGTTCCAACACGGCGCTTACGCGTGCGGCATCAATGTACCCGCGGCGGCACGGGAACGCCCAAAGTCCAAATAGTTGAAAATAATCAATTTAATTACTATAATACCATTGTGCGTATTATAGTTTTTCATGCAGCGGTAGTGTTTGCTGTGGCGGTAATCGCAACCCACCCGGTATCGGGGCAATCGGACTCGGGTATCTATACGAAAGTTACCCCTACGGAGCGGAACCTGCAAACCACCGGGCCCGCCCAGGGGTCTGAGCACGAGCGTGTGGTACCCGGGGAGCTCGCCCAGGATGCGGCGGTCATCCAGGGCGTGTATGTTGAAGAGTGGCCTGCCAGTGTGACGCGTGATACCATCCTTGAGCGCCCGATAGTGAACGGGGCCCAGCAGCAGAGCGCGGTCCAGGTACAACACACGCCGGCAGATGTTGAGCGCCACGTAGTACCGCCCGCGCCGCGGAATATCCTGTCACCTTCCCGTCCCTCCACCGCCACTGCTGCCACGTCGCGTTCAACCCTCCAGGTGCAACCCAGTACCCAGGGGCGAACCGCTACCGTGCGCCGCACGCTCTCGCAACCCTCGCTTGTGCAGCAAAATGCTGCTGCGCCTGCGGGTGATGCTTCTCAAAATAACTCCGCCGCCAGTACCACCCGCCAGGCGGCCGGGCGTCTGGTGCGTCCGACCGCGCAGCAAGAGTCAGAGGAGCCGGCGACGGCGCCGGCCACGATAGCGGCGCCTACCGTGGACGCCGACAACGCCTCCTCGCCCCTGCGGTCTACTGTTACCGATCCTGTCTCGGCCGAACAAGCGCCCCCCTCCCTCGTCCCGCCCGCCTCGTCCCGGCGCCTGGTGCGCCCCGGTGCGATCAGCGACGGCACCGATGACGCGGGAACAGGCGGCACCGGTACTGACGCCGCTGCCGATACCGCCGCCAATACCCCCGCCCCCACCGCCGATACCGGAGAGGTTGCCGAGCAGACGGCGGATACAGGGGAGGCGAAACGCCCGCTCCTGGTGCGCCCCCAGCAAGCACCAGGTATCGCTGACGGCGAACCTGCATCGCAGGCGCGCACACTGACCACCCAAACCCCCGACGCCGCCGAGGACAGCCAAACAGAAGCCCCCGCCCCCGTCCCCGCAGATATACCAACAACACCCCAGCTCAGCCAATTCCGCGTCGATTCAATTGATAACATCATTGAAGGCAACGCCGTCGGAAATACCTTCACCCCTACGCCGCGCAGCATTATCGCCGTGGTCGGCGAGCGGGTTAATATAATCCTGGCCGGCAGTGCGTGGACCTATGTGGGGCCGCAAAAGGTAGACGACCTCCCGTATGTGGAGATACTTTCGCGCCAGTTGGAAGAGAGCGTTATTACCTACCAGCTGCAGTTTTTACGCGAAGGCGTGTACTCGATACGCTTTCAGAACCAGCAAAGTGTCGACGGCGCCTTCCAGGTTATTGCCTACCAGGTGGCGGTTACCGGTACCGGGGCACCCGCCTCCGCTTCCAGTACCGAACAAGAAGAGGACACACCCCCGCTGGCACCAGAAGCCCCCGCAGCGCTCGCAGCGCCCGCAGCGCTCGCAGCGCCCGCAGCGCTCGAAACACCTGAATCAATAGATAGCGCTCCCGCCGTCCCCGTGACCCCCACCGCTCCCGCCGCCGCGCTCACCGACACCGCCACCACCGCTCCTGTTGCCGCGGCACCAGCCATCGCCGTACCATCAGCAGTCGCCCCCGCGGTAGCCGCCGCAGCCGCCGCATCCGCAGCCGCCGACGCCGCCGCAGCCACATCGTTTTCGGCAGCAATAACCCCCACAACCCCCGCCGAAACCGCCGCCCTCCTGCAGCTCATCGACCGCCTCATCGCCGACGGGCTGAACACCCAGGCCCTCATAGTCCTGCAGCGCATCGACACCACCGGGGCTTTGTCGCCGGAAAACGCCGAACAGGCCGCCATCCTCGCCAGCACCATCGAAGAGTACCAGTACGCCCGCCGCTTCTGGGAGCGCAACCTCACCGCCGACCCCGAGTATGCAGCCCGGGCCCGCGCCGCCCTAACCACCATCGCAATCGCCCAGGGTAACCTCAGCTCCGCAGCCATCTACGCCCAGGACATGCTCCAGGCGGGCGACACCCCATCCGAGACAGCCCTCCTGGCCCTCGGGGAGTATTACACCGATTCCGCCCGCTACCCCGAGGCCGCCGAACTCTACATGATTTTTGACGAAAACTACCAGAATTCCAGCATGTACGACCGCTACCTATGGGGCCGCGCCCAGCTCGCCGAACTCAACCCCGCCCCCGCCCCCGCCCCCACCACCGCCGCCGCGCCGTTCGGGTCGTACGAAGCCGCCCTGCAGGATTACCAGACACTCGTCGAACGCTACCCGCTCAGCAGGTATTGGGAGCAGGCCCGTTCCCGGACAACCTTCATCCGCCGCCACATCATCGACTTGCGTTAATATACTATGCGGATATAATAGAGAGACATGTTCAAGAAACAACGCGCAAAATCGCTCGGCGACTTCTACAACTCAATACCAGTCATGGCGAACTTCGTCCAGATATTTGACGCCCGCAACTACGCCGCCCCCCCGGAGGATTGGCAGGTAGTGGTTACCGACGTCGTCAACTCCACCGTCGCCATCGAGAACGGCAAATACAAGGATGTCAACGTCGCCGGCGCCCTCCCCGCCATGGCCATCACAAATTACGTCGGCCACATGCACTTCCCGTTTGTCTTCGGCGGCGACGGCATGCTCTACATCATCCCCCCCGATATCCTCGAGGTAACCAAAGACATACTCCTCGATACCCGCCTGCTGGTAAAAAACATCATGGACCTCGATCTCCGCACCGGCATCGTCCCCATCAAGTACCTCATCGATGCCGGCAAAACCCTGAGCATCGCCCGCCTCCGGGTATCCAACCGCTACATCCAGGCCATCATCGACGGCGACGGAGCAGATTACGCCGAAACCCTGGTCAAAGACCCCGTCACAACCGGACAATTCCAGGTACGGCGCACCGGCCCCATCAGGTACCGGGCCGACTTTACCGGATTCTCCTGCCGCTGGAAACCCATCAACAGCCCCAAGGGCGAGACCATCTCACTCATCGTACGCCCGCAAAGCGGCACCGCCCTGCTCCGCACCCGCCATATGCACGAAATATTCCTGGAAATCCGCGACATATTCGGCGACCCCAGCAGCTACCGGCCAGTCCGCGACGACAACCAGGAAATCGGACTCTCCGAACGCTACCTGCGCACAGAGGCAAGCGTCCTCTCGCGCCACACCCGCGGGTACGCCTACCGGCTCCGCCTCCTGGCAATCCGCATCAAAATACTACTGGGCAAAATCCTCGGCTTCCCCATCCAGGCCGGCAAACTGCACAACAACATCAGCTCCGACTTCCGCAAATTCGACGGCACCCTGAAAATGGTCATCAGCTGCACCCCCGAAGAGCGCATCCGGTTATCCGAATACCTGGACAGGTTATACGCCCAGCAGCGGATCTTCTACGGCATCCACATCGCCGGCCGCGCCCTCCTGACCTGCCTGGTCCAGCGCGGCGACAGCGAAGTACATTTTGTCGATACCGAAAACGGCGGATACGCCCTCGCCGCCAAACAACTCAAACAGCAAATCGCCGAAACCAAACTAACCGAATAGCGTAGCAGGAGGAGGGTAGTACTCGTTTGGGCGCTGCCCCCGCGCACGCTGCGCGCGCACGGGTGCCGGCGTGCTCAGGGCTCGGCCGCCGCGCCAGTTGTGGTAAAGATGCCCCGCGCAAACTCCGCGGCGTCTGGCACCGCCAAAGGGCGGTGCCACCCTTCACATGCCTAGCGCAGAGAATGTGCTGCTCCACGTATTACGGGGCTGAGCCTGTCGAAGCCTCGGTGCTAACAGGAAAATATTTCAAAACAAGGAGAGAGATGCCATATCTACAGGAATTACATAGCAAAATTTTTTTTAAAATTTTTACAAAAACCCTTGACAGCCGTAAAATACATGATATAATAGAGACCACTATGCACGGAATAGCACGTAATCTGGTCTGCTTCGGCGCTCTCTGCACCGATCCACCCACGCATACCCCCCCCCCCCCCCCCCCCCCAGATGCAGTAAAACTAAACCACTAAATACCCCGCTTTCACTAAAAATTTATTCCCAAACTGCCAGCGCCATCGTTGGAAGTATTATTAACACAACCCGCCGGGCAATCCGTTCGGTTTTAATTTCGAAACTTTTATATTTTACTAAAGGAGGTATACACGAATGTATAACCTAAGACGTACCCTACGTACTATAACCAAAGCACCGAAACTCGGTGTATTTACCGCGATAGGAGCAGTCATTGTCCTGACAATGCTGCTCGCCGCATGCCCGGAAGATCCACCCGCCGGTCCTGCCGGCCCAAGTTCACCTACCAACCTGGTGGTTGAAATTAGCGACAGCCAGGCCGAACTGACCTGGGATGCCGTTGCCGGTGCAACAGAGTACCGGATTTACAGCGTCGGTTCCGACGGAACCCTGACCCGTGTAGCCGAAGGCACCACCATAACCGACACTACTTATACCGTCACCGGTCTGACAAACAACACCACCTACCGCTATGTGGTACGTGCCGTTAACAGCGCCGGCATCGAAAGCGGCGACAGCGGCGAAATAAGCGCAACTCCCGAGTTGACAATACCCCCCGTACCGAAAAACCTCACCGCAAACCCGGCAGATACCCAGGTAACATTATCATGGACTGCATCAAATAGTGCCGAAGAGTACCGGATATACCGTGCATCTACTCCCGACGGAACCCTGGCCCGCATAGCCGAGGGCACCACCATAACCGAAACTAATTACATCGATACCGGTCTGACAAACGACACCACCTACCGCTACACCGTCCGTGCGTTTAACTCTATCGGGGAAAGCACAGACAGCACCGAAGTAACCGCAACCCCGGTCGCCTCAACTGTCGTACCTCCTGCTCCAGCAAACCTCACTGCAACCGCAGGCGACACCGAAATATCATTATCATGGGATGCCGTACCTGGTGCTACCGAGTACCGCATATTCCGCGCGGCTACCGCCACCGATCCCCTCGCCCGTATAGCAGAAAACGACACTATTATCGTAACAACCTACACCGACACTGGCCTGACAAACGGCACCACCTACCGGTACACCGTCCGTGCAGTAAACAACATCGGCGAGGGCATCGACAGCAGTGAGGCAACCGCAGCCCCCGCCCTGGCGGCACCCGCGGCACCAACAAACCTCAGTGCAACCGCAACAGCCAGCGGCCAGGTAACGTTAACATGGGACGCAACTGATAATACAGCAGAATATCAAGTGTTTCGCGCCGATACCGCCGATGGAGATCTAGTCCGTATAGCAGACACCACTACTATCACCGACCCCACCTATACCGACACCGGGTTGGCAAACGACACCGCCTACCGGTACACCGTCCGTGCGGCCAATGCCGCCGGCGCTAGCCCCGCCAGCAGTGAGGCAAGTGTAACCACACTCGCACTCCCCGCAGCACCGGCAAACTTCAGTGCAACCCCCGGGGACACCCAGGTATTGCTATCATGGGACGCAGTAACAGGTGCAACAGAGTACCGCATATACCGTGCAGCTACCGCCAATGGAGCCCTTACCCGCGTCACCACGAATTCAGATATTACCGGCACCACCTATACCGACACTGGTCTGACAAACGGGACTGCTTACCGGTACACCGTGCGTGCGGTCGATAGCGTCGGCGAAAGTATAGATAGCAACGAAGTCAGTGCAACCCCGGTCGCCGCAACCGTCGCGCCTCCTGCTCCAGCAAACCTCAATGGTACTGCGGGTAACGCCCAAATTGCATTGTCCTGGAATGCAGCAGCCAATGCAACCGAATACTATGTATATCGTGCCGTTACTCCCGGTCTTTTTACCCGTATTGCCGACGCCGCTACCATCACCGACACCGCCTATACCGATACCGGATTGACAAACGGCACTGTCTACTATTACTTTGTACGTGCAATAAACAGTGCCGGTGCCGGTACAGGTAGTAATGAGATACGGATACCGCTCCCCGCAGTACCTGCCGTGCCGGCAAATCTCAGGGTAGTCCCGGGTGATACAGCCGTGGCACTAGCATGGAATGCAGCCGCTAATGCCGCCGAGTACCGCGTCTACCGAGCAGATACAACTTCCGGTCCCTTGACCCGTATCGCTGCCAGCACCACCATCACCGACACCGCCTATACCGATACCGGGTTAACAAACGGTACCGCCTACCGGTACACCGTCCGTGCAGTAAACATCGCCGGTGAAAGCAATGACAGCACCGAGGTAACCGGAACCCCTGCTGCCCTTACCGTAGCACCTACCGCGCCGTCTAACCTCAGTGCGGTTGCAAGTAACACCCAGGCGGTGTTGACATGGGATGCAGTCCCAAGCATAACCGAATATCGCATTTACCGGGCAGGTACATCTTCTGGAACCCTTACCCGTATTGCCAGCGCCGCTACCATCACCGATACCACCTATACCGATACCGGACTGACAAACCTCACTACCTACCGGTACATCGTACGGGCGGTCAACTCTGTCAGCGAGGGCGCCGACAGTAACGAAGTAACTGCCAGGCCGGATGACCATAGTAATGTCCGCTCTGCGGCAACAGTTGCTACATCGGGGACCGCAATAACTGGTACTGTTGATTACAGTGGAGACCGCGATTATTTCAGTATTCACATTCCCGCCGCTACTTCAGCAATACCAGTAGTGCTCCATGCATCTACGACAGGCAGCACAGATACCTTTGGGGAACTGTATGACAGTAGCGGCCGTCAGCTTGTTGTAGATTCTAATAACGGAGCTGGGAATAATTTCGCCATAAATTATAGAATTGAGGTAAGCGGTACCTATTATATTCTGGCGAGAGGTTCTTCTGCCAGTACCGGCCCGTATTCCCTAACTATTTCGACCTCAACACTTGCTGTTGATGACCATAGTGATGTGTTGGGAATTACGGCGACGCCGCTTACATCTGGTACTGCAGTGGCTGGTAGCCTTGAAACAGCAAGAGACCATGATTATTTCAGTATTGTAATCACTGGAGTAAGTACATTAAACCGGATACGATTAACTGCAGCAACAACAGGCACAACAGATACCGTTGGCACGGTGTACAACAGCGCTGGCACACAAATTAGACATGTCACAGCGTTTCAAAGAAACTTCAACCTTAGCGTTGTAATCTCAGAAAACGGTACGTACTATGTAAGGGTACGCGGTTTTGTAGATTCCTCTGTTAATGTTGCGACGGGAGATTATTCCTTGACAGTTACTACAGAGGATATTGCTGATGATCATGCTAGCGAACTGGGTACTGGGGCGACAGCCGTTACATCTGGTACTGCGGTGGCTGGCAGCATTGAGGTAGCAGGAGATGTTGATTTTTTTAGCATTGCAGTCACCGGGGCAAGTTCTTCGTCCCCAGTGTCGTTAACTGCAGGCACAACAGGGTCTACGGATACTTACGGTGTACTCTTTGATAGTGACGGTACACAGCTTGCTTCTAATGATGACGGCGGCAGTAGCACTAACTTCAATATTGTTCACTCAATCACGGAAAACGGCACGTATTATATACGAGTAGGCGGTTTTGCTAATGTGCGAACTGGAGATTATTCCCTAACAGTTACCACCCAGTAGCGTTGGGCGCAGTCTGCTTTACAAAAGCGCCGGGGGGGGTAGCGTCTGTTGTTGGCGCCGCCCTGCGGCGCATTAAGCTCTGCTGTACCTGCCTATGACTTAATATCTTTACAAAAGCGCCGGGGGGTAGCGGAAGCAAGCGAGGTGCGCGGCGGGCGAGCGGCAGTGAGCCCGTAACCCGCGACGCGGGTTAGCGCACTGGTGCCCCGCGACGCGGGGCACGCTGGCTGCAGCGAGGGGGCTCGCAGCCCCCTCATGCATACATGTGCTAGTTTCCGTCCAACATTCTGCAATTATTTTTCTGCATAGATGGAGAATTGCCGCATCTCTAGGAATTACATAGCGAAATTTTTTTAAAATTTTTTGCTGAAACACTTGACAGAAAAAAAATGTATGATAGAATGAAGTTACTATGCATACAATAATACGTGAACCATCTACGGATGGAGTGCAGGGAGCAACAGGTACACTGTCTGTGCGCGCCGCTTGCTTCGCAGGTTTCACCACACGCCGCGGTCTCTCCACGGCGGGCGGGACTACTCTAATGTTTGAAAAAAAATTCTATGTTTGAAGGAGATATACAATAATGTATAATTTTATACGTACCATACGTACTTTTATGACACCGAAGAACGGTGTACTTACCACAATAGGGATAGTGCTTGCACTGACAACACTGTTCGCAGGTTGCCCTGTTGATCCGCCTGCTGGCGGGAATACCACCACCCCTGGCGCGCCTGCCAACCTGGTGGTTGAATTTGGCAACGGCCAGGCAGCATTGTCCTGGGATGCCGTTACCGGTGCTGATGGGTACCGGGTCTACCGGGCAACTGGTCCCAATGGAGATTTTGAGCTTGTAAACACCAACGCACTCATCATCGTGACCGCTTATACCGACACCGGGTTGACAGACGGCACCGAATACCGCTACATCATACGTGCGGTTAGCGGCGGCGTCGAAGGCAGCGGAGGTGCAGAGAGAAGCACAGCACAGGCAGCCCCCGTGGCTCCAGAGAGCTTTACTGCAACCGCAGGAGTGGGACAAGTGGTCCTGGCATGGGAGGCAGTCTCGAGTGCTACCGAATATCGGGTATACCGTGCCGAAGGCACCGCTGGCCTGACTCGTATAGCCGCGGCCGCTACCATCACCGAACTCACCTATACCGACGACAGTGTGGCAAACGGTACCGAATACCGCTACACCGTTCGTGCGTTCAATGCTAACGGTGAAAGCCGTGACAGTACGGCAAGAACCGCAACTCCTCTGCAAAATGCCATCCCGGCTCCGGAAAACCTCACTGCAACCGCAGGAAACGGAACAGTTGATCTGGCATGGGATGCAGTCACTGATGCGACCGAGTACCGTGTATTCCGTGCCGACACCGTTGATGGTGCCCTGGTTCGTATAGCCGAAACCACTACCATCACCGAACTCACCTATACCGACAGCGGTCTGGCAAACGGTACCGAATACCGCTACACCGTACGTGCATTCAACGCAAACACTAGCGTCGAAAGCAGCGACAGTGTGGAAATAAGTGCAACTCCCACGTTGCCGCCTCCCGCGGCGCCGGCAAACCCCGCAGCAACTGCGGGTAACGCCCAGATAGTGTTATCCTGGGGAACCGTAACCGGTGCAACAGAATACCGTATCTACCGTGCCGAAGGCACCGCTGGAGTCCTGGCCCGTATAGACGAGAGCACTACTATCTCTGATCTCACCTATACCGATACAGGTCTGACAAACGGCACCCTCTACCGCTACACCGTACGTGCATTCAACGGAACCACTGGTCTTGAAAGCAGTGATAGCACGGAAGTAAGTGCTACTCCCGAGCTGCCGGCGGTTCCCGCGGCACCGGCAAACCTCACAGCAACTGCGGCGAACGCCCAGGTAACGCTGGCTTGGGACGCCGTAACCGGTGCAATAGAATACCGCATATACAGTGCTGACACCGCCGATGGTGCCCTGACTCGTGTAACAACTACCCCTGCTGTATTCACCGCACTCACCTATACCGACACCGGTCTGACAAATGGTACCGCGTACCGCTACACCGTAAGTGCAGTGAACGCTGGCGGTGAAAGCCCCCAGAGCACTGAGGCAACCGCAACCCCGGTTGCGCCGGCAGCGGCCCCCACGGCGGCTCCGGCAAACCTCTCGGTAACTATCGGGGGCGACCGGACATTATCGTTGTCATGGGATGCAGTGGATGGTGCTACCGAGTACTACATCTATCGCAGTATCCTTAATGGGCCCACTCCCTTCCGTGTAGCAACGGGCGAGACAATTTCCGGGACTACCTACAACGATACCGGGTTGAGTAACGGAACTACCTACAGGTACCTCGTAAGTGCAGTCAACAGTGTGGATGAAGGACCTCAGAGCAGTGAAGTATCTCAAAGCGCCCTGGCAGCACCCTCGGCACCGAACATCAACTTCCAAGCTACCGCTGTAAGCGCAGGTGTCATTACGGCAACGTTAGGCTGGACTGGCGCTGGCAGTAATATTACAGAACACCGGATATACCGTGCAAATACCCCCACTGGGGAGCTTGTCCGTCAAGCCAGCAGCGAGACGATTACCGCTAGAAGGTATAGCGATGCCACCCTGGCGAGCGGCGTGACCTACCGGTACGTCGTGCGCTCGGTCAACGCTGCCGGCGAAGGTCCGGCTAGTGCTGAAGTAATGATAGTAGCACCGACGCTGCTTGCGGCGCCGGCAAATTTCACCGCAACCCCAGGTGATGGCAGGATCAATCTGTCATGGGATGCAGTAACCAGTGCCACGGAATACCGCGTCTACCGTTATGATGGCTTCTCTGCGAATGCTTTCGTCCGTGAGGGCGTCGCCACCGGCACCACCTACACCGATACCCCGGTAACAAATGGGGAAGAATACCGCTATATCGTCCGTGCATACGACGGCACGAATGAAGGGCAAAACAGCAGTGAAGTAACTGCGACTCCCGCCGTCCCTGTGCCCGCCGTTCCTGCAAACCTCACTGCAACTGCAGGGGATGGGCAGGTAGTACTATCGTGGGAGGCAGCGGCCGGTGCTACACGGTACTATGTACTCTCTGCAGATACTCCCAGCGGGATTTTGATTCGTGTACAAGCTACAATCACCACCACCTCGTTCACCCACACTGGCCGGAGAAACGGCGATGCCTACCGTTACGTTGTCCGTGGGGTCAACAGATTGGGTGCGCAAAGTGCAAACAGCAATGAAGTAAGCGTAATCCCGGTGGGTGATACAAGCGCACTACCCGCAGCACCGGCGAATCTCAGGGCAACTGCAACTGCGTCGACAGTTGTAGGCGTAAGTGCTCAAGTAGTGCTAACGTGGGATGCAGTAACCGATGCCACAGAATACCAGGTATACCGTGGTGTCACTGGCGGGACGCTAACCCGCATAGGTCTGGAAAACCCCCTCTCCAGCGGCCTCAACCGCATTACCACAAACACCTTCACTGATGATACTGGTCTGGAGAACGGCACTGCCTATCGGTACGCCGTACGTGCAGTGAACGCTGCCGGCGTAGGCGCCCAGAGCACTGAGGTAACCGCAACTCCAACCTCCGTGGTAACCATACCTGCGGTGCCGACGAGTCTCAGTGGAAATGCAGGGTTAAACGCAGGCAACGCCAGTGTAACGCTGACATGGACTGCCGGAGCCCGTGCCTCAGAGTACAATATATACCGTTCTGATTCGAGTACAGGGCCGCTGACCCGTATAGCAACCACTGCCCGGATAACCGCAACCACCTATACCGACTTTCTCCTGACGGGCGGCACTGCCTATCGGTACGCCGTACGTTCGGTAAATGTCGCTGGTGAAAGTGCAGACAGTAATATAGCAACTGTAACCGCGCTCACTGCGATCTCCGCTCCTGAAAACTTGAGCGGAACCGTTGGGACTGGTCAGGTAGAACTATCGTGGGATGCAGTAGCTGGTGCTACCGGGTACCGTGTGTACCGTGCGCCGGACTCGCTCTACAGAACCCTGACCCGCGTGGCCAACTCTGTAACTGGAACCACATACACCGACAGCGGTTTGACCGGTGGGACTACGTACTGGTATATCGTGCGCGCGGTGAGTGCTACCGGGGAAAGTACAAATAGTAATGAAATACGCGTACTTGTACCCAGTGCGCCTGCGGTGCCCGCAAGCCCCAGTGCAACTGCGGGCGATACCCTGGTATCGTTATCATGGACTGCGGTTGACAATGCAACCGAATACCGGATATACCGTTCGGCTACATCTACAGGGTCACTAACCCAAATAGCAGGCACTAACATCACTGGTACCGTCTATACTGATACTGGGTTGACAAACGGCACTGCGTACCGTTATGCCGTACGGGCGGTTAACGTCGCGGGTGAAAGTGCCAACAGTACCGTTGTAAATATAACTCCAAACACAATATCGTCCGCGCCTTCGGATCCGAGAAACCTCGCTGGAACTCCGGGGAACGCCCAGGTGACGTTATCCTGGGATCCGGTTAGGGGTGCTTCGGAATACCGCGTATTCCGTTCTGCCGTAGCCTCGGGGCTCCTGGAGCGTATAGATGAAAACACTACTATCGCCGCAACCACCTATACCGATACCGCTCTTACGAACACCACTACCTACCGGTACTCTGTACGTGCGTCGAACAGTAGCGGTCAGAGTCTGGAGAGCATTATAATAAGTGTCACCCCTGATGATCATGGTAATTCGCAGGCTACCGCGACAACCCTGACACCGGGGACCACGGTAACCGGTAACATTGGACCGGCAGGTGATAGTGACTTTTTCGCTATTCCAATCTCTACCAACCGGGTTGAAAACGTAATGCTAACAGCAACCACCACAGGACCTGGGGGGACCACTGGGCGGATATTTGGTCGGCCCCGTATAGGTATAGGCACGCAATCCTGGGAGGACCAGAATGGTAATACCCCGCTTGATGTTAGTACAACGATAACGGAAACTGGTACCTACTACCTAAGCGTAAACGGTACTGCAGGGAATTATTCCCTGACGGTTACGGCAGTTGCGGTGCCTGCGTTTGATGACGACCATGGGAATACAGGTATTACTGCTACACCAATAACATCCGGCACTGCAGTCAGTGGTATCCTTGGCACGTTTGACGATGATTTTTTCAGCATCGAAGTCACAGGGGCAAGTGCGGGAAGTCCGGTGACGATAACCGTAACTACCACAGGGACCGAGGGTGCCAGAGGGAACATTCACAATGAGCTAAATGGAGAAGTAAACGGACTTGGAAGTCATGGCGCCAGTGCCTCTCCTGTCAGTCTTACTTCCCCGTCACTCACGGAAAATGGTGTGTATTATATACAACTTTCAGCCTCCACGACCCCGATAGGAAGCTATACCCTGACTGCCACCGTGCAGTAGGGGGAATGCAGGAAATAGTCTCGCTACCCCTCTCTCTCTGGGAGAGAGAGGGCGCGCGGGTTTCTTGTTTTGTAAAATCTATGATAAAATATAGAGACTACAATGCATACGATAGCGCAAAGCCCGCTACGCCGCCCACTCGCGTTTCCTCTTGCAAGTGCGCACGCGGGGGGTCTCAATGTTAAAAAATCTATACCTGAGGGAGATATACCATAATGTATAATTTTCTACGTACCATACGTACTGCCATGACATCAAAGAGCGGTGCGCTTACCGCAACAGGAGTAGTGCTTGCATTGACAATGCTGCTCGCAGGATGCCCGCGCAGCCTGCTCCTTGATGAAGATCTTGTCCCCCCATCCGCAGGACCTGCCAACCTGGCGGTTGAAATTGGCAACAACGAGGCTGTATTGACCTGGGATGCCGTTAGGGGCGCAACAGAGTACCGGATTTACCGGGCAGACTCGCCCACCGGGGCTCTGGTCCGTGTAACTACCGCAACACCTGTCACCGATACCACTTTTGTCGATAGCGGCGTAACCAACGACACCGCCTACCGCTACGTCGTACGTGCAGTTAACAGCAACGGCGAAAGCCCTGACAGCACAGAAATCAGCGCAACTCCCATGGCAATAGCCCCGCCCGCACCAGCAAATCCCACTGCAACCGCAGGCGATGGAGAGGTAACCCTATCCTGGGCTGTGGCCGCCGGTGCCGATGAGTATCAGGTATACCGTGCCGATACCCCCAACGGCGCCCTCACCCGTATAGACGAGAACACTACCATTACAGAAACCACCTACACCGACACGACGGTAACAAACGGCACCGCCTACCGGTACACCATCCGGGCGATCAACAACATCGGCGAGAGCCCTGAGAGCACAGAAGTAAGCGCAACTCCCGCATCGGTACAGACAGCCCCTCTCGCACCAGCAAACCCCGTTGCAACCGCAGGAGACGGAGAGGTAACCTTGATGTGGGATACGGTTACCGGTGCTTCCGAGTACTACGTATTCCGTGCCGATACCCCCGGGGGCGCCCTCACCCGTATAGCCGAGGACACTACCATTACAGAAACCACCTACACCGACACGACGGTAACAAACGGCACCGCCTACCGGTACACCGTACGGGCAGTTAATGACACCGGTGAGAGCCCTGACAGCACAGAGGTAAGCGCAACTCCCGCGCAGGCACAAACAGCCCCTCTCGCGCCGGCAAGTCTCACTGCAACCGCAGCAAACGCACAGATAACCCTGGTATGGGATGCGGTTACCGGTGCTTCCGAGTACTACATATACCGTGCCGATACCCCCGACGGCGCCCTCGCCCGTATAGACGAGAGCACCACCATAACCGACAGAACCTACACCGACACCGGGTTAACAAACGACACCCCCTACCGGTACACCGTCCGTGCAGTTAATGCTGCGGGTGTTAGCCCCGACAGCGACGAAGTATCCGCAACCCCAACCGCGCCGATCGCGGAACCTGCGGCTCCAACAAATCTCACTGCGACTGCAGGCGACCAAAGTATAAGCTTATCATGGGGTGTAACGGCTGGTGCTACAGAGTACTACATATTCCGTGCCGATACCCCCGACGGCGCCCTCACCCGTATAGACGAGAGCACTACCATAACCGCTTTCACCTACACCGATACCGGGTTAACAAACGGCACCGCCTACCGGTACACCGTACGGGCAGTCAACAGCGCCGGTCAGAGCCCTGACAGCACCGAAGTAAGCGCAACTCCCGCACCGGTACAGACGCCTCCTCTCGCGCCGGCAAACCCCGTTGCAACCGCAGGAGACGGACAGGTAACCCTGACGTGGGCTACGGTTACGGGTGCTGCCGAGTACTACATATACCGTGCCGATACCCCCGACGGCGCCCTCACCCGTATAGCCGAGGACACTACCATTACAGAAACCACCTACACCGACACGACGGTAACCAACGGCACCGCCTACCGGTATACCATCCGGGCAGTCAACAGCGCCGGTCAGAGCCCTGACAGTACAGAAGTAAGTGCAACTCCCGCGTCGGGACAGACGGCCCCTCTCGCGCCAGCAAATCCCGTGGCAACCGCAGGTGACGGACAGGTAACCCTGATGTGGGATACGGTTACCGGTGCTACCGAGTACCGCATATACCGTGCCGATACCCCCGGGGGCACCCGCACCCGTATAAACGAGAACACTATGATCACCGCCGTCACCTACACCGACATCGAGTTGAGAAACGGCACCGAATACCGGTACACCATCCGTGCGTTTAACGCCAGCGGCGAGAGCCCTGACAGCACAGAGGTAAGCGCAACTCCCGCGCAGGCACAGGCGCCTCTTGCACCGGCAAATCCCGTGGCAACCGCAGGAGACGGACAGGTAACCCTGATGTGGGATACGGTTACCGGTGCTACCGAGTACCGCATATACCGCGCCGATACCCCCGGGGGCACCCTCACCCGTATAAACGAGAACACTATGATCACCGCCGTCACCTACACCGACAGCACGGTAACCAACGGCACCGCCTACCGGTACACCATCCGTGCGTTTAACGCAGGCGGCGAGAGCCCCGACAGCACAGAGGTAAGCGCAACTCCCGTCCCCCCACCGCCGGCTCCTCTTGCACCAGCAAATCCCGATGCAACCGCAGGAGACGGACAGGTAACTCTGATGTGGGATACGGTTACCGGTGCTACCGAGTACCGCATATACCGCGCCGATACCCCCGGGGGCACCCGCACCCGTATAGACGAGAACACTACTATTACAGCAACCACCTACACCGACAGCACGGTAACAAACGGCACCGCCTACCGGTATACCATCCGTGCAGTTAGTCCCGGCGGCGAGAGCCCCGACAGCACAGAGGTAAGCGCAACTCCCGTCCCCCCACCGCCGGCTCCTCTTGCACCGGCAAATCCCACTGCAACTGCAGGAAACGGACAGGTAACCCTGATGTGGGATACGGTTACGGGTGCTACCGAGTACCGCATATACCGCGCCGATACCCCCGGGGGCACCCGCACCCGTATAGACGAGAACACTATGATCACCGCCGTCACCTACACCGACAGCACGGTAACCAACGGCACCGCCTACCGGTACACTATCCGTGCGTTTAACGCCGGCGGCGAGAGCCCTGACAGCACCGAAGTAAGCGCAACTCCCGCACTGCCAGCCCCTCTTGCACCGGCAAACCCCATGGCAACCGCAGGAAACGGACAGGTAACCCTGATGTGGGATACAGTTACCGGTGCTGCCGAGTACCGCATATACCGTGCCAATACCCCCGGGGGCGCCCTCACCCGTATAGACGAGAACAATACCATAACCGCGGTCACCTACACCGACATGGGGTTAGCCAACGGCATCGAATACCGGTACACCATCCGGGCAGTCAACGCCGGTGGTGAGAGCCCCGACAGCACAGAGGTAAGCGCAACTCCCGTACTGCCAGCCCCTCTTGCACCGGCAAATCTCGTTGCAACTGCAGCAAACGGACAGGTAACCCTGGTATGGGATAGGGTTGCGGGTGCTACCGGGTACCGCATATTCCGTGCCGAGGGCGTTGCTGGAACCCTGGCTAATATACCCGGGAACGCTATCGCCGCCGCCACGACCTACATCAACACCGGGTTAACAAACGGCACTCTCTACCGGTACACCGTCCGTGCGGTTAATGCCGCGGGTGTTAGTCCCGACAGCGACGAAGTATCCGCAACCCCAATTGCACCGATTGCGGCTCCTGCGGCTCCGGAACTCAGTGTAACCGCGGGCGACACCCTAGTATCGGTGTCATGGGATGCCGTACCTGGTGCGACACAGTACTACGTCTATCGTGGACTATCCGCTGGCACCGGCACCCGTATAGACAGCATGACTACCATTACCGGCCTCACCCACACCAGCACCGGGTTAACAAACGGCACCACCTACTACTACACCGTCCGCGCGGTCAACATCGTCAACAGCAACATCAATGAGAGCCCTGACAGCACCGAAGTAAGCGTTGTTCCTGTTGATCATGGCGATACTATTACCGCTGCGACACCGGTTACATCCGGCGTCGAGATATATGGCACCATTGCCACAGCCGGTCTAAATGGAGATTTTGATTATTTCAGTATCGAAGTCACCGGCGCAAGTGAATCTGCTCCAGTGACGATAAATGCAGCGACAGCAAGTATTCGTACCCGTCAGAATAGTAACGACGGCGCGCTACTCAACAGCAGCGGCACACAGATTGGTAGTGATGAGCGGCTTAATAATACTGCCATCAGAATTATTAGACAGCTCACGGAAAACGGTACGTACTACATTCGGCTGGGTGGAAGTACTCTTGCAGATCCGTATACACTAACCGTTACGGTAGCTCCCACGGTTATTGATACTGATGCGCACAGGAATATACTATCTGGCGCTACACCCGTTACATCCGGAACCGCAGTAGCGCCTACGCCTGCCCTTGACGTAATCGGAGATTTTGATTATTTCAGTATCGAAGTCACCGGGGCAAGTTCCCTGACCCCAGTGTCGTTACTTGCAGAGACAACAGGGGGTACGGATACTTTCGGTATACTCTTTGATAGTAATGGTATCGAGCTTGCTCTTGACGATGATGGCGGCGCAGGCGGTAACTTCAGGATTATGCACTCAATCACGGAAAACGGCACGTATTATATACGGGCAGGCGGCTTTAGTAATAACAGATCGGGACCTTACTCCCTAACCGTTACCACCACACCGTAGCCGGTAGGGTTTATACATTGCCGCCCCCCGCGTTCGCGCCCGTGGAAGGTACATAGCAAATTTTACCACAACTCTTGACAATAGTAAAATATATGATAGAATGTATATATTATGTATAATCCAATAAGAATTATGAAAACATCGAAGCGCGCTGTATTTACCGTAATAGGAGCAGCCATTGCCCTGACAATGCTGCTCACCGCATGCCCCCAGGACCCTCCCCCTGGGCCTACCGGCCCAAGTTCGCCTACCAACCTGGTAGTTGAAATTAGCGACGGGCAGGCCGAACTCTCGTGGGATGCCGTCAGTGGCGCCGCAGAGTACCGGATTTACCGCGCCGCTCCCGACGGAACCCTGACCCGCATAGCCGAGAACACAACTATAATTGACACCACTTTTACCGACACCGGCCTGACAAACGGCACCATCTACCGCTACGTAGTACGCGCGGTCGATAGCTCCGGCCTCGAAAGCGGCGACAGTGAAGAAATAAACGCAACTCCCGCCCCAACACCCCCTCCTGTGCCGAAAAACTTCACCGCAACCCCAGGGGATACCCAGGTATTGCTCTCATGGACTGCGTCAAACAGTGCCCTGGAATATCAGGTATACCGTGCAGATACCCCCACCGGGGACCTTGCCCGCATTGCCGTCGACACCACCATAACTGAAACCAGATATATTGACACCGGTTTAACAAACGGCACCGCCTACCGGTACACCGTCCGCGCAGTCAACGCCCTCGGGGACAGTGCACATAGCAGCGAAGCACCCGCCGTCCCGGTTATCGCAACCGCCCCACCCTCGGCTTCGGCAAACCTCAGCGCAACTGCGGGAGATGCACAAGTATCGCTATCCTGGGATGCAGTACTCGGCGCTACAGAGTACCGTCTGTTCCGCGCAGATACCCCCACCGGGGACCTTACCCGCATCGACGCCGGCACCGCCATAACTGAAACCAGATATATTGACGCCGATGTGGAAAACGGCACCACCTACCGGTACACCGTCCGTGCAGTTAACCGCGTCAACGTGGGCCCAGACAGCAGCGAGGCAACCGCAACCCCCGCCCTGGCAGCACCCGCGGCTCCAGGGAACCTCAGTACAGCCCCAGGGATTGCAGAAGTATCGCTATCCTGGGACGCGGTTGGTAACGCAGCAACATACCAGGTATACCGGGCAGATACCCCCAATGGCGATTTCACCCGTATAGCCGACGGACTTACCGGCACCACCTATACCGATACCGGATTGGAGCACGACACCGCCTACCGGTACACCGTCCGTGCGGTCAACGCAGCCGGCATCAGCACAGACAGCGCCGAAGTAAGCGCAACCACGCGCCCGCTCCCGGGGGTCCCCGGAAATCTCCGTGCAACCGGAGGAATTGCCCAAATATCCCTATCATGGGATGCGGTCACTGGTGCGATCGAGTACCGCCTATTCCGCGCCGACACCGCCAACGGCGACTTTACCCGCATAGCCAGCGGCGCCACCATCACAGAAACCACCTACACCGATACCGAACTAGACAACGGCACCACCTACCGGTACACCGTCCGCGTCATCGACGCAGTCGGGGAAAGCCCAAGTAGTACCGAAGCCAGCGCAACCACGCGCCCGCTCCCCGGGGCACCGGCAAACCTCACCGCAACCGGCGGCATTGCCTCAGTATCCCTATCATGGGATGCGGTCACTGGTGCAACCGAATACCGCCTGTTCCGTGCCGACACCGCCGACGGCGACTTTGCCCGCATAGCCAGCGGCGCCGCCATCACAGAAACCACCTACACCGATACCGAACTAGACAACGGCACCGCCTACCGGTACACCGTCCGCGTCATTGACGCAGTCGGGGAAAGCCCAAGCAGCACCGAAGTCAGCGCAACCACGCGCCCGCTCCCCGGGGCACCGGCAAACCTCACCGCAACCGGCGGCATTGCCTCAGTATCCCTATCATGGGATGCGGTCACTGGTGCGATCGAGTACCGCCTATTCCGCGCCGACACCGCCAACGGCGACTTTACCCGCATAGCCAGCGGCGCCACCATCACAGAAACCACCTACACCGATACCGAACTAGACAACGGCACCACCTACCGGTACACCGTCCGCGTCATCGACGCAGTCGGGGAAAGCCCAAGTAGTACCGAAGCCAGCGCAACCACGCGCCCGCTCCCTGCGGTACCGGCAAACCTCACCGCAACCGGCGGCATTGCCTCAGTATCCCTATCATGGGATACAGTTGCTGATGCAACATCATACCGCGTGTACCGGGCAAATACCCCCAACGGCACCTTGTCCCGCATAGCCAGCAACACTACCATCACAGAGACCACCTATACCGATACCGGACTGGCAAACAACGCCGCCTACCGGTACACCGTCCGTGCAGTCAACGCAGTCGGGGAAAGTGCATCCAGCACCGAAACAAGCGCAACCACGCGCCCCCTCCCTGTTGCACCGGCAAACCTCACCGCAACCCCCAGTGCAGCTGCGGGTAACGGCGAAGCAACCCTATCCTGGGATGCAGTTGCTGGTGCAACAGAATACCGCGTGTATCGGGCAAGCACTTCCAACGGCACCCTGTCCCGCGTAGCCGTCAACACTATCATCACCGCAACAACCTATACCGATATCGGGTTGGCAACCAACACCACATACCGGTACGCCGTCCGTACGGTCGACCCAGTCGGGGAAAGCGCATCCAGTACCGAAGCAAGTGTAACTACGCCCACACCGCTTGCGGCACCAGCCAACCTCACTGCAACCGCAGGAATCTCCCAGGTGGTGCTCGCATGGGATGCAGTAACCGGTGCGGATGAGTACCGGATATACCGCAGACGGGATTCAGCCTTTGTATTCGTTACCCGCATAGCCACCGACACTACCATCACCACAACCACCTATACCGATACCAGTGCGTCGGGCGGCACCACCTACGGGTACACCGTACGCGCGGCAAACACGGCTGGCGAAAGCCAAAACAGCAGCGAGGCACGCGTATCCGTACCCAGTACCCCCCGGGCACCCAGGAACCTCAATGCAGCCGTGGGCGACACCCAGATATTCCTATCATGGAACGCGGTCGGCAATGCATCAGAATACCGTATCTTTCGGGCAACCTCCACCGGCACCCTAACCCGCATCGCCTCTGCCTCCACTATAACTGAAAACATCTATACCGACACCGGGTTGACAAACGGCACCACCTACCGGTACGTCGTGCGTGCGCTAAACGTTGTCGGCGAAAGCGGAAATAGCAACGAGACCAGTGCAACCCCAGTTGGGGCAACCACCGCCCCCTTGAAACCGGCAAATCTCCGTGTCATCGGCGGCAACACCCAGGCAAGATTATCATGGGATGCAGTCGACGGCGCAGCCGAATACCGCGTATTCCGTGGATCCACCCGTATAGCCACCCTAACCGCACTCACCTATACCGACACCGGTCTGACAAACCTCACCACCTATCGGTACACCGTCCGGGCGGCAAACGCCGTCGGCGTGAGCTTTGATAGTCTTGAAGTAAGCGTTATCCCCGAAGATCATACCAACGACCGTCCCGGCGCCACCCCCGTTACACTCGGCACTGCAGTATCTGGTACCATCGACACCTCCCGGGATTTAGATTATTTCGCTGTCACCATCACCGCAAATCCATTGAGCACAGTGACCATAACTGCAACCACAACAGGCACTACAGATACCAGCGGCTCAATACTTGACGGCACCAACCGCCTGCCCCTTTCCCGGGATCTCAATAGCGGAGAGGGCACTAACTTCAGAGTTTCTGCAACAGTCATGGTTAGCGGCACCTACTATATAGAAGTCGAGGGCTGGGCCGGAAGCACAGGAAGCTATTCCCTGACGGTTACGACAACAGTCAACGCAGGCACACTTGACGATCATAGCAATACGGCCGACGGCGCGACCCCCGTTACATCCGGTGTTGGAGCACCCGGCACCATTGACCCGTCCGGAGACGTTGATTATTTCAGCATTGCCGTCACAGGGGCAAGTCCGTCAACCCCGGTGACAATAACCGCAACCACAACCGGCACCACGGATACCAACGGCGCACTATTCAATAGCTCCGGCGGACAACTTGCCATCAACGAAGACATCGTGCAAGCCAACCGTAACTTCAGGATCATTAGAACGGTCACCCAAAACGGCACCTATTACGTAAGGGTGAGGGCGTACCAGAACACTACGGGCGCATACACCCTGTCAGTTACCGCCCAGTAGCGCGAGTGAGGTAGGTGTATAATTTGGGCGCTCCCCCCGTACGCTACGCGCACGGCGGTCGGCGTGCTCAGGGCTCGGCCGCCGCGCCTTTTGTGGTAAAGTTGCTTTCAGAGAAACCCCGCGGCGTCTGGCGCGCGCAAAGGCGCGCACCACCCTTCACATGCCTAGCGCAGAGCCCCATTTCTGGAGCGCGCAACAGCATATATACAGATTATATATTGCTTTATACGAATAAAAAATTTTGTAAAAATTTTTGCAAAAATGCTTGACAACGGTCAGAATACATGATAGAATAGAGTCATCTATGCACGGAATAGTACGTAATCTGACTTGCTTCGGCGCTCTCTGCACCGATCCGCCCACGCATACCCCCCCCCCCCCCCCCCCCCCCCAGATGCAGTAAAACCAAAGCACTAAATACCCCCCTTTTACTAAAAATTTATTCCCAAACTCCCAGCACAATCGCTGGAAGTATTATTAACACAACCCGCCGGGCAATCCGTTCGGTTTTAATTTCGAAACTTTTATATTTTACTAAAGGAGGTATACACGAATGTATAACCTGAGACGTACCCTATGTACTATAACCAAAGCACCGAAACTCGGTGTATTTACCGCGATAGGAGCAGTGATTGCCCTGACAATGCTGCTCGCCGCATGCCCCGAAGAGGCACCAACTGGTCCTACCGGTCCAAGTTCACCTACCAACCTGATGGTTGAAATTAGCGACGGCCAGGCCGAACTGACCTGGGATGCCGTTGCCGGTGCAACAGAGTACCGAATTTACAGCGTCGGCTCCGACGGAACCCTGACCCGTATAGCTGAAAACACTACCATCACCGACACTACTTTTACCATTACCGGCTTGACAAACGGCACCGCTTACCGCTACGTAGTACGCGCCGTTAACAGCGCCGGCGAAAGCGGCGACAGCGGCGAAATAAGTGCGATCCCCGAGTTGACAATCCCCCCTGTGCCTAAAAACCTCACCGCAAACCCGGCAGATGCCCAGGTAACATTATCATGGACTGCATCAAACAGTGCCGCAGAGTACCGGATATACCGTGCATCTACTCCCGATGGAACCCTTGTCCGTATAGCCGAGGGCACTACCATAACCGAAACCAGCTACATCGATACCGATGTGACAAACGACACCCAATACCGCTACACCGTCCGTGCATTTAACATCCGCGGGGAAAGTACAGACAGCAACGAAGTAACCGCAACCCCGGTTGCCTCAACCGTCGTACCTCCTGCCCCAGCAAACCTCAGTGCAACCGCAGGCGACACCGAAATATCACTATCGTGGGATGCAGTACCCGGTGCTACCGAGTACTACATCTACCGCGCCGCTGCCGCCGCCGACCCCCTTGTCCGTATAGCAGAAGACACCACGATTATCGTAACAACCTACACCGATATCGGCCTGACAAACGGCACCACCTACCGGTACACCGTCCGCGCGGTAAACGGCATCGGCGAGAGCCCCGATAGCAGCGAAGTCGCCGCAGCCCCAGCCCTGGCAGCACCCGTCGCACCGACAAACCTCAATGCAGCCGCAACAGCCAGCGGCCAGGTAACGTTAACATGGGATGCGGTTGGTAATGCAGAGACATATCAAGTGTTCCGTGCCGATACCGCCGATGGAGACCTCACCCGTATAGACGACAGCACTCCCACTCCCACTCCCGTCACCGACCCCACCTATACCGACACCGGATTGGCAAACGACACCGCCTACCGGTACACCGTCCGTGCGGTCAATGCCGCGGGTATAAGTCCAGCCAGCAGTGAAGCAAGTGTAACCACACTCGCCCTGCCTGCGGCACCGGCAAACCTCAGTGCAACTGCCAGCGTAGTCGGGAGCGATCTCCGGGTAACGCTAACATGGGAAGCAGTCACTGGTGCCACAGCGTACCAGATTTACCGCGCCGCTACCGCCGAAGGTACCCTTGAGCGCGTCACCACGGATGCAGACATCACCGGCACCACCTATACCGACACCGGTTTGACACACACCACCACCTACCGCTATACCGTCCGTGCAGTTGACAGCGTCGGCGTGGGTGCAAGCAGCGCAGAAGCCAGTGCAACGACCCGCGGCCTCCCCGCAGCACCGGCAAACCTCAGTGCAACCGCCAGCGTAGTTGGGAGCGATCTCCGGATAACGCTAACATGGGATGAAGTCACTGGTGCCACAGCGTACCAGATTTACCGCGCCGATACCGCCGATGGAGACCGTACCCGCGTCACCACGGATGCAGACATCACCAACATCACCTATACCGACACCGGTTTAACACACACCACCACCTACCGCTATACCGTACGTGCAGTTGACGCTATCGGAGAGAGCCTGGATAGCACAGAAGCAAGCGCAACGACCCGCGGACTCCCCGCGGCACCGGCAAGCCTTAGTGCAACCGCCAGTGGAGCTGCGAACGCTTTCCAGGTATCGCTAACATGGGCTGCAGTAACCGGTGCGACAGAGTACCGCATATACCGTGCCGATACTGCCGATGGAGCCCGTACCCGCGTCACTACGGATTCAACTATTACTGGCACCACCTACATCGACACCGGGCTAACACACAACACCGCCTACCGGTACACCGTGCGTGCTGTTGACGCCGTCGGTGAGAGTGCAGATAGCGCAGAGGCAAGGGCAACTACCCCCGCGCTCCCTGCGGTTCCGGGAAACCTCAGTGCAACTGCCAGGATAGTTGCGGGCAACGCCCAGATATCGCTAGCATGGGACGCGGTTACTGGTGCAACAGAATACCAGGTATACCGTGCAGCTACCGCAAACGGGGCACTGACCCGTATAGGCAGCGCAACCGCTATCACCGTAACCACTTATGTCGACATGAGTTTAACAAACGGCACCACATACCGCTATGCCGTGCGTGCAGTTAACAGCGTCGGTACAAGTGCAGATAGTTCCGAAGCCAGCGCAACTGCACCCACGCCGCTCGCGGCACCGGCAAGCCCCAGTGCAACGAAAGGTGAGACCGAAGTGTGGTTATCATGGAGTGCAGTAACTGGTGCAACAGAGTACCGGATATACCGCGCAGCTACCGCCAATGGAACGCTAACCCGTATAGCCAGCAGTACTACCATCACTGGAACCGCCCATACCGACACCGGCCTGACAAACGGCACCGCCTACCGCTATGTCGTACGTGCAGCCGATAGTGTCGGCGAAAGCGTAAATAGCAGTGAAGTAACTGCTACTCCCTCAGATCATGGCAATACTCGTGCCACTGCGACACCCATTATATCCGGCGTTGCAATATTTGGTACCCTCCCCGCACCCGGTATCTCTGGAGATCATGATTTTTTCAGTATCCCAGTCACGGTACCTACATCATCCTCAGTGACGATACGCGCACACACAACCGGGAGCACGGATACCTTTGGTCAAGTATTCACCAGTACCGGCGCAGAACCCGGCACAGAACTTGCAAATAATGATGATGGAGGCGCAAATTTAAACTTTAATCTTTCTGCAACCGTCACGGCAACTGGAACCTACTATCTAAGGGTGTTAAGTAAAGGATCAGCTGGAGATTACTCCCTAACAGTTACCACCCAGTAGCGTTAGCACCAGGGTAGAGTCGGGGGAGTGTGGGGGCGCTCCCCCCGTACGCTACGCGCACGGCGGTCGGCGTGCTCAGGGCTCGGCCGCCGCGTCTGTTGTGGTAAAGATACTCATACGTACTCCGCGGCGTCTGGCACGCGCAAAGGCGCGCACCACCCTTCACATGCCTAGCGCAAAGCCCCGCATCGCCCACGCGCTATTTTGAGCAAAACTCCGCAATGATTTCACCCGAAAAAAGAGGGTAGGAGAGAGATGCCATATCTACAGGAATTACATAGCAAAAATTTTTTAAAATTTTTACAAAAATCCTTGACAGCCGTAAAATACATGATATAATAGAGAAATCTATGCACGGAATAGTACGTAATCTAGTCTGCTTCGCCGCTCTCTGCACCGATTCTACCCCGCATACCCCCCCCCCCCCCCCCCCCCCAGCGCAGTAAATAACCCGCGCTCCCTAACTTCAAAATTATATTTCTCTCCCTCCGGTAATATCACCGGCACCATCATCAATATATTAAGGGTCTCTGCCCGCAGCATTAATAACGTCTCGAAAAATAATAAAAACCAAAAAGGAGTGTATTATGTACATGAATAAAAATTTCCTCTCTACGTTTAAGAGAGTACTTGTCGCAGCTGTAGTTTTACTGGCTGCATTTCTATTAATCGGTTGCCCTGAGGATACCTCGCCGGCAGCACCCACGCCCCCCGCTGATCCTGCAAACCTCACCGTCGTATTTGGCGACATGCAGGCAGAATTAACCTGGGAGGCGGTGGAAAACGCCGTTGAATATCGAATATATCGCGCAGATACCGCCGATGGGACTCTTACCCGTATAGCAGAGGATATTGTAATTACTGATACCTCTTATGTAGACACCGGTCTTACTAACGGTACCACCTACCGCTACGTCATCCGTGCCGTCAGCAGTGCCGGCGCAGAGAGCGGAGACAGCCCGGAAGCGAGCACCACCCCAACACCCCCGCCCGCCGCACCAACTAGTTTGACTGCAACTGCAAGCGATTTCCAGGTAACCCTCTCATGGGATGCCGTCACAGATGTCACAGAGTACAGCGTATACCGCGCAGACACCCCCGACGGCACCTTTTCCCGCATAGCTGCGAGCGAAACCATTAATGCAACCACCTACACCGACGCAGACACCGGTTTTGTCATTGATACCGCCTATCGCTACGTTGTCCGTGCTGTTATCCGCGTTAGCGGCAGCATCGGAGAGAGCGTCAACAGCAACGAAGCAAGCGCTACCCCGTTACCATTACCTGCAGCACCGGCAAATCTCAGTGCAACTGCCAGTGGGGCTGCGAACGCTTTCCAGGTATCACTATCATGGGACGCGGTTACTGGTGCAACAGAGTACCGCATATACCGTGCCGATACCGCCGATGGAGCCCGTACCCGCGTCACCACGGATGCAGACATCACCGGCACCACCTATATCGATACCGGGTTAACACACAACACCGCCTACCGCTATACCGTACGCGCCGTTGACGCCATCGGTGAGAGCACAGATAGCGTAGAGGCAAGCGCAACTACCCCCGCACTCCCCGCGGCGCCAGCAAACCTCAGTGCAACTAAAGGCGAGACTGTAGTATGGTTATCATGGGACGCTGTAGCCGATGCAACAGAATACCGAATATACCGTGCAGCTACCGCTAGCGGGACACTAACCCGTATAGCTAGCAACACTACCGTCACCGCAATCATCTATACCGACACGGGTCTGACAAATGGCACCGCCTACCGCTATACCGTACGTGCAGTCGATAGCGTCGGTGAAAGCGCAAATAGCAATGAGGTAAGTACTACCCCTTCAGATCATGGCAATGCCCCTGCCGCTGCGACACCCGTTACATCCGGTGTTGCAGTAGGCGGTAACATTTCGATATCCGGGGATCAAGATTATTTCAGCATTGCAGTCACAGGAGCAAGTTCATCTGCTCCAGTGACGATAGATGCAATCCCAACAGGCAGAGTGAATAGTGACGGCGCACTATTTAACAGTAGCGGCACACAGATTGGTAGTGATCTGTATAATGGTTCAGATGGTAGGCACTTTAGAATTATTAGATCGGTCACAGAAGACGGTACGTATTATATTCGGGTGAGCGGTGGCGGTAGTCTACGCCCTACAGGAACGTATTCTCTAACCATTACGGCAGCTGCCACGGCTATTGATACTGATGATCACAGGAATATAAGATCCAGCGCTACAGCCGTTACATCTGGAACCGCAGTATCTGGTACTCTTAACGTAAACGGGGATTTTGATTATTTCAGTATTGCAGTCACCGGGGCAAGTTCTTCGTCCCCAGTGTCGTTAACTGCAAGCACAACAGGGACTGCGACTACTTCCGGTATACTCTTTGATAGTGACGGTACACAGATTGCTGCTGGTGATAGTCTTCAACAACCAACCGATAACTTCAATATTGTTCACTCAATCACGGAAAACGGCACGTATTATATACGAGTAGGCGGTTTTGCTAATGTGCAAACTGGAGATTACTCGCTAACAGTTACCACCCAGTAGCGTTGGGCGCCGCCTGCTTAACAAAAGCGACGGGGGGTAGCGTCTGCTTGCTGGCACCGCTCCGCGGTGCATTACACTCTGCTGCCGCGGGTAGTACGCAAGCCTTGCGAAAGCGCCAGGGGGTAGCGGAAGCAAGCGAGGTGCGCGGCGGGCGAGCGGCAGTGAGCCCGTAACCCGCGACGCGGGTTAGCGCACTGGTGCCCCGCCTGCTCGCGCAGGCGGGGCACGCTGGCTGCAGCGAGGGGGGCTCGCAGCCCCCCTTTTAATCATGTTATGTTTAGCGCATTAAAAACACTGAGTATAGGTTGGTGAGATAGTTTTCACATCAGAGCATAGGGGGGCTGGGGATCGAGCCCCCCCATGTGCCAAACGCTAATTTGACAGAGACGGCGTGATGTGGTAGTATGTCAGAATAATGCGCAGTACAAAACGTTTTGTAGTAATCGGCATCATCGTAGTTGCGGTGATTGCTTTGTTGTTGGCTATCCTGGCGATAGTTAACATGGGGAGCCAGGAGCGCGACCCGGATAATTTTTCTGAAAACTTTCGTGATTTAGAGTGGTCAGAGATTGAAGAGTTGGCGGTAGGACAAACCGTCTTTTGGTACATGTGGGGCGGGTCAGAGGCCATCAACACCTACGTTACCGACTACCTCGGGGCGCGGCTGCTGGACGAATACGGGGTGACCCTTGAGCTGGTGCCGCTTGCCGATACGGCGGATGCGGTGAACAAGATTGTCGCCGACAACCAGGCCGGCAACGACACCGACGGGGCTATAGATTTCCTGTGGATCAATGGCGAGAATTTCCGCACCCTCCGTGAGGGCGATTTGCTGTTTGGACCGTTTGCAGACGTGGTTCCAAACCGCCAATACATTGCCCCTGACAGTACGGCGACCAGCCACGACTACGGGTACCCTATTGATGATTATGAATCCCCATACGGGGCGGCGCAATTTGTGGTTATTTATAACTCCGAGTATGTGCCGAACCCGCCGGCGACCCTCGGGGGACTGTTCGAGTGGGCACGGGCGAACCCCGGGCGGTTCACCTATCAGTTGCTGCCGGATTTTGTCGGCTCGGCGTTTGTGCGGCATGTCTTTTATGCCAACGCCGGTGACGTCCAGGGGCTATTGGGCGGGTTTGACCAGCAGGTCTTTGACACCGCGGGGCGGCGGACGTGGGCGGCGCTCAATGATATCGAGCCCTTCTTGTGGCGCGGCGGCGAAACCTACCCCGAGAGCCAGGCGGCCCTGGAGCTGCTGTTTGCCAACGGGGAAGTGTGGTTTGATCTCTCGTACAATCCCGCGAAGGGCGGGACGCTGGTGGAATCCGGCCAGTACCCCGAGAGTACCCGGACCTATGTCTTCGATGAAGGTACCATCAGTAACCACCATTATGTTGCCATTCCGTATAACTCGCCGCATAAGGCCGGTGCAATGGTGGCGGCGAACCTGATCCTGGACCCGTTGGCGCAGCTTGAGAAGAACAAACCGGAAGTATGGGGGGACCCGACGGTGTTATCGCTCGATCTTATTCCCGCAGATGTTGCCCGGCAATTCCGTTCCCTCAGCACCCATCCGTCCGCGGCGTCTGCCGACGAGCTGAATAAAGGGAAGTTACCCGAAGTCAGCTCCCGGTGGGTAGAGGAAATAGAGCGCGCCTGGACTGCGGAAGTACTGCAGCGTTAGGCTCTCTCGCGGGCGGCACTCTCTATGATAACGGATAGCGGTAGTAGTGCCTCTCCTCCTGGACCAGCTCTCTCCGGCGATGATGCACTGCACGGCCGTGCATCGCGCCTGACGGGGTATATTTTTAATAACAAATACATATTACTGGTACCGGCGGTGACGTTGATGGTCCTGTTGTTTGGGGGCGGGTTGGTTGTGGCTTTTATCCAGAGTGTTACCGAACCCGTCAGCGTCGGTGGTGCGGGGATAGTGCGGGATTGCTGCGGCGAGAGTAGGTTTGGCGGGCGGTTTTTTTCCAGCTACCGGTACTTGATGCACGATGTTGGGTTCTACCGTTCGTTTGCCCTGACGTTGGGGATATCGCTGGTTACTACCGTGGTGTCGGTGGTAACGGGGATCGCTATGGGGCTGGTGATCCGCGGCAATCAGCGCAGCCGGTGGTTGGTGCGGTTGGCTAACCAGCTGCCGATAACCGTCCCGCATGTCATTGCCGCCATCGCGGTTTTTCTGCTGTTCACCCAGAGCGGGCTGCTGTCGCGGCTGTTGTATGCGGTTGGGATAATAGATAGTTCGCAACAGTTCCCGGCGCTGGTCAGCGACCGGTTCGGGGTGGGGATTGTTATTGCGTACCTGTGGAAGGAGATTCCGTTTATTACCCTGATTGCCCTCAGTAGTTTACAGTCTATCGGGGAGGATTATGAGATTGTCGCCCGCACCCTGGGGGCGCGGCCGCTTACCATATTACGCCGCGTCACCCTGCCCCTGATATCCCCGACGGTGGTGCCTGCTACTATTATTGTCTTTGCCTTTGTCTTCGGCTCCTACGAGGTGCCGGTGCTCCTTGGACGCAGTTATCCGTCAATGTTGGCGGTGCTCTCGTACCGCTACTACAGCAGTCCCAATTTAGAGCTGCGCCCGGTGGCTATGGCGCTGAATATTCTCATTACCCTGTTTGTCCTGCTGGTTGGTGTGATATTTATGAAGATATCCCAAAACACCCGGAGGGCAGTACGGTGATTGGAAAGAAAACGATCCGCACCCTGTTTTACACCACCTCGGGGGTATCGGTGCTGTTCACCGGGCTGTTATTGCTGCCCGTGCTGTTGTGGTCTTTCGGGAGCCAGTGGTTGTTTCCCGACCTGCTGCCGCAGAAATTCAGCGGCGACCGGTGGATGGAGATTTTTCTCGGCACCGGGGGCGGGCGCACGGGGCGGGCGTTTTTTAATAGCTTTACCATAGCGTTGGCGGTGACATTGCTGAACGCCGTCATCGCCATGCCCGTGGCCCGCTACCTCAGCCGCCTGCGCGGCAACGCCCGCATTGTTGCCGACCTGCTGGTGCTGATCCCGTTGATCCTACCGGCTATCTCGGTAGTGCTCGGCACCTACATATTTTTTGTCTACCTCGGCATCCAGGATAGTCTCCTGGGTACCCTGTTGGCGCACCTCATGCCCACGCTCCCGTATATGATTATTATCCAGCGCGGTATATTTTCCAACCTCGATGAGGGCTACATCGAGACCGCCCGGACCCTCGGGGCCCGGCCGCTCTATTTGTTCGTGCATGTCATGCTCCCGTTCCTGGCGCCCGGGTTGCTGGTCGGCAGTCTGTTTGTCTTCCTCATATCCTGGAGCCAATATTTTTCTACCCTGATAATCGGGGGCGGGCGCATCGTCACCCTGCCGTTGCTGCTGTTTTCCTCCGCCGGAGCCGGGGACTTGCGCACCACAGCCACCCTTACCATTATCCTGTTGCTGCCAACCGTGCTATTATTAATCCTGAGTTCTTTAGTGGTGAGCGGACGGGGTATTGAGCGTGAGCAAACAGTAATTACCGAGGGAACCTCATGACTACAGTTAAGCTCGCTGGTATCAGCAAGCGCTACCACGGCAACCGTCTCTTTGCCCTGCGCGATATAAATTGCGAATTCCCCGCCGGCTCCCTCACCGCTATCGTCGGCCCTTCGGGGTGCGGGAAGACCACGCTGCTGAAAATTATCTCCGGCATCGAGAGCGGGGATACCGGTACCATCCACCACGATGAGGCCAGCATAGACTCACTGCTCCCGCAGCACCGCCAGACGGTTATGCTCTTGCAGCAGCACCTCCTGTTCCCCTACCTGAACGTCTACGAAAACATCGCCTTCGGGCTGCGGGTGCGGAAGATGGCGGAGAAGGCCATCCGGGAACGCGTCCTCGATATGCTTACGCTCATCGGGCTCCCGGGGTTTGCAAAGCGCTACCCGCACCAGCTCTCAGGCGGCGAACAAAAGCGCGTCGCCCTCGCCCGGGCAATTATTATCCGTCCAAAGGTCCTGCTTCTCGATGAACCGCTCACCAACCTCGACCGCTACCTGTGGCGGGAAATCTCCAAGCTGGTCATCACATGTCACAAACGCTACGGGTTAACCACAATCCTGGTAACCCACAACCAGGAAGAGGCGCTCATGATGGCAGACCGCTTTGTCTTTCTGTTTGACGGCACCATCGAACAGATCGGCAGCGGGGACGACCTCTACCGCGCCCCGCGGAGCGTCGAGGTTGCCCGCTTCTTCGATACACAGAATATATTTCACGCCAACAAGCGGAAGAACAAAATATCCATAGATGCCTGCACCATTACCGTCCCCGATCACATACACCGCACCTGTCCTGACGGCAAAATCTACCTGTGCGTCCGCCCCGAAGATATCTCCATCGCCTCGACCGGCGCAGCACCTGCCAGCACCCTCTCGGGCACCGTGCAGCGCTCTTATTTTAATGGCAGCTATTGGGCAAACACCGTAGGGGTCGGTACGGGCGAGTGGATGTTTCTCAGCGACGCCCAGCTGGCAACCGATTCCAAGGTAGATATTACTCTGAACCCGGAACGCATCTCGCTATTCCCGCGCCCAGATTCTCCTAATTAGTTTTCGGACAATTCCTGCACCAACGCATCAAAGATGGTCAGCAGGTCCGAGGTGGTTTTCCGCAGACGCGTCGATAGCGTACGGGCAATCGAACTAACCACCGGGAGCACTATCTCCGGTGCCCGCGCTCCAAGGCGTTTGAAGTCGCTGTTGCGGATAACCAGAAATTTACTATCGGTAAGCGTCGCCACAGTTGCCGAGCGCCGATCGTTATCCACCAGGGCCAGCTCGCCAAAGAATACATTTTGCGCAGCAGAGAGCTTAACCACCGTATAGGTATCGCCCGCCCGCGTCAGTTTTTTAATCTCAACCTCACCGTCGTGGACAATATACATCTCGCTCCCCAGGCTGCCTTCTTCGATGATGGCGGTACTGGCGGGGACTGAGATACATTCGGTAATATTAATAATCTCAAGCATCGCCGCGCGGTTATTCTTGTGCGCAGCAAATATCGGTATGTTCTCAATTTTCGCCAATATCTCTCTTTCCGGAATGGTAATCTTATTGAATTTCCGCCGCCCGCCGCCGCTGGGAGCGGATGCCTGTGCCTCGGCTGGCTCCGGGGCGCCTTTTCCGCCGCCGCCGCGATTGTCATCGTCAGTCCCATAGACACCCCCGTCATCATCAGCCATCAGCATCTCTGCCTCGTCCCTGCCGTTTTCATCAATCACCGGCTCGCCTGCCGCCAGCGGGTCCATGTCTTTGCGCTTCGCTTTTTTGAATAATCCCATACTATAAACTTATGTGTTAGTTATTACCCTCGGCTTTTATGGCATCCACCAGTATCTTTTCCGCCGCTTTCCGCACATCACTGCTCTCGCCCCCACTCTCGGAACCAGCCCTTGGGACTACCATCTCCCCGGCCTTTTCAATCGGTCTTTTCCGGACAGCAAAATCACTATCGGCAGTTACCAGCAATATCGCTTTCGAATTATGCTGAATAACATAATCGTCCTCCGGGATCAGCACCGGCTTATTGAGCGCCAACCCCTTCACCCGCCGCAGATTACTAATCAGCCGCGAAACATCCGAAGTCTTCTGCGCCTCCCGCAGCGATTCAATCTTCAACCGCGCCGGATTCCCGCTATTCTCCAGCAGCCCCAACAGCAGATCGCGCCCGTGAATACTCTCACCGCTCCCTGGGTCCCCTGGGCTCGGGGCGGCGCCTTTAATGTATGTCCGGTAATTCTTATAGGTCTGATTGACAAACTCCTCGGGTATATCCCGGGTAACCAACCGGCAGCTCTCACTGCTATGATTCAGGAGCTCGTACAGGATATGGCTCATACCATTAATGATCGAGGTATTAGCCAACATCCGCCGCGCCACATCCTTGCTAAACAGAATCTCATCACAATGCACATAGCGCAGATAACTTTCAAACTTTTTATCCAGCAGCTCCGCTATCACATAAATTTCCCGCGCGATAGACTTAATAGTCAGCACCGTCAGCACCGTCCGCGAGTCAATTTCCGTCGGCGAATCGCCCTCACTGGTATCCGCCAGCACCAGCACCTTCCGCGCCTGCGTCAGCCCCGCCCGCTTCAGTTCGGGCACAGAAAAATACTCGCCGCGCACAAACTTTATGCCGCGCAGCGCCTCATCTTCCTGCAGCTTCTCAAAGTGCTCCACCTCAACATCAGAGATGATGGTCACATCCTCGGTCTCAATGGTATCCGAACTCTCGATGATCCCCAGGAGGATATCCCGCATATCGTCCTTCCACCCGCAAATAATAAAATGATCACGCTGTTTACTGTAATCCACTAATCCTCTCCTCGCCCTCGTATTCCTGTCAATCAGCCACGACGCCAGCCCGCCAGAGAGCAAACTGACACCGCCGATGCCGATAAGCACCGCCACAATCGCAACCACCCGCCCCCCGAGGGTAATCGGCACCTTGTCCCCGTACCCCGTGGTGCTGAAAGTAATAACAACCCACCAGATACCGTCAATAAAATTCTTAAACTCACCCGCATTCGACCTGGCCTCAAAAATAGTTACCAGCAGGGCACACGCCCCCAACAAGCCAATAAAAATAACAATCGGCTTGGCATACTGGGAACGCCGTACCCGCCCCCACAGGGCCGATCGCTTCCGTTGTTTTTTCATACCTGTTCACATGAGATTATCGGTAAAATCCCCGCGAAATAAAGAACTATTGTCTGTATATATATGGGCGCCTACGTCGGGCGCTCCCCCCGCGGCGCTGCTGGGCAGCGCCGCGGCGGTCGGCGTGCTCGGGGCTCGGCCGCCGCGCCGCCTGCCGGAAAGATACCACCCACAAACCCCGCGGCGTCTGGCACCGCCAAAGGGCGGCGCCACCCCTCACATGCCTAGCGCACAGTATTGCACTCGCACGCGCTGCCTTGCAGCCATACTGCAATGATTTCACCCCGAACGGTGGGGGACCGTCGTACCTATAACCTATAGGAATTACATAGTAAAAAGCTTTAAAAAATATTTCACAAAATATTTGACATCCCAGAAAAAATATATTACAATAAAATATTAAGAGTGATGCGAAAAACATCACCGGAGGAGATACGATATGAATAAATTTTTGATAAGCATTGCAACGGTGGTTACCGTTGGGGCATTGATATTGGTTGGCTGTCCTGATGACAGCGGCAGCGGAACTGCCGTCGCGTGTGTAGCACCAACGGATGGAGCAACTACTACAGTTGGTTTGATATATGGCGATGCACCCTACACTGGGTGTAGCCAGTTTGAACTGGCGGCAGCAACGCCTTTTGGCCAATTTGGTACCGCTACCTTTACCGAAACGAGCGGCGGGGCAAATAATACGAGTAGTGCATATACACTGGCTCTTACGGACGACGCCGCTGTTTTCGGCGGCGGTTTTATAAGCCTGGGTGCTGACTACAATGCGGCTGGAAAATCTCTGAATTTTTCTGTTAAATCAGACGCGACGGCAGATGGAGGGTACAATATGATACGGGTCTACCTGGAGGCAGACCCCGGGGCAGGAGGCACTGCGTTTCCAGATTACCAGACCCTGGGAACCGAAGGTATACAGACATTTACCAACGACGGTACCTGGCAGGATGTATCAGTCAACCTTGCCGTCGAATTTTCTAATAGCTTTGCCGCCGCGGGGACAGGTGCAGCATCGCAGATAACGGCAGCCAACATACGTTCTGTCGGGTTTGCCCTGTTAGATTCCAACGGGACGGATCCTGGGATTGGTGCACAGGTAATTTCTGTTGATGAGGTTCGCTTTGAAGACGTGGGCCTTTCGTATATTTGCAAAAATGGTACGCCAACTACTGGTGATGGTGCCACAGCGGGCGTGAGCAATTGCCAAATGTGTAATGCCGGATTCACAGAATTTGGAACTCTTGGCCAAGAGGGATCGATGTGCGCGTATCAGTATATTTGTGAAAACGGGACGGCGAACCCTGGTCCTGCCGGCAGAGAAAACACGAGCAACTGTGACTCGTGTGACGCTACGTACCAGAGTCTTGGAACTCTTGGCGAAGTAGGATCGGAATGTATCACCTTTGCGTATATTTGCGAAAACGGTACGCCAACTACTGGTGATGGCAACTCAATAGGCGTGAGTAATTGCCGAATGTGTGACAATGGATACACGGTATCCGGAAATTTTGGCGCGGAGGGATCAACGTGCGTTTCTCTTGCATATACTTGCGAAAACGGTGTAGTGGCCGACGGCTTCGGGACTGCAGTGGGTCAGAGCAATTGTGAAACATGCAGCGAAGGATACGTGATTTCCGGAAATGCAGGCGAAGTAGGATCGACATGTGTCAATTTTTCGTTTGTCTGTGAGAACGGTGCCCCATCACTTGGTACTACCACCATAGAAGGTCAGCTTAGTTGTAGAGGGTGCGATCCAGGGTACCAAATTTCTGGAACTATAGACGAAGTGGGATCGACATGTACCACGACCGGTTTTCCGTATATTTGTGCAAACGGTACGCCCGCGGCCGGTGCTACCACCAGTGCGGACGTGAGTAATTGTAGACGATGCGACCCAGGCTACACAATTTCTGGAATGGCAGACTTTGTGGGATCAACATGCGTCAATTTTTCGTATGTCTGCGCCAACGGCATGGCGAGCCCTGGTACTACCATCATAGAAGGTCAGAGTAATTGCGCCTCGTGTGACCAGGGCTTCACGATTATCGGCACTGCCAATACACCAGGATCGGCATGCGGGAACCTTTCGTATGTCTGCGAGAACGGCGTGGCGACCTCTGGTATTGCCCCCGCGGCGGACCAGAGTAGATGTGATTCGTGCAACGCAGGGTACTCGATTTTTGGAGCCGCGGGCGTGCTTGGATCTACATGCGTCACCCTACCGAGTGCGTGTACGGCAACCGGGAGTACAGATAGCTCTATTTTTACAGTGTATTCCGAAGGCACGTACGCAGCATGTAACCCGGTGCAATTAACCGCGTCTCGCATTGGATCTCATTCCCAACCACCAGGTGCTGTCGTGCCCAGTTTTGCCGAAATGAACGGTGGAACAAACGGCACAAGTAAGGCACTCTCTCTGAGTGCGGCTGCTGGTGCTACTACATTCGCCAATGGGTATATAACTTTTAATAATAACTTTGATGTGTCTGGAAAAACGTTGCGTTTTAATGTTAAATCTCCCGCAACTGGCGGTACCAATACGATACAAGTCACCTTGGGTGCAGAGCGTAGCATAAATGATTCTTCTGCTAGAACTGAAGGCGGCGTAGGAGTAGTGAACTTTGCGAACGACGGAACTTGGCAAGAGGTAGCCATTAACATAGATCGTACGTATTCCTTTTCGCAGTCAAATATTACGGCGGCTACAGTGCGTAGAATTCACTTTTATCTTGAAGAAGCCGGAGCACAAACATTCGACATTGACGAAGTCCGCTTCGAAGAACCCACACCCAACTGTAACGCACCCATGACAGGAAACGCGGTGGTAGATTTAATCTGGGGAGATGTGGTCTATAACAGTTGTGACGCAATTAGCTCAGGGTTTTACGGAGCAGTGCACGTACCAAGATACAACGCAGCAAACCGGCCGCGCAGCCCATTTGCTTTCGCCTCAAATGCCGTCTCGTCTCTCGGGGGCGGGGCTTCCAGTTCACCTCTGTTTACCAGCTTAACGCTAGGTACCGGAAATTCCAGGTATGCATACGGGATTGCAGACTTCCCTGCAAATTACAATGCCACCGGTAAGACATTGAAGTTTTCAATCAAGTCCCCAGCTGCAGCTTCGGGCGGCGTTGGCAGTATTGACATCTTCCTTGAAGGTTCGCCGCTTGCCCGCACGGACACTGTCAACCAAACGTTTACCAATGACGGTTCCTGGCAGGACATATCGGTGCCCATCACTAGTTTCACCTTCCCGGCATCTGGAGTGTCGTTGACTACTGTGCGGCGCCTTGTGTTCTCGTTGGTTGACTCCAACGGACTCAGCGCCGACGGCGTTGGTGCCCAGACGCTCGATATTGATGAAATCCGCTTTGAGTAAGTAGAGCAGATATCGGACAAGAACCCACGGGAGCACGTCTCTCGTGGGTTTTTTGTTACCTCATAGGAATTACATAGTAAAAATTTTAAAAAATATTTCACAAAATCTTTGACACCGTAGAAAAAATATATTACAATAAAATATTAAGAGTGATGCGAAAAACATCATCGGAGGAAATACGATATGAATAAATTTCTAATAAGCATTGCAACGGTAGTTACCGTTGGGGCATTGATATTGGTTGGCTGTCCTGAAGACAGCGCCAGTCCTAAAGACAGTGCCGGTCCAACAACCTACCCGTATGTTTGCGAAAACGGTACTGCAGCCACCGGTACTGCAGCTGCGGAAAATACGAGTAACTGTACCGCGTGCGATAGTACTAATTATGAGATCATGGGAACTGCGGGCACTGAAGGATCTACATGTGCTCTAATTACCTACCAGTATATTTGCGAAAACGGTACTGCGGCTACTGGTCCTGCACCTACGGAAAATGTGAGTAATTGTGCCAGGTGCGACCTTGGTTATTTGTCTGAGGGAACCCTCGGCACAGATGGATCTACGTGCGCTGCAATTTCAGGCTGTACAGCGGCCCGCAGTGGAAATAATCCAGTTTCTGCAGTATATGCTGATGGAGATTACGGAGCATGTAGCACGTTGACATTAGCATCCACTGGGTTTGGAGTAGCTAGCAGCGACAGTATGGCTACTTTTGCCGAAATTGACGGCGGAGCTGACAGCACAACTAAAGCATATACACTGAATAATTCTACTGCTGCTGCTACCTTTGCCGTCGGATTTATAACCCTGGGTGCAGACCTTGATGTGTCTGGAAAGGCATTGCGCTTTAATGTTAAATCGCCTGTGACCGGCGGAACCACGAGCGTACGGGTCTACTTGGAAGCAGTGCCCCCAATGGGAACTTCTGCCTCTCCAACCGCACAAACCGAAAACACGGAAGGAATTGTAACCTTTACTAACGACGGGAATTGGAAAGAGGTGCTCATTGATTTTGATAGCACCTATGCTTTTGGACAGACAAATATTACGTCATCTACGGTGCGCGTGATTGGCTTTGCTCTTACAGACATGAACGACGATACTTCTATGAATCCCCCTGTCCCTGTGGCTGGAATTGGTGCACAAACGCTGGATATTGACGAAGTTCGTATTGAAGAAGTTGCGCCCAACTGTACCGCGCCCGTCTCGGGTAACGCATCGGTTGGTTTGATTTCTGGAGACGCGGCATACAGCAGCTGTGATGCAATTAGTGCAGGCTTCTATGGAATAGTGGAAGTGCCACGAAGTACTTCAAGCCGGACGATCAGCCCATTTACTATTGCCCTAAACGCTTCGGGAAGCGGAGTTTCCAGTTCACCCCTGTATACTACTATGAGGTTAGGCGGCGGAAGTTCTATCTACGCATACGCAATTGCAGATCTTACTGAGAATTACGATGCAACTGGAAAAGCATTAAAGTTTTCAATTAGATCTCCGGCTACCGGGGGGACCAATTCTATCGTCGCCATATTAGAAAATAGTACAGGGAGCTCATTGAGCACTGGCATCGAGACGTTTATAAATGACGGCACATGGCAGGAGATATCGTTGATTACTAGTGGTGGTATTCTCCGAAATAACATACAGCGTGTTATTTTCATATTGCAAGATACTAACGGGCTCAGCAAAGACGGTATTGGCGTCCAGACATTTGATATTGATGAAATCCGCTTTGAGTAAGTAGAGCAGATATCGGACAAGAACCCACGGGAGCACGTCTCTCGTGGGTTTTTTGTTATTTTAAAGGACGTATTATCTTTACAAAAGCGCCGGGGGGTAGCGGAAGACAGCGAAGGCGGCGGCGGGCGAGCGGGAGTGAGCCCGTGCACGCGCCTTGCGGCGCGTGTAGCCGCCTGGTGCCGTGACTGCGAAGCAGACACGGCACGCTGGCTGCAGCGAGGGGGGCGCGCAGCCCCCCTCCTAATGTAATAATAATATGTGTATTAAGAATGCCGGACATAAACTGGCAAAACAGTTTTCGTATCCAGGCATAGGGCTGGGTGGGGCTCCCCTTTTGCAAAAAAATTGACAGATACGGCATTTTGTACTATACTGCAAAAAGGAATTTGAGATGATACAAGTAATTGATGCGGTAAAAATATATAAGAGCGGGACGACGACGGTGGAGGCGCTGCGCGGTGTTTCCCTGTCTATCGAGAAGGGCGACTTCATGTCCATTGCAGGACCGTCGGGGTCGGGGAAGACCACGCTGTTGAATGCGATCGGGTGTATCGATACCCTGACCAGCGGGGATGTTGTGATAGACGGGGTGGAGGTTTCCGGGAGCAATCATAAAAAATTGACCGAGCTGCGCCGGCAGCGGATTGGGTTTATCTTCCAGACCTATAACCTTATCCCGGTAATGAGCGCCTACGAGAATGTGGCGTTGACGCTGGCGCTTTTGAAAACTGACACCCGTGAGATAGGCGAGCGTACCAAACAGGCACTGCGCGAAGTCGGGCTGGAAGGCATGGGGCGGCGCCGGCCGGCGGAGCTCTCTGGCGGTCAGCAGCAGCGGGTGGCGATTGCGCGGGCGCTGGTCAAGAAGCCGTCGGTGGTATTGGCCGACGAACCCACCGCTAACCTCGATTCAAAGACGGGCGAGAAAATCCTGCAGCTGATGGTCGATCTGAACAAGCAGCACGGGACTACCTTTGTTTTTTCTACCCACGATGCCATGGTTATGGATTTTGCCCGCAGGCTGGTTAGTATCCATGACGGTAACATTGAGAATGATGTCCGGAAAGGCAAGGAGAAAACATGAGTCTGATTATTATGGCGTTCCGTAATTTGGCGCGTAATAAAAAACGGACACTCATCACCTGTTCGGCCCTGGCGTTTGGGTTGCTGTCGTATATCCTGTTTGATTCTATCCTCAATGGCGCCGATGCCGAATCGGTGCGGAATTACCGCCGGTACGGGAGCGGGGATAGTGCAATAATGCACCGCGACTTCTGGGAAGAGCGCGAGAAACTGCGCTTGGAGCACGTGGTGGAAAATGCCGACCAGATAGTTGCAGAATTAGGTGCGGCGGGTATTGATGCCGTGCCGCGTACCCGGGTGCCGGTGGAGCTGATAGTCTACCGCGACCCCTATCCCGAGGATGGGTCGCTGCGCGGACAGCTCTATGTTGTCGATCCCGGGGATACCGGGGAGGTGTTTGATTATGCGAACGTCATAGCAGAAGGACGGTATCTCTCTGAGGACTCCCCCGCCGGGGGAGGCGGGATCGAGCTGGTGCTTGGCGGGTGGATTGCCGAAGACCTTGGGGCGGCGGTGGGGTATCCTATTACCCTCAGTACCCGTACCCGGGATGGGTTTCGTCAATCGTTTGATGCCGAGATAGTCGGTATATTGAATTCCCCCGATCCGGTTATTAACCGTAGTGTAGCGTTGATGGCACAGCACCACGCCGATGCGTTGCTGCAGTTGGACGGCGCGGCTACCGAGGTGGTATTACCGCAAATTACCAGCGAGGCTGGAGAGATTGCCGATAGAATTGTTGCCGGATACGCAGGTAGCGGGATTGAGCGGGTTCCGTTTGAGCGTCTGATTGAAGACTACCTGATGTTTGTGCAGAGCGAAAGCAGCAGCAGCCAGATTGTTCTGTTTGTGGTATTTATTATCGCGGCCGTTGGTATTTCAAATACCATGCTTATGGCAACCCTGCAGCGGCGGCGTGAGATAGGAATGCTGCGGGCAATCGGTATGCACCGTCGGTCGATAATGCGCATGATGTTAACCGAGGCGGCGGCCCTCGGGGCAGTGGGGGGAGTACTTGGCATGATTCTTGGCGCGGCGGCAAACATTCCGTTGGTTGCCCGGGGGATTGATTACAGTAAGTGGATACGCGATTATGACCTGGGGTACCGGGTTTCGGGGGTGTTTTATGGGTCGTGGCAACTCGATACCATTATTGGGGCGTTTATTATTGCGGTTATTCTTTCGTTAGTAACCGCCTATATACCGGTACGGCGGATATTGCGGCGCCATTCAATTACCGACTGTTTGCGGGCATAATAGTATGCGAGTATCTATACCGGCTATTGCCTTTCGGAATATATTTAGAAATATACCGCGGAGCGTGCTCTCTGCGTTAGCCATAACCCTCAGTGTGTTTGGCATTCTGTTTTTGTTTGCATTCGGGGGCGGGTACCTGGACAACTTGAAGATTAATGTCAAAAATTATATCAGCGGCGATATGCGCATCCGCCATGCCGACTACGACCGTTACGAACAATTACTGCCGCTCCATTTAGGTATACAGGACCCGGGGGGGCTGGTTGGGCAGATACAGCGCCTGGATGGAGTAGAGAGTGCGTTGGTACGTATTCCCTTTGGCGGCGGGATGTATATTGACGGCGAGACCGAGGCCGTTGAACTGGTAGGGGTTGATTTTGCCGCTGCGCAGAATTACCTCGGCATACAGGAGTTGCTGGAGCGCGGTGCGCTCCCGCAAGCGGAGGGGGCGAACGAGGCGGTGGTTGGCGATGGGTTTCTGGCGCGGTTTGGGCTTGAGTTGGGCGATAAGGTTACGGTGGTTACCACAACCCGTACCCGCGGGAGTAACGCGTTTACGGTTAAGCTGGTTGGGGTAATTGACTTCCCGTACCCGCAGTTGGATAACGGGCAAATCATGCTGCCCCTGGGGCGGGCGCAATACTTTTTGCGCATGCAAGGCAGTGCCACCGAGATATTGGTAAAGGCCGATGCCGAACTTGGACAGAGCGAGGTTGATGAACTCCGTGCGCGCGTTGCCTCGCTGCTCGGCAGCGATCAAATTGTTCTGCCCTGGCAGGAGATCGGTACGGTGTATTCGCTTATCCGCACTACCAACATCAGTTATTTTGTTATGGCACTGATATTTTTTGTCCTTGCCAGCACCGTTATTGCTAACACTACCTTGATGGTAATTTTTGAACGAAAAAACGAAATCGGTATGCTCGGGGCGCTCGGTGCGTCGCGAAAGAGTATACTGACGCTGTTTTACTTTGAGTCAATTATTGTCGGTGTGATAGGTGCGGCAGTAGGCGTGGGGCTTGGTATTGGGCTGGTAGCATTCCTGTCCAAAACCGGCATCGATCTAAGCAGCCAAATTGAGGGAACCGGGCTGGAGGTCTCTTCGTTAATATACCCGCGGCTTACCATAGGAATTACCATAGGGGTGTTTTTCTATGCGGTGGCAGTGGTTGGGGCCACTACCCTGCTTCCCACGCTTCGGGCAGTCAAAATCAAGATAGTTGAAGCGTTGCGGGTAACCGCATAAATTTAATATTTTTTTGTCAAAACCGTTTGACACATTACAGAGAAATAGGATAGAGTAGAGTATGATTGGTAAAGGGTCAGAGAAACGATTACGGCAAAGCAAGAAAGCACGCCTACAAAACAGATTACTGCAGAAGCCTGCGCGCGGCACGCTGGTGCAGGCGCGGAAACAAATTGAAGCAGGGGATATACCTGGTGCAGAGGAGAGTGCGCGTCAATTTGAATCGCGCATTGACCGTGCGGCAAAGAAGGGCGGTATACATAAAAATACTGCTACCCGGTTAAAGTCCCGGCTGCGCAAGCGGCTAAACAGCGCGGCGGCGGTTGCGGATAAATAGATATTTTTGAGAAAATAAAGCGAGAGAGAGGTTGGTATGAAAAAAAAGAGCGAAGTAAAAGCGACTCGTCGTGAACTTGCAGAAATCGTAAGCTCTATGACCGGTTGGTCAAATAAGGAGGCTGAGCAGGCAGTAAAGGTCAGTGTGGAAGCACTGCGCAAATTGTTGTGCGAGCAGCGGAATGTTGAGCTGCGTGGACTGGGTACTTTTTTTATTCGAATCCGTGAACCGCGGGACGATGCGCGAAACCCACGTACCGGTGAGCGAATTAGTGTTGGTCGGCGTGTTGGCGTTGGTTTCCGGGCAGGACGCGCGTTGCGGGTACTGCTGAATGATGATAACTAAGGCATTGCGTTAGTTATGGAAAAGTCGATCTTTATCATTGACGATGACAGTGTAGATCGCGAATTTTTTAAGATCATGTTTTCTCTCTACGGGTTTACCGTAGAGGTTGCGGATAGTGTTGAACAGGGGCTACGGTTGTTAAAAGAGCGGCGGCCTGATCTGATACTTATTGATAATCATCTGCCGCAGACCGCGGGTCTTGACATCGTGCGGACCTTGAAGAATGACAAGGAGTTTGCCGGTGTTGCCGACGTGCCGGTTATGTTACTGAGCGAAAACACTAACCCTGATAACAAGGTGGCGGGATACGAAATCGGTGTAGAGGATTACATCATCAAGCCGTATAATTTTTTAGAGATACTAGTCAGGGTACGGGCGGTGTTCCGCTCGCAGGCGCTTACCAGCGAAATTATTGCCCGGGAGCGCCGTTTGGCTCTGGTTGAATCGCTGAACAGCTCGCTGATTTATTTTAGCAGGCACCTGCGCGGCCCGATGCTCAATTTACAGACGCAGGCGAATATGCTTTTGGAGCAACTGGACACCGATAGTGCAAAACACCCGTCCGCAGGGGAGACGGTGCTTGAGTTTGTTAAACTGGTGCGTAAGAACGTACAGGAAACAATTACCGCATTAGATGGATTGGAAGATGAGGTTAACGATCTATCCAGTAAGGGCGCGGAGATTAAAGGCGACGAGCTGACTCCCGATATGCTTGAGATGAAATACCGCAAACACTTTACCCAGCATCATGCGCGTGTGATAGAGATGGAGCGGGAGAGAACAGCAAAAGAAGGAGAAGAGGGTAATGAATAAATTGGGACGCGATGTTGCGGTATCGCGCATTGGGGTACACACTGCAATGACGGGCGAGCTTCATTACAAGCATCAGTTGATCATTGAAGGTAAGTACCGCGGCACCGTACTTGGCGGAACCGAACTGATAGTAGCAGTCGGGGCACAGTTTGACGGTACCATTAAGGCCGAACATGTAAAGATATACGGCGCGGTCAAGGGCGATATATCTGCTACCAAATCGTTGACAATCAGCAATGGGGCGGTGGTCCAGGGTGCGGTGAACACGCCTGCGCTGCGCATCATTGACGGCGCGGTCTTTAAGGGTACGTGCACAATGACCGAAAATAGCAAAACCCCTCCCGTCCCTGCGGCGTCTGAATCTGCCAAACAGCCCTCTCCTGCCGCCGCCTCTGCGTAAGCAGACCGCTTTCTGAGCGCGTGAATACCGCCGCCGTTGGGCTCCTGTTGGTTGGGAGCGAACTTACCGATGGGCGCGTGCCCGACAAACATCTATCGTGGCTTGCCGTTACGCTGATGCCGCTGAATATGCGCATCAAGGAGGTAGTGATTATTGCCGACGACGCCCCGCGGTGCCAATCCAGTTTGCGGCGGTTATTGGCGGATTACGACCTGGTAATATGCTGCGGCGGCCTGGGACCGACGCAGGATGATATGACCAAACAGGTCCTCAGTGCTGTCATTGGGCGGCCGGTTGAAACCGGCAAGAGTATCACCGATGGGTTTTGCTATCTTGCAAACAGCGTCGGCACTGCCCCGGGTATCCTGGGTATGCACCGCAACACCATACTGGCCGCCCTGCCTGGTCCGCCCGTTGAACTGCAGCCGATGGTAGATACCCGCCTGGTACCGTTATTGCGCCAGTGGGTACAAACCGGGATGACGCGGGACGGTTTCGCACAGAGCATCGCTGCCCTCAGGGGTGCCGCGCCCCCCGTCCTCCCGACCGCCGCCGCATCTCCTCCGTCTGCGGCGCACCCCCGCACCGACTTGCTGCTCTCGGTATTTGATATCCCCGAGAGTGTGCTGGACAAAACGATTGCGGAGATTGTCCGGAAGCATAACGCGGATACCCCCCGAGAGGATACAGTGGGGTGGGGGACTCGGATGGGGCAGTGGCAGGTCGATCTCCTGCTGTACGGGGCGCGGCTGCACGTTCTCAGGCGGGTTGCGGTGCTGCTGCGCCGCCGCCTCGGGCGCTTTGCTGTTGTTATTGGACCGCAGAGCTTGAGCGGGCTGGTTATTACGCGCCTGCACCTGTGCGGCGAACGTCTGGCAACCGTTGAATCGTGTACAGGCGGGTTTACGGCGGCGGCGTTAACGGCGGTCCCGGGAGCCAGTAGGGTCTTCTGGGGCGGGAGTATTCCCTATTGTATTCCGGCAAAGCTGAATATGGGTATTAGTGATGCTGTTATCAGGGAGTACGGCACCGTATCCGAAGAGGTGACGACGCTGATGGCGCAGTCTGTCTTGCGGACGGGCTCGCAGTCTGCGGGCGGCGATGCCCCGACGGTTGTTCTGGCAATATGCGGGGCGACTGGGCCGGATCCGGCCGACAAGGGTGTCCGTCCGGGTACCGCCGTGATTACCATCGCAGATATCCGCGGAAACACCAGCAGCACGCGAGCCGCCCTGCCGGGGCGGTATTCGCGGGAAAAAATGCAGAGCAGAATGGCCGTTGCCGCACAGTTGGCACTATTGGGGCACGTGCAGCGGTATTCGCCTATATTTCACCAGAATCGCGGATGAGTGTTATGACGAGGGAATAATAATTTTTCCGAAGTTGCCTTCGTCGGCTACATCTTTCAAATACGGATCGTCTTTCAGATATTCGAAATCTTTTTCAGATAGTTTTTTATACAGCGCGAGATCTTTCCATATTTTCAAATGATGACTAAAGGTAGATAGTTCTGAGACAGACCAATCACAAAAAGCAGTAGCAATTTTCGTTACAATATTAAACAAACTATCCTGTTTGTTAGATTCGTGGTCGTGCTGTGTCACGAATTCTCGCGCTTCTGCTTCAGTAATCTTGCCGCCGGGTTCAATAAATTGCACCGCGTCACTCGCCGCGATATTATACGTCTCTTTTTTTACTACATCGCGCTCAATCATATCGAGTACCGTAGCCCGGTACCCATCCGGAGCCGGCCCATAAATAAGATTGACGTATTTCATTTCTGTAGCAAATTTATCATGCAGACAGTAATATGCTCCATCAATAAAAAACATTAATTTGTTCCATTTTGTCTGACTCAAGTTTTCTATTTGCGTAGCAAGTAATACCGTAATGCTATCGATTAAAGTACTGTTAGCATGGTTCATATCACACACCTCCAAAAAAATTTTATTACACTAGATGTTACTCTGTTGTTAACAACAGAGTAACATCTATCGTGACGTCTGTCAACCCCAACATGCAATTTCTATCTTATTTGATATCTTCAATTTTACTATATAACAGTTTAAGTAACGCCTTGATAGCTAAGGGTTTTTCTTTATCGGTAAACTTACCGTTACTTTTACTTTTATTAATAATGTCATTAATTTGATCTTCGTTTGGTTTGTAATAGTGCACTTCTTTATCGTCAAGACCTTTTAAATGTTCTGCTAACTCGATCTGAATGAATTGCCCCTGATTCTCTTTGGATAGTGTTTTGTGAAAATATTTAGAAACTAGTAATTGCCCAGGAGCGGCATGGCTAGAGATACGAAAACAGCGGTCAATAGGGATACCCACTGGGTCTATGAGTTTGCTTTCATCTGGTGACTCACGTTCTGTCCAATTAATAATTTCGCATCCGTGGTCTATAGCGCATGTAATCTTTTGTTTTGTTTCCCAATACTCGTTCATTACCGAGACACAGCTATCAAGAATGGTATTAGAAGTATAATTTTTATCTGTTGATAAAAAGAAGAGCAGGTATGCGTCACCAAGAAATTTTTTATAATACGTGGGATATTTAAATGCCCTTTCTATTTTTTCCTTTAACTTTTTCATTTCAGATGTAAAGACTAATAGCCCAAGATTTTCGTGTGCACGTTGCTTTAATTCCGTTGAATTAGTCAGATCCAATAAAACAGATGTACCCGGCTTGTAACTCTCCTTCAACTCTTTGGATATATCTTCTAACTCTTTAGATATATTTTCCTCATCGCGAGTTATTTTTTGGTGTATTCCTACTATTCTGTCAATGTTGTGTTGATTCATTCTTCCTCCTATTCCCCTGTGCTTATTTTCCAATACTTTCTATATCTTTCGTCCATCATCTCATCTTATATTATCACATAAAAAAGTTTTTACTACAATAATATTTATTTCAATATTAACTAGATATTAGTGACAGAGTTAAGGTGAAGCATTCAAATATAATTTCCACAAATATTGTAACAGCGTCGGTTAGATGCTTGTGTGCTAGCAACGGTTAAAACCAACAAGTTGTCCGCATTGCATGTGTAGATTCGAAATCCATTCGCAGTACATACAGACAGCAATACCTCCGCGCTAGGCATGTTCATTGTGGCACCCGCCTTTGCGGGTGCCAGACGCGGCGGGGGGCAGGGTGGGCATCGATGCTTTTACCCGTGCCGCGGCCGGGCAATGAACACGCCGACCCCCGCACGCCTGCGTGCGGGGGTAGCGCCCAACATTGCACTTTACACATATTCTGTCTTCTGCTAGAATAAATTGGAGCGTGTATGGGTAATAATTTATTGAACAAGGTGTGGGATAGCCATAAGGTGGCTAGCCTTCCCAGTGGGCAGGATCAGCTATTTATTGGGCTGCATCTGATTCACGAGGTGACGTCGCCGCAGGCGTTTGCTATGCTGGAGGAGCGCGATCTTAAGCTGCTGTTTCCGGAGCGGACGGTGGCGACGGTTGATCACATTGTGCCGACTGCCAGTCAGGCGCGGCCGTTCACCGATGAGATGGCCGAGGAGATGATGCAGGAGCTGGAGAAGAATGTTGCCAGGCACGGCGTGCGTTTCTTTGGCCTCGATAGCGATTATCAGGGTATTGTCCATATTATCGGGCCGGAGCTGGGGATTACCCAGCCGGGGATGACGATTGCGTGCGGGGATTCGCACACCTCTACCCACGGGGCGTTTGGGTCAATTGGGTTTGGGATCGGGACTTCGCAGATCCGTGATGTGCTGTCGACGCAGTGTCTTGCGATCAATAGACCGAAGGTGCGGCGCATTGAGGTTACCGGGGAGCTTGCCCCGGGGGTCTATGCGAAAGATATTGTTTTGAAGATTATTGCCGACCTCGGCGTGTTTGGCGGCATCGGGTATGCCTACGAGTACGGGGGCGAGGCGGTTGACGCCCTGTCCATGGAGGGGCGGATGACTATCTGCAACATGAGCATTGAGGGCGGGGCGCGGGTCGGGTATGTGAACCCCGATCAGACTACCTTTGATTACATCAAGGGGCGGAAATTTGCCCCGGCGGGCGACGAGTATGCCCGGGCGGTGGAGTATTGGAAGAGCGTTGCCAGCGACCCCGATGCCCACTACGATGACCGCTACCATATTGACGGCAATACCCTGGAGCCGATCATTACCTGGGGGATTAACCCCGGACAGGCGATAACCATTACCGAGGCGATGCCGAGCATTGAGTCGCTGCCCGAAGATCAGAGGGAGAGTGCGGAGCTTGCGTATAAGCACATGCACTTTGCCCCCGGGGAGCGGTTGATTGGCAAAGAGATAGATGTGGCGTTCCTGGGGTCGTGTACCAACTCGCGTATTAGCGATCTCCGTGAGGCGGCCAGGTTGGTTGCCGGGAAGCGCGTCAATAAGAACGTGGAGGCGTTTGTGGTCCCGGGGTCTATGCAGGTTGCCCGGCAGGCCGAGCGCGAGGGACTGCCGAAGCTGTTTACCGATGCGGGGTTCCAGTGGCGCGGCGCGGGGTGCTCGATGTGTCTGGGTATGAACCCCGACCAGTTAAAAGGCCCGCAGCTGTGTGCCAGTTCATCTAACAGGAACTTTATCGGCCGCCAGGGGTCGGCGACAGGGCGGACGCTGCTGATGAGCCCGGCGATGGTGGCGGTGGCTGCGATTACCGGTAAAATTTGTGATGTGCGGGAGATGCTGTAATGAGTGTGGCTGATAGTATTACAAAAATTAGCGGGCGGGCGGTGCCGCTGCGCGGTGCGAATATCGATACCGACCGTATCATCCCGGCCCGCTACCTTAAGGTGACGCGCTTTGATACCCTCGGGGAGGCGGCCTTCTACGATGCGCGCTTCTCTGCCGACGGCAAGATGCTCGATCATCCGCTGAATGATGAGCGCTATAAGGGCGGGAATATATTGATTGTGCAGAGTAATTTCGGCAGCGGTTCCTCGCGGGAACACGCCCCGCAATCGCTGATGCGCTATGGGTTTCAGGCATTTGTTGGCGAATCTTTTGCCGAGATATTTGAGGGGAATTGTCTGGCACTTGGGCTGCCTGCGGTGACGTTGCCTGCCAGTCAGATACTTGAATTGCTTGCTCTGGTTGAAGAGAACCCGCAGGTGCAATTTGTGCTCGATGTTTCTGCGCGGAGTCTGGTCTACCAGGATGGCAGCGGTAGTAAGCAGTTGGATATTATTATTAACGACACAATCCGGCAGTCGCTGCTCTCGGGGACGTGGGATTCCACCTCGTCGCTATTGGTTAATCAGCAGCGCATCCGCGAGGTAGCCGGGTCGCTGCCGTATATTAATAACTTTTCCCAGTAACCCACTCTCGCTGTTCGCGCACGCACGCACGCACGCCTCGGCCCGCGGCACGCGCGCCCTGAGACTAGCGCTCTGTATTATTGCCGGCGTCTTGTATGTACCATGGCAAAGTTGTATAATGGCATATGGGCGTAATAAATAATTCGAAGACTGATCCGAACAAGATGCTGCCGATGACCTACCTGTGGGCGCGGGAGCATTACAAAGCGGGGGTGGCAAATAACTGGATTCCAGAAGAGATACCGATGCAGGATGACATTGAGCAGTGGAAGTCGCCGACGACGCTCTCTGATTCCGAGCGGCGTATGATTGAGTATAACCTGGGGTTTTTCTCTACGGCAGAGTCCCTGACGGCAAACAACATTGTCCTGGCGGTTTACCGGCACGTGACAAACCCCGAGTGCCGGCAGTATTTGCTGCGCCAGGCATTTGAAGAGGCCATTCATACCGATACGTTTATTTACTGCTGTGACTCCCTGGGGTTGGAGCCGGATAAAATTTACGGTATGTATAAATACATTCCGTCCATCAAGGAAAAAGACGACTTTGTAATTGAATTGACCAGCGCGGTCCTGGATCCAAATTTTACCACCGATACCCTGGATGATGTTCAGCACTTTATCCATGATCTTATTGGCTATTACGTAATCATGGAGGGTATTTTCTTTTACGCCGGGTTTGCGATGATGCTGGCGTTGAAGCGCAACCGGAAGATGATCGGCATCGGCGAGCAGTTTGAATTTATTATGCGCGACGAGAGTTTGCACCTGGCGTTTGGGTGCGATTTGATCAATACCCTCAAGAGCGAGTACCCGAAAGTATGGACCGATTCGTTCCAGAAGAAGATTGTCGATTTGGTCGATAAAGGCGTGGAGTACGAGCGCATCTATGCCCGGGATGCCTGTCCGGAAGGTATTGTCGGTATTAACCCGGAACAGTTTGTGCACTATGTCGAGCATATTGCCGACCGCCGGTTGGTACGCCTGGGGCTGCCGCGTATCTATTCGCGGCAAAATCCCTTTCCGTGGATGAGCCAATCGACTGATTTGCAGAAAGAGAAGAACTTCTTTGAGACCCGCGTAGTTGAATACAAGAGCGGCGGGCTCGACTGGGAATAGAGCCGCGCGCTCCTGTGTGCGCGCCCGCCCCCCGCGCCCGCCCGCGGATTATTACTTCTGCAGCTGAACTTGTCCGACGTTGAAAAAGTCAGTTGCCGTATTAACTTCGTGCGGGTAGAGGTAATATTTTGTCTCTACTTCAATGTTCTGCACGTTCTGTTTATATCCCGGGGCATCAATTATTACCGTCAGCTTCTGCGGTTTTTCCAGAGAGGCAAGTCCTGCGGCGTCCGCCATCTCAACGCTAAGGTATTTTGGCCACAGGCAAAATCCGCCCGCCTGATTTGACTTTGACGGGTTTTCCCACCCGGGTTCCATTGATGTCATTGGTTTCTTATCGGTGCCGACAACCACAGATACAACCGCACCAGGTATGGGCTTGTTGGTACCGGCGTCTACGATAGATCCGATTATTTGCGGGAAGGCGGCAAACGGAGTATCTGCATCTGCCATTCTACCGGGTGCGAGAAAATTCTCGGGATCTTTCTGACGGCGCTCGTTTATTGTTTTTACCGCCAAATTTATTAATGACACTAAATGCGCCGTCGTTTTTCCATCCGGGTCGTTCAGCAACGGACCGCCGAGGTAACTCATGCCGCGGCTGCTGGTAACATACAGGGGCGGGAGGCGGTTCAGTACAAACGCCGCCAGGTCATTGAATACTTTTTCATCTCCAAGTAATTTCGGGTAATTCTCCCGTAATGTAATTTCCAGCGTTCTAAAAACGATATCTTCCTGATAGTTTTTCAAAATCATAGGTTTAGCAACCATCTATCTCATACCTCCATATATTATTTTTCTCTAACATTAAATATTGCATACGAAAACCAGAAATGCTGAATGCTTGGTACCGCAGTGAGTTGGGTGCCGCTCAATTCGCCGCTAACCGCTATCCCGCTGGGCGACCAACTGCTGCCGGTCTGGCTGTCTGTGATCTCTCCGTTTCCCTTGAGGGAAAATGTAAGCTTCTGCCCGTTAGCCCCCGACTGGAATGCATTGGCGCTGCCGACAATTCTGCCTTCGTCGGTGTTCCCTTGATCTAACGGGGACGCTGTCTGGTCATCCCAAAAGATAACAATGTCGGTGCCCCCGACTCGGTCAACGGTTATGCCGGCACTGCGCAGTTCGTTGTAAAAATACTCCTGCTGTTTCCCCCCGAGTTCCACCACCAGGACCCGCGCAAATGGATCGCGGCTTGGGTCAATTTCCGGGCCGCGGTAGAGAAAGGGGTGCTGTAGGGTGTCGTACCCGGTGTATGGGTTCCGCCCGTAGGGGCGGTTGAAGCCGGTCTGCCGCGACAACACATGCGCATCAGGGTAGGCGCGTTTGGCCTCTGCCCACGATAGGGTCACCAGCGGCACGATGGGCAGGGATTGTCCGACAAGATCCCCGACGATTGCCTCCCCTGTGGCTTGCTGCCACCAGGTTTCGTTTTGGTCGTCAAACATGATCATATTACTGTAGCGCAACCGCCCGCTTACCCCCAAGGTCAGCTGCTGTCCGTCTTCGGTTTGTGCACGAAACGCCAGCGCGCTGTTGCACAGCGGGCAATAGGTTACGGCGATGTTGGTATCGTTGAATATATCGTTGACTATTTCGTGGTATATAAATATTTGTACCGGATAGATATGCACTTCGTCGCTCCCATAGGGGGCGCCGTCGATAACAAACACCATCTCCCGGTTGCCCAACCAGTCATCTGCAACCGATACCGGCTCAAAGCGCGGCTCCCGGATGGCTGGAATGCCGTCCCGCGGCGGCCCGCCGGAGATAACCTCGGAAAACGGAACGGTAGATATAGCAAATTTGGTTTTGGGAAATTCGCGGGCGGCCCCAGGGGGCGGGGCGTCGTTTTCAACTAGCTCAACGGGCTTTTTGACACGCTCTGTTGCCGTGCCCTCTGGGGTTGCGCTCTCTATTGCCGGCGGTTTGTCATCCGCTGGAGCACTTTGTTCTTTCTCCGCAGGTGCGCACGCGCTCAGCGCGGCAATTAACGCTATCCAAATTCCATTGATGCACTTTTTGTACAATTTACTCAACCGCCATCGATAGTATTATAGACGCAAGTGCATAATATGTCAATCCGCATGTGGTCATTTCTGTGGGCACTCCGCGGAGCGTCCCTCCCTGAGGGGTTCGGGGTATCAGGACGCAGGCGGACACAGGAAGCCCCGCGCGGGAGAAAGAGAGTTACTTTACGTCGGAGAGTTTGCGGGAAATTATTGCCAGCAGCTCTTGCGGAGAACAGGTACCCGAATTCAGGACTATATCGCAGTGATTGTGATAGTTATTAATGTTTATATTATAGGCGGTGCGGTAGCGGCGGATATCACGGAGGTCGCGGCAGAAGGTGTATAAAATTGTGCGTAACCAGCTGCGGCGCTCCCGGAGTGCAATGCGCCGGGCGCGGGTCATAAGGTTTGCCCGCAGGTAGATGCGCAGCGTCGGATTTTCGACCAGCCAAATTGCCAACCGGGAGCCGACAACGCAATTCCCCTCTCTGGACAGGGCGACCTGGCGTTCATCAATATGCTTGTCGATATCGGGGTTGCTGCGTGCCAGGGCGTGCATCTCCTGGAAACTGTGCCCGTGTTCGGTGGCGTAGTCGCGGAAGGTGTAATTGATTACCTTAAGCGAGAACTGCTCTGAAATCAGACGGCAGATTGTACTGTTCCCGCACCCGCTCTTGCCGGAAATGGCTATGATCATCGCTGACGGCTCCCCCGTGGGCGGCTGCCTTGTCCAGGAGAATCCGCCCCCGCCCCGCCGCCGGGTCGTGAGGGAGGGCGCGCGGACGCAGGGGAGGAGGGCGGCGACGACGACGGCGCGGCGCGGCGCGGTTTTTTCAGCGATGCCGATTCTGCCAGCGACCCTGCTACTGCTTTTCCTACCTGCCAGTTATCCCCGGCCCCCAGGGTCAGCAACAGGTCGCCGCCCTTGAGAGCGGCAAGCATGTCGGCTTGCGTCTTGGCAAATGTGGGAAAATACCGAACGTCGTTGTGGTGTTCGGCAATTTTTGCGGCAAAACGTTTCCCGGTAATTGGGCGGCGCCGCCGCACCGTAGCGGATTCGTTTTCACGGGCAGATGGGTAGACATCGTGTGTATATACTATATCGGCAGAAACGAAGCATTGCGCAAATTCCTGCAGCATCGCCGTGGTGCGCGAGTAGGTGTGGGGCATGAAGTCGACGATAATACGCCGCTTGGGATAAAATTCACGCACGCCGGCTATGGTTGCGGCAATTGCCGTCGGGTGATGGGCGTAATCATCAATTATTAAAATATTATCCCACTCGCCGATAACCTGGCAGCGGCGCTTCGCCCCACTGTAGGCAGCGAGGGCTTTGACGGCACTCTTGATATTCAGCGTGAATGGATGATAGTGGATTGTCAGGGCGTCCAGTGCGGCCAGCGCACCCACCGCGTTGGGGATGTTGTATGCACCCGGGACATTCAGGGTCAGGGGGTTTTTAGGCCAGCGGTTCACTGTTACCTCCTGGGTCAGGGCTCCGAACGGCGTACCCTTGATTGCCCGGTACCCGGATTGGGTAATCGTGTACCCCCCGTGCCCGCCCCCCCCGGCACCCCCCGTTTCGCCCGCGCTGTTACCGTACCGGCACACGGTAATATCGTCCCGTTCCCGCTCAATTATATCGGCCAAATCCCCCGCCCCGCGGTCGTCGCTGCAGCATAACAGTATCCCCCCGGTGGGTAGGGAATTGGCATAATCGTAAAAGGCGGAAAAAATATCTTTGTAGTGTTTGTAGTAATCCTGGTGATCGCTCTCTATGGCGTTGACCAGTAATATATTCGGATCAATGTCAAAAAAGTGCCGCCGATACTCGCACGCCTCCACCACAAAGCAATCCGTTCCTCCGTAATATATCGATCGATTCCCGATGCTATTAACCTGTCCCCCGCTAATTACCAGAAAGGGAATTCTCGCACCCTGGGCAATAGCGGCGATCATCCCCGTTATGGTTGTCTTTCCGTGCACGCCGGCAATCGCAATGGTCGGAATTTTCCGCGATATCAGCCCCAGGAATTGCGTGTACGAGTAGCACGGTATTTTTTGCCGCTGCAGCTGCCCCAGATGTGCGTTGGTTTTAGCACTGTAGGCCGCAGAGTAAATTACCAAATCGTAATCAACCCCCGGTTTTTCCCCAGTAGTGCCGTCGTAGATGCGCACATTAAGTTCCCGCAGCCGCTCCTCGGTATAGAAGTGCTCTGTTGTATCGGATCCGCTGACGTCAGCCCCGCAGGCCACTAACAGGTCGGCGAGCCCCGACAGTCCCGTGCCTTTTACGCCAACCAGAAAGATGCGTTTTCCTGCTACCTCAAGCAGATTTGTCCCTATTGCCATGATATAGTTCTCCCTATATGCTACACTGTAATGACACCAAAAGGCAAACTATGATACGCACAATAAGCTACCGAATTTTTGCAGGAATACTCATCGGGTTTGCCAACATCGTCCCCGGGGTCAGCGGCGGAACAATCGCAGTCAGTACCGGGATCTACCGGGCGCTGATCGAGGCCCTATCGGTCCGCACACTGAATGTCACAAACCCCGCCGCCCGCAGGAATTTACTCCTGCTAACCGAAGTTGGTGCCGGTGTAATACTTGGTATCATGGTCCTTGCACGGATCCTGGAGGCGTTTATTGCCCGGTACCCCGTGGTTGCACTCTACTGCTTCCTTGGTCTTATCTGTGCCACCGTCCCGACCGCCTACCGGTACTACCGCGAGGCGTGCACCCGCGTGCCCCCGCGCGGGGGAGCATTATCCCGCCCCTCTGGGTTACGGGTTCTCGTTGACGGGATCCTGGCTGCCCTCGGTATCCTGACGGTACTGCTCCCGCCCCTCCTGGCCCCCGCCTCCGCCCCAGAGGCCGCTGCGGCTGCTTCTGCTGCAGCAACAGCAATCGGCGCCGGGAAACTGCTGCTATCAGGCGTCCTGGCAGGAACTGCTATGATTATCCCCGGTGTAAGCGGCTCCCTGGTGCTTCTCCTCCTGGGGACTTACGCGGACATCCTTGCCGCAGTGAATGCCGTAAATATACCCGCGCTATTCCTGGTAGCCGCCGGGGCAGCAACCGGCATCCTGGTCAGTGCTAAAATTCTCTCCCTGTTATTCCGCCGCGCACCGCGGCGCGTATGGGCATGGGTTATCGGGCTCCTGCTCGGCAGCCTGATATACCTATGGCGCGAACTCCCCGGGTCTCCTGTGCACTGGATTACCTGCATCGCCAGTTTCGCACTTGCATTTTCCCTAACGCTGGTTTTCAGTTTTCGGAACTTTTCCCCGGAAAATAATTTCTGACCCCCCCCGGCCCAGGGTTTACAAAAAGAACAATACAGACCCCCTCTAACAGAGGGCGCCGTCAATTTCCGTAATCATAGCATCCAGGCGCGTAACCGTATTCCAATTCCGAGTCGTAGCCCGCACCTGCAAAATCTTTTCCAACGCACTATTGCTAAAAGAAATCTCCGAATTATTACTCGGCGACCGCAGGTACAGGTGCTTGCCGACCAGCGCATACCCCGCGCCAGCCCCGCCGCCCCCATCTGCCGCATCCACTAACCGCCCATACCCATCCCCGGCAGGCTCGCTATCCAGGAAGCTCACATACACCGACCGCCCATCCCGCTCCCCATCTTCCGCGTACGGGCACTCCCTGATAGCCTGCCGAAAACTCTCACGAGTACGCAAAATAACGGTAACCCGCAAGCCAAAGTGCGTGTAAATGGCTTCTTCCAGCCCGCTCTCGTCAATCGTCGCCGCCCCCTCCGCGAGTGGGTTTACAAACACAAGATTCCCGCTTTGAATATAACTCCGCACCTCCCCGGCCCCGAGTCCCACCAGCAGCTCCCGCAGCCCCGCCATCTGAATTTTATTCCGCCCCCCGACGTTAACAGCACGCAGCAAACAGACCGTCAGGTTTTTATCCGAGATACTCACACACCCCTCGCGCGCACGCCCACACAATAGCGAGAGCGCGGGTTATTTCAGCTTCCGTATCCGATCCCGGATACTGGCCGCTTCTTCGTAATTTTCAGATTCCACCGCCCGCTGCAAGTCAAGCTCAAGCTGATTAATCCCGCCCGGAATAACCCCTTCCTGCGGCGTGATGAGATGCTCGGCGTCAGGCGTCACCAGCCCCGCAGGTATCTCGACGTTTTTCACAATACTCTTTTCCATCATAATCGGACAACTGACCCGCACCGCAAGGGCAATGGCATCAGAGGGCCGCGCATCAAGGGTAATACTCCGGCCCCGACGCTGCGAAATAACCAGCCGCGCATAAAAAATCTCATCGCAATGATCGGTAATCTCAACCCGCTTCAACACCGCCCCGCTCTGCTTCAGAAACGAAAGCATCAAGTCGTGCGTCAGAGGCCGCGGCACCGGCACCCGCCCAATACCAATCAAAATCGATTGCGACTCCAGCGTCCGAATCACCACCGGCACAACCTTACTGTGCCCCTTCTGCCTCATCAACACAAGGCTCCGATGATCGCTCTTCGCAATCGACCAAATTTCCATCTTGACCAGCATAATAGTATTGTATTTATTAATGCCCCAAAGGTCAAGGTTGACAGATATTATCGTATATTTGAGCGTATATGCATACATAATATAGATATACCGAAACCCCACATCGCCCCCAGTGCTGATAAATGTATGCAAAAGGGGGTCTCCAGCCCCATGCCCGTGCAGGAAATCTATCTCTCCAGCAGAGGCCCAATATTCTTAATACGTTATTTGCTGCTGCGTTAAGAGGGGGCTGCCGGCCCCCTCGCTCCATAATTTTTTAACGCCCATTTTTCACGGGCTCACTAACGCTCGCCCTAAATGGGCTAAAATTATTCCACTACCCCCGGTCGCCTCTGTAAAGCATGCGTCGTCCACGCGGCGACAAAGTGTCTGTTCGCAAACAGAGCGTCAATTTCCCACTAACAAAATATCAATGTATGGTGCGCCGCTCGCGCGGCGCTAACAAAGCGTACGAAAGTGATCCTCGTACGTCTCCGCCCGGCGGATCTTCTGCGCCTCGCCATCCCCCCCAAGGAGAAACTCAGCACACCGTAGCTTGCCGTTGTAATTAAACCCCATCGCATGCCCATGCGCCCCGGCGTCATGAATAACAACAATGTCACCAACCTCCGCCCGCGGCAACAGGCGGTCAATTGCAAACTTGTCGTTGTTCTCACACAAACTCCCGGTAACATCGTAGGTTTGCGGATCTGCAACTCTCGGGACCCCATCAGGTCCAAGGATAGTAATATGATGATACGCCCCATACATCCCCGGGCGCATCAAGTTTGCCATATTTGCATCCAACCCAAGCATATCCCGGTACGCACGCTTGATGTGCCGTACCCGGCTAACCAGATACCCGTTCGGCCCGGTAATAATACGCCCATTCTCGCTCACCACCCGTATGGGATCCAGCCCGGGGTTTTGACTGATAAGCTCCCGATACAGCTCCCGAATCCCGCTGGAGATCCCCCCGACATCAAGCGGAGATTGATCAACCTGATATGGAATCCCCATCCCGCCCCCGAGGTTGATAGTACCAATACGCACCCCGCACTGGATGCGAATATCCCGGGCAAGCTCAAAGAGCATCCGGGCGGTTTCGACAAAATAATCCGGATTGAGCTCATTAGAGGCAATCATCGCATGCAGCCCAAACCCCTTGATACCGAGCTTGCCCGCCCGCTCGTAGGCCGTAAATATCTGCTCGTGCGTCAACCCAAACTTTGATTCCACCGGCACCCCGATAATACTATTACCGCTGCGCCGCTCCCCGGGGTTGTACCGAAAAGATATCCACTCCAACCGAATACCGGCATCATGGATAAAATCGAGATGACCGATATCGTCCAGGTTTATACACGCCCCAAGCTCCGCGGCCTTCTTGTACTCATCCAGCGGAGTATTGTTTGAGGTAAAAAAGATATCCTCCCCGCGTATCCCGCACTGCTCGGCAAGCAGCAGCTCGGCCATCGAACTGCAATCGACCCCGCTCCCCATGCCATGCAGCAGCCGGAGAATATGCGGATTCGGCAACGCCTTAACGGCAAAGTAATTCTGATACCCAGAATCGCCCGCGGGGCTCCCGCCGCCCGCGGGGCCCTCGCCGCCTATCCAGTCAAAACTTCGGGTAAACGCCTGCACCGTCTCACGGATACCTTTTGCATCATAGAGATAAAACGGAGTCTCGTTCTCCCCGCACAGCTCGGCAATGCGCCGGCTGTCAATACTCAGCGCTCTTTGTTCTGTATACATTTTCTCTCTCCCCCTATGTGCCAATGCCATAATACATGATACCCGCGGCTTCTACAAGTTCACGCTTCAGGATGTTTCTCATATCAATTATTATCGGCGTACGCATACGCCCCCGTATTTCCCCAAGCGGTATCTCGGAAAACTCCGCCCACTCGGTCAGAATAATCAGCGCATCGGTACCGCTAAGCGCATCGAGGGCATCTTTGCAATACACCAGGCGCTTCGCGCGGCGCCCAACCTCTCCGGCGTCTAAGTGCGCCTTGATGGTCTCCATGCCTTGCGGGTCATAGACCCGTACCGTTGCCCGCTGTTGCAGCAGGGTAGTGATAACAGGTATGGCGGGAGATTCCCTCGTGTCGTTGGTATTCGCCTTGAACGCCAACCCCAGGATAGCTATATTTTTTCCGCCAAACCGCCTGCCTCTTGTCCCCAGGGCCCGCCGCAGTTTGTCAATAATACCCAACTGCTGCCGTTTGTTACTCTTCAGCACCTCTTCAATTATGGTCATCGGACTGCCGCCCGCACGCCCCAGACCCGCCACCGCACGGCAGTCCTTCGGCAGGCAACTCCCCCCGAACCCCGGTCCGGCCTGCGGTGCAACCGACCCCAACCGCTCGTCCAAAGCCAGAAACCGCCCGATCTCGCGGATATCTGCGTTGTACCGCTCGGCCAAATCGGCAAATTGATTCATCAACGATACCCGCGTCGCCAAAAATGCATTAGAGGCATACTTTGCCAACTCGGCAGTTTCGGTCTTGCACCAAAACAGAGGAATGTCTTTCTCTACAAAATAACGGAACATACCCAGTACCCGCTCCCGGATAGGAGCGTACCTATCCTCATCATCACCGCCCTCACCGTTGTACCCAATTATAATACGTTTTTGATTGAAGAAATCGTGAATCGCCTCGCCCTCGCGCAGAAACTCCGGACACGATACAACGTGAAAGTCACGCGCCCCGCGGATATCCTCAATAATTTCCCCCATACCCGCATTGGTACCCACCGGGACCGTCGATTTTGTTAACACAATAGTCCCTGGGTTAATGGCACCGGCAATCTGCCGCACAACCTGCCTGATATCCTGCAGGTGCACCGTACCGTCCTGCCCAACCGGCGTCCCCACCGCAATAACAACAATATCCGACCCCCCCACTGCCTGTATGAGATCGGTCCCCAGATGCAGCGCCCCAGACCCAAGTGCCCTCCCCAGCTCCTCCAGCAGCCCGTCTTCACTGAGATGCGAACGCCCGTCGCGCAGGGCGGAGATAATTTCGCTGTTTTTGTCTGCCAGCCGAACCTGGTTGCCGATATTCGCCAGCCCAATTGCCATAACCTGCCCAACATACCCGGCACCGACAACGGTTATCACCAACTCCCGCGCCTCTTGCTTGCGCGCACCTGTGTTATCGCGTTTCATCGGTTATCCTGAGGGTGTCGGATTGCCAGCGCGCCAAACTCTTTGCCGTCGCCCCGTCGCCAAGGTTATCTATCAGGCGTATATGCCCATTAATTTTTTTATCTGCCCCGTATATCCTGATAGCCCGCCCGCCGTTGTCGCGGATAGTATTTTCGCTCACGGTTACCTGTATCGGCGTTGACTCCGCAGTTAGATTCTGCAATGCTAAAAGCACCCCGTCGCCCACGTTGTTCCCCAGCAGGCAATTGTCAATAGTAATGTTAACCAGCTCCTCATCGGCCCGGTTGGGCTCCAGGTCAATCCCCGCCTGCGGCAGCGGAAAGACCCCAGCGGTATTGACGGCAACGCAATTTTCCACACGCATATTTACCGCCGAGACAACACTTATGCCTTGCCGTAAATGATCATCAAAGAGCACATCCTGTATCAGAATATCCCGGCTGGATATTACCCGCCGCCCCCTGCCGACATAGAGCCCATCACCCCCGCTGCTGCTAACCTGCAGCCCGCGAATACTAATATTTTGCGCATCGCGGATATAGATAGTATGGCGCCACTCCCCGCGTTCATAATCGCGCCCCAGGTAGTCCTCTTTCCACATCCGCACATGCGCCCCGTATCCGTGAATATCTACGTTTTCCACATCATGCAGGTTTAGCAGCGAATCGCTTATGTTGCGAAATGCCCCGCGCTTGGCCTGAATAACAGTACCGTTCTCAATAACTATTTTCTGATTGCTCGCCAGGTATATTGGCGTTACAACCCACGGGCTCCCCATGTTTGGTATATACAGCACCTCGGCACCGGAAAAAATAGCCTCCTGCAGAAACGCGGTAGCATCCCCTGGATCAAACCCCCACCATGCCGCACTCGCCTCGGTACGCTCGCCGCGCACCACCTCTCCGGCATACAACGGATTCGCCGTCTTGTCACCCGAAGGGAATTGCGCATTGACATGCGCACCCTCATTGCCGGCAAGTATCCATTGCGCATATATATTTGCCGAATCGGCGCGGCTGGTAACACATCCCCCGCTCAGGAGCACGGCGGCAACAGCAACTGCCCACACCGCCCCCGCGCCTCGCGCGTTACCCCCCCAGGAGCCGCCGATAGAGCTCCAGCGTCTGCCGCGCCGCCCGCTTCCAGGTGTACTCCTGCAGGCGTCCCTGTCCCAATTTCGCATACCTCGCCCGCTCATTAGCAGAATTATATAGTAAATCCATGGCGCTGGCTATCTCTCCAGTACTCTCAGGGTTCACCAACACCGCCCCATCCCCGGCAACCTCCGCGGTTGCAGAGCGGTCAGAGGTAATCACCGGCGTGTTATGGAGCATAGCCTCCAGGATCGGCAGCCCAAACCCCTCGTACAGCGACACATAGCACAGCGCAAACGCGTTCACATACAGGTTATGCAGCAGCCCGTCATCGATCCGCCCGATGTAGTGCACGTTCTCGGGCAACGGCGCAGGCAGGGTATAGGTACTGTGCTGCGAGCCGGCAATAATCAAATGCGCTTTCTCGTTATTGGTACGCAATGCGCGAAATTCGGTAAACGCATGGATCATCCTATCGATATTTTTATGCGGCCGCTGCGCCCCCACGTACAGTAAGTACGGCGCGCTTGCCGTACCCGTGTACGAACGCACCGCATCGGTTTTCAGCTGCTTTTTCAATTGCGCCAACGGCACATTCAACCGGTCCACACCATTCGGGATAACCTCCATCGGCAGACTATCCGGACGATAGTGTCCAAAGTGTTTATTAAAGTCGGCAGCCGTGGCGTGCGACACGGAAATAATTGCATCGGCCTTCCGGGCCACGTGCCGCATAATCGCACGGTAATACATCGATTTATACGAATGAAGCTTACCGAAAAATTCCGGATAGTGATAATAGATAATGTCATGCACCGTAACCACAACCCGAGACCCCCGCCGCGCGCCTCGGGGGAGGGGAAGCGGCAAATTATTATTGAGCACATGCAGTAAATCATACCGCCCAACGGGCAACAGAAACCGCGCATCCCGCCCGGGCCCAATAACCCCCGCCCGCACGGTATCAATCTCCCACCCCAGCTTTCCCGCCACAAGCCTGCGCAGCGGATGGCGTTCATCAAGCCACCTGGGCACCAGGACCCGAAACCGGTACCCCGCGGAATCCTGCTGCAGCATATTTTCTATTATCCGGTACGAGTAGCGCCCCACACCGTCCTGAATGTTCTGACACCCCGTGGCATCAAGTAATATACGTTTCATCGCCCGCACCTCGCATCAATGACCGGCAAAATTTCAGCAAACCGCTCCGCCCAGTCAAAATCAAATATCTTATAACGGGCACGGCACAATTTCACCGCCCGCTTATAGGCCGCCTCACTGGTAATCAGCTCACCAAGCCTCTCCCGCAACCCCTCGGCTGACCCAGGCGGAAACAGCAGCCCGGGCACCTCGCCCAACGCCGCCCGCACCCCCGGTATATCACTCCCCACCACCGGCACCCCCACGTGCAGGGCCTCCAGGATTGTATCCGGCAGCACCTCCGTCAGCGACGGCACCACCAGCAGATCATGCTCGCCCATCACCCCCGGTACATCATCAACCCAACCGCTCAGCGTAACCCGCTTCCCCAGACCCTCGCCATCAACCTGCTCCCGCACCGCCCGCTCCCCCGCCCCGGCACCGACAACAGTCAGGGAAAACCCCACCCCATCTCGCTGCAGCTGCGCACAGGCATCAATCAATGTCCCAATACCCTTGCGCTTCACCAACGCCCCGCAGTAGAGCAGCCGAAACGGCTCACCCCGCCCCCGCGCTCGCCCCGCACCCCCGCGCCGCGCCCGTTGAATCCACGGCACCCGCACACTATTCCCAAGCACCGCATACTCGTCATCCCCTATCGCCAACCGCCCCCGATACCCCGCGGCATTCGCCTCCGTCTGAAACATCCAAAAATCGCACCTCTGCTGCTCCACCCACTCCACATAAAACGTAACCAGCAGCCGAAACACCAAAATAGCAGAATCAAACGAGAGCACCCGCAGCGCCGCCCCCCCCCAGCCCCCGCCGGCCCCGCGGGCTTTCGCAAATCGCGCGTGCCACTCACTCATCAGACAGACAATATCATCCTGCCGGGGATCAAATATCAACCGCGCCCCGGTAATTTTCTTCAGCCTATTCGCCGCCAAAATATTATTACTCCCATAGATAAACACATAATCCACCCCCAGCCCGCGCACCACTTTCCGCGCCCGCCCAACTGCCCACAAGAGATAGAGCGCCCAACTACACACCGGCCGCCCACTCCGGTTACTGATAACAACCCCCCGCATCCCCCCCCCGAGGTCCACGCCCGACTTCCCGTTGGTCAGCACATACACCCGAAACCCCGCCCGCGCCAACTGCCGCCCATGCTCCAAATACCGCCGCGGGCCGCCGCTCACCCCGCCCGGCGTCGCCATCAACAGCAGGAAAGTAGGGGAGGCGAGACGATCATTTTTCCGGGCATCCATAGATCTCATATCATCGCAGTTACATAAACGTATGTCAACAATAATAAATAGAGTAGAGCAGGGGGGGGGCGTTGCCCCCCTCGCTCCAGCCAGCGTGCCGCGCCTGCTCCCGCAGCCGCGCCACCAGCGCGCTAACCCGCGCCCGCGCGGGTTACGGGCTCACTCTCGCTCGCCCGCCGCGCGCCTCGCTGTCTTCCACTACCCCCCACCGCCACTGTAATATTTGCTCCCACTCTCCATCTCATGCTATAATCACATAATTACATGCCGCGCATGTCAGAACAATCACCACCACCCCCACCACCACTCCCGCTCGTCTCTATACTCATGAGCTCGTACAACCGCGCCCCCACCATCTCCCGCACCATAGAGGCCATCACCGCCCAAACCTACCCCCACTGGGAGCTCATCATCGTCGACGATTGCTCCCAGGACGATAGTGTAAAGGTAATCCGCCCGCACTGTACCCGCGACCCCCGCATACACCTGCACCGTAACCCCAAAAACCTCGGCCCATTCCCCACCCTTAACCGCGCTTTCGCCCACAGCTCCGGCGACCTCATCGCCATCAACGACTCCGACGACATCCCCCGTCCCGATCGCCTCGCCATACAAACCGCCCACCTCGCCCCCGATGGCGGCGAACCCAACACTGCTGCCGTCGCCAGCTGGTCCGCCCTCCGCACCCCCGCAGGAGAGAGGGTACACCCCGGTACCTCCCGCCCAACCTACACCCGCGAAGCCCTTCTCCTCCATCTCCCTATATTTAACGTCATCGCCCACTCCACCCTCATGCTCACCCGTGCCCTATTTGAGAAAATCGCCCCCTACCCCGTAACCCCGCGCTACAGCTGCGATTGGATATTTGTCCAGAAAATCATCACCCACACACCCCTGGTAATCATCCCCCGCACCCTGGTTACCCGCACCGCCGGCGAAGACACCATAACCGCCCGCGCAGCACACCGTGCCCCCGCCCGCTCTCCTTTCCCCCCGCACATCTATACCATTGCCACGCAGCGCTTCGCCGCCCACCCGCCCCCGCACCCAACCCCCCTCGTCTTGCAGCGCATATACCGCTGGGGCTACCACACCCCCGCCCAGCACCTGCTCTGGCACCTCCGCGTACTCCAGTGTAAAACACACCTTCTTGTCCGTTACCTCCGCCGCCCGCCGCCGCGTACCTCCCGTTTGCGCCTCATCGGTGCGTGGATCATGTATGCCTATCGGCAGCTCCTGCGCCTGCTCCGTATATGCCCGTAGTTCTCTGGCCAGTCCTCGTCTACCCATGAATTAAATTATGCTTGACAGATTGCCGATAATGTATGCATGGAGTACCTTGATTTATTTCAATCGCATCTTCAGACCGTAACAATTATCCTTTCTGTTGCTGGTGGAGCGGTAGCACTTATTGTATTTTTTGCAAGTATTTGGCATTCGGGACATGTTGCAAAAAAAGCAACAGAGTATTTCACAAATAAAAAAGTTGAAGAAATAATTGAGGCACACATAGACAAAAAGTTTGTCCCGTATGTTAATAAGCATTTTTCTAAGAAAGACGTAATTAAAGAGATAATAAATGGGCTGCATGAAAAAATTAGAGACGACGAGAAGGCGGCAGAAAATAATACAGATGAAAAAGACGGCGATAAAGCAGATGACAACTTCAAAGAGGGTCTCGACAAATACAATAAGGCTAATAGATAACTTGTATGTTTGTTATAAGGAAATATTTTTCTACAGCAAGTACTTGACGATAATAACAATGTGGTGTACAATAGAACAGGAGGTAATTAATATAAATGAATAATAACACAACAAAAGAAACAGATACTCAAATATCATTCTCGCCTGAAGTTAATGAGGTAATCAGCAAATACACAACATCAATCCCGGTAGACGTCAAGAAAGTTGCGCGGGATCATGGTATTAAATTAAACGCAATATTCATGGAGCGCGATGCGGGTAGAATACGCAAAAGTAAGAATGAATATATAATTGACTATAATTTATATCACCCTGAAGTAAAACAAAGATTTACTATCGCCCACGAGTTGGGGCATTTCTTTTTACATAAAGGAGAGATAAACAAACAAGGGTTAACCGATAATGCGTTATACTTTAGCGGTCTGTCTACAGAGTTAGAAGTAGAAGCAAATAAGTTTGCCGCCGAATTACTTATGCCGTATCAGGCCATTTACCCCGTTATTCATTATGCAACTAAGGCTGGTAAAGATTTAGCGCCAAGAGATTTAGCAAAACTGTTAGAAGTGTCCGAGCAGGCAATTATGACCCGTCTTGGCATTCCAGCATAATAACCAACCCCCCTCCTCTGACGGAAACTCGCAAACACGGTGCCAATACACCACCAACCCAATTAGGAATTCAGGTAAAGTATATCAATGTATGGTGCGTCGCGCACTGCGAGTGCGTCGCGCACTGCGAGCGCGCCGCTCGTGCGGCGCCCAGTTCGCAAGCACGGTGCCAACAACCCCAAAGCCCCTCAATTCTGATACAAAACAACTATTTCGCTCCCTGCGTATATCCCGTAAATAGTATATCTCCAGTATTTATATGCATATAAAAATATTAAAAATAATTTGTGTAATCTCTTGACATATTTCGATAGTTATACTATAATAATCATATAACTTATTTCGGAGGAGAAATGATGAAAAATAATATGACCCGCATGCTTGTTAAGGCGTGTATAATTTTAAGTACGGTAGCCCTACCGCTACTATTGGCAGGCTGCCCAGCCGCGGGGGAGGCCGAGCATTTTCAAATATTCCCCTATACCTGTTCGAACGGCGTTGCGGAAACCGGTTCCGCCCGCCTTGGCCAGGAAACCGAGAACTGTGCCTCTTGTTACACCGGCTATGTTCTCGATAACACCGCATGTGTATCAATAGCCCCCGCCCCCACCGATGCCCAATATACCTGCCAGAACGGAACGGCGCAATCCGGCCGAACAGGCACGCCCGACTCCATTGAGGCCTGCATCCTTTGTAATCACGGCTACGCACTCGATAACGGTGCGTGTACAGGAGTGGTAGGACCATCCCTGCAAACCCAACCAACCACCCTCCTTACCCTGCCGACAGATTATAGTACAACCGTTAACCTGGTTGCAGATTTTGAAAACCCGCAAGCGTTGCTTGACGCCGGGTGGAGCGCTACTGGAGATTTTGTCGATCCTGCCACCGCCGACGCCTGGACCGGTCGTGCGCTGCCCAATAATGACTTCGGATTTGTTGGAGAGAGAAGTGTCAATACATGCCGCACGGGTGCGGCATCTGCTTCGGGGTGCGGGGAATTTTTCGGCACACTCGTCTCACCCAATATAGACATACCGCCTTCGCGCCCGTATCTTAACTTCCTCCTTGCTGGAAGCGTCGGTATCGACGAGATCGCAATTATCATCCAGGACACCGAACATGATGTTACAGATCTCGACGACCCGGATAACCGTATTGTGCGCATCCAGCCGCTATACGTTACGCCTGCGTATATTACCTCAGATTTTGATTGGCGGTCCATTGATCTGTCCGACGAGTTGACCGAGGCCGATAACAGCATCCGTATTATTATCCGGGATGAAACACTTGGACACATTCACGTTGATCACTTCTTTTTTAGTGAGCAGCCGTGGGGGTTACGTCAGGACGAGTGGTCTCGCGAGCGTCCGTCATTCTTTCGTGGAGATACTGGTCCCTTAACGGGTAACACCTATATTCGTCTCCACGCTGGAGGTTTTGACCCCGGCACCGGTCAACCCACTGCCCTCTTCGGCGGATTTGACGATCATTCATCGTTTACTGCCGACACCGGTTGGTCATACCCAGACGTTGCTACCAGCCGTGAGGGGCTTGGCAGTACCAGTACCTCTGGCCATACTAATACCACGCGGATTGGGGATGATTTCATTAATACATGCCGTAGTGGTGGGCGGCGTATCTGTGCTGGGAGCACGGGTACCGTCACCTCTCCAGCTTTTACGGTTACCGGGCGCTACCTTAATTTCTTACTCACCGGGGGGGTGAATACGAATGACCTGACATCTGTAGCCACCGTCGATGGGTCGGTTCCAGTTGCAAGTACAGGAGCTAATCTTGAATTCCGTCTGTTTCCCGGCGATAACGACGCTACCTCCGTGGCCGACTCAGTGATGCGCATGGTACCGGGCAATTGTGAGCCTGACTTTGACGGCTACTTTTATGGAGATGAGCGGAATTGGCAATCCGTTGATGTCGGTGCCTACATGAACCAAACACTTCGCTTTCAGATGTTTGACAACGTTAGTAGTGGTAACTGTGGATTCATAATTCTTGATCACATGTATTTCAGCGACGTCCCGGTAAGCCGGGATCATATCCGTGCCGTCTTGCCGTTTGCATCTGCAGATACCACCGCCCCCGAGTTGGTAACCAACCTCAGGGCCGTGCAAGGCGCGGGCGGAGCGCAGGTAAGCTGGACAGACCCATTTGATTCTGATCTATCGCACATCCTGCTGTCGTGGGAACCAGCCGGCGGAGATCAAACATCGCCATTAGAGGTTGCAGCTGGAACACGTATCGCTGCTATTACCGGCCTTACCGACGGCACCGAATATTCGTTCACCGCAATTAGTGTAGATACTACAGGAAATCAATCAGCAGCCAGTGCGGCAGATACGGTTGTGGTTGATGCCATAGCTCCGGCAATACCCACCGGCCTTACGGCTACTGCGGTTGCCGATGCTAGTGTATCACTTTCCTGGACTAATCCCACCGATACTGACTTTTCCCACGTCCAGCTAACTTGGATGCCCGTTGCCGGTCTCCAGGCTCAGCCTTTCGCTGTCCAGGGAACCAGTGCCGTTATCACTAACTTGACGGATGGTACCGACTATTCGTTTGCCATTGCCGGTGTAGATATTGCCGGTAACGTCTCTGCTGCCTCTACTGACAGCGTAATAGCTACCGCGGATGGATCTGTCAATCCAATAACTGGATTGACGGCCGCTCCAGGAGACACCACTATAGCGGTATCCTGGACGGCACCGACCGACTCTGATTTTGCCAGCGTTACTATTACCTGGACCCCGGAAGACGGTACCACCACCCAGCCTCTATCGGTACCCGCGGGCACCGCTTCGGCAAACATAGACGGGCTCACCAACGATGTCGAGTATACCGTCTCGGTGGTGGCGGTTGATACTGCAGGAAACCAATCGACTGCGGAGACGGCAACGGCAACGCCGGTACCGCCGGACACCACCGCTCCCGGCCTGGTAACCAACCTCAGTGCCGTCCAGGCAGCCGGGGGTGCGACAGTAAGTTGGACAGAGCCGTCTGATGCTGATCTATCGCACATCTTGCTGACATGGAACCCAATCGGCGGTGATCAAACATCACCCCTGCGGGTTGCAGCCGGAACAACTACCACTACTATTACCGGTCTTACCCACGGTACCCAATATTCGTTCACCGCAGTTAGTGTAGACACTACAGGAAATCAGTCAGCAGCCAGTCAGGCAGGTACCGTTGTGGTCGATGCCCAGGCTCCGACAGCGCCCGCCGACCTTGCGGCCGTTGCGGCTGCCAATGCCAGTGTATCACTTTCCTGGACTAACCCGACTGATACCGACTTTGCCCATGTCCTGATACGCTGGACACCTGCTGCCGGAGATCAAACTTCACCCCTCATGGTCCAGGGAACCAGTACCACTATTACCGGTCTTACTAATGGTGCCCAATACTCGTTCACCATTGCCGGCGTAGATACTCTTGGTAACGTCTCGTCTGCCTCTACTGCCGTAACGGCTACGGCAGATTCAGTTGTCAATGCGGTAACTGGACTGACGGCCACCCCAGGAGATGGCACTATAGCGGTATCCTGGACGGCACCGACCGACAGCGATTTTGCCAGTGTAACTATTACCTGGGCCCCGGAGGGCGGTACCACCACCCAACCCCTGTCGGTAGCCACGGGTACCACTACGGCAAACATAGCCGGGCTCACCAACGGTACCGAGTATACCGTCTCGGTGGTGGCGGTTGATACTGCAGGCAACCAATCGTCTGCAGAGACGGCAAAGGCAACGCCGGTGTCACCATAAGGAGGAGAGAGAAATGAAAACAAGGAGAATTGAAAAAATGAATTACAAAATAAATATTGCTGGTATAGCTATTCTAGCTGGTATTTTTCTGTTGGGCGCAATCGCCTGTGAGGAGCCGGACTTGGCTCCCACTTTCAACTATATTTGTGTTAACGGTGAGTTTGATGCCACCAGGAATACAACAACCGAAGGCGAGCAGCGGTGTGTTAGTTGTAATGACGGATTTGAAATTGACACCGTCAGTGCTACCTGTACCGGCGGGTTTGCGTGTTCAAACGGCATCCCGGCACCGGGTCTATCGCCCGAAAACGCAGAGCGCTGCGCTAGCTGTAGCGAAGGATACGTCCTGGACGATGCAACCGCTACCTGTGCCAGTGTGTACACGTGCGAAAACGGCACCCCGGCTTCTGGCGGCAGCACAACAGTCAACGGAGCGAACCGCTGTGCTGAGTGCAATGCAGGGTACGTCCTGGATGCCGCGAGCAACGCCTGTGTTCTTGGGTACACATGTCAAAACGGCACCCCGGCACCCGGGGCAAGTGCAACCATCGGAGAGAACCGCTGTGGTGGGTGTAATGCAGGGTACTCCCTGGATACCGGAACCAATAGCCTGTGTTGCCAGCGTATGCATGTCATAAACGGCGATCCGGCACCCGGGCGAGGCGCCGGTACCAGGGGCATTTTTCAGGTGCAGCGAACTGTGACGATGCATATACGCTAACGGACGGCATCTGTGTGCCAACTAACTTATATGTCTGTGCAGACGGCACACCGACGCCCGGGGGAGCACCAGCAGCGAATGTGAACAATTGTTATGATTGCAATCCTGGGTTTAGACTTGCCGGCACAACGTGTGTTGCGTTGGAAATTCGTCTGGTAGGCGGGAGCTCGCCCCTGGAAGGCAGGGTTGAGGTATTCCATAACGGTGAATGGGGCACGGTATGTGATGATGGCTGGGATACCACCGATGCGAGTGTAGTATGCCGTGAGCTTGGATTTTCCAGCGACGGTGCGATACCTCATATCCGAGCGGCATTTGGTCAGGGAACTGGTCAGATTTGGCTAGATGACACTCAGTGCCGTGGGTCTGAGGAGCGCCTAATTGATTGTCCAAGGCATCGAAGTGGTCAGCCCCATAACCCTACTCCTATTGGTGGTAGTAACTGCGGTCACAGTGAAGATGCCGGCGTTACCTGCCTGTCTAACTGAGAGAGATTGCGTAGAAACAGAGAGAGAGGGTGACAAACCCTCTCTTCTCGTCTTACACTCGCTATCGGGATTTCCGGCGGTTGTTTTGCTTTGGCATACTGCCCTGTAAACCGCTTTTCGAGGGGGGTACCCATAGATCTCATCTCATCTCATCGCAATTACATACACCTATGTCAACATTAGTAAAATAGAGAGAGATAGGGCGGGTATACCTGTCTCCGTACTGCAGTCTCTTTCTATATATAAAATTTGAAAATTTTTGAAAATGGTATATAATGCAGATGCAGGGTTGATAGCAGCATGAGACGAATATTTCACAGCCGCGGGCACAGTATCAACGGATACACTAGCACCCAGGTTTTCCCGCGCGGGAGAGATTTCCGATTGGCACTCGCCGCTGCCGCTTCCTTCATTTTTCTGTTGGCAGCGGGTTGCGGTACCGTGATCAGCGGGGGCGGCGGAGGAGAACTCTATGTTTGTGAGAACGGCACCCCAATAATCGGAAGTACCTCAGACTCCAATAGCACCGGCTGTCAAGCGTGCGATGACGGCTTCATCCTGGACGGTGCCGGGAACCCCGGGGTTGGGGTCTCCTGTGTAACTATCCCGTACGTCTGCACAAACGGCACCCCAGCCCCCGGGGCAGCCCCAGTGGTAAACAGCACCGGCTGTCAGGCATGCAACGCCGGCTTTGCCCTCGACGGCCCTGCCGGCCCGGGTACTGGGTGCGGGTTTGCCTATACATGTGACAACGGCACCCCAGCCCCCGGGGCCGCCCCCGCGGTAACCAGCACCGGCTGTCAGGCATGCAACGCCGGCTTTGTCCTCAACGGCCCTGCCGGCCCGGGTACTGGGTGCGGATTTGCCTATACATGTGACAACGGCACCCCAACCCCCGGGGCAGCACCCACCCAGGGCGATACAGGGTGCGGGAACTGCAACATGGGATACCGGCTAAGCGGCGCCCCCGGGCCGGGTACCATCTGTGGGTTTGCATACATATGCGAAAACGGCATGCCGAATCCCGGCACGCCCGCAACTCCCGGTGTAGTTGCATGCCAGTCTTGTCTCGCCAACTTTGCTCTGTTGGGAGCCCCCGGTGCCGTCGATACCACCTGTGCAGCCGACTCCGACTCCGACAACGTAGCGGACATAGAAGATGTAGATGATGACAACGACGGACTCATAGAGATTACCTCCCTGGCGGAGTTAGATAACGTCCGCCATAACCTGGCGGGTACCAGTTACGACGATGAAGCGGATGACACCGGCAGCGGTGATACCGGGAATACCGCCGGGGCCCCGACAGCCGCTACCGCTAATTGCGCCGCCGCAACCGGCGGCGTCTATCTATGCGGGTACGAGCTGACCACGAATCTCGATTTTGACTTCGACAACGACGGCAGCACGATTACCGGTGTTGCCGGTGCTGCCAACCCGCAAGGTGCCCTCGATAGCGATGATACCGCCGCGTACTTTCCGGTTGATGGAGACAACCACGGGGGCTGGATCCCCATAGGCCCGGGAACCGGTGCGAACGCCGCGGCAATACTGGCAAATTCCTTTAATGCCGTCTTTGAAGGCAACAACAATACTATTTCCAATCTCTCCAGTATCCGTGACCTTCCATACATGGGGCTGTTCGGACGGGTAGGGGTGAACGGACATATCCGCAACCTCGGGTTGGTTGATGCTGGTATATCAACGTATGCAACGGCTGTAAACAGCAATCTTTTCCAGGGCGGTACACTGGCGGGGCGCGTCACAGGCGGTACCGTCACCGGCTGTTATGCAACCGGAACTGTATTTGCCGGCGGGAGACTCTCTAGTCTTGACGACGGTTTCACTATTTTTAATGAAACCGAGGCCCAGGGCGGGTTGATCGGCATTCTCGAGGAAGCTGCCGTGGTTGCCAGCCACGCCGACGTTGATGTTATCGGTGATGATGGCGAGCGTGAGGCACTGGGCGGGCTGATAGGCATGGCAATGGAATCTACTATCATTGCCAGCTATGCTGACGGCGACGTTGATGCCACTACTGCGAATGTAGATTCTAACGCACATTACGGGGGTGGTCTGGTAGCTGTTACCCTGGAGAACTCCCGTATTATTGCCAGCTACGCTACCGGGTCTGTAACCATTGTGCCTGCAACGATGAATAATTCTCATTTTCACTACTATGGCGGCCTGGTAGGCCGATTGTGGATGACTCCCATCAGTGCCAGCTATTCCACCGGTGATGTTAGCGCCGTCGGAGGGAGAAAAAATATCACCAATTATTCCGTAGGCGGTTTTGTGGGTATTCATGTTTCTACTTCCTCGATAATCTCTGCAAGTTACGCCTCCGGGGATATTACCGCAAACCAGGGTGCTGATGTTCAATTTGGTGTCAGCAAGCTCATTGGGTCCTATGGAACAAATGTTAACAACAGTCTGGTCCGCGCCTCTTATGGATTCGGGACCATCACGGCAGCGAGCGAAAGAATAATAAATCCTGTGCCTGCAGGTGTTACCGTCGCTAACGGTCTTAATGCCGACAACGTGCCGTCGTGCAACAACTCTGCCTACACCACCCAATCCGCCTGCGAAAGCTCCACCCTCCCCCAGACCCCTGGTGTGTGGTCAACTGCAGACAGCACCTGCTCGGCACCGGACAGTGATGCAACTGACGGCGTAGACTACACTGCCTTTACCTCCCAGGGCGCCTGCACGGGCACCGCCAAAACCAGAGCGCACGTATGGACATCGTGGAACAGCGCCGGTGACTACACCCTCGATGCATGGGTGTTTGAAGGCGGGGCTGCACCAAAACTCCGCTATGCCGACTACGACGGCGCGGGTACCGTTGTTGATTGCGATATGTTTCCAGCTATAATCCCCGGCACCACCACCCCGCTGGTCTGCGGGTCATCGGGCAGCGAACTCGGGGGCCAATAGCCTGTCTCGCCGTACTGCAGTATTTTTTATATATACAATTTTCTTGAAAATTTTTATAAATGGTATATAATATAGGTATAAAGGTAATTAGCATGAGACGAATACTTCACAGTTGCGGGCGCAGTGTCAATAACGGGCACACCAGCACCCGGGCTCTCCCGCGAGGGAGAGATTTTCGGTTGGCGCTCGCCGCTGCCGCTTCCCTCATTTTTCTGTTGGCAGCGGGTTGCGATACCGTAACCAACGGCAGCGGCGGAGGAGAGCCCTACGTTTGTGCGAACGGCACCCCAATAACCGGAAATGCCCCCGGGGCCAATAGTGTCGGCTGTCAGGTATGTAACGACGGCTTTATCCTCGACGGCGACGGCAACCCCGGGGTTGGGGTCTCCTGTGTAACTATCCCGTACGTCTGCACAAACGGTACCCCAGCCCCCGGGGGCGCTCCTGCGGAAAACACCACCGGCTGTCAGGTATGTAACGACGGCTTTGCCCTCGATGGCCGGCCCGGCCCGGGTACTGGGTGCGGGTTTGCCTATACATGCGACAACGGCGATCCAGCCGTTGGGGTAGCACCCACTCAAGGCGATATAGGGTGCAGCAGGTGTGCCGCCGGGTACCGGCTAAGCGGTCCTGCCGGTCCAGATACCACTTGTGCGTTTTCCTACATATGTGAAAACGGCACCCCGAATCCCGACGTATCCGCAACTTTCGGTACGGTTGCATGCCGATCCTGCAATACCATGTTTATCCTCATGGGAACCGCCGATGCCGTCGGTACCACCTGTATCTCTGATTTCGACAATGACAACGTGGCAGACGTAGAAGATGTAGATGATGACAACGACGGACTCATAGAAATTGCCTCTCTGGCAGAATTGGATAACGTCCGCCATAACCTGGCGGGTACCAGCTACGACGATGAAGCAGATGACACCGGCAGCGGTGATACCGGGGATACCACCGGCGCACCAACAGCCGCTACCGCTAATTGCTCCGCCGCAACCAACGGCGTCTATCTATGCGGGTACGAACTGACCACAAATCTCGATTTTGACCTCGACAACGACGGCGGCACGTTTGATACCGCCATCGCCGTCGGCGTTTCCGGGGCGCTTGATGCCGGTGATGCCGCATCCTACTTTGCCGTCGATGCAAACAACCGCGGCGGCTGGGTCCCCATAGGCCCCGGGGGCGGCGCGGATGACGATGCAATATTGGCCAATTCCTTTAATGCGATCTTTGAAGGCAACAATAACACCATCTCCAACCTTGCCAGTATCCGTAACCTTCCATACATGGGGCTGTTCGGACGGGTAGGGGTGAACGGACATATCCGTAACCTCGGGGTGATTGACGCTGGTGTATCAACACATGCAACGGCCAGCAACACAAATACCTTCCAGGGCGGTGTGCTGGCAGGGCGTGTCGAGGGCGGTACCGTCACTGGCTGTTATGCAACCGGAAGTGTATTTGCCGGCGGACGCCGCTCTAGTGCCAACCGCGGCTTCACTACTCAGAATATAACCGATGCCCAAGGCGGTTTGGTCGGCGTTCTTGAGGAGGCCGTTGTGATTGCCAGCCACGCCGACGTTGATGTTACCGGTGACGATGGCGAGCGTGAGGCACTGGGCGGGCTGATAGGCGTATCGATCGAATCCACTATCATCGCCAGCTATGCCGACGGCGACATTGATGCCACTACTGTGAATATAGATACCGGTGTCCTATATGGCGGCGCTTTGGTAGCTGTTAGCGCGGAGAGCTCCCGTATTATTGCCAGTTATGCTACCGGGTCTGTAACCTTTGTGCCGGCCGGGTCCGACACATCGGCTAATTCTCGATATTACTACTATGGCGGTTTGGTAGGTCGATTGCTGGAGACTCCTGTCAGTGCCAGCTATTCCACTGGAGATGTTACCGGCACCGGAGGACGCAATATTACCACCCGTTATTTCACAGGCGGGTTTGTGGGAGCTCAGCTTAATGTTTCTTCGATAATTTCTGCAAGTTACGCCACCGGGGATGTTACTGTAAACGCAGGCAGGACCGGAAATAATCGCGTTCTAGACAGTGTCGGAAATCTATTAGGGATTCAGGGAACCGATATTACCAACAGTTTGGTCCGTGCCTCTTACGGATTCGGGGACGCCACCCTCACCGGGGCGATGAAAGAGATAACAAACCCCCCGCCCGCAGGTGTTTCGGTCGACATCGGTCTTAATGCCGACAACGTTCAGACGTGCAACAACCGCGCCTACACCACCCAATCCGCCTGCGAAAGCGCATCCCTCACCATAACCCCTGGTGTGTGGTCCACCGCAGACAGCACCTGCTCGGCGCCGGTCAGCGATGCAACTGACGGCGTAGATTACACTGCCTTTACCGCGCAGGCTGCTTGTGAGACTACTGCTAAAACCGCCGCGGACGTATGGACATCGTGGAACAGCGCCGATGACTACACCCTCAACGCATGGGTGTTTGAAGGCGGGGTTGCACCGAAACTCCGCTATGCCGACTACGACGGCACGGGTACCGTTGTTGATTGCGATATGTTTCCGGCTATAATCCCCGGTACCACCACCCCGCTGGTCTGCGGAGCCAACGGCAGCGAGCTCGGCGGGCAGTAATCCCGCTAGCAGCAGTGCGGTGGGGTCACCTGAATATGGCAGCTGAGTCTATCGAATCGCCAGTGTTGGCATAAGCACACTGAGATTTCGACAAGATCAGTCTCTTTCTCGGCACAATGCCTGGTATAAAACCGTTGCCTCCCGGGCAATATTGGCCGATGATACAGGTATGCGATTGATCCGGTGGGCGCAGGTGCTGATTTGCCTTTTGGTAATAACTGTGTTAGTATTAAGTATAGTGGGTATGTGGAAAATTTTTATTGCCGAATCACTTTCGGTGGGTTTGGGAGAGAGTGGTGATGGTGCGGGCATTGCGCTACTGCAAGTTTATATTGTAGTATTTACCCTTGGTATGGCACTATTGGCGATATTCGGTTACAATGGATTACGCAACCTGGCAAAACGGACGGCAATTGATGCACTGAAAGACCCCTTAGAGAATTTTAATACTAATGCTGATAAAGTTATTAGCAGGGCAAAAGAATTAGCGTCTGAGGCAAATACAGTGTTGCAGAAGGCAAATACAGTTATGGATGTGACGATGCAGGAAGAAAAATGGAAGAGGTTATCTGATTATGATTTATGAAGATAGAATGACTGATAAGCAGTCAGCTTTGTTGAAGCAATATACAAAATACCCGCCGGTTAATATTCGCGGATTGGCAAAGGCGTTAGATATAGAAGTAACAGATGACGATACCCTGACGGTGAATGGGTATATTACTGCCGAGGGAGATAATAAATATACTATTCGTGTGAATACGAATAAAAAACATCCGTTGGGTCAGCAAAACTTTACTATTGCACACGAGATTGCGCACTTCCTGCTGCATAAGGATTTCCTGGATAAGAAAGGGCAGTTAGATAGAGATACCGAGAGACCCGGGCTTATAGATATTGAGGTTCAGGCAAACACGCTGGCTGCTGCTATTCTTATGCCTGAAGATATTGTTAATGATTTAATAATGAATGATGATATAAAAAACACGAAAGAATTGGCAGAGAGATTACAGGTACCAGAATTTGCACTTAGGATACAGATTGGTATGCCTGTCCGTGATACCCCCCCTAATAAATAACTCTCTCTCTGGTGCGGCGCAAATACCCGGTAAAGAGAGCAAAGTACCGCGCTAGCCATGCGAGCAATGGCAGGCGCCTTTGCGCCTGCCAGACACCGCGGGGTTTTGTGTTGGTATCTTTACTACAGAGAGTGCGGTGGCCAAGTTGCGAGAACGGCGGCACCGCGCGCTCGCGCGCGGGGCAGCGCCCTTTTTGTATATTTGTAAACTTAAGATTCGCGGTAGGTTATGCGTCCGCGGGTGAGATCGTAGGGGGAGACTTCGATGCGGACGGTGTCGCCGGGGACGATGCGGATGTAGTGGCGGCGCATTTTACCCGAGAGGTGTCCGAGGATGATGTGGCCCTCTTTGATTTCGATGCGGAACATGGTGTTGGGAAGGGATTCTTTTACTACACCGCGTAGTTCAATGGCGTCGCCTTTTGACATACTCTAGTATAGCCGCTTGACAAGTAAGGGTCAAGTGCAATAGGATTTTTTTATGGTAAACTGGAAATATATGCTGCTGACGGCAGCGATAATGGCGGTTCTTGGCGGCTGCGACCGTGAGGAGCTGACCGTCAGTCAGGCGCACACAATTCGGAACGAATATACCGACCGGGTGTTTAACGAGGCCCGGTATGTGCCTACCAGCACGGCGCGTGTTGACGGGACGGTCGGGGGACGGTGGGTTAGTACTATTAATAATGATCCGCGTTCGTTTAATGTGTTGATTGCGGTGGAGGACCCGGATTCGCGGGTGGTGGTTAATGTGCTGTTTGATTATCTGGTCGATTACGATGCGCTCGCGCGCGAGTGGGTGCCGAATATTGCCGACTATGAGATAGCAAACGACGAGGCCGCCGATACTACCACGGTTACCTTTACCCTGCGGGACGACCTGTACTGGACGGTACCGGGGGCGGGGAGTGCGGATGACGGGGTGCAGGTTACTGCGGATGATGTGGTGTTCTGGTATAACGAGATTGTCGGGAATCCGCTGCTGCAGCAGAGCGGGTATGCGTCGCAGTTTGTTACTATGGTGGACGGGAGCGAGCAGCGCATTACCGTCGAGAAAGCGGGACCCCTGCAGGTGCGGTTCCTGTATCCGCGGATTGTGGCCAATCCGCTGTTGAGTTCCAATATGCGCTTTGGGCCGCACTACATTTATGCCCCGGTCCTGGAGGCCGGGGGGGCGGAGGCGGTGCGGGAGCTGTTTACCGTTGATATTGATGTGCAGACGGTGCCGTCCATAGGGGGGTATCATATTGTTGAATACACCCCGGGGGTACGGGTGGTGTTGGCGCGCAATCCGTACTACTGGCGGGCAGATGGACGCGGGACCCGGTACCCGTATATTGAGGAGCTGGTGATGAACATCGTTCCCGACCGGAATGCCGAATTTCTGCTGTTCAAAGAGGGCGAGAAAGATTCGTATGCTGTCCGGCCGGAAGATTTGAACGAGCTGCTGGAGAAGCAGGGCGAGGGAGAGTTTACGGTGTATAACGGGGGCTTGACCCTGGGGTCGCAGTTGGTTGGGTTTAACCAGAACCCCGGGGCGTCGATAGATGCCGGGAAGCTGCGGTGGTTTAGCGACAAGCGCTTTCGGCAGGCGATGAGTTCGCTGGTGAACCGCCCGCGGGTGGCCCGGCAGGTCTACCGCGGGCTGGCCGAGCCGGCCCAGCATCTGTTTGCGATGCCGAATCCGTACTTTAACCCGGATATATCCCTGGAGTACACCTACGACCCCGAGCGGGCAGTTGGGCTGCTTGGAGAGATGGGGATTGTCCAGGACAGTGACGGCGTGATGCGCGATGCCGACGGAACAGCGATTGAGTTTGATTTGCTGGTTGGTATTGAGAATAATGTCGGCATCGATATTGCTAATATTTTTGCCGACGAGCTTGCAGGTATTGGGGTTACGTTGGCGGTGCGGCCGACGGACTTTCAGAAAATTGTCAGCAGTCTGCTCTCTACCTACGACTGGGATGCGGCGCTGTTTGGGTTGGGGGTCAATTACTGGCCCAGCGGCGGCGCAAACGTGTGGCCGTCGAGCGGGAATTTGCACTTCTGGCATCCCCTGCAGGAGACACCGGCGACCGAGTGGGAAGCCGAGGTTGACAGGCTATACAACGAAGGCAAGTTTACCCCCGACCCGAGGGTTGCACAGGATATTTATGATGAGTATCAGCGCATATTGTTGGAAGAGCTGCCGCTGTTTTATATTGTGCACCCGTATTCGTTCCTGTCGGTGCGCAATGAGTGGGAAAACGTCAGCTACGATACATTGAACGGATTGGAAAGCGATTATATCTTTGCGCAGCAATGATAACGGGGCGGGGTGCCGCGGGCGAGAGGGCGCGCGGGCGCGTGACGGTGTTTAAGGCATTTTTTGCCGGCGTCTCGCGTAGTGCCGAGCGCCATCCGTTTTTGTGGTTTACATGCAAGCGCGTGCTCTCTATGGTGATGTTGCTGTTCCTGTTGGGGCTGGCGCTGTTTGCGTTGATGCAGCTCTCGCCGGGCGATGTGGTTGATAGTTATGTGCGCAACGCCCTGCTCCAGGAGGGCGAGAGCCAGGGGGAGCGGAATGTGCTCTCCGAAGAGATGATCGCAGATATGCGGGCGCGTTTGGGGTTGGATAAGCCGTTTTACGTGCAGTACGGGCAGTGGCTCCGCCGTCTGTTTATTGAGCGCGATTTGGGGCGCAGTCTTATATCCCGTGCCCCGATACTGTTTCTGATCCGCAGCCGTATGATAAACTCGCTGGTGCTGAATCTACTGTCGCTGGTGTTTTTGACGGTCATTTCGTTTGCCCTGGGGATTTATTTTTCATCGAAGGTTGGGAGCTATGTGGATACGCTGGTTACCACCGGCGCGCTGTTTCTGCACGCCATACCCGGTATCCTGCTGCTTATTCTCTTGCAGTTGTTTGGCGCGGAGTCCGGGCTGTTTCCGGTAACCGCCTATCCCGACTTTCCGTTTTCCCTGGCGCCGCTGCGGTTTAGTATCAGTTATGCGCATCATATATTTTTGCCGCTCCTGGGGGCGTTTTTGGGCGGCATTGGCGGCACGGTGCGCTACGTGCGGGCTACTATGCTGGACCAGCTGGGGCAGCCGTATATCCTGGCACTCCGGTCACGGGGGGTCACGGGGGGGCGTATTTATTTCCATCACGCCTTTCGCAATACCCTGAACCCGTACATTACTTCGTCGGCTAATATTTTTGCCAGTCTGTTTTCGGGGTCGCTGATTTTGGAAATTATTTTTGCCTACCCGGGGATTGGGCGGCTGATGTACGAGGCGCTGCAGCAGGAAGATATTAACCTGGTGCTTGCCAATACGATGTTTATCAGCTCGCTGACCGTGTTTGGATATGTGGTGGCGGATATTCTCCTGGCCCTGGTTGACCCGCGGATCCGTTTTGGCGGGGGAGGACGGGGGTAGTGCGGGGAATATGGAGATTGGTGCGCCGCCGGCCCCTGGCTGCCGGGTCGCTCTTTGCCTTGATTGCCCTGTACGGCATGATGCTCTTTGCAGAGTTTATTGCACCGTATTCGCACACCAAGGTCTTTCGCGACTATAGTTATTACCCGCCAAACGTCTCCCTCTATTCCGAAGAGCTGGGGGTTGGACCGCAAGTGCAGGAGCGCGCGCTGGTCGATCAGCTCAACTGGAAGTATGTACGCATCCAGGGGCGCCACCATCGTATCCACCTGCTGCCGCCCGGTGACCCATACCGGTTGTGGGGGATCATTCCTCTGAAGCGCCATCTCTTCGGTACCGCTGCTGATTCCGACGAGCCGGTCTTTCTCCTGGGCGCCGACCACCTGGGGCGCGATCTGTTTAGCCGCATTGTCTACGGGTCGCGGATATCGTTGAACATAGGGTTCATTGCCATTGCCATTTCGTTTTTTCTTGCCGTTATCCTCGGGGGACTGGCGGGGTATTTTGGCGGCGGCGTGGATTGGAGCATTATGCGGGTTGCTGAATTCCTGAGCCTGATACCAGGGATATACCTTATTCTGTTTCTGCGCTCTATCCTGACCCGCGACCTGGATTCCGGGCAATCGTTTATTATTATTACCGCCATTCTCTCCCTGGTGGGGTGGCCGGGGAGCGCGCGCCTTATCCGCGGGCTCATACACAGTATTAAGCGCGAAGATTACATTACCGCCGCCCGGCTCCAGCAGGTGCCGACTATGCGCATCATCTTCCGTCATATTCTGCCGCAGCTCTCAAGTATAATCATTGTCAGTGTTACCCTGGGTATACCGGGGTTTATATTGACCGAAACCGCCCTGTCGTACCTCGGGTTGGGGATTGTTGACCCTGCGGTTAGCTGGGGGTCGCTGATTAACCGCGATATTACGTCGCTCAGTAACCTGCGCAGTTTTACGTGGTTCCTGTACCCGGGGGTGTTTTTGCTTATTACCACCATGGCATTTAGCTTCCTTGGGGACGCGCTGCGCGATAAACTCGATCCCCATTGGTACCAGAAAGGAGAGTAGGTATGCCTGTAACAAATAAACAGCACCCTCTTTTGGCAGTCCGCAACCTGGCCGTCGATTTTTCTACCGCCCACGGGACCCTGCATGCGCTGACCGGGTTGGATATTACCCTGCAACGAGGCGAGCTGCTGGCGCTGGTTGGCGAGAGCGGGTCGGGGAAATCGGTTACCGCACAGAGCATACTGCAGCTGCTGCCTAAAAACGCCATTGTGCGTTCGGGCAGCGTCAAGTTGAACGGCGTAGAGCTGGTTGGAATGCACGACGAAGATTTACGGAAAGTTCACGGCGGTAAAATCGGCATGATTTTCCAGGAGCCCAGTCTGACGTTTGATCCCCTCTATCCTATCGGTAAAGGGTTGGGGGAGGCCATACGGGCGCATTCCCCGGAGCTATCGGCGGAGGCGGTTACCGCAAAGAGTCTCTCGCTGCTGGAAGAAATTCAGCTGCCGAATCCGCGGCAGCGCCTGAACAACTACCCGTATCAGTTCTCCGGCGGACAACTGCAGCGAATCAGTCTGGCAATGGCCCTGAGCGCCGACCCCGAGGTGCTGATTGCCGACGAACCGACAACCGCCCTCGATGTTACCATTCAGGCGCAGATTATCGAGCTGCTGGCAAAAATCCGCAAGCAGCGTAACCTGGCAGTAGTGTTTATCTCGCATGATATTTCCCTGGTATCGAAAATTGCCGACCGTATTGTTGTGCTGTACAGCGGGTACATGCTCGAAGAGGGCCGGGCAGATGTGCTGGTACACCACCCCCGTCACCCCTATACCCGCGCCCTGGTGGACAGCATTATTCCGGTCGGCAGCAATTACCGCCAGGGCAGGCTAAAGAGCATCCGCGGGGCCCCGCCGGATAACCGCCAGGTACCCGCGGGGTGCCCGTTTGCCGAGCGCTGCGATTACGTCAAAGAGGCATGCCGCACCGCCCTGCCCGGGCTTGTTACCGAACAGGTTGCTGTTGATGCCCCCGCCGCCACCGGCCGCGGCAGCCGCACCAGCGGAACGAAGAGAGGGAAGCGCGGCAGCACACAGACCCCAGTAACCCACCGGTGCATCATCCCCGGGGAGAAAACATGAAGCAAGCGAAAAATAACGCGACCCACACGCCGCCCGCGCCAGGCACGGCTACAGAGCCGCTGCTCGCCGTAGACAACCTCTACAAGCGCTTCCCCCTGAACGCCGGGCTGTTTGCCAGCTACGGGGAGTTCGTCTACGCCCTCAACGGCATCACATTCTCCGTCGCCCCGCAAGAGAGCTACGGGCTGGTCGGCGAATCCGGGAGCGGGAAGACCACTGCGGCGCGCATCATCGCCTCGGCGTACACCGCCGATCACGGGACGGTTACCATCGGGGGTCACGCAGTCGGGGGCGAGTTCACCAGCCACCCCGCGGTGCAGTACATTTTCCAGGACCCGGCAAAGTCCCTGAACCCGCGCCTGTCGGTGTTTGATATCCTGACAGCCGGGCTCCACTACCGCCGCAAAACGATGAGCAAAAAAGATGTACACACAGCCGCCGCAGAGGCCATGGACAGCGTCGGGCTCAGCGCCGGCCAGTTACGGCGCCGTCCCATTGAGTTTTCCGGCGGACAGCGGCAGCGCATCGCCATCGCGCGGGCGTTAATCCACAAACCGCACCTGCTTATCTGCGACGAGGTCGTCTCTGCCCTTGACCTGTCCATCCGGGCGCAGATCATTAACCTGCTGTTGGACCTGCGCGAGCATCACAAACTGACCATCCTGTTTATCTCGCACGATCTATCGCTGGTCGGCTACCTGTGCGACCGCATCGGCGTCCTCTACCGCGGCACCATGGTCGAAGAGGCACCGGCCGAATCCCTGGCCGCCCGCCGCTACCACCCGTATACCGAGCGGCTATTTACCGCGGCAGACCTTGATGTGAACTCCCGCCGCGCCCCGCGCACTGCTGCCGACGCCCCCCTTCCTGCCTCAAAAGAAGATACACCTGACCACCACTACCACCACACCCAGCGCCCACCGGCGTGGGATACCCCCCTGCAGGCGCCCCCGTACACTCACGTCACACCAACGCACCGCTATATCAAAGAGTAGAGAGCAGAGCCCCGCGCGCGGCGGTTATTTTTCGATAATTTCGCTGCCGTTACCCGACTGCGGTTGTTTTGCTTTCGCCTGCGGCCCGCTTCGAAACGCAAACGGCGCCAGAACCCCCAGGAGGGCAAAAAACCCAGCCAGAAACCCGAAAACCAGCACCCGGTACCACTTGCCCCCAAAGCTCCCCGCGATGGCCTGCCCGGGCATGCCGCGCCGATAGAGCAGCCCAACTTCCTGACCAATCTCGACCCGCTTCCGCAGCCCCCCGCTCCCCAGGGTTACCTGGTACTCGTTCCCGCCGTCACCCGCACCCGCCGCCTGGTAGGCAACAATCGGATAAAACCGGGTAGTACTGGCCGACCCGCCAATTCCAAACGGAGCCGCGTTGGGTACTTCGTGAAACCCAACCACCACGCCCTGCGCCTCTACACCTTGGGTCAGGAAAACCACCCGCCCAATGAGCGCCGCAACGGCAAACACCACAAACAGCAGCGCCAGGGCCCGAAAGCACACCGACAACACTCCTGTGTACGCACGGGTCTTGTTGCCGCCAAATCCTTCGGTTAGTTTATCGAGTAACGCACCATAGCGCCCGCGCTCATCATTATTGTGATCGCCCCCGTTGCCCGCGCCGTCGCCGCCGTTATCTACAAGGGCCAGCATACTCTCTCCTGCCCACGCCCTGGGTTATACCAGGTCGCATGCCTCGGGGGGCATCCAGTGGGCGTCGTGCCCTTTCCATTTCACATTACACCCAACCGGGTTGGTAACCGGCGTACTGATGGGCTTACCCGCCAGGGCCTCGTCGATAGCACGCTCGAGGTCATTGATAGTCGCCGCCTCCGGGGCACGCGGGTTATCCAGCCCACGCCCGGTGTACACCAGGCGCCGCTCGCCCCCGCTGTCCTTCGGGCCAAACAGAAAAAAGTGCGGCGTCCGCAGGGCCCCATACCCGAGGGCCGTTGTCTGCGCCTCATCGTGCAGGTACACCCACGGGAACTTTTCGCTCTCCATCCGCGCCTGCATATCGGCAAAGCTATCGCTGGCGTGCACTTCCACGCTGTTGGAATTAATCCCGACAAACTGCACCCGCCCCCGTACCCGCTCGGCAAGCGTCTTGGTAAACGGCTCCGAGTTAATAACATACGGGCAGTGGTTGCAGGTAAAGAAAATCACCAGAAACTCACTATCAAAATCGCCCGCCGCATACCGCTTCCCGTCGGTACCGGGGAGCTCAAACGGCACCATCGCCTGTCCAATATCCAAAGTAAACGCCATAACAGTATTAATATAGCACACTGCCGGCGTTTTGTCAAATTTTTTTATGAAGAGAGAGAGGGCGCTTTCCCCAGCCCCATGCCCGTGCAGGAAACCTATCTCTCCAGCAGAGGTCCAATATTCTTAATGCATATATATAGCATGAATTAAGAGGGGGCTGCGAGCCCCCTCGCTGCAGCCAGCGTACCGCGCTGCGCGCGGTACCAGTGCGCTAACCTGCTACGCAGGTTACGGGCTCACTCCCGCTCGCCCGCCGCACACTTCGCTTGCTTCCGCTACCCCCCGTCACTTTTGTAAAGATATTAAGTCACAAAAAATGCACCAGCGCCAAATGCGCCGCCGGATGGCGGCGCCAACAAGCAGACGCTACCCCCCGCCGCAGGGGTAAAGCAGATGTCACCCACGCAGAGAGAGGAGCGGTAGGAGGGGGGGTTACCCCCTCCCGCGATACCCCAACCCCTGCTAGTGGGCGACGCAGAGGACGGCGTAGGTATTGTGGCAACTGGGGTTGTAACCTCCTCCACTTTGGCTTGGGGTAGCACCATCAACACTGCCACTAGTACCTGCCCATCCCCTATCATCAAACTGATTACCACTATTTATATTGGTATTACTAGTGGCGTTGCTGCAAGTCACAACCGAAAAACTTCTTTGATTATAAGTAAATGACCAAAAAGTCCCGGTAGCAAGATCATCAACCACAGTATATCCGCCATTCCGCCATTCTCCCCCAGAACCGACATTCACCACATTGCCGATGGTGCGCGTTACAGGCGTAGATCCGAATGTGGTAGTGGGAGTAGTGGGATTTGCACTGGTATACACCACAACCGGCCGCGCTTCAAGGTGAGTCGCGTTAGCACTACTACTGAACCCAAGGGCGTCAGTATCGGTTGCAAGGTCGATGAAATCATATGCAGGCGCATTGTTTTTTGATCCAAATAACACCGCCGTGCTATATCCCGCTGTGCGCATAGCCGTTGCCACAGCGCCGTTGCCAGCAAGTTCAGTACTGCATGCATCGTAGCCGAAATCTCCATCATGGGTAGCACTACTGCCCCCCAGGCGAAACAGGGCAACCGGCAGTGTGGCATTGGCAGTTGCCGTTGCCGCACTGGTAATAGCGTCAGAGCTATCCAGAGTTGCAATGATAATAGTATGAACGGCGTTCGGATCAAGTCCGGTAACATCAACGGTTCCATCGCCAATCATCGCCTCTACCGCAGTGGTTGGACCGGGTAATCCGGTTACTGCTATTTTAGCAATACCGCTGGTTACACTGGGATCGGTCCAGGTAACAGTGGTGGTACCAGCAGGGTTAATCCGCGTTGCCGATGCGACGGTTACCGCAGGGGTAGTGGTAGTGGTGGGGGTTGCTGTAGCAGTGGCGGTTGCCTCGTTTCCAGCGGTATCAACAGCTGTTGCGGTAATGGTATACGGCGTCCCACCGGTCAGACCGGTAATCGACACCGTCTGCGTCCCCGGGTCTACCCGCACGGGTTGTGTCTGGCTCCCATGTGCCGGTGACCAGGTAATATTTACATGGCTTAAAGTAGTATCAGCGGGGTCGGTCCACGCGGCAACCGCGCCGCCCGCAATTGCCGTTGCGGATATATTGGTTACCGCAGCTACACTAGTATTCGCAGTTGCACCTGCACTCACACCGGTTGAGGCTCTTCCCCCAGTATCTCTGGCAGCAACCGTAAATGTATAGCTTGTCGCGTCGGTAAGCCCGGTAATAGTGGTCGTCTCTGCTCCCGGGGCAACAGTCAGTGGCGAAGTTTGCGTGCTTGCGCCCGTCCAGGTTATACGAATATCCGCTAAATCAAAATCAGCAGGATCGGTCCAAGTCAATTCTATCGCACCGTTTACCCGAGGGGTTGCCGTTACATCAGTTGGATCAGCCGGGGCGGTGGTATCAGCCGTGGGCGTTTCTCTCACCGCCGCTGCGGCGGTGTGCCCGATAGCATCAACGGCTGTAACTGTAAACGTGACAGCGCTCCCGGCAGTCAGGTGGAGTATGGTTACCTCCTCTACCCCGCTGGCAATCCGTAGGGGTTGGGTCAGATTCCCGCCCCCTGGGGACCAGGTTACCTGTATATGCGACAAATCACTATCACTGGGGTCAGCCCACGTCAGGGCTACGCCGCTGTTATCTACGGTTGACGTACTCAACCTACTAGGTACAGTTACCTCGGTATCTGCGGTTAGCACAGCCGTGACGGCATCCGCCTGGCGTCCAGCGACGTTAACTGCAACGACAGAAAAGGTATACTCTGTTCCGTTGGTCAACCCGGTTATAGTCGCAGTCCCGACGCCGCTTTCTATCCTGACTGGCTGAGTCTCAATTCCGCCGTCTGGATCCCAAGTTATGAGTACATGGGAGAAATCGGCACCAACTGGGTCAGACCAGGTAATCTCTGCACTGCCGTTTACCTGGGCGGCGCCGTTTACATTGGTAACAGCATCCCGGGACGGCGGGGTACCCATTACCGTAACAGGCTCGGTCGTAGTGGGGGTTGCTTCCATCCCGCCAGTGTCAACATTTACGACCGTGAATGTGTAATCATTTCCGGCAAACAGTCCAGTTATTGTAGCCGTCTGTATGCCTTTCTCTACCCGGAGCGGCTGGGTCTGATCTCCACCAGCGGGATCCCAGGTTATGAGTACGTGGGAAAAATCTGTACCAGTGGGGTCAACCCAGAGAATAATTACCGTGCCGTCGCTAGAAGAGGTCCGGGAGAGGTTGGTAATATCGGTATCAGAGGGCGGGACACCGGTTGCAGTAACTGTGGGCGCTGCCGTGGCGGTTGATGTATTTCCAGTTAGATCAACGGTCGCCACAGAGAACGTATATGCAACCCCGTTTTCAAGCCCAGTGATGGTCGCACTCTCTGTGCCCCGCGCTACGTTGAACGGCTGAGCCACATTCCCCCCCGGGGGGTCCCAGGTTATGAGTACATGGGAAAAATCTGCATCGTCGGGGTCGGTCCAGGTAATATCTACGCTGGCGTTTCGCTGAGCGGTTATCTCCAAGGTACCTACCGCGGATGGTGCGGTAGTATCTCCTGTGGGAGTCTCGTCTACGCACGTTGCAAAGAATAGCGACAATAGTGCAAGCACTACGCTTATCGCAATAAGTACACCAGTTTTTGGTGCTTTCGCGGTACGGTTGGTACCGCTAATCATGGTACGTATCGTACCAAATAGTATATTATTCATAATAATATCACTCCTTTATAATAGAAATATTTTCTTTGAAAAATTGACACCGGGCAGAACAACTGCCGGATTATAGTGATAGTAGTCTCAGCAATGCTGCTGATATATAAAAGAGAATAAAATTTTTGAGAAGACTGGTGCTCTAGTGCTTTATTTTTACTGCACTTACAGGGGGGGGGGGGGGGGGGGGTAGCGGAATTATGCAGGCATACCTGTGGCACCGCGTCAAGTAGTATCTGCCTACACGTTATTCCATGCATAATAGAGAAATTGTATCACATATATGGGGCGCTGTCAAGCATTTTGGCAAAATTTTTTTGATCTTTGACGCTTAGGTCTGAGCCACCCCCTTCCCCCCAAGTGCCCAGAATAATCTGGTACACTTGAGGTAATAACAAAACAAAAAGGAGGGTTGTATGGGATTACCATATCAACATATATATTGTAGCAAAGATAAAGATTTGTTGCACCATACTCGGGCACAGATGGTCCAGTATGCACTTAAGCATTCAATGCGCCAGGCAGCTGATGTGTTCGGGGCATCACGGAACACACTCACCTTGTGGGTTCCCCGGTACCTGGGCGCCCCTGGTGCACCGCTGGTTGACCGTCGTCCTCCCACCCGGGCCCGTCATCCCCAGCAAATGGATATAGAAACCGAGATGAGAATTATCCGAATAGTTACCCTGCGTCTCAGCCGGGGACAACCGATAAATATCTCCCGGTTAGTGCGTGAAGAGAAGATCCCCTATAGTGTCAATGCAGTTATCCGGTGTCTGAAACGGCATGGGATGTATACGGTTAAAAAAAGACGGGGGAGAATAGTTAAAAAAGATCTCCGTGAGTTTTGCCGGAATCTCCCCCCGGGGTTACATCTGCAAATAGATATTAAGTATCTGACTGACATACAAACACTCAAAAACTCTATAATGCATAAGGAAATACCGCTCTACCAGATAACCGCCCGGGACAGGGGGACTGGGCTGTTGTGGTTTTGTTATACGTATGAAAAATCAACGACAAACACCACCTTATTTCTCGAATACCTACTCCCGCACCTACAGGGGTACCTTGGGCCGGATATGCCAATATGCGTACAAACTGACAATGGAAAAGAGTTCACTACCTGGTTTGATAGCGACAAGGAAACTTTGTTTGAGCAAAGATTAACCCATGAGAATATCCCGCACCGGAAGATTCCTCCTGGTGCATGTACGCATCAATCACACGTTGAGGCTAGTCATCGGTTAATAGAAGATGAACTATACGCAGATATGTGGCATCCCACCAGGGAGAGTTTTCTCGGGCAGGCACGGGTGTATCAGAAGTGGTTTAACCTGAAACGATACAACACCTACCAGGGCGGCACTCCAGTTGAGCTTTTCAGGAAGCGAATGCCTGGTTGCGACCCCAGGGGGGCAGCGGAGTTGGTGCCAATAATCGTGGATACATTGCTTACCAGGGAGCGCTTGGCCACTTGGCGGAGTTGGCAGGATGGGGTACCATAGATTAGGCGGGGGGTGGCTCAGACGGAAGGGTAAAATCCCATTTGGCAAAATTTTTTCTTTTGACGCCTCCGTCTGAGCCAGAACTCATGCCTGGATTATGACCAGTAACAGGGACGTCTTTTATTGTCTTTGAGAGTAATTATCTATCATATAATTAAGGCGCGGGAGTGATTAATATGATTGACATATTACTGATGGGTGATACAATTAATATGAGCGGTTACGGATGGGCGAAATGATTAAGAATATAGATGCATTAAACTGGATTGTTACATTTACAACTCTACTTGTTGGAATTGCCGCGATAATTATCGGGTACTTTGCATTCTTCGGATATGATAAAGTTAAGCAATATGTAGACAGGCAGATACGGGTGCAAATTAAAAGTATAGTAGAACAAGAGATGGAAAAAGTAAAGAACGAGAATATTAAGAAAGAGAGGGGCAAAGGTTTATTATGAAACGGCATGGCGTATATCTATACCAATCGCTCGGTGCGGAAGTAAAAAAAATATTAGAGCAGCACAGGAAAACCATCCCGGTCGATATAGCCGCTATTATCAAGGCGTTCAATATAAAAGTAATATACGATATCCTGCCGCGTGATGTTACCGGCGCAATTAAGAAAAGTGAAGACAGCGAAATAGCCATATACTGTGAAATCACGGACCCGCAAGCGAGGCAGCGTTTTACCCTGGCGCATGAGCTCTCGCATTACCTGTTAGGCCATTTAGACAGGGCTAACTACATTACTGATAATGTATTATTAAGAAGTTCCATTATCTCCAATACAGATGAGAGAAATGCAAACTACCTCGCGGCCGAATTACTCATGCCAATGTCTAAAATAGACGAATTAACGAAAAAAGATCTGTATACAATAGACATGATGGCTAGCGAATTTAATGTCTCCAGTCAGGCATTATCAATCCGATTGGGAATTATATAGTAATACCAGGTCCAATACTTTGCGCCAGGCATGTGGAGGGTGGGCGGTGCCCGCACCGCCCAGTCTGGGCGCAGCCCAGACCGGAGCCGAAGGCGTAGCCCGGAACACGCCGACCCCACGCGCGTGCGCGTGGGGGGGCGCCCGAAAAATGCAACCAAGTATAAGTATGGTATACTAATAGGTAGGTTAGTATGCGAATAGGAGGAGATTGTATGTATTATCTAAAGAGGCGCGGCTCTGCTGTGCTGGTTTTATGCCTGATGCTGGGCGTCAGTGTTGCGATGATCGGTTGTGCGAATACCCGTGGGGCGGGGAGCGGTACCGGGAGTACGGCAGTGGGGGATAGCTGCCGGCGGAACGGCGATTGCCGGAGCGGGTACTGTGGGTACGATAACGGTACCCGGGTGTGCACCAACGGGGGACTTGGGAGCGGGTGCTTTTCTGATGCCCAATGTGCAAATAATCTTTGCGGCGCTGGCGCGTGTACCGATGGGGCCATCGGGAGCAACTGCGGGGGCGATATCGACTGCCAAAGCGGGTACTGTGATGACTTTAATAACGTCTGTACCGACGGGGGTATTGGGGCCGGGTGTCAGACCGGTAGTAATTGCGCAAGTTCGCGGTGCGTATCGAGAAGTTGTAGGTAGGACTCCCTTTTCTGTGCCGCGTGCGCGGCCATTGCAGAAATATGGGCAGTGCGGTACAGTGTAGGGGTGACGGAACGAGTTACAAAAGCCAAGGTTCATCTTGGTAATTTACGCCATAACCTCAAGGTAGTGCGGGAGCTTTCCCCGCATGCAAAGATAAATGCGGTGGTGAAATCCAACGCCTATGGGCACGGGCTGCTGCGGGTGGCGGATACCCTGGTTAGCACCGGGGGTGTCGGGGGGTCCCTGGGGGTTTCGACTGTTGACAAAGGGGTGGAGCTTCGGCGGCACGGCATTACGGTTCCGATAATACTCTACGGGTATGCGGTAGGGGCCGGGGAGCGGGAGGCCGCGGTGGAGTACGGGCTGGAGGTGTTTGTCGGTGATGCCGAATACGGGGGCGAGCTGGAGAGTGCTGCGCGTAAGGCTGGGCGTCCTGTTGCTGTGCACATGAAAGTTGATACCGGTATGGGGCGGGCGGGGTGCCTGCCCGGTGATGCGGGGGAACTGTATACGCGCCTGGCGGGGATGGGGCCGCACGTACAGGTGGTGGCGGTGGTGACGCACCTTGCCGATGGGAGTAACGCCGCGCACTCTGGGGAACAAATCAAACTGTATGATGCGGTGTGGGAATCGGTTGTCTGTGCCGCGGCGGGGGCCGGGGGCGGCGGGAGCGTGCGGTTGCAGCGGCACTGTGCGAACTCGGCGGCGATATTATCGGGGACTGTACCGGAGTATGATATTGTGCGCCCGGGGATTATGCTCTACGGGTACCACGGGGATGTGGATAAATCCGCAGGCCCGGAGCTGCGGCCGGTTATGGAGCTGTGTTCGGAGATTGTCTTTGTTAAATCAATTTCTGCCGGGACGTCGGTGGGGTATGGGATGAGCTGGCGGTCCAGTGAGGGTACCCGGGTTGCTACAATCCCGGTGGGGTACGGGGATGGGTATCACCGGTCGCTGTCCAATTGCGGGGAGGTGTTGGTGTATCCCCGCGGGGGGGAGAGCGGGGACGCTGGGGGTGTCCTGGCTCCGATTGTCGGGCGGGTGTGTATGGATCAGCTGGTGATAGATGTTGGGCGGATACCGTGGGCGCGGCGCGGGTGCGGGGTGACTCTGTTTGGCGATGCCGAGGGAGTCCTGGGGGCCGATGTGGTGGCCGAGCGTGCCGGCACTATTTCTTACGAGCTGCTGTGTGCCGTTACGTCGCGGGTGCCTCGAATCTATATTGATGACTAGTAGCGGGTCTGCGGCGGGGGCTCTCTATGCATCTCTGGCCGCGCAGGTGCGTGCCGGGGGCGTGGTGGTGGTGCCGACCGAGGTGGGGGCGCGGTATTGGCAGCGGCGTCTGCTGCTTGGTGAAGGTGAGAGCGGCGCGGGGGGTGCTGCCGCTATGTGGACCGATAGCGTTGTCTCGTGGGACCGGTTCATAGAGGGACTGCGCTCGAGTGAACGCGGGGCGCGGACGCCGATAGATGATCCGCTGCGGGTGCTGTTTGCCCACGTGTTCATGCAGGAGAACAATGAGAAAAAGTATCTGAAGAAGATTATTCCGCAGGATATGGAGCCGGGGAGTGCCATAGGGTTGGAGCGGATAACCGCCCTGCTGCCGTATGTGCAGCGGATGCATGCACAGGCTGCAGAAAATGATTACTTCCATGATTTGCAGGTGCTGTACGAGCACTATGATGCATTTCTCCGGCGGCACAACCTGGTAGAGGAGAGCGGGAGTAATGTATCTGCCGATGACGGCAACGGACAGGGGGGCGCGGGGCGGGGTGTGCCGCGGGAGTTATTTGTCTACCCTGAGCTTTACAGCGATGTCCGGTACTATCAGCATTTTTTTACTGACGCACGCAGGTGTGTACCGGTGCCGGGGCAGTTTGGTAAAACCAATCGGACCCTGTACCGCAGCATTTACGATGAGGTAGAGGGCACGGCCCTGGAAATTGTTACGTTACTGCAAGGGGGAGGTGTTGCGGCGGAAGACATTGTGGTGACGGCGGTTAATTTGGCAGATATTAGCGATATCATCGGCAGCACCTTTCAGAGGTATGCTATTCCGCACGCCGTCCACCAGACCCGGCGTCTGACCGACTCGACATGCGGGCGCCTGATTAGCGGGCTGCACCGGGGGCTTGTCCATAACCAGCCATTTTCGCTGTGCCGCGAGCTCCTGGAGGATCCGCAGATACCGTGGAGCGAGGCGGTGAGGGCGGAGCGGCAGGTGTACCGGGCCCTGCAGGAGCACCGGCTCTACCGTGCATTTGGGGCGCGGATATCGGGGCTGCTGCATGCCCTGGGGGGCGCGGGGAGTTTTGCGGAGCTCCACGGGGAGCTGCAGCGCGCCCTGTATGTCCTGATAAACCCGGAGGGTTGGACGTACGAGCAGCAGCGGGAATTACAGTTCATAATGCATACACTGACCACGCTGGTCGATTACGAGCAGCGGTATGGTATATCGGTCAGTAACCCGTTTGGCCTGTATCTCTATGTGCTTGAGCACAGCGGGTACCGGGCGGGGGGGCAGAAACCGTATGGGGTTTCGGTGTACCCGTATCCGCTTGTGGTTGGCGTCACGCCGCCTTGTCACTTTGTCATTAATCTTTCGCGGAAAATAATGCGGAAAGATCGGGAGCTGTCGGAGGTGCTGCCGGAGATGATGCTCGATCAGTTGGGAGTGGGGGAGGAAGGCGTAGACGCGGCAGACGCCAGCGGCGGGGCGAGCGGTGAGTGTATGGTCCGTGCCCACAGTCACTCCGGGGGCAGGGTATGGTTTAGTGCCAACCAGAGCGCCTCTGCGGGCGGGGTGCCGCCGGCGCTGCTCTTCTCGGATTGCCAGCCCCAGGAGAGCAGTGAAGCGCGGGAGCACGATTATTATTTGCGCGAGAGTGCGGCGTGGGCAGGGGGGCGGCGGCGGGGCGGCGCGAACCTCTCAGATGCACGGAAAGCAAACAACGCGGTGCTGCCTTATCAGCGTGACGGGGCGGGGGCGCGGAAACTACTGCATGCGTTGAAATTTGCACCGCGCCGCGATGATGCCGTGCGTACATTACCGGGGCCTGTTACCGATAGAGATTCGCTGACATTCCGTCATATCAGCGCCTATCTTAATTGTCCGCTTGGGCTCTATTTTGATTTGCTGCTGCCGCGGCGGCTCGACTTTGACCTTGAGGTGGATAATAATCTTGGCATCGGGGTTGTGGAGCATGCGGTGCTGGCAGAAATACTGGGGCGGAGGATCGACACGGAGCTGCAAGCGGCGGGGGGGGGTGACGACGCGCCGCTCCTGCAGGAGATTGGCGAGACCCTGGATGCGCACATAAATAAATTAGCCATATACCAGCAGCCGTTTTATTCCGAGGGGCTCAAAAAAGAGATTGCGGAAGTCATACAATATTTACAGCAGGATTTTTCCGGATATAAAATTGCCGCCGTTGAAAAGACGTTCTCCGTAGATGCGGGCAAAACATGGAAATATAACGGCCGCGTCGATTTACTCCTGCAGTGCCCGGACGGAGAGAGCTATGCGATTATTGATTTTAAACGCTCAGAGCATTCTGTACCAAAAAAAGAGGCGCGCGATTTGCAGTTGACCTATTACTGCGAGCTGGCCCAGGGTAACGGGTATCCTACCGGGGAGGCGTATTATGTCACCACAAAAAACATCGGGAAAATTCCCAAGAAGCGGGTAGAGGCACAGGGGATCGCCGCCGAGGACCAGGCGATGCGTACAAACCTGCGGGCAGCCATGCGCGAGTGCGTGGAGGCCATTGACAGCGGGGATTTTCGGCTACGCGGGGGAAGCGAAGACGGCAGCAGCGGCGGGTGTCCGGGGTGTCAGCATTTGGCACTGTGCCGGGTTAAGCTGCGGGGGCACGAACTGTGACGCAGCTGGATGCCGGGCAGCGGCGTGCGGTTCACAGCAAGGGCTCGTGTCTTGTACGCGCCGGTGCCGGGTCGGGGAAAACGGCCGTCTTGTGCGAACGGTATCTCTATCTGGTTACCGAGCTGCACATTCCTGTTGTTAATATTGTGGCACTGACGTTCACCAAAAAGGCGGCGCGGGAGATGTACGAGCGTGTCTACCGTTCGTTACAAGGGGCCGCCAGGACAAACCCCGCCCTTGCCGGCCAGATAGAAGACTTTGATATAGCACAAATTACCACCCTGGATGCCTTTTGCAATCAGCTTATCGGTAACTGCAGCGACTACTTCCGCTTGCGCCGCCGCCCGCAGATAGACGGCGCCCGTTACCGCGAAATGGCCTCGCATGCCGCCTACCAGCAGATACACAAAGTCCGCAACAACCCCATACTGGGGGAGCTCATTGTCCATAAGGGCATACAGAGCATCCTCTACGATACGCTTGTGTGGCTTGCCGAAAACAATCTTAGTTTCGTCGATAAAATCGTACCCGAAGAAATTATTGCCGCCCAGCGCGCATACCTGGAGCAGCGTTACCTTGCCGCACAAAACGAGCTCCTGGAAGATTATGATGAACTGGTCTCCGGGGGCGCATCTGTTTCAGCGGTAAAACGTTTGAGCGCCCTTTCCCGCGAGCACCTGCAAGTCGGCATCACCTCCCGTACCGGCGAGGTGCTGGGCGCCCGGCAGGTATGCATCAAACTCCGCAAGCCCGCGGGGAAGCCCTCGGGGGCACACGAACGGATCAAAGAGTGTATCGGCAGACTCAGGGAGCGGGCAAGGCTGCTTGAGGATATTAGTTTGTACGTCGTGCACACCGACTCCCATGCCAGTTTATTAAAAATTCTAGCCGATTTTCAAAGTGCGTTAAACAGAGAGAAGGCGCGGCAGGGATTGTTTGTTTTCGGCGATTTAATTGAGATGGCGGTCGTTGCGCTGCGGCGTATTCCGGCATTACGCGCCTACCAGCACCGTCAATGCCGCGCCCTGCTCATCGATGAATTCCAGGATAATAATTTACTCCAGAAAAACCTGATCTACCTACTGGCCGGCGGCGAGCCCGTGAGTACACCGGACGCGCCGACAGAGAGCGTCGCGGAAATAGATAACCCCAACACCGTAGATACCCGCAAGAGCGCAAATTTACCGGTTACGTTTCCAGACAAGGCCCCGCTGTTTGTGGTTGGTGATGATAAACAATCTATATACGGGTTCCGCGGTGCGGACCGAACCGTATTCAATAGTATGCGTATCGATTTCCAAAAGGCCGGCGCGGATTTTGTTGAACTGGACCACAACTACCGTACGCACTCCAAATTGCTCAAAATTGTTAATACCCTGACTGGTACCGACGCCAAGGCGTTCTGGGACATCCCTGCCGCAGAGGCGGGAACGGTACTGCCTCCGTTCTTCTCGCTGTGGCAGGTAGATACCGAATTCGTCAAACTCTATAGTGACAATAATTTCGATGACGACGAACCGCTGTCGGCGGACGAGTGCGAGGCGTTTCATATTATCGACCACATCAGGCAGTTGGTTACCAGTCAGCGCAGCATACTGTTTGACAAAGGAGAGCTGCGCCCCGCGGGGTACGATGATTTTGCCATACTTTTCCGAACCAGCAAACGGATTGCAAATTTTGAGCGCTATCTGCGCTTTGCAGGAATCCCATACACCAGCATGGATTCCGAATCACCCGCCGGCACCGCGTTCTTTTACGATTTTTATCATCTCCTGCAGTTGGCGGTGACCCCCTACGACCGGTACAGTTACGCCGCGGTACTGCGCTCCCCGTGGGCGGGGTGCGGCGATGATACCATTGAGCTGGTACTGAACACAGAGGGCGCGCCGTTCGCGCAGTTCCAGGGGAGACCGGACGCTACGCCCCCACCAGGGGTGCCGGCACATGAATTCCAGCGCCTGTGCCGCGCCGCCGATACCTATCGGCAGATTACCGCGAAACTTACCACGGCCAGCGTCATGGAAATACTCGATTACATGTGGTTTGCCAGCGGGTACCGGTACCTGTTGCTGCAGCGCAGAAAAAATCACCATTTTCTGGAATCCTACCGGCTGCTGCAGAAACTGGCACTTGCGTCCACGCGCATCCATCTCTTTGTCGATGGTCTACGCAGACTGCTCTACGACACCCGGCGCAATACCCCCGAGGCGCCGCAGTACTCTTTGGCTGACGGCACCGACGGGGCCGGACAAGGCGTCCAGCTGCTTACCATCCACCGGGCAAAAGGATTGGAGTTTCCGGTTGTGATAATCGCGGACGCGACGGCAATAACGTATTCCGATAGGGAAAACGTAGTATGGGAGGGCGGACAGAATTACAGCTTTGCCTACCCGGATAAAAATATATTCTTTGAAATCAGCAAGGCACAGCGCCGGGAAGAGAGCATTGCCGAACTGCACCGTCTGCTCTACGTCGCCCTGACCCGCGCCAAGTCTATGTTAATTATCAGCACCGCAGGGGATGAAAAGCGGCGCGACCGCGCCAATACCCTGTGGTCGATATTAACAGAAAAGATATACACCCAGGAACTCAACGGCTCCACAGGAGAGGAGTCTGTTAGCACAAAGACACTTCCGCCTGTACTCCGCAAGGATGCCCGCTTTTCAGACAACCGCGCCCCCGCCCCCGGGGTCACAGACAGACAGGCGAAAGCAATCCTGCAGGATCTCAGCAACCGTCCGGTAATTACCTGTACCCCGACACGCTACGAGATCGCAGTAACCGCCCTGAATGCGTACTATTACAACGCCGCCCAATCCACGGACAGCACCCCCCCTGCCGCCCCTCCCCCGCCCCCTGCTCCCGCACTCCCGCAGCTTCCCTGCGACACCCTGCTGCACCAGCGCGGCCTGAATTCCCAATTCGGCACCCTGTGCCATGCATTTTTTTGCGAGGCCGTAACAGAAAACATCAGCCAGGACGCCGCCCCCGGCTTCGTCGACAGCAACGGCAGACGCCTCCTGCATGGGCTCATCGAAAATATCACTACCGAAGAAACCGATGTACTGCTGGAATCGCTGACTATCGTGGCGAAAAAATTCTACCAATGCACCGACGCGCATGCCCTGATAGGCGCCGCGGAACACCGAAACATTGAACGCCCGTTTCTACTCAACCTGTCGGATGTGCCCACCCAGGGCCCCTCGCAATCGTTCCTGGTGTCCGGCATAATTGACCTGTGCCTGATCGGCACCAGCCCCGCTCCCGCACCGGCCGGCGCGCACGCATATATTATTGATTACAAAACCGACACACTGCGCCGCCCCGAGGAGTACTATTTGCAGCTGGCCTGTTACCAGCGCGCCGTTGCCAAAATGTACTCGCTCCCGGTAACCGTCATGCTCTATTACGCCAGAAGCGGCGAACTGCTGCCGATAGAATTACCCGAAAAAATAGAGCGGGCGCTCTCGGATTGGACGTTCTTACAAGACGCCTTCACGGGCGCCAAGAGAGAAAGGGCACCTGGTGGTCAAGAGACCCCCGCCCCCGGTGCCGCCCCCGGTGCCGCCCCCGGCGCCTCGGCTACCAGATAAGCAGATTTGCCCCGTACGACAACCCGGCGCCAAAGCCGACACAGATAATTTTCTGCCCGCGTTTCAAAAGACCCTTGGTATCCATCTCCCCTAACGCAATCGGAATCGAGGCAGCCGATGTATTCGCATACTCATCAATATTCGTATAGAACTTTTTGATATCATAATTATTTCTATTGCATGCAGCCTCAATAATTCTAATATTTGCCTGATGCGGGATAATCCAATCGATATCGTCAATACTTAAATTATTCTTCGCAAGTATCCGCTCGATGGTCTCCTGCAATGCGCGCACCGCAAATAGATACACCTTCTTACCGTCCATCTGCAGTAGATGACATTCGGTATTCGCATACTCGGCCGCCTGCGTCATGTCCCGCTCGCTATCAATTTCCTTCGGCTCCCGTGTCAGGGCTAAACTTTCGTCGCAGTTAGTATACAGTACCGAATCGATAATTCTATGATTTGCATCATCGTGTTTTGACAGCACTACCGCCCCCGCCCCGTCTCCAAACAGCACGCAGGTTTTCCGGTCGCTCCAATCCAGAATCCGGCTAAATATCTCGCTGCCAATTACCAGGACATTCCGATACCCCTTGTTATGCAGGAGCATCGCCTCTGCAACATGGAGACCGTAGACAAACCCGCTGCACGCCACCGATATATCCAGGGCCGGCACGCCGTTGATGCCCAGTTTCTTCTCAATCAGACACGCAGTCGATGGAAAACTCGGATAATCCGGGGTCGTGGTGGCAGTAATAATGCAGTCAATCTCTTCGCGCGCGCAACCCGTTTTCTCCAACGCGTTCTCCGCGGCCCGAACCCCCAGGTCAGACGCTTTCTCATCTTCACTTGCGATGTGGCGGTTGCGGATACCGGTATGACTAAAGATCCACTCGTCGCTAGTGTCTACCAACTCGGTGAAATCATTATTTGACATCCTGTGGGCAGGAACGTAGTGCCCTACGCCACGAATATACGCGTACATAGAGAGGGTCTACCCTAAGATAAACTTTCCTGCAGTCTGCAGTTCGCTAAACGCGCGCTTGAGCCGGGCCGTTATGCCCTGCTCGCCCTTATAGAGCCATACCCTGGGGTCAATCTTCTTTTTATTCGGCTGATCGTCTCCATCCGGGTTGCCAATTTGGCTTTGCAGATATGCACTATTTTCCTCAATGTATTCGCGCACAGGTTTTGTAAATTCCCATTGCGTATCGGTATCAATATTGAACTTGATCACCCCATACGAGACACCTTCACGAATCTCTTCCGGCGATGACCCTGACCCGCCGTGGAATACCAGGAACAGCGGTTTCTTACTCTTTGTATTGCGCTTCTCGGCTACCAGCTTCTGCGAGTTATCAAGAATAACCGGCGTCAGCTTTACATTTCCGGGCTTATATACCCCGTGGGTATTCCCAAAAGACGCCGCCACCGTAAAGAACCCCTTCCCGTTCAACGCGTCGTATGCCTCCAACACCTCTTCGGGCTGCGTGTACAACCGCGAGCTGTCAATATCGGTATTATCCACACCGTCCTCTTCGCCCCCGGTTACGCCCAGCTCAATTTCCAGTCCTATTTCGACCTTCGCCAATCGCTCAAGTATTTCACTCGAAGTCCGCAGGTTATCCTGCAACGGCTCCTCTGACAAATCGAGCATGTGCGTGCTGAACAACGGTATCTTATGCTGACGATAGTACTCCTCGCTATACGAAATCAGCCCCTCTACCCAGGGAATCAGTTTCCGCGCACAGTGGTCGGTGTGCAAAACCACCGGCACCCCGTATAACTTCGACATATGATGAATATGCAGCGCCCCGGTAATTGAACCGGCAATCGCGGCACGCTGGTCGGTATTATCCAACCCCTTCCCGGCATTAAAATGCCCGCCCCCATTTGAAAATTGAATAATTATCGGCGAACTCGCCTCTTTCGCTGCCTGCAAAGCCGCGTTAATACTGCTCGAGCCAATGACGTTTACCGCCGGTAAGGCACATTCACTCTCTTTGCAATATTCAAATAAATCAATCAGACGGTTGCCTGTCACAACCCCGCCTGGTATTTTTAATGTAGCCACAATAAATCTCCTCTAGTAGAATTTTTATATCATGGTAGCATTTAAGTACAGCGTTGTCAACCGCGCGCGTGAGTTTTTTTGTATTAGAGAGGTGGGGGGCGTCCTTCCCCAGCCCCATGCCCGTGCAAGGAATCTATCTCCCCAGCGGAGGCCCAATATTCGTTGGTACATCTATAATGGTTAAAGAGGGGGCTGCCAGCCCCATGCCCGTGCAAGGAATCTATCTCCCCAGCGGAGGCCCAATATTCGTTGGTACATCTATAATGGTTAAAGAGGGGGCTGCCAGCCCCATGCCCGTGCAAGGAATCTATCTCCCCAGCGGAGGCCCAATATTCGTTGGTACATCTATAATGGTTAAAGAGGGGGCTGCCAGCCCCATGCCCGTGCAAGGAATCTATCTCCCCAGCGGAGGCCCAATATTCGTTGGTACATCTATAATGGTTAAAGAGGGGGCTGCCAGCCCCATGCCCGTGCAAGGAATCTATCTCCCCAGCGGAGGCCCAATATTCGTTGGTACATCTATAATGGTTAAAGAGGGGGCTGCCAGCCCCCTCGCTCCATAATTTTTTAACGCCCATTTTTAACGGGCTCACTAACGCTCGCCCTAAATGGGCTAAAATTATTCCACTACCCCCGGTCGCTACTGCAAAGATATTAAGTCACAAACGGATATGACAATCCCGAATGCGCCGTCACCACGGCGCCAACAAGCAGAGCTACCCCCGGTCACTATTGCAAAAATATTAAGTCGCAACTGGAGAAAACAATTCCGAATGCGCCATGCACCGCACAGTGAGCGTAGCGAACGAAAGTGCGGTGCCAACAACAGACACGGCGCCAACAAGCAGAGCTACCCCCGGTCACTATTGCAAAAATATTAAGTCGCAACTGGATAAAACAATCCCGAATGCGCCATGCACCGTACAGTGAGCGTAGCGAACGAAAGTGCGGTGCCAACAACAGACACGGCGCCAACAAGCAGAGCTACCCCCGGTCACTATTGCAAAAATATTAAGTCGCAACTGGAGAAAACAATTCCGAATGCGCCATGCACCGCACAGTGAGCGTAGCGAACGAAAGTGCGGTGCCAACAACAGACACGGCGCCAACAAGCAGACGCTACCCCCGGTCGCTACTGTAAAGCATGACACCAACCCCCCCCAATCCCCCCGATTTCCCGTTACAGCACATATAAGGTACTCGTCAAACCCCCCGCATCCTGTTATACTCTAAAGTGACCCTCTGCCAAGGTCTGTAATGCCGGCGTGGCGAAATTGGTAGACGCGCCAGACTCAAAATCTGGTGGGCGCAAGCCCGTGGGAGTTCAAGTCTCCCCGCCGGCAAGCTATGCCAGAAAGCGACAAAAATTTTGCCATGCTGCGTAACTGCGAGATATTTTCGCAGTTGACAGATGCCGACCTGAAGACGCTCCTCGAGTACTGCATCGATGAGAAACATCAGGTCGAGACCGAACTCTTTCTGGAAACCGATCCATCAAATTCAATGTATATTATTATCGATGGGTACGTGGCTATCGAACGTGTGCAAAACGGCCAGATGGAGCAAATTGCTCAATTTACCCGTAACGAATATTTTGGACAAAATGGACTCTTCCTTAACGTTACCCGTGGTGTCCGGGCAGTAACCCTTACCCCAACTTCCCTCATCCGCATCCCAAGACAAGGCGTTACTATCCAGAAACTGATCGACGAGATTCCCACAGTATCCCTGCAGATGGTACATGGGCTGATTTCACAAGTCTCTAACCGAATCCGTGCAATGAATCAGCTCATCCGCACAAACAACCGCTGGGTAAAAGAGCTGCACTCCAAGCTAATGGGCGACAAACTTATGTCTATCAACAACACGCTCTCTTACCGTGAGGAATACCGCGGTACTATCGTCAACCAGGGAAAAGCACTCATGGCAACATTGAAACCCACGAACTTCAAAGTTATTAACGACAGATATGGACATAAAGTCGGTGATGCCCTGCTCTATTATATGGGCGTTACTATCCAGAGAATATTGGGAGACCGCGGTACCGCATTCCGGTACACCGGGAACGTTGTCATGATACTGTTTCTGCAAAAACATATCGAATCTGCAGAAGAGATAATGAAAGAAATTGTCGACGGACTGACACAACGTTCCCTGGAAGCCTTTGGTGTTACCGGGTCCGAACAGCTGCATTATTATCACACATACCTGCGGTACCCGGAAGATTGCAGCAATGCCGACGAATTACTGGACCAATCACATGCTAATTTGATGACGGGGTTTAAGCGTGAAAGCGGATAGCAGGAAATTCGTGCGCTCGCTCGCGCTGTTCAACACACTGACCGAAGAAGAGTTTACAGTACTCCACGAGTGCCTGGTCGTACGGACATGCAAGGCACAGGAAATACTTTTCGAAGAGGGTGCACGCAGCGACGAAATATTTCTAGTCATGACCGGCGAACTCCTGACAATTGTCAAAAGTAAATCGGGAGATATCGTCGTGGCAAAATTTACAGACGGGGAAATTTTTGGCGAAATGGCATTTTTCGATCAAAGCCCCCGTTCGGCCACATGCAAGGCAAACAAAGAGAGCGTACTTATAGAATTTTCCCGGGACGCCTTTAAAACATTTGCCGTACGCTTCCCAAAAGTCGCCGTCAAGCTTTACCTTGGAATATTTGAAGTAATCAGCAGCCGCCTGCACAGCTCTAATACCTTTCTGGCAGAGATGGTGGCATGGGGCGAACACGCCCGTAAGCGTTCGATTACCGATGAACTGACTGGTCTGTTTAATCGCCGCTGCTTTGATGATTCGCTGGGGAATTCTATCTTCAGTTTACAAGTTGATTCCGGGGTACTGTCAGTGTGTATGATAGACATCGATCACTTTGCGCAGCTTAACCGCGAGCACGGCACCAAACGGGGCGATGACGCAATAGTGATATTGGCAAAAATTCTCAAGCAGGCCTTCGGGGGCCCAAAGAATATAATCGCGCGGTACGGCGGAGACGAATTTGTGCTTATCCTGCCGAATAAAAATTCCCAGGAAGCTGGCAAAATGGCCGAGCACGCGATTACCTTATTAAAGGAAAGCATCGACTCAAAATCCGGTAAACAGCAGCCCTTGCGATTTACTATCAGCATGGGAATAGCCGAATTTCCGCTCCACGCGCAAACCCAGGAGCAGATCGTTAATGCCGCAGACCGGGGCCTGTATCAGGCAAAGGCACTGGGCAGGGATAGGTGGCACATTTATAAATCCGACGAGGATGACCATGACACCAAACTGTTCAACAAGAACGTTGTATTCCTCCCCCCTGAGCCAACGCCGAAGCGCGGAGATCTATCTATTGCACAGAAGAACCGTATACTCAAAAATATTATTGATGCCATTTCTGTTAGAAAAAAAATTGCAATATGCGGGCACCTCCACCCCGACGAGGATTGTCTCGGCTCCATGACGGCACTGGGATTATGTCTGGCCAAGTTACGCCATTCGGTTACCCTGGTTGCTGAGGTACCCAACCGGCGGTCAGTTGACCTATTAAAGAAAATTTGCGAACACAACAATGTGGAAATTGTTCATCCGGGAAATTTTCATGTACCCGATCTCGACACTATTGTTATTTGTGATACAGCAAAACTCAGCCTGCTCGATATCGGCCCGTCGCTCAAAGCAAATATAACGATCCGAGTGTACTAAAAATTGAATTTGATCATCACGTGGGCGGCGATAGCCGGTATATAGGGAATGCCGGTTACTGTGTGGTAGAAGAGGCTACCTCCACAGCCGAGCTGCTGTTACATTTCCTGCTTAAACTACGCAGCGAGACCGCATTATTGAGCAAGCTTGGCATCGGCAATTTGATAGAGCGCAATATAGTTTTGGCACTAACGCTGGCCCTGCTGTCCGACACACAAAACGGCAAGTTCCTGCCCGGCAAACACTACCGCCACCGGTACTCTTCCATGCTGCGGATACTTAACTCCTACCTGCAGAGAGATACACACGATAAACGTAACTTGAATAACAGCGATCAAATCATTGAAGCGTTCTCCGAAAATATTCTGGAGAGTGAGGATGTGGCCCGTTACTTTCAGGAACGGAGCAACAAGGGAGAGTACATCGTCTATGCCGTACTCAACGTTACCGAATCACGATACCTCATGTCTATATACGATACCGAGGAGATCCGCAGTGTCGCACGGCAGGCCACCGATTCTTTTGCCGAAGAGTCAAAGCGCGTAGGGTTGGTGGGCTATTTTTCACAAAACGAAGAAAAACTGGAATTACGCATGCGCCGGGCGGAAAATTATTCTGATATCGACCTGCGCGATGTTCTGGAAATTGCAGGTTTCACGGATGGCGGCGGCCACCCCGGTGCGGTAGGATTCCGTGTCCATAATATATCCAACGAAGATGCCGATGCTGCCATCACCGATATTATTGCACGCCTGGAAGACGCTATGCGAAAGATTTTGAACGGCGCAGCAGATAATTAGCTGCTAATTTTTTTATAGAGCGTCGCCGTTTCCAGAGCAGAGAGGGCTGCGCTCCAACCGTTATTACCGCCCTTAATACCCGCGCGCTGCTGTGCCTGTTCAATGGTGTCGGTGGTAAGTACCCCAAAAATAATCGGTACATGCTGGGCCAGTGATAGCTGCATAACTCCCCGTGCGCACTCGCCGGCCACATAATCAAAGTGCGCGGTCTCGCCGCGGATTACGGCCCCAAGGCATATTACCGCATCGACCCCGCCGCGCTCGGTAAGCAGCCGGGCCGCCGATGGTATTTCAAAGGCCCCGGGAACATGTACCACGGTAATATTTGCGCGCTCCACCGAATGGCGCAGCAGACAATCAACCGCACCGTCCAACAGGGCACTGGTAATGGCGCCATTAAAGCGCGCAACCACTATGGCAACAGTCAGTTTGCTGCCATTAAAATCTCCCTCAATATTGTTTATTTTGCTCATGTAAATACTCCTGTATTGCGTCTACAGATAGTATAGCGATATTTAATTTTTTTGCTAGCGCAACCAGTTCGCTGCCGGTAGCCATAGCCCCGCTGTCGGAAATAATTTCGCAGATAACTCCAACCGGACGTAACTGTGCCAGTTTCAGTAGCGCGATAGTCGCCTCTGTGTGACCAGCCCGTCCCCGCACCCCTTCAGGGTGGCCGGTGAGCGGAAATATATGACCTGGGCGCACAAAGCTATCGGGGTTACTACCCGGGTCCGCGAGCGCGCGTATGGTAATAACCCTGTCATGAATTGATATACCGCTGCCGCTGCACGCCGCGGCGTCGATACTGACGGTAAATTGGGTGCCGTGCAGGGCGTGGTTCTCTGCGGCTTGCGGGCCCAACTCAAGCTGCCGCGCCCGTTCGGGCTCCAGCGGGCAACAGACCAGCCCGCGTCCGTCGCGGACAAACGTATTGATGTGCTCAACGGTGGCAAGCTCCGCGGCCACTACAAAATCGCCCTCGTTTTCACGGTCGGGATGGTCGCAGAGTATGATCATGCCGCCGCCGGCAAGTGTATGCACGGCCTCTGGTACCGAGATATGTTGGTTACGCACTATTGCCTGCTATTCCGCCGCGCATGATGTTTAAGATATCTTAACATAAAATCACTTTCAATGTTCATGCGGTCCCCGCGTTTGAGTGTATTTAATGTTGTGTGATTAACAGTATAGGGAAGCAGCGAACAGGTAATAGTCAGGCCGTGTAATTTGGCGATGGTCAAACTGACGCCGTCCAGGGCAATCGATCCTTCTAGAAGAATTTCGCCGCGGAATACCTGCGGCAGGCGCACGCTCAGCAGCAGCTGCTCCCCAATACTCTCAACCCCGGTAACCGTCCCCACGCCTCCGACGTGCCCTTGTACCAGATGGCCGTTGATGCGCGCCGAGACAGGCAGCGCCCGCTCAATGTTTACCACCATACCCTGTTCCCACGAGGCGGCGGTAGTCTTCCCCAGGGTCGCGACCCCGAGTTCAAAGCATAAACGGCGGTACCTCCCACCGGACATACCGTTATCACGGCTGCCCAACCGGTATGCCCCGCGAATCTTGCCGATCACCGTGCAGCACACGCCGTTTATAGCCAGCGAATCCCCAATACCCACATCGCGCGCTATAGAGCGCGGGACGCCCAGGACCATCCGCCGGCCCTCCCCGCCCTCAATAGAAGCAAGGGAGATAATTTCCCCCACCGCCTCTACTATTCCGCTAAACATACCACGCCCCCGTGTACGTCTCTTCCGCCTGCCCCAGACTATCGGGAATATCACGGTAGCCGCGCAGGGCAATACACTTCGATTTGTAGTGCTCCAGCGAAAACCAATACGGCAGCCGAATATCCAGAATGTTACTCATAAGCACCGCCCCCCGGGGACCAGTGCCCTCGCCGGTATTGCCGCTCCCATCCCCCCCCAGGGACTTGCCCCCGCGCAGTAACCGCGGCGCAATGACTATAGTAATTTTATCCCACAACCCCGCGTCAATCAGAACCCGGTGCAGCACGGCCCCGCCCTCAACCAAAACAGACGTGATGTTGTACTGACTGTAGAGTTCAGAGAACATAGCCGCCAAATCGAGATGTCCGCCGCCATCGCCAGCGCCCTGTTTAACCGGAGCGCAGGGCGGCACCCCCAAGGTAGTAACTCCCACTGCTTCCAGCTGCGCTGCCCGCCCCGCTGTCTCTGTATTGCCTGTATCCGATGCATACACCGCAATGACAGCGGGCGCCGCATCGCGCTTACTCTTGTGTCCTTGAAATAATTTTAGAGTCTGCGGTAACCGCAGCCCGCTATCCACAACTACCCGCACGGGCTGCACTGTCTGCGTGCCCCGCCCCGCCGCGCCCCGCCGCACCGTCAGGGAGGGGTTATCGGTACCCGCGGTGCCGCTCCCAACCAGCACGGCGCTATGCACCCCCCGCAGGGCGTGCGCAAAATCAAGGGCGCCGTCATCGCTAATCCACTGCGAATTACCCGCATAATCGGCACTAAACCCGTCCGCGGTCTCCGCCCATTTCAGGGTAATCAGCGGGCGGCGGTTACGCATACCGCACACATATTCCTCGTTTTGCCGCGTAAAGTAGGCATTGTAATCACATTCACTCACCCGCACCCCAGCCCCGCGGAGCACCCGCAGCCCCGCGCCCCGTTGGTGCGGATTCGGATCAACCGCTCCCACCACACCCGCGCTGGTGCGGATTCGGATCAACCGCTCCCACCACCACCCGGGCTACCCCGGCAGCAGCGATGCTCTGTGCGCACGGCGGCGTCCGTTTACCCGACCCGGTATGCGAACACGGTTCCAGGGTGCAATACAGGGTAGCCCCGCGCGCCTCCGCTCCTGCCTGGCGCAGCACACTTGCCTCGGCGTGCTCGCCCCCGGCCTTACGGTGAAACCCCTCCGCTACGATGGTGTTATTCTTAACCAATACCGCCCCGACGTGCGGGTTAGGCAGACAACTCCTGTCGGCCTGTGCGGCCAGCGAAAAGGCCTTTTCCAAAAAGTAAGCATCTGCAGTATTCACGGGGGGAATTGTTATAGCATCAATTATAATCTACGTTTGCCGCCGCTGTCAATTACCGCCCCTGCAAGCGCGCGCGAGGGTAGGGGAGAGAGAGGGCATAAAAAAACCGGCCGACAGGAGAGAGAGAATCTCTTTCCCCTGACAACCGGCTACAGGTGCTAACTGTCGTCGTTTTATTTTTTATTACCAGGCATCAACTGGATCGTCAGTATCCCGCTCGGTGATCACCGCTAAATCGGTGGTTGCACGCAAGTCGTCGAAGTAGACGTAATACGTCCCGTAGGCCTCGGTATACAGGGGCTCAATAATTATTGCCTCTATATCTATACCGCTATCCAACGGGCGCCGCGGATCAAATTGCTTGACCCCAGTCAAAACCCCGCCGCCGTTACGAGAGTACGGGGGCACCGTTACCGACAGCTTCCGCCATCCACGGAAATTCAACTGACCGACATAAAGCTTACGCAAATCGCCGTCAATATTGCTGATCAGTACATGCAGTTCGTGCTCAAGCTCCCGTCCAGCTACCCATATCGATAACTCCTGAACGATACCAGGCACGGAAATAGGCCGCGCCGGCGTGAACACAATCTCGGTAAAACCCCGACGGATAAACTCCGTCTTGATACCCAGTACATTTTCATCTTCAATTCTGCCGCTGATAGTCTGGGCAATGGGCAATTCATCTTTCCCATTCGGCCCGCCTAAGAAGCGCTGGTGTACCGCTATACCGTCATCTCTGGAAATATGTGATCTCCACAGAGTAGGATCTTCGAAAAGATCGACGGAAACTTCCTGCACATCGCTAAGCGTTGTCCCGTTCCCGGGCAATTCCTGGGCAGCGCCCACACCGGCAACTATCGCCAGTAAACCGGCAATAAGTCCAATTTGTATTATATATTTTTTCACAGCTGTGACCCCCAAATTTGTTCAATAGTCTCAGGATTTGCCAGCTCATCACCATCGGTAAAATCCCGATAGGTATCGGTAACTACCCGCAAATCGTCCAAATAGATTTGAAATTGATCAACGTTTGCTTCCGGTCTGGTCCATATTAACAATTTCAATAATTCCAGTTGCTCCCCGGGACCGAACTGCTGCCGCAGCTGCGAAACCGAGACCGGAACACGCGCCGACACTTTCTTCCACCCAAGATGATTAATATTACCAATACTAATCGTGTGATACACACCCCGGTGGTCCTGCAGTTCTGCAGTCATATAATAGTTACGCCGAGCGCTCCACACCCACAGTTCTATTTCGCGCACAACACCGGGCAGCAAAACCGACCCTCCGGGCGGAACTACTTCAATAAAATTATACCCGCGCCGCGTGAACCCGCCGCGAATACCTAATGCACGCCGCTCTTCAGTTGGATTAACTCCATGAAGAGTCCGCGGCCACGCATCTACGACCCGTGAATCCAGGAATCGTTCGTCGACATCTCTACTCCCCCGTATTGTCCATTCAGTTGTCACACCATCAAAGGTGTCTATAGCGATAGAGTCAATCGCCTCTACACTCACATTCTGTGCGTGCACGGCCCCTATCAGGACAAAGAACAGCATAACCAGAGGTATTACTTTTTTATACTTCATCGCATTCTCCTTTACATACATATGTCTAAAGCATACTGCAATCAAGGGTGATTGTCAAGGGCAAATGGACAATTTTTTTATTAAATTTTATGGGTTAAAAGTTGGGCGCCACCCCCGCGAGCGGGGGTCGGCGTGCTCTGGGCTACGCCTGCGGCTTCGGTCTGCCGTCTGCGCCGGCAGACTGGCACAGTGCCTGTGCCACCCGCCGCATGCCTGGCGCGCGGTATCGGTTTTCGGTTGTGCTCTATAGTATCCCGTGCGGGTAGTATGGCAGCGGTTTGACTTCGATGCTTTGCGCTAGCCATGCGAATGGTTCCGCCTGCCTTCGCAGGCGGAAGACTGCGCGGAGTTCCCGTCCCCTCTCTATAATACCGGGAGCGCGCAGGCCGAGCCATGAGCACGGCGGCACCGGGGCGGGCGCGCGAGCGCCTGCACCGGGGCAGCGCCCATATCTGCCACTTGACTGAAATACAATCTCTATACTAGCCTATGAGTATGAAACAAATTTCAGTGGCGGTCCTTGGGGCAACCGGGACGGTCGGGCAGAAGTTGATAGCGCTGCTGGCCCGCCATCCGTGGTTCAAGGTGAGCGAAGTGGTGGCCAGCGAGCGGTCGGCGGGGCGGCGGTACAGTGAAGCGGCGGCGTGGCGCGAGGGCGGTGATATCCCGGACGGCGTCGGCGCCCTGGAGGTCCTGACCACCAGCGCGCAGCTGGAGAGCAGCATGCTGTTTTCCGGGCTCGATAGCTCGGTGGCCGGAGAGGCGGAGAGCGAATATGCGCGGCGCGGGCACGTTGTTATCAGTAACTCGCGCAACCACCGGATGGGTGCGGATGTGCCCCTGGTGGTCCCGGAGGTTAATATCGGGCACCTGGCGCTGGTGCGCGGGCAAGGGCATTCGGGGGCTATTGTTACCAATCCGAATTGCGTTGCCATACCGCTGACGCTGGCACTGGCGCCGCTGCATCAGGCGGTTGGGGTAGAGGCGGTACAGCTGACCTCCCTGCAGGCGGTCTCCGGGGCGGGGTACCCGGGGGTGGCGTCGCTGGATATTTTGGGAAATGTAATCCCGGAGATTGCCGGCGAGGAAGAGAAGGTCGAGCAGGAGCCGCGGAAGATTTTAGGTACGCTGGTAGAAAGCGGAGACGGACAGGTGGTGCAGGAAGCCGATATTGCGGTGAGTGCACAGTGTGTGCGGGTTCCGGTTGGTGACGGGCATACCCTGCTGGTCTCGGTGCGGCTGCGCGAACCGATGGGCGTTGAAGATGCCCGGGAGCTGCTGGGCGGGTTCCGCGGTGCTCTGAGTGATCTCGATTTGCCCTCGGCACCTGGGCGGCCCATTCTTGTCCGCAGTGACTTCGGGCGCCCGCAGGTGCTGCGCGACGTCTATGCCGCCGGGGGTATGGCGGTTACGGTTGGACGGATACGGGAGTGTCCGTTGAACCATCTACGGATGGTGGTGCTTGGGCATAATACAATACGCGGGGCCGCGGGGGCGGCGATACTGAACGGCGAGGCCTACCGGGCGCTCGGGTATTAGTCTGGTAGTCTGGTAATCGGAGTAGGGCGATGATTGTTGCAAAGTTCGGGGGGACCTCGGTAAGCGATTGGGAACGTATGCGCCGCGCCGTTGATATTGTCCGCGAATATGTAGAGTCGGGGTACTCGGCGGTCCTGGCGGCCTCGGCGATGGGCGCTACTACCGATCGGATTACCCGGTTGATAGCGTATGCAGAAGAGACCGGTAAGGCATCTGCCGGGGGCGGGGCAGGAGAAGGTGCGGGCGATGACGGGATTGAGTTCCGTTATGCCGAGATAGAAAAAGTACATAGTGCGGCAATTGCAGGTATCGGCAACGATGCGCTGCGGGATAAGACAGGGAAACAGGTTAATACATTGCTGGACGGTTTGCGTGCCGGCATCGATGCCATCGGGGCCGGTGAGGGCTGTGATCCGTGGAGACGGGCGGAGCTTTTGGCGTACGGGGAACTGCTGTCGACGGCAGTTATTGCCGGCGTTGCTGCTGACAGCGGAGTGAAATGCGAATTATTGGATAGCCGCCGCCTGCTCCGCACCGGGTCTGTGCCGATTGGCGCGACCATTGAGTGGGAAGAGACAAATGCAGCCATCAGGGGGGCGATTGCCGCCGACAGCGGGGTGATGTATATTGTCCAGGGGTTTATTGCATCCGACGGCGACGGAAAAACAACAATCTTCAGCCGCGGGGGCTCCGATTACTCGGCGTCTATTTACGCCGCGGCCCTCGATGCCGATCGGGTGGAGATTTGGACCGATGTCAATGGGGTTATGACTACCGACCCGCGGCATATTTCGCAGGCGCGGACTGTAGAGTATCTCAGTTACACCGAGGCCGCCGAGCTTGCTTATTTTGGCGCGCGGGTAATTCATCCGTCGACTATGCTGCCGATTATCAAAAAAAATATTCCGATGGTTGTTGCGAATGCCAACGACCCGCGCGGGCATAAGACTACCATTGGGGCAGCATCGGAGCAGCGCGGGGTGCGGGCAATTGTCTTCAAGCAAGGCATTACGGTTGTGAACATACAGTCGTACCGCATGCTTAATGCGCACGGCTTCCTTAATAAAATATTTGCGGTATTCTCTGAATTTAATACCGCCGTAGATCTGATATCGACCTCTGAGGTGTCGCTGTCGCTGACTATTGATGACGATAGCTCGCTGGGCAATATTATTGAGTACCTGCATACCATCGCCAAGGTGGAGGTGGTGACTGGGCGCAGTATTGTTTGTCTGGTCGGGCATCGGTTGTGGCGGCGGGCGGAGCTGCTTTCGGAAGTGTTTTCGACCATGCGCGATATTCCCGTTGAGCTTATTAGCCTGGGGGCATCGGATACTAACTTATCGATGGTGGTTGCCGACGAGCATGTACTGCAGTCGGTGGAGCGGCTGCACGCCCGCTTCTTTGAAGAAAAGTAGGCCGCCCGTTACGGGTTAGGGAATTCCAGCCCGATGCGCTGGTAGGTCTCGATGGTCTGTTTGTTGACCATGTCGGCGGAAAAGTGCTCGACTACCAGGTCGCGGGCGGCCTGACCCATAGTTGCGGCCAAATCTGGTTGGTCGATGAAGCGGCGCATTGCAGAGGTCAGTGCGGGGACGTCGTGCGGAGGAACCAGGATGCCGTTGCGCTCCTCTATGATTGTCTCGCGGCTGCCGTGGGAATCGGTGGTGATGACGGCTAACCCGGTGGCCATGGCCTCGAGGATCGACTGCGGTACTCCCTCGCGGTAGTAGGTCGGCAGTACCAGGACCGAGCTCGCTGCAAGGTATGGGCGGACGTCGGTAACCGCGCCGACACACCGCAGATGGGTACCGAGCTTGCCGGCGTAGCTGGTTAGCGTTTCGTCGCTGATTGTCTGGGCGTTGCCGTAGGTGTTACTGCCGACGATCGTCAGGGAGAATTCGCAGTCCTGGCGGACAAGTTCTGCGGCGGCCTGCAGGAGGTAGAGGATACCCTTTGCGAGCAGGAGCCTGCCGATGAATATAAATGACACCGTCTTTGGGAACGGCGTTGTCTTTTTGGGGTAGCGGGCGGTATCGACCCCGGAGGAGCGTATGAGGCGCATCTTGCGGCGCGGAGCCATGCGGCGTTTACGGAAGTAGGCAAAATCATCGCGGTTGATCAGAATAATCTCATGTGCCCACGGGAGTACTATGCGGTAGAGCGCGGTGACGATGATGCGCAGCGGGTGCAGGGCGGGTAGGGTGAATGCGTAGCCGATTCCGGTAAGCGAACATACAACGCGCGCACCCGAGAGGCGGGCGAGGATTGTGCTGAAGATAATTGCCTTGGGGGACATGCAGTGAAACAGCGTCGGGCGCTCGCTTCTGAATATTTTCCACAGGTTCGCCTGGTAGCGTACCAGGGAGGCCGGACCCATGCCGTCTTCGCTGGTTTTGGAGTCATGGACGGTGATGCCCGCTTTACGGAGCAGGGGGAAGAAATCATCCGCGCGCGCTATGGCGGCGACCTGACAGCCGCGCTGCTGGAGCTCGCGGATAAGCGGGAGGCAGAACTGGTGTACTGAAACCCCGTTTGAGGCGTGGAACAGTACCTTTGGCGGTCCGTTATTGTTTTTCAAAATTAGAGTTCACTAACTCTATTGCACCCGAGAATATCTGATCCATATCGTAATACTTATACTCGGCCAGGCGTCCGAGAAAATAGACATCCTCCAGTTTGGCAGCCATGTCCAGGTATTTTTCCCGAAGCGCAAGGTTGCGGTCATTGAGGATGGGATAATAGGGTGTGGTTTTTCCGCGTACATACGGTATGGGGTATTCGAAATGGACGGTGGTAAAGTGGTGGCGCTGGCCGGTCATTTTTTTATACTCGGTGATGCGGGTGAAGTCAAAGTTATTGGGGTAATTGACAACCGCAGCCGTCTGGTACTCCTCTTGAAAGAAGGTCTTTTCCTCCAGGCGCAGACTGCGGTAATCTAGTTCGCCTTCGGAGAAGTCAAAGAAGTAATCGAGCTGTGCGGTGTAGATAAGTTTTTTATATTCGATGTGCTTAATAACGTCTTTATAATTGCTGTTCAGGAGCAGGTGGATGTTGGGGTGGTCGAGAATGCGTTCAAACATGCGGGTGTAGCCGTCTTTGGGCAGCGCCTGGTATTTTAGCGGCTGGTAGCGGTCTTCGCGGTCGGTCCGTACCCGGATACGGCGCATGATCTCGGGGTCAAGGGTACGGGGGTCGGTGCCCCACTGTTTGGCGGTATAATTTTTAATAAACAGCTCGTACATGTATTCGCCGATTTGATTGATGGCCGCCTCTTCGGCGTTTTTTGGATTCTCGTAGATGTGGAATTGCTTCAGGCGTTCGGCAAACTCTTCGCTGGTGAGGGTGCTGTTATGGAGCATATTGTATGTATCCAGGTTGACGGGGAATGGGACCAGTTGGCCCTGTACGTTCGAAAGCACCTTGTGCTGGTAGGGGTGCCAGGCGGTGTACTGCGACAGGAATTTCCACATATCGTCACTGTCTGTGCGGAAAAAATGCGGTCCGTATGAATGCACGAGGATGCCGTGCCGATTGTAGGAGTCGTGGAGATTGCCGCCGATGTGGTTGCGGATCTCAACAATAAGGCAGCGGTACCCGCGTTCGGCCAACATGCGGGCGGCGGTGGCCCCGGCGGGACCGGCGCCGACAATACATACGTCACATTTCATAATTATAGGATTATAGTATATACGGGGCTAAGTAGTCAATTGACCTCAACGGATGCCAGTTTCCACCACAGCCCGACATATATTACGCCGAGAATTGCAGTCAGGACAACCCGGAGGGAGGTGTTTACGTACAACAGAGTGATACCGATGGCAATAGTGATGATAACAAATATATAGGTGGCGATGGCAACCTTTACTTTTGATTTGAGCATGGTCTGCAGGCGCAGGGGAAAGTGGTCGTTGCTGCCATGCATGGGGTTTTTCTTTTTCAGGATACGCATGGTGGAGACGAAAAAAATCTCAAAGAGCGGGACGCTGATAAACACAAGGTTACTGCCGATGGCTGTGTCGTTTCTGACCGTGCTGGTACTGGCAATAAACAGAATGGCAATGATGATCCCGAGGGTGGTGCTGCCTCCATCGCCTAGAAAGATCTTCTTGGGATTTTTGCGGAAGTTAAAGATAAGGAATGGGATGATGGGGATCATGACACAGACGGCGAGGTAGATATAAAAGCTTGCGGCGTTATTGTACCACAGTGAAAACACGAGACTGCCGAGAATCAGCAGGCTAATGCCGCCGGTGAGACCATCCATGATATCCAGTAAATTGAGCGCGTTTATACAGGTAATAATTCCCAGGACGGTAATCAAAATATTAATGCCCTTGATGGAGAAGGGGGCAAAGAGTGCGCCTGCGCTGACTAGAATAATTGCCGCCGTAGCCTGGGTAATAAGGCGTACGGCAATTCGCAGATGACGTGAATCATCGATGACACCGACGCCGAAAATAATAACGATGGCACTAATTTCCAGTATCCGCTGGGTAGTTAGTTCGAAACGTCCGGTGACCCCCAGTATTACCATACTGATAGCTGCCGAGAGAATGATAATGAGCCCGCCGATGTGCGGGGTATCTTCCGTGTGGCCTTTGAGTCCGTCGTCGGGTTTGTCGGTCATGTCGTGGTGATGTGCCAGTGCGACACATATGGGCAACAGCCCCAGGGTCAGGACGAATTGCGCAATGGCGATCATTATCGGGGTTATCATATCAGGCGACGGTGTCTATCTCTTCAAATAATCTCATTTCGAACCAACTGAATATTGCCTTTACCCGATTGACGATACTCCGCTCTGCGCGCTCCTCAAAACCGTAAAATGACTTTGTGTCTATTCTGGACAATCCGTAAAACAGTATTCCCTCCTGGAAGCGGCGGATAATCATAGAGGTGTGGAGATTGCCGGGGTCTGCCAGTTTAAGAATAAAATAATGTACCGGTTTGGTGTTGGCTATATCCAGCAGGATAATGCCGTCGGTGTAGGTGTAGCGGGCCAGGTATGTGTTAACGCCGAAGCTGGAATCGCGCTGCCTGAAATACTGTGTGTCGGCGGCGGGTATGGTATTCACAATTGGATCCATCAGTGCGGTGCGCGACTGCGGGTCGGCTATGACGTATGACTCGTGGTAAAATGTGCGCCATCTCTGGCGGCTGGCCGAGTAGTACTCAATGCCTGCCATTGTACTGGGGGTGCGGGTGATGTTGTATATTACCAGGTCGTCTACCCGTGCAGACTGTTCGCTGGACAGGGGAATGAAAAACAGCCCCTCTACCTGCAGGTTGGTGGTATCTGGGGTGCTCTCTGCGGTTTCGCCGCCGCTGGCGGCGGGTAGGAGCTGATCGATAACCGGGACGATGAACGGCGGAGCAATTTGCGGACTGTCGAGATCGAAACTGGTATTGATAACCTGGTTGGCGGTTACCAGCTGCTCCTGCATATCCTGGGGGAGCTGGGCAAATTGCGCCTGTACCGAAGAGAGCGCCCGGGACGGCTCTGCGGGGTTCTGGGCAAACACCAGTGGCCCGTGCGCAAATAGGCACAGCGCTATTCCCGCCACTCTGGCAGAACGGCGTACGATTGTATCCATGCGGATATTATACAACTTATCGCTACTATTTGCTATACTGTATTATATGATATGCATCACGGGAGGCGGGACAATAGGGCACGTGAATCCTGCGCTGGCTGTACTGCGTGAGCTGCCGGAATCGATAACCGAAAATTGTTACTGGATTGGCTCGCGCACGGGTATTGAGCGGAAGGCGGTCGCGGGGAGCGTGCGGTATTTTGCCATTCCGTGCGGGAAGCTGCGCCGCTATTTTTCGTTGCGCAATGCCGTCGATATGCTGTTGGTGTGCGCGGGGGTTGTTGGGGCTCTGGGTATACTGCTGTTCCGGCGCCCGGCGGTTGTGTTTGCGAAAGGCGGGTATGTTGCCGTGCCCGTTGTGTTGGCGGCGGCAATCCTGCGGGTGCCGGTGGTGTGTCACGAATCTGATTTTACCCCCGGGCTGGCTACGCGGATTAGCATGCGTGTTGCCGTCAGGATGTGTATTTCCGATGAGATTACCCTGCAGTTCCTGCCGGAGAAGGTACGGGGGCGTACTGTGGTTACCGGCAACCCGCTGCGGCAGGAGATAAGCAGTGGCCGTCGGGCACGGGGGCGTGCTATGGTTAAGGCGCGTGCCGGCGAACCGGTTATTCTATTTCTGGGCGGTAGTTTGGGGTCTGCTGCGATTAACGAATTGGTTGCGGAGTGCGCCGGCGAACTGAGCGGTAAGCATAAATGCGTAATTATTCATCAATACGGGGAAGCGCACGAGAAACAGGCGTGGGCGCAGGGGCATGGTATTTCCGGAAGACAGTATCACGGCTATGCGTATTTACGTGAAGAACTCTTTGATTTTCTGGCTGCTGCTGATATTGTTGTCAGCCGCGCCGGGGCGAATGCCGTGCAGGAGTTGGCAGCTATCGGGAAATGTATGGTATTGATTCCATTTCCCAAGAGCGCATCCCGGGGGGAGCAATTGTTTAATGCGCAATATATGGTGGAGCGCGGTGCGGCAGTGGCTATTGAAGAGCCGACGGGCAGTCAGTTATTAGGCGAGCTTGATTCGCTGCTGCGCTCACCGGGTACACGGGAAGAGATGGGCGGCCGGGCGGCGGGGCTGTTTTACAGTGACGGTGCGCGGCGCATTGCAGAGGTAATTTGCCAGGTCGTTGGTGTACAGCAGGACGCCGTTAAGGGCCGGGGAGAGTAGGATGTTTCATGCGTTTGATATTGTAGCGGTAATCATCCTGCTGTTTTTTACGGTACGGTGCATATTCCGTGGATTTTTTGCAGAGGTGCTCGCTTTCGGGGCGCTGTTCGGCGGGCTGTTTGCGGCATTGATTTTTTCGGGCAGCGGGGTACAGGTGATTTCGCGGCAGTTCGGCACGGGGTGGTGGAATTACATCGTGGTCTTTCTGGTTATTTTTCTATCGGTGTATATTGTCATCAAGATATGTGACCGCATTATTCAGAATATTATCTTTAAAGCCTCGTTGGAAAATTTAGACCGGGCGTTGGGGCTGGTGTTGGGTGTTGTGGAGGGTGCGACGGCGGTTATGATTATTCTTATTATTTTGCAGATTCAGCCGTTTATCTCTGTTGGTCAATTGATGGTAGAGAGCTTTGCGGCCCGGGCGTTTGTGCAGTTTGTGCCTGCGGGGTTTGAGTTCTTGCGGGGGATACGATAGACGCTGGGCGCATTAAGAATTGCTATATCTCTGTTTATGACTTATTGTTGGCGCCGCTCTGCGGCGCATTTGGGATTGCTGTATCTGTTTATGACTTAATATTCTTACAAAAGCGACGGGGGTAGCGTCTGCTTGTTGGCGCCGCTCCGCGGCGCATTAGGAATTGCTATGTCTGTTTATGACTTAATATCTTTACAACTGTGACGGGGGTAGCGTAAGCAAGCGAAGTGCGCGGCGGGCGAGCGGGAGTGAGCCCGTAACCCGCGCTCGCGCGGGTTAGCGCACTGGTGCCCTGCCTGCGCGAGCAGGCGGGGCACGCTGGCTGCAGCGAGGGGGCGGTGCCCCCTCCTAAATCTCCATTATAGGGAGAGATAGTTTCTGTGCCTTAATGGTACACTGTGGGAGGCGTTTGCGCCGTTGCGGTATGCGTTTTGCGGATATGCGCGGCGCTTACCTGACGTATATGTTTGAGAATATTGTTGGTCACCTGCAGGTACGGGCGCTTCTGAGCAGCGCCTACGCGGGCGGGGCGTTGGCGCCGGTGCTGCACTTTAGCGGGGCGGCGCATACCGGGAAGCTGACGATTGCACTGGAGCTGGCGCGGGTACTGAATTGCCGTGAAAGCGGGGACGCGGGGTGCCAATGTGACAGCTGCGCGCATTGTGCGGTTGCCGAGCATCCTGCGGTGGCGCTGATCGGGAGGCGGTATTTTGTGGAGGAGATTGCGGTGTATTTGCGGCAATTTCGGGCTGACCCCACTGGCGAGCGGCTGCGGCAGTTGGCGCGGGCGATGAATATATTTATACGGCGGTTTGATCAGAATTTTCTGGATATTGGAGATGTGGTCAGGCGGGCGGAAATTATTCCGGTGGTGCGGAGGCTGCAGGAGCTTACCTCGCAGATGGCGCGGGTCCTGAGGGCGGGGGATGATGCGGATTCTATGATCTCCTATTTACAGGACGTGGATAAAGATATTTTGGATATCAATCAGGCCTATCCGGGGAACGTGTCGGTGAGTAGTTTGCGGCTGCTGAGCGGGTGGGCGCATAGCAACAGTATTGGGACCGATGTGCGGCGGAAGTGCATTATTATTGAGGGCAGTGACTCGTTGAGTACGCGGAGTTGTAACCTGTTGTTGAAATTGTTAGAGGAGCCGCCCCCGCGGGTGACGATTATGCTGTTGTCTGCCAACAGTAACGCGCTGCCGTTGACGGTGCGGTCGCGGGCGCAGGAGTATCTCTTGCAATCCCGGGTGCCGGCGGAGGAGCGGCGGGTGATGGGGGAGCATATCGGGTTTATTGAGGTTACCAGTGAGGAGATGCCGGGGTCCCTGCATGCCCTGTTTTTTCAGGGTGATATGGCGCACAAAAAAGCAGAAGAGTTGGCTGTCTCGTTACTGGGGGCGCTGGGGGATGCGGGTGAGATGCTGCGGCGGGCGAATGCGTGTACCGAGTATATTACCGAAAAATTAAGCAGCGGGAAGCGGGAGAGTTCGCAGCGCTCTGATAATTTTTTGTATGCACTGTCTGATGTCGGGTACCGGGCGTGGCGGGAGGATCCGACGCCGCAGCGTACGCAGTTTTGCAGCGAATTACAGAAGCTGCTGGTTACGATTCATTACCGCCATCGCCAATTAAATATTCCGGTGGGCGACCAGCTGGTGCTGTTGCTGTCGGGGATAAGCAGGTTACATGCAGGGCTTTCTTAAACGGGTCGTCGATCGGGTAGATAAGCTGGACTCGGCGCGGGTTCGGGAGCTGTGCCTGGATCTGTTGACAAAAGAGGAGCGATTGTCGGCTGTCATTGATTCGTTGCCGGAGGGGATATTGATTAGCGACGAGGGTAACCGGGTGCTTCTGGGTAATCGGGCGCTGCGGCTGCTGATCCCTACGGCAGAGACGACGGAGGCGGCGGGGGGCGCGGGGGGTGTGCCGGTGTGGGAGGTTATAGGTGATAGCGATATTGCCGAATTTTGCCGTGAGCACTTAACGAAGAAATCCGGCAGGGTTCAGGAAATATTTACTATTGGGGATTCGGCGGAGCTGCGTGCAATCAGGTGCACTATTTTGCCCTTGGTTTCGTATGGGAAGATTATCGGGAATATTCTGCGCTTTGAGGATATCTCTGCGGAGCAGCAGAATCGGGTGCGTCTGCACCGGGCGGAGCAGTTGGCGTCACTGACCCACCTGACTGCAAATGTTGCTCACGAGATAAAAAATCCGCTCGGCTCTATTGCTATTTACATACAGCTGATTCAGCGCGAGCTTCGCAGTATCGATGCGAGTGCGGGAATAGATACGAAAAATATGCTCGATAATCTTGATATCATTAACGAAGAGATTGAGCGGCTGAACGCTGTTGTGATTGATTTTCTATTTTCGGTGCGGCCGATTAATCTGAATATGGAGGAGCTGGGGGTTGCTCCGTTGATTGGCGAGATATTGGAGCTCCTGGGGCCGGAATTTTCCGAACGGGGCGTGAAGGTGACGGCGGAGCTGCCGGAGGATATGCCGCACATAGATGGCGACAGGACGTATCTTAAGCAGGCGGTGATGAATATAATAAAAAACTCTATTGAGGCGATGCCCGACGACGGGGGGGGCGAGTTGGGGGTCTGGGTGTGCGGTGCGTCGGATACGGTGGAGATACATATTGTTGACAGCGGGAGCGGCATAGATCCCGAGATACAGGGGAAGGTGTTTGAGCCGTATTTTACCACCAAAGAAACGGGGAGCGGGATTGGGTTGACTGAGGTGTATAAAATTATCAAAGAGCATGGCGGGGAGATAAGTTTACAGGACCGTGGGGTAGGCCAGGGGCAGCGGGGGCGCGGGGCGCGGGGTGCGCCGGCTGGTACCGAATGTATTATTACGCTGCCGTTTTCCCGGCGCGCACGGCGGCTGCTGGGGGGCGCGGGGTAGTTTGGGTATGGCAAAGTTAGATACCGGTGCCCGTGCGGCAACCGTGTTGGTTGCTGATGATGAGGCAAATATCCGCAACGGTTTGGCGCAGGCGCTGCGGGATACCTACCATGTTGTTACCGCGCCTGACGGCGAGGCTGCCCTGCATTGCATTGAGGGGCAAAAGATTGATGCTGCTGTTGTGGACCTGCGGATGCCGCGCCTCGACGGGGCTGGGCTGCTGCGTAAAATCAGCGCCGATTGGCCGGGTATCCCGGTGATTATCCTTACCGGGCACGGGACTATTGGGGATGCGGTGCGGGCTATCCGTAATGGGGCGTATGATTTTCTGACCAAGCCGGTAAACCTGGATCACCTGTCGGCTGTCTTGCGCCGCGCCCTGGAGCACCAGCGGCTGTCGCGGCATAACGATGCGCTGCGTGTGCAGCTTGCCGACAGTGAGCGCAAGCTGCGTACGGCTGCAGATTCGGGGATTACGGCAAAGAGTAAGGCGATGCAGGATATTATGCGGACGGTTGACCGTATTGCCGAATCCGATGCGACTGTGTTGGTTACCGGGGAGAGCGGCGTCGGGAAGGAGTTGGTTGCCGAGGCGATCCATACTGCCTCGCAGCGGAGCGGGGAGCCGTTGATTAAGGTGCACTGTGCCGCCCTTTCCGATACCCTGTTGGAGAGCGAGCTGTTTGGTCATGAGAAGGGCGCGTTTACCGGTGCCATACACCAGCGCAAGGGGCGCTTTGAATTGGCCGACGGGGGGAGTATATTTTTAGATGAGATCGGCGAGATAAACGCGACAACCCAGGTTAAGCTGCTGCGTGTGTTACAGGAGCGCGCCTTTGAGCGGGTAGGGGGGGAGCGTACCATTACCGTCGATACCCGTATTATTGCCGCCACAAACCGCGATTTACAGCAGGAGATGCAAGAGGGTAATTTCCGCGAAGATCTGTATTACCGTTTAAATGTTGTCCACATTAACATTCCGCCGCTGCGCGAGCGGCGCGAGGATTTGCCGGAGCTGATACAGGTGTCTCTGGAGCAGATATCCGGGACAGGGGGCGGGCGGGGTGCGCGCGGAGTTCCGCGGCGCCTGACCCCGCAGGCGCTTGCGGCCCTGCAGGCGTATCATTGGCCGGGTAATATACGCGAGCTCCGCAATGCCCTGGAGAGCGCTGCGGTAATGAGTCCGGATAGCTTGATCGGCGTTGAGCATTTGCCGCGAAGTATTGTGCGTAGCGAGGGCAGGGTTCCCACTGGGGGGACGGGCAGCGGTGCGGTTGCGCAGGGGGGAGCAGAGAGCGCGGGGGACGGTGTTATTATCCCCGGCGGTGCGACCATCGCGGAGGCAGAGCGGCTGCTGATTTTGGCTGCCCTGGATGCTGCGCGCGGGAACAAGACGCGCGCGGCCGCCGCCCTGGGGATCCAACGGGCAACCCTGTATAACAAGATGCGCGATTACGGTATTACCGAATAACGCCCGCGGGGGTGTATAACCTCAAACACATATAGGAATCCCCGGTAGGCAAAAGTCTACAAAAAACGGCGCCTTTCCTGTATCCTTGGTAATACTACAAACTAAGGAGAAAAGACGCCTATGAAAAATATATGCTTTCCACGTGCATTTATGCAAGCGTGGAATATCCCCCTTGCCCCTGATCTTTCACCGGAGGCGAGTGAAAGATACCGGGGAATAGAGTTATGGAAAAATCTATGTAGAAAAGGAATGCCCCCTGGGTGTGCGCTGGAATGTGTTATAGATGCTTTCGGCCATTCGGTTTCCTATTGGTACCGATGGAATGCACGAGTAGTAAAAGAAAACTCTCTGGCAGGCCTGGAGTGCAAGTCCCGGAGACCAAACCGGGTACGGGAGAAATCCTGGGACCCGCGGGTAGTGGCCCGTATTACTTTCTTAAGAAACCATGTTGATACATGCCGGTGGGGGGCCAGGAAGATTCACTGGGAACTGCAAAAAGAAAGACTCTGCCCGCCTTCGGTTGCTACCTGTGAACGTATCATTGCATACCTGAAAGAAACTGGAGCAATCAGGCAGCCGGATACGCAGTTTGTCTACCGGAAGCCGAAGAAATACAATAGAATACACGCCCAAGGGTATAAAAAGAAGCAGCATGGTAATCTCTCCCGTATTCAAATTGACGGTGACCGGTATTGTATACTTGGGAAAGTATTCTATAATTTTTCTGCGATTCATATTAATACCCGGTATCTTTGGTCACGGGCATATTCGCGGGCATCAGCGGTGTGCGGGAGAGATTTTGTTATGCGGATACTGGCAACTATGCCGGCAGAGATACCCTATGATGCTATTCAAATTGACGGGGGGAGTGAGTTTAAAAAAGAGTTTGAGACGTATTGTAAACAGATGGGTATCCGGCTTTTAGTTAACCGGCCCCGTACCCCAAAACAAAATGCGTATGTAGAACGGGTACATCGAACGATTGATGAAGAGTTTTATCAAACCCGTGAGGTGCCCGATACCCTGGCGGGGATAAATGAAGAGCTTGCCTATTGGGTAGAAACCTATAATATGTTTCGGCCCCATGCGGGGATAGGGTATGTTACCCCTTGCGAGAAGATAGAAGAATTGAGTAGAATGGGAGGGTACCAGGGGCGCGGGTAGGAGTAGTGGGGGATTCCTAAATGTATTGAGGTTAAACAGGGGGTTGACCGAAACCGGGCGCGGTGGTACGATAGGGGATTAGTTTGCGGGAGTAACTCAGCGGTAGAGTATCTGCTTCCCAAGCAGACGGTCGCGGGTTCAATCCCCGTCTCCCGCTCGTTGACTGCACGCAGGAGCCCCTATGGGGGCGGCGGCAGCATGAGATTGCATGCTATAATACAGGTATGGAAAAACGGATATTAGGTAGAAGCGGCATTGAGGTTAGTGCCGTGGGTATGGGGTGCTGGGCCATCGGCGGTCCATTGTATGCAGATAAAACCCCGCTAGGGTGGGGGGAGACCGACGACGCGGAGTCACTGCGCGCCCTGGAGACGGCGTTCGACATGGGGGTAACGTTATTCGATACTGCCGATGTCTACGGGGCCGGTCATAGTGAGCGGTTGGTGGGCAAGACCTTTTCCCGCCGCCGTGACCGCGTAGTTATTGCAACCAAGTTCGGGGTCCGTTTTGATGAATCGACCAAACAGGTTACCGGGCAGGCAGCGGATCCTGGGTTTATCCGCCAGCAGTGTGAAAACTCACTTAAGCGGCTGCAGAGCGATTATATCGATCTGTATCAGTTTCATATTAATGAGTACGACGCTGCAGACATAGCCCCGATAGTAGAGACCCTGGAGGCACTGGTACAGGAAGGAAAAATCCGCGCCTACGGGTGGAGTACCGATAACCCGGCAAGTATTATTGCCATGGTTGCCGCCGCAGAGAGCAAGGGCGGGCACTGCAGTGCAGTGCAATTCCAGCATAACGTCTTTGACCCCAATCGGAAATGCGTTGAGGCGGCCGAGGGTAATGCCCTTGGGGCGATTAACCGCGGCCCGTTGGCAATGGGGATACTGTCTGGAAAATACAGTGCCGAAACCACCGTTGAGGGCGCCGATGTGCGCGGTTCCCAGGCCCCTGAGTGGATGCAGTATTTTAAAGACGGCCGTCCACACGACGACTACCTTGCGCGCCTGCACGCTTTGCGGAATATCCTGGCATCCGGGGAGCGGACGCTGGCACAAGGGTCGCTGGCATGGATTATCAGCGATTCGCAGCAGACAACTCCCATCCCGGGTATCCGTACTACCGCCCAGGCGCAGGAGAATTTTGCCCCCAGGGGGTTGGCGCCGTTTACCGCCGATGAGCTTGCGGAAATTGAGCGTCTGTGTAGCCGGTAATCCTGCCTGCCGCGCCGCTGCGGCAGTGATGTACGCAAGACAGACAGTATGTCGCTAAACTGGCGGGAAATTAACGCAATCATTGCGGAGGCGCCGCTGCACGGTGCCGTCCTGACCGATGCGGTTCAGCCCGATTTTGAATCACTGCTGCTGATTTTCCAGAGCCCGCCCGACAGCGCGGATGACGTAATGCGGTTACGCATCAGCCACCGCCACGGGGCCTGTGCCCTGCACCTGAGCTCCCGCGGGGGCAAACGCATGCACCGTCCGCCGCGCTTTGTGGAGCTGCTGCGGGCGCGTCTGGTAGGCGGGCGGGTGCAGAGTATCCTGCAGGTTGCCGACCAGCGTATTGTGCGCATTGCCATCGACGTACCGCCTGACGGCACGCGCTACCTGCTCTGGATACGGTTGTGGAGCGGAGCCGCCAACACCATCCTTACCGATGCGGGGCTGCAGATTATTGATGCCTACTACCGCCGCCCGCAGCACGGCGAGACGAGCGGGGAGCCCCTGGTATCCGCCCGCGGTATGGCGGTGATTTCCCCATCACTCCCGCCGTCTCCTGTGGATGCTCTCGCCGCCCCGTACCCTGCTGTAATCCGCCCGTACCCGCCTGATGTCAGCTTCAATGCTTTTATCGATACCCACTACCGCGGGGCACACCCCGGGGACAGGGACGGCGGCGCCCACCGGGAGATGCTTGCGCGTGTCACTGAGCTGCTTGCCGCACGCAAGCGCAAAATTGAGCACACCCTGACCCAACAATCTCCAGCGGCTCTACAGGAACGCGCAGCCCTCGCCCGCCAGCGCGGCGAACTCCTGGTGCGCCACACCACCGCGGCCCGCCAGAGCGGCCAATATGCCCCCGGGGCGGAGCAAATCACCATCGCCCCGGCAACCTCCCCGATACCCCTGGACAGCAAACTCAACATCCAGGAAAATGCGCAAAAGTATTTTCGTCACTACCGCACCCTGCAGGAGTCGGCGGTACACGCCGGGGCCCGCACTCAAGTGCTGCAGAAAGAATTAGAGGACATCGAACAGCGCCAGCGCACTCTCGCGCAGTACTCGTTCCACCAACTGAAGGCATTATATAAAACCCTGGACCCCGGTACCGCAGGCACCGCGGGCGGGGGGGGAGGCGCCGCACTGCGGAAAACCGGCACCAGCGGCGCGGGCACCAGCGGCGCGGGCGGCAGCGCGGGAGTACTCTTCCACTCACAAGGCCACACCATTGTGGTCGGACGCTCGGCAACCGAGAACGACGCCCTGTTCCGCCATTACGCCAAGCCCCACGATATGTGGATGCACGCCCGTAACCGCGAGGGCAGCTCGGTGTTTATCCGTCCCCGTGCCCGCAACAAGCCGATCGCGTTATCGGTACTCTACGACGGCGCCACCCTGGCCCACTATTACAGCAAGGCCCGCCGTGACGACTTTGTCGACGTCCACTACACCGAGGTCAAGCACCTGCGCCGCTCGAAAGATAAACGCCCCGGTGCCTTCGTACCGATCCGCGACCGCTCCCTGCAGTTAAAATTCGACCCCGCCCGCCTGCGCCGCCTTCAGACCCCTCCCGCTCCCCCTGGGAACACACCCTCTCGCGCGAGCACGGGGTAGGGCAAGTCCCAAAAGCGCGGGCGGGCGGGCGCGATTACTGCCCAGGCAGGAGATCGCCAGTAGTCCCGCAGTTCGCTGATGCGGGAAACATACTGCACGCGTACACAGTACTGGTACTTCCGTCGTAATCGGCATAGCGGAGCCGCGGCGCGGTACTGGAGGTAATGACCCAGGCGTTCAAGTTGTTGTTTGCAGCACTGTTCCATGTCACCCAGGTATCGGCGGCGGTTTTTGCAGCAGGGGCGGTACACACCGTTTCTTCGGTGTAGGTGGTGTAATCTACCCCGGCGGTTGGGCTCATAGCTGGTGCCGAGCAGCTCGTATCAGCCGAATCCCAGACCCCGGCGGCGATAACGAGAGTGGCGGATTCGCATGCTGATTTACTAGTATACGCGGGATCGGTACACTCCGGGGTATTAGCAACGGTGATGTCAGTTGCAGCACTCAGCGCCGCGCCCGCCGGACTACTGGACACGCCGCTTGTCTCTTCGTTGCTAACCTCACCGAATCCATACGATGCCCCGATAATGCCTGGTCTGCGCGTATCGATTCTCCCGACCAGGGCACCGACCACATCGTCATCGCTGGTACCCTCGCCCCCGGGACCGCCGTCGGCATCCCCGGTGGCGTAGCTTGTGAATATAGAGCTGCCCCGCGCCTGCTCGCCGACCAGCCCGCCGACATAATCGCCGTTCCCACCTTCACCACTGACGTCTCCAGTGGAGTAGGCGGCGGTGATAACACCGAAATGCTGTTCGCCAACCAACCCGCCGACCCTTTCAGCCCCGCCCTCTCCGCCGGTGACGGTACCTGCGGCATAGCACGCCGTGATAAACGCGTCTTCATTGTCTACTCCGCCCTGCACGCCGACCAATCCTCCGATGGAATCGACACCTGACTCGCCCCCGCTGCCGACATTCCCGGACGCATAGCTGGCAGTAATTGACCCAGCTCTCTGGTGCCCGACCAATCCCCCGATACTTTCGACACCATCCGTGCTCCCCGTGGTTGTTGCCGTAGAATTGCTTGCGATGATGCTCCCGCCAATCTGTCTTCCTACCAGTCCCCCGATAGAGTCAGCGGCCCCGCCCCCACTGGTGACGCTCCCGGTAGTATAACTGGCACTAATAACCCCGCCGGCCTGCTCGCCGACCAATCCCCCGACCTGGTCAATGCTTCCCGCGCCGCTCCTGACGGTTGCGTCAGCGTAGGATGCGCTAATAGTACCATCTGTTATGCGCCCAACCAGCCCGCCTGTAAATACAGATCTGGTGGATACCATTGTGCTCTCCACATACGCATTGGTAATACCGACATTACGGATTTGCGTCCCGGTATTAATTGATCCAAACAGACCAACAAAGGTTGCGGTAGCGCTGCGGACTGTCAGGTTGTTAATGGTATGCCCGTTGCCGTCAAATATAGCGGCAAATGAATCCGGCGCACTGCCGACCGGCACCCAACCCCCAACGGAGGCGACAAAGTACGGCCGAACATCATCTCCCTCGTCAATAACCCCGGCATCATCAATGGTCGACCCATCTCCGTCCCGATCAAAATCCAAACTCTGGGCAAGCTCGTATCCGCAGAGTACTATTGTTGTTGCGCTATTGCCGTCGTCACAGTTTGCGGGCTCGGTTGGACTGGTCCCGATGGTACCTACGGGGGCACTGCCGTCCAGGTTGAGGCGCATATTGTAGAGTTCAGCAAGCGACCATATTTCTATGAGCCCATCGTTGTCATCATCAATATCACTATCGCAGGCCTGCCCGCTACTCTCCCCCTGGGCTATCTCCTGGTTGACGTTCGGGACGTTCGGACAGTTATCCGCAACATCCGCAATGCTGTCGAGGTCGGTATCTGTCAAACAAGTGACCCCAACCCCCCCGATGCCGTCACTGAGAACATGCCCCTGATTGCAGCTCTGGCAGTTGACGGCACCGATCGTGGGAGCAATCACGTCTTGCGGGGCGATGCCGTTTTCACATGTATATCTAACTACACAGCTGCTCCCAGGCGCCGAGGCAACGCCGTCCAGAGTATACCCGTCGTCGCAGACCTGGCAGCTGGCAGCCCCCGCGGCAGGTGCACCGCCCGCCGGAGCAGGAGGCGTGCCGTTCACGCACGTGTATGCATGTACACACCGGGCATCATCTATGACGTACCCGTCATTGCAGGCCTGGCACCCTGTGGTATCGGGTGCACCCGGGGCGGGCGCAGAATCGGAGATCGGTGTTCCGTTCTCACACGTATATGGTAATACACACCTGATGCCGTCCATGAAGTATCCGTCATCGCAGACCTGGCACCCCGTGGTATCGGGTGCACCCGGGGCGGGCGCAGAATCGGAGATCGGGGTGCCGTTCTCGCACGTGTATGGCAGTACACACCTGACACCGTCCAGGAAATACCCGTCGTCGCATCTCTGGCACCCCATAGATTCAGGCGAACCATCTCCCTCGGGAGTAGAGTCAGAGATCGGCGTGCCGTTCTCGCACGTGTATGCAAGTACACACCGGGCATCATCTATGACGTACCCGTCGTTGCAGGCCTGGCACCCCGTGGTATCCGGGGCGGGAGCGGCATCAGGGAGCGGGGTGCCGTTTTCACATATGTAGGCAATTGGCTCCCCACTACCACCGCCGCCGCCCGTGGTTTCTTCCGGACATCCGGTTATTGCCAGTACGGTAAGGGTTACCAGTACACTGAGGGCAATGGAAATAATTAATCGTTTTTGTATCACATGTATATTATATGCAAAAAAATAAAAATTTAACAGTTTTTTAAAATATTTAAAAGCCCCTGCCTGTTGCCCCTACGGCTATGGTGGGCTATGGCGCTGTTATTGCGGTCCCCCCGCTCCCCACCACAACCCATAGATCATCGCCGAAGTGAACGCCCTGCAGTGTGTTGCTTATGTTGCTTGTCCGCGCCGTCCACGCGGTACCATTTGCACTGGTTGTGATGGTTCCTGTGGTTGTGCTGGTGCTGCTGTCAGAAAAACTACCAACCGCTACCCATAGGTTATTGGCGTAGTGTACGTCGTTTAACGAGCCGCTGACATTGCTTGTCCGCGCCGTCCACGCGGTACCATTTGCACTGGTGGTGATGACGGCCCCGTCCCCGACAGCTACCCATTGACTATTGCCGTAGTAGACGCTTTCCAGTGTGCTGGTTACATTACTTGTCTGTGCCGCCCACGAGGTACCGTTTGTACTGGTGGTGATTGCCCCGCCGTCCCCCACCGCTACCCATCGGCTATTGTCATAGTAGACGGCTTCCAGCGAGGCCGCGTTGCTTGTCCGTGCCTCCCACGAGGTACCGGTTGCACTGGTTGTTATGGTCCCTACCATTGTGCTGGTACTGACATCAAGGGCACCGCCCACCGCTACCCATAGGTTATTGGCATAATATACAGCGTCCAACCCGCCTACCCTGCTGGTTTGCGCCGTCCACTCGGTACCGTTGGCACTGGTGGTGAGTACGCCGTTTGCCCCCACTGCTACCCATAGGCTGTTGTCATAGTGGACGTCCCGTAGCGTACTGCTTACCTTACTATCCTGCACTTCCCACATGGTGCCGTTTGTACTCGTGGTAACCGTACCCCGCGACCCCACCGCTACCCATAGGTTATTGGCATAGTATACGTTGTTCAGTTGATTGGTTACATTGCTTGTCTGTGACGTCCACTCGGTACCGTTTCCACTTGTGGCGATGACGCCGTTCGACCCAACCCCCACCCACAGGTCATTAGCATAGTGGATATCTTGCAGCGTTCTGTTTACATTGCTTGTCTGTGCTGCCCATACGGTGCCTGTTCCCGCACAAGCCCCGCCCCCGCACACCAGAGGAGTGGTGCAATGATCGCTGATACCGCACACACTTCCGCTCGCGCCAGACCCGGGTTGACTGCATACCAGACTACCCGCCGCGCCCGCGCATATCAGCCCGCCGGCACACTCGCTGTCGGCGGTACACGTTTCGTTCACCGCCAACCCGCATGTCCCGTTCCCGCATACCAGGCCCTGGTTACAATGGTCGTTGTTGCCGCACACACTCCCGCTCGCCCCAGAGCCAGCCTGAGTGCATACCTGACTACCCGTTGCCCCGGTGCATACCAGCGGGTCGGTACATTGGTCATCGGCACTGCATGCATCGCCGACCGTCCCGCCCGAGCATACCCCAGCCCCGCAGGTCAAACTACCGGCACAGTCGTTGTCGATGCTGCAAGCCCCGCCAGCAGCTGCCCCGCACGCTCCCGCGCCGCAAATCAGCGGGCTGGTACAGTGGCTATCGAGACCGCACACGTTCCCGCCCGCACCAGTACCGGGTTGACTGCATACCAGGGCACCCGCCGTGCCGGTGCATATAAAATCACCAGCACACCCGTCATCGTCCGTACAGGTACCGCCGACTGCTATCCCGCACGCACCATTCCCGCACACAAGCGGATCGGTACAGTGGTCGTTGTTGCCGCACACACTCCCGCCCGCGCCGGTACCGGCTTGACTGCACACCAGGGCACCGGCCGCACCAGTACATATCAGGGCACCAGCACACCCGTCATCGTCCGTACAGGTAGCCCCGGCTGCTATCCCGCACACCCCGGCGCCGCATACCAGTGAGTTGGTACAGTGGTCATCGTTCCCGCACACACTTCCGCCCGCACCGCTCCCGGGTTGACTGCATACCAGGGCGCCGGCCGTGCCGGTGCATATAAAATCACCAGCACACCCGTCATCGTCCGTACAGGTGCCGCCAACTGCTATCCCGCACGCACCATTCCCGCACACCAGGGGGTCGGTACAGTGGTCGTTGTTCCCGCACACACCCCCAGCCGCGCCAGAGCCGGGTTGAGTGCATACCTGACTACCCGTTGCCCCGGTGCATACCAGCGGGTCGGTACATTGGCTATCGGCACTGCACGCATCGCCGTCCGTCCCGCTCGAGCATACCCCGGCCCCGCAGGTCAAATTACCGGCACAATCGCCGTCGGCACTACAAGTCCCGCCAGCCGGTGTCCCGCACGCCCCGGCGCCGCAAATCAGCGCATCGGTACAGTGGTCATCGTTGCCGCACACGCTCCCGCCCGCACCGCTCCCGGGTTCCCCGCACACCTTGGTTCCGAGCGCGCCCGTGCATATCAGGGTTTCAACGCACCCGCTATCAACAGTACACGCCCCGTCCGCGGCTGCTTTGCACGTCCCGCTCTCGCATACCCGGGAGCCGGTACAGTGGCCGTCGGTACCGCACACACTCCCGGTCTCACCGGTCCCGGGCTGCCCGCATGTCTGCGCCCCGGATGCTCCTGCGCACACCAGGCCTTCGGTACATTGGGTATCGGTCCCGCACCCATTGCCCGCCGCTATACCGCACATACCGTCACTGCCGCAAATCAGCAGATCGGTGCAATCGTCATTGACACTGCACGTATCCCCGATATTGCCCCCCGCGCCGCCCGAGCAGACCCCGGCTACACACATCAGACCATCCGCGCAATGGCTATCGATACCGCACAAGGTACCGCCCACACCTGTGCCGGGTTGCCTGCATACCCGGGCACCGGCCTCCCCGGTACATACCAACCCGTCGACACATTCGTTATCGGCGGTACAGGTACCGCCCTCGGCTACCTTGGCGGTGCCGCCCCCTGTCCCGGTGGTATCAGCCTCGCAGCCGGCTATAACCAGCGGCAGGGTAGTAATTGCAACCAGGGCAATTATTGCAGAATATACTCCGAACTTTGCTGTGCGTATTTTATACATACTTGTAACCTCTATATACCATACACGATTACACACTATGGCATATATTTGCAGAACCTGTCAAGGGTTTTTGTAGAAATTTTAGAGCGGGTAGGATAGGGGGGGGAGGGGGGGGTTGGTGGGGGGCGCCGCCCCCCTCGCTGCAGCCAGCGTACCGCGCTACGCGCGGTACCAGTGCGCTAACCTGCTACGCAGGTCACGGGCTCCGTTCCACTCCGCCCGCCGCGCACTTCGCTTGCTTCCGCTACCCCCCGCCGCTTTTGTAAAGATATTAAGTCATAAGGAGAGCAACAATGCCAAATGCGCCGCTTAGCGGCGCCAATAAGCAGACGCTACCCCCCGTCGCTTCCGTAAAGCAGGTGTCGCCCACGCGGTGCATTCGCACTGGGGATTGCGAAAGACCGTAGGCAGAGATTGCGAAAGACCGTAGACTGAGCTTGTCGAAGTCTCGGTTCTGATACAGGGTCTGCATGTCCGTATATGATGCAGGATTTGAGACCGGGGCTTCGACTCTGGTTGTTGGCACCGCATAACGTTCGCTACGCTCTCTATGCGGTGCATTCGCCACCGGGGGGCTCAGCCACCAAGGCGGGATTGGTTAGTTAAGAAATTGATATACGGTAATCAATGACGCGGTAGCTACGAAAATGATGCCCATAAACCAACGCATTGAATTAAGGCTTTTGTTAGATGTATTCTCTATGTGCTCAAGGCGTTTGTCGATTCTGTCAATTTGACCCATGAAATCTTTACGGAGCAGATTCGTGTCGGCGCGGAGGTGATTTATTTCAACATGTACTAGTTTTAACTCTTCTTCGACGCGGATCATGCGTTCAAGGAGTTCTATGGGGATGTCGCGAGAGGTGGTGGTGCTTTTTGCCCTGGTCTTGGGTGCCGGGTGGGGGGAGAGTTTGGCTGCTTTCAAGACGTCTGCGGTTAATTGTTTTCGTAACAAAGGAACCATTACGGCGGCGAGTTCCTGTTGTTGGGCTTTTGTTATTACTGCTGGTGCCATACTAGTAGTATACTACCCGCGGGGGCGTGTGTCAAATCTGGTTGTTGGCACCGCATAACGTTCGCTACGCTCTCTATGCGGTGCATTCGCCACCAGGGCAGCGGGGTTAGACACACCGCTTAGCAGCGGTGTGCCGAGAGAGACTATTGTCCTGGTATCTCGTCCCCAGTGGCCCCGCAGGTCACGCCGGCGGGAAACAACCCGCAGCTATACTTGGTGCCGGGGCCGTCGTAGTCGGCGTAGCGGAGTTTTGGTGCCGCGGGTACCCACACGCCTGCAACTTTTGTGGGCGATGTGGTTGCTTCACAAGTAGCACGGGTGGTATAGCTGGCATACGTTATCCCAGAGGTTGGTGATGTCGGTTCGGTGCACGTCCCGCGGGTGTCGCTGCCGAAGACCCATGCGTTCAAGGTATTGTTGGAAGCATTTGACCATTGGGAGCCGGCATTGGCGGCGGTAATCCCGTTAGCTGTAGTTACCCCTGTAGGTTGGGTTGATATCGATCCGCTCCTCATCGTCCTGCCAGTTGCCGTACCAAAGCCGTAGCTTGCGGTAATGGTACCCGCGCGGTAAACTCCTATTAAACTACCTCCCTCATCATTAGTATCAGTACCCCCATTGGCATCTCCAGTAGCATAACTGGCTGTAATGCTGCCTGCTTGCATCCATCCTACTAGACCACCGGCGTAATCAAAATCTCCTGCTCCACCGTCTACATCTCCAGTTGCGTAACTGGCAATTGCGATGCCTCCATCTAAATTCCCTATCAGACCACCAACAGCTCCCGTGCGGGCTGAACCGCCAGCGATAGTTACATCGGCATAACTGGCAATAATGGTGGCATTACTACCTGCCGTTCCTGTCAAGCCGCCGCTTGTGACAGCAATTGTAGAGCCATTGATGATATCCCCAGTAGCATAACCGGCAATAATAACTGAATCACTGCCAAGAATCCCTGCCAGTCCGCCAGTACTTGGTGCAGCCGTTGAAGTAGTATTAGAAATATACACATCGGTTAGACCAATATTACGGATTTGTGCACTGGCACCCGTAGTTCTGCCAAAAAGCCCGGCATTCTGCTGCGCGCGGCTAATAGTCATATTGGCAATAGTATAGCCGTTGCCCTCAAAGATGGCTTGGAAAGAACTCGCTGTTATCGCCGCTGCATCCGTACCAGTACCACTGCCAATCGGCTCCCAGCCGCCGTCGGCGACTACGAAGTACGGGGCGGCGGTGTCGTCGGTATCCAGGGTGCCGGTGGTGTGGGTGCTTCCATCGTTATCTTTATCAAAGTCCAGGTTTTGTGTCAGCTCGTAGCCGCACAGGTAGACGCTGTTGGTTGCGGTGGCGCAGTTGGAGGTTGCTGCAGTTGGCGCACCGGTAGTAATGCCGGCATCTGCACCCGTGCCGGTGTCTGCGTCCTCGTCATCGTAGGTGGTACCGGCAAGGTTGTAGCGCATGTTATGGAGCTCGGTCAGGGTGCTGATTTCAATGAGACCGTCGTTGTCATCGTCGATGTCGTCAGCATCGAGGGTGCCGTCGCGGTCGGCGTCCATACTGCACGCGCCGCTGACGCATAGCAACCCTGTGCCGGTACAATGGTTATCGTTACCGCACACACTCCCGGCGGCACCGGTACCGGCGTCACCGCATGTCTGACTACCTATGATGCCGTTGCATACCAGGGGGGTGGTGCATTGGTTATCGGCACCGCACGAATCGCCAGCCGAGCCGGCAGAGCATACATTAGCTCCACATGTCAAATCACCGGCGCAATCGTTATTGGCACTGCAGGCAGCGCCGACGGCTGCCCCGCATGCCCCGTTGCCGCAAATCAGCGGGCTGGTACAGTGGTCATCGGTGCCGCACACGCTCCCGGCGGCACCGGTGCCGGGTTGACTGCATACCAGACTGCCAGATGCTCCGGTACATATCAGGGCATTGGCACAATCGCTATCGGCAGTACATGTTCCGCCGGCGGCTACCCCGCATTGGCCGTTCCCGCATACCAGGGCACCGTCGCAGTGGTCGTCGTTACCGCAAACGCTACCGGTCAATCCATTGCCGGCATCGCTGCATACCTGGGCACCGCCTGCGCCGGTGCAAATCAAATCTCCAGCGCATTGGGTATCGGTGCTGCACGAACTGCCGGATGCAATACCGCACTTACTATTACTGCCGCACACCAGGGGGTCGGTGCACCCATCGTTGTCGGTACACGTATCGCCGACGCTGCCTGCGCCGCCGGAACAGAGTCCGGCGTCACACACCAGAGGGTCGGTGCAGTGGTTGTCGGTACCGCATAAGCTGCCGACGGCGCCGTCACCGCGTTGAGTGCATACCTGGGCACCCAGGGAGCCGGTGCATATCAGGGCACCGTCGCAATCGGTGTCGGTGACACAGGTCTCGCCGGGGCCTGCCTGGCCGGCACTGCCGTTACCAGGGGGCGGGGTTTCTTCGGGGCACGCTATAAGGAGCGCGGTTAGTGCTATTGCTGTCAAGATGACAGGTGCGGCGAGAGCACTGCGCCGGGTCGATATTCTTCTTAGAAGGTTCATACTATTATTATAGCATACATAAAATTTATTTGTCAAGGTTTTTTCTCTGGTTTTTGGCGCCGCGTGGGCGGCGCGCCATACATTGATGTTGGGATGGTGGTGTATTGATATCGTGTTTGCGAACTGGGCACCGAGGGGGGCGGGTGAGATAGTAGTTTTGGTATCAGCACACGGGGGCTTCGACAGGCTCAGCCACCGGGGGTTTGCAAAATTGGCTATGGGGCGGGGTTGTGTGAGACAGTAGTTTTGACACCAACACCAGGGGGCTTCGACAGGCTGGGCTACCGAGGGCTAGCCCGAATCCAATACACTACAGGTGAGCGCAATACTTCGCGCTAGGCATGGGAAGGGTGGCGGGCGCGTTTGCGCCCGCCAGACGCCGCGGAGTTCCCGGTAGCATCTTTGCCGTGCAAAGCGCGCGGCGGCCGAGCCCTGAGCACGCCGACCGCCGGCGCGCTATGCGCGGCGGGGGTAGCGCCCACACCCTTCGGCAGGCTCAGGGCAAGCCCTTCGGCAGGCTCAGGGCAAGTTCGGCAAGCTCAGAGGACATTCGCAAAAATATACGGGGTTGGCAGGGGCGGGGAAATTTGGTATCCTATAGGGATGGACAAGTCCAGTTTGGCGTATGCTCTGATCAGGGTTGAGGGTGCGCGTGATGTTTCGATGGGGGTGCCGTGCGGGATTGACGTGGGGGTCGGGAATTACTCGGGGGCGATTGTGCCTGGCGGGGCGAGCGGGCGTACGCGGGTGCAGAGTATTACCGATGACGGGGGCGCGGGGCTGATGCACCTTGATGCCACGGCGTTTTCGTCGGGGTGGGTGGTGCGTGATACGCGGGTTACGCGGTGGCGGCAGCGCGGGTACTATCGGGCGAACGGGTGCCTGTATGTCCTTGGTCCGTACCATGCCGCCGGGAAGAGTCTGGTAGAGGTTATGCGGGGCGGTGCCGGGGCGGTGCATTACCTGAGCCGGTTGGCGCGGGCATTGGCGCGGCTAGAGAGGCTGCGGGTCAACATCGGGGTCCTGCACCTCCGGGGGGTTGTGTTCCTGGATGACGGGGGGGTGCTGTTTGTGTCGCAGGATACGGTGCAGTTGATGTGCCTGTACCAGGGGGCGGGGGATGCGTTTAATTTCAGTCTGCCGTTTAATAATCAGCAGCTCACGGGCGAGGGGCGGTTGTCGTTTGCCCTGGCGGTGTTGTCTTATATGGCGTTGAGCGGGTCGCTGCCCTGGGATGCTCCGTCGGTGAAAGATCTCAGGAACTATATGCTCAGCGGGGTGGTGCCGCATATCCATTACCACAACCCAGCGGTTAAAGCGAGTATTGCCCAGGAGTTGAATTTGATTTTGAGTAAGCCGACGCGCTCTATGCCGTTGTTGGATTACTGGGTGAGTTCGTATGCCGAATGGTTACAGGGGGGGACGCACGATACTATTACTGAGAGGCAGGGGCAGGAGAATGTGCGGTGTGCGCACGTGGGGTATGATGAGCGTAAGCGTTCGTTCACGCGGTTGCGGCGGCTGCGGGAAAATTGGCTGCGGGGGTTTGTGACTGTTGTCCTGGTGGGGTCGGTGCTGCTGGTTTCGCTGTTTATTACCGGGAATCGGGTTACGCGTAACTTTACGGGGTATGATACGCCTGTGGAGCTGCTGACTAATTATTACCGGTCGTATAATACGTTGAATAGCGATAGGCTGATTCGCATCTTTGCCAGCAATGACGTTGCGGCGGCGCGGCAGTCTATTGATGAGCTGCGTACGGTGCGGTTGAATTCGCGGTTGAAGATGGCGGTGCAGTTTCAATCGCCGTTGGTTGATCCGGCGGCGTGGCAGGCGGCGGGGTATCCGCGGCTGGGGGGGAAGCGGGCCTTGTATGGGTATGACTCGTTGGAGTTTACGCGGGTTGATGTTGTTGGCGGGATTGATGCCGCTGGTGCGGGCGCGGGTGCCGTTGGTGAGATTGATGCTGCTGGTGCGGGGGCCATTGGTGAGATTGATGTCGCGGGTGCGGGCGCGGCGGGGGCGGAGCGGGTTTCCTATGTAGTTGAGTACCGCAAGTGGCTGCCGCAGTCTTTTGCGGTAGATCAGGTTGTCAATGGGCCGGGGAGCAGCGTTGGGTATCTTGGGCGTGAGCGCATTGAGATGCAGAAGAGCGGCAAAAGCTGGGTTATTACCGATATAGTGCCTCTGTCTAAAACGTATTTCTGATGGCGCGTGCACGGGCAGCGGGCGCGGGCGGGGGGCTATCGGGGAAGAGTGTCCTGATCTTCGGGCTTGGGCGTCACGGGGGCGGGGCGGGGTGTGCCCGGTACTGTGCCCGGCAAGGTGCGCGGGTAATTGTCAGTGATAGTAAGAGCGAGAAAGAAGGACTGGAGGCGTCTGTTGCGGAGCTGCGTGGCGAGCGGTATGCGCATGAGATAGTCTTTCACCTTGGCGGACATCGTGAAGAAGATGTCCGGGGGGCGGATGTTGTTATTAAGAATCCTGCGGTGCCGCGGGGGCATCCGTTGCTGCAGTTGGCTGGGGAGATTGCGACTGATGTGTCTATCTTTTTGGATGTGGTGGTTGGCGGGGCCGCTGCCGCTGGAGATGCCGCCCGAGCGACGGATGCTGCTGGTGGGGCCGCTGTCGTTGGCGCAACGAGTGCCGCTGGTGGGGCCGCTGGCGCGACGGGTGCCGCTGGCGCGGGGGCTGGCGTGACGGATGCCGCTGGAGTGGGGCCCGCGGGCACGGCGAATGGGCGCAACCGCATAATAGCCGTTACCGGGACGAAAGGAAAATCTACTACGGTGGCGGCGTTGGCGCATGCGTGCCGGGAGTTGGGGTTGCCGGCGATAGCGGCGGGCAACATCGGGACGTCGGTGCTGGATATTTTAGATGATATTACTCCGCAGCATATTATTATATTGGAGCTGTCTTCGTTTCAGCTGGGTGATTTACACCTGGTTGATACCTGGGGGGAGGGCGCGGGGGCAGGCGCGGGCGCCGGCAGGCGGGCGGCGTGGCCGGATGCGGCAATATGTACAAATTTACTGCCCGATCATCAAAATTACTACGACACAATGGCCGACTACCTGCGCGATAAATGTTACCTCGCTGCCGGGCAAGGGCGCGGGCAGTGGCTCGTGGTCAACGGTGCGCCCGATCAGATCGCCTATAGTAGGGAGATTATTGCGGCAAATACAGCACCCGCATCAGCGGTGGGAGTGCCGCCCGTACAGACGGCTGTTCTCGTTGAGGCGGAAGAGGAGAGCGAGACGGATTTGCCGTGCGACGTCCGCCTGGGCGTCGATTGCCGGCGACAGCGTCTGACTGTCTCGCGATCGTCCTCGCGGGCAGGCCAGGAGATAGATATACAATCCGGGTTAATTGGCGCGCATAATGTGCAAAATATTGCCATGGCGGGAGCGGCGCTGCATCTGCTTGGGATTGAGTGGGCGCAATCAACCAGTCCGTTCGCGGGCATGGGGGGGGTTGCGTATCGGTTGCAGACCGTCGCCGTTGCCGCTGGGGTTACTGCGATAAACGACAGCGCGGCAACCATACCGGATGCTGCGCTGGCGGCGGTTACCCAGCTGCCGCGCCCGATATACCTTATCGCCGGCGGCAGTGACAAGCGGTTAGATCTCCGGAAGTTCCTGGATATCCGTCGGCACGTGGAGGCAATATACCTGCTGGGTGGTACGGCTACCGATAAAATCATAGATCTTTTCGACCAGGAAGGGTGCAATTACTGCGGCCCGTATAATTCCATGGATGAGGCCGTTGACGCGGCGTGGGCGGATATACGCACCGCCCACCAGGGGGAGAGTGGTGCAGATACAGCGGAGACGGCGGCGGCGGGGCCCGTGTTACTACTGTCTCCTGGGTGTGCCTCTTTCGGGCTGTTTGCCCATGAGTTTGACCGTGGGGATAAATTTAATGAGGCGGTTGCCCGGTATGCGTAAAGAGAAGCAACGGAAACCGTGGCTGCCAAAGCTATCTAAAACCGAGAAGAGCTGGGCCATGTATGACTGGGCAAACTCCGCATATATTTTAATAATTACCGTCGCAATTTTTCCGTTATACTTCGGCCAGGTGGCCCGTGCGGACGGGTTGGCAGATACCACATCTACGGCCTTCCTGGCCTACGGGAATAGCATCGCGGCACTGTTGATCGCCGTACTCTCTCCGATACTGGGGACCATTGCTGATTACAAACGGAAACGCATGGGCTATTTCAGGTTCTTTCTGTTTGTCGGCGTAGGTACCACCATGCTGTTAGGGGTAACCCAACAGGGGAGTTGGGTCCTGGTAATGGTTCTGTATATCTGTACGACCGTCGGGTACGCGGGATCAAATCTCTTTTACGATACCTTTCTGGTCGATGTAACCAAACGGGAACGCATGGACATGCTCTCGACCCTCGGGTACGGGTATGGGTACATCGGAAGTGCCATTCCGTTTATTGTATGTCTGGTTATCATATACCTGCTGGCGGGGGGCGATTTCTCAACGCTGAATATTACCGGGATCCGCATTACCTTTATTGTCACCGCCCTGTGGTGGCTGTTATTTTCTATACCGCTGCTGAAAAATGTCCGCCAAACTCACGGGGCCGCCAGGGTGTCGTCTGTAAAAACCGATGCGTCAACTCGCGCGGGGCCGTTGTCTGTTGTGCGTACCGTTGGTGCGGCCCTTGGCGAGCTGCGGCGGACCTTTCATAATATCCGCCGATACAAGCATATATTCCTGTTCCTGCTGGCCTATTTTTTCTACATCGACGGCGTAAATACTATTGTACGCCTGGCCGCAGATTTTGGTTCCAAAATCGGCATTAGCTCCCTGTTGCTGCTGGTGGATTTACTGGCAATACAGATTGTCGCCTTCCCGTTCACGCTGTTGTACGGGCGCCTGGCCAAGCGCACCTCGCCGTTGTTCATGCTCTTTGTGGGAATTAGCACATATTTGATTATTACCTGCATAGCCTTCCTGCTCCCCATGGCCGGTTCGCTGACCACGCCGCTGTTTCTCCTGATCTCCCTCATGGTGGCTACCAGTCAAGGCGGGCTGCAGGCCCTGTCGCGCTCTTTCTTTGCCACACTGATCCCTCTGGATCACGCCGGCGAATTCTTTGGATTTTACGAAATCTTTGGAAAATTTGCGGCTATCCTGGGGCCGTTTCTCTTCGGCTTCCTGACTCAGGTTACCGGGTCATTCAGTCTCGGTATTGGGTCGGTGTCGCTGCTGTTCCTGGCGGGCGGGTTGTGCCTGTTTATCTGCCGTAAGGAAATTACCGCACACAAGAAATAAACTACGTCAGCGTTTCCTGATTGTCTTGTGGTAAAAGAAATACGTTTTCTCTGCGGCGCGCCACAGTGAAGCCAGGGGTCGGCGCAGGTGCCAATCCCAGCACCCGGCGCGGATAACAATATCGCCGCCAAACCCGACCTTGAAGCGGTACAGGCCAGCCATGGCATGATTTTGATCATCATACGGGGGGATGCCGAAGAGATCATATTGGGTACATGCCAACTCGCGGGCACGCTGCATCGCCTGCCATTGCAGCAGGTAAGTGGCCATAAGGTTGCGGTGGCGGTTACTGGAAGCCCCGTAGAGATAGGTGGCCGCGCCGTTATAGTACGACGCGATGATGCCGCTGATTACCTGCCCGTTATGCTCGGCAAACAGCAGCTCGCAGCGCGGACGCTTGCTCCCGTTGCCGTTCATTATCTTAAGTAGATCGTTGTAATATTTCTGCGAATGGATGGCGATGCGGTCCCGGGTTGCCGTCTCTTTGTATAACCGATACCAGGTTGGCAGCTCGCCGCGCAGTGCCGGGCGGATGCGGATTCCCTTGCGTTCGGCCAGGCGTATGTTGTAGCGGGTCTTTGCCTTCATCGCCGCCAGCAGTGTGTCGTTGTCTTTACGCAGGTCAACGATGACGGTTGCCGGCGGTTGGATATCTGCCACCGCGGGGCGGAACGCACCCCTGCCGCCCCCGCTCTCGCTCTTCCAGGCCGCAAACAGCTCCCTCGCCTCCTGCGGGGCCAGTGTGTCCCAACGGAGAAGTAGGGTAGCACCCGGCAGGTGGGCGGCAATGCTGCTGCTGAGCCCGGCCAGTGCAGGTATCGCTGCGGTATCTGTTGTCAGGATGCTGTGCGGGGCGTAGGCGATACGCAGGGCGCGGATAATTGGCAGCGAGCGGGTCAGGACCAATAGCGGAACGGGAGATTGTGTCCCTATGTTTCCAAAATCCCCGCCGGTAACCAGAAAATAGTGTGCCCGCCACCCAAAGCGCTCTTTGAACTTTGCCCACTCGCTGGTTTGGAACAGTGAATTTGCCGGTAACTCTGCATATTGCCGGCTATCGGTTACGGCGAGGACGGGCGGTGGTGCGGTATCAGCCAATGGTACCGTCGGTCAGGGGGGCGGCAACGGTCAGCGGTGCGGTCTCGCCGGCACTCGCCGCTGCCAGCACCCACTCCCGGTCGCCGTCAACCAACACAGCCCGCCCGTCACGCAGAAGTAATGAGAATTGAAAAAATCGGTCTATTGTCAGGGGCGGGTACGCTGTCTCGCTGGTCCCGGCAGCGGGCGCCCCTTGTCCGGTGCCCGCCGGCGCGTCTTTCCCGCTCCCGTGCGCACCGTCCTGGCAGACAACCTGCGTCCCCGGCTGCGCGCTGCATTCCAGTACAGACACCCGATCATCATCGGAGGCAGCCAACAGCATCCCGTTACTCATCACGCCGCGCAGTTTGGCGGCCTTCAGGTTTGCAACCAGTATTATATGTTTGTGCAATAGCTCTTGCGCCTGGTAGTGCGGCACCAGACCCGACACAATTTGCCGCGCCTCTCCGCTCCCGTCATCCAGGGTTTCGATATAGAGTTTGTCGGCGTCGGGGTGCGGGTGCACATCGGTAATGCGGGCAACACGCAGCTCTACCTCCCGCATAAAATGCTCCGCATCAACAGGCGCGGCGGCACTCTCTTTTTTTGCGCTCTCGGGCGGCGCAGGCTTTTTCTCGCCGCCCGCCGCGCCATCGCCCGCCGCGCCATCGCCCGCCGCGCCCCCCGCCGGTGCGTTGCCGTCCTGACCGCCAAACCGCTTCCGAAAATCCTCAATTTCCTTCCATTCCAACCGCTCGAACAGCAGCGGGGCAGGGGAGATGGTACCAAAGTCGGCATACTCGGAAATATCGTCCCACACCAACGGGCGCGTAATTCCCAAAACATCCCTATAGCACCGCGCGGCAGTCTGCGGCAAAAACGGCGCCGCAACAATCGCCAGGTTCTTGGCCAATTCAAACAGCGCCCCAACCAGTACATCTACCTGATGAGCATCGGTTTTAATCAATTTCCACGGCTCGTAGTTCTGAAACAGTTTATTCCCCAGGGTCGCTAGACCAATCACCGCCCGCAGGGCACTCCGCTGCTCAATTTTCTCCATCGCACTTTCGATCTCTGCAAGCAGCCCGCGCATCGGCACAAAGCAATCCCGATGCACCAAAAACCCATCACCGCCCCCACTGGTCCCGTTCTCTTCTGCGGCCAGGGCAGCAAAATCAACCTTCGGCACCTTCCCGTCCATGTTTTTGATTACAAACGAGCTGATACGGTTATACAGGTTTGCAAACGTACCAATGAGCTCTTTGTTGATACGCGCATAAAATTCTTCCCACGAGAACGAACTATCGGCACTCTCCGGGCGGTTGGCCGTCAGGTAATACCGCCACACATCCGACGGAATCCCGCTATCCAGGACATCATTCACAAACACCCCGCGCCCTTTGCTCTTGGAAAATTGCCCGCCCTCGTAGTTCAGGTACTCCGAGGAGGAGATGTTGTACAGCATGGTCCACTTCTCCCGGCTCCCAATCAGCGTACACGGGAAAACCACTGTATGAAACGGAATATTATCCTTGCCGACAAAATGAAACAAATCGACGTCATCGGGGTTCTGCCACCACTCCCGCCACTTGTCAGTGTGCGAGGCGGTAATAGAGATGTACCCAATACAGGCATCAAACCATACATAAAACACCTTGTTTCGGTACCCATCCAGGGGCACCGGAATCCCCCAGGTCAGGTCGCGGGTAATTGCCCGCTCCCGCAGCCCGTCGCGTATCCACGCCCGGGTAACCCGCAGGGCATTTTTTGCCCATCGGTCATCGGCCCCGCTGCTGGCAAGCCACTTCTCCAGCTCGCCTTGCAGGGCGGCTAGATCAATATACAGATGTTCGGTAGCACGCTTAACCGGTACGCTGCCGTCCAGGACACACACCGGGTCGCGGAGCTCACTGGGGTCCAGGAGCTTCCCGCAATTTTCGCACTGATCGCCCCGCGCCTCTTCGTAATCGCAGTGCGGACACCGGCCCCGTACATACCTGTCTGCCAGAAATATTTGCGACTCCTCGGAATAGAGCTGCTCAATTTTTTTACTGGTAATAAACCCATTGCCGTTCAGGGCATTGAATAACCCCTGGGTAATCTCGGTATGTACCGGATCCGAGGTGCGCCCAAATTTATCAAACGATAACTGAAACCACTCGTACGCCCCGGCGTGTATCGGGTAGTATTGATCGCACAGCTCCCGCGGCGTGATACCCAATTCGCGTGCCCGCGTCTCCGTAGCCGTCCCGAACTCATCCGTCCCGCAAATATACAGGGTCTCGTGCCCGCGCAGCCGGCAAAACCGCGCAAAGATATCCCCCGATAGCCCTTGCACCAGATTCCCAAGATGCGGGACGTTGTTCACATACGGCAGGGCAGCGGTAATAAGACGTTTCCGCCGCCGCCCCCCTGCTGGCCGCGCAGCTGCCTTCACCTGCCTAACCGTCTTTGCCGACTTTTTTGCTCAGCCCGCTTGACGGCATAGTGCCGAAGACATAATCCCACAACGGCATGGTTACCGCAAAACGCATATTCGGACACTTGAAGTGGTGACGCATATGCTGCCGGCGGCACATAGCGAGAAACCCATTTTTACCCTTCGCATGGTGCAAGGCGTAATGCACCATATCGTAAATAACATACCCGCTCATAAATCCCGCGTATATAATCGGAACCCACGTCGGCTGTCCAAGCCCAACGTTCCCGATAAGGTAAAAAATCCCATAAAACAGCAGCCCGAGGGGCACACTGATAACCGGCGGCATAACCAACCGGCTTTTGCACATCGGCTGCGTATGATGCACCCCGTGTACGGTAAATATAGCACGCTTGATGCGCTGCATAGATGGATGATAATGAAAAACAAAACGGTGAATAATATATTCCATAAACGTCCAGATAAACCACCCGCACACAAATGCAATCGGGAGATGCCACAACGCACCACCCGCCCGCGAGGTCCCGTAAATCCCATAGGCAAGCATAAACGTTACCAGCGGCACCCACGTCGCCAGTACCAGCTTCGGAGAAATATGACTGAACTTCTCCAACGCCTTTGATTTAAATAACCGGACAGGAACCTTGTCCCGGTTTATATTATCGACCCTATCCCATTGCGGTGCGCCGACCGTGTAATCATTTTGTGTTTTACCCATAGCAAGAATAGTATAACACATTATAAAACTGCCGTCAACCATTTTAGCAAAATTTTTTTGCAAAGAGGGGGCCGCCGGCCCCCTCGCTCCATAATTTTTTAACGCCCATTTTTAACGGGCTCACTAACGCTCGCCCTAAATGGGCTAAAATTATTACGCTACCCCCGGTCGCTACTGTAAAGCATACGTCTCCCACGCGGCAACGGAGCCAAACACGCCACATCCGTAACACTAGAGCGGCGCCCCCTTTTCGTAAACACAGCGTCAATACACGCCAATCCAACGTCAATGTATGGTGCGCCGCTCGCGCGGCGCCAACAACCAGAGCTACCCCCGGTCGCCTTTGTAAGGAATACGTCTTCCACGCGGCAATGGAGCGTAATGCGTCATGCATCGCCGTCTTTTTTCCCATTAAACACCTGTGCGCATATTATATATTTTGTTACCCGCTGCACTCATCGTCTCCATCGGGAGCGGCGCCTGTACCCCCGATTTCCCGACAGCATACGCCCCAATCTCCCTCCGCACCGCACCGCCCCCGCAGCGTCTGCGCGAACTCGCCCCCGATATAACCCACTACCGCCTGAACTGGCACGCCGCCCCCGGTAAAATAGCCGAACAGCGGATCCCCAGCCTCACCGCCGCCCTGCCTCGTATCACCGTCCCCCTCTACGCCCCCATAGTCATTACCCTGACCCCAATATCCCGCACCAGCACCCCCTACGCTCCTGCCGGCGCATACGTCATCCACAACGGCCGCACCAACACCATCACCCTCCAGTGGGACGGGCAGTGCACCTACGCCGCACTCCTGGAGCTCTCGGTTACCCTCGCGGACTTTGCGCGCTTTAACGGCAAGCGGCTGCTGGCAGAAATTACCGCCCGCAGCGGCAACGCGCCTTGTTTGATCGACAGCCCCGCCATATTAAAACGCATCCACTCCCGAAAGATGCGCGCCGATGCCATAAAACCGCTCCCCAGACTATCCCGCCAGATCCCCCTCCCCCGTGGACGCTGGCTGGCAAACGAATACTCAATCCCTCCGCTTATCAGCCCCGCCGGCCCTGCTCAGCCAGTCGAGGTGACCCTACCTGTGGGAACCTACCGCCTCTTCTCCCCCGAACACGGCCTGCAGGCGGCCCTCGCTATCACTGACACCGGCCACACCTTGGTAACCGGCACCTGGGAATAACGCGCGCGTTACCCCGCGACTACAAAATTAACAAGCTTGTCGGGTACAACGATGACCTTTTTCGGCTCGCGCCCCCCCAGGTGCCGCACAACCTGCTCGTTACCCATAGCCGCACCAATAACCGCTTCCCGTTCAAGCCCGCCCGCGCACTCTATGGTCCCCCGCAGCTTACCGTTCACCTGCACCGCGATGGTACACGTATCATCAACGATGAGCTCCGGCGAATACTCCGGCCACGCCTGGTAGGCCAGGCTCTCGGTGTGCCCCAGCTGCTCCCATAATTCCTCCCCGATGTGCGGGGCAAACGGCGAGAGCAGCAAGACAAACCGTTCCCACAAGCTGGCAAACCGCCCCCCTCCGTCGGTTTTGGTAAAGGCATTCAGGCATATCATCAGCTGCGAAATTGCGGTATTAAAGGCCAGACGGTCAATATCTTCCCCGACCTTCTTCACGGCGCGGTGGACGGTCTGCTGCAGCTCCAACGGCGCCGGCGTCTTGGCATCATCAATCAGCGGCGCGGTTGCGGCAAAGTTCCACACACGGTTCAAAAACCGAAACATACCGACAAGCCCGTTGGTATTCCACGGCTTCGGCATCTGCAGCGGCCCCATAAACATCTCGTATATCCGCAGCGAATCGGCCCCGTATTGGGCAATCAACTCATCGGGGTTCACCACATTACCCAGCGACTTGGACATCTTTATTCCGTTCTCCCCAAGGATAATCCCCTGGTTCACCAGCCGCTTAAACGGCTCCGCACACGGCACCAACCCGATTTTATACAGCACCCGATGCCAGAACCGCGCATACAACAGATGCAAAACCGCATGCTCGGCCCCGCCCACATACAGGTCAACGGGCAGCCAATAGGCCAGCTTTTCCTTATCCGCAAATTGCGTACTGTTATGCGGGTCAATGAAACGCATGTAATACCAGCACGACCCCGCCCACTGCGGCATGGTGTTACTCTCGCGCCGTAATGTCTCGCCCGGTGCCTGCGGGTCCGGGTAGCTCATCCACTCATCAATGGTCGCCAGGGGCGAGTTCCCATCCCCTGACGGCTGATATGACTTCACCTCCGGCAATGTCAACGGCAGCTCGCTTGCCCCCAGGGGGTGCATGCTCCCGTCAGCCCCAAATCCCACGGGAATCGGCTCCCCCCAGTAGCGCTGCCGGCTAAATATCCAGTCCCTGAGCTTGTACTCTACCTTCGCACTCCCCAGCCCGCGCGCTTCTAACCACGTAATTATTTTTTCCTTGCACTCCCCGGTCCCCAGGCCGGAAAACTCCCCGGAATTAATAACCCGCCCGCTCCCGGTGAATGGCAGATCAGGCACTCGCCACTCGCTCTCGCCGTCACTGTCATCGGCAATTTCATACACCGGCACAATCGACAGCCCATGCAGGGTTGCAAACTCATGGTCGCGCTCATCGTGCGCCGGCACCCCCATTATCGCCCCGCCGCCGTACGAAATAAGTACGTACTCGCCAACCCAAATCGGTATCTTCTCCCCGGTGGCGGGGTTAACCGCAAACCCTCCGGTGAATACACCGCTCTTCTCTTTTGCTAAATCGGTACGCTCCAGGTCGCTCTTATTCTGCACGCCGCTAATGTATCCACTCACGGGTTTGCTCTGCGCATCGGTAGTTATTTTCTCAATCAGTGGATGCTCGGGTGCCAGGACAATAAACGTCGCCCCAAAGAGCGTATCCGGGCGCGTGGTAAACACCTCAATATTGGCACCCTCGTGTCCGGCAATATCAAACCGCACCACCGCGCCTTCACTCCGGCCAATCCAGTTACGCTGCATCGCCTTAATTGACTCCGGCCAATCCAGTCCATCCAGTCCGGCCAGCAGCTCCTCGGCAAACTCAGTGATCCGCAGCACCCACTGGCGCAGCTGCCGCCGCTCCACGGGATGGTTCCCGCGCTCCGACCGCGGCCCGTCATCGGTCGCCAGCACCTCTTCGTTTGCCAGCACCGTCCCCAGGTTCGGACAAAACCACACCGGCAAATCCGCAATATACGCCAACCCCTGGTGGTAGAGCTGCAAAAATATCCACTGCGTCCACCGGTAGTACTCCTGGGTATGGGTCGAAACCTCCCGCTGCCAGTCATAACTGAACCCAAACGATTTTATCTGCTTGCGGAACCGTTCAATGTTCTCTTCCGTGGTAGCCCGCGGGTGCGTCCCGGTTTCTATGGCGTAATTCTCCGCCGGCAGCCCAAAGCTGTCAAACCCCATGGGGTGCAGGACCGCGTACCCCCGCATGCGCAGGTACCGGCAATAGATATCAGTTGCCGTGTACCCCTCGGGGTGCCCGACATGCAGCCCCGACGACGACGGATAGGGGAACATATCCAGCACATACCGCCGCCGCTCGCGCGGCACCCCGGGGTCTTCGGAAACCGCAAAGGTACGGTTATCGTCCCAGTGTTTCTGCCACTTCGCCTCTATGGTATCAAACGGATACCGCTGCTCGCGCTCGCCCATATACTCTCGCTGCTGCGTTACGAGTTTTGCCCTGCGACCGCGCGGCGGTCCGCCACCCGTCGGTCAATATAGGCAAAAAACCTATCAGTAAGCTGCGCCCGATACTCCAGGACCCGCGAAATATACACCTGCGTCGTCTGCGGAATACTTCCCGTCCGCACCCGCGTCAACCCGGCATTGTAGATAGCCAGCGCAGTAGCATCGCTCCCATTGCTCCGATCCAAACAGAAGCGCAAATACTGCGACGCATGCAGGGTATTAATTTCCGGATGAAAAAAATCATCCAAACTCAGCTGAAAAAAGCTGGCCGAATTCAGCTGAAACAGCCCGCGGTCTATTGTAGTCGGATTATCGTTGGTCGCATACGGGCGAAACCTGCTCTCAACCCACGAGATAGAAAACATCAAATCCACCGGCACCTGCTCGCGCTCGGAGTGAAAAAGTATCGGCAGCGCAATCTCTTCCGAGTACGTCACCCCCACAAAAAAATCAATAACCAACTGATGGGTCAGGGGGTGCTGGTAATAATCATCAATACTCTGGAGATTGTCCGGAATCAAAAAATCCGACAGCACCTCATCCCCGCTGCCGACCGCCGGAGTGTTGCTCGCTACCCACTCCGCAAACCCATGAAACCGCTCCCCGCCGTTTGCCCCGGCATCTGGAGTGACCGATGTAAAGTTGGAACTGGAGGAGAGCAGCAGCACGCCCACTACCAGGACGACAATTTGATTCTGTTTATGCAGCACGCCCCGCGCCCCCTCCCGCTCTTGCGCTATCCCTCTTCTGAGGGAGTTTCCTGCGCTTCCTGGTCGGTACGGATTACCTGCTTGAGATACCGGGTGAACGCATGCACCCCGTTCCTGTTGTACCCCGTCAGAACCAACGGCTCCCCGGTGCCGCTAAACACCCCAATGGCCGGAAATCCCCGGACATCGTAGGTCGCCAACTGCTCCTGGTTGTACGCCTTCTGCTCCTCGCTAATTTCAAGATATCGCGGCGAATCAATAAGCACCGGGACAAAATTCTCCCCCAGGTACCGCTGAAAGGTCGGCGCATCAATTACGTTCGCCTCAAAATCCATACAATACGGACACCAATCGCTGCCGGCAAAATAGACAAACACATATTTATCTTCCTGCCCAGCCTCCTCAACGGCCTCCTCAATATTCGTACTCCACTCATAAATAATTCCTTCACGCTCCTGCGCGATAACCCCAGCGCTGGCAATCCCAATCACCAAAACACCAAGCAACACAAACTTTTTACACATACGCATAACAAGTTAACCCTACACCATATCTCTCAGGGTGTCAACCAGAAATCAGATATTTTTTTACTCCGCGGCGTCTGGCACGGGCGCTCCCCCCGCAGGCGCCGGCTACGCCAACGCCCGCGGCGGTCGGCGTGCTCAGGGCTCGGCCGCCGCGCGCCTCACAGTAAAGATGCCCCCCCGAAACTCCGCGGCGTCTGGCAGGCGCAAAGGCGCCTGCCACCCTTCCCATGCCTAGCGCAAAGTATAGGAGCTCTCCGTGCCAGCCTTGCCCGCCCCGGCGGCCGAGCTGCAATCTCCCTGGTAGCCGATTGCAATTCCCCCCCGGGTGCCGACGCCCAGAGTCGAAGCCCCAGTCTCAAAATATGGACACGCGGGGGCGGTACCTAAACCGCAGTAATTTTTATCAAAATACTTGTCAGCTTGACAAGGGTATTTAACTATGATATAATACATGTAAAGGCTTTAGGAGGCAATATGAAAAAAGAAAATTATGTACATAAAACACAGAATACCGTTTCTACGGTCAAAATGGCAGGAAATACTGCTACCCCCCCCTCAAAAGGTAGTCTAATTCAATATAACACACCACTTTCAAGGCACTTTGCCCGGTTTTGGCATAGAAACAGCAAAATAATGGCGGCAGGCGCCGCATTGCTTGCGTCTCTATTATTTGTATGGGCGTGCGGCAGTGACACACCCCCCGCCGCTGGCGGTAATGCCAGGCAAACTATCGGCGGCGTATGCGCTACCGATAACGATTGCACCAGTGATTTAAGATGCACCGGTCCTCTCGGTACCCAGGTATGCAGTCAACCCAGCGACGGCACAGTCGGCAGTTTATGCGGCACCGATAACCACTGCAACGACCCCCTGGTGTGTGACGCCGGTCTCTGTTCTGACGGTACCGGCAGTGTCGGCGATACATGTACCGACAATGATAGCTGCACTGACGCGCTGATTTGCGATAGTGATAACGTATGCCGTATTGCGTCCGGGAATTCATGCAGTGCCGATGCCCAATGCGCCGGCGCCCTGATATGTACCGGTGCAACCGGCAGTCAGGTATGCAGTCAGGCAGGCACCGGCGCGGGCGGGAGTGTATGCGGTAACAATGGTCACTGCACCTCCCCCCTGGTATGCGGGAACGGCCTATGCGGGATACCCGCCGGCGGCACGTGTGCTGCTGATAGCGAATGTGCCGGCACCCTGATATGTACCGGGAGGACGGGCAGTCTGGTATGCAGCCAACCCGGCACCGGTGCCACCGGGAGTGTGTGCGGCACCGATGACCACTGTACCAGCCCGCTGATTTGCGGCAACGGAGCATGCGGGGCAGCCGTCGGGGCTGCCTGCAGTGCCAATAACGATTGCGCCGGCGATTTGACATGCGGGGCCAGTGTATGTTCTGCCGGCTCGGCTGGCGATGTGTGCGGTGCCGACAACCAATGCGCCGCCCCCCTGGTATGCAACGGCATCATAGGTAGTCAGATGTGCGGTGACGCCGGTACCGGGGCCGCCGGGAGTGTGTGCGGTAACGATAATCATTGTACCGGCACAGGGTTGCTATGCGTGAGCGGCGCGTGCAGTATGGACGCCGACCGCGACGGCACCCTTGATTCCGCCGACATCGACGACGACAACGACGGCCTCATTGAAATCAGCACCCTAACCGAGCTCCACAACATACGCTACAACCTTGAAGGTACCACCTACGACGACGAAGACGCAGACACCGGCACTGGCGACGCCGGCATCACCACCGGTGCGCCAACTGAAGCTACCTCTAACTGCACCACCGCAACCAACGGGGTCTACCTGTGCGGGTACGAGCTGACACAAAACCTTGACTTCGACCTTGACCAGGACGGCAGCACCCATACCACCGGCACCCTGGATCCCCAGGACAATGCCGCCCCGCACTTCGTAGTTGCCGACGGCGGCTGGGACCCGATTGGCAGTGGTACTGGTGCGGATACAGCGGCGCGGACAGCAAATACTTTCCGGGCCGTCTTTGAGGGCAATGGCTATACTATTGCCAATATGACTATTAGCCGCGCGCAGCAAAATATCGGGCTTTTTGGTAGAGTTGCAGATGCCGGTACACAAATCCGTAATATCGGGTTAACCGATGTATATGTTTCTAATACTTTTTCCAGCTCAGATCCAGATACTGGCGGACTGGCAGGACAACATGCTAGTTCCGCAACTATTATCGCCAGCTATGTTACCGGGACTGTTATTAGCGGCGGTGCTGGTGGAAATCACGAAACCGGTGGACTTGTCGGAAGAGCAAGAGACAGTAGTGAAATTATTGCCAGCCATGCCGCCGCAGATGTCACTGCAGGTTCCGGTGCGAATGGAAGTGCCGGTGGTCTGGTAGGGCGTCTAGATGGCGCCGCAAGCATCACCGCCAGTTATGCAACAGGAAACGCAAATGGCGGAACAGGGGACGGCGATTTTGTCGGCGGACTGGTAGGATGGCAGGCAGGAGGGCATATTACAGCCAGCTATGCCACGGGGGATGCCAATGCAGGTACTGATACTAATGATAGCGCCGGTAGATTAACAGGATTTCATTTTCGGGGCAATGTTGCCGCAAGCTACGGTTTCGGCACACCCACTGGTACCTTGTCGGGGGTATCGACCCGCCCCGTAGGCATCACCGCCGTCTCTGGGCTTACCGTAGCCAATACTGCGCAATGCAGCGACCTCACCTACACCATCCAAACCGCATGCGAAAGCTCATCACTCGTAATTACCGGCGGCACCTGGTCAAGTATGGAGTGTTCGGCACCAACCGCCAACGCAACCGACGGGGTAGATTACACCACGTACACCACCATGGAAACATGTACCAATCCCCCTGCAAAAACCACCGCCCACAACTGGATAACCTGGAACAGTGTAGCAAGCAACACTCTCAACGCGTGGATCTTCGCGGCTGGCACCGCACCAAAACTCCGCTACGCCGACTACGACGGCGTGCTCTCCAGGTACAGCTGCAATCTATTCCCCGCAACCGTAACCTGCGGGGCAAACGGCGACCAAATCCCCGGGCAGTAGTGCCGCTCTGCCCCGTAGGTAACTCTGGCGGAGCAGGGGTTATTCGGCTTCCAATTCTCTTAACCGGGACTGGCAGAACGTAATTATTGTGTCTGCCTGTTCGGTTAGATCGAGAACCGCGTTTTTTGCCTTGTTGCACCATCTGATGATTACTTGATAGTGTTGTATTAGTGAGTCGTTTCTCTCTCGGGTAGGATTCTTTGTAGATTTAGACTCTAGATTTTTTGCTGTAATGAAATCTGCAATGGCTTCTCGATGTTTGCCTTGGTTACTCAAAGACACACCTCTGCCATAGTACGCGAGTGAATTCCTTGAATTGATCGCTATTACTCTGTTGTAATCATCGAAAGCATTCATGTGTTCTCCGTGCGCAGAGTAAGCAACTCCTCTGTTATAGTAAGCGGTAGAGTTGTTAGGGTTTAGTTCTATTACCTTGCTATAGTCGGAAATAGCTTGTTTGTAATTTTTTAGATCGTGGTGAGTAGATCCTCTGAGAGAGTACGTACTTGCATGATTTGGATAGAGTTTTATGGACGTATCAAGATGCTTTATAGCTTTTGTGTATTCCTTTTTATTGAGATGCCTTGTTGCACGAATAAATTCAAACGCTGCGTGTTGATGACTCACAAGTTCATTTTTAATAAATCCTTGCATGTCGTTATACATTGCGGCGGCATGTATGCCATGGAATTTTCTTAAATATTCTAATAGATCTTCTTTTCGATTGGCCTCAATAGAGTAGGTTTCATATTTTCCACGATCAATATATCCTTCAGGAGCATGCACAAAGATACTATGTTGGGCTATGACACGAGTGCGGCTGCTTTGAGTTATTGCAGGATCAATTATTTTAATTTCTTTTTCGCCTATTTTAGTTTTTTGCTCATCCCTATTGTATATATTATCTGTCTGTATAGTATTATCGCACTTAAGCAGCACGATTTCCCCGTTCTTGCCATACCTATTATTTTTGTGGTCAGGGTCATATTTTTCGTAACAGGCAAAAAACAGAGCTACATAGAGGTTTGTGGTGAAATCTATAAGCGATGCATCGCCGTCGTAATGGCGTATGTCGGTCAATATTTCTTCGTCCTTGGCAGCTCCCTGAAAATGCCTCCTTGCCGTCGAGATGATAGTCTGTTCTATAGCGGTAAAGGGAGTGCGTTTGTCTTTTCCAACCTGGTCAATGTATGTGCGGTATAGAGATGAACTGACTCCGTCATACTCAGAATTCTTGATCTTGCTGTATTCGTGGTTCGTACCTCGGAAAATATAGTTTCCGTCCTTACACATGCTCTCCAGCTCACGGATGATATCTACCACACTCTTCTCAGGCATTTACTTCCCCCCTTTCTTGATTATCTAGATTATCCCGGCGTCGCGCGCCCATTTCTCCATTACAGCGCTATTTCTTCGGCTTTTCCCTAACCACGCTTTGCTCTGGCGCCGTTTCGTACGCATTCTCTTGTTTGCGGGCAGACGGGCGGGAGATAAGATGTAGCACCAGATCATGTAATTCTTTTCGTATTGCGCCCATTTCCTGCCTGAGCGAATCTATATTCTTGTCTGCTCCGTCTCGTACCGCGGCTATGTCCTTCTTGACATCATCAATTCGTCTGTTGGTCTGATGGTTGAATACTGCCATCGCGCCAATTACAGATGTAATTGCGGCTGCAAATCCTGCCAGCATGGTCCAATCCATACGTGTATTATATCATATTGCACGGTATAATGCAAATATTATTTCCTATACCGCATTAGGGGCTACTACTCTATTCCTTCGGTTTTTCCCTAACCACGCTTTGCTCTGTTGCCGTTTCGTACACATTCTCCTGTTTGCGGGCAGGCGGGCGGGGAATAAGATGTAAGGTCAGATTATATAATTCTTCCCGAACCGAGGCTATGTCATGCTTGACATCATCAATGCGTCTGTTGGTGTCATCAATGCGTCTGTTGGTGTCATCAATGCGTCTGTTGGTGTCATCAAAGCGTTTGTCGACATCATCAAAGCGTTTGTCGACATCATCAAAGCGTCTGTTGGTTTGACGGTTGAATACCGCCATGGCGCCAATTACAGATGTAATTACGGCTACAAACCCCGCTATCATGTTCCAATCCATATGCATATTATATCATATTGTACGGTATAATGCAAATATTATTTTCTATGTTTCCTATACCCGCATCAAACTACCGCGTGGGAGACGCCTGCTTTACACCTGCGACGGGGGGTAGCTCTCTTTGTTGGCGCCGTGGTGACGGCGCATTACGCTTTGCTGTACTTGCCTATGACTTAATATTTTTACAACTGTGACGGGGGGTAGCGTAATAATTTTAGCCCATTTAGGGCGAGCGTTAGTGAGCCCGTTAAAAATGGGCGTTAAAAAATTATGGAGCGAGGGGGGCAGGGCCCCCCGCAAGTAATATATATCATAAAAAACTGGGAAATGGTATTGACAGAGGGAATGATTAGTGGTATATTGGGGGTATGAAGTTACTGGACTCGCACGCGCACTTGGGGCTGATCAGTGAAGACCCCATTGAGCAGCTGCTGGCCGCGCGGGAAGCAAAGCACCGCGGGGTGGAGCGGATTGTTAGTATTAGCGGGGGAATTGATGACTTTATGCAGGTGTACAACAACCTGAAAGTGGCGACGCACGTCTATCACGTTACGGGGATTTCGCCTGCTGAGGTGACGCGGTACAAGAGCGGCAGTGAGGAAGAGATCAGTAAGTTTGCCCAGTTAGAGCGGGTTGTGGCTATTGGGGAGACGGGGCTGGATTATTTTCGTAAATATGGGAATAAGAAGGACCAGATTGAGCTGTTTATCCGGCAGCTGCATCTTGCCGATAAACTGGGGTTGCCGGTGGTGATCCATAACCGTGGAGCCGGAGAGGATGTGCTGGACATTTTGCGGCAGGAGATACCCGGGAAGGGTGCGGTCCTGCATTGTTACTCGGAAGATTGGAACTATGCCAAGCGGGTCCTGGATATGCCGGTGTATATCTCGTTTGCGGGTAATATTACCTATAAGAATGCGCATAATTTGCACGAAACTGCCAGCCAGATGCCTCTTGAGCGGATGCTGATTGAATCGGAGAGTCCGTTTATGTCGCCGGCATCGCAGCGCGGAAAGCGGAACAGACCGGCCTACCTGGGTGAAGTGGCGGAATTTATTGCGACCCTGCGGGACGAGAGTGCTGACGAGATTGCGGCGGCGACGTACGCGAACGGGTGCAAGTTTTTTCAACTGCCGGATTAGCCCGGCGTGGGCACTAGGTGCCCGGAATCCTTTTATTTATTTTCTCTAACTGACCCGGTGGGGTTTTGCGGTTGTAAGCCGGCGCATACCCGGGCGGCGGTCTCGGGGAGGTGGTCGGCGCGGAAAAATCCGTGTTCCTGGTAGCACGTGAGGGCGGCGCGATGATGGAGGAGGGCGGCGGTTTTTGCGATAGTGAACAGGTCGGGGGGAGGTGCGGCGCGGCCAGTATGGGCGCGGGCCAGGAGGGCGGCGCGCCCTGCGAGGGCGACGCGCCCTGCGAGGGCGGCGCGCCCTGCGAGGGCGGCGGCGATGCCGGCTAGCACATCACCGCTGCCGGCGCATCCGATGGCGGGGTGGGTGCCGTCAAATATTGCGGCGCGGCCGTCGGGGGCGCAGATATACGAGATGTGTGATTTTACGAGCACTGTGGTTTGAAATGCCTGGGCGGCGCGGCGGGCGCTCCCAAGGGGGTCGGGGAGTATGTTGGCGGTGTCGGTGTGCAGGAGTGCTGCCAGTTCGCCGATGTGCGGGGTCAGGAGCCAGCGGTGTGCGCAATTTACCGCTGATGGAGCGGCGGCCAGTACCCGGAGGGCTGTGGCGTCGATGACGCCGATGTTGTCGTGTGCGCTGATGGTATCCAGGAGTAATTTCTGGTTTTCTGCGGACTCTGCCCACCCTGGTCCGAAGAGGTGGGCGTTTGCGCGGTGTGCGGGAGCGGTGGAGCGGTGGGGGCGGAGGAGCAGGTATGCGGGACGGGCGGCGGCGTAGAGGGCGGTGTCATTCTCTGCAACATCGAGGTAGAGCATACCGGCCCCGCAGGCGGCGGCTGCGTCGGCTGCGAGGATTGGGGCACCGGGCATACCGGGGCTGCCGCCGTGGACATATACGACGCCGCGCTGCAGTTTGTAGGCGTCACGGGTCAGGGGGGTGTAGAGGCGGGCGAGTGCGTCGTCTGTGATTAGCTCTGCGGCGGGGGCGGCGGTGTCGCCCGCGGTGTCGCCCGCGGTGTCGCCCGCGGCGTCACCCGCGGTGTCTTCCAGGAGCTGGCGCGGGTATCCGATGGGGATGAGTGTTATCTGGCCGGCGCACCGATGGGCGCCGGGGAGGTAGAGGGATAGCTTGTGAGCCCCGACGGTTAGGGTATGGGCTGCCTGTATTGCGGGGTCGCCGGGGCGGTAGGTGTCGCCGATGCCGCTGGGGACATCTATGGCTAGTATCGGAGCGGGGGCGCGGTTACACAGGTCTACCAGATCCCGCATGTCCTCCCGGAGGGCGCCGCGGATGCCGTTTCCGCATAATCCGTCAATAATAACGTGCGCCTGTTCGAGTGCGGTTTCTTTTTGCGCCCCAGCGGAGGGGTCTTGCCAGTACTGTATCGGTATGTGCAGCGAGCGGCAGATGCCGTGCTGCTGGCGGCACAAGGGGGATAGGGTTTGCTGGTCTATGTCGCTTGCGGCAAACAGGATAATGGTTACACTGTAGCCGGCAGATTGTGCGTACCGGGCTACCGCGAGGGCATCGCCGCCGTTATTCCCCCGTCCGGCAACCACGGTTACCAGGGTGTCGGGGGGGTGGTACCCGTCCGCAAGGAGAGGGAGGGAGGAGATTTTGTGCCAGATGCCGCAGGCGGCGCGCTCCATGAGTACCAGGGAGGGGATTCCGTATTCGGTTTCGGCCCGCTGGTCGATGGCCTGCATGTGTTTGGAGGAAATTACCGGTATCATCGGCGCGTCGCCAATATTTTGTCGACCCGCCACCAATCGATGCTGACGCGGTTCTCGAATGCATTCAGGGTGGTGATGATGCCCCGCGGGGACAGGTGGTAGTGCATAAAGTAGGTCGACTCATCGGGGAGGGTGACGCTGCGGCGCAGGAGCACGCGTCCATCCAGGGCCATGGTCAGGATGTCGACCTCTGTGCTGCGTATGTGGCTTTTGAAAAACAGTTTGTCGTCTACCGTGTCGTTGAGCAGCTCAAAGGTTTCCGAGCCGTTGTTGAGCGTGAAACTCGGTATCTCTACAAATGATTCGTAGGTCCCGGAAGGTAGTTCAAGCCAGTAGACGCGCGAGACTAGTTCTACAGGGCGGTCGCTGGTGTCGACGTTATCGATGCCGGCGTAGGTATAGTAGTGGAGCAGGACATATACGCGCTCCTGGGCGAGGGCGGGGACGACCGATGCGATTTCTATGGCGTCGCTTTCGTCGACCAGGGCGGGCAGGGAGTTTCGGGTAATTTCCACCGCGTACCGGAGTGAGCCGCGCGGTGTGTACCAGAACAGCAGCCAGCGAGAATCTATGTCGCAGACAACGACCAGCTCGTCGTCCCCGACCACGTGGATGGAGCGGATTGGCGGGAACGGGCTGCCGCTGACACCCTCTTCGCCGATCTGCACGGGCACGGGGTTACCGTTTTCGAAGCGCAGTACCACCTGGTTCAGGGCGACGCCGGCGCGTTCATCGGTTACCATCTGCTCCTCGTCGACGGTATCGACGATGTAGGTGACTGAGTCGCCGGCGGTGGCAACCGCGCCGATGTGGTTGAACGGATAGCTGATAGCCGTGCGGGTGGCTATGGTGGGGTCGTAGGTGCCGTCCTCGTTTTGCTCCTGGTTGCGCAGGTACGAAGAGGGCGGGTTGCGGGTTGGGTCGTATATGCTCTGTATGAGGTCGCCGTAGGAGTTGAATATCAGTACTTTGTTCGTCAGCCCGGAGGTTACGGTGATGATGCCGTCGCGCATGTGCAGGCGGTAGTCCTGGAACCGGTTACCGGCACCCGAGACGCCGTAATACAGGCGCTCCTGGCTGAGCCCGATGGGGATATCAAACAGGGGCTCAATTTCTATTTCCGGGGTGGTGGTCGGCCGGGTGTAACATGACGACATGAATATGACGCACAGCAGTGCGCAACAGACATACCGGGTCACACCGACAAGGTACCTTTTGTGGATGGTGCACCGGTACCCGGTGCCCGCGGCGTCAGGGCCTGGGATAGGGATATCCCGAAGGCCTTGAACAGCGCCTCGGCTCCGTGGTGCGAGTTTTCGGAGTAGTGGAGGAGTAAGTGTGCGTTTATCTGCGCCCGGGATACGAGGGCGTAAAAGAACTCGCGGAGCAGGCAGGTGTCGAGGGTGCCGATGAGCTGCTGGGGGAACTCGGCCCGGTAGACCAGGTAGGGGCGGTTGGACATATCTATGACGGCGCTGGCCAGGCTGTCATCCATGGGGATGATGGCGTTGCCGAAGCGGTGCCAGCGCGGATGGGCGGCGTGTATTTTCGCTATGGCCTCACCGAGAACCAGCCCGATGTCCTCGATGCTGTGGTGTGCGTCAATTTCCAGGTCGCCCTGGGCGGTAACCTGCAGGTTCCAGTTTCCGTGGCAGGCGAAAGCATTGAGCATGTGGTCCAGGAACGGGATGCCAGTGTTGATGGCTGTATCGTCTGCCGTGTACCCCCTACTGAGGGTTAGGGATATATCGGTCTCTTTTGTTTTGCGGTGCACGGTAACCGGTGCGGGGGCGGTGGGGGTTGTCTTTGCCATTTTCTTCCTCTCTCTGTGTTTTAATTTTCGGCTAATATTGGTAATATCTTGTCTTTTATCCGTTGGGCGTGGAGTTTGTAGTAGGCGGGGTTGGCTGCCAGGAGCACTTTGGTAGTATCGAGATCATCTACTTCTACTAAATTATGATTCTTCATGGTGGTGCCGGTTTCAACAATATCGACGATAAACGGCGCAAGCTTCAACAGCGGCGCCAGCTCTAGCGAGCCGTTGAGTTTAATGATGCGCCCATCTATTCCTTTGAAATCTAAATATTCCTGCGTTGCTACCGGATATTTTGTCGCTATGGTTACGCCGTTGTATAATTCTGCATCTTGATTTTCCTGATTTTTCTGAGTGGTAATTAACGCCATTCGCGCGCTGCCAAATTCAAATGCATGCAAGGTGGCGATAAAATCAGGGTATTCATCAAGTATATCGCTGCCGACAATTCCTAAATGCGCCGTCCCGTTATTGACGTAGGCGGGAACATCGACGTTTTTCACCAGTTGCCAGCGCACCCCCAGTTCTTTGTCCTCGGAAATCAGACTGCGGCCTGCAAAATCGAGAACTACACCGTTATCCTTTAACACACCTTTTATTTTTTCAAATATCCTTCCTTTCGGTATGGCAATGGTAATGAGATCTGCTGCTGATGTTAGTGGTTTTCCAGAAGTTTGAGATGGTTTTACGGGCTCGTTCTTTTCGCTCAATTCGGCTTCTGCATCTGGAATAAAATAGTCGACAAACCTTTCCTGAAAAAAACTGAAGCCGCATCCTGGTGTCATGAAGAGTTCTGTAAAATTATCTGCCAATCTATCGTACCGCCCGCCGCCAGTAATCCTGCTGCTGGCAACTGGCGAGTAAGTAGAAAAGGCGATGTCGGTGTAGTAATCGTGCTGCCCAACTTCCGATGGATCGACAACTACTTTTGGTTGATGTTTACCTTCGGTTATTCTGTCGTTTAGCTTGTCGCATAGGCTATGTAGCCTGCCCAGCTGTTCTACAACTATGTTTTTCTCGTTTAGATCATAGTTAAACATTTTTATTAATTCGTGAGTATCCGATTCGCTACTGCTGCGGTAGGAGAATAACGCAAGTAACGCGTCACATTTTTCGACTGTAAACCCCATAAAATGTCGCAACGATTTCCACAATTGAATATGATTGTTAGCTATAATAATACTAGAGAGGCTGCCGTATATTTTTTGGGCATATTTGGTCATTAGTCTTGTACCAAAACCAGCAGGATCATGGTAGCTGCCGATTAAATCATTAAAAAGCGATCTCGTGCCAATATGTATCCGACAGTCTTTCAACCCTAGTGTCTCCAGTGCGTGAATTGCAAGAAAAATAATCTCTTCTATTTCATCTTCTTGTTCTTTGTCGTTATTGCCGTTGCCAAATAATTCCACACCTGTGTGAAATTGTTCACGCCCAACGCCGTCGGTGTTCAATAAATCGCGGACTACATTTTCCGCATAGCACAGCCGTGCTTTTTTTCCAATGGCACCGATAGCACGCAGGCTATTAGCAATACTGCGGGTCAGAAACAGGGTAACATCAGGGCGCATCAATAACGGCTCGTCACCCCCGCCTTGTATCCGGTTATTACGCTCCGCCTGCCGCGCCTGCAAGAGCTCGCGATAGTGGTTGTACTTATCCACCATCGGCACCGCTATTTCCTTGTACCCCTCTTTGGCAAACAGCTCCAATAATTTCTGGGAAATTATTTTCTGTGCCCGTGCATGCAGGTAATCGTGCGCCGCATTATCCATACGCCCATTGTACTACATCCACCCCATACTGTGAATAGCACCCCACTCACGCTGAGTACTCCGATATTTACAGAGGCGACCGGGGGTAGCGGAAGACGCTGAAGGCGGCGGCAGGCGGAGTGTGAACGGAGCCTGTACCCACGCGCACGCGCGTGGGTAGCCGCCTGGTACCTGCGCCCGCGCAGGTGCAGCGGCTGCAGCGAGGGGGCAGGGTGCCCCCTCCTACCACGCCCCCCTCCAGCTACCGATACTTCCGCGCCTGTATCCCGTACTTCTCGACCCGCAATCCCATTTGCCGGTTGGTAATCCGCAGCAGCCCCGCCGCCCGCGACATATTCCCTTTGGTCGACTTCAGGGCCTCGATGATTTTTTCGCGCTCCACAGCATCCACGGCCTCCTGGAGCGAATCGTGCACGCCGGTGTTGGTGTACTCGGCCGACTGCAGGCTCGGGGGCAGGTGCTGGCCGTAAATAACCCCATCGGTCGAGAGAAGCACGGAGCGCTCAATGCAGTTCTCAAGCTCGCGGACGTTGCCCGGCCAATGGTAGGCGGTCAGCATATCGATGGCGGGCGTGGAGAGGCGGAGGATTTTCTTGTTATTCTGCTTGCCGTATTTTGCAACAAAATGGTCCGCCAGCTGGACGATGTCGCTCTTCCGTTCCCGCAGGGGCGGGATGTGCAGCGGAAATACATTGAGGCGGTAGTAGAGATCTTCGCGGAAGCGCTTGCTGGCAATCTGTTCCTCCAGGTTGTGGTTGGTGGCGGCGATGACCCGAACGTTGCACCGGATGGTCTCGTTGCCGCCAACGCGCTCGAACTCCCGCTCCTGCAGGACGCGCAGCAGTTTTGCCTGCAGGCCCCACGAGAGGTCGCCGATTTCATCGAGAAATATCGAGCCGTTGTTTGCCAGCTCGAACCGCCCTTTCCGCATACCCGTCGCCCCGGTGAACGCGCCTTTCTCGTGACCAAACAGCTCGCTTTCGATAATGTTCTCCGGTAGGGCGGCGCAGTTGACGCGCACGAATGGGTGGTTTTTGCGGAAGCTGTTGTAGTGGATTGCCTGTGCGATGAGCTCCTTACCGGTGCCGCTCTCGCCGCGGATCAGGACGGTGGCGTCCGAGCGGCACACCTGGGCAACCATATCGAAGATCCCCTGCATCTTCGCGGAGTTCCCGATAATGTTTGCCGGGCGGAACCGCTCAACCAGGGCCTCTTGTAACCGTGTGTTCTCGGCCTGCAGGATCCGGCGCTCCTCAATGAAATCGCGCCGCAGCCGTACCGCCTGGGCGATCATGGCGGCGATCACGCCTAACAGTTGGGCGCTCTCTTCCAACGCCACACCACCGCTCCCGTTCTCGCCGCCGCCCTGGCTCTCCCCGCCGCTGGATGCGGGCGCAGGCGCAGGCGCGGGCAGGTGGGCACTGAGGGTCCCGATGGTTTCGGTGTTCAGCTTCACGGGGATGCAGATAAAAGATATCGTAACCTCCGGGTACACCTTGGAGATGCCGATTCTATCCAGAAACTGCGCGTCGCTTCCGATGTCGGGTATAATCTTCTGCACCCCCGATGCCACCACCTCGCCCGTAATACCCTCACCGACCAGGTAGGTTCCGCGAGTCCGTTGGCTCCGCGACAGCCCCGTGGCGGCTTCGGTGGTGATTTCATTGGACCCGCGGTCCAGGAGGGTAATAGAGCAGTGCAGGAGATTCAGGTCCGAAGAGATGGTCTCAATAATCGGCTGCACCACCTGGTTCAGGTCCAGGCTCTGCTCTAGTAACTGGGAGATGGTGTAGAGCAGCGAGAGCTCTTCAACTCGTTTCATTACCCGCCGCTGCACGCGAACGGGACGGCGCACAGCGCGGGACACGGTGCTGCGCACGGCGGCGACGGCGCGCGTCTATTCGCTCTCATAGATAATCTTCTCATCCCCATTGACCTCTATCCGCTGCCCGTTCGTGAAGCACGTGGTCGCATCCCCCACGCCCTCAATAACCACCAACTCACTGTTGTGCTCAAGGAGCTCGTACGGGGACAGGGACGACGGCAACTCGCTCACCACCGCCCGCACCCCCTGGAGCACCGGCACCATCCATTTCCCCAGCTGCCGCACCACCGCAATACTCTGTTCGCCCGCTATCTGCGCATTCAGCTCGTCTGTCCCGACCCGCTCGCGCTCAACCACCACAACTTCGCCGCCCAACTGACGCCCAAACCCCCCGGTGCCCCGGCGCAGTATCTCCCCGATGTACCGCAGAGATATGGAGTTCAAGGTTACCGGCGAATCCAACGGCACACCGGCGGCCAGGACGACCCACTCGTGCTCGCGCACATACCCGTGCTTGATGGCTATCGCGATGGCGTTCTCAAGCATCTCGTTGGTATCCGTCGCCGTCCCCGATAACAAGGGCGCAATCCCCCACCCAACCAGCAACCGCCGCGCAACCTCTATCGAGGTAGTCACCGCCACCACCGGCTGCCGCGGCCGGTGCCGCGCAACCCACCGGGGCCCCGTCCCCCGTACCGTCGGCACCACAATAGCCGACGCCCGGCCCTCTTCGGCCAGCACGACGGTTGCCTTCGCCGCCGCATCGCTCCGACTGCCGCGCTGCGGGGTGTCGTGATGATTACTGGCCCGGACCCGTTGGGCGTACAGCCCATGCAGGGCCCGGAATTCCCCCGAACTCTCCACCGCCCGGGCAATGTTATCCAGGGTAGTAATGGCCACACACGGGTGCGCCCCAACCGCCGTCTCCCCAGAGAGCATCAACGCATCCGATCCATCAAAAATCGCATTCGCCACATCCGTCATCTCCGCCCGCGTCGGACGTACATTCACCGTCATCGATTCCAGCATCTGCGTAGCCGTCACCACCGGCTTCCCCGCTCGGTTACACTGTCTGATGATCTGCTTCTGCACCAACGCCACCCGGTCGGTCGGCAACTGAATCCCCAGGTCCCCGCGGGCAATCATCACCCCATCCGCGACAAGCAGGATCTCATCAATGTTCTGCACACCCTCGTCGCTCTCAATTTTGGCAATCACCCGCACCCCGGAGGCACTCGGTCCTTTACTCCGTACAAGGTTACGCACCGGCAGCAGGTCGGACGCCCGCCGTATAAACGACAGCGCTATAAAATCAATCCCGTGGCTCAACCCAAACGAAATATCCTGCAAATCACGCTCACTCACCGACGGTAGGGGCAGCCCCATCCCGGGTATATTCACATTCTTGTAACTCCCAATCGCGCCCCCGCTGACAACCACACACTCCAGCTCGTCATCCCTGGTCCCGGTTACCTGGAGGTCAATCAACCCATCCGAGATATACAGGTGCATCCCCACCTCAACCAGAGTCGGGAGCAGGGCGTAGTTAATAGACAGACTAATTATTCCATCGTCCCGTACCCGGGCGGTCTCCTGCTGTCCGCGGAGGAGCACTTGCGCGCCAACCGGAAGTTCCAGGGTCGTGCCCGACTCAACCTTCCCTGTCCGGAGCTCCGGCCCGCGGGTATCCAGGAGAATCCCAACCGGCACGCCAACCCGCGCCTCCGCCTCCCGGACGGCCTGGATTCTCTGGAGGTGCTCGTCGTGCGTCGCGTGCGAAAAGTTCAGCCGCGCAACATTCATCCCCGCGCGAATCATCGCCTCAATGGTCTTGGGGTCGGTGCACGCAGGCCCGAGGGTGCAAATAATCTTAGTATGTCTCATATGTATCTAAAATATATCATATTTATTTTTTTTAGTTTTGCGGTGGTGGGCGGGAGTGGTCTCTGAGTCTGCCGAAGGGCGGTCCCTGAGCTTGCCGAAGCTTGCCCTGAGCTTGTCGAAGCTTGCCCTGAGCTTGTCGAGGCTTGCCCTGAGCTTGTCGAAGGGGGGGGCGCTACCCCCGCCCGCGCAGGGCGCGGTCGGCGGTCGGCGTGCCCAGGGCTTGGCCGCCGCGCCCCGGGGGGCAAAGATGTCCCGCGCAAACTCCGCGGCGTCTGGCACCGCCGAAGGGCGGCGCCACCCTGGGCATGCCTAGCGCGGAGTATTGGGGGCGAGTTTGAAAAAAAGGGAGTGGTGGGGGTGTATAACCTCGGATACATATTGGACTTTCTTTCTATCTCTTAAAGAGAAAGAGGCACCCCTAAAATAGAGTACAATGTACTCAAGATAAACCATTAGGAGGTGCCTCAGTGCAACAAGTATACATCTTTTCGCGCCAAAGAAACCAGAGTGCGAAAATATTTAAGACCCCGGAACATGTCCGTGATCATCCGGAGGTAAAATATAAAACCAGTATGGTATCCCGGGCCGAAGAAGGAAGAACCCACGGGGTCCCGTATGCCGTTAGTGCGAGCCTCCTGGGAGTATCGCGATCGGTATTGTTTGTCTGGAAACGGTATATCGTGAATAACCAATGGAGCAAGCTTATCACCGGATCCCGGAGACCGCACCAGGTACGGGTGACTACCCTTGCCCCTGAGGCAATCGCACGCTTTATTGAGCTACGTCTTGAACACCCGGGGTTTGGAGCGAGGAAGATTGCGGTAATGCTTACCCGGGAAGGGTATACCATCTCATTCTCACAAGCAGATAGGCTGGTTACGGTATTACTCAGAGAGAAGAAAATCATACCAGCACGGGGGCATTTTCTGGGAAAGCAAAAACGGAAAACCCCATATATACGGCAACCGAAACCAGAAACACCAACCGCCCCTGGGGATATCCTGCAAGTAGATTCCTTGTACCTGGGACCTGCTGGGTGGCAGATAACTGGCATTGATGTTGTATCTCGCGTTGCGGTAACCGATATATTTCCGGCATGTACTGCGAAAGCTGCCCGTGCGTTACTCATACGGGCACAAGAGATATTACCGTTTCCTATCCGGTGTGTGCAAACAGACGGGGGAGGCGAGTTCCGGGGAGAGGCGAACGAATGGATGGCAGAAGAAGGAATACACCACCACACCTTGCCCCCGCGGTCTCCGAAGCTAAACGGCTGTGTTGAGCGCCAACAAGGAGTGTGGCGGCAGGAATTCTGGCAGTGCTACCCAGTACCCTCGTACCGGACGAGTGACTTACAGTCGCTAGTGCGTGAGTGGGAATATATCTACAACTACGTACGGCCGCATGGGGCGTTGGGGTATCAAACACCCATGGGTGGGTTGACGCATAATCGGGGTGGGCCGTAGAATAATGAGAAGGGGTGCGGAGTCCAGAATGTACCGAGGTTAAACAAGGGGTTGCATTAAATGCCGGCGGGTGATATAATACTGGTATTGCCTGCGACAGGTCTATGATATTTTTCCGAATTAATTATTTTCTGTTGCGGGTGATTTTTTAATGGCGGTCGTCTATGCCCCCGCATAGCGGCCGCCGTTTTATTTTGTCTTAGTGGTTTTGAAGTTCCCATACAGGGGATGGAGTGCATGGATAGTGGGGTGTTGTGCTTGTGGTTGAATATATATCCTTGCTGATAGTATAGACACTCCGGCCGGTTGCAGGTATTATTTAATCATGCGAATAGATTACAAAGAAATTGCCAACAAAAAAATATCAGACGCTATCGAAATCATAAAATCAAAAACGTCAAAAAAACCGCTGGGATTGTTAACCTACGGCGAGGATATTATACCTGCCGGCGGATTTGAAAGAGGGTTATATTTTCACTTCACGAAAAAAGGACAACCGCTATATATAGGCAAAGCAACTTCAGTACGTTTGCACTTGCGGGCAATAGGGCATCGACTGCAACCGATATTTAGAGATGAGCCAAAAGGATATGAAGAGATAAGGAAAAAATTCTTAAAATCATATATTGCATTCCTGGTTTTTGAAAACGGAATATTTGAAAAAGAATATGCCCGCGTGTATGCTTTAGAACGCATATTCATTAGAAAGTTGCAACCAGAGACCAACAAACAGTTTAAGAAAAATAACAAATACGACAGCGCCATAGAAGCAGATACAGTGATCAGCAAAATTAAAATCGTATAATTCGGTATAATGCGATATGAAATTAAAAGTGATGTATGCGGTAATGCTTGCAGTAATAGTGGTCGTACTATTTACAAACGCAGGGGCGGGGAGTGTTGCAGCAGAGCAGCAAAACAGAATTACCCGCATGCCGTATGGGTTGCCGGGTTGGCGTTGGCGGATACACAAGGTTTTTACAGCGTTGACGGCGCAGGACAGTAAGGCAGGGCGGAAGTATAGTTTGGTATGAAAACAAAACACAAAATAATGATTTTTGTAGGGGTACCAGTGTTATTGGTGCTGTCGGCAATTTTGATATTTGCTATATTTATTAGTATCGCGATAAATGGCTATGAACGGGGCATTGCTGGCGGTTCTCTTGATTCATATAGAATATGTATGAGTGATTTTGATTGTAATGGTAATTCGATATGTGCGGTGGTGCAAGGTAATTTGATATGCACCCAGTCCGATGGCAGTGCGGGTAGTGCTTGCAGTGCTGATACCCAATGTAATGGCAATTTGATATGTGCCAACAGTGCAGGTAGCGGAATATGCACCCAATCCGATGGCAGTGCGGGTAGTCCGTGCTTACTCGATACCCAATGCGGTGGAAAATTGATATGTGCCAACATTGATAATTATGGAATATGCGCCCAGTCCGATGGCAGTGCGGGTAGCCCGTGCATATTCGACACCCATTGTAATGGCAATTTGATATGTGTTTATATGCAAGGTAGTCAGGTATGCACCCAGCCCGATGGCAGTGCGGGTAGTGCGTGCTTATTCGATACCCATTGTAATGGCAATTTGATATGTGCCAACATTGATAATTATGGAATATGCGCCCAGTCCGATGGCAGTGCGGGTAGTCCGTGCCTACTCGATGCCCAATGCGGTGGGAAATTGATATGTGCGGTTGTGCAAGGAAACGGAATATGCGCCCAGTCCGATGGTGGCGCGGGTAGTCCGTGCGGTGCTAGTTTAGGTTGTAATGGAAATTTGATATGTGCCAATGTGCTTGGCAGTCAGGTATGCGCCCAGTCCGATGGCGGCGCGGGTAGTGCTTGCGGGTTTGATAGGGATTGTAATAACAATTTGATATGTGCGCTATCGCAAAATAGTTATGTATGCAGTCAATCCGATGGCAGTGCGGGCAGTGTTTGCATGTATGATATACATTGTGCTGATGGTTTAGATTGTATTATTAAGCAGGGTAATGCTTCATGCGGTCAATCTACAGAGAGCAGCGTAGAGAGTAGTACAGAGAGTAGCGTAGAGAGTACACAAGGCGCAAACAATGCGGGTAGTGCTTGCAGTAATGATAGCGATTGCGATGGCAATTTGATATGTGCGATAGTGCAAGATAGCGGAACATGCGCCCAGTCCGATGGCAGTGCGGGTAGTGCCTGTTTTATAGATGATGATTGTGCGGGTAGTTTGATATGTGTGGTGGTTCAGGGCGATGGTATATGCACCCAGTCCGGCAGTGCAGGTAGTCCGTGCGGTGCTGATAGTGATTGTGATGACAATTTAATATGCGCTCTTGTGCAGGGTGATGGTGCATGCGTCCAGTCCGATGGCAGTGCGGGTAGTGCCTGTTTTATAGATGATGATTGTGCGGGTAGTTTGATATGTGTGGCGATTCAGGCTGATGGTATATGCGCCCAGTCAGACGGCAGTGCAGGTAATCCATGCTTACTCGATACCCATTGTGCGGGTAGTATGATATGCGCTCTTGTGCAGAGAGATGGTGTATGCGCCCAGTCCGATGGCAGTGCGGGTAGTGCTTGCTTTATAGATGATGATTGTGCGGATAATTTGATATGCGCTCTTGTGCAGGGTGATGGTATATGCACGCATGCCGATGGCAGTGCGGGTAGTGTGTGCGGGGGTAGTAGCCATTGCGCCGGTGATTTGCTTTGTATTGGTGATGATAATGGTAATGGGATATGTCAGTAGTAACAGCAACAGGGTAGCCGAGTAATGAAAGGTAAAATAATTTATATAGCGGTTGCCGTGTTTGCGGTCGTGTTATTTACAGGGGCGGGGGTTGGTAGTCAATGCCGTGCTGATAACGATTGTGATGGTAGGTTGCTATGTGCCCTGGTATCGGGTAATTTTGCATGCTCCCAGTCAGATGGCAGTGCGGGTAGTGCTTGTAGTTCTAGTAGCCATTGTGCGGGTAGTTTGATATGCGCCCTGGTATCGGGTAATAGGATATGCTCCCAGTCCGATGGCAGTGCGGGTAGTGCTTGTAGTTCTAGTAGCGATTGTGATGGTAGGTTGATATGTACCTATGTGTCCGGTAGTTCTATATGCACCCAGTCAGATGGCAGTGCGGGTAGTGCCTGCCGTGGTGATAGCGATTGTGCGGGTAGTTTGGTATGCGCCAGTGTGTCCGGTAGTTCTATATGCACCCAGTCCGATGGCAGTGCGGGTAGTGCTTGTAGTTCTAGTAGCCATTGTGCGGGTAGTTTGATATGCGCCCTGGTATCGGGTAATTTTGTATGCTCCCAGTCAGATGGCAGTGCCGGTAGTGCTTGTTGGGCTGATAGTTGTGCGGGTAGTTTGATATGCGACATTGTATCGGGTAATGGGATATGCTCCGATGGCAGTGCGGGTAGTGCTTGCCGCGATAGTGATGATTGTGCGGGTAGTTATTGCGATGTTGATAGCGATTGTGCGGGTAGTTTGATATGCGCCTGGGTATCGGGTAATGGGACATGCTCCCAGTCAGATGGCAATGCTGGTAGTGCTTGCAGGTTTGATAGTCATTGTGCGGGTAGTTTGACATGCGTCAGTGTATCGGGTAATAGGATATGCTCCGATGGCAGTGCGGGTAGTGCTTGCCGTGCTGATAGCGATTGTGCGGGTAGTTTGGTATGCGTCCGTGCGTTCGGTGATGGAATATGCACCCGGTCAGATGGCAGTGCGGGTAGTGTTTGCAATGATGATACCCACTGCACCGGCTCGCTGGAATGCAACGCCAATCGATGTAGTGATGGCAGTGCGGGTAGTGTTTGCCGCTCTGATAGGCATTGTGCCGGTAGTTTGATATGCGCGGTTGTGTCGGGTGATTTTGTATGCACCCAGTCCGATGGCAGTGCGGGTAGTGCTTGTAGTTCTAGTAGCGATTGTGATGGTAGTTTGATATGCGCCTGGGCGTCCGATACTGCTGATAGGATATGCCAGTAATGCCGGCAACAGGGTAGCCGAGTATTGCCGATTGATACAATAGTAGCAGTAGTCGCAAGGGTCTGGTTTGCCGTGCTATTCTAGTATCTCTGCACGTGATTTATAGGGTCAGGGTGCAGAGAGCGGCGTTGCCCGCAACGCCACCGGCTGATATAATACAAACTACGAAAAAGGAGAAAGAAAAACACATGGGATACTTAAAAAATGAAACGCTTGAATTATGCGAACTAAACAAAAAATTAGAAAATGAACTGACACGCATGGGAATGCGGTCAGGACACAAAACGCCACTAAACCAATCCACAACAGAAGAAGAAAAAGCGCAATTGAAACGCGAAATCGCCGCACTGTCGGTAATACTAGAATCAGTACAAGAAGCCAAGAAAATATTTAAAGGCGAAATGGGAGCGTTGAGAGAAAAAGTAAAAGAGCTAAAAGGAGAATTAGAAGTCGCAATACTGGGCATGTTAATCTCGACAGAAGAAGACAAAAAAGAAAAAGCGCAATTGGAACGCCGCGCAATTGATGCGCACATGGTAATATTAAAATCATTACCAGAAGCCAAGAAAATATTAAATGCTGACGGCACGGCTGGCTAATCGATAATCAGTGCGAGGGGGTACGGAGGGAACATTACGCTTCACTCCCTTACCCATGACTCAATATCCCTACAACTGCGCCGGGGGGTAGCGGAATAATTTTAGCCCATTTAGGGCGCGCGCAAGCAAGCCCGTTAAAAATGGGCGTTAAAAAATTATGCAGCGAGGGGGGCAGCGCCCCCCCTCTAATACCTTACTCAAAACACCCCCCTTGACCCCCCCGCCCCCCATGGGGTATAAATATACGGGGGGCCTATAGCTCAGTTGGTTAGAGCACTTGACTCATAATCAAGGTGTCCCAGGTTCAAGTCCTGGTGGGCCCACATATGCGTAGATATATTTTGCGCGCGGCTGTTGTCTGCGGGTTCCTGGCAGTCGGCGCCGCGATAGGAACACCGACGGCGCGAGCGGAGACGCTGGTGGCTGCCCGGATACCGAGTCAGCGGGTCGATTTCGCCCTCTACCTGCTCGCGGACGGGCTGAATACCCCGTGGGGAATTGCCGAGCTCCCCGACGGGTCCCTGCTGGTGACCGAGCGCACAGGCGGTATGGTCCATTACCGTGACGGCGAGGTTACCGCGATAACCGGAGTCCCCGAGGTGGTTTCTGTCGGTCAGGGCGGGCTCCTCGGAGTGGTGCTCGCCCCCGATTACCCGCAGAGCAAACAGATTTACTTTGCCTATAGCCGCCAAACCGTGGGCGGGTACCAGACGGCTGTGGGGAAGGCGCAATTCGATCAAGCGGCGGCGACGCTCCGTGGGGCGCGGACGATTTTTGCCAGCAGGTCGGTTGCCGATACGCGGGTGCACTTTGGGTCGCGGTTGGCGTTTTTGCCCGACGGGACACTGTTGGTAACCATCGGGGACCGCGGAAATCGGCACAACGCCCAGGACGGGAGCAATCACGCGGGGGCGGTTATCCGGATTGATGTCAACGGAGGCGTACCGGGTGATAATCCGTTCCTTGGCAAGAGCCTGCCCGGCGGCGGCGGTCGCTATCTGCCGGAGCTCTATTCGATTGGGCACCGTAACGCCCAGGGGTTGTTTGTTGATGATGACGGTACTATCTGGCTGCACGAGCACGGGCCGCGGGGCGGGGATGAGATAAATATAATAACCGCCGGTAAAAATTACGGGTGGCCGGTGGTTTCCTATGGGCGCGAGTACCGGGGGGGTGATGCTATCGGGATCGGGGTTAGTGCCCCGGGGTACGAGGACCCGCTGGTGGAGTGGACGCCCTCTATAGCACCATCGGGGCTCATACGCTATTCGGGGAAGATGTTTCCCGAATGGGAAGGCGATTTGTTCGTCGGTGCCCTCGCGGGGAAGCACCTGCGGCGGGTAGAAATAGGGACGCGCAACAGGGTCGTTGGACAAGAGAGCCTGCTGGTTGGACAAATTGGCAGAATACGTGATATACTTGAAGCACAGGAGGATGGAGCGATATATGTTATTACTGATAAAAAGAATGGCGGGCTGTACCGCATTGCTAGACGGTAACGGGGGAAAAGAGAGAGGTGCACGTGGACGGCGGCGCAGAGCAGGTGTGTGTGCCGTTGCGGCCCTGGTGGTAGCGGGTATTGTTCTGCCCTTGGGGGCGGGGCGTGTTGAGGCAGAGATTGCCCGGGCCACGTTTGCCGGCGGGTGTTTCTGGTGCATGCAGGAGCCGTTTGATGTGACCCCGGGGGTTATCCGTACCACAGTGGGGTATTCGGGGGGCACTGTCCGTAATCCTACCTACAAACAGGTGACCTACGAGGACACCGGGCACCTGGAGGCGATACAGGTAACCTACGATACCGACAAGGTAGACTACGATACCCTGCTGTATATTTTCTGGAGAAATATTGACCCGGTTGATGACGGGGGACAGTTTTGTGATAGAGGCCATTCGTACAAGACTGCCATATTCTTTCATGACAGCACGCAAGAGCGCCTGGCCCTGGAGACCAAGCGCGAATTTGAGCGCTCGGAGCGCTTTTCGGAGCCCATTGCCACCGATATCCGCGAGTTTGATGCCTATTATCTCGCCGAGAATTACCATCAGGATTATTACAAGACAAATTCAAGCCGCTATAAGTTTTACCGCCGATTATGCAGGCGGGACGACCGGCTGCAGAACCTATGGGGCGACGAGGCCGGTGGGTACGCCCGCTAGACCACGGGGCGCATAACCGAGAGCATCACCCGCATGCCGCGTAGGTTAGACACACGGGTAGTGTATATCGCTGGGGGTTCCAGTGGTATTGGGCTGGCGTTTGCCCGCGAATTACTTGGACGTGCCGATACGATAGTTATTTTTGCCAGAGACAAACAGCGCCTGGACGGTGCTGTTGCACAGCTGACCACTGGTGCCGACGCTCGCCCTGCGGCGGGGGGGCGGGGGAGACGGCGCGGGCAAGAGAGTACGGTAACTGGGATCAGTGTCGATTTGGCGCAGCCGCGTCAACTGCGCACCGCGCTCACCAGAGCCGTGGGTGCACACGGGGCACCGACGCTGCTGGTTAACTCTATCGGGTTTGCCCACCCGGCTCCGTTTGCAGGATTTCCGCAGCAGCGCCTGACGGATATGTATCAGGTCAATGTTATGGCTGTATGGAATATGCTGCAGTTCCTGCTCCCGCAGATGGGGCGCGGGAGCACCGTTATTAATGTGGGCTCATTCGGCGCACTGGTTGGGATATTCGGGTACAGTGGGTACGCATCTACTAAGTTTGCGCTCCTTGGGCTCACCGAGGTGCTGCGCAACGAATACAAGCGGCACGGGATTGGCATGAAGCTCCTGTGCCCGACAGACACCGACACCCCGCAGCTGCATCGGGAAAATAAAATAAAACCGGCGGAAACCGCAGCGATAGCCGGCATCATCAAGCCGCACAGCCCGCGCTTTGTGGCAAAATACGCCCTGCGCCACGCCGGCGGGGCGCGGTTTTTGCTGCTCCCGGGGTTGCGGGCGCGGCTGATATGGTTGGTGCGCCGCATCGCTCCGTTCATTCTCTTTGCCTATATCGATTACAGGGTGTACCGAATTGACCGGCGGGGGCGCAGGGCAAGCGGGCAAGGACAAGAGCGCAGCGAACGCCGTCGCGTAGACTCCCTGGCAGGGTAGAGGTAGTATGAGATTGGATATTACTACACTCGGTGACCTGATAGGTGCCGCACAAGAGGGCGGGGGCGTCGGTGATTGGGAAGACGCGGTACGCGCTGCGCTCAAAACTCTTGTCGAATATGCCCCCGCTGCTCCCACCGCGCCTCCGGCTCCAGATACCAGTCAGCAAGAGGGCGTGCTAATACAGGGGCTCAACTGCGCATTCCTGCTGACAATTTTTACCAAATCACCGCCAGCCAAACTGATTACCACCCTGTACGCCCGAGTGTCGCGCCTGGGCGGTGCCGACTGGAAAGCGCGGGTGCGCTTTTACCGCGACGCAGCACCGCTGGTGCGTTCCGAGTTGGGCTCCGCTATCCGGGCGTATAACGCGCAGCAAAAAGACGCATCCGAAGATCCTGCTATCTCTACTGAACGCACCACAGACAACCGCCTTGACGCCGTCCGCCAGCTCTACAAATTTTTCTTCCCCGAGGGCGCCGGTCTACTGTCCGAAGAGGCCGCCAACGAACAGGCAGCAACCCTGCGCGCGCGCCGTACCATCTCGGTGATCCAGCCCAACCCGCACCCGATTACCGACCCCGCCGCAGAGGTGCTGTTCACGTCCAATGTCCTCCTGACAGTCCCCGACCTGCCCGCAGAACCCGCCGCCGCCCCTGACTCCGCCTCGCCCAAGGCCTCGCAGGCCTCGCAGGCCCCGCAGGGCATGCTCCGCTACCCCAAACAGCTGCGCGAACGCCTGCACGCCGTCGCCGCCGACCCGCAAAACCACTGGTACGACCACCCCATAGCCGTCGGGTGCAGCAGCGCCGAAAACGAGCTGCTCTACGGGCTGCACGGCCTCGACGAAATGGCCGAATTCGAAAAACAGCAAGGCACCATGGGGGCGGAGCAAAAACTATCGGTACTCCTCTCGGTCAGCACCACCCACAACGCCCTGCGCGCCCTCACCTCACAGATAATCGCCAGCGACCTCCACGACAAACAGCCCCTCCGCCACCTGCGCGTATGGGCCCTCACCGAAAGCGACTGCCGCGCCATCTTCGATACCATCCTCGCCCCCGTGGCCCGCGAAATGGCCGCCGCCAACCGCCTGCCAAACCACCGCGCCCGCTTGCGCGAACTCGCCGAAGTCTTCGGCGTAGACGGCGAATACGGGCGCCACTACACACTCCTCAAAGCCATCGCCCCGCTGTGGAAACTATTCGTCGACCCCAACCTGCGCGCCACCTTCAAAATCGACCTCGACCAACGCTTCCCCCAACAGACCTTGGTGGACGAAACCGGCCAGAGCGCCCTCCAGCACTTCACCACGCCCCTCTGGGGCGCCCTCGCCCGCGACCACCACGGTACAGCTATACACCTCGGCATGCTCGCCGGCGCCCTGGTCAACGAAAAAGACATCGCCTCCGGGGTATTCACCCCCGACGTCACCTACAACTACGCCGACCTACCCGCGAGCCTCGCAGGCGGACGCCTCATATTCGACACCCGCCTCCCCCAGGCCGTCTCCACCATCGCCGAGCACGCCGCCCGCGACCCCCGTGCCCCAATCCACCGCATCCACGTAACCGGCGGCACCAACGGCATCCTCATCGACGCCCTCCGCCGCTACCGTCCGTTCACCCCCGCGGAGTGCGGACGCGCCGAAGACCAGGCCTACCTCCTGTCAGTCCTCCACGCCCCCACACCCGCCCTCCGGTACCTCCACTGCCCGGGCCTACGCATGCGCCACGACAAAAGCGCCTTCGCCGCCACGGCCATCAAACGCTCAGCCACCGCCACCACCGTCGGCGACTACCTCCGCATGCTGTTCTTCTCACACTACGCCGCCGCCCTCCCCCGCGGCATCGACGCCGTCAAGCAAATCATCGACCCATTCACCGGCGCATTCGTAACCCCCATCCCCCTCGCTCTCGGGTGCCTGCGCGCAGCCCTGGAAATCGCCGCCGCCCCCAGCCCCCAGTATGCAGGCGAACTCCTCGACAACATCGCCGCCCGCCTCCCCGCAGCCCACAGGCAATTCGCCCCGCGCCGCTTCGCACAGAGCATCGCCGTCCAGCGCCGCGCCTGGAACCTCTATTACGACATCCTCGATTACGCCGAACTCCACCTCCGCCTCGATACCGCCAGCCCCGCAATGACAGCCATCCGCACCCGCGCCCGCAAACTCCTGACCGCAATGCAGGTAAAAATATAAGAGGGGGTGCTCCGCCCCCCTCGGTGGAGCCGCTGCGCCTGCTCGCGCAGGCACCAGGCAGCTACCCGTCCCGCTCCGCGGAACGGGTACGGGCTCACTGCCGCTCGCCCGCCGCTGCCTTCAGCGTCTCCACCTACCCCCAGGGCGCTTCTGTAAAATCCCGATCTCTCTTGACATACATATTAAGATTTAATATAATTCTCCTATGAGTAAAATAAAAAGAACGAAGCTGATATTTTTACCGCTAATAGCGGTAGTAACCCTACTATACATCGCCTGTCCCGAGGACACAGGTCCCGCCGCCGGGCCGCCCAAGTTTACCTGTCAAAACGGTACCCCCATTGATGGTACCCCCTCAGACGATGTAACCATCGGCTGCCAGGCCTGCAATGACGGATTTCTCCCGCTAGATGGCATATTCGGCACCCCCGGTACCACCTGCGTGCCGGCGTTCCCGTATGTCTGTGACAACGGCACCCCCATTGTCGGCAACAACACAGACGTTACCGCTGTCGGGTGCCAAATCTGCAATGACGGATTTCTCCCGCAAGGCGGCGCACTCGGTACCCCTGGTACCAGCTGCGTAGCGGGACTCCCTTATACCTGTGATAATGGTACTCCTATCGATGATCTCACCCTGACTCCAAACAGCGCCGGTTGCCAAACCTGTAACGTCGGCTTTGCCCTGAGCGCCGCCGCCCCTGGACCTGATGTTGCGTGCCAGGCCGATAGTGATGGAGACACCGTAGCCGATACCCTGGATAACTGCCCCAACACCCCCAACCCCGCCCAGGCCATTACCATGGGCGAAACTGCCGGACATGCCTGCAATACCGACATAGATGATGATGACGATGGGTTAATAGAAATATGGACCCTGGAACAGCTGCATAACGTGCGCCACAACCTTACCGGCACCACCTACGACGACGAGGACGAAGATACCGGGACGGGCGACGCCGGGGTCACTACCGGTGCCCCCACCGCAGCCACCGCCGATTGCACCACCCCAACCAACGGAGTCTACCTGTGCGGGTACGAGCTGGCACAAGACCTTGATTTTGATTTGGACAGAGACGGCAGCACCTACACCGGCACCGCCCCCGCCATTACCCTCGATGCTGACGATGCCGCTACTCCCCATTTTGTAACCACCGCAGGCGGGTGGGAACCGATCGCCGACAATGCCATGTTTAACGAGACAAACCGGTTTAACGCCATCTTTGAGGGTAACGGGTATACTATTTCCAACCTGGCAGTTCAGCGCAGTTCGACATGGAGCGGATTCTTCGGCATCATCGGTGCCAATGGACATGTCCGTAATGTCAATCTTGTTGATGCAATAGTTGTCTACACGGGTACGGCAACCACCAACGTATATGTCGGCGGTCTGGCAGGCCAGCAGAGTGGAGGCTCAATTATTGCCAGTTCCGCTTCGGGCACTATCGTCGGCGGCAGCGGGGGCACAGATTATGTAGGCGGCCTGGTAGGCGGAACAATGGGCGGTACAATTATCGCCAGCTACGCCGCAGGCAGCGTCAATGGCGCCGCGGGTGGAGACGACTCCGCTGGCGGTCTGGTAGGATTACAGCAAAACGGAATAATTATCGCCAGCTACGCCGCTGGAGATGCCGACGGCGGCGGGGGCGACAGCGATAACACCGGCGGCCTCATCGGAGAGCAGAGCGGCGGGAGAGTCATTGCCAGCTACGCCACCGGGGACACCGACGGCGGCGGGGGCGACAGCGATAACACCGGCGGGCTCATCGGAGAGCAGAGCGGCGGAATAACCGTTGCCAGCTACGCCGCTGGAAATGCCGACGGCGGAACGGGCGATACCGACTCCACCGGCGCCCTGGTGGGAGCACAGACATTAGAAAGTACCAGCGCGGCAAGCTACGGATTTGGAAATGCCGTCGGAGAGAATACGGGGATAACCCCCGCGCTGCCGACAGGAGTAACCACTGCCGCCGATCTTACCGCAGCCAACACCCCGGGATGCGATAACCCCGCCCTGACCACCGAGGCTACCTGTACTGCTGCGCGAAAGGTCCCTGGGGAGTGGACACCGGGCGACAAGGGCGCACAGGGAACCTGTGCTGCACCGTCAGGTGCAACCTCCGGGATAACCTATCCCGATTTTACCACCAGAATTACCTGCGTCTCCACCGGCACCTGGACGGATTGGAATAACGCCAGCGCCGATACCCTGGATGCGTGGATTTTTACCCAGGGCAGTACACCCACGCTCCGCTACGCCGACTACGACGGCTCTACCGGTACCGACTATCTCTGCTCGCTGTTCCCGACTACCCTGCGCGATGGCGGCATCACGATTGCCTGCGGTGACAGCGGCACACCGCTGCCCGGACAGTAGACCGGGACGCGCTCCCGCGCCATGAAATAATCGCCCGCTCCCGGGCGCTTTCCCGCGATAAAACTTGCGCGGTATACTGATATACTGTATAATGGAGAGAGGGAGAGTATGCGGGTGGTTATGTCAATGTCTGTTTTACTGACGCGGGTTAGCGTCGGGTTACTACTACTGGGGAGTTTATTTCTGGCGGCGTGTGAAGATCCTGCCCCGCAGGTGCAGGAGCCGCTGCTTTTCAGTTCCGATCTTTATGTGCGGTTGAATGCAGAGTACGATGCCGTTACCATGGCGTGGGGCGCAGAGATTGTCAGCGCGGAGCAATTTACAAACGAGCAGTTTAGCCTTATTGTGAAATATGCACTTGTCAACAACGCGTGTCCAGGCGATGTAACGTGTGCCGCCGGTGTGACGCCGGTAGTTTCGCCAAATATCCCGCGATCCTGCGAATGCCCCACCACGCCCACCGGGATCTCACTGGATGAAAACAAACGGGCACTGACGCTTGCCCTTCCGGAGATCGACACAGATCCCACACCGACTGAATTTACCCTGAAGTATCAGGCCAGTGAAAATATTACTGCTGCCAACAGCCCGATGCGCGCCGCGGCAATTGCCGACTTGCCGAAGCAGGTTACCGCATCAGGGGAAGAGGCGGTTCTTGCCGATTTCAGTACCAGTGTCAATATCACCGCGTTGACGCAAGGTGTCGATGTGGAATTCTCCGGCCGCAGATTTGAGGTTCCCATGGGCGATGGACTGGATAACTACTCGCCCCTGTATGTTGAGTTGGGCGATCAACTGGTTTTTGACTGTGCGTCAGACGTTCTTGGATTTGCACTCTTTGTTCATAGCAATATCTATAACTCCGATACCTGTAATGCGGGGTTGGGAGATACCGCCCGGGCAATTCCTCCGGAAAACTATTTTCCAAACGCTGATACCCAGTTTTGCCTTCTCCCTGGTCCACAGATAGTGCTTACTCTTACAGAAAATTCGCAATCACTGAATAATACTGTCAACTTTGTTGCAGATTCAAATTTGTACCTTGCCCATCTTTCCAGCTATAGCGGCCCGCGTCCACCCGCGGCGATGACGCCGGTGAAACCTAATCCAATTAGGGAGGAAAGAGTATATACGGGTCTCGAATTAAAAAACAGCTATTGCGGCAGGCACGGGGTCAAGCTGCAAGTGTATATTGCGGGCAATAATGCGGCCCAGTAGCAGGTATTGGTAATAGAGTATGGAAGACATTGTACAGAAAATTCAGGAATTGGGTTGGGAATTGCCCCAGCCGTCGACCCCCGCTGGGGTCTACCAGCCGGTGGTGGAAAATAATGGACTCCTCTATGTTTCCGGGCAACTGCCCAAGCGCGAGGGAGTGCTGATACACCCCGGGAAACTCGGGGCGGGTGTAACCGTAGAGCAGGGGAGTGAGGCAGCCGGGGCGGCGCTCTTGTGCGGACTTGCGGCAATACGCGCCTACACGGGGTCGCTGAACGATATAGCACTCCTGCAGCTGCGCGGCTTTGTTAACGCGGTGCCGGAATTTACCCAGCATCCGGCGGTTATTGACGGCGCCTCGACCCTGGCGGTGAGTATTTTCGGCACGAACGGCAAACATGCCCGCATGGCAGTGGGGGTAGCGGGGCTGCCCTCTGATTCATGCGTGGAAATTGAACTGCTGTGCCGCAAGGTGACGTGATGGGTAAAACAGAGAACAAGCAATTTAAAATACTATTTGTCTGCCAGGGCAACATCTGCCGCAGCCCGCTGGCCGAGGGTGTACTTAACCACCTGGCCGCGCAAGGCGGTATTGCCGACAAACTGCATAGCGAATCGGCAGGCACCAGCGGGTACCATGTCAGCGAGCCGCCCGACCGGCGCATGCAGGGCGTTGCCGAGCGCAGGGGCATACAGCTAACCGGAGGGTCGCGCCAGTTTGACCTGGAAGATTTTAAGCGCTTTGACCTGATACTTGCCATGGACCGGCAAAATTACTCCGACATAATCCACTACGGGAAAAATTTTGATTCGCGGGCGCATATAGATTTATTTCTCAATTACGACGAACAGAGCAGCGAAGGCGCCAGCGTCCCTGACCCGTACTACGGGGGCGACCGCGGGTTTGAGCATGTGTACGAGCTGGTGGAGCGCACCTGTAAACGCCTGGTGCATCTGTTTACCGAAGATACACTGCTTCCAGACAGCCGCTGATTACAGGCAATACTATAGAGAGCCCCTCTTTTGCCAGCGACGGCATGCACCTGGGGTATTTGTACCTTTAACACTGTGTGGACACAGACGCAGAACCGGTAGTTTGGGAGACCGTTATTAATGAGACGGCAGAGAAAATGGGTATACCCACCCTGTATCCGTTCCAGCGGCTGGTCATACATAATGTCCTGGAGGCGCAAAACGCGCCCCCCGATACCGGCGAGCACGATTACCGGCGTTACCAGGTGGTACTGCTGCCGACCGGGGCGGGAAAGAGTCTCTGTTTCCAGCTGCCGGCCATGCTGCTTGCAGGTATAACAGTAGTCATTTACCCGCTCCTTGGCCTGATTGCCGACCAGCTGCGGCGCCTCCGGGAGGCCGGTATACCGGCGGCCAAACTGGTAGGCGGACAGACAGCAGACGAGCGCCGGGAGATATTTCGGCGCACCGCGGCCGGGGAGATACGCATGCTCCTGACCAACCCGGAGTGCGTACTGTCAAAACCGGTCCTGGACGGGCTGCGCGAAACAGCATGCAGCCACCTGGTTATCGATGAGGCGCACTGTATTGCCTCGTGGGGGCAAAGCTTCCGGCCCCATTATCTCCAGCTGAAACAGCTCATCGAGATGGATTTATTCCGCAGTGTAACCGCCTTCACGGCCACGGCCTCACCGCGGACCCAGGAGGTTATCGGGCGCGAGCTCTATGTGCGCCGGCCGATGCATGTCATCAGCGGCTCCCCGGACCGCGTCAATATTGCCTACCGGGTGCGCCCGTGTCTCTCGGCGGCCCTGTATCTCCTGGCGGGCTTCGGGGATGCCGGCGACCCGCTGTCGGGAAAGCTGCGTGCGCTGTTGGGCTGTGGGGAGCTGGCCAGGCCGGCTATTGTCTTTTGCAAGACCCGGGGGAGCACCGAGAAATTTGCGCGCATACTCCGGCAGGTCCTACCGGGTACCCAGGTGCGGTTTTACCACGCCGGACTCAGCGCAGATGACCGCGCCCGCACCGAGGAGTGGTTCCTGCACGCCCCGCAGGCGGTACTCTGTGCCACCTGCGCGTACGGGATGGGCATGGATAAGGCCGACATCCGGACGGTAGTGCATGTCTCCCCGCCGGCGGATATCGAGAATTACCTGCAGGAGGCCGGGCGCGGGGGCCGTGACGGGGCGGCGGCATCGGCGCTGCTGCTGGTAACCCCGCAGGCAGGGTGCTCGCCGGGGGGCGGCGGCGCGGATGATCCTATTAGTGCGTATGCCTTCTGTAATACCCGGTGCCGGCGCCAGCAGCTGTTGGCGGTACTGGGCGAACAGCAGCGTGAGTGCACCGGCTGTGATGTATGTGATAACAGTGTGCAGGTACTGGGCGCAGGCGAGCGCCGAGTATGGGGGTGGCTTGTCCGCCACCGGCGCTGTACATCACTATCGTCGTTGTGGAAGCACCTGGAGCACCGGGGGCGGTTGGGCGGGCTGGACAGCATAGAGGCACAAGCGGTGCTTGAGTTGATGCACGACGAGCACCTGCTTGCAAACTATAAGCGCGGATTATGGCGGGGAACGTATTACATCCCCGCGGGGCTGCGCCGAGGATACCGGCGCATCAGCGGTAAGCGAGAGATTAGTTCTTTTTTGCCCGCACCAGTACGTCGGTGAACCCGTATTGGGCAAGCGCTGCCTGTTGGACGTGCAGCTGCTGCTGGGGTATATCGGGTATGATGACGCGGTAGATTGCCGCATTTACGTTTGACCGCTCGATCTCGGCACTGAATCCGACTGCCTCGAGTTCGCGCAGCAGATCGACCGCGTTGGCGTACTCGCTGAACGAGCCGAGCTGGATAAGCCGCAGCTGCTGTGTTGTGCCCTCGTTGACTATGCGGAGGTGTACCGTGGAGACCCCCTGGGAGGTAAGCCCGATGGCACCGGCGGCGGCCCGGGATAAATCAATAACCCTGCCCTCGACAAACGGGCCGCGGTCGTTCACGCGCACCAGCACGCTCTGCATATTCATGGGGTTATACACCTGGACGATGGTGTTAAACGGAAGGGTCTTATGCGCGGCGGTGAATAGATTGGTATCAAATATTTCGCCGTTGGCAGTCTGGCGGCCCTGGAAGCGTCCAGCGTACCACGAGGCCTGTCCGGTTTCGTACCAATCCGATGTGTTGGCGTTCTGTGCTGCCTGTGGGGCAGCGGTTGGGGCCGGTGTGGGAGCGGGAGCGGCGGATACTTTCGGGTCCGGGAGTTCGTTGAGAGAAGCGTTGGAGGTACTGGCGGCGGGAAGGCGTTCGTCGGGGAGCTGCAGGGTCTCCGGGCGGGAGCCTGCCAGCTGTTCAATTGGCAGGCGGTAGAGCTGCTGGCCGTGAATGGCGGTGGTCAGTTTATCGCGATTAAGGGTATTCCCGGTTGGGATTGTCTGGGCATGCAGGGTGGTACAGCCAAGGGTGCTGATTATACCGGCCATGCATATACATAGTTGTTGTAATTTTTTCATATTATTATCTATCGGATATATGGGCGGATGAGATAATGGTTTTTTACACCTGAGCGGGAATTACGTCTCTCTCTATATATAACGGGAGCGGCGCGGAGCGTTGCGCCAGGCATGCGGAGCGGTGCCGCGGACGCGGCAGTCTGGGGCGCAGCCCCAGACCGAAGCCCGATAGGGCGGAGCCCGGAGCACGCCGACCGCCGCCCGCTCGCGGGCGGGGGTGGCGCCCAAAAACTACAGAAAAGTATGCCGGAGACGGGACTTGAACCCGTACAGCCAGGTTAAGGCCGGAGGATTTTAAGTCCTCTGTGTCTACCAATTCCACCACCCCGGCGGGTTGACCCATATAAGGTTATCATAGTATAGTGGAGTTAATGGGTACAGTCAAGGATAAGCGGCTGGACAGGTTTCACACCGAACGTGAACGCATGCGTGCCGGCGGGGGGAAGGAGCGCAGTGAGGCGCAGCGCCAAAAGGGAAAACTGACGGCGCGTGAGCGGATTAAGGCGTTCGTTGATGACCGCAGCTTTGTAGAAGAGCAAGCATACGTTCTCGGACGCGCGGAGGACTTTGGGCTTGGAGATAAACATTACCTCGGGGACGGGGTGGTTAGCGGGTACGCGCAGGTTGACGGGCGGCCGCTCTGTCTGGCGGCGCAGGATTTTACCGTGCTGGGCGGATCGCTGGGCGAGATGCAGGCGGAGCGGATCGCTTCGGTGCAGGAGCGGGCGCTGTCATCGGGGGTGCCGTTTGTGCAGATCAATGACTCTGGCGGCGCGCGGATCCAGGAGGGGATTTTGGCCCTGCAGGGGTATGGGCGGATATTCCGTAACAATACCCTGGCATCCGGGGTGATTCCGCAGATTACATTAATAGTAGGACCATGTGCGGGGGGTGCGGTGTATTCGCCGGCCATTACCGACTTTATTATTATGGTTGACGGGATCAGTCAGATGTATATTACCGGGCCGGATGTTATCAAGACGGTTACCGGGGAAGAGATCAGCCACGAAGCCCTTGGCGGGGCTGGGGCCCATAGTGCTGCGAGCGGTGTGGCGCATTTCCGGCTGCCTGATGAGAAATCGGCGCTGGGGTTTATCCGGCGTCTGTTGGGGTACCTGCCGCTGAATAACCGCGAGAGCTCGCCGCGGGTGACGGAATTTGATTCGCCCGACCGCGAGTGCGGGGCGCTGCTGGATGTCATTCCCTCAGAGGGGACGAAGAGTTACGATGTGCGTGACTGTATCCGTATTATGTTTGATACCGACAGCTTCCTGGAGGTACAGGGGGATTATGCGCCGAACGTTGTTGTTGGGTTCGCCCGCCTGGCAGGCAGGACGGTAGGAATATTTGCCAATCAGACCAACGCCTACGCTGCGGCCATGGATATCAATGCCTCCGATAAGGGGGCGCGGTTTTTGCGCTTTTGTGATGCGTTCAATATTCCAATTGTCTCTCTGGTTGATGTACCGGGGTTTTTGCCTGGCGTTGCCCAGGAGCACGGCGGGATTATCCGTCACGGTGCAAAAATCCTGTATGCAATAGCCGAGGCGACGGTGCCGAAGATTGCCGTGATACTGCGGAAGGCGTACGGGGGGGCGTATATCTCTATGGCTGCAAAATCCCTGGGGTATGACCGGGTTATTGCCTTTCCATTTGCCGAAATAGCGGTCATGGGGGCCGAGGGTGCGGTGAACATTGTCTTCCGGCGTGAGATAGCCGGGGCCGCCCCAGAGGGCGCGGGCGAAAAAGAGGCCGAGCAGGCGCGGGCGCAGCGGCGTACCGAGAAGATTAATGAATTTAAAGAGAGCGTAATGAGCCCGTACCGGGCGGCGAGCTTTGGGTATGTCGATGCCATTATCGACCCGACGGGGATCCGCAGCGAGTTGGTGCGGTCGTTGGGTATACTTGAGCGCAAGAGCGAGAGCAGGCCGCGCAAGAAGCATGGGAATATTCCCCTGTAGAGAGGGTGGGATGGATATCGAAGCGTTATCGTTTGCCCTGCAGGCCACTGGGGTCGGGATGTCTGTGGTGTTTCTGTTTTTGGGGCTGTTGAGCGTCCTGATGGCAGTGATTACCAGGGTGATCCCGCATAGTGATGTTGCTGGCGCCGGTGGTGGGGCGCCGCAGGGCGCGGTTGCCGGCAGCGGCGGGACGGCAAGCGAATCGGCAGGGAACAGCGGCGGTGCGCCTGCACGGCTGCCGCATGAAATTATAGCTGCTGCCGCCGCGGCGTTTCTGGACGACGAGCAATTACAGGGCGAGATGCATGGCGGCGGGTCGTGGGCTGCACACATTGGTGCCCAGGGGCGCGGAGGACCGGCGTGGGTGAGCGCGCTCGAGCAGACAGGGGAGAGTAGGTGATGGCAGAGTATAAGATTATTTCAGACGGACAAGAGTACGAGCTGGAGGTGCGTAGAGATGGGGGGCAGATCATTGTTACCCACGAGGGACGGGAGTATGTAGCGGAAAATACCGGCGACATTTCTGCCCCGGTACCTGGCGCCGGCGGCGGGGGTGCTGGTGCTGCGGCGCCTGCTGTCCCGCAGGCGGCTCCGCTTGCGCCCGCGCCTGCACCCATTGCTCCGGCTGCCCCCGCGGCTGCTGCTGGCGGCGGCGGCGCGGGTGCCGTAACCGCACCGATGACTGGCGTTATAAAAGAGATTCATGCCCAGGTTGGCGGTGCGGTGGGTGCCGGGGAATTGATTATTACCATGGAGGCAATGAAGATGGATGTTACCATCAATGCCCCCGCGGCGGGTACTGTTTCCGAAATTCTTGTGGAGGCGGGTGCGGCTGTGCAGCAGGGCAATGTCCTGGTGAACATAGCTCCAGCGTAATACAATGTACACGAGGCAAACTAGAATAGAACACGCGAGGCGACGGCATGCTTGATACACTCCTGCAATCCACCGGGTTCCTGGCCCTTGATTGGCAGCAGCTCCTGATGATTGGAGTAGGGTGCCTGTTGATTTACCTGGGCGTGGCACGCGGGTACGAGCCGCTGTTGCTGCTTCCCATTGGGTTTGGGGCCATATTGGTCAACATACCCCTGGCTGGACTCGACCAGGACGGCGGGCTGTTGAAATATTTCTTTTTCGGCATAGAGACAGGTATCTTTCCACCGCTTATCTTCCTGGGCATCGGGGCACTGACCGATTTCGGACCCCTGTTGGCCCAGCCCTCGACCTTTTTGCTCGGCGCGGCGGCGCAATTCGGTATATTCGGTACCCTCCTGGGGGCCAAGGCACTGGGGTTTCCGTTTGCCGAGGCCGCCTCAACGGCAATCATCGGCGGCGCCGACGGCCCGACCGCAATTTACCTGACATCGCGCCTGGCCCCGCACCTCCTGGGACCGATTGCCGTCGCCGCCTATTCGTACATGGCCCTGGTGCCCATAATACAACCGCCGCTGATCCGGCTATTCACCACCCGTACCGAACGGCGGGTGGTAATGCCCGACCCGCGCCCGGTATCAAAACGCGTAAAAATCCTCTTTCCGATCATCACCTGCATTATCTCGTCGTTGTTAATCCCGGCCGCCACACCCCTGTTGGGGATGCTCATGCTCGGCAACCTGTTGCGCGAATCCGGGGTAGTGGAGCGGTTGTCTAAAACCGCACAAAACGAGCTCATAAATATTGTGACTATATTCCTGGGACTCGCGGTCGGCTCCAAACTCTCCGCCGCGGCCTTCCTGACCACCCAGACCCTGCTTATCATTGCCCTTGGGCTCATCGCGTTTGCCATCGGTACTATTTCCGGCGTGCTGCTTGGAAAATGCATGTATATTTTCAGCAAGGGAAAGGTCAACCCGATGATCGGAGCCGCCGGGGTTTCGGCGGTACCCATGGCTGCCCGGGTAGTGCAGAAGCTCGGCCAGCAGGAGGATTCGCATAACTTTTTACTCATGAACGCCATGGGGCCGAACGTGGCGGGTGTTATCGGGTCGGCTATCGCCGCGGGTGTACTGTTGTCGTTGGCAGGCGGCGGGGGCGGTTAATATGTCACCGCGGGCATCAAGTACCAGTGCGCCAATTACCCGCCGCGCCCCCAGGGACATTGCCTGTAATTGTGCATAGCCTACTGCGTACTGTCGGCGTCACACTGCTCCTGGGATCCCTGGGTTTTGTCCTCCTGACGGTGCCGTTTTACAAGCTGGGCCACGGGCTGGTGTACGACAGCGTAGAAGAGATTCCTGCCAGACAGGTGGCACTTCTCCTTGGGACCAGTAAATATTCCCGCAGCGGGCGCCCGAGCGAATACTATCACTCCCGCATAACCGCAGCCGCCGATCTCTACCACCACGGCAAGGTGCAATACATACTGGCAAGCGGCGACAACCTGCGGGCCTCATACAACGAGCCGCAGCGGATGAAAGAGACACTGATCGCCCTCGGCGTCGCCCCCGATGCCATCCACCTTGATTCTGCCGGGCTCCGTACCCTCGATTCGGTCATACGCGCCCGGACAGTCTTCGATTTGAACGATTACACTATTATTACCCAGCGCTCACACCTGCTCCGTGCACTCTATATTGCCTATAATGACGACCAGCGCCCAATCGGGTTCGCCAGCCATACCCCGCAAGGCCCGCGTAACCTGCAATTCCAGGCACGGGAAACCCTGGCCCGCCTCCGGGCACTCATAGATGTGCACATTACCAACACCCAACCCCGTATCCCCGCCGGAGCCGCCGGCACCGCCCCTGCGGAGCCGTTACCGTTTTAAACTAACGCGTGCGAGAGAGAGATTACTGGAGAAATTCCTGCAGCCCAGGCGGTGCACCGAGGATGCTTTTATCCATAACGATGCGCTCCAGGACTTTCAGGCACGCTATACTGTCATCCAACGCCCGGTGATTGGGCCGCGTCGGTATATTAAAATCAGCAACAAGTGATTCCAGTTTATTGCTTTGCCGGCTAGGGTAGTTGCGCCGCGCCAACCTGACGGTATCGACAATCCTGTTATCAATGAGCGGCAGGGAGTTCCTGCTCAGCGCAGTTTGGATAAACGACAGATCAAACCCAAGTATATTGTGCCCAACCACAACCGCATCGCCGATAAACTCCAGCAACCCCTGCAGGACCGGCACCAGGGGCTCGCCCCCGGCAATCATCTGGGCGGAAATGTTATTGATATGCTCGGCCTTATTCACCACCCCCGCCCCGGGGTTAACAATCTTGCTAAACTCGTCGTATTCCTTCCCCTGCAGTTTCCCGCGGACCGCACCAATTTCAATAATTGCATCAGTTTGCGCAGACAGCCCCGTGGTTTCGATATCTAACGAAACAAACACAGTTTCCAATACGTTTTCAGAACTTGCCGAAGTATTCATAATCCCAACCCCTATACCTACGTGAGTAACAGATCCCAAACGGTTATTTCAGCCACTCGTTGATTTGCTCAACGGCCATTTTTGCCATGCTGTCAGTCATCCGCTTGCCTTGCGCGATCGGTGCATTCGGGGTGTAGCTGCACGAAAAATAAAATTTTATCTTCGGCTCAGTCCCCGACGGCCGCACACTCAACGTGCTCCCATCGGCAAGAATAAATTGCAGCACATTCGATTGCGGGAACCCCTGCATCCGTTTCGATAACCCCGTCCCGCAGTCCACTACCTGCCCGAGCAGGTAATCTTTAATTTGGTGCACCGCGATAGTGCTGATCATCTCTGGAGGATTATTCCGCAGGTTGTCCATAATCCCATCCATTTTTGCCATCCCCGACGCACCGGGAAACACCTTCGATACACTCTCTTCGCGGAAGTACCCGTGGGTTGTAAAAATTTCCTCCAACCGCTCCTGCATGGTGCATCCGCGCAGGTGGTTGTACAGCACCATTTCGATGGCAAGAACCGCGGCGGCAATCCCGTCTTTGTCGGGCACCTGCGGGTTAACCATATACCCAAAACTCTCTTCGCCGCCAAGAATACATGTCGACGGTTTATGCCTCCCGCCGTTGTCCGCACTGGTGTCACGCGTCTTAACTTCACCCACCCGCCACTCGTGCTGGATTTGCCGCAATTTGGCGGCGATATTCTTAAACCCAGTCAGGGTATCGTAACAGGTTGCCCCGTATTGTTCGGCAATACGCCGCTGTAACTCACTGGTAACAATGGTCTTGATAACCGCAGGCCGAACAGGGAGCGAGTCCATGCGCCGCCGCGCCGACAGCACATAATCAATCAGCAACGCCCCCGTTTGATTCCCGGTCAGTAAAATATACTTACCCCCGTGACGAATTGCCAACCCCATCCTGTCCGCATCGGGGTCACTGGCAACAACCACCGCCGCGCCCTCTTTTTCCGCGAGTTTCAAACCCAGGCTCAACGCCTCCGGTACCTCGGGGTTGGGGAAATCAACGGTAGGGAAATTCCCATCAGGCTTCCGCTGCTCCGGCACCTGCAGGCACTCCACCCCGAGATCACGGCAGACGCGCTCCATTATCACCCCCCCTGTCCCGTGCAGGGGCGTGTAGACGGCCTTAAAGGGCGGTATTGCCTTCTTGCCTTTTTTCTTTTTCCCATCCGCCGAGCCGTCCTCTGTCGCGGGGGCGGTGTCATCTTTTGCTTCCTTCAGATTCTTCAGGCTCTCGAACACCTCCGGGAACTGCACTATATCCCGGACATACCCCACGTAGGCATCGTCGTGCTCTTTCCCGAGCATATGTATCCGTTTTTTCTCGATGCCTTCTTTCATTGCCATGCGCTTCGGCCGCCCGCTCACGCCCTGGATGGTGGCAATAATCTCTTTGTCCTGCGGGGAAATTATCTGCGCCCCATCCGACCAGTAGACCTTATAGCCGTTGTACTCCGGGGGATTGTGCGAGGCAGTAACCACCACCCCGATGTCACACTCTAATTTCCGTAAAGTATACGCAAGCATCGGCGTAGGCCGGCACTCCGGAAATAGATAGACATCACACGAATTCGCCGCAAAGGTTTCGGCAGTAACTTCAGCAAACATACGCGAATGCAGCCGCGAATCGTATGCAATAATAGCCCGCGCCCGCCCCGCCATCTCGTGCTTTTTGCGAAACGCCCGCACATATTGGGCAATCCCCTGGGTAGCGCGCGCAACCACATAGCTGTTCATGCGGTTAAACCCGCCCCCAACAACCCCCCGGAGCCCCCCGGTGCCAAACTCCAGCTCGCGCCCAGTGGCTTCGCGCAGAGCCGCCATATTGCCCTTTTCCAACAGCGCCCGCATATCCGAGCAAAATTGCTTGCCGCTTTCCAGCTCGATGTACTCTTTTGCCCGCTTAATTATTGATTCGTCGCTTTGCGTATCACCAACCATCACCCGATTGTATCATATTTTTTGTATCATGTAAAGCATAGACGGAATATTTATTTGATTTTGCAGAGGGGGGCCCTGCCCCCCTCGCTGCAGCCAGCGTACCGCGCCTGCTCTCGCAGCCGCGGTACCAGGCGGCTACCCACGGGCAGGGGCCCGTGGGTACGGGCTCACTGCCGCTCGCCCGCCGCCGCCTTCGCTGTCTTCCGCTACCCCCCGTCGCCTGTGTGAAGCAAGCATTCAACCCGCGACAGCGGAGCTTGATGTGTGCTTTTTTGTTCTTTAGTATGTTTGATATTTCTGTTAGCAGTGGTATAATGGGAGATAGAGTAGGGGGATATAAGGTAGGGCGGGACGAGGCGCCCAAATGTATTGAGGTTGTACAAAACTTGACAAACCTACTACATGGAAATATAATTAAAACATGGACAGTGAAATAAAAAAGTTAAAAGAAGAAATACAAAAAAATTACAAGGCGTTCTCCGAAAAAAAATTTCCGAAAAGTGATACCGGAAAATTTGTCGTATTAAAAGACACAGAAATTATTGCTAAGAAGAATACAAAAGAGGAAGCCATGCAATTTGCCGAAAAAACAATCAAGGATAAAATATATTCTATACAACAAATTAATCCACAAAAAGTAGATTTAGGATTTGCGTCGTATGCCTTGCGTACAAGCTAAAATAAAAAACAGCCGAGCTCTTCTGCATGTAATAATAGCGTCGCCAGGTTCGTTGGAAAGCTCAATAGTTAATGGCGAAATCAGCATTAAAGTTCCAAAGAAAATAACGCCAACACACGCGTTGGTTGATACCGGGGCAACGGTTAGCGCTATACAAAATTCCGTTGCAGATGATTTGAATATCAGACCAGAGCACTATACTGAAAGTATAGAAGGAGTACATGGCGCAGAAGCATCATTTGTATATTTCGCAGATTTATGTGTACCGCATACAGGTCTGGTAGTACCAAACGTAAAACTAATTGGGATAAAAGGACTGCAAAACTCTGTATACCAGGCAATCATCGGAATGAATGTGATTAGAAGAGGCACGCTGCATTTTACTTATCCTTTAAGGGAATCTCCGGAAGGCTCTTTTACTTTTTGCACGTAGGACAGGGGTTCAACCCGCGTCAGTAGAGCTTAATGCGCCGCAGAGACGGCACCAATATATAGAGCGAGCACGCCATCACCCCCCCCTCTCACCAATAACCCCCCACAACTCTCCCGGCTCACCAATAACCCCCCCCGCCCCGGCTTCCCGCAGAGACGCCCCCCCGCCCCCATACCCCCAGTTCACTCCAATAACAAGCCGCACCTTACCAGCAACTCCCGTCATACAATCAATCTCACTATCTCCCACCAAAATCACATCCCCGCACCCAACCCCCAGGGCTCCGGCAACCACCTTCAGTCCGCTAGGGTCAGGCTTCCCGGGCTCGCCATCCACCAACCCCCGCACCGCTCCAAATATCCCACCGGGGAAGGTGCGCTCAACAACCGCCGTGGTCAACCGATGCGGCTTATTCGACAGCACCCCCAATTTGTATCCAGCATCACGGAGCCCCGCCAACAGCTCCCGCACGCCCGGGTAGGGCGGTTGCGGGGCCCGCACCGCCTCTTCGTACCGCTCCGTCAGCTCTTTGTACCACTGCGGAAAGCGCGCCGCCGGAATCACGCCCCCGTTTGCCCGCGCGCCCCGTTCCGCCGTCACATCTCGGAGATCCCCGTTGGCAGCCATCACCGCCAGAGCCCGCAGCCCATACCCGACCCACCGCCGATACTGCTCCGCCGGATACCCCGCCGTGCCCCCGGCACCCTCGCCCGCATCGGCCAGCGCACCATTCACGCACTCGGCAATAACCCCCACGCTATCCACCAACGTGCCGTCCAGATCAAAAATAATAGCCCGCGCGTCGCCCGTCGCACCGCTCCCGGTACCCATCACACTATCTGCCGAATATCAGGAACAGCACATAGAGCACATAGACCCCCAGGAGGAGCGCTCCATTCCACCGCCGCGTCCCGCCCCCCACAGCAACCACACCTCGGCGGCGCGTCAACCAAAAACACCCCGCCAGCAGCAGCGTTATCAGCAAAATTACCAGTAAATCAAGCCCATGCTTCTCCGCAGACGGAATAACCGTCGGCCGCACCGCACCAATCAGCCCCATGACCAGCAGGGTATTCATCAGATTGCTCCCGATAACATTCCCCACAATGATCCCGCCCTCGCCCTTCCGGATAGCCGCCAGGGTGGCAAATATCTCCGGCGCACTAGTCCCGTGGGCGGCAACCAGAATGGCAACCAGCCGCTCACTGAGCCCGCTCACCCGCACCAGAAACACCGCACTCTCCACCAGCCAACTCGACCCAACATAGAGCCCCAGGACGCCCCCGCTAATGAGCAGGACAATCCCCTTGTACCCCCGTACCCGCACCTGCTCCACCGCACCGCCAGCATTCTCGAGGTCTTTCGATTCATCGGTAAGCTGCGCACTGATATTCACACTCTGCTCCAGCGCTTCCGCCGACGCCAGCGCCTCCGCCCCCGCCACACCGGGCTGCATACGCTTATGCACAATGTAACTCAGTGGAAAATAGACCCCCAGGATCCCCAGGAGCACCACCCCGCTCCCGCGCCCAACAACCAGCGACAGCCCGCCATCACCCGAACGCAGCAGCAGCAACGGCAGCAGCACCCCAGTGCCAACCAGCAACAGCATATCGCTCCGGACCACCACCTTGTTCGGCCGCAGGGTAGTCAACAGCATCGCACCCCCCATGATCAGCCCAATGTTGATGATATTACTCCCCAACAGGTTACTCACCGCCAGCCCCCCGCTCCCGCGGAGCACCGCCACACTGCTTACAAACAGCTCCGGAAACGAAGTCCCCAGGGCAATAATCGTCAGCCCAATCACCATCCGCGGAATATGCAGCCGTATAGACAGCGCAACACTCCCGCTCAACAGCGCCTCACTACCAACATACAGGAGCAGCAGACTGAGCACCAGCTGCCCAATGCGCACCAGTAATTCGGACATCTGGGCGATGACGGACTCGAACCGCCGACTTTCTGCGTGTAAAGCAGACACTCTAACCAACTGAGTTAATCGCCCAAACCACGGACCCCCGCGGCCCCTAACTATACCCGATAATCTCCCTGTCTGTCTAGAGCTGGCATGGAGGGTAGGAGAGGAGGGGGCGACGTTCCCCAGCCCCATGCTCTGATACGAAAACTATCTCACCAACTGATACCCAATATTTTAATCCATTATTTATTATTACATTAAGAGGGGGCTGCCAGCCCCATGCTCTGATACGAAAACTATCTCACCAACTGATACCCAATATTTTAATCCATTATTTATTATTACATTAAGAGGGGGCTGCGAGCCCCCTCGCTGCAGCCAGAGTGCCGCGCCTGCTCCGCAGCCGCGTCACCAGGCGCCTACCCACGCGCACGCACAAGTGCGCACGCGTGGGTACGGGCTCACTCCCGCTCGCCCGCCGCCGCCTTCTCTGTCTTCCGCTACCCCCGGTCGCTTCTGTAAAGCAGATATCCTGATGGCAGGCATAGCAACCTGTTCTGAAAAAAAATTGGTGGCTGAGCCTGTCGAAGCCCCCGGTTCTCATATTGAATCCCGAGACTTCGACAAGCTCAGTCTACTATTCTCACAATCCCTGCTCCGTCACTATTGGTTTGACACGGCACGCAAAAGTGATATAATAAAAATATGAGTAAGTATTTATGCGCGGTTGTTAATACTCTATTAGAGTTGTGTTGGGACTTCGGGTATCGGGTCACTCCATTGTATTTACAAAAACTTTTATATTTCTACTATGTAGAATACCTTAATGAGAAGATACGGGAAATGCCAGAGCGTCCGATCAAGTTTGAAGCATGGAAATACGGCCCGGTTAATAAGGAGTTGTATTATTCCTTGAGAAAATACAGGAGCCGTGAAGAGATAACAGAACCTATTACATACGATAATGACATATATACACTAGGATACAAAGAGATAGCACAAAGAACAGTTGAAACATATGGGAAATATACAACAAAAAGTCTGGTTAACATGTCCCACGAGCCCGGCGGTGCATGGGACAGGGCGGTAAGTGAGGGACATCCAGAATACATAAACAGCGGCGATATAGAACGAGACATAGAGGTAATATGGCAGACAGTGAAGTAGCAGGCGAAAAAAAAGAAATAGTGCGGGAATCACTGGCCCACAGTGGTGGTAAAAAACTACCAGTCCCGTATGCTCACCGCCGGGAAAGTCAGGACAGTAGAAAACGAACCCGCATAATCATTTTAGGTTTGGCGTTAGGGACATGTATCATTTCATTAGCGGCTATCTCTATAGTTATCTTTCACTATGAGGCACTGGGTTTGTGGAAACAATCTCCAACACTAATAATCACATCTACCGTACTGGGTAGTGCTGTATCAGTGTTGATTGGTATTATTGCAGGGACATCGATTGATTAAATCAGCAAAAACCCCTTGTCGACAGTGAAAATATATGCTACACTGGGTACATTGTGAATAACAGACCGCGTAGAATTGCTATCTCACACCCCGCCAGTGCCCCCGCGTCCATATTATGTCATGACTTTACCGTAATTTACACCCCCCAATACCCCCCTAATCCCAGCACTACCGCTGGAACCATTAATAATATGACCCAAGGCAACCCACCTGGCGTCAGTTTTCAGAGAAATTATTCTAACTATTTTAACTATAAAGGAGAGATATACTATTATGTATAATATAATGAAAGCACCGAAGATCGGTGTATATACTGCGATGCTCGTAGTGATTGCACTACTGTCGCTATTTTTTGCTACTTGCGAGGAAGTCACGCAAGATTCCCCTCCAGGAGATTCCCCTCCAGGAGGTCCCTCTCTAGCGGGGGTAACCTTGACCGTCTCTGCGCAGCAATTGGGTAACGTATTGATTACCTGGACCGATCCGGATTATGCAGATTTTTCGCATATTCTCATAACCTGGGAACCCATTGGAGGGATTGTAACTCAGCCGTTTCGCGTAGACAAAGGCGTAGAGACTGCTACGATCGCCCAGTTGGCTGATGGGGTTAACTATACGTTCACCGCCGTAAGTGTCGATACTGCCGGCAATCAATCGCCTGCCAGCCCCCCTGCCGAGGTAACTGCAAATAGCGTTGCCCCATTCATTGTAAGGGACTTGACTGCTGCTCTCCAGGCAAACGGAGCAGTAGAACTTACCTGGATTGACCCCTCTGATCCAGATGGAGATCTTTCGCACATTCGCGTGCAGTGGACACCAGAGCATGGGATCGACCAGCCGCTTACAATAAACCCCGGCACACAGGCCGCTACCGTTACTGGTTTGATGGACGGAGTTGAATACACGTTCACAACAGCGTCAGTAGATACTGTTGGGCATACATCGTCTAGATTTGTCAGGGCAACTGCAGATGCGGCGGCACCGGCTGTTGTTACAAACATCAACACAACAGTAACGTCATCAGCTATATCCCTGACATGGACTGACCCTACTGCTAGTGACCTATCGCACATAGAGCTAACGTGGTCGCCGGCAGACGGCAGTCAGGCACAACCGCTACGGGTAGCCGCAGGGGTACAGGCGGCACAGTTGATCGGCTTGAATGCCAGCACGCCATATGCCGTTACTATCACGAGTTCTGATACCATTGGAAACGAAACAGCAACTACTACAATGGTAACCACACCTGCTGTAAATCTAACTGCGGTAACTGCCGCGTCAGCAACCACCATTGCTGCCGATGGTACTACAACAATTTCCTGGACTGACCCGACTGCAACCTCCAATATTGCGAAAATTTCAATAACTGGAACGCCGGCGCCAACTACCGCGGTAGAGGTAATGCTTGGCGTCGGAACCGCTAATATCACTGGACTTACTGCCCCAGGCAGTGCACACACTTTTACTATCACTACTCTCGATAGTGCCGATGCTACCCTTGGTACAACGCTAATAAGCGCCACGGCGGCCACAGCGCGGCCGGTTGCTTTGTTCCGATTAGGCGGTACCGATACCCATGACGGAGACTTTGGCTTTGCGGCATGTAATACAGAACTAACCACCGATATGGGCGCCGTAGCAACAGCGCTTCGCAATGCCGGGTATACCGAGGCGGTATTTTTCGGGTCAAAATCAAACGACCCGGGATATATTTTTAGAGACCTTGCCACCGATACCAACGCCCTTGATCTGAACGGCGCCGACGACACTGACCTTGAGGCACGGCAGGTTGTGGTGTATCCCCCCGGGTATACCAGTGGAGATCCAACTTCTACATTCGGGAGTCCTTTGGTAACACATACTATCGGTAATCTTAGTGTACCCGCGGGAGTTCTCGGCGCATGGCAGAATAACGCATATGATGTAGTTGACGACCTCACTACTGGAAGTTTTTGGGCGTTTTCAAACGTGGGCGGTGATTCTGCTACTCTTGATTGCGATGATGCTAGCAGTACCGTTTTCAACGTGGCTGGACTTATCGGAAGCAGCCTGGGCTTGAGGAACTCTGAAACATGTGATATGTCCCTACCCGTCATCTGCGCCGCCCACTAGTGAGACGCGCGGGGCATAGCAAATCCCGCGCGCCAGGCATGCGAGAGGCGGCGCGCCCTGCGTGGGCGGCGCGCCCTGCGTGGGCGGCTCAGACGGAAGCGTCAAGGGACAAAAAATTAGCAAAAACCCTTGCCGACAGTGAAAATATATGCTACACTGGGTACATTGTGAATAACAGACCGCGTAGAATTGCTATCCCGCACCCCACCGGCGCCCCCGCGTCCCTGTTACGTCCTTATTTTACCATAACTTACCCCAATTCCCATACCCCCCCCCGCAGATATAGTAAAAATAACGCGCTAAACACCTTACTTCCACTAAAAAATTACCCCTCTAACTCCAGCACTACCGCTGGAACCATTAATAATATGACCCAGGGCAACCTGCCTGGTGTCAGTTTTCAGAGAAATTATTCTAACCATAACTATAAAGGAGAGATATATAATTATGTATAATATAACGAAGACACCGAAACTCGGTGTATGTATTGTGATAATTGCCCTATGTGCAATCATTACCTTGCCGCTGGCGATAGCCGGCTGTGCAGTCAACGCCCCGGGAGACGGGGGGAATGGAAACGGGAGCAGTGGAAAGGTAGCCGCCGGCGGTGCGTGCACCGCAGATAGCGAATGCGATACCAATTTAATTTGCATCGGCACACAAGACAGCCAGGTATGCACCCAATCAGACGGCAGTAACGGAAGCGCATGCGGCACCGACGACCATTGCACCGATGCCCTGGTGTGCAACGACGGCACATGCGGCAAAGTACCCGCGGGCGGTGCGTGCAACGCCGATGGGCAATGCGATACCGGATTTATTTGTATTGGAACGCCGGGTAGTCAGGTATGCACCCAATCCAATGGAAACACCGGAAGCGCATGCGGTACCGACGACCATTGCACCGACGCCCTGGTGTGCAACGACGGCACATGCGGCAAGGTACTCGCCGGGGGCGCGTGCACTACAGGCAGTGTATGTGCCAGTGATTTGATGTGCGCAGTCGGGCTATGCTCCGACGGCAGCACTGGAAACGCATGCGCCGCCGATGGCGAATGCGATACCAGTTTAATTTGCATCGGAACACAAGGGGCCCAGGTATGCGGGGAATCGGATGGAAACGCCGAAGACGCATGCGGGGTCACTGCCCACTGCACCACCCCCCTGGTATGCAGCAGCGGCACATGTAAGGCAGTCCTCGGGGGTGCGTGCACCGCCAGCAGTGAGTGCGATAGTAATTTGATGTGTGCAGCCGGGGTATGCTCTAATGGCAGCAGCGGCAGCGCATGTGCTGCCGATGACCAATGCGCCGTCAGTTTAATATGCATAGGAGCACAAGGGTCCCAGGTATGCGGGGAATCGGATGGAAACTCTGGAGACGCATGCGGTATTAGTGATCATTGCACCCAATCTTTAATTTGCGGCAGCGGCACATGCAAAGCAACCGCCGTCACGTGGACGAGCCAGGATAGCAAAGTGAGTAGCACACTACGTGCCGTCCATTATGACAATAGTCTATGGGTAGCGGTGGGGAATTCGGGAAATATCACCACCAGTGGAAACGGTACCACATGGGCAAGCCAGACAAGCAATGTGACCAGCATACTACGTGACGTCCATTATGACAATAGTCTATGGGTAGCAGTAGGTGGTAGCACTAGCGGCGGAGACATAACCACCAGCGAAAACGGCACCATGTGGACAAGCCGGACAAGCAATGCGAGCAGTCAACTAAATGCCGTCCACTATGCCAATGGCCTATGGGTAGCAGTAGGGGGCAATGCTAGCGGTACTACCAGCGGAGTCATAACCACCAGTGCAAATGGTACCACCATGTGGACCAGCCGGGATAGCAAAGTGACAACCCCGCTGCAAGATGTCCATTATGCCACCGACGCTAACGGTGAAAATGGCCTGTGGGTAGCGGTGGGCAATGATGGTATTATAACCACTAGCACAAATGGCACTACATGGACGGCACGGACAAGCAATGTGAGTAACCACTTAAGAGATGTCCACTACGCAAACGGTCTATGGGTAGCGGTAGGAGAGGGCGCGGGGGTTATCACCACCAGCCCAAACGGCACTACATGGACGGCACGGACAAGCAATTCGGGTACCAATCAGTTACATGCCGTCCACTACGCCAATTCCCAATGGGTAGCAGTAGGCGGCGGTGCCACCACCGGAGTTATAGTCACTAGCACTGACGGCATCACTTGGACGGCGCGGACAAGTAATGCGGGCGCCGAGCTGAACGCCGTCCACTATGCCAATGATCAATGGGTAGCAGTAGGAGGAGTATTCAGGCTCACCCCGCTTGCTATCATTGAAGCCATAGTCACCAGTAAAGACGGCACCACATGGACGGCGCGGACAAGAACTACGGGCAGCAGCATATTAGAAGACATCCACTACGCCAATGACCAATGGGTAACAACTGGAAACGGCGGTACCGTGTTAACCGCACCATAACAGAATAGGACAGTGCGGAGCATAGCAAATTCCGCGCGCCAGGCATGGGAGCAGTGCCGCAAGCCTTTGCTTGCGGCAGACGCGGCGGTTTGTGTGCGGGGATTGATTGGGTAACCGCGCGCCGCGGCCGCGCGCAGCAAGCTGCGGACACGCCGACCCTCTGCCCCGACAGGGGCAGAGGGGGGCGCCCACATGCATTCTCTGTAAAAAAACTTTTTTGCAAAACCCCTTGCATGTCTTTTTTGTTTGCAATATAATTTGCAAATGGAACAGAGAGAATTTAGATTGCAGCCGAAAGATATCCCCAAACATTGGTATAATATTCAGGCAGATTTACAAGTCCCCCTGGCCCCGCCCCTACACCCCGGGACCAAGGCGCCCATCGGGCCGGATGACCTGGCGCCCCTGTTCCCCATGGGGCTGATAATGCAGGAGGTTTCGCAGGAGCGGGAGATTGAAATTCCCGACCCGGTGCGGGACATCTACCAGCAGTGGCGCCCGACGCCGTTGGTGCGGGCACGGCGGCTGGAGCAGGCGTTGGATACACCGGCGCGGATTTATTACAAATACGAAGGCGTATCTCCGGCGGGGTCGCATAAGCCGAACACGGCTGTGGCGCAGGCGTTTTACAACAAAGAAGAGGGCGTCAAGCGCCTGACAACCGAAACCGGGGCCGGACAGTGGGGGAGTGCGTTGGCTATGGCTACCGCGTTCTTCGGGCTGGAGTGCAAAATCTTTATGGTACGCATCAGCTACAACCAGAAGCCCTACCGGAAAGGTCTCATCGAGGCATTTGGCGGCGAGGTGTCGGCGAGTCCGAGTAACGAAACCGAGTGCGGTAGACGCATCCTGGCGGAGGATCCGAATTCATCCGGGTCGTTGGGGATTGCCATCTCCGAGGCCATTGAGTTGGCGGTACAGGATGACAAGACAAAATATGCCCTGGGGAGCGTGCTCAATCACGTGCTGCTCCATCAATCGGTTATCGGGTTGGAGGCACTGCAGCAATTTGATATGGCTGGCGATTACCCCGATATTGTTATTGGGTGCACTGGCGGGGGCAGCAACTTTGCCGGCTTTGCCTTTCCATTCCTGGGGAGACAGTTGCGCGGCGAGCAGGATATAGAGGTGCGGGCGATAGAGCCGACCGCGTGTCCGTCGCTGACCAAGGGGCGCTTTGCCTATGATTTTGGCGATACCGGGCACCTGGCGCCGCTTGTAAAGATGCATACCCTGGGGAGCAGTTATGTTCCGCCGCCGTTCCACGCGGGCGGGTTGCGGTATCACGGTATGGCGCCGCTTGTGAGCCATGTATTGGATCAAAACCTGATTACTGCCAGTGCGGTCGATCAGCTCGATACGTTCAAGGCCGGGATTACATTTGCCCGTGCCGAAGGTATTTTGCCGGCACCGGAGGCGAACCACGCGGTGGCGGGTGCTATCAACGCCGCCCTGGAGTGCAAAGCCAGCGGACAAGAGAAGTGCATTGCCTTTAACCTGTGCGGACACGGGCACTTTGACATGCAGGCCTACCTGGATTACGGGGAAGGGAAGCTGGCGGCGTACGATTATCCCGCCGAGAAAGTGAAAGCGGCGCTCAACGAGCTCCCGCAGGTATAATAGAGAGGGAGCCGCTTGGAATATTTTATTACGTTGTTTTTAAGTGGTATTACCCGCGGTAGTATCTACGCCCTGCTGGCGCTTGGATACACTATGGTCTACGGGATCATCAATCTTATAAACTTTGCCCACGGGGAAATTTATATGATTGCTGCCTTCCTGGCCCTGGTGGTGGGGGGGATTCTGACCATATTGAATTTCCCGATCATCGCCATCTTTGCCATATCCCTGGTGGTGGCGATAATTTTCTCTTCGCTGCACAGCTATACTATGGAGAAGATTGCCTACCTGCCGCTGCGGAACACTCCGCGGCTGTCGGCGCTCATTAGTGCCATCGGGATGTCGCTGTTTCTGCAGAATTATGTCCGTTTGGTACAGACTTCGGATTTTGTCCGCTTTCCTGCGGTACTCCCGGAGATTAACCTCGGGGAAGTGGTTGGGAGGTTCATCGGGACCTCGACCATCTTTATCTACGCATCCACTGCGTCTGTTATGGTAATTTTGACGCTGCTGATCAAGTACACCCGTGTCGGTAAGGCGATGCGGGCGGCGAGTCAGGATTTGGTTATGGCGCAGCTCACAGGGGTGCCGGTGAACCGGATTATTTCCATTACCTTTGTCATCGGGTCGGTAACCGCGGCGCTCGGCGGGGTGCTGATTAGTTCGCATATTGGACACATTAATTTTTACATCGGCTTTACGGCCGGGATAAAGGCATTTGTCGCCGCTGTCCTGGGCGGCATTGGGAGCATTCCCGGGGCCGTCATCGGGAGCTTCGTACTTGGGATAACCGAGAGCTTCGGGGCGGGGTACATCTCTAGTGACTACGAAGATGTCTTCGCGTTTTTAATACTGATATTAGTGCTTATCTTTAAGCCCAGCGGTATCCTTGGACGGGAGGGGTCACAGAAGGTCTAACGCCTTCCTAAGGAGGGTCTCGTATATGGGTCTGTTTGGTAAAAGTGCACTTCGTGCCCAGCTTGTTTCGTTATGGCTGGCGTTCATTATCTTTCCCCTGACTGCCATCAAGGTCAACGTTGCCAAAGAGTCAATTTCTGTTGACATTGAGCGTTTGGCGTTTATTTATATTGGAATTTCTATACTGGCTACCTTGTGGATCTACCTGCTGGAACTCCGGCGGGTTCGGGAAACCGGTAGCGACAGCAGTGCGGCAAAAGCACTCCCAGGGGCACGGGGTCGGGCGTTCAAAGAGTATGTGAACGCTAAAGTAGACGCGGTGCGTACCGTTATGCGTACGCCGAAGACACGCGGGACCTCACTTATAGTTCTTGGGTTGCGGTTATTGCCTACCCGTTGCTGGTCTCTACCTATCACATTGGTATCATGACCGCGGCGCTGACCTACGCTATTATGGCCCTTGGGCTTAATATTATTATCGGGTTCGGGGGCATGCTGCACCTGGGGTACATCGCCTTTTTTGCGGCCGGTGCCTATTCGTACGCACTCCTGAATACCCTTTTTGGTATTAACTTCTGGATTGCCCTGCCCATCGGGGGGATCGTCGCGTTGATCTTCAGCCTACTGTTGGGTATACCGGTGCTGCGGTTGCGCGGCGACTATTTGGCAATTGTCACCCTGGCGTTTGGCGAGATAACGCGGATTGTATTACAGAATTGGACTAAATTAACGAACGGGCCGCGCGGTATCAGCGGCATCGAGCGCCCGCAGCTCTTTGGGTTTGTACAGGACTTAAACAGCGCCGCGGTGCTTATTTACTTTTTACTCATTGCCATATTATTGCTGGTTATTGGGGTTATGCGGCGGTTAGAGTACTCCCGGTTTGGGCGAAAGTGGGAGGCGATGCGTGAAGACGAGGTTGCCGCCCGTTCGATGGGCATAAACATCACTACGGCAAAACTCTCTGCATTTTCGGTTGGATCAATTTGGGCCGGCGTCGCTGGTGTTACCTTTGCCGCGCGGGTTACTTTCATTAACCCGCCCAGTTTCAGCATTTGGGAATCTATTGTGGTCCTGTGTGCCGTTGTGTTGGGCGGCATGGGGTCAATCATCGGGGTCACCATTGGTGCGTTGGTGCTGCTGCTGTTGCCGGAATATCTGCGCGCCTTTTCCGATTTTCGCCTGTTGGCGTTTGGGTTAATTTTAGTAATCATGATGATTTTCCGTCCAGGCGGGATAATACAGAAACGGCGCCATCACTTTGAGATTTCGAAGGAGGAGATGTGAGTCCGAGCGGGCGCCCGCGTGCCAGTGATGCGGCGCGCAAAGATTCTGGAAACAAAAAGCGCGGCGAGCGCGTTGTATTAGATGCCCAGGGGCTCTCTATGCGCTTTGGCGGTGTGCGTGCCGTCGAGAAAGTCGACCTGCAGCTCCACCAGGGCGAGATAATTGCGCTCATCGGACCAAACGGCGCCGGGAAGACGACGTTTTTTAACTGCGTCACCGGTATCTACGAGCCGACGCACGGGAGCGTCAAAATTCATAATAAATCTTCAGATTCGTACGTCGATATTACCGGAAACCCGGCCCACCAGGTGCTGCTGCACGGCGTTGCCCGGACCTTTCAGAACATCCGTCTCTTTCAGAACATGACTGCACTGGAGAATGTAATGGTGGGGTGCGACAGCCGTGTCCATACCACTCTTTTTGGTGCTATTTTCAAAACAAAGGCGACCCGCCAGGCCGAAGAGCTGATACGCCACAAGAGTTACGAAATCCTGAAAAAAATCGGCATCGAGCGCCATGTTAATGTTCTGGCAAGCAGTCTCCCGTATGGCGAGCAGCGCCGCCTGGAAATTGCCCGCGCCCTGGCAACCGAACCAAGCATACTGTTGCTGGATGAACCGGCCGCCGGGATGAACCCGCAGGAGACGCGTGAGCTGGTGCAGTTAATACGGGCGTTGCGCAAAAACGAAGAGCTCTCCATTCTCTTGATCGAGCACGACATGAGTCTGGTCATGGATATCTCCGAGCATATTTATGTCATGGATTACGGCGAGCTGATAGCCACCGGGAATCCCAAGGAAATTAGCAATAACGAGTTGGTCATCAAGGCCTACTTGGGCGACTAGAGAGGGGAGGGAATATGGCGGATACACCGATACTGCAGATTAAGGACATCAACACCCATTATGGTGTCATTCATGTACTCCACGGGATCTCTATGGAGATTAACCGCGGCGAAATCGTAACCCTGATCGGCGCCAACGGCGCGGGGAAGAGCACCCTGCTGCTGACGGTATGCGGCATCGTCCCGGCAACCAGCGGGTCGGTTACTCTGGCAGATAAAGAGATTACCAAATTGCGCTCCGACCTGATAGTACAGGAAGGCATCTCCCTGGTACCCGAAGGGCGGCGCATATTCAGCAAGCTGTCCGTGCAGGAGAACCTGGATATGGGTACCTACCTGCGCCGCGACTCCGACGGCATCAAAAGCGACATGGAGTATGTCTACGATCTCTTCCCGGTGCTCAAAGAGCGGCGCAGCCAGTTGGGCGGAACCTTGAGCGGCGGGGAGCAGCAGATGCTGGCAATATCGCGGGCGCTCATGGCCCGGCCAAAATTGCTGCTCCTGGATGAGCCCTCGCTGGGGCTGGCGCCGAAACTGGTTACCCAGATATTTCATATTATTGAGCAAATCAGCAAGACGCAGCAGACGACCATCTTTCTAGTAGAGCAAAACGCTTTTCAGGCCCTCAAGATAGCCAACCGGGGATATGTCATGGAGAATGGCAGAATATCACTGAGCGGACAGGCCGACAAATTGCTGGAAAACGACGACGTAAAGCGTGCCTACCTGGGGATCTAACTACATGCTGCCCGCGGGCAGGACACAAATACACTGACTGAAAACATGCTCCTTGCTTACCTGCGTACCCGTCATTTTATCAACACCATATATCAACGGCGATCGTTAGGCGAACGGGCAGCGGTTGGTATGTCCGGGTACCATTACCGCCGCCGCTGGTATGCCCTGGTGGTAGTTGACGGGGCGGGTGTGGTTCGTGCGGCAGAGCACATGTGTACCGGAAACCAGCGAGGCGGGGTTCGTAATCTATTCGTGCGCTTTCGCGCGGACGATGCCTATGTTGGTCAGTCCCCAGAGGGGCTGGTGGAAATGCTGCACTCCGCTCATGCCGAGAGGGTAGGGGAGCGGCGGGAGGGAAAAGGCGCGGGTGCGCGCGCGGGGGCTGCGTGCACTGCGCATACCTCAATGCCCTCGGTATTATTATGGGCGACGAGTGGGCGGCAAAGCATGATGTGCACACCAGGGCTGGCACCGCCCCTGCCCCCGCCTGTAACTCCAGTGCCCGAGGCGAGAGCGGGAGCGAGATGGCCGACGGTGATGCAGGCGCCGGAAAGAGAACGCGGCGCGATTCCCTGTGGGATATGCCGGGCTTCCTGGTGGCCCCTGATGTTAACCGGCAGCTGATGAAGATATAGAGCTATCGCGCAGCTTGCGTATTTCCCGTATTGTTTCATTGAGGACAACGGAGTACTGCTGCGCGGGCGCATCACTGGCCCATAGCTCCTGGTAGTGCTTGCGGGTGCTCAGGGCAAATGCTAATTCGCGTATATGCGGGGGCAGGGCTTCTTTGCTCCCGTAGCCCTGCAGGGTGTCGATGAACCGCTCGGTTATTTGATGGATATGGGTTTTTCGGCTCTCAATAGAGGGTAGGGGGTGGTTCCGTGCTGCGATGTAATCTGCAAAATCTGCCGTGTCTTCCGTGCCGCGGTGCTTGCGGCACAGTGCGGTAAATTCTTTCTGGTCAATACTGCGCACACCGTCAAGCGGCGAGAGGGGCGAGAGCTGGTAGACATGCTTGTGCTGCTTGATCTCAGCAATGATAGTGGCTACCTCTTTGCGGTAAATGGCGTGCTGGGTGGTGATGCGGCTCTCTTCCCCATGACGGGTTCCCTCGTGCCACCGGGAGTATATCCATGTTTCGTACGGGGAGAGGCGGCGTTGAGTGGTGGTGAACAGCGGATCAAAGGCATGCGGGCGGCAGTGGAGCATTCCGTTGTGATAAGATAGATCCAATCCAAATAGAAACAGTGCCGGGGCTTGCGAGTGTTTTGTCAGCTCTATTGCGGTGGTGGCAACGCTGCCGTGCGGCTGTAGGGTAGCGGAATCCGTTTTTAAAAATTCCGCCAGCTCCTCTTCAATCGGGAAGCCCTGGCGGAACAGAAACAGCACGTATTTGCCAATCTCGGCCGAGGTGGCGGCGGTAAGGGGCATGGCCAACAGCGGCGGCGCGGGCGCTGTCGGCGATATACCGCCGCCGTCCGCTCTCCCGCTGCCCGCGCGCGTGTTCCACAGACGCAGGTGGTGGGTTGCCCAGTTGCTGCCGTCGGTGGCAACGACCAGATCGGGGGTCAGCCCGGCGGCGTGCAGGGCAGTTGTTGCAGAAGAGACCGCCCACAGTTGAATAGATTGCCGTGCACTCCGCAGCAGGGGCAGGTACTGGTTAAGCGACGGCCCGCCGGTTGCAAGACATATCGGCAGCGTACAATTTGGCAGCTGGTCGACTACCCGGGTAATAGTGCTGTAGTTTTTTATGGAATTACGAATCCACCGCCTGGAGAAGTGACGGATAGTAGTCAGGTGGGCGTTGATAACCGCTAGTTCGCTTTCAATAATTGATCGGCACTCCGTCAGGAAGTGCGGTGAGAGTTGATTGATAATCGGCAGAACAACCACCGTAATGTTTGGAAACGGCAGCTGCCATAACTGCTGTACAAGGAATTGCCGCAGCGTTCCGCCCCCGCTGCTCGGATGCCACGTAACATCACCCTTCCAGGCGCATAATTTTGCCAACTGCGCATTGGTGTTGATTGCAATGATTTTACTACCCGGGCGGCGGGCACGCAGCTCTTTGATAAGGTAGCCCATTCCCGGTTCAATAACAATGATCGCCAACGGGGCGGGGGAGGCTTGATTGGTTTGCTGTGAGACAATACGTTCGGCCTCGGTTACCGGGTCGTGGCGCGAATGGAGCAGCAGCCCGCGGTATTTGATAGTATCCAGACCCCCGCGGCCGCGGATAATTTCTAAAGTATCGTTGGCGTCAATTACTGCTATTCCGTAGTCTTAAGACCCAGGTCGTCAAAGAGGCGTTCGTATAGTTCAAAGTATTGGGAGTGGGCAAATTCTTCTACTTTCCGTTGCGGCAGCTCTTCCAGGAGCTCGTCCATATAGCCGATGATTGTCCGTAACTCGTCGGTGCTGACCGTGTTGAGCGCAGCCGGGCCCCCCGCGGCCGCTGCACCGGAGTCCGAAGAGGGAGCGGAAGCCGTCGCGACGGCAGCAGCAGCGCCTGCCCCCCCTGCAGCAACGCCCGCACCCACAGCGCCGCTGTTACCCACAGGTGCCTCATCCGCCGGGAGCGCGTCAAGTGCGGCGGGCTCTTCCAGGGTTTCCGGTTCATCAAGTGCTGCCGACTCGTCCAGTGTTTCCAGATCGTCTAGTCCCGCAGGTTCAGCAAGTGCCTCTGGCTCGCCCAGTGTTTCCACCTCGTCGAGTGCCTCTGGTTCATCAAGCATTTCCGGTTCGCTGAGTGTTTCCGGTTCATCAAGTGCTGCCGGCTCGTCCAGTGTTTCCAGATCGTCTAGTTCCGCAGGCTCAGCAAGCGCCTCTGGTTCGCCAGGTACTTCCGGCTCATCAAGTACCGCGGGCTCAGCAAGCGCCTCGGGCTCGTCCAGTGTTTCCAGATCGTCTAGTTCCGCAGGTTCATCAAGTGCCGCCGGCTCAGCGACCGCCTCTGGTTCGTCAAGCGCCACGGGCTCATCAAGTATTTCCGGTTCCTCAAGCATCTCCGGTTCGTCAAACGCGCTCTCCTCTGGGGCAGCTGCGGCATTGGAAGAAACATCGCTCCCAGAGTCCCCCCCGTATGCATCACTGGGCGCCGCCGGCTCTTCTGACAGCGATATATCTTCGATATCATCAAATGCTGCGGGCTCATCCGTAATATCCACGGCATCGGTTACGTCGTCTTCCGTATTGATTTCATCAAGTTTGTGGGTTATCGGGTCCTCGCCGCTGACCGGCTCCGGCTCGCCGTCAAATGCAGCAAGATTTTCGTGTACGTCGTTGGCATGATCAAAATCTGCCTCTTCTATGTCGGCCTGTTGTGCATCACTGACGTCAGATATATCAGCATTTTGCGCACCTGTATCCGATGTATCGGCGTCCAACACATCAACGCTTGACGGATCAGCGTCCAACGGATCAGCGTCCAACGCATCAGCGCTCGACGTACTGGCATCGTCCGTACCAGAGAGGGCGTTGATGTCGTCAAGATCCATATTGGTAATCGGTATAAAGCCGCCATCCTGTTCCAGGGCAGCGTTTTCACTGCCGGCATCGGATTCGCCTTCTATATCATCCAATTCGTCCGTAATAGTAACGATCCCCCCTTCTGGTTCGTCACCCACCGCCCCCGCTGCTTCCGCTGTAAAGTCGGGCTCATCCACCACGGAGTCGTCAATGCCGGGTACATTATCCCCGTCCCCGCTGACAATCGCAATTGATTCGTCAACCTCAATACTATTATCAATCGGAGCAATATCGTCAGAGGAATCGATGCCGCCAATGCTCTCAACACCCGCGCTCTCTGCGCCAAGTCCCGGTACGTCGACTGGTACGACGACCGGTGAATCGAGAGCATTGATATCTTCCAGATCCTCCACCGCATCGATATCTTCTACCGCCCCCGCGCTCTCCCCGTCCCCGCCGCCGGCAAGTTTCTGCTTCAGCTGCGACAACTCGCCTTGTACCCGGACAAGCTCCTGCTGCAGTGCTTTATCGTCTTTATTGAGTGCGCTGATTTGAGCAGGCTGCACCTCGTTGTCTGGACCTTCCAGACTGCTGTCCAGCAGCATTTCCCTTTCGAGCAGCGAATCCTGCAGCGTGACACTGGATAACTCCAGATGGTCACCAAGATACGGCGTAGAGGGTTCGTTGGCAGCAACAAATGTCGGCTGGTCTCCGGTATCTTTCTCCAACTCGTCTGCTAAAAAGTTTTCGCTGGTACTCTTCTCGTGATCGCTTACAAAATCAAATGAATCTTCGTCTTCAAAGTCATCTACAAAATCATTGCCGGCCGTATCGACCGTTTCACTGTTTTCATCCGAATCTTCGTATGTATTAAGCGCCAGCTCTTCAATGTCTTTTTCTATTTGCAGCGAGGCGTTGTCAATAATATCCATATTCGCTGCCGCGGGTTTTTCGGCATCAACGGTTTCCTCAGTGGGTGCAACACCCAGATTTTCCAGGGGTTCTTCGGTGTCGCCAGGTAGCTCAGAGTAAACGCCGCCCTCATCTACGATATCCGATTTGACTACTACGCCGCGCAAACTACTTTGCTTTTTTTGTTCTGCCATAGCTTATAATCAGCCTAAGCCGATATAATAAGTATATCGGTATATAGCGGTAGGTTCAATAGCATAGTTCAATGTTCTATCCCGACTTCTTCGGAGTATGTGCGCAATTTTGCCAAAGCATTGCGTTGTATCTGCCGTACCCGTTCACGGGTCACGCCCATTATTCGGCAAATTTCTTCCAATGTCAATTCCGGATTTCCATGCAGCCCATACCGGTATTTCACAACCTCAACCTCTTTCGGCGTCAATTGCGTGAGCAGTTTATCGACCACGTATGTAGCCATGTGCGAAACTGTAACATCACCGTTGTACCCATTGTGGGTATGGCGGTCATCAACCAGCGTCTCGACGATCGGCCGCTCTTCCTCGCCCTGCGGTTTATCCAGCGAACTCGGTATCCGGCAGGCGTTGACAATTTCTGCCAGCCGTTTTTCGGGCATCGCCAGGTTGGATGATATCTCTGCCATACGCGGCACCCGCCCATACTCCTGTGCCAGGTTGCTGTAGATGATGCTGTGTTTGCTGATGACATTAATAATGTATGCCGGCAACCGGAAGCTATTCCCCTGTCCCCCAAGTGCGCGCACTATTGCCTGTCGGATCCACCACATCGCGTATGTTGAAAATCGAAATCCTTTCTTGTAGTCAAAGCGATTGGTCGCCTCTATTAACCCGACGGTACCTTCATCTATAATATCGCAAAAGGTCAGCCCGCGATGCTGGTACTGTTTGGCAACCGATATAACCATGCGCAAATTTGCCGAAATAATCTTATTTTGCAGATCAGATATACGCCGCACACACCTGTCACAACAGGCAATAGTACTATGCTCGACGCCCGCGCCGTCACCCGCACCATCGCCCGCAGTGCCGCCCGCGCCGCCGCCGCCGATTTCGGTATCTTTCTCTGTTGTCCCGCTGCCCCGCAGCGGAGCACGGCTCCCTCCCTCGTGTGCCGACACCCCCCTCGCCTCGCCCCCGCCCTCGGGCATCTTGCATTTTTCACTGCACTCTTTCTGCAGCCGCGCTATCTCTGCGAAAAAATTGTGCTCCTCTTCGGCCGAGAGCAGAGGATGCGCTTTGATGTACTCGTAGTACTCTTTCGGTAGTTTGCTCTGTGCCTGCCCCATAACCTACCCTCGGGGCGCATTCCGGGGATCAATAAATGAATTATTGTGCCACACACTAAAATAGAGCCGTGCACTCTCACTGGCGGTCCGCGGCACACCAACCCGTCCGATAATCGATCCAATTTCCAGGCGCTCGCCCGTGTCTACTAATATGGTCTCTTGTCCGCCGTAAATATACACGTGCCCATTCCCGCTTTGCACAAAAACGACATTGCCGAACACCGGATTATCTCCCACATACACTACCCGTCCGCCAGTCACGCTACGCACCACATCCCCGGCATCCGCCTTGATGATTATTGCCGGAAACTTCCCGCTAACCAATGAACGCTGCCCCGCATGCGGCCAACTGTTCCCGTCATTTGTCGTTGCAACCCGCGACCGAATACTCCCCCCGCTGCCGGCACTGCCCGTGCCGCCGGCACTGGCTGCCTTGCTGCTGCCCGCACTACCTGACGCCGCCGCCCCGGCACTCGCCGCCGCCGCCGTCTTCACAGAGGCCGCACTGCCCGGCACTCGTATTTTCTCGCCAATCCGCAACAGGGTAGTGCTCTTCCGATCATTCGCCTGCAAGAGATCCCCCACGCTGGTGTCATGCTTCCGGGCAATACTATAGTAGGTATCGCCCTTACTGACGGTGTACGCGAAGGTACCCCCGCCTGTCTGCGACAGACTCAATGTAGTCCCGATACGCACCGACGTCGGGTCGGTAATATCGTTACTCTGCAGCAGCTCCTGCACACTCAGGTTATAGCGCTGGGCAATCGAGTACAGCGTCTCACCGCGCTGCACCGCGTGGCTTTGTTGGGCTTCACCCACCACAGTAACCAACCCCAGCAGCATTACCGTCGTCAAAGCTATCAATAATAGTCTAGTCATCCACTATCATCATCGGATAGCGTATGTATAAAGTTAAATAAAAAAAAATTAATTTAGCAGATAACGGCGTATCTACATATATTACAATGCTATTATCGGGTTGGGCAGATTTGAACTGCCGACCTCTCGGTCCCGAACCGAGCGCGCTAGCCCCTGCGCTACAACCCGTGGAGCTGCTATCGGCAGCAAAAGGCGGGAGCGACGGGGCTTGAACCCGCGGTCTCCGGCTTGACAGGCCGGCGTGATAACCAACTTCACCACGCCCCCACGTGTCATTTTATTGACATACATACTGTACCAAAAAATCCCACCCCCCGTCAAGTGCCTCGGCGTATTTTTAGGTATGTTATTTAAGAGGGGGCACCCTGCCCCCTCGCTCCATAATTTTTTAACGCCCATTTTTAACGGGCTCACTAACGCTCGCCCTAAATGGGCTAAAATTATTCCACTACCCCCGGTCGCCTTTGTAAGAGCATGCGTCTCCCACGCGGCAACGGAGCGTAATGCGCCGTCACCACGGCGCCAAAAACAGCTCCACTACCCCCGGTCGCTACTGTAAATATATTAAGTCACAAATAGATAAAACAATCCCGAATGCGCCGTCACCACGGCGCCAACAAGCAGAGCTACCCCCGGTCGCTACTGTAAATATATTAAGTCACAAATAGATATAACAATTCCGAATGCGCCGTCACCACGGCGCCAACAAGCAGAGATACCCCCAGTCGCTACTGAAAAGATATTAAGTCACAAACAGATACAGCAATCTCGAATGCGCCGTCACCACGGCGCCAACAACAGACGCTACCCCCGGTCGCCTCTGTAAGAGCACGCGTCTCCCACGCGGCAATAGGGCGTAATGATCGTCGCCAAGGCGCCATGCATTGCACAGTGAGCGTAGCGAACGAACGTGCAATGCCAACAACAGACACGGCGCCAACAAGCAGAGCTACCCCCGGTCGCTACTGTAAAAATATTAAGTCACAAACGGATACAACAATCCCGGATGCGCTGCACAGAGAGCGTAGCGAACGAAAGTGCGGCGCTAATAATCAGAGTGGTACTATCCGGCACCCCCACTCACCATGCAGGCGGTCGAATAACCGCATAGTTCTCACACTCTCACTCCACGGCATCCCGGGACTCTCCACCAGCCCGTTCTCAATACAGCGGTGCACTTCCATAATCTGATGCGCATACCCATTCCCGATGTACGGAATACCGATATCCGCTTCTCCCGTGAGGCTTAGTTTCTGGGTATGATGGAATTGCGGGTGCATGGTAATCCGTCCCCCGCTGCCGATGATTTCGGCAACGGCAGGTTTGTCAAACCGCGACGCGCTGGTCAGCACACCCTGTGCCCCGGCGTGCTCGCCTGTCTCCCACGCACACAACAGAGTGTTGAGCTCGTCCACGCCGCTACCGGTTAGGACCGCCCGCCCGCTTACGTGCGTCGGCCATCCCAACAGCATTGCGGCCAGTGATACCGGGTAGATCCCCAGGTCAAACAGCGCCCCGCCCCCGAGCTCCGGGTTAAACAGACGGTGTCGCGGGTCGTAGGGCACGTCAATACAGAAATCCGCACGAATCAACCGTACCTGCCCGATCCGCCCTTGTGCTACCCAATCGCGCACCTGCACCGTAGCCGGTATAAAGCGCATCCACATGGCCTCCATTAAAAACTTACCGGCCTCTGTTGCTGCCGCAACGCACTCCTCTGCCTCTGCGGCATTTATTGTCAACGGTTTTTCGCACAGCACATGCTTGCCCCCCTGGAGGGCCGCCACCGTCAGCGAGTGATGCAGGGTATGCGGGGTACCGACGTAGATTATGTCTACGTTTGGATCTTCAATTACCCCCTGGTAGCTCCCGTGGGTGCGTTCAATTTCCCACGTGCGGGCAAACTGCTCCGCACTCCCGCGGCTCCGTGACCCGACGGCAGTAACTTCCGCACCAGGGACGGCGTGCAGGGCCTGTACCATCTGCGTTGAGATGTTACCCGTCGCTAAAATCCCCCATCGGTGCATACTCTATTATACCATATAACCGCTTCGGTCTCTGTCTCTGGTACAAAACAGCGTCGATATAGGCGACGCGCTAGGCATGCGAGGGGTGGCACCCGCCTTTGCGGGTGCCAGACGCCGCGGGGTTTCCGCGCGAGTACCTTTACGTGTACCCGCGCGGCGGCCGAGCCCTGAGCACGCCGACCGCGGCGGCGGCGCAGCCGGCGCCGGGGGAGCGCCCAAACAAATCTGACCTATATCTGACTTGCAATCGCCGGGGATTTTATATATACTGCAAATACAATGCAGGCGATAATTCACACAATCACCGAAGAACCGCTGCTGCTGTTGGGAGTACTGTTGATCGTCGGGCACGGGATCAGCGTCATTGCCAAGCGGGTGGGGCTGCCGGAAATTAGCGGGTACATTATTGCCGGGCTGCTGTTTGGCGAATCGATATTCGGCATTATTACCGAGGAATCGTCGGTGTCGTTTACTACCATTTCGGAGATTGCCCTCGGGCTGATTGCCCTGACCATTGGGGGTGAGTTCCTGCTGGGGAAGCTGCGCAAGCTGGGACGGTCGATGATTATCATCACCGCGGTGCAGGTTTTTCTGACCGCAATATTTGTGTTTTTGGGGCTCTATGTTGCGCGGCTGCCGCTGGCGATATCGCTGCTCCTGGGGGCGACGGCGGCGGCTACTGCTCCGGCGGCGACGGTGGCGATTGTGCAGAGTCTGAATGCGCGCGGCGAATTTGTCGATTACCTCTATGGGGTTGTGGCCCTTGATGATGCGGCGACGGTCATTCTGTTCGGGCTCGTCAGTGCCGTCGTTATACCGCTGGGCGGTGATTTTGCGGGCGGGATGAGCATTATCGAGGCGGCGAAGGCGGTGCTTGAGCTTGTGTTCTCCCTGGTCCTGGGGGTCGCGGGGGGGACGCTGATTCACTTTATCTGTCTGCGGGTGCGCGGGGCGGGGCTGCTGACTATTCTTGGCGGGGGCGGGGCTATGCTTATTGCCGGGCTGTCGCACGTATGGCATCTGTCGCCGCTGCTCTCTACTATGGTTGCCGGGGCTACGCTGATTAATTTTTCCAGCAGAAATGCCCGTATATTCCGTGCCCTGCAGCCGTTGGCTCCGATTATCTATGCGCTCTTTTTTATTATTGCCGGCAGTGAGCTGCGTCCGGAGATACTGTTTCGGGCGGAGGTGCTGCTATTGGGCGGGGTGTACATTGCCGCCCGTGCCGTTGGTAAATACGGGGGTGTCTATATGGGGTCGCTGCTAACCAAGGCGCCGGTTAATATTCGGAATTGGCTGGGGGTATGTATGCTCCCGCAATCCGGAGTGGCGCTTGGGTTGATTATTGTTATTCAGGGGACGCTGGCGCCGATGGTGCCGCTGGTTGCCGATAATCTGCAGTTGATTAGCAGTATTGTGCTGTTTTCGGTGTTTGTTAATGCATTAGTCGGTCCGTCGCTGTCGCGATGGGCAATAGTAAAGGGCACTGGATCGTGATGTGGTATTATGTTGAAAATAATTGGGAAATTAATAAAAAATGAGGTATAATATAAGTAGGGTATGGTTGATCTGACACAGGTATTCAGCAAGGAGCTGTGCGAGCACGGTCTTGCGGTAACGAACAAAAAAGAGCTATTGGAGCACTGCGCACAGGCGGCGCACGATCATCCTTGTATGGGCAAGGCTACCGCGAAGGATGCCCTGAAGGGGTTGTTGAGCCGCGAGGGCGATGGGTCGACGGGGTTTGGCAACGGCATTGCCATACCGCATGCCCGGGTTGCCGGTATGAAGGGGTTTATATTCTTTATTGTGACCCTCAAGGAGCCCATTGATTTTGATGCCGTCGATAAAAAACCGGTCAACATTGCCTTTGTGGTACTGGGGCCGGCGAAGGATGTGCAGGATCACTTGCGCATATTGGCGTTTATTTCCCGGTGTATCGCGCATACCGATCTGTGTACCGATTTGCTGGCGGCAAAAGGTGTGGGTGGAGTGGTTGATGCTTTCCTGCAGCATTCCGGGACCCATGCGGGGCGGGGCAAAGAGGGCGCGGGGGCAGATTCGCATAGTGTCATGCTGTTCATCACCGTCTACCGCGAGGAGCACCTGCAGGAGATACTGGAGGTGCTTTTGGAAAATGACATTGCCGGTTCCACTATTATTGAGACTACCGGTATGGGGCACTATCTATCCCAGACGCCGCTGTTTGGTAATTTTATTGGGTTTATGCAGGAAAATAAATATCACAGCCATACGATTATGGCAGTTGCGCCGCGCAAAAAGGTTGAGCCGCTGGTCTCAGAGATAGAACAAATTGCCGGTGACTTTAAAAAGACGCAGAATGTCTCGATAATAACGCTAGGTATTGACAGACAGTATGGGTCAATGGACGCGGTGTGATAAACATGGTATAATGTCGGTAGGAGGTGTGAATATGGTATATAGACAAAAAAGTACGCGCGATGTCGTGTGCAGGAATGCGGCAGGAATGCGGCGAAGAATAAGAACAGGATTGTTAGTTGGTGCGATCGTTATTACGCTGGCTGGAGGGCTGACGGGGTGCTTTAATTTTATCTTTGGGCCCACTGAGGATGATGTTACGCCGGACGTATCGTCGTTGCCGCCGTACTCGCACGACGAAGTGGCCACCAGTGTTGCGCTTACCGAAACAATTCCGAGCGGTGAAACCGACAATTACTATTTTAATGAAGTCAAGACGAACAGCAGCGGTGTAAGTGAGACATTTAATCTGACTATTAATGCCGGTACCAGTACTGTTCCGCGCGTTTATTTGCAGTTCAGCAACGGCGACGGTATGGTGAGTGAGGTTCCAAAAATTACCCCCGCAACAACAGCTTCGTCACATTCGACGGAGCACCTCCACGAAGAGAGCGCGGGGCATGCCGGGCATGACCATGACGACCATGACCATGACGACGTGGTGTCCTATGATACAGAGCCCTATCGGGTGCATGCAGATCTTGAAAAGATGCGGGCAGATTCCATAAAGTTATTGAGAGCCGGGCAGTCGTCCGCTTCTTCGGCAGGCGCCAGTGCGTCGCTGCGTAATGTTGCCCCGACTCCGATTCTGCGGAATACAGTGGACGATGATGTCAATTTTTACCTACCCATCGGGGGCACGACAGAAAGTTTTACCGCCCGTGCCGTTAGTACTGACGGTACCTGGACTGCGGTTGTGTGGATTCCAGATACGGCGTTCACTGGGTGTACCGCCGGTGACGAATGTTTGGCGGAATTATTGACAACGGCAAGAGCACAGGACATTGCCAATACATTTTTACAGTCCGGCAATGATAACGATATGTTTGACTGGACCATCAATCTTATTGGCGACCCGTGGGGGGCGCATACTGGGTTTAGTAATCTTATTCCCTCGACTACCCGCCAGATAGATATTATTTTATATGACATTGGTGATAACCGCTACGCCCGCGGGCCGCATATAGTCGGGTATTACTCGAGTTTGAATAACTTTACCGCGTCGGCAAACTGCGGGACAAGGTGCTCGAACGAGCGGCTGATATTTTACATGGATGCGGCGTGGGCACAATTTGATGAATCGACGCGTGAAGGTATCAGTGCTGAGCGCTACTACAATATCTTTCTCTCTACGCTTGGACACGAGCTGCAGCATATGGTTAATTTTTATCAGCGCGCTGTGCTTGATAGTACCTCTGGGTCAATCTCGGGCGACCCGGCGTGGCTGAACGAGCAGTTTTCGGTAATAATGGAAGATATATTGGGTTATAAACTGGCGTACGGGCGCAATGCACCCACAACCGCAGTTGATAGCCGGGGTATAGATGTGTTGTCGGCCACCAATGGCGGTCTGTCACCAGGCGCTTTCCCGATATGCGGGGGCCGGCCGAAAGGATTTGCCAGCCAGAGTTACTACGGGGTGTCACGTTGGGAAGGGGAAATTGTTAATTATGCTGTAAATTTTTCGTTCTCATCATTTCTGCTGCGTAATTACGGTGGAACGGGCGGTGCGAGTGCGTACCTGTCCGCCGCGTATGATAGCCTGAATAACGGGTTTGGCGCCATCACTGCCGGGTTAGCGGCCGGTACCAGTGGAACTGCAGATACAGAAGCCGACGTAATCAGTAAGTGGGGTACCGCGGTAATACTTTCCAACGACAGCGGGCGTCCTGCCGGGTACCGGTTCAATAACGGCAGCACCGGCTTCAATACTACTGTTACCGTTAATTCTAATACCTTTACCTATAACTTGGGATCAATAAATTATTTCAACTACGCGGAAGATGGGTGCGCGGCTGACTCCGAACGGGAAGGTGCGCTGCGCTTTTTCAATGATAGCGCGAGCATCTACAATACCCTGCGTAACCAACAGCACGGGCACTCTAATATCATTTATCTGGCTGGCGAGGATATGACCGGCAGTTCGACGTATAAAATTACCCTGCCGGCAGGCGGGCGGTTGACGCTTGTTGCCCATCGGACCCTGGGTGCCTCTGCGGGCGACGGCACGGCCTTTAATCCAGTATATTTTTAGTCAAGAGTGAGAGAGGCGGTGTACGCGGTATGATTAGGCGATCCTGGCGCATCTGCACCGTCCTACTGGTAATACTGCCAATACTGATTGCTAACAGCAGTCCCCCGCAGATAGAGTACGTGGGCACGGTAGTTATTAAGGGTAACGAGCCGTTTACAGTCCCGGTATTGGTGACTGCCTACGGGGAATTTGTAATTGGCGGCCCGCTCCGCGATACCCTACAGGGGGGGCGCTTTCAACAACGGACGGTGCGGTTGCGGGGAGTGGTGTCTACCGAAGTTTCTACCGAATTGCCGTTTAGTCCGATATTTATCGTCCACGAAATTGTCGACGCCGGTAATTGAATAGGTTAGCCGATATCGTCAGAGATGCGGGTGCCGGGTACGGGGCGGTTGTCTAATGCGCCGCGTAGCGAATCGGGGTCGGCCGCGATAAACTGGACAGCAATATGCCCGTGCTGCGCGGCAGTGCTGGCCGTTGGGTCAAAGGGTTTGTGCCCGCCGGGTTCCCAGGTTTCTCCGACAATTTGTAAATACTCGCTCCACCGTAATGCATCGACCGGCTTTGCGCCGCTGTGTGTGCGCGGGTCGCAGTCGTAGACAAAGGCCACGTCGGAGATATTGATTATTTCGCGGCAGTTGTAGTATTTTGCCAACTGGACTGCAATGTAGTCGGTAGAGACATTGTACTTACACCCGCCGGTAATTACAAAATCACTGTCGTCGGTGCCGGCGGCTATAGTTTGCGGGTCGCTGCCAATCTCCGGGGCCAGGACGGTGGTGGGGGCAATGCTGGCGCATAGCGTGCCGATAAATTGCGCGTGCACATGGGTGGCGCGTATCCCGATGGCATCGAGGTGTTGGGGGTCTGGTGTGTCGGACATCTCTTTGTAGCGTCCCTGGTAGGTACGGGCCAGGTTGCCCCCACCGGTAACAATGGCAAAACGCATGCCGCGCGTGTGATATTCCCGGAGTATATCTAGAAAGGCACGCAGGAGCGTGTAGTTGGGCTGGCCGTCCCGGGGCGAGATAATTGAGCCGCCGAGCGAGATTATCCGCCGTGCTGTGTTCGCCCGTGTCATGTGCTTTTCTGCTTCTCGCCGATCAGCGTGTGGAGCAGCTGCTGGGCCTCCTGGGGTTCGGCCTGTCCGTTGGTTGCGCCCATGACTTTTCCCATCAGGAACCCGTAGCCCTGGTTTTTTCCCTGCGCGATGTCGGCGAGGGCCTGGGGGTTATCGGCGATCACTGTTTCCACCACTGTTTGCAGGTCGGCACCGCGCACGGAGGATAATCCCAATTCGGCCACGAGTTCCGCTGCCGACTGGCTGCGTTCAAAGAGCATCGGGAGTAACTGCTTGGCAATCTTCCCGTGAATTGCCCCGTCATGCAGGAGAAGCAGTAAATCGCGCAGCCGCTCAGGGGCAATTGGTGAGGTGCTGATTGATAATTTGCGATGGCGGAGTTCACGGCGCAGGTCGCCGCTGATCCACTGTGCCGCCTGGGTGGGCGATAGTGCTGAATTCTCAAGCACGCCCTCGAAGTAGTCCGCGGTTTGGATGTCGGCGGTCATCTGCTCTGCCAGCTGCGGGGTTAGTTTGTACTGGGTGCAGAATCTGCGTTCGCGTTCCAGGGGGAGTTCGACCAGCTGCGCTTTTACTTTTTCCAGAAATTCCGGTGAGGCGATAAAGTGCGGCAGGTCGGGTTCGGGGAAGTAGCGGTAATCCATGGCGACTTCCTTTGAGCGCATAGCTATCGTTACGTCTCTGTTTTCGTTCCACAACCGTGTCTCCTGTGTGGGGCGCTGCCCGGCATCCAGGAGCTTGGTTTGCCGGGCTATCTCGTGTTCAAGGGCCAGGCGGACGAAGCGCGCCGAATTCATGTTTTTCAGCTCTACCTTGTAATCCGGGAGGTTGCCGTCGGGGCTCAGGCTGATGTTTGCATCGCAGCGCAGCGACCCCTCTTCCATGTTCCCGTCACTGACCCCGAGGTAGCGGACAATTTTGCGCATAAGCAGCAGCAGACTCTCTGCTTCGCTGCCGCTGCGCAGCTGCGGTTTTGTGACCATTTCCAACAGGGGTGTTCCGGTGCGGTTGAAGTCTATCAGGGTGCAGTCCCCGCTGTGTACCATTTTCCCGGCATCCTCTTCGAGGTGGATTTCGATAAATTCAATCGACCGCGCCTCGCCGCCGCAGAAAAAATCAACCCGTCCCCCGCGGCCGAGCGGCTCGGCAAACTGGCTGATCTGATAGTTTTTCGGCAGATCGGGGTAAAAGTAGTTTTTGCGTTCAAAAGCAGTATGGGTGGTTGGGGCGGAGTCGAGTGCCAGGGCAACCAGGTAGGCCTTTTCCATGGCCTGTGTGTTCAGGCGCGGGAGCACACCGGGGTACCCGAGGCATATCGGGCAGACATTCCGGTTCGGCTCTGCGTCAAACCCGGTGGGGCAGCTGCAGAATATCTTCTGTGCGGTATTCATCTGGCTATGAATCTCCAGCCCGATGTGTACGTGGTACTTGCCGTTTTGCGGAGTGTTACTCATTTCCCAAGTCCCTGGTATCCAGATAATTTTTTGGACGCGCGTCTAGTACCGCCGACCCGATGCCGCCGGCAGCGGCGGCTTCGGCTAGAGCGAATAGCTGCTGTTCGCTTCCGTGGCGCCCAACCGCCTGTATACCAACAGGGAGGCCGCCGGATAAATCGGCCGGTATGGAGAGCGCCGGGGCACCGGTCAGGTTGGACAGACAGGTAAAACGGTCACCTTGCTTCTGTTGCAGGGAACTGAGCCCGCCCCCGTTGCCCGCGGCCTCTCCTGCGTCGTCGCTGCTTGCCATGAACGGCAGGGTCGGGTAGGTGGGGAGGAGCAGCACATCACACCCGCCCCCCCCCTGGGGGTGGTGGACCGCCGCGACTTCGCGGCGCAACCGTCGCCGGATTTGCTGGGCGCGCAGGTAATAGCGGTCCTGGAAGCCAGAGCGCAGCACGTAGCTGCCGAGCATTATCCGTAGTTTGACTTCGCTCCCGAATCCGCTGCTCCGTGATGCGTTTGTCATGTGTTGGAAATCCGCCGCCCCCGGGGCGCGGGCCCCGTACCGCACGGCGTCGTAGCGGGCAAGGTTTGCACTGGCCTCGGCGGTGGCGATGGTGTAGTAGGCGGGGGAGATAAATTCCACCAGTGGGAGCTCTATCTTTTTGCAGGTATACCCTAAATCCCGGAAGCGTTCAACGCTTTGCCGATAGATATCAATGACCTCCTGGTCGCAATGCCCTACATTCTCGATGTACCCCAGGGTTGGTTTATCGGTGCTCTCGTTCTCTCTGTTTCCGTCAATGTGTGCCGCCGTAGTGGTTTGATCGTGTACATCAACCCCGGCGGCAATATTAAAAACCGTCCGGATATCTCCGGCGTTTCCGGCAATAATTCCAATCGCTTCCAACGATGACGCATACGCGACCAGCCCAAAGCGCGACAGGTACCCGTAGGTTGGCTTGAGCCCGTAGACGCCGCAGAACCCCGCCGGCTGGCGCACCGACCCCCCGGTATCGCTGCCGAGCGAAAACGGCACCATACCCGCAGCCACCGCCGCCGCCGACCCCCCGCTGGACCCGCCGGCTACCCGCTCGGGTACCCAGGGGTTGTAGGTGCGCCCAATCCGCGAGTGCTCGGTAGACGACCCCATGCCGAATTCGTCCATGTTGCACTTACCGACAACCACCGCCCCGCTGGCTTGCAAGCGCTCAACCACCGTGGCACTGTACGGGGATACGAAGTCGGCAAGCATATTCGAAGCACACGTCAAAGGTAACCCTGCCACTGCGATGTTATCTTTGACACCAAATGGAACCTGGGCCAACTTGCCTTCGCTTACGGGTTCGTCGCACTCCCCCCCGGCGGCGTTTATGCTGCAAAAAGCGCGCAACCCGCGGTCAAAATCCTGCAGACGCGCCGTGTACTGTGTTCGCCGGTTTTTGCCAGTTAGCCCGGCACTCTGTGCAATGGTCATGGTTACAGGACGCCCGGAATGATATACCAATCTTGATCGCTGTCTGCGCTCTGGGGCAAATAGCTGCGGTAATCGGGAAACTCCCGCCCGGTGCCGCGCTCATCACAGAGGTCGCGGGCTTGCTCGACCGCTTCGTCATCACCGCCTGCCGCCGGGGGAGTGTACTGCCCCATTACCCCCAGGTACTCGAGGAGCTCGTCCAACGCACCGGCAAACCGCACCTGCTCGTCTTCTGTCAGCTCCAAGCTTGCCAGCTGCATCAGCGTCTGTATGTCATTCTGATCCATAGGACATGGTAGCACAAAATCGGGAAGTTGGGAAAGTGTTTTACCACCCTCTCTGCGGTACTTGCAAGCACGGTGGGAAATAATGGTGCATAATATATTATGAGGTATTTTACAAGAATGGTGTCTGTTTTTTGTATTTTCCCAGTTTTGATACCTGGGAAGGATGGGGGTTTGTTGCCCCCGGGAGCCGATATAATAAACGATGAGAAATAAGGTAATGTATTCGGCGGCGGCATTGCTTGCGGGCGTGCTGCTTGTGTGGGGGTGTGCGAACGGCAACACTGGGAGCGAGGGCAGCCCGTGTGTTTCTGACGGTGAATGTGCGGAAGGGTTATTATGTGTGCATGCCAAGTGCTCTTCTGGTTTAAGAGGCAGTTTGTGCGGCAACGATGACGACTGCGTCAATAGTCTGATTTGCCGTAGTAATGGTGCATGCGGGGGTCTTGTTGGTGATGAATGTTTTGTTGGTGATAGGGATTGTGTAGAAGGAGTGTTGTGTATACCCACCGAGCCGGATAACGATGATGTCCTGATATGTGCCCTGGCGGGGAGTAGGCAAATTGGTGATGCGTGCCGTGTTCACGGACATTGTAGATCGCTGGCATGTGTAGGCAACCTCTGTGTGGGCAGCGGGACTGTGTGGACGAGCCGGACGATTCGGACGAGCAGTACTGTGAGCAGTACTGTGAGCAGAAGTTTACGCGATATCCACTATGGCGACGGACTATGGGTAGCGGCGGGAGCCGGCAGCAGGACAGACGATATGGGTACAACAATACGTACCGGAGAGATAGTCACCAGCGCAAACGGCGAGACATGGTCGGCGCAGTCAATAAGCGCCGCGCACTTTCTACAAGACATCCATTATGGTAATAGCCGATGGGTAGCGGTGGGAACCACGGTGGATGAGTTCAGTAGACCATCGGGCGGAGTCATAATAACCAGCACAGACGGGAGCATATGGATGGAACAGACAAACCATGGTGTGAACGGTTCACTGACAAGCATCCACTATGCCGCTGGCGCAAACGATGATAAGGGTCGATGGGCAGCGGGTGGGCGGCTTATAGATAACACATTAGCCACCAGTGCTTTCGCTGTGACTACTAGCCTAAACGGCACCACATGGACGAGACGGACAGCCGAAGACGCGCAGCCCCCCGTTACGCTACACGATATCCATTATGCCAACAATTTATGGGTAGCAGTCGGGGGCGGTAGCAGAGAAGACGGAGCCGTAATCACCGGCGCAGACAGCACAGACGGCATCACCGGCACAGACAGCACCGTCTGGATGAGTCAGCCAAACAATGCGAGAGACCAGTTATACAACGTCCACTACGCCGATGGCCTATGGGTGGCAGTTGAAGAAAACGGAGCCATAATCACTAGCAAAGACGGCATCACATGGACAGCACGAACAAGCAATGTGAGCGGAGGCCTACGCGACGTCTACTATGCCAATAATGTATGGGTAGCAGTTGGCAGCGATACCGACAGCATGATGAACGACGTAGGCGGCATAACCACTAGCACAGACGGCATCGACTGGATTGCTCGGACAAGCAATGTGAGCGGCAGACTGCTAGATATCCACTATGCCAACAACGTATGGGTGGGGGTTGGAAACAACGGCGTCATAACCACCAGCGCAGACGGCATTACATGGACGGCACAGACAAGCAAAGTGAGCGCTAACCTCCGAGCCGTCCACTATAACAATAATCTATGGGTAGCGGTGGGCGAGGATGGTACCATAACAACGGCACCGTAGTTACCAACACAACAAACCCAGGGGGGGGTACGTGCAACCGCCCCCCGAACCCAAACCCTCATTTGAAAACCGCCCATACATAGTATATACTCATAATAGAGTGAAAGTGTGAATATACTCTGCTACGGATCCCTGAACCTTGATGTCGTCTACCGGGTGCCGCATATCGTCAGTCCCCACGAGACACTTGCAAGCAGTTCGCGCAATATTTTCAGCGGCGGCAAAGGATTGAACCAGAGCATCGCCGCAGCCCGCGCCCTGGAGCGGCCGGGTACTGCGCCGCCGCCGCCGATACCCATCCGGCACGCAGGAGCAATCGGTACCGATGGGAGCGGGTTGGTCGAGACGCTGCGCCGCTTTGGCGTCGATACCAGCCTGGTACGCACCGCCCCCCCCGGGGTACCGACCGGGCATGCCGTCATCCAGGTCGGTGATGACGGGAGCAACGCTATTGTCATCCACCCCGGTGCCAACCACACCATTACCCACGAAGATATTGACGAATCCCTCGGGGGATGTGCGGCGGGTGATATTGTCATGCTGCAGAATGAAATTAACGCACTCCCGTATATCATCACCCGCGCGGCAGAGCGTGGGCTGCGGGTGTTTGTGAACTTCGCCCCGTATAGCCCGGATGCCGCCCGGACCTTGCCGCTTGAGATGATCGACACCCTGATAGTCAACGAAATTGAAGCAGCTGGACTGGCGGGGGCGGGCGCGGGGACAGATCCGGAAAAAATAATCGATACCCTGGTTGAAAAACTACCCAACACGGCAATCCTGCTTACCGTTGGGGAACACGGGGCCCGGTACGGGCGTGGGAGTGAACGCCTGGCGGCGCCGGCCTACCCGGTTACGGCTGTCGACACCACCGGGGCAGGGGATACCTTTGTTGGGTACTATGCGGCGGAGATCGCCGCCGGGAGCCCAGTGGGGCGGGCCATGCGGGTTGCCTGCTGTGCCGCTTCGCTTTCTATCGGGACGGCGGGGGCGGCGCAGTCTATTCCTGCGTATGGGGAAGTTGCGGAGTACCTGTCTCGAGTAGAAAAATAACTGACGCAGGTGCATCGCTACCGCGTGAGCGGCGCATGCTTTACAGCAGCGACGGGGGGTAGCGGAAGACAGCGAGATGCGCGGCGGGCGAGCGGGAGTGAGCCCGTAACCTGCGTAGCAGGTTAGCGCATCGGTGCCTGCGCCGCAGGCACGCTGGCTGCAGCGAGGGGGGCGCAGCCCCCCGCCTAACTGCACTCCTATAGCCCGTTAAGAATATTGGATATCCGCGAGGTGCGAGAGAATAAAGTGTTGCAATATAACGACTTATTTCTTGTAATATTCCTGAAATTTGACAAAATCCGCTATCCGTGCTATAATTAAAAAAAGCGTAAAAGGAGGTGTTTTATGCGTGGTAAAGTGATAGTTGTGCTGCTGGGGGTGCTCTTGGCACTGGGATGTACGGATATGACAGAGGAGCCGTCGGGGAGCGGGGGCGATACAACGCCAAAGACACCTTCGGGGCCGGCGTGGTCGGTGCGGGAAAGTAAAGTGAGCGATTATCTGCTCGACGTCCATTACGCGAACTCCCTGTGGGTAGCGGTTGGCGAGAGCGGGGCGGTGACGACCAGTGCGGATGGGCTAACGTGGGCGAGCCGAACGAGTAATACGAGCGGCTTTCTGCGCGATGTCCATTATGCCGACTCCCTATGGGTAGCGGTGGGGGCAGGGGGGGCGATAGTTACCAGTGCGGACGGGATCACCTGGGAGAGCCGGACGAGCAATGTGACGGGCGAGCTGAATGCCGTCCATTATGCGAATGACCTATGGGTGGCGGTGGGCGGAGTCCCGGATACCGCGACGACAAGAATCATTGGGACTATAACAACCAGCGCGGATGGGATAACCTGGGAGAGCCGGACGAGTAATGTGGTCAGTGCGTTGAATGCCGTCCACTATGCCGACTCCACGTGGGTAGCAGTGGGGGGGTTTGTATTTCTCGCGGGCAGCATAACAACCAGCGAGGATGGAGAGACGTGGGTGAAGCGGCAGCATGCTGTGTTGGGCGTGCTGGACGACGTTCATTATGCCAACTCCCAATGGGTGGCGGTGGGGAGTAGTTTCTTTGAAACAAATATAACAACCAGTTCGGATGCGGTAACGTGGACGGGTGTGAGTGTGAAAGGTGATCCGCATATCAATCTCCTGCGCGATGTCCACTACGCCGACTCCACGTGGGTAGCAGTGGGGGGGGCGATTTCCGGGTACGTACTGACCAGCGCGGATGGGCGGGCGTGGGTGAGCCGGACGAGTAATGTGCACGATATACTGACTGGCGTCCACTACGCGGGGTCTAAATGGGTCGCGGTGGGGAGTGAGAACGGCAGCGTGATTACCAGTGACGACGGCGTGACGTGGACAAGCCGGGTGAGTAATGTCACCGGCGGGGGGCTGAGTGCCGTCTATAATTCCGGGTCCCTGTGGGCTGCAGTTGGGGCAGGGACCGATAGTATGGGTGAGCGGGTCGGTGCCATAACTGTTATGCAGTAATTTGTATTGCGGGGCTCTGGCGCGGTCCGGGGAGCGGGCGACGGGGGGGGTGTCGGTTTCGAGCCGCCGGGGTGGGGCGGGAATACACAATCTCTTGACAACGCTATGTAATATATACCATAATAGCGGTGAAACAAATCTCAAATTTTGTTGTCGATGTGTCGATAGATAGTATACATCGGCGAATATATATAGAGAGCAAGAGTGAATCAACGGGTAATTGAGCAGCAGCGGGTAGCCAGAAGGGTGGTCCGCACAGACATAGAAAAGCGGCAAGATACGCAAGAAACAGTACCAGCGCCGTCAGGTGAGCGCGCGCGGGGGATTGCAGGCGCGGGTGGGTATAACGCCGTCAGGTCCGCGTGGCAGGCCGTGGCGGAAGCAGGGAGTAACGGGAACGGTACAGTGCGGGGGTTGGCGGCAGAGATTGTCTCTCCTACCGATTACCAACCATCCGCCGCGCGTGGTATTGGACGGCGCGTGAGTGCGCGCGGCGGGATTATCCGGGGTATCGATGAGCTGCTGACGCGGGTCGGGGCGTGGTACCGCGCGGTGGATACGGCTTTTATCGTTGGGGCGTGTGTTGTTGTTATGCTCCTGGGGGTGGTGATACGCCCGGGGAGTGCACTTATTACCCACACCATGCAGCCGCCGGCATTTAACCTCCTGCCCGTCGAGGGCGGGTACCTGCAGTTGTATATCAGTACCCCGCCGATTGCCCTCGGGGAACTTGAGGCACTGGATGCCGCCGACTTTGGTGCCCTGCGGGCGCAGGAGTTCACCATCCAGGGCGGGCAGACATTGTCCGAGTTAGCAGAAATTCATAACATCAGTATGAGTACGCTGGCGAGCTATAATAAAGTCTCTAATGCCCGTACCCTGCAGGCGGGTGCGGTGTACCGGGTGCCTGACCGAGAGGGGTTGCTGCACACGGTTAAGACCGGAGATACGGTGACGACGCTTGCAAAGCAATATGGGGTCTCCGAGCACGCGATACTTGATACCAATAACCTTGAGTCCGGTGCCCTGTCGATTGGGGAAGATCTTTTTGTGCCGGGCGCGTCCCTGGGTGATTTTGATTTACGGTTGGTGCTCGGGGAGCTGTTTGCCTGGCCCGTTGGGGGGAGTAGGTTTACCTCGGGGTTTGGGTACCGGCGTGACCCGTTTACCGGTATTCGCCGATTTCATTACGGGATAGATTTAGTCGGAAACAGGGGCGCCCCGATACGGGCGGCGATGGAAGGCCGGGTATCGTATGTCGGGGAGCAGAGCGGGGGATACGGGAAGTATGTGATCATCAAGCACCCCGGGGGGTTTCAGACCCTGTATGCCCACCTGAGCGGACACAATACGCGCTCGGGGAGTTACGTTGCGCGCGGCGAGGTTATTGGGTGGCAGGGAAATACCGGGCGGAGTACCGGGGAACACCTGCACTTTTCAATTATTCATAATGGTAAATTCGTGAATCCACGGCAGTATCTGTATTAGTGAGGGGGGGAAGAATGAGAGGTCTCTTTTTAGTTGTTGTTGCGTTGTTTGCACTCTTTAGTGTGTTGAGCGTTACGGCGTTTCAGTAGATAACACGGTGCGTAGTTGCAGCGGGCGCGGGGCAGGTCTTTGAGAGAGGGTTTGTACTGGCGCCCGTTTTTTTAATCCCGTCCCCGATGCCGGGGTGCGTGTGAGTGGGCGAGCCGACCGGCTAGCGGCCGTGGCAGTATTTGTATTTTTTACCGCTGCCGCACGGGCACGGTTCGTTGCGGCCGACTTTCTCGACTGCGCGGGTAATCTGCTCGACTCCGCCGCGCGGCGGCCGGCGCCCGGTAGAAGAGGGAGCAGGGATACCCCCGGCGCCTCCGGCTGCTCTCCTGGCGGCAGGGGCACGCGGGGCACCGGCGGGAGCGGCGGCGGGTTGCGGGGCGCCGCCCTGTTGTAATGCGCCGAATTGACCGAACGAGCTGTGCCGGGTAATTAACCCATGGGGGGCGGCAGGCGGGGTGGCGAGGGGCAAGGTACCGCCTTGGGTGCGGGCCTGGGCGTCGTTTTGTTCAATCTTGAGTGCGGCTACCCGTGCGGCTATCTGCTTGCGGACATGCACAAACAGCTGGTCAAAGAGCTGGAACCCTTCCAGTTTATATTCCAGGAGCGGATTTTTCTGTGCGTAGCTGCGCAGATAGACCGCCTCGCGCAGGGCGTCCAGGCTTTCCAGGTGATCCTGCCAGTGCATATCGATGGTGCGGAGGTAGATACTGCGCAGCAGGTTGTTCCACACCTCCGCCCCGAGGAGGTCGCGCTTGTCGGTAATGTTAATGGTAATTGCATCCATCAATGCGTCGTGGAATTTACTACCTGTTTTGCCCTCTGTTACCTGGTGGAGCCACCCCAGGGGGTAGTAGAGTGTTTCCGAGAGAGCGGTTAGGGCGTGCTCGGCATCCGCGCGGTCGTTACTGCCGACGAAGCTCTGGGAGTGCTCGGTGACGATGCTTTCGACGGTACGCATGGCACGGTCGTGCAGCGTTTCATCCACCAGTATTTCATCACGCTGGGTGTAAATTTGCGAGCGCTGTTCGTTTAGCACATCATCAAACTCCAGGAGGTGCTTGCGGATCTCAAAGTTGCGGTCCTCAATGCGCTTCTGGGCGCGCTCTATGCTTTTGCTGATTAGCGGATGGTTGAGGGCCGACCCGTCGTCGGTGCTGCGGCTGATGAGTGATTTCAGCATATCGCCCCTGCCGCCGAACAGGCGCATGAGCTGGTCATCCATGGAGATGAAGAAGCGCGAAATACCAGGGTCGCCCTGCCGCCCGGAACGCCCGCGCAGCTGGTTGTCAATTCTCCGGGATTCGTGCCGCTCGCTGCCGAGCACATAGAGCCCGCCCGCCTGGCGGCTCTCGCCGATTTTTATATCGGTACCGCGGCCTGCCATGTTTGTGGCAATGGTAATGCTCCCCGCCTGTCCGGCCTCGCGCACTATCTCGGCCTCGCGGGCATGGTTTTTGGCGTTCAGTACCGAGTGCGCGAGACCGTTCCGCTTCAGCAGCTCCGAAAGTTTTTCCGAGCTCTCAATGGTGGCGGTACCGACCAGTACGGGCTGCTTGTTTGCATGCGCCTGCTTTACCTCGTCGCAAATTGCCTGGTATTTTGCGGTTTCATCTGCGTAAATTAAATCCTGCTCGTCCTGACGCACAATCGGGTAGTTCGTAGGTATCACCGCCACCTGGAGGCCGTAAATTTTTATCAGCTCGCGCTCTTCGGTGAGCGCCGTACCGGTCATACCTGCAATCTTCCCGTACATACGGAAGTAATTCTGCAGGGTAATGGCGGCAAGGGTACGGCTGCGCCGCGCAATTGCCACGCCCTCTTTTGCCTCAATGGCCTGGTGCAGGCCTTCGGAGTACCGGCGCCCCGCCAGGACCCGTCCGGTAAATTCATCGACAATCTGTACCTGGCCCTCTTTTACCACGTAATCCTTGTCGCGCCCATAGAGGTAATGGGCCCGCAGTGCCTGCGAGACATAATGGATATACTCAAAGTTAGACCCGGAGGTTAGGGCCTGGTTGATAATCTTCTGCCGCAGCAGCAGCTGCTCGATGTGCTCAATCCCCTGGTTGGTCAAACTGACCGTCCGGCTCTTTTCATCGATTTTATAGTCGCCCTCGGCTGTATCCGGGTATTCGCCGTCCGCATCGCGTTTGCATTCGCGCAGCGCGTGCACCATTCCGTTTATCGATTTGTATACCCGGGTATCATCGTCGGCGGTACCGGAGATAATCAGCGGCGTACGGGCCTCGTCAATTAATATAGAGTCGACCTCGTCAATAATACAGCACGGGTGCCCGCGCTGAACCTTCATGTCCTCGGATGCCACCATGTTGTCGCGCAGGTAATCGAACCCGAATTCATTATTTGTCCCGTAGGTGATATCCGCCCGATAGGCAGCGGCGCGCTCCTGGGTCGGCATCGCGTTCACAATATACCCCACCGTTAACCCCAGGCACTCATAGATTGCCCCCATCCACGCCGCGTCACGTTGTGCCAGGTAGTCGTTAACCGTCACCAGGTGCACACCGGCACCAGCTATTGCGTGCAGGTAGATAGTAACCATCGAGGAGATCGTCTTCCCCTCTCCGGTCTTCATCTCTATAACCATGCCGTCGTAGAGTGCCAGGGCCGCTACCAGTTGTACATCGTAGAGCCGCTCCCCGAGGATCCGCCGCGCAGCTTCGCGGCAGAGAGCCGAGACCCGCGCCAGATCATCCTCACTCAGTTTTCCGTTGCGCAGTACTTCACGGAACTCCTCGGTCTTCTGCGGGAATTCCTCCGTCGCAAGCCCCAGGGCCCAGTTCTCATAACTCGCCGCCGCGCGCACTATGGGTGCATAGCGGCGGACAATGTGCTTCGTATTTGTGCCTCGCATTTGTTTCAATGTACCTTGCCGTTGCCGATACGTCAAGTGCAGACCAGGGGGGCGGGCGAGAATGTTATGTACGTTCGTTAACTTCGTTGGTCAGCAGCGCCACAGCCTCGTCAATACTATAACTCTGCTGCTGCTGTTTCCCGCCGCCGCCCCCGCCGCCGCTGCTGCCCCCGCTGCTGTCGCCTTTGCGTAACGTCAGCGTACCCTCGCGGGCTTCCGTCTCCCCGATGATACCCGCGTACGGGACGCGCCAGTTATGCGCCCGCCGGATCTTTGCCCCCAGGCGTTCGTCACTGGTATCAACCTCTGCCCGCAGCCCGGCACCGCGCAGCCGCGCAACCACTGACCGGGCGTATTCGTACTGGGCCTCACTGACCGGCAGGACCCGCACCTGCTCGGGCGCCAACCACAACGGGAAACGCCCGGCGTAGTGCTCGATAAGCACCCCGAAGAAACGTTCCAACGACCCCAGGAGGGCGCGGTGCACCATGAACGGCCGTACCTGGCGCCCATCCTTGGCGACAAACGTCATATCAAAGCGCTCGGGAAGATTAAAATCAAACTGTATGGTCGTCATCTGCCACTCCCGCTTCAGGGCGTCGGTAATTTTGATGTCAATCTTCGGCCCGTAAAACGCCCCCCCGCCTTCGTCGATGTGATATTCCACGCCTTCCCGGTCCAGCCCCGCCCGCAGGGACTTCTCGGCGCTCCGCCAATCCTCGTCCGCACCGACACTCTTTTCCGGCTGGGTGGCAAGGTAGGCGGTCACCTTCTCGAACCCAAAGGCCTCCCACATCTCCAGACTGAAACGCAGGACCGTGGCAATTTCATCCTCAACCTGATCGGGGGTGCAGAAAATATGCGCATCATCCTGGGTAAACCCCCGGACGCGCAGCAGCCCATGCAGGACCCCGGAGCGCTCGTAACGGTAGACGGTGCCGAGCTCGGCCCACCGGCACGGCAGGTCGCGGTACGAACGCTGCCGGCTCTTGTACACCATAATGTGAAACGGACAGTTCATCGGCCGGGCGTAGTAATCTGCATTATCAACCTGCATGGGGGCGAACATACCTTCCTGGTAATAATCCAGGTGCCCGGAGCGCTTCCACAGGTCGCTCTTGCCGATGTGCGGCGTATACAGGAGCTCGTACCCATTACGCAAATGCTGCTCCCGCCAGTAATCTTCTATCTGCAACCGTACCCGCGCGCCCCGTGGGTGCCAGTAAATCAACCCCGCGCCCCCGTCATCGTGGGTAGAGAACAGGTCAAGCTCCTTCCCCAGTACCCGGTGGTCGCGGGCACCGGCCTCCTTGAGCCGCTGCAGGTGCACCCGCAGCTCCTTGGCATTCTCCCACGCAGTCCCGTAGATGCGCTGCAGCATCTGCCGCTTCTCATCGCCGCGCCAATACGCACCGGCAACCGACAGGAGCTTAAACCCATCGGGGCTCAACTCCCCGCTGCCCCCTACGTGCGGCCCGCGGCACAGGTCAATAAATTCATTCTGCTGATAGGTGGTTATCTCATCCCCAGGGTCAAGGGCATCGATGAGCTCCAGCTTATAGGGCTGCTGGGAAAATAATTCCCTGGCCGCCTCGCGCCCAATACTCGTTTGCGCAAACTCCCAATCGCCCGCAACGATACCGCGCATACGCGCTTCAATATCGTGCAAATCGTCTTCGGTCAGGGAGCGCGGCAAATCAAAGTCGTAGTAAAACCCGTCGGCAATCGGCGGCCCGATGGCCAATTTGGCATCAGGAAAAACCTGCAGCACCGCCTCCGCGAGCACGTGCGCAAAAGAGTGCCGAATACGATAGAGCCGCTCGTCACGAGCCGTGTTACCCATTCCCTATTATGCCATGCATCCGCCCGCATCTGTCAACCCAAGGGGCTGGGCTTTGTGTTCGGATTTTTACAGAGGGGGCCTCCGGCCCCCTCGCTGCAGCCGGCGTGCCCGCGCGTGCCCGCGCGGGCACCAGTGCGCTAACCCGCTACGCGGGTTACGGGCTCACTCCCGCTCGCCCGCCGCGCACTTCGCCGTCTTCCGCTACCCCTGGTCGCCTTTGTAAGGCAGTCGTCTTCCACGCGGCAATGGAGCGTAATGCGCCGCCGCGGCGGCGCCGACAAGCAGACGCTACCCCCGGTCGCCTTTGTAAAGCATGCGTCTTCCACGCGACAGCGAAGCGTAATGCGCCGCCGCAGCGGCGCCAAAAACAGACGCTACCCCCGGTCGCCTTTGTAAGGCAGTCGTCTCCCACGCGGCAATGGAGCGTAATGCGCCGCCGCAGCGGCGCCAAAAACAGACGCTACCCCCGGGCGCCTCTGTAAAGCATGTGTCTTCCACGCGACAGCGAAGCGTAATGCGCCGTCGCAGCGGCGCCAAAAAACAGACGCTACCCCCGGTCGCCTTTGTAAGGCAGTCGTTGTTCACGCGGCAATGAAGTCAAAAACAGACATTACCCACACGGAAATAAAGAGAGTGGGCTAAATACCCCGCTTGTTGCCCCAGTGCCGATAATATGCTACAATATCCCTGTTATGAGTAAAAAGCGAAGCGTTGTTATCGTTGGAATGGGCACCATGGGGAGTGCTGTTGCAAAACGCCTGAAACGGCGGTACTGGGACCTGATTGGGGTAGAGAGTGATAGCTCACGCCACAACAAGGCCCTGTTAAACATAAAAGAGTGGCACCGCACCCTGACCCCGGAGCTATGCAGGCAGGCGGATGTTGTCCTGGTTGCCGTGAAGCCGCAGAACTTCCCCCCCCTTGCCGCGCAGCTCAAAGAGGCCAACATACTCTCAATCATGGCCGGTGTCCCGCTGGAGGAAATCCGCAAACGCACCGGTGCTGTTAACGTCGCCCGTGCCATGCCCAACATTGCCGCCCAATACGGCAGCGCCGCCGTTGCACTGACCTACGGGGAGAGCGGAGCGGCAGATCCCGGCTTTACAGATACGGTTAACGCCCTTGCGTCCCGCCTCGGCGAGCCGTTCTCACTACCGGAGTCGGCCTTCGATGCCTTCATCGGTATTTCCGGCTCGGGAATTGCGTTTATCCTGCAGGCCCTGCATGGAATTATCCTGGGCGGTGTCGCAGAGGGCCTCAACTACCAGCAAGGCCAGGAAATTGTGATGCAGACCCTCACGGGTACCTACGATGTGCTTAGAAGAAGTCACAGCGGCCCCGGTGCGTTAATTACCACAGTGGCATCGGCAGGCGGAACCACCATAGCGGGACTGAGAGAACTAGAGCAGCACGGCGCGACAGCCGCTCTCATGGGGGCGGTGAGCGCCGCCGCCCGGCGTTCCCGCGAACTTTCGGACAGTGCGCTGAACACATAACTCATTCACGCATGCGGTCTATTATTTGACACATTGCCGCGGCTATGCTATTTTAATAATGATGGAACAGACGTTTCGATCTAACGTCGTAACTACTTTTTTTGCTAGACAAAAAAAAGACGATGTAGAGGAAATATTACCGGGAGTGCGCCGGCAAATCATGGTCTATGAGTCCGACCTGATGATATGCCGCTTTGAACTCAACGCGAATGCCGAAGTACCGTTACACCATCACGCAGAGGTACAGGGCGGGTATGTACTCTCTGGCAAGGTAACCTTCACCGACCGTGTCGGGGAGACCTGCCAGTTCAAAGCCGGAGACAGCTACCTGTTCGGCGCCTGGGAATGGCATGCATGCCATGCGGACGAAGCATCCGTGCTCCTGGAGTGCTTCTCCCCGCTCCGCAAAGATTTTTTGATCGCCCCCGAGTAGACACGCTACCCCCCCAGTGGCGCGCGCGGTGCCCCGCCAATAATCAGAGACTGGAATAGTCACCCCAATGTATGGTAGAGTTAGCCAATTAGTATGAATAAGAGCTACACCCCCTACAGCCCCGTAGATGCACGAGTCAGCTTTCCCAAACAGGAAGAGCAGATATTAGACCTATGGGCCCGTATCCGCGCCTTCGAGCGGCAGATCGAGCAGCGCACCGGGGAAGAATTTGTCTTTTACGACGGACCGCCGTTTGCCACCGGGCTGCCGCACTTCGGACACTTTGTACCCGGGACAATTAAAGATGTCATTCCCCGCTACCATGCCATGTGCGGCAAACGGGTCACGCGCCGTTTCGGTTGGGACTGCCACGGGCTGCCGGTAGAATACGAAGTAGAGAAGGCCCTCGGCATATCCGGCAAGAGCGAAATTGAAAAATTTGGTATAACAAAATTTAACCAGGAGTGCCGCAGCATAGTATTACGGTATACCAAAGAGTGGGAGCACGTTATTACCCGCATGGGGCGGTGGGTAGATTTTTCGAACGATTACAAAACCATGGATCCAAACTACATGGAATCGATCTGGTGGGTATTTCAGCAGCTATGGGAGCGTGACCTGGTATACCGGGGGTATTACATCCTCCCGTATAGCCCCGGGTTGGCAACGCCGCTTTCTAATTTTGAGGTAAACCTCGGGGGCTACCAGATGGTAGATGACCCCGCCCTGACAGTGCGCTTTGAAATTGTACCGGACGAGCATTCAAAAACACTGGCCCTGCCCACCGCCGGTGCCCGTCCTTGTGCCCTGCTGGCATGGACCACCACCCCGTGGACGCTGCCGTCAAACCTGGGGCTGGCGGTTGGCGCGGATATTGACTACGTGCTGGTTGAAGACAGCGCAGGTCTGTGGATCATCGCCGCCGAGCGGGTCGCGGCCTATTGGGGCAGTACCGACGAACATACCATCCGCAAGCACTACACGGGCCGGGAGCTGCAGGGGCTGCAGTACCGCCCGCTGTTCCCGTACTTTGCCGACAGTGCCGGTGACGGCGCGTTTGTTGTGCGGACGGGCGATTTTGTAACCACCGAAGAGGGCACCGGGATAGTCCACACCGCACCGGCATTCGGCGAAGACGATTACAACCTGTTCCGCGGCAGCAACCTGAAAATTGAGATGCCCCTCGATGCCGAATGCCGGTTCACCGCAATGATACCGGATTACGAGGGACTATTTGTCAAGGATGCTGACAAAAAAATTATTGCCGATCTGAAAGCCGCCGGCGCGGTGATACGCCACGAGAGCTACCGTCACTCCTACCCATTTTGCTGGCGGACAAAACAGCCGCTCATCTACAGGGCGGTAGAGTCGTGGTTTGTCAAAGTCGAACAGCTTAAAGAAGATATGCTCGCCGCGAACCAGGAGATATTCTGGGTCCCCGAGCACATGCAGGCCGGGCGCTTTGGTCATTGGCTAGAGCAGGCGCGCGATTGGGCCATATCCCGCAACCGCTACTGGGGAAACCCCATACCGATTTGGCAGAGCGAGAGCGGAAAGCACATCGAATGCATCGGCTCTATAGCCGAGCTGGAACAAAAAAGCGGCGTGCGGGTAACCGATTTACATAAGCATATTGTCGATGAAATTACCTGGGAGGCACCGGACGGGGATGGGCTGATGCGCCGCGTCCCGGAAGTACTCGACTGCTGGTTTGAATCCGGGTCTATGCCCTATGCACAGAACCACTATCCCTTTGAGAACCGCAAACATTTTGAAGATAACTATCCCGCAGATTTTATCTGCGAAGGTCTCGATCAGACACGCGGGTGGTTTTATACCCTGACCGTGCTGTCGGCGGCGCTGTTCAAGAAACCCCCAGCCTACCATATTGTTGTCAACGGCCTGGTCCTGGATTCAAAAGGCCAGAAGATGAGCAAGAGCCAGCGCAACTACAGTGACCCGAAAGAGATTATCGATACATACGGAGCCGATGCTCTGCGCCTGTTCCTGCTGCGCTCACCAGTAGTCCGCGGTGATGACTTCCGCTACAGCGACGATGGAGTCCGTGAGGTATTACGGAAAATCATTATCCCATTATGGAATGCCTATTCGTTCTATGTCATCTATGCAAACATTGACAAAATCCGCCCGCGGAGCACGCATGCAAATATTACAACCGCCGCCCCCGCCGCCGAGGGCGCTGCGGTGGGCAGCATAGATACCGTACGCGGCACATACGGGGAGCTGAACAATCCATTCGACCAGTGGCTCTGCTCCGAGAGCGAGCGCCTGGTGGCAACCGTGCGCAGCCATCTCGATCTCTATGATTTACAGCGCTCCTCAGACTCTATTGTTGAATTTATCGACAATCTCAATAATTGGTATATCCGCCGCTGCCGCCGCCGCTTTTGGTCAAGCGTACAGGGAGCCGAAAAAGAGGATGCGTATCATACACTACGGTACGCGCTCCTGACGGTAATACTGGTTGCCGCGCCCCTGATCCCGTTTGTTACCGAGGCGATATACCAGAATATCCGCGACGACGATATGCCCGATTCCATACACTTGTGCGATTACCCGCTGGAAAACAGCGCCCTGCGCAACCTGCGCCTGGAAGAGGATATGCGCAGCTGTCTACGGGCGGTACAGTTGGGCAGATCGCTGCGTAAAAATCACAAAATTAGAAACCGCCAGCCTATCAGCAGGTTTTATTTAATATCGCGCGACGCGGCGCAGCGGGCGGTGCTCAGTGAATTTTCTGATGTCATAGCCGAGGAGCTGAACGCAAAAGAGGTCCTGCTGGACAGCAACGAAGAGGAGTACGTAACCTATAGTGCCAAACCCAATTACCAGCTGCTGGGCAAGGAGCTTGGCCGGGATATGAAAGAGGCGGCGGAGCTCATTGGGAAGCTGGAAAGCCACGAAATCCGCGAGCTCCTGGATGGAGCCACGCTGCGCCTGGAGTTGAAAACACGTACCCTCGATATTAATTCCGAATCGGTGCTTGTACACGGCAGTGCGCACGGCAACCTGGCAGTCGATACGGACGGCAGTATCACCGCTATCATTGACCCGGAAATTACCCCGGAATTACGTACCGAGGGAATTATGCGCGACGTCGTCCGGTTCGTCCAGCGTACCCGTAAGGATATTGGGTTGGAAATAACCGATAAGATAACCCTGCATATTACCGGATCCGCGGAAATATCGAAAATTATCGAGACCTATCGGCAGATTATCTGCGAAGAGACGCTAGCCGTAGAATTGACTACCATCTCTCCTGCGGACGGCGACGGCTTTCAAGCGTGTGATTTTACCGTGAACGACGAACCGTGTACCGCCTACATTGCGGTTGCTGCTGACGCCTAGCGCTTGTTGGCGCCGCGGTGACGGCGTATTACGCTCTCTTCAACGGGTATGACACATTGTCTTACCAAAACGGCCAGGGGGTAGCGGAAGACGGCGAAGTGCGCGGCGGGCGGAGCGTGAGCGGAGCCCGTAACCTGCGCAAGCAGGTTAGCGCACTGGTGGCGCGCCCGCGCGCCGCGGCGGCTGCAGCGAGGGGGCTGGAAGCCCCCTCTTAAAAAACATGCAACTTGGCTTGACACGGGATGATATATCGGGTACGATACCAGTACGAGGAAATGACGATTCAAGGAGGTATGATATGGAAGTCAAGGTAACCAAAGATAATTTCGAACAAGAGGTGCTGCAGTCGCCGATACCAGTATTGGTAGATTTTTGGGCGGAGTGGTGTATGCCGTGTAAAATGATAACACCGGTGCTCGAAGAGCTCGATCGGGATTATGATGGAAAAATTAAGATAGCCAAATTGAATGTTGATGAAGAGAGCGATTTGGCCACTCGGTATAATGTTGTCAGTATCCCAGCGCTTTATTTATTTCAGGATGGAAAGGTAGTTAAACAGCAAATTGGCGCAGTTCCGCGCGCAAAGATAGAAGCTTTATTTAGCGATCTGATATAGTCCCGTACTAATCATAGGCGGTGATTATGCCGATATATTTAACACGTTGGTATGAGTAAGCCCATTTCAACCGGACAGGTGGTAACATCTAAGAATACATTCCGTATTAAGGTATCACTTGCGGTAGCCATTTGCGGATCCGTAGCCATCTGGCTACTGGTTTTTGGAATCAATTTAACCCAAAGACAAAATTTTCAATCCGATGTCCTGTTGATGATTCGAGGACAGGCGCGCTCTGTGGTGGAGGAGTTCTCCCTGGAATACCATGGTGCCGTGATGCGGATACGCAGTGACACCGAACGGCTGAGTCAAGAGGTCGAGCAAAACCCGGAGCAATTTTCTACCGAAACACGAATAGCCGATCTAGTACCCCCGCAGGTGGCGGTGTACATGCTCAACGAGCCGTTTCAAACCGTATATAGGGCTCTTCGCCGGATTCACCAGGATATTGACCGCGTCAACGGCGAAGAATTGACGGGCGATTTACGGACATTGACCCTTGAGCGCATCTATTTAGTCGAAAATATTAACGACATTAATACATCGGACCTGGTGCGGGTAATTGCAGACTCCGAAGAGCCGATCACTAATATTGTCGACCGCCTGTGGCCGGGAAAATATATCCGCGGCAGCAATAATATTCCCTACGATGACCTGTACCGCGGGTTGGAGATAACAGGTAGGGATTTTGAGCGGAAAGATGTTGTCTTTGACGGCGTGCCGTTGTATACGCCGACCGGAGAGATAATTGCCGGCATGATTTTTGAGTACGATTTAGAGAAAAATTTTGCGCTCTTGCGTGCCCGTACCCGGCGCAATATTCTTATTGCTATTCAGGTTACTGTATTGTACTTTTTGGCGTCCTATATATTGATATTCGTCCTGTTCCGCCCGTTACGGCGCCTAAGAAGAAATGCCATTGCAATTTTAAATAAAGATTTAAGCAGCCGCGCCTATATGCGTAAACGCGACGAACTTTCCCTGATTGGCCGCGGCACCGATGCCCTGGCAGATAAACTGCATGAAACACGCGAAGACTTGAATAGGGTCAGCAGGATTCGGAATAACCTGATTCCCCCGCAATTTCTGGATTACCTTAATAAGCAGTCGATCAATAATCTGATCGTTGGTGAGTACGCCGAGCGTTACATGAACATTCTCTCAATTGCTATTACCTACCCAGGGCTGCACGGAAGTACCTATTCCTCGCCGCGTGAAGTTATTGATACCGTGAACGATTACATTAGTCTCGTCAGCGAAATTATTGAGAATAAATCGGGATTCATCGAGCATGCTACCGAGACATCGATGTGCGTACTGTTCCCGGGGAGCGCTGACGATGCAGTTACCTCTGCCAACGCCATACACCAGCAGATAATTGTGCGTAATAAAGAGCGGGAACAGAGCGAAGATAAACAGGTGGCATTTCATATTGGTATCCATCGCGGAACGACTGCCGTTGGTATGATCGGTCATAAGCGGTTTTTGCGGCCGCTCGTGGTTTCTGACGCCGTGCGGGTATCAAATCATATTGCCGAGGTAGCCGTAAGGATTGGTGCAAATACGGTAATAAGTGATTCGCTGCATAAAAATATATTGAACGCCCTTAATTACCAGACGCGGTATTTAGGCAACATACCTCTCGGTATTATTAAGGCAACAGAAATATATGATGTTATCGATTCTTACAACGAGCACCTGTATAAACTAATTATGGCAACACGTATCGATTTTGTGGAAGCTGTGCGTTATTTTGAGCACGGGTATTATAAGCGTGCAATAGATATACTGGATTTATTGGTACAAACCAATCCGGACGACGACGTTGCCAGATATTTTCGCACCTTTCTCAGGGAAAAACATGAGCACGGTGTGGCGAAAACAAAATAAAAAAATAGACGCGCAGCACCAGCAGCAGCGGGTTACCGGTAGGCGTACTCGCAGGCTGGTTGTTTGTTTGCTCCTGGCAGTTAGCGTGTGCCAACTTGGCGCAGACGATCGCCTGTTAGGCGGCGAGCGAACTGCCGCAAACGGCGGTATATTTGCCGCTCCCACCACCACTCGTCAGACATCTACTTTCAGGTTAACGGCAAATGATGTCCGCATTGATGAAAGCATTGAGGGCGGATTCGTGCTGTCGGTGCGTGCCGGCTCCGGGGTACAATCGGTTTTGATTACCGAATCTACCCGCAATGCACAAAACGACGGCCCGGTGTACAGTCTGACAACAAATAGATACAACAGCATCAACGGTGATGAGCGGCGTATACTGGACGGAGAGTTCCTGCAAACATCCGCAGGCGGACGGTATTACCTGGTCGATTCCACCCCCGAAGACGATGAACAATGGGGTGCGCGCGGCCGGTTCCGCATCTTTATCCCGTACGTAGTCGAATACGGGTTTCCTGCCACCAGGAGCGGGCAGATCAACGTCGGGAACGGCACCTTTATTAATGTCCGCGCCTTCGCCGCACCATTTGCCGATTACCGCGGCGGTTTTACCGACAATCCGTTTTTGATACGCGTCGAGCAGCTTGAGGTTATTGCCGAAAAGCAGGGGCGGGTACTGCAGCAGAGTGCCGAGGATCTATCGGCCATTGCCGCTGTCAACTCCGGGGTCAGCAGAGTTGCCGCCGATGGAATCGAAGCCGCCGAGCAGATCGGCTCCCTGCTTGATCAGAAAATACACGATGCACTGGACCTGGTACTGGTAATAGACACGACCCGAAGCATGCGTAATGATATTGCCGAAATTAACGACACCTTGCCGCGCCTGGTGCAGTCGTATTTAAGCGATGACGGCGTTGAGGGCCGTGTGCGCATTGGACTGGTCCTATACCGGGATTACGGCGAGGAGTATATTGCTACCGATGCCGTTCTCATCAGTGATTTTAATGATTTCCAACGGCGTTTACAGGCAATAGTAGTAGACGGCGGGGGCGATGAACCAGAGGCGGTCTTTGAATCGCTCTATGTGGCATTGCATAGTTTCCCCTGGCGGGCCCCGCAGCGAGAGATAGTGCTTATCGGTGATGCCCCCCCGCATTCGTTACCGCGAGGTGAGGTAACATCAGAAATTGTATTCGCGGACGCACAAAGACTGACCGTTAATATTAACACCATCATTCTTCCTCGGTGATACCGACTTCAATTAATTATTTTCAGCGTCAACGCCGTCGTTGATTTCGTCGTACTTTTTCCTGGATAGCACATATACCCAATTGGGGTAATCGCTGCTGTCGCGCTGGTACTCTGCCAGAAGCGACGAAAACCCCTCCGTAGCCAGCTGCTTATTTCCGCTTTTGTAATGTATAAGAGCCAACTCGTACTGTGCAGAAATAACCGATTCACGATCGTCGGGATAGCGCATAATTATCAATTCGTAATACTCAATTGCCTGCGCATACCGGAAGTTACTATACGCATCCTGGGCTAGCCGGAAGAGTTTGTAGCTGCTTATATCTTCCGGCAGCGTTTCGGACGTTGTAGCGCACCCCCCCCCGGCTGCAAGCGTCACTGCGGCCACTGCGGCAAAAACTATAGCCGTGGCCCGCCTGCACACCCTGCGCTTTGGTTGTAAGCCCATTACTCTTCGTGCCGAGCTAATATCGGGATGTAAATACATTTGTTTGTAACCTGCTGCAGCTCCTCCACTGCAGACAGTATACTCTGCTCGTTTGCTCTTTGCACAGTTATCACTACCGGCACATTCTGGTCATCTGGTTTTTTTGCCGATGTATGCTCCGCCGCGCCAACGCCCCGACTCCCACCCTGCTCCTCGTGCAGCTCCTGATAAATAGAGGAGATGTTGAGCCCGTGAGCGGCTAATATATTCGTTATTTTACCCAGTAACCCCGGGCGGTTAGGGGCAAAGAGACGGATACAATACCTGCCGTAGTAGTGATCTATTGTGACAGGGGTAGCTTCTGGGCATTTATCCGGCCAATTTGCAAAGTGGGTAAACGCGTTGGGTATCTCGCCGGTTGCGATGCCGATAATATCTGCCAATACCGCAGATGCCGTCGGCTGCCCCCCGGCGCCCTTGCCGTAAAACAGCGTGTGTCCCGTCGAGTTTCCGTAAATACTTACCGCATTAAAGGCATCGCTGACCCAACCCAGCGGATGCCCGGCTTCCAGGAAGGTGGGGCGCACATTGGTCATCAGCCCATCCCCGGTACGCCTGCATGTGGCGATAAGCTTCAGGGTGTATCCGAGTTTATTGCCAAAGACCAGGTCAATGCCGTCAATCTCCTCAATGCCGGTACGGATAATATTTCGGTAATCAATCCGTTGCCCAAACGCCAGCGTAGTCATCAGCGCAAGTTTGTGTGCAGAGTCGCTGCCGTTGATATCCAGAGTGGGGTCGGCCTCTGCAAACCCCAGCTCCTGGGCACCCTGTAGGGCCTGCTGGTAGGAGAATCCCTTCTCTGACATAGTTGTGAGAATGTAATTACAGGTGCCGTTGATGATTGCATAGAGTGCGTCGATGCGGTTACTGATAAGCCCGCTATAGAGCGCACGCAGAATCGGTATCCCGCCCCCGCAGCTTGCCTCGTAGGCGATGCTGACGCCGTGCTCCCGGGCAAGTACCAGCAGATCGGCGCCGTGTTCGGCAAGCAGCGCCTTGTTGGCGGTAACTACATGCTTGCCGTGCGAGAGCGCGTTCCTGACCAGCTCCCGCGGTGCATCAATACCGCCTATCAGCTCAATGATGATCGACACATCCTTATCTGCCAGCGCCGCCGATACATCGTCGGAAATAATAAGCGACGAGTCCTCAATGGTGACCGAGCTTGGATCGCGGTCAATGATATATTTGAGCTTGATAATTGCACCGCTCTTTTCGCGGAGTAATGATTGCTCTTTGATCAGCGAATGGGCAACCGCCTCACCGACTGTCCCGTAGCCCACCAGGGCGACATACGTTGGAGTGCTAGGCATTGTATTTAGGCATTTTGCGGCGTTTCTGTGGCCACAGTATCGCTCTCTGTGTTTTTGTTTATCGAATCAGCAGGCGGTGCGTCGGCATTGCTGGTTGCCTGCGCCCCTCCCTCGGTACTTGCATCGGCAGGCGCTCCAGCGAGGGCGGGGGGGTCCTGCGGTGCGCTGCGCGCCGGCAGTTTCTTGTTTTTTGCGGCAGCAGCGTGTTTGATCGAAAAACGTACCCCCTCCCCGTCAGGGCTCTTCCGTACGGTTATGGTATCGTTTGAGACAACGCTGCCCTCAATGATCCGCAGTGACAGCGGCTCTTCAATATATCTGCTTATAAGCCTGCGCAGCGGCCGGGCGCCCGATTGCTCGTTATCACGCTGATGGATAATAAACGCCCGCACTGTTTTAGGTATGGTAATATCAATATTTTTGGCCTTCAGTCTCTTTTGAAACTCCGCAAAGAGTAAATCAAAAATCTTTTCAAGGCTCTCATGTTCTAACGGTGCAAAGAAAGTAATATTATCAATTCGATTAATAAATTCCGCCCGGAAGGTACCTTTGAGTTTCTTGATTGCCTGCCGGCGCTGTTCGTTGTGCAGCTCTTTTAAATGCCGGGCGCTGGTATTGTGCGCATCGCCGTGAAACCCGACCTTGCTTGCGCCGATTAACTCAGTCCCCACATTAGATGTCATAATCAGTATGGTGTTGCGAAACGAAACAGAGTGCCCAAGGTTATCCTGCAGCTCTCCCTCTTCCAGTATCTGTAAGAGTATATTGAAAAAATCGGGGTGCGCCTTTTCAATTTCGTCAAAGAGAATGACCGAGTATGGTTTGTTCCGTACCCGCTCAGTAAGAATACCGCCCTCGTTGTACCCCACGTACCCCGGCGGTGCACCAACCAACCGTGATACCGTATGTTTCTCCATGTAATCCGACATATCAATGCGCAGCAGCGCATCCTCGCTGCCGAACAGAAATGCCGCCAGCCGCTTTGCCGAAAGCGTTTTCCCGACGCCGCTGGTACCCAAAAATATGAACGACCCCAACGGCTGATGCGGCGCATGCAGCCCAACCCGGGCCTTGCGGATTGCCGAAGAAATTTGCCGCACGGCCTCTTTTTGCCCGATAATCTCATTCGAGAGGTACTCCTCCATCTCCGCCAGACGCTGCTGCTCATCGCCTTCCAGCTGCTGCAGCGGCACTCCGCTCATTTCCGAGACCACGGCAACCACATCTTCTTCGGTAATACTCCCCCGGGATGCGCGCAGGTTTTTTCTCCATTGCTCGCGCATTTCTTCAAGCTTTGTGCGCAGCTGGTTCGCCTCGTCGCGGATCGCTGCGGCATCCTCGTAATTCTGCACACTAACCGACGCCAGTTTTTCGCTGTCCAGCAGTTCAATTTGCTTCTGTAACTGCACTATCTGTTTCGGCGGAGACCCCTCTGCGACCCGCCGCCGCGCACCGGCCTCGTCAATAACATCTATGGCCTTATCGGGTAAAAATCTATCGCTAATATACCGTTTGGCGTACTCCGCGGCCAACCGCAGCGACTGTTCGTTGTACGAGACGCCGTGGTACTCCTCGTATTTGCTCTTGATGCCTTTCAGAATATCTACCGTCTCTTCAATGGTCGGCTCATCTACAATCACCGGCTGAAACCGCCGCTCAAGGGCGGTGTCTTTTTCAATATGTTTCTTGTATTCGTTCAAAGTGGTGGCACCGACACACTGTATCTCTCCCCGCGACAGCGCAGGCTTAAACATATTGGCGGCGTCAATGGCACCCTCGGCCCCGCCCGCACCAATGAGCATATGCAGCTCATCAATAAACAAAATCACATTTTTGTTATTACGCAGCTCTTTCATCAGCCGTCTGACGCGGTCTTCAAATTCACCGCGGTATTTGGTACCAGCCACCAATCCGGCCAGATCCAGGGACAGTACCCGCTTGTCAATCAAAAGTTCCGGGGCGTCGTCGCTGACAATTAATTGCGCCAGCCCCTCAACGATAGCCGTCTTCCCGACACCCGGCTCCCCGACAAGCACAGGATTGTTTTTATTACGGCGCGCAAGGATATTCACCAGTCTCGACACCTCTTTTGCGCGTCCAATCACCGGGTCCACCGCCCGCTCCTGCGCAATTTTGGTGAGATCGGTTGCATATTCATCAAGTATCGGCGACCCACTCGTGCGCCCCCCGCCTTGTCCGTTCTGCGACCGCATCTGCGGAAACAGTTTTTTGTGAATGACCTTGCCGGTAACATTCCCAATTGGTATACGTTCACCCGTTGATTTTTGCTGCTGTTTTTCCAACAGCTGCCGGATGACAGTAGGGGTAACGCCCGCCTTGTTGAGAAAGCGCGCCGGTGAATTTTGTTCGTTCCGGAGTGCAGCCAGCAGCAGGTGTTCGGTACCGACATACTCGCTCCCCATATCCCGCGCACTACCGGCGGCATCTTCCAGCATCCGCGCCACCTGCATGGAGTGCGTCACATTCCCCGTAGGCGCCGCCCCCATAACCTGGTTAGCCCGCTTGGAAATATACCGGTACATATCCTTGATATCCACCTGCAGGGCCCGTAACGCCTTGCACCCCCTGCCGTTACCTTCACGGAGCATACCAAGAATAATGTGCTCCGGCTGCAGTTTTTGCGCCCGGCAGCGCCGCGCCTCGTCCTGCGCAGTTACCGAGAAAATGCGCTGTGCCCTATCAGTTAGTCCTTTTATCATGTGTTACCTTGCATAGTAAGTATATCGGCAGATTGCAAAAGTTTCAAATAGATTGATTTAAAAAACAAAACACCCGAGGCCCCCTAATGCCAGCCCCCGTGCCTCCACTCAGGATTCCGGTTGAGCCGTCGTCAGTTTACGCAACGCCCGCGAGTGCTCGTAAAATTCACCCAGGGACATTTTATTCAGAAATATCAGCCCGCGGGTAGAGCGGATCCGGGAATCGCTGCTCCGGTAAAAGTAATCCCTCCCCAATAGCTTCAGCATAGCGTTATATTGCTCCGCCTGCAGGCGCCGGGTCAATACCGAAAACGGCCCATCATACTCATGGCTGGGAAACGACGCGGTCGCCTGCGAAAGAAAAGATTTGGTAAACGTCTGGTGCATAACATGCATACTCATCAACGTAACCGGCACAAATAAATTTGTCTCATAGGGCTGGTAGCGGTGCCAGACATTCCGGTACCCCCAGATCTCAATATCGTCGCGCCCGCTCTCGCTCTGGTAGACCTTCAGGGCCTCGGTCACCGCCTGCAGGACCTTGTAATGCGTATCCGGCCCGCTGCCTTCCGGGTCAAGGGTCACGGTGATAACCGTCGGCTTAAGGGCGTGCAGGGTCTTGAGAATCGGCGCAACATCCCGCTCAAATTGCGGATCTTCGGTAAAAATATCACCCTGGTAAAACCCCAACCGTGAGTGAATAACCGACTCGGAGTTAAACCCGAAAAACCCCCACAACAGATCGGCCTCCCACTCGCGCAGCATACCCTTCAGGCGCTGAATATCCTGCCTGTCCTTCATCCCCGGGTAGCTGTCCCCCAGGTATTTGTGAATTTCATCGATCCGTTTCCGGAATTGCTGCAAATCGCTATCCCCATAGAGTTCATTGAGATTGCGCAGAAACCGCCGACCGGTCCCGAAGTTAGCCAACACATAGTCATGGGCCGCCACCCCGTCAAGGTGTTCCAGCACATCGCGGTTCCGAAAGGTACTGTTGGTATGATCAAAGTACTTTTCCCTAACCAGGGTATAGATGTTGCCGTCTTCGTTTAATAATTCCTGCGCAATATCCAGATGCTCTATTAAATTGGCGTTGGTCACGGCGGTAAACCCGCTGGTCAGGTAATTGAAATAGTGTGTATTGGATGGATCGCGGATCAGGCGCGCCAGGTACGGAATGTACCCAAGCATAATATCATCGTGGTGCGGCGCGGTATGCAAAAAAGTCTCACCGGCTGGTATATCGAGCGCACTGGCGATGTTTTTCCGATACACCGCATCTAATTCCTCAAGCGCACGCGGTAATTCCCCATCCAGTTTCTCCGCCAGCAGCTTCGCCGACGGGTTCAATTTAAAATCACTCACCTGCAAGTCGGTGATTTTTTTACCCGCCTGCAGGGCGAGCTCGGTAATTATCCGCGCCGTATCATCCAGCAGACGCTTGCTGTTTGCCTTATGGTGCAGGTAGCGCCGTTCTGCCAACGCGTTAGCGGCCATACCGGTAATATAGAAGCGCGCGTGCCGCAACTTCTGCAGCGCGCTGCTCGGCACTTGGTTACTCTGCTCACTGGTAATGCCCGCGCAGGCAATCGGCGCCTTCGCCTCGCCGGCGACCATTATTATTGCCGTACACTCAGGATTGTAGGTTATGGTAGCCAGCCCAATGGTTATCACCAACCGCTGCCGCGTAACCTCAATCCCCCCAAGATCGGTTGCCGCCGCCGCCTGGGTCTCATAATTAGTCTGCGTCAACCGCGTGGTCGAATAGTGGTCAGACCCCCGGATATTAAACCCGATGTGCCCATCCGGCCCAATACCCCCAAGAAAGAACCCAATGCCGCCCATCTCACGAATCTGTGTTTCGTAGTCGCTGCAAAATTGATCGACCCGCACCAGCAGCTGCTGTTGCGCCTCCTCAAGCTTGCTCCGCGCCCCCCGCAGCCGCAGCGATATATCCACCGTATGATCGGGCCAGATGCTGTCAAGCATATCTTCCTCACTCAGCCCGATACGGTTCGGGTTAATCAGCAGTGCCCGCTTTTCGTCCAGCCCCAGTGTATCCATATAATACTTTTTTACATAGTAATGAAAGCTGTTATGCTGCTGCACATTAATGGGATAAAATTCGTCAATCTGCACAAACCGCAGCCCGGAAAACGACGGCTTCCCCAGCCCCCCAAGCCCGTACTCCGCAAGCAGCCCCTGCACCTGCTTACTGGACCAGTTCTCCAGCATATACTCAATCCAGCTGATAAAATATTGCGGTGTCTTCCCAGTGGGCAGCGCCACCACACCATCTTCGTTCTCGCTGACCCACTCCAAAAAACGCAGCGCCGTCACCCGCCCAAGGTTCGGAAAGGTATCCACCACCAGCGTGGTTACCAGCTCGCTTTTCGGTACGGGAATGCGTTCGGGCTGTTTCTCCAAAAACGCCTGCTCAACCTTACTCCAAGCTACCGTTCCCATACTCTAGTATACCATGATTATGCCGCATGCGCCTGCATGCCGGATTGCACTGTCTTGAGCGAGAGAGAGGGGGTTAATGTGGGCGCTACCCCCGCACCCTGCCCCAAGGGCAGTGCGCGGCGGTCGGCGTGCTCAGGGCTCGGCCGCCGCGCCGCAGGAAATGCAAGATACCCGCTAAAGCACCGCGGCGTCTGGCGGGGGCAAACGCCCCCGCCACCCTTCCCATGCCTAGCGCGGCCGCTTTGCACCGCTGCCGGCAACCGGGTATTTATGTTAGTAATACCTCGGTTCCCTCCCGTACCGACCGATAGGCAGCATCAATGATCTCCTGCACCGCCAAACCATCGGAAAAGCCCACGCGCGGCGCCCGGCCTGTACGCACACAGGTAGTAAATTCGCAAATCATTGCCCCGATAGCATCCTCGCCCCACGGGGAGTAGAGATGATGCGCCCCTGGAGCCCCGTAGAGATGGCTGTGCTCGGCAAACGGATCGACCTCGATGATGCCCGACTCACAGACCAAGCGCATGGTTAGCCCGCCCCAGGTTGGGAAATTTTGCGGCCGGCTCCAGCTGCAGTCCAGACTAAAGGTACTGCCGTCGGCAAAGCGGAGCGCAAGCAGCGCGGCGCTCTCGACCGCAATGCCCTTACCTTGCAGGAGATGGGAGTTGGCCCGTGCGGTAACTCCCGTCACCTCGCTGTTGGTCAGCAGCCGGAGAATATCCGCAACATGTACGGTGTGATCAATGATCGCCCCGCCCCCTGCCAGGATAGGGTCAATAAACCACTCCCGGTGGTTTATCGGCACCTGGCCGCGGTTGGTAGCACTTCCGCCCAACAGCCTCCCGTACCCGCCGCCGGCGATAGATTTTGCCGCCCGGTTGACGGTATCGCTGAAGCGCATAGGGTGGGCGGGCATCAGGAACGCCCCCCCGCCGGATGCCTCCAGTGCCGATTGCTGGCGCCGGCAATCGCCGATGGTGGTTGCCAGCGGCTTTTCGCACAGTATCGGCAGCTTGTGCGCGGCCGCGGCGATGATATCTTCGGTGTGGTGGGCGTTCGCCGAGCAGATAATCACACCGTCCGGGCGCTGCGCAAGCAGCTTCTCACGGGCGGCAAACCCCCGTAACCCCCCGCGGTCTTCGTATGTCTCGGCTAATTCGCTGTCGCGCTCGTAAAAACCGATGCATTCGATGCTCTCGTCGGCACTCAAGGCGGCAAGGTAGGCATCGATGTGATGGTGGGCAACACCGATGATCGCCAGACGCAACGGAGGGGCTATGCCGCACCCCCGCTCGCAGCTACGTTGGCGTTTGATACGGCGGCAACCTTCAGTGCTGTTTCCAGTGCCGCCAGCGCATCATCGGTTTTAACGGGGAAATCACTCCCGGTGGTCAGTGCGCGGTAAAATTCGGCAATCTCGGTGTAGTAGGGGCTGGGGGAGGCAGCGGGCGGTTTCGGGACAGCCGCCTGGGCACCGTCCCCGCTCCCGCGCGCATGGATTGCCAGCACCTCGTTCCCGTAGGAGTCGTAGCGCAGCAAGCGGTCGGCACTCCCGGCGATTTCGTAGCCCATCCTGAATATCGGGGCAGGGTAGGCCCACGATCCCTCGATGTGTGACAGCGCACCGCTTGTGTGCTGCAAGATAGCGATGACATGTTCGTTGCCGCACTGCTCCGGGGTGCCGCCAAAGCGGTAGGCATCCACGCTCCGCACCTCTCCGGCCAGCGACAGGGCAAAATCGATATCATGCAGCATTAAATCCAGCGCCACCCCGCCCGACCGGCTGCGTTCACAGAACCAACTGGGGGTCCCGAGGTGCGGGGTAAAGCAGTGCCGGTAGCAGCGGATTACTGCCGGCGTACCGAACTCCGCACTATGAACCTGGTGGTGCGCCTGCCGGTATTGCGGAAAAAACCGCAGCACATGCCCGACCATCAACCGTACTCCGGCCGCGCTGCACGCCGCTATCATTTTCCGCGCATCGGACATCGATAGCGCCAGGGGTTTTTCGCAGAGAATATCTTTCCCGGCCCCCGCTGCCTGCGTTACCCACTCCGCGTGGGTATCTGTCGGTGAACAGATATCTACAATGTCTACCTGCTCCAGAAACGTGTCAATTGATGTAGTGTGTACCGCACCATATACCTGCGCCGCCCTGGCACTCTGGCTCAACCCGTCGGTCCCTTCCTGTTCGCCGTTCCCGGCAGGCGAATAGATGGCCTGCACCCCCACACCGAGCTCCTGCCAGGCGGCACAGTGCACCTGCCCCATTGATCCGCCGGCCCCGACAACGCCGACGCGTCTGCTCCCGTTACCTGCCCCTGGCATGCGCCCTGCCCCTGGAGTTACTTCAGCGCCCCCTGGGTCAGCCCGCGGATAAGAAAACGCGAGAATATTGCATAGAGTACCAGGGTCGGGAGCATGCTAATAAGCAGCGCGGCAATAATGGCATTGAAGTCGGTAACAAATTGCCCCAGAAACTGTCGGGTTCCCAGGATGATAGTCTTCTTGTTTTCTGCCGGAGCCAGGATGAGCGGAAACCATAAATCGTTCCAGATCGGCAGCAGGGTAAAGACGGCAATGGTTGCCAGGGCCGGGCGCACCAGCGGGAGCATGAAAAAATAGATTTTATATTCGCTGGCACCCTCCATGCGTGCCACATCTTTTAACGAACCGGGCAGTTGCGCAAAAAATTGCCGCATCAGAAAGATACACAGCGGCAGCCCCTGGGCGCTATAGACCAATATCAGGGCGGTAAGCGTGTTAACAAGGCCCATGGCGTTGAATATGCGCAGCAGACTGACCGTACCCAGGCGGATTGGAATCATAATGCCAATTGCCAGATAAATACCGAGGAAGGCGTTCCCGCGGAACTTGTACTCACTGAGTGCCCACGCCGCCATCGATCCGGCAACAAGAATCACCGAGATAGAGCCGAGCGTTACCACCAATGTATTGTACAGATAGAGCGGAAAATTGGAATTACGGAAGATTGTCTTGAACCCCTGTAATGAAAATGTTTCGGCCGTCGGCAGCGCCAGGGGGTTGTTGAATATCCCGGCCCGGGACTTAAAGGCGTTGATGGCAATAACGATTATGGGAAACACCGCAACCAGCGTAAAGAAAAGCAATACGGCATGTATGGGAATTGACTGGCGCTGCAGCGACCGATGGTGTCTCATAAACCCGGGCCTTTATAACTCATAGGTTGCAATCTTCCTTCGAATTGCCAGATAGAACACCACTGCCGCCAGGATTACTGTCAGCATCGCTATTGCAATGGCCGCCCCCATGGTTGGATTCCCCAATTGCAGCTGCACGCCGAAGAAAGTACGGTAAAAGAGTGTCCCCAGGATATCGCTGGCGAAATTCGGCCCTGCCAGCACCCCCTGGGTGGTGTATATAAGATCAAAGGCATTAAAGTTACCAATGAACGTCAAAATTCCCACTATTGCCACAACCGGGAGAATGAGCGGAAAGCGGATCCGCCAAAATATCCGAAACCCGCTCGCCCCGTCTACCCGTCCGGCCTCAACCAGCTCGTTGGGTATCCCGATGAGGGCGGTGTAAAACAGCAGCATGGGTATACCGACAAATTGCCACACAGAGATGAGCGACAGTAACGGCAGGGCGGTACTCTCCAGGCCAAGCCACGGTTTGAATAGACTCCCCAGCCCGAGGGCGTTGAAAAACCGCTCCGTTACCCCCCAGGTTGGACTGAGTATGAGGCGCCAGACAAACCCGACAATAACCACCGACAGCATGGTCGGAACAAAGTAGATAGTCCGGTACAGCTCCCCGCCCCGTAGGCGCGAGCTGGTAAGCAGCGAAGCCAGCAGGAGTCCGATGCTATTTTGCACCACCAGGTGGATTGCAAAAAAGACAAAATTATTCTTGAGGGCCGACCAAAAGCGTACTGACCAAAACGGATTGCCGAATAGCCGGCGGAAATTATCCAGCCCGACAAATCGGAGCGCGCCTGCGATGCCTTCGGAGTCATACAGACTCAACCGCAGCGACCCGAGCAGCGGGGTAATCATGAACGAGGTGTAAATAACACAAGCAGGCAGTAGAAACACCCAAATATAGTGTCTCCGCGCCTGCTTTATGCCTTTATTCATTCACCTGTGCAGTTATTGCTGCGGGGCGTACCAGTTTTCCAGGCCAGCCTGAATTTGCGCCGCAGCACCCTGGGCACTCAAGGTGCCGTTAATGACCTGCGCCGAAACCGACCACAACTCGTTCTCTAAATTCGGATCTCCACGCGAGAGTATCTGATACGAGTTACGAATGGTCGACTCTGCAATATTCCGCCACCCAATCATTGTGTTTGCAAGCGGATCGTCGAGCGAAATGCTGTGGTTCGACAGAGAGAAAAACCCCGGAAGAGCGTTGCTGTACAGTTCGGCAAATTCCTTAGAGCCGACCCATTCCAGAAACAGCTTCGCCTCTTCTATGTTGGCACTGTCGCTGTTAAGCCCCAATGCAATATCGGTATGATCCGAGATGTACAGGGTATTCTGTCCGGCGGGTAGGGGCGGGGGGAATGCCCCGAGGGCAAAGTCTGCCTGCTGGTTAAACAGCGAGATCTCCCACGAGCCGGCTGGATATATGGCTGCCCGTCCAAGGGTAAAGAGATTTTGCGAATCCGCATATCCCTGGGCTTCAAACCCATCCCCCAGGTAGCCGCCCCAACGGGCCAACTGCTCCCAGGTTGCAACGTAGTCGCTGGCAACAAACTTCTCGGTTCCGGAAATCAGCCCTTGCCGGCCGGTCTCTCCGTCCCAGTAGTTTGGTCCAATGTTCTGAAACCCCATGGTTGCCGCTTCCCACTGGTCGGCGGTCCCCATGGCCAACGGAACATAGGTCCCGTCTGCCTTGATGGCATCAAGTACTGCAAAAAACTCATCTTCTGTCTTCGGCTCGCTCAGGCCTAATTCATTGAATACATCTTTATTGTAGATAAACCCATGAATTACCGATGCCATCGGCACCGCAAATACCGTAGAGCCGTCATCGGTCGTCCACGCACTCTTGGCAACATCACTAAACGACGAGATAGCCCCTAAATCATTTAACGAGGCCAAATACCCGCGCTCATACAACTCCAGCGAGGCATCAAACGGACGCGCTGTAATCAAATCTCCAGCGGTACCGCCCTCCAGCTTTGCGTTCAGGGCAGCGTTATACTCCGCAGGTGCGGAAGGCGAGAACACCACCTGGATATCCGGGTATTTCTCGTTAAATGCAGGGATAATGCTCTCATTCCATATGGTGAGATCATCATTCCTCCAACTCTCGATTGTTATCGTTACCTGCTCGTTGGCCGGACACGCAACAAAAAATATAGCCGTAATAATCATTACCGCCGTCAGCGCTGCCGATATGCAGACACTTTTTTTATTCATATTTGTACCTCCATATACATTAAATACTATCTATAGTATATACCATATGTCCCATGTTGTCAATCTAGCCTCTCTCTGAGGGTGTGGTTGCCTGCAGGACGTACAGGGATTTGAGCGGCTGCTCGATGCTGTGCCGGGTAGCCGCAACCAGGTACTCCCACAGGGTTCCGAGTTCCGCCAGGAGGGCAGTGTTGTGAATGAGATCGGCAAAGGGCAGGGCGAGACCGTCGGTGAGAAAGTGATAGAGCACCGCGGGAAAGGGTACCCGGGCCTCGCCCCCGGGGTATTCGTTGGCAGACGGTGGGTGGGCGGTGTTGCATTGCGGGCAAATTAAATGGTAGGCATCGGTGTCAATGCAGTTGGCCTCGCCGCCGCTCAGCTCCCGGCGGCAGCGGGAGCAGTGATAGATATCGGGGGCAATGCCGTTCAGGTGCAGGTATTTCCAGATAAACCGTACCGAAGCCAGGTAAATATGCTGTGAGGCAGTGCACTGCTCGAGTGCCGAGAGGGCGGCGGCAAACAACCGATACCCCACCGCGTGCTCGCCCCCGGACCCGTAGGTTACCAGGATTAGCTCGCTCCACAGGGAGGCGTGCATGAACCGCCCGAGATCAGAGACGATGTCACGGTGCATTGTCTCGACGGCAAAGTCGGTAAGCTTTGACATTGCGGTCTCTTTGTGCCGGTAGAGGTAGGCGGTACCGGTGCACAGCGGCGCGGCGGCGACCCGCAGGCTATTGTTGCCGGCGGCCCCGTAGGCGACGGCATCGACCAATCCGTGCGAGCTGCTGAAGAGTGTGCAGATAATATTCTTCTCCCCCAGGGGGCGGGATTGTAGAATTATTGCGGTGCTGGAAAAATTACGTCCCATATGCTCTTGACACACCTCTCATATATTTAGTATAGTATGAAAAATAAAAAAATTACTAATTGGAATAGGAGGGAATGCGATGACTGTTAAGCCTTTAGGGGACCGTGTCTTGTTGAAGACAGAGCGTGACGAAGAGAAGACGAAGAGTGGTCTGTATATTCCGGAAACCGCTCAGGAGAAGACTCAAATCGGAGAAGTTATCGGCGTCGGGGACGACAAAGATAAAGTCAGCGTTACAGTTGGCCAGCGGGTAATGTACGATAAATATGCAGGAACCAACATTAAAATTGATGGTGACGAGCATCTTATTGTTAAGTCCGAAGATATTATTGCGGTAGTTAGTTAGTTATAACTGACACGCGTTAGAGTCCAGGGGATCTCGGTATGAGATTTCCTGGATTTTTTTTCGTTGTAACGTAGGCTTTACAGCTGCGACCGGGGATAGCGTCTGCTTGTTGGCGCCGTGGTGACGGCGCATTCGGAATTGCTGTCCTGCTTGTGACTTAATATCTTTACAACTGCGACCGGGGGTAGCGGAATAATTTTAGCCCATTTAGGGCGAGCGTTAGTGAGCCCGTTAAAAATGGGCGTTAAAAAATTATGCAGCGAGGGGGGCGGCGCCCCCCTCCTTGACACGCTCTTTCAGCCTGGAAATACAACGCAGTTGACAGGGAGTGCATTATGGTGTACCATACTTATAATAAATTTTTTTGGAGGAAGTAATGAAAAAAAGAATACTTCTAATTAGTACGATGCTCGCCATCGTGCTCGCGCCGATAATGATTATCGGTGATGATGAGATAGCGCCTGCGCCGCCATCGATTGGTGCGGATGTGCCGTTGACCTATTTCGGACCGGCTCCGTCTTCGGTGCAGAAAGAGCTGATAGGCCCGTTTCAATTGTTGAAATCGGGGACCCTGGATGAGGATGCGGGAACTATAACGCTGCCGCTTTACCGTGGGGAATTGGTGAATGGGAAAAATGTGTGGTATGTAGTTACCGACACGACTGATGCTGCTAACGCGGCGGGCCTGGGTGTGAATCACGCCCCGAAGCTGCACTACAGCGATGTAGGGAAGGGGGTACGGCGTGCCCGGCTGAACAAGGAGCTGACCGTTATTTTTGCGGGCGGCGAGGTTGATTTTTCGCCCACCCATAAGGTGGTAGCTGGCCGGAGTCCTGATTTCTTTCCGCCGCGGGAGTTTGTCCCCGGGGCAGTGGGGGATGAAAATTATTCGCCGTTGGTAAAGATTGTGAACGCTGGGGGGCATGTGTATAACGCCCCGACGGTTGCGTTTGATGTTAGTGCCGATCAGTTGAATAGGTACTGTAACGGGAATCCCGATCACAGTATCCTGCACGACAAGGTTGTCTCTATTTGTCCGCGCGAGAGTGTTGTGACGCTGCAGCTGACCCCTGGGTTTAGTTTTGCACGTCCGGTCCTGTACCTGTCCCTGGATGCCAATGAGGCATTGCCGGCGGCCATGGAGGGTGCGACGCACGCGCCTGCGCTGAGTGATATTCCGGTTGGCGCCGATGATAGTCTGTTTAGTGCAGTGGAGCGTATCTTTGCGTTCGTGAACGGACCGACTGGTACGGGGAATCCGCAGCGTCAGGGCTTTAACAGTGCTCTTTCGGACGGCGGGAGTCCGCTGAATGTATTGGGCGGTATTCCGACCATTGCCACCGACTACAGTCCGTTATGGGATCTGAATGTTGGTGTGTGGACCGATGCGGCGATCCGTGCGGGCTATCGCTCGCGGGTAACCGAGGAGTTTGCTATCTTGGGATTGGCCGAAAACGGATGGATCACTGGGCCTGAAGGCGAGTATGGATCAACTGGGTTTATTATTAATTGCCCGATTGTTCATCGGTTCCTGTAGGGTATAATAGTACTTCTAAGTACTTGGCCCGAGGTGGTGTTCGCGTATGCGCGGGCGCTGCTCTCGGGCTTATTTTTTTTAATCTAGCGGGCGCCGCAGGGCCGCGCACTCTTTTTGCAGTGCGTCGAGGTAATTGTGTCCGTCTTGCAGGGCGCGGGTTAGGGTGCGCATAAAGTGGCTGCCGATGACAATGTAATCTGCGGTGCCGGCGAGGGCGGCGACCTGGGCGGGGGTTTTGATGCCGAAGCCGGCGATGGTTTTTTTATCCAGGGATTTCAGGCGCCTGAGGGCGTCCAGCTGGCTGGGGGTTATCTGGGTGTCGGTACCGGTGATGCCGCGCCGGAGGGCGCAGTACACGGTGGTGTGTGCGGGGCTGGCGCCCAGGGTTTGGATGCATTCCTGTTGGTAGGTGGCGCTCTCGGTGTCGGTGCCGCTCGCGGTGTCGGTGCTGCGCCCGCCGCCTAGTTGGATGACCGCTACCGGGTGGATGCCGTGGGCGGTGCAGGCGGCGGCGAGGCCCTCGTCGTGCTCGATGGGGAGATCGGGGACGATGATGCCGTGTACCCCGGCGGCGTGGGCGCGGGCGACGAAAGCGGCGATGCCGATGCGGTAGAGGATGGCTGCGTATGCCATACAGTAGACCGGCAGGGAGGTTGCAGCGGTAATTTCCTGTGCCAACCGCAGCCCGTCGGCGACGGTAACGCCTCCGGTGCCGTCACCGCCTGGGGCGTTGGATGCACTCAGGGCGTGGTGGCAGGCGTGTTCGATGACCGGGCCGTCGGCGACGGGGTCGGAGTAGGGGAGTTGGAGCTCTATTGCCCCGACGCCGCCGGCGGCAAATGCCTGGGCAATGGGCACGGTTTCGGCGATGCTCGGGTACCCGGCAACCAGGTGGGCAAGGATTTGGCTACGCATACTACAGCGCCGCCTCAACCCGTTTGAGTTCGCTGGTAAGAAATTCTTTCCAATCGGATACAGCGGTAGCGCTGTCGATGCCGACGCCGGCTGCCTCGCGGGCAATGATGAATAGATCCTTTTCGCCGCTGCCGGAGACGTTGACGATTATGTTTTGTGTTTTTGGAAGCGTGGGGGCCAATTTTACCGCATGGGCGACCGCGTGGGCAGATTCCAGGGCGGGGATGATGCCGCAGTATTTGGCGCACTGACCGGTGGCCGCAAGGGCCTCGCTGTCTGATGCGGTGACAAACTCTACCCTGGCGGCGCGGGCCAGGGCGGCAAGCTGCGGGCCGATGCCGGGGTAATCCAGCCCGGCGGCAACCGAGTGGGTGGGTAACAGCTGCCCGTCGTGGTCCTGGAGGAAGTAGCTCTTGTACCCCTGGGCGATGCCAACTGGAGCCGATGACGCCACGCGGGCGGCGTGCTCGCCTGTCCCGGTCCCGCGCCCGCCGGCCTCGACTGCGATCAGTTTTGGTTCTTTCCCATCTACCCACGGGGCAAAAAACCCGAGAGCATTTGACCCGCCGCCGGCGCACGCAATGCACACGTGCGGCGTGATGCCCCGCTCGCGGCACTCCGCCGCCGTCTCCTGTCCGATGATGGCCTGCAGGGTGGCGACGATGTGCGGGTACGGGCTCGGCCCGAGCGCCGACCCCAGGAGGTAGTGGCTTGCGGGATAGCTCTCTGTCCAGTCGCGGAGTGCGGCGTTCACCGCGTCTTTTAGTGTCCGCGACCCGCTGTCGACCCCGCGGACTTCGGCGCCGAACAGACGCATGCGCAGGACGTTGGGCTGCTGGCGGTACATATCGGTGGTCCCCATGTAGATCACCGCCTGCAACCCAAGCAGGGCACAGGCAACCGCGGTGGCTACCCCGTGCTGGCCGGCGCCGGTTTCGGCAATAATTCTTGTCTTGCCGAGCCGCTTGGCCACCAGGGCCTGCCCGATAACGTTATTAATCTTGTGGGCGCCGCTGTTCGCCAGCCCCTCTAGTTTCAGATATATAGAGGCGCCGTTGTCTCCGGATGCCAGGTGTTCGCTGAGGCGTTCGGCGAAAAACAGCGGCGTTGGGCGTCCGACAAAGTTTTTCCGAAGCCCGGCGAGCTCCTGTTGGTAGGCGTCATCCGCCCAGCACTCGCGGAAGGCCTTCTCTAATTCCCGCAAAGGCTCAACGAGAGCCGGGGATACATACCTGCCCCCGAATTCTCCAAAATATCCCGCGTTGTTACTCATGTGCTCCCGCTCCTGTGCCTGCGCCGGCACCCACGCCCGCTCCCACTGCATCTGTAATATTAGCAAATAGCCGGCGGATTTTTTCCTGAGATTTCCTGCCGTGCGACGCCTCGACCCCGTTGGAAATATCGATGAGCTCCGGGTGGAAGCGTGTAACCAGCCCCGGTATGTTTTCCGGGGTAAGCCCGCCGGCGACCCATAGGGGGTATTGGGCACCGATGTCTGCTATAACTGCATCCGCCAACGGTTCGCTTTTGTGCATGCGCTGTGCGTCGTGGCGGCAGTCAACCAGGACCCGCGGGGAAGTGCGGTACCAGTGAGCGAGCCCGGCGATGTCATCGGGGCCGTCGATGGTCAGGGCGGCGAAGTAGGGTATCTCCAGATTATCCGCCGCACCGCGGGCGGGGTTGTGCAGCTGTACGGCATCAATGCACCCGGCGTCCCATAACTCGGTGAGCTCAGAGATAGAGGCGGCAACATCGGTAACAATTACCACCTTGAGCCCCGGGTAGTCGGCAAATCCTGCAAGCGTTGTGCTGTCGATGCGCCGCGGCGAGGGCGCGCGGACAAATCCGAGTATATCTGCCCCGCAGGCACGCGCCGTATCGGCATCCTCCCGGTTTGTAATGCCGCAAATTTTTACCAGCGGACGAGGCGGGCGCCCGGTCGCTGCAGCGGGCGTGCGCAGTTCAGCCGCCCGTTTGGCTACCGTGCTCCAAAACCGATACCGCCGCTCTCCCGCACCAGCGTGCTCTCCCAGGGCGCTGAGAACTTCAGGGATGCGCCGCGGCTCGCGCATAAACGCCTCGCCGACCAACAGCGACGAAAACCCGCCCCGTACCGCCAACTGCGCCGTCTCCCTGCACGTTATCCCGGATTCATACACTACCTGGCACTCCCAATCGATCTCCTGGATCAACCCCAGGGGCGCCAGCCGGTCGACCCGGAAGGTAGTCAGGTCGCGGCAATTAATCCCAACAACCCCCGGTGCCAACGGAGCAACTTTTTCCAAATCCTCTCTATTATGTATCTCCACCAGCGCCGTCAACCCGTAGTGCTCCGCACATTGCAGGAGCTCCTTGAGTTCACTCCCCGATAACGCAGCCGCAATAACCAGCACCCCATCGGCCCCGGCCCGGTACGAGGTCTCGATATCCCCCGGGGTCAGGAGAAAATCCTTCCGCAGCACCCAAACCCCGGGGTGGGCGCGCCGGACAGCCATCAGATCCGCCAACGACCCGCCAAAGTAGCGCTCCTCGGTCAAGATAGACATAGCCCGCGCCCCATATTTCTGATACTCCGCCGCCTGAGTGGGCGCATCGACGCTGTCGTTAATCACGCCCTTTGACGGCGAGCGCCGTTTGTATTCGCAGATAAGCGTCCCGCGCACCAGCGCCCGCGGCCCCGAGGGCGGCTCCGCAGGAAGGGCGATACCCTGGTGCGTCCCCTCTACCGCTATCCGTGCCCTGCGCTCAGAGACGATCCGCTGCAGGTAATCGCCCGTGCCTGCCGCGCCTGTTGCTGGCTGTCCCGCTGCTGTTGACTCCGTCATATTCCTAGTATTATATCAGATACATTCAATTTGTTCGGTACCGACAAAGTATGTATATTTTGGTATGATAATACACAATGAGTATCGCAGAGCAGACAAAAGAGCGCCGGTACCGCCAGGAGCTGGAGAAGCGCGCCCGCCTCCCCGAGGGTTTTCTCGTCGGCAGTGATTCCATAGAATTCACCGCCCCCGAGGTCAACCGCTCCATGCGCCTGGACATGTCACTCATAACCGCCGCCGCTCCCGCCAGCCCCGCCGCCGCTCCCACCACCGCCCCCCGCCCCCCCCAAGCCGGCATGGGATACGCCGCGATGACCACAGCCAACCGCATCGCCAGCCCCTCGGTACGCGAGTTACGCCAACGGCGCAACCGCGGGCACCTGCACGCAGTACTCATCAACAACCGCATCTCAAACGTCGGACGCGACATGTGCGACACCGATTACCAGAAACTAACCGCCGCCCTCGCCGCCCACCTGAACACCCCAGCACGCGACGTCCTGTCCCTATCCACCGGCATCATCGGCTGGCAGCTCCCCGTGCCCGAGATGATCACCGCGCTGCCCAAAATACACACCGCCCTGCAGCCAACCACTGCCCTCGGGTTGGCCGATTCCATCCTGACCACAGACCGCTACGCAAAAATCCGCGACCGCACAATCCCCATCCCGCCGGCCAGCGGACGCACCGCCGCGACCGGTAGGATCACCGGCATATGCAAGGGCGCCGGCATGGTCGAACCATCCCTGGCAACAACATTTGCATTTTTCCTGACCGACATCGACTGGAGCAACGCCGAACTCCACAGCATGCTCCGTCCCGCCATCGCCGAATCCTTTAACGCCCTGTCAATCGACGGCGACCAAAGCACCAGCGACGTAGCCCTCGTTCTCACCACCCGCCGCCGCCCCGCCCCCCGTGCCGGCAAACCCCGCAGAGACCTCTACCGCCGCTGCGCCGCCGCCCTGCGCGACGTCGCCTGCGAACTCGCCGAGGACCTCGTACGCGGCGGCGAGGGCGTCTCCCACCTGGTCCGCGTAGATGTCCGCGGCACCCGCAGCCGCCGCCAGGCCGTCGAACTCGGGCGGTATATCCTGCAATCAAGACTATGCGCCACAGCAATCGCCGGCAACGACCCCAACAGCGGCCGCTTCGCAGCCCGCGTGGGCAGCTTCCAATCCCCCGCTCCCCTGGACCTCCGCGCAATGACCATTCACCTCGGGTCGACGCTCCTGTACGGCAACCAAACCATACACGCAAACCCGAGAATTGAAAAAGAGGCCGCCGCCTACCTCCGCGCCCGCCAATGGGACCCCCTCGGTGCTGGCGCCTACCCCTCCCAGACCCCCGCCGTCGACCTCATCATCGACTTCCACCGCGGCCCCGGGCGCGCCACCGTACTCGGCGGTGATCTCACCAGCGAATACGTACACATCAACGGCGACTACCGGACGTAATTTTACTTTACGACGCCCCGCCGTTCTCGCGCCGCCGCCGTAAATCACCCGCGCACACCAGCGCGGGCCGGTAAAAGGTAATAAAATACACTGCCAACGCAGCAAACAACAGCAGGTTCCCAAACCAATCCCCCCACCGGGTATACAGGGTCAGGGGCTCGTTGTCATATATCGGGGCACTCACTAGCACCGCGCCTTTGGTAAATTGCGGCAGCTCCGAATCAACCCGCCCCAGGGCATCGATAACCCCCGACACCCCTGAGTTAGTTGAGCGCACCAGCGTCTGCCGGTTCTCAATCGCCCGCAACCGCCCGCTCGCCAGATGCTGGACCTGCGCACTCTCGCGCCGCGACCACGAATTATTGGTCAGGTTTATCAGTAAATCACTACCCTGCCGGGGATAATCGCGCGCCAGGTACCCAAACGAATCTTCAAAGCACACCAACGCCCCAAACCGCAGCGCATCGCCCGTCGACAGAGTAGTTTCAAACAGCGTCGCCCGCTTCGCAGGATCCCAACTCCCATACAGCCCAACAACCTCGCTCAAAAATTTCCGCGCGCCGGGCACCCCCCACAGGGGTACATGCTCGGCAAACGGAATCAGATGGCGCTTCCCATAGTAATCCACCACATCCCCATCGCTCTCAATAAGCAGCACCCCATTGTAGACCTGCTCCACAGCACCGCGGCCCTCTTCTGCCTCCGACGGATAGGTATAATACGGACTCCCCGTCAGGAGCTTAATATCGTGCTCCGCCAGCAGCGTCGCCAGCGGCCGCTCCTGGGGGATGCGGGAAAACACCTCCCGGTTCTCCACATACGGGCTCCGGATACTAGTCTCACTCCACACCACCAACTCCGGGCGCACCGAGCTGCCAATCGCCTCCTGGCGCACAAGGGCATCGTGGGTCAGGGAGACATTCGCCTCCAGGGCCGCCAACGCACCCTCGTTCCACGGATCGGTATTCTGCTGCACAATTAACAGAGGCACATTCCGCGTAACCTCCGGGGGATGTGCGAGTACCCACCACCCATACCCCAGGGCAACCGCAAAACAGAGCCCCACCACTGCCCCTGGGCGCCAGCACGCCTGCCAGACATCCCGCGTCCTGCCAACAAACCTCGCCCAGCCACGCCCTTCCGCGTCCCCACCAGCAGCATCCGCAATACGAATCACCACCTCCACCACCAGGGCATTCGCCAGCACCATCAGGAAATTGAGCGACCAAATCCCCGTGAGGTCAATATGCTGGATCATCGCCAAACTATCCTGCACCGCCAACCCCGAGATCCCCCAGGGGAACGCCAGGTACCAGATAGATTTCAGAAACTCATACGCACCCCAAATCAACGCCACGGCAAACACCCGATACCGGGGCTGCAGCCGCGCCGCCCGGACAAGCACCACCGCCAGAATCATATGCACCACCCCGTACCCAATGGCAATACTCCCAATGGTCCACGCAGCAAAATTCCGAAAAAATATCAACCAGTAGTGCGCACAAAACGCCGCAACAAACCCAAACACCCACGCAAACTTATTGGCCTCACTCCCGGATTTCTGCTGATACACCACATACAAATACGGCGCCAGCGTCAGGGACGCGAGGACAATACTTCCCTCAAGAAATAACTCCCCCGGCTGCCCCAGGGCAAAGAGCACCGCACTGACGATAGTCAGGGTAAAATACCGTAGCCTCATCCCGTATAGTATACCCTGTTTTTGCTTTTAATATAAGAGAGGGTTAAGAGGGGGGCTGCGCGCCCCCCTCGCTGCAGCCAGCGTGCCCCGCGCGACGCGGGGCACCAGCGCGCTAACCTGCTTGCGCAGGTTACGGGCTCACTCCCGCTCGCCCGCCGCGCCCTTCGCTGTCTTCCGCTACCCCCCGGCGCTTCCGTAACAGCATGCGTCCCCTCTGCGGAAACAAAGCGTAATGCGCCGTCACCACGGCGCTAACAACAGACGCTACCCCCGCCGCAGGAAATAGAGCGGGCGGTGTGCCCATACGGCAGCACTACTCACCAACGAGCAGCTTGATGATTTCTGCGAAAGAGGTGCAGGTATGGAGCGCCTGGTGCTTGTTTGGGCGCAGGCGGTTCGGGGTATTGGTCAGGTGGACGCTGTCCATCGAGACGCCGCCGGCGCCGCAGATGTCGTTTGAGTAGCTGTTGCCGATGTAGAGAATATCAGACGCCTCGAGGCCGAGGGATTCCTGGAGTACCTGGAACGGTTTGGCGGCGGGTTTCAGGGCCCCGGTGTCTTCGCTGCAGATGGCGTGTTCAAAGTACCCCGCAATCCCCCAGGCGGCGAGTTTGCGGGTGGTGGGGAAATCCGAGAGTACCGCCAACCGGGTGCCGCGCCGCCGGAGCTCCCCGAGGAGGCGCCGGGTACCCGGGAACAGGGGCGTGCGGGATGTGAGTTCCATCCAGTCGCGGTAGATGACCCGTTCGATGAGCTCCCGGGTACTGCGGACCGTCGCGTTCCAGTACTGCGCCAGGAGCTCGGCCTGCTGGGTCTGGATCGGGAGCGATGTATCGACGTCGGGTTTGTCTGCCGCGGCCGCCTGGGCGGGCGTGCGGAGGCGGCGGCGGACGGCGGAGAAGTCGCGGATCAGGCGGATGTGGGATAGGGCGAACTTCATCGAGAGCAGCCGGAGGTAGAGGAGACGCTCGGAGTACAGAGTGCCGTCGATGTCGAAGGCGATGGCGGCGTATTTTTTCAATTCAATTCACTCTGAGGCACTGCCCCCTGGGGCGCAGACGCGGCGACGGTGATGCGCGGCGGGGCGAAGGGAGTATCGATGGGGAGTGTGACCAGGTGTACCTGGTGGGGGGATTGGCGGCGCATAAAATCCTCCAGGGTGCTCTCTGCGTTCCGTTCCATGACGGTTACCGAGAAGCGTCCGGCGGCGTCGAAGTATGGGAAAAACAATGCTATATGGAAGTGTTTGCGTAACCCGCTGGTACTGGCGGCCGCACTGCTATTGGTGTTGTCTGCCGTGACCGCGCGGATAGTGTTGACGGAGCCGATGTACACAGCGGCGTCGTCCCGCAGGGCCAGCATATACAGGATCCCGCGGAGTTGGGCGACGGGGTACCCGATATCTTCAGTGTAGGTGTGATGGGGAAGGGTGCGGACATCTGCCGCGGTGCTATTGGCGGTGCGAGTGCCGCTAGTGCCGTGGCGCGCACGGGCTGCGGTTAGTTCGGCGGCGAGGGCGCGGGACCAGTCCAGGCCGAAGTACGGGTCCTCACCTTCTTCCCAGCGGGTGCTCCACTCGGTGCCGCGCTGGTCCAGCTGCCGTTGGCTCAGTACCGCGGGCGACAGGTACCGCCCACCCGAGAGCGGGGCGTAGAAGCCGTCCACGACCCACTTGCTGAATCCCGAGCAGTTGAACCCGCCCCCGGTGTGCCGCACCGCACCGGTGGCAATGGCCACCAGCTCCCCGTGCTCGTTCATCGCCCCGTCTTCGGCATCCGGGAGCAGGGCGAGGTGCGGGCGGATCTGCTGGATCAGCGACAGCACCGGAGAAGAAGAGGCACCGCCCCCCGGTGAGTACCGGGTCTGTGCGGCTGGTACCAGGAGGGTGTGCCAATCGATAATGGCGCTGCTCATCTCCAGGGTCTGCTCCAGGGACACCTGCATGATCTCGTCGATGGTTGCGGGGAGTATTACGCCCTGGTGGATTGCCCGCTGGTCGATGTACAGGGTCAGGGAGCTGCCGTCGCTGCTGCGCCTGCTGGCGCGTGCTCTGCTTTCGATTGGCGAGCGGGTGCGTTCAGGCGAGCGGTCGGTACTGGCGGACATGCCGGTGTGCGGGGTAATGCGCGCGTATATGTGCGGGATCGCGCGCAGGGTTATTTCCAGCTGCGTAATCCGCCCGCCCGTCAGGCTGCGGTGGATGGTATACGCCCCTGGAGAATTTGCCGGCGGGGCGGTTGGCGTGCGGGTGCCGGCGGGGATAATTGCGGTGTAGTGGGTACCCGCGCCCTGGTCGCGGGTGTACCGGACATGTACGTAGCGGGCACCGATGCTCTGTTCGTACAGACTCCCGGTGGTTGGGAGCTCGTTTAGGGGCGCGGATATCTCTGTGCGCAGTGCCCGCCGGATGCTGTCATGCTCCCACTGGAACAGGTACTCGCCGAGCGTCGGCCGCGAGTGAGCGGGTGCCTGGGAGATAGATTGGGCGGCGAGATCAGGGGCGCCTGCTGTGCACAGGAAGATGGCGGCGAGTATTGCCGCTAGCGCCCGCCCCGCCTGGAACCGCGGCAGCACTCTATGTATTCGTGTTTTCTCCACTTATTCACTATCGGCATGCGCGCCTGCGGGGTTAACCTCGTGCGGAACGGAGGGCGGGTCGGGGGGCGGGTCGGTAATATCCTGCATGCGCCGCGACCCGTATTTGACGGTGCACAACAGCCGGAGCATCTTGCGCCGCAGGGTACTCAGCTGGCGCATGTACTGCGGGTCGCGTTCATACTCCTCGTTGAGCAGGATTTTCAGCGCCTCTTCGATGGTGCACATCTTCTGGTAGATCAGGTATTTGAAATGGAGCAGCAGCTCAAGGTCGCTGAGGGAGTAGTCGTTCTGCCCATCTGGTGTTGTCTTCCCGGAGGGACGCAGTACCGCTATTTGCTGCTCCCAGTAGCGCAGGACGTGCGATTTTATTTGTAAGATATCACAGACTTCGTTTATCCGCACAGTACCCTCAGTATATCATGCTCTCCGGGAGGAGCCCTCGCGGAAATGGAGCAGCAGGGGCGTGCCGGTGTAATCGAACTCCTGGCGCAGCGTATTAGAATAAAACGATTTCAGGTTCCGCGGTATGTATTGGACAGAATTGACAAAGAAGATAAATTCCAGGGGATTGGTGCCGCTTTGGGTGACGTAGCGCAATTTCAACCTTCTGATGCGCAGTCCGTCGGTGAGGGGCAGCATGAATCTATTGAGGGCCGCCGTCGGGACGCGGCGGTTCAGCCGTTCCCACAAGGCACCGACTGTCTCCAGGAGCTCCGGGACTCCCTCGCCTGTGTGGGCAGAGATAGAGACCAGCGGGACGAAGGCCAGGTGCGGGAAGCGGGCACGGAGTACATCCTCGGCGTCACTGACGGCTATGCCGGCTTTCTGGACCAGGTCTATTTTGTTTAATACAAATATGATCCCGCACCCGCGTTCGGCGGCCCGGTCGGCAATTTTTTTATCCTGCGTGGTCAGGCCCTCGGTGATGTCTACCACCAGGAGCACTATGTTGGAGCTATCCACTGCCTCCTGGGCGCGGCGGACGGAGTAGAACTCCACATCCTCCATCTCGCGGGAGCGGCGCCGCTGTCCGGCGGTATCGAGCATGCGTAGATCGAGGGTGCTGTCGCCGACGGTAATGGTATGTCCGGTCATGACGGTGTCGCGGGTGGTGCCGGCTATGTCGGTAACCAGCGATACATCGCTGCCGCTCAGTTGGTTGATCAGGGTCGACTTGCCGCAGTTCGGCTTCCCGATAATTGCCACGGTGCACTCCGGGCGCCGCATCACGGGCGGCCCCAGGGGGTCGGGGTCGGTGTCGGCGTCGGGATGGGCGGTCGGCGCGGCGGTCGGCGTGTCGGCGGTCGGCGTGTCGGCGGTCGGCGCGTCGGCGATCATTGCTCCGACGGCCCGCCCGAGGGCACCGAAGTTCCTCCGGTGGGCGGCGGAGACGGCGATGAGTTTGGGGAACCCGAGGCCGTAAAAATCGTTCTGCTGCAGGGCGCGCTTTTCGTTGTCAACTTTGTTGACCACCACGATGACCTTGTGGGCGTGCGGGCGGAGGAGGTCGGCAATCTCAATGTCTTCGCTGACTAACCCGCTGACATCCACTATCAGGAGCAGGACCTGGGCGCGGGCGATTATCTCGTGCGCCCGGGCTACCACCAGGGTTGTCATCTCGTCGCCCTCGTGCATGCCGCCCGTGTCTGCCAGGAGTACATCTGTGCCCCCGTAACACCACGGGAGGATGAGGGCATCGCGGGTCACGCCCGGGGTGGGGGAGGTGATGGCGTAGCGCTTCCCGATGAGCGCGTTGAACAGCGTCGATTTCCCGACATTGGGGCGCCCGATGATTGCCGCAAGGGGCAGGGTGTTGGTGTTGAGTTCAATGTCCCGGTAGATAGTTTTTCTCATGATAGCTTGTAGTTTGATTATGGCATAGATACCGTTCTATTACTAGGAGCCGCGCCATATATTGACGTTGGGTTAGCGGGCACTGACGCCGTTTTTGCGAACGGCCGTAGTCTAGCATCGGTTACTGCCGCAACGGGGATGACATAATCGAACCGAGATAACACACCCAGCACCCAGCCTCCGCGCTAGGCATGGCACTGGTTGTTGGCACCGCGCGAGCGGTGCATCATACATTGACATTGGGTTGGTGGGGTACCGACGCCGCATTTGCGAACGGCCGTAGTCTAGCATCGGTTACTGCCGCAACGGGGATGACATAATCGAACCGAGATAACACACCCAGGACCTAGCCTCCGCGCTAGGCATGGCACTGGTTGTTGGCGCCGCGCGAGCGGCGCACCATACATTGATGTTGGGCTGGTGGGGCACTGACGCCGTTTTTTGCGAACGGCCGTAACGGGGATGACATAATCAAACCGAGACAGCACAACCAACAGCAAATCTCCGCGCTAGGCATGGCAACGGTGGCGCCCGCCCTTGCGGGCGCCAGACGCGGCGGTGTTTGCGTGTGAGAGATATGCGTGAACCCGGGCCGCGGCCGAGCCGTTGCCACGCCGACCCCCGCTGGCACTTGTGCCGGCGGGGGTAGCGCCCACATGAAAAAACACTACTCCCATTGACCGCACCGTTTTGATTTGCTACAATAGAGGTATGGAACGATTAGATACCGAGACGCAAAACCGCGTGGGCAAAGCCCTGAGCGCGAGTGAGTACGAGATAAAAGATATTTCCCTGCAGCGCCAGGGGCGGAAGGAGATGGCGATTTCCGAAGAGGAGATGCCCGGGTTGATGGCGCTGCGCAAACAATACGGAGCCAGTAAGCCCCTGGCGGGTGTTCGGATCAGCGGCAGTCTGCACACGACTATCCAGACTGCCGTCCTGGTAGAGACCCTGACGGCCCTGGGCGCGGATGTCCGGTGGTCGAGCTGTAACATTTTCTCCACGCAAGATCAGGCGGCGGCGGCCCTGGTGGTTGGACCGGCGGGGACGGTGGATGCGCCGACGGGCGTGCCGGTGTTTGCATGGAAGGACGAGTCCCTGGAAGATTACTGGCGGCTCCTGTTCCGTGCGCTGAACTTCGACGGGCAAGGCCCGCAGTTGATCGTTGACGACGGGGGCGATGCCACCCTGATGCTCCACCTCGGGGCGCAGGCGGAGAAGTCGCCCGCCCTCCTGGAGCGCACGCCCGAGAACGAAGACGAGGCGGCCCTGTTGGGGGTCCTGCGGGATGTGCAGCACCAGTACCCGAGTGGGTTCTGGACCGAGGCGGTCAAGCAGATTGCCGGCGTATCCGAAGAGACCACAACAGGCGTGAAGCGGCTGTACGAGCGGGAAGAAAATGGAGTGCTGTTTTTCCCGGCCATTGATGTCAATAATTCGGTAACCAAGAGTAAATTTGATAACCTCTACGGGTGCCGGGAGAGTCTGATTGACGGGATCAAGCGCGCCACGGATGTGATGATTGCCGGGAAGCTGGCAGTGGTGTGCGGGTTCGGGGATGTCGGGAAGGGATGTGCCCAGAGTCTGCGGAGCATGGGGGCGCGGGTAGCGGTTACTGAGATCGATCCAATTTGTGCCCTGCAGGCGGCCATGGAGGGGTATTCGGTTGTGCGCCTCGAGGATGTCCTGGATGAGGCGCTGATTATAGTAACCGCAACCGGGAACCGCGATATTGTCCGCCTTGAGCACATGCTTGGGATGCGGGACGGGGCGATTCTGTGTAACATTGGGCACTTTGATACCGAGATACAGGTGAGCGAACTGAAGACCCACGCGGGCGTCAAGGTAGATGAATACAAACCGCAGGTAGAGGAGATTGTCCTCCCGGATGGGAAGCGCATCTACCTGTTAGCGAACGGACGGTTGGTTAACCTGGGGTGCGCGACCGGGCACGCCAGTTTTGTCATGTCTGCCAGTTTTACCAACCAGGTGCTGGCGCAGCTGGAGCTGTGGAACAAGCGCGACAGTTTGGAGCGGCGGGTCTACCGGTTGCCTCAGGAGCTTGATGAGCAGGTGGCGCGGCTGCACCTCGGACGCCTGGGGGCGGAGCTGACTACCTTGACGGATGTTCAGGCGAAGTACCTTGGGATTTCGAAGCAAGGCCCGTATAAGGACTCCCGGTACCGATACTAACCCCTATGAGCGGATCTACAGATACCAGCGAACGGCAGCTGTTCACCTCCGAGTCGGTTGGCGAGGGCCATCCTGACAAATTAGCCGATCAAATCAGTGATGCGGTCCTGGATGCCTGTCTGACCAGCGACCCGTATTCGCACGTAGGGTGCGAGACCTACGTGACAACCGGGCTGGTGCTCATTGGCGGCGAGATTACCACCCACGCGTATATCGACATACACAAACTGGTCCGCAAGGTCGTCCAGGAGGTTGGGTATGACCGGAGCTCGTATGGGCTCAATTACAGCAGCATGGCGATCCTGAATGCCATCGACCCGCAGAGCGAAGACATTAACTCGGCCGTCCGGCGCGGAGACGGGGGGGCGAAGGACGATGCGGCGGCGCATTCGGTTATCGGGGCCGGGGACCAGGGCATCATGTTCGGGTATGCGTGCGATGAGACCGAGTACTACATGCCGGCGGCGATAACCATTGCCCACGGGTTGGTGCGGCGGGTCAGTGAGCTGCGCCGCAAAGAGAATCTGGAGTGGCTCGGCCCGGATGCGAAATCGCAGGTAACGATAGAGTACGCCGGCACCCGGCCCGTGCGGGTGGATACGGTGGTTGTCAGCCAGCAGCACGCCGAATCGGTCACCGAAAGCAAGCTGCGCGAATTCCTGACCGCAGAGGCCATCAAGCCCGTCATAGAGGGCAGCGGCATCGCGTTTGACAGCAAGACCAAGTATATCGTCAACCCCTCGGGGCGCTTCGTCGCGGGCGGCCCGCAGGCCGATGCCGGGCTGACGGGGCGGAAGATTATTATCGACACCTACGGGGGGAGTGCGCGCCACGGGGGCGGGGCGTTTAGCGGCAAGGACCCCAGTAAGGTCGACCGCTCGGCCGCATACATTGCCCGCAAGGCCGCCAAAACCGTAGTGGCCGCCGGGCTGGCGGGGCGCTGCGAAATCCAGCTCTCGTATGCCATCGGGATACCCGAACCGATCTCCATCGCCCTGTTCACCCACGGGACCGCCCGGGCCCCTGAGGGGGAAATCGTTGCCGCGCTGCGGAAAGTCTTCGACTTCACCCCGCGGGGAATTATCGACGAACTCGACCTGCTCCGGCCCATTTACCGCCCCACCGCCTGTTATGGGCACTTCGGGCGTCCTGAATTTTCGTGGGAAGCGCTGGACAAAGTCGATGCGCTGCGCAAGGCCCTCTAGAGAGGGTTCGCCGTGCTGCTAATTTGGGCGCTACCGCCCGCGCTTACGCGCGGGCGGTCGGCGTGCTCAGGGCTTGGCCGCCGCACCTTACAAAGTAAAGATGATCTCAGAAAATCCGCGGCGTCTGGCGGCGCCAAAGGGCGCCGCCACCCTTCACATGCCTAGCGCGGGGCATCTCCGGGGTTTTGTTTTTGAAAAACCCGGAAAACAGCGCATGCATATTTAATTAAAATTCATATAATTATTATATGTCAAACTTGGATACATATGAGGAGTTACCAGTGACCGCACAGGATGATGTTGCCCGGCAGAAAGAGCTTATTTGCTCGTTGCCGAAAACCGAGATCCACCTGCACCTGGAAGGCATCGCGTCGGTTAATACCCTGTGGCACCTGATACAGACCAAAAACCTGAAAATCGGCATCAGTACCCGGGAAGAGCTGGTCGACCGCTTCCGCATCCATAGTCTGAACGAATTTGTGTCGCTGTTTGTGGATGTCATACAGGCGTGCATCAACACCGCCGAAGACCTTGGGCTGCTGTTGAACGATGCCCGGGATTACCTGCTGGGCAACAATATCCGCTATGCGGAGATATTTTACTCCCCCACCCAGTTGATCCGCAACGGCATTCCGTTTGAAAACCTGGTTGCGGCCCTGACGGATGGGGCGCTGCGCATCGAGGAAGAGACCGGCATTGTTGTGCGGTTCATCACCGATGTATCGCGGGGCTTTGGGGTGGAGAATGCCCATAATAACTTCCTGAATCACCTGCGCCACTCGTCCAAGAGCATGATTGGACTGGGCCTGGGGGGCGCGGAGCGCAGCAGCGATGTGCGGGACTTCCGGCATATTTTCCGCGAGGCCGCCGAGAGCGGTATGGCGATAGTCGCCCACGCGGGCGAGGATTCCGGGCCCAAGGATGTATGGAAGGCCATCCGCTACCTGGGGATTGAGCGTGTCGGGCACGGGACCAGTGCCATGTACGACTCCGAGCTCATCGATTATTTTGTCGAGACCCAACTCCCCCTGGAGGTATGCCCGACTAGCAACCTGTACACCGGCCGGTACGTCAGCACCCTGTCGGAGCACCCGGTGCGGCTATTCTACGACCGCGGGGTGAATGTTACCATTAACACCGACGACCCGACGCTGTTTTGCACCGGGCTGAACGAAGAGTACTGCAAGCTGCTCGATTCGAGTCTGTTTAATCTTGCGGAAATACTGCATATGATGAAAAACGGAGTCTACGCAACCTTTCTGCCCCTGTCACGTAAAAACGAACTGTGGGGACAGGTGGAGAAGAAGATTGCCGCGTGGGGGGCGCGGGGCGGAGAGAGGGAGCGCGATAATACTCCTGCGGTTACCGCCACTGTCCCCGAAGCCGGGTAGCGCGCGCGTTCTCGCGGGGCTATCGTTGCTTATTTTCCATATATAGCGTACTGTATACGTATGGTGTGCCGCATACTTCTGCATATACCCATCCTGCTCCTGGTGTCTGCTATCGTCCTGCCGTCTGTGCATGCCGGGGATGATATGCCGCCCGCCGCCGCCGGTGCCGCGCCCGCTGGCGCCGCGCCCTCTGGTGCCGAGCTGGCGGTACACCCGTATGCCGATCTCACTACGCCCGTGTGCATACAACAGAGCGGGCTACTCGACCTGCCCGCCGGGGAGGTAACAGATGTTGGTCCTGAGCAAATAGCGGTGCTGATGGAGTGTGCGCTGGCGAAAAATTTTATTTTTCTGGAAATACTGAACGCGCTTATCCTGGAACTTGTCGACCGTGAAATCCGTATACGGGTAGACGGCGAGGTATTACGCGAGTTAGATACAACCTATTCGTTCGGCGCCCGCCGTATGACCGCCTTTTTATCGATTGCTGTCCTGGATTACCTGGAGGCCGGGCATCGTCTGGTGCGCGAAGACGGGGGCGAAGATGCCGCGCTCGCCCCGATGCTGGAGGTGCGGTTTACCGAGACCCCGGAGCCGTACTCTGAGAAGGTAAATTTTATCGGCAAGACTCTGGTGTGCTTCTCTCCTTATTACGGCTTCGGCACCGTAACCGAAAATATATACGGCGAGCCGTTCGGTATTTCGGTAAAAGCACTGAGAAGCGAGGCCGCAGTAAAGAACATCACCATCTACAAACCGGGCGCGATAGCTATTTACGCAAAAGGCATAGGGCGCCCGAAGCGTTGGTTAATCAGTAAGGTAGCCCGGCGGTAATGCTGTTGCCTTGCCGGCGCACCGCCTCCGCCCTCGCCCTGATACTTTGCCTGCTGTGCCTGCCCGGTATATTGGGGGCACAGGAAAACGCGAACACACGCCTTTATCGCATCGAGAGCATCGATTACGTCACCGAGGGCCGTACCATTCCGTTTGCATTGGAAGACAGGCTGGTAGACCTGCGGGTCGGTAGGGAGTTTGCTACCCGGGAAGAACTGACGCTGTTTGTCAACGAGCAGCAGCGGCAGCTGAATAATTTGCTGCAAATAGAGAGCAGCGAGATCGACACCGCCCTCCAGGACCGCGGCGGGTACATTGCGGTAACCATACGTGTCTCAACCGTAGACAGCAGCAGCATCGTTGCGTTCCCGCAGCCGTCGTTTTCCACAGAGGAGGGCTGGGAGATAAGCGTCAAATTCCGCGATTACAATTTCCTCGGCCGGCTAAACACCCTGGGGATCGATCTGTTCCTGATACTCCCCAACCCCGGGAACGACGTGGTTGACCAGACTGCCGTAAGCATACAGCCCAGAGTATCGCTGCCGTTCTCGGTGGGCGATACCACGGTACGCTGGGATTCGGCCCTGAACGCCACCCTCGAGGTGGTTACCGACGGGGATATTACCATCGATTTTGATAACACCATCGGGGTAGACTTCGACCTCGGTCCGACAACCTGGACGGCGTCGTACCTGCAGGGCATCGGGGTGGATACCGACGAGTCCGACGACCTGTATATCCTGACGAGCAAACTCGGGGTGGCGTCAAACATAGTTATCCCCGTTACCCTGGGGGCACTGGGCAGGTGGCAGTATAACCCGGATCTGTTCACGCAGGTGAAATACCGCTTCGACCAGCCGGTCAAGGCCGACGAGCGCGGTTTTGAGATCGGGTTTAATCACAGCTTTACCACTACCAGCGTCGACTGGATAGACAATATCCGCACAGGGCTGTCGACCAAATTGGAAAACAGGAATATATATAATTTTTACACCGGCGAGCTGGACTCATCTATTTCCGCAGAGATCGGCGGCCATACCCACACCGCAAATATTATTGCCTACTCTGCCCGTGCCGGTGCCCTCTATTATTTTCCGTACCAGGACAGTCTGAATGTTAATCAGGTCGGCAACCTTGCACGCGGTGTCTTTGACAGCTCTGCCAACGGCAACATCGCGGCATACATCAACACCGATATAAAGCTGGTCGGATTTAAAAACGAAAATGCCCTGGAGGCCCAGGGCGGGCTGTTTGCGGACTTCGTCTTTGCCACGGATACCTCCCGGGCATTTGATGTGACCAGAGATCTCAACCTCGGCGTGGGGGTTGAGCTCATCGGGTTTCTGCTGTTCTCGCGCAGCCTGTTCATCCGCCTGACCGTCGGGTACGAGGTACTCTCCGCAATCCGGGCCGGCGAGTTCGCCGTCGATAACCAGGAAACATTTATTCAAATCGGCCATTTTTACTAATCCGCACTATGGGACACTGCATGCGTTTTGCCGCCCTGTTTTTGCTGTTAGCCGCCGCTGCTGCGCCGCTGCCCGCACAATCGGCAGATGGGAATGCGGCTTCACCCGCGCCGCCTTCGTCGCCGGTATCCGCTGAGGAAGCCGTCCTCGACCCGCGCCCGCATGTCATCACCAGCATCACCTATTATGTCGACGGCATCACCCGCGAGGGCCAGATAGCAGAGGAGATTCCCGATCTGCTCGTCGGGGCTGGGTTTGATTCGCGCGCCGAGCTGTCGGAGTTTTTAGACGAGCAGCGCCGGTTACTCAATAATATCCGGGAGCTGCAAACCACGCGGGTAGTCCCAACGTTCACACCCGCCGCGGGCCCCGAAGGCGGCACGAGGGTTAATGTTGCCATAGAGATCTACGCCGAGGATACCAATAATTTTATTATCTGGCCGCAGTTTTTCTATAACGATATTGTCGGTGCGGATATACAGTTACTGTTTCTGGATAATAATTTCCTGGGCACCCTGGAGCCGTTTCAGTTCCGCCTGATATGGCTGGTCGCACCCGACATTACCCACTCGGTCGGGGCCAGTGCATCCTATGGGCTGCCGTTCCGCTGGCTGGAGCTCAACTGGATATGGCAGCTGTACTTTCTGCTGCGCTTCCAGTTAGTCGAAAGCGGCGAGTTCGATTTTACGGCCCGCACATCCCTGGGGATTGACTTCAATTTCTGGGATAATGTGTGGCGCCTCTCGCTCCTACAAGGTGGGTATGTATCAAACCGCACCGCCGGGGATGCCATCGACGGCCGGCCGGCCGAGCCCTACTATCTCATTACCCAACTGCGGTTCACTAGCGACGTCGGGCTCGGGGTCGAGACCCCCGTCTTGGGGGAGCTGACCTACACCATTGACCCGTATATTAACATCCGTTACCGCTTCGAGCAGCCCGTGAACGAGGAGCGGCGCGGGCTGCGCATCGGGTACGCCCACACCCTTAAGTTTGACAAATTTGCCTGGGTTTACAATCTGCGCGAGGGCCATTACCTGGGGGTGACAAACAACATTGCCTATAATTTCTATACCAACAACTTTCTCACCAACCTCATCCTGGATACCCGCATATACGCCCAAGTCGCCGGCACCCTGGGGGTGAGTGCGCGCCTCGGGGGTGCGCTCTTCCTGCCGCGCTCCGATGATTTTGCCGGCTCAATCGGGACATACATCCGCGGCGTCCGTGACGATGTCCTGCACGGCACCGCGGCTCTGTTTTTTAACGGCGACATCGTCCTTGGGCGCCTGCTGAATAGCAACATCCTGGAGATGCAGCTGGCGCTCTTTGCTGACCCGCTGTTGGTATTTGATACCCCCCGGGCGTTTGATCCCACCGAGGATATCTACCTCGGCGTCGGGGGCGAGATGTATTTTTTTCCGGTCGATTTCCGCAGCCTGCATGCCCGGGTCTCGTTCGGGTTTGATCTCCTGGAGCTGCTTGAGACCGGGCAGGCTCTTTCGTTAACCAGCGGCGAGCTGTTTTTCGGTTTCGGGTATGCGTACTAGGGTCGGGGGTACGTAGGCGGCACCTGAGTTGCGCGCTAGGCATGGGAAGGGTGGCACCCGCCTTCGCGGGTGCCAGACGCCGCGGAGTACGGGGACAGCATCTTTCCTGAGTGCGGCGCGGCGGCCGAGCCCTGAGCACGCCGACCCCCGCCCGCTTGCGGGCGGGGGGAGCGCCCTAATTTTCATTATGCCCTAGAAATTATCACCCAATAACACTATAATATTATATATGCCGCACATTATCACTCTGGCAAACCAAAAAGGTGGAGTAGGGAAGACCACTTCTGCGATTAATATCGGGGCCGCGCTGTCCGAGCAAGGGGCGCGGGTGCTGTTGATTGATTTTGACCCGCAGGGGAATCTCAGCAGCGGGCTCGGGGTGGTGGTTGAAGGTAATGGGATTTACGATGTCCTGAGCGGGACGTGTACCATTAAGCAGGCGGTGCAGCGGACGGTGGTTGGCGGGCTGCATGTTGCCGGGGCGGATATACATCTTAGCGGCGCCAATGTGGAGCTGATGAAGCAGGAGCGGCGCGAGTACTTCCTGCAGGGGATCATTGGGTCCCTGGGGGGGGCTAATCTTGTCTACGATTACATACTCATCGATTCGCCGCCGTCCCTGGGGATGCTGACCATCAATGCGCTGACTGCCTCGGACCGGGTTATCGTGCCCCTGCAGTGTGAGTACTTTGCCCTGGAGGGGCTCAAGCAGCTGCTTGCCAGTATCCGGGCGGTAAAGAATTCGTATAATCCGAAGCTGGAGATATCGGGGATTCTGTGTACTATGTATGATTCGCGGACCAAGTTATCCCAGGAGATTGTCGGGACCGTGGTGAAGCATTTTCGTGACCTTGTGTTCCGTACCATCATCCCGCGCAACACCCGCATCGCCGAGGCGCCGTCGCACGGGCAGCCGATATCGATATATGACAAATACTCTACCGGGGCGGAGAGTTACCGCCGGGTAGCCACAGAGGTTGTGGAGCGGTGCGGGGCGGTTGGTAGTCAGCAGGCAGCGGCGCCCTCTTCGGCGTAGTATGCCTGCAAAATCCAAGAGCGGCGGGGCGGCGGGGGCGGCGCGCCTGGGGCGGGGTGTGGATGCGCTCTTTACCGATCTGAAAATAGACCAACAAGGGGTCCTGGAGGTACCGGTTGGGGAGATACGCCCGAACCCCGAGCAGCCGCGGAAAACATTTGACGAAGCGGGGCTGCGTGAGTTGGCGCAGTCGATTACCTCGGTGGGGATTGTGCAGCCGTTGGTTGTTGAGCGCATAGGTGACGGCGCTTCCTCGGGGCACCGCTACACCATCATCGCCGGGGAGCGGCGCTACCGGGCGGCGCAGATTGCCGGGAAAGAGACGGTGCCGGTGCTGTGCCGTGCCCCCGGGGAGAGCGAACGCCTGGAGATAGCGCTCATCGAAAACATTCAGCGCAGCAACCTGAACGCCGTCGAGGAGGCGCGGGCCTACCAGGCGCTGCTGGAAAAAACCAGTATCAGCCACGAAGACCTCGCCGGTCGGGTCGGGAAAGGACGGAGTACTATAACGAATATGCTCCGCATCCTGAACCTGCCCGGCAGTATACTGAAGCAGGTGCAAACCGGGGAGCTGACGTTCGGGCACGCCCGGGCGCTCCTGGGTGTCGACGGCAAGGACCGGCAGCTGCGTCTTGCCGGGGAGATTGTTGCCAAAGGGCTGTCGGTACGGCAAACCGAAATGCGTACCGGTGGAGGGGGGAGCGCGGATGGCGAAGACGACGCGGGTGCCGGCCCTGGTGCTGCACCGGCTGGCACGCGCGCGGGCTCTGGTCACGCCCCCGCCGCGGACCACCAGGATGACGAGCTCCGGGGGTTGGAGGAAGAGCTTACCCAGGAACTCCTGACCCGGGTACGGATCAACGGCACCGCAAAGCGCGGCACCATCGTTTTAGAGTACCACTCCCTGGGGGACTTGAACCGCCTGGTCGATACCATACGCCCGTAACCCGTTCGGCAGCGCTCAAACTAGTTGACAGTATATCAAAAATATTTTACAGTATCAGTACGAAGGGAGAGATGACCGAGTGGTTTATGGAGGCGGTCTTGAAAACCGTTGTGTCGGAAGGCACCGTGGGTTCGAATCCCACTCTCTCCGCGGCATCCCCGCCCCTTCGGAGAGGTGCGAGAGTGGTTGAATCGGGCTCCCTGCTAAGGAGTTGTGCTCGTAAGGGTACCGAGGGTTCGAATCCCTCCCTCTCCGTTTTGTGCCCATAGCTCAGTTTGGATAGAGCGTTAGGTTGCGGACCTAAAGGTCGGAGGTTCAAGTCCTCTTGGGCATGCTCGTGGAGAGGTGCGAGAGTGGTTGAATCGGGCGGTCTCGAAAACCGTTGTACCGCAAGGTACCGAGGGTTCGAATCCCTCTCTCTCCGCTGTTAATTTGGGCGCTACCCCCGCCCGCTGGGGCGGGCGGGGGTCGGCGTGCTCGGGGCGCGGCCGCCGCGCGGGTTACAGTAAAGATGTCTCACAGGGGGAGCGCGGCGTCTAGCGGGCGCGAAGGCGCCCGCTACCCCTCACATGCCTAGCGCGGGGGTATTTGCAGCGGGTCGCGTTGACGGCGTCAAACGACGATGATATATTAACCACATGAGTGTAGCAACCCCAATCAATCTTCATAATTTAAAAATCGCCAGAGAGAACGCCGGGTACACGACATTAGAGGCGACAAAAAGAGCCTGTGGGAACGTAAAGCAGGATAGGGTAGAACAATGGGAATCGGGCATTGCATCCCCGACGTGGACTCAGCTTAAAAATTTAGCTCATTGTTATGATGTAAATATATTTCTGCTTGCCGGCGAGGAGACAATTACGCGTAACAGAGAAATTGCAGACTACAGAAACGAGACGGGGGGGAGTGTACATGAACTAAATACAAAGAAATTTATTAACTTCTTACTGCAGCGGCAGAGATACCTGGAAAGCATCATGAAAAGTGACGGCGTGCAAAAAAACGAGATGGTGGGGTCAATCGCCGAACGGGATAACCCCGAGAGAGCCGCACGGGAAATAGCACAAAAGATAGATTATACATACAAGCCCGATATACTAGATACTCATCTAAAATATCTAATATCGCTCTTAGAATCACGCGGTGTATTTGTCATGAAGACATTGAGCTACTGGAGCATAGATGTGACAAATATGCGCGGAGTATATCTGAAAAATAAATACGCCCCGGTAATTGCACTTAACAGAAAGGACACAAAAACAGGACAGCTATTCACTCTTGCACATGAGATGGCTCATTTATTTATCAATTCCGAAGGAGTGTCGAATATAGATTTTCGCGACCAATCAAGTAACCCGACCGAGCGTTTTTGTAACGCCGTGGCAGCAAATCTGTTGCTGCCGAAAGAGAAGATTGAGTCAAAGATACATGATATTTTTGACATACAGAAAATAGCAAAAACATATCAAGTCAGTGAACTCTTTGTGTTTTACAGATTGAGAAATTTAAATTTGATTGACCGAAAAGGCGCCGCTAAAATGGAAAGCGGAATTAAAGAACGGTCAAAGAAAAATGCGAACAGACAATCCGGCGGTGATGCAAACAATAACATGAAAGATAGTAATGGCGGGCTGTTTAATCATATTATTTCGTCGCTGTATTTTGAAAAAAGACTCAACGCCGCGGAAGCCTCAAAAATATTAAGGTTATCGATTGATAAAGTATAAGATGAATCAACAGAATTCTCCGTACGTTATTGATACAAATATTCTGATAAATTTTCGGATATTTACACCTATGAATATCCACAAAATTTTCTGGAGCCGCCTGCATGCTGCAATCGCAAGCGGTCGAATTATCCTTATCAAGGATGTTGCCGAGGAATGCAAAGATAAGGATCTGAAAGAATGGATAGCAGGTGTAAAAATTACAAAAATTAATGATGATATACGATTAAGGGCCTCAGAGATTAATAATAAATATTCGCTAATTACTGAAAAGGCTGGAGTAGTAAAATCCGAAGCAGATCCTGTAATTATTGCATACGCTGAGGTCAACGATTGTATTGTTTTTACCTATGAATCAAACAGACGGAAGAAGACTGATCCGATGAAAATTCCAGATGTGTGTGATGAACTGGGCATGGACTACGAAAGGGTGCCAGTCACAGTGCTCGAAAATATCATGGAGCCGATTTAGCCATGGTCTGCATACATCCACGATGACCCCAGGGCCCCCAATCCCCGAGCTGTATAAAAAATTCCACATCGACAAAAGGTACACCTCTATTGGTTTGTTCAGGGAGCTGGGTAAGAAATTCGATATACAAAAAGTCTTTTACCCCGGGTCGTATGTACACATCACACCGTCGCTGGTATTCCCGCACGTAACGTACGCCGACTCGTTCGGAAAAACAGATCAGTTTTTTGCAGACAGCAAAACGATTGAGTACATACGGGCGCACAAAGAGTACCCAGCGAGTCCGGTTATTCGGTATTACCACCAGGATTACCGCGACCCTTTCGAGAGCCTCGGCAGGGAATTTGATCTGGTGATTTCCCAATACGCCGGGTTTGTAGGCGCGGGGGTGAAGTCTTACTTGAAAAAACACGGTGTGGTGGCGTGCAACAATTCCCACGGAGATGCATCGATGCTCTCTTTGGATCCCGATTTCAGGTTAGCCGCGGTGTACCGGAGAAAGACCGATGATGCGTTCACTATCTCTGACAAAAACCTTGGCGAATACCTTGTGCCGAAAAAAGGCATTCAGCCCACCCGGGCGGGGCTGTTGGAATCAATGCGCGGAATTGGGTACACGAAAAGCCCTACGGGGTATGTTTTTGAGAAGGTGGGGTAGGGAGAGTGACCCCCGCGCTAGCCATGCGAGCAGTGGCGACCGCTTTCGCGGTCGCCAGACGCTGCAGAGCTCCCGCGCACACCTAATCCCACCCCGCACGCAGCGGTCAAGCTGCGAGAACGGCGACCCCCTGGCGCGCATGCGCGGCAGGGGGTAGCGCCCACACCCACACCTTCAAACACATATAAGAATTCCATGCTATACTTAACCCATCATGAGTACAAAAGCCATAGCAAACAACGTAACCATCGCCGAGACCGATTCCCCAGAAACCGTGGAGAGTAACCACTACTTCCCGCGCGAATCAGTGACCCCTGATATCTTCCGCAAAAGCTCAACCCAGTACACCTGCCCGTGGAAAGGCGAGTGCACCTATTACGACGTAACCGCCGGGGACAAGGTGTTCAAAGACGGCGCGTGGTCGTACGAATCCCCCAAAGAAGCGGCTGCGGCGATCGCCGGGTACGTGGCTTTCGATCGCACGCAGATTACCATATCCAAGGAGGGATAACCGCGCGCGCATCCGAGCGGTTGCGCCCCCTGTGGGGACGTGCTAGACTCAAGTATGTCGAAGACAGTATTTATAACAGGATCCAGCAGCGGTATTGGCCGGGCTGCTGTGAAGTATTTTCAGCAAAAGGATTGGCAAGTTGTTGCCACTATGCGTAACCCGCGTCCAGATGATGAATTGGCCGCCCTTGATGGTGTTCTGGTAACGCGCCTTGATGTTACCGACACCGCTTCTATTGATAGCGCGATGCGCGCGGGTATCGAAAAATTTGGGCGTATCGATGTGGTGGTGAATAACGCCGGGTACGGGGTATCTGGTATATTCGAATCGGCTTCGCGCGAGAGTATTCAGCGCCAGTTTGCCGTCAACGTCCACGGAGTCCTGGATGTGACCCAGAAGTTTCTCCCGCACTTCCGCGAGAACGGGGCGGGTATGTTTATCAACATCTCGTCCGTCGGGGGCCGGGTTACCTTTCCGTTGCTCCCGCTCTACCACGCTACTAAGTTTGCCATAGAGGGGTTTTCGGAGTCGCTCGCTTACGAGCTGGCTGGTATCGGGGTTAAGATAAAGATAGTCGAACCCGGGGCGGTGGATACCGATTTCGGCGGCCGCTCCATGGATATGCAGTTCACCCCCGGGGTCAACAAGGCCTACGATGCCATGGCGGCGGGCATGCAGGCTGCGTTTGCCAACCCCGAAGGCAGGCGGGCGGCAGCAAAACCCGAAGAGGCGGCTGCGACCATCTACACGGCGGCCACTGACGGGGCTGATACGCTCCGGTATGTCATCGGGGCGGATGCCGAGCGGTTACTGGCTGCCCGGGCAAAGATGTCGGATGCAGAGTTCAAAGAAATGATGCTCCAATATCTCGGGATGGCATAATCTCTCCCGCTCTCTTGGGGGAGCGGGAAGGGATTTTCTACCGCGCGCGCATCTTGTGTTACTGAGGGCGTGCGCGGTTATTCTTTAAGCCACGCCAACCACATGGCGGCGGTCCACGAGAATTCCCTGCCCCCCAGCCCGGAGCCATCCAGGGGGTCAAAGGATTCCGAGAACCCCGATTGGTATACCAGGCGGCGGCTGTCTTCGGTAATCTTTTCCGCCAGGTCGGGGCGGTTGTACCGGGCCAGGCCTTTTGCGATGAGGTAATTGACAACCAGCCACACCGGGCCTCGCCAGTAGCGCCGCGGTTCAAACCCCGTCCCTTGCGGGTCGTGGCTGGGGACGCCGAAGCGCACTTGCTCCAGCCACCCTTCCAGGCGGGCAATCAAAGCGCTGCCCTGGTCGGCACTGGGGATGCCGGCATACAGGGGGAGAAACATCCCGATATCGTGGGCGGTCACCCTGGTGCTGGTAAGGAGATTGACGGTGTGGTAGAGCTCTTGTTCCCTGTCCCACAGGGCGGCGAAGCTCCTAACTAGCTCACTGCAGCGCCCGCGGGCCTCGCGGGCAATCTCTGTTTCCCCGATCTGCTCGGCCAGGACGCTGAGGTCGCGTTCGGCGGCAACCAATATAGACATCAAAAACGGATCTGCCACCCAGAAGTGCGCGTTGTCTTTATTTATCTCCCACCCGCACCTGCGCCCGTAGACAACCAGAGACAGGAATTGCTGGTAGTGCAGAGAGGTGGGGCGTTCGGCTGTATTGACGTGCAGTAAATCTTTGCGGGTGTGCGCGGGCGCAACACTGGTATCGACGTCACCCAGCGGGGCGTCCCAGTCGCAGGCGTTGTCGCGCGATTCCCACGGGTGGACGATGGCTATCAGTCCAGACCGGGGGTCGCGGCGGTGTTGGAAAAACCAGCGGTGCCACCCCGCCAGGCGCGGCACCAGGGCGGCAACCTGTTGGCGGGCAAGCTCCCGGTTGCGGGCGCGTTCCCATAGCTCCAGGGCGCACGATGCGGCTACCGGGTTTTGCGTAATCCCCGAGCTGTTACCCGCCGCCGCCCTCTCCCCCCAGGCCGGCAGGTCGGGGTAGTAGGTATCCGATTTACTGTGATACACAATATGCGGGACCATCCCGTTTGCCCATTGGGCAGCAAGCAGACTGGTAATCTCCGCCCACGCCCGCCGCTCGTCCACCTGGGCCCAGGCGAGTGCCGAAAACGCCGAATCCCAGTTCCACTGGTGCGGGTAGAGGGCATCGGTCGGGACGGTGTAGACGCCCCGGTCGTTTTTTTGCAGAATCTCCCGCGCCCGCTCGGTGCACTCTTCGGGCGAGAGCGCCAGGCCGGGCCTGTTATCCTTTGACGCCACCTGAAGCCAACCCGCTAACTAGAAATTTTTCAAAGTAAAAGAATAGCACCATAACCGGTACGGTAATGATAACCGACCCCGCCATCAGGAATTGCCGCGGCACCTCCTGGGTATTCAGCGAGCTAACCCCGCGGGAGAGGGTAAAGATATCGGGGTTATCCAGAAACATAAACGCAAACAGGAATTCATTCCAGGCAATCATAAACACATACAGGGCCACCGACGCCAGGGCCGGGACGCTCAACGGCAGGGTGATGCGGAAAATAACCCCCGCACGAGTGCACCCATCCATGAGCCCGGCCTCCTCGATGTCGCGGGGCAGGGTTTGGAAGTAGCTGCGGAGCATATACAGGGCCACCGGGGTTGTCATAGCCGGGTAGACCAACAGGAGCCCGAACAGCGAGTTACGCACCCCCAGTTGTGTAAAAATACTATACAACGGTATAACCAGCACAATAGTCGGGAACATATAAATCAGCAAAATTGCATTTGACAGAAACCGCCGCCCGCGGAACCGCAAGCGGGTCACCGCATACGCCCCAAGGATTGCCGGAGTCAGGGTCAGGACAACCGTACACAGCGATACAATAGTGCTGTTCAGAATATAGCGCCCAAAGCGAAACCGTCCGAACACATTGGTGTACCCCGTGAACAGCTCCGACAGCCCGCCGGAAAACGGAATAGTCAGATTTGTCGGATTTTGCAGCAGGAACGCCCGCGGGCGCAAACTGGCAATAAGCATGAAATAAAACGGCAGCGTCACCGCAATGCCGAAAAACATAACACCAACCACCCGCATAAAGCGTGAGATTATATCTGGAATCTGATCGACAGCGTGCAGCTGCACGTGAGACGACAATGTCCCGATGATACGCATAGCCAGCACCCCCACCGCGGGCAGCCCCACCCACACCCACAACCCGTACTCGGCCGTGTCGACCCCTCCCGCACCGCCGCTCCCGGCGTTGGCAGCCATAACACCCGCCGCGGCAACGAATACACCCAGCGCCGCGGTTACCGGCATCGCCGTCCGGTTAACGCGCCGCCGCGTCAGCACAGCAACCCACGCAGCACCTCCTGCGGCAATGGCAAAATTAACGATAATGCTTGCTGACACCGGCTCCTTGTCTCCAAAGACAACCGCCCCCACCGCCCACAAGGTACCAAACAGCACACCGGTAAAGACCCCGGTAACAACGATAGTAACTGTCACCGGCAAGATCGGAAAGCGCACCGCTCCCTTACTCATCATTCTCTTGCGCCTTCCGGTCAATAAACCGAACATAGATCACCAGAAATATTGCCAGCATACAAAACAGCAGCACCGCCGTAGCCGAACCGCGCCCGATGTCGCGCTGCCCGATAGCATTATCGTAGACGGCAATCGGCAGCGTCTTGGTCCCGCCCGCCCCGCCTGTCAGCAGGAAAATATCATCAAAGCGGTTGAACGTCCAGATGAATCGCAGTAAAAAGATAGTCCCCAGGATTCCGCTCAGCTGCGGCAGCGTAATACTCCAAAAGGTACGCATTACCCCCGCTCCGTCTACCGTTGCCGACTCGTAGAGCTCTTTCGGAATTGCCTGCAGGCGGGCCAGAATAAACAGATACGCAAACGGCGAGTACCGCCACGCATCAAACAGAATAACCGAAATCATCGCCGTCGGACGCTGGCTCAAAAAAGAAATATTATTTTCGATGATGCCAAATTTACCCAGCAGGGCGTTAACAAACCCGTTCAGCGGATCCAACAAAAACTGCCAGGTAAACGCCACCGCAATAATCGGCGCCACATACGGGAACAGCAACAGCACCCGCAAGACCCCGCGCCCGACAAACGCACCGTTCACCAACAGGGCCGCAAGCAGACCAAACAGAATTGCCCCGCTCGCCCCCCCGAGTGTATAGATAATAGTATTTGCCAACTCGGTAAAAAACCCCCCGCTGCTCAGAATTTGCCGGTAGTTTTCACCAGTCAGGCGCAAACTGGTCAGCACATTCTCGCTGCGGAAATTGCTCTCCAAGGGACGGTCTTCCCACTCACGGATTTCCGCCTCGGTCAGCGCAACCTCTCCGCGCCCCTCCCCGTCCCGAGTCCTCAGCGTCACCTCAAAGGTCTCCGCCTCCCCGCCCCCCCAGGTACCGAGATCGGCAGATAACCCGCCGTCCTCTTCGGTGTAGGTAAACCCATCCGGCAGCGTTACAACCACATACCTCTCCGCGCGGGGTATCCGATCCCGCACCCGTACGTCCTCCAGGGGCTTACTCTGACTGCTGTTGCGCAGAATATAGCGCACCCGCACAACATCCTGCTGCCTCGCCGCGCCAGCGCCCGCCGCACTGCCCTCGATAACCCTTACCTGCCGCCGCGCCAACAACCCCGGCGGACGCAGGTCGCCCAACCGCACCGGCTTGACGCTAATCCACGCATTGATAATAACTGGAAAGATAATTATCGACAGCACAATTATCAAAGCCGGCGCCAGCATACCAACCGCCAACCGGCTTTCCTGCTGCGCGATAGTCCGTGCACTTTTCATACAGAGAGAGACCCCTCACCACTCCCCCTCTCGCACGAGAGAGGGAGTGGGGGAGAGAGATCTATATACAGAGAGAGTGGGTTACCGCAACCCTTGCGCGTTCGCCTGCATCGCCGCCGCCGCCAGATTTGCATCAAGCTCGCCGTCAATATTCAGACGGACAATCTCGGCAAACGCACGCGTCTCGTACAGCTTCGCAGTCAAATCGCCGTTCCCGGTCGAAAACCCCCACCGCGTCCCAGTCTCCAGACCTTCCACGATGTTTGCAATGACTTCCGAGGAGTAGAGCTCACTCAACCTGGCCCGCCGGTCAACCCCGACCTCCAGGTTACTCCACTCGTTAATAAACCGCTGCGGATCATCCCCGTCCCCATAGCGGGCCGGAAATTTCCCCTCCGGGGCAATAGCCAACGTCTGCACATACCCTTCATCCATAGAGAACGCAATGAACTCCTGCGCCTCACGGGTACTGGCATCCACGGTAATGTTAAAGTACCGGACATCCGTCCACCCCGCACCGCCCGGGTTACTCGGCCCGGCAATTCTAGTCAGAAAATCAGTACGGCTCGCCAAATCACGGCTAGTCGAATCGCTGGTAAAAGTTACCGGCGCGGCATCCCGCAGCCCGGCCAGCTCATCCATGATGAACGGCGACCATACGATCATCGCAGCCTGCCCGGCCAGGTACAGCTCCCGCGATTGCTGCCAAAACAGATTCCCCGGCGGGCTCAACTCCGCCAGCCGTTTGTAAAATTCAATAGCCTCAACCATCGCCGGCGTATCTACCGTTACATTCCCCGCGGCATCAACAATATCGACCCCGTTCGCCAGGGCGATGTGCTCAAACACCTGCATCATATACACCTGACTGGCATCGGTTGCCGCCACAAACCCCCAGGTATTCGGCGGGTCGTGCAGCGCTTCCGCGGCCGCCAAAATCGACGCATAGTCACGCGGCGGCGCCAGCCCCGCAGCATCAAACAGATCCTTCCGGTACACCAGCAACTGTGTCCACCCATCAACCGGCACGGCAGAAACCACCCCGTCCCGCTCAACCAGCGACAGCACCCCGGCAGCGTACGTCCCCGCCCCCAGGTCCTCGACCACCTCATCGGCAGCCTCCGGGTCCAGCAGACCCTCGTTGATCCACGAAACCGTCAGATTTAACGGAGCGTAAATCACGTCCGGTAAATCGTTTGCAGCAAACGCCGCCGTCGCCCGCTCGCCAAGCTCATTCTCACTCACCGGCACCACCTCAACACTGACGCCCGTCTTCGCCATAAAACGCGCCGCAATATCCTCTTGCACCGCAATCCTCTCCGGCTGCTCTTCCGTTGTCCAAAACGTTATTTGCTCCACCCCAGAAGGGCAACCGGCTAATACCACTGCCGCCGCGACGGCAATAATTGTATAAATATACCTCATATATTTACCTCCTTTAATATAATAGGATACCACAAATAGTCCAAGATGTCAATTTTTTATTGAGAGGGGGGGAGACCCCCCTCGCTGCAGCCAGCGCGCCGCGCTGCGCGCGTCACCAGTGCACTAACCTGCTTGCGCAGGTTACGGGCTCCGTTCACACTCCGCCCGCCGCGCACTTCACTGTCTTCCGCTACCCCCCGGCGCTTTGGAAAAGACATACGTACTTGCACACGCACCAAAGCGTAATGCGCCGCCGCAACGGCGGCGCCAACAAGCAGACGCTACCCCCCGGCGCCTTGGAAGATACATGCGTTCATCCCTACGCACCGAAGCGTAATGCGCCGCAACGGCGGCGCCAACAACAGAAACCCCCAGGAACAAAACCGCAAAGATTGACTAATTTCGCCTTTTTCACTATACTCTCCCCTAGGGAGTCATGGTGAAAAATAAAAACACGCAGCAAGAACAAACCTGGGGTAGCGAATCTATAAGCCCGGCGGTTGCAAAACGCATCCGCGGCATCGAGCACAGCAACGAATTCCTGATTACCTACCTGCAGTTCGGTTTTATAGTGATGATGAGCGTGTTCTACGCCCTCGCCCCAAAGGGCTTCACGCCCACGCAGGCACTTTTCCAGCCCGTTCCCATCGCCCTGGCTATCTGGTTTGTCCTGCTCCTTATCCGCCTGGCGGTCTGCCGCCGTGATCTCATGCACGGGCCGGCCGTCTACCTGTTCACTTTCCTGGATATTTTCCTGCTCCTCGGTGTTATCTTTTCTTTCCACCTCCAATACGGTACCGTCCCCGCCCTGTCCCTGAAGGCACCTACCTATATTTTTCTTGTCCTCCTGGTTGTGCTGCGTTCGCTTCGTTTTAATCTCCGGTATATCATTGTCGCGTGTCTGTTTGCTATCTTCGGGTGGGGGGCTCTTGTTATTTATGCAAGTATAACCAGTGAAATTACCAATAACTACTTCGAATATGTCTCAAGAAACGTTCTGCTCGTCGGGGCAGAGGTCGAGAAGATGCTCGGGCTTGCCGCCATCACCGCGGTTATGGCTATCTCTGTGTATAAATCGCGCTCAATCCTAATCTATTCACACCAGCAGAACCAGGCCGTGCAGAGCCTGTCCCGGTTCTTCAGTTCAGAGGTGGCACAGCGCGTATCCGGGGGCAGTGCCGAGGACCTGCGCCCGGGAGTGGGTGAGGAGAGAAACGGGGTTGTGATAGATATCGATATCCGCGGCTTTACCACCTTTTCGTCGCAAAACTCTGTCGCCACAGTAATGCAGACGCTTTCGGATTACCAGGCCCGGTTGGTTCCGGTGATTTCCTCTGCGGGCGGGAGCATCGATAAGTTTCTTGGCGACGGTATCCTGATACACTTTGGCGTGGTTGATGATAGTACCGACTACGCCGCCCGCGCGTTCCGGTGCATGGAACAGATTATTACCGCCTTTGCTGAATGGAACCGGGAACGCACCGCCCAGGGGCTGCCTGCGATTAATTACGGCATCGGTATGGAGAGCGGGAAGGTGCTGTTTGGCACGGTCGGCGACACTAGCCGAATGGAGTTCACGGTCATCGGGACCGCCGTTAATAATTCTGCAAAATACGAAAAAGCTACTAAAATGCTCAACGCCAACTGCGTCAGCTCCCTGGAGTGCTATAAACTTGCCCTCCAACAGGGATATGCCCCGGGGGTACAGGTTTTCCTAAGCAAAAACCGCACCATCCCCGGGATCTCTACCCCGACAGATGTGATCAGCGTCGTAGACCCTGAACATTACCCGCTGCCCGGGTAAGAATTTTACCCAACACCGTTGGCAATACTCCAAACACAGAGGGGGGTCAGGCATCAACCTGGGCATCTGTATTTCAGCGATTTCCCGGTACGGGGTAACGTTCGGGCGACTCTGGCTAGATAGCGTCTCTGCTTATTGGCGGCTCTCTGCTGCCGGGTGAGAGACGGCGTGCTTTACAACAGCGACGGGGGGTAGCGTCTCTGCTTATTGGCGGCTCTCTGCTGCCGCGTGAGAGACGCGTGCTTTACAAAAGCGACGGGGGGTAGCGTCTGCTTGTTGGCGCCGTGGTGACGGCGCATTCGGAATTGTTTTATCCATTTGCGACTTAATGTCTTTTCAGCAGCGACGGGGGGTAGCGTAATAATTTTAGCCCATTTAGGGCGAGCGCAAGTGAGCCCGTTAAAAATGGGCGTTAAAAAATTATGGAGCGAGGGGGCACGCAGCCCCCTCTTGTATACAAGACTTCTGCTTCCTGCAAATAAAAAAGAGAGGGGGGGGTTGTATGTGCGCCGCCGATGTGCTACAATTAGGAAACATTAGATGCACAACTCCCACACTGGGGTGCTCGACTAGACATTATGACGGACACTATTACCCCACGGTTACTTAAAGGCTTTCGCGATTTACAGCCCGCAGAGGCATTGCGCCGCGAGCTGCTCCTGGAGTCGCTGCGCCGTAAATTCCGGGTATGCGGGTTCCTGCCTATCGACACCCCGGTACTGGAGTACAGTGAGATCCTGCTCGGCAAAGGGGGCGGGGAGAGTGATAAGCAGCTGTATCGTTTCACCGACCACGGGGGCCGGGATGTGAGTATGCGCTTTGACCTCACTGTGCCCCTGGCCCGGTATATGGCGCAGCACGGGCGCGGGTTGCCGGTGCCGTTTCGGCGTTACCATATCGGGAAGGTGTTTCGCGGTGAGAATACGCAGCGCGGGCGATATCGGGAATTTATTCAGTGCGATTTCGATATTGTCGGTGTGGATACCGCGCAGGTCGATTGCGAGCTCCTGGTGACGGGTATCGAGAGTCTGTCGTTTTTGGGGGAAAACGGAGTGACGGTGCGGGTGTCGCACAGCGGTGTGCTGCCGGTGTTTCTGCGCAGTCGCCCGGGGTATGCGGGGCTTGCCGGTAACATGGCGGGCGCGCGAGGCATTATCGATAAGCGTTATAAACGCGGGGCGCAGGCGACGATGGATGACCTGCGCGAGTTGGCCGAGAGCAGTGGTACCGCGATCCCCGCGGGGGGAGATTTGGACGATCTTGCCAGCTTTATTGAGCTTGGTAATTCGACCCAAACCTGCACCGAGGGATTGGCTGGCGCGGAGGCCCTGATAAGGAAAGAGGGCAAGAGCGCGGAATACGATGCGGTGTTTGGACGGCTGCGGGAAGTGATGGGGCTTCTGGGCGACAGCGGGTATGGGGCGTGTGTGCGTTTTGACCCGGCAATTACCCGGGGGTTGGATTATTATACCGGCATTATTTTTGAGTGCTACGATAGCAGCGTTGTCGATGGCGGGGCAATTTGTTCCGGCGGGCGCTATGATGGGCTGATATCTCTATATGGGGGAGATGCTATGCCGGCTGTGGGCGGGTCTATTGGAATTGACCGCCTGTTGGGGCTGCGCGGCGGGGACAGTGGGCTCTGGAGTGCCAGTGAGGCAGGGATGCGGACGGTCGTGTTCCTGCAGGACGGGGCCGAGTACGGGGAGTGTGCGCGTATCTGCCGGGAGGTGCGGGGACAGGGTATTGCCTGTGAGATCTACCCGCAACCGCACCCGCTTGCTAAGCAGTTCCGCTATGCTGAATTGAGCGGTATTATGTTTGGGTTGTTTTATCACGCGGACAATCCTGCCGAGCGCCGTTACGAGCTTCGCCGTCTGGATACTCGTGAGCGTGAGTTTGCACCGGATATTACCGGGGTATGCAAATTGGTGACCAATGCGTCACAAAAAATACTATAAACCAAAAGGAATAAAAACATGGACAGAAAAAAATTTACAGAGCTTCCGATTTATAAATCGCAGAAGCGTATTATAGATACCCTCAACGAGAATCAAGTTGTTGTTATCGAAAGCCCGACAGGTTCGGGAAAAACTACACAGTTGCCGCTAATATTGTGGCACGCCGGTATCGGGGATGGTGGTGTCATTGGCATTACCCAGCCGCGCCGGATTGCCACCGTGGCAGTTACTGATTTTATGCGCAAGCAGGAAGATATTAGCGATCGGTGCATCGCATATAAGATGCGCTTTGAGGATACCACCGGGCCGGAGACGGAGATTAAAATTATGACCGACGGCACACTGCTTCAGGAGCTGAAGAGCGACCCGTGGTTGTCGGCCTACAAGCTTATTATCATTGACGAGGCGCACGAGCGCAGTTTGAATATTGATTTTATCCTCGGTCTCTTGAAGCGTATTATTACCGAGCGCGATGACCTGAAGGTTATTATATCTTCTGCAACCATCAACACCTCGGTGTTTTTGAATTACTTTCCCGACTCCAAGCTTCTCTCTATTGATGCAGAATCGTATCCGGTGGAAATAAAGCACGTGCCCCTGGCACCGCTTGCGGAGAGCGAAGTTCTGGTCGAGAGCGTCGTTGAGGTTATTACCAAACATGCCGAGCAGGACGATTATGACCAGCAGGCATTTCTGGTATTCTTGAGCGGCGAGGCGCAGATACGCGATACGTTATCTGCACTTGCGTCGTCATCGGTTGGGAGCCGGCTGTATGTACTGCCGCTGTTTGGGCGGCTGAGCAGCAGTGAACAGGATAGGGTGTTTGACCCGGCGCCTGCGGGGAAGATGAAGGTGGTGGTGGCTACCAATATTGCCGAGACCAGTATTACCATTGACGATATCACCGCGGTAATTGACAGCGGGCGGGCAAAGACCAGCCACTTCACGCCGCGCTCTTCCTCCTCGCACCTTGAGGAGACGCCGGTGGCGCGTGTCTCGTCCGAGCAGCGCAAGGGACGGGCCGGGCGGACCCGGGCGGGGGTCTGTTATCGACTCTATAGCAGTGAGGATTTTGAAAAACGTGACCTCTATCCGACCGAGGAGATATTTCGGACCGACCTGTCAGAGGTGGTGCTCCGTATGGCTGAACTTGGGATTGAGGATTACGAGGGATTTGATTTTATCTCATCGCCGGGGAAAAGTAGGATTAATGCGGCGGTGGCTTCGCTGCAGCGCATTGATGCCCTGGATAGCCACGGCGGCCTTACCGATCTTGGTAAGGAGATGGCACCGTATCCGCTCTATCCCCGGCATGCGCGGATTATCCTTGAGGCAATCCGGCGGTTTCCCTCGGTTATATCCGAGTGTATCTGCGCCGTTTCGTTTCTTACTACCAATTCGCCGTTTGTGTCGGTGGACAATGATGAGCTGGAGGCCGCCCGGGCGGCGCAGCGCAGTCTCTCGTCCCCGCACGGTGATTTTGATGTCAACCTGCGCATTTTGCGTGAATACACCGAGAGCAAGGACCGCGAGGCATTTTGCAAGCGCTACTACCTCGATCCGCGGGTTCTGGCAGAGATCTATAATATAAACGAGCAATTGAGCGAGATCGTCAGCCAGCAGGGTGTTCCGGTGCTCTCTGGCGGGGCGCGGAGCAATTATATTGCGGCAATTTGCAGCGGGCTTATCGATACCATATCGGTGCACATCGGGGGCGGGCGGTACCGTAGTCTGACCCTGAATAATATCTGCATGCACCCGGGGTCGATGCTCTTCGGTGAACGGCCGTCGTGCATTGTTATCGGTGAGATCGTCAAGACTACCCAGATGTATGCCCGCAGTGTATCGCCGGTAAAACTTGAATGGCTTACTAATATAGATGCATCCGTGCATCAATCGCTGAAGCGCCTCAGCCGTGAGGGAGCAGAGATGGAGCGTAGCGGTAGAGGGCGCCGTAGAGATGGACCGGGCGGTCGGGGCGGCGGACGTGACCGCGGCGGCCGGGACGGCGGTCGAGGCGGCGGCAGAAGCGGCGGCGGTCGTGATCGCGGCGGCAGCGGCGGTGGATACGGGCGCGGCGGCGGTGGTGGACGCAGTGGCGGCGGCCGCGGCAGGTACGGGAGCGGGGGCGGTGATAGCCGCAGCAGCTCTGACGATTGGCGCGGCTCTGGTTCAGGCGGACGCGACGACGGACGTGATAACGACGGCGGCGGGCGCAGCGACAGCAGGCGCGACGGCGGCAGCAGAGGCGGTGCCGGCGGCGGCAGACGTGACGGCGGCAGCGGCGGTGGACGCGGGCGCAGTTATGACAGCCGAAGCGGCGGGCGCAGCAACAGCAGGTACAGAGACAACGACAGCCGCGGCAGCGGGAGAGATAACGGCGGGGGACGTGATAGTAGGCCCAAACGCTGGGGGAGTGACTCAGGCGAACGCGATAATGGTGAACGCAACAGCTGGGGCAGCAACCGCGACAGTGATAGCCGAGGAGGCAGCCGTGATGGCGGTGGACGCGACAGCGGCGGCCGCGGGCGCAGCAGCAGCGACAACCGCGGCGGCAGACGCGACGGCGGCGGTGGGCGCGGCAGCGGGGGCTGGGGCGGTAAGCGCAGCAGCCGAGATGCAGGCGGGCGCGGCAGCAGCAGGCGTGACGGCGGCGAACGCGGCGAAGGACGCGATAGCAAACCCAGGCGCTGGGGGAGTGACTCGGGCGAACGCGATGATGGCAGGCGCAGCAGCTGGGGCAGTAACCGAGACAGTGACAACCGAGGCGGCAGCCGTGATGGCGGTGGGCGCGATGGCGGCGGACGCGGGCGTAGCAGCTGGGGCAGCAACCGAGACAGTGATAGCCGAAACAGCCGAGATGCAGGCGGGCGCGGCAGCAGCAGGCGTGACGGCGGCGGACGCGGTGAGGGACGCGATAGCAAGCCGAAGCGCTGGGGAAGTGACTCAGGCGAACGCGATAACGGCGGACGCAGCAAATGGGGCGGCAACCGCGGCAGTGACAGCCGAGGCGGCAACCGTGATGGCGGCCGTGGTGGATACGGGCGCGACGGCGGTGGACGCGGCGGACGCAGCAGCAGTGAGAACTGGGGCGATAACCGCGGCAGCGACAGCCGAAGCGGAGGACGTGACGGCGGCAGCCGTGGGGGCGGCCGCGGGGGCGGCGGCCGCGGCAGCTGGGGTGATACCCGCAGCAGCGGGAGACGCGATGACGGCGGGCGCAGCAATAGCCGCGGCCGTGATGACCGCAATTCCAGCCGCGATAGCTCTAGCGGGCGCGTGAGCCAGAGCGGCAGCGCTACCCGCAGTACCAGCAGCAGCAGCGGTGTCCTCCTCAAAGGGGGCCGTAAGCGTGACGAGCGCCGCGGCGGCAGCGGCGACAACCGAAGCGGCGGCCGCCGTGATGGTGGCGGCGGTGATAACTACCGCGGCGGCGGGGGCGGACGCAACAGCAGGTACGGAGGCGGCGGGGGCAGCAAACGGCACGATGGCAGTGTGCGTAACAGTAGGGGAGGGGGTGATAGCCGAGACAGCCGAGGCGGCGGCCGCGGCGCCGGAGGCGGTAGTCGTGACGGCGGTCCTCCAAGCCGCAAACTTTCGTTTCGCTCTATTATTGGCCGCGGGCGTTCAAAAAAACGTTAGTAGTTTAAGTAGAATGGCCGGATAGTATTTGTGCAACCGTATCTTCGTCTACGGCGATGATTTCGGTTGCACCCTGGCGGCGCTGCAGAACAAAGCGTATCTGTCCGTCGACAACTTTCTTGTCGTTACGCATGGCGTCAATAAGGCGCTCTGCGCGCACGCCCCCCAGGGTCAACTGATACCCGTACGCCTGCAGTAATGTAATAATTTCCGCAGCGTACTGTTTATCGGTAACCCCCAGGTGCATACCGAGGCGCATCGCCTGCCCAAGCCCCCAGGCCACAGCCTCCCCGTGCCCTACACGGTCCCGCCCCGCCCTGCCCAATCCCCGCACGGCCTCTAGCGCATGCGCGAACGTATGCCCAAGGTTCAGGTAGGCGCGCTGTCCTGATTCCCGGTAATCATTACAGACAATGTCTGCTTTTACGCGCAGAGAGCGCTCTATAACCTGTGCCAGCATAGCAGCATCGCGCTCCAGGCAAATTTTATGCTGATTCTGTGTCAGTAATTCCAACAGCCGCGCATCCCCCAGCATACCCGCCTTGATCGCTTCGGCCAACCCGTTCAGCAGCTCACGCTGCGGCAGAGTCTGTAAAAAAGCAGGATAGACCAGCAGGTTTTTCGCTGCCCGGTAACTCCCGACCATATTTTTGTACCCGGCAAAGTTAATGCCGGTCTTGCCCCCAAAGGCAGCGTCTACCATGGCAAGCAGGGTCGACGGCACCAGATAGTGCGTAACGCCGCGCCGATAGATTGAGGCAGCAAAAGCAACCATATCGCACAGCACCCCGCCCCCAATGCCTATAACAACATCGTCGCGCTCAATACGTTTCGCTACCAATATCCGCAGTATTTTCGCAACGCTGCTCCAGCGCTTTTTACTCTCGTCCCCGGGCAAAAAGCATACCGTAACGCCGTCCTTCGGCACCGCCCCCACTGTATCACGAAGCCGCCTATCGCAAATTATTACTGTCTTGCGCCTGCCGCCGCCGGGAGCGCTGCCCCCGGGAGCATCACCACCGCCGCCGGCACCCAATATGTGCGCACCGCTGGGACTCTCACCGCCGTCATACAGAACAACAGTGCACTGCTCGCCCCCCAGTGTCTGCTCAATAACCTTCATACGGTTGAAGGATTTGCTTTTTTGTTAGCTGCGCCAGCGGAACCCCCAGGGGCCGATGTATCTGCCGCCTTACTTCCTGTCCCAGATTCGCCGCCGCTCTTTTTTGCGCTGTCCGCTTGTTTTGACGCATCGCCGCTGCCGCTGGTACCATCTGCGGCACCAGCGGCACCTGTATCGCCCCCGCCGCTGACACCGTTGGCCTTCTTGGCGCTCGTACTACTAGCCTTGCCGCGGCTGTCATTGACATAAAACCCGCTGCCCTTGAATATAACACCCAACCCGCCGCTCACCAGCCGCTTCAGCTCGGGTTCCGAACAGCTCGGACAATCGGTCAACGGCACGGCCGATATACTCTGAAAATGATCAAAGATGTGATCACATTTTTTACACTGATATTTATATGTTGGCATACTACCCTTTGTTTATAAGTATATAGATATATTCCAAAAAAACCCCCCACTGGGGACACTCGCGCACCCCCCCCGCGGGATATTGTAAAGACAATTGCGGCAGAGCCAGAGAGAGAGGGGAGGTCACCCTCCCGCGCCCCCCTCCAGCACTCACCGCTTCTGTCTATAACTGACTCTATCGATCGTAACTCGCCAAAGTTTCGGAAAACTCCTGCGGGTTAATCTGACCAAGTGCCAACGCACCCAGGCTCTGACCAAATTCTGCAACCAGATCGGTCGGATACTGCGACTGAAAGTGCGGTACAATAAACGTCGCATTGCTCGATGCTTCAATAAACTGCCGCTGCAGATGATCAATGTTTGCATTGCCCAGATCAAACTGAATAGCAAACAGCGACCCGGAATCAATCGAAACCTGCCGCACATTCTCAGGCTCAGTCAGCCACTGCACAAATGCAACAATCGCCTCTTTGCGCTCTACATCATCGGTGTTACCCGCAGCCAGGTTAGACAGCTGAAAGCCAATCTGATGCCCATGCGCCCCGCCGGCAACGGCAGGCGCCGCTACAATCTTGGTATTCTCGTAGACATCCGGGGCATCACTGCGCACCCGGCCAATGTACCACGGCCCGTTAATAAAGATAGCGGTATGCCCAGCAAGATAATGCCCACCGGAAACCGCAGCGTCGCCGCCAACCGCATCCTTCGTGGTGTATTCATCATAAATCCGCTGCATAATACTTGCCGCCTGCGAAAACTGCTGATGCGGAAGACGATTGTCCCACACACCTTCGCCCCCAATACTTGCCACCAGGTGCGAGTACCACAGCATAGACGTCCACGCGTTTGACCCGCCCGTCATCTGTGAGGTCGGTGTTATCCCCGCCGCCACAAGCTTATCCGCCGCAACCCAAAACTCATCAATCGTTTTCGGAAATTCCGCAATGCCCGCTTTATCAAACAGCGCCTGGTTGTACCAAATCGGCGTCACCGCAATTTCAAACGGCACCGATTTCACCTGACCGCCGCGGGTAGCATCGGCTATGGCCCCCGGTACAAAGGTATCTCCCCACGCACCGTCAAGGTACTCACCAAAGTCAAGCAGCAAATCGCTCTCATAAAACTGAAACGAAGTAGGATCGGGGTTAAAGACAAAAATATCAGGCACATCACCCGCCGCCACTAGAGCGTTTATTTTGTCGCGGTACCCGTCATAATCTGGATTCGGTTCAATTTCCACCCGAATCTCTCCCTCGTTCGCCGCATTAAATTCCTCCACCAATTTCGCAATTGTTGGAGCTTTACTGTCCTGCCCAACCCAAATAGTCGGCCATTTCAACACTATCTCTTCCTGCGCCGGACATCCGAGCAGCGAGATCATCAACACCGCCAGCACAGCCAGCGATATAATCGTACGTATCTTCATACTAATACCTCTCAAGTAAATTTGCCTTATTGTATCGGATTTTATACTTCAAGTCAATGGGAGAGAGTATGGGCGCTACCCCCGCCGGCACCGCGAGGCGGTGCCGCCGGGGGTCGGCGTGCTCAGGGCTCGGCCGCCGCGCTGCAAAAAATAAAGATGGCACACACCAGACTCCGCGGCGTCTGGCACCCGCGAAGGCGGGTGCCACCCTTCCCATGCCTAGCGCAGAGAATGTGCTCCCGCCTGTTTTTCGCTATCGAGCAGTAGACTTTGCAGCGGCAGGAATTCCTGCATGCTATAGCGGCGTCTCATGATCCTCCAATAGCCGATGTACCTCCTGGGCCGAACTGCACCGCAGAGCGTCATCGGCCAGCGCGCTAGCGTCCCGGGTATCGATGCCGGCAACCTGATACTTAATCTCCGGTATACTGCGGGCCGTAACACTGACCTTGCGGATCCCCAGACCCACCAGCAGGGTAGCTGCAGCCGGCACAGAGGCCATATTCCCGCAAATACTGCACGCAATCCCCGCATCATCGGCCGCACGCGCGGCCGCGCGCACTGCACGCAGTACCGCCGGGTGGAACGAGTCGCTATAACTGGCTAGCTGCCGGTTGTTCCGATCGGTTGCCATAATATATTGGGTCAAATCGTTACTGCCGATGCTGAAAAAATCTACCATCCCAGCCAGGGCCGGTGCACACAGGGCCGCGGCCGGTGTCTCTATCATGATACCCAGCGGCAGGGAGACGCCCTCTGGTGAGACCTCCGCGATGCACTCCTGTAGTAATGTGCGCGCCGCCTCTACCTCAAAGGCGTTGGTTATCAGAGGCAGCATGACCTGAACCTGCCCGGTATCGCGGGCGCAGCGGACGATGGCACGCAGCTGCTGACGGAACAGCGCGGCATCCGCCAGCGAATAGCGGATACCGCGTACCCCGAGGTTGGGGTTGTTTTCCGCTTCGCGGTGCAGGTAGGGTACCTCCTTGTCGCCGCCGATATCCATGGTACGGATAGTCAGGGGTTTCCCCTGCAGGGCATCAACCGCGCCCCGGTAGGCCTGGTACTGCTCTTCCTCATCTGGCGCGGCGGGGCGGTTCATGTAGAGGAATTCGCTGCGGAACAGCCCGACGCCGTCGGCACCGGCCTCAACGGCCTGCCGCGCCTCGTCGGGGAGGGCAATATTTGCATAGACGGCAACAGGCACGCCGTCCCTGGTGTGCGCCGGATCCCGCCGCCGTTTGTTAATAACCGCATGCCGTTCTGCCCACTGTTTGCGGCGCCGATCAAAGCGCGCCCGTCCGCGCTCGGACGGCTCGTAGGTAATACCGCCTGTCCCCCTCGTGCCGTCGACGGCAAGTACCTTGCCCGAATCCACGGATTGCAATTTCTCCCCGCACATAAACATGATCGGTATCTGGAACGACGCCGTAAGGATGGCAGCATGCGAGGCCGGTTCACCGGCAACCGTGCAGCATGCCAGGATACGGCTGTTCCGCAGCAGCGGGATCATTGATACATCAAGGGTATCCAGACAGAGTACCACCGGTTCATCCGGGAACTCCGTCTCCGCGGCGGGCTGGCTGCTGTTGCGGGCGGTGAGTATACGCAGCACCCGCCGTCCCAGGTCGCCGATATCCTCGGCGCGAGCCCGGAATAACGGGTCGCGTATCTCCTGGTATGACTGCATGGTTGCACGGATACACGCCCCCCACGCGCCCGCAGCATTGATTGAATTTTTACGGATATCCTGCTCTGTCTTGCCGATGATATCGGGGTCTTCCAGGAAAGCTATCTGTACCTGCAGGGTATCCTGCTCTACCGCAGTGGCGCCCTGCAGGAGCTCCTGCAGCTCCCTGCCGGCATCCCGGCAGGCGGCCGCGAGTACCTGCACCTCGGCGCCGCTGTCGCTAACGGGAGTGCGCTCTGCCTGCAGGGATATTTGCCGATACCAGCGCACCTGACCGATGGCAAACCCCGGGGCAATGACCGTACCGTGTATTACCGCACCGGACTCGAGGGCAGGCGCGGGGGTGTCTGGCTGGCTGTCGGAGACGGGTTCTGCCGCTGTCGCACCGGCGGTATCGGGGGGCGCTGTTTGCGGAGGAGCGTATGCCTCCTCGCCAAAGGCAGAGTCAATGAGCGCCGCTATTTTTTTATGCAGACTTTCCGGCTGGCCGCCCCCGATAGCCAGACGGACAGTGTTCCCCCCGGTTGCCTGCGCGTGCAGGATGGAGTTTAAACTGGCGGCATCGGCAAAAGGCGCGCCGGTGCTGACATTCCTGATATACACAGGTGCCGATGAGCTGCGCAGCAGCGCCACCAACTGCGCGGCGGGCCGGGCATGCAGGCCCAGGCGGTTCCGCAGTGTATAATCGCGGGTAACGTAGCCCGCCAACTGTTCGGGGTCAGTGGGTACAGCATCGGCGGGCGCATCAACCGGTTCAGCAGGTGCTGCGCTCTGTTTGGCGGCGGCGATGATTTGCTCCGGGGCTGCCCCGGCGGCGGCCTCCACAACCGCCGTCAACACCCCCTCTACCAGAGGGGCGTCGCATACCCATACCCGCTCGCGCAATTCGGGCGATATCATATCCATTGCCAATTCGGCGTTTAGCTTTGTGGAGCCGATATCGTAAAAAATAACTACGCCCGGCTGCCCTGCCAGACTCTCCAGGGCCTCGTAGACCTTCGCCGCGTCGCTGCCCAACGGGTGCTGGGGATCGTCAATGCCGCCTACCGCGATAATCGGCACCGGCTCCTGCGTCATCTCGCTGGCGATCTCGTGCACCCCGGCCGCAAGCGTAGCACTGTGCGAGACTATTACCAGACCAACTATAGAATCCTTATCCGCCATGCGCTCAGTTACTCCGTGCTATCCCGCAACAACATCAGACAGCGCCCGGATAATAAGCGCACTGGATGTAGCCCCGGGGTCTTTGTGTCCGCGGCTCCGTTCGCCCAGGTAGCTGGCGCGGCCTTTGCGCGCTATGAGCGGTATGGTGTTTTCCGCCCCTCGTTCCGCAGCATCTGCCGCGGCCGCAAGCGCATCGGCTATCTCTTGCCCGCTGCTGTATGCCTTGGAAAACGCTGCACTTGCCGGCAGCCAGCTGTCGAGCATGGTCTTGTCGTTTTCCTCGGCCTTGCCGCGCATCTGTATGGCTTGAACGGCGGTAGCCATCAGCGTACCGACATCGCCGCCGCTCAGTTCGCTGCAATCCTTAAGTTCTTTTGCCATCTCCAGATAGATGGTGCCGTACAGCGGTCCGGCAGCTCCGCCGACCGACGATATCAGGGCCATAGCTACGCCCTTCAGTACATCGCCGATTCCCTTGCTGCGGTCTATTTTTTTAAGTACCGATTCAAAACCGCGCTTCATGTTTATGCCATGATCGGCATCGCCTATTTTGCTGTCCAGATCCGTCAGCATTTCGCTGTTGGCAATGAGCACCTCGGCGCTCTTCTCGATCCACTCCACTATATTTTTTTGTGTTACTGCCATATTCTATCTCCTTACTTTTGTATGTCCCGTCATCGGGCATATTTTAATTAATTCCGTGCATCGGCATGCGCTCGATAAACGGAGGCGGACCGCCGGGTAACCGGCAGTCCATAACCTCTTCCCGCTAATAGGGCGCGTCTCTAACATCCCCAACGTAACGCAGCGGTGTGTACCGGCGCATCGTACCAGCGCAATATTTCTTTGCTGGCCTTGACTGCGGTAATCGATACTCCCTGCATGTCTATTGAGGTGATATAATTCCCCACCAACAGACGCGCTACTGTTATGCCGTGCTTCTTAGCAATCTCGTGGAATTTAGCATAGATAGTGTACAGCTCGGAAACGGGTGTTCCGCCCATTCCGTTGACAATTACAATTGCCTGGTCGCCCTTTTTAAAGGCGGCATCCACTACCTCTATATCTTTCCACTCCTCTGCCTTATTATCCCACTCGCCCAATGAGCGCGTATACTCCCCATCGGTCAAGATTCGCTCGGACAGGATTTCGGCAATCTCATCGGCACTCTTCATACCGGCGCGTTCGCTTCCCGGCTCGCCGTGTATGCCGATGCCAATCTCTATCTCCTTGTCTCCAAGTTCAAAGATTGGAGATCCCTTGGCAGGCACGGTACATGACGTCAAGGCCATTCCCATACTCTTGCCGTTACGATTCACATCGCGGGCAAGCTGGGCAACCGCCTCTAAATCCAACCCCGCCTCGGCAGCAGCGCCGCAGACCTTTTCGCACACGACGGTGGTTCCCAACCCGCGCCGTCCGGCGGTATAGGAGCTATCCTTTACCGCTACGTCGTCGTCAATAATAATATTGAGCGTCGGGATATCTTCCGCACGCAGCATATCAGCGGCCATTTGGAAATTGAGAACATCGCCAGTATAATTCTTGACAATATTCAGCACTCCCTTTCCGCCGCTGACCGCCTTCCCGGCAGCATACATCTGATCGGGAGTAGGGGAGGTAAACACCGGTCCGGGACACGCTGCATCCAGCATTCCCTTGCCGACGTACCCGCCGTGCAGCGGTTCATGCCCGCTGCCGCCCCCGGAGACTACAGCAACTTTTTTATGCGGCGCCCCTGTGCGCGCAACGTACACGGGGTCAAAGGCAACCGTCAATATATCGGCATGCGCAAGCGCAAAGCCTTTCATCTGCTCAGTCAGTACATCCTGGGCATCGTTTATTAGTTTTTTCATACCTATCACTCACTCCTTTTACGCCCTATTCTCCATGGCTGGTTTGAATAGAAATTTATAGAAACCGCCGCCGATAATACCGCCGACAATTGTCGATACCGTGGTTACCCACCAACCGCCGTTCGGTCCCGGGAACGCAATTTTCCCCCAGCCGGCAATAGCGGCAAAGATGCGCGGTCCCATGTCACGGGCAGGGTTGAGAGCAGTCATCGATATTGGCGCCTCGAAAGCAATGATTGCAGCTACCAGGAGTCCAATAAACACCGGTACCAGATTAGCCTGCGGGGCAAGAGAGTTATTCTGATCGGTCAGAAAAAAGATACCAAACAGCAACAGAGCGGTAAAAATCGCCTCCGAGATAAACCATTGCAGGTTACCGACGTTGGCAAAGGCCGCAGGATTTCCGCCGGCAAAGGCCGGGTTTGGTGCGAAGGTGGCATATCCCATCATTGACAGCTCGCTGCCAAGTTCACCGCGCACAAGACCTGCCGCTGCTTCAAAGGCAACCGCTGCCTGATTGAATGACAGCCAAATTACAAACGCGGCCGCAAATGCCCCCAGTAACTGACCGAGAATATAGCGCGGCACCTTTCCCCACTCAAAATCGGTGAAGATGGCCATAGTAATGGTCACCGCCGGATTCAGATGTCCCCCGGAAATATGCCCCGCCGCATAGACGCCGAGCATTACACCGAGCGCAAACATCAGAGCGATTGGCCATAGCCCATACGGACCGCCCAACCACACTGAGACTGCGATGGATCCGCAGCCAAATAAAACTAAAATAAAGGTGCCGGCAGCCTCTGCCAACATCTCACGTATCTTTACTATCATAAACCTTCCTTACATTAAATCAGTCAAAATATTTACAAAATATTTTAAGATCACTGATATGGCAGTGTCTGATTTATCACACTGCCAGTGATCATTTTGCTCTAATTCAAATAGATAAATTTATGCTAAATAGGGTGGAGTACACCTCCTTCGCACCCGAGGGAGGGCGCGGAAAATAGTGTCAGTATGCGCTGTAAATAATAGAAAATGAATATAGGATTTTTTACGATTACCCATGTTCTTTCTCATACCTTAAGTATAACACGGAACCGGAAGAAAAGCAAATTTTGCTGCTTTCGATCATGTAAATATATATAAAATATGTATTTATATTTTTTATTTTCCTGTAGTCACTTCTCTGCCGTATGGCGCACAGGAGCTTTGCGCTAGCCATGCGAGCAGTGCCGGCGCCCTTCGGCGGCGGCAGACGCGGCGGTGTTGGCGGCAGCGTTTCTCTTGTTCCAGGCAGTGCCGCGGCCGCGCTGCGAGGACGGCGGCAGGCACCCGCCGTAGGCGGCGGGGGCCGGCAGCGCCCATAGTATCTGCTATAACCTGCCGGCGATGAATATCACAATGGTTATCAGGGGGAGGGCGGGGAGGAAGTTGGCGGTTTTTATTTCCCGTATGCCCAGGAGGTTGCAGGAGATGATGATGAGTAGGGCGCCTCCGACGGCGGTGAATTCGCTTTGGAGCAGGGTGGAGACGTGCGGGGCGAGGATTTGGGCGGAGAGTGTCAGGGTGCCCTGGTAGGCGATAATTGGGACGATTGAGAGCATGACGCCGGCGCCCATGCTTGCGGTGAGAAATATGGCGGCGCAGCCGTCGAGTAGGCTTTTGGTGAACAGGAGTTGGTAGTTGCCTTCGACGCCGGCCTGGAAGGCACCGAGGATTGCCAGCGGGCCGATGCAGAAGAGCAGGGAGGCGTTGACGAAGGCGTGTGAGAAGCGGGTGATTTGTTCGTCGTCGGAGGCGCGGGGCGCGCGGGTGAATAGGCGGTTGAGGGCGGCGCTGAGTTTGAGGAGGCGCTGCTCAATGTTGAGTGCAGTGCCGATGATGCCGCCGAGAAGCAGGGCGATGGCTACGTAGGTCAGGTGCTGTGCCCCGAGGGCGGCCTTGATGCCGATTATCAGGGTGATGACGCCGAGGGCGATGTAGATTGCGTCGCGGCGCCCCGGGGTGGCGTGGCGGGCGGCGGCTAGTCCCAGGATACTGCCGAGGAGCACGGCGAGTGCGTTAGTGAGGGTTGCTATCATGTGTACGGCAGGGGGGTTGCGTTGCAATATCCATGCCAAGAGTATATCATAGAAGGGTGTTGCGGGTGTATCGTTTTGGCGTTGTAATTGCAGTGGGTTTGCTGATGGCCGCTGGTGTTGGGGCCGCTGACACGGATGATGACAATGTACTGGTTGTCGGTATGCCCTCTATCGATTTTCGTCTGCACCCGCACCGCAGTTATACGGTGAACGAGGCGCAGCTGTATACCGCGCTGTATGAGGGTTTGGTCACCTATAATCCCCTGACCCTGACGCCGGAGCCGGGTGTTGCCAGGCGGTGGGAGATCTCTGATGGCGGGTTGGAGTACCGGTTTTACCTGCGTGACGATGCCCGGTATTGGAATGGCGATCGGGTAACCGCGGGGCACTTTGTCGATGCGTGGCTGGCGCTGCTGCGGGATGAGAGTGCCTATTACTCGGTGCTGTTTGATGTGATTGCCGGGGCGGCGGAGTATCGAAATGGGTACCTGGGTGCCGGCACCAGCGAGGCAGCCGGGGACGACGAGGACGACGGGATTGATGGAGAGAGCGATGACTACGAAAAGACAGATGGGGTTGGGATCTCTGCTCCGTCGGATGACGAGCTGGTTATCCGCTTGGTTGCACCGGCGCCGCAGCTGTTGACGCTTCTGTGCCACTATAGCTTCTCGCCAGTGCATCCCCGGATGCTCCGGCTCCGCGGGGCTTGGCGGGACTTTCCCTCTGTGCTCTCAAATGGGCCGTATATGCAGAGAGGATATGACACTGAAGGCGTGACGCTTGTACCAAATCCGCACTACTGGGACCCTGAGTCAATCGGGTTTACGGGTATTGATATTGAGTTTGAAGATGATCCGGAGGAGCTGACAGAAAAATTTATCCGCCGTGAGGTTGATTGGGTTCCTACCGGTATTGGCGGAGATCTGGAGAATCTTGCCAACGCAATTCAGGTGAATCCGCTCTTCGGCACCAGCTTTTATTTTTTCCGCGCCGCCGGGCCGGTGTGGGGCGATTCTCGTGTCCGCCGGGCGTTGGCGCTGCTAGTCCCGTGGGACGAGATACGTTCGCGGGATAATTACATCTATCCGACTGCCGCACTGGTGCCGCCGTACGGGGCGTACCCCAGCAGCTCGGGGATTGGTGCTCCCGATCGGGAACTGTCGCTTGAGCTGCTTGGTGAGGCGGGGTACCCCGGGGGGCGGGGGTTGCCGGGGCTGACCATATTTATACCAGAGAATTCAGAAGATAGGCGTCTGGCGGGTTTGATGCAGGAGGCGTGGGAGAGCGAGCTCGGTCTGGCTGTCGAGATTACAACCGTTGCCGGGCGCAGTTACCAGGAGGCACTGGAGACCGAGGAGTACACCATCGGGAGGATATCGTGGATTGGCGATTACCTGGACCCGCTAGCGTTTCTCGAGTTATGGAAGAGCGACAGCAAGCTCAATCAGGCGCGCTATAACTCTGCCGATTATGACGATTTGCTCTACCGGGCGGCGCGGGCAGAGCGCGGCGAGCGTTTGGATCTTCTGAATAGTGCCGAAGAGTTAATACTGGATGAGGCGGTGCTTTTGCCCGTTAGCCATTCGCTGGCACTGAATATTATCGATACCGAGCGTATCCATGGGTGGTTTCGCAATGTCCTGGATATTCATCCGTTTAAGCATATGGCTTTTGCACGGGGGCTGCTTATCCCCAACGTAGTTATTTCTGATCCGTTTTATCGGCAGTAGGAGAGGGGGGTGCGTTTTTGCGCTCCCGTTTGGATACCTTGTGCAGCCATTTTAGTATATTATCGCGTTGCCAAATCCCGCATGCTGTTATCAGTAATGCCGCGCCGAGCAGAATTGATGCTGCATGCCAGCGTTGATTTGCCAGCGACTGTCCAATTATCGCGCTGCCGATAATGCCGAAGGTCCTGCCGAGCATTGAGTACCCGATAAATGCCTTGAGGGGCATGCCGAATGCACCGCCAATGTAGGTGAGGCTGTCTTTCGGGATGCCGGGTAGGGCAAAAATCAGAAAGACGGTCAGGCGCGCCTTTTCCCACGTTAGTATGCTCTGCATGGATTCAAAACGTTTTTTACCGACTACGCCGATGGCAAAGCGTTTCCCCAGGAGCTTGCCGACAAAGTAGTTGACGGTTGATCCAATGCCGATGCCGATGAGGGAGTAGATAGTGCCGCGGAACGCCGAAAACAGCAGCCCGCCAGCCACCTGGGTTACCTCGCCGGGGATAATAAAAATAACCACCTGAAATATTTGTATAGCAATAAAAACCAGCGGTGACCATGGCGAAAAATCTTCAATCCACGCGCGGGTTTTTTCAATTGACCACAGGGTGCCTATTTCGTCAAAGGGCAGCAGGAACGGCAGGGAGACAAGTAATGCAATGACAGCCGGAAAGGCGGCGATGGATACGACCCTACGAATATTAACCATATTTTATGTATGTAGTATGATACAATATTGAAAAGATTATGTCACGGGGAGTGTCGATATTCTTTGTTTCTGTAGTTGCCGTTTCTGCGGCGGTTATCTGTCTTTTCCTTGGTATCCAGTATATTTGGGGAGAGCCTTTTGTAGATAGGTATGAATATTTAACTATCCGCGGCAGGGCGCTTGTGGCTGCATCAACAGAGACGGGAAGCGGGAGCAGCAGGAGCGCGGGCCGGTTGGCGGAATCGGCACAAGGGGGGGGTGTTGCCGGCATTGACGGGTCCACCCGTGTTTTACACACCAGAATCGGCTTCGGGGGCTTTTCGCTGAATTTCCGCAAAGCGTTGACCCTGCATTTCTCTGACGGGTCCGTCATTGACCTGGCGGCGCAATCGTACAGGAAAGAAGACGGGCGTCTGCTGTTCTATTTCGGCCGGCCGGGCTCGCCCTTTAGTGCCGAGCTGCAATTTTTTGTATTGCCCGAGCAGCCGGAAAATATTGTAATCAGCGCACGCGCCATAGAGATTGGAGCAGATGACCCTGTTGGTACCACCGCCCTGACCCGCGCCGCCTCACCCATTCCCGCCGTCCGCGGCGAAGACAGTGCTGCGGTGCACGTAACCAATTTTGAGATCCACTATCAGTGCAGACGCACCATCGATTGTACCGCCGATGCTGCCCAATTAGATATCCGTACCAGAGAGAGGTACTACATGCTGGCCGCGCCTGCCAATGGGGGAATTGATGCACAAAGTATCCGCATCCCAACTGCTCCCGTCCATAGTATCCATCTGATTGCCGCCGCCCGTGTCGTTCCTGCCGGCGGGAGTACAGTTCCTGACCGTTCCGGCGCTGCACAGGAGCGTGCATCTCCGGGTTCCGAACAATCTATACCGTCCTCTTTAATCGAGAATGTGTTTCATAGCGTAGATACCGGCATTTTATATGACAATGCCGCCCAGGCGAGCGGGCTTCGCCGCAGTTTTTATGAGAACGTCTATGCCGATGTGCAAGACCGCGCCTATTTGCCTGCGTACGGGAAATGGATAGACCGCGACGGTATGCAGTACTTCAGCCAGGAAACGCTGCTGACTAACCTTGCGTTGTCGATCGAGAATCGTCAGTATTCCCGCGTATATAACAGTATGCGCCGCGCCGCCGCGCTTCATTCCGAGGAAATTGACTTTCTGACCGTCCCGTACCTGGGTAACACCCTTACGCACCTCCCCGGGCTCCGCCAACGGCATCAGCAATTTTTACAGGGCGCACTCTCCGAATTGGGCTACGATACACTTGCCACTAATGTCTCTGCCGCTTCCTCCGCGTCTGCCGTGGAAACACCCGCCTCGCCTCCCGCCCTCACCCTGCTCGATAACCCGGATTTCCTGAATTACACCGTCAAGCAGGGCGGGTACGAACTTCATCAGCAGCTTGTGCGCTACCTGATGCGCGTTGATTACTTTCACCTTACCCTACGCCAGATTATTACTCTGCTGGATGTAGCCGCCGACCTGCAGGACCCTCGGCTGGATCACCTTAGTGCGGCAATCGACAGCCGTCTATTGTCCGCCATAGAACATATTGACGATCATTTCTATCTCAAATCGACGTCGCTGACCCTCGATCTCCTGCTCAATGTCCGTGCCGTCTCTGTGCTCCGGCGCTACGCCCAGCGGCAGCAGCGCCCGCAGCTTGCACTGATTGCCGACGCCATTGAGACCGGCGTTCTCAGTCTGGCGGACAATGCCGGGTACATCCCCGCCACCCTGCAGGTTCGCAACAACAGTATCCGCGCCTTTAACGGCTACCTGCACCCATCTTCAATCTACTCCCGGCTCTCTCCCGATCACGGGTACCCCCGCGTCTATCGCCTTGCTGCCGAGCAGATTGAGGAGCAATGGTGGCTGCTTGCGCACCTGCGCCCGCAATCCTATCAAATTGACGGCAGCAGCACCGCGGCGCCGCGCCGTCTCTCTGTGACCCTTCCTCCTGCCGGCAACGGCATCTTTCATGTTGCAATTGGCGGCGTCCCGTACCCGCCCGCGGTAACCATCAACGGCGCCGATATTGCCAACAACCGTGATTTCGAAACCTACCTCCAGGGGCGCTACTGGAGCTCCCGCGACAACCTGCTTATAATCCGCTATCTGGGCAACAGCAGCCCAACCGATATCGTAATTAACTATTGAGAGAGGGCGGGTAGTAATGCCTGCCCGCGCACCCGAAGAGTTGTCATACACCGGGAGGGCAGGTATAGAGAATACTATGTATCCTATGCTATAATTGCACGACTATGCACCGCCAGCAGACTGACCCGCAATCCATCTCACGCCCATCGTTCGAGCATATACCCCATCCGTGTACCTTTTACTTTGTGCGCCATGGTCAGAGTGTGGCAAATGCCCGCGGGGCAATTCAAGGCCGCGATGAATCGCCGCTTTCCGAACAGGGAAAAATACAGGCCCGCCGCGCAGGGACGTGGCTGCGCGGACAGGGCATCACTACCATCTATTCGTCCCCGCAGCAGCGCACCCGGCAAACCGCAGAGATAATCGCGGACGTCTGCTCGCGCGATTACACCGCCCACCCGGAATTCCGTGAACTCGACACCGGGTTGTTTACCAGTAAAACATGGGAAGATATCCAGCGCGACCACCCCGAGGTCCACGCACGCTTTACGGTCCACTCCTGGGAGGCGGTCCCGGAGGCAGAGAGCATGGCATCGCTTACCGAACGTGCCCAACAGATTTGGCAGCGCCTAATCGAAACTGCTGCCGAGCACGCTGCTCCCGCCGCGCACGCTGCGCCCGCAGAGCACGCTGCTCCCGCCATAGTATCGGTCATTCACGGGGGCATCCTGCAGTGGATCATCAAAACGGCCATTGGAGCACCGCAGCTGTGGATGCCGCTATTTCCCGCTGCCAACTGCGCTATTTTTTCCCTGCAGGTACGCCCGGCACAATACCCTGATGCACATACCATTAACCGCGGGTACTACGCCGCCTGGAACCGTATGAATTTCGAGGCGCCGCCCATACCGGAAAACAGCCCGCCCCCGGGCGGCACTACCGATACCGGCGCAGACGATACCAGGTGATTGTGCAATGTCAGTAACTATGATGGCAATTATAGTCTTTGTGTCAGCCCTGATAACCGCGGCCGCCACAGGGCTCGGCGTGCTCCCGTTTTTCTTTATCAAAAACATATCCTCTAAATTTTTTGCCCGTTCAAACGCAGTCGCCGCCGGGTTAATGCTGTCGGCAAGTTTCAGTCTGATTTTTGAGGGCTACGAAAAAAACAGCATTATGACTCTTGCCGGCATGCTTGTCGGGCTGCTGGCTATTATTATTATGAATAAATATATTCATAGCCGCGCGGACAACAACCCCGCCCGCGGTAACAAAAGCGTACTGTCGGGCATCATATTTCTCGGTGTCATGACCGCCCACTCGTTTGCCGAGGGCATCAGCGTCGGTGTATCGTTTGCTGACACACTATCGTTTGGCGTGTTTATCTCGCTGGCAATCGCTGTCCACAACATCCCCGAGGGACTGGCCATCGGGCTAGTCATGGTACCATCCGGGACCAGCCCCGGGAAGGCAGTATGGTCCAGCATCGCTTCCAGTTTACCGCAGCCCATTATGGCGGTTCCTGCCTTTTTACTGGTTAATGCGTTCAACCGCTACCTGCCGTTCAGCCTTGGTCTGGCCGCAGGTGCCATGATTTGGCTTGTTTTTGCCGAACTCATCCACGAGGCCAATAAAGCCGGATCTGCAAAATCAACCGCCCTATGGGTCACTCTCTCAATTCTGGTCATGAACCTCTTCCAGGTAATCATCGGATAGATAGTATAAGCCGCCATTGTATTAGTAATTTTGCCATCCCCCCCTCTCGCCAACCATTCAGCAATGTAAACAATATATCCTATTTTGTTTACATCTACTAGTTCAATGTAAACAAGACAGTGCATCTAGTTTACATGTACTATCGAATGTAAACAAAATAACATTATCTGTTTATATTCATACATGAGATGTAAACAAAAATAACGATTCCGTTTACAAGCATTGACGGAATGTAAACAGAATGATATAATTTGTTTACAAGTATAAGAGGGTAGAGGTACATATCATGATAGAGCTAGGCCGTTTTTGCCGCCAACCGCAGGGATATAGGGCGTTTATTCCGCATCCCTTTCCTCCGCATCAGAGATTTTTATTTTCGCCAGAGATTCAAAAAAAAGCAGAGCTTTCATCTCACCGCATCGGCAAGTTAGAAGGGACGACAAAAATGCTCCCAGACAGGAATTTATTTCTATTAATGTATATCCGCAAGGCCGCCGCGTCCTCCAGTCAAATTGAAGGTACGCGCGCTACTATGCTTGATTACATTCAGGCCGAGGTAAAAATAGACAACAATCTCCCCAAGGATGTTGATGATATTTTGCATTATGTGGCCGCGTTGGATTACGGTATTCAACGCATGGAAGAGCTGCCGCTCAGTCTCCGTCTATTACGGGAGATGCACCAAAAGCTGATGATTGACGCTAGAGGCGGTCAATCTGCCGATCCAGGGCAATTTCGTAAATCACAAAATTGGATAGGAGGAAGTACTATAAGCAACGCCTCTTTTGTACCGCCCCCGCCCCTGGAGATGTTACGGGCACTCTCCGAATTGGAGCGTTTCATACACGTAGAAGATTCCCTGTCGCCAATTATTAAGGCTGGGTTAGTTCATGCGCAATTCGAAACTATTCATCCGTTTCTTGACGGCAATGGGCGCACGGGACGCATGCTCGTTACTCTGTTTTTGCGCCATATCGAACTGCTAACAGAGCCGGTGCTGTTTCTTTCCCATTACTTTCGTCAGCACCAACAGGAATATTACCGCAGATTGTATGACTATCACCGCGGCGAGGTTAAACAATGGGTAGATTTCTTCCTGGACGGCGTGCTGGTGATCGCAGAGGAGGCAATCAGTATTGCAGAGCGCGCAACCCAGGTATGGTTAGAGGACCAGAAACGGGTATCTTCGCTTAGCCGGGTTTCTGCAAAGAGCGCTGCCGTTGTTCTCCAGGAACTGTTCCGCTATCCTATTGTAAACGTGACGTTGGTACAGAAGTGGACTGGGTTCACACGCCCAGGGGCCCAGAAGGTAATTAACCGGCTGGTAGATTTAAAAATTTTGAAGCACATGGACAAAGGTCAAAATTACAACCGTCTTTTTGTCTATCGCCGTTATCTTGATATATTTTCAGACTAACCGGCAATTGTGATGCACGCATACTCTCGGTCCTGCAGAGAGAGAGTGACCGCTTGGCGCATCTGCCCCCGCATGCGCCGCACAAAGAGAGTTACAGCAGCTTTGCCAGCCGTTCGGCAGTCATACCAAAGTGCTCAGCAACATCCGCGGCCTTGCCCGATTCGCCAAAGCCGCTCATAACCACCAGATCATCGCAGTGCTGCACATAGTGTTCCCACCCGCTGCGCACGCCGGCCTCGGCAACGATGACCCGTACGCCTTCAGGCAGGATCCGCCGCCGGTACTCTTCCGGGGCCGCCTCAAACCGATCCCGGCACGGCATAGAGACAACACGGACACCCCCCGCGCCCTGTAGCTCGGCCCCCGCAACCGCCATAGATACCTCCGACCCCGTGGCCACAATAATGGTTTTCAACTCTCCAGCTTCCGCGCGGACAATGTAGGCTCCATTGGCAAAGTCTTCCCGCCAAGCCGCGCCACCGTCTGCGTCTTCAAGCAGTAACGGCAGCTTCTGCCGCGAGAGTGCCAGCACACTGGGGCCGCTGGTATGCAGCACCGCCTGCCGCCACGCTTCCGCGGCCTCGTTCCCATCCGCAGGGCGCCATACTTCCATGTTGGGGATGCTCCGCAGCGCCGCTATTTGCTCCACCGGTTGGTGCGTCGGTCCGTCTTCGCCGACGTAGATCGAGTCGTGGGTCATAACATAAATAACCCCCAGCCCCATGTACGCTGCCAGCCGCATAGACGGGCGCATATAGTCGGTAAACACCAGGAAAGTAGCACAAAACCCCCGTACACCACCGTGCAGGACCAGCCCATTGCACACCGCTCCCATGGCATGCTCGCGCACACCAAAGTGAATAGTCCGCCCCGTCGGATCCCCGGCACTGAAATCACCATACGGGAGCGCCGTGTTATTAGAGGGCGCCAAATCCGCCGACCCCCCAATGAGCGACGGCAACTCCGCCGCAACAGCCTGCAAAACCTTCCCCCCGGATGCCCGGGTAGCCATCGGGTGGGCATCGGCACTGTTCGGCAGCGTCATGCCTGCGATCTTCTTCCGCCACGCCGCATCTGCCGCTCCGCTCTCGCCGTCCCCGTCCCCGTCAGCGCCAAAGTAGCTCTCCCACAGCGCCCGGTTATCGGCACTGGCTCCCAGCCACCCCGCCAGCCGCTCACCCCACGCCGTGTACTCTTGTTTCTGTTTCTCCAATAATTGAGCAAAGTGCTCCGCCGCAGCAGGCTCAACGGCAAAATCACCGCTAATCCCCAGGGCCGCCCTGGTTGCAGCGTGCTCGCTCGCCCCTAACGGACTCCCATGCACCCCCGCGGTCCCCGCCTTGGTCGGCGCGCCCTTCCCGATAACAGAGCTGCAGCGAATCAGCGTCGGCTGCTTCGACTCGCCCTGCGCCTGCCTTACCGCCCCCAGGATCCCCGGTACATCGTAGGCACTCACCGAGAGCACCTGCCACCCATACGCGGCATACCGCTGCTCTATATTTTCACTGGTCGCCAACCCGGTATCGCCCTCAATGGTAATGTGGTTATCATCAAAGAAAACAATCAGCTTGCCTAACTGCAGGTGCCCGGCAAGCGAACTTGCCTCGCTGGTCACGCCTTCCATCAAATCGCCATCGCCGACGATGCAGTAGGTGTAATGATCCACCAACCCCTCACTGCCTTCGCTCCCGGCTGCCAAACACCCCCGCAGGTGTGTCTCAGCAACCGCCATACCGACCGCGTTCCCCAGCCCCTGTCCGAGCGGCCCCGTGGTGGTCTCCACCCCCGGGGTCCTTCCCCACTCGGGATGCCCGGGTACCCGCGTCCCAAGCTGCCGAAATCCCTTCAGCTCGTCGACCTCTAACCCGAAGCCCGCCAAAGCGAGCAGCGAGTACAACAACATAGACCCGTGCCCAGCCGAGAGCACAAACCGGTCACGGTTAACCCACTGGGGCTCGGCCGGATAATGCCGCAACACCCCCCCGTAGAGCACCGCCCCCAACTCCGCCAGCCCCAAAGGCAGCCCCGGGTGCCCCGACCCCGCCCGCTCTACCGCATCAATCGATAGACCGCGCACAGATTTTGCAATCGCCGCTACTGTATCTTCTGTAATCATACTCCAATTTTAGCACACATATTGAAGTTTTACAAATAATGTTGCAGAGAGGGGGGGCGCTGCCCCCCTCGCTGCAGCCAGCGTGCCCCGCGCGAGCGCGGTGCACCAGTGCGCTAACCCGCGCCTGCGCGGGTTACGGGCTCCGTTCACACTCCGCCCGCCGCACACTTCGCTGTCTTCCACTACCCCCTGCCGCTTCTGTAACGCGTGCGTCCAACCCGCGGCAGCAGAGATACATGCACTGTTCGCAAGCACGGTGTCAATTTTCCAAAAACAAAAACAATGTATGGTGCGCCGCTCGCGCGGCGCTGATAACCAGAGCGCCGACAAGCAGACGCTACCCCCCGCCGCTTTCGTAAGGCATACGTCCAACCCGCAGCAGCAGAGATATAAAAAAACACCTCCTCATAGATAGAGAGGAGGTATGTGTTAGAACTTTGACTCCCTTATGGTTGCCCGAAGAGCAAGTCCCCATTAGGCCCGCACTCAATACTGGACGGTAGTTGCGAGCAAGAATAGGTAGTACCGCTGCCGTCATAGTCGGCGTAGCGGAGAAGCGGCGCCTTGCCTGCATCAAAAACCCAGGCGTCCAAAGTATTATTGCCAGCATCGTTCCACAACCCGCTCCCGCCGGTATTGGCAGCGGTAAGTTGGGCAGCAGAAGTAACACCAACCGGCATGGGCGACATACCGCCAGCGGGGTTATTTTCCACCGCACCGAACCCGTAGCTGTCAAAGATTCTTACCGGGTTATCCCGGTTTGACAGGTGTCCTAGCAGACTTCCGGCATAGGAACCGCCCCCGGACCCGCCCCTGACAGTGCCCGTGGCATAACTTGCCGTGATGTCTCCCCGTATACCCACTATCGGTAACGATACGACGGCACGTCTGGCACTTGCGAAACCCACCAGCCCGCCAGCCCTACCGTCGCCCCCGCTGCCGCCATAGACATCCCCTGTTGCGTAACTTGCTGTAATGACGCCGGAATACATGTACCCTACCAGTCCGCCGACAGAGCTGTCATCTACGCTGCCCCCATAGACATCACCTGTTGCGTAACCTACCGTGATGGTGCCGCCGGACATCCGGCCTACCAGTCCGCCGACACCTATCTGTCCACGGTCTCCGTTGGTAGACCTCACGGTGCTAGTTGAGTAGCTTGCAGTAATGTCGGTGACTACTGGGAATCCTACTAAACCACCGGTAAAACCCGCAGTGGCATCTCCATCAACTATACCAGTCGTATAACTTGCTGTGATGGAGCCGTATATTATCGTCCCAACTAATCCGCCAACGCGTACACTCTTGAATCGTGAACCGCTGTAGCGCGCCAATACATTGACAAGTCCAACATTGCGGATAACTGCATTCTCAGCATGCCCAAATAGACCGACGTTAAAGTCATCATAGATAACTGTCATATTGGCAATCACAAAGCCGTTACCTTCAAAGATGCCGGTAAACCTAAACTCGATAATATCATCACCAACCGGCTCCCACCCGCCGTCGCTGGGCACAAAGTAGGGTGCGGCGGCGTCTCCCTCGTCCAGGGTGTAGACCCCGGGGGTGGTTTCGGTGTATGTGCTGCCGTCTCCGTCCAGGTCAAAGTCAAGGCTTTGGGCTAATTCGTAACCGCACAGATAGACGCCGGCGGTTGGGGTGGGGCAGTTTTCGGTGGGGCTCGTGGGTGCACCGGTTCTGTTGGGAGCAGCCGTGCTGCTGGTTTTGTAACTGGTGCCTGCCAGGTCGTAGCGCATATTGTGTAATTGTTCCAGTGTCCATATCTCTATAAGCCCGTCGTTATCATCGTCGATATCGGCAACGCAGGCAGGGTCGGTTTCTGCGTTAGATGCATCGGAGCAGGTATCGGGGCCAGCAGCGGTGTCTTTGCTCTGGCTGTCGTCAGGATCATCATCCGGGTTGCCGACAGGTGCAGCGTCGTCCGGGCCGTTGGCAGGAACGCATGCGGGGGCGTCAGGTGCGTCGCTTTGCAGGACATAGCCGGCATCACAGTCAGCGCATACATGTATGTTTTCGGCGGGGGCATTTCCCTCCCTGGGGGTGCCGTTTTCACATACGTATAGGTGAGTGGATGGTGACGATGACGACGGGGGCGGTGATACCGACGGAACCACCGGGGTTTCGGAACAGGCGGTAAATTGTATTGTCAGGGCAATTGCTGCCAATCCGGCAACGGCGGCTGCATTGCGCCGCGTCTTAAATATTTCCACTATACTCATACTTTGAGTTATAGTACAAAAAATATCTTTTTAACACATTTTTTGATTTTTTAAAATATTTTTACTGGTTATTACATACCTCTAAATACAGTGCCAATAAGCAGTTATTGCATTCCAGGTATTTACAATGTGCCCGAGGGGGCAGCAAATTCTGCGCGCTAGGCATGCCCAGGGTAGCAGGCGCGTTTGCGCCTGCTAGACGCCGCGGAGTTTGCGGGTGATATCTTTACCACAAAGCGCGCGGCGGCCGAGCCCTGGGGACGCCGACCCCCGTGTGCGCGTAGCGCGCGCGGGGGTAGCGCCCAAAACAAATGGGATTTTACCCTTTCGTCTGAGCCACCCCCCGCCTAATCTATGGTACCCCATCCTGCCAACTCCGCCAAGTGGCCAAGCGCTCTTTGGTAAGCAGTTTATCCACGATTATTGGTACCAACTCCGCTGCCCTCCTGGGGTCGCAATCAGGCATCCGCTTCCTGAAAAGCTCTACCGGTGTCCCGCCCTGGTAGGTGTTGTATCGTTTCAGGTTAAACCACTTCTGATACACCCGTGCTTGCCCGAGAAAACTCTCCCTGGTGGGGTGCCACATATCTGCGTATAGTTCATCTTCTATTAACCGATGACTGGCCTCAACGTGTGATTGATGCGTACATGCCCCCGGGGGGATGGTTGAGTGCGGGATATTCTCATGGGTTAATCTTTGTTCAAACAAAGTTTCCTTATCGCTATCAAACCAGGTAGTGAACTCTTTTCCATTGTCAGTTTGTACGCGTATTGGCATATCCGGCCCAAGGTGCAACTGTAGGTGCAGGAGTAGGTATTCGAGAAACAAAGTGGTGTTTGTTGTTGATTTTTCAAACGTATAACAAAACCATAATAACCCCGAGCCGCGGTCTCGGGCGGTTATCTGGTAGAGCGGTATTTCCTTGTGCATTATAGAGTTTTTGAGTGTTTGTATGTCAGTCAGATACTTAATATCTATTTGCAGATGTAACCCCGGGGGGAGATTCCGGCAAAACTCACGGAGATCTTTTTTAACTATTCTCCCCCGTCTTTTTTTAACCGTATACATCCCATGCCGTTTCAGACACCGGATAACCGCGTTTACACTATAGGGGATCTTCTCTTCACGCACTAACCGGGAGATATTTATCGGTTGTCCCCGGCTAAGACGCAGGGTAACTATTCGGATAATTTTCATCTCGGTTTCTCTATCCATCTGTTTCGGATGGCGGGCCCGGGTGACAGGTTCTCTGTCAACCAAAGGGGCACCGGGGGATTCTTTCCATCGACGGACCCACAGGGTAACCGTATTTCGTGCTACCCCAAACTTCTTGGCCGCCTTTCGTATCGAGTGAGCTAGTGCATACTGGACTATCTGTCTTCTCGTATGCTGCAGCATCTTTTCGTTTCTGCTACAATATATATGTTGATATGGTATTTCCATACAACCCTCCTTTTTTGTTTCTTATTACCTCAAGTGTACCAGTTAATTCTGGGCACTTGGGGGGAAGGGGGTGGCTCAGACGTAAGCGTCACAAGACATAGCGCCCAAAACAAAAAACTTGACAACGACCGCCTGGCGTTATACACTTAACTATATATTGGAGGAAATATGGATAATATAAATGTTGCTGATGGGATTACGCGGCTGTCTGCGAATGCGGCGCCGAATAGTCTGCTGTTTGAGAGTATGTGGCCGATTCCCCAGGGGGTTTCGATGAATTCGTACCTGGTGCGGGGCGAGAAAACTGCGATTGTCGATGGACTGTGCGGGTGGGATGGTATCCCGGAGGTGCTGTTTGGGCTCCTGAAGGAGCGCGATGTGGCCCTGGAGAGTATCGATTATGTGGTGATGAATCACATGGAGCCCGACCACGCGGGGTGGATTGAGGCGTTCCGTGCCGTGCGGCCGGAGTTTAAGATTGTTGCGTCCGAGCGGGCCAAGCCGCTGTTGACGGAGTATTTTGGTATTGATAATGAGGTCATCGCTGTCGGTGACGGCGATTCCCTGGGCCTCGGGGGCGGGCGGCGGTTGACGTTTCATGCAATTCCCAACGTTCATTGGCCCGAGACTATTGCTACGTTTGACGAGCAGACGGGGACGCTGATGCCGTGCGATATGTTTGGCGGGTTCGGGAGTGTTGATGCCGATAACCCCTACGATACCCAGCAGAGCAGCGAGGCGATGGCGGGGTTTGATGCCGAGATGATGCGCTACTACGCCAACATCCTGGGGGCGTTCTCGCACCCGGTGGCGAAGGCGCTGGAGAAGGTGACCAAGCTCGATATACAGTGTATTGCGCCTGGGCATGGGTTGATTTGGAAAAAACCGCAAGGTGTTATTGACCGCTACGGGCGGATGAGTTCGTACTCCAAAGGGCCGGGGCGGCGGAAGGTTACGGTGATTTGGTCGAGTATGTACGGGGCGACGGAGATGGCGGTGAAGACGCTGGAGGACTCGCTGCGTTCAGGCGGTGTTGCGGTGGATGTGCACAACGTACCGGAGAGTCACATTAGCCATATACTGCAGTCGGTGTGGGATTCATCGGGTGTTGCCATCGGGGTGCCGACCTACGAGTACAAGATGTTTCCGCCGATGTTTGCCGTGTTGGATGAGATTTTTAAGAAGAAGGTTCTGAACCGGAAGGCGTTTAGCTTCGGCTCCTACGGGTGGTCAGGCGGGGCCCAGAAAGAGCTGGCGGAACTGGTGGAGCACAGTAAGTGCAAGTGGGAATTCCTGGAGCCCGTTGAGTTCCTGGGGCGTCCGAAATCCGAAGATCTGGCGAAGATTGCGGCCCGCGGGGCCGAGTTGGCCGACGCGGTCAAGGCCTGGGCGCCGGCGTAATAGACGCGGGGCGCGCGGGTGCGCGTGCGCGCGGGGGCGCAAGATATGAAAACGATAGGGATTTTGGGCGGTATGACGTGGCAGTCTACCAGTACCTACTACACGCTGATTAACCAGGCGATAGAAGAGCGTCTGGGCGGGTGTAACTCGGCGCAGGTGATTGTCCATAGCGTTAATTTTGCACCCGTGGCGGAGATGCAGGCGCGCGGAGAGTGGGAAGCGATGGGGGAGATGCTGGCGGGTAATGCTGCGAAACTGGAAGCGGCTGGGGCGGAGCTGATTATTTTGGCTACCAATACCATGCACCTGTTGGCCGATCAGATTACTGCGCGGCTGAACGTGCCGTTTTTACACTTGATTGAGTTGACTGCGCGCCGTGCTGTTGCGGACGGAGCGGCTACCCTGGGGTTGCTGGGGACTCGGTTTACCATGGAGAGCTCCCTGTACCCGGATATATGCGCGCCGCTGGGGGTGGAGGTTATCACCCCGGGCGAGGGTGACCGCGCTGTGGTGCACGATGCGATTTACAACAGGTTGGCGAATGGGATTATTGACGATGGCGACCGGCGGGCGTACCTGCGTATTATTGCCGACCTGGCGGGGCGCGGGGCGGGGACGGTGGTCCTGGGGTGTACTGAGATCGGCATGCTGGTCAAACCCGAGGATACCGGGGGCGTGAGTGTTATCGATACCACGCGCTTGCATTGCCGCGAAGCCGTTGACGCGGCGTTGGCGTAGTTTTTACTTTGGGCGCGGTGGCGGCAGAGGGCAGGGCGAGAGCGTAGTTAGAACGTATACCCGAGACCAATTTCTATATCGAATGTCTCGTTAGTGATAGTAGTAGTTGAGGTCGCCCCGCCCCCGCTGCCGTAGTTAATTGCAACAGAGGCAAAAAACGCGGGAGTGATGTTAAATTCTGCACCTATTCCGATGGCCCAATAGAGATTACCCTCGGGGTCGTTGCCGTTCAGTAAATCAACGTCATTGCGGAACGCGTCGTTGACCAGAAAAAACGAATACCCAATCCGCCCTTCCAGGAAAATGCCGAAAACCTCAACATCCGGGAGGGCAAACGGCAGACCGACGAGAAAGTACAGGGGGATTGTCGAATACGCAGCACCGCCCTGGCCATCAATGAGACGCTCGAAATTATACTTGCTGCCGATGCCGACGTCGATGCCGACCTCATCAAAGGGTAACCGGTAGGAGATATCGCCCCCGGCCGAAAACCCAAATGCCGGCTGATGGATGGTTGTGCCGACCCGAAATGTACCGATAGGCAGCAGGCCGCCGATCGCACGCACCCGCAGCCCGATAGGCTCCCTCGGCTCGGCGATAGCAGCACGCTCGCCCTCTCCCGGGGGGGTCGTTTGGGCAGCCGGTGCGGGCTGAAACGAAGGCAGAATGACAACACCCAGGAGCAACACTAGACAAAGCACCGAAAACCGCCGCCGCCCGCCGAGCAGCATTACACACCGCATAATAAAACCATTCCCATTCCCGCTCACACAATAAGTATAGCACACCTACTGTTATTTGTCATGTCTTGCCGCAACCGCCGCCCTCGCTCTGTGCTTGTAAAAAAAAGAGAGAGAGGGTAGGGGGGAGTGAGAGAGAAACGCGTTACACGCGGGAGCGTGCCCCCCGAGAGAGAGAGAGAGTTATTTCCGCCAGTCCGAGCTAATAGTCAAGCTGTACGCCTGCCGGCCCTCGAACATGTTCTTATGGGAAAAAATCTTTTGTAACTTATCTGTCATCTTGGCGTGGATACTATCAGATACCGACAGCCCCCACGACTCAGTTCCGCTCTTTTCCAGATGGGCGGCGTAATTAATAGTCTCAGAGACGATCCGCCCGGTATTCATAAAGAACTTAACGGGCCCGTGGTCCATCCCGATACGCAAGATTACGTCGTCCTTAATGCTCTTCCCGGGATGAAAATTATAGATTGGAAGCGTCAATAGTATTTCCAAACAGCACGATACACTCAATGTAGGATCCTGCCCTTTCGGGAAAGCTATCAAGCCTCCATCGCCCTGCCACGACCACACCCGGCCCTCGCAGGTGGCCAGTTTACTACGGATAAAGCTCAAGAGCAGGTGATAGACCTTCTCCATAGTATGCGTCCCGTGTGCACGCACCAACTTCGAGTTCCCAACAATATCAATCGACGCAACAGTTAAATCGTAATTCTTACCATCGCGCAGCGACCCCCAGTTTGGAAGCAGCGAACGGTCTTTTTTGAGCTCGACCATCTTGCGTTTTTCGAAATCGTAAATAATGCCGTGCAGGGTCAGGTTGTAGAGAAAATTCTCAATGTGAAATAACTTAACAACGCGGTCGTTCAAGTAACTCCCGTCAAGCTGCATCAGTGTGTTGATAAGCATTTCCAGCTTCTTCCGCTCCATGCATTCCACCACCAACCGGCGGGCGGCATTGGCAGGTGCAATTGATACCGTTGGGTTTGTCTTCTCCAACTGATGAGTACTGTACTCACCAAATATATCCCTGCCGATAGTTTCCAGATCTTTAAACGTGAAACTCTTGCTAAGAATTTCTATAAGATCGCGCTGTATTGTTTCGTAAAATTCCATAACTATTAATTATACCCGATATGCATCAATCAATCAAGCGGTTACGCAACCGTATTAACGCACTGCCTCCGATAATAGTTATAAATAACACAATATAAGTAATATCCCATATAAGCAACGGATTCTCAACCCCCAGGGCCAACGACCGCCCAATCCGCACCGGATGGGTCAGGGGTAATATTTCGGCAATAGGACGGATCCCCGCAGGCAGCCGCTCCAGGGGAAAAATGACACCGCTAAAGAAAAACATCGGCGAAAGCACCGCGGTAAACAAAATGCTAAAGTGATTGATAGCCTTGACATACGAGGTAACAAAGAACCCCATCGCGGCAAACATCAGCCCGCCGATAAACCCCAGGACGGGAGCAATCAGCAAAAGTATCGGCGGCGATATTGAAAACACCAACCCCACAACGGCAACGGCAAGACAAAAAATAAGCCCCTTCGTCGCCGCCCACAGGGCCTCACCGATAAGAATGTTATACACACTCATCGGCGCCCCCAGGATGCCGTCATAGACGAATTCATACTCCATACGGAAATACGTCCCATAGGTGGTCTCAAAGGTAGCCGTGAACATCGAAGAGCTGATGGTGATCCCGATGGTCAGGAATGTCAGGTACGACAAATTCTCCAGCCCCGCATACTCTACCACGCCGATGTAGCTCCCCAGCCCAATCCCGATCCCGACAATAAACAGCAGCGGATCAATAAACGGCGAGATAGCGTTGCTGACGATGTTGCGCGAGTACACCGTAAGGTGCCGCACCCACATACTATACAGCCGCCTCAACAGAGACGGATAATTATTGCTGATCACTCAAAGTCCCCCCTGTGGCTTTCATAAACACATCATCAAGCGTCGTCTTGCGGATGGCATATTCGTTAATCCCCCCGCCGCTCCCCGTTGCGGCCTGCAGGGCCTTCAGTTGTTTCCCCAACAGGGCATCAGAATCGCCGTAGAACCGGCTATGCGCCCCAATGCGCTGCCCCCGCACCCCCGGTATCGCCGCACTGCCGCTGCCTTTGTCCCCTCCCGCGAGCCCGCTGACCACCAACACCAACGGCTCAATCTCTTTCTCCAGCAGCGTTTTCACACTCCCCTGCAGGACCTCCTGACCTTTATGCATAATCATAATTGTATCAGAAAGATGCAGGGCCTCTTCCATGTAATGGGTAGTCAACAGCAGCGTCACCCCGCCGCCGCGGAGCTCCGACAGCCTGTCCCAAATCAGCTGCCGCACCTGCAGGTCCAGCCCCGTCGTCGGCTCATCAAGGATCAGCAGTCTCGGCCGGTTCAGCAGCGCCCGCGCAATCACCAACCGCCGCTGCATCCCGCCCGACAGCTCCCGCACCCGCGCCCCGCGCCGCTCCCGCAGCTCCATAAATTCCAGCAGCTCATCAATCCGCCGCCCCGCAACCTTCCCGAAGAACCCGTAGAAGCGCGCATAGATACGCAGATTCTGCTCCACGTTGAGCTCACTATCAAGGTTATTATTCTGCGGCACAACCCCAATGAGCGCCTTCACCGCCAACTCACGAGCCCGCGGATCAAACCCAAACACCGACATCACCGTCTCGGGATTCTTATCCGCCCGCGCCTTGGCATAAATAGTCTTCGCCACCGTAGTCTTCCCCGCGCCATTCGGGCCAAGGATAGAAAAACAGGTCCCCTGCGCTACCTGAAACGAAAGATCACGTACCGCCTTAATGTCCCGGTAACTCTTATGCAGGTGCGCCACCTCAATAGCATTGCTCATTGCGAAAGTATAGCACCTCCCGGGGATAGAGTAAAGAAAGAGGAGGTTACCAGAGGGGGCCGCCGGCCCCCTCGCTCCATAATTTTTTAACGCCCATTTTTAACGGGCTCACTTGCGCTCGCCCTAAATGGGCTAAAATTATTCCACTACCCCCGGTCGCCTTTGTAAAGCATGCGTTGCTCACGCGGCAACGGAGCGTAATGCGCCGTCATCACGGCGCCAAAAAACAGCTCCGCTACCCCCGGTCGCTTCTGTGAAGCAAGCGTCGCTCACGCGGCAGCAGTATCACGCTACCCAACATCAATGTACGGTGCGGCCAGCATGCACCAAAACCGTAAACTCCCCCCGCGGCTCTCCAAGTCTCGCAGGCAATTCCCCCGGGCTCCCGACCATAATCTCCTCAAACCGCTTGGTCAGCTCCCGTCCAATCACTACCGTGCACCCTGGTGCCAGGTCGTCTAGTAATTCCAACAGCCCCACGATCCGATGCGGAGATTCAAACAAAACCACCGTCGCGCCGCTGCTGCGCTCACCGGAAATTCCCAACGCCCCCTCCAGGGCCCGCCGCCGCTTCCCCGCACTGCGCGGCAGAAACCCGATGAACGCAAACCCGGCAACCGGCAGCCCGCTAACCGAGAGCAGGGCAGTGACAGCCGAACATCCCGGTATCGGAACCACCGTATGCCCGCCCGCCCGCGCCGCCCCCACGACCCGACCCCCGGGGTCACTGATCGCCGGAGTCCCGGCGTCACTGACATAACAGACACTCTCGCCTGCTTCCAGGCGGCGCAGTAATTGCGGCACCCGGCCTCGTTCGTTGTGGGCATGACAGCTGACCCGCGGGGCCGATATGTTATGCCGCGCGCACAAAATCCCCGTACGCCGGGTATCTTCGCAGAATATAATCCCCGCGCCCCGGAGTACCTCCAGTGCCCGCAGGGTAATATCGTCCAAATTCCCAATAGGCAGCCCGACAACATAGAGCGTTCCCATACCATCAAGCATATAGTATAATAGCAAACATGACATACACCATCCGCGAGCTAACCTGCCCCGATGACATCGCCCCCGCCGTCCGGTTATTCCGCGACGCCGCCTGGGAGCTCCCCGGGCGTGACCTCGCCGTCGAGACCGGCAAAATACTCCCCGCGAGTACTGGGTACTGCGCCCACCACCAATCCGCTCACACCGGCACCTCGGAGATTATCAGTCTGGCTATAAGCATGCCCGGCACCTTCCGCTACCAGGACCGCCCGCTCCCGATGACAGCAGTGACCGGCGTGGTAACCGCAACCCACGCCCGCCGCAGCCGCGCCGCCGCAGCACTCATGGTGAAGCTCCTGCAGCGCGCCGTTGAGAGCGGTGCAGTCCTGGCAACCCTCGGGGCATTCGACCAGGGGTACTATAACCGCTTCGGCTTCGGCAACGGCGGCACCGACCCCATGTTGACCATCGACCCCGCCGCCCTCACGCCCCGTCCTGCCGCCGACCTTACTCCTGTGCGCCTGACCCCCGCCGACGCCCCGGCCATGCACGCCGCCCGCACTGCCCGCCATCAATCCCACGGGGCCTGCACCATCACACCGCCGGCGTTCACCGACGGCATAGTCAGTGCCTGCGGCGAGAACTCCCTTGGCCTCGGGCTCCGCGCCCCTGGTGGTGCAAATCTCGCCGCCCACTTCTTCGCCACCCGCGACCCCCAATCCCCGGAGACCAAATTACGCATGCAGTGGATGTGCGCCGACACGCCCCAACTATTCCTGTCCCTTCTCGGCACCCTCCACGCTCTCGCTGACCAGATCGAACAGATCACCCTCGCCCCGCCCGCCCATGTGTGCCTGCAAGACCTGATCCGCCGTCCCCTGCGCGGCAACTACCGCATCGCCGACCCCACCGAGGAGGTACACTTCTGGCAGCTCCGTATCCTCGACCTCAAACGGGCAATATCCGCCGTCTCCCTACCCTCGGGTACCGCGCCCCTGCGCTTCAACCTGACCATCCGCGACCCCCTATCTACTGTTACCGACGGCGCGTTTTCCCCAGTGTCCGGCGACTATACTATAGAGCTCGGCAGCGGCCCTAGCGGCACGCCCTCACAGTGCGCCCCCGGGCATCACCCGTCCCTCCCGCTCCTGGAGGCCGATGTCGGTGCATTCTCACGCCTGTGGGCGGGTATCCTGCCGGCGACAGTCCTGGCAATCACCGATACCCTCAGCGCCCCCGCCGATCTGCTCCAACGCCTCGACGAAACCTGGCACCCCTCACCGTCGCCCCCGGTATTCGATTGGGAATTCTAAGCCAGGCGCCGCCGCCGCTCCACCGCCATCTCCCGCACACCTTCGGCGGTCAATTCCGGTATGTACTCATCTATAACAGCAATATGCTTCTCCAGCCCGCAGCTCTGTCCCCCGGTTGCCAACACCGCCCCCGCGCGCCCCTCGCCCCACAGCTCTCTCCCCATCCCGGTAACCAATTGAGTAATCATCCCAATATACCCATACATGATCCCCGAACGCACAGCCCCCACGGTATCTGTCCCTAGATACGCCCCCGGGAGCTCCAACCCAATCTCATCCAGCTGCGCCGCCCCGCCCGCCAGGGCGTGCCCTGCCAACACCACCCCCGGGGCAATACTGACCCCGCAGATCGTGTTATCACCGTTCACCGCCGTAACCGACAGCGCAGTGCCGAAATCCACAACCAGCACCGGACCGCACCCAAGCCGCGCCACCGCCCCTTCCCCGTTCGCCACCAGGTCAGTCCCGATCTCCCTGGTACTCACCCCGCCCCGGACCCGCACCCGGTACGCATCCTCGACGGTAATCACCACCGGTATAACCTCGCTCGCAAGGGCCAACCCCAGACCGCGCACCACCGCCTCAGTTACACTCGGTACCACACTTATCACCGCCGCCGCCTTCACACCAGCCCCCGTGGCCCCCGCCCCTGCCAGGCCCCGCACAATATCCCCCTGGTAAGCGCGCGCAGCATCACCCTCACTCCGGGCGCGGTGGGTCGCAACACGAAACAGATGCACCAGTTTTTCCCCGGCAAACAGAGCAACCCCAATAGAGGTATTGCCAATCTCCGCGATGATCTCCATGCGAAAAGGGTAGCGGTAATCACACATATTGGCAACAGGGTAGGGGGGGGGCGAGGGGTGCGGGCGCTCCCCCCGCGCACGGCTGCGCCGCCCGCGGGGGTCGGCGTGCTCAGGGCTCGGCCGCCGCGCGTCATACAGTAAAGATGCCCGCACTAACTCCGCGGCGTCTGACACCGCCAAAGGGCGGTGTCACCCTTCACATGCCTAGCGCAAAGTATAGCAGTGCCCCCGGTGGCCGAGCCTGTCGAGGCCCCCAGTCCCAAAACCTGCATCATATATAGACATGCAGAGCCCGTACCAAAACTACGGTCTTTCGCAATCCCCCCTTGGGCTGAGCCTGTCGAAGCCCGGTGCCCGAGCCCCCCGGTGGCCGAGCCTGCCGAGGCCCCCGGTATTGGTACCAAAAAATAATTCAAAAAACCTTTACAAATAAATTTTATTTATGTTATAATAATAGTATGAACTTTCTAAGAAGAATATCGACCCGGCGCAGTGCTCTCGCCGCCTCTGTCATTTTGACAGCAATAGCACTAACAATACTCCTGGTAGGATGCCCCGAGGAGACTTCGACACCGCCCCCAACCCCGCTTCCATATACGTGTGAATTCGGCACCCCGGTTGACGGCACCACCACAGCAGCAGACACCACGGGATGCCAGGTTTGTAACGACCGTTTTGAATTAGAAGGCGGCACCGCCGGAGGCCCCGGGGTTAACTGCGTGGCAATTACCCCGTATGTATGCCAAAACGGCACCGCTATTACCGACCCCGCCCCCAGTCCTGGTTTGATAGGATGCCAGTCGTGCACTGGCGATTATGCCCTCGATGCCGCCGCCGGAGGCGTGGGCGTTTCCTGCGTGACCCCGTATATATGCACCAACGGCGAGCGCATTTTTGACGCTGCTCCAATGGCGAACGAACAGGGTTGCAGGATGTGCGACGGCGGATTTGCTCTCAGTGACTCCACCCCCGCCCCTGGGGTTACCTGTGAATCAACTTCGTATGTATGCGAGAACGGCAACCCCATTCCCGACGACGGCGGCACGCCCGGCCTGACTGGCTGCCAAACCTGTAACAGAGACTATACCCTTAGTGCCGCCATGGGCGGAGTAGGAGTTTCGTGTGTCAGTGACACAGACAACGACAACATAGCCGACAGCGCCGATAACTGCCCCAACATCCCCAACACCGACCAGAGCGCCGCCATGGGCGAGACTGCTGGAATGGCCTGCGATGACGATATAGATGACGACGACGACGGGTTAATAGAGATATGGACCCTGGAGCAGCTGCATAACATACGCTACAACCTTGCCGGCACCAGCTATGACGACGAAGAAGCAGATACCGGCACAGATGCCGATACCGGGGTCACCACCGGTGCACCGACTGCTGCCACCACCGATTGCACCACCGCAACCAGCGGGGTCTACCTGTGCGGGTACGAGCTTATGAATGATCTTGACTTCGACCTGGACGGAGACGGCAGCACCGTAAACCCCGACGGCACCCTTGATACCGACGACACCGCCAGTCCGTATTTTGTAGTTGCCGACGGCGGGTGGGAACCGATTGGTCCCACCACTAGCAATGCGTTTGCCGCTATCTTTGAGGGCAATGGGTTCACTATTAGCAATTTAACAATAAGTGGCCGTGATCTGGATAGACTTGGTTTATTTGCAACCATCGACATGGGGGCACGTATCCGTAATGTAGGTGTGGTTGATGGAGCGATTGAAGTTACAACTTGCACGCGGACGTCAGCCATTCCAGCTGGTAGTCTGGTTGGAATACAGATAGATGGCACTGTTATCGCAAGTTATGCCACTGGCAGCGTTGTTGGAATAGCTAACTGTAATCCTCATGCTGGTGGTCTGGTTGGAGAAATGATTTCCGGTTCTATTATCGCAAGTTATGCCACCACTAATATGAATGGCGGCATTGGTCATAATGCAGAAGTCGGGGGCTTGCTTGGAACAATGAGAGGGGGCTCGGTCATTGCAAGCTATGCTAGTGGAAACGTCAGTGGTGGTAGTGGCACTGTTGGTGAAATTGGCGGATTAGTTGGGAGTCATAGAAGCGGCTCTATTGTTGCAAGCTACGCCATTGGCAACGTTGATGGCGGGGCTGGCACACTTGATTATGTTGGTGGTTTGGTTGGGCGACAGCATGCGAGTACTATTACTGCCAGCTACGCTACCGGAAATGTCACTGGCGGCGATGGTACCCTTGACCAGGCTGGCGGATTGGTGGGATCCCAGTCATCTAGGAGTACTATCACCGCAAGTTATGCGACTGGGAACGTCAGTGGGGGTACTGGAACTGGTGATAATGCAGGTTCCGTGGCAGGAGTGCAGAATGGAACAATCGCTGCATCCTACGGGTTCGGTACACCGACTAACGGAACGTCAGGCGGGGTATCAATCCGCCCCGCAGGCATAACCGCCGCCACCGCCCTGACCGCCGCCAATACACCGGGGTGCAGTAACCGCACCTACACTACTTCAACCGCCTGCACATCCAGTTCGCTCGCTATTACCGCCGGCTCCTGGGACTCAACCGAAATGGAATGTTCGGCACCAACGTCCAGCCCAACAGCCGGGGTAGATTACAGCACCTACATCACCATGGCAACATGTACCGCGCCTGGTACCAAAACCACCGCAGACACATGGGTAAATTGGAACCTTGCAGCAGACAACACCCTGAACGCCTGGGTCTTCGGTACCGGGGTTACCCCAAAACTCCGCTACGCCGACTACGACGGCTCTGGTGCCTCCACCACCGACTACTGTGCACTGTTTCCGTCAACCGTTACCTGTAGTGCCACCGGTGATCAGCTCCCCGGACAACCGACACAGTAGTCCGCGGGGGCGGGGGCGCGGCGGCGCGCGCTCTCTCTGTCTTTTGTTTGACACATGCCCCCGCAAGTAGTATACTATTAGTACATGGCATCAGCAGTACTGACAAAAGCCCAACAACAGGAACTCGCCGCCCCCGCTCCCCTATCCACCCCCCACGACACCTCGCCCCCCGATCTCTTTGAACGCGTGCTCTCTCTTCAAACAGAGTTGCACATGCTACGTTGGGAGAATACACTCAGGAAAAACTTTAATTCTCTACGTTGGCTTATGGTTGTCGGTTCCCTGGCTCTCATGGCATTGATAACCGTGTATGAATTTCTTATCTAACCAAGCTCGCTCCTTCTTGGTCTTTTGTTTGACACACCCCCCCGCAAGTAGTATACTACTAGTATGGCACCGGCAGTAATTACAAAATCGGTAAAACAGGAGCTCATCGCAGAGATAGTTCCCTTGATAACACGCAAAGTAACAGCGGATATGCAAAAAACACGCAAGCGCACAGCTCCCGCCTCTGCTCCAAAAGAAAAAAGTGAATTCTCCCGCGACATCCCCATAGAGCTCCTTCAGCGTATGGTCCGCGTAGAAGAAGGACTGAAGTCGGTGAATGTTGAAATAAAAAATCTCCGTGAAGATTTTACAACAAGATCTGAGCAGATGGAAAGAATGTTTGACAAACGCTTTGAACAAGTTGATAAACGCTTTGAACAAATGGAAAGAATGTTTGACAAACGCCTTGCTTCCATGCAATGGTCCATGGGTATCATGTTCACGGTTGTTATGGTGCTAATCACTGTCTACCGTTTTATCGCTGTCGGCTAACCTGGCTCTCTATTCTTTACAACTGCGACGGGGGGTAGCTCTGCTTGTTGGCGCCGTGGTGACGGCGCATTACGCTTTGCAGTTTTTGGTTGTAACTTAATATTCTTACAACTGTGACGGGGGGTAGCGGAATAATTTTAGCCCATTTAGGGCGAGCGTTAGTGAGCCCGTTAAAAATGGGCGTTAAAAAATTATGCAGCGAGGGGGGCTCGCAGCCCCCCTCCTAATTCATGCTATATATAACGCATTAGAATATTGGGCCTCCATTGGAGAGATAGTTTCCTTGCACGGGCATGGGGCTGGGCGAGCCCCCCCTTAAAAAACGGCTTGATTATGCCGGGTATGCGGGGTATTATATAGGGATGGATGGGGCGGAGCTTGGAGCGGCGATTCGGCGGCTGCAGGAGGATATTTATGCCACTTGGAGGTCTCTTTGACCGCAAGGGTTGGGGGGAAGAGATTGCGCGCCTACAGGGGAAGCAGGGCGCGGAGGGGTTTTGGAACGATAGCCAACAGGCTGCTGAAGTTAACCGTGATCTCAAGAATATAAGCGAACGCCTTGCCCGGTGGGAGGCGCTGCGCACGGGGAGCGTGGAGCTTGCCGAGCTGTGGGAGCTGGTCGGCGGGGGCGAGGGCGCCGGTGCGGATGACCGGGAGCAGTTGGAGCGCGACTACACTGCCCTGGCGGGCGAGTACGAGGAGCTGCGGGTGGCGGCGACGATGAACGGTCAGTACGATAGTGCGAATTGTTATATTGGTATTCAATCCGGCGCCGGCGGGACGGAGTCGTGCGACTGGGTGCAGATGCTGCTGCGTATGTACATGCGGTGGTGCGAGCGCCGCGGGCTTGGGGTGAGTGTTTTGTACCTCCAGGAGGCCGAGGGCGGGGTTAAGTCGGTTACCATTGAGGTTAGCGGGGAGTTTGCCTATGGGTATTTGCGCGGTGAGCACGGTATTCATCGGCTGGTGCGTATCTCTCCTTTCGACTCCTCGGGGCGGCGGCATACTACGTTTGCTGCGGTGGAGGTGAGCCCGCATATTGTTGAGGATATAGCCAAAGAGATGGGGGAGATAAAACCAGATGAGCTGCGCATCGATACCTACCGGGCCAGCGGGGCTGGGGGGCAGCATGTTAATAAGACGGACTCGGCGGTGCGGATGACGCACCTACCGACGGGGATTGTTGTACAATGTCAGAATGAGCGTTCGCAGCATCGGAATAAAGAGACGGCCCTGGGGATGCTGCGGTCGCGGCTCTATTGTCACTATCAAGAGCAGGCGGATAAGCGGCGGAGTGATGCGGCCGGGGAGAAGCGCGATATTTCCTGGGGGAATCAGATCCGCAGTTATGTGTTTCACCCGTATACTATGGTGAAGGATCATCGCTTTGCGTGCGAGAGCGGTAATATTGAGGCGATAATGGACGGGAACATTGATGAGTTTATCAATGGGTATCTGCGGTCGCATTTGAAGTAATGATGGTGTTTCGGGAAGAGAGCGGCGGGACGCGGGCGCTGCGGGGAGGCGTGCGGGGCGTTTTGATGATTGCCGGGTTGCTGCTCGTTGGCGGGGGCGTGGCGAGTGTTGCGGGGGCTGGGGAAATAGAGCCGCACGTAACAGCGGGGCTGCACGTAACAGCAGGGCCGCATGTAACAGCCGGGGCGGCTGCTTCTGGTGATGCGTACGCGGTGGTTGCACAGGCACAGATAGATACCGGGGACGACGGCGCGTTGGAAGAGAGCGGCGATGCGGCTGGTGACGCCGCAGGTGACACAGCCGGCGACGCCGCCGATGACGCCGTCGGCGACGCACAGCAACAGGAAGGCGCTGAAGCGATGACCGCGGAAGAGCTGGCCACCGCAGCCGCAGAGTGCCCTGTGCCCGATAGCAATGACAATTACCGCCTGGGTATCCTGCGGTTATATAATCAGCCCGGCGAGCTGGCTGCGGAATTCGGCTACATATCTGCGTCGGTTTCCCAGCGGGTCGGCGAGGAGCTGGCGGATATTACAGACCATTACTACAGCGATGCAGAGCGGATTGCGTACGCCAATTATCTGCGTCAGCGCCGCATAGATGCGCTGCAGCAGCAAATTGACCAGCAGTTGGCGGCGCGGGACGACACGCTATTTGTTGAAGAGGAAGGCACCGGGGGTAACCTGCGCAGCAGTGTGTTTGTTATTAATCGTGACACCGATCCTATTGAAGATTTGCGCCAGGAGGCGGCGTGTGTGCAGGCGTTGCCGGCGGCGGCAATTATTTCGGTAGAACGGAAGCCGATAGAGGTAGTGGTGATTACCGAAAATGCACCGCAGACCGCACCGGCCCTCCGGCCGTTTGCGGTTACAAACGAGTATGACATGCTGATACGCGGAACGGTCCGGCAGCGGGATGAATTTTTGAGCATTTCCCTGGAACTCTACGACCGGGCGGCCGATACATTACACCCGCTTGGCAATTACATCATCGGGCAAGATGAGCTTGGCGGGCTCGGGCGCACTGTCAGTGACGATGTCGCCCAGATTGTGATTGGCAGGGAGTGGGGGTCGTTGGAAATTTCCGGCATCACCAACCGTGATGCAGTCTATTTGAATGAAGACATTGTCGGCTTTGGGGCACGGTCGCTGCGGTATTTACCGGTCGGCGAATATGAGGTTACCGTCCGGAACCCAGCCGTGCCCGAAGATATGGTCCGTGTTGTAAATATAACCGCCCGCCAGGAGACTGAAGTTGTGTTTGACTCCATAGTTGCTGATGGTTCGCAAATTACCGTTACCACCACGCCCATTGGGGCCTCGCTCTACGCCGATTCTATCTGGCAGGGGTTTACGCCCGTGGATATTATTACTCCCGAAGAGCAGCAGATAATTTTATTACGGAGAAAGGGGTATTTTGATACCAAACTAACCGTCGGGCCAGATAGCGAAAACCAGATACATGCCACGCTCAAACCGGCCATCTTTGATCAGAGTATATGGTTGACCGGACGCCGTGATCGTTTTTATACGGCGTTTACTGCGTTTATACTATCGGTGCCGCTGCCGATTATCTTTGGCGGCATATATGATAATGCATTAAATTTACAAGCCAGCCCCAATTATTCGAATCTGTCTGTCGGCGAGCAGACGCGTGTAAATAACATTGCCTCCATAGGGCAGGTTGGACAGTTAGCCAGCCTCTTTGTCAGTAGTGTATTATTAGTTAATACTATTGTGGAGATTGTGGAATATGTGCGGGCGGCGGAATTTTATCATCAATTATAGGGGGGTCGGGGAGTAGTGGGTGTTGGTATGTTTGCGCGGGTGTTTGCCGTGAGTGCTGTTGCGGGTATGTTGCTTGTGCTGCCCCCTGGGGTGCGGGTTGGGGCTCAGGTCTATTACACCTCTAATGCCATCGGCTCCCAGATTGACTACCTGGCAGATTCCGGGGGCAGGGAGGCGGCGTTGGCAGCCGCCGAATATGTGCTTGAAGTTACCCGCACGGCTGCCGTGAATACAGAGCGGCTCTACCGCGACGGCGAAGAGGTGCGGCGCACGGTCATTGAAACAAAGGGCGGCAGACGGAGCGAGGAAGTGTACAAAGAGCAGGTGATAAGCAGCACCGTCGACTATAATAGCAGCGGGAGAATTACCCGTGAGCAAAATTATGATAAGGACGGGGTGTTGACCGAGCGTATAGAGTACACCTATTCGCTGGATGAAATTACCGTTAGCGCATACGACGGTGCGGGAGAGCTGATTTTTACCGAGAGACAGGAGTTAGCACCCAACGGCAGGGTGGGGGGGATTACCAGGGAGTACAGCGACGGCGAGCAGGCAATTGCGCGCTTTGGTTTCCTGGATAGATTGCTATTGCGGGAGCTGCATAGTGACGGCCGGGAGAATAATTGGATCGATTATGACAGCGGGGGCCGGGTTATCCGCAAGCGCGCGGAAGTAGCGGGGGTCCTGGAGCAGGAGGAGTTTGTCAGGTACGAGCATGTGACGGCGCAGCGTGTACCGAGTAAGTCGGAGCGGGTGACCGTGCTCGATGAGGAAAATTCTGAGTTCGTCGAGATAGTCTTTGATACCAGTGGAAATATCCGGCAGCAGACCGTGTCGGTGAACGGTATCCCAATTGAAATAGGTGAATTTGATTACAGTGAGGGAAAATTAGTCCGCTCGCGCATCCGTAGAACCGGGGCGACGTCGTTTAAGGAAATTATCTTTGACGACGCGGGGGTGAAGCTTGCCGAACGCTGGTATGATCACGGCAAATTGGTGCGTGCTGTCGTGGATATTGTAGACGAAGAGGTAGATAGTACGCACTACGAGGAGCGCTATCTTGATGGAGAGCCGTATGTCCGTATCTATTTTAGTAACACCCTCCGTCAGCGGGAAGAGTTCATGGTTGACGGAGATGTGATCCGTACCCGCGTTCTTGCAGGCGGCGAGAGCCCTGAGGTTGTGAGTGCCGACACGGAGTCAGCCGATGAGACAGGGTCAAACGGCGAGACAGCGGCGCCGGTTGACCAGACGACGGAACAAACAGCAGATCAGACACTAGAGCAGCCAACAGAGCAACCAACAACCCCGAATGATGCCCCGGAAGCCGGCAGCGTTGATGTTAATGGTGACACCGCACCGGCGCCGGACTCCGTCTCCCCCGAAGGCGATGCGCCGGAACAGGATGACAGCGCCGCAGATACTACCGGGCAATAGATATGGGCTGGCTAATTACGATAGCGTTACGGATCTTTACAAAAGACCGCGCGCGTAATTTACTTATTCTCACCATCACCGTCGGGGTCATGGCACTTTCGACCGTACTCTCAATTATGAACGGCTTTCAGTTTTCCACGATCGATAATTTACTGAATATCGATTCGTATCACCTTATCGCGTATGATGATTGGGGGCTGGGCGATTCCGAACAGGCGGCGCAGCAGGTTGCGCAAATTGAGGGAGTGGTAAGTGCATTGCCATTCTCCGACATCCAGACCATTGCAAATAATGCATTTAACGATCAGATCGCGGTGCGGGTACGGGCCCTGCCCCCTGATGCCTTCGTGCGTGATCCCGCGTTGGCCGGCGCGCTCAACCTGCAGGACCCCCCCGGTAGGGTATCGGGGCAATCCGTGTTAATTGGCACGCACCTGGCCGAGCGCATGCAGGTAGCCGTTGGTGATGATTTGGCGCTGTATTCGCACGCAGGACGTGAGCGTCTGTTTACTGTGGCAGATATATTTGACAGCGGGTACAACGACTTTGATTCACAGTTAGTATTTACTACCCTGGAGAGCGCGCAATCGCTGCTTAGTCAAAACGCCCCCGTCCATATTGGTGTAAAGATACATAACCATCGGCAGATCAATAGGATGAAACAGAGTATTGCCGCGGTGCTGGGTGGAATTAATGGCGGCAGCCAGGTAGAACTCCGTACATGGGAGGAGAGTAACCGCGCAATATTCGGCGCGCTACGGCTGGAGAAATTCTTTATGATATTAACTGTCGGTATGATATTTGTAGTTGTCTCTATTAGTATCTACCAATCGTCAACCAGAAGAATTATGCAGCGCTCGCACGAAATAGCGTTGCTGATCGCTGTCGGGGTTACTCCTGCGCGCCTGCGCCAGCTGTTTACCTGGATCGGGCTGCTGTTGGGTCTGGCCGGCGGGGTCATAGGGTGCGTGCTGGGTTTGCTGGTTACCCTAAATATCTCCAACCTGTTCGCCGTCCTTGAGCGGACGACCAACGGCACTGTGATATTTATTAATTATCTACTGCAGATCATAAACAGCGGCAGCGGGCGGCTTGCGCCTATTTCGACCGATTATTTTTATTTTTTTGATATTCCGCATAAAATTGTATTGAGTGAATTTTTGAGTATATTCTGTTTCGGCGTCCTGCTCTCGACCCTGACTGCGCACTATGCCGCCCAGCGGGTAAATAGTATCCAGCCGGCCGCCCTGTTGGGTAGGAGTTGATAGCGCGCATATGCCTGATACTACCATTGACCCGCTAATCCGCCTGGAGCATGTTTCCAAAAGCTACAAGAGCGGCCGCAGCCGCCTGTCTATTCTCCGTGACATATCGATAGATTTTCGTCCCGGGCACACTGTTGTTATCAGCGGTGAAAGCGGTGTCGGCAAGAGCACCCTTTTGCATGTCCTCGGGGGGCTGGATAGAGCCGACAGTGGCCGGATACGGGTGGGCAACAATGAGCTTGGCACCCTCGACGAGCAGGAGCTGGCCGCGTATCGGAGTAAATCGGTAGGATTTATATTCCAATTCCATTACCTGCTCAACGATTTGACTGCGCTGGAAAATATCATGCTGCCGTCGCTTATTGCTGGCGTTAAACGGCGTCTTGTGCGCAACAGCGCCCGAAAATTATTACAGGCAATACAGTTAGAGGAGCGCGGGTCGCACTATCCCCAACAGCTCTCGGGGGGCGAGCAGCAGCGCATCGCAGTTGCGCGTGCGCTTATCAATGGTCCAGATGTAATCCTCGCCGATGAGCCAACGGGCAATTTAGACGAACAGAACTCCCGGAGTATTGAGGCTATGCTGTTTCTGCTTGTGCGCCGTTTTGGCAAAACCCTGATTGCCGTGACGCACGATCAGGAAATGGCCAAGCGGGCGGACGTGCATTACGTTATGGCGCAGGGGAAATTATACCGCCCATGAACTGGTAGTAGTATGAACACTAGTATTGCAACACTTATTTTTCACTATCTATTTGGCAAGAACCGCCGCGGTGTACCCCGGGCGCTGGCGCCTATTATTGCAATTGCGCTCGGCATTGCTACGGTCGTCCTGGTATTGAATGTCAGCAACGGAATGATCCAGGGTATCGCCTCGCGTTTTATTGAAACCGGTACCTACCACATTAAAGGCTACGCACGCCAGCCCATTAGCGATGCATCGTTAGAAACATTTCGTCAAGAGGTGCTGGATATTGATTCTGTGCTCCATGTATTTCCCGAGAGAACCGGCATCGGGCTCCTGGGGACTGGGGGAGAGCAGCGCCAGGGAGTACGTATTCGCGCACTGGCATCCGATATCTGGGAGAGCGACCCGGGGTTTCGGGAGAACATTGAGATACTAACTGGCGAATTTCGTCTGGGAAGCACCAGCGGAAGGCCTGATATTCTTATCGGGGCAAACATAGCCGACGAACTCAACGTCGCAGTGGGTGACACCGTCGAACTGATTACACTGCACCGCGTCGGCTCCGGGCGCAACGCGCTGAGTATCCCCCGGGTCCGTAGTTATACGGTCCAAGGCATATTTACTGCCGGGTACCGTGATCTCGACCGTGAATGGATTTTTATTCCCTTTTCCGACTCTCACCGTATTCTCGATGCGGCAACGAGTCAAACATTGCTCGGCATTAAAGTTACAGATCCATTTGGGTTATCTAATCCCGTGCTGCAGAACAGACGCCGCCCGGAGGTTACCCGTGCGTATCAAAACATACTGCATGTGCTCGGCGACACCTTTTTTGTATCGACATGGTACCGCCAGGAGGCCGGCAGATTTCTTAATTTCCGTGCAACAAAAAATATTTTATTGTTCATCACTGCGCTTATTATTTGTGTTGCCCTCACTCAGATTGTCTCGGCGCTGTTCATTCTCACGGTAGAGAAGCTGCAGGAAATAGCTATACTCAAGGCGATGGGCATGTTCCCGCATGCGATACGCACTCTGTTTATTGGCTGCGGGTTTTGTATCGGGTTTCTTGGTGCAGTAATCGGCATAGCCGTCGGTATGCTATTTACAATAAACGTGAATACCTTGCTGCGCGGCATTGAGTTTCTACTCTCTGCCGGACAGCGCCTACTGGAGAATCAAAATAGTATTTCGCTGACCGAACTCCGCGAGGAATTTTATTTACAGACAATCCCCGTTGTCCTGTCGCCGGTAGATTTGTATGTACTGGTCCTGATTACCGTCCTGCTCGCTATGGTTGCTTCGTATATCCCAGCCCGGCGGGCGGCGGCAATAGCGCCATTGGCTGTATTACAAAACCGCTAATACTGGGTGTCTTCCGATGCCGACAGTGTTGATAATTTCCCGGCCTCTAGCCCGGTAATAATTTGCAGCACCGCCCGCAAAAATTCCGCTGACCGCCGTATCTCTCTGTTGTTGTCCCGCAGAAAAATTTCCATCAAATCGGTATGTTCGGGCGTATTGACGGCTACCCGGCGGGCGGCGGCGTCTATTTCCGCTACGCTTGCCTCCAGGGGCTTTGCGAGCAGGTATGCCTGCATTTCGTTTATGACCAGATAATCGCTGCTTGGATCGTATGACAGTAAGCGCAATATTTCGCGCCAGCCATCCTGTACCTCCGGTGCCAGACCCAGCCAGTGCTGGTAGGCAGCCTCGCGAAAGTCCGGATAGCTGTAAAATACCCCATGTAATAATTCGTGACGGGAAATTATTTGCCGCGCAAAGAGAGAGGATTCCCTGGATACGCCCAACACGCCCCCCTGGCCGGCAAAGTACAATCCATTCCGCTCAAGGATGATTTTATGTGTCAGTATAATTTCCAGCAGAAGTGTTTCGTATTCATTCAGGGTAGCGTTATTACTGCGGGCGGTGTTGTAAAATTCGGCCAGCCCGGCGCCGTTGTAGTTATGTCCGCGCCACGCATATTGGTTTGCCAATTCCGCTTCCTCGTAGATGGTGCCGCTGTATCCCTCTTTTTCGATAAAGAACGCCAGCCGTTTAAATAACTGGGAGAGGACCGCATATTTTTCGGTATCAAAAATCAGGATGCGCGGATTATAGTGCCACGAATAGAGTGTAAAACCGGGGTACTGGGAACTGCCTGCAGCAGCCTCTCTCCCTGTGGGCGCCCCGGCATCGCCGCTTATCAGCGTGTCGATATCGATAAATTGCTGTTCGGGCATATAGGGGGTTTGCTGGAGAAAATTTGTTTCCGTAATCTGGTTTTCCTGGGAGCATATGACGTTGAGTACGTGAATATGGGTACTCTCAGTTATTATTGCGTAGGCACTCGGGGTAAACCCAACCCGCTGCAGCGGAAACGATGCTACCGATATCATCCCGTTGCGCGCCAGTACCCGGTACGCCTCCTGTTCGCTGGCACTGCCGTGGAGACGGATGGTAAAGGTATCCCAATTTCTTGGTGAGTTGTTAATATAGGCAATGTGGATATAATTCGCCGATGCTGAGCAAAAGGCACCGGCCGTCTCCGACGTTTCCCCTGCGCTGCTTTGTGCATAGTGGACCGATTCCGGGAACGCCCCTACTGGGCACAGGCACATGGCAAAGACCGTGCAGATAAAAATCCGCCCCCAGGGGTGGTTCCGCAACCGTAACGCTGTACATCTCATTTGTAACATCTCCTATTATGGCATCTCATACAATTTATTCCAACGATTCCTCGTAGGAATTTCTGCACTGAATTACCCGCCGTCCGCTCCCAAAGGCGCTGGCATGGACCCGGATAACCGGCGCCGCCTGGCGGCGTTTGTATTCGCTGCCGGCTACCAGTCCAATGACTTGCGAGATGACCTCAGGGGGAAAGCCGCGCTCCCGCAGCTCCTCGACAGACTGGTGCATATCCAGGTAGCCGGCCAGGATAGCATCAAGGACGGGGTAGGGGGGGAGTGAATCTTCGTCGCGTTGGTCTGGACGGAGTTCGGCAGAGGGTGCTTTGGTAAGTATCTCGGCAGGTATGCACTCCCGGTGTGCGTTAATATTTTTTGCCAATTCATATAGCTCGGTTTTATACAGGTCGCCAATTGGGGCAAGTGCGCCGCACATATCCCCGTAGAGTGTGCAGTACCCGGTGGCTAACTCAGAGCGATTACCGGTAGCAAGTGCGAGCGCATGGAATGTATTAGCGTACGCCATCAATAATAGGCCGCGCGTCCGTGCCTGGATGTTTTCGCCGGCTACGTCGGCGGCGCTTGATGCGTCGGCACCATCATTCACAGGAAGTGCCTGCAGGGTATTTGTAACGGCATCGGTAATGGCAGTAATGGGCAAAATTGTATAGGCGATATTTAGATTATGTGCCAGCGTCGTAGCGTCGCGCATACTGGCTTCGGAGGTAAATACGGACGGCATAATGATTGCGTGTACATTATCACTCCCCAGGGCCCGCGCCGCCAGCACCGCCACCACTGCAGAATCTATGCCGCCCGATAGACCGAGGGCGGCGCGGGTAAAGCCGCTCTTGGTTACAAATTCGCGCAGCCCGAAACACAACGCCCGCTCCAATTCATTGTCAGATTGACGCCCGCCCGCCCGCCCGGCTGCTGCTGTTTCGGCTGCGCCCCCCTTGGTGGTAATTTCGGCGCAGACCTCGCCGTTGGAGAAAATAGCACTCCCGGGATTAACATCCCCCGGGGCACCGGTATATTCAAACAGATATTGCTCTTCTGCGAACGGCGCGCATGCTCCCGCGCACTGCCCCTGTTTGTTAATGATAAATGAATTCCCATCAAATATAATGCCGTCTTCGCTATGCACGCCATTAATGTAACAGCAGGGCAGGGAACAGCGCGCCGCAAAATCCTGCAGGAGATTAACTCTGCGCGCCGGCTTACCGCGCTCATACGGCGAGGCCGACGCAACTACGACCAGCTCCGCACCTGCGCTTGCCAGGTCGCCCAGTACATCCGATGAATGCGCCTGCCCACCGTGATCAAACGGCGTATCCTGTCCGCTCCATATATCCTCACATACCGCCAGCCCGACACGCGCGCCATTAATAGTACAGATATCCGACGCCGTGTCGGCGTAAAAATAGCGCTTTTCATCAAAAATATCGTGGTTCGGCAGCAGGCGCTTTGATTGCTGAAAACAGACGGCCCCGTCATGGATAACAGTCAGGCAGTTGGAAATCCTTTTCCGCCCCCCCACGTCTTCGCCCTGGGGAGCGCGGGAGTCATCCGCGTGCTCTGCAATATGCCCGACAACCACCCATAGGTTCGGCGGCAGGTCACGCAGCAGCCGTTCCAGACCCCGCTGGTTGGCAAGTAAAAAATCATTACGGAGCGCAAGATCAAGGTGCAGGTACCCGCAGACTGCCAACTCCGGAAACAGGGCAAGCTCCGCGCCTCTCTGCTCGGCACGCTTACTCCAGTCAATGATTGTATTGACGTTGCGCGCAAATCCGCCGACCTGGGTATGTATCTGATTTATGGTTATATGCATACGTTCATGGTAGTACAAAGCGGCACATTAATGCCACAGTATATGATACTATTATATCTGTTATGCGCTATTTATTTCATTTGTCCCTGGGGGTAGCAGTCGGGTTAGGGCTGTCGTTTATCCTGCCCCAAAGCCTCTTCTCCGGGGCAATAGTTAACCTCATGCGTGTGGTTGTGAACATCGGCCACTATCTCCTCTATCCCACTCTTTTCCTGGGTATTATTTCGGCCATGGTGGCAAACGAACGGCGCTGGCTGGTTGCCAGGTTAAACGGCCTGCTGCTGGTCTTTGCCCTCGCAACCACAACCGTGGCAGCGGTTATCAGCAGCGTATCAGTTATTATCATAAACCCGTCGCGCATTCCGCTGATCAATCAAGCCAGCGCGCCCCTGGAAGTAATGGGAGTACAGGATATATTACTCCAGATTTTTCCGCAAAATCTCTTTGCCGTCTTCAGCGGCCCGGGAAGCCTATTTGTTCCGTTGCTCCTGTTGGCGTTAGTCATCGGGCTGGCCCTCCGGTTTGAGGGCGAGCGGGTATCTACGCTGACTAATTTATTTGTAGAGGGCGCAAGGCTGTTTCGCGTCATGCTCAGAGTCTACGCCGAATTCGTCGGCATCAGCTTTGTAATCCTGGCCATGTACACCGTCTCACAGCTATCCGGTATCTCAGACGCCCGTATCTACGGGGAGTTGATAATTATTCTTGTCGTCCAGACGGTAGCGATGATCGTCATCGTTTTGCCGCTGCTCAGTCTGGCGTTCCGAATCCACCGCAACCCCTTTGATATCCTCAGGCGATTAATACCCGCCTCGTTGGCAGCGTTACTGAGCGGCGACAGCTACTACGCCGCACCCCTGCTGCTCAATACGCTGCAGCAGGATAACGGCGAGCGGCGTTTGTCTTCAAGTATTTGTCTCGGGACGGGTTTATTTTTTGTACGCGCCGGCAGCGCACTGATAACCGGCACCCTGCTGTTTGTGGTCCTGCAATCGTACAGCGCCCTGGAAATTGATATTTTCACGATACTGCGCCTCATAGTGTTAATCATTATCATCTCCCCGTTATCCAGTACCACTGCGCGCCTGGGGGTGCTCAGTTTGTTAATGCTGCTTATCGAAAGCTACGGCCAGAGTGTAGCGGGCGGGTATCTGATTATCCTACCCCTGACACCCCTCATAGCCATGTTGGCCGCCTGCGTTGATGTGATTACCCTTGGGTTTGCCGGATACCTTCTGGCCGAAAACGAATCCCCCCAACAGTCCCCCTCGGCGCACCGCCGCCGCCCCTCCTCCTCGTCCAGGACGCGCCCCACGCCCTCTGTGGATAGAATGCTGCTAGAGAGCGGACGGCGTCATGTATCCAGGCGGAAACGAAGTTGAAACATCGTCAATACCAGCAGGTCATGAATAAACGGCGAATTATCGCTATCCCACAGGTTGGCAATCGGCACTAACCCGCGGACAATTAATTGTAACTCTACGGCTGGAAATAGGTAGCCGATCCGCAGCGATATATCTGGTACAAAAAAACGGCCCTCCGAAAGATAATAATCGGTAATTGTCTGCGCGTCGTTACCCTGTATCCCTATACGGAATAAAATAGACGGCGATATACCGAACCCCAAACGAAACCCCTGTACAACTGTAAAATCAAAATTAAACGGCAGGTCAATGAGCAGCAATAGAACGGTATTTGCAGGGATACTCAGGCGATTTTCAAATTTCTGCGGAATGACCAGCCCGTTTGTGTTCACGGTGCTTTGCATATAACTTACATCCAACGCCGGGGCGAATGATATTACATTAGAGAGCTGCACCGTAACCCCCACCCCGATGGCTTCAACGAACGGCGCCAGCTGAATATTGCCGACAATCTCCCCCCCGAGCTCCGATAGATGGATCCCGAACCCCGCCCGGACATTAATGCTATCCAGTACCGAGCCGCCGCCCTCTTCTCCCGCGTCCCCTGTTCCTGCGCCTGTCTCCTGTGCACCCAGGGCCCCAGGAGGGGGGGCGGAAAGTGCAAGCAGCGCACCGGCGAGTACAAACCAAAACGCATGTATCCGCCGCACATGTGCTGTCCGACTGCCCCGCATTTTTTTCATGCTAATAACTTTTCGCAAACAGGGCACGGCAGGTTGCAGGCCGGCCGCTAAAAATACATGTATTGCCCGCTCCATCAACATCTTCAATAATTACCCGCGAGGTCGCAGCCGTCTCTGTCTTTACCATCTGCTCGGTCTCACCGCTCCCGTCCCACAGGACTTCCGCAAACCCCTTGCCTTCACGCAAGTAGCTCAGACACTCTTCTTTATCGGTAAACCGTACGGTATTATCGGTAACAAATGCTTTTGACCGCTCAAACATCTCCGTCTGCATTTCAGTCAGAACTTTGCGGCAATGCCCAACTACCTGATCGATGCGTACCTGCTGGCGCTTCTCGCCGGCGGCATCACCTACCCGGCGCACCAGGGTCACAGAATCGTTATCCAAATCTCGCTGCCCGCACTCTACCCGCAACGGCACCCCGCGCATCTCCCACTCGGAAAATTTCCACCCCGGACTGTTGTTTGTATCATCATCCAGCTTCGTGCGCATCCCGGCATCCTGGAGTTTTTGCATAATTCCCCCGAGGGCACCGATAACCTCTGTCTGGTTATTGCTTTTGTATATCGGCACGCCGACTATTTCAATAGGCGCCAGCAACGGCGGCAGCACCAACCCCTTGTCGTCGGAGTGCGAAAGAATCAGGGCCCCAATAAGCCGCGTCGACACACCCCACGAGGTCGCCCACACCAGCTCCTCGGCGCCAGCGCTGTTCTGAAAACGGACATCAAACGCTTTGGCAAAATTCTGCCCCAGGTAGTGCGACGTCCCGGCCTGCAGGGCCTTCCCGTCCTGCATCAGCGCCTCAATCGAGTAACTGTCAACCGCACCGGCAAACCGCTCGATCTCGCTCTTACGCCCGCTGTGCACATAGAGAGCCATGTGATCGTGGGCAAACGCCTGGTATACCCCAATCATCCGCTTGGCCTCCGCAACAGCCTCCTCCGAGGTTGCGTGCGCCGTATGCCCTTCCTGCCACAAAAATTCATTGGTACGCAGAAACAGCCGCGTCCGCTTCTCCCAGCGCATGACATTCACCCACTGGTTAATCAGCAGGGGCAAATCCCTATGCGACTGAATCCAATTTTTATACATACTCCAGATAATTGTCTCCGAAGTCGGACGGATCACCAGGGGCTCTTCGAGCTGCTCCCCGCCCCCAATGGTTACCACCGCCGTCTGCGGCGAAAACCCCTCGACGTGCTCCGCCTCTTTTGCCAGGAAACTTTGCGGTATCAGCAGCGGGAAATAAGCATTCTCGTGCCCGGTCGCCTTAAACTGCCTGTCCAGCTCGCCCTGGATGCGCTCCCACAGGGCGTACCCGTAGGGGCGGATAACCATCGTCCCCTTTACCGGCCCGTAATCTGCAAGTTTCGAATTGAGAATAACATCAACGTACCACTGCGCAAAATCGTCCTCGCGCGAAGTAATTGCCTGCTGCATTGCCATGCCGTTATTCTAGCGGGTATCCCGGTATCTGTCAATCAAAATCCTATGTATTTGGGCGCTACCCCTCGCCGCGCAAGCGCGGCGAGGGGTCGGCGTGTTCCGGGCTACGCCTTCGGCTTCGGTCTGCGCAAGCGCAGACTAAACCCTACACATGCCTAGCGCGGTCGCCTCTGTTCGTTGGTGTCGGCGGTGCTGTACAGAAACGGCAGGAAACAGATCTGCTTTATTGACCGCTCTCGTTGCCGCGTGGGAGACGCATGCTTTACAGAGGCGGCGGGGGGTAGCGGAAGACGGCGAGAGCGGCGGCGGGCGAGCGGGAGTGAGCCCGTACCCACGCACCTGCGTGGGTAGCCGTTCGGTGCCTGCGCAGCAGGCACGCCGGCTGCAGCGAGGGGGCAGGATGCCCCCTTTTAAACCATTACAGATGTGTTGAAAATTATTGTGCGCAACGAGCACGCGGGAAGGGGTTAGTTGATCAGTACTGTCTCGACCATGTAGCGCGTGTTCAGTTGGTTGTCTGCGGTGCTCTCGGCGTCGATAAGCTGTTCAATGACAAACACGTGGGTGCGGTCGTCGGGGGCGACGATGATTTGCGCTATTTCGTACCGAAGCACGTTGGTGCGGAAGAAATTCGGGAGCCCGATGGTGTACCTGCGGGTGGCCGCGCCCGAGGGTGTGACGGCGGCCGCTATGCTGAACGCTGCCGTGTTGCCGCGGGTTGTCTGGGTCAGCGAAACCGAGTAATTGCGTTTGCTGTGGAAGTCTTTGAATGACAGGGTGTCGTTGAGTGCGTCCGCGTCGAGATCGAGGTAGATGATTCTGCCTTGAAACAGGGGATTGATTGCGTATTGGGCGAACAGGTCGCGTTTTTGCTCGTAGAGTTTTATGATGACGTTGCGTCCGTCGTTGCCGATCTCCGGGGAGAGGTTATCGCGGTACTGCCCGGTGCCGTTTGCGACGAAGCGGTTTCCGGCGGTATCCACTACATAGAGGCTGCCGCTGACTCCGTTGCCGCCGTTTGTCAGCCAATACTGCCCAAAGGCAAATGTGCTGCTATCTCCGGAAAAACCAAGGTTCCAGAACTCTGCACGTTCGGTGGCCGTTGCGATTGCTGAAAATACCAGCAAAACAGCGGCGGTTAGGGTGATAATTTTTTTTAACATTTGCTCCTTTACATATCGAATAAAATTGATTAATCCTTTATATTTTTCTTATGGGATCGGAGAGAAAAATTTACCAGATGTGCGCGCTGTTTCTTGCGGGTATGGCGGTGCTCGTTGAGGCGGCGGTGGTGCACTCCGATAACCTCATGCTGTTCTTTGCCCGGTCGCTAACCGTAACCCCTGTCAGGAGCTGTTACCTTAGCATCTGCTGGGACCCGGATATTGTTACCGATATTTTGTATTTGTATCTGCTGATTCTGCGCGGGATGTTTTCGTTGGTGATGCTGCTCTATCTGTTTATCAAGCGCTGGTACCCGACGGTGGGGGGCGCGGGCGGTGCGGCGGGCCCGCGCGCCCGGGTTGTGCACACCCCCTATCGGCTGCTGCTCTATTTAAATTTGCTCCTGTCCCTGAAGATCCTGCATATCCCGATAGCTATTGCCAATTTCTCCAGAATCTACGAGTTGTACCTGACTCGGCTGACGCTGTTTGCCGCCTGTGCAATAATTATGCTGCTGTTTACCAGTAGGTTCCAGCAGGGGTACCAGTACACCCGCGTTGCCGGTGCGGAAGAAGAAGAGAGCGGGCACGGGGGCGTGAAGTCCGGTAAGGGCGCGCAGGGGGGTGGGCGGCGTACCTATACGGTAACTGGGCTGCTGGTTGCGTTTGTTGTCAGTTACCTTATACCCGTGGAGCATTTTTTGCTGCTGCCCAATCTGTTCAATCAAATCGGTCTGCTCTCGTACCTGCAAACCTTCCTGGTGGCGGTGTACTTGCTGACTATCATTGATGCGGTGAGGAGATATAGTAAAGAGAGGGTAGGGGAGCACCTGTGTGCGGCGGCGGCGGTTGCTCTTATCGGGTTTGATTTGCAGCTGCAGTTTCTCGTGTTCGAAAATCCTGCGATACAGGTTGCCGGGGTGCTGGCGATGTACCTGGGGTATTCGCTGCTGCTGCCGCCGTCCCCGTCCCGGCCCTCGCAAAACGCCGCCCCGCTCGCGGCAGCTGGCGCCGCGGCGAGCGGTGGTTCCCCCCGCCGCCCGCGCGGTCAAGGGAAGGGTACGCGCCCGTAACCTGCCGGTCCTCTATGCGCGCAGTAATTGTTGGGGGCGGGTTGGCTGGCCTTGCCGCCGCCGTACGTTTGGCCGATGCTGGGCACACCGTTACGGTTATTGAAAAAAACGGGACCCCCGGGGGGAAATTAGCCGAGCATATCGCGCGCGGGTTCCGTTTCGATCTCGGGCCCTCGCTGCTGACCCTGCCGGGTATCTACGACCGCCTGCTGCAAGGCGGGGATGGCACGGAGGAGAGCGCGGGCGGCGGTACCGATCACTGTCACGCCTCCCCCCTCGATCCGTTATGCAGTTATTTTTGGAGCGACGGCACCGTGGTGCGCTCGACCACCGACGCCTCTCGCTTTGACAGCATCCTGAGCACACATTTAAATGAGGCGAAGGGCGCGTACGTACGGTACCTGGATGACGCAAAAAAACTCTACAACACAATAGCGCCTATCTTTTTGACCAGAAGTATTCATCACCGCTCACTGTTTGGTTCCCGCGATTTTTGGCGTACATTGCCCCGGCTCCCTGCTGCCCTGACCCGCTTATCGGTAGCGGAGCACACCAGCACCTACTTCCGGGACGCCCGCACGTGCCAACTGTTTTCGCGCTACTCTACCTATAACGGCTCATCGCCCTACCTGCAGTCTGCAATGTACAGCCTCATATCCTGTGTCGAACATCGCGGGGGCGGGTATGCACCGGCCGGCGGGATGCGCGGATTGGCCGACAGATTGGTTGCCCGGGCGCAGCGCGCCGGAGTACAGTTTGCGCTCAACAGCCTCGCCGATGCAATCGAACTGCGCAGGAGCGGTGCCCGCCGCCGCCGGGCCGCCGTTGCCGTCCACACAACCCCCCCTTCCCCCGCCGGCGAGGCGCCCAGCGGCACCGGGCGGGGGGGCGGGGCGGGGAAAACATACCCCTGCGATACGCTTATTATGGCAGGCGATTACCACAACGCCCGGAAACTGCTGGCAAGAGAGAGCAGGCGCGGCGGGGACGGCAAGAAACCCGCCTCCCCTCGCTCCCGCCGCCGTGATGCCCTGTCGACCTCGGCGGTTATCTTCCTGTGGGGCATCGCAGCCACTCACCCGCAGTTATCGGTGCATAACATTCTCTTCAGCAACGACTACCACGAAGAGTTTGACGATATATTCCGCTGCGGGCAGGCACCAACGGACCCGACTATCTATATTAATATCAGCTCAAAATACAATCCCCCCGACGCCCCGCAGGGATGCGAAAACTGGTTCGTTATGATTAATGTACCGGCAACCCTGCAGGTAGATTGGGCCGCCGTTGCCCGCGACCTCCAGTGGAAGGCGATGCAGAAAATACACGCATCCCTCGGCATCGACGTAGACAAAAAATTGCTGTACAGCAAAACCATCACTCCCCCCGACCTCTGTAACGCAACCGCCGCCCAGGGGGGAGCCCTGTACGGCAATAGCACCCACGGTCTCCTGGCCGCCCTCCGCCGCCCCGCCAACTTTGATAAAAAAATCAGGAATTGTTTCTATTGCGGCGGCACCGTCCACCCCGGGGGCGGCATCCCCCTGGCCCTGCTATCGGGTCAAATTGCCGCCGCTCTCGCCGACCCGCGCATACCCGCCCCGGTAATTGATTTACTCTGAAGCTTCTGAGTACCGCTTTTCCAGCTCTTTAATGTTTGGCAGGATACTAAAAAACAATTTCAATAACTCGGGGTCAAATTTCGTCCCGGACATGCTCTGCATCTCGGTGAGCGTCCTGTCCAGACTCCAGTTACTCTTATAGACGCGCTTGGAACGTAGTGCATCGTAGACGTCGCATATTGCCACAATTCTCCCGAACAGCGGTATCTCGTACTCCCGCTTGCCGGCAGCGCAGCTGTTCTGTCCGCGCACCAGCACCTCTTCGGTTTTATAATCAATGTGCCCGGGGTACCCGGTGCCGTCCCAGTTCTCGTGATGATTCAGGACCACAGACAGCGCCGCGTCGTCGAGGTCGGAATGGCTATTTTCAAACAGCCGCGCGCCGACGTAGGTGTGCTGCTTAATTATCTCGCGCTCCTCGGGGGTAAATATGCCGGGTTTCTTTAAAATAGTGTCCGAGATAGCCACCTTCCCGACATCATGGAGCATCGCGGCCATGCGCAGAATATCCTTTGCACTCTGTCTGGCCTTCGGGTTTATCTTCTGCTGTACCGCCCACCGCTCGTAGAGCTCGGTAGAGTACGAACCGACGCGGTTAACGTGCCCGTGTGTCTCTTTCGGATCACGGAGCTCCGCCATCTTCATGGTCCGCAACAGCAACGCCCGGGTCATCTGCGCCCGCTGCAGCGCACTGCTGGCATACGTGGCAAAGTGCTTCAGCAACAGCAAATCCTCAGAGTCAAATTTTATTATTCTCCTGCGGCTGTCCAGTTTGTTTATCAGCTGAATTACCCCCAGGACATTATCTGCGCGGTTATACAGGGGCATCGCAATAACTGACTTTGTCCGATACCCCGACTTCGTGTCGAAATCGTGGTTGAACGAGTAGGGCATGCTGTCGGGGATCCGGTAGGCATCTTCTATTGAGACGATGTTACGGCTGACAACACAGTACCCGGAAATTGTCTTGGAGCTAATAGGTATCTTGAAGTAGCTGTAAATCAGCTTTTCACCCTCCGGGAGCTCGGCCCGCTGGGTATCGTTTTGCGCATGATTAATGACTAACTGGTTCTCTTCACGGATATATATCGATCCCGCATCTGCGTGCAGTATCGCACGTGCCTGGGTAAGAATTTCTTCCAGCAGTATATCTACATCACGAATTTCCGCCAGCTGAGTACCCACGCGCAGCAAATCGCGCAGCTTCTGAGAGGCTCCAGTATCATCCATACTTATATAATATCAAATTGCGCCGTTAAATGCAAATTAATACGGCTGCCTTTCCCTGCCGCTGTGCGCGCGGTTATTGCTACTCTTCGATAACGTCAATGACGCTATCGATAGAGTCAATCAGCGTCTTGGCAATGCGGTTACTCTCCTGCTCTTGCCATGACGCCTCCTGCTGTTGGGGCTGGTGGGTATTTGCGCCTGCAGGCACCGCTGCCGGCGGTGCATCACCGGCAACCGCAACAGGCGTTGGAACTCTTTCGATCTCCCGCGTAACTATAGTTACCGGTGCCGCCGCTGGTGCCTGCTGGGCAACGGGAGCCTGCCGCTGCCGCGCCTCTTCGAGTTTTATGTTTTCGTCCACCGCCTGCAGCCCTGCAAGTATTGCCACTATCAGGGCCGTCTGCCCGGGAACGTTTTGTTTCACATCGTCAATATGCTTTTGTAACCGCTGCACCACCCGGTGCACATTATCAGGATCCTCAGTTGTATTCAGTATAAACGAGGTTCCCAAAAGCTTGATGATCACCGCGCTAACTAGCCCCGCCCGCGCCGACACTCCCGGTCGCTGCTCCGCCGCTGGCTGCATCGGGCTGTTTTATCTCATCTTCAAGCCGATCCAGGCTGTCCAGCGCCTCAAGTATGGTACGCTCCATCTCCCCCTGGTCCTGCTGTACGGTACTAAAGTGCGTCTCCAGCTCCGCAACCCGCTTCTCATAGCTGGCCAGCTTACGTTTCAGCACAGCGTTCTCCTCTTTGAGATGCTGTGCGTTGGTTATTAGTTTGTCTATTTTCTGCTGCAGCTGCCGCAATTGCTCTAATGTCATCGCTTCACCTGACTCACGCTATTTTTTCAGGGTATTGACCAATTCCGCAAATGCCTGCGGATCTTCAATCGCCATATTCGACAGCATTTTACGATTAATCTCAATATTCGCTTTGCGCAGCGCGGCAATGAATTGCGAATACCGCAGCCCGTGCTGCTGACTTGCAGCCGCCAAACGGGTAATCCATAACTTGCGGAAGTCCCGTTTCCGGACCCGCCGGTCCCGGTAGGCATACTGGTCGGCCTTGGCAATGGCATCTTTGGCAACTCGAAAGAGTTTACTCCGTGCGCCGCGAAACCCCTTGGCTCGCGACAATATTTTCTTACGGCGCTGTGTTCGCCTGCGCCCGTCTACTGCTCTTGGCATATCTCTTCCTCCTTATGACCGCAACAGTTTCCGTACCCGCGCCTGTTCGGGCGGTGACAGTTGACCCCGCTTACGCAGGTCCTGTTTCCGTTTACTATTTTTCTTTGTCAATATATGACGCAGACCTTTCTTTTTGTACAGTACGCGCCCATTGCTGGTAACCTTAAAGCGTTTGGCCGCGGCCCGATTTGTTTTTTGTTTTGGCATATTATTTCCTCTGACTACTCAGGATCATCGACATAAATTTTCCTTCCATATTCGGTTTCTTGTCCATGTGAAAGGTGTCGCCGAGCATATCCATGATACGCTTAAGCACAGCCTCACCCAGCTCGGTATAGGCAAGCTCCCGTCCGCGAAACCGGATAGTCACTTTCACCTTATTCCCTGCCTGCAGAAACTCCGCAATGTGCTTAACCTTAAATTCCAAATCATGGGTATCAATTTTCGGCTGCATCCGTATTTCTTTGAGCTTCGTCGTCTTACTATGACGTTTAGACGCCCGGTTGCGTTTATCCATTTCAAATTTATATTTTCCATAATTCAATAACCGACAGACTGGCGGCTTGGTATTCGGCGAAACTTCCACCAGGTCCAACCCTGCATCGTTGGCTAACCGCTGTGCTTCGCGAATGTCCACTACACCCTTCTGTGTTCCATCACTCAGTATTAACCGCACCTTCGGCACGCGAATGCTATAGTTAATCCGATATCCTTTTTCTTCCAATCAAACTCCTTACCCATAACATACCACATTGTATGCTGTAAGTCAATACAAATAGCAAAATATTTTTATTTCTTTTTTCCCATATGGGCGTTCCCCCCGGGGTGCGCGCGCACCCCGGGGGTCGGCGTGCTTGCGGCTCGGCCACCGCGCCGACTGTCTCAATGATACTATCAGGTACTCCGCGGTGTCTGGCGGCTGCATACCGTCTAAGACAGAATGATATTCAAAGCAGCCGCCACCGCAAGCATGCCTAACGCGGAACTCAGTTGTCCCCCGCGCGCCCCCTTGAGGTGTGCTGAAAAATAGTACCCCATTGCACTTGACGTAGAGGGATGTTATAACTACAATATAATTGTGTTGATGGTGCGGAAATGAAATACCTATATATATATGCGCTCCTTCTGCTGTCGGGCGTACTGGCATTGACGGCCTGCGATGAGGCCGTCATTGATCAAAATGACATTGACGGCGATGGAGTTCCCAATGCCAGGGATGTTGACGACGACAACGATGGGCTCATTGAAATTTCCACTCTTTTGGAGCTGCATAACATCCGTTACAACATGCGCGGCACTAGCTATGACGATGAAGAGGCGGACGTTGGCACCGACGCGGACACCGGCAGCACCACTGGGGCCAGTGCTACCGAGCCTGCAAACTGCAGCGACGGCAACCGCCGTACTGTTATCCCGCTGTGCGGCTACGAGCTGACAGCAAACCTCGATTTTGACACTGGCAACGGCAGCACCCGCATACAAGACACTCTTGATTTTGATGATCATAATGAGGTTTATTTTCCCATACGCGGGACCACGGATCCCGAACTTACCGCGGGCAGCGGGTACGGCGGCTGGGATCCGATTGGCGATAGTACCGAGAGATTTGATGCAGTCTTTGAGGGTAACGGGCACACCATTACCAATCTCGCCGTCTCTTCCAGCAGTGATGTTGCTGGAAACCTGGAGTACTTCGGATTATTTGGAGCGGTAGGTGCCAACGGATACATTCGCAATGTTCAACTCGTCAATGCATTCATTGTTGATGTCCGCAATGATAATGATAGATATTACATCGGCAGTATCGCGGGCAGACTGTTTGGCGGCATCGTATCCGGCTGCTCGTCAGTTGCAACTATTAATTCCGGCATGGCTGTCCGAGGCGGCCGCGGCCGTAATGGTAATGTCGGCGGATTGATCGGACGCGTAGACGATGGATTGGTTATTGCCAGCCATGTTTCCGGGGCATCGGAGAGTTCGCGAGCGGTTGTTGAAGATTCTCTAGAGAATGACGCCAGAGTTGGCGGATTAATTGGAGGCCAGTACGGCGGCAGAATAGCTGCCAGCTATGTTATCAATACCGAAATTCGTAACAGAGGATCCGACAGCACGATTGGCGGGTTGGTAGGTGAGCAGGATGGCGGAAGCGACACTATTATTGTTGCCGCGTACGCTGCCGTTGTGTTTGACGTTAGTACGGTGGGAGGTAATAATATCGGCGGGCTGCTGGGAACGCAGTCCGGGAGCGGCATAGTATCGGCTAGTTATGCTACGGGCGCCATAAGTACCGACGCTTCCACGGGCGCCGCAAACAACGTCGGCGGTTTGATCGGAGAAAGAGACGGTATATCATCTGCAGTTGCAGGAAGTTATACCACTGGCTCTGTTACCGGCCGTAACACTGATAACGTCGGCAACCTGGTGGGAAAGCAAACCCCTGACGCCAGCGGCCAAACGCAAACCCCTGTACCCGACCCCGCAGGCAGCTACGGTTTTGGAATGATAACAGGATTAGAAACCAGCGGTTTCACTGCTACACACCCAACGGCGGCTACTGCGGCCAATTTGACAGCGATCAATACAGGCGTATGCACAGTAGCAATACCGCAGCCCGATCCGTCTATGCCACCCATCGAACCTAACGAAAGAAATTGCGAAGCTCAAAGCGGCGGCAGATGGGCCAGTTGGAATAATCTGTCTGCCGGTCCTTCCGACAACACTAAGCCTACCGGCCGTAATGCCTGGACTTTCGGCGGAGGTTCCAGCCCGCGGCTCCGCTATGCTGAGTATGACGGAGATAATTCGGGTATCGTGTACTGCGATTTTTTCCCCTCTACCGTTCCCGGCACCAGCACCAGTATAGTATGCGGCAGCACACTGCTCGGCGGTCAGTAATAACGGACAACTCTCGTTGACGGTACCGCCGCTTTGTGTTAAAATATAGCCAATGAACAAACAGAACACTATCGGAAATAACGTAGCAGAAACAGCAGGGTTCGAGACCAAGGTCGGCCTGGCTGAAATGCTATCGGGGGGAGTGATCATGGATGTCACCTCCGTAGAACAGGCGAAGATTGCCGCCGACGCCGGTGCCCAGGCGGTGATGGCCCTGGAGCGCATCCCTGCCGCCATTCGCGCAGAGGGCGGGGTTGCCCGCATGTCCGACCCGCAGCTAATTCAGGATATCCAGAAGGCGGTCAGCATCCCCGTTATGGCCAAGTGCCGCATCGGTCACATAACAGAGGCAAAAATCCTACAGGCCCTGGAGATTGATTTCATTGACGAAAGCGAGGTCCTGACCCCCGCCGACGATCACCATCATATAGACAAAACGCAATTCCAGGTGCCGTTCGTCTGCGGATGCCGCATGCTCGGCGAGGCGCTGCGGCGCATCAGCGAGGGCGCGGCACTCATCCGCACCAAAGGCGAGGCCGGTACCGGCGATATTGCCGAAGCCGTCAACCATTTACGGAGCATACACAGCGAGATGCGGGCACTGCGCGGCATCGGGCGCGAGCAGGCAGTGGCGCAGGCAAAAGAGCTAGGCGCCCCCGTAGACCTGGTCCTATACGTCGCCGAGCACGGAAAACTCCCCGTGCCGATGTTTTCGGCAGGCGGCGTTGCCACCCCCGCCGACGCCGCCCTGATGGTTGCCCTCGGGGCCGAAGCGGTATTTGTCGGCTCCGGCATCTTTTTATCCCAGGACCCGTCCAAAACCGCGCATGCTATCGTCGAGGCGGTGGCCTTCCACGACGACCCCGCCCGGCTGGTTAAGATCTCCACAGGACTCGGCGGCGCGATGAGCGGCACCGCCAACCTGTCGCTGGCCGACGAAGAGCGCATGGCCGGACGCGGCTGGTAACCGCTTTCGTGTTCCGCAGCGCTACCCGGCACCCGCTGTCATACTGCGAGTGCCCACAGTGATATGAGCCAATCGATAACAGTCGGTGTTTTGCGCCTGCAGGGAAATTGGCGGCAGCACATACACATACTCACTGGACTCAACCATACCGTTCCGGTGCACGCCGTACCGGTCGACGGACCGGCCGCACTCCGCACGTGTCACGCATTGGTTATCCCCGGGGGCGAGAGCACGGTTATCTCCAATCTGCTGCAGCGCCAACAGTTACTCGCCCCGCTCGGCGCCGCCGCCGCCGCAGGATTCCCGCTATTGGGATACTGTGCCGGCGCAATACTCATGGCAAAAAATATAGAGGGGCCCGCCGCGCCAGCGACCTTGGGGGTCCTGGATATTTGTGTACGCAGAAATGCCTACGGGAGACAGATAGCCAGCTTCACCACAGAGATATCAATATTCGGCAACACCCGCCGTGCCGTGTTTATCCGCGCGCCGCAAATCACAGAAGTAGGGCAGGGGATTGAGGTACTCGCCCACCACCAGGACTCCGCCATCGCAGTCCGCCGCGGCTCGCACGTTGCCGTCACCTTTCACCCCGAGGTCGCCGACTGGGACGATATACATAGCTATTTTGTCCGTGAATGCATCCCCCGCCCCCTCGTGCGGCTGTTCCAGGATTACCAGTAGAGCGAGCCAGATTAGCTCACGCCGTGCGGTTAGCACAGTAGGCGGCAAACTCTATCAGCAGCCCCCGGTGCGCCTCATCAGCTATCTTGAGCGCATGGATTCCTGTGCATATTTCCCCGTAGCGCGTATCGACGGCGGCACTGACCTCCGCCAGCACACCGCTGTCTTCCAGCAGCGCCCGGTACCGCCCCACTGCCTGCTCCGCACTCCTCTCGCCCCCGCCGCTCTTCCCAGCTGCCGCGGCAGATCGCTCCAATTCCAGCAGCTCTTTCACGCCCCCCGGGGCGGCGCGCTCAAGAAATAATTGACGCAGATAGGTCCGCCGCCCATTTGCCAAATCGCCCCCGGCGCTCTTGCCGCTGGTCTCACTGGGACTCAGGTCAATAATATCATCGCGGATCTGAAACACCAGCCCCAGCGAATACCCGATTTTTTTTATTTCCGGCACATTACCCGGACAGAGGGCAAACTCCGCCCCCAGGACCAGGGGCATGACAATTGAATAATGACCGGTTTTATTCCCATAGAGCCCCAGCACCTCAGAGCTCCCCGGCTCGTCGGCGTTATACGCAAATATAATATCATCCATCTGGGCAACCCCCACACGGGTAACCTCAGAGCAGAAATAATTAAATATCCGCGCCCGCGCCTCCCCCGATACTCCGCCGCTCCGCTGCGCCAGCCTGTCCAGCGCCTGCCCAAACAGCGAGCAGCTGAGCGCGAAGAGCACATCACCGTGACAAATAGCCAGAGAGTTCCCAATATGCCCGCGCTCACGTTCGCCCACGCTCCCGCTCACTTGCGCCGCCCGCTCACGGTAATACCGATGCACCGACGGCGCACCCCGCCGAAAATCGCTCTTATCCATTATGTCATCGTGTATCAACAGAAAGCACTGCAGCAGCTCCAACGCCCCCCCGGCCAACTCCCCGGCAACCTCATCGCGCCCCCCGCCGCTCCCCCCGGTATGACACTGGTACGACAGCGTAAACAAAATCGCCCGCAGCATCTTCCCCCGCGCAGCAAAATCCTGCGATACCTTCCCTATGTCACTGCCAAACGATCCGCTCTCGGCAAGCAAATCCCGATGCCGCGCCAGCTCCAGCTCAAGGCGCTTGCCGATACCCCCCCGGACACGATCGGCATACGCGGCAAACCCCCCGCCCGCCTCGGCGCCCGCGCCCGCCTCGGCACCCGGCCTCTCGGGTTCCTTCATGCCTTATCCGCGCCGAACAATTTACGGAACGGCACCGTGCAGGTATACACCCCAACACGCACAAAATGCCACACCCCATACGCCAGGATCATAATCTTCGGTATCTCAATCCGCTTCTGATAGACCAGCAACGGATCCTGATAAATTTTCCGCCCGATGGCACAAAAAATACTCCCCGCCGTACTCACCGCAGCGTTCACCGCAAACGGAGTATGCACCAGCATCCGGCTCCCCTCCCGGTACCACGCAAAGTATCTGTCCAGCTGCCGGCGGACAAAATCAGTATACTCCCCCGCCTGCCCCCGCACACTCTCGGGCGACAAATCACCCAGCCCGCACTCCGACATCGGCAGGTAGGTCCGCCCCAGCCCCCAATCTTCGTGAATATCGCGGAGAAAATTAATGTACTGAAACGCCCGCCCCACCATCCGCGCCGGCATATTAATCCCCCGTTCATCCGGCAAATCCAGCATACGCATAATACACAGCCCGACAATCTCCGCCGACCCATAGATATATTCCAGCGTTTCGCTCAGCCGTTCGTACCGATGCTTGCTGATATCCAACCGCATAGAGTGTATAAAACTATCTACCCACTCCTGCTCAAAGCGATACTCGCCCTGCAGCCCGACAAACAGCGCAATAATTTCCCGAAACTCAGCCTCGTCACTGCCGCTCACCTCCTGCCCGTTCAGGGCGCTGCGGTAGATATCCTCAAAGCGGTCCAGCCTATCAAGCTGCTGCGGCACACTGTCCACAAGATTGTCCACCGTCCTGACAAACGCATAGAGCACCGTGACATTCTGCCGAATCAGCTTCGGAAATAATTGGCTGCTGAGATAAAAATTCCTACTGCTCTTCGCCAGGATCGCGCGCACATTCCGCAATCCGTTTTTGTCTGGTGCGTACATTGTTAGCAATGGTATACCGAATAACGATATTTTGCAAGAGATTCAAGGAGGGGGCACCCTGCCCCCTCGCTCCATAATTTCTTAACGCCCATTTTTAACGGGCTCACTAACGCTCGCCCTAAATGGGCTGAAATTATTCCACTACCCCCGGTCGCCTCTGTAAAGCATGCGTCTCCCACGCGGCCGAAAACTGGAATGTAGATTAGTAGAAAATTTTGCCCCTCAATTATAAAAATTCAAAAGTAGGTAGTTTTCATGAAAATTATTTAACCCCCTATTTACCCATGGAGTTATTTTGCCCCCGGAAGTATAGAAAATTACTTGCAAATTTTAACACTCCTGCTTGTTTCGACCTGAGGCAGTAAATAATAATTTTCAAAAAAATATTTCCCCGAAGCACTTGCATTTTTTTCACATAAATGGTACACTTTGATTACTAAGATTTTTGGAGAGGAAAAATGAATAAATGTTGCGCCGAAATTATTGTTGATATAATACATCAGCACGGAGTTGATAAAATTTTTGGTCTACCCGGGGGTGCCGCGATACCGTTGTTCGATGCAATTGTCGATTCTCCGGTGGAGTTAATATTGACGCGTCACGAACAAGGGGCGACGCATATGGCAGACGGGTACGCCCGCGCCACCGGGAAGCCCGGTGTGGTTCTGGTAACATCCGGCCCAGGTGCCACCAATACAATTACCGGCATCCTGACCGCACACATGGATTCCGTGCCGCTGATTGTATTATGCGGTCAGCAGACAACCTGGAACCTGGGCCTTGATGCCTTCCAGGAGGCGGATGTCTCTGGTATCTCGTATCCGGTTGTTAAACACTCGTATCTTATCAAAGATCCAAATCATGCGCCGCGTATTATCCGCGAGGCCTTCTATCTTGCCGAGAGCGGCAGACCAGGGCCGGTGCTTATCGATATACCCAAGGATACCGCCAGCGCCATGATTCCCAGCGATCAAAAAGAGACAAACGAGCTCCCGGGGTATAAATTTCAGATAGAGCCCGATTCGGAGTTAATAAAGCGCGCGGTAACGTTATTAAACGCCAGCAAGCGTCCCCTGCTCCTGGTTGGACACGGGGCGGTAATTTCCGGTGCAGAAAAAGCGGTACATTACCTTGCCGAAAAACTGCAGTCCCCGGTGACAAACACCCTGCTGGGGAAAGGGTGCTTCTCCGAAGAGCATGAACTCAGTCTGGGGATGCTCGGTATGCACGGCACAGCGTATGCCAACCGTGCAGTTGAGCACTGCGACCTGATTATGTCAATCGGCTCCCGCTGGGATGACCGGATAGTCGGCCAGGTAGATGCATTCTGCCCTGATGCAAAAAAAATTCATATCGATATTGACCCGGCCGAATTTGACAAAACGGTTATCTGCGATCTTAACATTGAGGGCGATGCCCGGTTGGTAGTCGAAGAGATAGCCGCCGGGATAGAAAAGCGGGAAGGGACCAACGATTGGCTCAAGCATATATCACGTTGGCGTAAAAAGTACCCATTAAATTACCGCAAAGGCGGGGGGTTGAAGGCCCAGCATGCAATCGAGGAAATGTACTTGCAGACCAAGGGGAATGCCATCGTGACCACCGATGTTGGACAGCATCAAATGTGGGCGGCGCAGTTCTACCGTGTCAAACACCGCAACCACTGGATCAGCAGCGGGGGCGCCGGGACTATGGGGTTTGGGCTGCCGTCTGCAATCGGGGCGCAATTTGCCGTCCCTGATGCTACCGTTGTTGCCGTTGTCGGGGACGGGGGGTTTCAGATGACGCTGTACGAACTGTCGACGGCGGTAATCCATAAGCTGCCCATAAAGATTATGATTATCAATAATAAATATTTAGGAATGGTGCGCCAATGGCAGCATCTATTCTACGATAACCGTCTCTCGGGAGTAGACATGGAAGGCAATCCTAACTTTGTCAAATTGGCAGAGAGTTACGGGTGCAAGGCAATCCGTATCCGCAGGAGTGCCGATGTCCGGCGCCTGACCGCTGTCGCGCTCAGTTACAACGAGGGCCCGTGTTTGATCGACGTGGAGGTTGAGAAAGAGGGTAATGTCTACCCGATGATTCCCTCGGGGGCAGGGTATAAAGACATGATAATAGATAAGCTATCCGATAGCGAAAAACAGCGGTTGGAAAAACCGGTAGGGAGTACGTAGTCATGCAAAAACATGCAATCACATTAACTGTCAGTCATTCACCGGGGGTGTTGATTCGTGTGGCGCTGGTCTTTTCGCGCCGCGGGTTTAATATAGAGAGCCTGGTTGTATCAGAGTCGCACGATCCAAAGTTTGCGAAAATGGTAATAGTGGCCACTGGTGCACAGAAGACCCTCACACAAATTATCCGGCAGCTATCGAAGCTGGTGGATGTCACGCATGTTGCGGAGTACCGGGCAGAAAATACCGTACAGCGCGAAATATCATTGGTGAAAATTATTACCAACCAGAGCGAACGGGGCGATGTGTTACAGCTTATCCATGCGCTCCGCGGATCGGTGTTGGAAGTGGGTGAGGAGCACATTATTGCCGAATTGAGCGGTACCTCCCGGGAGTTGGATAATGCCACAAGTTTATTCCGAAGTTACCGGATTGCCGAAATTATCCGCAGCGGTAAGCTGGTGATGCGTCTCGGCTCCGAAGATACGTAGTCTGTTTTTTGGCGCCGCGTGGGCGGCGCACCATACATTGATGTTGGGTTGGTGAGGGTACTGACATCGCGTTTGCGAACTGGGCGCCGCGTGGCGGCGCACCATATATTGATGTTGGACTAGCGGGGCACTGACATTGTGTTTGCGAACTGGGCGCCGCACAACGTTCGCTACACTCTCTGTGCGGTACATTACGCTTTGTTATCGCGTGAGCAACGCATGCTTTACGAAAGCGACCGGGGGTAGCGGAAGACAGCGAAGGCGGCGGCGGGCGGAGCGTGAGCGGAGCCCGTACCCGCGCGCCCGCGCGCGGGTAGGCGCCTGGTGCCGCGCGGGCGCGGCACGCTGGCTGCAGCGAGGGGGCTGGCAGCCCCCTCTTTAACCATTATTGATGTATTAATATATATTGGACTTCAGCTGGAGGGGTTTTCTTGCTCCTTGACTTAATGTATGAATATCAATATATTTTTTGTAATGGAATATAATGAAGCAAACTTACCCGCAATACTAGATACGTTCAAAAAGAAATTGCGGGTCGCGGTAGTGTATGCCGGCGACAAAAACGAAGAGGGGACGGTTTTTAATATTACAACCAATACCCGATCGTGGAAGAGTTATCACAAGGTAGCAGATGATATTGCTAACGCGCTTCGGGCCATTGGGTTTGAGAATACAATCACGCTGGCGGAGGATGTACGGCTGCTGGACAATCTTAAAGAGCAAAAAATTGATTTCGTTTGGCTAAACAGCGGCGGCGTCCAGGGGTACAGTCCAATGGCCCATGCGCCCAGTTTACTGGAGCTCGCGGGCATCCCGTATGTCGGGCATGCGCCGCACATTGCTTCGCTGTTGGACAACAAGCATCTGTTTAAAGGCGAGCTGTTTGCGCTGAATATCCCTACGGCGCGGTGGTATACCTGGGATATGTCGCGGGGGGATTTTATTCCTGAGTATAATAGTCTGTTTAACAAGGCGTTTGAGGGGTACAAGGGACCATATATCGTCAAGCCGATAAGCGGGCGTGCCTCGCTGAATGTTGAGGTCGCAGATACGTTGGACGAGGTCCCGGGGATCATCAAAATGATATACCAGAAGACAAAAAGTCAGGTGATGATCGAAGAGTATCTTTCGGGTGATGAGTACTGCATCAGTGTATGCGGGGGCATGACCTGCAGGGGCAGTGCTATCAAGCAGAACTCACAGCCCCTGGCCTTTTCGGGGATAAAAAGAATCCTTGATAGTGACGAGAAAATATTTACCTCTATGGACCTCAAGCCGATTAATGATACCCGGGCCCGGCTGCTGGACAAGAGCTCGCCTGAGGAAAAGAAAGTTATGCATGAGCTCCATGATTTGGCCCGGCGTATATATCTTGATTTCCGCCTGCAGACACTGGTACGGTTGGATGTCCGTGCCGATGATAAGGGGAATCTGTACGTTTTGGAGACCAATCCAAAGCCGGATCTCAAGGCCTTTACAAAAGAGTCGGTCAGTTTGGTGGCAATGGGGTTGAATGAACTTGACATGACATACGAAGATTTAATATACTCGTTGATAGCAGCCCGCTTTGATTTTCTGCTTGCTCATAGGCAAGAGAATATTCAGCACTTGCTGCGTTTGTTGTAAGGTAGTAGAGGAAATATATGGGTGATATATTAAACAATAGTAATAAAAAGTCAGGGACTTCTTCGGCAAACAGTACCCGCTCGTCCCGTAAGTGGCAGCCGCTGCTCCTGCTGGTGTTAGTACTGATCATATCGTTAGTACTTTTAATTTATGTGTCGTATGTCGATGCACAGCAGTCGTACAGTTTATTTCTGCTGGACCGTTTAAATTCCAATGCCGAGCTGATTGCGCAATCTATTAGTCCGTTATTACAGGCGGGGCTGCCTCTTTCACAGTTGGCGGGCTTTGACGTCACAACGCGGCAGCTTATAGAGTCTGATCAGATAGTCTACAATGCCTCAATAGTTAGTGCCGAGGGTGAAATTCTATTTTCCAACTATAAACCCGGGTACGAATTGGAGAATTTCGACGACTACCAGATAAGCAGCCGCTTTGACCGTGAGAATCTTGCAACAGATATCTATGAATTTGACGGCGTGTATCAAATACGCGTGCCCCTGCAGGCGCGGTTTGACAGCCCGGGTACCGTTCTGTTGTCTATGCCCGATGAGGTAATAAATAATTTTGTAACCGATTATATTCGTGTAATCGTCATCTTTGCCATGTCGGTGGTGCTTATTTACGCCATCATACTACTGACGTTGATGCGCCGCGGCAGGTTCTCGCACTTTGCTATCAACTTCACCTACAACGTGTGCTTTTTTGTGGTTGCGGTATTTGTGATTGGCGTATTGATTCAGATATATTCCCAGGGTGCCCGGGAAAAAGCGCAGGGATTGGCCGATTCCCTTAATGTACGCATAAGTTCTATTTTCGATTTGGACTTAGATCTTGATGACTTTGAGGGCATTGATCAAACATTTACCGATTATAAAATTATCAATCCAGATATTGATTATGTATCTCTGATCCGTGACGATGTCGTGGTGGCGCATACCAATCCTGAAGAGATCGGTCTTACCTACCAGCCGGGAAACGGAGTCATTGAGTTTTTAAGAGATGTCGGGGGCGGGAGCTCTGCATCTATTGCTGTTGCAATTCCCAGGCGGCTGGTATTTCAGCGTCTGTTGCGGAACATTAAGAACTTTGCCGTACTGTTTTTAGCGTCGGGATTTTTGTCGTGGCTGCTGTTGCGGATACTTCTGTATATTTACCCGCACCTGCTGACCGTCTCTAAATCGCACGCCGATCCTAAATTAAAAGAGACGAAAGAGCAGATACGACACCACGCACTGGTTGACTTGGCATTGCCGGCCTTCTTTTTGGCGAACATGGTTGAGGGTTTGCACTATTCGTATCTGCCGCAGTTCTTTACGCGCCTGGCAGAAGATGCCGGACGGTCGGGGGGCAGTATTAGCGGCGTCTATGCGATATTTTGGGCTATGTACGCACTCGTGCTTATTCCAGCCGGACGTATCGCGCGGACGGTGTCTGGTGTCCGCCATCTTCTGGTAGCAGGATTTACCTTTGTCGCTACCTCTATGGTGTTGGTAGCATCGGTGGATTCTTTTGCCTGGATGTATGCAATACGCGGGCTCTCGGGGTTAGGGCAGGGTATGATATTTATTGCAATACAATCGTATCTGCTGCAGCATACCGATATTTCACAGAGAACCGAAGGCGTAAGTATTATTGTGTATGGGTATAACGGGGGCGTGGTCTCTGGTACCGTAATTGGCGCACTGCTTGTCTCCTCACTGGGGACAACATCGCTGTTGTTTATCAGTGCCTTTATCTCGCTATTGATGGTGTGGTATTCCATCGGCGTAATCGGCAAGAATGTCGGTGCGGCACAGGCGCTTCCCGATGATAAATCGGCAGATGTTAAAGCGAAAGATGAGGTTCGTCAGGCCCTTTATGCGCATGGCAGTTCCGGGGTTGCGGTAAATCATTCGTTCCTGCACAACCTGCGGGTACTGATTCTTGATCCGCGTTTTGCCAAGACGATACTATTTGTCGGTTTGCTGGCCAAAGCGGTGCTGGCTGGTGTTGTGTTCCTGGTGCTGCCGCAGCTGTTGGATAGATTGGGCTATCGTCAGGAAGATATTGGTCAGATTTTAATGTTTTACGCTGTCGGGGTGCTGTTAGTCAGCCGCCTGATAGCCCGGTATACCGACCGCATTGGGAATACCCGCCGGATTCTGTTTATCGGTACCATTTGCAGTGCTGCCGGTCTGTTTATTATCTCCGCTGCCCAGTACTTTGAAGGCATTGCAACTGCGCAGACGCTGATATTGATTGGCGGTATTCTGATACTGGGGCTGTCGCACGGCTTTGTGCATGCGCCTATTGTGACTCATATTGTCAATACACCAGTTGCCGATATTCTGGGCAAGAGCGTGGTGGCGTCTATCTACCGCTTTATGGAGCGGGTCGGTCACGTGCTGGGGCCATTAGTCTTTGGTCAGTTGCTGCTAAACAGCGACAGGGGCGTTGGCGGGATTCTCTACGTTGCAATAGCTGTCGGGGTCGGGAGTATTCTCTTTTACATCATCCCTGACGGCAAAGGCCCGCAGAAGGCACCAGCCAGAGCTTCTTGAGCTGTCCCGCACGGGGGGGCGCGCGGCGGCTCTTGTGTTTTTGGCGCGTCAGTGCTCTGTACTGACGGACTAAAGACACGAGCGCGCTTTGGAGCGCGGGGAAGGGGTGAGAAAAATAAATGGGCATGACATACTTGACAAAAAATCAATATACTATTACTATGGTAATAATGGAGGAATAGAAAATGCGAAGAGGGTGTGTATTATTTGTTGCTGTATTGGCATTTGTGACTACCAGTCATGTATTTGCGCAGGACGCGGGGAGCGGCCCGGAGTGGTTTAGCCTGCCCGAGGTCACTGCCGAAAGTTGGGAGCTGATTTACAGTCCCCTGGATCCGTTGCGTTTCCGTTTGGTACAGAAAGATCTCAGAAATGCTTCTGAGGTTAAGCGGGTATTGCTGGCGTTTCCGAAGCCGTCGTCTGCATACAATACAGCGGTGGAAAGAATTACTACCTATTTTATTTCAAGAAATTATCCTGTTGAATTTACTGCGATTAATTTTCAGGGCGACAGAGAAGCGGGCAACGAGATGATTCGGGAAATTGAACTGGGCGGCTATGATTTAGTTTTTTCGGTCGGCTCTACCTCTACTTCTTTTGTCAGCGACAATGCCGATAAAATTTCGGTACCGGTGGTATCGGTTACCTCTAAGGATCCGGTGCTGCTCGGGCTGATTGATGATTATGACAGCGGCAGCGGCACCAACTTTGCATATACCTCGCTGAACATACCTATCAGCGTGCAGATTGCCTATCTGTATGAGTTACGTCCCAATTTGGAGAACATTGGAATAATGTACGCGCGTAATAACCTCAGTGCCTACGAGACACAGGTTGTGCCGCTGCGGGATGAACTGCAGAGCCTGGGGGTTAATGTCTACGAGGTGGTCGTGGAAGACCAAGGCAACAGCAAGGCCGAGTTGGCCCGGAAGATTCCGCCGGTGGTGGATAGCATTCGGGAAAATGATCCGCTCTATGCGAACAGCGCATTTTGGATTACCGGCAGTACTTCGGTATTCCGTGAAATCGAAACAATCAATAATTACACCGAGTCGGTACCGGTTATCAGCGTAGTCACCGACGTGGTGAAGCCCGGGCCGAGCAGTGCGGCTATCTCGATAGGAGTGGGGTTTCGCAGTAATGCGGATGTGGCAGCCTTTTACGCCTACGAAATATTAACGGATTCAATTGACCCTGGGGCGCTTCCTGTGGGGATTGTCTCTCCGCCGGATATTTCCATAAACTTTTTAGTAACTCGTCGGATCGGGTTACGCATACCGTTCAGTTTTTTTGAAACCGCGTCGACTATATATGGGTTTGACGGTGAAATTAAACGCAGGAATGGTTTGACTGTAGCAGCAGACGGCACGCAATAGATGAAATAGATGATGGTGGGGCGTAATGGATAAAGGGAAAGAAGTTGTTCCCGTTAGCGGACAACCGCAGGCACAAAAGTCTGTAGGGCCCCAGAGTCCGGTAAATCGTGCAAAATTAACAGGTCAGAGTATCCGCGAGCGCGGCCTCAAGGTGGGCATGACTTTGAGTATTGTGCTTGCAGTGGTGTTAGCTTCTGGTATGTCGGCGCTATTTATGCATACCGGGTGGCGTATATTTACCCGTCAGCAAATAGAGCTGTTTAGCGGACGCATTAACCAGGAGATTATTGAAGGCGTCAGTAAAGAAGCAGAGAGCATCTTTGTCGATGCCGTGCGGGCGCAAAACGAGATATTGATTCTTCTCGAGCAGGGTGTGGTGCAGTTGAGTGCCATTGATGAGATTCGGGCGCTGTATTTAGTCAAATTGGCCTCGCAGCCCGGCTTTACATGGGTTAGTTTAGGGCTGCCCAACGGAAATTTTTACGGGGCACGGCGCCTGGATACCGGCAACTATCAATGGGTAGAGAGTATCTACAACGACCAGGCCGGCGAGGCGCAGAGAAACATTACCGAATACACGCTGGTCTCTGGTGAATTCAATGTAGTAGACCGCACCACAGTGGTGAACAGCTACTATGCCCCGCAGCGGTCATGGTATCGATTAGCCGATCAGTCTGACGGACGGGAGAATATATGGACGAATGTGTATGTTTTCAGTACCAGTAAGCGCCCCGGGGTTAACTCGGCTGTTGCATACCGTCAAGACGGGGAGGTTCAGGCGGTTATTTCCATTGCTATTGAGTTGACCTCACTGTCGTCGTATATCGGAAGTATACAGGTTTCAGAAAATGGCATTGCGTACATTGTTAATATCAACGAAGAGCTTATTGCCTACGAGGATGCGAATCAGGTAGTGTCGTCGGTACAGAGCGAAGGATCGGTGGTTACCAAGGAGAATCTGGAGTATCTGCAGAGTGTGTGTGATTGCGATTTGCTGGATATATCCGGTGCGTCGGTAACATCCGGGTTAACGGCCGAGCTGCGTACGGTAGATTTGAGTTCTGATCCGCGGCTGCGTATTCTCGGCAATGCCATCCGCGGCAACGATATTTTTATGAGCTCGCTGGAAGATGTGCAGCGGGCTACCATTCGGTTAGAAGAGACACAGGATGATTTTGTAATTGTTATGCGTCCAATAACCGATGCAATTATTTCAGAATCTACCTATTCAACCGATACCACTTTGGCATCTCTTGGGGTTGATTCACTCGGGTGGTTTGTCGGTACCTCGGTTCCCATAGAGGATATTACCGGCGATATTAACAGGCAGGCGCGCACGCTGCTGTTTATTGTCTATTCAATTATTTTGGTGAATATCGCTATTCTCATTGTGGTGGTCAGGCTGTGGTTTGTCCGTCCAATTAGACAAATTGCCAAGCAGGCAGAGCTTATCCGTGATTTTAATTTAGAGTCGGTGCATCTGCCGAAAAGTTTTATCCGCGAGGTCAGTTTGCTGACGCGCTCAATAACCAGTATGAATACCGGGCTGAGTTCGTTTCAAAAATATGTGCCGACCGCTTTGGTAAAGCGGCTCATTGAACGCGGCCTGGTGGCAAAGCTCGGCGGCGTCGAGAGTAATGTGACTATCTTTTTCTGTGACATCGCCCGCTTTACGCACATTTCCGAGATAATGCGCGAGGGTATCATCGAGCACCTGGACAGCTATTTCACGCATCTGTCGGAAATTATTCAGAATACCGGCGGCACGATAGATAAGTATATCGGAGACGCCATCATGGCCTTCTGGGGTGCTCCTATTTCTCAAAAAGACCATGCAGCGTTGGCCTGTCAGGCGGCGCTTCGCTGCAACACTACCCTGGAACGGCTGCGCGTAGATTGGAAGAGCCGCGGCAAGGAACAGCTTTTTGTCCGCTTTGGACTGAACAGCGGGAAGGTCCTGGTGGGTAATTTCGGTTCGCATTTCCGCATGAGTTACACCGCCATCGGCGACCCTGTCAACGTTGCATCGCGGCTTGAAGGGCTGAATAAAATTTACGGGACCAGCATATTAATAGGCGAGCGCACCTATCAGTTGGTTAAGAATAAATTTGTGACCAGAAGAATTGACCGGGTAGCGGTCTACGGGCGCAGTGAATCTATCGACGTGTATGAACTGGTTGCCGTAAAGGATAACAACTACAACGCCGAGGATTACGAATGGGTCAATGTCTTTGAAAAAGGATTGTGGCTGTATAGAAATCAGGAATGGAAAGAGGCGACAAAGTACTTTTTAGAGACCCACGAATTAGTATCAAAAGGAGATAATGCATCGTTGCTGTTTATCAAGCGCTGTAAGCACTTGGCGCAGCGCGAAGTACCACAGGCCTGGGACGGTACTTTTGTGTTGCAAACAAAGTAAAAAACCGATAGTATAGTAGTATGAGAGAACCAACAAGTATACCGGCAGCACAGCTGGAAAAAAAACTAAGTGAGGCGTACGCCATCAAGGGTACGCCCGACAAGACCGTGTTATTAGCCATTGATATTAAGCGCGGTGGCTTCAAGCGCAGATTTAGTGTATCAAACGGCACCGCATGGTTTGCGCTATCCGTATGCGCCTTCGTTGTTGCGGGGTTTATAGGTGCAACGGTAGGGTTAATTATTACCCGCAATCAGTTGGCCAGCGTTGATTATCAATTGGCGGGCGCGCAGGTTAAATTCGACAGCGTTACTACCGAATTAGATGATCTGACCAGCTCCCTGAGTGCGTTCAGTCAGCTCCTGAATGAGACAATTGTAGTGCAAGGGCAAGACCGTATCGGCGGCGGCCCGTCAGTTGGAAATTTTTCGCAATCACAGCCGATTGTCAGCGATCTGCTTTCTGCCTATACGGTTGGATCCGGGAGCGTTGGCGAAAGCCTGGAGGGCAGCTCTATATCATCGGCGACGGAGCTTTTGGATGCATCGTACGGTCAGCTCGAAGAGATAAAAAGTATTTTAGAATCACAGCGGGATTTACTGACAGATGTCCCGAACCTGTGGCCGCTGGCGAACAATCACGGTAACGTTACTTTGGAGTTTGGACCGAACCGTCACCCGAAGTCTAATCTGTGGTACCTGCACAAGGGTATTGATATTGCCGGCTCGTATGGTGTGCCGGTGCTGGCCAGTGCGCGCGGGAAGGTAATTGAAACAGGATATGATCTTAGCGGCGGGTACGGGAACTATGTGTTATTACGGCATAAATACGGCTTCCGCACGCGCTACTCTCACCTCGGGACCATTCTAGTCAGCAAGGGCGAGGATGTCGATCAAGGGCAGCGCCTGGGCACTGTCGGTAGTACCGGTATTTCCACCGGCCCGCACCTTGATTTTCAAATAATTCTCGGTACCGATGTGGTTGATCCATCGCTATTCCTGAAAATTTCCCGTAGTGAATTTGCGCGCTGGAAAGGGAATCGATAACCCAGGGGTCCCCTGGTATGATACCTGCCGTAAATACATGATAAGATAACGCATGCTAGGGGAGGGGGGCGCATGACAACAGATACATTCAGTTTCTACGTAGGCGCAGATGTAAGCTGCCGGGCAGATATTGCCACCGACGGATTAGTCCATATTGACGGCAAATTTAACGGAACCATTACCGGTGATTGTAATTGCGTTGTCGGCAAGAGCGGGGTAGTGGCAAGCGATATGCAGGTACGGAAAATTGTGGTTGCAGGCCGGGTGGAGGGCAGTGTTACGGCCACCGAGCGCATTGTGTTATTGGATGGTGCTGCCATACATGCCGAGCTTACTGCGCCCAGCTGCGATATTGAGTTTGGCGCGAGCGTCAACGGCAATGTAACCATAGCGGCGCAGGCACAGGCACAGAAACAAGACGCCCCGCATGATTGAGACAAGCGGTTTTTTTGAAATTCGCAAAGAGCAGCGGCGGAACCGTTCCGCGGTTGACAGGCAAACGGCGCCGCGCAAGGCGTCGTTTGAGGGCATGCTTAAGAGCAACGTAGAGACGGAGCGCACAGACGGGACGAGCGGGATATTTCTTGACGACCAGGATATTGAGACATTACTGGAAGATATAGATAATGCCGGTGAAGAGCTGAAGCGCACTACCACGTGGAGCAACGCCGAACGCTACAAAAACCTGGTATCAAAATTTTTACGCGCGGCGCTAAAAAAGACTACGACTATTGAGAATAATGAATCGGTACTGCCGAACGTGGTGCGCAAACGCTATTCGTTGATTCGTGCCATTGACGAGCAATTACAGGAATTGGTGCATGCGTTTATCCAGGACGCGGCGAATAATCTGATTATTCTGGAAAAGATCGGACAGATTCACGGCCTGATTGTTGACCTGCAGTCTTGAGCGGCTGTAGTTACTGCTGCCGCAGCTGATACTTCCACAGGTTGTAATAGTACCCGCGCGCCTTCAGGAGCTCCTGGTGGGTGCCGCTTTCAATAATAGCGCCGTCGGAGAGCGCCAGGATGGTGTCGGCGTTCTGAATGGTCGAGAGCCGGTGGGCGATGACCAGCGAACTCCGGCCTTGCAGGAGAGAGCGCAGGGCGGTTTGGATAAGGTGCTCGGTTTGGCTGTCGATGCCGGCGGTGGCCTCGTCGAGAACCAGGATTTTGGGGTTGTGGGCAATGACCCGTGCGAATGCGATGAGCTGTTTTTGCCCAACCGACAGGGTGCTGCCTTCGTTGCCGAGGATGGGGGTGTTGTACCCCTGGGGTAGTTTGCGGATGAACCCGTCGGCCTGGGCAACACGTGCGGCATCGACGACCTCCTGGTGGGTAAGATCGGCGCCGAGGCAGATATTGTTATAGACTGTGTCGTCAAACAGAGAGACCTGCTGGTTCACCATAGCAACACTGCGGCGGAGTTCTGCGTTGGGAATGGTGCGCAGGTTGTGGTTATCTATGCTGATGGTGCCGCTGTTGACATCCCACAGGCGCGTCATGAGCTTGGCAACAGTGCTCTTCCCCGACCCGGTGTACCCGACCAGTGCGACGGTAGACTGCGGGCGGATGGTAAAGCTGATTTTTTTCAGCACATGCTGGTCGGGGCGGTAGCCGAATGAGACATTTTTGAATTTGACGCCCCCGCGGGTGATGCGTACGGGCGAGTGCTGAGCAGAGGGCGCGGGCTCTGCTGCGGGCGCTGCCGCGGGCGCTGCAGCGGGCGCTGCAGCGGGCGCGGATTCCGCAGAGACGGCTACCGCCGAGCCGCCGCCCGCGAGTGCCCCAGTGTTCTCGCCGCCGGGCAGCGCATCGGGCATGTCGTCGGTGTTTTCCAGCAGTGTAAAGACGCGCTCAATGCCGCTGGCCGCACTTTGGATATTCAGAAAATTGTCGGCAATGCTGCTGATCTGCTGAAAGAAGCGCCCGATCAGGTTCAAAAAGGCAACGGTGATGCCGACGGTAATAATTTCCTGTGCCTGCAGCCGGGCACTGAGGGTAAAGATATACACGGTAGAGAGCGCGGTCAGCAGGTCGATGAGCGGGCGGAACACAGCCTGGGTGTAGACCTCGCCGAGCATTTGGCGGTAGTGGTGGTAATTGTGCCCGGTAAACGCCTTGTGGTCGGCCTTTTCGCGGCCAAATATTTGGATAACCTCCATGCCTGCAATATGCTCGGAGATGTACCCCGTAAGGGTTGCCAGGGCGGCACGGACCTTGTGCGATATATTCTTTAGACGCACGCTGAAGATAATCCCGATGGGCACAATAATGGGCAGAGTAACAAACGTTAACAGAGTGAGGCGCGGGCTTAGTATAAACATGGTTATCAGGACCGCAGCAATGGTCGCCAGGTTGCGGATTAGCCCGCTGAGAATAGTACTGAACAGCTGCTGCAGGCCCTCGACGTCGCTGCTGACCACGGAGATAATTTTACCCAGCGGACGGTTGGAGAAAAAGCGCAAATGACGCGACAGCATAAAGTTAAACAGCCGTTGCCGGATACGCAGCATAATCCCCTGCCCGCCCTTCTGCATCAGGTAGCTCTGGAAGTAAGAGAAGACCAACACCCCGCAGAGCAGCAGAAAAAACAGCACGGTGTTTCGAGCCAGCAGGGCAAATATTTCATCCCGTCCAAGATCACCGGCGGTTAACGAATCAATAGTCTGTTTTATAAGTATGGGCATGCCCATTTCGCACAGCACAACCCCCACCAGGGCACCCAGGGAGAGGACAATGTTGTACCAATCCCCACGGACAAACGGCAGAATTTTTAAAAGCGTCCGGGTGCTTTTTTCCGATTGCACCTCTGTGCCGTGGGCGCGGTTATTTGCCATGCTTACCGGCCTCCGTCGGAAGCTGCAGGAGCCACAGTTCGCGAAACAGTCCTTTCTGCCGCGTCAGCTGCTGCGGCGTTCCCTGTTGTGAAATCAGCCCATCTTCGATGACGAATATGCGGTCGCAGTGCATAATCGCCTGTACTTTATTGGATACAATGATTGTACTCCGCTTGCGGCGGATATCCTGCAGGGACGCACACACCTTGTAGGCGGTTTCGCTATCGAGGGCCGACAGGGTGTCGTCGAGGATAAGGATTGACGGATCGGCAAGCAGGGCGCGGGCGAGGGCGATGCGCTGCCGCTGCCCGCCGCTAATCATGACGCCGTGCTCGCCGATTTCAGTCGCAAGCCCGTCGGTGAATTCGGCCTGCACGCCGCCCAACCCGCACGCCTCCAGGACCTCCAGGAGCTGCTTGTCTGTGTTGTCCGCCGCGGCGCCCGCACTCCCGCCGCTACCGTCCCCGTCCGCCTGGTCGTCCGCCCCCTGGTCGTCCTGCCGGGTAAAGGTAATGTTACCGGCAATGCTGTCGGAGAACAGGAACGGCTCCTGTGCCAACAGGCAGACGCTTCTGCGCAGGGTATGGAGGGCGTAGTCGCGGATGTCGCGCCCGCCCAGAAACACCTGCCGCGCCCGCGGCTCCAGGAGGCGTACACAGAGCCGGGCAAGTGTACTCTTCCCGCACCCCGTGCGCCCAATAATGCCGATATGCTTTCCTTCTGCGAAGGTGCAGGTGATGCCGTTGAACAGCGCCGCGGTGGTATTGGGGTAGCGGTAATGGAGGTCACGGATATGTATATCCAACGCGCCTGCTTTCTTGACAACCTGCGTCAGCGCCCGTTTTTTCTCGACAATGGCGGGCCGGGTATCCATGAGTTTCCCAATACGCTGCAGCCCGGCCGCGCCTTGCGATATCAGGTTTACGGTAAACCCCGCCCCAACCATCGGCCAGATCAGCAGCTCCAGGTAGGTGAGCACCGCCACAAAATCCCCGATAGTAATAGCCCCGGCAACAACCATACGCCCGCCAAAGTACAGGAGCAGCAAATTAGAGATGCCGCCAAAGAACAGCACCGCAGGAAACAGCAGCGACCACACCCGCACATACCCCAGGGTCGCATCCCGGTAGCCCTCTATGCGCCGATGAAACCGCCGCGTAAAAAAATCTTCCCGCCCCAGGGCTTTTATCTCCTGAATCCCCAGGAGCGACTGCCGCAGATCTTGGGTAATCTCCCCGTACTTCTCCTGCACGTCCTTGTAGCGGGCAATAACCAACCGCCCGCCGATAAACACCAACAGGGTGACCACCAACAGGGGCAGGAGGATAATAACACTCAACCGCGGGTAGTTTATCAACAGCAACGCGATAATCCCCCCGCCCATCACCACCCCGTCGGTCAGACTTACCAGGCCAAACGAGCACGCCATCCGCACCGACTGGAGATCGTTGGTCAGGTTTGCAATCATACTCCCCGTGGAGTGCTCGTGGAAGTTCGCCGCCGACAGGGTTTGGATGTGCCCATACACCTGCCCGCGAAACTTCTGCTCTATCTTCCGCCCCGTAACCGCCAGGTAGTGCCGCCACCCAAACCGCGCCACCACCACAAACCCCGTGGCCCCAAGGATACCAAGCACCGCCGCCCACACCGCACCCCGCGGATCGCCCTCAGCAACCAGGGCATCGATGGCCTGCCGGATATACTGCGGGACGATGAGCTGACCGGCGATGATGACCAGCAAACAGACAAACCCCGCCGCATACTGGCCCCAATATGCACGGAAATACGGCCCAAGACGCCGATAATTGGCTAATATACCGCCCGCGCTGGCGCTAGCGGCTTTACCACCTACTGTTGCCGCCATTCTTCCAACTGCTGTGTAATCCGCGCCCGCATGTGCTGGACCCGCTCTTCCAATTCCGCCCGCGACCGCGCCGCCGGCAATACCTCTACTATCTTGGCCCGAATAACCAGACTCCCTGCACCGTCGTCACCGCGCCTCCGCCCTTGGATGATCCGGCGCACATCCGCAATCCGGTAACTGTTATCAAGGGCCACCGCCACGTACGGGGCATCCGCCGCACCAAACATCCGAATACCCGCGGAGTGAAACTCCCGCACCACCCCGTCCCGGGCCCGCCCGCCTTCGGGGAAGATGACCGGGCAAGTATTCTCTTTAATCCGCGTCCCGAGTTTGCGTATCTGGGCAAGACTTTTGCGGTCAACGTTATCACGGCGGACAAACGCGTGCCCCTGCCTGCGCAGCAGCCGGCTAACCGCCGGGAATCCGCGCTCAAGGGAGTGCTTGACAACAAACCGTATCCGAAATTTCGCAAACAGCGCCCGCACCAGGAGGATATCCGCCAGCCCCTGGTGGTTGGCAACAATAATAAAACTCTCCGGCAGCACCTGCCCGGCAGGGGCGCGCGCGTCGATGCTATGGGGGATGCCGGCGTACACCTTCAGCATCGAAAGCATCCGCAGCGCCCCGTAGAGAAAAACATCCTCAGTGACCCGCACGGCACGGGCAGGCCAGAGAATGGTCCACACCGCCATCCGCACCTCCCAGTAGCACAGCAGCCCCAGGATGACAATCACCGCAATTACCCCAGACATATTCAGAATGATAGCACATCGGGCGGTACTATCAAAATCTATTTTTTTGCAGGAGGGGGGGCTGCCGGCCCCCTCGCTGCATAATTTTTTAACGCCCATTTTTAACGGGCTTGCTTGCGCGCGCCCTAAATGGACTAAAATTATTCCGCTACCCCCGGTCGCTTTTGTAAAGCAGGTGCCGCTCACGCGGCAGCGGTATGCTACCGCGAGAGACTATTGCCCCGGTATCTCGTCCCCAGTGGCCCCGCAGGTCACACCGGCGGGAAACAACCCGCAGCTATACTTGGTACCTGCGCCGTCGTAGTCAGCGTAGCGGAGTTTTGGTGCCGCGGATACCCACACGCCTGCAACTTTTGTGGGCGATGTGGTTGCTTCGCAAGTAGCACGGGTGGTAAAGCTGGCGTACGTTACCCCAGAGGTTGGTGACGTCGGTTCGGTGCACGTCCCGCGGGTGTCGCTGCCGAATACCCATGCGTTCAGGGTGTCGTCGTCGGCGTTGCTCCAGGTTGTCCAGGTGTCTGCGGCGGTTTTGGTTCCGGGCGCGGTACATGTTGCCATGGTGGTGTACGTGGTGTAATCTACCCCTGCTGTTGGGCTGGACCCTGGTGCCGAACATTCCATTGCGGTTGAATCCCAGGAGCCGGCGGCAATAGCAAGTGATGTGCTTTCGCATGCGGTTTGGGTGATGTAGGTACTGTCGCTACATTGCGCGGTATTGGCGGCGGTTAGGGCGGTTGCGGTGGTTATGCCAGCGGGGCGGGTCGATAACCCCGACAAGGTGCCGGTGGGTGTACCGAAGCCGTAGCTTGCGGTAACAAAACCCCCCGCATTACCTCCTATTAATCTGCCAGCCCTATCATTAGCACCAGTGCCCGTATTAGTATTTCCAGTGGCATAACTGGCAGTAACAGTTCCTGCCGAAGTATTCCATCCTACCAGACCGCCGGCATGATCAAAATTCCCTGCCCCATTATTCGCATCTCCAGTTGCATAACTGGCGGTGATGCTTGCGTTCTGGTCTAAGCGCCCCACCAGACCGCCGGCTTTCCCCTGGTTCCCAGAACCCGCAGTGACATCTACGGTAGCATAACTAGCAATAATGGCGGAGGAAGTTTCTATTGTTCCTACAAGTCCACCGACTTCGTCGTTTGGCGCAGTACCGACACTACTAACAGCCCCAGTGACATAACTGGCAATAATAACTGCGGAACTACGACTTATTCCTACCAGTCCGCCAGTAGATTGCTTAATGCTTGAAACTGAATGAGCATTAGAAACATATACATCAGTTAAACCGATGTTACGGATCTGTGTACCGGTAGTCGCAATTCCGCCAAAAAACCCAATATATTCCTGCGTGCGGCTAATAGTCATATTGGCAATGGTATAGCCGTTGCCCTCAAAAATTGCTTGAAAAGCATTCGCCACCTGCTCCGCAAGATTCGTACCAGCACTACTGCCAATTGGCTCCCAGCCGCCGTTGGCGACTACGAAGTACGGGGCGGCATCGTCCTGGGGATCCAAGGTACCATTGGTGTGGGTGCTTCCGTCATTATCTTTATCAAAGTCCAGGCTTTGTGTCAGTTCGTAGCCGCACAGGTAGACCCCGTCGGTTGCGGTGGTGCAATTGGAGGTGGGGGCAGTTGGCGCACCGGTGGTAATTCCAGCGTCTCCAGTTCCGGTGTCTGCATCCTCGTCGTCGTAGGTGGTGCCGGCAAGGTTGTAGCGCATGTTGTGGAGCTCGGTTAGGGTGCTGATTTCAATGAGGCCGTCGTTATCGTCGTCGATGTCGTCGGCATCGAGGGTGCCGTCGCGGTCGGCATCCATACTGCACGCGCCGCTCACGCATAGTAACCCTGCGCCAGTACAGTGGGCATCGATACCGCACGCACTTCTGGACATACCATTACCGCTCTGGGAACATACTTGATTGCCGGTTGCACCAACGCATATTTGCCCACTGATACTACAATCAGTATCGGCTGTACAGGAACCGCCAGTAGCTACTCCGCACGCACCGCTCACGCACATCAATGGATCGGCACAATGGGTATCGAGACCGCACGCACTCCCGGGGGCGCCGTTACCAGCCGGGCTGCATACTTGAGCACCGTCCGCACCGGCGCATATCAGGGGATCCGTGCATTGGTTATCGGCGTTACACGCGTTACCGGCTATTCCGGCAGAGCAGGTGCCGGCCCCGCAGGTCAAAGTGCCGGCGCAATCGTCATTGGCGGTACAGGTACCGCCGGACACTACTCCGCATGCGCCGTCCCCGCATATCAAAGCGTCGGTACAATGGTCATCGATACCGCATATACTACCAATCGCGCCGGTGTCAGCCTGGCTGCATACCTGGGAACCCAGGGCGCCGGTGCATATCAAATCGCCCCGGCATTCGTCGTCGGCTACGCAGGCCTCGCCGGCCGTTTTGGTGGTATCAACAGGGGGCGGTGTCTCTGCGGGGCACGCTATAAGGAATATGGTTAGTGCTATTGCTGCCGCTCCGGCAACCACGGCGGGAGCACTGCGCCGGTCCAATGATTTTTTCAAATACTTCATACTTTGATTATAGCATAAAAATATATTTTTTGTGCAACATTTTCGTAGGAATTATTGGGGGGCTTCGTCGGGCTCAGTCACCGGGGGGGTTGGGAGCTTGGCTATGGGTGGGGGTTGCGAGAGACAGTAGACTGAGCTTGTCAATCTGCTTGTTGGCGCCGTGGTGACGGCGCATGGGTTTTTGCCAGGACTGGGGGGCTTCGACAGGCTCAGCCACCGGGGGTTTGGAAACTCGGTTGTAGGGTGGGGGTTGCGAGAGACCGTAGTTTTGGTACGGGGTCTGCATATCCATATATGATGCGGTATTTGGGACTGTGACTTCGACAGGCTCAGTCACCGGGGGTTTGGAAACGCGGCGGTGGGGCAAGGGGGAGCGCAGGTTCGGCACCGAAGAGAGTATCTGTCAGAGTTTTAAACTAATACGTCTAATTCAGTATACTGGGCAACTCTAACGTAGGTAAAATTTGTTGAGTCAATTATACGCAATAGTTTTTTGCGAAACTCTTTCCAAGGCAGGTGACTAAACACATCAACATCCCGTGTGCTGTCGTTTATACTTTCGACAAAAATAGTCTCACCAGACTTATTTATGGTTTCGTTAACCGTATGGCAATCGGGGACATGCATACCTTCGGATACAATATCGCTACCAGGGATGGCGTTAATCGCTTCAAGTATAGCAGTGCGCTTCACTCCGCTGCCGTTGCGGATATCAAAACTGATTGTGTACATGTAGATATCTTTTTCGTTTATTCTCATACTCTTGCTCGCTTACCTCGTGTGTATTTTATTATAGAGGTATTGATTTTGCTAGTATACTGAGGGGCGGCGGGGATTAGAAGAGACCGTAGACTGAGCTTGTCGATCTGCTTGTTGGCGCCGTGGTGACGGCGCATGGGTTTTGCCAGGACTGGGGGGGAGCTTCGACAGGCTCAGCCGCCCCCGCCCGGGGGCGCGGGGCTACTGCCCCGGTATCTCGTCCCCAGTGGCCCCGCAAGCCACGCCGGCGGGAAACAACCCGCAGCTATACTTGGTACCTGCGCCGTCGTAGTCAGCGTAGCGGAGTTTTGGTGCCGCGGATACCCACACGCCTGCAACTTTTGTGGGCGATGTGGTTGCTTCGCAAGTAGCACGGGTGGTAAAGCTGGCGTACGTTACCCCAGAGGTTGGTGACGTCGGTTCGGTGCACGTCCCGCGGGTGTCGCTGCCGAATACCCATGCGTTCAGGGTGTCGTCGTCGGCGTTGCTCCAGGTTGTCCAGGTGTCTGCGGCGGTTTTGGTTCCGGGCGCGGTACATGTTGCCATGGTGGTGTACGTGGTGTAATCTACCCCTGCTGTTGGGCTGGACCCTGGTGCCGAACATTCCATTGCGGTTGAATCCCAGGAGCCGGCGGCAATAGCAAGTGATGTGCTTTCGCATGCGGTTTGGGTGATGTAGGTACTGTCGCTACATTGCGCGGTATTGGCGGCGGTTAGGGCGGTTGCGGTGGTTATGCCAGCGGGGCGGGTCGATAACCCCGACAAGGTGCCGGTGGGTGTACCGAAGCCGTAGCTTGCGGTAACAAAACCCCCCGCATTACCTCCTATTAATCTGCCAGCCCTATCATTAGCACCAGTGCCCGTATTAGTATTTCCAGTGGCATAACTGGCAGTAACAGTTCCTGCCGAAGTATTCCATCCTACCAGACCGCCGGCATGATCAAAATTCCCTGCCCCATTATTCGCATCTCCAGTTGCATAACTGGCGGTGATGCTTGCGTTCTGGTCTAAGCGCCCCACCAGACCGCCGGCTTTCCCCTGGTTCCCAGAACCCGCAGTGACATCTACGGTAGCATAACTAGCAATAATGGCGGAGGAAGTTTCTATTGTTCCTACAAGTCCACCGACTTCGTCGTTTGGCGCAGTACCGACACTACTAACAGCCCCAGTGACATAACTGGCAATAATAACTGCGGAACTACGACTTATTCCTACCAGTCCGCCAGTAGATTGCTTAATGCTTGAAACTGAATGAGCATTAGAAACATATACATCAGTTAAACCGATGTTACGGATCTGTGTACCGGTAGTCGCAATTCCGCCAAAAAACCCAATATATTCCTGCGTGCGGCTAATAGTCATATTGGCAATGGTATAGCCGTTGCCCTCAAAAATTGCTTGAAAAGCATTCGCCACCTGCTCCGCAAGATTCGTACCAGCACTACTGCCAATCGGCTCCCAACCGCCGTTGGCGACTACGAAGTACGGGGCGGCATCGTCCTGGGGATCCAGGGTGCCGTTGGTGTGGGTACTGCCGTCCTGGTCAAGGTCGAAGTCCAGGTTTTGTGTCAACTCGTAGCCGCACAAGTAGACGCCGTCGGTTGCGGTGGCGCAATTGGGGGTTGGGGCGGTAGGTGCACCGGTGGTAATGCCGGCGTCTCCAGTGCCGGTGTCTGCGTTCTCGTCGTCGTAGGTGGTACCGGCCAGGTTGTAGCGTATGTTGTGGAGCTCGGTTAGGGTGCTGATTTCAATGAGGCCGTCGTTATCGTCGTCGACATCGGCGGCATCAGGGGTGCCGTCACGGTCGGCGTCCATACTGCACGCGCCGCTCACGCATAGTAACCCTGCGCCAGTACAGTGGTCATCGATACCGCACGCACTTCCAGACATACCATTACCGGGCTGGGTACATACCAGGGCACCAGAGGCGCCGGTGCATATCAAATCGCCCCGGCATTCGTTATCGGCCACGCAGGACTCGCCAGCCGTTTTGGTGGTATCAAGGGGGGGCTCTTCGGGGCATGCTATAAGGAGTATGGTTAGTGCTATTGCTGCCGCTCCGGCAACCACGGCGGGAGCACTGCGCCGGTTCGTTAGTTGTTTCAAATACTTCATACTTTGATTATAGCATAAAAATATATTTTTTGTGCAACATTTTTTTAGGAATTATTGGGGGGGGGCTTCGTTGGGATTAGCCACCGGGGGGGGTTGGAAATTCATCCACGGGAGAGGGGGGGTAGGGCGGCAATCGAGAGAGGGTCACACGGGTTTAAACTAATAGGTCATATTCAGTGTACTGGGTAACTCTAACGTAGGTAAAATTTGTTCTGTCAATTATACGTGATAGTTTTTTGCGAAACTCTCTCCACGGGAGGTGACTAAACACATCAACATCCCGTGTGCTGTCGTTTATACTTTCGACAAAAATAGTCTCACCAGACTTATTTATGGTTTCGTGAACGGTATGGCAATCGGGGACATGCATACCTTCGGATGCAATACCGCTATCAGGGATGGCGTTAATCGCTTCAAGTATAGCAGTTCGCTTCACTCCGCTGCCGTTGCGGATATCAAAACTTATTAAGTACATGTAGACTTCTTTTCCGTTTATTCTCATACTCTTGCTCGCTTACCTTATATGTGTATTTTATTATAGAGTTATTGATTTTGTTAGTGTACTGGGGGGGCTTCGACAGGCTCAGCCACCGGGGGGGTTGGGAACTCAGCAATAAGCGCGGGAGTGAAAAACTTGCGGAGTTCTGTCTTTTAAGCATTGGCGTATTAAAAAAGTGCCTTCTTGAAAATTTTTAGATGCTTCAGCATACGCCTCTTGTTCTATGTCGTAGATACCTTTTATATCTTTATCTTTTACAACCACAAACTTATCTAAATGATCTCTAATTAATTGAGGTTCTATTGATTCAAAAAATTTTAGCTCTGTCTCAATACTATTTTCCATGGTTGTGCTCCTGTAAAAGATTTACACGTATAGTATATCGCTTTATGCCGTACTTGTTAATACTCAATAATCAATAATCGCTTTTTACTCGGGGGTGGGTGGGATAGTAGACTGAGCTTGTCGATCTGCTTGTTGGCGCCGTGGTGACGGCGCATGGGTTCTTACCAGGACTGGGGGCTTCGACAGGCTCAGCCACCGGAGATTGAGAGAGACCGTAGACTGAGCTTGTCGAAGTCTCGGTTTTGGTACGGGGTCTGCATGCCCATATATGATGCGGTATTTGGGACTGAGGCTTCGACAGGCTCAGCCACCGGAGATTACGAGAGACCGTAGACTGAGCTTGTCGAAGTCTCGGTTTTTGCTATTGTTTCTTCCAGATTGATAAGGCGATTTCAGCTAGATCTTTCCCGCGTTTCTCTATAGCCGCTTCGTTCCAATTTGGTTCATCTAAATATTTTGTTGTTATTTTTAAGTGAGAATGTTCTTTTAACGTCGCACGCTTCTTATCCCAGGGATTATTTTTAAGTACGCTATTTAAATTCTTGGTTGTTAGGGTTAAATTTCCAAGAGTCTTTAGAGCATGATTGCGTTCCAACCTTCTGGCTTCATCAAAAGATTTTCCACCCCAATGAGTTTCCCATTTTTTAGGCATAATATGCTCAACTGAATAGCTAGGCATGCTCAGTTTCATAATATCATGTCTATCCGAATTTACTTGATAGAGTGCAATCATGAATAAAATTATTCTGGAGTTCCTATTTATTAAAGTTGCAATATTGAAATCGTGATAGAAACTTTTGTCGTCTGGAAATATATTTGAAGGGTCGTCATAGCTGTTTAATATTTTTCTAAATCCATCGACGTTTAATTTTTCTCTTTGCATTTTTTGTAATAAAGATAAAAACAAATTATTGTAATTTTTTCCCGGAAGTCTACAGATATTTCTACGCACAAGATAGCTTTCCAAGATTGCTAAAAACTGTTTTCGGACATCGGCGTCACTAAATGTTTTGTAGATAAATAAAATTAACGGATAGGCGGTTGTAATTTGCAGTTCCTGAATTACAAGAAAAAAACGTTTCTCGACTTCATTGTATGCTATCTCATTCAGTTCTTCATCATGAGGAAATTCGCGATAGAGTTTTGCATAATCACTTAGTTCCGTAAGGAATTTAATTTCGTCATCTACGTCCTTTCCATTAAACCCATTAAACCAATTTTTGTATTCGTGAAAAAGTTTTTCAAGCCTGACTTCTTTTTGTGTATTAATGATTAAATAGCAGTATAGCAATACTTCAATATTAGTTCTTACTATTCTACCAGCGGTTTTGTTTTTGTCCCAAAACATAGTGGTTTCCTCGTCCTGTTCAAAGACTGGCGCCCAATATTTATAGTAAAGGTCTTTTATTTTTTTCTTCCGAAATATAAAGTTTTTTAATAATTCGCCGGTAGTTAATTTAACTCCAAGAGAATTAATAGTATCAAATATTTCTTGTTCATCATCCTCCTGGGACAAGAGCATGGCGATCACCGGCACCTTGTGTAAAATTATATAGTGATAATCATTTCGCTTGTTATCATCTGAGAGCTTTGACACTTTTTCGTAAAAGTATTTGTATGCTTCAATTATTTTGCTTTCATCTGTTTTCGACATATCTTTGCTGTAATGTTTTTTATCCATTATAGTATTATGCTCATTATTCATAACATATTTAAAATATGGAGCATCTATGTCGCTATGTCTGATTCTAAAATTAATTTCTCCTGATGATATATTTTTAAATTTTATACAGCCGTTCAAAGCGTCACGCAAATCATCATTATCTTTGCAGGAATTTGCCAGCGCTTTCAATATAATAGCAATCGTAGTTAACCTTTGTTGTCCATCGATTAAATGAAAATTATTTTCACCCCAACTCCCTTCTTCTTCTTTCCGTTTATTAATTAATGTTCCTATAAAATGTTCACTCTTATATTTGCTAGCGGATTGAGAGTTTTTGTGTTCCGATGCTATATCGAAGATATTTTCTATATTATCCCAAAGGGCACTCCAATTTTCCTCTTCCCAAACATAGCGTCTTTGAAAAAATGGAATTTCATATACTCTATCGCTATGGAAAAATGAAGATAGTGTTTCTTTTGTTGCGTGTAACATAATCGCTCCTTATTTATTACGCAGGCGTACTAGAAAAATTACAGAGAATTAAGTCACTGTTTTCGGCAATGTGAAAGTTTATCAAGCATCTGAAAACCTTTCGAATTTGCGTCCTCAATTATTCCCATACTCCTGTTCCACTCATGTTATATGCATTAAATTAAAACTTTGACAATTTTTTTACACGCCCCCCGCTACCCCACAACCCAACACCGATCCCCCCGCGCTAGCCATGCCCGCGGTGGCGCCCGCCCTTGCGGGCGCCAGACGGCACGGTCCTGGTACCAGTATCTACTCACTGGGCGCGTGCCGGCCGAGCCGCGGGCACGGCGGCGCAGGTGCACAGGCGCAGCCTGGGCACCTGGGCAGCGCCCAAAACCCTTGACGGGTTATATCCAATAATTGTACAATACCCCCAGAGGGTAGAGAATGGGGTCGTCAAAGACGAGACGGAAAATAACAGGCACCGCGGTCGGCGCGGGATGTGCGATTGGGCCAGCGTTTGTATTCCGTCCGGTTGAGATGGAGTTCACGGTCAAGACCGGGTGCGTTATCGCCGATGAGGTCGAGCGCCTCGAGGATGCGGTCCGCGGTGCCCACGGGGCTCTCGATGAGATCATCACCCAGGTAACCGATTCGCCCCACGGGGGCGCGGCGAACATCCTGGGGAGTCAGAAGGAATTCCTCGAAGACCCCGAGTACATCGGGGCCATCGGTACTTTGATCCGTGACAAGCGGATTAACGCCGAGGGCGCGGTGTCGCGGGTGTGCGCGGATATTGTCAACGAGCTTGAGCAGCTGGAGGATGAGTACTTCCGGGCCCGGGCGGCGGATATCCAGGATATCAGTGACCGCCTGTTGGGGCTGCTGTTGGGGATTGAGCGGCACGAGCTCGGGGAGGTGGCGGTGCCGTCTATTATAGTGGCCCCGGATCTTTCGCCCAGCGATACCATCCGGTTAGACCCGCGGATGGCCCTGGGGTTGTGTACCGAGCACGGGAGCATTAGTTCGCACACCGCTCTTTTGGCAAGCGCCCTGGGTATACCTGCGATAGTCGGGTGCGGGGAGTTGGATATCGAAGAGGACGAGACCCTGCTGATTAACGGACACAAGCGTGAAATCATTGTGAACCCCACGGCGAATGAGATTATAGAGATAAAGCGGCAGATCAAGCGCGACAAACAGGTTGCCGACGAGCACCTGGCGGCGGCACATAAAGAGGCGTATTCGGCGGATGGGAAGCGGTGTGAGATGTGGGCAAACATCGCGTCGGCCGACGATGCCCGGCAGGCGCTGAAGCACGGGGCCGAAGGCGTTGGGCTGCTGCGTACTGAGTTCCTGTATTACCAGTTGGCGAATTTGCCCGACGAAGGGCAGCAGTTGGAGTTGTATGCGGAGATTGCCAAGATCATTAGCCCCAAGCCCCTGACGATCCGTACGGCGGATATTGGGGGAGATAAGCCCCTGGAGGCCCTGGGGGGGATTCATAAGGACGAGGAAAATCCGTTCCTCGGGCTACGGGGCATCCGGCTGGCCCTGTATCATCGGGAGCTGCTGCGTACCCAGCTGCACGCGCTGCTGCGGTTGTCGGCGGAGACGGCGGTGAAGGTGATGATTCCGTTTGTGTCGGTGCCGACCGAGATGACGGAGGTGAATAAAATTGTCGCCTCCCTGCGGGATGAGTTTAAAGAGAACGGGATCGCTATTACCGATGGGAATTTTCAGATTGGGGCGATGATTGAGATTCCTTCGATTGCTATGCTGATTGATCACGTGCTTGAGCAGGTCGATTTTGTGAGCATCGGGACCAATGACTTTGCCCAGTACATTGTAGCGGCGGATCGGAATAACGAGCAGGTGAGCGGGTTGGCGGATTACTGTAACCCCGGGGTGCTGTTGTTGATTGAGCGGGTTATTAGTGCGGCGCGGCGAAAACAGAAAACCGTGAGTATTTGCGGGGAGATGGCCGGGGAGCCGTTGATTATTCCGTTGCTGTTTGGGATGGGGCTGCGTAATTTCAGTATGTCCCCGATACGGATCCCGGCGGCCAAGGCCCTGGTGGGGACTTTGCAAGAGAGCGAGTGTGCCAAATTGGTGAAGCAGTGCACGGGGTGTGCGACTTCCGATGAGGTGCGGGGGATACTGACTGAGTTCGCCCAAAGCCATACGCAGTGATGCAGTACCGGGAATTAGGCAAGACGGGCTGGGCGATATCCGAGATATCCCTGGGGACCTGGCAGGTCGGCGGGGGCTGGGGGGATAGGTTTGATGGAGCTATTGCAGATCAGATAATCAATACTGCGATTGACGCGGGGGTTAATTTTATTGATACCGCTGATGTCTACTACGCGGGGAAGTCAGAAGAGGCGGTTGGTAAGGTTGTACGGGCACGGCGCGCGGGGGCGAGCGGGCGTATTTATGTTGCCAGCAAGTGCGGGCGCGGCATTACCCCGCATGATAACGAGCATTATACCGTTGGGCGGCTGCGGGAGGCGGTGGAGAATAGTTTGCGCCGGACGGGGCTGGAGTGCATTGATTTAATTCAGCTCCACTGCCCGCCGCCGCCGGTGTATGGGCGGGATGAGGTGTTTGGGCTGTTCGATGACCTGCGCCGTGAAGGCAAGATTTGCCACCTGGGGGTGTCGGTGGAGCGCATTGATGAGGGGTTGGCGGCGCTGTCGTATGATAATGTTGTCAGCATACAGGTGATATTTAATATTTTTCGGCAGCGTCCGGCGAGCGAGCTGTTTGCGGCTGCCCGGGAGCGCGGTGTGGGGGTGATTGTCCGGGTGCCGTTGGCTAGCGGGCTGTTGAGCGGGAAGATTACCGCCGATACTACGTTTCCTGCGGATGATCACCGCACGTTTAACCGTGAGGGCGCGGCGTTTGATAAAGGGGAGACCTTTTCGGGGGTGCCGCTTGCGGTTGGGGTGCAGGCGGTTGAGGAGCTGCGGGGTATTGTACCGGAAACGGGTGCGGTGCCGTTGGCGGTTACGGCGCTGCGGTGGATATTAGCGCACGACGGGGTCAGTACTGTTATCCCGGGTGCGTCTAAGGTTGAACAGGTCGGGCAGAACGCCGCCGCGTCGGTTGCCGCGGGGGGCGACGACGGCGCGGGGTTGAGTGCCGAGCAGATGGGTGCCATTCGTGAGCTGTATGACAGGCTGATTGCACCGCACGTGCATCACCTTTGGTAGCGTGATGAGCGCTTCGTGTTGTCCGCCCCCGTCTGCCGATGGGGCTGAAAAAAAATCGCGCGCCGACTGGCTGCTGCGGTGCGGGCTGGGGGTTACTGGTGCCGCGTACCTGGTGCACCTGTTGGTCCCTGAGGTTGTAGCGGGTGTGCCGTACGTGGGGGTGTTTGCAGAGAGCATCCACGAGCTGTTTAACCGCATGTGGTGGGGGTTGGTGCTGGCGCTGTTGATTGTCGGGGGGATTGCGAGCCTGCCGGATGGGGTGCCGGTGGCGGGGTTGATTGGACGCCCGGGGAGCTTTGGGGGGATACTGCGGGCGGTGGTTATTGGGGTGCTGTTGGATGTGTGCTCGCACGGGGTGCTGATTATTGGGCTGCAGTTGTACCGGCGCGGGGCGAGTTTGGGGCAGACGATGGCGTTCCTGATTGCCAGTCCGTGGAATTCGCTGTCGCTGACGCTTATATTGATATCGCTTGTCGGGCTGCCGTGGATGTTGGCGCTTTTGGTGCTGTCGATGGTCATTGCGGTTGTGTCGGGGGTGGTGTTCGAAAAACTGGTTGCGCGGGGGGTGTTGCCGGGGAATCCGAATAGTCCTGACAGCGGTGAGAAAGAGAGCAACGGTGCGCGGGAGCTGTGGCGGCAGGTCGGGGGGAGTGTTCGGAGGATTTCGCTGCGCCCGCGGGCGGTGTGGGGATTTCTCCGGCGTGCGTGGGGGGGGTCGACGATGGTTTTGCGGTGGATTTTCCTGGGGTTGGTTATTGCGGCGGCGGTGCGGGCGTTGGTTGATCCGGAGAGCTTTCGGTATCTGTTCGGGCCGACGGTACGGGGGGTTGGGTTGACCTTGCTGGTGGCGACTATCCTGGAGGTGTGCTCGGAGGGGTCGACGCCGATTGCGGCGGATATCCTGACGCGCGCTGGCGCACCGGGGAATAGCTTTGTCTTCCTGATGGCGGGGGTGTCGACGGATTATACCGAGATTGCCGGGATCCGGGAGACTACGAAGAGCTGGAAGATAGCGCTGTTTCTGCCGCTGGTGACGCTGCCGCAGATTATTGGGATTGGGGTTCTGTTGAACCAGGTCAGTCTGTAGTTAGCTCTGGTTGTTGGCACCGCGCGAGCGGTGCACTCGCAGTGCGCGGCGCACCATACATTGACATTGGGTTGGCGGGGGGTATTGTCGCTGGCTTTGCGAATAGGGCACCGCATATTGTTGCCGCGTGGGAGACGCCTGCTTTGCAGAGGCGACCGGGGGTAGCGGATCTGCTTTATTGGCGCCGTGGTGACGGCGCATTGGGAATTGTTCTATCCATTTGTGACTTAATATCTTTACAGAAGCGACCGGGGGTAGTGGATCTGCTTTATTGGCGCCGTGGTGACGGCGCATTCAGAATTGTTATATCCATTTGTGACTTAATATCTTTACAGCAGCGACCGGGGGTAGCGGAATAATTTTAGCCCATTTAGGGCGAGCGTTAGTGAGCCCGTTAAAAATGGGCGTTAAAAAATTATGGAGCGAGGGGGCAGGGTGCCCCCTTTAAACCATAAAAAATATGCATTAAAAAAATATTGTGCTTTTGTCAAAAAAATGCTTGACAAGTATTTTGCGAAATGATATAGTACAAGCAGTTGATATGGCAGTACCAAAGAAGAGAAGTTCGAAGGCGCGGCGCAGGCGGCGGGAATTGCAGAATAGTGTCCTGACGCTGCCCGAGGTGTACCGCACAAGTACGGGGAATGTGGTGCGGAGGCATCATGTGGACTTGCAAACCGGGATGTACCGGGGGCGGCAGGTACTGGATGTTGACGGGAAAAACAATTAGTATATAAAATATTTTTTATGGAGGATGGATATTATGGCCGATGAATTATTTGAAAAAATGAAAAAGATCATTGCCGAGAAGTTGGAGATTAGTGAGAGTAAAATTACTCCCGAGGCTTCCTTCCGACAGGATCTTGGGGCGGATAGCCTGGACACTTACGAGTTGGTTTATGCTATTGAGGAAGAGTTGGGGGTTGCGATCCCTGACGAGAAAGCGAACGAGTTCGAAACAGTAAAAGACGCGCTCGACTTTCTGAAGAAGAATCAAGGTAAATAACCGCACGTGCTCTTGTCTCTCGCGCGCGGCGTTGCCGCTGGGCGCGGGGGTGTGGGCGATGTGGGTGGAGTAAGTTGTGGCGAGAGTACAGCGCCAATCCGAGCTGACTATGGATAATGAGCGGCGTTCGGAGTTGAAATTATTACAAAAAATTCTGAATGTCCGGTTCTCGGATCTTAGTTTATTGAATCGTGCACTTGTGCATCGATCGTATGCGAACGAGGTCGGGATCAAGGGGAATAACGAGCGTCTGGAATTTCTGGGCGATTCGGTGTTGGGGTTGGTGGTTACCGATCATCTCTTTCACGTGCGGGCGGGGGACGACGAGGGGTATCTGGCGAAGTGTAAGTCGTATATCGTCTCGGAGGATTCGCTGGCGCGGATTAGCCGGGTGCTGACTATAGAGAATTACCTGCTGGTCGGGCGGGGCGAGGAGTTGTCTGGGGGGCGGTTGAAGAAGGCGATTCTCTCGGATATGCTGGAGGCGATCATTGGGGCGTACTACCTGGATGCGGGGTTTGAGAAGTGCGCGGTGTTTATATTGGCGATCGTCGAGCATGAGATTGAGCGGGTGCTGGCGGATGAGCACGATAAGGATTACAAATCGCTCCTGCAGGAGTTTGTGCAGCAGCGGTATAAGACCTACCCGAATTACAAGGTGCGGCGCCGTGATGGGCCGGAGCATAATTGGGTGTTTTGGGTCGAAGTGATTGTGAACAAGCAGGTGTTTGGGCCGGCGTCGGGGACGAATATAAAGAGTGCCGAGAAAGAAGCGGCGAAGTTGGCTTTTGAGAAGCTGAGTAAAAATAAAAAATAGAGAGCGCCGAGCGTCGTGCGCTGTGCGTGTGCGCCGAGCGTCTGGTGTGCGTTACGCCTGGCGGCGGGCGTATTCGAGGAGGGCGGGGGTGGTGTTTTCGGTGTGGTTGTAGACGACGCCCCAGAATATTTTATCCAATAGAGCCCCGAGGGCGGGGCCGCGGATGTCCAGGGTTTCCATTAATATTTTCCCATTGATATCCAGCTCCTTGATTGAGTAGATTGAGAGGGAGTTGTGCAGGCGGCACAGCTGCTGGGCACCGCGGGCGGCGGCGGGGTCGGGGTCGGTGCTGGCGGGTTGGCGGAATATCTCGTAGAGGGTAATGAAATCAGCGGCGCGCTCGCGCCCGAGGGTGACCAGTAGGGGGTAGAGGTCACGGGAGTCGGGGGTGGGGGGGATGTCGCGGAGCAGTGCGGCGGCGACCCTGGAGGCGCCGCTGGTTACTCGTTTGCCCAGGCCCATTTCAGTCAGGGCGCGGGATATTGTTTCCAATTCGGTTTCTATGTTGTAGTTTGATGCACCGGCCTCGTCAGTGCTGCCCGGGGCACTGTCCCCCGCCGCGTCCGTGTGTTCAATGCATCCGAGGAGGCAGTATAGAAATGCCGCTATGCGCAGCCCCGGGGCGTCGGGGGTGTCGCGGCGAGGCAGGGTATCGATGCCTGCTGCGCGTGCGTACCACGCGCATCCGTGCGCTGCCGCGTCCCCCTCGGGGAGGGTGCTGGGTTCGTCCGTGCTGTCTCTGTCTGCTCTCTTGTCTTGCGCGGTATCGGCGGGCGGAGCACCGATGGGCGGAGCACCGATAGGCAGAGCAGCGCACCGCACGCCCTCGTCCCACAACGGGGACGGCACAGCAATGTGCCCCAGCAGCCCGCTTGCCAGCAACAGTCCCACGCCGCGCCGCGCGCTCCCGCACAGGAGTATTTTATTGAGCTCGGTCCCGATGCGCTCCCGCGCCACCGTCCGTATATGTTCGGCGTGCCGGGAGATGGCCCGCCACGCGTGCCCGTCTACCGTGTACCCGTACTCGCTGGCAATCCGCACCGCCCGAATCATCCGCAGGGCATCTTCGGCAAACCGTTCGTCCGCGTCGTTCACCGCCCGGACCACGCGGGCTTGGATATCGGCTTGCCCGGCAAATGGATCGTACAGGTGCCCGTCCGTCAGGTCGAGGGCCAGGGCGTTAATGGTAAAATCCCGCCGCCCAAGATCCGTAATAATATCCGTGCCGAAATCCACACTCGTCGGCCGCCGCCGGTCGATGTAGTGGCCGTCCGAGCGCAGGGTCGTCATCTCCGCAACCCGCCCGCGCCCGGCCAGGATGGTCACCGTCCCAAACGCAATCCCCGTCGGCACCGTCCGGCGAAACAGCTCCTGGACGCGCTCGGGCAGGGCATCGGTTGCCAGGTCGTAATCGGTATGCCGCCGCCCAATCAGCATATTACGCAGCGCACCGCCGACCAGGTAGCACCTGTGCCCGGCGCCCCCCAGGGTCTCGGCAATCCCGCGCACCCACCCCGGGGTCTGTTCGAGTAAATCCGCCCGCGTCTCCATCACTCTACTATATCACAAGCAAAATTATCTGTTAATATTCAGGGAGCGAGAGAGGGGTTTAGGAGGGGGGCTCCGCCCCCCTCGCTGCAGCCGGCGTGCGCCGCGCTTGCGCGCGCCCCACCAGGCGCCTACCCACGCGCGCGGGGCGCGCACGTGGGTACGGGCTCACTGCCGCTCGCCCGCCGGCACCTTCGCCGTCTTCCGCTACCCCCGGTCGCTTCTGTTATTTTGCTATTTGTATAAAGTATGCTATACTGAACCGGTATGGAAGAGTTATTTGGAAGCCTGTTTGGATTCCTGGCAGTCATGTGGTTTATTGTCCGCGCGTTAATTAGCCGCTCAGCAGCCGCCCGCCGCCGTGCCGCCGACCGCGAATTAACTTCTAGTAGCAGCTCCCCTGCTGGCGATACCCGCACTGATGCACAGCAAGAGATCCCTCCCCACACACCCCCGTCCCAGGCAGCGCGCCCAATGTCCAGAACCGAACCGGTCTCCGGGGCCCAGTACCTGCGGAGCTCCGACTACCTCCCGCAGGACGCCGCCTCCGTCACGATTGACGAGAGCACAGAAGAGACTTCGTTCTTCGACCCCGCCGATTCAATATGGGCACAAAAGAGCGCGGACACCGGTGCCCGCGCCGATGAATACAGCGGGGATGACACGGCAGAACAGACCCCGCCGCCAACCCGCGCTCCCGCCTCCGAGTACTACACACCGCCCGCAGGGGATACCGCCGCTTCTCCATCCGCAGGGAGCACCGCGCCCAACCAAGACCCCCACGCCACCGCTCCTGTCTCCCCGGTGAGACCGTCCCTGACCCCGGAGCTCGCCAAAATAATGCGGGAGCGCCCGGGGATTGCCGTGATGGCCGCCGAAATATTTGCATCGTGCCGCGCCGACCAGCCGTGGCAGGGATAACCCTTACTCTAACAATCGGAGACGGGGACCGGGCAGAAGAGCTGTTTGTCAGCAGGAAACCCTGGCTGCACCCGCTCTTTGATCTCAGTGGGTACCTCGGGTCCTGCCCGTATTCGCCGTCCGAGCTGGTGCTCTACGACACGGTTACCGGGCGGGCATCGGCGTTACTGGTAGCGTGCATCGGAATCAAAACACTAGTCACTGGGGTTATCAGCGCAGGCGGGGAGGAGATCTGCGCCCTGTACGGCATCACCTACCGGGCGCGGAAACACATCCCGGCAATAGGATGCGCCACCGAAACACTCCTGTCCGACGAGTACGATTGCCAACGGGCCTACAGGGTCTTGCGCACCCGGGCCGCCGGCGCAGCCGCACAGGAGAGCAGGGGAGAATGAGGCGAAAAAAAGACAAGATTGGGTGTTTGGTGGTATAGTTTGATATGAAGTTGAGAACAATTTGCGCAGCAGCGGTGATATGTACCGCCGTGATGTTTATATGGGGCTGCGAGGAAGATGTTAGCAATGCAGGTGGAAATGATGGCAGTATCTGCGATACAGATTTTGATTGTAACCACGGGCTAGCGTGCGTGTTGGAACGGGGCAGCGAAGTATGCAGGAGCAGCGACGGTACCGCGGGTAGTGCGTGCAACACAAGCCGTCTTATTTGTAATAGCGGGTTGGAGTGTTTGCGGGTGCAGAGCGGCTTTGTATGTACGGCAGTGGGGAATGGTACTGCAGGGAGTGCGTGCGGGGATAATGACGATTGCACCAATGGGTTACGGTGTGTTCGGGTGCAAGGCAGCCGGATATGTGCAGAAGTAACTGGTGCCGCGGGGAGCGCATGTAACACCAGTAGTGATTGCGATGATAGTTTGGAATGTGTGCGGATTGAAAACAGTCTGATATGTACGGCAATAAGTGCCGGTACCGTGGGCAGTCTGTGTCATTTTACTAGTAACAATCATTGTAATAGCGGCCTGCAGTGTACCGTAGTGGATAGCAATTGGAAATGTGCGGCAACGGGTAACGGGACCGCGGGTAGTGCATGCCGTGATGAAGATGATTGCCCCGGCAGCTTGCGGTGTACTCAGTTGCGGGGTAGTTGGATATGCCGATAGTATCGGAGAGAGGGTGTCTGTGAAACAGTTATGGCAGTCAATGGTGTATAATTTGCTATGAGGTGGAGAACGATTTGTGCGGCAGCGGTGATATGTGCCGCCGTTATCTTTATATGGGGGTGTGAAGATGATATCAGCGGCCCGGGTGTCAACGGCAGTATCTGTGATACAGATTTTGATTGTAACCGGGAATTAGCGTGCGTGTTTGAACAGAATAGCAAAGTATGCAGGGCAAGCGATGGGACCGCGGGCGGTGCGTGCGGCGGATCTCGGCTTATGTGTAATAGCGGTTTGGAATGCCTGTGGGTGCAGAACAGCCATCTGTGTACGGCAGTAGGGAATGGTACCGTGGGGAGTGCGTGCGATGTCAACGACAGTTGCTCCGACGGTTTACAGTGTGTTAACGTGCAGGGCAGCGGTATATGTGCGGAAGTAACTCGTACTTTCGGGAGTGCATGCAATAGTAACGCCGGTTGCGTAGCCCCCTTGGAGTGTGTGCTGGTGCAAAACAGCAGGGTATGTAGGGCAATAGGCGGGCGTATTGCGGGTAGTTTGTGTTATAACAGTAACGATTGTAATAGCGGGTTACTGTGTGTTTTATCGCAGAATAGCTGGGTATGTGCGGCGCCGGGCGACGGTGACACTGCGGGAGGGGCGTGTAATTCTGATAGGGATTGCAATGGCGCTTTGCGGTGTACCGTGGTGAACGGCAGTTCGGTATGCAGGTAGTCTCGGGTGTACCACTGACACAATCACGGCAGTCAATGGATATAATTTGATATGAAATGGAAAACGATTTACGTAGCGGCGGTTGTACTGACGGCTGTCTTGTTGCTCACTGGTGCAGGTGCAGGGAGTCGGTGTAGCGATGACAGTGGGTGCGATACCGGTTTTATATGCGCGAACGTGAAAGGTAGTGGGAAATGCACCGAATCCGACGGTGGTGCCGGTAGCCCATGTGGTGGTAGCGGGCATTGCGCTGGTGATTTGCTGTGCTTGTATGACCAGGGAATATGCGGAGCGCGTGGTGATGGCGGTGTTGGTAGCGCATGTAATTTTGATTCTCATTGTGATGGACAGGCTAGGTGTTTTGCAGGACGATGTTCTGACGGTAGCGTGGGCAGTCCATGCTCTCCTGGTCCTAGCAGACAAAGTAGTAGATTTTTTGTCACTGGCGCAGAGCGCAGGAAATCTCCGCTCGGAAACAATAATGATGATTGTGCCGTTGGTTTATGGTGTGCATTGGCAGACGGCAGGGGTATATGTTTTAGCCCTAATGGAAGTGCCGGTAACTCTTGTGTCGAGGACAGTCATTGTGCTGGCAGTTTGCTGTGTGCAAGGGTGCAAGATAGTGATATATGTATCCAATCCTATGGTCGTGCTGGTAGTCCATGCCGCCCCTACTCAGATCATTGTATTGATGGTTTGATGTGCACCTTGTCACAAGGCAATTATTTATGTACCAGTTCTGTAGGCAAGAAGGGTAGTCCGTGTGTTCGTTTTTCTCATGATTGCGAAAGCGGATTGCGGTGTCGTAGTGATGGGCGAGGGAGTCATGTGTGCCGATAACATATAGAGGCAGGGCGGCAGGAATAGAGTCATACTGCTGACGACCGTGTACTGTTCACTGATGCAAAAGAATGGAGTCAATGCGATGATGACAGTGATTGTGATGGCTGTTTGATATGTGCATGAGCATAAAATAGCGGAGTGTATTCTAATTGAATGTGTTGATGATACCGGAGTATTTCTATATCTAAAAAAGATAAGGGTCATGTGCAATACGAGGAATGGCCGCTTGTCGTTACAATGCAAAAGCATCTATAATATCAGTATGAGCAAGCAAGCAGGCAATGTGAGGTATATAGCGTATTACGACCAAGACGGCAACCCGCAAAAACGCCGTTTAAAGATAGAGGGAGACAAATCGGTTGCGATACTGGATGCGGAAGGCACCGCATTGTTTGTTGTGAAAATAGTCAATAGTGAAGGCACGCCTGAGTATACGTATAACAATCCGCATATGCGTGTTTGGAGTATAAAAGGCGAGGCGCATATATCCGATTATCTAGTGCCAACTGTACCACCGGAAGAAGAATAGCATGTAACGTAGCGCGGTATAACATAAATCGCGAATGACCGAGAGATTGCTAGCGGCAATCAATACGACGACGGTAGAATAGTCACATAATCAATAAATACATATATAATACCAGTATGTTAGAGGTAAAGAAAAAAGTAGATTACAAAAAATTAAATGCTAAACAAAAAGAGAATTATAACTATCACCACATAGCCTCTGCCTTGGCAGAATATGGATACAATTCCATGTGGCTAAACAATGATTGGGAGGGCGCCGATTTTATTGCTGTAAAAGAAAACAGCATGATTAAGGTTCAGCTTAAAGGTGAGTTTCAAATTTGTCATAAATACAAAGGCAAAGACATATACATTGCATACCGGGAGGATGGAGTTAATAAAATATACGAACACGATGACGCTTATAAGTATGTCCGGGGAAGCACAAAGAAAACAAAAACATGGAAAAATGGCGGTGAAACATGGGCAAAGACTCCTGAGTACTTTGAGCCAATCATCCAGATTCTCTAAAATAAGACAGGATTTATGCACACGCGCGACTGCAATAAATGCGGTGGATGAGTATTATATTTACAAATTGGAATCTACTCAAACATTTGACAATGGGCAGTGAGGATATATAATAGAGCAATATGATAGACCAAAAAATTAATTTATCGACAAGATTATTTATGAGCCATTACTTCCCCCACTGCACATGGACACGCGCCCAGCTATATTTTGCCGACATGCTTGATACAGGATCATCTACTATGCTTGCTCCTCGCCAATGGGGGAAAACCGAAATACTAGCTATTTATATAGCCCGCTGCATGTCATCGATACCAAATACAAGTGTATTATATCTAGCCCATAACAAAGACCGCGTACGAGATTTTACGAAATCGCGTATGCAAAATGTGCTATTACAGATATATAAAGGCGACACTTCCGCCTTTGATATTACAAATGTCCAAGTAGAACTCCCTAACAAATCAATACTCCATGTTTACTCAGGGGGAAGCGATAATAAAACATGCGCATTCATGTTTGGCGGTACCGATTCGAATCGTCCTGGTATGCGAATTATGATATTTGACGATGCGGGATATCAAATAGATGATGCACATGATAGTGCCATTCAACTGATGTCAACAGTGAAAGTAATTTGCCACAAGGCTGGCACTGTTAATTATGACAATATGAACGGTTTTTTCATGCGTAAATGGCACTATCCGAATAAAGAACAAATGCTCCTTGTAACTAACGGGTGGAAAGCGCGAGGAAGTGATCTCGTATATGATGACACAATCCCTGAGGGAATAACAGGATTTGTATCAGAGCGCCATACTGAAGAATTAAGCAAAAAAGTGTACAAAGAGACAAATTGTAACGAGAGAAGTTGGAAACAGGAACAAGAGCAAGAATACAAAGTAGTAGACGAGGATGAGTTTCAGGGGTACAGGGTAATTAAAGTCAATGATAGGCTCTAACTTTACAGACTGATAGTTATACTACCATCCTTGTTGATGCCATATCACCTACCCCTGCCGCGTGAGCGACGCATGCTTCACAAAAGCGACCGGGGGTAGCGTAATAATTTTAGCCCATTTAGGGCGAGCGCAAGTGAGCCCGTTAAAAATGGGCGTTAAAAAATTATGGAGCGAGGGGGCTCGCAGCCCCCTCTTTAACCATTATAGATGTACCAACAAACATTGGGCCTTCGTTGGAGAGATAGGATTCCTACACGGGCATGGGGCTGGGGTCGGCAGCCCCCTCCTGGAATATTGAATTTATGCAGACGAGATAGTTCCTGCGCAAGAGTACAAGACCCTATCGCCCCCAGCCCCATCCCACCTGGTACCCGAGGCCGAAGAATATAGAATTGTCCCATAACCCCGGGAGCCCCAGGGTATCGTTTAAAACAATCGCGGCGGGAAACTTGTATGCGGCCATCATCATGAATCCGCCGAAGTACACCCGCGCCCCTATATCGAAGGTCATCTCGACGGTTGAGGCCAGGGAGACGTTGGTGTGCTCGAACTCTTTGGTGAACTCGTTGTACCGAAGCGATTCGTAGCTGAGGTCGGATATGTTATATTCTATTCCGAAAAAGGCATCCCACGAGATGAATTCGTTCGTGTCGCCGCTGAGGACAATGCGTATGGGGATGTGGACTACCGCGGTGTTGACGTAATTATCCGACCCTACCCAGCCGATGGGGACCCCGAAGCCAAACTCCGGTCCAATAGAGAGTGCGCCCCCGGTGGGGAAGAGAAACTGGAAACCGATCCCGAAATCTATGTTCCGCAACGTGTCGCTGGCGGCGTTGACCCCGGAGTTTGTGACTTGATCAAACACCACCCGGTAGGATGTGTACACGGGCATGGCAAAGCGGACCCCCGGGGTAGTTGCGGCGGCGGGATCGTCTTGGGCGACTTGGGCAAATAGGGGCGCGGCGGAGAGTGCGCTCACCAGTACTCCCGCCAGGGTAATTATCTTGTATAGTTTATTCTGAAAATTTTTCATAGCTCTCTCTATTATACTGCGGGCGCGGAGTAGGTGCAACCGAGACGAGGGGGGGTATGATTTAAAAAAATTTCTCTTTTGGTATTGACACACCGTCGGTCAAGCGATATACTATATGTGTATGTAGGCATTGTTTCGTGCGGGCAGGGAACGATGTTTTTTGGTGTTATGTTAGTGTTATATTAATAAACATCTCCTTTTATTTATAAAATTTTTTACTGCCCGCATTTTCCTGCAGGCGATATAAACCGTGCCGAGGGCGGTGCTATCAGGGCGAGAGACAGGGCGCGGGATTTCTCAGAGAAAAAATATCAAAATTATATTTCGCGTACTTGACAGGTGCGGGCGGGTGTGGTATGCTCGTGTTTATGAATAAGGAAAAGAAAGTATTTCCTAGTTATCTAGGAATTGTTCTGGTAGCAGTGATAGCGGCGTCTTCACTGGTTGTTAGTACGGTTACTCTCTCGCGTGTGCAGAGAGTGAATCGTTTTTTTTCGGCGATATCTGAGGATTATCGTCGAGTTAATTCGCTCGGTGAGTATGTCGGTGCGGAAGGCGGTACCGGGGGCGGTACGGCGGCTGCACCTGCACCTGCGGCTGCGCCTTCGGGCGGCGGCGGTAGTGCCGGGCAGTGTGTCAATGTGGCATCCCTGGACCTTGGTAACGATCCGTCGATCGGTGACCCCAATGCCCCGGTGGTTATAGTAGAGTACTCGGATTTCGAGTGCCCATTCTGTGCGCGGTTCTGGAGCAGTACCTATCAGCAGATTAAGAATGAGTACATCGACACCGGTATGGCGCAGTTGGTTTTTAAAGACTTTCCGTTGGATAACATTCACCCGTTGGCTACACCGACTGCGGTGGCGGCAAATTGTATCTATGAGAACCTTGGGGATTCCGAATTCTTTGACTATCACGACCGTATCTTTGCCCAACAGGGATCGTTATCATTTGATAACTTGCAATCCTGGGCACTCGATCAAGGTTTGAGTCAGGCGCAGTTGACAAGCTGCATGGATGATGCTGCGTCCCGGCAGGAAATTACCGCCGATTTGAACGAAGGCAGTGGGTTCGGTATTACCGGGACTCCGAGCTTCGTGATTAACGGGGAGCTGTTGATCGGCGCCCAGCCGTACAATGTCTTTTCGGCCGCAATTGAGCGGGCGTTAGCAGGCGAAGGCTGTTCGTCGTAACCTCTCGCTGGGGTAATAGGCGGCAAGTAATTTGCGCGTTCTAGTAACTGGCGGGGCCGGGTATATCGGCAGCCATATTGTGCACGAGTTGGCCGATGCTGGACATCGGCCAATTGTGCTCGATTCTCTCCGCACCGGTAGGCGCGAGCTTATCGGCGACCATCCCTTTTACGAAGGCGATGTCAGCGACCCAGGGGTCCTGGGGGAGATTATCCGCGAGCACCGCCCGGATGCGGTGGTGCACTGTGCGGCACTGATTGTAGTCCCGGATTCCGAACGGGATCCGGGGCTCTATTATCAGGAAAATGTAGTCCGTAGTCTGTCGCTGTTTACCCAGCTGGTTGATGCGGGAATTACCCGCGTGCTGTTTAGCTCGTCGGCGTCGGTGTACGGGACCAGCGATACGTTTGAGGTCCGTGAGGATACGCCCCCGGCCCCGCAGAGCCCGTATGCCCGCACCAAATTGGTGATGGAATTTATCCTGGAAGATATTAGCCGGGCAACGGATATGCAGGCGATAGCCCTGCGGTACTTTAACCCCATCGGGGCGGATGCGCAGATGCGCACAGGTATGATTATCCCGAAGCCGACGCATGTGCTCGGGCAGATGCTGGATGCAGCACTTGGGCGCATACCAAAATTTACCATCACCGGCACCGAGTACGACACCCGCGACGGGAGCGGGCTCAGGGATTACATACACGTCAGCGACCTGGCGCAGGCCCACGTGGCGGCGTTGGAAAAATTCGACAGCGTCTTTGCCGGAGCACAAGACACCGGGACAGAGGGCGCCGCTGGGTCAGGGAGTTATCGCGTTATTAACATCGGTACCGGGACGGGGGTAACCGTCCGCGAGCTCCTGCAGAGCTGCAAAGAGGTTGTCGGGGTCGATTTCCCCGTGGTTGAAGCCCCGCCCCGTCCGGGTGACGTTGCCGGGTGCTATGCCAGCTGCGAACTTGCCCGCCGCCTACTGGGGTGGTCGGGGGAGCGGTCGGTCTCTCAGGCCATCACCGATCATTTCCAGTGGCTGAAAAAGCGCGCTGATATTTTCGGCTACTAGAGAGAGGGCGCAGCGAATGCGTTTTCTTTCTAATCATCCCCGTGGGTTGTGCCGATGATAGTGCATATGATTACTAATCAAAACACATCACCGCCAGCCGGGCGGCGCGGCGCGAGACGTATTTGTTCGTGCATTTGCCTGGTTTTATTCCTATCTGGTGCCGTACCAGTTGCCGTAGACGGGTACACCGTCCGCTACCGGGAAGAGCTGTACCAGTATTATCACCGCCATGCCGCCAATAACCCGCGGCGAATCCGCGAAAACATCTATTATATGGAGCAGGTCCTGCGGGCGGATTACGCCAATCCTCTTAACGCCCTGGCGGTTATCGAGGATACCGAGCAGTGGCAGTACTACCGCACAATGTTTGATATGCACATTCAGCTCAAACTGTGCGAGCTCTATTTACAACTGGCAGGGCAGTATATTAAATATAATGTCAATTTCTACAACTATCCGTGGCAGGGTCAAAACGTTAAGAGCCTGCGTCACGCGGCAGATCTATTGGAATACGGGCGTCTCTACTGGCAAACTGCCGCAGAGATTTCCTCCCAGGCCGCAGATATGCCCGCCTACCCCCTGGAGGGCGTCGAGTACTGGGTCGATCAGCACGCCCGCATAAACGCCGGTGAGCTTAACTACGACACCATCATCGACCGTCATATGGATCTAGTTGCCACCAATATTGCCGCTTTTGAGGCAATGGACGCGTCTACGTATTAGGTGCTGTCTCGCTGTTGTTAAAACAGCTTGCTCTCTGTTCCGCGCTCGACCCCCAGGAGGTTGAAGGCGGCATCGGTGGCTACCCGCCCGCGGGGCGTCCGGGCAATATATCCGCGCCGGATAAGGTACGGTTCGTAATACTCTTCGATAGTCTCTACGCTCTCGCTCACCGCAATAGAGATAGTCTGCAGCCCAACGGGATTGCCCCTGTTGCTGGCAACCAGACAGTGCAGAATGGCGCGGTCCTGGGCATCCAACCCTTCGGGGTCGATGCCGAGTTTTTCCAGACTCTCGCCTACGATCCCGGGGCCAATGGTTTTGGCGCGTGACAGCTGGGCAAAATCCCGCACCCGCCGCAGCAGCCGGTTGGCAATCCGCGGCGTCCCCCGGGAGCTCTGCGCCAGCTGTTGGGCCGCATCCTCGGTAACCCGTACCTTCAGTATCCCCGCCGAGCGCGTAATAATTTCTGCCAGCATGTCGTCATCGTAGTAATCCAGGCGCAACGGTATCCCGAACCGCGAGGTCAAGGGCGCACTGATCCCCCCGGGCTTGGTCGTCGCACCGACCAGCGTGAACGCCGGCAGCCGTATCCCGATAGTCCGGGCCGTCGGGCCCTGTCCAACCACCCAGTCGATCCGGTAATCTTCCATCGCAGTGTACAGCATCTCCTCAATGGCGCTGCGCAGACGGTGAATCTCATCAATAAACACCACCGCCCGCTGCTCGTTGGTCGACAGAATGCCGGCGATGTCCTTCGGTTTCTCAATAGCCGGCGCCGAGGTTACCCTGCAGGTAGTACCGAGTTCGGCTGCCATAATGGTTGCCAGGGTCGTCTTCCCCAACCCCGGGGGGCCGCTGAGCAGCACGTGATCGAGCGCATCGTCGCGCTCGCGGGCGGCGTCAATAAACACCCGCAGATTTTTCTTAATCTGCGGCTGCCCGATGAATTCATCCAACCGCTGCGGGCGCAGGTACTGTTCGGCACTATCGTTCGGGGTACTGTAGGGCGCCAGGATATCGCCGTGCTCGCCGCCCGCGCGGCTGCCCCCGTTTCCACCCTGGTGTTCGCTATCTCCCATACCGCGGCTCACTGCGACAGGCTGGCAATGGCCTGCTGCATCACATGCTCTTCATACTGTGCGTCATCTTTGTAATCTGCCCGGTCACTGCTGCTGCGTATCCGCTCCAGGACCGGCGCAATTGATTTTTTATCATACCCCATTGCCAGCAGGGCAGCGGTCAGCTCGTCCTGCGGGAGCTCATCGGCCAGCGCCGCAACAGAGCCGCGCAAGGTAATAACAATTTTCTGCGCACTCTTCAGCCCAACCCGCTGCAGGGCCGCAATCCGTTCAAAATCGCCGTCAATAATCGCCTGCCGCAGCACCGCGCTGTCAATTTGCGAAAGAATACCAACCGCCCCCCGCGGCCCGATGCCGCTAACCTTGATCAACTGCAGGAACAGCGCCCGCTCGTCGCTGTCATAGAACCCATACAGGTGCGGGACATCATCTTTAATAATCAAATAGGTGTACACGGTAACCTCACCCCCGCCACTGGCCCCGCCCCCGCCCGCACCCCCGGCATCAACCCACCGCTGCACCGCCCGCGCACTCACCGTCGCCTCACAGGCAATCCCGCTCCCCCCTGCGAGCCGCACGACTATTCGGTTCTCATCGTATTCAACGATGACCCCCGTCAGACTATGGAGCATGTTTCCAGCATAATGGGAGCAAAGGCCATACCCATCGCCAGCGCGTCGATGGCGTGGTCGGTATACCGCTCCCCGTGGTCCGCCGGCAACCCCCCGTCAAGCAGCAGCTCAACCATAGTGCGCACCTCCGCTTTCGTCGACCGCCCATTGCCGGTAATTATCTGCTTGATAGCCGCAGGTTTAATCTCAATAACCTCCACCCCCAGGGTACTCAGGGTACAGAGAATAACCCCCCGGGCCTGCGCCACCGGCAACGCACTACTGGTATTCCGCCCAAAAAACAGCTCTTCCACCATCGCCGCCTGCGGGCGATGCTCGCCAACCAGCCCGGCAACCGCATCCCGGATAGCCGCCAACCGCTCCCCGCTCCGCTGCCCGGGGTAGGTCCGAATGGTCCCCGAATCAACATACCGGTACGCGTTACCGCCGCCAGTCCGCTCCACAACCCCGTATCCTACGGCTGCCAGCCCGGGGTCAATCCCCATTACCCGCATATCACCCCTCACTTGGGGTATCTTCATTATATTCAAGATTACTATATACCTCTTGAATATCGTCAAGATCTTCCAGGCTCTCAATAAGATGCATACTTTTTTCTGCCTTCTCGGGCTCCAGGGTCACCGTAGATATCGGGAGCATAGCCAGAGTAGCGTTCGCATACTCCACCCCGTGCCCGCTCAGCGCCTCGGCAACCTTATGCAGCTCCTTCGGCCCGCAAAACAGCACAACACTCTCCCCGTCGCTCTCGTAATCCTCAACCCCGCTGTCAATCGCGTGCTCGATAACCTGATCTTCACTCATCGCCGCCGCGCCCGCCGCCCCGTCATCCGCCGCCCCGTCGCCCCCGAGGTGTACCGTAATGGCACCCTTCTGCTCAAACATATAGGCAACACTTCCGCTCTCGCCCAACTTCCCCCCGTGCTTATGAAAAATACTCCGCACATCCGCCGCCGTCCGATTCTTGTTATCCGTCAGCGCCCGCACAATCATCGCCGACCCATGCGGCCCGTAGCCCTCGTAACTCATCGTCACATACTGCTCGCCTTCGCCCCCTTCCCCGGCCCGCTTAATCGCCCGCTGAATCGTATCTTTCGGCATATTCACACTCTTCGCCGCCAACAGGGCACTCCGGAGCCGCGTATTACTATCCGGGTCGCTCCCACCTTCTTTGGTAGCCACCACTATTTCACGAATAACCTTCGTAAACAACTTCCCGCGCTTGGCATCCTTCGCGCCCTTGCGGTGCTTGATCGTCGACCATTTACTGTGTCCAGACATACTCAAGCATAGCAAATTCCCGGCAAGCATGCAATACATTTTTTTAAGTTTCAAGAGAGTTTAGGAAGGGGGGCCGCCGGCCCCCTCGCTCCATAATTTTTTAACGCCCATTTTTAACGGGCTCACTAACGCTCGCCCTAAATGGGCTAAAATTATTACGCTACCCCCGGTCACTGTTGTAAAGATATTAAGTCACAAATGGATAAAACAATCCCGAATGCGCCGTCACCACGGCGCCAAAAACTAGCTCCGCTACCCCCGGTCACTGTTGTAAAGATATTAAGTCACAAATGGATAAAACAATCCCGAATGCGCCGTCACCACGGCGCCAATAAGCAGAGCTACCCCCGGTCACTGTTGTAAAGATATTAAGTCACAAATGGATAAAACAATCCCGAATGCGCCGTCACCACGGCGCCAATAAGCAGAGCTACCCCTGGTCACTGTTGTAAAGATATTAAGTCACAAATGGATAAAACAATCCCGAATGCGCCGTCACCACGGCGCCAAAAACTAGCTCCGCTACCCCCGGTCACTGTTGTAAAGATATTAAGTCACAAATGGATAAAACAATCCCGAATGCGCCGTCACCACGGCGCCAATAAGCAGAGCTACCCCCGGTCGCCTCTGTAAAACATACGTCTCCCACGCGGCAACAGAGTGTAGGCGCCCTCACTACTTGCCGACCGCCCCTCGTAGTGATATCATCCACTATTACCATGAAACAATCGTTTTTCAAGCGGGTAACCCCCGCAGCCAAGCGGGCTAGATTTTTCTACCCCGCAGCCCTGTTTCTCCTCCTCGCCGCCGCCCTGGGGCTACGCTACCGCAGCATCGGTTCATTCATCGGAGAAGACGGAATATTGGTCGAACCTTTCCACCTGATTCCTCTGTCGTTTCTCAGCGCATGCACCGGCGCCCTGTTTTTGCTGATTGGAGCATTTCGTCTGCTCCGCACCCGTGCCGGAGAAAAGAGTTCGTCCGAAACACATAAAAGGTAGAAACAACGCCCCATAGAGAGATCATGTACGCATGATGGTGTATTTGAAAAAAAATATATAAGGTGTATACTAATATAGTAAACGATGAAATTGAAAACAATGCATACAGGGACCATACTATTGGCAACCGTATTGTTTATATGGGCTTGCGAGGTCGGCACCACCGGCGGCGTGGGCCTGCCGTGTAATTCCAACAGCGAATGCGGCCAGGGGTTATTCTGCGCCGCCGGGCTGTGTTCCACTGGGGGCACCGGCAGCACATGTGAGCTCAACGACCAGTGTGCCGGTCCGCTGGTATGCGGGGACGACGACGCATGCGGGGTAGCACACGGGGATGCTTGCACGGCCTCTGCCGATTGCGCCGGTGCTTCGGCAAGATGTGTGAATACTGTCTGCTTTTCGGGTGTGCTCGGCAGTGCATGCTCTGCCGACAATCAATGCGCCGATACCCTGATATGCACCGGCCTGGTCGGCAGCCAGGTATGCAGCACCGCTGGCGACGGCACGCCCGGAAGCGCGTGCGGTAATGATGACCATTGTACCGCTACCGATACGCTGTTGTGCGGGTTGCGCGCTACATGCGCTGAACCAGGCACCGTCTGGATGGCACAGACAAGTAATACGTCTCTCAACATACGAGACATCCACTATGGTAATGGTGTATGGGCAGCACTGAGCGGCAACTCGTCAGGAGTCATAACCACTAGCTCAGACGGCACTGACTGGACGGTAAAGACAACCGTTGTTAGTGCTGGATTCCCCGCCGTCCACTACGCCAACGGCTTATGGGTGACGGTTGGAGACAGCGGAGTAATATACACCAGCCAAGACGACGGCACCACATGGAATAGCCGGAATAGCGATAGCGGCGGTGTACTCAACTCTGTGGACGGCGACCTAACGGACGTTCACTATGCCAATGGGTCATGGATAGCAGTCACCACAGACGGAACGGGACAGGTAACCACCAGTTCAGACGGCGAGACATGGACAGCAAGGCAAAGTAATGCGAGCAACGACAATCTAAACGAAGTCCACCATGACAATAATCTATGGGTAGTGGTCGGAGAGAGCGGGGCCATAACCACCAGCAGCAACGGCTCCACATGGACGGCACGGAATAGCGGCAGTACAGCCAATGTAACTGGTAACCTAAAAGCCATCCACTATGCCAACTCCCGATGGGTAGCGGTTGGAGACAGCGGAACGATAACCACCAGCACAAACGGCACCGCATGGGCGTCACAGACAAGCAATACGACCAGATCACTCCAGGCCGTCTACTATGCCCCTGGCACAAACGGCAATAGCGGCCTATGGGTAGCAGTCGGCGATGGCGGAACGATAACCACCAGCCCAAACGGCACCGCATGGACGGCACGGGCAAGCAATGTGACCGGCAGCCTAAACGCCGTCCACTATGCCAACGGATTATGGGTAGCAGTGGGCGCGAATGTAGACGACATGGGCGTCGTTACCAGCGGTGCCGTAACGACCAGCACAAACGGCACCGACTGGATGATGCAGACAAGCGGCGTGAGCGAAAACCTAAACGACATCCACTATGCCGACGGTCTATGGATAGCGGTTGGAGACAGCGGAGCCATAACAACGGCCCGATAAAGCACAACAAAACACGCCCCGCCTCTGGCGGGCAATACCGGGGGCGTACCCGTGATGGTAACACTTGCTTAAAAACTTCTAAGTTACATGCACAAACGATATCCGCTTGAGCGCCGCTATACTTTGCGCCAGGCATGCCCTGGGTGGCAGGCGCGCTTGCGCCTGCCAGACGCCGCGGGGTTTGCCCACGGGATCTACTCTATCGAAAGCATGCGGCGGCCGGGCCCAGGGCACGCCGACCGCCCCGGAACGGGGGGGTGGCGCCCAAATTCTCTGCTGAAAAAAGATTAAAAATTTTTTAAATTTTTTGTACAAACGCTTGACACACGCATGCGCGTACGGTACAATGGTCAAGCATCATGAAATTATTGCGGGATACCTATATTAACAGACATACCCAACAAGGCGGTAGCGAGTAATGGCGAAGAACAAGACAGTTATACACGTTGGGCTGAAGTGTACCGAGACGGGTGACATTAATTACACCACGGATAAGAATAAGAAAAAGAATTTGCAAAAGTTGGAGCTGATGAAATACTCGCCGCGCTTGCGAAAACACACCCTACATAAAGAGGTGAAGCTGAAAAGTTAGATTAGGTCAGTAGCTCCAACGGCTAGAGCGCCGGTCTCCAAAACCGGATGTTGCAGGTTCGAATCCTGCCTGACCTGCTGTAGATTATGCGTAAGATAGGAGTTTTTTTTACTGAGTGTTACCAGGAGCTCAAACGGGTGACCTGGCCATCACGGCCCGAGGTAGGGCGATCTACCCGGATAGTGTTAGTGTCGGTTACTATTTTTGCCCTGGTGCTTGGGTTTATAGATTTGATCCTGTTGCAGCTTATTGATCTATTGTTTTGAGAATATATGAGAACCTTAACGTAATGGCGAAGGAATGGTACATTTTGCATACCTACACGGGGCACGAGCGCAAAGTCGAGCAACGGGTTAAGGCAATGTTGGACGCCGATAACATAACCGCGGTTACTGATGCGGTTGTGCCGACCGAGCACTACTCCGAGGTACAAGGCGGGAAGAAGCGGGAGAAGATACGGGTGTTTCTCCCGGGGTACCTGCTGCTTGAGATTGACTTTGAGCGTATCGATTGGCAGCAGCTGTGCAACAAACTCTGTGCCCTGGACAGCGTTACCGGGTTTGTCGGTACCAAGCGGGGCGAGCATCCCGTGGCTATCAGTGCCGATGAGGCGCGTCAGATATTACAGCGTGTTGGTGAAATTAAAGGCAGCTCGCCGAAAGAGATGCAGCAAACCTATACCGAGGGCGAATCGGTACGGATCATGGAGGGGCCGTTTGAGTCATTTACCGGCAACATCGATATGATTGACCTGGAGCGCGGGAAACTGCGGGTGCTTGTCGGGATCTTTGGACGTACCACCTCAGTGGAAATTGGGTTGATGGAGGTTGAGAAAATATAATGAATGCAAAAGCAAAAGAAACAGTAGTATCTGTTATTAAACTGCAAATCCCTGCCGGGCAGGCCAGTCCGGCGAACGTCGGGTCTATGCTTGGACCGCACGGAGTCAGCTCGCCGCAGTTTTGTCAGGAGTTCAATAGCGCAACCGGATCGGTAGAGGCGGGGCTGCCTATACCGACCACAATACGGGTCCTGGAAGGGCGGAAGTTCGACTTTACCATCAAGCAGCCGCCGGCGGCAGTGCTGATCTTGAAAGAGCTGGGGCTGGAAAAGGGCTCGGGGGAGCCGAACAAAAACAAGGTTGCAGAGATTACCGATGCGCAATTGGCAAAAGTTGCAGAGAAAAAAATGGTCGACCTTAATGCCAAAGATATTGAGGCGGCCAAAAAAGTTATTGCCGGGACGGCACGGAGCATGGGGGTAACTGTCAGTGAGTAAGTCACACCAGAGAAGCAAGCGGTACCAGGCGGCAGATGCCGGGATTGACCACGAGAAAAACTACACCCTGGACGAAGGCGTCAAGGCCCTACGGGAGACGGGTACCACGAAATTTGATCAGAGCGTTGATGTTGCTATCAATATCAAATTGAAGAAGAATGAATCGGTGCGCAACACCCTGACGCTGCCGCACTCGTTTGGAGAAGAAAAGCGGGTAGTGGTGTTTGCCAAAGGCGAACAGGTGCGCGAAGCCCAGGATGCGCAGGCAGACTTTGTCGGGTGCCAGGAGCTCATTGATAAGATCAAGGGCGGATGGCTGGAATTTGATGCGGCAGTTGCTACGCCGGAGTGCATGCGCGAGGTAGCTGTCTTGGGTCCTATATTGGGACGGCGCGGACTTATGCCTAACCCGAAGTCAGGTACGGTAACTATGGAAGTAGGTGCAACCATCAAGGAGCTGCGTGCCGGGCGTAGTGAATTCCATGTAGACAAAGGCGGCACGGTGCATGTGCGGATCGGTAAGGCCTCAATGGAAGATGCTCAGATTAAAGAGAATTGTCAGACGCTGTTTGCCTCTGTTATGAAGTCTCTGCCGGATACAGCAAAGAGCGATGCAATAAAATCGGTATATCTCTCTCTATCTATGGGGCCGTCGGTGCGATTGGCGGTTGCAAGCATAGGGGAGGATGGTGTATAATATGGGTGCTGCCGATAGCCCGTCGTCATCAACGCAAGCGAGTGCGAACGTAACCGCAGGCGGGACGGCAGCAACAGAGAAGAATTTGGCAATGCAGTCTACTAACGGGAATCCGCGTAAACGCGAGCAGCTGGCAGGGTTACAGAAATCCTTGCAGGAAAACAGCGATGTTATCTTTGCAAACTACCGGGGCATATCGGTGTTTGATTTAGAGCAGCTGCGTACAAGCGTGGGCGAACACAAGGCAACCGTACAGGTGGTCAAAAACAGAATTGCCAAACGGGTATTTGACGGGTTGGATATACCCGTTAAGCCTGCCGATGATGTATGGGTCGGACCAACGGCGCTTATTTTTGGAAACGGCAGCGGCATTGCGGCGCTCAAAGAGCTCGTGAAATTTAATAAAGAGACTAGCGAAATTGCCTGCAGCCCAAAGGGTGCGTTGATTGATGCAAAATTTTACAACGCCGAAGAGACAGTTGCACTGGCAAGCCTGCCGGGGCGCGAGCACCTGCTTGGTATGGTTGCTGGAACATTACAGGCGCCGATACAGAAATTGGTGCGTACACTGAGCGAGTTAGTGGCCCGTCCGGTCAGACAGCTGGCGGAAGTTGCAAGAAAGAAAAGTAATTAGTGAAAAATATTCTATATAACTACATGGAGGATTGTTGATATGTCACAGGTGACAAAAGAAAATATTTTGGATGTAATATCCGAGATGACGGTATTGGAAATATCGGAACTAGTAAAGGCGATGGAGGAGAAGTTTGGAGTTAGCGCAGCCGCCCCGGTTGCAGTAGCTGCTGCGGGTGCTCCAGGGGCTGGCGGCGGTGCCGCGGATGCCGGCGGTGACAGCGGGGAAGCTGCAACTGTATCGGTTATTCTTAAAGAGGCTGATGCCAGTAAGAAAATCCCGGTAATCAAAGAAGTTCGGGCCCTGACGGGCTTGGGTCTGAAAGATGCCAAGGATTTAGTTGAAGCTGGCGGTAAGACTGTGAAAGAAAATATTTCCAGTGACGAAGCCAATAAGATTAAAGAAAAGCTTGAAGCTGCCGGCGCAGTAGTAGAGATTAAGTAATCTCTACTAGAGTAATATAGAGGCTATCGAGATACATGTCATCGCCAGAAACCGCTGCTCATAAACGAAGTATAATTAGTTCAGGGGAGCGGGAACGGATTATTCTGGGCAAACGTTCTCACGAGGTTACGGAGTTACCGAATTTAGTTTCGGTACAGCTGGACTCTTTTGAGAAATTTTTGCAGACCGAGCGGATCCGCCAGAATAAAAAACCGCTCAATCAGGGGTTAGAGGCCATGTTGCGGTCCTGTTTCCCTATCGTCAGAAGTGACGGTCAGTTGTCGTTGGAATACTTACACTATTCCCTCGACTTCAGTATGATTAAGCATGGCGAGTACGAATGCCGGTCCATGGGGTATACCTATACGGTCCCGGTACGTATCCGGGTAAATCTGATCTTTAATGAGATCGGCGAGATACGTCAAAAGGACGTCTATATTGGCGACTTTCCGCTTATGACCAAGCGCGGCACCTTTATTATTAATGGTGCCGAGCGTGTGGTTGTCTGTCAGATTCATAGAAGTCCGGGCGTGATCTTTTTTGTCGAAGACGGCGTCTATTCGTCGCGTATTATTCCCTATCGGGGGACGTGGTTGGAATTTGAAATTGACAACAATGCGGACGCTGTGTTTGTACGCATTGACCGCAAGAGAAAATTACTTGCAACCACCTTTTTGCGCGCCTTAGGGTATAAGGACTCCGAAGAAATTATCCGCCGTTTTTACAAAATTAAAAAAATTGCTATTAAGCGCGGTGATGATTTGGAGCAGAAGCTGCAAAACGAACTGGTAGGTACCCGGTTGGGTAAGAGTATTGAGATCGGCTCGCTGGAAAGCAGCGATGACCGGCTGCAGCTGCACTGCGGGAGAAAACTTCACCCACAGGATGTTAAGGAGATATACCAGAGCACCCTGGAGAGTGTCGAAATTGTTGACAACGAACACCCCGAGTCACTGCACTCGGAAATAATATTAAACTGCATAGATATAGAGCAATCCCAGCATGGCAGCGATAATCTTGATGATAGCAATGCCATGTATGAATCTGCACTTTCGGCAGTTTTGTCGTCAATCTCGCCCGGTGATTCGGTAAGCGTAGAGCTGGCGGAAAAAGAAATTGCGCGCGTGTTTTTTACGGTGGGCAATTATGATCTTGGGGATGTCGGCAGGTACAAACTCAATAAGCGCTTTGGCTATTCGGAAGATGTCCAGGATAGATCGCTCATCCCTGAAGATGTTATCAGCTCTATCCGTTATTTAGTTCAGGTTAGCATCGGGGAACAAAGTATTGATGATATTGATCATCTCAGCAATCGGCGCATCCGCACCGTTGGCGAGATGATGAGTAATCAGATCAAAGGGGCGTTTACGCGCCTTGAGCGGATTGCAAAAGACCGCATGAACACCAAGGAACTTGATACACTGCGTCCGCAGGATATTATTTCCATAAAACCGATTATTAATTCCATCAATGAGTTCTTTGCACTCAGCCAGTTGTCACAGTTCATGGATCAGATTAACCCGTTGGCAGAGCTGACCCACAAGCGCCGTTTGAATGCACTCGGTCCAGGCGGGCTGACCAGAGAGCGGGCGAAGTTTGAGGTACGTGATGTGCACTTTACCCACTATGGACGTATGTGTCCCATTGAGACCCCCGAGGGTCCGAACATCGGTCTTATTACCTCGCTGGCAAATTATGCCCGCGTGAATGACTACGGGTTTCTGGAGTCGCCCTATCGGCGCGTGGAGAACGGACGGGCAACCGATATTATTGAGTACCTGTCTGCCATTGATGAGGAGCGTTATTTTATCGCGCAGGCAGATGCCGAATTAGACGAGAAAAATAATTTTACCGCCAAGAGTGTAGAGGTCCGTAGGGCGGGGTACTATACCACCCGGCCTGTCAAGGAAGTACAATACATGGATGTTTCGCCCCGGCAGATAGTCTCTGTCTCCGCGGCCCTGATACCCTTTCTTGAGCACGATGATGCAAACCGGGCGCTGATGGGATCAAACATGCAGCGCCAGGCCGTTCCTTTGCTCTTCCCTGTTGCGCCGCGGATTGGTACCGGGTTTGAAAGCCGTGCCGCCCTTGATTCCGGTGCAATGATTGTGTGCGAACAAGAGGGCACGGTAAGCTACGTTAGCAGCGAAAGAATTGAAGTTACTGTGAATCAGAAGAAGGCGGGAGAAGATAACGTCCAGGTATATGACCTACTCAAGTATCAACGGAGTAACCAGGATACCTGTTTGCACCAGCGCCCGCTGGTTAAATTGGGCCAGAAGGTAAAAGCCAATCAGCCGATTGCCGACGGCACCTCCACCAATGGGGGCGAGCTGGCACTAGGGCAAAATGTACTGGTTGGGTTTATGTCGTGGCACGGGTACAACTTTGAGGATGCCATTTTAATTTCCGAGCGGGTTGTGCGCGATGATGTTTTTACCTCTATTCACATAAAAGAATTTATCCTTGAGGTACGGGAGACAAAACTCGGGCCGGAGAAAATTACCCGCGATATCCCCAATAGCCCGGTTGATGCACTCGCGCATCTTGATGAAGACGGCGTGGCCTATGTCGGTGCCAAAATTAGCTCCGGGGGCGTGTTGGTCGGCAAGGTTACACCGAAGAGCGAAACCGAAAGCAGCCCGGAGTTTCGGTTGCTGAACTCTATATTTGGAGAGAAGGCGCGCGAAGTACGCGATACCTCACTGCGGTTGCCGCATGGCGTCGAGGGTGTGGTAATTGGCATACAGCATATTACCCGGGAAATGGAGAATGAGCTTAATCCCGGCGTCATCGAGATGGTCAAGGTTATGATTGCATCCAAGCGTAAACTCAAAGAGGGAGACAAAATGGCTGGCCGTCACGGAAACAAAGGTGTGGTGGCCCGGGTGCTGCCAATTGAAGATATGCCTTTCCTTGAAGACGGCACCCCGCTGGATGTATGTCTGAGCCCACTGGGGTTACCCTCGCGGATGAACCTGGGGCAGATACTCGAAACACAGCTTGGCTGGGCGGCGGTTAATTTAGATCGCTGGTATGCCACACCTGTTTTTGAATCCCCCAGAGAGCATGAGATCCAGGAAGAGCTCAAAGAGGCAAAGCTAGCGCTGAACTCAAAAGCGACCGTCTATGACGGCCTGTCTGGTGAAAAGTTTGAAAATCAAGTGACTGTCGGGTGGACATATCTATTGAAACTGCATCATCTTATCGACGATAAAATGCATGCCCGTTCTACCGGTCCGTACTCGTTGGTTACCCAGCAGCCCCTTGGAGGCAAGGCGCAGTTTGGCGGACAACGGTTGGGCGAGATGGAAGTATGGGCCCTCGAAGCCTATGGGGCTGCCAACACACTTCAGGAATTGCTGACTATTAAATCCGACGATATGCAAGGCAGGACGCGTATTTATGAGAATATCGTGAAGAGCGAACCGCTGACCGAACCAGGTGTGCCCGAATCATTCAATGTATTGGTGCATGAGCTGCGGGGCCTCGGTGTTGATTTGAAAATGTACGACGAAAAAGAGCGGCAGATACCGCTGACAGAGCGCGACGAAGAGATGATTGCGCGCGAAGGCAGCGACTTCTAATTTTTGAAGGCGTGCAGGAGAGCGGATAAGTAATATGCGGAAAATACAAGATTTTAAAAGCATCATGATCAAGGTGGCCTCACCGGAATGTATCCGGATGTGGAGTTACGGTGAGGTAAAGAAACCGGAAACCATTAACTACCGTACACTACGCCCCGAGCGCGAAGGACTTTTCTGCGAAAGAATATTCGGTACTACAAAAGAGTGGGAATGTTATTGCGGTAAGTTTAAATCGAGCCGCTACAAAGGTGTGGTCTGCGACCGTTGCGGTGTAGAGGTAACGCATTATACTGTTCGCCGCGAGCGGATGGGGCATATTGAACTGGCGGCGCCCGTGTCGCATATATGGATGTACCGCTCCATACCCTCACGGATTGGACTGGCGCTGGATTTATCTGCCAGTGCCCTGCGCTCTGTACTCTATTATGAAAAGCAAATCGTCATTGACCCGGGTGATACCGACCTGCAGTTAAATCAGCTGTTGGATGAAGAAGAGTACCAGCAGGCGCGCGAGCGCTACGGTATGACCTTTACAGCTGGCATCGGTGCGGAAGCAATAAAAATACTACTAGAGCAACTGGACCTGGATAAACTTGTTGTGCAGCTGCGCGAGCAGATGGGCAGCAAACGGTACACTTCGGAACCGCGTCTACTCAAGAGAATTGAGCTGATAGAAAATTTCAGAAGATCTGGGAATCGCCCGGAATGGATGATTCTGACAGTAATACCAGTAATTCCTCCAGACCTTCGTCCCATGGTGCAGTTGGACGGCGGGCGCTTTGCTACCAGCGATCTCAACGACCTCTATCGCCGGATAATAAACAGAAACAATCGTCTAAAAAAACTGATGATGCTCAATGCTCCCGAAATTATTATTCGGAACGAAAAGCGCATGCTGCAGGAAGCGGTCGATGCCCTCCTGGACAATTCGAAAAAACGCCGCGCAGTCAAAGGCAGTTCAAACCGCCCGCTTAAGTCATTGTCAGATATGATCCGCGGCAAGCAGGGTAGATTTCGTCAAAACCTGCTTGGGAAGCGCGTCGACTACTCTGGACGTTCTGTCATCTGTTCGGGACCCGATCTGAAACTGTATCAATGCGGGTTGCCTATCCGTATGGCGCTTGAATTATTTAAGCCGTTTTTAATGAAAAAGCTGGTAGAGCGCGATGTTGTCTACAATGTCAAAAAGGCGAAAACCCTGGTAGAACAGCACTCCCCGGAAGTCCTGGAGATCCTGGAAGAGGTCATCAGGGGCCACCCGGTAATCCTTAACCGTGCCCCGACCCTGCACCGTCTCGGTCTACAGGCCTTTGAGCCGGTTTTGGTTGACGGTAAGGCCATCCGCCTGCACCCGCTAGTGTGTCATGCGTTTAATGCTGACTTTGACGGCGATCAAATGGCTGTGCATGTCCCGCTGACACAGGCGGCACAGATAGAGGCGTGGACCCTGATGCTCTCATCGCGTAATCTACTAAATCCCGCCGACGGCAGACCGATTGTCTTTCCTTCGCGTGATATGGTTATTGGCATCTACTCCCTTACGGCTGCGGATAGCAATGGACTGGGTGCAGGGAAGTATTTTTCCTCGCAGGCCGAGGCGATACTTGCACGTGAGCATGGAATTATTGCGTATCAATCGCCCATAAAGGTAAGAATTGAAGGCGAGTGGATGGAGACAACCACTGGGCGTATTCTTTTCAATGAAGTGCTGCCGGAGAAATTGCCGTTTGTCAATTATACCTGTAGTGAAAAAGAGATAAATGACTTAATTGCCAAGGTGTATAAAGACTTCGGTCAGGCAGCAACTGTAGAGATGCTTGACGCGGTAAAGTCTATCGGATTTCACTATGCCACACTGTTTGGGGTAACCATAGGTATGGACGATGTCGTAGTACCAAAAGAGAAACCCAAGATGCTGGAAGCGGCCAACAAAGAGGTAGACAGCATCCAACAGCAGTTCAGACAGGGGCAGATTAGTAACGAAGAGCGTTACAACCGCGTCATTGATGTGTGGAATAAAACGAATGAAGACCTGACATCTGTCATGATGGACGAATTGCGGAAAGACCGCCACGGATTCAACCCTGTTTATATGATGGCGCACTCCGGTGCCCGTGGTAGCCGAAACCAAATTCGCCAGCTCGCCGGTATGCGTGGTCTGATGGCCAAGCCGTCTGGAGACATTATCGAGCTGCCGATCCGCTCAAACTTTAAAGAGGGTCTGTCTGTTATTGAATTTTTTATCTCTACCAACGGTGCCAGGAAGGGACTTGCAGATACGGCGTTGAAAACAGCCGAGGCCGGTTACCTTACCCGCCGTCTTGTAGATATATCGCAGGATGTAGTGATAAACGAAGAGGATTGCGGTACCATTAACGGTACGTATGTCTCTGCCCTGAAAGAAGGCGAGGAAATCGTTGAATCGCTGGCAGATAGAATTTGCGGTCGATTTGCTATTGAGCGCGTCATTCACCCCATTACGTCCGAACTGCTGGTAGATGTCAACCAGGAAATTGATGATGATTTAGCAGAGCAAATTGAGCACGCCGGCATTGAAGTTATCCGTATCCGTACGGTACTGGCATGCGAGAGCAGGCATGGGGTATGCCAGATGTGTTACGGACGTAACCTGGCCAACAACCGTGTTATTGACATCGGTGAGGCGGTGGGAATAATTGCCGCTCAATCCATCGGTCAGCCCGGTACCCAGCTTACTATGCGTACTTTCCATATTGGCGGTACGGCAACTAAGGCCGCGGAAGAAAACAGGACATATCTGAAATATCCGGTCCTGGTACATGAACTAAGCGGTAACCGTATTGAAAACGCACAGGGCAAGATTGTCTATACCAGAAAGGGCGGTGTTATTGTCTCCCGTGTTATAGAGCAGCTCACGTTAGAAAAAGACGATCGTCTGTTAGTAAAAGATGGAGAGCGGGTCTTCCGTAATCAAAAGATTTTGACAAGAAATAACAAGACTATCACTTCCAGTGATAATGCTTTTGTGATTATCGATAAAAAGAATATATTGCTGGTTGCCCAACGGCAACGCATTGAACTCCGTAACGGTGCGGAGCTCCATGTAAACATCGGAGATATCGTCCCGGCTAACCAGCCGCTTGCCACCTTTGACCCGTTTAGCGAGCCAATTATCGCCGAGCAGGACGGAGAGGCAAAATTCCTTGATATCGTCTACGGCACTACACTGCGCGAGGTAACCGATGAAGATTCGGGTGCGGTGCAGCGGGTCATTGAAGAGGAAGTGCCGGCAGGTATGCAGCCCCGTGTTGTAATTGTTGATAATAAGGGCACTGAGATTGCAACGTATTATTTTCCAGGATCGTGCTATCTGAACGTACAAGACGGCGACGCCGTTAAAAAAGGTGATACCCTGGCACGTCTGGCACGGCAAAGCGCCAAGACCGGAGACATTACGGGCGGGCTGCCGCGTGTTACCGAGCTGTTTGAGGCGCGTCATCCTCACGATTCCGCCATTCTTTCAGAAATCGGCGGCGTGGTTGAGTTTGCAGGCATCCAAAAGGGCAAACGAGTTATTAATGTTGTTGATGAATTCGAAAATACCTTTACTCACATGGTTCCCCTTGGACGGCACCTCCTGGTGCGCGAAGGCGATGAGGTTGAAGTTGGTGAACGGATATCAGTCGGCAACATTGATCCTCATGACATACTGCATATCCTCGGTGAAGAGGAACTCCAGCGCTTTCTGGTTAATAGCGTGCAGGAGATTTACCGCTTGCAGGGTGTAAGTATTAACGACAAGCACATCGGCGTTATTATCCGTCAGATGATGCGCAAGGTAGAGATACAGCAGATTGGTGACTCACAGTTTATTTTCGGTCAACAGGTGGATAAATACCAATTCCGCGAAGAAAATGTCCGTATACAAAAGGCAGGCGGTCAACCGGCCGTTGCCCGTCCGTTATTACTGGGTATCACCCGCGCGTCACTCAACATCGAGTCGTTTATTTCCGCTGCCTCGTTTCAGGAGACTACCCGTATTTTGACCGATGCTGCCATTGGGGGCAAGGTAGATGAGCTGCGTGGACTGAAAGAGAATGTTATTATCGGGCATCTAATTCCAGCCGGTACCGGTATATCTAACTACGGTAAGGTTAAACTGTACGACGCCGAGAATAACGACCTTGAGGAAGAGGTGCGGGAGTCACTGGAAGAGGCCGAACGCCAACGCCTCATTGAAGAGGCCAAGGCCGCCGCTGAGGCTGCTGCCGCCGCAGAATACGACGCAGATGCCAGCGAAGAGCTGGGATACATCGAATAATATCTCGGCTGTTCTCTCTTGAGCCTCCTGGGTCGTGCGTTATATTGCATATAATCAGCGTATCTGCTATTATTGTTTAAATGGATAATAAAAAGTATTTACGGCAAATAAAAGTAGGCAGCCGCGAGTTCGATTTTTTCAGCTTGCGTGCATACGCAGAAGAATCTGGACAATCACTGGAACACTTTCCCTTTTCAATACGAATATTGCTTGAGGGACTGCTGCGCAACTGCGACGGCGTTGAAGTTGAGGCGGAGCATATCAAAGCGCTGGCGGCGTATAACCCGCAGAAGGTTGCTAAAATCGAGGTTCCCTTCAAGCCGGCGCGCGTGCTATTGCAGGACTTTACCGGTGTACCGTGCGTGGTAGATCTGGCAGCCATGCGCTCGGCAATGCAGCGCCTGGGCGGTGACCCCCGGCGCATCAACCCCGAACAGGGCGTTGATCTCATCATTGACCATTCGGTGCAGGTGGATCACTTCAATAGCCCCGATGCCTTTCGGCTCAACGCCGAACTTGAGTTTGAACGAAACCGCGAACGCTACGAACTGCTGCGCTGGGGGCAGGGGTCGCTCGCAAATTTTTCTGTTGTTCCGCCGGCTAGCGGGATATGTCATCAGGTTAATTTAGAGTACCTGGGCAAGGTGGTGCAGGTTAAAGAGATTGACGGCGCGCAGGTTGCCTATTTCGATTCATGTATTGGTACCGATTCGCATACGCCGATGATAAACGGCCTGGGAATAATTGGCTGGGGCGTTGGCGGAATTGAGGCAGAGGCGGCCATGCTCGGCCAGCCCGTGGGTATGCTGGCGCCAGCGGTTGTCGGTGTAAATTTAGTCGGTAAATTGCGCCAGGGAATTACCGCTACCGATTTAGTGCTGCGCATTACCGAGATGCTGCGCAAACATGGTGTTGTCGGTAAATTCGTTGAGTTTCTCGGCGAGGGTCTTTCGGCTATGTCGGTACCGGACCGGGCCACAATTTCAAATATGGCACCAGAGTATGGAGCCACCATGGGATATTTCCCCGTGGATCACCGTACGCTGGAGTACATGTATCAAACCGGACGCTCACAGGAACAAATAGACCTTGCTGAGGCGTATGCCCGGGAACAGGGAGTATTCCGCAGCAAAACTGGTTCTGGTAAGCAGCCGCAATTTGAGGCGCTGTTGGAACTTGACCTGGATAGTGTGGTGCCTGCGGTGGCAGGTCCAAAGCGCCCGCAAGACCGCATTGCACTTACCGAATTACCCGCGGCGTGGAAAAAATTATTAAAAGCCCCGCGCGCAGAATTGGGATATGGGTTATCTGACGACGAATTACAAAGCAGCGGCAATGTTAAATTGAATAGCGTTATGGCAAGGGGCGCCGCATCGGGCGATGCCGGCGCAGGCGGCAGTGCCGCAGGAGAACAGATAACCCTGCACCACGGTGACGTGGTTATAGCTGCAATTACCAGCTGTACCAATACCAGCAACCCATCGGTATTACTTACCGCAGGACTGTTAGCCAAAAGGGCAGTAGAGAAAGGATTACGCCGGAAACCGTGGGTCAAGACCAGTTTTGCACCCGGGTCGGTAGTTGTGACCGAATACCTGAAGCGGGCCGGATTATTAGAATACCTGGAGCAGTTGGGATTTTACCTGGTCGGCTACGGGTGCACCACGTGCATTGGAAATAGCGGACCGCTTCCCGCAGAGATCGAACAGGCGGTATTGGGTAACGATTTAGTGGTTGCCGGCGTCCTGTCGGGCAACCGTAACTTTGAAGGCCGGGTCAATCCGTTAACCAAAGCAAATTTTTTGACCTCGCCCCCACTAGTAGTTGCCTATGCGCTAACGGGGAGCGTTGCCGGCAATGTAGCCACCGATTCCCTGGGTACCGGGAGCGACGGCAAGCCCGTCTATCTGCGCGATATATGGCCGCAGGAAGATGAACTGCAGGCGGCCGTAGCGAAGGCCATGGACCGCGACGAATTTTTAAAGAGTTACCAGAACATCGAGGAGTCCAACCCTGAGTGGAACAGTATCAACTTCAAATCGGCAGAAATTTATGATTGGAATAGCAAGAGTACCTACATCCTGGAACCGCCGTTCTTCGTTGATATGCCGGCAAAGGCCCCGGGGATCACATCCATAAAAGATGCACGGGTGCTGGTGTGGGCAGGTGATAGTGTAACTACCGATCACATTAGCCCCGCGGGTGCCATTGACCCCAATAGTCCTGCCGGCAAATACCTGCGCGAGCAGGGCGTCGATAAACAGCACTTTAACTCCTACGGATCACGCCGCGGTAACGATCAGATCATGGCGCGCGGCACATTTGCAAATATTCGCTTCCGTAATCGGCTGACCCCGGATGTTGAGGGCAGCTCAACCCTCTATCACCCCGACGGCAGTGCGTGCGATATTTTTTCTGCGGCCGAACAATACAAACAGCAGAATATCCCAACCATTGTTCTTGCCGGCAAAGACTACGGTATGGGCTCTTCCCGCGATTGGGCGGCCAAAGGCCCGCGGTTATTGGGCGTGTCGGCAGTTATTGCAGAGTCATACGAGCGCATCCATCGTAGTAATTTAATTGGAATGGGTATTTTACCGATGCAGTTCATGGATGGGCAAAGCGCCGATTCCCTTGGGTTGCGCGGCAATGAATATTTCGACATCGTCATCGACGATAATCTTGCACCGCGGCAGCAAATAGAGGTGACCGCGCGCAGGGTAGGGGGGGACGGAAAACCGGACGCATCGCAAGAGGCGATACAATTTTCCGTACAGTGCCGTATCGATAGTTTGATTGAAACCCACTATTACCGCAACGGCGGTATCCTGCAATTTGTATTAAGAAAATTTTTGCAGAAACAATAGAAGCGTAAGAGCGGGAGAGATTACCGCTTTATACATTATTTACGAACTAGATATGTGATCACGGCAAATGCGTTGACCATCACTAATATTTTTGCGCGCAGCAGCACCCAGGACGAATACCCACTGACGGGGATGCAGGCACTCGGGATCAGCGCGCCCCCCGGCTGGCGAATCAGTACTGTCAGATACACCGGGCCCTGCGCGTTCGCCCTCGCCGCGCAGTACCGCACAATTTTTTTCAGAGAGCGTTTCGCCGGCGCGGATATCTGTGATTGCGCGGATGCAGCGGTTGCTGCGCCCGTAATTTTCCGCTTCACGCGGGGCTAACCGTTTTTGCCCGTCGCCAAGGGTAGCAGTTACCAGCTCCGCCCCGTATTCTGCAATTATCGATTGCATCCGCGCCTCCGCAGACGCACCAGCGGCGTCGCGCACGCGCCTGCACAGCTCGGCAAACTCGTTGGGCAGCAGGGCAACCGCATCATCTAGCTGCTGGTGCGTATGTTCGGGCACTATATGCTTTTCAATTACCGCCGCCCCGCTATGCACAGAGAGCAGCGGTACCAGGAACGGATCGCTGCTGTGATCAGAGACGCCGACAGGCAGCGAATACAGCCCTTCCAGGGTCTCTATAAGACGCAGGTTATACTCCTGCGGCGGGGCAGGGTAGGCGGTTACGCAATGCAGCAGCGTACACCGCCCGTGCGGGAACTGTCCGATAGCCAATTCAATATCGCCCACCCGCGATACCCCCGTCGAGAGAATAACCGAGCACCCGCTCCCCGCTACCTCCTGCAGCAGCGGGATATGATTGAGCTCCGGCGACGCAATCTTAATACGCCTGCACCCAAGTTTAAGCGCAATGCCCAGACTGCGCTTACCAAAAACAGAGGCTAGAAAACTGATACCCAGGCGCCCGCACTCCCGGTATATCCGTTCGTAAAACTGTATCGGCTGCTCTAATTTTTGAAAATCGCCATAGAGATTAGTACTCCGGCCGTTTATAGTCACATACCCATACCGGGGGTGCAGGATCTCGTCTGCAAAGATAATTTGTACCTTATAGGTGTCTGCACCCATTCCCGCCAGCTCCCTGACAAGCGAAAGCGCAACATCAATGTCTCCCCCGTGCGCGCTGCCGACCTCAGCAATTATCTCAGGCACCCGGTGCATAATACTTCCTGGAGCTCCCTCCACGGCTGCGTATCACTGCTCTCTTTTTGCAGGTATGCTTGTAAAGCCTAGATATTTATGTAACGCCTTCGGCAGGGTAATACTGCCGTCTTTCTGCTGGCCGTTTTCCAGTATTGCAATGACCGCCCGTGATGTGGCCACAGCCGTACCGTTAAGCATATGCGCAAACACGTTCGCCCCGCTATCATCGGTGGTACGCACATGCAGGCGCCGCGCCTGGTAGTCGGTACAATTTGAAGTGCTGGTCACCTCCCCCCATACGCCTGCGTCGCCTTGCGACTTCTCTTCATGAATTCTACCGGGCATCCATGCCTCAATATCAAATTTACGATAGGCCGGTGCACCCAGCTCGGCACTGCACACCTCCACCACCCGGTAGGGAATCTCCAGGTGCTGGAAAATTTCCTCTTCTATCTCCAACAGCTCGGCATGCATTGCTTCAGAATCCTCCGGGGAGCACACGACAAACATTTCAACCTTTGAGAATTGGTGCACCCGATACAATCCCTTGCTGGCCTTACCGGCACTGCCGGCCTCGCGGCGGAAGCAGTGCGATATCCCGCCCATACGGATAGGCAGACGCTCCGGAGCAATTTTCTGCGCCGCATGATAGGCCCCCAGTGTAATTTCCGCAGTACCGATGAGGCACAGCGTGGTACCTTCAATAAGATAGGTGTTGCTCTCCTGACCGCGCGGGTTAAACCCAAGCGCATGCACAATTCCCTCCTGGGCAACATCCGGGGTAGTAAACAGTGTATATTTCTTTTTACGAAGAATCTCCAGAGAAAAATTGATAAGCGCCTGCTCCAGGAGCACCGCCTCGTTTTTGAGATAATAAAATTTAGCCCCGCTGACCCGCGCCGCCTGCTCGAAATCAACCAAATCCGCCTGCTGGGCCAACGCCAAATGATCCAGAGGAGTAAAATCAAACTCCCTCGGCACCCCCCAGGTACGGATTGTCCGGTTATCAGCATCACACGTCCCCACCGGCACCTGCTCGTGCAGCATATTCGGTATTTGATTGAGCAGATCAGTATACCGCTCTTCTATCACCCGTAATTCCTCTTCCTTGAGAGTCAGCTGTTCGCGCAGCTCCTTACCCGCGGCGATATCACTCTCCCCAGGGGGCGCCCCGCGGGTACGGGCGGCCAGCTGCTTGCGCGCATGATTTATCTCTTCAATCCCGCGCAACAGTGCCGAGCGCTGTTGGGCAAGCTCCTGCCAGTCAGACAGGCTCACGGACATGTTGCGCGCCTTGATGCTAGCGGCAACCGCTTCCAGGTTGTCTCGAATATAACGTGGATCAAGCATGTGTAGTTTAGTATAACAGATTGCCGCGGCTTTTACTCCCCCCCGGTTAGGCGCAAATTACCGCTCGCCCGCGCGCACCACTCCCCCCGAGAGAGCACGCGCGCTTTTCGTTAAAACTGACTGAACGTAGGAGCGTAGGAAATGTGCTCGGTTATGCTCGGAAGATATTCGGCAACAACCGCATTGTGCATACGGCCGTCGATAAAAATCAGGGCAGAAACCAGCAGCGCCAAAACCGCAGCGTAACAGGCATAATTGAGCACCCGCGGCGGCAGTCCGCCAACCACACTCCCTGCGACTCGCTGCCAAAACCCGCCAACGCGCTGACGCACATCTCCTCTCTCCGTCACCTTCAGGTGGTAATCGCTAATAATTGTACGGTAGTCACTCGTGGGAACATCCCGGCAGCGGTCCCTGACACGCTCCCGCTCCTGTTGCAACAAATTTTCCGCAGCCATATTTTCCTCAGGCATATTGGTGTCCTCCATTTATTATACGGTATATTTTCTTTTTCGCTCTGTTTAGCCGTGATTTAGCCGTACCGGCAGGACACCCCAGTATGCGGGCGGTCTCTTTTACCGATAACTCTTCAAATTCACGGAGATGGATAATTAACCGATCGGATGCCGACAGACGCCCCAACGCCCGCTGCACCAAATCCCGCTGACTTTTTTTGTACAGCGCAGTATACCCCTCTGCTTGATTGTTCTCTGGAGCAACGCTCTCTCCGGGCGTCGCCTCTTCATTAAATTGTCCATGCTCCCGCCGCCGCGCACGCCGCAAATAGGCCCTGGCGGTATTGGAGCAGATACTGTACAGGTAGGTACTGAATGCAGACTGGAATTTAAATTTCGGCAACGCGCGATACAGTGCAATTGCCACCTCTTGCTCAACATCCAGCAAATCTTCCGCCGAATAATTAAGCAGCGGATAGAGCACCGATCGAATGACCTTGCTATACCGCTCAAGCAGCATTACCAGTGCCTGCTGCTCCCCATTTTCTGTAAAGCGCTGTATCAATTCACTGTCGCTTTGTCCGTGCTCTTCACTGCTCACGCCGTCACCCCCGGGGTTAACGGAAGTCAGCCGGGGGGAAGAGTTCCCTCCGGCCATTTCCAAATCAATACGTGCAAGATTGCGATTCATAGCAACTCTACATATATTAGCAGATACATCTATAACAATCTATCTCCGTCTACGGCGACCCCTATCGTCGTCATCGTCGTCGTAATCATCCTTGTCGTAAAGCCCCCCGCGCTTTGCGAGCGTGTTCCACGCAGTGTCTCCAACTATCCCCCGGATCTGCAGCCCGGTTTCAATAGTAGCCAGCGTCATCTGCTCACGCAACCCCGCAGCCTGCGACACCATCGGCCGAATCTCCGACATACTCGGATTATCACCGCTGACCAGCAGGGCGATCTCGTTATTGAGCATACACAACTCCACATAGGTATCGGTTTGCGACTCCTTACTCGCCACCATCAGATTGACGGCACGGGTAATATTAGCATCAGATACCCCGGCACGCCCCAAAGAACGCTCCAGATATACCTGATGATCATCATCATAGTCCACCGCACACGTCCCCTTGCGATTCCCGCTATTAAACAGACTAATCGCAAAAACATTACTACCGGCAAATACCAGCAGTACAATACATAAAAAAATACTTCTTCGCATTTCTCCTCCTTTTGCCCCATTAGTTACACCCCATCGCCATAGGTTCCATTTTATTTTGCAAGGGGGGAGGCGCTGCCCCCCTCGCTGCAGCCAGCGTGCCGCGCCTGCTGCGCAGCCGCGCCACCGAACGGCTACCCCCGCGCACGCACAAGTGCGCACGCGTGGGTACGGGCTCACTCCCGCTCGCCCGCCGCCATTCTCGCTGTCTTCCGCTACCCCCCGCCGCAACTGTAAAGATATTAAGTCATAAGCAGAACAGCAATACTGAATGCACCGCACACGCGGTGCCAATAACAGACGCTACCCCCCGTCACTGTTGTAAAAATATTAAGTCATACGCGGAATAGCAATACTACGTGGCGCCTGTTCGCAAACACGGCGGCAATTTCACTCCAACCCAATATCAATGTATGGTGCGCCGCTCGCGCGGCGCTAACAACAGACGTTGAACGGCTAGCTCCCCCGACAGCATACTCATCGTAGTCCCCGTCCCCGGTGTGGTGAAGTGTCCGCAATAATAGAGACCGTCAACCCGGGTAGAGTAGTTGCGCGGCCGAAAACTTGCCGTCTGCAACAGCGTATGCCCCAGCCCAAACGCATTCCCCCGGTAGGCGTTATAGTCGCGCTCAAAATCACTGATAGAGTAACTGCGCTCCACCACAATATGCTTCCTGATATCACAGCCCGTGTGCCCCTGTATGCGCCGGCAGACGGCATCAAAATACCCCCCCCGGATATCCAGCGAGTCCTGGATGCCGGCGGCAATCGGTATCAGGACAAACAGCGCACTCCCGCCCACGGGTGCCGCCCCGGGATCGGTACACCCCGGTGCGTGGATATAAAACAGCGGATCCCTGATATGCCGCTTGTGCCGATAGACGCTCGCAAAGTGCCCATCCCAATCGCTGTCAAAGAAAAAAGTGTGATGTTGGAGATCCGGTATCACCGTATCCAAACCGAGGTAAAAATTAACCACCGAAGGCGAGAGCCGCCGCCGCCCCCAATATCGCCCACTATAGCTCCGGTACCTCGGCGCCAACAGGGTCTGTTCAACAAAGTGATAATCGGCGTTGGCAATAACCCCTCCCCGGCACCCAACGCGCCCCAGAGCTTTCCCCCCGGGTACGGAGCAGATCTCTACTCCCGTTGCCTTCCCGTTAGCAACCTCAATGGCGGTACACTCGCTGTTGAAGTAAAACCGCACCCCCAGGGATTCGGCCACTGCGCGCATCCCCGCTAGCACATTCCCAAACCCGCCATCCGGGTACCACGACCCCAACCCGAAATCGATCCAGTTCATCAGCGTGTACACCGCCGGCGTCTTCTGCGGCGATGACCCCAGGAACACCACCGGGTACTCCAGTATCCTGTGAATCTCACTGCTCCGAAAGTAACGCCGCACCTCGCCGTGGTAGCTGCGCCACGGCTTCACCAACCCGATGTGCCGGATTACTGACGGGTCGGCAATATCCAGAATACTGTCGAAATTGCGGTAGATAAACGTTTTCATAGAGTACTCGTAGCGCTGCCGGCAGCGCTCCAGGTAATCATCCAGGCGCGCCCCGGCACCGCGCTCCAGTGTGTTAAACAGCTCCCGTAGCTGTGCCAAATCGCTGGGAACATCGTAGGTACCGCTGGAGAACACGGCCCGGTAGCTCGGGGATAACCGGGTTAACCCATAATAATCTGCGCGGTTGTACCCAAGGGTGCTGAACCATTGATCGTGCACCTCCGGCATCCAGTACCAGCTCGGACCCATGTCAAACCGGTACCCGTCCTTGCGCCACACCTGCGCCCTCCCGCCCTCTGTGGGCAGCCGTTCGTAGACCGCAACCGATGCCCCCGTGCGGGCCAGGTGCGCGGCGGCTGAAATACCGCCTATCCCGGCTCCAATGACCACTGCGTCTACTGTCTTGTCCATACTTTGGATAATAGCATATCACACCGTAAAGATTGCAGTCAGTAGCAGGACAGCACATTCTCCGCGCTAGGCATGCGAACTGGGCCGCCGGCATTAGCCGGCGGCAGACGCGGCGGTGTCACGTGCGGGTATGCTGCTGGTACCAGTGCCGCGGCCGAGCGGAGCGAGCAGTGAGCACGCCGACCCCCTCCCGCGCGCGCGCGGGAGGGGGGAGCGCCCAAAAGTTTTTTTAAAAAGCTATTGACACACCGTGCAAAAAATGATTACATGAATATATGGCACATAAAAAAGGTGGCGGTAGTTCTAAGAATGGACGCGATTCCCAGTCACAACGGCTCGGGGTCAAGCGCTTTGGCGGCCAGAAGGTCAAGGGCGGCGAGATTCTGGTGCGGCAGCGCGGGCTGAAGTTCCGGGCCGGCGAGAATGTCGGCGTTGGGCGTGATGATACGCTCTTTGCCCTGCAGCCGGGTCTGGTGCGCTTTCAGGAGCGTTACGGGCGCCAGTATGTCCACATTAATGTGGGCTCCTAGCCGCTGCTGATGGCATCGGCTGGTAAGCAGCAAATAACTATCCGCATACATTCGGGTAAGGGCGGCAACGGGGCGGCGTCGTTTCAACCGCGGCGCGGCAGGCGCGGCGGCGGACCGGATGGCGGCGATGGGGGTGCGGGCGGCGATGTCTGTGTGCGCCTGGATACCCATTACGAATCACTGACACATCTGCTTGAGAGAGACCGGTATGCTGCCGGGGACGGGGAGCGCGGCGGGAAGCAGCTGCGTCACGGTAAAAAAGGCGAGATGTGCGTCCTGCCGGTGCCCGCCGGGACCGAGATCTACGGTGAGAGCGGCGAGCAGCTGTGTGTTATCAGTAAAACCGTTTCCGAATGTATATTGCTCCGCGGAGGCCGGGGGGGCCGGGGGAATACGTTTTTTCGGAGTTCGGGGATGCGCGGCCCGCGGTTCTCGCAGACCGGCGAGGACGGTGAGGGGCTGGGAATACGGTTGTGTCTGCGGAAATACGTCGACTTTGCGCTCCTGGGGGTGACCAATACCGGGAAATCGAGTTTGCTCGGCGCCCTGACTGGGGCGCAGCCGAAGGTCGCCGAATACCCCTATACTACCCGGAAAGAGACGGTTGGGATTTGTGAGCGCGGCAACCCCCGGGAGGACCGGATGACGATTGCGGACCTGCCGGCGATACCCGATGATGCGCACGGCGGCGCGCCCCCTCCGGGTGGAGAGAGCGGCCCCGGCGGCGATGGGCTGGAGAGCATGCGCGGCTTCCTGTGTGTCTTTGCACCAACAGGGAAGGGCGCTGATGCCGGTGCCGCCATTGATCATCAAATAGATGTAGTATCACGGACCTTGGGGGAGCGCGCGGCGGGAGACGCCTCGGCGCCGAGGGTGCCTGTTCTCTATGTTCTGAGTAAATGCGATGTGCTTACTGGTGATCAGGCGGCAGAGCTTCGTGATGCAATTGCCGCGCGGGTAGGCGAGGGGAACGTCTATTGTGTGTCGGCAAAGAGCAGAGAGGGATTGGATGCGCTGCGCGAGGCGCTGTTCGCGGCACTTGACCTGTAGCCGCGCGGCAGGGAGAGAGAGGCGAGATGGATATGGGCTCAGGGCGGTTGTTAGATAGGCCGGACGGGCCGTTTATATTATTTGGCGGCAGTTTTGACCCGATACATACCGGGCATATTGCCATCGCCCGGTATGCCGTCGAGGCGCTGCATCTTTCGTACGTCTATTTTATCCCCGCAGGGCGGGTTCCGCTTCGTGCCGAGCAGCCGCGGGCGCGGGCGCAGGAGCGGCTGGATATGTGCACCCTGGCACTAAGTGCGTTCCCGGAGGGGCGCATCCTGACCCATGAGTTGTTTACAGACAAAGCGAGTTACCTATCCGATACTGTGCGCCTGCTGCGCCGGCACTGGGGGGTAGCGGGTAAAATGTCCGTGCTGATTGGCGACGATCTGCTGGCAGAGTTCCCGCGGTGGCACTCTGTGGTAAAGCTGGCACAGTGGGTACGGGCGGTGGTTGTCCGCAGGCAGGCAGCAGACGGCGCCGTGCAGAATCTGATTGATATCGGTATGGAATACCAGTACCTGTCCAACCGGATCTTTCCTGTTTCCAGTACGGCGGTGCGGGATACAATAGCCGCGCGCGATGACGCAAGCGGCCTGTTGGCACCACCGGTATTGGAATATATTCGGGAAAATAATCTCTATGGCATCAACAACACGTAGGTACCGTAACGGGCACTACCGGGGGTTGATACGCCGCCAGCTCTCCGGGGCGCGGTACCGGCATAGTTTGCGCGTCTTCCGGTGTGCGCGGAAAATAGCACGCGCCAATAATGTCCCGTGGGCAGAGGTGGGGCCGGCAGCCCTGCTGCACGATTGGGCCCGGGAGTGGAGTACCAGTCACCTGCTGGCGTTTACCCGAATGTACCGCGCCCTCACTGCCTCCGAGAGCAGGCACCCGGTTCTGTGCCACGCCTTTGTTGCAGCACAGCTGGCGCGTAACCGGTTCCCGTACCTCGCCCCCGATACCATCGACGCAATCAGTGCCCATACGCTCGGGCACGCGGGTATTTCGCCCGCCGGGATGGTGCTGTTTTGCGCCGACTACCTGGAACCCGGGCGGCACCGTATTCCCGGTGATGTGCGCAAACATGCGCTGCACATGCCGTTGGAAAAAATGGTATTGTTTGTTATCGAGCACGCCCGGCACGCCGGGTTGGGCAGAGACAGAATGACTAAAAACATGTATCATAAAATATGGTTAGCAAGATATCAATAACCCAGGAGGGGCGGGCGCATGGCAAAAAAGCATCGATACGATAGCGGCGTAATCCTGGTACTGCTGATTGTTGCCACTATAGCAATCAGCGGCGGCATCATCGCCGCAGTTAACAGTGTTGACCGCGTTACAGCGGCCCTGGACGAACAGGATAACCTATTGGTACTGGTTACCCTCGGCGAGGGAGATGCGTTGCTGTCATCACAGCTGCTTGCGTATAATGTGCGCACAAAGCGCGCCGCGCTTATCGATTTGCCGCCCTACCTGGGGGTCATCATCGAGGAAAACAATAGTTTGGATAGAATAGACACCCTCTACAGCAGAGGTACGTTTGGGAAATACCAGGATGGAGTAGAGAACCTGATAGACGACACGGTAGATTTTAGCCTACGGTTTGATACCAGCGAGCTCTCGGATTTAATCGATCTGCTCCGCGGGATCCGGCTATTTGTGCTGGAAGATCCCTCGGGAAATCAGCAATTGCCATCGGGGGATGTCATATATGACGGCGAAAAGGTAGTTGAGTACGTCAATGCATACACCTCTGTTGATAATGAGGAGCAGATTGCAGATGCCCTGCAGACCCTGATGGTGCGCGTGCTATTGACCATAGCGGATCAGGCCAAGTATATCACCGACCAGAAAGTGTCGCGTTATTTTTTGCGGTATGTAGACAGCAATCTCAACGGACGTGATCTGGAGAATTTTCTGCTCCGGTTTAATAGCATCGAAGATGAGCTTATCGCGACGTGGAAAACCCAGGGGGATTTACGGGGCGTGCTGGTGGAAAACCAGCGCGAATTGCTGCTGTTCCCGCATAACAACGGGGCGTGGATACAGACCGCATTGGATCAAATAAACGGTATTATCTCAGAAGGCCTGGATGTACAGCTGGGTAATCAAAATATACGTATTGAAATATTAAACGGCACCACTGTTTCGGGGTTGGCGCGCCGTACCGAGTTACTCTTTGAACAGTATGGGTATGTGGTTGTCGGCATCGGCAATCACGTAGAGAGCGGAGTGGCAGAGACGCTCATAATCAATCGATCGCAATCTACAAATTATTCCAGCAGTATCGGCAGATTGATAAATACCGCTAACCTGACAGATGAACCGTTGACAGAAAATCCTATGGCAATAGACGTGACCATTATCCTTGGCGAGGACTTTGACGGTATCACCGTAAAGTAGAGCGTATGGAACTGTTATCAGAACTTGTAACCGTAGGCAAAGAGGCTGGATCCGAGCGCATCGACGTGTACGGTCCGTTCCCGGACAATCATGCCTTTCAGTTTTCGCTTGTTATCAGTGCCCTTAACGACAGACACGCATCGAGCCTGGTCCGCAAGCTGCGCAGCGATCTAAAGGAGCGGCAAATAAGGCCGGCATCCCCAGTTGCAAAGCGTGATGAGAGCGGGTGGATTATTATTGATTGTATCAATATAATTATACATATAATTAGCGAGGAATTACGTCAGTATTACGAGTTAGATGAGTGGTATAAGGAACTTGAAACAACAGTAGGTCAATGAAGAGAGTAGCAGTATGTGGGATATTCGGGTCTGCCATTACCCTGGGGGCCGATCATCACCCTCGGCCAAATAAAAGCGGCAGACTGATTGGACCGTATAACCGCGATTGCTATAACATCGTATGCTCCGGCGTCGCCATTACGCAGCAACTCAAGGAAAATAACGTTAAACCAGTGCCCATCGGCATCCTGGGTAACGATGCTCTCGGGGAACAAATACTTAAATTACTGGTGGAAAATAAAATCTCCAAGAGTAATATGCGCACTGTTGCCGGCAAGCAGTCCACGCAAATACTCCGTATATTTGATAACGACGGGTACCACGCGCAATATAAGTTTGACGAGCTGATAGATACTAACCCGAAGCCATCGTTTGCCGGTATATCAAAAGAGAATACCGATCTTGCGATAGTGACTACCTGCGGACCGGTGTTAAATGAATTAATGTTTGAGCGGTTATCTAAAATCGGCATCCCGATAATCTGGAATGCATACTCTGATTGTAATGAATTGTCGGCAGACACGCTGTTGAGCAATATACGCCGGTCCCGGAGTATTGTTGTCGGGAAAGCGGAGGCGCAGTATATATGTAATACCCTGGGCATGGCCTCAATAGACCAGGTGCTTAGCGAGGGCCCGCAGGAGATTATTAAAATTGAGTATTCCAGCGGGAGTTTCGGTTTCGAACTGTTGTCAGCGAAGGTGCATTTTCACCAGATTAATTCTGCGCACGGAAATTACACACCGCAGGAGTATTATCAGATTGTTGATGGATTTGTCTCCGGCTATGCCAGCGCCCTGCTTGCAGGTAAGGAATTCGAAGAGAGTGTTCAAAATGGAATACAACAGACAGAGCGATATTATTTGCTAATGAATAAACCGCGACGTGCCGTTAATGGTGTTGAGGAGAATTGATTATGAAATATAGGGGAATAGTATTAGCTATTATTATAGTTTTGTTGGGAGCACCTGCTCTCGTTGCACAAAACATTGCTGATCCAAATCTGGGTAATGCCGCTGGCGAGACCGAGCTGGTCATCGAAGACTTTTCTACAACGGGGCTAGGTGACAGCACCAGCCTTGGAATATCATTAGGCGGGCTAATCGGAGGAAGCGCGGCACTGGACATCAACTTTGACATCTTTGTCAGTCCATTGGTTGGTTTGCGTTTAGGATTTGGAGCGTCTTTGCCGTTGCTGAGTTCGACTGCCGGCAGTGGGGTTTCGTCCCTGGGTCTGGAAATGGGATTAGGCGCAATTTGGAGATCGTATGTTATCAACAGAACACGCTTTTACGGCGGTGTTATTTTGAAGGGTGCGTTTGATATAGTACGGGATCAGGACCTCCTGCTAGTACCGGAAGGCTTTGGCGGATTTGAAGTTTTTGCCAGCCCATCTGTATCTATCTTTTCTGAGTTCGGCGGTAGAAGCTCGATACCGATTGTCAGTTTCAATCCCAGCTCACTGGCAAGTAGTTACACGTACGTGGACGGATTTTTCTTCCGCGTAGGCACTAGATTTGATTTGTAGTAAAGGTGGCACTGCGGGTTGCTAGAGCGCCCGCAGAGTCACTTCTTTTATTTTATGAGCGCTCGGAAGTACCGGGCGCTTTATTTATTTTTGCCAAACAGCTCGCGCAGGGCAGCAATGGCCATCTCTTCATCCGGTCCGTTGGCCGTTACAACCAGGGTGCTCCCGTGTGTGGCCCCCAGTGTGAGCACTCCGATGATTGACTTTGCGTTCACCGATTCATTCTCGTTAAATCCAATAAATATCTTTGAATTAAATTTGCCTGCCGTCTGCACAATCGCCGCCGCAGGCCGGGCATGGATGCCCTTTTTGTAATGTACCGTTACTTCTATTTCACACATAATTGTTACCTATTTCTCGGGCTGCTTATCCGATGACACTAAAGATTTATGGACTAGTTTTTTAAATTCCTCGACGGCATGGTACCCGATTGAACGCAACCGCATATTCCGTACCGCTGTTTCAATAATTACCGTAATACTTCTTCCCGGCCGGATAGGAATAACAACCTTCGGCAACGGTACATCAAAATATACCACCGTCTCATCGGCACTCCCGATACGGTCATACTCCTTGCCTTCCTGCCATATCTCCAGCTCAATAGCCAGATCAATCGATTTCTGCGATTTAATTGAACCGACTCCAAATAACAGGGGAATATTAATAATACCCAATCCTCTGATTTCCATATGATACCCCAGCTCTGGTTTTGCCGGTCTGCCCACCAGGAATTTCCCGCTATCCAAAAACACCTGCACCACATCGTCACTGATAAGCAGATGCCCGCGTTCAATCAACTCCAGGGCCAGCTCGCTTTTCCCAACGCCGCTTTCGCCCAGCAGAAGCACCCCAAGCCCAAAAACCTCGACGAGTACCGCATGAATGAGCATTGACGGTACGTTAAAGGTTGACAGTGCCCTCGATAGACGCTGCAGTGCCGCCGATGAGGGAACATTGGTCTGCAGCACCGGACATTCGTATTTATTTGCAAGCTGCAAAAAGAATTCCGGCGGTGCCAGTCCAGTGGTAAACAGAGTGCACGGCACCTTGCGTTCAAAAAATTTAATTATCGAATCATGCTCCCCGGTTGATGCCAGGTTTTCCAAATAGCGCGTCTCGCCCCTGCCGAACATCTGTATGCGGTCAGAGCCGAACTCAATATTATACCCAGTCAACGCCAACCCCGGGCGGTTAATATTCAACTCAAGTATTTCGTTCCGTAACCCGGCGTTTCCTGCGATGCAGCGGAGCCGGAGATCATCGCCCGGATTCCAGTGGTGCTCAACTAATTCTTTGACTGTCATACGTTATTTCCTGTCAATGCTCGCCAATTGGTTGCGGTATTTATTCACGGTCCTGCGGGATATATGTATATCTTCTTCCTCAAGGAGTGCGGTAATTTTCTGGTCACTCAAGCGCGGTGTCTTTTCGTTACCCGTGCCCTTGTGCGCCGCCTGGTGAGATTCAAGCAGCTGCCGGATCCGCTCCTTGACTGCGATCTTTGATACCGACTGCTGCGAATCAACCGAAACGCGGTTACTAAACAAAAATGATATTGGAAATATCCCCCAGTTAGTCTCTATGTATTTTTTATTCACCACCCTCGATATTGTGGTCTCGTGCAGCTCAACCATTTCTGCGATGTCCTTTAGGGTCAGGGGCGCCAGACGCTGCGGGCCGAAACGGAAAAAATCACCCTGCCTGTCCAACAGCGCGTACGCGGTACGGACAAGGGTTTGCTGCCGCCGCTGCAGCGAACGGATAAAGTTTTTCCCATCTTGTAGGTACGACTTGATAAATTTTTTGCTGTCACTGTCCGTAGAGGTGTCGCTGATATTAAGATAAAACTTATTAATTTTTACACTCGCCGCAAAGTTATTATGCAGACCGATCTGAAATTTATTTTCGTGGTAGAGTATGTATAAATCTGGTGTTATATACTCAACCTCCTGCAGGGAAAACTGCCTGCCAGGGTAGGGGGTCAGGGTTGCAATGTAGTTACCCGCCACGTGCACATCCTCGGCACCCGCCCCAAGGGCCTTCATGATCTCCTTAATCTTTTTCTCCTCCAGGAGTTGGAATAACTTCTGGCTCAGCAGAATCTGTTCCACGCACGGGGGCATGTCGCCTAAAATCGACGCCTGCAGCAGTAGAGATTCCCGTAAATCCGCAACCCCAATCCCGTATGGGTCAAACCGCTGCACAATTCTCAGTACGCGGTTTAGCCGCGCGCTATCGTGCCGCGCCCCGAGTTCGGCCAGCGGTTTTCGGTGAAATCCGTTTTCGTCAAGGTTATCGATTATCTCCCTGCCGAGCGTGTACTCAGCACCAGAGAGGCGCTGCAGACGGAGCTGTGCAAGCAGGTGATCTTTCAGTGATTCCCCGCGCGAGAGGTGCTGCTCAATGGGAAACCCCGCCCGCTCTTCTCCGCCCGTTGATTGCTGCGGTATGTAATCATCCGCGTCGCTGGCCATTTCCACCATCCGGTACTTCTCGGTGTGCTCGTCCAGGGATTCCACCCGACTCTCCTGCATCTCCAATACCGGGTTGTTTTCCAATTCCGCCCCTATGCGCTGCTGCAATTCAAACGCCGGCAGCGCCATAAGTTCCAGCGATGCAATCATCTGCTGACTCAGGCGGTGTTCCTGGCGCAGGCTAACGCCCAGTTGCTGGCTTAATTGCATGTATCACCCACAGTCACACCATATATTTATTCAAAAGAGCGTAGGGTACGTATCTCCTCCGGCCATTTTTCCGGATCAATTGTCTCCAGAATCAAGGGTATATCTTTTATGCGCTCATCCTGTATTATGGCGCGAAAGCAATCCCAGCCAATCTCCCCGGCCCCGAGACTATTGTGCCGGTCAATATGGCTCCCCAGGGCGCCTTTCGAGTCGTTGATATGCATACCTTTCAGGAATTTCAGCCCAACCGTCTGGGCAAACTCATCCAGCACCTTCCCCCATCCCCCGGGGATCTTGATATCATACCCAGACGAGTACAGGTGACATGTATCCAAACAGACCCCGACCCGGCTCTTGTCATCAACCAGAGAAATTATATGGGCAATCTCGGCAAAGGTCCTCCCGATGGTCGACCCCTGGCCGGCAGTGTTTTCAATGATGAGCACCGCCTGATCGCTATCAACTATAATTTCGTTCATCGCCTGGGCAATGAGCGCTATCGATTCTTCCAGCGCTATCATGTTCAGGTGCGCCCCGGGGTGAAAGTTAACCCCGCACACCCCGAGCAGATCTGCACGCTTGACCTCGTCCCGCAATGCCTTGATGGACTTTTCGCGTATTTCCGGCTTGGGCGACCCGACGTTTATCAAATAACTATCATGCGGAATAATATGCTCCGGTTGTATGCCAACCTCGCTCATCAATTCTTTAAATTTTGCGATGTTCCGTTCCTGTAACGGGGCAGACGCCCATGAGCGCGGGTTCCGGGTGAATAGCGCGGCGGCATTGGCACCAATATCCCGCGCATTAAGCATGGCATTATCCACACCCCCGGCGGTGCTGACATGTGCTCCAATGTATCTCATACGTACCTCACTTTACGGCAGCGGCGATATTGCATCTACGTCACGCCCTGCAGCCCTGCTGTCTCTGCTGTTTTCAAAATTATATGCCGTAGCTTCCAACTGCGAAACCTGCTCTTCCAGCTCTCTGATTCGCTGGGCCTGCGCCTCTATCTTTGCCGCGCTCTCTTCCTGGGCGAGAGCATCACTGGTATCCCCGCCGCCCCCGTCTCCGTCGTCATCATCGTCCCCGATATCCTGATGCAAGGGGGGCGCCATATAGCTGCCTTCATCCTGGCTCACCTCAATGGCGGTCAGCTCGTAACTGTTGGCGTAACTGTCAAAATCAAGCGGCATCGTGGGAAAGTCCGGCGACAGCAATATTTTCTGACTCAACCGTCCTACCTGCATGCCAGCCAACGATTCATCACCAGTAACCACAGGCACCTGCTCGTCTATGCTGCGCACAACCTCACGGGACTCAAACACCCCCCCCAGGACCTCAACCTTTATCTCCAGGTTTTCGCTTACCAGTTCCAGGATTTGCTTGCAGAACTCAAAATCCTCCCGCCCGCGCAACCGGTTCATGACCAGGTAGGGGTGCATGTGATGGACATCATCGCGCAGCTCGGCAGCTATGCCGCCGTCAATTTTATCGACACCAACCAGGATTTGCCCCAGCGACGGCGCCTCCCCGATCCCAAGGTTACGGTACAGTCCCGCAAAATAGTCGGCAATTTTTTTCCGCTTCGTATCACCCTGTTTGCCCCGGTCATGGCCTCGTGCCGCGGCAGTAGCCACAGTGTGACAGTGATTCACGACAGCACTCCGTAAAAAATTATAGAGCGACAGAATCGACGGAAGGTCAGGGGTGCACACCAGGAGCCCTGAATTGCTAATCAGAAAACTATGCAAACTCGGCTCCCCGCCCCCCGTGGGTAGATCGATAACAATGTAATCGAAAGAGAGCTTCAGGATCTGCTCGATGACCGAGCGGAAATTACGCTGCAGCATAGCCGCGGACCCCGGGATAAGCCCATCACCGGCAATAAATCCCAAATTCGCATACGGGGTCTGCTGTACCAGGCCCGCAAATTCAATATCGCCAAGCAGGTAATTGCTCAAACAGATATTGGAATTTTTGATCCCCAACAGGGTATGGCAATTCGCACCCCCGAGATCCAGGTCAACCAGCAGGACTTTCCTGCCGTTGCTGGCAATATCCACCGCCAGGTTCGCGGCAACGAGCGTCTTCCCCGTACCGCCCTTACCGCTCCCAACCGGCAAAATTTTCCGTCGTTCGTTTTCATTATTTAACACTACAAATACCCTATACAAGCATCGCATATAATCAGAAAACTTACAAGGTCATGTTTAGCCCTGGCAATTGACAATAGAAATGTCAGGTTTGACCGAGTGAGTGGAGTTTTGGGCGCTACCCAGCGCGAGCGCTGGGTCGCCGTGCCGGAAGCGCGGCCACGGCGCCGTCAGTGAGGTAGTAACCCTATCCAGCCCCGCCGTGTCTGCCCGCCCCGAAGGGGGCGGGCACTTCCAGCATGGCTAGCGCGGTCGGTGGGGGGGGGCGGTAGCTGTGTATGCGATAATGTTCGTTTTTAAACAAATCAATTTTTTGATCATTTTCAGATATTTTCAGCAGAAATTGTTCTTTCCATTTTTCACCTGCTTCTATGCCCGCCCCTTGGCTCTGTAAATAATTGATAGTATAGTCCGCCATCACTGTTTTTGTTGCCAGAGAAAAGCAAATAATCGGGTTCAAATCTGCGCCCGCTATTAAAATCAAATAGCACCATTATTTTTATGTGACACTTTTTTTGTGTGGTCAATTTAATCACCGGAGAGATAAGGGTGTCGCACTTGCGGTTGAATCCACACAATACCCAGAAATCGATTGACACTAAAATACGCGAGTGGTATAATGTCGATTATGGATTACAGATATAAAGTTGTGAACTACAAAGAAAGTTTGAAAGGTGCTATTCTTTTTGGCTCATCGGTGATGGACACAAAAAAAATTGAAGATGCTATTAACGCAGAGGCCAAGCAAGGTTGGCGACTTGTCTCGCAAATAGTTGAGCATGGAAAAATATTATTTTGGAGCAGGGAAGTTATTATATTAACTTTTGAAAAGCCCGCATGAAAGCATGCGCCTTTTTTTCGTCTAGGTTATGATCTTTTTAGGATTGCTTATCGGTGCAATAATCGGATTTGCAACGGGAGACGGAGAGGCGGCATTAAGATGGGGATTGTTAGGACTAGGAATAGTGCTTGCTTGGAAAGCCCTCCTTGCCGTTATTGCATTAATAATCACTATGTCGAGCAAATAATATTTCTATTATTTATCGTCATGCGCTGGCATAAAAATTGGTATCAAAAATATGATTGTAGTTATTGTATTGACTACTATCCATATTCCCTTATCGCCTAACCGCACTGGAATAATCGGATTGCAAAACAAAGCAAGTACGCCAAACACTATCACGGCCGGATTAACCTTGTGGGTAGATTTCACATATAGCACCGCGTTATAGACAGCCATAGCGCACACAGCCAGCCCCTAAATTATATTTTCTTTTATTACTCTACTACCCTGTTGCCGTTATTACTGGCATATATGGCTACCCGATACATCGGAACACTGCAACCCGGTATTACAACTCGGTCCAAACAAAAACTCAAGTGGAATATTACACGGACTGCCTGCACTGCCGTCAGACTGGGCGCATATTGCACTACTGGACACAAGGGCACATAACAAATCACTATCACAATCGCCATCATAGCGGCAAGCACTACCCGCACTACCATCAAGTCGGGCGCATTTCGTACTACCGGACACAAGGGCGCATATCAAACCGCTATCACAATCGTTATCATCACCGCACGGACCGCCTGCACTACCATCGGGCTGGGTGCATAAAAAACTACCGGACACATCACCGGTACATATCAAATCACCATCACAATCGTTATCATTCCTGCAAACACTACCCGCACTACCATCAAGTCGGGCGCATTTTCTACTACCGAACACAAAGGCACATAATAAATCACCGGAACAATGACTATCAACACTGCACGGACTGCCTGCATTGCCATCGGGCCGGACGCATACAAAATTATCGGACACAAGGGCGCATAATAAATCACCCGAACAGTGGCTATCAACACTGCACGGACTGTCTGCACTGCCATCGGACTGGGTACATACTCCACTGCCGGCCACCCCGGCACATATCAAACCACCCGCACAATCGCTATCATACTCACAAACATCACCGGCATTGTTTGCGCTACTCTCTGGGCTACTCTCTGCGCTACTCTCTGTGCCGCTTCCTATCCAATTTCTTATTTCTACAACAACGGCAATCAGGATGACAAGCAACACCAACGTTAACAAAAGCTTTTCTCGCATAAAATATTACAGGCCGCTATTCATCGCCATGGGCTGGCATAAAAATTGGTATCAAAAATATGATTGCCGTTATTATATTAATTATTATCCATATTCCCTTATCTCCTAACCGCACCGGAATAATCGGATTGTAGAGTAAAGCAAGCACGCCAAACACTATAACGGCCGGGTTAACTCTGCGGGTAGATTTCACATATAGCACCGCACTATAGACAGACATGGCACATACGGCCAACCGCAAAAAATTATAATACCCATACGGCATGCGGGCAAAACCGATTAAAAAAAGAACGGTTGCAATAATGAAAATGGTAGTGTGTATTGCTTTATTATTCATCAAAGAACACCTCTCCCGCTGACGCTGTAAAAATCTTGTGTATCCGCCAACGCCAACCCGGCAACCCGTACGGCATGCGGGTAATTCTGTCTTGTTGCTCTACTGCAGAACTGCCCCCGCCCCCTGCACTGCCGCCGCTACATCCTATCAGTACGACTGCAAACAGTATCGCATAAATAATTTTACCTTTCATATTGCACTATATCCTCCCATCCCCTGTCTTGTCTATATTATAGTTTGGGGCGAGGCTACTCGTCTGGGGGTGTGTAGGTAGGTTTGCCGTCTTTATACTCTATTCCTGCCTCTAGTCCGCCTTTGTCGGCGCGGAATTTTCCCATCACCGATACTTCACCGTTCTCATACCCTATTATTGCCTCATCACTATTGTCTGGACGGCCTGTCGTTAAAGTGAATAGATTGCCTTCGTCGTCGTATGTTATCATTGCCTCCATACTTCTGTTTGGTCGCGCTGTCGTTAGGGCTGATAGTTTGCTGTTTCTGTATCCTATCACCGCCTCAGGGCTCATGTCTGGTCGCGCTGTCGTCACGCCCGATAGTTCGCCGCTCTCGTACGCTATCGCTACCACAGGGGTTGCGTCATGACGGTGTGTAGTTACCGCGATGAGATTATCGTTCTCGTAGTATATCCCTGCTTCAATGTTTCCATGTGGTCGCCATGTCGTTACTGCCTTGAGTTCGCCGTCCTGATACTCTGTATTTGTCTCGATGCTCCTGTCTGGTCGGCGTGTCTGCGTTCCTGATAGTTTGCCGCCTTTGTACACTATCACTGCCTCGGTTCGCCTGTCCGGCCGATATGTCACCAAAGTAAATAGTTCGCCGTACTGATATTTTGTTTCTGTCTCGATGCTTCCATCTGGTCGGTGTGTTGATACCGACATATTGCCTGCACTGTCGTACCTTATATCTGCTTCAATGCTCCCATCTGGTCGGTATGACACCAATCCTGTTCGTACTATACCCCCATACTCATGCCGGTGTCGTATCTGCCTACTGCTCCCGTCTGGTCGGTACGTCTCTACTATATCGAGTTCGTCATCCTCATACGCTACCTTTACCTCCTGGCTCTCGTCTGCCCGCCATGTCGTCAATTCTGTTAGTTTGCCGTCCTCATACGCTACCCCTACCTCTTGGCTCTCGCTTTCGTCTGGTCGGAATGTCGCCATTATCATTTTGCCATCCTCATGCTCTATCATTGCCTCGGTGCTTTCGTCTGACCGGTGTACTGATACACGGCTACCGGGTTCTAATTCTATTTTGCTTGTCTCTCCGTTGGCGTTCGTAATTTGTAAATAGCGTGTGTGCTCTTTCATAGTCGTTATTGTATCGGGCGTCGCGCTGGCAGTCAATCGATGGGCGAGGCGGGGGTGGATTCAACCGCAAGTGCACCATCTTTTATGACCCGAGGTTACACAGAGTCAATCGTGCGGAAAATAGTTTTCACGCACGCCCGCGCTAGGCATGCCAACGGTGCCGCAAGCCTTTGCTTGCGGCAGACGCGGCGGAGCCCGTTCCCGTAATCGTTAATTCCTTTGACGCCGCGGCCAGTATTTTCCAGCATTGATTGCGCGCAGAGGGTATCATCCCCGCCCGCCCTTATGCGCCGTAATCAGTTGATTTCGCGGCGTTCGATTTTCCCATCTGGCCGGCTCGTTTGTACCGATGACAGTTTGCCTTTTTCATAAATTATCGCAGCCTCGCTGCTTCCGTCTTCTGGTCGGTGTGTCCCTACTACCGCTAGTTTGCCGTCCCTGTAATCTATCATCGCCTCAACGCTATTGTCTGGCCGCTGCGTTGCTGTCGCTGACAGTTTGCCTTTTTCATAAATTATTGCCGCTTCTTTACTCGCGTCTGGCCGGAGTGTCCCTACTACCGCTAGTTTGCCGTTGGTATACAACACCACCGCCTCCTTGCTTTCGTCTGGCCGGAGTGCCTGTATTTCTGATAGTTTGCCTTTTTCATAAAGTATCCCCACTTCGGCGGTTTCGTCTGGCCGTTGTGTCTGCACTCCTGATAGTTGGCCATTTTTATAAAATATCGCTGTTTCCTGGCTTCCGTCTGATCGGCGCGTCCCCATCTTGGATAGTTTGCCGTCTTTATACACTATCCCCGCCTCGGCACTTTCGTCTGGTCGAGTCGCTACCATTTCAGACAATTCGCCTTTTTCATAAAACATCGCCGCCTCGCCGGTTCCATCTGGCCGGAGCGTCTCTACTTTTGATAGTTCGCCATTTTTATAGAATATCACTGCTTCGGCACTTTCGTCTTGTCGGATTATTTCAATGTTGCTGTTTGCACCTGTTTCTATCTTGTGTTCTTTTCCGTTTATATCTGTGATTATTACATATCGCGAATTTCTTTTCATACTTTCCACTATATCAGCGACCGGCAGGAGTGTCTACATTACCGGCTATCGATTGTGGATTCAACCGCAAGTGCACCACCCTTTATGCCCCGAGGTTACACAGAGTCAATCGTGCGGAAAATAGTTTGCACGCACACCCGCGCTAGGCATGCCAACGGTGCCGCAAGCCTTTGCTTGCGGCAGACGCGGCGGAGCTCGTTCCTGTAATCGTTAATTCCTTTGACGCCGCGGCCGAGCCGTTGGTACGCCGACCGCCGGGCAGCGGCGCAGCCGGTGCCCGGGGGGAGCGCCCAAAAAATTATAAAAATATATTTGCAAAACGCTTGACACAGAATCAAATATACGTGATAATACTCGGAGAGGTTTGGTATGAAGGCATTTATTATTGGCGTACTGATGGTCGGCGCGGGTGCATATCTCGTGTTGCCCTACGAGTGGGCCCTGGGGTGGACCGATGAGATGTTGGAGACGCTGAAAGGCATTACACCGATCGTCCTTGCCGTTGGCGGGCTACTGGCTATGCTCTTGGGGGTTGCCGATATCCGTGATCGCGCGGAAGCTCGCCGTGAAGCAGAGCGCCAGGCAGAGTAACATAATGAGTACAATTTATCGCCCCCCACAGCAGGGGCAGGGTTCGTGGTATGAGTTTGACGCACAAGGTCAGACGCTAGGCCGGTTTGCCGCGCAGATTGCGTTTATGCTGCTTGGCAAGCACCTGGTGACCTATACTCCGTTTTGGAATTACAACCAGCATATCGTCGTTATCAACGCCGATAAATTCGATGTCACCGGGAATAAACGGGAAGATAAGATATACTACCGTCACACCGGGTACCCCGGGGGGATCAAAAGCATGCGTCTCCTTGATGCATTGCGCCGGCAGCCGACATTTGCATTGCGTAGAGCGGTGCGCGGTATGCTGCCGAAGAACAGATTGAGCAGGCAGCTGCTGAATAATCTTTACCTGTACACCACCGAGAATCACCCGCACGCCGGGCAGAATCCTATTAAGATTACCGGCAGGATTGATACCAAGAAAGCGCTTTTTCAGGCGTTGCGCGAGCAGGCCCCGGGGGCGTTTACCCCGGAAGCAGCGGCTTCGAAGGCGGCAAAGCCGGCGGGCAAGGATACCGGTGCGCCAGCGAAAGCACCGACGAAAACTGCAGCTAAAACGACAGCGAAATCATCTGCGGGTGCGAAATAGAGAGGGACGAGAGTATGGCAGCAAGTACGCAATATCACGGAGTGGGGAAGAGAAAATGTGCGGTAGCACGGGTGTACCTGCGGACGGGTAAGGGTCAGATAAATATTAACGACAAAAGCAGCGAGAATTATTTTGATACCCCCTATCAGCATAAATCTGTTGGGCGGCCGTTTGATGTTACTAATGTTGGTAAAAACTTTGATGTGCACGTCAATGTGTACGGGGGCGGCAAGAACGCACAGGCAGAGGCCATCGGGCTTGGAATTTCCCGTGCTCTGCTGCATCACAACGAGGAGCTTCGTCAGGTCCTGCGGGCCCATAAGCTGTTGACACGCGATTCCCGTGTCGTTGAGCGTAAGAAATACGGGCAGAAAAAAGCACGCAAAAAGTTCCAGTTTTCAAAGCGTTAATAGGTGCGCGGGATGGCGCGCGCTTGTTTGCTAATTATCGGGGGGTTTCTACAATACAATGGCTAATGTGACTGTCAGGGCGGTTGTTACCGGGCACGTGCAAGGTGTGGGGTTTCGGATGTATACTGCCCGGCAGGCGCAGCGTCTCGGTATCTCGGGGTGGGTGCGTAACCGTAGTGACGGGTCCGTTGAACTTGAGTGTACTGGCGACGACGAGGCCCTTGGGAGAATGCGCGTGTGGCTTAACTCCAGGGGGGGTGTGCCTGGCGCGCGGGTTAGCGGTGTGGATTGGACCCCGGTTGATGATCCCGCGGATACAGAGAGCGCCAACGGTGGCCGGCGCGGGTTTCGGGTCGTCTATTAGGCCGGCGTGATGTGCGCTGTTGCAATTATTACTAACTACGCCAGTATCTTTCTCCGATATAGTATCTAGTATGGTACGAGGTTGGTATACGGCGGCGAGCGGGATGTTGGCACAGCAGGTGCGCTTTGACGGCATTTCCAATAATTTAGCCAACGCCAATACGACGGGCTACAAGCGCGACGTAGCCGTGCACAAAGCAGTTCCGGAGCTGCTTCTCCGCCGGCTCCACGATGATGGTGTTGTTAAATTACCGTTCAGTGATGGTAATTTTGCCAGCATCGACAAGGCGCCGGTGGTTGGGAAATTAGGCACCGGGGTTGAGTTTAATGAGCTGTTTACCATACACGAACAAGGCAGTTTGCGGCAGACCGCTGCGCCGCTTGATCTGGCGCTGAATGGCGACGGCTTCTTTGTCGTAGATACCCCAGAGGGCGCGCAGCTGACCCGTGATGGGCACTTTACGCGCAACAGCGACGGCATAATCGTAAATAACGACGGCCACGCCGTACTAGGGCAGAGCGGTGCGCCCCTGGAGCTGAAAGAGCATAATTTCCGTATCGACCAGCAGGGGCGGGTGTATGTTAACCGCGCCCTGCAGGGTAACCCGCAGGATCTTGTCGGTGTATCGGAGAACAGATGGGAAGACGAGATACTGCTGGACCAATTACAAATTGTCGATGTGCCCCGGCGGCGCTATCTGCAAAAAGCCGGGAATAACCTATGGCGCACAACCTTTGATTCTGGCGATTACGAGCAGTTGCAACCGGGGAGCTACCGGGTATCGCAGGGGTTTGTCGAGACTGCGAATGTTAATCCCATTCAGGAGCTGGTATCATTGATAGAGGTGAACCGGGCGTACGAGGCAAACCAACGGGTTATTCAGGCGCACGACGAATCTACCGGTATGCTCTTGAGCAGAGTATTGAACGCCTAGGCGTTAATCAAATATTACTGACAAACCGAACCGCGTAGTCTGCTACGCTCCAGGTATTTTGGTTCTTCGCCAGAATATAGGTCACGATCAGCGCACGCTCCCCACTGCCTTTATCGTAAATCAGACGCGCGCGCACGGATGAGCCGGCGTCGTTGCTGAATGTGCTGATGATGTCGTAATCTATGATGTCATCGCCGAATGTGCCCACGAGGCTGTCGCCCGTAGACAGTGTGGTGCGGAATTCGATAAGCTCGGTTGCCTGTTGTTCGCGCGATAACTGGGTATTATCCTGTGTCGATAGGCGGTAGAGGCCTTCGATGTCAAAGCGGCTGAAATACCGCTGTAACTCGCCCGCGAGTAGGGCGTCGAGCATATCTGTAACTACCTGTTGGGGTGATTCCGGCAGGTTTTGTCCTATGCTGCTGGTCATCATCATGCTCTCTGGAGAGGCCGCGCCGGTTGATGCATCTGCTGTAATGGACTCTTCGTTAATGTAAAAGCGAAGCGGGTAGGGGGTTGTCAGGGTTGCGGGGACGGCGGGGGTGGTGGCAACGGTGTCTGTGGCGGCATCGGCAGTGGTGTCGGCAGTGGTGTCGGCGGGGGTGGCTGTAGCGATGTCGACAGTGGCAGCATCGGCAGCGGCGTCTACAGTGACGTCGGCAGCCGTGTCCGTACTTGTCAATTGCGCCTGCACCGTTATTTCTGCACCGAGCAGGTATTGGGCTGACGGCAACGTGCCGTAAACATCGGATATACTATCTGTGAAGGTAAAGGTGTCGCTGGGAAATAGTTCTACGCTCTGTGTTGCCGCGCTGGAGGGTGCGGTATTTTCTCCCGCCGCTAGTGCCGGCGCCTCAACGCTGCTGCCGAGTGCGTCGCGCAGTATATATTTTATTGCTGAGGCTCTGTCCTGGGCAATGGTGACCGTAACGGGCTCGGCACCGGTGTTTGTGATGGTGTGGGCAATGCTGATAGGGCTGCTGGGGTAATAGATAGTTGGCTGGTAAAACTGTATGCTATAACTAATGGTGGGTAATATCTCAGGCGCCGTTTGTGCCGAAATTGACTGTTGGGGGGTAAGTGCCCCCGGGGCTCCGCACATAACCAATAGGGCGCAGCCCAATACCCGCAATCGTCTCGTTTGTGTTCCCATCACTAGAAGTATATCTATGGGCTGGCAAATAATCAAATTTTCATAAAACAAAAATATGTCAACGTTAGATAATCCACTGCAGAATATTATTGAGTTCGCCCTGCAGGAGAACTCATTCCAAACCGTAATGGGGGCCGTCTCTGCAGGGGCGGCCGAAATTGAAAGCGTGCCGCCGGAGCTGCAGGGGTTTGTTTTGTTATCGGTATTGGCTAGATTACGGCGCGATCGCGATGCCCGGAATGTTGTCATCGTTGTCCCCGGTGCTGATACGGTCGATTCGCTCGGCAGGCTGCTGGATTGGCATGGCATAGAGTTTTGCCGCTTCCCGGACTGGTCCGAGAGCGAGGATAATTTTTTTGATAAGCATATTGCCCGGGCGCGCATGCGGGCAATCAAGCGTATGTACGGCCCCGGGGGGGGTGTCAATTCTGCTGGTGATACAGAGCCAACGGTTATTCTGTGCTCGTGGAGTGCCTATGTATCGCACATACCCAATCGGGAGCTCTTCAGGATGAACACTCTGCAATTACGCACCGGCTGCCACTTTCGTATGGATACCCTGATAGGATACCTCGGCCGGCTTGGGTACGTGCATTCCAGGGAAATATCTGCGGAAGGCGAGTTTTCCCGCAGGGGCGAGGTGTTGGATATTTACCCCTACGGGGAGAGCACCGCGGTCAGGCTGACATTTGAATTCAGCTCCCTGGAGAGCATTGCCTGGCTGTATGACGATGCGGCGGTACACGGTGCCGCGGTTGTCATCACCGGGGCCTCGGAGGTAATACACCGCAGCGCCTCGGCTCTCCGGGCAGAAGATACGCCGCAGCAGCTAGCCGCGCTGGTTCAGACGCAGGCCGGAAGTGCGGGGGCGGCGCAAATACTGTGCGCACCGCTGTTGTATCGAAAATACTGCCCGCTTGCACTCCAGCCCCTTGGGCGTGACAGTATGCATATCTTCTATCACTACAACCTGGACGCCTACAATAATTTTTTTACCAATACCTACCAGTATATTCATCAAAGTTTTCAGAATAGCACGTACCGGGACGTACACGCCCAGGTACACCAGAGCGTTATCGCCGACGTCGGCGACCTAGCCCTCGCTGCCGCTCCGCCCACGCCGCCGTCGCCGTCGTCCACGCCGCCCGCGTCGTCCCCGCCGCCCCCGGTACCGCGGCGCACCGATGTTTTTCTTACTACCGGGGGGGCGCGTAGGGATGCCCCCATTGCAGCGCACGCGCTGACATTTTCGCCGGCAAGCCGCTATTACGGGAACATTGACCTGGCGTTAACGCGCCTGCAGGAATTGCAGGACCGCGGGTACCGCCTGTATTACGCCTCCGAAACGCTGGAATGCCCGCACCAACTGGTACCCTTGATGGAGAACAAGACGCCCCTGCGTTCAAACCTCGAGCACGGGGTGGTGCTCAACGGACAAAAGGTGGTGCTGCTGACCGCCGCCGATATACACACCAGTTCATTAGTACATTCGGTGGTCTCTACTACAAAAATTGATTACCGCCCGAGCGCAGAGCAGCTGCCGACCCAGTTATCCCCCGGGGACTTTGTCGTGCATACCAAATACGGCATCGGGCAGTACCACGGGCTGGAGCGCCTGGAAAGCAAACAGGGCACCAGAGATTATTTTGTCATCGAGTACGCTGAGGAAAATAAAATCTACCTGCCCCTCGAGCACTCGCATTTACTCTCGCGCTACCGCGGGCTTAGCGGCGATAAAAACCCGGTGTTAGATCAAATCGGCGGAACTAAATGGAACAAACGCCGCGAGGCCGCCAAACGGCACATCGACGCCTATGCCCACCAGTTGTTACGCCTCTATGCGTTGCGAAACAGCCGAAAAGGAATTGCCTTTACCGGCGGGAGCAAGTGGCAGGATATGCTGGCAAAGAGCTTCCCGCACCGAGAAACCGCCGCCCAGATCCGTGCAATACAGGAAATATTTGCCGACATGGAGCTCCCCACACCCATGGACCGCCTGCTGTGCGGTGACTCGGGGTTCGGTAAAACCGAGGTAATAATCCGTGCTGCCTGCAAGGCAGTCCACGCGCAGCGCCAGGTTGCGGTATTGGTCCCGACAACCATATTAGGCGAACAGCACTTCAACACATTCGCCGCCCGCACCGCCGATCTGCCGATACGGGTCGGCATCCTTACCCGGTTCACCCCGGCAAAACAGAAGCGTGAATATTTACACGGCTTGCAGGACGGCAGCGTCGATATAATCATCGGTACCCACGCGCTCCTGCAGCCGGATATCCGCTTTCACGCATTGGGCCTATTGGTCATCGACGAGGAGCACCGATTCGGCGTCGCAGACAAAGAGAGATTGAAGGCCATTAAAAACAACATAGATTGCCTGACCGTCAGTGCCACACCCATCCCGCGGTCGCTCTACCGGGCCCTGGAGCAGATCCAGCCGATATCGGTCATCGCAGATGCACCGGTGGCGCGAAAATCGGTCATTACCCGCGTCGCCCAGCGCGAGGATGACATTATCACCGGGGCCATCCAGGCCGAGCTGGAGCGCAACGGGCAAATATACTATTTACACAATCACATCGCATCAATAGAGGGCGTGTATAATCACATCCACACCCTTTTGCCGGACGTGCGGATATGCCTGACCCACGGGAAAATGTCCCCCCTGGAGATCGAAACCAAATTGCGCAGTTTTATTAACCAGGAGTACGACATACTCCTTACCACAACGATCATCGAGAGCGGCATCGATATAGCAAATGTAAATACAATATTAATCGACAGGGCAGACCAGCTCGGCGTTTCCAGTCTGTACCAGCTACGCGGTAGGGTAGGGCGGTCGCAACGTCAGGCCTATGCCTTCCTGCTCTTTGACCCGCACCGCATCCGTAACAAAAAAACCATCGACCGCCTGCATAAAATCGGACAGTATTCAGATTTCGGATCGGGGTTTACGCTTGCCATGCACGACCTGGAGATGCGCGGATCGGGACAGATCCTCGGGCGCCGGCAAAGCGGAGATATTTACGCCGTCGGGTACGAGCTGTATATCAAGACCCTCCGTGATGCCATACGTACACTGCAAGGTCAGCCCGCCCATGATATCGAACCGTACCTGGAGCTAAAATACAACGCATACATATCCGACGATTACATCGCCTCGGACAGCACAAAGATCAATCTCTACCAACAGATCGCCACCGTGGATAATTTAGGCAATCTGCAAAGAATACGCAACGAATCCGAGGTGCGCTACGGCGACCATCCCGCCGGGGTACGGACGCTGTTCAACGTTGCCGCCCTCCGCATTCTCTGCCGGGAATTAAATATCAGCATGATGCGCCAGATGGGCGACCGCGTTATATTACAATTAGAAAAGATGGCAAAAATTAACCACACCACCATGCTTGATTTCATCGATCAAAAACTAGCCGCCATGCATACCAGCCGCGCAAATTGCCTGATAATCCCGCTGCCAAAATTCGAAGACGCCGAAGCCGAAGCCGACGCCGATACCGTCGACACCAACACCGACGCTCCCGCCCCCGCCGCAGGCGCCGACCCCACAGACACCGCCCCCGCCGCCCCCGCCACCGCCGTCGATTACCTACTGGCAATACTCACCGCTTTGGCAAAACCAAATAATGCTGCATAATACTCATTAACACATATGGAAAATACCCACCAACTCCGAAGCTACGGCCGCCGCGCAGCCCGCATGACGCAAACGCAGCGACAAGCATATCATAACCCCAGCGAGCGGCAGAAATTCTTCTGGCACGCCCTCGCCGCCCAGCCGCCCGCCGCCCCCTCTCCACCAGCCCCCCGTCCCGGCTTCCAGCAATTATGCGCCAAGCTCACCGGGAAAGAGATCATCATAGAGATCGGCAGCGGCATGGGCGCCGCCACCATAGAGCTTGCAAAAAACAATGCCGATAAAACCTACCTGGCAATAGAAGTCTACCAGGCAGGCATCGCAAAATTATTATGGGCCATAGACCGGTACGCACTCAATAATCTCTACATCCTGGAAGGCGACGCCCGCCTGTTTCTAAACAGACTGTGCGCACAAAAAACCCCCGCCGCCCCCGCCCCCCCAGAGACCCCCGCCCCCCCCCCGCCCCCCGCAGTATCCGGCATCCACATCTTTTTCCCCGACCCGTGGCCGAAAAAACGCCACCACAAACGCCGCCTACTCAGCACACCAGTCATGCGCCAACTGCTGGAGATACTATTACCCCTCGGCTACTGCGCCGCCGTAACCGATAACCGCGACTACGCCGAGACCATCACCCATAACGCCGCCGCCGCCGGCTTTACCCTGCCCGACAACCCCGCCCCCACCGATGGTAACCAACACCAAGAGAAGCACCAATGGGCCTGGCGCCCCCCGACATCCTATGAAAAAAAAGCCCTCCGGGTAGGGTCGCAGATACACCAACTCCTGTTCCGCAAGCCCCTGTAAGCCCCCGCCCCACGGGTCTCAGTTAGCTCTTCGGCACAAAGCGTAAAAATTCAACACTCAAATCCGCCCGCCCCTTCGTCGAGCTGCGGATTTGCGTAGAGAACCCAAACAGATTTGCCATCGGGGCCGTACCGGTAATAATCCTATTGTCGTGATGCTGTAAAACATCCGTAGCAACCCCCCCGCGCTGCTGCAGACAATTCACCGCATTCCCCACCATATCCAACGGCGTCGTAATTTTAATCAGCATAACCGGCTCCAGCACAATCGGACTCGCCCCGCTGCAGCACTGGTGCACAATTTTAGCAACCGCCCCGGTAGCAATCAGCACCGGCTGCGGACTGTTTATTTTCTCAATCTCAATATCAACATTAATACCAATCCCCGGGTACCCATACGTGAACCCGCCATCCAACGCCTGCAGGGCAGTTGTCCGTATCACCTCTTCCAGCTCCCCCGATACCTTCACCTCGCTCCCCCCGCTCTCACTCTCCCGCGCCCGAACATTAATAGTATTATCCCCATAGTCATCACCATCATCCGCTTCTCCCGCAGCCCCGCGCACCGCACACGACAGCACCATCTCGTGCCGGGTATTCCCAATCATCTGCACAAATTCTTCACGCACGGAATTTTCCCCGCTAATGGTCTCCCGATACCGCACATGCGGCTTCCCCGCCCGCACCGCCAACCCGAAGTCCTGCGTTATCCGTGTAGCCGCCACATCCAAATGCAGCTCCCCCATACCCGAAATAACCAATTCCCCAGTCTCCTCATCATCGTTCCACGTAAACGTCGGATCTTCCTTGGCAAAGTACTCCAGGACCCGCAACAACTTATCCCGCTCAGACAGCGAATGCGTCTCCAGCGACGCCGAGATAACCGGCTGCGGAAACCGAATCTCTTCCAACAGCGCGTTACTACTTTTGTCCCCCGACAACGTATCCCCAGTCTGCGCATGCTTCAGCCCAACAACCACCCCAATATCGCCCGCTCCAATCTCCCGCACACTCGACGAGCTATCAGCGTGCATCCGCAACAGCGCACTGACCCGCTCGCTACGGCTTTTCCCGACGTTGTACGTCATATCCCCACTGCGCAGGGTACCACTGTACACCCGCACAAAGGCCAAATCCCCCCGCTCCCGATCGTGGGCAATCTTAAACACCAGAGCCAGCAGCCGCTTCCCGTTACTCCGCTCCACTTCCCCCGCACTCTCCCCGTCCCGGTCAAACACCCGCACCGCCGGCAGCTCCTCCGGGGCCGGCAAATACCGCACCACCCCGTCCAACAGCGGCTGCACCCCGATGTTCCGCAAACTCGCCCCGCAAAACACCGGAAAAATCTCCCGGGCAATAGTCAGCCGCCGTATCTCCGCATAACAGAGCTCACAATCCACCGCCCCCGTGTTCAGATAGTCATTCGCAATTTTCTCATTATGATCGCCCAGCACCGTGAACACCCTGTCTCGCCACTCATCAACCTCGCCGCGCATCACCCCCGGGATCTCACCCGTAGTCCACTTGCTCCCATCGCCCCCGGCTTCCCAGACAATGTACTCTTCCGTCAGCACATCAATAACCCCAGTCAGCTCCCCGCCTTCGGTCTCCCGCCCCGGCACCACCAGAGCCAGCAGCTCAACATCCCCGTGCACCTTCAGCTTACGGGTAATATCAATATAAGCGGCCTTAAAATCAGCCCCCACACGGTCCAGTTTATTTATGTGCACCAACCGCGGCACCCCATACCGGTTCGCCTGCTTCCACACCGTCTCCGATTGCGGCTCAACCCCATTCACCGCATCAAAAATCACCACCGCACCATCCAGGACCCGCAGACTCCGCTCCACCTCCGCCGTAAAATCAACGTGCCCCGGCGTGTCAATCAAATTAACCCCCACACCGTCCCACTGGAGATGCGTCGCCGCACTGGTAATAGTAATCCCGCGGTCACGCTCCTGATCCATCCAATCCATCGTCGCACTCCCGCTATCAACCTCGCCGATCCTGTGGATAACATCACTGTAATACAGAATCCGCTCACTCGTAGTAGTCTTCCCGGCATCAACGTGCGCCACGATCCCGATATTACGCAGCGGCAAAGATTGGATATTTTTATTCATTCCCCACAGTATATAGATTTCCCCAAAAATCTGCACCCCTTTTTTGCAGAGGGGGGGGCGCGACCCCAGCCCCATGCTTGCGCGCGAAATCTATCTCTCCCGCATAGGCCCAATATTTATTGGTACATCAATGATTATTTAAGAGGGGGCTGCGAGCCCCCCTCGCTCCAGCCAGCGTGCCCGCCTGCTCGCGCAGACGGGCACCAGTGCGCTAACCTGCTACGCAGGTTACGGGCTCACTCCCGCTCGCCCGCCGCACACTTCGCTTGCTTCCGCTACCCCCCGTCGCCTTTGTAAAGCTGCCGTCGAACCCGCGACAGCAAAGCGTAATGCGCCGTCCACGGCGCCAACAAACAGACGCTACCCCCCGTCGCCTTCGTAAAGCATACATCGCCCACGCGCCCCCAATTCGCTAAAACAATATCAATTCCCCACCAACCCAATATCAATGTATGGTGCGCCGCTCGCGCGGCGCCAACAACCAGCGCCAACAACCAGAAAAAATGATAAACTGATAACACATGTACGACCAGGCAATCATAGTAATATCCGGCGCCCACCCCACCGCCGCCCACCTGGCCCCTCACATACAGAAAAACCACATCGTCATCTGCGCCGACGGCGGCTACGACACCGCCCTCACTCTCAACCTCGCCCCCCGGGTCGTCATCGGCGACAACGACTCCATCACCGCCCCGCCCCCTCCCGGTATAACCCAAATCCCCCACAGTCACGAAAAAAATTACACCGACACCGAACTAGCCCTCATCCACAGCAAAGAATATTCCTGTCCTACAACCCTTTTGGTCGGCGGCGGCGCCGGCAGGTTCGACCACAGCATCGCATTACTCTGGCTATTCAACCGCCCCAGCGGCCCCGCCGACCAAATCACCCGCTGGATCACCGACACCGCAATAATCGACCACCTCACCCCAACCGGTACCCCGCATATTAGTCTCCAAACAGCTCCCCAGGAGATAATCTCCATATTCCCCACCGGCCCCCCACCTTGGGATATCCAGAGCACCGGACTCCGTTGGCCCCTCGACGACACACACTGGCACCCCGGCGACAACGGCGTCAGTAATTACGCAACCGGTACCCGCGTAGATATAACCGTAAAAACCGGCCGCATCCTCGTCGTGCGCGCGCTATAGATTTTCCAGCCGAGTTTGCAGCTCGGCAAACCCCCCGACCCCAATGGTCGGCGGATTATCCCGCGCCGCCCCGGCATCAGGAAATAACCGCACCGAGCGCTCATCCCCGTAATACAGACAGCTCTGCATCCCGCTCTTGTTCGCACAGGTAACATCGTTCCGCTGATCGTTCCCCACATACAAGATCTCCCCCGGCCCCACCTGTCCCGCAATAGCACCTATCGCCTGCTCGAACATCCACACATCCGGCTTGGCCCGCCGCCCGACGTACGACCACCACAGCAGCCGCTCATCAAACCCCAGCCCCGCCAGCCCCCGCCCCAGCGCCGCCTCTAATATCAACGGAGTATAAAATTGCGCGTTAGAGATTACCCCCAACCCAATACCCGCCTGCCTACAATATGCCAATAAATCCGCAACCCCCCCGGCAACCTGGACCGGATTATTCCACAACTCAAAGAGCAGCGCCAGCTCCGCCGCAGCACCCCGTTCTGTCTCTCTCGCCCCCGCTCCCGCGGCCCGCGCATAGCCCCCAATGACCCGTACCCATATCTCAATAATATCAACCTCCGGGTGCGCAAACCCCGCATCACGCTTCCTCGCATGCTCCAGACGGATCTCCTCCCGGTAGTGCTGCATAATTTTTTCCAACACCTCGCCGTCTCCCGTCCCGCTGAGCTCACAGAATGTATCTATAAATCTTCTCCCCACCTGCTCCCGCCCGGTATCCCCAGAGGCCCCACCCCCAACAGCACCCCGCGCCGGCGCCCGCAGATCACTGCCGACCTCCCCGCTCCCGGATAGCAGAACTGTCCCATAGATATCCAACAGGATAACCCGCGGCCGCACCGTCAGCGCATCCGCCCAGCCATCACCAAACGGCAGCAATCCCGATGCCAGCGGCGTAACCTCACTCGCCCCCGTCCCGCCCGGCAACCCCAGGGCCCAATCTATGATCCCCCGCAGGCTTCCTGTGTTACCCCCCATACCAGCAGCCCCCCGCGGCGAACGCAGCGCGCAATCTATACAACATTACATTCCCATGATATACTATCTGCACACTCCCATGAGCGTCCTGGACACAAAACACCTCGAAAAATTCTTCGCCGCCCCCCCTGTCAGGCGGGTTATTGCCAACATCAGCATCCTGTTACGCCTGTTCGCCGGTACCGTTATCCTGTTTATCCTCCTGGTCAGTATATTGCAGTTCAACGAAACCACCATCGTCACACTCATACGCATTCTCCGCTACATTGCCTACTTCTTCCTGGTGTTCCTGCTTATCCGTCTATTCGCAGTAGTAACCACCGAACGCGTCCGCCGCCGAAAATTGGCCGTCGCCATCGTAAAAATGCTGCTGTGTATGTTAACTATAATCGGCTTTGCAGTCGCCGAAAGCATCATGCAAGGCAGCTTCACCTAATGGGCTCCCGCTTTACCGCCGTACGCGGTGCTACCCAGCTCCCAACCGACAGCCCCGAAGCCCTATCCGGTGCCGTCCACGAACTCTTCGACGCACTCCTCGCCGCCAACTCCCTTCGCCCAACCCGCATCATCGCCGTACTGTTCTCACAAACCGACGACATCACCTCCGCCAACCCAGCTGAAAAGCTGCGCAAATTCTACCCCAACATTCCTTGTCTGTTCTGTGCCCAGGAGCCCCAATACAAAAACTCTCTTCCTCGTACCCTACGGGTCCTCCTGTTCTACCAAGGGCGCCGCCGCAAACCCCCGCGCCCCATATACCTCCACGGCGCCAAAAAGTTGCGCCCGGATATTTCCTGATGACAAAGTCTCTCCCGCCTCTGCGCAGCGCTCAGTTCGCTAAAGCGCCGTCAATCCTCCCCACCAACCCCACACCAATGTATGGTGCGTCGCGCACTGCGAGTGCGCCGCCACGCGGCGCCAACAACCAGAGCGCCCTGACATTTCCTGATGACAAAGCCCCCCCGTTTCTGTGCAGCGCCCAATTCGCAATCACGACGCCAATCCCCCACCAACCCAATATCAATGTATGGTGCGTCGCGCACTGCGAGTGCGCCGCCCACGCGGCGCCAACAACCAGAGCCCCCCGCAAGCGACTATGATATAATATAAATAGAGAAATATGGCACCACAACCACCACCACCCCAGTACACATACATCATCGCCGGCGGAGGCTGCGCCGGCCTCAGCCTCGCCGCCGAACTCGCCGCCAGCACCGAACACACCGACCCCAACGCCACCATCCTCCTCGTCGAGAAGGAGCGCGGAAAGTACGACGACCGCACCTGGTGCTTCTGGAGCACCGGCAACACCCCCTGGGAGCACCTCTCCGCCCACCAATGGGACAACATCGCCCTCTATCACCGCAATGCCCGCCTGACCCGCTCCCTCGCCCCCTACCGCTACCACCTGCTCCGCTCAGAAGATTTTTACGCCCACGCAAACAAAATCCTCAAACAATCCCCCCGGGTCCACATTCTCTACGGCACCATCGAGGATAGCGGCGAAACCCCCGACGCCGCCTGGGTCACCGTCAACGGCACCCGCCACACCGGCTCCTGGCTCTTCGACAGCACCTTCACACCCCAGGAGTTCGTCCAATCCCTGGACAAATCAAAACTCCTCCTCCAGCACTTCCTCGGCATAGAGATCGAGACCACCGAAGAGTGCTTCAACCCCGACACCCTCCACCTCTTCGATTTCCGCGGCACCGACAGCACCCAGATGCAATTCATATACCTCCTGCCGTTCAGCAAAACCCGCGCCCTGGTCGAATGCACCGAATTCAGCGCCAAACCATACGAACGCGACTACTACCGCGAACGCATCAACTACTACCTGCAAACCTACTACTCGGTAGCAAAATACAGACTCGTCCACGAAGAATTCGGCATCATCCCAATGTACGGCGGCAGCATACCCCGCCGCGCCGGCGCCAGAATCATGAACATCGGCACCAAAGGAGGCCGCGCCAAGGGCTCCACCGGGTACGCCTTCGCCCGCATCCACGCAGACTCCCGCGCCATAACCGCTTCCCTCCGCCGCCACGCCCACCCCTTCGCCGTACCCGCAACACCGCGCCGCTACCTCACCACCGACTGCATGCTCATCGACGTCATCGCCCGCCACCCCGAGAGCGCCCAGGAACTGTTCTTCAACATGTTCAAACGCAACCCAATCAAACGAATCTTCAAACTCCTCGACGAAAAAATATCCCTCCACCAACTCCTCCTATTCATGCTCACCATGCCCGTCGTCCGCTTCATGTGCGCCTACTTCCGCGTAAAGCGCAAATCCCCCCCACCACCTCAGTAACCGCTCTCGCACTTCATGGAAATAATAATCCCCGCCGCAATCTGGGCCGCCACCTCCATATACACCGCCCTCACCGGCATCTGCACCCACTGGTCCCGCCCGCACCTCGCCCGCGCATTCACCATCACCATCACCACCCGCTCCCTTCTCCTCATAGGTGTCCTCGTCTTTGTCGCCAAACTCCCGGTCCCCTATGTCCTCGCCCTATTCGCCGTAACCGCAACCATCGGGCTAGCCGTAGAGATCCTCGGCGTCCACACCGCCTTCCCCTTCGGCCCATACGCGTACACCCAAACCCTCCGCCCGCACATATACAAAGTCCCGTGGCAAATAGCCCTGGCGTGGTGGATGGTAACCGCTCCCGCCGCCGCCGTAGCCGCCGCTGTCAGCACCGCTGTAAGCGCCGCCGTATCGCCCTCCCTCGCCCTGACAATCCCCATCGCCGCCCTCCTGATAGCCGCCAGCGACATATTCATCGACAACACCTGCGTCCCCATAGGCATGTGGCACTGGACCCCGCGCCCTGGCTCTCGTGCAACCGGCAAGAACAAAATACCCACCTCAAACTACCTCGGATGGTTCGCCACCGCCGCCCTCATCGCAACCCTGATGCTCCTCATCCCCCCGCCCCGCACCTTCACCCCCGCCCCCGCGCTCATCGTCCTGTTCTTCGTCGAACTCACCATGCAGGTTATCGCCTTCCTGTTCATCTGGCCCTGGCGCAGCCCCCGCATCGCCCTCGCCGGCACCATCCTTCTCGGCTGGCCGCTCCTGATTTTACTACGCTAATAGAGAGTAGGGTAGGGCGAGTTGGGCGCTCCCCCCGCGACGGCTCCGCCGCCCGCGGCGGTCGGCGTGCTCAGGGCTCGGCCGCCGCGCCCGTTGTGGTAAAGATACCCGCACTGACTCCGCGGCGTCTAGCAGGCGCAAAGGCGCCTGCTACCCTTCACATGCCTAGCGCGAAGTATTGTACCGTGTCCAGGATATTGCATTTGTGGTTGAATCCACACCAAGGTTAAACAATGGGTTGACACATACTTTTTAATTCGGTACACTTCTTATATCGATATACTTTTCAAATAGGAGGATAAAGTACGATGACTAGATTACACAGTAGAGAGAGCGCTAGCAGTGGTGTAAATGGGTATGGTGGTGTATCTCACAATACCAGTAATGTAAATAAAAACAGTGCCGCAAGGCGCAACACTGGCGGTGCAAAGAAAGCAGGTGGTGCGCGTGGCAGTACCAGCGGCGGAAAGAAAAAAGATGGAGTAGGAGCTTCGGGTAGTGTTGATATTCTTGTGAACGCTGTGACGGGCTTCATGCAGAATTTCCATAATCGTATTGTTGACCGGCTTGACGGAATAGACAAACGTCTTGACGGAATAGATGGGCGCCTTGATGGAATAGACAAGCGGCTTAATTTGATGGATAAACGGTTCGATAAGATTGATAAACGGTTTGATAAGATGGATACGCAGCTAGCTAGTATATTAAAAGCCGTTAAGGAAAATAAAAAATAAAAACGATTTATTAGTTCCGATAAGGTGTTTTGCCTACTTAAGAATGATAGCCGTTGCCGCTGTGGCAGCGGCTTTTTTATATGGTTGACGGCTTTTGTTTTTGCAAGATGCTAGTGTCGAATAGATACGCATATTGCACCCCTCTCTTGGGCTGAGCCTGCCGAAGCCCTTGGGCTGAGCCTGCCGTAGCCCTTGGGCTGAGCCTGCCGTAGCCCTTGGGCTGAGCCTGCCGTAGCCCTTGGGCTGAGCCTGCCGTAGCCCCCAGTGCTGGTACCAAAACTACTATCCCACCCCATACCCGATACTCCAACCCCCCCGGTGGCTGAGCCTGTCGTAGCCCTTGGGCCGAGCCTGCCGAGGCCCCCAGTCTCAAAGACTGCATCATATATGAACATGCAGAGCCCATAGCATAACTACGGTCTTTCGCAATCCCCTTGGGCTGAGCCTGTCGAAGCCCGGTGGCCGAGCCCCCCGGTGGCTGAGCCTGCCGAGGCCCTGGTTACAACAATCCAAAAATATAATTATAGTCTACACAAGGATTTACAGACATAAAAGAGTTTTAAAAATAATTCAAGAAACCCTGACAAAAAAATTATTTTTATGCTATAATAATAGTATGAGTTTTCTAAGAGAATTATCGACCCGGCGCAGTGCTCTCGCCGCCCCTGTCATTTTGACAGCAATAGCACTAACAATACTCCTCGCAGGATGCCCCGAAGAGACCCCCCCGCCCCCAACCCCGCGCGCATATACGTGCGAATTCGGCACGCCGGTTGACGGCACCACCACCGCGGCAGACCCCACGGGATGCCAGGTTTGTAACGACCGCTTTGAATTAGAAGGCGGTGCCCCCGGAGGCCCCGGGGTTAACTGCGTGGCAATTACCCCGTATATATGCCAAAACGGCATAGCCATTGGTGACGCCGCCCCCAGTCCCAATTTGACAGGATGCCAGTCGTGCACTGGCGGTTTTGCCCTTGATGCCGCCGAGGGCGGTGTGGGCGTTTCCTGCGTGACCCCGTATATATGCACCAACGGCGAGCGCATCTTTGACGCCGCACCCGCGGCGGACATGCAGGGCTGCCAGACATGCGACGGCGGATTTGCTCTCAGTGCCTCTACTCCCGCCCCCGGGGTTACCTGTGTTACAACTTCGTACGTATGCGAAAACGGCTCTCCTATTCCCGGCGTTGCCGCCACCCCTGGCGACACCGGCTGCCAAACCTGTAACAGAAACTTTGTTCTAAGTGCCACCCCGCCCGTTGCCGGAGTTACGTGTCTCAGCGACATGGACAACGACGACGTAGCCGACAGCGCCGATAACTGCCCCAATGTCCCCAACACCGACCAGAGCGCCGCCATGGGCGCGACCGCCGGAGTGGCCTGCGATACCGACATAGATGACGACGACGACGGGTTAATAGAGATATGGACCCTGGAGCAGCTGCATAACATACGCTACAACCTTGCCGGCACCAGCTATGACGACGAAGCCGCAGATACCGGAACAGATGCCGATACCGGGGTCACCACCGGTGCCCCCACCGCAGCCACCACCGATTGCGACACCGCAACCAGCGGGGTCTACCTGTGCGGGTACGAACTTATGAATGATCTTGACTTTGACCTGGATGGAGACGGCAGCACCGTCAACCCCGACGGCACCCTTGATACCGACGATGACGCCAGCCCGCACTTTGTAGTCGCCAACGGCGGGTGGGAGCCGGTTGGTACTTCTGCTAATAACAATCGATTTACCGCCATCTTTGAGGGCAATGGATTCACTATTAGCAACCTGTCAATTCTACGCAGCCAAACTAACGTCGCTCCGTTTGGGGCAATTGATGCTGGCGCGCACATTCGTAATATAGGAATGATCGGCGGTTTAATTACACAGAGCAACACGGGGACTGGTTTAAAAACTGCTGGCGGGTTGGTAGGAGTACAGTATTCCGGTGCCATCACCGCAAGCTATGCTACTGGAAATGTTACCAGTGGCGCAGGTAGTGGTGATCTAGTCGGCGGGTTGGTAGGACGGATGACTAGAGCAGGGCGGTCATCCGGTAACGCTCCTGTTGTTATTGCAAGTTATGCTAGTGGAAATATTGACAGCGGTATGGGTAGTGATATAACCGGCGGTTTGGTAGGCAGATTGTCAGATGGTGTTATTGCCGCGAGTTATGCTACTGGCAACGTCGGTATTGTAGATGGCAATGCTGATGCTGGCGGTTTGGTAGGTCACCAGATTGGATCCGACGACAGCAATTCATATATTATCGCAAGTTATGCAACTGGTACTGTCACTGGCAGTAATGCCGATTCCCAAGGGATTGGTGGTTTAGTAGGAGTACAACAACTGCTACTTAGGACGAATGCTGTTGTAGCCGCAAGTTATGCGACCGGGAATGTCGACGGCGGGGGCGGTAATGGAGATTACGTCGGCGGTCTGGTGGGGCGGCAGATTAATGCAGTAGGGACATCAAATGTGATTCTTATTATCAGTAGCTATGCCACCGGAAATGTCAACGGCGGTGCCGGGTCGGGTGATTTTAGCGGTGCTTTAACCGGAACGTCAATCAACGGCCAAGTTACTGCATCCTATGGTTTCGGTGAAGTTACCAACGAAGAAACAGCAGGATTCTCGACCAAACCCGCAGGTATAACCGCCGCCACCGCCCTAACCGCCGCCAATACCGCCCAGTGCAGTAACCTCACCTATACCACCCAAACAGCATGTACATCCAGTTCACTCGCCATTACCGCCGGCGCCTGGGACTCAACCGAAATGGAATGTTCGGCACCAGCAACCGGGGCAACCGCCGGGGTAGATTACACCACTTACGCCACCATGGCAACATGTACCGCCCCCGGCACCAAAACCACCGCAGACACCTGGTCAACCTGGAGCAGCGCATCAGACAACACCCTGAACGCCTGGGTCTTCGGTACCGGGGTTGCACCAAAACTCCGCTACGCCGACTACGACGGCGCTGGTTCTTCCACCACCGACTACTGCGCTCTGTTTCTCTCAACCGTAACCTGCAGCGCTACTGGCGACGAACTCCCCGGACAATAGACGCAATAAGTGCAGAGAGGGGGTCACGGCAGACTGGGCTTGCAAACCCCCGGTGGCTGAGCCTGTCGAAGCCCGGTGGCTGAGCCTGTCGAAGCCCCAGTCACAAATCCTGCATCATATTATGAACATGCAGAACTCGTACCAAAACCGAGACTTCGACAAGCTCAGTCTACGGTCTTTCGCAATCCCCCTGGGCTGAGCCTGCCGTAGCCCCCCCAGTGTTGGTATCAAAAATAATTAAAAAAATACCCGACAAAAATTATTTTATGCTATAGTAATAGTATGAGTTTTCTAAGAAAATTATCGACCCGGCACAGTGCCGCCGCCGCGGCTGTCAGTTTGACAGCCATTGCACTAACCGCGCTCCTCACAGGATGCCCCGAAGAGACCCCGCCTCCAACCACCACCTCCCTCCCCACCTATACCTGCGAAAACGGCACCCCCATTCCCGGCACCCCCTCTCCCAACCTCCCCAATGCCCTGGGGTGCCAATCATGTGATCCCATGTACAAATTAGCAGACGGTATCGGGGGCATCGACGTTCCCTGCCTGCCGGCAACCCCGTATGTGTGCCAAAACGGCACCCCGGTTGACGGCGACACCATATCCCTCGACCCCACCGGATGCCAGGCCTGTGAATCTGAATACGAATTTCAAGACAGTGCCACTGGCGGCCCGGGTGTCTCGTGCGTGGCAGCCGTCCCGTATGTGTGCCAAAACGGCACCCCCATTCCCACCCCCGCCCCCGCCCCCAACCTGATAGGATGCCAGGCGTGCAACTTCCAATATGTTTTTGATGCACCCACCGGGGGCGCGGGCGTCTCCTGCGTGATCCCGTATATGTGCAGGAACGGCTCCCCCATCCCTGACCCCGCACGCAGGGTAGGCCTGCAAGGCTGCCTGACATGCGATGCAGGATACACTTTCAGCGCCCCCGTCCCCGGTCCAGGCATTACCTGTGTTGAAACCACGTACACGTGCGAAAACGGCATCGCCATCCCCGGCACCGCCCCCAACCCTGGGGATACTGGCTGCCGGGCTTGTGACAGAAACTTCGTCCCTACCTCCTCCCGGTTCGGCGCAGGAGTTTCGTGCGTCAGCGACATGGACAACGACAACGTTCCCGACACCGCCGATAACTGCCCCAACACCCCCAACCCCGCCCAGGACATAACCATGGGCGAAACTGTCGGACATGCCTGCAATGCCGACATAGATGACGACGACGACGGGTTAATAGAGATATGGACCCTGGCACAGCTGCATAACATGCGCTACAACTTTAGAGGCACCACCTACGACGACGAACTCGCAGACAGCGGCACTGGCGATATCGGGATCACCACCGGTGCCCCCACCTCGCGCACTGCCAATTGCGGGGGAGCAACCAACGGCGTCTACCTGTGCGGGTACGAGCTGGGACAGAGTCTTGACTTCGACCTGGACGGAGACGGCAGCACAGTAAACCCCGACGGCACCCTTGACGCCGACGACAACGCCCACCCGCACTTTGTAGTTGCCAGGGGCGGGTGGGACCCGATTGGCAAGACTGACCCCAGTGGGTTCCCTACCATTCTTGAGGGCAATGAGTTCACCATTAGCAACCTGGCAATCATCGGTACTGAGAACCGTGTCGGTCTCTTTGGATCAACCAGAGGCGCGCGGATCCGTAATGTAGGCATAGTTGATGCGTCGGTTGGCTACGGGGGTTTGGATACCAACGTGCACACAGGGGGTCTGGTGGGGCACGCGCTCGTGACCAGTATTAGCGGCAGTCATGTTACCGGAAATGTGTATTCCAGCAGCCCTAGCGGCTTCACTGGCGGTTTGGTGGGTGTCTGTGATGATTGTAGTATTATCGCAAGCTATGCCTCCGCCGCGATCAATCTATCCGGGCAAGGCGGGGGCGGCGGTCTGGCAGGTCTTTTGGAAGGCAATAACAGCAGCCTCATTACCGCAAGCTACGCCGCCGGAGATGTTGTGTCCGTCGCCGGCGGTACTGGCGGCGGTTTGGTAGGAACTGTTATGCCCCAACGGGCCGATGTCTCTATAGTTGCCAGCTATGCTACCGGGGATATTTCGATATCAGACGGTACTATTAGTGCTCCTAATAGAGCCGGGGGTCTGATCGGATTGATGCACCCTGTATCGAACTTCAATGCTACCGGGGCTATAATTAGCAGTTATGCCGTAGGAAATGTTAGCGGGGGCGATGGCAGTACGGGCAACCAGTTAGGTAGTTTAATAGGGATTATTGGGGACGTCAGTGCCAGCACTATCACCGGATCCTACGGGTTCGGTGAACTTACCGGCACCACCACACCAGGGGTTTCGACCAGACCCTCAGGGGTAACCGCCGCCACCGCCCTGAACGCCGCCAATACCGCCACGTGCAGTAATCCCGCATACACTACAGAGACAGTATGTACCGCCGCAACACTAACTGTCGCCGCAGGTTCCTGGGACACAACCAATTCGGTCTGCTCGGCGCCCGTGTCGGGGGCAACAGCGGGGATAGATTACACTACCTATGCCACCCAGTCAGCATGCACCACACCCTCGCCGGTAAAAACAGCGGGCCTTTGGAGCAGCGCCGATTCTACCTGCTCGCGGCCGATGTCGGGAGCAACCGCAGGGGTAACCTACTCGGCGTTCACCACCCGGGCGTCGTGTACATCTACCTCCCAGAAGCTGGTTGAAACCTGGTCAACCTGGAGCAACGCCGACGACAACACCCTGAACGCATGGGTCTTCCGTTTTGGCCAAACACCAAAACTCCGCTACGCCGACTACGACGGCACCGGTGCCTCTACCACCGACTACTGTGCACTATTTGTCCCAGCCGTCACCTGCAGCCCCACCGGCGATCGGCTCTTTGGTCAGTAATCCGCCCACGGGCACCAATACACAGGCGTTTGAATATTATTGATTGATCATGTGTAATATTGTTTGCTATGAGTGGCCCTGGTTTTAATACGCGGAAGCAGAAAGAAGTTGATGACAACTTTACTGCTATCCAAAGTTTGCTAAAGCAAAGAAAAATACCAAATGAGAACTATGGTAAATTTGCTTTAATGCAAAAAAAGTCTCTACAGCACCTGGGAAGATGCGTATCAGGCCGGTCTTCTAAAATATGACGATCGTATCTTTTCTGTGCAGGAAATAACAACCCATGTGATAGATTTGGGATACTACTCCCGTGCCATCATTTAAAGACATAAATCCAGTATCCAGCTGCGCGCTGTTTATCGCACACAACGAATTTTCTCTATCTTTTTAACAACTCAGCAGCACTAAAATCGCTATCAGCCCTTTACTTGACACGCCTCATCGCGAGTAATACACTATTAAAGTATGGCACTGGCAACACTAACAAAAGCGCAGCAAAAAGAACTCGCTGCCGAGCTAGTCCCCCTGGTAGCCCAGGAGATAACAGCGGACATACTCAGAAGTAATCGCACGCGAGCAAAGCAGGGCAGAGGAGGAAGAGGAGAGAGTCGTTGTCGCCGTCCCTCAGAAGCTCTTTGAGCGCATGATCCGTACCGAAGAGCGGATAAAGTATCTCCGCGAAGATTTTGCCCGCCATATCAAAGAGAGCGACAAGCGCTTTGCCAGAAACGACAGACGCTTTGAAAGGAACAACGAGTGTTTTGAAAGAACCAACAGGCGCTTTGAAAAGGATTGGCTTATCTATGCCGGATTCGCGCTTGTTTGGGCGCTATTAATTATTTTCCATTTTATCGGCTAACTCACGTTTGACATGCATTCAAAAACCCGTTATACTACTAATATATGGCACCAGCAGTAATAACAAAAGCCCAACAACAGGAGCTCGCCGCCGTAATGATTCCCCTGTTAAGAAAACAGTTAACCGCAGACGTCCTGAAAGCAGCCAAACTCCCGCCTGCCGCATCTAAGACCAGGGCAAAAAGCACCACCGTCTCCCGCGACATCTCCACAGAACTCCTTGAGCGCATGGTCCATGTTGAGGACGAGATAAAGCATCTTCGTGAGGATTTTGCCCTCTATGTCAAAAGGACTGACAAGCACTTTGAAAAAATCGACAAACATTTTGAAAGAGTCGACCAGCGTTTTGAAAAGCTCGACGAACGTTTTGAAAGAATCGACAAACGTTTTGAAAAGCTCGACGAGCGTTTTATAAGAATCGACAAACGTTTTGAAAGAGCCGACCAGCGTTTTGAAAAGCTCGACGAGCGTTTTGAAAGAATCGACAAACGCTTTATTGAACAGAGTCGGCATGCCCTTATCGGGTTCGGGTTTATTGCAGCGTTAATCGCTGTCTTCCGTTTCGTTATCGGCGGCTGAGCTCCATCGGGGGCATATTTACCGCGTGAGCGACGCATGCTTTACACTTGCGACCGGGGGTAGCTCTGCTTGTTGGCGCCGTGGTGACGGCGCATTAGGGATTGTTTTATCCATTTGTGACTTAATATCTTTACAACAGTGACCGGGGGTAGCGGAGCTGGTTTTTGGCGCCGTGGTGACGGCGCATTACGCTTTGTTGCCGCGTGGGAGACGTATGCTGTTACAAAGGCGACCGGGGGTAGTGGAATAATTTTAGCCCATTTAGGGCGAGCGTTAGTGAGCCCGTTAAAAATGGGCGTTAAAAAATTATGGAGCGAGGGGGCAGGGTGCCCCCTTTCTAAAAACTTTTAAAAAAAATTCCCAATAGTGGTTGACAGGCAATGTACGGGCGGGTATAATAGGGGAAAAAGAAATGGCAGAGAAGAGCGAAAATTGGCCACAGGGTGGCAGTGCGGCGCAGATAGTAGAGTTTAGTCAGAGGATACTTCAATTGACTGAGCACCTGAAGCGCCATAAACACGATTACCACTCGCGGCGGAGTCTGATGGTGCTTATCGGAAAACGAAAGCGTCATATGAAATACCTGCAACGAAAGAATCCGGGGCAGTATAAAGAAGTTATTGCGAAAACTGGAATTCGTGTATCGATAAGCTGACCGAGCCGGGAGTAGATATGGTTTTCAACGAAGAAAGCGTTACAGAAAAGATAGGTGAGCAAGAGATCAAGCTCTCCACAGGTAAGTTGGCACGGCAGGCCAATGGGGCAATTTATGGGCAAAGCGGAGCCACCAGTGTGTTGGCAACGGCGTGTGCCGCCGGGCAGGATAGGCCGGATATTGATTTCCTGCCCCTGCAGGTAGAGTATAACGAAAAGTATTACGCCGCGGGGAAAATTCCCGGCGGGTTTTTCAAACGCGAGGGTCGGCCGAAGGAGCGGGAAATTCTGGTTTCGCGCCTCATCGATAGACCGTTGCGTCCGCTGTTTCCGAAAAAACTGCGCCGCGAGCTGCAGGTTATTCCGACCGTGTTGGCGGTAGATCACGTGCATGCCCCGGACATCCTGGCAATCAACTGTGCGTCGGCTGCGGTTATGATATCGGATATACCGTTTGACGGACCGGTTGGTGCGGTGCGGGTAACCTATAGTGACGGCAAGTTGGTCGTGAACCCCGTGCAGGATAAAATCGAGAATGCCGGGTTGGATATTATTGTCGCCGGTACCGTTTCGGGTATCACCATGGTAGAGGGCGGGGCCCTTGAGGTTGCAGAAGAGCTGCTCCTGGAGGCCATCGAGCTTGCCCGGGAACCGATTGCCAAATTGTGCGCTATGCAGAACGAGCTCGCGGGTAAGGTGGGGAAAGAGAAATTCGCCATCGCCGTCCCGGAGAGCGAAGATACTGGGGCCAGTGGGCAGGATGAGTTCATCGCGGCCGTTACACCGAAACTGACAGAGGCCTGTTTTGTTACGGGTAAGCATACCCGGGATGACGCGATTCGCGCGGTAAAACAGGAAGCCCTGGAACAGCACGCGCCCGTGGGTGACGATGCCAGTGATGAGGCAGTGAAAAAACGCACGGCATTTGGGCGTGCGCTCAGTGAGCTTGAAACCACTATTGTGCGTAATTCGATATTGCAGGATAAAAAACGTACCGACGGGCGCGGGCCGGATGAAATTAGACCGATCCGCAGCGAAGTCGGGGTGCTGCCCCGTGTGCACGGGTCGGCGCTGTTTACCCGCGGCGAGACACAATCGCTGTCGGTGGTGACCCTTGGGACAATAGATGATGAGCAGATACGGGACGATATTGCCGGCGACCGCCGCGAGTCGTTTATGCTCCATTATAACTTCCCGCCGTTCTCGGTGGGCGAGACCGGGCGGTTGATGACCGGGCGGCGCGAAATCGGACACGGTGAGCTTGCCAGCCGGGCGTTGCGCGGAATTACACCGAAAAAAGATACATTCCCGTATACCATTCGGTTGGTGTCGGAGATCCTGGAATCGAACGGGTCGTCATCGATGGCAACCGTGTGTGCCGGCAGTATGGCTATGATGGATGCGGGCATCCCGCTGGCAAAGCCGGTGGCGGGTATTGCCATGGGGCTTATCAGCGATGGGTCTGATTTTGTTGTACTGAGCGACATCCTTGGGGCTGAGGATCATCTTGGCGATATGGATTTCAAGGTTGCCGGTACCGCAGACGGGATCACCGCCTTCCAGATGGATATAAAAATCAAAAACGTCGATGCCGATATTATGCGGCAGGCGCTCTTGCAGGCAAAAGAGGGTAGGCTGTCAATTCTTAAGAGCATGTCCGAGGGTATCTCGGAGGCAAAAGAGCAGTTGTCTGAGCATGCACCGCGGATTATTAACTTTAACGTTGACCCCGAAGTACTGGGTACTTTGATTGGACCGGGTGGAAAGACCATTAAGGCCATCAACGAGAAGTTTGATGTCTCGACCAATATTGCCGACAGCGGGGTGGTAACCATCTATTGTAGCGCCTCGCAGGCCGGTGAGGATGCCAAGGCGGCGTTCCTGGAGCTGCTCCAGGAGCCGGAGATCGGTAAGGTCTACGAGGGCAGCGTCAAGCGCGTTGTCGACTTTGGTGCGTTTATTGAGTTCCTGCCTGGTAAAGAGGGTTTGTGCCACATATCAAAAATGTCGCGTGAACGCATTGCCAATGTCAGCGATGTCCTGACGCTGAACCAGGAAGTACAGGTGCAGATAATCGATATCGATAAGATGGGGCGTGTGAACCTCTGTCTGATGGATGAAAGCGGCAAACCGCTCGGCGGCAGGAGTGCCGACGGCGGCTTCGGCGGTGGCGGGGGCGGCCGTGGTAGAGACGATGACCGCTTTTCGCGTCCCCGGAGAGACGATGACCGGCCTTCGCGTCCACGGCGAGACGATGACCGCTTCTCGCGTCCCCGGAGAGACGACGATCGGCCGTCGCGTCCCCGGAGAGATGACCGCGGGCACTCGCATCGCGACAGCGGTGGTGGGGGTGAGCGCAATTCTTACGGGCGTGACCGTGACCGTCATCATCGCGACCGCGATTAACTCGCCCTCGGGCACTCCCCAGTCCTCTTTGTGATGACCGAATATACCTCCTCTCAAGGCGGCGGTGACGACGACGGGAGGGTTGTTGTATGCGTAGCGGGCACTGTCCCGAAGCGCATGAGTACCGGCGCCTCGGGGTTTGATGTTACCGCCGCCCTTGACGGCGGGGCGCTCTATTTGCTCCCTGGTATAACCTACCGGGTCCCGACCGGGGTACGGGTCCAGATACCGCACGGGTACGAGGCGCAAGTGCGCGCGCGCTCCGGGTTTAGCAGCAGGACGGGGGTTATTATGCCCAACGTACCCGGTACCATTGACTCGGATTTCCGCGGGGAAATTTTGATCCCTATGCTCAATACCTCTGACCGTATATGTATACTCTATTCGGGCGACAGAATCGCCCAGCTGGTTTTTATGAAGGTATGCATACCCGAGATACGCGGCGTCGCTGCCTTGCAGGCCAGTGAGCGCGGAACCGGGGGGTTTGGGTCAACCGGTGGGTAATCCCGCTGGCATCTCTATGATTATTCTGTGCTACACTCTATAATAGAGTAATGAAAATATTTTTGGGCTCGCGGCTGCAGGTATATCCAATTATCTACCGGTATATTCTGGTAGAGATGCTGAAATGGTTCCTGCTCTCGTTTGCGTTCTTTTTTGCGACATTTCTGGTAAATAATGTATTGCTGCTCGCCAAAGATGTGCTGGCCCGGCAGGTGCCTCTGGGGCTCATGGTGCGGCTGCTGGGGTTCACGTTTCCCACTATTTTGACGTACACGCTGCCGTTTTCTATCCTGCTGGCTACCATCATAGCGATGATACAGCATAATATTAATTTTGAGATCATCGCCATGCGGGCATCAGGGATTTCGTTGATGCACTGTTATGTGCCCATTGCGCTGGTTGGGCTTACTATGAGTTTGCTGACTTTTTTTGTGTCGGATTATTTGCTGCCGCGTAGCTCGGTGGGGTTCATTAAGCTCTATCAGCAAATTCTGTTTTCGTCGCCCGGGCTGGAGCTTGAGCCCTATAGTGTGCGGCGCTACCAGGATAGTATTATTGTCAGCGGCGACATTGACGGCAATACCATCTATCAGCCCCTGATTGTTGAGCCGGATATTAGTAATTCGCAGCGCAGGATTATTGCGGCAGATAGCGCGCAATTACTGGTGAAGGAAGACCGCGGCGTGCTGACACTGGAGATGAATGATGTTGTCGGGCATAGCCATATGACTAATAGTTATTCCGAATATGATTATTTTAACTCCGATACCATACGCTATAATGTATTGCTGTTTGAACTGAACATCGGGGTCCGTACTCCTACGCCGCGCGAGATGCGTACTGTTGATATACAAAAGTTTTTAGTGGACAATCAAGAGAGGGTTACGAGCGAGGAAAACGAGAGCAAGTATGAACTGGCTGCCGCGCAGCTGCGGTTACAGCAGGTCTACCACAGCATCATTGACGGGCGCAAGATAACCGTTGATGTTCCGAACAGCGGGGGTGCGGATGTGTGGGCGGGAGTTGTGATGCAGATGAAACGGTATATTAATCGGATCGTGACTGCCGACAATAATTTTCAGCCGGATTTTGAATACCGTATTTATGAAACCGAATACGCGCGTAAATTTTCGCTGGCATCGGCCTGTTTTTTCCTGACTATTTTTGCGTTCCCCGTGGGGGTGCGGTTGCGCAGATCGAGTTGGAGTATTGGGTTCGGCATTGGGCTGCTGGCGGCGGTGATCTTTTGGTGCCTGCTCATCGGCGGGCAGGCCCTTACCATCCAGAACCGCTTTTTTTCACCAATATTTATGATGTGGCTGCCGAATATTACCCTGGTTGCCATGGGTGTTCTGACACATATTTTTCTGCGTAGAACCAAATGAAGTTACTGACGCGCTATTCTTTACTGATTGTGGTACCAATTTATATGGTATCGCTGCTGTTCTTTGTCTTTGTGCTTGAGCTCGTAGAGGTGGTGACAAACCTTATCCGTTACGTACAGTTATCCGTGCCGCTTGAGAGCATACTGGAGATCCAGTATCACTTCCTGCCGACTGCCCTGAACTTTGCAATACCAATTGCCATGCTATTTGCGGTTTCGTTTAGCGTTGGCTCGCTGCACGGCAACTCGGAGCTGTTGGCGTGCTTTGCAATTGGACGCTCCCTGCTGCAGTTTTCCATGCCCATTGTGCTATTTGCACTATTTGTGTCTATCTGTTCGTTTTTCTTACAAGACGTCGTGGTCACCCGTTCGCAGCGCGCATATACAAGCGCCAAGGAGGCAATCCTGCTGACAAACAGCAGCGAGGATAATGAATTTGTGGCCATCTATGGACCGGACGGGCGCGATATATACTTTGCCGATTTTTATGACGCAGACACCCAGGTGTTGACCAACCTGATAGTCGTTGAACGCGACCTCGGGGGACGTGTCCGCCGGAGAATTAATGCCGAGCGGGCGGTGTGGGCAGAAGACCACTGGCAGTTGATTGCCGCGCATAGTTATGTCTGGGAATACTCCCCGGTTACGATTATATCTGAATTTCTCGGCGATGTTGATGCGGAAAATTTTACCCTGTCGCCGCAGAGATTTGCGAACTCCACACTAACAGTTGATGAACTGCCCATACGTGACGCCAAAGATTTCATTGCCCTCCAGTATGAAAGCGGTCTGCCGTACCGGTCTGCGCTGACTTCGTATTACCGCCGGTTTTCGTTTGCGTTGACGCCGCTGATTCTGGCTATTATTGCGTGTGTTATCGGGGGTATATTGCGGTCAAACACATTGCTGCTCAGTATGATTCTGTCGTTATGCGTCACGGTGGTCTATTATGTACTCAATCTAATAACCGACCTGCTGGCAATTAACGGGTACGTTGCGCCGTTCATCGCGGCCTGGAGCAGCATCGGTATATTTGCCCTTACCGGCATTATCTTTGCGCCGTTTTTGTACCGTTCGTAATCGCGTATGAGCAGAAGCAGCTACTTTGCGATTACCTCACCGCCCCGGGGGAGAGAGGGCGGTACCAGCAACGCCCGCACCGGGGTGCTTTCCCTGCCCCTCAGGGGTGAGGTAACTACGCCGGTATTTATGCCGGTTGCAACCATGGGGGCCATCCGGGGGTTGGATTTCGAAAAGCTGCAGAGAATAGGGTATCGGCTGATTTTGGCAAACAGCTATCATCTCTATTTGCGCCCCGGGCTGGATGTGATTGAGAAAAATAATGGATTTCACCAGTTCACACAATGGCGCCACGGGATGCTGTCGGATTCCGGGGGGTACCAGGTGTTTTCGCTGGAAAAATTTGTCAAGATCAACGACGAGGGCGTTACGTTCCGATCACACCTGGACGGCAGCACCCATGCGCTGACGCCGGAAAAGGTCGTCGATATCCAACGCACCCTGGGGAGTGATATTATCATGCCCCTGGACCATTGCACGGCGGTTAACACTACCCGCCGCGAGGCCGCCGCGGCCGTACAGCGGACCATTGAGTGGCTGCAAAGATCGATAGATCATTTCAAAGAAAATAATTCCAACCGTGACTACCTGTTTGCGATAACCCAGGGGAATTTTTTCCCAGACCTGCGGGCGGAGTGCATTGAGAAGATGAAAAAGCTCAATGTAGACGGGTATGCGATCGGCGGGCTGTCGGTGGGGGAGGAGAGGGGAGTTTTTGCCGATTTAATTAGCCAGTTGGGCCCGCAATTACCGCAAGACAAGCCCAGGTACCTGATGGGCGTCGGGAGCCCCGATTACATTGTGCAGGCCGTGGGCGCGGGTATTGATATGTTTGATTCGGTGTTCCCCACCAGGGTTGCCAGAAACGGGTTGGCCCTTACCCACAATGGCCGTATGAATATAAAAAACAGCGACTTCATTATGGATACCCAGCCAATTGACCCGCAGTGCAAGTGCCCTACCTGCTCGAGGTATTCGCGCTCGTACATCGCCCACCTGACCCGCTGTAATGAAATAATGAGCTCGATGTTATTGTGCGAGCACAATCTCTATTACATTTGGGAGCTAATGACGCAAATACATTCAGCGATACAATCCGAGGATTATGCCGATTATATGGGTATGGTGCTGGATAGATATGGGGATTCGTAACGACCCCTCGCCGCCGCCCCCGCCGCCCGCCGCCCGCCGTGCTGCCAACCGGTTGGACGGCGCCGCAGAGACCAATACCCTGCTTGTTACCATATTCACACTTGCCTCCCGGGTGCTCGGGTTTTTCCGCATCGCAATTATCGGCGCTATATTTGGTGCCAGCGGCAGTGCCGACGTGCTCAACCTGGTCTTGCAGTTGCCGAATAATCTGCGGCGCCTATTGGCCGAAGGCGCGTTATCGTCGGCCTTTATACCGGTATTAAACCACAGCATACATTCCGATCAGCCGCACATACAAACCGCCTCGGCAAAAAAACTCTTTGAGACCATCATCGGCGCGCAAATACTTTTTTTTATACCGCTGCTCGTGTTAGCCACGCTTTTCGCCCGCCCGATTGCAACCGCGCTCTATGATTTCCAGTCAGCCGAACTGCAGGAGCTCTCTGTTAGTCTGTTTCGATGGCTGATTTGGTATATTTTCCCGATCAGCGTTGGGGCCATATTTATGGCGGTGTGCAACAGCCATGGGCACTTTGTAATTTCGTCGCTGACACCGATTATCTCATCGGTAGTTGTCATAGGGGCAACACTGTTGTTTAGCGGCAGGGTAGGTATTTTTGCGGTCGGGGGCGGCGTTCTTGTCGGGGGTGTCATGCATATCGTGGTCCAGCTGCCGCGGGTATTGCGCCTGGGGTATCGGCTGCGTGTGCGCTGTAACTTCACAGATCCCGGGTTCAGGCGCATCATGCGCAACTGGGGTCCAATTGTGCTTACCAGCTCGCTATTTGCAATTAATCAGCAGATTGCCGTTTATTTTGCCAGCGGGCTGGAGACGGGCAGCGGCTCGGTTATGATATACGCATTGACTTTCTGGCAGCTGCCTTTTGGGATATTAGTTGTCTCTGTGCTGACCGTGCTCTATCCCAGGATGAGCAAAGAGTGCACGCTCCGTGATTACGGGAAGTTAGCAGACACATATCTTTACGGGGTACGTTATCTGCTCCATGTCATGCTGCCGGCCACCCTGTATCTTATATTTATGAGCGATCCGCTGGTACGGCTTGCGCTGCTGCGCGGGGCGCTCACCGCAGAAGATGCGGCAAATATTGCCAGAGTCCTGCGTGCGTATTCGTACGGGCTCATCGGCGTTGCGCTCTATCAATTTTTTCAACGGTACTATTACGCAAACCAAAATCTCCGCGTGCCGATTATTATCTTGCTGGTTACCGTGGCCGTGGACGTCGGCCTATCCCTGTGGCTCAAGGAAATTCTGGGCGTCACCGGATTAGGCATTGCGAATTCAGGCGCGTTCCTGCTTGGCGCCCTGTTTTTGACAATTTCCTCGCGGCGCCACCTACAGGCCCGCACAGAGTCTCCGGTTAAAATATTTGCCGGCATCTGGAAGGTTGCCGGGGCGCTGATTGTTCCGGTATTGTTCCTGTATACCTACCAGCGTATGTTTACACGCCTGTTCGCGCACGTGTCGACGGCCCTTGAGCTGGTAATATTTATCTTTGCAACTGGTGTTTTCGCATTTCTTACGTTATTATTGTATAACCTGTGCGGCGTCGAACCGGTGCCGATAAAAATTCTGCGCCAAAAGAGAAAGAGCGCATGAGGCGCCGTGTGAAAATAAATATAATTGAGATGATGGGAAATAAAAAATATCAACGGTACACGTGGCGCGCGCGGGTTCTGATTTTCCTGCTTGTATTCCAGGTGCCTGTTGCTGTGTTATTTGCCCAGGATCAAGAGAGCGGTAACGCCGAAGACGCCGACCAGGCAGGTACCTCCGGCATTGAATTATGGGAAGATACATTACGCTACGGCACCGACCAGGAGATACGCGAGACAATTCCCGCGCTTATCACCAACAATGCCGTTGTATTACAAGAGCCGATGCGCGCACTCCTGTCCGTAGATGCAAATTTCAGCACAAACCTGAAAATTGATGTCATCAATTTTTTCCGCCGCCTGGAATTATTTGTCATTGCAGATGATATCGCCCCCTACCTGGATCCCGCGCAACAGGCCTCTGAGAGATTTATTCTGGCTATCATGTCCTACTACCAGCAATCGCCGCCAGATTCACTCAGCGCCGAGATCCTGGGCAGCGTCATCTATTTTATAGATGACGATCGCATTACCGTTGCCCGGGCGGCCATAGATGTCCTGGCAATCCATGGCAGTACCGAGAACCTGGAAATACTGGCAGATTTTATCATTGATGACAGTCTCCCGGGTGATATCCGCGGCGGCGCCATTTTGGCAGTGGGCAAACAGGGGTATCAGCCCGCAGAAGTAGATTTAATAACTGTTTTGAACAACGAGGTCGAGCAGGGGTATATACGCAGGTACGCCGCCACTGCTATCGGGCAGCTGCAAAACCCGCACTCCATTGCGCAATTGGAAAATTACATCCACGACGAAAACAGCCTGCTGCGCGCCAGCGTCATCGCCGCCATTATCTCGTACAACGAAGAGGCCAGCGGAGAAATATTTGAAATAGCACTGCGCGACTCTAATCCAGACATCCGTCTCTCAGCCCTCGATGCCATCGACCAGCCGATACAGGATCAGGATTTGGTCATGCTGGTAGCATACCGGGCCCGCAATGACACGGACGCCAGTGTTATGAACGCCGCAATCAATGCCCTGTTAGAATACGGGGGCGAGACTGGCAGTGATGTACTGCTGGAGCAGATTAACAGCACCCAGGTGCCGTACCTTGTGCGCGCAAATATCATTGCCGGTCTTGTAGAGCAGCACTATGACAAAAGCAAACAGCAAGTTATCGATCTCATTGTTGAAGAACACGGCAGGAGGCGCTCTTTTTTCCTGCCGGCCATCGCTAACTCGTTAGCGTCCAAAGACACCGCGCATGCCGCCGAGGTCTATTCAGCCCTCCTGGATGCCGACGAGTCAGACGCCCTGGTTCTCACGCTGCGCGTTGTCGCTGCCAATTCTGTCGTTTCCCTCTCCCCAAAAGTCGAAGAGATAGTAAATTCAAATAAAGACGCTGCCGTTAAAGCGCAAGCGAAAATAACTCTCGATATATTAAACAAGAGCAACTAAACGGGCATCAGCCGGGCAACCCCCCGCGGGGTCCCTAGGATTGGTGCGCAGTGTTGTATTCTATAGCGTTAATCTGATATTTGTGCCTGATATTATTAATCTCAAAATCAAGCTTCTCATTCAGATTGTGGTCGCGCAGCTGAACACCAAGCGGCGATTGATACGAAATAATTCCATTATCAGGATCCGATTCCCACGGTCCCAAAATGGTGTAAGCAATATCTTTTTTATTGACAATATCCGAGAGTTTCACGGTGCACCCAAAGCCGACAACATCACGGTCAATGGTCTTCGGATCAAATATAACCGCCCGCGCGATTTCCTGCTCCAACCGCATGGCCTTCGCGTTAAGAATTTCCTGGTGCTCTTTGGCACTTTTATACTCTGCATTTTCCCGCAAGTCACCCATCTCAACAGCTTTTTGAATTTCTCTCGAGTTCGCCGGCACCTCAACCTCATGCAGGTGTCTCAGATCCTCCTGCCGTTTGTGATAGGATTCATCCAGAGTCAGAAAACGGTCGCCGCTGCTTCCAACCGCACTGCCGGCCTGACTATCATACTCTTCAACCAGTAATTTCGGAAAGCGCTTGCGTATCACCGTCTTTTGTTTAATCGTTATCGAAGGCTCGATTTTCTGTATCTCGTTCAGTATAGGTATAATCTGAGCAATCACACTCTCTTCGGCGCTATCGATCAATGCATCCAGGTTACCGGAAGTATACAGGTACCGGTAAATTTGCCGCTGCAGCCTGCGTGCAGCAACCATGTTTCTCTTATTTGCAATGTCTACCGCATTATTAATATCAAAAAGATGCGCCATAGCGATAGTCGCTTGAGTATCATCAGGCAAATTATCCTTTAACCACTCGTACTGATCCTGGTGAGCCAGCAGCCATACAAATGCTTCACGATTGTTCCGATAATTCGTCGCAATGTTTTTAATGACCGTGTTTGCCTTATCCGTGTACCCGCTGTCGTGCAGCTTCTCCAGTAAGATTTTCGACGGCGCGCCGCGCAATATATTTGTGTACGTCGGCACCCAAATATCGTCGCCCAGTTTGTCGGCTATTGCCTGTAAAAATAACTGGCGGATATTTTTGTTATCGATCTGCTGGTAAATTGCCAAGGCATTATTGCTGTCGGTAACAATATCCGCAATGCTGGCTTGAATACTCCCGGGATCAATTCCCAGTTCCCCGTAGGTATTCGCCATCCACTCTACCAGCAGCAGCGACGATATACGCAGCACCGGCTCCTGATCGCGCGAATTCACAAACCCGATAAAGTATTCCCATATTTCACGCAGCAGCTCGATGTCCGACCCCTGCAGGTTCTTTTGCGTAGTCTTAAGTAACTCAAACGCTATCTTTGCGCGATTATTAAATTTCTTCTCCGCCATAAAGCTGTTGTAAATTTTTTCAAGAGTACTGGACCGCTGTGTCCGGACCTCGAAATGCTCCGGCATATCCGCAACAGTCCCAAAAATCCCATCGGTCTTCAGTATTTTCCTGGCCTTAATGTTCCAGTTGGCCCACTCTGATTCATTCAGAACGTACGGTACCAGCTCTTTGCGCACACGCTTCAGACTTACGGCGTTCCCAAAGCTGCCGATGATAATCTTCAGCGTCCAGGCAACGTTCTCTTTGACCATTTTTTTCAATTTACCCGGCTCAACCATGCTCCGCAGTACCCAGATATGATTTTTCGGCAGCACCTCAAGTGCCGTCAAAGCCATTTTCAAAGACATTTCATGCTGTTTTGCTTTGGAGAAATCGATATAGATAATATCATTCTCAATCTTACGGATTACCCCCACGCCCCAGCTGCGGTGAAAGACAAAGTTTTGCTCGTCAAAAGATATATGCTTCTCAAAATCGGCAATCGCCTCGCGGATATTACGCCAGCTCTGTGCAATGTTCGATGACTTAATAAAGTTCTCTAAGTTACTGTGCTGTGCGTACTTCTGTTCATAACAGACAATAAGCTCCTTCCTGGCCCAGACGTTATCCGGCTGCAGCTCAAAAATTTGCTTCAATAAAATTATTGCATTGTCCCACTCATTACGCTGCTTGCAGGTCGGATAAATACCTTCCAGCATCAACACCGATTGATCAACGCCAATACTCGACGCCACCTTCGTCGCCACCTGTAAATAGAAATCAATATCCCTGACCCCAATGTTGATGAGTTGATTCCATGCGCTCTGTACACTATTAAAATCCCGCGCGTTAATACCCCGCAGCAGATATTTTTTATAGTAATCCGTCGCTTTCTCGTTCTCGCCCTGGTCCTGGTAGATTTTTGCTAACTTCTCGACCACCTCGATCTCTTTAAAATCTACGCGAATCAAGCGTTCCCAGGTTGCCAATTGTTTTACCGTGTCGCCCAACTGCTCGTAGCAATTGGAAAGCTCTTTCAACAGTATGCGGTTCTCACCAAACTCCAGAAAGCGGTTACACAGCACTTCCAACAGCCCCCACCGCTTTGCCTGCTTGAACATATCAAGCAGCTGTACAATGTGGGTATCATCTACCGATCTGTTGTATAGATAGATTATCGCGGTTCCAAACAGCGCTAGAATACTCTTCGGATTTTGCTTGAGCTGCTCGTGAAATATTTCAAGCACCTCCTCCCGCGTCTCATCTCCATCAATCTCTTGCAGCGTGGCATCCATTTCCTGAATATCATTTGCCGTAATTTTCTCGACAGATATCGCCGTCCACTGCTCGCGGCGAATTTTCTCTTCAATCCCTGATATTGTTATTGTAGACATACTATTCCTTATTCTTCCCTATATATTGATTGTAGATACGCTGATTCGTACTCTTTAGTTTTACGTATAATTCCTGTACCTGTTTATTACGGTTTCCCATATTTTTGTAGTAATCGATAAGATGCAAATATGCGTTTATCAGCATCGGCTCCGATGTATCGCTGGGCGTCTCGCTGTGCTCGCGCTCCAGGGCATAAATTTTCTGCCGCAGTTTCCCGTATTCAATCGCCTGCAGCTCACGCTTTACATCAAATTCCCCCCACAAGTCGGCATAGACGGGCAGCCATAGCTTAATTATCTTTTCACTGTCCGTGTCCAGCTCGTTCCCAAGCCGTTCAATCAACTGCCCCACAAATGGCGAATCCAGGTAATCCAAATCCACGGCCTGCGGCTCAACACTAAAGGCCTCACGCAGCAGCAGCTTCCCGGCCACCGCGTTCCCAATTAACAGCGAACAGTCGCCCAATTCGGCTATTGACGACGACAGCTGCGGAGATACCTTAATAACCTGCTGATAATTCTCAATTGCCTTATCGTAGTTCCCCATGTTCTTGTAGCACCGCGCGCACAAAGCATAGACACGCCCCTTCTTCTCCAGCGGATCCGCGGGAATATCCCGCAATATCCTCAGCGTCTGAGTATTCACCAGTATACGTAAAGAATGCACATACCGTTCGTCATTTTCCTGGTAGTAGCCGATTTCCTGCAGGAAATGTTCAAACCTCCGGCACTCGCTCAAAAGATACTCGGCCTGTCTGTATGTATCGCCAATCCCCGCCACTTCACCAAAGCGCTCCTGCCAAAAACCGACCGATTTCATGAGCACGGTAATAGTGGTGCCTTCGTAGTTCTTCTCCAGCTCCTCTTCCAGCAGAGAATATGCCTCATCCAGCTGGTTTGCCTGGATAGCCTCAAGCACACCTACCAAATCGGCAGATACATGCACATGCCTTGTGTGACTAGTTACTGTTTCCATGAGTATGCTATAACTATAGCATAAATATATCAAGCGAGTAAACCCCCCCGCAGAGCACAATCGCAATAATTTTCCCCCGTCCCCCACGGGTCAGCATACATATTAGATTGCCTTCGTGCATTTAACAGAGCAGAGTGGGGGGGGCGCTGCCCCCCTCGCTCCGGCCAGCGTACCAGGCGCGCGCGCCTGGTACCAGACGGCTACCCACGGGCTTGCGCCCGCGGGTACGGGCTCACTGCCGCTCGCCCGCCGCCGTCTTCGCTGTCGCTCCGCTACCCCCCGCCGCTTCCGAAATCTCCCGCATGCGCCCCTCGCCAACCCCTGCCTCTCTCTGCGATCCCTGTTTAATTGTGCATCTTGTGATACACTAAAAAAATAATGAGGCATTGCACTTGTTGGTAAGTATATCAGGTAGGCGTGCGGCACTTGTGCTTGCATGCACAATCTGCTACACTAGCGTTAAATAGATAATGGAGTTGCCATCTTAGCTCAGTTGGCTAGAGCGCGTGATTTGTAATCTCGAGGTCGTCGGTTCGAATCCGACAGATGGCTACATAGGGGAGTTTCCTGAGCGGTCAAAGGGGGCTGACTGTAAATCAGTTGTTTCGGCTTCGCAGGTTCGAATCCTGCACTCCCCATTATATTTGTGTTTGACAGGCACAATTAAAATAATTTCTCAGCGAGCCGGTTAATGAAAAAAACAATAACTATCTCCCTGTCGATTTTCCTGGTCATCGCTGCTGCCGCCGCCGGCGGTTTGTGGTATATAAATTCACCGCCAGGGTCGGAAGTAAGCGAATACTATTTCCGCATCGAAGAGGGTGCAAATTTTATACAGATAGCAGATGCCCTGCGCGCACGGGGAATCATCCGCTCCCGGCTGTTCTTACTGGCAGTTTCACGGTTAAGCGGAACCGACACTCTCGTGCAAAGCGGCAGCTACGCGCTTCCCAGCCAGCTGACGAGCGTCGAGATATTACGGTACATCAGCTCCGGACAGCAGTTACTGGCGCGCATAACCATACCGGAAGGCCTGACCATAAAAAAGATTGCCCCCCTGATTGAGGCGGCCAAGATTACCGACGCCGAAGCGTTTATATCTGCTGCTTCCGATAGCGATATTCTTGCAGAATTTTCTATCAATGCAGGCAGCGCAGAGGGGTATCTGTTCCCCGACACCTATCTGTTTACCGAAGACGCAGATGCCCGGGACGTTGTTCGCCATATGCTGGGCCGGTTTTTTCAAAAAATTGCAGAGCTGTCCAGTGAATACGGAACTGACGGAGACGCCGCATCATCCTCTCTCTCGGAAGCCCGGGCAAAACAACTGCACGAGCTCGTTGTCCTCGCCTCTATGGTCGAGAAAGAGTACATCAACCCCCCAGAGGCCCCATTGATAGCATCGGTGTTCCACAATCGGCTGGCGCGTAATATGCGCCTCGAGGCCTGTTCAACCATTGTCTATATAATTACTGAGATAGAAATGAAACCGCATCCCGATAGAATATTTTTCCAGGACCTGGAGCGCAGCTCGCCGTATAATACCTACCGAAATGCCGGATTACCTCCGTCTCCTATTGCAAACCCAGGTACCGTTGCCCTGTCGGCCGCACTCAATCCCGCCGAAAGCAATTACCTGTACTTTGTACTGGAGCACGAGCAGGCTACCTCGCATACCTTTTCAGAGACATTTTCCGAACACAATCAGGCGCGCACAATTTTTCTGCACAGCCGCCGCTAGGACAGGATAGGTCCAAATATAATATGGCAATTGCACAGGACACGCTCCAGGAAATTCGCCAGCGCAGCGATATTGTTTCTGTCATCGGCGAGCATGTGCGGTTAACACGGAAAGGCACGCGTTTTTGGGGTCTCAGTCCCTTTAAGAGCGAAAAAACACCGTCGTTTTGCGTCAATCCCGAGCAGGGATTTTATTACTGTTTCAGTACCCACCAGGGGGGGGATGCCATTAAATTTCTGATGACCGTCGACCACTTGAGTTTTGTAGAGGCGGTCGAGAAGCTTGCCAAGCAGATGGGCATCCGTATCGATGTCGGATCCCAGCAGGATAACGCGCGCGGCAAACTGATGCCGGTGCTCCGTGAACTCTACCAGCGGCTTACTACCAGCTTCCAGTATCTTTTAAATTCATCTGATAAGGGTAAGGATATTTTAAAGTATTTGCATGACCGGGGAATAGATCAAACCACTATAGAGAAATTTCGCCTGGGTGTTTGCCCTGAGGACCGGTCGTGGCTGCGTACTTTTTTGCAAAAACGCGGTTACACCGACGCCCTGTTCAAAGAGAGCGGTCTGTTTTCCAGCGGCGGCACTGCGCGCGCCCTGCTGGCAGGCAGGTTAATATTCCCCATTACAAATTGGACGGGAGATGTAATTGGATTCGGCGGCCGGATATTTCCAGACGGTAATCCAAAATATATTAATTCACCGGATAATTTACTGTTTAAGAAAGGGGCGGAGTTATTCACCGAATACAAGGAATTAAAAAAAATACGTGACGGTGATACTGTGTACATTGTCGAAGGGTATTTTGATCTGTTGGCACTGTATCAGGTAGGTGTTTACAACGCCGTGGCAACATTAGGGACCGCGCTGACGCCCCTGCATGCCAAAAAGATTGGGCGCTTAACCAAAAGCGTCACGCTGCTCTTTGACGGCGATGCAGCGGGTAGACAGGCCGCGCGGCGGAGTGCGGTTACTATACAAGACGAAGGTATTACGCCTGCCGTGTGCCTGCTGCCAAGCGGTGCAGATCCGGCAGATTTGCTCCTCAATAGCAGTGAGTTTACTGCGGATCCCCGTGCGTATTTAACAGCACGTACCATTGATGTAATTACGTTTTTGCTGAATGCAGAATCGTCTGCAGAAAAAAATAAAAACAATCCCCAGAGACTTGCAATTGACGGGGTATTTCGATATATTTCTCATGTTGGGTCGGCGGTAAGACAGGAACAATATTTAAAACAACTTGCAGATTTAATACATGTCAGTATAGATGCGGTTAGCAGTGATTTTCGAAAATATACAGCGGGAGAGGCGCGCACGCACTCTCGTCAAAACGAGTATAACCAGAGCGCCGGCAACAGCGACAGCCGATTTGCCAACAATCTTTCTGCCGAACTTGACTGCATGATATATAGTATACTATACCCCGAAGGATTCGAATATGTACGATCCCAGATAGATCAGTCCTATCTGGAGAACTCAGATGCTGTTAAATTACTGCATGCGCAGGAAGATGCCTTTCTAAACGGGAACAACGATGCGGATAATATATTGAGTCATATTACAGACCAGCGGTTACTTGCGGAAATACAGAAGCGTGGAGATATCCGCCGGCAAAATATCGACGGAGCGCGATTGGTTCACAGTGCGGTAAATACGCTTAAACACCGCTATTTACTTCGCTGCAGGCATGCTATAATTGAACAATTGCAGGAGTTGACTAACGAGGATCAAACACAGGATAATACAGCAGAAAAGCTCCAGCACGAAATAATATATCTAAACAACGAAATAAATAAATATCATCAACAGGCAAAGAAATAATCTATGAGTAATATAAACATATCTGACATATCTCCAGACCGTCTAGAGGAACAGCCGGCAGCGGCAAAGTTATTTGAGTACGCCAAAGAAAAAACCGGCGTCACCTTTGACGAGGCCTATGCGTTCTTGCCGAACGAAATTGCAAATAGCGATTTATTTCAGGATATATTACAGCATCTCTCCAGTAAAAAATTATTAATCTCTTCTGATGCCAACGAAAAGACACCAGCCGCAGCCACCGCCACAATTACATTAAACGAACAGGTCAACGATTCAATTGATGATCCAATCAGATTATATCTGCGCGAAATAGGCAAGGAATCATTGTTATCGGCCGAAGACGAAGTCACGCTGGCAAAGCAGATGGAGAGCGGGGGAAATCTTATACGGGAAACTATAGGGCAATCAAGCATTATTATCCATGATTTATACAATTTGCATATGCAGTTTATCCGTAGAAGCGGCAGTAAACGCCAGCGGCAATCAAAATACTCCCGTCAAAGTATACCCGACAGGACCAGTCATGATTTAAAGCGCTTCAATCAACTACATAAAGATGTACTGCGTGTATATAACACTGATATTGTGGAATACACAGAGCGAAAAAAAGCACTCATCGATGCTGGAGAAAACTATCACGAAGATAGCAAGTTAATTGACAGCAGACGAATCCTGCGTAAAAAATTAAGCGAAGCGAGTCTCCTGCAGGATGAGTTATTTCACTTTGATGAGCTATTTCAAAAAGCCCGCGCGACACTGCAGAAAACCACACAAGCGCGCTCCAGTTATTTACAAAGATTGAGGCTTACATCTGTTGATGAACTTGACGCGTTAGAAAACAGTCTGTACAGTGCGAAAGATACCAAGCAGCTATCTAAAAAACTTGATTTATCTGTTCATGACATTCGCCTATACCTTGGAGAATTAAGAAAAGGCAATCAGGAAATTGCCGAAATTGAGCTTGCGTTTGAAAATAACGTTACAGAGATTATCCAGTTTGCAAAAATTATTGCAGAAGGAAAAACCAGATTGCTGGATGCCAAAGACAGACTGGTGCGTGCAAATTTACGTCTTGTTATTAGCATAGCCAAGAAATATACCAATAGGGGATTGCATTTCTTTGACCTGGTACAAGAAGGAAACATTGGACTCATTAAGGCAGTAGAGAAATTTGAGTACCGGAAAGGGTTTAAATTCTCCACCTATGCTACATGGTGGATTCGGCAGGCAATCACTAGATCTATTTCCGATCAGGCCAGAACAATCCGTGTGCCGGTACACATGATTGAACAAATAAATAAAGTAAATCGTGAAGCGCGTCAGCTTCTTCAGGCGTACGGCCGGGAACCCACAGATGAAGAGATTGCCAAGTGCTTAGGCTGGTCGCTGGAGCGCGTAAAGGGCGTGCGTAAAGTCGCACGCGAGCCCATATCTCTAGAGACCCCGATCGGTGAAGATGACGATTCCCTTTTGAGTGATATTGTTGAAGATAAATTTATTGACAGTCCAATGAATCAAACAGCGTTCAAAGTTTTGAGCTCGCAACTGAAAGAGATACTGTCTGAACTCCCTGAGCGGGAACAGGATGTCCTGCGATTAAGGTTCGGTCTTGAAGATGGGTACCAATTGACACTTGAAGAGGTAGGCCTGTATTTTAATGTTACCAGGGAGCGCATCCGGCAAATTGAGGCCAAGGCAATACGGCGGTTACGTCATCCAAAAAGCAGCCAAATGCTCAAAGGTCACCTTGACGAGAACGAATAACAAATATACAATGTAGCAGGTAAAAATAATGGTTTCACAAAAAATAACACAATTGAAAAATCTACAGCAGATACTCATCAAGCAGCATGGCTTGGAGCAAAAGCTGGTTGAGTTCCCGAAGAATATTGCGACTAAACAGGAATTGTTGGCTCGCATGAAAAAGGCGTATCATACTAATTTAGAGTTGGTTGAACAGAAGAATCAGGATATGCAGAATTTGCGCAATGAGCTGGAGAGAAACGAGCGCGAACGGGAAGATCGGGATCTTAAAATGAATGAGATCAAAACGCAACGCGAGTATGAGGCGCTTGAAAAAGAAATACGTGAGCATGCTGAGTCGGAAAATAAAATACGCAGCGATCAGGAAAGTATTAGCAACGAATTAGAGCAGCTTACAGAGACAATAAATGGCGAAAAGGAACTCATACAGCTTCAGGAAGAGGAATTAAGCACTGAAGAAGAATCTATGGGATCAGAGGTTGCTCGAATAAAAAAAGAGCTGAAAAAATTAGAGGGTGAAAAGAAACAGGTCACTCAAAGCTTTGATGAGGAATTCCTCTTTAAATTTGAAAGAATCATCAATACATTGGGCGGAGAGGGGATAGTAGCCCTGCGCTCGGTTGTTTGCTCGGGCTGTAATATGATTTTACCAAATCATCTGGTAAACCGTGTGCGTAAAGAGGAACAGGTATTCTTCTGTCCCCACTGCAGTAAAGTACTGTACACCGAAACCCGTGATGACGATGAGCAATCTTCAAAACAATTTGCCGATGCCGATGCGGTCGAAGTGTTTGACAGCTCAATGAGCAGTGAATTTGCTTTTGATGATCTGTTCGCAGATACCGAATTTGAGGACGATGACGAAGACGACGCCTACCCGGAAGTCGGTTCGGACGATGACGACGATGACGATAAAGATGTTAATGGAGAGCTTGACGGCTCTGCAGATATTATTGTAGAAGACGATTCTCCTGCCGAATTTACCGACGCCGCTGAATTTGATGGGGCCGATGCCCTTATGGATAATGACGGCATGGACAGTCTGGGAGACGAAGAAGAAAAAGAAGACGAAGGATAATCGGGATGGAGCTGTCGCTGCGGTAATTGCCGCAGAGGAAAGTCCGGGCTCCATAGAGCAGGGTGCTGGGTAACTCCCAGCCGGTAGTAGACAACTTGTTGTCTGTTCTGCCGAGAGAAAGTGCCGCAGAAAATATACCGCCGCGTTGCATGCAATACGGTAAGGGTGAAATGGCAGGGTAAGAGCCTACCGGTCAGCTTGGTAACAACTGATGCCTAGGTAAACCTCACCCGGAGCAAGACCGAATATGCAATGGAGCTGCTCGTTTGTACCCATTGCGGGTAGGTCGCATGAATATCCAATAGATAGATGACAGCATAGAACAGAATCCGGCTTACTCATCCCGATAATTTTTTGTCTTCACTTTTAATGCACAGTCTGTAAACCATCACTTAGAACAAGTGTGGACATGTGCATATATTCATACGCCCAGGAAGGCTATGCCGGCCATGTGGTTACAGTAGAAATTGATGTACATCGCGGCATACCCGGGTTTACAATAGTTGGTCTGGCGGGAGGTGCGGTCAGGGAAGCCAAAGACCGTGTGCGGGTCGCCATGACAAATAGTGACTACAATTATCCGCTTGACCGTATTGTAGTCAACCTGGCCCCCGGGGATTTACCAAAAGTAGGTTCAAACTATGATCTGGCAATTGCCAGTGCGCTGCTGTGGGCTACCGGGCAGCTGCACGTGCCTAATTTTTCCTCCGTCATGATTTTAGGAGAATTACACCTTGACGGCAGCGTGGGTGCCGTTACAGGAGTAGTGCCGGCAATTGATGAGGGAATACGGCAGGGAATTGATACCTTTATTGTACCGGAAGAGAATTACGCGGAGGCACTGATACTCAATAAGGGGATTATTATTCCGTTACACTCGCTGCGTCAATTAACCGATTTAAACCAACGTATAGATAATAACCGCGAGGCTGCCGTTGCCCCGGCACAAATACTAACGGGTACAGATAATCAAACCAGTGATATTTATACTCTCTCAGCTCTGCGCGGTGTCCCGCATGTAAAACGTGCGTTAGTAATTGCCGCTGCCGGAGGTCACCATGTTTTTCTGGTAGGTCCTCCGGGGTGCGGGAAAACACTTGCGGCAAAGTGCCTGTCGTCAATTCTGCCGCCGCTCACCAATGATGAGGCAATCGAAACAACCAGAATATATTCACTCATAGCGATGCCGGCGGATAAACGGCGGCTAATCACAGAAGTACCAGTACGTATGCCGCACCACAGCATATCCTATGCCGGCATGGTCGGCGGCGGACCAAAATCAACACCCGGCGAGGCGGCGCAGGCGCATAACGGCATCCTGCTATTGGATGAAGTGCTGGAATTTCGCCGTGATGTACTACAGTCATTGCGCCAGCCGTTAGAGGATCGCGAGCTGGTTTTAGTTCGTGCGGCACGGGTTGTTACGTACCCCTGCAGCTTTCAGCTAATTATGACCGCCAACGCCTGCCCGTGTGCAAACCTTGGAAGAAGCAAGACCTCCTGTTTCTGTAAATATGAGGAGATAGTTAAATATTGGAAACGGCTAGGCGGCGCATTCCTTGATAGGGTGCCCATTCGTATTGCTATTATGAAAAACAATCAGGAGAACGATAGTGCAGAGAGCACTGTTGAGTACACCCAGGATGATATGTACAGCCAGGTTAAACGTGCAATTTCCGCACAAAAAAAACGCTACCACGGGACGCGGATCCGCAGGAACGGCTTCCTGCGCTCCAGGCAGGTGCTGAAATACTGTTGTATCAACGATGATCTGACAGTACGTCTTGAGAGCCATATCCGTGATCACGCCCTATCAATGCGTGCACAGAGTCAAATACTGACGGTGGCGCGCACTATAGCTGATGTGGACGGGAGCGCAGATATAAATATGGCACATCTCCAAGAGGCTATGCACTTGCAAAACCTGTCCTCGTCGTTAGATAGCGATTCTCTGCTGCAGGAGATTGATCGGTTTATCAGCTAATATGATGCCCGTACACATGCTATGTGCATGTATATACTTGTATTTTGGATGTAGGTGCTGTATAGTTTATATATGAATATACCTCAAGTAATATTAAAAAAGCGATCAGGTAATGAACTTACCAAATCAGAAATTACGTATGTAATTGACGGTATACTCAATGATTCTATTCCGCGATATCAGATAAGTTCATTGCTGATGGCAATATTTTTTCAAGGTATGACCGCGCAGGAAACCTCGGATCTTACCGAGACAATGATAAACAGCGGGTTGGTTGTGAAATTTCCCAAATATACACACTCATACGTAGACAAGCACTCTACCGGCGGAGTGGGTGACGGTACCTCGCTGCTAATTGCCCCGTTGGTGGCAGCATGCGATGTACGGGTGCCGATGCTAAGCGGCCGGGCACTTGGACATACCGGCGGGACGCTTGATAAACTTGACTCTATACCAAATTACCGTACCCTGCTCCCTGTCGATACATTTACCTCCCAGGTAATAGAAAACGGCTACGCAATGAGCGGCCAAACAAAAGATCTGGTACCAGCGGACAGTTACCTGTATGCTTTGCGTGATGTCACCGCGACAGTTGAATCAATACCGCTCATTACTTCCAGCATCCTATCCAAAAAATTTGCCGAGGGTTCTGATGCACTGGTGCTTGATGTTAAATGCGGATCCGGCGGGTTTGCCAAAACTATAGATTTTGCCGAACAGCTGGCCAGTATGTTAAAGAAAACTGCTACTACACTTGGAAAGAAGATCAGTATCTCTATTACCAACATGGACCAACCGTTGGGGAGCATGATTGGAAATTTCCTGGAGGTTGAGCAGGCGGCCGTGTTGTTGGGCGAAGCGGTGACCGGCTCGTCGGCGCAGGCGATTGCAAATAGTGATATCGACCGCGGGCTTTTGGACGACTATCGGACTATTAGCATGCACCTGGCAGCACACATGCTGTTAGTAGCAGGTAGGGCAGACGATATGCAGAGTGCGCAAAAATTATTGGAAGACGCACTTAATAGCGGGCGGGCCTGGCAGTGTTTTTGCGATAATATCACTGCCCAGGGGGGAGACATTGATGCATGTATGAGCATGCTCGGAACGTTTCGAGCACCGCAGCAGTTGGAAATTTTTTCCGAACAAGACGGTTTTATCGATACCCTTGATGCGTATGCATTTGGTCAGGCAGGAGTCTACCTGGGAGTAGGCAGGGAAACTGTTGACGCAGAAGTCTACCCGGACGTCGGCATACAGTTACATAAAAAGCATGGATCAGCCGTGCAGAAAGGTGAGAAAATCTGTACCCTTTTTGCTAGAGAGAAAAGAGGCTTAGATTTGGCAGGTAAACATATTCTTGAGCATGGAATAAAGTATTCAACTACTCAGCCGCAGCCGTTGACACTTGTGATTCGCGAGCTGTAACGTATGCAATGGAAAAAATCATCGTTAGATCATGATTTAATACGCAGCTATTCGCAGAAATTTGGTATATCGAAGCTGCTATTAGCTATACTATATCGCCGCGGACTTTTGGATAATCCGCAGGAATTATTGTATTATTCCAACCTGCCGCTCTCTGCCCAACATTCCCCGTTTTTGCTGCCGAATATTGAAACAGCACTGCGCCGGCTGAATGCGGCAATAGAGAACAGAGAGATAATCAGCGTGTACGGCGACCGTGATGTCGATGGAGTAACCTCCACGACGCTGCTGGTATCGGCCATTCGCGAAGCACAGGCCGCCGCACAATCCAGACGCGAGGCAGAGAGCAGCGAAACGCTGCAGGCAGATTCTTCTGATGCCGAGCCGGAGCTGTGTTTCTGGCACGTGCCATGTGACGATGATCCATACGGGTTAACAGATATCAGTATTGATAGATGCAAAAAACAGAACGCCTCGTTATTAATTACCGTCGACTGCGGCATCAGCAACAAACATGAGATTGACCGCGCGGCTGAAATGGGCATTGAAACAATTATTATTGACCACCATAACTGCCCAGCAGAGCTGCCGAATGCCGTCGCGATTGTTAATCCGAAGCTGCCCGATAGCTTGTACCCGTTTCCGGCACTGTCGGCGTGCGCCCTTGCGTATAAATTCGCGACAGCATGGAGTTATTACAACAGCTCGTTGTACGATGTGTCTCATGTCTATATAAACTATAGTACCTACAGTCCGTCCGAATCGAAAGATGCTGCCGGCAACAGAGGCTGCCTGGAGTGTATACGCGTTAAACAATTATGTGTCCATTCAAGCGTATGTTTGCCGTTGCCCGACGAGCATGCCGGTGCGCCCGCGGCAGATGCGGCGAATACTCCCGAGGGCAAAAAACATGTTTCGCATCCAGATTCTGTAATTCGCAGCCAACTGCAGGCAATATGCGACGATGCAAAAATTATCGCCGCCAATACTCAAACCGCCGGTCTGCTTCGCCAATTACTTGGGTCTCTAGAGATTATATTGGCAAAAGAAAATACGGATTCTCCAGACACTACATCTTTCTCTCACCAGCTTAGCGGGGACACGCAGTTACCGCAGGTCGCCGCCGCGCTTCGTACGATTGCCCTATCTAACGATCACGTCCGCAAAGCGTTTGCCCGCGATTGTCAGCTGGTAACATTGAGTACCATCGCAGATATGATGCCTCTTGCCAACGAAAATAGAATTTTAGTTAGAAATGGCCTAGCGGTATTTCAAGCAGCCAAACGCTGCGGTCTCCGCTGCCTAAATTCACATTTTCAGCTCTCGCCGCAGCGATTATCAACGCATGATTTATCGTTCTCAATCATTCCGTTATTAAATTCTGCCGGCCGCATGGGACGTGCCGATATAGCCGTGGAATTATTATTAACCGAAGATCAATACCATGCACAACAGCTTACCGAACAATTACTTGGTCTGCATAATAACAAGCGGCGTCTGATGAATAAAGCGTGGATGGATATCAAAAGTAAAGTAGCCCAGAGCTTCGATGAGTTGAAGGGCAGGGGAGTGCTGGTGGCCTCATCAAAGTTTCCCAAGAGTATTACAGGACAGCTGGCAAACAAGTTATTGCGCGAGCATAGGGTAACAAGTATTGTCATTGCCACGGAGACAAGCGCAATTTCGGGAAATGATACCAGCGTACATGCAGCTAATCCTGCACACGGGGCAGGTGAAAATATCTCCCCTCTCCCGCAACCCCTGTCTCCGGTTGTTCTGGGAAGCATGCGCACCGACCCGCGCCTCAGTGCCACCGAATTTTTGCTTACCCATGCTGATTTGTTGACAGAGTGGGGCGGACACGACCGGGCAGCCGGGTTTCGTCTTGATCCTGCAAATCTTGAAAAATTTTGCAGCGCCGCACGCACACAGCTGAAAAATATCGGACAGCAGCCCGAGAAACCCGCGTATGCAATTGATGCATTTATACCAAAGGAATACCTACGTCTGGATCTCTTTGAAATAGTTAATCAGTTAGAACCCTATGGTATGGAATTTCCAAAAATACTCTTTCATACCCCTGGGCTGGTTATTGAAAGCGTTTTCCCGCTAGGCAAACTGGGTGATCATTTCAAAATACAATTTAACACAGGCCATGTCAATCTTTCTGCTGTCTATTGGAATCCCGGTAAGGCAATCGCCCGTATGCTTACCGTCGGGAATAGTCTCAATGTTCTCTATAATCTGGAAATAAATTATTTCCGCAATCAGGAGCAGCCGCGCATGTCGATTGTGGATGTTGCTCCGGTTCATGCCGACGAGCATGATTCATACCGGTTAAGCAGCAGTTAATCCCGCGCTCCCCAAAGGGGGGGTAGCGGAAGACAGCGAGAGCGGCGGCGGGCGGAGCGTTAGTGAGCCCGTACCCACGCGTGCGCACGTGTGCGTGCGCGTGGGTAGCCGCTCGGTACCCCTGCCGCCAGGCAGGGGTACGCTGGCTGCAGCGAGGGGGGTGCGCCCCCCTCTTAATAAAAAATGTGCTGCAACTGCTTGCATACAATGAATAACAATGCTACAATACCCTATACATAGCCCAAGGAGGGGAGAGGCTAGTGATTGATGAATCTGTTAGATCGTCGCGGACTATATTTAGACGGCGTATAGTAGTATTGGCAGCAGCGTTTGTGCTGTTCCTGTTAGTAATTTTACTTCGTATTTTTGCGCTGATGACGGTAGACACGGATGCCGGTGCGGGCCAGGCGGGGGCAACGGTGCGTGGAACTATTGCCGACCGTAACGGCAGAATCATGGCAATCGAGACTTCGTTAGATTCGGTAACCGCATGGACGCCGCACGTTGATGACCCGCAGGAGGTTGCCGAACGCCTGGAGGCGATACTGGATATAAATGGCTCCGAGTTGGCAGCGCAGCTCTCTACCGAGAATCGCTTTGTAACCGTAAAGCGGCTTATCAGTCTGACGCAAAGCAGGCAGATTGAGCAGTTGCAAGAGCAGGGGCTGCTGGAGGGTATAACGCTGGCACCGTCGGCGGGACGTATTTATCCCGAGCAGTATATCGGCTCGTCGGTTATCGGGTACGTTGGTACCGATAGTCACGGTTTGGGCGGGGTAGAGTACAAATTGGACGATCTGCTGCAGTCGGGGAACCGTATTGAGTTGACGATTGATGTCAATATTCAAACGTATGCCGAAAAGGTTGCCGCCGCCGCACTCAAGGAAGAAGGAGCGGACTCAGTGGTTGTGATGGTAATGGGGGCCAGGAGCGGTGAGCTGCTGGCTTCGGTGTCGTTGCCGAATTTTGACCCCAATACCTTTGCCGATTTTTCTAACGAGGAGCGGCGCAACCGGGCAATTTCAAATATATACGAGCCGGGGTCGGTGTTTAAGATATTTTCCATGTCGGCAATATTGGATCACGGGAGCGTACGCGCTGATGATTTTTTTGATACGCGCAGCGGGTATAGCGGACGGTTGGAAAATTATAACATCAGTGATGTTGCAGATTACGGTGTTATCAGTACGGAAGAAATAATTGTTTTTTCAAGTAATATCGGCGCGGCGCTGGCATCGGATACCATTGGTGCCAACGAACTGCACCAGACGATTGCCAACTTTGGATTTGGATCGCGGAGCGGCATTGAGCTGGGCGGTGAGGAAAATGCGCTGTTCCGGGATGTTGATGAATGGACCGAGCGTACCAAGCCGACCATTGCTATCGGGCAGGAGATTGGCGTAACGGCCTTGCAGATTATCAGGGCCGCGACCGCAATTGCGAACGATGGCGTGTTACTGCAGCCGTTGATTATTAAGCGGATTGTGGCACCATCCGGTGAGATCATTAATGAAAACAGGCGTACAGAAGTGCGTCAGGTCATCTCTGCATCTACGGCGCAACTAATGCTGAATATAATGAATGCGGCGGCGGTGCGCGGTACGGCCAGGCGGGTGACGACAGATGGGTTGGCAATATCAGCAAAAACCGGCACCGCGGAGGTGTACGATGTGGATATTGATGCCTACTCTGCAGAGCATTTTATTCCCTCAACGCTGGCAATCTTCCCAACCGAGGATCCGCAATATATTGTGTATATGATTATTGATTATCCCCGGAATGAGAATACATACGGGGGGCGCATCGTTGCCCCGCGGGTGAAAGAGGTCATCGATTACATTGTGTCGTATGCCGGGGTACCCAACGGAAATGTGATTGAATACGGGAGCTCGGTGACGCTTCCGATATCTGTCCGTCCGGGGTCTGATACGAACACACCGCAGACAGCAGAGACAGACAGTGCATTCGTGCCGGCTGTCCAATCGGGCGGCGGCAATAATCGGCGCGTGTTGCAGTTTTAATGCAGATCTACACGGAAAACATTAAAGCCCTGGGGCAGACATATCCGCACATCACCGAAGCCATAGAGAAAATAGAACGCGACAATACCGCGTATGGGGTCGAAACTACTCCCGGGGGACATCCGACAATACGGGTGAATAACCGCTATCTCCACAGTAAGTATGACCCCATCCGGGAAGCCCAGCGCTCTGTGGCGGCGATAGTTGACAGGTACGGGAACAGAAGCGCACGGTCGATATTTGTAGTTTCTGGATTTGGACTGGGGTATCACGTTGAAGAGCTGCTGCGGCTGCCCGGTAATATCTCTATAATAATTTTAATTGCGGATGTTGGTTTATTCGTACACGCATTATCGGTGCGATCTCTGGAGCATATCATCACCAATCGTGCGGTGCGTATATTAATACGCCCCGCGCCCCTTGCGCTTGTCAGAGAGCTGCAAGTGCTCGTCGGCGAGGATATTATTGCGGTTAATATGCCCGCGCTTGTGGAGTGCGATAAAGAGTATTACAGCGGTGTTGCTGCCGAGCTGCGGAAACTGCAGGTGCAGCGCCGCGGCAATCAGGCGACGACCGCAAAGTTTTCCCTGTTATGGGTGCGCAATATTTTGCGTAATTACCAGACAATAACCCGCGCCCACGACTTTTCCCGATTCCAGGGCGCGTGTACCGGTGCGGCGGCCGTAGTGGTTGGTGCCGGTCCGAGTCTGGATAGTGTTCGGGAGTTATTGCCGGGACTATGCGCTGCGAGCATTGTCATAGCCGTGGATACGGCACTGCTGCCCCTGCAGGAAATAGGGGTAACGCCGGATATAACCGTTACGGCCGATCCGCAGTTTTTTAATAGCCAGCACATCCGGCAGGCCGATACCCGAGATCTGCGGATTATTTTTGATATATGCAGTAACCCGGCTGCCGCGCACCCGCGTACCGCCGGCGGCAATAGATGCACTCCATTGCTTACTACATCCGCGGTCCCGATGGCAGCCTACGTGCAAAATGCATGCGGGATTCCGTTGAATATTAGCGGCGGCGGCTCTGTTGTGACAATGGCCTGGGAGGTCGCCCACTGGTTGGGGTGCACCAGCATCTATCTTGCCGGTGTTGATCTTGGGTATCCCGGGCGTGCCCTGCATTGCAGGGGGACGTATTTTGAAGAGAGGATGTATGCCCATGGGAATTATTTACACCCCGCGGAGACTGGGCTGTATCGGTATTTGCACGCCCGTCCGCATGCAGGTGTTGCGGATTACCGCGGCACCGTACTGCGTTCAGATGAATCTCTCCTGCAGTACGGGCGGTGGCTGCAGAAGCGGGTCAGTACCGTCGAGACAAGCAAGACTATCAATATTTGCGCCGAAAGCCTGATGCTTGACGGCATACCGTATATTGATCCAAAAAATATTAATATCGCACCGGGTAGCCGGACAATAGTAGAGAAATGGCGGCGCGCAATACGCACGGCTGACGATGACGCGGGTGCTACCGAGGCGGCTGCCGGCGTGTCTGCCCGCAATGATGCAATCGCGAAAATTGTCCGGGATATCGGGCGTCATGTGCGGGCCCTGCAAACCCGGGTGCGCAAGCAGACGGCGGTGCCGATTGATGATATCGAGTCCTATATATCCGCCATAGATAGGTCGCCGGTATATCATCACATACTCAGGCTAATTTACAGACTGGATTTTCACTACCTCTCCAGAGAAAGTACTTTGCAGCCGGCAATAATACACGAGGTAGATAAGTTCCTCCATTTAATCTCCCGGCTGCATTAACCGCACCCAGGGCGCGCGCGGGTAGTGCTAATGTTATTTTGCCTGCTGCCGATATTGTAATTAGATTGCGTAGTGCAATCCACGGTGTGCACCTGATGTCCAGGCATGCCGTTTTTTTATACCGCGTCCGCTTATTTGCTTTTCCCTGATACCGCAATGTGCGCTTCGACTTCACTAATTGACGCACCGACCAGGCGGGAAATCTCCGCAGGGCTCTTGCCTTCACTGTTGAGTCTGTCAATCTGTTCCTGTTGCGACATCTCTTTTCCGCTCTTTCTAACGTCCCCGTTCTCTGCGGCACTCTCCGCGGTGCTCTCCGCATGTACGCTCTGAGGATTGTAATCGGTATACTTGTGCACCGGATACTTATCCAACAACTTAACATGTGCATCTGCCCGAACAAGCAGGGAAGAGAGCTTGCCAATGCGCTCTTCAATTATTGTCAGGTTCCTGTCAGTGACGCCGTTTATCTCCACAACCAGTTCCTGCAGCTCGCTTGCTATTTTTGCATAGATTTCATCGAGGAGAGAATTATCCGACAGGACCTTTCGGATATACCGGCGCAGCGAATACCATAGGATTACAAATCCCCCAATAATACATGCAATATACACTATCCCCATGGGTTATCTCCGTAGATCAATGGTGTTGCCTAAATGGAAATCTTTTACCTGTTTGCGCCGGTGCTCGGTCTGCTCGTCTTCGGTATTCTGCTGATTTTTACCGGTTGGAGATTCATCATCTTTTGCGGGCTTTGGCCCGCCGCTTTCGTTGCTGTCTGTCTCGGTTACCCGCTCTGCATTCCGCACGCTCCTGGCAGCCGACTCCTCGGCGGCCTGTGCCTGTTTCTGGATAGCGTCATGCTGCTTGATGCCTTGCTCTCTATTTTCCTGATCTGCACGCAGGATTAAGTTTTGCAGATCAATGGGGTGAATTGCCACTTGTTTGTGCCTCCACGCTGATTCTCCCCCCGCTGTTGCTATATCGAAATCTGCCCTGCCTGGGATGCAGCTGCTTGGTAATATTGTTGATGGTAACGGTTACACCTGCGTGAATCTCCTTACTGACAATTATTTCACCGGGAACATGCATCGCGTTTATCTCGGTTTGCAGCATCTCAATATCACGCTCCAGGTCATGCAGCTCCGCATTGACCACCGCCTTCTCGTTTGCCAGCTGCTCGGGGGTAACATCGCTCTCGCGCCGTTTCTGATGCCCCGGAGGAGTGCCGCCGCTGCCGTCACCCCCTCCTCCCTTGCGTTCCAGGCGGCGCAGGGCATTTAGCTGCGGCCGCAGTAATTGCTGGCGCTCAATGAGTTCGTTGAGATTCTCGGTGCGCTTAATATCTACACCGATGCATAAATCGGTACGTACCCCTAAATGCGAACCGATGGTCTTTGCAGCAATGGTCTTGCCGCAGATAATTGAGCCCCCGACAATAGAAGCTCTCCTGCCCTCACATATCAATGTGTTCCCGGAAGTTATGCGTGAATTTATTATACCTTCACTTACCGTGATAGAATCCCCGGCCCGTACCGTTGCATTTTCTATATACTTCGCCGTTATTTTTTTATCGCTGTTGATTTTTGCCTTACCGTGTCCGACAATACCCCCATGGATAATAATATCTTCCTCGCTATCAAGGACCGCTTTGCCCACCGACCCCCCAACCTCTATTGTCCCGCTGGCCTTAACACTATACCCATCTTTGACATTCCCAGGTACTATTACATTACCCAGAAAAATTATATTTCCGCTCCGAATATCTACATCCCGCTCAACAGTATGAACAGGAGATACATCAATTGACCCACTGGTTATTTTCAACTCGCCGTTTATCTTCGTCCGCAGTTCAAGTCCGTTTGAGCTGACTTCAATATTCTCGCCGGTTTTTATTTCAATATCCTCCCCGTCCTTCGCCGGGATTACCGTGCCGAAAATATTCTTGCCGTCCTTGCCCGATGTTTTGGGGATTTTCCTGGCCACAATCGATTGAGCCGTAACGTTGATAATTTTACTGGCAGGATGAAACGAAGTACCAGACGCCCCTCCGCCCCCGCCGGCCCCGCCCCCGGTTTGCCGGGACGGGGGAGACGGCGCCGTTTCTACTATCTCAAATTGAGCATCCCGCCCATGCTGAGGCGCCCGCCCTGCAGCAACACGTATTTTTTTGGAATATATCGGATACTCTTCTAAAAAATTAATAACCTGGGTGTCGATACCCGCCACCACGCCGCGCGACTGAAGTGCCCGCTGGTATATTACCCCCGTGGGGTCAATACCTTCTTTCCCGGGCGGAGATACCGTTATCCACCCGACATTCCCATCGTTGTCACTGTCAAAGCTAATCACCGGAGCATCCGTAACCAGATGCTGAAAAGAACTTATCTGTTCGTAGGCCCCTTTTGCCTGATTAACTATATTGGTAATTTGCTGCAGATCATATTTTATATCTATGCGTTTATTGATCTTTTGAATAACAGATTGTACACTCGGGACGCTGCCGTCTTTCGGATCGCGTGTTACCCGCAGCACAACACTATGAGACAATACCCGCAGCGAACACCGGGTATCTATTTCATTAAACGGCGGAAGCGTTAAAAACGAGGCCGGTGCATCGTCACCGCCCGCACTCTCCCCATCAGCCGACGGCGCATCGCGCAATGTAACAACAATTTGTACCTTCCCGTCGCCCCGCCCGCCGTCCTTACTGCCCACCAGGCGATACGATATCTGACTCGGCTCCACGCCCAATTTTTTGGCAGCAACATCAAGCGCACCCGAGAGCGAGGCACCAGAGACAGTCAGTGACGCAGGTACACTGTCTGTGCGAAGTTGGTCACGGATTAAACTTCGTAGTTGGGTATAGTCCGGCATTAGACTATCCCTTTACGCACATTGGTAAGTTTTGCCCGCAGACGAATAATTGCTTTGGTATGCAGTTGCGAAATCCGTGATTCGGTTACTTCCAGCACCTCACCAATTTCCCGAAGTGTTAAATCTTCGTAATAGTAGAGTATCAGCACTTTCTTTTCGTTTTCCGGAAGCTCTTGAATTGACCCGGCAATGACCCGCCGCATCTCTTCTTTCTCCACAATAATATCGGGATGTAATTTTGTAGGCGCGGTTACCGAATCCCCAATGGTAGTCGATTGGCTGTTGTCGTTTGGATGCCATATATCGTTCAGCGAGAGTAGGGAAGTGGCGCCAATTTTTGTAATGGTGGCGTCCAGCTCCTTGAGGGTCACCCCCAGCTCCACGGCAATTTCCTTATCCGTTGCAGCCCGCCCCAACGTCGATTCCAGGCGCCGCACCGAGTTTTCGATATCACGGCTTTTTTGCCGTATCGAACGCGGCACCCAGTCTATCGAGCGCAGTTCGTCATATATCGCCCCGCGGATACGCTGCACCGCGTATGTTTTGAACTTAACATTCTTTTCCGGATTGAATTTATTAATGGCATCAAAGAGTCCAAAAATACCATACCCGACCAGGTCGTCATAATCAACATGATTGGGCAGCCCCACTGCCACCTTGCCCGCCACATACCTGACCAACGGGGCATACTGGGCTACAAGTATATTCCTGACCTCTGCGTCCTGTGTTTTTTTGTATTTTTCCCACAGCTCTTCTTCGGTTAAGTCACTGTACTTTTTATTATCCATCCCCTATTCTCCCGCCAACTACCTATCCTCAAGAATAGTTCTAATTACCCCTGCGGCCTCTTTCGGCCGTGCAGCCAGATCTGCCAGGTACTGTTTACCAGCATCATCCAGCCCGCTGTCACGATGCCCACCGCCCCGGTGATGCCTATCGCCGCGATACCCGCCTTCGCCATCATCATCGTACTCACTGTCTTTGCCGTCAGTGGGCACATCGGGGTCCAGCATCTCTACGTTTTCGGTTCCCCCGCCGCCATCCCCTCCCGCTGCTGCCGCCGTGCCCGCGGGGGAATCGATACCTCCCGCCTCGGTATCAGGGGCTGGTGCTTCCTGAGTATTTTCAGAGAAGTCATCGTGCGCACCTGGTGCAGACGCGGCCGGCGCGGTAGATTCTCCAGAGTGCTCGTCGGTACTGATGATATCAATGTCGTCTCCAACAACCATATCTACCGTATTGCCTACTGTGCCGCGGCTATCGGGCTCGTTGGAGGCATGCTCGCCCCCCGTCCCTGGATGTGTCTCATCCGCGCTCTCGCTGCTCCGTCCAAACCCGGTAAGCTCGGGTAGAAAACGGCGCCCGATTCGCATGAGCCCATACGCCGCCGCCCCAATAATTGCCGTAGCGATAATCGATCGGATGACTATCTGTTCAATCGGCAATCCACGGGCCACACCTACCACTGAGGATATTACTAATGTCACAAAAATGAAGCCGACGTACCCATTAATATTCTTATGCACAGTATATTTTTACCACTAAATACATTATTTGTCAAGCGCATACGTGCGCTTCAGGAATTCTGCTGAGGAGGGGGGCGCTGCCCCCCTCGCTGCAGCCAGCGTGCCCGCGCAAGCGCGGGCACCAGGCGGCTACCCCCGCGCACGCACAAGTGCGCACGCGTGGGTACGGGCTCACTCCCGCTCGCCCGCCGCCGCCTTCGCTTGCTTCCGCTACCCCCCGTCGCTTCTGTAAAGATATTAAGTCATAAGGCAGGGCAACAATGTCGAATGCGCCGCTGAGCGGCGCCAACAAGCAGACGCTACCCCCCGCCGCTTCTGTAAAGATATTAAGTCATAAGGGCGGCAACAATATCGAAGGAATGCACCGCCCACCACCCCGAGAGAGAGTGCCCCCACACCGTTATGGTGCGGTGGCTATGCTTCCAATGGTGTCGCCTACGCTGTTGAGTGCTACCCCCACCGCTACCCATAAATTATTGGCATAATGGACGTCAAGCAGTATTCCATCCAGGGTCGCTGGCCGCCCTAAAAGGTCCGTTCCATCACTTGCTGTACGTCTTGTCCATGTTGTGCCGTTTGTACTGGTAATTATGCCAGCGGGTTCGCTGCTGCTGCCGCTCGTACCGACCCTCCCGCCCGTCACTACCCATAGGCCGTTGGCGTAGTGGATGCCGTCTAGCTGGTTATTCAGATTACTTGTCCGTTCCGTCCATGTGGCGCCGTCTGCACTGGTGGTTATACTTGAGTTATATGTGTTGTTTGCGAAGTCGCGTGTTCCGCCAACCGCTACCCATAGGGAGTTGGCATAGTGGACGGAGGTCAATAGGGTGCTCACATTGCTGGTCCGTTTTGTCCACGCTGTGCCGTTGGCACTGGTGGTTATATCACCCCCGCACCGACCGCTACCCATAGGGAGTTGCCATAGTGGACATCCCATAGTGCGTTGCTCACATTACTTGTCCGGCTTGCCCATGTGGTGCCGTTTGTACTGGTGAGTATCTCCCCGCCTGCACCAACCGCTACCCATGTGCTGTTATCGAAATGTACCGCAAGCAGTCCGTTCGTTGTCCAGTTTGTATCATCACTCGTATCAGTTGGCGTTCCTTTATCGTCAACCGCCGCCTCCCATGCGGTGCCGTTGCTGCTGGTAATAATGTCTCCGCCCGCACCAACCGCTACCCATGTGCTGCCGGCATAGTGGACATCCTGTAGATCATTGCTCACAGTACTTGTCCGGCTGGTCCATGTAGTACCGTTTGTACTGGTGGTTATGTCGCCGTTGTCTCCGACTGCTACCCATAAACTATTGGCATAGTGGACATCCCGTAGGTAATTGCTCACATTACTTGTCCGGCTGTTCCATCCGGTACCGTTTTCACTGGTGGTTATGTCTCCGCTGGAACCCACCGCTACCCACAGGGAGTTGTCATAGTGGACGGTTTGCAGTGTATTACTCACCCTGCTTCCCCGTGCAACCCATGTGCTGCCGGTTGTACCGCATGCCTGATTACCTTGTGTCCCTATGCAGATTAACCCATCGGCACATGCACTGGTAGCAGTACACGTACCGCCCGCGAGTACCTTGCCGCACGTGCCGCTATTGCATACCAGGGCATCGGTGCAATGAGAATCGATACCGCACACGCTCCCGCTGTTTCTGTCGGATTGGGCGCACATTTGGCTGCCCTGCGTGCCTGCACAAATTAACCCGCTGCCGCATACACTGTCGGCAGTACATGTACCGCCCGCGAGTACCTTTCCGCACGTGCCGCTATTGCATACCAGGGAATCGGTACAATGAGAATCGATACCGCATACGCTCCCGCTATTTCTGTCGGATTGGGTGCATACCTGGGCGCCCGGTGTTCCAATACAGATTAAACTGCTATCACACTGGTCATCGGCAGTACATGCGCCGCTCGCGAGTACCTTGCCGCATGTACCGCTATTGCATACCAGGGCATCGGTACAATGAGAATCGATACCGCATACGCTCCCGCTATTTCTGTCGGATTGGGTGCATACCTGGGCGCCTTGTGTTCCGATGCAAATTAAACTGGTATCGCACTGATCGTCGGCAGTGCATGCGTTTCCGACGCTGCCGTCAGAGCATAGACCGGCCGCGCACATCAAACCACTATCGCAATCACTGCCGGCAGCACATGCGCCGCCCGCGAGTACCTTGCCGCATGTGCCGCTATTGCATACCAGAGGACCGGCGCAATGGGAATCGATACTGCATACGCTCCCGCTGCTTCTGTCGGATTGGGTGCATACCTGGGCGTCTTGTGCCCCGATGCAGATTAACCCGCTCGTGCATTCACTATCGGCGGTACACGTACCGCCCTCGGGTACCACGCCGCTGTTCCCGTTATTGCCGCTGGTGTCTTGCTCTACCGGGCATCCCGCCAGCAGCAACACCACACTGGCACAAATAATTACTGCACACGCACGTGCAGTTATCTGTAAGAGAGTATTATTCTCTCTCTCTCTCTCTCTCTCTCTCTCTCTCTCTCTCTCTCTCTGATTTTTCATAATATATTCTCCTTATAAAATGTATTCTATCAGTAGTATACCATATTGCGCGATATGGGAGCAAGTCTTTCGCGCTAGGCATGGGGAGAGAGAGGGTAGGCACCGCCCCCTTTGGCGGTGCCAGAGACAGAGCCCCACGTGGAGAGAGAGTGGGGCCCCGCGGAGAGATACTGCGTGCTACTGCGCCGGCTGTCCAGGCAGCGGGTCGCCGTTTGCCCCGCACGTTACCCCGGCGGGAAACATCGAGCAGTCAAACGTAGTTCCGGCACCGTCATAGTCGGCGTAGCGGAGCCGCGGTGCCTTACCTGCGGCAAAGATCCACGCGTTAAGGGTGTTGTCATCTGCATTACTCCAGGTCGACCATGTTTCAGCCCGCTTTTGAGACGTAGAAGTACACGATGCCTGAGTGGTGAATCCCGAGTAGGTTACCCCGGTAGTTGCACCCGTCATCGGTGCCGAGCAGGTGGAGTCGCTTGTATCCCATGTGCCCGCTGTCTTTGCCGCCGGGGAAGGTGCGCCGCATGCTGTCTGGGTGGTATAAGTAGTGTAATCTATCCCGGCCGTTGCCCCTGTCATCGGTGCCGAGCAGGCCGAATCGGCTGTACTCCAGGAACCTGCGGCAACAGTAAGTGTTGTTGCGGTACATACTGTCTCGGAAGTGTATGTGGGATTACTGCACGAGGCCGCGTTGGCGGCAGTAAGCCCGGTAGCGGCACTGACCCCCGCGGGCTTTGGTGATACTCCGCCCGTCAACTCTTCGTTGGTAACTTCACCGAATCCGTAGGAAATGGCGGTGTGTTGGAAAAACGTCACCCCCAGGGCACCGGCACGGTCAGTGGTTCCTGCGCCGGCGTCTACATCTCCGGTGGCGTAACTGGCAGTGATAAAACCCTGTGCTCGTAATCCTACCAATCCGCCGACAAAATCGTTATCGCCGTTTCCGGTGACATTCCCAGTGGCATAACTTGCATCAACTCTACTCCTACTGTCGTCGACCCGTCCTACTAGACCGCCAGCCCTATCATTTCCCCCGTTGCCGACAACGTTTCCAGTAGCAAAGCTAGCGATAATGATGCCGGCCGCCTCACCCACTAAACCGCCAATTCTGTCATTTTCTTCACCGCCGACAACGTTTCCGGTAGCATAGCTAGTTGTAATAGTACCGAACATATTTCCTACCAAGCTACCGATGTATATGGCGGCAGTACCGCCAGCTGATCCGCTATAGGCAACCAAACCACCCACAAGCCCAATATTACGGATATGCGACTCTGCATCGGTTCCTCCAAAAAAACCGATAAAATCCTGGTCACGAAGAATTGCCAGATTGCTAATTGTAAACCCATTGCCCTCAAAGAGGGTGTCAAAAAGATTGGTACTATCACCAACCGGCTCCCACCCGCCGTCACTCACCACAAAGTAAGGCGCGGCGTCATCGTCATCATCAAGGGATCCATCTGCTTCGACGGTACTGCCGTCTCCGTCCAGATCAAAATCAAGGTTTTGCAGCAACTCGTATCCGCACAGATAGACTCCGTCGGTTGCGGTGGTACAATTACTGGTTGGCGCAGTAGGGGCACCTGCGGTGCTGCCGCCATCGGTGCCGCTGGTTTTGTAACTGGTACCATCCAGGTTGTAGCGCATGTTATGGAGCTCAGTTAATGTGTTAATGTCAATGAGCCCATCATTGTCATTGTCAACATCAACGCTGTCTATTACGGAATCTCGATCGGTATCTACCGCGCATACGGTACCGGGACCAGCCGCGCCGTCCAGGGCGTAGCCCGTGGTACATTCCTGACATCCAACGGTACCGGGAGCTGCTGCTGCGTCGCTAATTGGCGTTCCGTTTTCACATGTATGCACTGAACCGCATACAGTACCGGGACCTGCTGTGCCATCCAGGGTATAGCCCATGGTACATTCCTGGCATCCGACGGTATCGGGAGCCGGCGCTGTTCCGGTAACTGGGGTACCGTTCTCACATATGTAGGTATTGGATTGCGGGGGGTTGGTTGTCTCTACCGGACACCCCGCTATCAGTAGTGCCGTACCGGCACAAATAATTACTGCACACGCACGTGCGCTTATCCTTATAAGAGCATTGTTCTCGCTCTTTCGTATATTTTTCATAGTATTCTCCTTATAAAATATATTCTGTCAGTAGTATACCATGTTATGCGATTTGGGTGCAAGTCTTTCGCGCTAGGCATGGGAAGGGTGGCGGGCGCGTTTGCGTCCGCCAGACGCCGCGGAGTATCGGGTGACATCTTTGCCGTGCAAAAGGCGCGGCGGCCGAGCCCTGAGCACGCCGACCCCAGCGGTGGTACACACGGGGGACAAATTGCAGGGACGCACACGGTAGAGTGGGGGGGGCGGCTGTCTCCCGTGGGGGTGCGCTGGGGTAGCGCCCAGAGGGGAAAAATGATACACTGAGCGCGTGACTGTCTCCGAGCTAACCGAACACCTGAAAGCAAAATTAGAGCAAAATTTTGCCAGCGTGGATGTTGAGGGCGAGGTGTCGAATTACCATTATGCGAAATCCGGGCACCATTACTTTACCCTGAAGGACGACGGGGCGACCCTGCAGGCGGTGCTGTTTCGCGGCGCGGCGGGTGCGGTGAATTTTCAACTCCAGGATGGGCTGCTGCTGCGGGTGCGGGGCGGGGTTACCGTGTATGCGAAGCGGGGGAATTATCAGCTTGTGTGCACGTCGCTGGTGCGGCTGCGGGATGGGGATATTCTTGCCCGCCTGGAGGCGCGGAAGCGGGCGCTGGCCCAGGAGGGGCTGTTTGCGGAGGAGCGGAAGCGGGAGATACCGCGGTTTATTCAGCGGGTGGGGGTTATTACTTCGCCCCGTGGGGCGGCGGTGCGGGACTTCCTGCACGTGGTGCGGCGGCGGAATGCGATGATTGATATTATTGTGCTGCCGACTGCGGTGCAAGGTGACGCGGCCGGAGCGGAGGTGTGTGCCCGGATAGAGTACGCTAACCGGCACGGGCTGGCTGATGTGCTGGTGGTGACGCGGGGCGGCGGGGCCCTGGAGGATTTGCTGCCGTTTTCGGAAGAGCGGGTTGTGCGGGCAGTGGCGGGGTCGGGGATTCCCGTGGTGTCGGCTATTGGGCATGAGATTGATGTTGCGCTGTGTGAGTTGGCTTCGGATATGCGGGCCTCGACGCCGTCGGCTGCGGCGGAGTTAATTGCAGAGGATAGCGAGAAGGTGTTGGTGCAGATGCAGGGTATGCGCGGCCAGCTGTGCGATAGTATTTCGGAAAAGCTGCGGTACTCGCAGGCGCTGCTGGAGCATGTCTCGCTCGATAAACTTGCCGCGTACCAGGAGCGGGTGGTGCAGGAGCGTGCGGTTGCGTTGGATGATTGCTGGCAGAAGTTGGTGGATAGCCAACGGCGGGGGTTGGAATTACAGCGCGGCAGGGTTGCCGGGCTTGGGGGCGAGCTGCGGGCGTTGTCCCCGCGGTCGATATTGGAGCGGGGGTATGCGATCGTCTTTAAAGATACGGCCGCCGGTGCCCCCGGTGAGAAGCGAGACGGCGGGGGGACGAGAAAGCATATCAGCAGCTCCCGGGAAGTGAGTGAAAATGATATACTATCGATAGAGTTACACGATTCGCGGATAGTTGCGCGGGTCAGTGGGAGTGAGTGATGAAAGATTTTGAGAAAAAGTTAGCAACCCTGGAGGGTATTTGTGAGCAGTTGCGCTCTGGGGGGATTGGGCTGGATGAGTCGCTGCAGCAGTTTGAAGCAGGGGTGGTGATTTACCGTGAATTGGAGAGCTATTTGAAGAAGGCGGGGAATAAGGTGGAAGTGCTGCTGAACGATTTTACCGACAAAGATAGCGAACCCGCTGTGTCACTGTTCGTTGATACCCAAGATACACAAGAGTCTGATAGGGACAGTGCGGAAGGGTGATGGTGTCGCCTACCTGTATGGCGGTCTCGGGGAGGGCGGTGCTGGTTTCCAGGGCGTACACTATTTTATGAGTAGATGGTACTGAGGCTGTCGATAGCGGGGTCAGGGTGTGAATAGATGTTATTATGCCGGCGGCGTTGATGTATGCGAGGCGCAGGGGCAGCAGGGTGTCTTTCATCCAGAATGCGCGTTCGGCTGCGTCTGGGAACACAAATAGCATTCCGGCGTTAGCGGGGAGTTCGGTGCGGAACATTAGCCCGGTTGTCCGCTGCTGCGGGGTGAGGGCCAGTTCGATTTCCAGTTCGGTGCGCTCTCCTAGTATTGCCTGAGTTTTTACCAGCGCCGGGGGAGGTGCTGCCTCAGGTGCTGCCTGAGTGGAGGTGCGGTGCGGTTCTGGTGTATCTGACTGGGCAGGGACCGGGTGCACGAAGGCGAAGAGGCTTGCCGCGGTTAGGGTCAGGAGAATTACGAAGGCGCGGCGGTGGTTGGACGACGGTGGGTGGGGGCTAGAATTTTTGCAGAAAAATTTCACGCTGTGTCTCCTCGGTTATTTGCCGCTCCTGGAGGGTTGCGAGTTCGCTGTCGAAAAAAGCGCTGTCCAGGTATTTGATGATTGCCGGGCGCTCCAGACTGAGGGTCACGGGGCCGTCTTCCCATGTTACCCGTTGGGGGGTGAAGGTATCTGTCTGGCCGTATTTTTCGGCGAGGTTGGAGAATAGTGTGTAGTAGCCCACTTTTTTACTGTCCAGGTGCAGGGTGATTGCAATTAACCTGTCGTCGCTAAATTGAAAGAGCCCGGTAGAGATATAATTGCTGCCCGGAACGGTTATCAGGGTTTGCTCGTTGTTGGGGATCAGGGATACCTCTTGTTTTTGGTAGTCAAATGACTCGGAGCCGTCTAATAGGGATTCCAGGGCCGCGGGGGTGATCCCCAGGGTAATGGTATCAAAGCCCTGAATGGCCTCTTGGGAGAGAAGAGGGGCCGCGGTGGACAGGAAGGCGCATGCGGTCAAAAGTATTACTACCTGTAATCGCATGGGATCAGGTTCTCATTGCTATGAGGATAGTTAGGTCGTCGTATTGTGTCTCTTCGATCAGGTTGTCAAATCTTGCGTAATGCGGGTTGGTTGTAGGGGATTCGTTTGCAAGATAGACATCGGCGTTATTAAAGCACTCTTGGACGAAGGGCAGTATCTGTTTGTCGATAACCACACTGGTGGGGGCGTTGGGTGTTGTCCCTGCGTTTTCGGCACGATAGAGGCGGAATAATTTTTCTGCCACGATAACACTCTTGACGATGCTCATTGCGTCCATTTTCTGGTTTGATAAATCAATTATTGCCGGGGATTTGCTGTATGGTTCATCCTGGCGCTGCAGTTGATACTGTTTGCCGGCTGCCAGGCAGGTTATGACATCATGCAGGCGCTGGATCCCAAACTCTTCTACCATGCTTTTGTTTTCCGCGTCGTTCTGTATATTCAGCTGTGCGTCGCGTATGTAGCGGCGTGACTCGTCGACGCCGTCAGTAAAGAGTATCAGGGCGTCGCCTTTTTCCAGGTTGGCCTGCCGTTCCTGGTATCCCTCGGGGATCAGTGAACTGGGGAATATTCCTGCGGCCGGTTTTATTGGAAGGTCGATGACCTCTACGCTTTGAGTTTTGCTGCGGTAAATATGAATTTGATTATCGCCGGCGCTGCAAATACGTACCTGGCCGGTTTGCTGGTTAATTGTGGCGACGGTCAGGGCCGCGAATCTACCTTCGAACTGCATGCTTTCAAGGGTGTCGCTGATGCCGGCGACTAATTCGACCAGCGATGTGCTGGTGTTGCCCATGCTGTAACTACGCACATAGCTGTAAAAAATTGTCGCCACCTCGACCATAATCAGCGCGGCGGGGATGCCTTTGCCCGATACGTCGCACTTTATTAACGCAACGTTATTGTCATCAAGCTGTGAATAGGAGAAATAATCGCCGGATACACCGTGTGCGCCTTCGTAGTATCCGGCAAAATCTATATCGCCGTAGCTATCGCTTGCTATGGACAGCTTCTTTCCTGCCTCATCTTTTTGGAGGGGAATGAATAGCTTCTGTACCTCTTTACCGACTATAAGTTCTTTGTTGGCGTCTGATGCCTTTACCAGGCCCTCGGTCATGGCGTTGACCCGCTGGGCGAGCAGGGAGAGTTCGTCTTTGCTCTTTACTTTAATGGTATGGTCACGTAACTCTGACTTATCGTCGGTTTGACTGATAACTTCTACACCTTTGACTACTTTGCTAATTGGCGCCACGACGACCGTTGCCAGTATTGACGATCCGATGAATCCCACGATCATGGCGACGATTGCAATGATAAGCGTGGTGATGATTATTTCACGGCGCGCGGCGTTTAGCTCGGTGATTAAATTTTCGGTGGAAATGCCTATGCGGATCATTCCCTGGTAGTATTCGCCGCTCAAAGCCACTGCCGAGCCGCTCCAGCCGACAATTGGGCGGTAGAATGTGTAGTTGGTGTTTTTACGATCGAGGCGCAGGGGGTCGAATACCGGTGTGCTAAAGGTGGTGCCGTTGACGGTTCTCAATACTGTGTTGAGCTCCTGGGTAAGTGAGGCCAACTGGGTATCGAGATCGCTGAGTGTGCCTGCGTTGGCATCCAGGTTTCCGCCCGATTGGGTGATGACTGCGACGATGCGCCGGTTAATGTCGATGATATCGCTGGGGATTGATTCGACACCGTCGGTTATTTCGGTATTTAGCTGTTGGCGCAGCATATCGATGAGAGGCGAGACGGCATCATTGAGAGTCGAATTTCCAGCTTGAAACGTGGGGGTAGATAGGAGGTTATCTGCGGTAGTGTTGGCGTTGTAATCGAGGATGGCGAGGTCGCTAGTGGCCCATACTGTGTTGTATGCATCGGCCTGGCGGTTTTGCCCGGTGATGGTTACATATTCGGCCTCGTTGAGTACAACTGCCTGGTCGGCTAATGGGCGCAATTCTGCCACCAGGTTCACTGGGTCCAGAAAGACTACGCTGGCCTGATTGGCGACGCTGTCCAGAAGTACATCGATGCGCTGCTGCAGTCCATCTGCCAAAATTCTCTCCTGTCTGTTTAGCGATGTTCCGCCGAGGATACTGGAGATGGTTAGTATGACTGCAACCACCAGGAGCGTAATAAACAGAGTAAATTTAACGCGCAACCCTATTCCGCGAATTTCTAACTTTCGTATCTGCTGCATGTACTCTTTATCAGTATACTGAATTCCCCTGCCTGCTACTAGGGCTTGTAACTCCTCGCGATACGATCGTCCTTCTGCAATAGTGGCAAATAGGCGGAACACTAATATTATCGACAGAATTATCAGGGCAATGATAGCTAGATAAAACGGCCACGAGCCAATTTGACTGAGTGCGCCGCCCAGTATTCCCGGCTGCCCGCCTACGGTTAGGGCGGCAAAATCTGTCGTAAAATCTCCAAAGATGACCGTCCCGGTGGACAGCAGTTCAAATGCGCTGCTGCTGAACGTGACCCCGCGTTTGTTATGAGTAAGCCCGACGTAGTACTGCCCGCTGTTAATAGCCGTGGATGTAATGCCGGCAATGCGGGTGTCGCTGTTAACATTACAGTTCCCTGAATCGGCTGCAAAAGTATAGTCATAGGGCAGAGCGCGGTCCCGGTCGAAAATACATGTCGTTATAGCACCGTCGCTCAAAAACCCACGGCCGCTAATTGTTATAGACTCCTGCCCGTCAGCATCAGAGGGAGAGCTGTTGATTGAAAATATTAATGTAACCGGGACGTATTTGTTAAGACGGAGGTACTGTCGGTTCGCCTCGCTGCTGTTGCCCGCTCGATCGACGGCGGCAACAACCAGTTCCCACAGCCCGTTATCGATATTTTGCACAGACAGTGATTTTTCGGTAGTTGTGGAGGTGAAATTTTCTGTGTCGTCCGGTTGTGTTACGGTGGATATTTGGCTGGTCTCTCTGCCGACCCGTTTTAAATCTACAAAATACCCGGCAATATCGTCGTTGAGCGCGCTGTCCCACTGTACGGTAAATGTGTTGCTCGGCAGAAATCCCCGGGCGTCGGTGTCGATGCCGCTGATTAACGGGGCGGAGGGTGCGGTTCTGTCATGGGTATACTGTACGGCATCAATTTCAATAGGATTACCGAATGTATCAATTGGGAATAATTTGAAGTACCAATCGCCCTCGCTATCAGCGATAATGCGGACGGAGCGCTGGGTTGTCGGCAGGGTAATGGCTTTTTTTATACTGCCGACCTCGTCTTTTGACCAACTGTACCGCAGCTGCGATAACTGCCCGATAGTTTCTGGTAATTCCCAGGATAATTGCGGAAGCGTTTGATTTGATGGTCTGCCGATTGAAAAATTATTACCTACCAGGCGTATGGTATCGGTTGGTAGGGTAATTCTGTTATTTATCAATCTACGGTTTGTGCCGTCGACGTTCTCCAGCCAACTGACAAATAGCTGCTCGGTTCCGTTGGCGACCACATTTGGGAAGACAGATTCCCGGGTACCGCTAATAGTACTGGAAACCCAGTTGCCGCTCAGAGTTTGTCTGGCAATTTGTGTGCTGCGTCTGTTTCTAGTCTCGCTGTTCCATGCCAGGTAGAGCTCGTTGCCTAATACAGCAAAAGCAGGGGAGGTCGCAGAGTCACTGAGAGATGAGATTAATACCGGTTCGTCGATAATTGTTCCGCCCCTGTCAACCGCGGCGTAAAAAACACGCGGCGCCTCGCCCCGCCGTTTACGCTCCCACGCGACGCCGATATTTTCCCGATAACTTACCAGTGTGGCGCGTTGATTGTCGTATTCGTCAACCCTGCCTTCTTCGTACGGAAGGCGGACGTTTGTTATTCTTTTTGGCCGCGACCACGAGCTTCCGTTGTTATCGGTGTATTGCAGGAAGAGCTGATAGGTGCTGCTTTCGCCGATCATGAGATTTTGGTAGACGATAACCTCTCTGTTCCCAAGTGCGGTGTATGCCGGTAAAAAATTTGCCTGATTGATTGTGGTTGAGCCAAATTTTCTGAAGGAGCTCCAGTTTTGACCGTTGGTAGAGATGGCGAAGAGCGGCGTTATGCGGTCACGTGATGATTCCAGGGAGCTGACAAAGCAGATAATGCTGCCGTTCGGACGCCGAAAGAGCCGCGGGGCAACGACGGTGTCGGCTGCCTGCAGTTGACTAAGCTCTGTGGCCGTGATGACTGCCGCCGATGTGTCTAGCTGGTGAATGGTTATTGTGTTGGCATCGCTGGCGTGGGCCACTACAAGGAGTCCGTTGCGTCCAAATGCAGCGGAGAATATTTCCGGCGGCGCCTCGCGTACAAATTCGATTGGATCAATGAACCGGGAAACAGTCCCCCAGGTACCGTTTCTGTAGATTGCCGCAGACAGTGATATTGAGCCGCTGTCAGATGTAATGAAATTAACATCCTGGTAGACCACGGCCACTACTCCGTCAGATTCCACGCTCTTGGGAAAATAGATATTGCCCGTACCGATACGGGAGGCATCTTCTAACGTATAATCCAGTTGATTGGAGGCGTCTTGTGCTTCAAGGTAACTTGCGCCGAACCACAATAGGCATAATGCCGGAAGCCATATGTTTTTTCTGGATAGATGCATAATTCTCCTAATTATATACCCAAACGGGCGGTAACCCGTCTCCTCAGGCCGACAAGCGGCGGGTATGCGCGGTTTGATGTATTCTGCCACAGATTTTCAACAATGACAAAGGCCTGGGCGACGCTCCCCTGGGAGAAAAATGTCTCCGCCCGGTTAAGCAGCTGCACGTCATCAGAATCCAGCGACACTTCAACGAAGTAATCCCCGCTGAGCCTGAGATCGTCAAGTGTTTCCTGGGCGGCCGTGTTTTGCGGATTTATGACCAGGGCCCTGAGGATAAGTTCCCTGCCGGCGTCAATGCTATTGTCATCACCGGTAGCAATAAGGCTTTGCGCCTGAGTAACCAACCGGTTGCCTTCCTGGATTTGCTCGGCGCTGATCGGCGGCAGCCTGATGCCGGCGCTAATTTCCAGTCCGATGATGGTTGCCTCCAGGTCGGGGTAATCCGGTTCCAGTTGCCGCAGGGAGTAGAGTGTCGCCAGGTCGGCCTGGGGCGCGCCGCCGGCACCCCTGGAGATTGCATCAAATAACTCGGCGATGGTAGTTGAATACTCGTCCTGGTCGATGATTTTCAGCAGGGCCAAATTAATAGTACGGGCCTCGGTGTTGAACGGCTGAATGGACAGGATGTTTTGTATGATTATTCTCGTCTCCTCAACGAGTTGATTGTACTCCTCCGACCCTACGTCGGTTCTGGCGTTAATACGCTCAAGATTTATATTTGCGGTATTCAGGTACCCGCCGACCACCGGGTAGAGGGGATCGTCTTCGTCAAGGTTATAATCTTCCTCAAACGTAAGAATTACCTCCAGGATCGCCAGCTGCTGCTGGATTTCCGGATTATCGTCAATGTTGGTAAGCGCCCATAGGTCTGCCGCCTGCAGCAGTATTTCGTAAGCTCTGTCGATGTCCTGTACGGCAATGGCCCTGCGTGAGACGGTCAGCAGCTCACGTACTTCGCGCACGACGCGCTGCTGCTCAATGGCAATAATCCTGTTAAGAATCTCTGCCTCCGTGGTCTCCAGGGTCTGGCGCAGCTCTTCGCTTTCCTGCAGGGCCAACGATGCGGAGTATCTTTGCCGTGCCTGATCCCAAAGTCCGCGGGCACGTTCGCCGTCGTTGGCATCCAGGGCGTTTGTACTGGCGCCGCGCAGGTTGTCGCCCTCGCCGCGGAGCTCGGCGGCGCGATTAATATTTGCCAGGGCAAGCCGATTAAACCCTGCAAGCTCTTCGGTGACGTTTAGGAACTGCGAAAAAAACGTACGGAACCGCTCGGCACCGCGCGGCTCCAACTCCCGGGTTAACGCCTGAGATGTCGAATCGCCAGAGGGCAATGCCCGAAAGAGTGTCTCTAACTCATCTACGGTATTATTAAGCGTCGGCAGGGTCGCTGTGATCTTCTCACTTGCCTCCTGGGGGTACGCTTTCGAAATCAATAAGATATTAGGGTCGGCGGCGTCAGATCTATTATTTCCAATTAACTCCTGTGCCTCACTTGACAACTCTTGTGCCGAAACCAGCAGGGGCGAGTAGGCGGATATCGACTCGCGTAATAAATTTTCAAAAAGATTTTGTCTGGAGCGCAAACTAACGGAAATAAAATCAGCAATAAGTCCGTTGACCGTATCGACAGAACCGCCTACACCAGTACCCCTCTCCCCCGTGCCGGCAACCTGCTCTACGCCCCGCTGCTGTGCCTCCCATCTGTTGATCGTTGGTCTGTACTCGCTTGCCGGGTCTATGGTCTCCGAACTATCCGACGATGAGGTCAAATACCCCGTTGGATTATCAACTATGCTGGCGCGAAATTGTTCGTTCAACTGCAGCAGTGCGTCACTGCCGTATAAATAGACATAATACATCAGTATTCTGTCGCTACCGAATCTATCTGGAGTTACAACCAGTGCCGGATTGGCAAGATTACCCTGCGGGCTCACTTGCGGATCAAGTACACCGAGGTCGTTTACAAACAGGGCATGCTCGGACAGAGAATTTACGGCATTGAGATGCAGATCGCTTTCGGCAAACCCGCCTCGCCTGATAGTGCTGCCGATCTGTTGGTTGCCGGCATTAATAATTCTGCCCGCGGCGCTATTGAATTCTGTGTAAATAGACGCCAATGAGACGGTCACAACCTGCTGGGGCACATGGCTATCTCCGCCGCCTTCACCGTACAAACGGGTAAGCAATGATGTGTAAAAAAGATCGGGGAAACGGCGATTGAGATTTGCTGCAGCCGACACCAACTGTTCTAATTGCCGGCGGTACTGCTGTGCATCCCTGAGGGCGGCCAGCATATCGTCGTTTCGGGCATCAACAATACGCTGTATATTTTTTATATTTGCAGATTGATAATTGTTTGTCAGTGATACCAGGGGGCGGTAGTGCTCGGAGTTGTAATTTCCAAGATGGTCATTTAGTTCGGTAACTACGGCGTCAATTATTGCTATCTCCTGGTCGCTGGCATAGTCACGCAGCCGCGGGCGCCCGATATTGCTTGCGCGGATAATTTTACGTATTGCATCAGGAAAATCATTTCCCGCAACGCTCTGGTTTATGTCTGTAATCGCCCGTTCAAGCAATCCTGTTTCACGCGCCCCCCGCGAGGCGGCAATAACCTTGTCTGTTTCCAGCTCAACCTCGACATTCAATTTAGATGATGTCTCCTGAATGTCGTCCAGTAAACGCTCTATCTTCTCAACCTTTTCCGGATCTTTTTCCAACTGCGTATCCAGCGCCGACAATCTGTTGTTCTGCACTGCAAAATTATTCGTTACCTCAGTAATTATCTGCTCGACGGCGCCAACGTTGTCTGGATTCTCATCCAGGTACTGAAGTAAAATATCGGCCAACTGGCCGTATTCCTGATCTGCAAGTGCACGGCGGGCATTCACAAGCTCTCTGGGCGTGCCTGTCTCTTGTGACCCCGGTCCTGTCGGTGCACCAACCAGCAGGGTGACACCCATGATTGCCAACAGTCCATGTGCCTTTAGCATCCTCATACTATTTAGTATATCCTATAACAAGATTTTATTTGATTTATTCATTACAATATAATAAATGGGGCAAATAGTGAAGAGAGTTTTTTTTGTGCTTTTTGTATCATTACTCACAGTTAATATATCGGCACAAGAGCATAAGAATTTTCTGTTTGATCCGATACCTGGTAATGAATCTATAGGCGGGACCAGCGGGAGTGTTATTCCAATACTCGGCGTGCGTGCCGGCGGTATATGTAATGTCCTGGCTGGGGCTTGCGGTTCAATTATAGATACTTTTACTACTTTCGAGGGCAATCCTGCAACGAGTTCGCTCATCTACGGGAGCCCGGCAATCGGCTTTGGGTATACAAATTGGTTCGAATCTACGTCCCTGCAGTCACTTGCATACGTCCAGACCCTGGGGGCGTTTGGCTACGGTGTTAACGTGCGTTTCAGTAATGCGGTAATAAACTCCAGCAGCGTAGACGGCACCGAGCAGCTTGCATTCACCACCACGCACGTCTCTGCGGCACTTAATGCCTCGTACAATTTTGTCCGCGTAAACGATATAGACGGTCTGTCGATTGGAGCCACCGCCAAATATTCATTCCGCGCGTATCCGTTGGAAAATCAGGTAATAATACAGGACGGCGCCCTGGTTACCGACATCGGCCTCTTTTTGAATTTACATGCCCTGAAAATTATACCATTCCCGGTCCCCAATCTCGCTATCTCTTTGTACCAGCAGAATATTGGTTTTTATACGGACGGAGGTTTAATCCCCGGTAGGTTCAACGCCGGTTTTTCGTATCGGCCGTTCGAGTATGGGTTTGTAAGCTTCAACGTTGCCCTGCCGTTTGACCGCATCGATACATCTCCCATTGAATCATTGTTGATCTATTCGGTCGGCATCGGCATCATGCCCCATAAAGTCATCGAGATAAACGGCGGCGTAGAAATCAGCTCCTCGCAGTTCAGCATCACAGCCGGCCTTGCCCTGAATATTTCCGGCGCCACCATCCGGTTTACCCAGCACTTTACCCCATTAACAGATTACAGTTACCCCGACACATTTAACCTCAGTGTAGCACTGCGCTCAGGATCAGCCATACAGCCCGAGCGGCAAATAACCGTACAGCGCCTCTACCTGTTGGCCCTGGCAGATTTTGCAACCCAGGATCTCGACGGCGCCCTGCGGTTAGTTAACTCTGCCCTGAGAATTGCCCCCGGGTACCAACCGGCAATTGAATTGAAAAATCAAATACGTAACATTCAGTCAATTAACCGCAGGGTTAACGAGGAACAGTAACCCCTCCGCCTGCGGGTTTGACGCGTGATTAAATCACTTTTCCGTATACGGAGTAAGTATCGAATCAATTTCCGAATGCAGACGCTCACGTAAATTGCCGTACAGGTTCTGCAGTACATCAATTTGATCGTCTATTTCCCATTGATCGGGAGACAAAAATAATTGATACGGCAGCATCTCCAGTGCTGCGGCAATTCGTTCCAATACCTCCGGTGATGGGAACTTACGGCAGGTTTCTATTTCTGCCACAAAGCTTGCGGAGATCTTAGCTCTCTCTGCAAGCTTCATTTGGTTAATTCGGAGAGCTTTCCTTCCCCGACGCATGTTCTGTGCGAACACGCTCCTAATAATTGTTGCTGACATACCATTAGATTGATGTACAATTTAGAATATGACAATAATCAAATAGAGAGATAAAAATATCGCTAATAGCGAGTATACCAGGTATCTGATACGCTGGAGTTAAAACTGAACCGCGCGGTGATTGTAACTGAGGGCCAGGGACATATATTTCTTATCCAGCCCAAGAGTATTAACGATATTCACGACATAGCTCTCGTCGAGCAGATTCTCTTCCGCGTACAGGTAAATCAGCGCCCGCTCGGCAAGCTGCCCGATCATAAGTGCGTTCCCCGCCAGCTCCCGTTCCTCGTCGCTCTTGCTCCGTGCGGGTAAATCTCCGGCAAGCAAACTCGCCCGCGGGTTATCGTGCAGGGCTTTGATTTCCTGCTCAAACCCCCGTACCTCTCCGGCGGCGGCCTGCATTGCCAGGGGCTTAAGTGTCATAAAGGTATACTCCCGTCCGGGCAAATAGTGGTGTGCATTACAGCGGGCGGAGTAATTTGGCACCTCCGCGCCTTCCCGTACCTTATCCCCCCCCGGGGCGATGAGCGGATCAAAATAGAGCGCGGGCATCTCCGCCCTGTTGTTACCGTTGCTGATGTAGTACCGGTAGCTATATGTGGCATTCTGCAGGCACGCATGGTGCTCACAATAGGCCGTTAATGGGAAGATATCTGTCGTGTAATCCAATAGCAGACGTGCGGTATCATTAAACAGTGTACGGCGGAAATTCAGCGACAGGGTAGGGCAGATAAACAATAGATGCTTTTCGGTGACATATCTTTGGATGACAAATGCAATGCGCTGGTCGTAAAAACTCGCCTCGTCGATAATCCACGTCCCGTGCCGCGGGTGTTCGTCAATAATTTTCTCCAACCCGAACGAATCCGTAATCTCCGCTATATTATCCTCGCAGCGGATATAACCCCCGCGGTACGACAGCGAATCGGCGGGATTTTCGGCAAACCGCGCCCGGTCAAAGCGGTTGCGGACAATAAACACATTGCGGCGGTCGGCCCCGAACTCCGTGGTGGTGTGCGTCGCTATTTTTTCCGATTTCTTCCGGGCCACCTCGGCATCCCGGATAACCCGCGCGGCAAACTCGGTCTTCCCCGCGCCCATCGCACCGATAACCAATATCACCCGCGACCCCTTCCCGAAATCGAAATGGTCAAACGAGCGGTGAAACCGGAATTTTTTCAGCCCCAGGCTCTGCAGGAGATCACGCATCTCCGCAGAGGTATAGTTATCTGTATCTCCCACCACTTTATGTCAATGCGCCGACTATGCAAGCAAAATGCCCAACGCCCCAGGGACGTAGGATAGGGTAAACATTTCGTCAATCAGCGACCCGGCAATATAACAAAATACCGTTATCCCCGCCAGCGCCGCAATCGCGTCCAATCAGGACAATCACCAGGAACAGCACCCCGGGCTTGCTCCGCGCTACGTTAATAAAATACAGTACGTTCACCAGCAGGACGTATATCATTGCAAAGACAAAATATAACTGTATCAGCCACGAAAAACTCTCCGGAAACAGTATCACCCCCAAAAGAAACAGTACCGTACCAACCACGGGTATAAGTATCACGTACCGTTTAAACCCTTTATTCAGGGCATGCAGGGCATCCCGTTTTTCACCCGTCAGACCGCCTTTCGGCCAGCACAACGGTAAACCTGCCGACAAGCATACTCCCAACGAGTATCGCCGCCAGTAAAATTATTGCTACTATCATATCCATCACCTCCCGCGTCCAAGAGGATTCGAACCTCTGACCTGCGGCTTAGAAGGCCGCTGCTCTATCCAGCTGAGCTATGAACGCCTCGGGATGAGAGGATTCGAACCTCCGATCTCCTGCTCCCAAAGCAGGCGCCCTAGCCACTAGGCTACATCCCGCGAACTTCTTTGTAATAGTATACTGCACAAACGCGGGAGTGCATAGTAACCGAGCGCTTTTTAAGAGGGGGCACCCTGCCCCCTCGCTCCATAATTTTTTAACGCCCATTTTTAACGGGCTCACTTGCGCTCGCCCTAAATGGGCTAAAATTATTCCACTACCCCCGGTCGCCTTTGTAAGAGCACACGTCTCCCACGCGGGAACGGAGCGTAATGCGCCGTCACCACGGCGCCAACAAGCAGAGCGCTACCCCCGGTCGCTACTGTAAAAATATTAAGTCGTAAATGGATATAACAATTCCGAATGCGCCGTCACCACGGCGCCAATAACAGACGCTACCCCCGGTCGCCTCTGTAAAGCATGCGTCGCCCACGCGGCAACGGAGCGTAATGTAGGCGACACAATAACCAACTAATTTCTATGTAGAAATCCAGAGAGCGGAACAGCATCCCGCCTCCGCGCTAGGCATGTTCATTGTGCCGCAAGCCCTTCGGCTTGCGGCAGACGCGGCGGGCACCGTGTGCGCATCGTTCCTGAGACCGGTGCCGCGGCCGGGCAATGAACACGCCGACCCCCCGCAGCGCGGGGGGGAGCGCCCTGATACTCTCTCTTAGTCTCTTGCCGTATTGTGAGTGACCATGCTATTATTACACTATGACAATTCCTGGTGGTGTAATGGTAGCACAGCAGATTCTGGTTCTGCTGGTGGGGGTTCAAGTCCTCCCCGGGAAGTAGGCCCCTTCGTCTAATGGTTAGGACAGGAGATTCTCATTCTTCAAATAGGGGTTCGATCCCCCTAGGGGCTACTACCTTGGTACGTCCATGTATCTATTGCAATGAGTGAACCCGGCGGGGCACTGCTGGTGCTCGAAAACGGAGATTTGTTTGCCGGCTTTTCCTACGGGGGCAAACCAGTGAGCGTGGACGATACGCCCGCGCCCGACGCCCGCCCGCCCCGGGGGTGCGGGGAGGTTGTGATCAACACCGCAATGGTCGGCTACCCCGAGGTGCTCACCGACAGCTCGTACAACGGGCAAATTGTGGTTATGACCTATCCGCACGTTGGAAACTACGGCATAGACCCGCAGTGGAGCGAGGCAGATTTCCTGCGTCCTGGCGGTGCGAGTGACCTGCAGCCAGCAGGGAGCGATGACGGCGGCGGCGGAATCCGTCCAGACATACAGGTACAGGGGCTGGTGATGCACGCCGGGTACCACGGCCGAGGCGGCACGGAAAGCGGACGTGCTCACCTGCACGGGTACCTGGGCGGCAACGGCATACCTGCCCTGACCGATATCGATACCCGGGCCCTGACGTTGGTCATCCGCGGCGCCGGTGCGCTTTACGGTGCGGTTGTGGCGGCACCGCCGGGGTATCGGCGTTGGGATCTACCCGGTTGGAACATCAGCGGGGAGTGGAAAGAGCGGGCGGCGGCACTGGTGCGCGCGGCAAAGGCCGCCGATTCGGATAACCGCGTGGCAAAACTCCGGCGCGGCTCCGATGCGTATATTACCATCGAAAACAGAGAAGAGAGCGCGGGCGGCAACGGGGCGGAGCCGAAAATTGTATTGATAGATTGCGGGTACAAACGAAATATTATCCGCCATCTCCGTAGGCTGAGTAAAAACATTGTAATTAAAACTGCCGCCGACGGCGCGGACGCTGTCATTGCCCTGAAGCCCGCGCTGGTCGTGATATCAAACGGGCCAGGGGATCCGGCGCCCTTGCAGGCGCATATTGATATGGTAAAAGCGCTCATCGGCAAGGTTCCGGTGTTCGGGATCTGCATGGGGCACCAGATTATTTCCCAGGCCCTGGGGGCACGGACCTATAAGATGGACTTCGGGCACCACGGGATCAATCACCCGGTGTTGTGTACGGATGACAACCGGGTGTACGTGACCTCACAGAATCACGAATATGCCGTGCATGCAGACTCGCTAGTCGGTAGTGCGAAGCTGTGGTTCAGTAATCTCAACGACGGAAGCATAGAGGGGATTGTGGATCGGGAACGCCGGGTGTACTCGGTGCAGTTCCACCCCGAGGCAGCACCTGGTCCGCGCGATTGCCAGTGGATCTTTGATCACGTGTGGCGCGAAGCCGCGCGCACCGGGACCGGGGCGGGGGAGAAGTAACCGTGCCGGCGCGAGATGATATTAAATTGATTTTGGTGATTGGCTCGGGGCCGATCATGATTGGGCAGGCGTGCGAATTTGATTACTCGGGCTGCCAGGCCGTGCAGGTGCTCCGTGCCGAGGGCTACCGGGTTATACTGCTGAACCCCAATCCCGCGACGATGATGACCACACCCGGGCTCGCGGATACCCTGTATCTCGATCCGGTGGAGCCCGATTATGTCGAGGCGATTATTGCCAAAGAGCGCCCCGACGCCCTGTTGGCAACCATGGGCGGACAGACCGCGCTAAATTGTGCCATGGAGCTGCACGCCCGGGGCGTCCTGGAGAAGTATAACGTAGAGCTGATAGGCGCCTCTATTGACAGCATCCGCGTGGCCGAGGACCGCGGGGAATTTCGCGAACTGATGGATTCAATCGGACTGCAGTCGCCGCGTTCGGTGTTTGTAAATACCATTGAGGACGGGAAACGCTTTGCAGACGAGAACGGGTACCCGCTCATCATACGCCCCAGCTTCACCCTCGGGGGCAGCGGCGGTGCCACTGTGACCGAAGAGAGCGCGCTGCTTGCCGCACTCGAGGAGGCGTTCCTTGAGAGCCCAACGAGCAGTGCACTGCTTGAAGAGTCGTTGATCGGGTGGGGGGAATTTGAATTTGAGGTTATGCGCGACCGCTACGACAACGCCGTTATAGTGTGCGCAATTGAAAACGTAGATGCGATGGGTATTCATACCGGGGATAGTATAACCGTGGCGCCGACCCAGAGTTTATCCGATGCCGAGTATCAGCGCATGCGCGATGCGTCAATTGCGGTGCTCCGCGCCGTGGGGGTTGATTGCGGGGGGTCAAATGTCCAGTTTGCATATAATCATGAGCGCGGGGATCTCAGGATTATAGAGATGAACCCGCGGGTGTCGCGGTCATCGGCCCTGGCCAGCAAGGCAACCGGGTATCCGATTGCGCGCTGTGCCGCAAAGTTGGCGGTCGGGTACAGTTTGGCCGAAATCAGCAACGAAATTACCCAGCAGGGCTCTGCGTGTTTTGAGCCGTCTATTGATTATGTCGCCGTCAAAGTCCCGCGTTTTGCGGTTGATAAATTCAGTTACGCGACGCAGAAACTCGGAACATCAATGAAGGCAATTGGTGAATCACTGTCCCTTGGGCGTACGTTCATAGCGGGGCTGAATAAGGCAATCCGGGCGGTAGAAACCGGCGCCGCCGGGCTTGAGCCCCTGGATAAAGCCGATGAAGCGCTTTTTTCGATGCTGGAAAACAATCATCCCGACCGCATGCTGGCGTTCTTTACGTTATTATTCAGAATCGATGACAGCGCCGCTGAGGCCGCCGCTGACAGAGCGGAGCAGGTACAGAAAATATACAGCGCCGCAAAATATAATGTGTGGTTCGCAGAAGAGATCCGGCAGTTCGTGGAGTTTGTGCATGTGCTGCGGCGCAACTGGCAGAGCGACCCAACGCTGTTTATTCTGGCCTACCGGTACGGTATGTCAGCGGCACAGTGCGCCGTGCTTACCGGGCAGCCCATTGGGGCAATCGAAAAACAGACCAAGGCACTGTTTGCCGCCATGCCGATGGCGTACCACATGGTGGATACATGCGCGGGTGAGTTCAATGCACAATCACCGTACTATTACTCGGCACCCGGTGAAATTAATGAGGCCGCGGCATTATCAGGCCGGCGGGTAATTATTATCGGCTCAGGGCCGAACCGCATCGGGCAGGGGCTGGAATTTGATACCTGCTGTACCCTGGCCTCAGTTGCATACCGGGAGCGCGGAGTACAGACCATTTTGATTAACTCCAACCCCGAGACCGTCTCTACCGATCATAATTTTTCCGACCGCCTCTACCTGGAGCCGGTCGAGCGGGAGAGCGTGGCACACATCATGCGCAACGAAGATTGCGCGGACCTCGTAGTGCAGCTCGGAGGCCAGACCGGCATAAATATGGCCGAGTACTTATGCGACAACGGCGCGTCAATTATCGGTACATCCCTGGAGGCAATCCACGACGCAGAGGACCGGGCGGCCTTTGCAGCTATTATCGCCGAGCTTGGGCTGCACATCCCCCGTAACGCCTCGGCAACGTCCCGCGCCCAGGCCGTCGAGATTGCAGACAGCATCGGGTACCCAATTCTACTGCGTCCATCGTTTGTGCTCGGCGGCGCAAAGATGGCCATCCTCTCTTCGCACCGGGAACTCGAGGCGCACATGCAAGAGATACGCGTCGATGCGCAAAATCCGGTGCAAATTGACGAATTCCTGGAAGATGCCTTTGAGTACGACGTCGACGTCGTCGCCGACGGGCACTCTGTGTACGTTGCCGGCATTATGGAGCATATCGAATCGGCGGGCATTCATTCGGGCGACTCGGCCTGTGTCTTCCCGCCCTACAAGTACACGGCCAAGTCATTGGATATTATGCGCGCGGCAGCGGTGAAGCTTGCCCGCCGGTTGAAAATAGTTGGATTTATGAACATACAGTTTGCCGCCAAAGACGGAGTGGTGTATATATTGGAAGTAAATCCGCGCGTCTCCCGGACGGTGCCGTTTATTTCAAAGGTCACCGGGGTTAACCTTGTGGCGGTTGCCGTGGATATCTGGCTGGGTAAATCCCTCAAAGAGTTAGGGCTGGTTGACAGCACCGGGTACGGGGAGGGTAAGCCGATTGTCCCGTGGGCGGTCAAGGAGGCAAAATTTTCCTTTGCGCGCTTCCCTAATTTTGACCCGCTCCTTGGACCGGAGATGCGTTCAACCGGTGAATCGATCGGCATCGGGAGCTCGTTCGGGGCGGCCTACGCAAAGGCAATCACCGCCGCGGGGGTCAAGTTGCCGACCAGCGGGGCCGTGGTAATCTCGGTCAACGACCGCGACAAGGCAAGCATACTCCCGGTTGCCCGCGCCCTGCGCGATCTCAATTTTAAACTCTACACCACCGCCGGGACTGGGAAGTATTTACAAGCCCACGATGTGCCGAGCACGGTAGTGCGCAAAGGCCACGAGAGCGGCCCGAATGTCCTCGACATCGTCCGCGATGAAAAGATACACCTGGTAATCAACACCCCCCTGGGGAGCCAGGCGCAAACTGACGATAGCCACCTCCGTCTTGCGGCAATCCGCCACCACATCCCCTATACAACCACCACATCCGCCGCCGAGGCCGCCGTAGAGGGTATCAATTACCTGCGCAACGATGCCCCGGAAATCTACCCGGTACCGGACGCGGTCAATTTTTCTTTATCGATTTGATGATCTGATTATTTGGCTATCTTATTTTTATCAACAATATAATTGTTGTAGTAATACTCGTACCCATCCACCAGGGCCTGCCAGGACGCCTCAATGACATTCTGATGGACCCCAACCGTGTCCCAAAACGCCGACCCGTTAGAGCAGGTAATAAACACCCGCACCTTCGCCGCCGCCGACCCTTCTGGGGAGAGTACCCGTACCCGGTAGTCAATGAGCGATATTTCGTTGAGAAATGTATACATATCCCCGAGCGCGTCCCGCAGCGCCGCATCAAGGGTCTCGACCGGCCCAACGCCAACCGCCGCCCCCATGAATTCACGGTGCTCGGAGTACAGGAACAGCCGCCCCACCGTCCTGGAGTCCCCGACAAAGCTCTTATAGCTCTCCAGGTGCCAATTCCGCAACTCCAGCAGGGGTTTGTAGCGGTCAAGTACCCGGCGTATCAACAGGTCAAACGACGCTTCGGCTGCCTCGTACTCGTACCCAATCTCTTCCTGGGTTTTGAGTAACTCGGTGATCTTGTTCACCTCCAGGGATTTCTTATTGTAATCGCCGTACTTCTGCAGCTTGAGCACAATGGTTGCCTTCCCTGCCAGCTCGGACAGCAATATTTCGCGGGTGTTCCCGATAAGTTTGCTGTCAATATGCTCCATCAGGTGCGCCGCTTTGTGAATAACATCGGCGTGCTGCCCGGCCTTATGGCTGAAAGCGGCCTGGCCGACAAACGGCTGCCGGGTATCCGGGATCAGGTTGGCACGCTCGGCAACTAGCCGCGACAGGTGGGTCAGTTTGGTAAGTTCGCTCGCCGCAGGGAATTCATACCCCAGTTTGATCGCCGCGTTCGGCATAAAAACACACAAATTAGCGTTCCCGACCCGCTCCCCCCATCCGTTGATGGTTCCTTGAATCTGCCGCGCCCCGCCGGCTACTGCGACAATGCAATTCGCGGTAGCCGTCCCGCAATCGTCATGAAAATGCCCGCCCAACGGCGCCAATGTCTCGTCTGCAAGATCATCAAAGACACCCTCTACCTCGTGCGGCAGCGTGCCGCCGTTTGTATCGCACAGCACCAGTAAATCGGCCCCCGCCTCACTGGCCGCCCGCAGGATATCCAGAGAGTAGGCGGAATCGTCCTTGTACCCATCAAAAAAATGCTCAAGATCAAAGATAACCTCCCGGCCTTCGCTCTTTAGAAACCGAATAGAGTCACTGATAATACGGATGTTCTCTTTCGCACTGCACCCCAGGACCATTTTGACATGCTCCATCCAGCTTTTCCCGACAATGGTCACCACCGGGGTCTGGGCATCCAGGACCGCCCGCATGTTGCTGTCACTGTGCGCCTCACCGTCTACCTTACAGGTCGGCCCGAACGCAGCCAGCTTGGCGTGGCTGAACGATATATTTTTACATTCGTCAAAAAACGCCGCCTCTTTTTTGTTGCTTTGCGGGAACCCGCCTTCGATGTAGTCGATCTTAAATGCATCAAGCTCTTTTACCAACTCTAATTTATCTTCCAGGGTAAAGGTTATCTTCATCCCCTGCATCCCATCCCGCAGGGTAGTATCGTATATTTGCAGCATATCAGTAATTATTTTGTGCTCTCCTTTAGTGTAATAAACCGTTGGTGAGCACTCAGGTACGCCTTGGCACCCGCTTCGAGTATATCAGTAGATGACCCGTGCCCGGATACCCGCTTGTTTTCGTATTCAATAGTAACCGTCACCTCCCCCATGGCCTGACGCCCAGGGGTTAGGGCGTGCACAACAAAATCAATGACCCGCGGGGTAATCCCGATGGCCTTATCTATAGCCATAAATATAGCATCCACCGGCCCGTCACCTATCTCGGCCGCCAGAAACTCCTGCTCCCGGGTGGTGATTTTAACCGACGCGGTAGCCATGCCGTTGTTCCCGGAAACTACCTGCAGTTTTTCGAGCTTGTAATACTGCAGCTTGCTATGTGCGCTCTCATCAACAATTGCCAACAGGTCTTCGTCGTAGACTTCGCGCTTGCGGTCGGCAATAGCCAGGAACCGGTTGTACGCAACCTTCATCTGGCTGTCATCCAGGGTCATCCCGAGCTCACTGACCCGCTTCCGGAACCCATGCATCCCAGAGTGACGCCCAAGGATAATGTTGGATTTTTCCCGCCCAACCGAATCCGGGGTCATGATTTCATAGGTTTCGCGGTTTGCAAGCACTCCGTGCTGGTGGATACCCGCTTCGTGGGAAAAGGCATTCTCGCCCACAACGGCCTTGTTGCGGGCAATGTGAAACCCAATGATCCCCGACACCAACCGCGAACTGCGGAATATCTCTTTGGTATTAATGGTAGTTTCCAACTGATATTGATCCTTACGGACACTGAGCGCCATCGCGACCTCTTCGAGCGCAGCATTCCCCGCGCGCTCGCCAATCCCATTGATGGTCAGCTCCGCCTGCCGGGCGCCGGCGTTGATAGCACTGAGCGTATTCGCCACCCCCAACCCGAGGTCGTCGTGGCAGTGGGTGGACAGGATGGCTTTATCAATATTCGGCACCTTGTTGCGCACAGCCGTGAACAGCGCATGAATCTCCGTCGGCGTCGAGTACCCCACCGTATCAGGGAGGTTGATGATAGTAGCCCCGTCTTTGATGACCTGCTCGATGATGGTGCACATAAAATCTATATCGCTCCGCGTAGCGTCTTCGGCGGAAAACTCCACCTCCGCACAGAGTTTGCGGGCGTAACGCACCGCCTTGGAGGCATGCTCGATGACATCCTCGGGCTTCATACGCAGCTTATGCTTCATATGTATCGGCGAAGTGGCAATAAACGTATGGATACGCGGTTTGACCGCACTCTCCAGCGATTTCGCCGCTATCTCAATATCTTTTTCCACCGCCCGGCACAGCGCCGTCACGGTTGTTTTCTTCAGATCCTTCGCAACCGCCGCAACGCCCTCAAACTGCTCCGGCGAAGATACCGGGAACCCGGCCTCGATGACATTCACCCCCAGGCGCTCCAGCTGCTCGGCAATTTCCCGCTTCTGCTTAATGCTCATCGACGCGCCGGGCGATTGCTCACCGTCACGCAAAGTTGTATCGAAAAAACTTACCTGCTCCATATAATAGACGAGTGTACCATTTCCGCTTCTGCATGTCAAGCAAAATGTACCAATTTGGGCGCTCCCCCCGGCGGCCGGCTACGCCGCCCCCCGGGGGTCGGCGTGCTCGGGGCTCGGCCGCGGATGCTATCTGAGCTTTGTTCCTGCTGGTACCACCGCCGCGTCTGGCGGGCGCAAAGGCGCCCGCCACCCCTCACATGCCTAGCGCGGAGAATTAGGGTGTGGTCTTTCTATATCCAGGTATTTTTAAAATATAACAGTTACAAGCCAAGCTATAGTGGTAGCAGTCAAAGTAGCAAGCAGGACAAATGCAGTACCCGCCAACCACCGCAGGGCACGCCCCCATTTTTCCAGATCCTTCAGGGTACTTTGTATATTCTCGATGTCTTTCTTTGTTGCAAAAGAATCGCTCTGTTTTGCAATTAATTCAACGATACTAACTGCTTGACTTTTATTAAAACCATTATTTGTTAACGCTTGCACTTCTGTCAATCTGTCAATCATGTTATTTTGGCCATTTCGCGTTCATTGCGTTCCCGTAGGTATAACCCCTCTCTTATTGTTACTTTTTCCGTTCGTGCGCCTGCTGAGTAATGTATGTTAATATCGTGTTCAACGTCATCAGGAATGCTTTTATAGTCGGCTGCTGTTATTTTATCTATTGCAACCAGGGTGTGTATCGACTCCCATGCTTCATACACTTTCAAATCTTTTCCCTCGTCTTTCTCGTCTTCGGTAATTTGCCCAACTATATCCAATAATTCTTTCATGTGTGTTGCGATTTTTTGCCGTTGTATTTTTCCAACTATGCACTTAATTTTCTTTTCCGTGTTGTCGTAATATCGCACAAACGCAGGCGGGGTTTCGTATAGTTCTTTTAGTGTAGGATCACCAGTATTTAAATTCTCATAGTATTGGTCAGGTTCTCCTGCCAACCACGTATGTCTGATAACTATGACCTCAGAAAGCGGAATGTAAACGACGCTACTCTCGGTGGTTACTTTGATAAAAATATTTTTTTCACCCATTTTATACTCCTATATAAGTATAGCATTTTTGGAACCTCGCGTCAAATATTTTGGTAGTTGACGGCGGATTCAACCACAAGTGCGTCACCTTTTGGATTCCGATATACCAGGAAAACTCATGCATGCTGGGCAAAAAGCATTTTAATATATATAGCCCTTGGCATACGAGCTTCACCGCTCTATATGGTGTCAAGGGAATCAAAAAATAGTCCCGGGGGGTCGTGAGGTTGGATCTCACGGTTAACCCCCGGGACAGAGTTTCAGGGTGACATGGCACGTCGCCCTGTTTTTATATTATATCATACGTCATACATAATAACAAGGGGAAAGTGGGTGATGCGTTAACTGACAGTAGGAATGTCAAGCAGAAGCATTCCCGACCATTTGCGGTAGGACTTCGAGACATGGATGTGTTGAACTCGGATGGATTAATAAATTAAATTTATTATCATTGTATGTATATATAAAATCCCTTTTGGTGTATACTATCCCAGTAGCATGAATGTATCCAACAACAAGCTAACGAGCTGCAAGCAGATTATGCTTTTTGAAGCTTGTTGGTAAATCTATGATCTATAAAGAATTGACAAAATGGTAGCAATGAATAAAGAGAAACAATTTTACGATACCCTACAAGATGTATTTGTGGGAGCCAAGGTAGATGGTCAGGGCGGATTCATCAACCTGATGAAAATAAAAGCCACTTACTACAAGAGTATTGAGAAGCTGCTACAGAAAGATGTTGATAAGGCGCTAGAGACTCACTCTAGTTTTAGAGATGAGCTATTTGACAAACTCTATTCATTTTTTAGCCGCTATTTTACACAAAACGGCTCTATCTATTTTAATGACACGGCTTTCCATAACAACGTTTACGAAAAAGTCTATACTAATGAAAAAGATGTCGTTTTGTTTTGGAAAACGCAAATGCTTTATTATGTCAAGACAGATACTTTGTTTAGAAGTATGCCTGTTGCATTCGACGGACTAAAATTTTACTTTGATGCCTCTAATCTAGAAAACAAAAAAGCGAATGAGAAGAAAGAACTTGTTTTTTCTTTAGACGATAGCGCAGATGAGAAAAAAATCACACTCAATGTTGTGCTGTCAAAGAACGGAAATAAAACAAAACTGACCGACATGCTAAAAGCTCTTAAAAAGAAAAGTATTTCTATTACAGAAGAACAGCTAGAAAAGGCCTTTAGAACTTTTAAACGGCAAAGTGAGGTAGATTATTTTATCAATAAAAATGCTAGGACTTTTCTTAAAGAGCAATTCAAGCTTTGGTCTTATCAATACTTTTGGGAAGGTGCCGAGGAATGGGGAGCAGATAGAGTTAATCAATTGCAGATACTAAAAAGTATTGCCTTTAAGATAATAGACTTCATCGCTCAGTTTGAAGATGAGCTAGTTAGGATATGGAACAAGCCTAAATTTGTGAAGAACTCTAATTATGTAATAAGCATAAAAACCTTAGAGTCTATACTAGATAAAAATAGCTACCAGAATTTTTTTAGTCAAGTTGTAGAAAAAATAATTAAATCTACAGACTATCAAAAAGACTTGAGTAATGTAATTCAAGAAATATATAGAGATAATGTAGCTGGTATTTTTGTAAAAGACATCCATTTCAATCAAGATGGTCTTTCTATTTTTTATCATATTAGAGATAAAAAAACTAATGGATATATCGACTGGAAAAATAACAATGGCAATAGACCTAAATTTCTTACTTATGAATCAGCTTATATTGATACAAAATATTTTAGTAAAAATTTCAAAGCAGAGCTGTTAGCTAAAATTTGCCAAAACAATCATTTAGATCAATTGCTTGATGGTTGGCTGATAAAAAGCGAATCATTGCAAGCGATTAACTCGCTGTCGGAGAAGTATAAAAATAAAATTGATGTAATCTATATTGACCCCCCTTTCAATACTCACAACAGCGGTTTTATGTATAATGATAGCTATTTAAATAGTAGCTGGTTATCTTCTATGGATGACAAAATAAAAAGCTCATCGGTGTTTCTAAAACAAGGTGCTAACTTCTGCCTTCATTTGGACGAAAATGCTGATTATTTCGGGAGATTGTTATTGAACAATAATGACCTCCTATTTCAAAGAGAGTTAATTTGGAATGTTACCGCTGTTGCATATAGTGAAAATAAGAAAAAATGGATAAGAAGCCACGATGTTATATTGTATGCTTCTAACGAAAAAGAGCCATCGATCTTCAATCCAATACGAACAAAGGAAAATAAATGGGATGTTAAAAAAATGGGCAGCGTGCTTGGAGGCAAAGATGACAATGAGATTATTACTACAAAATATACTCATTTTAATAGAAATGAAAATATTCAAGGATTTAATACCCAAAAAACAGAAAGTCTATTATCAAGAATTATTAGAGTCCTTTCAAGTAAAGACGGCGTTGTCTTTGATTACTTTGCTGGTACCGGAACAACCCTTGCTGTTGCGCATAAATTAAAGAGGAAATGGATTGGTGTCGAGATGGCAGAATATTTTGACTCCATCACGTTGCCCCGCATGAAGAAGGTAATATGGGGTGACCGTTATGGAATTTCCCCAGACATAAACTGGCAAGGCGGTGGTTTCTTTAAGTATTACGAACTAGAGCAATACGAGGAAGCTCTGGATAAATGTAAATACAAGGATGTAGATTTATTTACTCATACAAATAAATCGGATTATGAGCAATATGTCTTTTTGCCTGATGAAAAAATGCTAGACGCCATAGAGCCTAACTACAAAGACGATAAAGTCAAAGTAGATTTAACCAAACTCTACCCTAATATAGATATACCCGAGACCCTATCTAACTTAATGGGAAAAGATATAAAAGCCATAAAAGAAGACGAAGTAGAGTTTACCGATGGGACATCCATTAATACAAAAGACCTGGACTATAATCTAATCAAACCCCTCATCTGGTGGGATTAGTATATGGCAGATTCTTTAGAAACTATTTTAAGAGATATTGAAATAGATGCCTTGCCGCAAGAATGGCAATGGCGACAAGAGAGCTTGAAGCGATTCTCCGGTGATAAATCCTTATTTTCTTTCCAAAAAAAAGCCCTTGAGAATGCCCTGAAAACTTTATGGCTGTTTTACGGTGATAAGGAAAAATCACTTGATGATCGCTATCGTGACAATCAAATTCAAGGCATCAAGAAAGAAGAAATCAATAGAATGGGCTTTTGGATGGCAACGGGTTCAGGGAAAACACTTGTTATCATCAAAACCATTGAAATGCTCTCCATGCTAATGGCGAAGAGGCTGGTCAGTAAAAAAGATATTATGTTCCTGGTCTATAGAGATAACTTGCTAGACCAGTTTAAAAAGCATGTTGACGAATATAATACCTATAACCCTGATAAAAGAATCAACCTTATAGATTTAAAAAAATACGAGCAAGCGAAGCATGAAAATCCTATTGCTTTTTCAGCGAACGAGGTAAATGTATTTTACTATCGTGCAGATTTATTTTTTGAAAGAAGGAGTACCGCTAAAAAAATAGATCCAAATAGCTGTGATAATAACGGGGAGTGGTTTGTTTTATTAGACGAGGCGCATAGAGGAGAAAGTGGTGAAAGCACCTATAAAGATATTTATAATAAGTTTGCTCGCAACGGCTTTATATTTAACTTCTCCGCTACTTTTACTGACGACATAGACCTTAAAACTTGTGCCAATAATTTTAACCTAGAAAAATTTATACAAGAGGGATATGGAAAACAAATATATGTTTCGGGACAGGGCATTGAGGGTTTTAGAGAAAGGGATGGCTTTCGCGATATTGACAAACGACGGGCAGTGCTGAAGACTCTTATCTTGCAGGCATATATTAACCAACACTATAAAGCAATAAGAGAAGTGGATGATGAGTTTTATCACAAACCCCTACTCCTAACCATTACCAATACAGTCCAAGAAATTTCTTCAAGTTCTAACGCAGCGAAAAAGAAACAGTCCGATCTAAAATTATTTTTCTCTGAAATAGAAAAAATAGCCGGCAAGCAAATTGAAAAAAACTTATTCAATAGAGTAAAAGACGAACTATGCGACGAATTAAAAGAGGCTTGTTATCTCTTTGGGAATGATAAAATAAAAATTGATAACCTAAAGCTTTTTGAAATAGAATACAAAGATATTCTAGAGGGAGTTTATAATACCAATCAGCCTGGAAAGATCGAGGTAATATCTATTCGGGGGAACAATCAAGAAATTGCCTTTAAGATGACAACTTCTGACAAACCTTTCGCCTTGATTCGTATAGGCGACACATCTAAATGGATGAATGATATTTTGCGAGGCTACGAGATAACGCAACGCTATGCCGATGATAGCTTTTTTGAATCTCTAAATGATAGAAAATCCAATATAAACATTCTTATGGGTTCTCGTACTTTTTATGAGGGCTGGGACTCCAACCGTCCAAATATCATTCTCTTCGTTAATATAGGGCTTGGCAAAGATTCTAAAAAATTTGTCCTCCAGTCTGTCGGCAGAGGAGTTCGTATTGAACCAGAAAAAGGTAAAAGAAAGAGATTACAAAGTCTTTCTAATGCTAACGAAATAGAAGAGGATATTTACGCTCAGTTAAAAGCCCATGCTCCTGCCCTTGAAAGCCTTTTTATTTTTGGTACAGATGCCGGTAACCTATCTCAAGTTATTGGCTCTCTAAAGGACGAAAGCAGCGGAGAGGTATTTAATTTAGGGGATGAGTTCGCGCCCAATCCTGACGTAAAAAATAGATCACTTTTTGTCCCCTCGTATAAGGAATCTAGAGAACTTCTTGCCAACGCGCAAGGTAAATACCTTATCAGCAGCGATGACCTTGTTTCAGCGAAAACGTTATTTGATAAACTAGACGATAAAATTTTATTGGCGAAATATGGTAGTAGTCCAAAGATATTAGAAAAGACACGGAATAATATAGAACAGATGACGCCATGTGATGAAACTCGCTCTATCGGTAATCCTGAATTTATTGCTAGCCGCCTGCTAGATTATTTTAGTATAAAGAATAGAGAATTTGAAAAGTTTAACGAACTAAAAGACAAGCATATTGTTAATTTCAAGACAATCAAATTTACCGGAACAAGTGAAGATTACCAGGACTTAAAAGCAAAGATAAATACAATAAAAAGCTACCCAGAAAATAAAAAATGGTTAGATGATAATTACCAAGAGGCACCTCGAGAAGAATATAATGCGCGAATACTTTCGTTTCGCGTTGAGGAACAATTTAAAGGCATAAATATCAAATATCTAGCTAATCATTACTATCACCCCTTGCTTGTTTCTGTTAAAGAAAAGATAGATTATCTAACCCACATCATTGATGTTGGAAGTGAGATAGAGTTTATAGATTCACTAGAGAGCAGAGTGCAAAACTTAGATAGTAACTGTGACTGGTGGATGTTTTCTAAACTTGACGAGACGGTAGATGAGGTTTATATCCCATACTATAACGGAATGCAGAATACATATTCTAAATTTAATCCTGATTTTATTTTTTGGATACAGAAAGGGAATGAATACTCTATAATATTTGTAGACCCAAAAGGAACCAGTTACACAGACTACGAACATAAAGCCGATGGTTACACAAAGCTGTTTGGAGAGCCTGATAATGAGAAAGTCTTTAATGAGCATGGTACTAAAATAAAAGTCTATTTGAAATTCTTTGGACATCCTGCCGAAGTAGGAGATAGATATAAACCCTATTGGATTAATAGTATTGATAACATAATAAATATACTATTTTGACAGTATATAAGCCCCCAAACACCACCCTCGCTACCGCAAACGTCGCCCCTCTGTCTAAATAGCGGCCGGGGGTAGCGGAAGACAGCGAAGGTGCCGGCGGGCGAGCGGGAGTGAGCCCGTACCCGCGCACGCTTGCGGGCGTGGGTAGGCGCCTGGTACCCCCGCGCTTGCGCGGGGGTGCGCTGGCTGCAGCGAGGGGGGCGGCGCCCCCCTCCTGACAGAATACTACGTGTATTGTGAATATCGGGCATTAACTGGAACATAGCTTTTGTATCCAGGGGCGTGGGGCTGGGCGCCCGCCGCTACTACATATAAAAGTATGTTATACTTGTGCTATGGACAAATCTGTGCTGGAGTGTTTCCCGGTGCTCCAGGTGCCCCTGGCTCGTGAGGGCGGGCGGAAGCGGCTGGCGTACCTCGATAGCGCTGCGTCGACCCTGAAACCCAGGGTGCTGGCGGAGGCGATATCCAATTACTACCTGCACAACGGGACCAGTGTGCACCGTGGGGTTTATGAGCTCAGCCAGATGGCTACAGAAGAATTTGAGATGTCGCGGCGGAAAATTGCCGATTTTTTTAATGTCGATGATAATTACACGGTTATATTCACCAAGGGTACCACTGAGGCGATAAACATTATTGCACATGGGATTGATAGCGAGCTGCTCGGCGAGGGCGATGAGATTGTGACAACCGAAATAGAGCATCACGCTAACCTGGTGCCGTGGCAGCAGACCGCAGAGGTGCGCGGTGCGCGGTTGCGTCACATCCCCCTGGACCCGGCGACGGGTGAGCCTGACGGTGATGCGGTACGGGATTGGGTCAGTGAGCGGGCGCGGGTGCTGGCGATTACCGCTATGTCCAACGTTACCGGGTGGGCGCCGCCGTTGGCGGAGATGATTGGTGCTGCGCGGGAGCGCGGTATTATTACGGTGATTGATGGGGCGCAGTACGCGGCGCACGCGCCCGTTGACATTGCCGAGCTGGGGTGCGATTTTTTTGCCTGTTCGGCACATAAACTGTGCGGGCCGTATGGGTTGGGGGTGTTGATTGCAAGGAACGAGCTGCTGGAGAGAGTGACCCCGTACGCGTACGGCGGCCATATGATCCTGGATGTCTATAAAGACCGCAGCAGTTTTCGGAAACCCCCGGATGCCTTTGAACCCGGGACCCCGCATGTTGCTGGCATTATAGGGTTCGGGCGGGTGATTGACTGGCTCAAGGGGCTTGACCGCAGTGCATTGTGCGAGCATGAACGGCAGTTGACGGAGTATGCGTGTACAGAGATTGCCCGGATGGAGTCGGTGCGTGTATACGGGAACCCCGCGGGGGCCGGTGGGTCTGGGGGCGGGGGCGGGGGGGCGATTATATCGTTTAATGTTGCCGATGCCCATGCCCATGATGTCGGGAGCATCCTGGACCAGGAGGGTGTGGCGATACGGGTGGGGGACCACTGTGCGCAGCCGTTTCATCGTGCCGTTGGGGCAAATAGTACCGCGCGGGCATCGATATTCTTTTATAATACACAGGAAGACATTGACCAGCTGCTGGTGGGGATCCGCCGGGCAGTAAAGTTATTCACACGGTGACAAGAGATACCTATGCCGGAAAATAGTTCCCTGAAGCAGACATTTTATATCGCAGGTTTTGTGTTTCTGATGTGCGCGGCGCTCCTGTTGGTGCTGCAGAATCGGCTGCTGCGCGAGGTGCGGGGGCAGTTGGTGCAGGTTGGTAACGGGATTGACGAGCAGTATGATATTTCATTCAGCTACCGGTCGCTCTCGATGTATCCCTTTCAAGGTATTCAGGTAAATGACCTTGAGATTGATGTCAGGGGGGAGCGGGTTGCTGCGGTTGATCATGTGCGGGTGCGGTTTCAGTTGCGGGATGTTTTTTCCGGTACGCCGCTGTCGTTATTGCGCTCGCTTGTAATTGAAAATGCCTATCTGACAATGAGTATGGAGCAATTGGAGCATATTCAGAACCTTGTCGGTGCAGCACCCCCAGGGGGGGGCGGTGTGAACGAGGTCGAGGCCGGGGAGGTGCCGTTCGGCCGGGAGATTTCTCAATTGCTGTCGGATAACCGCAGTGTTGATATTGTCAGAAGCAGTGTGCAGATCGATGCCGGGGTGTGGCGGTACCAGGGGTACAATATTAACGTGCATGCCGACATAATAGACGGCGAACTTAAGTATTCGCTCCGGTCCCTGTTGGCAATGGACCGCGTTGCCGACGGGGCGCGGGCGGAGCATATTTCCCGGCTGAACCATGCCAACAGTATGCAGTTGAAAATTGAAGGTAACGCGGCGATTGTTGACGGGTATATTACGGCTGATGCCGGGGCCGGTATAGAGGATGTGCGCATCGGGGCGTTGGCGTTACAGGACCGTGAATTTGCGCTCGCGGTGGAGCGGGATAGGGTGGAATTGCGTTCCCAGGGCGGTGATTCTCTGGAGATTCTGGCCAGCTACGCGGGTGTGCCGCAGCAAGGTGAGCCGCAGGTTGTTATCAAGGTAGTTGCCGATGATTTGCTGGTTGGGGATGTGATTGATAGCAATAACACCACTGTGCATATCCCCGAACAGCTTCAGGTCCGGTACTTCGGCACGATTGATGCGAACATCGATACTATACAGGGCGGTGCCGGGGCGGGGCGGGGCGGTATCGAATATACCGCGTCCCTGGGTACGCGGGCGTTGGCTGGCAGGCAAAATGGATTAGAGCTCTCCCTGGATGCCCAAGGGGATCAGGGGGAGTTGGTAATAGAACAAATAACTGCGTCATTGCAAGAGGGCAGGGTGGTGAGTGCTGCAGTGGTCGATCTGGTTAACGGCAGTGCCCGCGGGAATGTATTTTTTGATGAATTCCAGATTGCCGGGTCGCCGCGCATTAACGGGGAATTGTTTATGGGGGGGCGGGACCCGCGCAACACCGTAATCAGCGGCACGCAATTTCAGATCGGTAATCAATACATTGCCAATATTGAGGTAGATATTAGTCAGGAGGAGGCGTTTAGTAATATAGTTTTAACCACAAATTTTGACGAAGCAGCCAGCGAGAATGCATCGGTGTTGCTGCAGTATTACCCGGACCCTGCGAGTGCATCGACGCTGGCTGTTATACTGGACAACCTCAATGTTAACCGTCTCCTGGGGCTTGCCTCCGATTCTATGCCGAGCACCCTCCTGGTGCCCCCGGATGCCGGGGGGCGTGACCTGCGTATCAATACCTCGTCGTCGCTGCGCTTCAGTGACGATGCGTTTGAGCTGCTGGTAAATAATTTACAAATAATGGATATGGTATCCAGCGTTCCCCTTGTTGCCATAGACGGGCACGGTGATGAGACCGAGATTGTCTTTGACAATATCATGGTGGCCGCCAGTGCACAGCAGGTCGTGCAAGGCCAGGTATTTATTAATAGGCTGACACCGGATAGTTACGATATCCGTGTGGATATCAATGACGAACAAAATGTTTTTGATGTCAACATGCGGTACCGTAGGGGGCAGTTTATCCGCGTTACCGATTCTGAATATTTTCGCGGGGTCGCGTTGTTTAACGACAGTAACGGGACGCGGGTTAATTTCAGCGCTGTTGAATTACCGATTGTCCTTAACGATTATGCGGCGGCGGTGTCACTGTCCCTGACGGGGTACTATGACTCTATTTCGGATTGGGAACTCTCCCCGTCCCCGTTACGTGTGACGGCAACACAGCGCTCCGATACAGGCGCGGACAGCGGTGCGGCAGCGGGGGTGCTGTTGAGTACGCTTACCGCGTCGCTGTCGGCGTACCCCACTGGGGTGTTTCTCGATGACATTGAGTATATCGATGCCTTTTCGCCGATCACCGGTGATGCGTCGCTCTTAATCGGCACCCAGGACTCTTCGTTCCGCGTCGAACTCATGGGTGAATCCCTGACTGAGCAGATACGTGTCAGCGGTGTGTTTTTGGATAATGATCCCCTCGCCGTACGCAGCGAGATAGATATAGATAATTTACTGCTCAGAAGATTTCTCGGCAACGATGTCAATGTCTCGGGCGGCATCAATATGAATATAATAGTGGACAACCAGGGGGGCGGGGGACTGGATGTTTCCGGGGAGATCAGCAGTAACAAAATTGCGACACAGGCGTATAATTTGGATTTCTCCACCCAGGTTGCCTACCGGGGAGATACTATCCAACTGTATGATATACGTGCTGATGCCGGGGGGTATCAGGTACTCGATGGGCTAGTTGGTGCAAATGTAGCCACAGGGCATGTCTATGCCGAGCTCCCGGTTACCCAGATGGTCCGCAGATCAATTATTGCGAGCGATCAGACGGTAGTTATTACCCCGTACCCGCTTATTGATGTGGTTGCGGAGATTGACGGACAGCTGTACATTGATGAATTCGGTCAGATACAACGCCTCGATGACCTGTTGTTTGAGTTAACGCATAAAGATGGCTTTGTAACCGAAAAGTTTTTTGCCAGTGTGCACTATCGGGAGAGTGAGGGCGAGTATGTGCTTGCCGGGGGGCAGGAAAAATCGCTATCCGGGTCGTTTTCCCCTGGGACCGGGCGTGTAAACGTACAAGCCGCCGCTCCGTTCCCGGTAACATTGAATATGTTTGGGCAGCTGCACCCGGGGAAGGTGGATATATCAATTTTTGATATCCACACCAGCGTGGACAGGGTGCCGCGCATTGCAGATATTGGCTTTCTGCGATTCATACAGGGCGGGGCTTCGGGGTCGGTGCGTCTGGTTACAAATGAAACTACCGGTAAAATTGAGACCTACGGTGCGCTTGTTGCAGAAGACCTGTATCTTGACGTGACCTACGTGCCTTACCGGGTTGGTCCGATTAACGGACAGGTACTGTTACAGCGCAACGAAATTCGTATACCCCGGCTATTCGCGATGATCGAGGAAGAGTGGGGGGCGTATTTCAGCTCCAGCTTTGTTATCAATGGCGGAGTATTGGAAGAGTATTTGGTGAATATAGCAACGGTAGGGGATCAGACGATACCCATGCGGTATACCTTTAATAATATTGCCGTAGATGCGCTGGCCCAGGGGCACGCGGAGCTCCGCGGGGCGTATCAATCGTTAAATATTTCCGGCAGCGTTATCGGTCAAGGGGGGAAGATTATTGTTTCGCGCAACAGACAGAGGCCGGAAGAGCAGGCTGAAAACCTTGCCAATATTAATTCCATGGATCTTGAATTTTTTTCCGGCACACAGTTTGAGCTGCGGTGGCCGGCGGATGATTTTCCGGTTATAAAGGCGTTCCCCGAACCCGGGGAGCGCATTGTTGTGCAGTTGTCGCCCGTTACCAGAGAGTTAAACGTAGAGGGATCCATTGCCTTTCAGGGCGGCGAGATATTTTATTATGATAGAAATTTTCTGGTCAACGAGGGCTCGGTGGTCATGGCTCGGCTGAACGGAGTCTTTGACCCGATCATTGATTTAAGTGCAGAGCTGCGCGAACTGGCAGAGAACGGACCGGTAAGTATTTATTTAATTATAGAGGACGATTTACTCAGCCAACTGCAGCCCAGGTTAGAGTCGGTACCGCCGCTGACGCAGAGCGAAGTCACGCTCCTGCTCGGCGGAAATATCCTGGATCCGGAAATTGCAAGTACCATAACGCAAGGCCAGCAGGCCATCGAATTTGCAGGTGACGTCCTGGCGCGGCTAACGGTGCTCAATGACTTCGAAAATTCGCTGCGCGACGTGCTCAGTTTTTTTGATATACTCACTATCCGCACCCAGTTGTTTCAGAATATTCTTTTTGACTTTCTCGGCACCGATGTCTCTCCGATACTCATTGGGCAAAACACATTGGCCCGGTATCTTAATAATACCGATTTATATCTCGGGAAGTATATTGCCAACAAGGCGTTCTTTCAGTTACAATTAGGATTGAGAGATGAGTCAATTAACGGATACGCGAACAGCGTCAATAACCTGAGTGTAGTGACCGAGCTATCGGTCGAATTGCAATCACCCCTTGGCGTCGTGAGTTGGAATCTCTCGCCAGTATTCGAACAACCATTTCGTATAAATAATGCCGTTGAATTAAGTTGGAGTTATGCATATTAGTAAGATAGTGTCATTTGGGCGATACGCCTTCGCGTGTATCGTTCTGCTCTGGTGCACCACTGGGGGCAGCGGGGGCGGTGCGGTGCTATTTGCCCAGGAGATAGGGGAAGAGCCGCCGGTGCTCGAACAGGACGCGGCACAGGAAGCACAACCCGCGGAAGCACAACCAGAGACAGTGCAGCCGGAAGAGGAACCGTCAGCCGAAGAGGAGACAGAAGATGACCAATGGTTCCTTGATAAACCAATTACCGATATAGAATTCCGCGGCCTAACCGTAACCCGTCCCTCTGACTTGACCGCGGTGACCAATCAGTTCATAGACCGCCCGTTCACCTTCGCGCTGCTCCAGGATATTCAACGCCGCCTCTACGCCCTCGATTATTTTTCCGAACTGACACCCACCGCAGAAGACGTGGACCCGCGCGGCACCCGCCGCGAAGAGGTGCGCATTGTCTTTGCCGTTGTCGAGAACCCCATTGTCGATTCCATCGAATTTGATGGTAACCAGCGTCTATCCAACGGACTGTTGCGCGAAGAGGTGGTCCTGAAGGTCGGCGATATTGTTACGCCGGTAAAACTGCGCTCCGAGCAGGCGGCGCTTATCCAGCTCTACAAGGCCCGCGGGTTCCCTGATGTAGAGATATCCTACGACGTGGAATATGAAAACGAGGGCAGTGCCCGCCAGATTGTGCGCTTTATCATAGAGGAAAACCAACAGTTAGTTGTCCAGAGCATTACCTTCGACGGCAATAACTCACTCAGCAACGCCGCCCTGACCGGCGTGATGATGACCAAGCAGCAATCACTGTTTAACCGCGGCGAACTTGATCCCCTGGGGTTGGAGCAGGACAAGCAATTACTGGAGGCCCATTACCAGAGCAAGGGATACATTGATGCACAGATAATTGATATCGAAGAGAACATCATCGAAAGCGATGACGATGATAACCGGGTATATTATGAGTTACATGTAATCATCGATGAGGGCCCGCAGTTTATGCTCGGCACCATAGAGTTTTTCGGCAATGAAATCTACGACACAGAGGAGCTTACTGAAGTCCTGCAAATGAAAGAGGGCGACCTCCTTGACCTCAGGCGCTTTGAGGCGGATTATCAACGGGTAGTGAATCTCTATTACGACAACGGGTACATATTCAATACCATCCTGCAGAACGAATTACGCTCCGAAGAGCAGGAAAACATAGTCTCGTTCCGTATCGATATCGTCGAGCGTCCGCGTGCCCATATTGAAAACATTATTATCCGGGGAAACACCAAAACAAAAGACCGGGTAATACTCCGCGAACTGCCCTTCGAAACCGGCGAAGTGTTTAACGCCTCGCAGGTCCGGCGCGGCATACTCAATCTCTACAACCTGCAGTTCTTCGGCAACGTACTGCCGGAAACCCCGTTGGGCAGCGAAGAGGGCCTGATGGACCTGATTATAAATGTCGAAGAGGGCCAGACGGCAGACATCCGCTTCGGCTTTGCCTTCGGGGGCACCAGTGATTTCCCCGTTTCGTTACAGCTCGGATGGCAGGACAGAAACTTCCTCGGCAACGGCCATACTTTCGGCGCGGATATTATTGCCACTTTCAGCCAGCAACGAATCAGCCTGAATTTCGTAGAGCCGTGGCTGGCAGACCAGCGGGTATCCCTGGGGGTAAATCTTGATTTAAGCCACACGGTAGTTTCCGGGCTGCCTCAGGATATCCTGCCGCCAATCTTTGACGATACCGATACGGACGCCGTCCCCGATCCGTTTACCGGGCAATATGTATTCCGCAACGATACGACCTATAACGGCCAGCGGTATCGTGCCGGAGAGCCATTCCCCACGGTACCCACACAAGAACAGATCAACGACAACGGCTTGGTAACCGACTATGTGTTTGCCGGGGGCTCTACCGCCGCTATTCCCACCGAATATCTACTTACCTATGACATCTGGTCTGCCCAACTCGGAGTCAGTACCGGGTACCGGATCCCAACCGCCATCGGACAGATCCGCATCGGCGGCGGTGTATCTACCAATCTCGAGTACATTGACTACAACTCCGATGTATACAGGCCATTTGACCCCCTGGTGCGTAACGGCCTCCATACCGTCGGGTTGATTAACCGTCTCTTTGTCCGCGCATCCCTTGACGACCGCGATTTATTCTACAACCCCTCCAGCGGGTACTACCTGGCCCAGGTGTTCACACTCACCGGCGGTTTCCTGTTCGGCGACCGCCACTACATCCGCAGCGACAGCCGCGGCGAGTTACACCTGACGCTCTTCGATGTACCCGTCAGCGAGGCCTGGAATTTTAAGTTTGTCCTCGGTATACAATCGCTGTTTTCGTTAATTCTGCCGCAATTTTATATCCCCGAGGAGTTTGCCGACAACCCCCAGCCGGTCGCATCGTCCCAGGATCTCCTGTACCTTGACGGCGTGTTCTTCGGCCGCGGCTGGCCCCGGGAACTTGACGGCGAGGCACTATGGGATTCAATAGTTGAACTGAAAATGCCCCTGGCAGAGCAGATCATCTGGCTCGACCTGTTTTTCGAGGCCGCCGCGCTGTGGCAGGATGTCGATAGCATCACCGGCACAACCCTCGAGGAGAACCTGCGCTTTACCTTCGGGGGCGGGATACGGTTCACCATACCGCAATTTCCAATTCGCCTGTATTTAGCCAAACGGTTCCGCGTCAGAAACGGCGTGGTAGAGTGGGAACCCGGTGCCATCGGAGGCAACCCCAATGACCCGTTAAGCGGCGTCGACTTTGTCTTTACAATCGGTGTCGATTTACTGTAGAATATAGGGAGAGAGAGTATGAGTAAACGACGCACAATAATCGCAATCATGTTTCTGACCGCGCTCGCCGGCACGGTTAGCGCCCAGCAGCTTACAACAGTGGCAATCATCGACGCCCAATACGTCTACGATATGTTTGTCAAAGAGAGTTCAACCACCGGCAGCGTTGAGGCGCTGAGAAATACCTATCAGGCAGAGATCGAGCTGACCCGGGATGAAATATCCGAACTCCACGCCCTGCGCCGCCAGGCCATCTCGGAACGGCGAGAGAGCGATGTCGAAGCCATCGAGGAGCAGATTCTCAGTGCGCAAAATCGCATTGACGACCTGATAGACGAGCGCAATGATGCCATCACCGCCCGCCGCCAAATCCTGCTGCCGCAAAACTTTATCCCCGAATTACAGCGCGCCATTGTCTTTGTCGCCGAAAGCGAGGGCTATACCGTGGTGCTGCGCGCCGAGGACGAATCCCTCCAGTGGTGGAGCCCAGCGGTAGATATCAGTGACAGCGTGGTAGACCGCCTAATGACTCAAATCGACCGCTAACGCGTCCCAAATAGTTTCCGCAATAGCATCAACCGCCCCGCTGCCGTCAATAACACACACTTTCGTCTGACTCGCCCGCGCCTGCTCGATTATCTCCTGGTAGTGCCCGTGCACCCGCTCCAGCACCTGCCGGCGCTCAAAAATATCACTCTTACCGCGCCGCTGCAGCCGTTCGCAGCAAAGATCCACACCAATGTCTATGTATACAAGAATTTCCGGCAGCGGAAAGAAGCGATTCACCGCCTCAATTTGATCGTACTCGGTATTTAGCCGCTGGTAGGCAAACGACGAATAGATATACCGGGTCGAGACAACCCACTGGTTCCGATCGCGCAGCGCACGAAGCACCCCGCGCCGCGGGTCATACAGGTGACAAAACCTATCGGCCGCATAGAGTATATACAGCGATTCCCTCGGCAACGGAGAGGTACCCCCCAGTACTTCCCGGATCCGCTTCCCGCTCGGAAGGGTAGTCGGCTCCCCAGTGGTATGCACCCCGCGCCGCTCCGAAGCCCCACTGGTACCGTGCAGCCGCTTCGCCAGAATGCGTGCCTGGGTATTTTTCCCCGAGGCATCAATGCCTTCAAATACAATAAAGCCGCGCAAAACCTCCCGGCCCAGGAACGGATTCACGCTTTACCGGCCTGGCTGCAAAGCGCCTGCGCCACACCAATCCCAAGCCGGCAGTTATTCTCTACTAACGCCCAATTCGCCCGCAAACTCCTACCTGTAGTCAATTCATTAATACGCTGCAGCAAAAACGGCGTCACACCCTGTCCTGCAATACCCCGTTCCCGCGCCTCCCCGTCGGCCTGCTCGATGATGCCGGCAATCTCCCCGTGCGGAATCTCCACCTCGCTCGGGCAGGGGTTGGCGATGATAATCCCGCGCATCACCCCCAACGCCCACCCCGTGGTTACCAGGGCGGCAATCTCCTCGGGTGTATTGCACCGATGCTGCACCGCATACTCGCTATCACGCGAAAAGAACAGCGGCAGCGCATCGCACCCATATCCCACCACGGGCACCGAATGCGTCTCCAGGTACTCCAGCGTCCTGCCGATATCCAATATCGCCTTCGCCCCCGCACAGATAATCGCCACCCGCTCCTGCGACACCACCTCCAGGTCCGCCGACACATCCATACTCGCCTCGCCCCCGCGGTGCACCCCCCCAATACCGCCGGTTACAAACACCCGTATCCCAACCAGGGCGGCAATCTTAGCGGTAGCCGAAACCGTAGTGCCTCCGCTCCAACCGGCGCTAACCGCCAGGGCCAATTCCCGCATCCCAATCTTCCGCCGATCGGGTAGGGTAGCCAGCTCCGATATCTGCGCCTCACTGGCCCCGACAATAATTTTCCCGTGCAGGACCATAATGGTTGCCGGCGTCACGTGCTCCTCACGGCACAAGCGCATCAGCGTATGCGCCAGGGCGGTATTATCGGGCGCCGGCATACCGTGCGAGATAATCGCCGACTCAAAGGCAACAACCGGCGTCCCATCGCGCATCGCGCCCTCGACCTCGGGGCTCAAAACCAGGGCGTAGTTGTGCAGCCCCGACGGCTCCCTACCCATTGACCCGCTCTCTCTCAATGTACGTTCTCATATCTCGCCTCATTATACCAAAACCCCTAACTCCCTGCACCCGCCCCCGCACCCCCGGGGGCGCCGCCGTGGAGCCCATAGAACTCCCGAATATACCGCTCCGCATCCCCCAACCGTTCGCCCAGCGGTTTAACCTCTCTGTCAAGCAACCCAAACACCAGCCCCGCCGCCAGAAAGTCCCCCAACCCGCAATCCGACTCCAACGCCGCCGCCTCGATCCCGTAATGATGCACCCGTCCCCGCCGGTCGTTGTACCACATACCTGCACTCCCGCGGGTCACCACCGCCCCCGCAACCCCAGCGCCCAACAGATAGGCAAAAATCCCCTCCATATCGTCACACCCGCTAATCCGCCGCGCCTCATCGTAGTTAGCAGTGAGAGTATGGATATAGGGTAACGCGCGCCGTACACGCACGGCTTTCTCGGGGGATACGGTATTACAGACAACTTTCGTCCCTCCCCCCTCCCCCTGTGACGCCGCCCTGGTACTATCGACTATACTCTCAAGCCGCCCCGCGGGAATGTTGCAGTCAATAAACAGCACATCATACCCCGCACCGGCCTCACCAATATCCCGCGCTTCCCCGGCTGTCAGGGACTCCACGCTTCGGGTATCCCCGATGCCGAGCATTGTTTGCCCGCTAGTATCCTGGATTGCCAGGTAGGCCCCAGTGGCACCGCCATCCCGCGTTAGCACCATATCCGTCCCGATATCGTGTGCCCGCAGGTGCTCATCAACCCCCCGTCCATCCAGGTCCTCACCGACAACCGTCCCCATATCAATCTGAACCTCGTCCGCCTTGCCTGCCATATGGGATATTTCCCGCACCCCCAGGGCCACGTTCACCGCCACACCCCCGATTCGGCGCGTCACCCGCCCGGGCGCACTCTGCCCCGCCGCCAGCTCCACAGATGCCCGCCCGCAATAATCAACATTAGCCCCACCGACGCACAGCACCCGCATACCAGTAGTATATCCGATTTTCTGATTTTTTTGGGCGCTACCCCCGCGGGCACCGGCTGCGCCGCCGCCCCCGGGGGTCGGCGTGTTCCGGGCTGCGGTCTGCGCAAGCGCAGACTGGCGCTAACGCGCCACCCTACACATGCCTAGCGCGCGGAATAGATAATGGGTTAGAGAATACAGAAAGTTTATTACTGTATAAAAATCCCTTGACATATTGGCGATTACATGGTACAATACAATTGAGTGATGAAGATTACATTAAGTGATGCCGCCGCCGTGGAAATGGGCTACTCGTTCCGCTCACGGGTACAGCCGTCCAGGCAGGGGAACGTCGCCATCATCCAGATGCGCGATCTGCGCGAAGATACCAGCGTCGACACCACGGGGTTGGCGCGGATACCCATGGGGCGGGTCCGGGAGCGCCAACGCGTCCAACCCGGCGACCTGGTGTTCCGCTCGCGCGGCAACCATACCACCGCCGCAATAGTAGACGAACTACCCCCGCCCGAAACCGCAGAAGCGGTGATTGTCGCCGCGCCCCTGCTGCGCATCCGGGTTACCTGCCGCGAAACACTGCTCCCCGAGTACCTGTGCTGGTACATCGAACAGCGGGCGGCGCAAAACTACCTCGCCCGCCGGGCACACGGGAGCACCGGGCTCTTGATGATAGACCGGCGGACACTCGAAACACTCCCGGTGACAGTGCCCGCGTGGGAACGGCAGAAGCGGATTGTACAAATTGCACGCCTGCACCGCCGCGAACAATACCTGCAAAGCGCCCTGGCCGGCAAACGGGCGCAATATATTACACAGAAACTAACAGAGTATGCACAGGAGGAAATTGCATCATGAATAAAATAAACCAACAGGATATCAACAACGCGGCGTGGGCGGCGTGTGATACCTTCCGCGGAGTGATGGACGCTGCCAGTTACAAAGACTACATATTGGTGATGCTGTTTGTAAAGTACATCTCGGATGTATGGGCAGATCACCGGGAGCGGTATACCGAAAAACATAAAGGCGATAAGGACCGTATCAAGCGTGCTCTTAAACGGGAGCGCTTTGTTATGCCTGAAGGAACAGAATTTGACAATCTCTACCGTCAGCGTAATGAGACAGATATTGGTGACATAATCAACACAGCTCTTGAAAAAATAGAGACGGCAAATCTACAGAAGCTCGAAGGAGTGTTTCGGAGCGTCGATTTTAATTCCGAAATCAACCTGGGAGATACTGCGGAACGCAACCGCCGCTTAAAGTTGATGTTGGAAGATTTTCACAAACCAGAGTTGGATATGCGGCCGTCGCGGGTTTCGGAAGATATTATCGGGAATACCTATATTTATTTAATTGAGCGCTTTGCATCCAGTGCCGGGAAGAAAGCCGGCGAGTTTTATACGCCCCATAAAGTCTCTGAACTGGTGGCACGGCTGTGTGATCCGCAGCCGGGCGCGCGTATCTGTGACCCCGCGTGCGGGTCGGGGGGCTTGTTAATAGAAGCTGCCCGGGTAGCGGGGAAGAAAAATTATTCGCTGTATGGGATGGAAGTGAACGGCGGCACGTGGGCGCTGTGCCGTATGAATATGTTTCTGCATCAGACAGATGCGGCGCAGATAAAATGGTGCAACACCCTTACCGCGCCGGCTTTGGTAAAAGATAATGCGCTTATGAAATTTAGTAACATTGTTGCCAATCCGCCATTTTCGTTGGATAAATGGGGAGCAGATGAGGCCGGCACCGACCCATACAATCGCTTTCATCGCGGTATTCCGCCGCGTTCAAAAGGTGACTATGCGTTTTTGTCTCACATGATTGAAGCAGCCGAGCCGGGCGCGGGCAGGGTAGCGGTGGTGGTTCCGCACGGAGTACTGTTCCGCGGCAACGCCGAAGGGCGGATACGGGAACAGTTAATTCGCGAAAACCTCCTGGATGCGGTGATAGGGCTGCCGGGGAATCTCTTTCCCACTACTTCGATACCGGTGGCCATCCTGGTGTTTGACCGCGCACGTGAACCCGGGGGGGCGCGGGAAACGTGCACGGACGTGCTGTTTATTGATGCCAGCCGCCAGTACCAGGCGGGGAAAAACCAAAACACCCTCGGGGACGGGGACGCACAGCGGATCGTTGACGCGTACAAAGCGCGCAAGAAAATAGACCGGTATGCACATGTTGGCAGCGCGGCGGAAATTGCAGAAAATGATTACAATCTTAACATTCCCCGGTATGTGGATACGTTTGAACAAGAAGCCGAAATTGACATCACCGCCACGCAAAGCGAAATTACGCGGCTGGAAAAAGAGCTCACAGGTGTGCGGCGAAAGATGAAAGTGTTACTGGAGGAGCTGCAGGGATGAGTGGATTTATCTATGAATTGGCAGAAAATTCAGTTGTCAAGGATTCCTTGACAACTGCCTCGGGTGTGCGGCACGGGAGCACATGTTCCATTTTGGAACATGTGGGGGGAAAGGTGCAGGATTCAGTATGTGCAAATTTTGCACATACTGCCGCCGATGCGTTGCGAGGAAAGGCAACTACCGAGGATTACTCGGTAGTTCGACAAGGAGTTACAGAGAAATGAGTGACAGGAAACGATTGGCTATCCGTAACAGCACGGCAGAATTTCTGATATTTACTCTACAGGCGGGCGAGGATGGTATTGAGGTTCGGTATGAAGATGAGACTATTTGGCTCACACAAAAATTGATGGCTGAATTGTTTAGCGTGGGCGTGCCGACTGTCAACGAACATCTCAGAAATATTTTTGATTCGGGGGAATTGGATGCAGATTCAGTTATTCGGAAATTCCGAATAACTGTCGCCGATGAGAAAAGCTGCGAGACCCAATTCTGTAATCTGAATGCCGACATTTCAGAGTATTATACATCTACCGGGAGATTGTCATGAGTAATGGGGAATTGATTCTTTATCAAACAGAAGATGGGCTGGCTGAGGTGTTTCTTCGGACGATTGCAGGTACGGTTTGGCTTACTCAAGGCGAAATGGCTAATCTGTTTGATACCACCAAGCAGAATATCAGCCTACACCTTAAAAATATATTTGCAGATAATGAATTAGTAGAGAATTCAGTTGTCAAGGATTCCTTGACAACTGCCTCGGACGGCAAGCAGTACCAGGTAAAATTATACAATTTGGATGCAATTCTAGCGGTGGGGTTCCGGGCTCGTTCCCCACGGGGTAGCCAGTTCCGCCGGTGGGCCAACACTATTTTAAAAGAATATCTTGTAAAAGGCTTCGCTATGGACGACGAGCGCTTGAAGCAGGCAGATAAATGGGACTACTTTGATGAGTGGCTGGCCCGAATACGTGACATCAGGGCTTCTGAAAAGCGTTTCTATCAGAAGGTTAGAGATCTTTATGCCACGGCGGTTGATTACGACAAGACATCCGAGCAGGCACGGCTATTCTTCAAGAAAGTTCAGAATAAAATGTTATGGGCAGTATCGGGGAAAACAGCGGCAGAACTGATCGTTGACAGGAGCGATCCGAATAAGCCAAATATGGGCTTGACTTCCTTTAAAGGAAGCGTAGTACGTAAGGGCGATGTCGGTACAGCGAAAAATTATCTGCAAAGAAAGGAGATTGAAGAGCTCGATCGCATTGTTACAATGTATTTAGATTATGCGGAAGATCAAGCAGTAAAACGAAAAACCATTACTATGGACCAGTGGATGGTTAAATTAGATGCTTTCATTGAATTCAACGAGAGAGATTTGTTGACCCATGCGGGGAAACTGAAAATGGAGATTGCTCAAGAGTTGGTAACCGAAAGGTATGAGGCATTTGATGCCAAACGGAAGACTGCCGAGGCTATTGCAGCAGATGAAGAAGATATTAAAGAGATTGTTGCTCTCGAGAAAATATTGGTCAAACGTAACAAAAAGAAAAATGAGTGAGGTAGGTATGTTTCCAGTAGGATGGAAGAGTCAATCTCTGGGAAAATGTTTTATTTTAGAAAGAGGCAGAGTTATAAGCAAAGAGTATATTAGAAATAATTCAGGTATATATCCCGTGTACTCTTCTCAAACTACTAATGATGGAGAACTTGGTAGGATTAATACTTTCGATTTTGAAGGGGAATATCTCACTTGGACAACTGACGGTGCCCATGCTGGACAAGTCTTTCTAAGAACAGGAAGATTTAGTTGTACTAACGTATGCGGAATTGCTAAAGCCATGAACCCTAAAGAAATATCAGTCAATTTTATTGTTTACTTTCTGCAAGGAAAAACTAAGAAATATGTTTCTTATGTAGGTAACCCTAAACTAATGAATAAAATTTTTGCAACTATTCCTATAGCTTACCCCCCGCTACCCGAACAAAAAGCAATCGCCGACATCCTGCAAACCTGGGACACGGGCATTGAAAAAACAGAAGCCCTGATAGCCGCGAAAGAGCGGCAGTTTGGGTGGCTTGCCTGGCGTCTAATTAACAAAACAGCTATTCATTCTGAATGGCCGGTAGTGAGACTAAGAGAGGCGATTAAGATTATTACTCCCCCGAAAAAAATCCAAAAAACCGATTATATGGATAGCGGTCAATTTCCAATTATTGATCAGTCACAAAATAAAATTGTAGGATGGACAAACGACAAAGAGGCGTTAGTTGATGTTATCAAGCCTTTGGTTGTATTTGGAGATCATACGTGCATTGTGAAAATACTAGATAAGGCTTTCGCCCAGGGTGCTGATGGAATAAAAATTATTGATACTAACGATGATTTGTTGCCAGCGTTCCTATATTTTGCCCTAAAGAACAAGCCCATTGAACCAGAGGGCTACAAAAGACACTTCGCAAAATTAAAACAATATAAAATTCCCATCCCTCCGTTATCCAAACAAAAACACATCGTTCGTATTCTCAATACAGCCCAAAGCGAACTCGCACTCCTCAAGAGGCTTGTTGAAACTTACCGTATACAAAAACGCGGATTAATGCAAAAGTTGCTAATTGGGAAGCTGAGAGTCAAAATTTGATAGTGGCGCTAAAATGGAACATAATTTAAATGTGAGAATTATTAACTGGAAAGTGGAGACACGATTGATGAAATATGATATACTATGCGAGATGAGTGATAGAAACTGTCATAAAATGTTAGATGTATGTCATCGCGTGTCAGAATATTATCTAGCACAACACACGGTTTGTTGGCAAAAGGAATTTAGGATATGAATCAAGTTGCTGCGATATCAGCATGGAAAACATTTTATAACGCAGCTCATGATCCCATTGATGTATTCAACGCTCTTATTTTACATGTATTTGAACATGATAAACGATATTCAATTGATCGGCTAACCACAAATATTAATAAGTTTTTTTCGATCCAGTTGCCCGAAACAATAGTCAAAACCGGTATAAAGAGATTGCGCAGACAAGGAATTGTAGATAGTAATAACAGACAGTCCGCATACTCATCAATTTTTCTTACGTCAAAGGGTAAGAAAAAAAAGATAGATATAGACGAACAAGTTAAGGAGGAAGCAAGAAAAGAAATAGCCCTGATTAATGATTTGAATAAATTCCTAGATTACAAATATAAGAATAATTTGGATTTTTTAAAAAAATCCCTGTATGCGTTCATAAACAATAATCCTCTTGTGGCCACAAACTCTCTGTTAAGAGATAGTAAGTCTAGTGAAAATATGAAAACGGAAGATTTGTCGGACTCAATATTAAAATTTTTTCAATACACCGAACAGCAACAACCTGAAAATTTCAAGCGACTGAAAACATTACTACTTGGCGCGTTGCTAGTATCCTGTGTGTTAAATAGCGAAAGGCCCGAATCAAACATTAAGTCAAAAATATCACTAGGCAACGTCTCGGTGTATATAGACTCTAATATATTCTTTAGTCTCCTGGAATTGCATCAAGAAAACATAAATCGCTCCGTAACTGATGCTATCGCAATGATCAGAGATGCTGGAGGAAAACTTAAAATGTTTGCGCACACTAGAGAGGAAATAATCAAATATTTGCAGAATTATACTAGGCAATCTAATGATTACTCAATTGCTATTCCAGTGGACTCAATTAACTATAATCTTAAAATGAAAGGATTTGATATACATGAGGTGCAATCACTGATTACCAATCTTGATCGAAAACTTAGGGAATATAAGATTACTGTTGATTACGTGCATACAGAGAAGATCATTGATACGAGTAGCTATAATGAATTAAGACAATCAAAACCAGATCAGCATCCTGTATCATTTGAGCATGATTGCCAATCGATAGAATATATTCGTAAACTTCGAAAACCTAACGCAGATAGTTGCTATCTTATAGAAAAATGCAAGACATTATTTCTGACGGCAGACTATAAATTATCTAATTTTTCAAAAAGACAACATAAACAGAACGAAACTATACCAGAGGCATTTAGTTTTGAACAGTTATTTGCCGTTTTGTGGATTAGAAATAACGATATGGAGGATAATTCTTTTGTAAATAGTTTTGTTAGCCATAACATAAAAGTTGAAATAATTAGGGAAGGGTTATGGGAAGAATTTTTGCTTGCTTTAGAGAATTATAAAAAAAATAACTCTATTAGCCAAGATCAAATTAATGAACTAATATCTAGAAATAGCACGCGAACAATATTATTAGAAAAAGGAGAAGCGGGTATTAAAGAAATTTTTAGCGAGGCCAATATTGCACAAATCATTCGTGACAGAGAGAGCGACGCTGAGGAGCTAACGCATACAAAAAACGAGCTGAGGAAAGAACAGGAAGAAAAAATAAAAGCCAATAGAGTAGCGCGTGAACTTCAGCGAAAAATCGAAAATATAGAAAAAAAGAATCGTAAACACGCAATGTGGCAGAGTTCGTTGATTTTATCAGTTAGTGCATTGTTCCTTATTGCCATCATTGAAGTTGCGGCACGCGTCTTTATTCCTTATATTCCCACGGATAAGGGTCTAGTGGTAAATCTAATGGTCATAGGGGGGCCCGCAGAGATTATTAGCAGTTTAGTAGGTGTTTTACTCCAAGTATCATTATTAGCTTGCGGGATTTTAGTTTGGTCACGACGGAAGTTTGAAAGGCATAGAAAAAGTAAATGTCCTATATTAAGAGTATTGGCTTGGTCTCACATATGCAGGAATCTTCTTGTGGATAAATTATATAGTTACAAAAATAAAAACAATGATTAAATTATCGGCATGACTAGTGTATGGTAAATTGATTATGGAATATTGTATGGGTAGGAGAAACGAAAATGTCTAGAGGGAAAAATCAGCACGTCGTCCCGCACAAAGATAAATGGGCCGTCCAGGGCGCAGGAAACAGCCGCGCGACTAAGGTATTTGATACTCAGAAAGAGGCAATCAAGAGAGCTGAAGATATCGCCAGAAACGAACAATCCGATACTAAGGTTCATGGGCGTGATGGGAAAATTCGAGCTGGAAACAGCTATGGAAATGATCCATGCCCGCCCAGGGATAGAAAATAGAAAGTATGCAGGCAGGGGTTTTATCTTGGTTATACCAACTCACCCTGACTTTCTGTGTAAAATTATTAATGGGAATGGAGAGTTCAATCGAAAATTATCAATTGATAGATCGACATATAATTATAGTAGTGGCTAAAGAGAAAAGTAGAAGTTTTACAATTTTCTTATTGAAAGAAAATTGTGATGCAGGAAATTCCCTTGATAGGAATCACGAACTTGTTGGTCCAGTAACTGAGGCAAATAACCTTCCTGAGGGTGCAACTGTATATATTGTTGCAGACAAACCCGCGGCACCACCTTGGTGGAAAGATTATTGGGGCATACAGGAGGATGTAAGACAGGTGTCGACAGGAGCAATTGTTTTTCTTCCAGTGGGAGATCGTTGCTTTGCTCTTACATTTGGTCATACCCGCCATAATTTACAAGAAATCTGCTATGAGTATGATTTTGGATTGAGGTCAGCACTCAACGCTTTGGATCCCAAGAAACTGAAATCTACCGATACTATTCAGCCAGAAACTGCGAAACGACATCGTATTCAAATCCCAGTTGCAAATGATTTAACATTTTTTGATTTTGATCGTGACGAATCAATTATCAAGAGGCTAACTGGGGCAGTGAAAGATGAGTATAGAGATTTTCTTACTAGTGTAACAGGAGCCAGTAGTATAAGAATTACATCTAAATCTAGCGCCGATAAAATTATTGAGACTTGTGAAAAATTATTGGAAATTTATATGAAGGATGATTACAAAAAAACCTTTCCTGATATTCTAAACATAACTCCTGAAAAAGATCCAAAAAAGATTAAAGAGCTAGATGATAAATTGCTAGAATGTTTTTTTGATAATAGTACGAATCTAGTCCTAACGATTCCTGATATTATTGATTATACAAATTTTTCTCAAATCAAATATAATGGCGTTGGTTGGAAAGCCAACACGTATAGCGATGTTGATATTGATGATTATAGAGATTGCCTGCGTGCTAGAAATGAAGGACGAGAGACAGTTGAATTAGAGACTATTAAATCGAATTCACTGGGGGTACAAAATGAGAACGGAGACGATATTATTAGATTTCCCATTTACAAATGCCTGCTTTTTGACCATGAATATAAAGAATCAGAACACTACCATTTATGTGAAGGCAAATGGTACAAGGTAGAAAAGGATTATATTAATAAACTTAGAAAAGAATTAAATCGTGCTTTTGGTGATCATGATCTGCTATTAGATTGTAATGAGAAAGGAGAGGCTGAATATAATTCTTATATTACAACTGCACATAAAAATAAAAATATCCGTTGTCTAGACATGAAAAATATCAGCCCCCCAAAGCAATATTCGGTTGAGCCGTGTGATATTTATTATGTTCATGAGAACATCGTACACCTGATACACATAAAGATATCAACGCTATCATCCAAACTTAGTCATTTATTCAACCAAGGCGTAAATTCTATTCGGTTACTTAAATCATATCAAGAGTCGCGAGATAAATTAAAAGATTTGGTATCTGAATCGTCGTCTGATAGTTTAATAGATAAGAAAAAATATAAAGTTATTTATGGAATAATTACTCCAAAAAATAAATCAGATCAGTCAGATAATCTCCCGATATTTTCTCGCATGAGTTTGGCAAGAACATTAAATGCTTTGATGTTAATGGATATTGAATGTCGCGTTGTTTTGATAAAAGACAATGTTAATCGAAAAAAACAAGTCTCTAACAAAAAAAGAGTGACGTCGGGTTGACATAGAAATTATTTACTGGTATAATGAAAAGTAAGATGAATAGTATAGGTAGTCTGAAATGGATATTGCTAGCAATATCTCTGTCATTGCTTGTTGGATGCGTGACTACGCCTCGTGAAACAGTTCAGTTAAGTCTTCTGATTGGTGAACAATTGGATAATGTAGAGAAACAGCACATTGAAATTGTTAATTCTTATTTTGATCGAATTGTACAAGATATTGATGAACTCTACGACGAGAAGATTGAAATTTATAAGGGTAATTTTGCAACAAGCCTTGATGATACTGCGAAAATAGAGGATATTATTACAGTAGCAGTAGAAGAAATAGATGGCATACACAAACAAAAATCTACATTCATTGCCGGGATTGAAAAACAAAGAAAAGTATACCTAAATCAAGTAATATCAAACTATGAAATTATGCGCCGATCAAATACAACGCTGACAACATTTTTAGAGAGTGCGTATAATGTGCAAAACTCTCGCGACGAGATCGTGCAAAATCTTGGATTGGAGACTGTGAATTCTAATATACAAATGCTGATAAGTACAATTAATGAAACATCAATCACATCAGATGAATTTACTAGAGAAATAGAAAAAATATTTGGAGGTATCGAATAATGACGATAGAAGAAATACGTGCTAGATCGAAAGAGGCCGTAAGAGATGCAGATGAGAAAATGCGAGCGCACCCAAGATTTGCCAATATTCAACTGGCATTAGAAAAAATCAAAGGAAGCGCAGACCAGATAGATGGTGTGTCACCTGAAGAGTTAGATAGAATAATACGAGTAGTAAATATGGCCGCTGCACAAAATCAAGAAACGGCCGAGGTGTTTGATAGTATTAAAAATATTAGCAGTAACGCCGCAAGTGTATTTGACTCATTATTAGGAGCGGCAAGAGAAATATTGTGATACAGTACGTGACAACTGGTACGTACTTTTTAATATAACCTGCTCGCCTACATCACTCTCTAACAGCTTCCATTTTCAAACGTCGCATCCTCTCTCACCCAACCCCCCGGGGGGTAGCGGAAGACAGCGAAGGCGGCGGCGGGCGGAGTGGAACGGAGCCCGTACCCACGCCCCGGGCGTGGGTAGCCGCCTGGTGCCCGCGCTCGCGCGGGCGCGCTGGCTGCAGCGAGGGGGCCCCGCCCCCTCCTAAACTCACCCCACCACTCGCCAAACCCCCCCAATTAATGCAATAATACCCCAACATGACCCCACCACCACCGCCCCCATCCCTGCCACCCAGCACCGAACAAGACACTTCCCACGCCCCCGCGGTAGCACTGCTCCGCGCCTGCGGGTACACTTACATCCCGCCCGCGGAAGCAAACGACCTTCGCGACAACCGTCTGGAAACCGTACTCCTCGAGTCCACTTTTTGCAACTGGGCAGCCGGGCACAACCGCGTCACCCAACACGGCGAACCCCCGCGCCCGTTCTCTGAGGCGAACACCAAAGAAGCCATCCGGCGGCTGAGAAATTTCGGCACCGGGCTCTCTGGCGATGCCAACCAGGATCTCTACAACACCCTGACCCTCGGGGTATCCCTGGAAGAACCCGCGCCCAAGGCGGGCAGGGGTGGTGGGCGGCGAAGCCACACTTTCCAGTATATCGATTGGGAGAACGTTGGGAACAATGTTTTCCACGTAACCACAGAATTTACAGTGCGGCGCCGCGGGGCCAACCAGAGCGTCCGTCCGGATATTGTCTTGTTTGTGAACGGCATCCCGTTGTGCGTTATAGAGTGCAAATCCCCCGACGTCGGCGCCCCCCAGGGGGTTTCGCAGATGATCCGCAACCAGCGGGGCGAGTATATCCCGCACCTGTTTGTGTACGCGCAGCTTCTGGTTGCCGCCGCTATGTCCGATGCCCGCTACGCCGTCACCGGCACGGGGCGGGAATTTTGGAGCTCGTGGGAAGAGAGTGAAGATACCAGTGACGACCTCAAAGCGATCGTCAAACAGGCAGGGGAAATCGCCGGACGCGCAGGCGAGCGGAGCGTTACCCGGCAAGACCAGACCCTGTACGGTCTGTGCAGGCCTGCCCGGCTCCTTGGGTTGGTACGGGACTTTATTCTTTATGAAAAAGGCCAGAAAAAGATTGCCCGCTACCAGCAGTTCTTTGTTGTCCGCAGTGCGTTGAAGCGTCTGCGCGCCCACAAGGCGGGAGACGGTGCGAGAACCCGGGCCCGTGAAGGCGGGATTATCTGGCACACCCAGGGGTCGGGGAAATCTCTGACAATGGTTATGCTGGCTCGTAAACTTGCCCGGAATTCGGGTATTCCGAATCCGCGGATTGTCCTGGTAACCGACCGGGTCGACCTCAACACCCAGTTGGCCGATACGTTTGCCGCTTGTAATATGACCATCAAGCGTGCCAAAACCGGGCGGCAGCTCATTGGGTTATTGCGCGAAAAGGCCGACCTCATCACGACGCTGATTCATAAATTCGATACCGCCCTGGATGTAGAGGAGTTTATCGACACCTCGGGGGATATTATCATGCTGGTGGACGAGAGCCACCGGACTAACTTTGGTTTGCTTGCCGGACAGATGCGCACAATGCTTCCCAACGCCGCGTACATCGGGTTCACGGGGACGCCGCTGCTGAAGAGCGAGCGGAATAACTTCGAAATATTTGGTCCGCTGATCCGGCCGAGTTACCCGATCCGCCAGGCCGTTGCCGACAAAGCGGTGGTGCCGCTGCGCTACGAAGGCCGGGAGATTGCGATAAAACAAGACAGACAAGAGATGGATACGTGGTTTGAGCGCTACACCCGTAACCTTCCCGCTGCTATGCAAGGCATGTTGAAGAAGAAATTTACAAGCATTAAAGCCATAAACACCTCTGACCCGGTTATTCGGGCGCGGAGTTTGGATATCAGTGAGCACTACCGGACTACCTGGCAAGGCGGGGGGTTCAAGGGGCAGTTGGTGGCGCCCAGTAAGGCGGCGGCTATCGCGTACCGGGATTGTCTGCGTGATATCGGGGAAGTTAGTGCAGAGGTAGTTATTTCCCCCCCGGATACCCGTGAAGATCACGTTGAAGTAGATGGGGATCTGGAAAAAGTGCAGGCGTTTTGGGCAGAGATGATGGAGCGCTATGGGGACGAGGAGAAATATACCCAGTCAATCATACGTGACTTTAAGGAAGCAGATACTCCCGAGATACTTATTGTGGTAGATAAACTTCTGACCGGCTTTGATGCACCGCGGAATATCGTTCTGTATCTGTGTAAGAAGTTGCGCGAGCACACTCTCTTGCAGGCTGTTGCCCGCGTCAACCGTCTCCATCCGGGTAAGGAGTATGGGTATGTTATCGATTATGAATATACGTTAGAAGATCTAACTAGTGCCCTGACCCACTACAAAGCCCTGGCGGAGTACGATGACGAGGATATAGCCGATACCCTTGAGCCAGTCAACGGGTTAGCCCGCACGCTCCCCGAAAAACACGCCGCTCTGAGGGACATGTTTGGCAGCGTCAAAAACAAAAACGACCTTGAGAGTTACCAACAATATTTGCGGGACGAACAGATCCGCGACAGGTTCAAAGAGCGTCTGACTGAGTTTCGCAAGGTATTTGCAATAGCCCTTTCTACCGAATCGTTTATCCGGGAAACCAACATAGAGATGCTAAGGGAATATCGAAAAGACCTGCGGTGGTTTGCAAAACTCAGAGATAGCGTCAATCGCCGATATGCCGGCTTAGAAGAGCGGTATGAGATACGGAAACATGAAGAAAAAATTCAGGAAATTCTTAATACCTACATCCAGGCCGAGCCCGCCGGTCCCTCGGGGCGTGAGGAAGGGACTGGAGCTGGTGAGGCCAGCGGCGGTGATACTCCTGTGTCCCCGATAGACCCGCTGTATAAAGTATCGGTAAAGGACGGCGTAGTAGGGGAGTTGCCGACGCCAGAGGGGTACGGGGAAGACAAACGTACCAAAGCCGACCGCGCTGACGAGATCGCCTACACGACCCTGAGAGAAGTAACCGCACGAATGGAAGAAGATCCGGTACTATATAAAAAGTTCTCCGAACTCATCCAGGAGGCTATTAACAATTTTAAGCCGACGCCCGGTGCCGATGTTAAATACTTGAATCTCGTCCAGGAAATCCAGAGGCAAGTCACGAGCCCCCAGGAGACCGACCCGCTCCCCGAGGAGATCAGTACCGACCGCGAAGCCAGCGCCTACTACCGGAAATGCCGCGAGCTTCTCAGCGACAGCACTCCCGCAAAAGAGGCGCTCAGAGACATCGCCCTCGCCGTCAGGGACGCAGTCCGCAGAGAATACAAGGTCGATTACTGGCACGACGCTCAAGCCGTCAACAACACCCGCCAACACATCGACGACTACCTCTGCGACACCCTCCCGGAAAAGCATGCCGTCACCCTTCCGGGGAAATTGGTAGACAGCATTATCGAGGAAACCTTGCGAATAGCCAGACACCACACCAGCGAGGCAGAGTAGGGTAGAGAGATGGCTGTTTCAAACCTCACCCGCCGCCGCCCCCGCTCCACGCCGCGCGTTTCCCGCACGCCTGCGCCCACCGTAACCACCACCCGCACCACCCACCACGCCCACACCCCCATCATCCCCTACCAGCTCATCATCGCACAGCGCAAAACCCTCGCCATTACCGTCCACCTCGACGGCTCCGTCATAGTCAAAGCCCCCCGGGCCCTCTCCGCCCGCGCCATCACCGAACGCGTCAACGCCCGCGCCCCGTGGATCCACAAAAAAATCACCCATTTCGCCCAACTCCCGCCCCCAACCCCCGCGCCCCGTTATGTCCCCGGCGAAACCCACCGCTACCTCGGCCGCCAGTACCGGTTAAAAATCCTCCCCCCCGCACCGCCCCGCAAGCGCGCCTACGTAGCCCTCCACTCGGCCCCCACCGGCGGCTACCTGGTAGTCCATACCCCCGACCCCGCCCCCGAGCGCGTCCAGGCACTGCTCCGCACCTGGTACCGCCGCCAGGCCCTCGAGCACTTCACCGAACTATTCGAACGCACCTGGGCGGATTTCCACACCAATGCCCCAAAACCAACCCTCGCCGTCCGGGCAATGAAACGCCGCTGGGGCAGCCTCACCCGCTCTGGCCGTCTCACCCTCAACACCGACCTCATCCGCGCCCCCCGGTCGTGCATCGAATACGTCATCACCCACGAGCTCTGCCACCTCGAGCACTTCAACCACTCCCGCGCGTTCTACCAACTCATGGACGCCGTCATGCCCGACTGGAAAGAGCGCAAACACACCCTCGAAGCCGCTCTCGCCTAGCGCGCTACTCGCACCCGTTGTGCTTACGCCACAGGGCCGCGTCGTGCCCTTCGGGGATATTCTCACACGGGTCACCGCTCCCATACCCGCGCAGCGTGTTATACCGCTCAATCTGCTCGTCAGTCAAAATCTCAAGCATCTCCAGGTGAGCCGCCAGGTGGACAAACCGCAGCCCCGCCCGTATCTCGCCTCCGGTATCCAGCAGCACACGCAGCTCATCAGCGCTAATAGCACGGGATTGAAACTGCGCCTCCAACTCCTCTTCCAGGGCAATAAGCCTCTCGCCCTGCACAATCGCATCCGCCCGCATCTGCCGATGCACGCCCTCAATCGCCCCCACCTGCGCCTCACTCAGCCCCACCTCGGTACTCAGCTCCAACAGATGCGCCGGCCCCGGCACGCCGTTCAGCTCCGCCGCCTTCGCCAGCCCCCACCCGTCCCCGCGGCGCAGCTCGGCAATATCATCGGGCGACAGACTCTTTATCTCGCGGCTCTCTTCGCCAGCATACTCGGAATGCCCCGCCCCGTCGTGGGCGGTACACCCGGCCAGGATCGTAACCAAAATCAGCAACACATTTTTATACATCATACCCGCTATTCTATACCATCAACAGTGGGTGTGTCAATGCAGCAAATTATTTTGGGTGTCTTGTGACGCTTACGTCTGAGCCACCCCCTTCCCCCCAAGTGCCCAGAATTAACTGGTACACTTGAGGTAATAAGAAACAAAAAAGGAGGGTTGTATGGAAATACCATATCAACATATATATTGTAGCAGAAACGAAAAGATGCTGCAGCATACGAGAAGACAGATAGTCCAGTATGCACTAGCTCACTCGATACGAAAGGCGGCCAAGAAGTTTGGGGTAGCACGAAATACGGTTACCCTGTGGGTCCGTCGATGGAAAGAATCCCCCGGTGCCCCTTTGGTTGACAGAGAACCTGTCACCCGGGCCCGCCATCCGAAACAGATGGATAGAGAAACCGAGATGAAAATTATCCGAATAGTTACCCTGCGTCTTAGCCGGGGACAACCGATAAATATCTCCCGGTTAGTGCGTGAAGAGAAGATCCCCTATAGTGTAAACGCGGTTATCCGGTGTCTGAAACGGCATGGGATGTATACGGTTAAAAAAAGACGGGGGAGAATAGTTAAAAAAGATCTCCGTGAGTTTTGCCGGAATCTCCCCCCGGGGTTACATCTGCAAATAGATATTAAGTATCTGACTGACATACAAACACTCAAAAACTCTATAATGCACAAGGAAATACCGCTCTACCAGATAACCGCCCGAGACCGCGGCTCGGGGTTATTATGGTTTTGTTATACGTTTGAAAAATCAACAACAAACACCACTTTGTTTCTCGAATACCTACTCCTGCACCTACAGTTGCACCTTGGGCCGGATATGCCAATACGCGTACAAACTGACAATGGAAAAGAGTTCACTACCTGGTTTGATAGCGATAAGGAAACTTTGTTTGAACAAAGATTAACCCATGAGAATATCCCGCACTCAACCATCCCCCCGGGGGCATGTACGCATCAATCACACGTTGAGGCCAGTCATCGGTTAATAGAAGATGAACTATACGCAGATATGTGGCACCCCACCAGGGAGAGTTTTCTCGGGCAAGCACGGGTGTATCAGAAGTGGTTTAACCTGAAACGATACAACACCTACCAGGGCGGGACACCGGTAGAGCTTTTCAGGAAGCGGATGCCTGATTGCGACCCCAGGAGGGCAGCGGAGTTGGTACCAATAATCGTGGATAAACTGCTTACCAAAGAGCGCTTGGCCACTTGGCGGAGTTGGCAGGATGGGGTACCATAGATTAGGCGGGGGGTGGCTCAGACGAAAGGGTAAAATCCCAGCAAATTATTTTGGGCGCTACCCCCGCAGGCGCTTGCGCGCCCGCGGCGGTCGGCGTGTTCCGGGCTACGCCTTCGGCTTCGGTCTGCCGCCGCCCAACGGGCGCCGCCAGACTGCCGCGCGCACGCGGCACCGCTCCACATGCCTAGCGCGGTCGGGTAGAAAATATTAATTTCCGATACCGCTTGACTATTTGACCGAATAGTAGTATACTATATTTGTTGGCTATCGTAGTAAGTAATTTAATTTTATCTAAGGAGGAATATAGATATGAATAAATCTTCCGTAATAACGGTAGTAGTAATAGTCGCTGTATTGGCGGCAATAGTTGTATTGGTCGTCGCTGGCGGCGGTGCGGGCGATGACGAAACGGTGCGTTTGGTTGTTGCCGGCTCTGAGGCCACTGGATCATTACTCGACAATATGTCGATTGAGTTGGAGAAGTACATCCTTGAGGAGTCGGATGGCACCCTCGAGGTTGAATTGATTCGCGGGCAATCGCTTGGAAATGCCAACCAGGTGTTGGAACAGCATGTCGCCGGTTCGGTCGATATTATGTTTTCACGGCCAGATCACTTTTCGGCGCACGTCAGTGATTTTCAGGTGTTGAGCTGGGGGTTTACCTTTCGGGACCGCGAGCATATGCAAACATTTCTCGACGGAGAGATTTTTGTGGGCATGAGCGAGAAATTACGCGAGAAAATCGGGGTACGCGTCCTTGCAGCCGCGGTCGATCAGCCGCGCATCATGTACTCGCGAATTCCGGTGCAGTCTATCGATGATATCCAGGGGATAAAAATGCGCGTGCCGCAAATTAAGTCCTACCTGAAATTATGGGAAACCCTTGGTACACAACCGACGCAGATTGCGTGGGCCGAAGCTTTTGGCGGGCTGAAGACCGGCGTGGTCGACGCAGCCGAGGCCGATGCCAGCGGTGCATATTCGCAAAAATTCCACCTGGCGGTGCCGTATATTATCCGCACCGACCACCTGCTCTCCAGTGCTGAAATATCGATCAACGACGAGCGGTATGAATCGTTGTCACGCAGACAGCGCCAGGCAATAGAGCGGGCTGCCAGCCGTGCAGTAGCGTGGATGAGCCAGGAAGCATTGAACAATACCGAAGGTATTCTTGACACCATGGTTGCCGAAGGTGCGACGATATTGGAAATCGACAACAGCGAGTTTGCCGAACGCGCCAGAGCCGGGGTCCGGGACGTTGAGGCCGAAGGGTTATGGCCGGCGGGTCTCTGGGAAGAGATTCGAAGCATAAATTGATGCAATAGAGGCGCGTAGCATGGCATTTCTCCGTGGTTTTCGCGCATTCTGTGTAGTAGTAGGCCGCGTCGAGTTAATTCTCGGCGGGGCGCTGCTCTCATTCATGGTGCTTATTATCACCACCCAGGTGGTATTGCGCTCTGTTTTTGACCGTCCGTTCTCGTGGATGGAGGAGATCGTTACCTATGCGCTGGTGTGGCTCACGTTCGTCGGCGCAAGTTTTGCCCTGAAGCAGCTGCGCCACGTCACCATTACCACCCCCATCTCTACCCTTGATGAGGTACCGCGCGGGTTGGTAAGGCTGCTGGCCGACTGCATCATTATATGGGTTTTGGCAACAATTACCTATTTCGCCTACCAGATCATCCCCATTGAGGGCAGTGCCCAGTCGGTTGCACTGCCTATTGACCTGCCTCGGTCACTGTTTTTTTCGGCGGCACTGTTTGTGAGCACCATTATTATGAATATATCCATGCTCTATTATCTGATCATTGATATTCTGACATTGGCAAAACGGGAAACGCCGCCGGACAAGCACATCTATCCCCTGTGGGAAGATAGTGTAGACGGTGACGTCTAAAGGCACACGGCGGTGAGTACATAGTATGTCTATTTGGATATTGATACTGCTTATTACGGTCCTTGTGCTCATACAAGTGCCAATTGTCTTTGCCCTACCGGCGAGTGCTATCATTTACCTGCTCCTTGACGGGAGCATTCAGCCCCTGGTGGTGGTGCAGCGCATAGCCTCAGGACTGGAAAGCTATGTCCTGCTGGCCATTCCCTTGTTTATCTTTGCGGGCAATCTATTTAATAGCGCGGGCATTGCCAAGCGCATCTTTTTCTTTGCCAAGACACTGGTCGGACATATACGGGGGAGTTTGGCGCACGTTAATATTTTTGCAAGCGTTATTTTTTCCGGCATGTCGGGGGTGGCTCAGGCCGACGCCGCCGGACTTGGCATTATTGAGGTTCGCGAGATGCGGCGCTACGGGTTTAACCCTGCGTTTAGCGGGGCGGTAACCGCTGTCTCTGCTGTTATCGGTCCTATTATTCCGCCAAGCGGTATTATTATTATCTACGCGGTACTCTCGGATACCTCCGTGCCGGAGCTATTTCTCGCCGGCATTGTCCCCGGGCTCTTGATGGCGGGTGTATTGATGCTTACCGTGTACATGCTGGTGCGCCGGGGCAAGGTCCAGGCGCCGCACTTCCCGCGCGCCACGTTCCGCGAGATCGTGCGCAGCACCATAAGTGCCGGGCCGGCGTTGCTGGCACCGATATTCCTTATTTCCGGTATTCTCACCGGTTTCGCCACCCCCACGGAGCTCGGGGCACTTACCTCTGTGTACGCCATCATCCTTGGGTTTGCCTACCGGGAACTAACGTGGCGTACACTCATGCGCTCCATCGCGCAAACCGTGGCGATCTGCGGTATTCTGGTGTTTATTATCGCCGCCGCCACTCCGTTCAGTGCCATCCTGGCCCTGAAGGGCGTGCCCCAGCAGCTTGCCGACGCGCTCTTGATGATTAGCGACAATAAATTTGTCATTTTGGCCATTATCAATGTTGCCCTGTTGTTATTCGGATGCATCATGGATACCACCGCCATCCTGCTGGTTGCCGTGCCGGTGCTCGCACCGGTAATTGCCAATCTCGGCATTGATCCCGTGCATTTCGGCTTGATCGTGGTTGTCAACCTGCTTCTCGGGACATTGACGCCGCCATTTGGCATTCTCCTCTACGTGATGGTGGAGATCGCCAAGGTCGACTTCAAGCAAATTCTCCGCGCCGTCGCCCCGTTCTACGTTCCCCTATTCATATTTTTGATGATACTGATATACGTGCCGCAAATATCTCTGTGGCTTCCGCGTTTATTTTTCCCGGGTTCGGGATAGGAGAGAGAAGTATGAGACAATATGACATTGTAATACAACGGCCTGCACCTACCGTGCGCGCCGACTATAATAAATTGAGAGGGTGGTGTAATGGGTAAACAAATTAATATTTCGGGAGTATTCCCGCATCTTTCGGTTCGGGCCGACAGTGTGCCGGTGCGCAACGAGTCCGGCATAGGGGCACTGATGCCGTGGGCAAATTCGCTGTGGTTTATTACCTACCTATCCCACACAGGCAGCGGTGCCGGGCTGTACCGCATTAACCAGAACATGGAAATCGAGAAACACCCGCAAAGTGCAAATGGAACATACGCCAACCGCCTGATCCACTCGCAATCCAGCCAGCTGCTCATCGGGCCGCATATCATTGGAGACGACGGCACCGTGCGCACCGTCAAGGAATTGATCCCGCACCGCCTGGCCGCCGTAACCGAGCACCTGGAGGACCCCGAGCGCAAGGTACATTACCTGACCATGGAAGGTCTGTTCCTGGAACTCGATCTGGAGACACTGCGCGTGCAGACACTATTTGATTTGAGCCGCGAACTCGGCGTAACCGAGAAAGAGCAAATCGACTACGAGGCACACCCTGAACTCGCCCCGCAAGGCCGGGATCTAGAAGAGTCCCCGCAACCGCACTTCAAGGCGGCCCACTGCGGGGACGGGCGTATTTATGTCACCAATAACACATTCGGCGAAAATGATTTCATCGGCGTCCACCGCGGGGGCCGGTTGGCCGAGTGGGACGGCAAGAAATGGACAATCATCGAGCGCCGCCCATTCAACGAGGTCGCTGGACGCAAAAATTGGGGCCAAAATGTCTACGCCACCGGGTGGGACCGTGCCTCGGCAATTTTTATGGCGCGCATCAACGGCAAGTGGCAACGCTACCGGATGCCGAAAGGCAGTCACTCGTTCGAGCATTTCTGGCAGACCGAGTGGCCGCGCATTCGTGAGGTAGAGAGCGAACGCTACATCATGGATGCCAGCGGCATCTTTTACGAGCTCTCACCGGTGGCGTTTGAGGACAAGGTATGGGGGATAAACCCAATCAGCCGCCACATCAGGATTATTCCCGACTTCTGTACCTACAAGGGTATGCTCGTCCTCGGGGGCAACCAGCAGACGCCGATCTTTGACACCAATCTGGTTGTCGGCTACCCCGAGGCCAACCTGTGGTTCGGCAAAACCGACGATCTCTGGAACTGGGGCAAGCCCGCCGGATGGGGAGGCGTGTGGTACAAGGAGCAAATCGCCGCCGAACAGCCCTCCGACCCCTACCTGATGACCGGCTTCGATAAAAAAGCCCTCCACCTGGCCCACCGCTCCGACAAAACCGTCCCCTTCCGGGTTGAGGTCGACTTTCTCGGCACACAAAACTGGCAGCCCTATGGGCGCTACGAGGTCGCCCCAACGGGATACCACCACCACGAATTCCCCCCTGGGTTCAGTGCCCATTGGCTGCGCGTAGTTGCCGAGCGCGCCTGCGAGGCGACAGCCTATTTGACGTATACGTAGAAGAGGATTGGAGCGAGAGAGAGATATGGATTTACATGTAAACGATAAGAGTGCAATAATTACCGGGGCCGCCCAGGGTATCGGGAAGGAGATTGCCGCGGTTTTCCTCGAGGAGGGCTGCAATGTTGCACTCGTCGACATAAAAGCCCCAGAGCTAACGGCGGCGGCAGGCGAATTACAGACCCGTCATCCCGCACGCCGCGTCGATTCCTTCCAATGCGACATCACCGATGAGGCGGCGGTACAGGAAGCCTTCCAACAGATCGGCGGCAAACACGGCATCGATTATCTGGTTAATAACGCCGGCATCAGCGAACCGGCAGCCATAGAAGAGATGAGCGCCGAATCGTGGCGGCGGGTCCTGGATGTTAACCTAAATGCCGCCTTCCTGACCACCCGGGCGGCCTTTCCGTACATGAAACAGAGCACCCGAGGCCCGGCAATGATTACTATCGGCTCGTTTGCAGGCAAACGGGGCACGCTGTTTGGCAACAATGTCTCCTACGCCGCATCCAAGGCCGGTATCATCGGGCTAACCAAGGCCCTGGTCCCAGAGGCCGCCGCCGCAGGCATCCGGGTCGCCTCTATCTGTCCGGGTATCGTACAAACCGACATGGTCCTGGCCCATCCTGAGGAAAAGCGCCGCGAACTTGCCGGCTATGTGCCCCTCGGGGCCCTGGCTACTCCGCGGGAAATCGCCGCCGTGGTCGTGTTTCTCTGCTCACAAGCCGCATCGCACATCATGGGGGCCATCCTGGATGTCAACGGCGGCCTCTACCTGGACTGATTGTTACAGGACATCAACAATCCCCATCATCCCGGCATCTGCGTGCTCCAGAATATGGCAGTGATGCGCCCAACGCCCACGGTCAACCGGCACAATTCCAATCTCAATCTCCTCACGCCCGTATATCAACACCGTATCCCGAAAAAACCCCTCGTCAACCGGCGTCCCATTACGCGACAGCACCTTAAAGAATTGCCCGTGCAGGTGCATTGGATGCAGGCGCGCCGATTGATTGACGTAGCGCACTTTGTTAAAGGTGTTGTACGTCAATGTTATCGGATCATAATCGGAGTATGTTTTCCCATTGAGGGTCCACTCGATGTTATGCGGCCCGTGCCCATGCGGCCCGCGTCCAGCGTGCGTAGCGCGCTGTGCATTTTGCAGCACCTGTACATCAGGAGACAACCCCGCCGCTGCTGCCCACTCCGGCACGCTGTCATTGGACGGATAGTCAAACTGCGGCGTCGGGACTGCCTCACCGGCAACTACAATCGTCCCCAGCTCACCGATCCCGCGGCCAAAGTGGTCTTGTAACGGATACTCCCGCCCAGGGGCCGCATCAGCAGGAATGGTTATATCAACATCCAGCCGATTCCCCGGGGCCAGGTCAAACCCATAGGTTGGAAACGGATCGCGGACGTACAGCCCGTCAACCGCAATTGCCGTCGCGGTCAACCCCGCAAAATACAGCCGGTACACCCGGCCGTTCGACGAATTAACCAACCTCACCCGCACCCGCGCGCCCGGTTGGACCGTGAATTTCGGTCGCTGTCGCCCGTTGACCGTCACCACATTCCCCCATCGCCCATCGTGCGCCAGATCTCTTTGCGTAACAAAGCGCGAATACACCTGCCCGGCTTCGGTCAGCAGCCAATCATCAATAATCCACACCATATCATCCGTATAACGGGGCCCCGCTGGGTCTTCGACCACGATTGTCCCGTACAACCCGCGCTCGACCTGCTCGCTGGCGTTAACATGCGGGTGATACCAATAGGTACCGCTGTCTTTCGGCGTGAACTCATAGGTAAAAGTACCGCCCGGCGGCACCGGGGGCTGGGTAACCCCGGGTACGCCATCGAAGGCATTCGGGACACGGATGCCATGAAAATGTATCGTGGTCTCCTGGGGCAGCTGGTTCTCAAAATTGATACGCAGCATATTCCCAAACGGCACCCGGATCTGCGGCCCAGGTACGGTGCCGTTGTAACTCCAAACTTCGGTCTGTACCCCGTCCATCAACTCAACGGTCGACGCCGAAGCCACCAGGGTAATCTCGGTTACCCCGCGCGGCTCAACGAGCGGCTCGAAAAAATCGGAAAACTCCGCCGTCAATCTCTCTTTTGTCTGCTCGGGAGTCATCTCCGCTGCCGCCGCTTCTTTACCGGCACCGCTCAGACCAAAACTCACCGTAATAACACCCGCAAGCACCACCGCCCCCGCAGCCGCCGTCAACAATACTTTTTTATACCTCATACCTCTATTCTATACCATCATTGGCGGTTGTCAACGCAGCAAATTATTTTGGGCGCTACCCCCGCGGGCGCTCGCGCGCCCACGGGGGTCGGCGTGTTCCGGGCTACGCCTTCGGCTCCGGTCTGCCGCCCCGTGGGCGCCAGACTGCCGCGCACACGCGGCACCCTCCACATGCCTAGCGCGGTCGGGTAGGGGGGGGTGGGGGACGAACGGGTCACTCTGATATAGAGTCTAAACTCAAGCAGCGATTTTGCCAGTTAGTTTGTAGGGAGTTTTTGCATCATCTTCTGTGTACACGATGTCTACACGGCTCATGCGCCCCCACAGGGTTCTATTTCTTTTTGCCAAAAGCGACTCTATCTCGCTCACAGTCTTTTTTATATCCGGCAATGACCGCAGGACGAGTTGGCGAAACTTTTCATCAATACTCCTGGTGACGATACCTCGTTTCTCCCACCGCTCCAGGGATTCAAGTGTTTCGCCTATTTCGTCAGACACTTTCTGTTTGTCCACAGCCAACACTGCCCGCAGGAAATAGAATTCTCTCCTTGTCAGACGGCCATGTTTTTTTATCAAGATTGCCGAAATGAGATTATGCAGCGTTCTTATACGGGGGATGTACAGGAATTTTTCACCCATGTCATCGAGCACTTCGAACCCGGTGACGTAGATGTTACCCAGCCCGCATTCAACATAACGATGCCGTCCGATTTTCTGCATATTTTCTTTCACCATTTTACTACTCCCTCCTGTCTCATAAAAAATACTGTAAGCACGTTACATCTTTTTGTCTGCGTTACAGCATCGGTTTCCATTAAGAATACCACACATACATCACTATTGTCATGGTCTTTTCCGGTAACACGGAATTTATATATATTCTTTCTTGTAGCTTTCTGCACTCCTTCTATCCTAAACCTGTTCGTTATTATATTGGTAACTTGTTGGGTGCGAAATTTTCTTTCTTGCATTCTTGCTTTGGCATGAGAGGTGTAGTTCACAAACAGACCTGTGTCCTTGTATTTTTCAATAGACGCGTGCAAATAACGTTCCCACCTGCTAAATAATTCCGCAGTATTTCTGCAAAGATTTGCTTCAATTATATCCATACTTTTATCGCTATTAAATTCGGCTATATTAATAATGCAAATCATGCGCCTGGTGCATGCCGTTTTTGATTTCTTATTTATTTACGATTAACGCAAGTGCAATGTCTCTTTATCTGGTTGTCAACGCAGCAAATTATTTTGGGCGCTACCCCCGCAGGCGCTTGCTCGCCCACGGGGGTCGGCGTATTCCGGGCTACGCCTTCGGCTCCGGTCTGGGGCGCTGCCCCAGACTGCCGCGCAAGCGCGGCACCCTACACATGCCTAGCGCGGCGGGAGGAGTGACGGAATAAATACGAAAATATATGAAGATATATGAAAATTTTGCTTGACGCTGCTTTTTAGTTTCTGATATAGTTTTCATGATGAGGTACAATGGCGATTAAAATAAACGAATTGGATATTGCAAAATCAAAATGGCAGGATTGCAAAATAGTAGCTGAAACTAATGGTTTTTTAATCATCATGGGAAAATGGGTTGATGAAGGCGTATATAGAATGGGAGCAACTTGGTACAATTATCCAAAGAGTCGTGGTAAATTGAGTCCCGTAGTAATACCAAATCCATACGCAAAAATACTATTACAATCAATGCATACAGAAATGAAAATACACGATAAAGTTTTGGCAGAAGCAAAAGAGAAACTATTGACGGATGAGTAAAATATACTAATATCGCATTAGGGTTTATATGAAAATAACACCAACGTCTCTTACCGTCAGCCAACTATTTAGTAGTGAAAACGAACAATTTTTCATTCCTGCTTACCAACGTAGGTACTCGTGGCAAGATAAACATACGAGTGATTTATTTAAGGATATTGATAAACTTGCAGACAATGATAATCATTTATTAGGTTCTGTTGTTTGTTTGACTGATTCTCATACTGCTGGAATAAATACACTTGAGCTTATAGATGGGCAGCAAAGAATAACGACCTTAACATTATTATTCAAAGCTATTAAAGATAAGTACAATGATTTAAAAGAGACTGCCAATGTTAATAAAATCGACAGCTTTCTTTTTTGCAAGGACATTGATGGGAAACGAAAAAATAAATTACTTCTTGGTGACCTTGATAGTTCTGATTATTTAGAAATAATTGATCCCAAAGTTTCCAGTAAAATAGAAAATGTTAAATTATTAAATGCATATAAGAATTTTCTTGATTGGATAAACAAATTATCAGTAAATGAACTGAATAAATTTTATTATAAATTAATTAACAATGTATATATTATTAGACTTGATGTCGGGCAATCAAAAGATGCATATAAATTATTTGAAACAATTAACGATAGAGGCCTGTCTTTAAGTCCAACTGATATAATTAAAAATTTTTTACTTGGTCACGCGTCACTTATTGATAGTAATACACTTGACAGGATAAAAGCCTATTGGAAGAAATTGATTATTAATTGTGATGGATTAAATTCAGATGACTTTTTCCGACAGTACTTATGCTGCATTCTTAAACGAAAAATTGCTAAGTCGAAATTAATTGAAGAATTTAAGAAGTATTACCTTGGGACGGTGGTAGAGGCGAATATTTTATCTGATTACACCTCATTTAATAATCTAAATCTAGAGGCAGATTATGAAGATGCAAACGTTGAAGATGAAGATGTAAGACAAGAAATACCAGAAAATCATGCCAGGTCTCTAGATGTTGAAGTAGAAATAAACACGAGAATTACTGATAATAAAAAATGCAGTATTTCAGAATTTGCAAGCAAACTCACTACGGCATCAGGTATATACAGGCAGTTACGAAAGAGAAGTTTCAGTAATGAAAAATTCAATCTACATTTATATAATCTTCAAAGAATACAATCTTTCCCTGCGTATATACTGTTGCTGGATGTAGTTCATCGTAAAATTGAGACTGGTGTTGTGATTGAGATATTTAAAATCATCGAAACTTTCATGTTAAGAAGGCATATATGTGAATATAGAACTGCTGAACTCGATACAATATTTTCAAAACTTACCGGTTGTAATGATGCAAATATCATTAATATAATAAAAAATGAATTGAAGAAACAGTTACCTAGTGATCAGGATTTTAAATCTAAATTCGTTACCCATAATTATAAGAATAAATTTGAAAGAGCAAAATATGTATTAGAAATGATTGAATACAAAACTATTAAAAGCAAGGGTGAATATACGCTTAATCAGGGAGATGACTTGCACTTAGAGCACATCATCCCGCAAAAAATTGTAGTAAAAAAATCAAAACAAGAATATGAAGATTGGGTAACTTATTTAGGCACTGATGCTGAGATTAAACATCTAGAAAATGTTAATAAAATTGGTAATCTAACATTACTGGCAAAGCAACTCAATCTTAAAGCGTCCAACAATACTTTTGACACAAAGAAGAAAGAGTATGCTAAATCAAACATATCAATTACAAAAAGTATTGCTGAAAATTTTGAGAAATTTAAGATAGGAGATCTAAACAAACGATCAAAGAAACTTGCAAGTATTGCCTGTGATATTTGGAAAATATAATTTACAGCGATTTTCGCGCCGCCGTATTTTGCTACATAGCCATTGTCAGTATCACCTTATAGGATAATAAATCCTGATTTATCTAATGTGTCTGAAACTTATTATACATTCCTGTTTTTAACTTCACTGCTGCGTATACTTCAAACAAGTATTTTTCTATGATATCGTCTATCTCCACGATTGCAACATGCGTTCCGAGCAGGCATTCTTTCGCTTTTTCTAAATCCCCTCCGCCGTTTTTTTCTGCTAATTTTGCAGCGAGAGTTGCAGAGTGTTTATTGCCTTTGACATGTTGATTTAATCTGTTAAATATTTTTTGCGATATACCAACGTAAAACGGCCTTTCGTCTTTTATCAGTACATAACAGCCTGCAAAATCATTTGTTGCATTGCAGTCGTACCTTTCATTATACACCGAGCGGGCATGAACGGGACCCTTATCTTTCCCGTACATTTCATGCATCGTAATAATACGAGAGTGGTTAATACGCTTTTGCAGAATACTATAGTGTCTTTTGAGCGTATTACCGATTCTTGCGAACGACACATTTGCCTTATAACACTCCGTAGGTGTAGTATCAATCATTGTCTAGTACACTCCTTTACAATAGATACTATAATACAACACACCACAACTGTCTCACAAAACATCCTCCCGTCACCGCGTACGTCGCACCCCGCGTACTCAGCGACCGGGGGTAGCGGAAGACGCTGAAGGCGGCGGCGGGCGGAGTGGAACGGAGCCCGTACCCACGGGGGCGTGCCCCCGTGGGTAGCCGCCTGGTACCTGCACGGCACGTGCAGGTGCAGCGGCTGCAGCGAGGGGGCAGGGTGCCCCCTCCTGAGAACTCCCCCGGCGTGTAAACATCCCGCTGCAAATACTGTATAATGCCGATATACATATGCATAAAAGATTACGCCTTGCGCTCATCATAGCCGGGACTGCCATCGGGGCCGTTGGGGTCACGGTTGTTGCGGGTAACGTGCTGTTCTCGTGGCTCCACCGTACCGACCGGGTTACCCGGTTGCTGGACGAATACTATAACAAGACCCAGTACAGGGCCCGGACGAACGAGCACCGCATATCCGTGGAGCAGATTACCCGGAACCTCGGGTACCCCTGGGGGGTGGGGGTGCTGCCCGGCGGGCGGGAGGCGCTGATTACCGAGAAGACCACTTCGATTGTCCAACTGGTTGACCTCACGGATGGGTCGCGGGTCGAGATTGACCGCGTCCCCGGCGTGACCCCGGTGAGTGCCCGTAATCACTGCGGGCTCCTGGATATCTCCCTGCACCCGCGGTTTGCCGAAAACGGGTATGTGTACTTTGCCTACACGACCGGGCGGCGGGCGGAAGTGAATGTGCGCCCGCGAATATCCCGGGCGCGGTTTGTTGATAACCGGTTGATTGACTACGAGGAGCTCCTGACCCTTGCGGCGGGGAGTGCGAACATCGGTACCTGTGGGATGCGTATGACCTGGCTCGCGGATGAGACCCTGCTGGTGAGTGTCGGGCACGCCGAATCGATGTCCGCCCAGGACCCGAGCGAGCTGCGGGGGAAGATTATCCGCATCAACGACGATGGGAGCATACCGAGTGATAATCCGTTTGTCGGGCTCGCCGGTGAGGGCGTGCGGGGGGAGATTTTTTCGCTTGGGCACCGGGACCCGCAGGGGTTGGCGGTTGCGCGTGACGGGACTATCTGGTCGGTCGAACACGGGCCGTTTGGCGGCGATGAGCTCAATATCATCGAACCAGGGGCGAACTACGGGTGGCCGGTGGTTAGTTACGGGGTTGCGTATAACTTTGAGCGCTCGAAGTTAGATGTGTCCCTACAGTATATCGGGCTCCGGGAGCGGTTGCGGGATGATGAGATCGTCCCGGTTTCCGAATCCCGGGAGCACGCGCCGTTGGGGTTTGTGGAACCTGTGCGGTACTGGGGGACGGAGGGCAGCCGGTCTATTGCGCCCTCGGGGATGCTTTGGTACTCGGGGCGGATGTTTAGCGAGTGGGAAGGGGATTTGCTGATCGCTACGCTGGCGCAGCGGCATATCTTGCGGGTTGTGGTTGACGGGGGCGGTGAAGTGGTTCGGGAAGAGAAGCTGCTTAGCGGGCAGATCGGGCGGGTGCGGCACCTGGTGGAAGCCGAAGACGGGAGTATACTGGTTATTACCGATTCCGCGGATGGGCAGTTGCTGCGGGTTAGTTTGGACGAGTAGGGTTTGTCCTCTGTGAGATGTGGCGGCGGAGAATACCCAGATTGTTAAGGACGGGCACCTTCTAATTTTGAAATGTTTTCATAAATCTGATTTGCGGCGTTACGGTTTAGATTTTTATCTTCGTCAAATATATTAAGAAACAGCATTTGACAAGAATGGGTGTATTCATCGGGTAACATAACTGATGGTTTGAAAGCAATGGGGCTTTGAGCGTTCTGTTTTATGTAGGGATATACCAGATAACTATGTTTCGCTCCAAAGTGAATGTTGTAGACAAACATTTGTTTCAAATCACTATCAGAGGGTTTATTGTCTTTGGGAACTTTCCACTTGGTATCTATAACAAATTGAGAGTTTGTCTTCTTATGTATCAGCCGCATGTCTGGGCGAATACATTTTGTACCCCAAAACTGCTTTCCTTTTTGAAACAGAACTTCATACTCCCCGGCGTTGCTGCTGGCGGTTCTGCGGAGAAGACGATAGACATATTCCTCAAAAAGCATATTCATATCAAACAAAAGAGCGACAACATTATTTTTCCCGGTCATTATGTCGGGTTGATGGTTAAAGATGATAAGCCTCGCTAACTCGATAGCATTTCGATACTTCTCTGTATTACGGTCGTATTTGATATTCACAAAATCACCCTCATTGAGAGACTTGTCTTCTACTGTTTCAAAATCACATAGCAGCCGATTACTTTCAAATACAATGCTTTTAGAAAATGCGGTAATTGAAATTATTTCCAACGCCTTTTTTAAGGCTATGTTAAAAATATTATTGAAATCATACGACTGATGCTCCGTGAAAAATCTTTGCTTATGAATTAGATTATGTTTGATGTTTTCCGGAAACATCAGCCTGCCTTTAAGGCTGCCGATATTGCTGGATATGTTTCGATACTTTTTAACCTTTCCTTTATGTAGGATATCTAGCACCTCTGCTAGAAACGAAAGATAGATTACGTCAAGCAGCCGGGTTGGACGCAATTTCAGATCAGCCTTATTGTCCGAGTGCGTTTTTATCAATTTGCATGTCTGCAGCATTTTGATAAGAACATTTTGCCAGAGATTTTTTTCATCTCTCCCGTTCTGTTCTTTTCCAACCTTTGGAAGAATCTCTATTGATACGTTCCCGGATTTTATTACGCCCACATAATTTGCGAATTTTATTTTATTAAAACCTACAGTGAAATATTTTTGCTGGTGTTGGTCGTTGTACTTAACTAAGTTGTGATAGTGTTTTTGCAGAAATCCCTGCTCGCCTACGCGTAAAGTCTGGTGTTCAAAAACCTGAATGCTTGTCATTCTTTTGAATATACTCTAATGAAATCGTCAGGGCTTGCGTGGAGCGGATCTTTAATGTCATGTAACTCTGTATCATCTAATAACTCGTCGTTTTCAAAACCTGCTGCAAAAGTAATTTTATTTTCTTTACTCAGCCGCTTCTTAACAAAGCTGTCTCCCAACACCATTCCTATTTTTGCCCTATCGTTGTAGAAATACTCTTCGAGCAGGGGAATTATTTTATTCTTGAATGCAAGTTGTAAACCATGAAAGCCATCAAGATTCATAAAATAAGAGTGCCCTATCAAATTGTCTTTGCCAATTAAAACTAGAAGACGATTGTTGATAGTTCTGAGTAACTGAACAAGATCGATGCCTTCGATTTTAATTGCTTCTCCATTGTCGTCTTTTAGTAATTCCGGCCGGGGCTTTATTTCAACAAAAGAGAACCTTCTTCTTAATGCGCTGTCTATGGCTTCAATACTTCTGTCAGCAGTATTCATTGTGCCAATGATGTAGAGGTTTTTGGGTACAGAGAATTCGGTCTTTGAGTAAGGTAATGTAACCGTTAATTCATTTTTTTTGCCTGCTCGCTTATCGTCTTCAATCAAGGTAATGAGTTCTCCAAATATATTTGAAATATTGCCTCTGTTTATTTCATCGATAAACAACGCCCAACTCTCTTCTGGGTTTAAGGCTGCTTTTTTTGCCAAGCGAAGAAATACTCCTTCTTCGATAATGTAGGATAACTCGTTAGTGTCGGCCTCGCTGTCAAGGTCTGGCTTTATCCCTTCAATGAAATCCTCATAAGAAAAGGATTGATGAAAGGTAACAAACTCGTATCGTCGTTCTATTGCTTCTGTGGCCTTATAATTTTTTATTTTTTTCCAAAGAGAATATATTTTAGGCAAGGTCTCTCGGATTAGTTCCTTATCTATTTTCCAGGTGCTGTCTTTATTCTTCCAGAAAATTGCTGGTTCTGAACGCTTTGTGAAATTAACATATTCGCAATCAAGAGGAGTGTACTTTTGTAATTGCCCCCAACAAACGGCGTGAATGTTTTTTGCAGATGACAATTGTGCTTTGTATTTTATTACAGGATGAGTTATTAATTCTGGAACACGGACATTTTCATAATCTAGCATTGCCAGCGCAATACAAGAAAACCAGCCAAGCTTAGAGACTTCTGACTTAATGAATTCTTCTTTTGTTTTTATTTTTCGCCTGCTTGTAAATTTTTCAAAATACTCATCCAATAAGGCAAAGGTTTTTCCAGTCCCTGGCGGGCCGTAAAGAATGATGTTGCGAGACTGTTTTAAGATTTCTTCTATTTTTGCCTCGTCTTTGGAAGTAATTTCTGTGTGTTCCATATTCACTCCTGATAAATTTAAAATTTTATTGAATTGCGCTTTAGTTGCATTGAAATTAGTGCCCTGTGAGCCGCCTTTGAAATCACTGAATTCTTTTTCTGCACGCAGGGCTTCCCATAAGACGGGTCTGTTTGCAAAATTATGGAGTATCGATATTTCTACTCTATCTTGCTCTTTGAACATTGAATCATCCAAAGAGAATTTTCTCTCATCTGCGTTGTCTTCGCAGACATGGACATCACTGTTGATTTCAGCAAGGGCATAACAGCCGCTATTTTTCCCGGTAACCCAGATGATCACCCTGTCTCCAGGAGATAATTCTTCTTTGTGCTGCTTTGCGAGCCAGTGCCTCACAACCCTGTTTTTTAACGCTCCCTCGATATCATAGTACTTAGGATTGGCCTGGAATACCCAATAATCAACTCCAGCATCAGTGTAACTGCCCGGGGAGACGCACCACATAAACGACTGAACGTCTATCCAGTCTTTCGGATTTAACGGGGAAAGCGCCTCCCGGATAAGTTTACCAAATGAAATAACGTCAGATAATTTTTTAGCGTCCATACTGCCCTTTGGTAGCTCTATATCTATAGACGTGGCAAGCTTGCGGAAATAACTGATTTTTATAGGAAAATACTCCCTGGGGTTAAATGCCCAGAGTAAGGTTGAGATTGCATCCCAATTCGGTTTTGTGTTTAGCTTTTTATATGCATCAAAAATAGGCTGTATCTTTTCTGTTCCAGTATATTCTCCTGCCGCACATTGAAAAATTGTCCCAAGTCTCTTTGTAATCGTATCGTTATCCTGTCCAAATGTGTTCCTCCAAGAGGTGTAATAAACAAGATTGGTACCAACCCTACTGGATATATCTGACAGTAACGCCGAACCGTCATTCCTTTCAATGCGTTCTTTTGTTTCCTGGTTTCCAATTTCTTCCTGATACCTTTTGAGTGCTTTCTGTTTGTATTCAATTTCGTTAGTTAGGAACTTACTTCCGGGAGAATTAAAATTTTCAAAGTCTGGCATTAACTTCTTGAATTCATCAAATAATGTCTGCATCTTAGAAGCAGGGAGACTATACGGCCCTATTTTTGTATCTTTAAATATGCTGCTCATTAAATATATTGTAGCAGAAATAATAGATCACTGTATCACTCACGGTGTGCCGAAACCGGGTACATATACCTTGCCTACGTCACATGGCAGGGCGGTCGGACGGGTGCGGCACCTGGTGGAAGCCGAAGACGGGAGTATACTGGTTATTACCGATTCCGCGGATGGGCAGTTGTTGCGGGTTAGTTTGGAGGAGTAGGGTGTGTGTTTAGGGCGCACGAGGTTGGCGCCGCGCGCGGGGGGCATGCAGGCGTGGCAGCACTACATGCCCGCGGCGGGTATCGCTCCTCCGGCTGGACTCGAACCAACGACCTAGTGATTAACAGTCACCCGCTCTACCAACTGAGCTACAGAGGAATACCCCATGGTACGACACAGAGAGAGGGTTGTCAAGCAGGAGTGTAAAAAAATTTGCAATATATACTGACTTCGTCAGCGAGGACAGGGTAGGGGGAGAGCGTGCGCGGGGTTGTGTTTGCGATTGAATATGCAGTATATTGACGCTATGTCTATTGCGCAACGCCGTAACCCAATAATACCTATTGCCCGCATAGTAACGTGGGTAGTCATTTCAGTTACTCTTGTTGCCTTGGTATACAATGTCCAGTTTGCTGCCGCCCAAGGCGACGACTATCTGTTTTCCCGCCTGGCCCGTGAACTTGGCGCGGGTCCATTTGTTGTGCACCGGTATCAGTCCTGGAATGGGCGGTTTGCTTCGGATATCTGGTACGGTGTGATCTATTCGATAGTAAATGTTACCACCCGCCCCTGGGCGGGGGCGGGTATTATCGTGCTGGTTACCGCCGGTACGTGGTACGGGTATGCCCGGTTATTCGGTGCATACGCTAGAGAGAGCGGGGCAGGGTTGCGTGCGCGCGAACAGGGCAACAGAGATGCCTTCGCGCTCGCGGGAGTGCTGCTGTTTTTTTACCTGCTGGTTATCCATACCTCTATACTCTACGGCGTATCAACCGGGGTTCCCTACCAGGTTGGCCCCGCCCACCTGCTTGGACAGATGGCAGGACTGTGTGCGTTGGTGCGTTCCATGCACCGTACCGAAAGACACGAGAGGGTGACGACGGGGAAGAGGCGGCGTCAGTATGCCGCTGCCGTCGGACTTGCCCTGTCGGCGCTGTTTATCAGCGGATACCGTGAATCGCTTATCCCGTTATCGCTGCTGTTCTACGGGGCGGGTGCCCTGTGGTCTTTTCACCATAACCGGCGCACCTTGTGGGTATGGGTTGCGGTGTCTGTCGCGGCAGTTATCGGCGGCATCATCGTATTCGTCGCCCCCGGTAATGCGGTGCGTTTTGCCTTTGTAGAGGAAAGGCAGGCGATTGCCGCAACCGCCAGTATTGTTACCGGTGAAACCCCAGGCACCGATATTTCTCCCGATAGTACCTTCCTGGGATCACTATGGAGATACATCTGGCTATCCGTATACGGCGTTGCCCGCATCCTGGGGATATTTTTCTGCTATCTCTTTGTTCTCCTGCACATCCCCGCCGTCCGTACCCAACTGCTGCGTTACATAGGGACCTGCACCCAGTGGGTGCAATCGTCCGCACCGGTCTTTCGTGCAGGACTCATGCTCTGTTACCCCGGCATCATTGTTGCCGCCAACCTGCCCGACCTATATGTATTTAACTCCCTGGGATCAACTAAGCTCCATATGATTATCTATTTCTTCCTTATCGCCGCCCTCGCGCCCGTTGGGGCCAGTTTCCGCTGCACCGCCCTGTATGGCTGGTGCGCCCGGCAATACGCAGCCCTGAGTGCCCGCTCTGCCGGTAGAGCGGGAAGCGCTGCTATTACCGCCGCCCGGTATGCCGCCGTGGCGTTACTGGTGTTCGCCAGTGTTGCCTTGCAATTTGACACAGTGCACGAACGCCTCCCCGGGCCCCTTGATACGATTATCAAATCAACCAACTCGTTTCCGGGTTCGGTGTACAACCTTACCCGCGATGCACTGTTTACCGGCCCGCAATTCCGTACCGACAGAGAGAGCCTGTTTCGGTACGCCGCACAGCTCCCCAATAAGAGCGAGCAGCATCTATTAGTACCGCCGTTTTGTCCAATACCGAAATCAATTCACTATTACTCGGAGCGCCTATCGCAGAGCCCGCAAAATTACCCCAACGCCTATACTGCGAGATACCTGGGAATTGCATCAATCCGCATCCCTCCCGGGCTCTATTGCTACAATAACACCACCCTCGTTACCCGCTAACAGGGGGAGGGAAGGGCAGTAGAGTAGGGAGAGAGCGGGGGTACCCACCTCTCTCTCGCGAGAGCAGCGGCGTCTTTCGCGGTGCCGCGCGTTATTTGTCAGGATGTGAGTTTGATTTCAGAAATTCCTGCACAACATACATCGGGCGGCGCTTTGCCTCAATCAGGACCTTACCAACGTACTCGCCGATGATCCCCAGGGCAATCAACTGTACGCTGCCGAACGTCAAAACAGACCCCATCAGGGATGCCCACCCCGGTACCGCAGCCCCGACAATGATTGACCAGACAATATATCCAATCGCCGCAACAGCCAAAAACGCAAACAATATCCCAAGGTAGAGTACCCATCGGAGCGGCCGGGTGGTCAGCGAGGTTATCCCCGTCCACGCTACGTCAATCAGTTTGAAAACGCCGTACTTTGTCTTCCCGTGTTCCCGTGCCGACCGGCGGAATGTAATTTCGGTAGGATTGATACTTACCCAAGAGAACAGCCCGCGCCCAAACCGATCGCGCTCCGGCGACCCGGTAAATGCGTCAACCACACGGCGCGATACCATCCGAAAGTTGGTAACATGCGCAGGCAGCACATGCCGCCTCCCCATGAGACGGCGAAGCAGCCAATAATACAGATCGGCAGACCACTTCTTGAACAACCCCTCCCCGACGCGCTCGTATTTCCCATGAATCACCTCGTGCCCTTGCTCAAATTTTTCCAGCATTTTCAGAATCAGTTCCGGGGGATCCTGGAGATCGGCATCCATGACAACCACCGCATCCCCCCGGGAGTGCACCAGCCCTGCCAGCATCGCCGCCTCCTGGCCAAAATTATGCGCCAACTTGAGCAGCGATACCCGGGAATCCCGTTCCCGCCACTTGCGCACAATCGCTGCGGTCGCATCCGTCGACCCATCGTCGACAATGATTACCTCCCACGCCCACTGTGCGGAACACGAATCGGCCACCCCGAGTACCGTGGCGATAAATTCGCCAATCCCCTCTTCTTCGTTGAGGGCTGCTGATACTACGCTGAGCATACGCTGCTTATCCATTCCGGTCCCCATCTCCATAATGGCAGTATTGTATCATAGATATTGAGAATATACCTCCCAGAGCGGGAGAGGGGTGCCCGTTACGCCGGGCACTAATGGTAGAGGACAATTTTCCTGAGCAGAAAATTCCACACCGCCACCACAGCAGTCGCCGCCAGCTTGGCAACCTCCGCCCGCACACCAAGCCCCGTAACCCCTGCCCACAACACCGCTTCGTTGACCCCGAGCCCGACAACGGCAATACCCACGAACACCAGCACTTCAATTCCCTTGTGGCTCACCTTAGCCCCCTCTGTGAACACCCAGCTGGAATTGATAATCCAGTTAAATATCACAGAGATAGTGAACGAGATACCGGCCGCAATGATATAGTGAATCCCGAACGCTCGCAACAACAGAATAAACAGCCCGTAGTCGATAAGAAAACTCGCCCCGCCGGCAACACCGAAGCGGAAGATCTGGCCTGTAATTTTGCTATTCCCGCGCCGCTGCCCCTGTACCGGCGCGGGCGGCTTAACGCGGGAGGTTGTCATGCTCGCTCCGTTTTATCGCCCCCAAGACTTGTGCGCGGTTTTGCCACACCCATATCATGGCAACCGCACTGTACGCACAGGGAATAAACATAAACCGTGCGGCCTGAAATATATTATCATGAACAAGCGGCGGTAAAATCCCAATTGCAGCAAATGCCAGAATTAACGCCAGCTCACCTGACCATCTGCCCTGCCGCCGCCGCAGTACCCCCAGTACCGCGAGAGCAGCCAGGAAAGCAAGAATGGTACCGGTAATCATCACAACCTCTAATCCCAGTATACCCCACAGTCCAATTTCCCGAAATCTCTGAAACACCCCCTCAAATAATCCGATTAATATACCCAACCCCCCGCTCCCGTCCCCGAGGGTATGCGCCTCAAGTATCGCTTCGCCGCCTGCCGCCGCTTCACCGGTGCGCGCAATCACCATAGGGAGTGCATGCGGCGCATTGACAAATAGATTTTCTATTTCAGAGATGAGCCGCTCCCATTTACCAACGATTTTCCCCACTATCCCCACCCACAGGTAATCCACAAATACTGTTTTCCACCCGACAACCATTGCCTTTGCCAGCATGTGCACAAAATACATGCTCACAAACCCCGCCCCGAACAGCTTTATGCCCTCTACACTAAATCGAAACCGCTCGCGCGCCGAATAGTTCAGCGCGTACCCGCTGCCGAAGTAGGTGATAGATATCACCAGCGGCAGCAGCAAATGGAGGTGTCCATCCAGGAACCACACATACACCGACCCCATACCGCAGGCAAAAGCAATGTATTTGTAGTCTATTTTCCCGTCCCGCACACCCTCTGTTGCCCGCAGCCACGCCAACCGCCGCCACGCGCCCGCACTCGCGCCAGCACTCGCGCCCGCCGGAATATCACGCTTGAGATACAACAGATACCCCGCCGCGGCAATCGCTGTCACCAACGCCCACAAGTACCCCAGTGCATTCCCAACGGTAGGGTAGAACTGGATCCCGGAAAACAAAACCCCAAATGCAATCACCGGAGCGAGCAGCCAAAATACCCGCCCCGACACCCGCACCAGCATCACCGCCAGCACCAGGTAGGCAAAATAGGTCAATCCCTTAAGCACCTCACGAATTTGAAATACCGACAACCCCCCGCGGAGTAACACCGCATATATCGCCTTATACCCCCACAGGTAACGCGTCTTCACCAACTCAACCGCAGGCGGTGCATTATCAACCGCAAGTCCCCGCAGGGCCGCGCACTGCCCCTCCGACCCCTGTATATGCGTCGTAGCAGCCGGACGCGCATGCTTTTGTGCAAACGCATCGCCAATTACCCCACGCGAATCTATGGTTTTCTGACTATCGCCAAGAATTATCCGGCCAATCTGACATTCAATAAATTGCTCTTCACCGCGCAAATTATGCACCGATTGTAAATCGTATTCGCGCGCAAATCCCCGAACGCTAAGATTGTCCCGCTCAAACGCAACGGCAAACCGCTCCCGCGCAACCCCATAGGGCAGCCCATTCCCCGTAATATGCAGCACGGTAAATACAATAAACCCGGCACACAAAATCCCCCCGTACCGCACCAGCGCTCCAAAAATTCTGTTCACGCCTAATACTACCCCAATGTCTCTCAATAAATCAATGTGCTGCGCCGCAGTTCGCAAACACGACGCCAATTCGCAAACACACGACGCCAATTCTCACAAACACAATATCAATGTATGGCGCGCCGCCCACTGCGGGTGCGTCGCGCACTGCGAGTGCGTCGCGCACTGCGGGTGCGTCGCGCACTGCGAGCGCGCCGCCCGCGCGGCGCCAACAACAGCGCCAGTTCGCAAACACGGTATCAATTTCCCACAAACACAATATCAATGTATGGTGCGCCGCGCACTGCGAGTGCGCCGCCCGCGCGGCGCCAACAACAGCGCCAGTTCGCAAACACGGCACCAATTCCCCACAAACACAATATCAATGTATGGTGCGTCGCGCACTGCGAGTGCGTCGCGCACTGCGAGTGCGCCGCCCACGCGGCGCCAACAACAGACAGATAGACACCACCCCCGCAAATCTGTTATAATCTCCCTTGTATGCCCCTGCCATCCGTCTCGTTCGTCATCCCCTGCTACAACGAGGAGATAACCCTCCCCGCAGTCCTCCAAACCATCCGCGATACCGTCGCCTACGACCTCCCCGACCGCAAGGTAGAGATAGTCGTCACCGACAACGGCAGCACCGACAACTCAGTCAAAATAGCCCGCGCCCACGGGGCCCGGGTAACAACGTGTAAGGAAAAAGGCTACGGGGCCAACCTGCTCAACGGATTCAAGGCCGCCAAAAACGACATCATCGTCTTCGCCGACGCCGACAACTCCTACAACTTCGCCGAGGCCCCCGCCCTCATCGCCCGCCTCGAGGAGGGCTACGATTTTGTCGTCGGCTCCCGCTACCGCGGCCGCATCGCCAAAGGCAGCATGCCCACCTTGCACCGCTACCTCGGCACCCCCGTTCTCAACCTGTTCATCAACGCCCTCTACGGCGGCCGAAACCACATCTCCGACTGCAACTCCGGCTTCCGCTGCTTCTACCGCCGCCTCCTCCCAACTCTCGCCCTGCGCTCCCCCGGCATGGAATTCGCCTCCGAGATGCTCGTGTCCGCACTCCGCCGCAAACTCCGCCTCTCCGAAGTCCCCATCACCCTCGTCCCCGACGGCCGCACCCGCCCCCCCTCACTCCAGACATGGAACGACGGCATGCGCCACCTCCTGCAGATATTCTCCTCCGCCCCGCACGTATTTTTCATCACCGGCATCGCCCTCTGGGCCCCCAGTATGGCGGTAATTCTCATCAGCACCTTCGCCGGCACCATCCAGATATTCGGCGCAAACATCTTCGGCATCCATACCGCCCTCGTCGCCATCGGCACCATCATGATAGCCCTCCAGGTATGGAGCGTCGGCCTCTACATCAGCACCGCCGCCAAAGACACTCTCGTCAGCAAAATATACCACCGCCTCGCCACCATCGCCGAAAACAAACTCTTTCTCATCCTCGTATCATTCCTGACCTTGACACTCGCATCCACCGCCTGGGTACTCTACCAGTGGTCCATCAACAACTACCGCCTCCTCGCCATCGAACGCGAACTGGTACTCCTCACCGCCCTCATCGTCACCTTCTTCAGCTTCGTCGCCAGCCTCATAACCGTCCGCCTCATGCGCCGCAGCAGATAGTTCGTGCGGTGGGGGGCTCTGCCCCCCTCGCTCCAGCCAGCGTACCGCGCTGCGCGCGGTACCAGTGCGCTAACCTGCTTGCGCAGGTTACGGGCTCCGTTCACACTCCGCCCGCCGCGCACTTCGCTTGCTTCCGCTACCCCCCGTCGCCCTCGTAAAGCAGACGTCTCCCACCCACAGCAGTAGAGTTGAATGCGTTGCCCCGCAACGCCAACAACAGACACTACCCCCCGCCGCCCTTGTAAAGCATACGTCTCTCACGCGGCAGCAGAGATAAATGCGCCGTCATCACGGCGCCAACAACAGACGCTACCCCCCGTCGCCCTCGTAAAGCATACGTCTCCCACGCGGCAGCAGAGATAAATGCGCCGTCACCACGGCGCCAACAACAGACGCTACCCCCCGTCGCCCTCGTAAAGCAGACGTCCCCCACCCAGCAGCAGTGTTGCAGATATTGTCCGCAGCGGCAGCAATACATAGGGAAGATTTGGTTCGGAAAAACGGCGCCAATACCCCGCGCTAGCCATGCGCAAGGTGCCCCGCCCGCCTGCGCGCAGGCGGGCGGGGCAGTCTGCCGCCCGCTGTGCCTCGGGCACAGCATTAGCGCGGCAGACCTGGCCTGGAGCACGGCGACCCCGGTTTCGGCGCAGCCGAAACCGGGGTAGCGCCCCCTAAAGCAAGCCCAGCACTGGCTAAAAAAACTTTAAAAACTTTTCAAAGTTTTTCCCAAAAACGCTTGACACCCCGTTGGCATACCTATACAATGTAAATCCACTGTGAGGAACACGGTGGCTGGCAGCAATGCTAGAGCTCTTTGAGAGTAAAATAGAGAAGGAACCACAAAAAATATGGTCAAACAATTATGGGTCTATGGTGGATGTCTTGGAGTCGTATGGCGAGGAAGGTCGTGGCAAGCTGCGAAAAGCTTGGGGTAGGAGCACACATCCGTTAATCCCAAGATTACCGAATGGGGTAACCCGACTAGAGTCATGTCTAGTCAATGCAGAGTGAATATATAGCTCTGTCATAGCAAACCCAGGGAACTGAACCATCTCAGTACCTGGAGGAAAAGAAATCAACCGAGATTCCCTTAGTAGCGGCGAGCGAACGGGGAATAGCCTAAACCGTGTCAATGTCAAGTTTTCCGACGTTGTTGGCGCGGTGTTGTAGGGCTGTCGTTTGTGCGGCGGAAAACGCACAGCGGAGTTACAAATGGATTATATAGGAGAATGCCTCTGGAAAGAGCAACCAAAGAGGGTGATAGTCCCGTATCCGAAATGTAATCCACTCCGTTCGACAGTTCCTGAGTAGGACGGGACACGTGAAATCCTGTTTGAACCTGGGGGGACCACCCTCCAAGGCTAAATACACGACGACTACCGATAGTGAACTAGTACCGTGAGGGAAAGATGAAAAGAACCCCGGGAGGGGAGTGAAATAGAACCTGAAACCGTAGATTTAAAAGCGGTCGGAGCCTCTGCTTTGCAGTGGGCGACGGCGTGCCTTTTGCATAATGAGCCTGCGAGTTACTGTATGTTGCAAGGTTAAGTGATTGACATCACGGAGCCGAAGGGAAACCAAGTCTTAACTGGGCGTTTAAGTAGCATGCAGTAGACCCGAAACCGAGTGATCTATTTATGGTCAGGTTGAATCTCAGGTAAAACTGAGTGGAGGACCGAACCCTAGTCTGTTTAAAAAGGCAGGGATGAACTGTGAATAGGAGTGAAAGGCTAATCAAACTCGGAGATAGCTGGTTCTCGTCGAAATAGCTTTAGGGCTAGCCTTACGTGGTTGTATATGGGGGTAGAGCACTGGATGGATTAGGGCTTGGAAACTTGTACCAAACCCAACCAAACTCCGAATACCGTATACTTTAGCGTAGGAGTCAGACTGCGGGCGATAAGGTTCGTAGTCGAGAGGGAAAGAGCCCAGACCGCCGGATAAGGTTCCAAAACAATGCTAAGTGGTTAAGGAAGTGTGACTGCAGAGACAGCCAGAAGGTTGGCTTAGAAGCAGCCATCCCTTGAAAGAGTGCGTAATAGCTCACTGGTCAAGTAGTCATGCGCCGAGAATTTAGCGGAGCTAAGCATTGTACCGAAGCCGCGGGCGCGAATTTATTCGCGCGGTAGACGAGCGTTGTGGACGTCTGTGAAGGTGTATCGCGAGGTATGCTGGAGATAACACAAGTGAGGATGCAGGCATGAGTAACGAAAATGGGGGTGGGAATCCCCCACGCCGAAAACCGAAGGTTTCCCAGGTAAAGGTCGTCTTCCTGGGGTTAGTCGGTTCCTAAGACGAGGGCGAAAGCCGTAGTCGATGGGAAACGGGTTAATATTCCCGTACCTCTGTTCAATCCGATGGGATGACGCATGAGGCAAGGTCTAGCCGGGTGACGGAAGTCCCGGTCTAAGTAGTTAGCTGTTGATTCATGATGGAAAATCCGCATGAAGAGGTGAGCTGCGATGGGGAGCAATGCTACGGCAAAGCGAAGTAGATTGAGTCATGGTGACAAGAAATAATCTCTAAGGTTAGTTGAATGGGGACCGTACCAAAACCGACACAGGTTGGTGGGATGAGAATTCTAAGGCGCTCGAGCGAACTCGCGTTAAGGAACTCGGCAAAATACACACGTAACTTCGGGATAAGTGTGGCCTTGTTTCAAGGTCGAAGTGAAATGACCCAGGCGACTGTTTATCAAAAACATAGGTCTCTGCGAACCAGTAATGGGATGTATAGGGACTGACACCTGCCCGGTGCTGGAAGGTTAACTGCGGAGGTTATCTCACTTTTTGATTGTTCTATAATATAGAGCACTCAAATAGTGGGAGAAGCTTCCAATTGAAGCCCCAGTAAACGGCGGCCGTAACTATAACGGTCCTAAGGTAGCGAAATTCCTTGTCGGGTAAGTTCCGACCCGCACGAATGGTGCAACGATCTGGGTACTGTCTCAACGCGAGACTCGGTGAAATTGGAATAGCGGTGAAGATACCGCTTATCTGTGGTTAGACGAGAAGACCCCGTGAACCTTTACTGCAGCTTAGCATTGTGCTGCTGTCGTTTCTGTGTAGCATAGGTGGGAGACTGAGAACTGTGGGCGTTAGCCTGTAGGGAGTCATCAGTGAAATACCACTCAGAAACGATGGAAGCTCTAACAGGTACCGTTATCCGGTATCTGGACAGTGTTAGGTGGGCGGTTTGACTGGGGCGGTCGCCTCCTAAAGAGTAACGGAGGCGCGCGATGGTCGCCTTACTCTGGGTGGAAATCAGAGTGAATGTGTAAAGGCATATGGCGGCTTGACTGCGAGACAGACAAGTCGAGCAGGTACGAAAGTAGGTCTTAGTGATCTGGCGGTGGCGCGTGGAAGCGCCGTCACTTATCGGATAAAAGGTACTCCGGGGATAACAGGCTTATCTTGCCCAAGAGTTCATATCGACGGCAGGGTTTGGCACCTCGATGTCGACTCATCGCATCCTGGGGCTGTAGCAGGTCCCAAGGGTTTGGCTGTTCGCCAATGAAAGCGGTACGTGAGTTGGGTTCAGAACGTCGTGAGACAGTTCGGTCTCTATCTGCCATAGGCGCTTGGATAATTGTGGGGAGTTGTTTCCAGTACGAGAGGACCGAAACGAACAAACCTCTGGTGTACCGGTTATCGTACCAACGGTAACTGCCGGGTAGCTACGTTTGGAAGGGATAACCGCTGAAAGCATATAAGCGGGAAGCCCACCTCGAGATTAATTATCCCTGCCAGCGCTTGCGCTGGCCACAAGGAGCCAGAAAGATTATCTGGTTGATAGGCTGGAAGTGTAAGCACGGTAACGTGTTCAGCTGACCAGTACTAATTCTCCGTGAGGTTTGATCATATTTTTTGAGGTTTCTTTTATTTTCTAAATACCCAGCCGTTTGGTTGGGTATTTTTTTATACAGCGGAGAGTATTGCGCGCGGTTTGTATGTGTGCTATGCTGGAGACACAATGGGCGATAAAAATATTTTCTTACAGGAGAAAACAGAGGAAATTACCATGACGTGCCCGCATTGCGGGGTAGTGTTTAAAACGCAGGCTCCAACGAATCAATGCGTGCTGTCGCTGGAGTGCCCGTACTGCCATTCGTTAATAGAGAAAAACGAGAGCGGATGCTGCGTTTATTGTTCGCACGGCGGGGCGCCGTCGTGCCGCGAGAGCTGCGAAACCTAGCAATGTAATTCTCCCAGCACGGCGGGCGGCACAGGTGCGGGGCCGGATTTGACATGTTGGGGCAGGCGGGGTATAATTAAGTAATTAATCATGTGAGGAGGTAATCAACATGAAGAAGATAATTGTACTGGCAGTATGCGCAGTGCTTATAACGTTAACCGTAACCGGATGTCCGGGAAGCGGCGAGACTACATTTGGAATTTCGATATCGACATTGAACAATCCATTTTTTGTTACCCTACGGGACGGAGCGCAGGAAGCTTCGGATCGGTTGGGGGTAAATTTAGTGGTGGTGGATGCGCAGGATGATTCTGCCCAGGAAGCTGCCAATATAGACGATCTCATCCAGCAAGGTGTGGATGCGATACTTATCAATCCTACCGATAGCGATGCGATTGTACCGAGTATAGTACGGGCCAATGAGGCCGGTATACCGGTATTTACTATTGACCGCGGCGCCTCCGGGGGCGCGGTTGTTGCCCATGTGGCATCGGATAATGTGGCCGGCGGTGTGCTGGCTGGTGAGTTCCTGGTGGAGCAGATCGGCGGATCCGGGGCGCTGGTAGAATTAGAAGGCATTGCCGGTACTTCTGCCGCCCGTGACCGCGGCGCTGGGTTTAACAGCGTTGTCGATGATTCCGGGGGAGTTAGTGTGGTATCCAGGCAAACGGCCAACTTCAATCGTGCCGAGGGGCTGTCGGTATTTGAGAATATCCTGCAGACCCAGGGGAGCATTGACGGAGTATTTGCGCACAATGACGAAATGATCCTGGGGGCAATTGAGGCAGCGAAAGCGGCCGGACGCGACGGTGATATTATCTTTGTCGGCTTTGATGCCGTCGATGATGCGGTGAATGCGGTAAATAACGGGTCGCTTGCGGCTACTGTTGCCCAGCAGCCGGCTCTGATTGGTGCATTGGGGGTTGAATCGGCCTTTGATCACTTGGCAGGTGATTCGGTAGCGAATTACATTCCTGTTGCTCTTGAACTAGTAACTCAATAGTAGTTGTACAAAAAGAGATTACGAACAGTCTTTACATCGGTGGCCCGTCATGGCGGGTTACCGATTGGGCTGATTATTCTAATGGGGGCGTTGGCCCTCACTTCTGACCGCTTCCTTACCGGCCAGAACATTGTAAACATAGTACGCCAATCCTCTATTAACGGTCTCCTGGCCCTGGGGATGGCTATGGTGGTCCTGACCGCGGGTATTGACCTGTCGGTGGGGTCGCTGCTCGGCATCAGTGCTATGGTGCAGGCCATTATGCTTGCCAGCGGGGTAAGCGTGCCGCTGACTATTTTTGTCGGGCTGCTGTTTGGCGCGCTGCTTGGGCTGGTGAATGGACTGCTGGTGACCCGGGTAAAAATACCGCCGTTTATTGCCACACTGGGGATGATGGTGTTGCTGCGCGGGCTTACGTTAATTATCAGCGGCGGCCAGCCGGTTACCGGCCTACCCGATAGCTTCCGCTTCTTTGGCGCCGGGTCGATTGGCGGGCTGCCGGTGCCGATTGTTGTGCTGGTGTGCGTATATGGGTTGTGCATCGTTATGGTGCGCCGGACCATTGTCGGCGAGCGGATATATGCCATTGGGGATAACCATACCGCGGCCCGCTTTGCCAATATACCGGTTAACCGGTATCTGTGCTTTGTCTATATGATGTCGGGGGTAATGGCGGTGATTGCCGGGATATTGCTGGTTGGACGGCTGGATTCGGCACAGCCGACCATCGGACAGGGGTATGAGCTGGATGCTATTGCCGCGGTTGTTATCGGGGGAGTCAGTTTGGCCGGCGGGATCGGGACCTTGGAGGGTACTTTTATCGGAGTGCTGGTTATTTCGGTTATCAATAACGGGATGAACATTCTCAATGTGCCGTCGTTTTATCAGCAGATATTCAAAGGGGTAATTATTATATTATCGCTGCTGATGCATTCGTTTGTGCGTAGGCGCAAATAGGGTAGGTATTGGGATGGGAACAGTGCGGCCGTTGGTGCAATTTTGTAATATACACAAAAGCTTTGGCGCTACCCGGGCATTGCGCGATGTCAGCTTTGACGTCCTGCCCGGGTCGGTGCACGCCATTATTGGCGAGAACGGCGCCGGGAAGTCGACGCTGCTGAACATCAGTTCCGGGGTATTTCCGCCCGACAGCGGCAGTATAGTGCTCGACGGCACGGAGGTGCACTTGGGGTCTCCGCGGCGCGCCCTCGGGTTGGGGGTGGCGATGATCCACCAGGAGCTTGCGGGGCTGGAGCACCTGAGTGTGGCGCAGAATATCATGCTGGGGCACGAGCCCCGTAAGCTGAAATCGCTCCTGGTGGACAGTGCCGCTATGAATAACGAGGCGCGCCGGCATATCGAGCGCCTGCACGCCGACATAGATGTAACCGGTAAATTGGGCGAGCTGACGGTGGGGAAGCAGCAGATGGTAGAGATTGCCAAGGCCCTGTCCCTGAACGCGCGCCTGATAATTATGGACGAGCCGACATCGGCACTCTCGAGCAAGGAGATTGCCCAGCTGTTTTCGGTCATTAACACCCTGCGCGGGCAGCATATTACCGTTATTTACATCTCGCATCGGCTGGAGGAAATATTTGAGATTTGCGACAGGGTGACGGTGCTGCGCGACGGTATGCACGTCGGGACACAGGGCATAAAGCAGACAAGCAGCAGCAAGTTGGTAGAGATGATGATCGGCAAGGAAATTGATGCGGTGCGGCGCAGTGATACCGTGTTTGCCGCCGATGCACCGCCGCTGCTGCGCACAGAGGGGCTATCCAGTACAGAAAAAGAAGACAGGGCGAGCGGGGGCGGCGGTGCGCCGCAATTTCATGATGTCTCTTTCGGCATCCGCAGGGGCGAGGTATTTGGGTTGTTTGGACTGTTGGGGTCGGGGCGCACCGAGTTGGCACAGGCCCTATATGGGATGGAGGGCGGCACGCGGTCGGGCAGCGTGCATTTAGACGGAGCGCGGGTCGAGCTGCGTACCATTGCGCATGCGCAGTCACTGGGGATTGCCTACGTGCCGGAAGACCGCAAGCAGCAAGGCATCTTCCCGAACCAGTCCATCAAGCGGAACACGCTGGCGGTTGCCGCGCGGCGTCTTGCGCGGTTTCTGTGGCTGTCACGGAAGCAGAGTAATGCGGCGGTGACAGAGTATACCGCGAGTTTGGACGTGCGCATGGAGAGCATTCACGCATCGGTGAGTAAGCTATCCGGCGGAAATCAGCAGAAGGTGATCCTGGCCCGCTGGCTTGCGGCAAAACCGAAGCTGCTGCTGCTGGACGAGCCGACCCGCGGGATAGATGTGCAGGCAAAGGCGCACATCTACGCGTTGATCGACCGGCTGGCGGGGGCGGGGATGAGTATTTTGCTGATTTCATCGGAGCTGCCGGAGATATTCCGGGTCAGTGATACCATTGGGGTTATGCGAAACGGCACGTTGGCAATAGTTGCGCCGCGCAAAGAATTATCGGCAGACCAGGTCATGGGGTATGCCACCGGGGAGCGGGAGGCCGACGGTGCGTAAAATCGGGAAGCTCGGTGGTTCGCCGCAGGTACTGGTAACGGCGGGAGTTCTACTGCTGCTGGTTATCCTGACTGCCGTCGGTCAGTTCTCGTATGCCAGTAATATCTTGTCGCAGGTGGCGGTGCTGGCAATTGTTGCCCTGGGGCAGACATTTGTGATCATTCTCGGGGGGATTGATCTATCGGTTGGGTCGGTCAGTGCGCTCACGGGGGCGTTTACGGCGGGGTTTATTGTCAACAATGGGATGCACCCGTTCGCGGCCATGCTGTTGGCGCTGTGTATCGGGATTGCCATCGGTACCGTCAACGGCACGCTGATCTACGCCTTTAAGCTGCCGCCGTTTGTGGTTACCCTGTCGATGCTGGCGATGGCCCGCGGGGCCACCCTGGTGTACACCAACGGGGCGCCGATCTTTAGCGATGACCCGTTCTTTACCGGGCTATCGGGGTCGTGGTTTGCCGGCATATCTCCGGCGATCATACTGATGTTTGTGCTCTATGTCTTGGGGCATATTGTGCTCCGGTACACCCCGTATGGGCTGCATTCCTATGCGACTGGAAATAACCCCAATACCGCGCGCCTCTCTGGTGTTGCTGTGGGGCGGGTTATCATCGGGGGGTATGCTATCAGCGGTGCGTGTGCGGCCATTGGGGGGATGGTGCTGGCATCGCGGTTGTGGTCGGCGCAGCCGAACGCCGCCTTCGGGTTTGAGCTGGATGTTATAGCGGTAGTGGTTTTGGGCGGTGCGTCGCTGTTTGGCGGCGTTGGGAGCGTGTTGCGGACGCTTGCGGGGGTTATGGTGTTGGGGGTATTGTCTAATGGCATGAATTTGCTGCATATTGCCGCCTACGCCCAGCGCGTGGTCTGGGGGGGGATATTGGTGGCGGTGGTTGGGTTTGATATACAGGTACGGGGGCGGCGCGCCCAGCGAGGGCGGCGCGCCCAGCGAGGGCAGCGCGTCCTGCGAGGGCGGCGCGCCCAGAAGCGACAGGGCAAAAAAAGTGTGCTATAATTAATATATGAAAAATTCTGGAATTCTTAACCCGCAGTTGATGAAAGTTATTGCCGAGATGGGGCACACCGATGGGTTGGTTATTGCCGATGCCGGGTTGCCTGTGCCGCCGCATATTCCGCGTATTGATTTAGCACTGCGGTGCGGGTTACCGGGATTCCTGGAGGTTTTGCATGCCGTGCAGGGCGAGTTACAGGTGGAGAGCAGTGTGATTGCCTCCGATATGGAGCGTACCAACCCCGGGCTGTACCGGCTGTTTATGGAGAACAAGCGCACCAGCGAGCTTGCTATCCCGGATGGATTTGAGCTGCCGCCGGATATCAGCACGGTGCCGCATGCATCGTTCAAAGAGCTGACCACTGTGGCCCGTGCTGTGGTGCGCAGCGGTGAGTGCACCCCGCATGCGAATATTATTTTGTATTCGGGTGTAACGTTTTAGCTCTGCTTTGTTGGCGCCGTGGTGACGGCGCATTCGGTATTGTTATATCCCCATGTACGACTTAATATTTTTACAGTAACGACCGGGGGTAGCGGCGCTGCTTTTTGGCGCCGTGGTGACGGCGCATTACGCTCCGTTGCCGCGTGGGCGACGCATGCTTTGCAGAGGCGACGGGGGGGGGTAGTGGTCTGCTTTTTGGCGCCGTGGTGACGGCGCATTCGGAATTGTTATATCCATGTACGACTTAATATCTTTGCAGTAGTGACCGGGGGTAGCGGCGCTAGTTTTTGGCGCCGTGGTGACGGCGCATTACGCTCCGTTGCCGCGTGGGAGACGCATGCTCTTACAAAGGCGACCGGGGGTAGCGAAATAATTTTAGCCCATTTAGGGCGCGCGTTAGCAAGCCCGTTAAAAATGGGCGTTAAAAAATTATGGAGCGAGGGGGCAGGCAGCCCCCTCTTTAACCATCATAGATGTACCAACAAACATTGGGCCTCTGCTGGAGAGATAAGTTGCCTGCACGTACATGGGGCTGGGGTCGGGTGCCCCCTCCTGCACCCCGCACCGCGCAAGAATCGTATTTTTGACAAATGCGCTAATATGTGCTATAATAAAGACATGTTAATATCAAAAAATATGCAGGCAGGATTGCGTGTATTGTGCGGCGTGCTGTTTTGTGCGCTAGTTGTTGCTTGTCCCGACGAGGCCCCTGGGGGCACCCAGGGAGAGGGCTTGGAATTTAATCTGCTTACTGATTTAAGTATGCTGCAGGGCTTTGACCCTCGTGGAACCGTGTACACCGGTATCTACACTGCACCAGACGGCGTGCAGGTTGATGTCTGGCTGGTGGTACGGGCGGCGGCCGCTAGCGGCAGCAGTACTGTGCTGGGATCGGTTAACCGCCTGGGGGTGGTGATACAAGGCGGCACGGGGGCACCTGTTATATCAATTCTCGGTGCCGACAGCGGCATCCATACTGCTATGCTGGCAATCAATATGCGCGGCTCTAGTCTTACCGACCTTACCGCGGCCGGCGAGTGTATACCCGGGGGCGGGTTTATCGCCTGTCTGCGCAGTCACTCCGGGTTTGCGAGAACCAACCCGCGGTTGAATGCCCAGGATGCCAATGCAATTATTGCGTATTTTGCAGAAGATAAAACCCTGAGGGTGAATGGGCAAAATATGCCGGCATCGGGGATGCTGACTGCTGGCACCATAACGTCGCCGGTGAATCTGCTTACCGGGTCGTTTGGCGGGGTCCTGGTGGGGTATATGCTCGCCGAACCCGATCGCCCGCAGCTGCACAACGTCATGCTCGAGCAGATAACCAGCCCCATAGAGAAACCCATCAGCCTGGGGGTCGATGCCGCGCACACCATGCTGAACATTCTGCTTGAGGCCTGTGAGGACGATACTACGTGCATTGCAGCCTATCCGAGTATACGGGCTAATTTTATTGATTTTATGCACGATTATGCGAATACTCAAATTTCTGTCGATACCGAAATGATATATGCATCGGGGGTGTTTGACCGCATCGTGCATATTATCGAGTCAGAAAATAAGGTGGGGAAGGCCATCCGATATATTGGCGAGATTGCAAACGATCATGCCATGTCCAGTACTGTTGTTACCGACGCCTACGCGCCCACGGATTATACCCCGATGTTTGCCGAGCAGCCGCGTGCCCAGTATGGGTTTATTCCGTTTGATATGGCGGTGCCGGAGTGGCCGATGCTTTTGGGCGCCTCAGGGGGGTTCTTCCCGGGATTGACCAACCGTACCGCGATGATCTGCTCATTTGGGATAAACCGCGCCACCGATCCCGATACACTTGCTAACTATAATAAAGAATTTGCCGTTGAGCTGAATACCGTGACGGGATACGAGGGACTTACTGCAGGGACCTACACCAAGGGGACGCTGGCCTATGGGTTCCTGATACTGTACAACCAGTACCTCTCTATCTGCCCGCAGGTTACGGCGCAAAGCGGCGGGTTGGTGGTACCAAAAGGGGGAAGCGCCATTTCCAACATTCCCGCGAATAATGTCATCATCTTTGTGGGCGGGTTGGATGTGAAACACGATCTCGCCGATGCACAGGAGATGGAGAAGTATTTTCAGAGCGATCGGGTGCATCTGATAAATCAAAAGTATCTTGGCCAGGCCACGGGCGAGGACCATTCGTGCTTGCCGAGGATCACTGATAATTTATGGGAACAGGATGCGCCGTTGACTGCCGGCACTCCCAGTGCCCCCGGTACCCTTTTCACGGCCCTGGATGACGACTGCACCGCGACGAACTCTGCCACGGCCAGCGGATTGACCGGCTGGTAGTTTCTCTTTCGCAGAAGAGCGAGAGGGAAGGGTAATAACAGGGGGGGGCACGCGCCTCCCCGGCGGCTCTCGCGTTTCTGATTCCTAGAGTACGCCGGGAGAGGTAGGTTTGCACGCTAACCGGCAATAGTATATGCTTATATCAAAGCCAAAAGGGGTGAGATAGATATGCTAAACAAACATAAAGTGATTACAAAAATTACAACCGGGGGAGTAGTGGGGATTATCCGCACAGATACCGCCGAACAGGCGCAAAAAGTTACCCAGGCATGCGTGGACGGCGGCGTGAATGCAATTGAGGTAACGTTCACCGTAGATGGTGCGCACCGTATTATCGAGAACCTGGCAACGAGTATGCCCGATGTTGTCATCGGTGCCGGCACAGTCCTCGATGCCCCGACCGCCCGGATTGCAATCCTGTCCGGGTCGCAGTTTATTGTCGGCCCGACGTTCAACCGTGAGGTGGCAATGCTGTGTAACCGCTACGCCACCCCCTATATGGCGGGCTGCTGCACCCCCACGGAGATGGTAACCGCCATGGAATACGGGGTGGAGATCATCAAGCTGTTTCCCGCCCTAACCGTTACCCCCGATATCCTCTCTGCCATCCTGCCCCCGCTCCCGCAGGCAAACTTTATGCCCACCGGCGGAGTCAATCTGCAAAACGCAGCCGAGTGGGTGCGCGCAGGAGCCGTTGCCCTTGGGGTCGGGGGCGATCTTGTGGCCGGAGGAAAAACAGGAGACTACAACAAGGTTACCGAAGCGGCGAAAAAGTACGTACAGGTAATCGCCCAGGCCCGCCAGGAGTAGTCAAGAGTAGGGGAGGGGGAGCGAGAGGCGTAGACCGCCGCGCCCCGCCCAGAGAGAGCCGCGCTTTCCTAATCATCACTCCTCCCCGAAGAAGACTTTCCCGCCTCATCCACACCGCCCAACAGCGGCACAAACACCACAGCGTTAAAATATTCGGTAACAACCTTCCCATCCTGCAAAGACATTCGCGTCAACCGCTGATACCCCGCTGTACTCGGCTGCCCCAGCGGCGCCACCAACACCCCGGGGTCACCAACCTGCTCCCACACGCCCCCCGGTACCTCACTCGCGGCAGCAGTAATAATCACCGCCCCATACGGCGCGTGCTCCTGCCATCCATCCCGCCCGTCCCCATACCGGACCCGCACCCGCGAATACTCAATCGCACCCAACCGCTCCCGCGCGCCCTGGTAGAGCTCCCAAATCCTCTCAACACTATAGACCTCGTCAAACAGATGACTGAGCACCAACCCCTGATACCCCGACCCCGTGCCGATCTCCAACACCCGTCCACGCCCGCGCGCTCCACCGCCGCCGCGACCGCTTCCGACCCCCAGGCGCCAAAGCCCGGCAACCAACAGCTCCGTCATCAACCCAACCACCAACGGCTGCGAAATAGTCTGCCGCCCCCCAATGGGCAACGGCGTATCCTCATAGGCCCGCTCAACAGCGACCCCGTCCAGCAGCCGATGACGCTCAGTGTTCCGCATAGCCCACAGGACATCCGGATCCGACACCCCAGCCCGCGCAATGCCCTCAACCATACGCGCACAGCATTCCCGCGCAACCGCACCAGCGCTCCCGCCGTGCCACCGAATCTCCCCGCCCCGCCTGCCGGCAACGGAGGGTTTACTGCTTTTTCGAAAGCGCAAACGATACCAACATTACCACAGTAGATATATGACGTCCGCAGATAGAAACTGACTTACTCATGCCTAATAGTACTACGGCACGACAGCGTTATCAAGTGTATACATTCAAGGATTTGGGCGCTCCCCCCGGCGCGCCGGCTGCGCCGCCGCCCCGGCGGTCGGCGTGCTCAGGGCTCGGCCGCGGCGTTTTTGAGGGTAAACCATCACTAATAGTGGTACCGCCGCGTCTGGGGCCGCCTAAGGGCGCCCCCACCCTTCACATGCCTAGCGCAAAGCATAGAAGCATGTACACTAACCAAAGCGGGTAGGGGAGAGTGCCTTCGTACTCTGCACTCCCTGGCACTCATATGCTAACTATGCAATTTCTATAGTAGATATAGAAAATATACATAAATATGTAATTACAATATTATATACAAATTACACACTAGAACAATATTACAGTCAGATATAGTGTTAATACAGCGCTCTGGCACTCTGTACCAGGCAAAATCCGAACAACTGTGCAAATTCTATAGTACAACAAATTGCATTTACTATGTAAACCATATATGATATAATATAAATTACATATATAATGATAGAGAGATATATATACCGCGACCTGCTCCAACACCTGCAGGATACCGACCTGGTTATCCTGACCGGCCCGCGCCGCACCGGCAAAACACATCTGGCCAAATTACTCACCGCACACTTTGACCTCCGCTACTTCGATGCCTGCGCCGCAAAAGACGCAGAGTCACTCCGCGACATCAGTCTCCTGGTACGAGGCGCCCACTCCACCGCTCCCGCCGCCTCTCTCTCCGGGGGCGGGCGCCTGACCTGCATCGACTCTGCCGACCGCATCCCCGATATTCTCACCCAGATAGCCGCCGCCACCGCACCCGGCGCCGCAGCCCCCCAGGCGGGCAGGGCAGGGAAGTTCTTACTCATAGGACCGCCGACACTGGACGCCAATCCCCCCGCCCCAGTCCCCCGTCAGGAGCTCCTGCCGCTCAATGCCCTGGAGGTACGCGATAACATCGTGCAATTATGGTCCCGCGGCGGCCTCCCTGGGAGCTATTTTGCCGCAGATGACCCCGCCAGCCGCCAATGGCGCGATACCCTGCTTGCCGAATACATCGACCGCGATTTCCGCCAGGCCGATACCCGCATCCCGACAGCACAATTACGCAGAATGTGGACAATGCTCGCCTACGATCAGGGCGGATTTACCAATATTTCCCGGTTATCGGCCGGATTAGGCGTCACCGCCCCCACCGTTAACCGCTATATTGCCCTCCTGGAAGAGTTCATGCTGCTGCGCCGCATACAGGCATGGCCCGATACCCGCCGAAAACGCCTGGTCCGCTCGGCAAAACACTACATCCGCGACAGCGGACTGGCCCACGCCCTCCTGGGGCTGCATAATTCCGATGATTTATTCGGCCATCCCGTCGCCGGGGGCAGCTGGGAGGGCTTTGTCATCGAAAACATACTCAGCACCCTTCCCCCAGGTACCCCGCACTACTTTTACCGCAGCAGCGGCGGTGCGGAAATAGATCTCCTGCTCGATCTACCCGACGGTAACTTGTGGGGAATAGAGATACACCTGGCCGGAAAACCGCGTGCCACGCGCGGTTTTTCCCAGGCATGCGAAGATTTAAGCATCAAGCGGCGGTATATTGTCTATTCCGGGGAAACTTCGCAGACGATAAACGGCGGCGCCACAGCACTGCCGCTGCCCGAACTCATGAGCCTGCTGTCGCTATATGGGTAACCCGCGCTCCTGAATAAATACGTTGTTTTTGACAAAATGCACGTTCTATGGTACAATTATACCTATGAGTATTTGGAAAAAATGTATCGACCGGCGTAGCGTACCCGCCGTTGCCGTATTGGCAATAACTGCGCTGACAATACTATTGACAGGATGTCCCGAAGAGACACCCGCGGTACCCAATACCTACACCTGTGAAAACGGCACCCCGACCCCCGGCGACGCACCTTCGGCAAACCTGACTGGCTGCAGTATTTGTAACAGCGGCTTCGTACTGAGCGGTACCGGTACAGACGCCGTATGTGTCAGCGACCGGGACAATGACAACATCGCAGATACCACCGATAACTGCCCCGATGTCCCAAATGCCGACGATCAGAGCGCCGGACTTGCCTGTGATGATGATGTCGACGATGACAACGACGGTCTGATAGAAATATGGTCGTTAGAACACCTGCATAATATGCGCTATAATTTGCGCGGCAATAGCTACAAAAACAGCGAAACCGCTAGCGCCGACACCACCGGTGCCAGTACAACCCTACCTGCAAATTGCACCAATAGCATGTTGTGCGGGTATGAATTGGCACAAAATCTTGATTTTGACCTGGACGGCGACGGTGCGTCCTATACGGATGACGGCGCTCTTGATGACGGCGATAACGCCGAGCCGTATTTTGTGACCAGCGCCGGCGGGTGGGAGCCGATCGGCAGCATCTTCTCCAGCCCCTTTAACACTATTTTCGATGGTAACGGATACACCATTCGTAATCTGGCAGTCCGCCGCGATCAGGCTAACGTCGGTTTGTTTGGAGTAATCGGCTCGGGAGCACGTATCCGTAATGTAGGATTAGTCGACGCCTTGATTGACTATAGCGGCTCTTCAGAGATGCAAGTGCATATCGGCAGCCTGGCAGGGTATATGTTCAATAGTACAATTACCGCAAGCTATGCTGCCGTGGGTAACGCCAACGGAGGCGAAGGTGATTTTGATTATGTCGGCGGACTGGTAGGATGGCAACAAGGCGGCACCATTGCCGCTAGCTTTGCTGCCATGGATGTTGACGGCGGCGAAGGCAGGTCTGATAATGCCGGTGGACTGGTAGGACACCAGGCTGACGGTGCTATTACCGCCAGCTATGCCGCCGGGAGCGTTTCCGGGGGCGGGGGCAACACCGACCGCGTCGGCGGGTTGTTAGGAAATCAGACCGGCGGCACCATCACCGCAAGCTACGCTACCGGGGATGTCGACGGCGGTGCTGGAGACGACGACTTTGCCGGTGCCCTGACGGGGCAGCAGCGCGCAACTATCTCCGCATCATACGGATTCGGTGAGCCTGATGGAGAGATTATCGGGACATCTACCAAACCCGCGGGGGTGGATGCCGCTACCGGGCTTACCGCCGCCAACGCTGCCCGGTGCAGCGATCACACCTATACCACCGAAACGGCATGCACGGCCGTAACACTTGCCATTACCGCCGGTGCCTGGGACGCAAACACTTTCTCCTGTTCGCCCCCTGGTACTAACCCGACTGCCGGGGTAGATTATACTGCCTTCTCCGACGAACCATCATGCACCTCCCCGGGAACCAGGATAGCGGGCGTTTGGGACGCAATGGACATGTCATGTTCGGCACCAACCTCAGGGGGCACGGCAGGGGTAACGTACTCCGGCTTTACCACCCAGGCTGCTTGTACCGCTACCGCCCATAAGGCAGTTGAAACCTGGACCACATGGAGCAATGCAGGCGACGGCACCCTTGATGCGTGGATCTTTGCCGCAGGGAAGGCCCCGCGGCTCCGCTACGCCGATTACGACGGCTCCAGCGGGAGCGCATATGCGTGTTCGCTGTTTCCCGCCGGGGTAACGTGCGGGGCAAACGGCGGCCCGCTGCCCGGGCAGCCGACGCAGTGATCTCACTGTTGCCGGCGCCGCGTAGTGTTCGCCGCACTCCCGCTATGCGGGCACGCCCGCCCCTTGCACGCGCCGTAGATTTTTGTTATAATACATCACATATGCGCGGCATGTTCTTAAAAAACACACCGGGCTTCGGTGTGTATACGGCACTAGGGGTAATTATCGTATCCCTCGTCCTGTCCGTGTCCCTGATAGGATGCGAAGAGCCCGCTGCCGTTGCCCCGCAAGACACCACCTCTCCCGCTGAGGTAACCCTGGCCGTCAACCCCCAGCCAGACGGCAGTGCGGAGATAACCTGGACCGACCCCACCGATGCAGATTTTTCGCACATCATCATATCATGGAGTGCACTCGGCACCACTGATCCCGCAACCGCTCCCAGGGGCGAGCTCCGTGTCGAGAAGGGCCTCGAGCGCGCCGTCATCACCGGGCTCGTTGATACTATCGAATACGTATTCACCGCCGTCAGCGTTGATACCGCCGGAAACCAATCCCCTACCGCCGCCCCCGTGGACGTAATCGCAGATGCAACCCCGCCAGCCGCAGTCACCGATCTCACTTCCGTAACCGGCCTGGGTCAGGTAACCCTGAGTTGGACCGACCCCGCAGACAGCGATTTATCGCATATCCTGATATCCTGGATCGCAATTACCAGCGTCACCCTCCCGCCCGCGCCCCTCAGCTCGTCCCTGGAGGTTGCCCCTGGTATCGGGACCGCAGATATCCCCCTGCCCCTGGGAGAGTATGATTTTACCGTAACCGCAGTAGACACCGCAGGAAACCAATCCCCCCCGCAGTCCGCCCGCGAAACCGCTTCGTCGGATCTCACACCGCCAGCCGCAATAACCCTGACGGCAGTCCCGCAGGCAAACGGCGCCGTCATGGCTACCTGGACCGAACCGCCCGACCTGGATTTCTCGCACGTGCTCTTGTCGTGGACCCCGCAGGACGGCACCACAGCCCAGCCGCTCAACGTACCCCGCGGCACCACATCGGCAATTGTTCCCGGTTTGATACACGGGACCGAATATACATTTACCGTAAAAAGCGTCGACACCTCTGGCAATGAATCACCCGACAGCACAGAGGTGCGCGTAACCACAGACGCTTCGGTAAATACGGTTACCAGCCCGGCGGCTGCAACCGCGGCAAACAGCAGCATAGTACTCACCTGGACCGATCCCACAGATAGTGACTTTTCGCATATACTAATATCCTGGTCCTCAGAGGGCGGAAGACCCGCCCAACCGGTATCGGTTGCCAAGGATGCAGAAACCGCAACCATCGCCCACCTCCCCCCTGGGGACAGTATCGAATTTACCATCCAATCCCTGGACACTCTCGGTAATACAGCCGATGCAACCGTTACCCAAACCCCCACCCCCGATACCACCCCTCCCGCTGCAGTATCCGACATAAGGACATATCTGGTGCAAAACGGCGTCATCTCGTTCTACTGGACCAATCCCACCGACTTGGATTTTTCGCACGTTCTCTTATCGTGGACCCCGTCCCACGGCGCTCCCGCCCAGCCGCTCACCATAGAAGATGGCGGCAGATATGCACGCATTACCGGCCTGACCGACAAAATCGAATATACATTCACCGCCAAAAGTGTGGACACCACTGGTAATCAATCGCCCGACGGCGTAGAGGTACTCGTAACCGCAGATGCCGCAGTAGCCCCGGTTACCAACCTCGCAGCCGCCGCTGCGCCAAATAGCGGCGTAACCCTCACCTGGGACGACCCCACAGAGAGCAGTTTTTGGTATGTACGAATATCCTGGACCCCAGCGAGCGGAATACCCACCCGCCGACCCTATCCGGTTACCAATGGGTCAGAAACCATAACCATCTCCCACCTCACCCCTAATGTAAACGTTGAATTTACCGTCGAGAGCCTTGATGCCCTCGGTCATACGGCAGAGGCAAGCGTCACCCATACCCCCGCTCCTGATACCGCCGCTCCTGCCGTACTCACCACCCTCCGCGCAACCCCGCAGGCAAACGGTGATGTACAAGTTACCTGGACCGACCCCCCCGACTATGACTTTTCGCACATCCTCCTATCATGGACCCCAGCCCACGGTACCACAACCCAGCCGCTCCGCGTAGCAAAGGGCACCCGGCGGGCAACCATCCCCGGCCTGACCCACGGAACCGAGTATATGTTTACCGCCAAAAGTGTCGACACCCTGGGTAACGAATCCGCGGCAAGCGCACCCGCAACAGTGACCGCCGATGCAGCCGTCACGCCAGTTACCACCCTAACCGCAACCCCCGCTCCCGGTAGTGCAGCCGTAGCCTGGACCGATCCAACAGACAGTGATCTTTCGCACATAAACATCACCTGGTCACCGGCAGACGGCAGCGTAACACAGCCCGCCCGGGTACTCGCCGCCGTGCAGACTACTTTCTTAACCGACCTGACCCCCGGGACCCAATACACCGTAACCGTAACCGCCGTCGACACCCTCGGGCACACAAGTGCCGAAACCGCCACAGTCACCCCCGCCGCCGCCACCGCAGCCGCGGCAACCGGCCTCACAGCAACCCCCATGACCGCCGCCGGCAACACAACTATAACCTGGACCGACCCCTCGCCCGCAACAGGCATAACTAAATTGTCGATAACCGGCATCCCAGCCCCCACCACCCCCGTGGAGGTTGCCCTCGGGACCCAAACCGCCGCCCTCGCCGCCTTCCCCGCCCCTGGGGTAGATCACGTCATTACCATCGCAGCCCTCGATAGCACAAACGCCATCACCAGTACCGCAAACGTAACCGTCCCCGCCGCAACCACCGCCCGCCCCATTGCCCTGTATCGCCTCGGAGGAGACAGCGCCAGGCACGCTGGCGATTTCGGCTTCGAGGCGTGTCACAACGAACTCACCACCGGCACCGGCACCGTCCCGGCGGCACTCCGCTCCGCCGGATACACCAGGGCAGTGTTTTTCGGAACGCGTACCTCCGCTCCTACGTACCAATTCCCCAACATCCCCACCAACCCCAACGCCCTCGGGATAAACGGCGCAACCCCCGCTGCCCTCGAGGCCCGCCCCGTTGTTGTCTACCAGGATACAGCCCCCTCCTCTCCCGTCACAACCTTCGGCACCGCCAACACGCCGCGCACCATCGGCAGCGTCCTGGAGATCTCCCCCCGGGGTGCGTGGCGCGGCAACGGATTTGATGTGGTTGGCGTTCTCGCTCCCCATTCTTTCTGGTCGTTTGCAGATCCCAATCCCTACCATCCCGGAAATTGCCGTCACGCCAGTAGTGCAGAGACCAGTGATGTCGGACATTACGGCTTCAACCGCCACGCCTACCACCCGTTCCAAAGAGGCTATTGCTCATCTATCACAGTCGTCATCTGCGCTGCCCATTAGCGGGTAGGGCAGGGGAGTGAGTTGGGCGCTCCCCCCGCGGCGCTGCGCGCCACGGCGGTCGGCGTCCTTGCGGCTCGGCCACGGCACTGGTCGTTGACTCCATTACTCCCTGCGTGATACCGCCGTGTCTGGCGGCGCCTAAAAGCGCCGCCACCGCAAGCATGCCTAGCGCAAAGCTCCATTTCTGGAGTGCGCAACAACATATATACAGATTATATATTGCTTTATATGAATAAAAAATTTTGTAAAAATTTTTGCAAAAATGCTTGACAGCCGTAAAATACATGATATAATAGAGTCATCTATGCACGGAATAGTACGTAATCTGACTTGTTTTGGCGCTCTCTGCACCGATCCACCCATGCATACCCCCCCCCCCCCCCCCCCCCAATAACGTCTCAAAAAATAATAAAAACAAAATAAGGAGTGTATTATGTACATGAATAAAAATTTCCTCTCTACGTTTAAGAGAGTGCTATCTGTAGCTGTAGTTTTACTGGCTGCATTTCTATTAATTGGGTGCCCCGGGGGCACCCCCCCGCCGGCAGCCTCCATGCCGCCTGCTGATCCTGCAAACTTCACCGTCGTATTTGGTGACATGCAGGCAGAATTAACCTGGGAAGCAGTGGCTAACGCCGTTGAGTATCGTATATACCGCGCAGATACCGCCGATGGGGCGCTTACCCGTATAGCCGAGGGTATTGTAATTACTAATACCTCGTATGTAGACACCGGTCTTACCAACGGAACCACCTACCGTTACGTCATCCGTGCCGTCAGCAGTGCCGGCGCCGAGAGCGGAGACAGCCCGGAAGCGAGCACCACCCCAACACCCCCGCCCGCCGCACCGACTGGTTTGAGTGCGACTGCAAGCGATTTCCAGGTAACCCTATCGTGGGATGCCGTTACTGACATCACAGAGTACAGCGTGTACCGCGCAGAGAGCGCAAACGGCACCTTTGCCCGCATAGCTGGGAGTGTAACTAATGCAACCACTTATACCGATGCGGACACCAATTTTGCCATTAATACTGCTTATCACTACGTTGTCCGTGCGGTCATCCGCGTTAGCGGCAGCATCGGAGAAAGTGTTAACAGCAACGTGGCAGATGCTACTCCGTTGCCGTTACCCGCAACGCCAGCCAATTTGACTGCAACAGCAGGCAATTCCCAGGTAGTTCTATCGTGGGATGCAGCCGCCGGTGCTACCGAGTACCGCATATTCCGCGCAGACACCCCCGATGGAACGCTTACCCGCATAGCCGAGGGTACTGCTATTACCGAAACCACCTACACCGACGCCGACACTGGATTTACCGGCGGTACCACCTACCGTTACGCTGTCCGTGCCGTCGTTCGTGCCAGCGATGACAGCACCGAAGAGAGCGGGGACAGCAACGAGGCGAGTGCCATTCCGTTGCCGTTACCTGCCGCACCGGCTAACTTGACTGCAACTGCAGGTAATGCCCAGGTAACGCTGTCGTGGGACGCCGTCACTGGTGCGACCGAGTACCGCATATACAGCGCCGCTACCGCAAATGGAGACCTTACCCTCATTGTCACGGATCCTGCTATTACCGCAGAGACCTACGTTGACACTGGTCTTACCAACGGCACTACCTACCGGTATGTTGTCCGTGCTGTGAACAGTAATGGGGAAAGTGCCAACAGCGACGAAGTAAGTGCTGCTCCGTTATCGCCGCCGACATCGCCGACCGGCTTTACTGCAGCCTCTAGCGATACCCGCGTGAACCTGTCATGGACTGCCGTCACTGGTGCTACCTCGTATCGGATATACCGTTCCGCCACTGCTACTGGGGATCTTACCCGCGTTGCCGACAACATCACCGGAACCACCCACATCGATGGCGGCCTTACCAACGGCACTGCGTACCGCTATGCTGTCCGGGGCGTAAATAGCGCGGGCGAAAGCGGCAACAGCACCGTGGAAAGTGTTACTCCCGAGGATGATCATGGGAATTCCAGAAGTGCTGCCACTGCTTTGACATCCGGTACAGAGATGACCGGTGTACTTGCTTGTCAACTCAATCCCCATGATGAGGATTATTTTAGTCTTCCGGTTACCATTGCTGCATCTGGAACGCCAGTGCAACTTACTATTAGCAGCACTGCTAATGCTAGTGCTAGCATAATACTACAAGACAGCAACGGTATGCGTATTCAATCTAGTAGTTTAAGAACGGGGAGTCCACCGCAAACCATTACTACCACCGGCACCTATTATTTTCGTATCGCCTGTACCGATGTTGAATTAAGTATGTATCGGCTCACCGTAACCGCTACCGAAGTTTCAGACTCGCATGGAAATACCAGAGCCGGCGCTACCGCTGTTACCTCTGGTACAGCAGTTGCCGGTAATCTTTACGTTAATGACATCGATTATTTCAGCATTGCAGTAACCGGTGCCTCCACTATGTCACCCGTTACCATTACCGCTACCACAACTGGGGGTGTGAATACTATCGGGAGAATATTCAATAGTACCGGCACACGGCTCGCTGAAAATTTTGATATTGGCGGCAGCCCATATAACCTTAACTTTTTGGTAACCACAAGCGTCACCGCAAACGGAACCTACTATGTCGAAGTTACTGGTCATTTTCAAGGTGGTAGTACTAATCACGTAGGGGATTATTCCGTTACGGTAACTACCTCTCAGTAGCGCCAGGGTAGAGTAGGGGGAGTGTGAGGGCGCTCCCCCCGTGTCACCGCACTTCGTGCGCCGACACGGCGGTCGGCGTCCTTGCGGCTCGGCCACGGCGCGAGTCGTCGACTCCATTGCCTTTTCCGTGAACCGCCGTGTCTGGCAGCGCCCGAAGGGGCGCCGCCACCGCAAGCATGCCTAGCGCAAAGCTTTGCTGTCGGGGTGCACAACAGTGTATATACAGATTATATATTGCTTAATATGAATAAAATTTTGCAAAAAATTTTTATAAAAATTCTTGACAGCGGTCAAATACATGATATAATAGAGAAATCTATGCATGGAATAGTATCTAATCTGGCTTGCTTCGGCGCTCTCTGCACCGATCCACCCACGCATACCCTCCCCCCAATAACACCTCAAAAAATAATAAAAACAAAATAAGGAGTGTATTATGTACATGAATAAAAATTTCCTCTCTACGTTTAAGAGAGTACTAGCCGCAGCTGTAGTTTCACTAGCTGCATTTCTATTAATCGGGTGCCCCGAGGATACCTCGCCGGCAGCACCCACGCCGCCTGCTGATCCTGCAAACTTCACCGTCGTATTTGGTGACGCGCAGGCAGAATTAACCTGGGATGCGGTGGATAACGCCGTTGAGTATCGAATATACCGAGCAGATACCGCCGACGGAACCCTTACCCGCATAGCCGAGGACGTTACAATTACTGATACCTCGTATACAGACACCGGTCTTACCAACGGAACCACCTACCGCTACGTCATCCGTGCCGTCAGCAGTGCCGGCGCCGAGAGCGGCGACAGCCCGGAAGCGAGCACCGCTCCAACACCCCCGCCCGCCGCACCAACTGGTTTGACTGCAACTGCAAGCAATTTCCAGGTAACCCTCTCATGGGATGCCGTCACTGACATCACAGAGTACAGCGTATACCGCGCAGATAGTGCTGCCGGGACCTTTTCCCGCATAGCTGCGAGTGTAACTAATGCAACCACCTACACCGACGCAGACACCGGTTTTGTCATTGATACCGCCTACCGCTACGTTGTCCGTGCGGTCATCCGCGTGAGCGGCAGCATCGGAGAAAGTGTTAACAGCAACGTAGCAGACGCTACTCCGCTACCAATACCCGCAGAACCAGCCAATTTGACTGCAACCGTAAGTGATTCCCAGGTAGTTCTATCGTGGGATGCAGCCGCCGGTGCTACCGAATACCGCGTATACCGCGCAGACACCCCTGATGGAACGCTTACCCGCATAGCCGAGGGCACTGCTATTACCGAAACCACCTACACCGACGCCGACACTGGATTTACCGGCGGTACCACCTACCGCTACACTGTCCGTGCCGTCGTTCGTGCCGGCGATGACAGCACCGAAGAGAGCGGGGACAGCAACGAGGCAAGCGCCGTTCCGCGGCCGTTACCTGCCGCACCGGCTAACTTGACTGCAACTGCAGGTAATGCCCAGGTAACGCTGTCGTGGGATGCCGTCACTGGTGCGACCGAGTACCGCATATACAGCGCCGCTACCGCAAATGGAGACCTTACCCTCATTGTCACGGATCCTGCTATTACCGCAGAGACCTACGTTGACACTGGTCTTACCAACGGCACTACCTACCGGTATGTTGTCCGTGCTGTGAACAGTAATGGGGAAAGTGCCAACAGCGACGAAGTAAGCGCCACCCCGATACCGCCGCCGTCACCGCCAACCGACTTTACTGCAATCTCTAGCGATACCCGTGTGAACCTGTCGTGGACTGCCGTTACTGGTGCTACCTCGTATCGGATATACCGCTCAGCCACTGCTACTGGGGACCTTACCCGCGTTGCCGACAATATCACCGGAACCACCCACATCGATGGCGGCCTTACCAACGGCACTGCGTACCGCTATGCTGTCCGGGGCGTAAATAGCGCGGGCGAAAGCGGCAACAGCACCGTGGAAAGTGTTACTCCTGCAGATGATCACGGGAATGCTAGAAGCGCTGCCACTGCTTTGACCTTAGGCACGCAGACAACTGGCCTGCTCGCATGTCAACTCAATCCCGGGGATGAGGATTATTTTAGTTTTCCGATTACCATTGCCTCATCTGGAACACCGATGGAACTTGCTATTACCTCAACATCTGTTGGTAGTAGCCGATTGGAACTACAAGATAGTAATGGTGCCCGTCTATATTTTAGATCCGCTTCCGCTTCTCACGCACCTCAAACAGTTACCTCTACCGGCACCTATTACGTTCGCTTTTTTTGCACTGATGTTATATTTAGCCCATACACATTGACTGTAACCGCTACCGAAGTTGCAGACTCGCATGGAAATACCAGAGCTACTGCTACCGCTGTTACCTCTGGTACAGCAGTTGCTGCCAACTTTTACGCTGACGATGTCGATTATTTCAGCATTGCGGTAACCGGTGCCTCCACCACGTCGCCTGTTACTATTACTGCTACTACGACTACCATGGATGACGGTAATTTTACGAACCCTCAGGGGAAATTATTCGATAGCATGGGTACACAGCTTGCCGCACATGCCGATATTGGCGGGAACCCGTATAACCTAAATTTTATGATAGTCCATGAAGTCACTACAAACGGGACCTACTTTATTGAAGCCACCGGCCGTTTTTCACCTGGCGATACACAACACTTAGGAGATTATTCCATTACGGTAACTACTTCTCAGTAGTTGCAAATTTGCAGTCTGCTTTACAGAAGCGCCGGGGGGTAGCGGAAGACAGCGAAGGCGGCGGCGGGCGAGCGGGAGTGAGCCCGTACCCACGGGCAGGGCCCGTGGGTAGCCGCCTGGTGCCCGCGCGTTCGCGCGCGGGTGCGCTGGCTGCAGCGAGGGGGGCAGGGCCCCCCGCAATATGAAAAAATAGTGGGGTTGCAATTATATTTAATATGCAGTATCATATTTTTATGAGCAGATTTGCAAAAATCGTTCTGACGGTAGGGGCGGTAATCACGGCAAGTGTGGTTGGGCTGTTTTTTCTCGGGCAGTTTGATTTTATCAATATAGATATTAATGGCGTGCGCAGAGAGGTACGGTACCAGAAACTGTGGGAAGAGAGTAATTACCAGGAGCTGGTGCGGTTTGCCGAAGAGACGCTGGCCGAGCACCCCCTGGATGGGAATTCGCTGTTCTATGCGGGGTTGGGGCACTTTTACATCAGCAATGCGAGTGTGGAAATTCAAGAGCAGCAGCGGCACCTGCAGGAGGCGATTATCAATTTGCGCCAGGTGCTGATCCTCGAGCATGCGCCGCAGCGGGATATTGTCAACTATACCCTGGGGCGGGCGTATTTTCATAAAGGGCAGTTTTACTACGAGCTGGCGATTGAGTATATTCTTGCGGCGATTGACGCCGGGTTTGTTGACCCGCAGGCGTACCAATACCTTGGCGGCGCGTATGCTAAAATTGGCGACAACGAAAAAAGCATCCGCTACCTGGAGAGCGCGCTGGAGAGTTTTTCTACTCCGGATTTGAAAATGGCCCTGGCTGAGCTCTACATACTCAACCAACGGTACGGGGATGCGAACAATATTATTAACGAACTATACACACAAATCGCAGCAGATGACAGTGATGCGCGTACAGTACAGCGGGTGACGCTGTTGAAAATTAACCTGGAAATTGAGAGCGGGCGGTACGATGTGGCAAAGTCGCTATTAGAAGATTTTGTCGACCAGTATCCCAATAACGCCGAGGGGTATTACCTCTTCGGTGTGCTGTACGAACGCGACCAGCAGCCCGAACAGGCGCGCTATCAGTGGCGTACGGCGGTGCGGGTGAACCCGCACCATTCGGCCTCTCTGGTAAAACTGCAAAGTGAAGTAGGGGGGAATTAGATGTTTAAGCATGCATTTTCGAACGATATAGGGATAGATTTAGGGACCTGTAATACTCTGATATACGTAGGAGGCCAGGGGATTGTTGTCAACGAACCCTCGGTGGTCTCGGTTGAGCGGGGCACCAATCGGGTCCTGGCGGTGGGGAATCAGGCGCGGCAGATGCTGTGGAAGACCCCGGAGGATATGATTGCCAAGCGTCCGCTCCGTGATGGGGTTATTGCGGACCTCGAGATGACAGAGAAGATGATCCGCTACTTTATTGCCCGGATACAAAAGAAGCGTTGGCTGGTTAAGCCGCGGATGGTTATTGGGGTGCCGGCGTGCATCACACAAGTAGAGCGGCGTGCGGTGGAAGAGAGTGCGTACAAGGCCGGGGCGCGGGAAGTGAAGGTGATTATCGAGTCCCTGGCGGCGGCCATAGGGGCGCAGATTCCAATCTATAACCCCTCGGGGCACATGATTGTCGACATCGGGGGCGGGACGAGTGAAATATCGGTAATATCCCTCGGGGGTATGGTGGTGACCAATGCAATCCGTATCGGGGGCGACGAGTTCAACGAAGCGATCATGAAGCACATGCGCACGGTGCACAGTTTGGTTATCGGTGAGGCGACGGCGGAGCGGCTTAAGATAAACATCGGCAGCGCGGCACCGGAGAAGCGCATCGAAAAGATGGAGATAAAAGGTACCGACGCCGTTACCGGGCTGCCGCGGCGGTTGGAGTTGGACAGCATGGAAATCAGGAGTGCAATCGCTGAGCCAATATCCGCCATCCTGGAGGAAATCAAAAGAACGTTGGGGCAAACGCCGCCCGAGCTTGCCGCAGATATTGTTGAGTACGGGATTGTCCTGACCGGGGGCGGGTCGTTGTTGAAGGGGTTTGATAAGTATATCCGTGCCGAAACCGGCGTGCCGACCTTCCTGGCCGAAGATCCGTTGAATTGCGTTGTGATTGGCGCTGGTAAGTATTACGAGCACTATCAGATAATGAAGAATAACAATCCGTTGTCGCGATTGAACGGCAGATAGGGTATAGTCTGTTGTCTAGTTGGATAGCAGGTGAGTGGGAGACGCTGTGAAAGTAGGGGAGCTGTTAGCCACAGAGGGACGTCAGGGTTTTTTACGAAAATACGGCGACTGGGTGCTGCTGATTACGGTAGTAGTGGTGGTACTGGGGCTGTTGGTTTTTATAGATTTCCGCAGTACCGGACGCTGGCAGCCGTTTGCCTCGATACAGCAGGGTATTACTATTGTCGGTAGAAAAATTGACAATAGTATTAACAATCAGCAGCGGATACGGGTACTGACCGAGCGCTACGACTCCCTGTACCGTTCGGTAAACGTGGACGTGCAGTTACAACGGGACCTTGATCGGCTGCTGCTGGAGAATAACCGGCTCAGGCAAGTACTGGGGATCTCTGAGGAGATAGCGTATAACAACGTCGTGGGCGAGGTTATTGGGCGTAATCCAAATGATACGTACTCGTTTACCATCAACCAGGGGCGTGAGCGCGGTATCCGTGTCGATTTGCCGGTGGTTACCATACAGGACGACAAGATTGCCCTGGTTGGGCGGGTCATTGCCGCATCGCAAACATCTTCTGTCATCGATACCATAGTTACGCCGCGGGAGCAGCTGCTTGGCAAGCATTCACGGAGCCAGTTGTCGGGGATAATCAGAGGCAGCGCCCGGAGCGGACAAATACTGAGTATGAACATCACCGATGACCGTGATGCGGGGCTGCTGCGCGTTGGGGATACCGTGGTGACCTCTCATTTGAGCTCTGTTTTTCCGGCCGATATACTTATTGGGCAGATCAGTGCTGTTTCGGGACTGAACCATGATAATAATTTTCTTATTGAGATTGTCCCGACTATTAATTTTAACCGTCTTGAGTACGTGTTTGTGCTGATCCCGGAGGGTGTTATTTAATGATTGTCTTATACTATTTTTTCGGCTTCTCTATACTCTCTTTGCTGGCGGTGCTGTTTCAATCGTCGGCCATCGGGTTGTTTGCGCAACTGGAGGCGTTCCCTGATATCGTTCTCATTATATCGGTGTTCAGCAGTTATAGTTACGGTAGATTATTTGGGGAATCGGTTGGACTGGTCAGCGGACTGGTGGAAGATTTTATCAGCGCAACTCCGTTTGGCGTGAATGTACTGATGCGTGTGGTGGTGGGGTTTGTCATCGGATGTTTTGCAACCCGTGACCACTGGGAAACACTTTTGCTCCCTATTTTATTGACGATAATAGCATTAGCGGGTAAGTTTATTATTTTAGTAGCAATCGCGGGCATCTTCTCAATCGGCAGTATTCTTGCCGAGGTATTTAGCGCAATCTTTTTATACAAGTCGCTCATGACAATATTGTTTGCGCCGTTTGTGTTTTCACTGCTATCGATTGTGCCGAGAATTTCAGGCAGGCCTATAGAGTAATTATGGCAGAATTTTCTGACCAGTCGGTTAGCCGCGTGGCCATTTTTAAGTGGGTGGCCATCGTTATATTTGCCCTGTACGGCATCAATTTGTTCTCCCTGCAGGTTGTGAAGGGCTATATCTATTCCGAGAACGCCAGACGGATACACCAACGCCAGGAGGTATTGCAGGCGCGCCGCGGTACAATCTATGATCGGAATCAAAACATCCTGGGAGACAATGAGTATCGGTACGAGGTCTTCCTTGAACTCCCGACCGTTGAGCAAGAGAGCATAGATAAAATTGTGCCGAAGCTATCACGGCTGCTCAGGATATCATCGGAAAATTTACACGCACAAATCAGCAGTGCACAGCGGCAGAACGTATATGATGTGACGCTCTCGGATAACCTGTCGCTGCGTGATATATCGTATCTTATTGAGCACCAGGAGCAGTTCCCTGGGGTCAAGTGGAGAACGCAAATTGAGCGGCAGTACCCGTACAAGGACGTGCTGGCGCATGTGACCGGCTACCTGGGGGCAATTTCTACCGAAGAGCTGCAATCGCTGTACAATCAGGGCGGGTATTCGCAAAATACCCGAATAGGCAAGAGCGGCGTAGAGCAAATATATGATTCAACCCTCCGGGGGATCAACGGACAAAAGGTTGCTACTGTTGATGTGTACGGCAACGAAATAGAGGTTGATAATATCATTGCGCCAATCGATGGGCATGATATTGTCTTGACCATCGATGCAAACATCCAGCAGCTGGTATCGGACGCCCTGGGGAGCCGCACAGGGGCGGCTGTGGTGCTTAAGCCGGGGAGCGGTGAAATACTGGCCCTGGCCTCGTATCCCAGCTTTGACCCCAATCGTTTTAGCGGACGCGATTCTGAGAGATATTTTCGGCAATTAAATAACCAGCAATTTTCGCCGTTTATTAACAGGGCCATACAGTCAACAAACCCTCCGGCGTCTACCTTTAAAATATTAATGACCAGTGCAATTATTGAAGAGAGAGCATTCCGTATTAATGAGCGGATATATTGCCCTGGGTTCTTTGAACTGGGCAACGCCGTGCTCTACGATTGGGATCGGCGTAATTTCGGCTGGCTGAATATCTTCGAGGGTCTGGCGAATTCTTCAAATGTGTTTTTCTGGACCGTCGCCACGCAGTATTTAGGCGTAGATCATATTGTCGATTACAGTTATCGTTTTGGGCTGGGTAAGCAAACCGGGATCGATCTCCCCAATGAGGTTGCCGGCATCGTCCCTGATCCTGAATGGAAATACCGTATATACGATGAACGCTGGTCTGCTGGAGATACCGCCAACCTTGCGATAGGGCAGGGGTATCTTGGTACTACACCGCTGCAGATTGCCAATGTCGTTGCGGCAGTAGCGAACGGCGGGAAGATTTTCCGCCCGCATGTATTGAAAGAGATACGTGACAAAAACACCGGAGAGGTAATTTCTGCGACCGTGCCCGAAGAAATTAATGATATCAACTTGCGGCCGGATACCATTGAGCACGTTAAGCGTGCGCTGCGCAGCGTTGTTACCGATGGGACCAGTAGGTCTGTAATTACAACCGATCTCGTTCGAGTAGCCGGAAAAACCGGAACGGGTGAGGTTATAAAAGGCAGTGATAAATTTGACTCGTGGTTTGTTGCCTACGCCCCGATAGATGCCCCTGTCTCCGAACAGGTAGTTGTTGTTGTGTTGGTCGATGCCAGTAACGAATGGGAATGGTGGGCCCCGAAGGCGGCAAATATTATTTTACACGGCATATTCTCTGAAAAGGATTACCAGGGCACGGTAGAGCAGCTGCGTAATTCTTCGAGAGGACTATGGTACCTGTAGGCGGGCTTGCGGCACAATTTTCAAAGCGCCGCACAATACATTTTGATTTTGTAATTATTACCGCGACCTTTTTGTTGATTGGTCTTGGGATATTATTCATATACTCTGGAAATGCATCTGCCAGCGGGGGCGCGGGGTCAAACGAGTACATCCGCCAGCTTATATGGGCGCTCAGCGGGACAGTCCTGCTGGTTGCCTTTTCTGCGTATAACTACAAGCGCTTCAAATCGCTGGCAAAGTACATCTATGCCGCAGGGCTGATTCTGTTGATAATTACCCTGCTGTTCGGCCGAGAGGTCAACGGAGCAAAATCGTGGTTAGGGTTAGGACCGCTTGGAATTCAGCCGTCCGAATTCTGTAAAATTGCACTTATTCTATTCCTGAGTATCTATCTTGATCGAAACAAAGAACGGATAACCCAGATTAAAACATTCATTAGAGCGCTGCTGATTATGGCGCCTATGCTGGGGCTGATTCTACTGCAGCCCGACCTCGGTACTAGTGCGGTGTATATTCCGATAACATTGGTAATATGTTTTATGGCCGGCGTACCGATCAAATATATCGGCTACGTTCTATGTATTGGGTTTAGCATTATTGGATTTGTAATAATACCTGAATGGCTGATGCTTCGCGGGGCGAACGCAAGTCAAACCCTGATAAATATATTGGCAAACACACTGACCCTGTTTCTAATTTCGAGTACCCTGCTGGTCGTCAGCGGGATTGCGTTTTTCGGATATCGGAAATTCAGCAAGAAGTATTTTTATTACACCTGCTTCTTTGCCTCATCAGTTGCCGCAGGAATTTTAGCATCGATTCTAGTGCGTAATTTTTTACAGGAATTCCAGATACTGCGGTTGATAATTTTTATTAACCCATACTTTGACCCCCGTGGGGCGGGGTGGAACGTTATCCAGTCTGTTACTGCCATTGGGTCTGGGGGGTTATTCGGCAAGGGGTTATTAAATGGCGTGCATAGTCAATTTAATTATCTACCCCAGCAGAGCACTGATTTTATATTCTCTATTCTTGGTGAGGAATGGGGGTTTGTCGGTGCGTTGGCGGTGCTCGGGTTGTTCCTGACAATTACTCTCCGGGGGTTATCAATTATTTCAAATTGCCGTGACAGCTTTGGTACGTACGTTGGGGCCGGTATACTGACAATGTTTCTGTTTCACTTCTCAATCAATGTTGGGATGACTATGGGGATAATGCCGATAACCGGGATACCGCTTATCTTTCTATCGCACGGCGGGTCGGCACTGTGGACCGGTATGATTGGCGTCGGTATTCTGGTTAATATTAACCTGAATAAGTTATAGGGGATATAGGTTTATTTCTAAAAATAAAAAGTAGACAGAATATACATTATGGGAACTAAATAATATATGTCAACTGTGTTTCAGTAACTATCAGTTACAACCAGGCTTAGGGGCCGATAAATACAAAGATGTATATCCGATAAATAACGGCGTGCTAAACAGTGTTTGAAAATTTTTGATATCAATGCCCACTGCGAGAGCGTAAAACGCAATGCTCAATTCCATGCCAGCGTTGGCAATAGTTACCGACTCTACGTCACTATCTGAGGTACTGTATCCATGGGTTGCATTAGGTGCTGCCAACGGTTTGTGTCTACTACTGTCGGTGCTGCTACTACTATCGTTACTGAGGGTATTTCGATAGAGCGGCATTTCAGTTTCCGGCAGCAGTGACGTGCTGATGGTAGCAATGTCGTCCGTTATTGTATCGTCAGCGATCGTTATAGTAATAGAATGCCTGGTACCAAGAATTTGATTACGATCACCACTAGTATCAGCAGGAATCAAAATTTGCGGCGTCTGATCTTCATCGTTTACAATAATCTGTTGAAATTTCTGATCAATTAACCGCTGGGGCCCTATGCTAACTGGACTGGCTTCAATGATACTCTTATCGTTACGGCAGTCGTTACCATCGTTATTACTATTGTTGTACAATTTGTAATAAATGCTGTATCCTCTGAACTGATCCCGAATAGTAGAGTTGGCGTTAGCGGTGTTATGAAAAAATGCGTTCTCGTTATTAAGATCAATGAGCGGTGGGTGTAAAAATGTCACAGTAGGTATACCGCAGGATGTATAAATAATAAATATTAAAAAAGATAAAAGATACAGACGCGAAATTTTCAACAAACGCATTGTATCGTTCCTACCGGGATGCCTGCAGCCTGGCAATTTGACCGTTTGCTAAATTGACCCACTCGCTGTCGGCGTGGTCCACCACCACCTGCATGTAATAGTCAAGCGCGGCATCTGTATCGCCTTGTTTCTCGCTAATTCTTGCAGTAGTAAATAGCGCTCTGCTGAGTAACGGACTGCTTCCGTTGCCGTATCTATTAATAAATTCGGCCAATAGATCACTTGCCTGCTCGAGATTACCCGCCTCTTCGGCGGCTATAGCGCCGTTGTATAATGATATTTCACCAAGATAACTGCGGGAGTCATCAGCAATCTCTGTGTATACTTCCTGTGCCTCGGCCCAACGCTGGTTCTCTGCATGCCATAGCGCGAGTATGAATTTACTTTTATTAAGAATGTATTTGTCAGAAGAAGTGTTTTGAATTTCTTCAATGGCTGCTGTAATTTCATCAGCAGATGTGTCGGCTGATATATCTTCACTGATGCTCTCTAATTGTCTGAGGGCCTCCTCTTTGTTTTTGCTGCGTACCGAATCAAAAATTATAAACCCGATAATAAGCGGAGGTATAATAATCAGAGATATAAGTATTTTTTTTCCAAGTTTCTCAATATTCATATTATCTAAAATTTATATTCAATATTTCGCCGCACACTGGTACGGAGACTGTTAATAGCATACTACTTTTTATGGACACTGTCAACATATTATCGGCGAGCGCTCGCGTCTCTTTTGAAGCTTCCATATATCGTCTCCTGCCCTCTCTCTGCTTGCCGCCAAAGACTATTGTTTATTAATGCGGTCGCCGATGGTAGATGTTGGAGTATTTCCGTCGGAAACCAGATATTGATCCAGATGCGCCATGTACTCTTTTTCTTCGCGAAGACGTTCAGAGAGTAATACACGGCCGCTAACCTGATTAATTTCCTGAATGATCACCTGTAGTGTTTCGCCGACCGTATATTCCAACTGCTGCGCAGATTGATTACGGTTTTTATTCTGCATGAGATGGTTGCGGTGAATAAAGCCATGTATTTCGTCGCTCAGTGCAACCAATATTCCGTCTTGGGTAGCATTGACTACAGTCACGGGAATTATTTGATTTTTCTGATGAGCCTCTTTTAGTTTTTTCCAGGGGTTCTCTTGAGTATTTTTGGAATTCAGTTTTAGCATGTCACGATCGGGTTCGGCGCCGGATATCGATGTAACGATTGTATCGCCTACAGAAAAATCTTCTTTTGTATAATGGATGTTTCCGCGCGACACTTTTGAGTAATACAAAAAACCGCGCAGTTTATTGGGGAATTCAATAATTAGCCCGTAGTCTAATTTTTTAACAATTTTTCCCTCAATCGCTTTTCCCTTGTTCTCTTCGTACATTGTTTCCAGGGGACTTTTTTCCAGGCGCTTAATGCTGAATGCTATTTTTTTATTGTCAGGATCAATGTTGATTACCTTTGCCGTAATCTTTTGCTGTTTTTTATATAGCGTATGCAAGGGCTTGTTGACGCCGCTCCATGAAATTTCAGATACATGTACAAGACCCTGGTACCTGTCATAAATATTTATAAATAGACCGTACTCCTTAATGCTTTTGACCGTTACCTCAACTACCTTGCCGATGGGTAATTCTTCCTGAATTGTCTCCCAGGGATCGCCGGTAATCTGTCTGAGCGAAACTAATACGTGGTTATTCTCTGCGTTAATTTCTATCAATTTACATTTGATCTTATCACCAGTCTTCACAATATCCTGAGGACTAATGCCGCCTGCCCATGCCATCTCGTTGACGTGCAGCAGGGCTACATAGCCGTCTATATCGACAAATGCACCGTATTCCAGCAATTCGGTAACCACACCTTCGACAATGTCACCTACTTTATATTTAGTACGAAGATTAGCCATGGCTTCATCGTTTTGTTTCGCTAGTAATTCTCTGCGCGATATCACAATGTCCGGATTATTCTTATTATCAGTAGAATATTTTATTATCAAAAAATCGTACGTTTTATTTATTAACTGTTTTACGTCTCGGATTTTATTTCTGTTGGCCAAATAATACGGCAGTGTTGCCGGCAGCCCCGATGCAAGCTGGACTTTAAATGCATTCTTTCCCTGGTCAATTATGGTACCAGTAACGATTTCTTTGTTGCGGTATGCCTGATAGGCCGCCTCCTGCGCCCGTATCCTGCTCGCTTTTTTTCTAGACACAATAATAACATCATTGTCAGTACCGGATTTTTCAACAAATACCTCTATTTTTTCACCGACGTTGCATGTGTCATCAAATTCGTCTGCTGAGAGCATTCCTTCCGTCTTGCAGGAAATGTCCAAAAGCGCAAATTGGTCATTTTTTTCGATGATTTTCCCGAAGATAATATCTCCGCGGCGAACCCCTCCTAATGGGTTGTGACCGTCAACGTTAAGTGTATCGTTATGCATATCGTACTGAATCTATTTTATTTATTATTTCTCTGCATACTTGCTGTTGTGACATGTTGGTAGTATCTAATAAGTCTACACCATTTAACGCTTTGTGTGAACCCCCATCGCGCATGCTGTCAATTTTATCTCGTTCACTTAATTGTTTCTGTACAGATAAAACGTCTGGATTCTGCAACTGTACCGCTCTGCGTTTTGCCCGCTCCGAAATATCTCCGTCAAGATATATCCGTATATCTGCCTCTGGAAAAACAACACTTGTCATGTCTCTGCCTTCTGCAATTATATCATCAAATTGAGTTGCTATGTTATACAATATTGCATTAACATACTTGCGTACCGACGGCAGACTGGGAATAATCCGGATTCCCATGTCAACATCCTCGCAATAATAGCGTGCCCTTTTATCCTTATCTGTGATAGTAGTAGTATATACTTTCTCTATATCAAAATCTGGGAGTGAGTCCGCGGCTTCCTTGTCTGTAATATCAATCGAATACTTTTCTATTATTTTTGCGGTAATGATTCTATACAGTAATCCGGAATTGGCATAGTGAAACCCTAGCTGAGACGCACACTGCATAGCAATGCTGCTTTTGCCTACCCCGCCCGGGCCGTCTATTGCAACAATCACGCGTACGCCGAAATTTCTTTTTCGGTAAGCATGCGGTATTCGCCAACACGCAAGCTACCAAGTGATATAGTTCCTATTCTAACTCGTTGCAATCCAGATATTTCAACACCGCATGCAGCCATGATTTTACGGACTTCGCGGTTTTTTCCTTCGCAAATAATAACTTGAATGCTATTTGCCGACAGCGGTTTAATTGATTTGACGGTATAGCCGTCAAGCCGGTGCGCGCGCTGCAAGGACTGTGCCGAGACAGCATGGGTGCTTGTAACAACGTACTCTCTTTCAATGACATATTTTGGATGTGATATTTTTTGCGCAAAATCACCGTCGTTTGTGATCAGAAGCAGCCCTGAGGTATAGTAATCTAATCTCCCTACGGTAAACAGGCCCTCGTCACTTTCATGTATCAGATCAATTGCACGCTTGCGTGTTTCTCTATGCGAGAGAGTGCACATATATTTCACAGGTTTATGTAGTGCATAATATCGATGTGATGCCGGTACGATAATTCGGCCGTCAACCGAAATACTATCATCGGCTGGATTGATATTGCGGGGAACGAAAACCGGCACGTTATTTACCATCACTCTGCCCGAGTTAATTAACGGCTCCGCCCCGCGCCTACTGCTAATTCCGCATTTTGCTATATAGTGGCTCAATCGCATGAGAATATAATCATATCATCTCAAACATTTTTTGATACTCGGCCTCTAGTTTTGGCAAATCGCGTAATGATGCAAGGCCAAAGCGTGACAGAAATAGATCGGTTGTTCCGTACTCCATAGGATTACCGGGCGCCTCTTTCTTGCCCACAATCTTCAGAAAACCACGCCTGCACAGCTGGTCCACAATTGATGCGGATTGCACACCTCGAAAAACCGATATCTGGCTAATTGTTATCGGCTGCCGGTATGCAACAATAGCCACGGTTTCCAGTGCCGCACCCGACAGGTTAATATTTTTTTGCTGTTTGTAATGCGGTTTCAATTTTTCCCATACCGGTTTGCCTGGTATAAGCATGTATCGATTCTCAACAGAGATGATTTCAAAACCGTGCTGTCCTTGCGAGTATTTCTCGTTCAATTTCGAGATGAGCGTAGGTATATCGGCGGTGTTTATTTCACACATTGCAGCGAGCTTGCTTGCGGGAATCGGCTCGTTCTCAATTATTAAGACTGCCTCAATAATTTGCAGGTTTTCAGAATGTGATAAATTCATAGCTGATTGTTATTCTAGTGCAATAATCTTTACTGTGTCAAAAGGGGCATCCTGCATTATTTTCAGACGATTCTCCGAACAGAATGCTAACAGGAGCATGACCGCTGTAAGCAGCTGCGATACTCGATTGTTGCCGTCTAACAATTTGCTTAACTCAAATTGCCTTCTCTTTAAATTAGTGATTATGCGGTTACGCATCTCTTCAAAAGAAAATTGTCTCGTCAATGGATCAACGTGCAAAATACGTAATGTGTTTATTAATTTCGCTACGGTGTTTTTCAATGATTCCCGCGCGCCCGCCAATTCTTCGGGTGAATACTCGTTGCCGCTCTCGTCTTCGGTTTCATCACCGAGGCCTGCGTAATACTCCCTCACCTGCGTTAATCTATCACGGCGGACATCAAAGATGCCGGCCAGCTGCTTGTTGTACACTAACTGCTCTTCGAGTTTTTTTAACATTTGAAATTCGATCAATTCATTTACAATTTCCAAACGCGGATCTTCCTCATCCGACTCATCGTCTGCTGACAGCAGCATGTTTGCTTTTATCGCAATAAGCCTTGAGGCAAGTGAGTAGAAATCGACCAAGTCTGCGGCGGGCAGACGTGTGTTTCCCTGAAGGTACTGGAGGTAATCGGCGGTGATGGTAGAAATTGGAATGTCAAATATATCGATGTTGTTTAATTGTACCAGCCGCCAAAGCAACTCCAGGGGACCATCAAAACTTGTAAGATTAACTTTAAAAGTGCTTTCCACTGCTACTCTTGCGGCTGCTGAAGATCTGCTGCGGCACCGTCAAGCTCGCCGTCACTCTCTATAGCGTCGTTAGCATCAGCGGCCTCTTGTTTGTCGATGTTTGCTTTTTCCAAACTTATTTCTGAGCGTATCCGCTTGTCAATTTCCGCAAACACCTTTTTGTTGCTATCCAGGAATTCCCTAACAGATTCACGCCCCTGCCCTATCTGTTTTCCGTCATACGAATACCAGCTGCCGCTCTTTTTGATAATATCCCGCTGCAGGGCCGCATCCAGGAGGCTCCCGGAAATAGATATGCCCTTTCCAAAAATAATATCCAGTTCAACTTTCTGAAACGGCGGAGAGACTTTGTTTTTGACCACCTTGACCCGAACCCTATTACCAATAGGCTTATCCGGCCCTTGCATGATTGTTTCAATGCGCCGTACCTCCAGGCGAACCGATGAATAAAATTTTAGCGCGTTACCCCCGGTAGTTGTTTCGGGGTTACCGAACATTACTCCGATCTTCATTCGAATCTGGTTGATGAATATCACAATAGTACCCGACTTGGATATTGTCGCGGTCAATTTTCTGAGTGCCTGGCTCATCAACCGGGCCTGCAATCCCATTTGCGGGTCGCCCATGTCGCCGCGAATTTCTGCCTGCGGGGTAAGCGCCGCTACTGAGTCGACAACGATAATGTCAACACCGCGCGACCGCACCAGAGCATCTGTAATTTCCAGCGCCTGCTCGCCTGAATCGGGCTGCGAGACCCACAAGTCTGCCGTATTTACTCCGAGTCTCTGTGCGTAGTTTGAGTCCAACGCATGCTCTGCATCGACAAATGCGGCGATCCCGCCTGCGCGTTGCGCTTCGGCCACAGCGTGGAGCGCAAGTGTGGTTTTTCCCGATGACTCAGGACCATAAATCTCTATTATCCTTCCGCACGGATATCCGCCCACACCCATTGCAATATCCAACAGCAAAGAGCCGCTGGATATAGTTTTTATATCCGTTGAGGCGTTTTTATCGCCCAGCCGCATAATGGCACCCTTGCCGAATTGCTTCTCCAGCTGTAGTTTGGCCGCCTCAACAGCCGTCGTTTTCTCTGAATTATTTTCTTTTGACATCATTTCTACTCCCCTTGTTATTATCGCGAATTCCCAATTTAATTAAATACTATATCCCGTATACTAGCATGTATTACCAGTTACCTCAATAGCACTACAGGGTATCGTATCGTTTAAAATACATGATATGCAACTTGGCGGGTTTGCATTAATTATTTATTAATAGTATTGTTGCAAGTAGACAGTATGCAACGTGGTGAATTAGTAATTCTTGGTACGCGCACTATGCTCGATTACGCAGAGAGAGTGGCGTACCACATCGAGACATTTCCGGAATTTCGCGAAACCGTAAGTCTGCGGCGATTGGTCCAGGGACTGCATGTCGTAAAATTTGCGGACGGCGAAATGGAAATTGAAGTAAAGACTTCGCTGCGCGGAAAAGACGTTTTTCTATTTGCCAATGCTGCCCGGAACAGTCAGGGGATAAGCGTTGAAGAGAACAAAATGGAGCTGTATCATGCAATCGATGCGCTGCGCCGGGCACGGGCAGAGCGGATAGTACTCTTTGAGCCGTTTTGCAGCTGTTCCCGTTCAGACAGAATAACCAGAAAAAACTCCGTTGGATTTTGGGTGCACTACAAAACACTTATTTCCCTGGGTGTGAATCATATCGTTACCTATCAGCTTCATTCGGATAAATCGAAAACAGTTGTTGACCCGACAATCTGTGCTATCGATGATCTCCCCGTGCACCAACTGCTGGAAGAGTACCTGACAGACACCTATATCCGTCATGATAAAAATTGGAGCGAAGAGGTACGGCCAAACTGGATATTCTGTTCCGTTGATTCCGGCGGCGAAAATCTGGCCAAGAAATTTGCAAATGATTTTGGATGTTCGCTCATGGTTGCACACAAGACCCGGGATTATTCCAAGCAAAATTCTATCGGCTCAATTAAATTATTAACGGATGTGGAAATCAAAGACCGCACCGCATGGATTATTGATGACATGCTTGACACCGGCGGGTCGGTGTACGCCCTGGCACAGGAGCTGCAAAAGCAGGGCGTGCGTGAAATTAATATTGTAGTTACCCATCCGGTACTATCTCCTCCGTGCACAGAGCGTCTGAAAACGTTGCGGGAAGAGGGTATTTTAAAAGATGTCGTGGTCGTTGATACAATAGATTGCGAATCCCTGATACCGGATCTGCCGTTTGTATCTACTATCTCCTCCGCACGGAGAAGCGCAGAGATAGTTTTGCGCATGCATGCCCAGGAATCGCTGTCACTATTCTTTGAAAAATTCTCTTTGAGTGACTATCTTTCAAAACAGACTCTGTTCTCGGTATAGGGAAAATATTCTCCGCGCTAGGCATGTCCATGGTGGCAGCCGCGTGCGGCTGCCAGACTCGGCGCCTCATTACCAGGAAAGCAAATAGTACAGCATAATAGAGAGAAATACTAAAAAGAGAACGCGCCGAGGCCGAGCCATGGACACGCCGACCCCCGCGGTATCTACCGCGTGCGGTAGATACCGCGGGGGTAGCGCCCACTCTAACACCCTAATACAGAGGACGTATATCAATGACTTCGATGATCTGGATATCGTCACCGCTTAAAATTTTCCCGATGACTTCCACGGACTGGGACGGGGCGATGGCAAAGTCGATGGTAAGCAGGGCTTTTTCGAGCCCGTCAAGGATACTGTTATCCTCATAGCCGACCAGGAAATCAAAAGTCGTGGCGCCGTTGTCGGAAATAATATTTGCCGTCTGCCCCATCCAGCGAATATGGCATCCGTTGTATAGCCACGGCTCGGTTTTCACTGCCTGGTAATCCGGGCTGCTGTCCAGGGTCACAAACGTAGGGGCGGCAAGGTAGGTTGCGAGCAGGTTCATGCGCTGCTTCACGGTATTGCTTGCGTTCGAATGCAGGATGTAATTAATATTGCGGCAGGCAGCGTTATCGCGCATGCTTTGGAAATCAACCCTGACGGTATCCAGGAGCGCCTGCAGGTCGGCGGCATTTATGACGTAGCGGTGCCGTGTGCCGCCCAGGGATATTTTATCATCAGCACTGAGCGCCAGCTCTATCTGCTCCTCGCCGCGGCGGGTTATTTGCGGCGCCGGGGGGGTACGGGTGACGATGAGAAAAATGGGAATCAGAATAAACAGCGAGGCCGCCGATAGAATAATTAATTTTCGGTACAGCAGCACGAGCGGGAGACGGAGGGTTGGGATCAGGTGTTTTAGTACCCGGGAATTAGCACCTTGTGCGCGCAGGTCGAGGGAGTGCGGTATTGCGCCCGTTTTCAGGAGCTGCAGTCCCGTTTTTGCACCCTTGTGCTTGTCATTGCGCTTCAATATATCAAGCCAGTACTCGATGGCCTGGTCGGGGCTGCCCGTCAGCAGTTTGTGAATGGCGAGCCCCGATAGCGTGGTCGGATTATATTCGTCCAATTGCTGCGAGCGCTGGAGATACGACGAGGCGCCCTCCAGGTCGCCGGCTTTCAGGCAGGCAAATCCCAGGAGCTGGTAAAATTCCGCGTTCGTGCGATAGGAGAATGTGTGGGATTCCAGCAGTTTAATTACCTGGGCGTATTTCTTGCCGGAATAAAGGCGTGCGGCCGTATGTAGTATGTTCTTGCCCATTGCTCTATGTGTTATTGATTACGATCGTATTGCTGGAGTTCGCTGTTAACGTTTTGTAAATTTTCAGTCAGGGTGTCCAGGGCTTCGTCGGGAATTGCCGAATCATCGACGGTCAACTCATCGATGTAGATAATTGAATCTTCGATTGTCTGCAGCAACCGCAGCAGGTATTCGGCATCAACCCCAGATGCCGCCTGCAGGACAATCGAGAGCGGATAGGCGGACAGTAATGGCGGATCGGTATTCTGCCCATCGACCAATAACACAGTTTGCCGGATAAGACTGCGCTGCGGTTGTATAACTACAGGGTCATAGTAGAGAGCAACGCCGGCATCAATTTCAGAGTACGGGGGAAAATTCAGGTCGCGGTTTTTGATAGTGCGGTATTGCCATGCCGCCTGATTGAGCCGAGTCCAGTTTGCAAATACAACCCGGGACGGCGTCGTGATATTTTCACCGCGCAGTTGAAAAAACAGGGTGGGCGTCTGCGGTGTACTGAGGGCGGCATCGCGCCGTATCCCAAGGTATTGCGTATTCTTGTCAGGTACAAATTCAGTCTCTCGGGTGTAGGTTGCGGCGTTAGTAAAAAACTCCCCCCCTACCCGCCTTCGTCCCTTCTTTATTATTTCAATAAAATCCGTATCAAAGAGAATCCGCAGCCCGGTAGTGAGCGGTCTGTTGGAAGTATTGCTCATGATAACCGATAACTGCATGTGGGATTCGGTAGGATAAAAAAATACTACCCGTACCAGGAGGTCATCAGATACCCATTCGTATTTGGGAATTCTTGATCGTGTATCAGTGGCATAACGGAACAGCTGACTGTCATTGAGAGGATGCACCACGCCGTCAATATTGAGAGTGAATTCCAGTGCCTGGTCGTTGCTTTTAGACAATAGCGGGACCCCGTTTGCCGAAAGATATATCGAGCCGTTACTTGTATGATAGTTATTGACCAGCCTGTAAGTCTCACGGGAGGAGGCATCGTTGGGCGTGGTGTTTATACTGCCAGATACCGTTTGTGCAATTACCGGAGTTGCGGAAGCGAAAAAAAACAGAAATACTATGCCGCAGATGCAGGCAGCGCAGACAACATACGCACGTGTAATTAACTGATTTTTTGCATCTGCCCTATTGCGATAGCTGATCATTACTTTGATCCTCAATGCGCCTAAGTATCTCAGTTCTTGTCTGGTCAAATAATTGCCGCAGCTCTTCCAGGCGGCCGCTTCGTTCGGTTACCGATTCCGCAGTAGGCGCGCCGCGCTCCAGGTCATCAATTTCGACGCGCTTGAGCGAATCAACTTCCAGGCGCAGGCGCTCTACCTGCCGCCGGTACTCGTTAAGCAGCTGCGGATCCTGCGTCTCGGGCTGTGCATCGGATAAAATGTCCACTGCCTGGTTTGCCTGCACCGCCGACGTCTCTACCGAACGCAGCAGTGCCAGGTACTCCTCTTGCGACCAGCGCACGACATCAAGCAGACTCTCTTCGCGCTGCTCTACGTTCAGCAGCGATAACTGATACTGTGCGGCATCCACACGGTAGCTGGTAGGATATCCGTAGACAACCCTCTGGAACATTGCGGCGGCCTTCTCTTTCTCGCCAAGGGTAATCCACCCCAGCCCGCTCCAATAATAGGAATTACCCACATATTGGGAATTCGGTGACTGCTGACGAAACACTTCAAGCTCGCTAATCAGCTGATGGTAATTGCCCGTGTAATAATTCAGGCGCGCCGCATGATAGAACGCATCGGTATACCGCTGCGACCCCGGGTAATTACGCGTAATAGACAGTAGATTCTGCCTGGCCGCAATAAAGTTACCCTGGGAAATATTTATCTGCGCAATCCAATAGAATGCCTCGGGGTGATAGAACGCCAGATCTCCGTCGTTGAGAATTATCTCAAGTGCTCCCTCGGCCTCATCGTATCTTCCCGCACGGTACTGCTCCAAAGCGCCATTGAGCAATTGTTCGGGATTGTCCAACGCAGGCACCGCAACAGCAACCCCCGCGAGGCATGCGCAAAATATGCTAACGTATAATATCCATTTCATATATATTCCCCTAGTTTATAAGTATATCGGCTAAATTACGCAATCGCAACAGTAGCCATTTTTGTAGGGATGGGAGGAGGGGGCTGCGAGCCCCCTCGGTGGAGCCGGCGTGCCGCGCTTGCGCGCGTCACCAGTCGGCTACCCACGCACGCGGGGCGCGCGTGGGTACGGGCTCACTCCGCTCCGCCCGCCGCCGACTTCGCCGTCTCCCCCTACCCCCCGTCGCTCTCGCCAGCCCCGATGCTCCGTCCGTTCACCGACACCTGGTAGGCAGCAGATGCACCCGCATCGGCACCCTGGTGGTACCGATACCCAATGGCGGCAACCATAGCGGCGTTATCGGTACATAAATTTTTTGATGGAATATGCACGGTATACTCTTTTTTGTTTTTGAGCGTATTGCGCAAGTAATCGTTTGAAGCAACGCCCCCGCCAATTACCACCGCAGATAGATTATTCGTACTTGCCGCACTGTCAATCCTGGTTACCAGCATGTCAATTGCCTTTTTCTGAAATGAGGCCGCGATATTGTTAATATTTTTTGGATAGGATGTGTTCCAGAATTTATCTAATTGATGGATGACTGCACTCTTGAGCCCCGAATACGAGATATCAGTCGATCCAGCCATGGCATCCGGAAGGTTTGCCGCCTCTGCGCTACCCTCTCTTGCGGCTTGCTCGATCTCCCCGCCGCCAGGATACCCCAGGCCCAGGTGCACCGCGACCTTATCAAACGCCTCCCCGCAGGCATCATCAACGGTCCGAGAGATAATGTCAAAATTATTATAGTCACGTATAATACCAATCAGAGTATGCCCGCCCGAAATAACCGCACCGACGTGCGGGTACGGGATTTGCCGCTGTGCGTTAATATTAACCGCATACAGGTGGGCGTGAATGTGATCTACCCCAACGCATGGGATTGCGAGCGCAGCGGATAACGCGGCCGCAAACGAGATGCCCACCGACAGCGAGCTATACAGCCCAGGGTGTGTGGTAACTGCAATCATAGAAATATCGGCAGGTTTGATTTTATGCGTATCAAGGAGCTGGTAATACAGCGGTAAAATAGTTCTCGCATGCGCACGTGCGGCCAGTTCGGGCACAACGCCATGGAATTTGTTATGTATCAGGTGCTGATGCCCGGAAACTTCTCCCAGCAATTGCAGCTTGTCGTCAACTAATGCCAGACAGCAATCATCACATGAAGATTCTATCCCGAGTGCCAACATATATATTAGTTTTGATTAATAAATTTACGGATTATTTCCATGGCTTTTTCCAGCTGCATACGGACATCGTAATCGACCATATTAAGCTGCTCGGCAATTTTTCTGATCGACATAGGGGTACGGACTGGGCGGTAACGCAGGGCAACTATTTTTTTCTGAATATCACTGAGATTGTCGGTGGCTTTCCGTAATGTATCCAGTTCGTATTTACGCTCCAGCTGTTCCTCGGGACCGCGTGTGTGCGAAAATGCTATTGCATCAATATCCAATTGATTATTTAAACTTGAATTAACCGTATGCGTCGAGGCGTTATGCAGCTCCAGTGTTCGGTTAAGTGTTTTTGTGTTTACATTAAGCTTGTTGGAAATTTCATCAATTGTCGGCTCTCTTGCAAGCTCATGGGTTAGCTCCGTATACGTCTGCTGTACCTGCCTGATACGCTGCTCCATATTTCTGGGCAGTCTGATGTAACGGCCGACACGTTCAAAATACCGTTGTATGCTATTGCGAATCCACCAGGTAGCGTATGTGGCAAATTTAACACCCCGCGTATCATCAAAGCGCTCCAGAGCATGCATTAGACCAACGTTGCCGGCTTGCAGGATATCTTCCCGCGTCTCCGTCCGCGTATTATACTTTGCAACAATTGCGGCAACAAGATTTTCATAAATTTTGATTATTTCATGCTTCGCGTCTTGGTCGCCCTTCTGCGCCCGTAAAATTATATCCAGATGCGGTCTATTATCTGCATTACTTGCACCTGAGACGGGTTGTTTTTTAGCAGGCATCTTTGTTTTTGTACCCACGGGGTGGTATCCTCACATGAATGTTGTTCATAATAATACAGGCGACCCATTTACCGAGATGCTAGTATTCCGAATATACCTGAAATTTATTTTAATGAATTCTGCAAGTATCATTGCCTGTTGCGGGGGTGAAAAATTTTGGTTGTCATGCTCTGACATATTTACAAGATCGACATAAAGATTGCGTTTATTCAATATACAGAGGCGCAATTGCATGTCAATTGGCTGCGTGATATCAATCTGATCTATCGGCAGTAATTGCTCTTCGATTGCGGCGCATACATTTCGCTCTACCCCACTCTGCCTACGCAGCCAATGCCGTTTCACTATGAGTTTTTCTTCCTGCTTATTGTAGTATATCACACGACGCTCAAGGCGTGATGAATTATTAACAAAATATAATAACACACTTATTGCAAAGGCGGTCAGTATACACAGTAGCAATATCTGTACATTACGTGTCATAATATTATTATAGCAACATTATTGCAAAGATACTATTAAGATTCAAAATCCGAAATAAACGCCACAATCCCATTGTATATTCCATTTGACAGTTGCCGTAAATAAGCTGGTGAATTCAGACTTTGCGCCTCTCTTTGATTACTGATAAATCCTAATTCAACTAAGACCGAGGGCATCTTCGCCTGCCGTACTACATACCACGATTCCTGTTTAATGCCGCGGTTTATCGATTTGTCGCCGATACCCCGCTGTATTCCTGAGATGATATTACGCGCCAGCAGGACGCTCTCAATTGTATACTCCTCCTCTTTGATTGTATTAAGTATCGATAATAGATCTCTATCGGTAACGCCGACGGTGTGCGAGTCTACCAGGTTTGATCTGCGGTAATCCGGCGGGAGATACCAAACCTCGTAGCCGCGCGCCTGTTTGTTTAATGATGCATTAACATGGAGTGAAATAAAAATAATGGACTCTCCCTGTTTGACATCTATTGAGTTTGCCAACCTTGTGCGCTCGTCTAAAGATACATACCGATCGCTGTCTCTAGATAAAACTATATTTTTTGCGGGATACTTCCTGGACAGACTCTCGGAGAGTAATTTTGCGGCCTGGAGCACAATGTCTTTTTCTAAAATGGTTACGGTTTTTCCGTTTATTTTTATTTTATAGTTTGCGCCTGGGTCCTTACCACCGTGGCCCGCATCAATAAATATCGCAACTATTTCTTGATTTGAATTACGGTCACGCTCCTGCAGGTAGCGCCTTAAGATACCCACAGTTTTTTCCGGGATGATTAACTCGCCGCCGGTTGAAAGCGATATATTCTCAATCTGTAGTTGTTCCTGGTAATTGAAAACTGCAAGAGAGCTGTCTGTTGTAAATGAGATTACATCTGATCCCCGCCAAATCGACCCGCTGTTCCTGTACGGGTCCCATTGCAAAACACTGTTCGTTTCATTAAGAAATTCTGTTACACTGAAATCTGCCGCAGGTACAGTTACCGAGAAAAGTAAAAGTATGAACGACAGCGTAATTATTTTGATGTTTGCGCTATTAACCATTTTGAGTCTTCGCATATAGTATCGAAGAAAAAATGGCCTCCCTGTAGCCCTCCTTTGCATATCGCCCGCCAAAATAACATGCGATATTGGGGCCTACTGTTTATTACAGGTACCGCATTGCTGTGCTCACGGAATAACAGCGTAAGTGCTTCGCATAATGTTATTCCGTGCCAATCTGTATACTGGCGGGCCTGGTCTTTGTCTCCCGCTATGTAGGCGGTAAGTATACCCGGATCGCGTGCGTTCACCTGTGCGTACGCCGATGGTAAATCGGCAGATGTATCAGTATAGAGAAAATCATACGTCTCCCGCCGGCAAGCGTGCAGCCGTATATACGTATGCAGGTATACGGTATGGGCTACCGTCTGCAACTGAGAATAATTTTTTGCCGCTATCACCACGCTGATACTTTTTTCCACATTATTCTTTGGAAACGATACGGTGTCACCGGGGCATTTACGGGAAAAAACTTGACTGACGCCGTGTACTTTACGCACCTCGTCTATTCCTACAATATCTTTTATCACTCCGGGAATTGATATCACCGATCGCTCGCCTGCAACGTGCAGACGTGCCCGCAGATTCATTGTAACGGCACGCGGGTTAATATTTGCCAGCGCGCATAGCAATTCACACGCAGGATTTCTCCGACTGGACAGCGGATAGGTCCATCCAGACATGAACCCGCCCGATAAGCGTGCGGCAAGCTCACCAATGATTGGTTTTGATGTAAAGAACATATCCAGCTTCATGGCCCCAATTCCTATAGCAAACGAACGGGCCGCCCGTTTTGTTTCGCGCTTGATTGCGGCAATATATTTCCGCGGCCGTGGTGCAGGTATAGTGTGTCCCATCTCTATAAAATACGGAGCCAGGGAGATGTGCCGCAGTGCTATTCCTCGAAATGTACACCTGCTGAACTTTACCAATGTGTCTATGCTATATTCTTCACCAATAATCCGTTCTTCAAGCAGCACTGATCCGTCAGTTGAATATTGCCGTGAACTACGGATATATCTATCCAGATCCTGTTGATTGTGTATCAGACGAATGCCTCTGCCGCCCATATTATTTAATGGTTTTAATACTATTGGCATATTGTTGCTAAAATGATTATGTATTTTCGTTTTCACCTGCTTTCTAATAAGGTAAAAATCGGGTACACGGAATCCAGATTTTTTTAGATGGGTACGCATGATATATTTATCAGTCACCCGTGCTGCCTCGCTGTCATGTAACCCCGGCAACCCCAGGGCACTGTTAATGGCAGCCATGGTCACTGTAAAATCAGTGCCAGCCGTTACCGCCAGGCAAATATTGCGATGCAGGCAATTTTGTTTGATATACTCAATGATACTTTCGACATCACGTAAATCATGATGTACAAATGCATCGGCCATCTCTCTGCCGATGCAGTGTGCATTACCATCAACTACGACGGTATAAAATCCCAAGTGCAATGACGCACTGATGACCGGCACCTGCAGCACCCCGCCCCCCAGGACAACTATTGTTTTATTCATACAGACACAATTTTTTGCGCATACACCGAGTATGTTGTACCAAGGTGCAGAAGATTACTGACTGCTGTGGATATTACAGGTGATGTGCGGGGAAATAACTCCGGATGGTGACCATGGTTTACAACAAATCTAATTTTGAAACCCCACTCGTTCAAAATTCTACGCATATCTTTTTTGGAAATGAGAGAGTAGTGCTCTGCGGGCGAACTAGAGGGTGAGTAATCTGTATAGCAGGCATCAATTATGGAATGCGGGTTTGGTGTCGAGAGTGCAAATACGCCTCCAATTGGCAGCAGGTGATTGATTTTTTGCAAAACCTCCCGTACATTATCGAAGTGCTCAATTACATACCACATGGAAATTACCGAGAACGTATGAAGATCAAATTCTGCAGGTATATTAAAATTTTGAATACCGTCAACTCTTGCGGGGTATTTTAGTACATCTGTAATATAGCGTACCGCCTGCTTATCCAGATCAATGCCATGGACAGAAAAATTATACTGTGACGCAGCGTGCATAAACGCACCATAGGCGCACCCGATATCCAAAAGTGTAGGATTTGCTGTCTTCACAAGGCGTCTAATATACTTGATACGCGTATAACTGGCAGAAACGATTTTGTCGAAATCATTCAGATAGTTTTTGCCGTAGCGGTCTTTGTATGATGTGGAAAAATATGTGTCGCTGTAATTGACAGGCTGTAATCCATGTAATTTGAAATACCGTAATGTGCAATTATCGCACCTGACCAACGTCCGATACCCGCTCCGGGATTGTGCGCCTGCAGAAGCGTGCGAACAGGCGGGGCAGCTCAGTGGATGACTGTCAGAAATTTTACGAATGATATCTTTTATATTTGTACTCCCCGTAGTCTTTTTGGGCAACTGCATTTCCGAATGTGTCATTACCTTTGTGCGAATAGATAGCATATTCATAAATCGCGACGCATGCATAAACCGAAAGCTTGCTTTTAAGGCTACGCGTATGTGATAGCGGGTAGGATTAAGTAAATAAACCGCAGCACTGGCCTGCAGACCCTCTAGGGCCGTTATCCCAAATGCAGTGATTATTGTCTTGTATTGCGGCAAATGCTGAGCGAGAGCGGCGGGTGCGTATATTCCGCGCATATCGTGCGGTAATTTTTCATCTTCAGACACCAACACCCCGGTGATATCATCGTGCGCCATACAAAGCTCGCGTCGGGCAAATTGATACGCCCGTGATATCAGCTCTTTGCGTCTATTGCCGCTAAAATATATCAAACACCCACGTTGTTTTTGCTGATTCTGAGTCCCGCGTATCAAGGGAAGTAGATTGGGGTCAGTTATATTACCCCCTTGCCCCTTAATTCTTGGCAGCATATCAATGATGTAATCAATATACCTTGCTCCTCGCCCGCGGCTATCCAGTCCGACAGTTATATTTGCAAAGCCGCTATAGCATCTATAATCTTTTGTTGTGATCACAGGTTTATCAATGAGCAGAATATTATTTTTGCCGGATACATCATCTACGAAACAATAATTTTCCGGAGTAATATCCTTACTTGCCTGTCTTAACCTACCTGCCTGTGCATCTGTTTCGATAAGAAATTTCGCATTGGGAAAATAGGCCTGTTTATACCGCAATAGTCTAATAATATGACCATAGCCATGTTTTAACCTATACTCCGGCAGCAGTAGTAAATTGTGCATAACCCCCACTATCACGTTACGCGGGCAGCGAGAGTTTCAATCGGTTTGGCCCACCCTTTATTGGTACACAATGTATCATGATACATACGGAGCACGCGCAGATAATCATCCCAAGTGTCGACAGAAAGATTGACATCCGGGTTAAATTGCAGCTGCACCGGGAGTGTACATATCTTATACCTCTGAGGATTATTATAGATATACGGAGTAACATGCTCCCTGTCATAGGCACTCGTCGCTTCATGATGTGCAGACAGCAATGCATTGGCGGATATTACTTCAACACCCCCCCCTACAGGCAGACCGGTGTAAATAAGATGGTCACAATGTCTGGTTAAAATTGCCAGAACGGCACGCATCGCAAAGTACAGCGAGACAAACGGATTATCTGCAGTTGCCCGTACGATGTAGCGGTACTTGCCTCTCTGGGCAATGGCAGCGAATCTACTTAACACATCTGTATCGCTGCCGCGAAATACTCGAAACCCCTGCCCGGCTGCCAGATTTTCAACATGGGCTGCGCTGATAGTATTTGTGGCAAGAAAATAATCGAAACCAATGTATTGACACCGCGTTTGCCGGCTCAGTTGTTTTAATGTATGCATCGCATGTTCAACGATTGCATGATTTCCAATTTTATGTAAAATTTTTGCGTGCAGGCGCGAAGAGTTTATTCTTGCCTGTAATATCACAGCAATGATATTGTGAGAACGGCAGGTAATTTCACATGTTCCCGGCATTGTTCGTTAGCATTAATTATTAAAAGTATAATGCTCATCACAGGAGCTGCAAATTTCCGGATAGTCTTTTTTGATATGCAGTTGGTGATATTCCTGCCCTTGCGACCAGACATCTTCCAGGGATTGTTCAAAAACATTACCGAGCACATGTTCAAGCATGATATCTTCGCGGCATAGCGGCACGGTACCATCAATTAGCACATTGAGATCTCTTTTTATATGCCAGCAGGGCTCACGGTGGATAGGCGACACGTCGACCACTTTACGCGCCGGCAGACGCCCGCAAAAATTATCATACTTTTGGATAATCACATTATTTGTAATTTCAATCCAGTGGTTATAAAATTTTTCTAAATCGTCGCTGTACTCTTTGAGTCTGGTTGCCTGCACGTACGTAGACTCTGGGTGGGTTTTGATTATTTTGTTTACAAAATCATACGCCTCCTGGAATCCATCGCCGCGAATTTTATGATATGACTCAGAGTCATAGCTGTCCAACGCCACGATTATTTTCAGTTTTCCCAGATTGGGTAAATCTATCAGTTTCTGAACATGATGATCTTGCCAGCCAACTCCCGATGTTTCAAGCATTATCTCCAAATTACTGTCCAGCGAAATATCGAGAATCTGTTCAAGGTTCTGATGCAGGGCGATCTCTCCCCATAGAGAAATATGCAATGCAGCTTCCGGTGCAAAGGCACAAATTTTTTGCACGAGTTCAGCGTAAGAACGTACATCCATGTCGTCCATCTTTTTATTCCGGTTGCCGACAAGCAAGTGATACGGGCTGTACGTTACCTCCTGACTGTGTCTGCCGACTACCTCAATGCTAACAAACGATGGCAATTGCCGCAGCGCAAGCTTCTCATGATTAATTTTTTCTAGCAGCTCCTCTATTGAGAGCTCGGAGTATTTAAGAAAATGCTTGGTCAGCAAAAAGTTATTCTTTGTATTGCATACAAATTCGATGCGGAGGTGGCGAAAATCTATCGGTGCCAAATCAACCTCAACATCAAAAGCATTAATATCTCTCTCGATAAATTGAAATAACTTTGTGTTCGCATCAACACACTCTCCCTCTTTGATCAACGGTTTGAGTGCAGGCAATGCAGCATTTTCAATAATCTCACATGTAATACCCAGGGGGTATCCATCCGCATAGGTATATTCAGAGACATGGTCATGATGATATTTCAGCATTGACAGAATACTGTCAGTATTAATCAACGGGGCATCCCCACGTATAAAAACAAGTGTATCCTCCCCTGAGGAATTTTTTATTATGCAATCAAAAAATTGAGCGGCGGACCATTTTTCTTTAACAACACAGGTCCAATCTGAAGAGGTAACGGCAGCCGGTAATTTTTTATCAGCAAAGATAAAACAGCCATTGACAGAAACACCGGAGGGCAGCTGCGTCGCCATATGAGATATTTTTTCATGTACTAACTCAAGTGCGGAATTTTTTCCATCAATAAGTATAGAGGCGTAGTCGCTCACATTGATAGCATTGACGCATATTACAATTGCCATGAGTTACATTATAAACTACTTCTTAGTTTTTTTGTATATACTCATCGATTTCCTCAGCCGCCTCGCGGCCCTCATGGATGGCCCATACCACTAATGATTGCCCACGGCGGGCATCACCTGCGGAATACACGCCCTCTACAGAGGTTTTATATATCGAATTATTCTTTGTCTGGCCGTTGTTACTGCTGCCGTCAATCAGGCCGTCATTAGTTAGCTTGACGTTTAGCTCTTGTAATATTTTCTGTTCCGGCCCGGTATACCCTAGAGATATCAATACTGTATCGGCATCCCATATATGCTCACTGTTAGGCACCTCTTCAAGATGGGGCTTCCCCAGGGGGTCTTTGTGCCAGCGCGCCTCAACTGTTTTCACACCGCTCAGCACTCCGTTTTTTCCAATAAATTCCTTAGTAAGTATGTTGTATTCCCGCGGGTCCTTGCCGTATACCGCCGCAACTTCTTTATGACCGTAATCAAATTTCATTACCTTCGGTATCAACGGCCATGGATACTCTATCTGACGATTGGACGCAGGCGGATCGCGCCATCCAAAATTCACCAATCCTTTTGCCCGCTGCCGGGATGCCGTCGCAATGCAATCGGTACCAGTATCACCGCTGCCGATAACAACAACCTGCTTGCCGGCCATATTGAATTCTGGTCTCGTATCAGTTTTATCGAGATAACATTTGGTGACATGATGTAAATAATCCATAGCAAAATGGATACCCTCAAGTTCCCGCCCGGGAATACTAAGATCCTTCGGCTCGGTCGCACCAACGGCAAGCAGTATTGCATCATATTCCTTATACAGCTTACCTATAGATATATCCTTGCCTATTTCGGTATTTGGACAAAACTCTACCCCCTCGTCTGCCATGAGTTTATTGCGCCGCTCCACAATATGTTTATCTAATTTCATATTTGGGATACCGTACATAAGCAATCCGCCAATTCGGTCATCACGTTCAAATATCGTTACAAAATGCCCTTTTTGGTTCAGCTGATCGGCTGCAGCCAACCCCGCAGGTCCACTGCCGATTATCGCAATTTTCTTCCCGGTTCTGGTTTTCGGTATATTGGGACGTACCCAGCCCTCCTGGTAGGCACGCTCTATAATTGCATATTCATTATCTTTAATAGTTACAGGCGCTTGATTAATTGCCAGCACACAGGCATCCTCACATGGAGCGGGGCATATTTTGCCGGTATATTCGGGAAAATTATTCGTCTTCCGCAGGCGGTCATAAGCATCTTTCCAACGGTTTTGCCGAATAAGATCGTTCCATTCCGGTATAAGGTTATCGACAGGACACCCAAAATCCGATTGACAAAACGGAATACCGCAATCCATGCACCGCGCACCCTGCTTCCTGCGCTCGGTGTCATCAATTTCAACGTACATGTCGTCGAAATCTTTTACGCGCTCATGAAAATCACGATTTATTACATCGTGCCTTTCGTAATCCATGAAGCCGGTCGGTTTACCCACCAACAATCTCCTGCTCACGTTCCGCGGCGCTTGCCTGCCTGTCGCGCTGTAGTTCAATTATCTGCCGATACGCAGGCGAGATCACTCTGATAAACTGCTCATTAATTTCCTCAAAGTTCTCCAGTAATTTTTTTGCCAACTGTGATTTGGTATATGTATAATGTTCACGGAGTAATTTCAAAACGGTACGGCAATCCTCACTCTCTAACTCTTCCACCTCAACTATGCCGGTATTAATATTTTTACGCATACTGCCGTCGTGATCCCAGATGTAAGCAATGCCTCCGCTCATCCCGGCTCCAAAATTCTTTCCAATCGGACCGAGTACCAGCACCCGGCCTCCAGTCATGTACTCGCACCCATGATCGCCAATGCCCTCGACAACCGCATTTGCCCCGGAATTACGCACACAAAACCGCTCCGCTGCCTGACCATTAAAGTAGCAATCGCCGCTCAACGCCCCGTATAACGCAACGTTCCCAAGTATGATTGCCTCATGCGAAGCATAGGTAATACCCTCTGGAGGAGAAATAGCTATCCTGCCGCCGGATAAACCCTTACCGACATAGTCGTTTGCGTCCCCTTTCAGCAAAAGAGTAATACCGCCGGCCAACCATGCGCCAAAGCTCTGCCCCGCCGACCCAGTAAGATTAATTGTAATAGAGTTATCTGCCAAATGTCCCACACTATACTCTGAGGCCACGTAGTTACTCAGCAACGTACCAACAGTACGGTCAATATTGCGTATCGGGTAATCGAGCGTTATAGAATTATGTATAGTAAACGACTTACGTACCTCCTTGAGAATTTTAGCATCCAATGTATCAGTCAATTCTTCTTTGTTGTGAAGGTACTGCCGCTGCGTTGCCTCTGTGTTGACCCTGTGGCTATTAGGCAGCAGTATGTCATCTAGAGAAATATCCTGTGACTTCCAGTGCAGCAGCGACGTATCTGTCTGCAGCAAATCTGCGCGCCCAATCAACTCATCCATGCTGCGCATCCCCAGACGGCTCAATATACCGCGCAGCTCTTCTGCAACGAATCTAAAATAACGGACAACATGCTCGGAACGGCCTCGAAACTGCTTGCGCAGACTCTCGTCCTGTGTCGCAATACCAACCGGACAGGTATTCAGATGGCATACGCGCATCATTATGCACCCCATAACAATAAGCGGCGCGGTCGAAAAACCAAACTCCTCCGCCCCAAGCATTGCCGCCACCGCAACGTCATGCCCGCATTTAAGCTGCCCATCCGCCTGAACCACAACCCGGTCCCTGAGTCCGTTATTACACAATGTCTGATGCGTCTCTGCCAAACCCAATTCCCACGGCAGCCCGGCATGCTTGATGCTGGTTAACGGAGAGGCCCCCGTCCCGCCGGAAAACCCGGAAATTAATATATGATTGGCCAGCCCCTTGGCAACCCCCGCTGCAATTGTACCGACCCCGACCTCTGATACCAACTTAACACTTATACGGGCATTCGGGTTGGCATTCTTAAGGTCATAAATTAACTGCGCAAGATCTTCAATGGAATAAATATCGTGATGCGGCGGCGGACTGATTAACCCCACACCCGGTGTAGAGTTACGGGTCCTGGCAATAACGGCAAACACCTTATGCCCCGGCAGCTCCCCGCCCTCACCAGGCTTCGCCCCCTGTGCCATCTTAATTTGTATTTCATCGGCATTCACTAAATACTCAATACCGACGCCAAAGCGCCCGGATGCAACCTGTTTGATAGCAGAGCGCAACGAATCACCATTCGGCAAAGGAACATAACGCTCAGAGAGCTCCCCGCCCTCACCGGTGTTCGAGCGCCCCCCAATACTGTTCATCGCTAACGCTAGCGCCTCATGGGCCTCCTGGGAAATTGATCCAAAGCTCATTGCCCCGGTAACAAAGCGCTGCATAATTTTTTCCGCCGGCTCAACCTCATCGATGGGTATATTCTGTTCCTGTTCGTATTTTACATGCATCAGACCGCGCAGCGTGGTAGCCCGCAGTTCGTCGCTGTTCAGCTCTGCGGTAAATTTATTGTAGTACTTCTGATCATCCCTCTGTGTTGCCAACTGCAGGTACGAGACCGATTGAGGATTCCATTGATGAGTTTCGCCGTCAACCCGCCACTGATACTCCCCCGTATTATCAATACCAGCAGCAAACGGATCCCCGGCATCCTGTGCAACCTTACGGCAGCGCATCGCGGTCTCCTGTTCCAAAATTGCAAACGAGGCTCCCCGAATCCTACTGGCGGTCCCCTGAAAACACAAATCTACCACTTCCTGATTGAGACCGAGAATTTCGAATATCTGCGCCCCCTTGTAACTCTCCAGAGTCGATATGCCCATTTTCCCAAGTACTTTCCTTAACCCGTAATGGATAGCCTCGCGATAGCGCCTGACCAGCTTAGCAGGTTCCTGATTCCGCCAGGATTCATCGTCCTGTGCAATACGCCCAAGCACCGCTATAGCCAGATATGGATGAATAGCATCGGCCCCATACCCCAGTAGAGTACAAAAATGATGCACGGTACGCGGCTCCGCACTATCGACAATAAGCGACACACGCGTCCGTTTTGCACGCTTAACAAGATGCTGGTGTATCGCCCCAACAGCCAGGAGCGAACTTATCGGCAGCGATTTCGGGGTAATATTTCTATCCGAAAGCACAATACACTGGTGCCCGTCATCAATAGCCTGCTCCACCCCTTGCAGCAATTCCGCAAGTTTCTTCTGCAGCATGCTCTCGCCGCCCTCACCGCTGCTCCCCCCCCCAGGGGGCAGGTCGTAGAAAAGATCATAACAGCGGGCCTTATAGCGCTTGTCAACTATTTCCCGCAACGCACAAAATTCTTCCCCAGTGAGAATCGGAGAATCAAGCAGCAGCCGCCCGCTAGCCTCTCCCGTCTGGCACAGCAGCCCCGCCTCCGGCCCAATATGCGACCGCAAACTCATAACAGATTTTTCACGAATAGAATCAATAGGCGGATTGGTAACCTGCGCAAAGAGCTGGTGGAAATAGTCAAATACCAGCTTCGGCTGCTGCGACAAAATAGCCAGCGCCGCATCGTTCCCCATCGACCCAATAGGATCCCTGGCCGTCGCAATCATAGGTTTGAGCAATAAATTAATATGCTCACTGGTGTACCCAAACAATTTAAGCAACGTATCGCTAGCCGGCGGCCGCGGCAGTTCCGGTGTATCATCATTGATATGTTCCGCCAACGTCACCCGATGCTCGCCCAGCCACCCCGCGTACGGGTGCTGCCGCGCAATTTCTTCTTTCAGCCGCCCATTCTCAACAATCTGCTTGTTTTGAAAATCTACCGAAATCATTTTCCCGGGCATGAGCCTGCCCTTTTTACGGACATCCCGCGGGTCTACAGCAACAGTCCCAACCTCACTGGCAAGTATCAAATGATCATCGTGGGTAATGTAATACCGGCACGGCCGCAGCCCATTCCGGTCCAGCGCCGCGCCGACCATATTCCTGTTGGCGTACGTAATCATCGCCGGCCCATCCCACGGCTCCATTTTACAACTGGCATAATCGTACGCCGCGCGAATAGAGGCATCAATATCTGTATTATTTTCCCACGCCTCCGGCATCATCATGAAAACAGCCTGAGGCAGCGTATACCCCCCATGAATCAGAAATTCCAAAACATTATCAAAGGTACCCGAATCCGACATACCCATCTCGATTATTGGTAATAGCCGGTCGATCTCTATCCCTAATTTTGACAACAACGGATGATTCCCGGTGCTCAGCCCGCCCTCGCGCGCCCGCATCTTATTAATATTCCCGCGCAGCGTGTTTATCTCCCCGTTATGCGACATGCATCTGTTCGGCTGCGCGCGCGACCAGGCGGGAAAGGTATTTGTGGAAAATCTTGAGTGCACCATTGCAAAGCGGGCAACATATTCCGGCTGCTGCAAATCTGTATAAAATCGAAATAACTGATACGGCGTCAGCATCCCCTTGTACACCAATACGCTCGACGACAAACTGCAGATATACAATTGCCCGCGTGAATCACACCCCGACCCGGATACACTATTGCTAATTTTCTTGCGGATAATATACAGCAGCAAATCAAATTCCTCGGCCGTACGCCCGCTGTTAACTACTACTATCTGCCCAATCGCAGGAGCCGCAATCCTGGCAATCTCCCCTACAAACTTATCATTGGTATCGACCGGAAAAATCCCGCCAAATACCAATCCGTGCTCCTCTACAATGTGCTTGATTTTTTCGGTACACTTGCCCCGGTCATCACCATCGGAGGGCAGAAAAATATTCCCAATAGCATACTGCCCGCTCTCAGGAAATGTACCGGCAAATTCTTGTGCGTATAGGCGCGAAAAGTATTCGTGACAAACCCCCACCATGACGCCCGACCCGTCACCGCTCTCGTTATCGGCCGACAGGGCCGTCCGGTGGGTCATATTTTCGAGCATAGACTGCGCATCCGACAGCACCTTATGCGTCGCCGCCCCCTGGATGCTGGCAATAAACCCTACCCCGCACGCATCATGCTCGTAGTCGCTGTTGTACAAGCCGCCAATTTCCCTCCCGTTAGTAAACATAGATAGATACCATGGACATGCTAGCAAGTAACGTGCCAAATATATGTTTATAGTCTACATATTATTTTGGGCGCTCCCCCTGTTAGTTGTGCCCAACTAACAGGGGTCGGCGTGCTCCGGACTACGCCGTTGGCTTCGGTCTGCGCGCCGTAGCCGCGCAGACTGGCGCCTATCGGCGCCATCCTCCGCATGCCTAGCGCGAACGCCGTATGCCGGTTTGCATACTGTATATGCCGGTTAAATCACGGGAGCGCTATACACTGCAGAATACATACATTAATGTAATTAACTTATAAAGTTATACATAAATGTAATTTCTACATTCTTGTAACAGTCGGCATGACCAGTAGATCACAGCAATTCTCAATAACAGATGCCGTTGCCGCGGCAAGGTGCAGCCTGGCATGGCGCAACTGCTCCGATTTCTCCACCGCAATGGATGTGTCGTGATAATACCTTGTAAATAACTTAGCAAGACGGAATAGATACGCTGAGAGCGGATGCGGGTCGCGTGCACCTGCGGCCTCGGCCAGGGTATCCGGATAGCGCGATATACACACAACCAGCTCCCACTCCAGAGGGTTCTCAAGGTTTTTGGAGACACTGTCCCAGATATCACCACCGTCAGATTGCCCGGGGGGCGTATAATCGGCCTTTCTCAGTATGCTCTTAATCCGCGTCAGTACATACAGAATGTATAACCCGCTATGTCCGTTAAATGCAATCGATTCATTGATGTCAAACAGGGTATCGCGCCGTGATTCGGTCTTCAGCAGCCAGTAATGGAGCGAGGCAACTGCCATTTTTTCGGCACGCTCGGCAATGTCGGCCGAATCAGCATCGCCGCCATCGGTATTACGGGCGGCAATTTCTGCGGCAATTTTTTCATGCAAAATATCGATGAGCCAGTCGGCATCGACCACGGTACCCTCTCTTGATTTCATGTTTCCGTGCGGGAGTTTCACCATTCCATACGAGCAGTGGTAGAGTCTGGCAGCAAACGGCATATCCAGTCTTTTCAATACTTCAAATAACACTTTAAAGTGGTATTCCTGCTCGCTGGCAACAACATATATGAGTTCATCAAACGGCCATACCTCATAGCGTTTCGATGCGGTACCTAGATCCTGCGTCAAATATATAGAGGTGCCGTCGCTGCGCAGCAGTTTTTTAACATCCAACCCAATAGATGACAGATCAATTTCTACCGACCCATCGCTTGCCGTTGTGAATACACCTCTCTCCAGGCCCTCGGTAATCAGTTTCTTACCGAACTGGTAGACATCACTTTCGTACTGAGTTATATCAAAGCGTATACCGGTACGCTCGTAGGTTTTCTTGATGCCGTCAAGCACCCAGGTCCGCATACGGAGCCATAAGGCGCGCGTCTCCTCATCCCCCGATTCCCACAGCCGTAACATCTCCCGGGTTAACGCCTTGGCTTTATCGGCATCTTCTTTTTCCCATTGTGCATATCGGACATAATAGTCGCCGACAAAATGGTCGCTCTTTTTTTCGGGAGCGCTGTTATTGCCGAAAAGCTTATACGCAGCCATCGCCTGGCAAATATGAATACCGCGGTCGTTCACTAAATTCACGCGCTTCACTTCGGCACCGCAGCCGGCAAGTATGCACGACAACGATTGCCCCAGTATGTTATTGCGCAGATGACCGAGGTGCAGGGGTTTATTGCTGTTCGGCGAGGAGTATTCGATCATAATTTTCTGGTTATGCAGCGTGCTGTTCTTACCGTAATCGGCTCCCTGGGTATGTACACAGGATAATAATTGACTGATGCAGCGCTGGCGTGGAAGGTAAATGTTCAGGTAGCCGTTCAGAAACACCGCCCGCCCGTATGTATCGCGGTCATAATTATTATCAATGAACGTAATTACGTGTTCGGCAATAGATTGCGGCGATTGTTTCAGCTGTTTTGAAAAGCGAAATAACGGAAGTGTCAATTCGCCGTGCTCACAAGAGAGTGTGTACGCCAGATGTATTGCAGATGTATCAATTGCAGACTCGACCCCGTCAGTATTATCTGCACTTAACGCAGGATGTGAATTCAGTGCCGAGCCAATAGCACTCTGCCACATCTGTTTGTAATCAGAAATAGGATAGCGGTTACTGCCTGTGTTCATAGCGGCAGTTGATGCGTCACGTTGCTCCGGCACGCCAATTATCCCCCAAAGAGAAATTGTACATCACTGACTATCGCCAATAAAAACAGACCGCAGATGACCACAAACCCTACCGACTGGTACCGATTCAGTACCTTCGGCGTTAGAGGACGGCGGAATGCTGCCTCAACAGAATAGAGCACAACCTGCCCGCCATCGAGAATTGGAATGGGCAGCAAGTTCATTATTGCCAATGCAACGCTCAACAGGGCAATAAAATTGAAAAACAAACGTACTGAGGCGGCAATACCCAACGAGCTGCCGCTGGAAGTTGCTTCTCCAACCAGCGTTGTTAACTGTATGGGACCGGCAATACTGTCCGTTACCCCGCTGCCGCCGAATAGCAACCGAAGGCCGCGAAATGTTAAGGAAAATACACGCCCCACATCGCCGACTGCCATAGATACTGCCTGGTTCAACCCTAAGGGCTGCCGTCTAGACGTTTTTGCGGCAAACATAATCCCGATGTCAGATTCATTGCCCCCAAGGACGACACTAACCTGATAGCGCGTGCCGTTACGGTCAATATCCATAGCTACGGACCGTTTGTCCGCGGCGTACATAGCAATATCCAGGGCATGACTGATCTGATTGCCGTCGACGGCAGCAATGACATCGCCCGCCATGATGCCCGCAATATCTGCGGCAGAGTTCTGCTCTACCGACATGACGACAGGATCTATCCAGGGATAGATGCCGACTTGCGGTATGCCGCCCTCGCCTGTCTCAGCGGCTATCTTGACCCGCTCTCTGGTATTGTCGGCGGCACGCAGTACGTCTATATCCAGAGCATCGGCCTCACTGACGGCTATAGCCTCGCGTATATCTGCAAAGCTCTGTACCTCCGCACCGTTTATAGCCAGTACTCTATCGCCGCTTTGTAAATTCGCCTGATCGGCAGGGTATGTGTTGCCGTCAATTTCAGAAGCCAACACAATTCTTGTGTCGTAGCTTTCGAAGTTGTATCCAAATAGATTTATACAGGACAGTATGATCACCGCAGCGACTAAATTAGCAAGCGGACCGCCAATTGCGATCAGTATTCTCTGCAGCGGGCTTGCGTGAAAAAACCCGCCCTCAATATCCGGTATTTTGTTATCCGCAAGTGCAGACTCGGACCGGTAGGCATCCATGCCTTTGAGCCGCACGTACCCGCCTATCGGCAGCATTGATATGCGGTATTCGGTCTGTTTTGATTTATACCCAAATAACTTTTTGCCCCACCCAACTGAGAACACCTCTACATCTACACCAACCGCACGCGACATCAGCAGATGCCCGGCCTCATGGACGAGTACAACTAACCCCAGTCCAACCAGTCCAATTAAAATATTAACTATCATACTATCTCAGTAGAGCACAAAATAAAGACCTGCGAAAACCGGCATGGCAAACAGAAAGGAATCGATAGAATCTAACACCCCGCCCCGTCCGCGAACCAATTTTCCGCTATCTTTGACCCCAGCGGTCCTCTTCAGAACTGATGCAAATAGGTCTCCGTAGAATGCACCGATAATCAGCCCCAATACTAAAAACAATATTTTAAACAACTGATTCGCAAAGAGCTGCGGCAGCATATTAAGCAGCGGCACCCCAATGGCGATCGTTGCGACTATTCCGCCCAGTAACCCCGTCAGGCTTTTTTTCGGGCTCATGTGAAATATGCCTGCAGTAGATTTGCCAAAAAATTTACCGATAAAATAACACGCGGTATCAAACACCCCTACCCCGGCCATTGCGATTGCCAACAGGGCCGGCGCGTAACGCAATTCGGATATATAGAGCAATATCACCACAGGAACACTGATATACACAAGCGACAACCCGGTACCGAGCGCACAGCTGCTGGCACCCGTATGGGCGGATGCACTCTCACTTGCAGGTACCCGCATGCCCATGGTTACGGCGGCGATTGTTGTTAGAATAAATACCGGCGCGATGCTGTACAGCAGAATATGCGATATATGGTGCTGATTGTAATTCAGCAGTTGTAATGCCAGCGTCAATGCCGGCAAGCTTATGCCGCTAAACACAATCAATGCAACAAAGGATTTGCCGCCCCTGGGTTTCTCTTTGCCGCCGCTTAACCATAGCAGTCTTCCGATCTCTACGAGCGCAACGGTAGTTAACACCAGCACGAAGATGCGGAACGGCAACAGCAGGTGAACGTTGAATACAGTCAGCAGCAGCGTAAGCAGTGCCACAGTAATTATATACTGGGGACTATGCCGAAGTACATCACCCATTATTGTAATCTGAAACAGCGAGCGAGGGTGTTTTAGTTTTCACACGGCCAAAATTTCTTTTTCTGCCGGTATAACTGCTGACGGCCTCTTTAAAATCGGAGGCGTTCCAATCCGGCCATAGTTTATCGCTAAAATAGAGCTCGGCGTACGCACACCCCCATAGTAAAAAGTTACTCAACCGATGCTCGCCGCCTGTTCGGATAATTAAATCCGGATCTGGAAAATCGGGTAAATCTAAATATTTTCGCATTAGCGTATCGGTAAACTCTTTATCGGAGCCGGCATCAGCTCTCCACCGCTGTACCGCACGGACAATCTCATCCTGTCCGCCGTAATTGATGGCTAAATTTACAACAATATTGGAATAATCTTTGGTATATTCCTTTACCCAGTCTATTTCACTGATGACATAGTCGGGAAGATTACGCAGCGAGCCGCTGTGTACCACCCGTACCCCGTGATCTGCATAGAATTGACTCTCTTTGCGCAAGTTACTGGCAATCATCTTCAAAAGAAAATCTATCTCGTCCGAAGATCGGTGCCAATTTTCGGTAGAAAAGGTATACAGTGATAAAAATTGTACGTTACAGTCTATTGCGGCACGCACTATCTCTTTTGCCGCAACCAACCCTTCCTGGTGTCCATTGGTGCGTATCAGTCCACGCTTAAGTGCCCAACGACCATTCCCGTCCATAATTATCCCAACATGTCGGGGCGCTTTTGTGGACATATACTACTCTAGTATCTCCCTCTCCTTTTTCTGCTGGAGTTCGTCGATACGTTTTATGCACTCGTCTGTTTTGTGTTGAATATCATTCAATACTTTATGCTCAACGTCTTCGGAAATATCACTCTGCTTTTTCAGACGCTTGATTTTGTCGTTGGCATCACGGCGTACATTGCGCACGGAGACCCGGGCATGTTCACCTGCCTGATGTACCAGTTTGACATAATCCTGCCGTCTCTCGGTACTGAGCGGCGGCACAGAAATACGTATGAGCTTGCCGTCGTTGCTTGGATTCAAAGAGAGATCCGATGAGCGCAGCGCCTTTTCTATTTCTGACAGCGCGCTAGCATCCCACGGCTGAATAATTACCTGGCGCGAATCCGGTATGCGGATGGTAGCCATCTGATTGAGCGGCGTTGGGGTGCCATGGTAATCGACCATTATGGTTTCAAACAGTGCCGGGGTTGGTCTGCCGGCGCGTATTTTCAGCAGTTCGTTTTCAAGCAGGTGCATACTGCTATGCATATGCTTGTCGGCTATCTCTACTATTTCTTTTTCCATGATTACTCCTCTTCGCCGGAGCGCAGTACTGAATATTCGGCAATGCTGATTTCCTGGCCGCTCTCTTTTGCAACTTGCTCCAGGTACTGTTTGACCGAAATTTTATCATTGCGGACGTACGGTTGCTCCAACAGCGATATCTCGGCCGCATATTTTTTCATCTTGCCGAAGATAATTTTCTCAATTACGTTATCAGGCTTATCCAGTCCCTTGGCCTGCTGCATAAAAATACTGCGCTGCTCTTCCAGTACATCGTTTGGAATTTTATCTGCAGCCAGGAACTGCGGTCTAAACGCCGCAACGTGCAGCACAATTCCAAATAACTGCTCGCGCAATTTCTCTAATCCTGCTCCGCCGCCTGCTGATGTAGCAAAGAGCACCAACGCACCCAACCCGCCATCGTCGCCATGAATGTACGACAAAGGAAATTGGCTGTCGCTAACCGGAAACCGCTTAGTCCGGCGAATCTTAATATTCTCTTTGATAACAGATATGCCTTCGTTGATAGCCGTCCCGGTGGCTTGCTCGATATCACCGCCCCCCGGGAGTGCCAACACGGTTTGTGCCAGCGACTCACCCAGCTCTATAAAGCTGGTATTGCGCGCCACAAAATCTGTTTCGCACATCAGCTCAACCATGACTGCCGCGGTGCTGTTTTGGGCAATAAATACCCTCCCGACACCGGTGGTTCGCCCCTGGCGCGACGTCGCCGCCGCCAACCCTTGCTCTTTTAAGTATTTAACGGCGGCAGTTACATCGCCGTCGGTATGCTTGAGTGCCTTTTGGCAATCGAGCATTCCCGCGCCGCTCATTTCACGTAGTTTTTTTACATCACTTGCTGTAAAACCCATATTCGCTCCTCTATGTAGCAGGTGTATCTTCGACGGCGGTGCCTGCAGTATCCTGCACAACGCTGTCTGTCGAATCAACGGCGGCACTGGCACCGCCGGCATCCTCGGCAGTTGCCGTTGATGACACGGGGCTCTCTTCAAACAGAGCCGCGTCACTGAAAGTATCTTTGCCGATATCGCTCACTACACTGCTCTCTGCTGCCTGCGCCGCACCCGCATCGGTAAACCCGCCGGCAATCATTTCTGTATCAGGGCTTGCGCTCGTATCAAAGGATCCGCCGTCGCCGCCGTCTTTCTCTTCGTGTAGATTCTCAATAATCTCCAGGCCAATTTCGTTATCGGCCTCAATGACCGCATTTGCGATAATCTGCGTGAACAGACTGATGGCACGGATAGCATCGTCGTTACCCGGTATGGGGTAATCGATATTATCAGGGTTACAGTTGCTGTCTACTACCGCTACAATCGGAATATTCATGCGCTGTGCCTCTTGGACGGCGATGGCCTCTTTATTGGTATCGATAACAAAAATCAACCCCGGGAGCGACTGCATATCCTTTATGCCGCCCAGGTTCTTTTCCAGCCGCGCGCGCTGTTTGCTCAGCTGAATAACCTCTTTTTTGGGCAGCAGATCAAAGGTTCCGTCGATCTCCATCTTCTCCAGTTTCTTCAACTGCAACAGCGATTTTTTAATAGTCTCAAAGTTGGTCAGGGTCCCGCCCAGCCAACGCTGATTGACATAATACATTTCACAATTCTTTGCTTCGCGCTCAACCGCCTGGCGCGCCTGCTTTTTGGTACCGACAAATAATATCGATTTATCTGCCAATACCGCCTGCCGGGTTGCCTCGTAGGCGACCCGAATACATGTGATTGTCTGCTGCAGATCAATAATGTGTACTCCATTCCGCTCTGCAAAAATAAATGGCTTCATGCGCGGGTTCCACCGCTGTGTCTGGTGTCCAAAGTGGACCCCCGACTCAAGCAGGTTCCGCATACTCACTACCGCCATAGTGTCCTCGTGTATACTTTTCTAATCATTGGGCCAGTATATCATGTATGCGTTCGATAGGCAACCCCACAACCGTGGTTGGCTGCCCATTTATTTTACTCACATAGGGTGCAAAGTGTCCGTGCAGGTGGTATCCGCCGGATGAGCCGCGCCACTCTTCGCTGTCGAGGTAGCGCTCCAGATTTTCCGGGGAGAATGTACGCACGGTTACCCGGCAGGCGCATGTAAACACGGTGCGTTTACCCGCGGTTGCCAGTGCCACTCCGGTTACCACGCTGTGCGTCCGTCCATGCAGGGTGCGGATGGTCTCCCGTGCCTGCTCGCGGTCTGCCGGTTTCCCCAGTATGATCCGCCCGCGTGCCGCCAGGGTATCGGCGGCAATGTACACGGTGTCATCATCGGCGCCGGTTGGCGGTAGTACCGAATTGAGTTTTGCACGCGCTAGCTCCCGGGTCAGGGCGTAGACATTGCCGCGGGTCACCTGCGGCTCTTCATAGTTCGGTTTGATGCTGGTGTGTTCGCACTCCAGGGCGGCTGCCAGGAGGGCAAGCAATTTTTTCCGATGCGGGGAGGTCGATACGAGTACTAAACGCATACGAGTATGATAGCAAAAAACGGAGTTGTGCGCTAGGCATGCGAGCAGTGACAGGCGCCTTTGCGCCTGTCAGACGCTGCCATTTTTCCATGCCGGGTGCATGCGTCGGTTGGTGCAGCGGCCGGGCTGCGAGGACGCCGACCCCCGTGCGTCAGCGCACGGGGGTAGCGCCCAGCGTGTTACAAAAACCTATCCGGGCTCTCTGTGCTCTTCTAATTTGCGGCGCAACAGGAGGAGTTTGTAGCGGTTGATGAGCAGCAGGATGTCGGGGAGCAGGGGGGAGATGAGCAGGTGGCGGTAGCTGTTTTTGCCGCATACCAGGGGGATTTCGCGCAGCTGCGGGAGGTTGATGTCGATGACGAGTTCCATGAGCATGTAGCTCCGGTAGGGGTTGAGGGAGATGGTGCCGACGTCGGCGACGCGGAACATGTAATTTTGCGAGAGCGGGTCTGAGATGTATGCGCCGATTTGCGGGAGGGTGATTCTGAGCAGGGCGTGTGCCGTCCACGCACAGAGGCGGCGGAGCCACGGGCCGCCGTGTTTGTGCTTGTGCAGATGTCTGCTGGCGACGACGATGGTGCACGTTGGCGGTTTGGTTTGGCGGGAGAGGATTTTGATCATTTCGGCGGCGGCGGGGTAGGCCCCGGGTTCGCCGAGTTCGAGCTGGGCCAGGAGGCCTCCTTTGCCGGCCTGCCAGGCGCGTATGATGGTCTGCCCCAGGGTCTCGCCGCGGCGCGGGCGGACGAGTTGGACTACGGCGTGGCGGCGCGTCAGGGTCAGGAGGCGCTGCAGGAGGTGGGCGTTTGCCCGGTAGGCGACCAGCATGATTTCGAAGCGGATGTCGCGGATGTTCTGGAGGGTGGCGACCATTTCGGCAACGGCATTTTCGATTGAGGAGTGGGTGCCTTTGATGACGGTTGCCACGGTGAGCATTGCGGTGCTGCGGGTGTAGCGGTCATCGACGGGCGAGCGTAGGGTGAACTCCCCGTACGGGAGCGGTGTCTGGCGCGGTTTGTAATTTGACATTGTGTATATTTATTGTATCATGGGGGAGTGGGTAGGGGGGAGAATTTTTCCGGCATTGAATGCACCATGGTTAATTCGGTGATCCCTGAATCGCTGTGGGATCCGCGGGGCCTGGCAGGTGAAAACATTTTTATGCGTACCAGTGTGCTGGACTCGCCCGATGATGAGCGTGTGGCGGACGAGATCGGGAGCGCGCGGGTCATATTATATGATTCAATTACATTTCCCGAGAGATTGCTGGCGCGGCTGCCGGCCCTTGAGATACTTATCCGGACCGGTGACGGGCATGATGCCATTGATATGGAAGCGGCCACGCGGTTGGGGATTGTGTGCATAAACCAGCCCGGTATCTGGAGCCGCGATGTGGCGCACTTTGCCTACACGGCGGGGCTGCTGTTGGTGCGGCGGGTGCCGGTACTTGGTAGATATAGTGCAGAGAGCACCGATGCGCACATCGATTACCCGAAGCTGCTTGGGCAGCTTGGTGAGGTGCCGCGCGTTGAAGAGTTGGCGGTCGGTATTGTCGGGTTTGGGTACATTGGGCAGTGGGCGTGCCGGTACTACGCTGCCTGTGTGAAGACAATATATGTTACCGATTCGCATACCACGCAGGAGAGCTTGGATGAATTTGCCCGCGAGCATGGTATTTCCTGCAAACTTGTCGCCGCGCCCCTTGGTGAGCTGTGCGGTAACTCTGATATTATTACCCTGCATATTCCCGGGCGGGCGGGGAATGCGGCGCTGTTTGATGAGAAGCTCCTGGGGGAATGCAAGACGGGTGCGGTGCTGATAAACTGTGCGCGCGGCTCTGTTGTGGACACCGATGCGCTAACCGCGGCGCTCACTTCAGGGAAGCTGGGCGGGGCCCTGCTGGATACCACTGCCCCGGAGCCCCTGCCGCCCGATCACCCGCTGCTGCGCAGCATCCCGAATGTTGTCGTTACGCCGCACATTGCCTGGTACACACACGATGCCCAGGTGGAGATGCGCAATGCCTCTGTGGAGACACTGCGGTGCATCCGGGACGGGAAGCGTCCGTCGAATATTATTAACACCGAGCTTCTTGGGCGACGGGCGGATATGCGCGCCGCGATGCCGTAGCGCGCTGCTTCAAGCACGATGCCCTGTGCACGGTATGCCGTGCAAATATTTTGTATTTTTTGAAATCAATGGCCGTAGTCACCGCCCCGCAGTGACTTCGACAGGCTCAGTCACCGGCGGCCTGGGTTAAAATACCAGCCGCACCGGGTTTTCCATCAGCCCTTTCAGCTCCGCCAGGAAACGCGCCCCGACGGCTCCGTCGATAACCCGGTGGTCGCAGCTCAGGTTGACGCGCATCAGGTTTTTGGCAACAATGCTGCCGTCCGGCTCCACGACAGGAGTCGGCATAGTCTTCCCTATTGCGAGTATCGCCGCGCCCGGTGGGTTGATGATTGCCGTAAACGATTCAATCCCAAATGACCCGAGGTTACTGATAGTAAAGGTCGCGCCCTGGAACTCTTCCGGGCGCAGGCGGTTATTCCGGGCTTTGTCTATTAGCTCAGACAGCTCGGCGTCAATCTCCCCTACTCCCTTTGACAAACAGTCGCGCACAATCGGAGTGATAAGCCCGCTGGCACCGTCAACCGCCAGCCCAATGTCGACACTCCCGTACTGGACGATGGTGTCGTTCTGCCACGAGGCGTTGACCCCGGGATGGCGGGCAATTGCCTCGGCCGCAAATTTCATCAAAAAGGCATTGAACGATACCTTCACGCCCTGTTTTGCCAACTGGGCATTCAAGAGCTTGCGGGCACCGATGACTTCCTGCATATCGATAGATACATTCAGGTAAAAGTGCGGCGCACTGAATTTTGATTCGGCCAGCCGCTGGGCAATAACCTTGCGCACACCGGTAACCGGTGTGGTACTGTCCTGCATCGCAGCCGAACGCGCACTCGCTGCTGCCGCTGGTCTACCACCTCCGCTGGTTATCGCCGCCTGCACATCTGCCTGCACAATTCTGCCGCGCGGCCCGCTGCCCGCGATCCCCTGGAGGGAGATGTTATGCTCCGCTGCGGTACGGCGCGCCAACGGCGAAGAGAATATCCGCTCGCCAGTTGGAGGTGCAGCAGGTGCCGCCGCCGCGGGTGCTGCCGCAGGCGCTGCTGGCGCCGCGCTCGCCGGTGCCCCGCCGCCCCCGTCAGCAGCAGGCGCTCCACCGCCACCACCACTGCTCGCCGGCGGTGCGTCGTTGGCAATTTCCGCCAGCAACTCATCAATATTTTCTCCAGCTTCACCAATTACCCCGATAGTCTCCCCTACCCGGGCACTGGCCCCGCCGTCAATAATAATTTTCAGTAATGTACCAACCTGTGAGCTCTCATAATCCATGGTCGCCTTATCGGTCTCGACCTCACAGATTACATCCCCGGAGTCTATACTCTCTCCGACCTTCTTCACCCACTTCCCGATAGTGCCTTCTTCCATTGTTGGAGAAAGCGCCGTCATGAATATCCGCTCTGCCATAATCTGCTCCCTATTTGTTTAATGTCCGCTTAACGGCGGTAATAATCTTCTCGACAGTCGGCTGCGCCGCTACTTCCAGGGTATGGTTGTACGGCATCGGTACATCTTCCGAAGAAATAAACCCCACTTCGGCATCAAGATGATCGAAGCAGTGGTGTGATATCAGCCACGCAACATGCGACCCCACACTGGCCACCGGCCACGATTCGTCGATGACAATGGCGCGGTTGGTTTTGCGGACGGAGGCATAAATAGTCTCTTCATCCAGGGGACGAAGGGAGCGCAAGTCAACCACTTCGGCATCAATGCCTTGTTTCTCCAACTCCGCCGCGGCCGCCAGGACCATATGGAGCGGCTTCGAATAGGTAACCAGCGAAATATCCGCGCCCGGCCGTTTGATATCCGCGCTCCCCAGGGGTATCAGGTACTCCTCATCGGGTACCTCGCCCGTCAACCCGTAGGTCATTTCAGATTCAATCACCACCACGGGGTTGTCGTCCCGGATGGCGCTCTTCAGTAATCCTTTGGAGTCATACGGGGTCGCCGGGGCAATTACTTTCAACCCCGGGATGTGTGCAAAAAACGACTGCAACGCCTGGGAGTGCTGCGACGCCAGGTACTCCGCCGGTCCATTCGGGCCGCGGAACACAATAGGACAGCGGAACTGTCCGCCAGACATGTAACACATTTTTGCCGCATTGTTAATAACCTGATCGAGTGCCAGGAGGGAAAAGTTATGAGTCATCCATTCCACGATCGGCCGCAGCCCCACCGTAGCGGCCCCCACGCCAAGCCCCGTGAACCCAAGTTCGGTAATGGGTGTGTCGATAATCCGCCGCGCCCCGAACTCATCCAACATACCTTTCGATACCTTGTAAGCCCCGTTGTACTCGGCAACCTCTTCCCCCATCAGGAAGACGTTCTCGTCCCGGCGCATCTCTTCAGACATCGCCTGCCGGAGCGCCTCGCGTATTGCTATTTCTGCCATTTTTCTCTGCCTACACCACTACGTCGGTGTACATTTCCTCCAATGACGGCTCGGCGCTCTCTTCAGAGAATTTTACCGCCTCAGCCACCTGTGCTTTTATACGTTTATCCAAAGCCAGAAAGGTCTTTTCATCAAGGTACCCCGCCTTCTCCATATCCGCCCGCAACTGCAGGATAGGATCCTGTTTTTTGTACTTCTCAAGGTCGTCCTTGGTCCGATACCGGGCCGGATCACTCATCGAATGCCCCCGGTACCGGTAGGTTTTTATATCCATAAGCTGCGCCTCGCCTTTCCGGGCCGCCGCCAGGGCTTTCTTGATAGCATCATAGACGGTCAAGACGCACATCCCGTCCACCTTGGTACCCGTGAGCCCGTAGCCCTTTGCCTTAATCGCAAAGTCCTCCACGCTCGAAGCGCGGGCCACACTGGTGCCCATCCCGTATTGGTTATTTTCAACAATGAGTATCAACGGCAGCTTCCACAGAGCCGCGAGGTTCATGGTTTCGTGAAACGCCCCCTGGTGGATGGCCCCGTCACCGAAGTAACACAACGCCACGCCCCCGTCTTTCCGGTACGCACTGGCAAACGCCGCACCCGCGGCCATGGGAATCTGTGCCCCAACGATACCGTTACCGCCGAGCATATGGCGTTCAACATCAAACAGGTGCATCGACCCGCCTTTGCCTTTAGAGCACCCGGTGATTTTCCCAAACATCTCGGCCATCGCCGCCTTGGGGTCCATCCCGCATGCCAAAGCGTGTGCGTGGTCACGGTACGAAGTCAGGTGGTAATCTTTTTTCAAATCACTCCCGGCGACCGCACCAACTGCAACTGCCTCCTGGCCGTTATACAGGTGACAGAACCCGCCAATTTTCCGCAACCCGTATGCTTGCGCGGTTGCCTCTTCAAATCGCCGAATCAATACCATGCTCGAAAGCATGCTGTGCAGCAATTTTTCCGGATATTTCGAAGCGTCAGCCATGGTATCGGTTAGCGCTGTGCGTATAGTTCGGCAACCATGTCCCAGTTAATAACCTGGAAAAAGTTTGCCACATACTCGGGACGCCGGTTTTGATATTTTAGATAGTACGCGTGCTCCCAGACATCAAGTCCAAGGATCGGGGTCTTGCCGTCTGTCAGGGGATTGTCCTGGTTAGCCGTGCTGGTTACCTCCAGGGTGTCCCCGCTACGGACCAGCCACGCCCACCCGCTGCCGAACCGCGTCGCCGCCGCCACCGAGAATTTCTCTTTGAACGCCGTAAAACTTCCGAACGCCGCACTGATGGCGCCCGCGAGTGTCCCCGAAGGCTCCCCGCCCCCGTTGGGCTGCATTATCTGCCAAAACAGCGTGTGGTTATAGTGCCCGCCGCCGTTGTTACGCACCGCCGTACGGATATTATCCGGCAACGACGCCAACTCCTTTATTAATTTATCTATCGACCACTCTGCGTAATCGGTTCCTTCTACCGCCGCGTTCAGCTTCGCCACATAAGCCGCGTGATGCTTCCCGTGATGGATGCGCATCGTCTGCTCATCAATAGCGGGCTCTAGCGCATCAAAACTGTACGGTAAATCCTGTACTTGAAATGCCATTCTTATTCCTCCAAAATTGCAATATGGTTAAGTCTACCGAACCTGCAAATATTAAGCAAGGGCTTTTGGGAAATATTTTTATATGTGTATGCGTGGGGGGGCGCGGCCCCCCTCGCTGCAGCCGGTGTGTCGCGCACAAGTGCGCGCCACCAGGCGGCTACCCACACGCGAGCGTGTGGGTACGGGCTCACTGCCGCTCGCCCGCCGCCGCCTTCACCGGCTTCCGCTACCCCCCGGTGCTATTGCGGATAGGGGGCGACGTTTGCGGGAGCGGGGGTGTTGGAGGGGGCTTATATACTGTCAATACAGTATTTTTACCATCTCTTTATTTAAGCCTAACATATTAAGCCAATCCTTTAGACTAATCTCAGCATACCCATCAATGTAAATACGGGAATTCGAAAATTTTTCTAGTTCTGTTTTGCACTCGCCAAGCACGAAGATTGAATTACCTATCTTATACAGCAAATCTTTTTCCAACTCTTCTATGGGAGCCGTTAGGATAGGTTCTCCGCTTGCCAATATCATATTATAGAGTTTATCTTTTGTGGTGGCTCTCATGATATTTAAAGTAATCTGTCCATTGTCATCCTCTTTGAGCTCGGGGCGATCGGTAAGAGAAAATACTTTATACCCAATGTCTAAGCTCTTTCCTTTATCGCCCATTTCCCGTTTTATCTTATCGCCCGCACGATTGACGCGCTCAATGCAGATTGAGGAGATGACAGGTTCTAGTTTGTATTTTGTACAGAAATCATAAGCAGGCTTGTTCTTTGCAATTTTAGAATCTATTTTCTCATCTAATTGCACAAGGATAAACTTGCGGTTGCCGCCATCTTCTTTATTTAAATCCATAACAGCATGTGCTGTTGTTCCTGAACCAGCAAAAAAATCTAGGATTATTGAATTTTGACTATTACATATGGTTGCTAAAAATTTTATTAACTGGTAGGGCTTAGGATAGAGGAATACTTTTGCTTCTCCAAAGAGGTCAATGATTGAATTTTTGCCTTCAATTGTTCCTCCTAAATCGAAAGACATACTTCTGGGTTTTTTCCCTTTTTTATTCAATCTTTGTTTAAATTGAACACTCCAATCATTATTTTTTTTTCTAGTAAATTTAATTTCACCATCTTGCAAATCTTGATAGAACCGTCTCTGTCCACGAATCCAATCTCCTTTTATTTTTGTCCCATCCGGCGCCTCAACCGTATAAGAAAGAGGGCTTTGGAGCCCGGGTCTTGCAACAGTGTCCCAAAAATACATGCCTTGGTCATCTTCTTCTTTATATCGCTTAAGATAGTCTTTATCGTGTGCATGAAAAAATTTATTTAGATTACTAATAGACTTTGCAAAAGTCATTACATATTCGTGTTCTTTAACAATGTGATTACTATCAGAGCCCCCGCCAATCTTTGATTTTTTTATTATATGACCTACAAAATTCTCCTCACCAAATATCTCATCGCACATTATTTTTAAATTTGCCTGTTCGTTATCATCTATAGAGATAAATATCACTCCATCATCGGTCAACAAATCCCGTGCCAATTTCAAACGCGGATACATAGCATACAGCCATCCAGAATGAGTGCGCGAGCCAAATATATTCTCAAAAAACTCCAATGCTTCCTCGTCAATGCCATAAGCTTCGATCATTTCTGCTTCACTTATCCTAAAACTATCATTATAGATAAAGTTGGCGCTGTCAGTATTATATGGTGGGTCAATATATATCATCTTGACCCTACTCTCATAGTTCTGGCGTAATATCTTTAGGGCATCCAGGTTATCTCCTTTGATAATCATATTTTCGGTTTTATCAAATTGTTTGGATTGCTCTGATTCTATTTTTAATTCTTTCTTAGTGGGCTCGTCGGCTTTTATCTTTGCCAAACCCTTGCCAGCAAAATTCAGTGAATATCCTTGATTATCAGAGGCAAAATTCTCTACGCCCAGAAAATCTTTCAAAGCAGAGGCATCAAGCAAACCGTCTCCATTTACCAGGACGGGCAGAATAGACTGTATCTGTGCTAACACCTGTTTCTTATTATTCGACAGACTATCAGAGGGTTCCACAACCTCATAACCTTCTTTTTTTAATGTCTTTTTTTCTAGCATACTACTCCCATTTTATATCAGATAATAACTGCGATAGCTCGTCTCGGTTGATCCGTTTTTTATAGACTACCTCAGCAATCTTTGTTTGCTTATTCAGAGCCTCAAAAAACTTTTCGGCATATTTAATTTTTCTCTTCTCGTCATCAGGTATATCCACCTCTCTATTATAGCCCTTTGTCTCCACAACGAGAAATAGCTTCTTGCCAGATTTATTTTGGATATAATAGGCAAAATCTGGATTGTAAGATTTGTATGGTGTAGGAATATTAATTTTCGGTAGTTTGGCAAATACCGTAACTTTACTATCTTCATTAATTTCACGCGGATCATCAGTCATCACCTCTAATTCTATTTTTGAATCAAACATAAGTTTATCATACAAATAATGTCTGTCAGGAATGTGATCCTTGCTAGGATATTTGCCAATTTTGGTAGATTCTATTTTTATTTTAGGCTTAGTGTGTGCCTGGTCATAATAGAAAATATCTCTTGAATTTCTTGCGTTAATCATTATGTTACCGTCGAATTCATAGCCAATAGATTGAATAATGTTGTTATGAATTTCCTGTTTAACGATTTCGGATAGTAAATCATAGGCTTTACGGGGATTGTTTTTTATTTTGTTTTTATCTAGTGTATTAAACATCTTACGGCAAAATGAGAGCGGTAAATTCTCTCTGCATGAGAAATCTGTGATAAATTTGGCATAGCCATCGATTTCAAAAAATACTACATCTCCCAGACATACCTCACTATCATGCGTAATCTGATTTGTAGTATGGTCATAAGTTTTCTTGACTACTTTCATTTCCAACGGTCTAATTTTTTCTTTATCAAAAGCGATCTTAATAGATTTTATTAATTCATTATCGTCGATTGATTTATAAACAATTTTTGCCTTGCTCGTTATGGTTTTCCATAGTGCTTCAAATTCTTTGAATTTTTCGATCCTGATGCCAATTTTATCCAATGGGCTATTTTTATTATTAATTGAAAAATAATTTACATGTCTGAATTCTTCAAGCAGAGCATTGTATTTTTCTACTAACTCTTGAGGTAGTATATCTCTATTTTTTTCCAAAAAATCATTAATAGGAGTGTGAATGTTATACATGTCTGTTCTGTCAGTTGCAGATACAACATCATTGTCCTCTAAGAATATGATAAAGCGGTTTGCTTGCGAGCCGCTCAACCCTAAGTCAATCAGCGCCTCTCTTGTTAATATATTGCTTGTAATACTACTGCCAATAATTTCGTTCTGCAGGCCTTCTATAAAATTTTGTTCGTGCCCCGGAACTACAACATCTAATTCATTCACACGATAAAAAATATCTTCACTGTCTTGACAGCGTCTGATAGTCCATCTCTGCCCGCTGTTGTCAACTGCAAGTCGCAGACCTCGCCCAACCTGCTGTTTACGTTTTATTTCTTTGTCCGTTGATGCTAATTTGCAGAGAGTAAATATATTTGGATTATCCCAGCCTTCTTGGAGTGCCCAAACAGAAAAAATAAACCGTAACGGCTCTTTTGTAGATAGTAATTTAGGCTTATCGTTCAAAATCAAATTAACCCCGTAGCTTTCTTTTGTATCCTTACTGCCTTTGTCACCAGAAAAATATCCTTCATGAACCGATAATGCACCGTTGGCATTATAATCTTTTTTTAAATATTCTCGATATGCTGGATCTATACTTTTTACCAGTATTTTTCTATACTGTTTTTTATATTCATCTTCAAACATTTTTTTTATGCGGGGGTTCTCGCCCCTGAAATCTGCCACTGTTGGTATAAAGAACAAAGATAAAGTTTTAGTTCCTTGTAAAAATAAACGCTCCTCTTTTTCAAAGTGAAGATTTATTGTTTTCTTAATCATTTCCCTAATTGTATTATCTGTGAGAGTGTATGTACTGGAAGACATATTACGCCGTTCGTTATTACTTAAAAAAATCTCATCTCCTTTTTTGCGGATAACATGGAAATCATGATTTTTATCTCCAGTAACAGTTGATATATTATCTTCTGTGGCAATATTAGAATTATATTCTACTCCATTTTTAAAATAGGAAATTTTTATTGGCTTTAATTTATTTTTTGAATGATGGAATTTAATAGAGGATGCATGGTCAATAATTGTAGTTACACTTATCTTCTTAACTAAATTATCACGAAAGGCATGTATGCTATCCAAGGCATAAACAACATTTGACAATTTATTTTCTTCCTCATCAGGGAAGGTTGCACCAAATCTCAAAAGCAATGAATTAGAAAAATATTTTTTGTACGTCGTGCTAAACTTCTCTCCTTTTAATAAATGGGGCTCATCAATAAAAACCACGGGACCTAGTTCTTTTATTACTTCTAAAGGAGATTGCATGTTGTAAAGCTGGGCATCCTGCGGATTAGTAAGATGCCTGTCGGTTTTATTTTTTGCCAATATAGACGCACTGGTCAGTATTAAAACAGAAAACTCCCGGTCATTACGGATGTAATCATCAACTTGATTTAATCCACTTTTGCCCCCGTAGGTGTGTTTCTTGATCCGCTTGCCGTATTCTTGAAAAAAATAATCTGCAGTCAAATCAATGTTTTGTACGATCCCTGCCCTAATGGCAATGCGCGGTACAAATATTACAAACTTATTGATGCCATAGCGCTTATTCATCTCATACATGGTTTTGAGATATGTAAATGTCTTACCTGTACCCGTTTCCATCAAGATGTCTAACCTAGGTTCGTCGCTTATATTTTTAACATTAATATTTTTCTCTTGCTGAATTTTTTTTACATTTTCTTGCAGTGAAGAAAAGTCGCTTAGGTTGTCACTGGAATCAAGTACTTCAATAATATTGCTAACACAATTTTCCTGATACTCTTGTCTTTCAAAAAGCATAATTTGCTTGCCGCTCATTGGCTTGCTATCGGGTACCTTCATGCTGTTGGGATATTATACACCAAAAAGGATTTGATATGTATATGGAGCGATACATTTTTATTTACTAGGTTGCGGTCATAATGTACATGAGAGTTGCAAATCCCCCACCTCAAACCTGACATCCCTACCGTCAGTTAACGCACCGCCCACTCTCCCCTTGTTATTATGTATGACGTATGATATAATATAAAAACAGGGCGACCTGCCACGTCACCCTGAAACCTTGTCCCGGGGGTTAACCGTGAGTTCCAACCTCACGACCCCCCGGGACTATTTTTTGATTCCCTTGACACCATATAGAGCGGTGAAGCTCGTGTCCCAAGGGCTATTTATATAAAATGCTTTTTGCCCGCCGCGCATGAGTTTTCTTAGTAGACCGGAACCCAGAGAACGACGGGCGTGGTACCTCGGCAGTCGAAAATCCCCCACCTCAGATCTGACATTCCTACCGTCAGTTAACGCACCACCCACTCTCCCCTTGTTATTATGTATGACGTATGATATAATATAAAAACAGGGCGACGAGCCTCGTCACCCTGAAACCTTGTCCCGGGGGTTAACCGTGAGTGTTGGTCACGACCCCCCGGGACTATTTTTTGATTCCCTTGACACCAATAGGGTTTTGACGCCCGTGTCCCAAGGACTATATATATAAGATATTTTTTGCCCAACACGCATGAGTTTTCTTAGTAGATCGGAACCCAGAGAGTAGCGGGCGCGGTACTTCCATGCTCGAATGTATTGTTTGCCAGCTTTGCCCTTGTTATTCTGAATGCTGTGTGATATAATATAAACAGGGCGACGAGCCGCGTCACCCTGAAATTCTGTCCTGGGGCTAAACCGTGAGCGTTAATCACGACCCCCCGGGACTATTTTTTGATTCCCTTGACACCAATAGGGTTTTGACACCCGTATGCCAAGGGCTATATGTATATTAAAATGCTTTTCGCCCGCCGCGCATGAGTTTTCTCAGTAGACCAGAACCTAGAGAGCGGCGGGCGTGGTGCTTCGGCAGTCGGATTTATTGTTTACCAACTTTGCCCTTGTAATTGTGAATGTCGTATGATATAATACAAAAACAGGGCGACGAGCCCCGTCACCCTGAAACCCTGTCCCGGAGGTTAACCGTGAACGTCACTTCACGACCCCCCGGGACAATTTTTTGATTCCCTTGACACAGATAGGGTTTTGACACCCGTATGCCAAGGGCTATATATATAAGATATTTTTTGCCCGGCGCGCATGAGTATTCATGGCAAGCCGGAGCCCAGAGAGCGACGAGCGTGCCGCACTTCGACACTTGAATGTATTTACAACCCCCACCCTGTCTGTACACCCTCAAACACATATAGGAATTAACCCCCCGCCAGATATGGCATAAAAAAGGCGTTTGCCGGTATCCTTGAATTAGCAAAAAGGCAAGGAGAGACAAACGCCCATGAGTAGTATACATTTTATTCCCCATGTTTACAAAAAAGCATGGAATGGATTTGCAGGTAAACCCGAGTTATCAATCGAAGCTGCGATCAGATCACACGGGATATCTATTTGGAGAGACCTCTGTGGAAGCGGGAATCTATCTTCGCAGCATGCATTGGCCCATGTAATAAAACTCTTTGGATACTCAGAGAGCTATTGGTATTTCTGGAGAAAGCGGTTTAATGCCTACGGTGAGAGAGGGTTAGAGAACAAAAGCAGGCGCCCGCGCCGTGTACGAAAAAATACCTGGGACCCAGGTATTGTCCATCGTATTGCCGTGTTACGCAATCACCCCGATACATGCTGCTGGGGAGCAGAGAAACTGTGGTGTCAGTTACGCCGGGAAGGCCGTACCCCGCCCTCTGTTGCTACCATTGAGCGCATCATCGCGTATCTTAAGAAAACAAAACAGATTGTCCCAATTCCCGGGGCGAAACGTAAGAAAAACAAAGGAGCTGCCTTCTCCCGGCCGCATGCCGACCGGTATAAGAGAATCGACCATGGGAAGCTCTCGCGGATACAAATAGATGTAGATTACTATTGTATTTCCGGCTTTCGGTTTTATCATTTTACCGCCGTCCATACTCCTACCCGGTACGCATGGGTGAAAGTATATTCTGCGGTAAGTTCCCGGTGCGCTACTGATTTCTTGATGCACGTATTAGGGAATATCCCGGCAGGGATAGTGTTTGATGCCATCCAGGTAGATGGCGGGGGTGAGTTTCGAAAATCTTTTGAAGCGCGGTGTAATGAGCTTTCGCTGCAATTACTAGTCAACCACCCGCATACTCCAAAACAGAATGCGTTTGTAGAGCGCCTGCACCGCACTATTGATGAGGAGTTTTATCAAACCCGAGGTATCCCCAGTGATATTGCCGGGATAAACGAGGAATTACATGATTGGATACCGGTGTATAACGAACATCGGCCGCATGCGGGGATTGGGTTCCTAACCCCTTGCGAAAAGATAGCCGAAACTGCTAGACTATCCAGACAAGGGTACGGGTAGTGTCTTGGGGGGAAAATTCCAAGATGTATTGAGGTTGTACATGTCCTTGTTGTACTGAATGTTGTATGGTATAATACGAGCAGGGCGACGGCCCTGAAACCTTGTCCCGGGGAGCCAACCGTGAGCGTTACCTCACGGTCCCGGGGCTATTTTTTGGTTCCCCTGGTCACCAATAGGGATAATGACACCCGTATGGCCAGGGGCTTTTTTGTTACTAAGAGTACCCACCACTAGTGCAACCCCATGTTGGGTGCAAATTACCGCGCCCGCCAGGTCTGGATTTAATCGTTTGTTATATTTAGTCTAATCTTTAATGTTCGGTCCGAAACATTGAACTCATTTTGTATAGCTTCTACTGTGTCTTTACCACTTTCAATCGCTTCATTGATTTTAGATAGCGGCATTAAAATCTCTGCGGCCAATTTATTCGCTTCTGTCTCCCTGTGATCCTCATACCCCGAACGCTTACCTCTATCCATTACCTTTTTTTCCTGCAAGTAATCTCCATGCAATAGAAAATGTGCTATCTCGTGCGCTATGGTAAACCTTTGTTGTCTCTCATCTTCTTTGGAGTTGATGTAAATGGTACACGTATCCCCTTCTATCTCTATATACCCATTTCCTTCTACATCTTCCCTGCTGACGATCCCAATTTTTAACAATTTTGCCAGCTCATCAACATCAACGGGAATACTGTTTTGAACGTGTTCTATTATGTCTTTATAATTAACACGGAGTGTATCAACGCGCGGCATATTATCGTATAATTATATACTAATTTAACACTGCAGTGTATAACCCCCCCCTTGGCTACATTTTGGAGTATCGCATTTATACAACGCGGGGGGCGCTGCAAATTCTGTGCGCTAGGCATGTGAGGGGTGGCAGGCGCTTTAGCGCCTGCCAGACGCCGCGGTGGTACCGACGACACCCTTACTGGGGCAGGTCGGCGGCCGAGCCCCGAGCACGCCGACCCCCGCGGCGGTATCGCCGCGGGGGGAGCGCCCATATGGTACAATAGAAATAATGCGTTCTATACATTATGGGGCGTCTGTGTAATAATAGAGCAATGAATATTTTGATTACGAACGATGACGGGTACGAGAGCGAGGGGATCCGTGCCCTCCAGGGTGCGCTGAGCGCGGCGGGGCACACGACATGTATTGTTGCCCCGGATAGTAACCGGAGTGCGTGTTCGCAGAGCATAACCACGACAATGCCCCTGAGTCTGAAAGAGCACGAGCCGGGGATTTATTCGTGCAGCGGGACTCCGACCGATTGTATAACCCTGTCGTTGAACGGTGTTTTTGATACCCAGTTTGACTGCGTGGTCTCGGGGATTAACCACGGGCCGAATGTCGGGGATGATATTATATTTTCCGGGACGGTCGCGGGTGCCCGGCAGGCTACGTTTTGCGGGCTGCCGGCGCTGGCCTCATCGCTGTGCTGCACCGGCGAGGCCGGCGAGGCGCTGCATTTTGCGGCTACGGCGGCGTATATTACCGAGAACCTATCGCGCCTCCTGGGGCTCTGTGACAGCGAGCACCTGGTGAATATCAACGCCCCCAACATCCCCGAGTACCGGGGCGGGGCGGTGTTCGCCCACCCGGGGGTGCGGTTGTATGATGATAATGTATCCGAGTACAAGCCGCCTCAGAGTAAAACGCGTTATTTTTTTGTAAACTCGGCGCCCCGCCCAGGTACCCCGGAACCGGGAAGTGACCTGGAAGCAGTCGCCGGGGGCAGGGTGGCGCTGTGCATCCTGCGCGTCCACCCCGAACACGACCAGGGGCGGCACGACGAACAGCAGAACAAAGCATGGTAGGCAGGGCGCGGTTCAAACGAAGTGCTCGTCCGCGGCGGCGGCTGTGGGGAGCGGCGGTGAGAACGCGCGCAGGCGCGGTGACGGCGGCGGCGGTCCTGTTGCTTGCTGCGGTTACCGGAAGTGTTAGCGGGCAATCGACCCCAGCACCGGGGGCCGGGGGCGCGGTGGAGTTTGCCGATGGGGTGCGGGCGTATCACCGCGGGCTGTACAATGAGGCCATTTTTGCGTTCAACAATGTCCTGACAGAGGATAGCACCGACATCCTGGCGCGGCAGTGGCTGGGGCGTACCTATTTTTCCGCGGGCTTTGAGGACGCGGCCCTCGACCAATGGGGTGCGGTCCTGAATGCGCGCCCGCAGTTAAATTATTTGGAATTTCTGGTAAATTCGGTGCGGGCGCGGCGTGAGCTTGGCGCGGGGCTCATCGCCCCCCCGGGGGTCTACGCCCTGGCGAGTGAGCTGAACGGGGGCGGGCATCCGGCGATTTTTGGGCGGCAGCGGCGGTTGTTTGCGCGTCCAGCCGGCATTGCTGCCGTACCGGGCGGTGCAGGCGGGTGGTATTTTAGCTCGTTTGGTACCAACGAGATCCTGGAGCTGGATGTTAACGGGAAGGTAACCAGTGCCGGGCCGGGCGGACGGGACGAGCGGGCACATCGTAATTACAGGAATTTGAACCGTCCGTACGGGATACACGCCGGAACAAACGGGACTGTGGCGATCAGTGAGTTTGGAGCCGACCGGGTGGTGGTCCTTGGGGGTGATGGGGAACGGGTCATTCGGTTTAACCGTGCGGGGAATGACGGCGGGCTTCTTGCAGGACCGCAGCACGTTACCCGGGATGGGGATGGGAATTACTACGTCAGCGATTGGGGGAATAACCGGGTTGTTAAGTTTAACTCCCTGGGGAATTATCTCCTGGAAATCGATGGGAGTGATTTGCCCGTGCAGCGGCGGTTGACGCCGAGCGGTGTGCTTGCCCTTGACGATAGGGTGATAATTGCCGACCGGGACCCGGGGGTGCTGGTGGTGTTTAATTTTTCCGGTGAGTATGAGGAGCAGATCGTATTGCGGGGATTGACGAACATTGAGGGATTGTCGCGCTATGATGAAACGAGTATTTTGATAAGTGCCGATGAAGGGATTTTCAGGTACTCGCTGGCGGGGGACGATACACTGGAGGTGTTGGTTGAAGAGCAGGCGGGGCAGTTTACCTCTGCGGCGGTTGATGCCAACCGGACTATTGCGGTGACCGATTTCGGCAACGACCGGGTGCTGTTCTTTGTGCCGGTGGATGCCGTCTACAGCGGGATGCAGGTGCGGATACACTCGATTAACAGCGATGCATTCCCGAAGGTGACCGTTGGGGTGTCGGTGCACGATTATTACGACAAACCGATTGTCGGGTTGGATGACAGGAATTTTGCGATACTGGAAGAGAACCGGTCCCAGGAGACGGTGGGGCTGCTCTACAGTGGACGCGATGCCCCGATGGCGACGGTGTTCCTGGTATCGCATAATAGTACATATCGGGGCGACTACGCCCGCTACCAGGAGCTGGCGGGTGAGTTCCTGGATGCCCTACCCGGGGCGCGAGCGCGGGCAGGGTTGGTGTAATAAACCTGGATGGGAATGCAAAAATTATCCGTCCTTTTGGGAGCACGCGGTTGGAGGTCGAGGATGCCCTTGACCCCGAGGGGTTTGGGGCCCAAGCGGACAGGGAAGCCGGCGCGGCGCCCAGGGACGGGACTGCGGATAATTTTGCGGACGGGATGCAGTTGGCAATTGGTATGCTGCAAGGACACCGTGGGTACCGGAACATCATTTACCTGGATGCCGGGATTAGCATTGCAAACAAGACATTTGCCGGGATATCGCTTGCGTCGTTATCGCGGCGGCTGGTTAATAACGGTGTGCGGTTTGGCGTCATCAGTGTGACTGGCGGCGACGGGAGCGCAGTGCGGTGGGCGATGCGGCAGTGGGTGCGCTGACCCGGGAGAGCGGGGGTGCTCGATTGGATTATGTATCGGACTTTGATCGTAATGCCAGTGCCGGCGGCGAGAACCCGAGGGTGGTTACCAGCGGGGATGCACTCGTTCGGGTACTGGGGGCGCCCAATGGGATGTATTACCTTACCTATACGAGTCTGCTTGATGGGGATTTCGGGCGCAGTTACATTCGCCTTGCAGTGGAAAGCTATCTATTTCAGCGAAGCGGTAGGGACGAGTTAGGTTTCTACGCTCTTCGGCGCTAGGCGGCATGGTTCTCTTTTTACTGGCTGCTCCGTTTATCCCGTACTTTATCTTTAGTGCGGCAACAGGCGGGGGGGTGCGCGGCGGGGTAGAAGGTCGGGATATACTGGTTGCTGCCCTTGGGGGGGCGGCGTATGTGCCTGCGGGTATTCTTGTCTCCGTCCTGGAACCGGCGCTAGTGCTGGGGGGGGTGGAATTCATGTCGGTGTATTGGCACGCGGTGCTCCGCGATCACGCGGGGCCGTTGAGTGTTGTGATTATTCTGGCGGTTACGGCGGGTGTGTGTCAGGTATTTGGGCGGGATTTTGCGGGGTTTTTGCGCTCGTTCGGGTATGGGTATCAGTTTATATCCGGGTACCTGTTCGCGGGTGCGCTGTACGGGCTGCTGGTGATAAACGCACCCCTGACCGGGCATGAGGTGCTGTGGCTGCCGGTGCTGCGCATCGCACAGGGGCTGCTGGTTCCCCTACTCTTTGAATACATCGGAAAGAGAAAATTTATTGTTGCCCTCCTGGTATTAGGCGGGGTGGTATTTTTGCCCGCACTGGCATCTGCGCTCCTGCGGGCGGGGTTCGGGGTATTTGGAGTGGGGTTGGCGGTGCTGCTCTGTCTCGGCGGCTGTGCGGCTATTACAATCAGGCATGACGGCTAGGGCGAAAGGGAGACGCGTGGTATGAGAATCAGAAGAATAATTGGAACAATCCTACTGGGGTGCGCGGCCCTGGGTGTGGGCGGCGGGTGTCAGCCGGATACTGGGGTTGTTATTGATCCCTTTTTCAATCAGGCCGTCAGGAGTAACCCGCTGTCGCCGCTAAGAATACTCTACTATCAGTTTCGGCATACCGGGCGCATTGTCCGGCAGGAGCTGGTAGATGACGGTAATATTGGCGCGCAGGTACTTCAGTTTATAGACGAGACAGATAACCTGAAGCGCATTATTGCCACACCTGCACTGACGGGGATTGTGCTGAGTATTGCGGAGCAATACCCGGAGATTGATTTTTGGTCGCTGGCGCATATTGAGGGTGATACTATACCAAACTACCACGGGGTCCGGTATGACAGGTCGCAGGCGTACATTGAATTGGCAGAGTGGGTATCGGGGACAGATCCTGAGAATGGCGAATTGCTGTTTTTATTTGATACCACCACCGGGGCGCGGGCCCGGGAAGAGGTTGCAGTGTTTGAAAACGCGCTCATTGAGCTCGATGTTGATGCCGTCGTCGAAAGCTGGGACAGTGATATTGCCGGACAGATCGAACGCGGGGAGCGGCTTGCCGGCTCGGGGCGCTTTCAGGTTGTCGGGTTGTTTCTGGGAAACAATAATGCGACGATCATACAGGCTTTGAATGACAATGATGACGTTTATGTTATTACAGAATATATTGAGCGCCCGGTGGAAGTGCACAAGACGGCGGTTATTGCCGGATCTATTGTATTTGACCTTCAGGATGCCGTGAATACTATTTTTCAATACTCCCCCCCTGCGAGCGGGGAGGATGCGGGCGCGGGTGCAAGTGAAAACGCTGACGAAGATACGGCGGACGAAACCATAGGCGAGGAGACAGTCGAGAACGCGGGCAGTGGGGATGCTGGCGTGGACGCAAGCGGGGATGCCGGCGAGGACACGGTGAGCGAGACTATAGACGTGGGCGCGGCGAGCGAGAGCGCAGATGTGGATACGGGTACGGGCGCTACCGAGAGCGCGGCAAGCGAGAGCACGGGAGACATCGAACTTGATGCGCGCTTGCTGCGGTTTGTAGATTTACCCAAAAAAGAGTAACAACTGCAGCCAGCGTGAGAGAGGGGGTTGCAGGGGGTGTGTGATATACTGTATACTATAGGTGTGAGTGATTAAAGTTTATTACATTAATGACGATAATAATAGCGTTGGCTCTCATCTTATAGTTCCCCTCCCAGTTTACTATAGCGAGGGTCGACGCCGGGGATATCCCGGGGGGTCGGCTACGTGTCGGCCCTTTTTTTTGATATGAACAGGATATGCGGGCGAAATCGCTGCCGATTACCAGGAATATCCGGTGTATTACTGTGTATTGCACTGTACCTGCTCGCCCCAGCGGGCGGTAGTGCGGGTGCAGCGCCAGCGGAAAACGGGCAGCAAACCGTTGACGGACTCAATCTTTTGACACTGACGCGGACCGAGGGAAATCGCGGGATTGACGTCACCGATATTAATGATTTTGCATATATCCGCTACCCCGGGATGGGGCTGCTTGCCGGGGATATTATTAACACCAGGACCGCCCGTGCCGAACTGGCCCTGCCGGGGAACAGCGGCAAATTATTAGTTGCGCCGCGCACCACGGCGGAAATTGGCGGCACCCCGGGGGTAATGTTTCTGTTGCTTGAAGCGGGTATGGTCCGTTTCGATACCAGCGGCCCGGATACCCTGAGGGGCGAGCATACCATCGAAACCGATGTATCGGTGGCGGAATTTGATTCTGCCAATCTGATCGTCGAGAGATCCATTGGGGCCAGCCATACCGTTCAGGTATTTGCGGGCACGGTTCGTGTCTACAATAAATTAACCGAAGAGATGTTTGTGGTTGACCCAGGGTGCCAGTTTGATCTATTTGGGCTTGAGAGCTCTATTGCACCCATTGCAAGCGCTGCGCGCGAAGGAATTGTATGCGATACAGCAACCGGGAGGGCTATTGCGCCTCCCCCTGCGGCGCTGGCGGCGGAAATACCGGAGCCTATGCATTTTACCGGCGAAAATTTCGCTGCGGCGGCAGTGGCGGCGGCACCCCTTGTACCCACACTCCCGCCCGCGGCACCCGCCCCCCAGGTAGCACCCCCCGCGCCCCCTGCTATTGATGATGTTGCGCAAGCACCCGAGGACACCGCCGTTGATGAGAACGAGGCCGAAGAAGAGGAGAGTATTGCAGAGGAACCAGAGATTGACGCCGAGCAGGACAGTGAAAAAAATAATTACTTCTACGTCGGTGCCGAGGTAGAAACCGGGTACCAGGAAGGAATATATGGGATCATTGGGGCCAAGGTGGGAGTGCGCCTGGGCGACACACTGCAGTTGGGCTTGATATTTCCGGTTACATTTCGTACTAATCCCCTTGATCCGAACACATGGGTTACCTATGCGGGGTCGCATGATTGGAATTTTGGCGCAGAAAGCGCTCTCCCCGGGGAAGATATTGCGCGTGATATCGTGAACAAAATTGACTATCTGCATTTTGGTAATATTGACAGCGTGTGGGGTGTGTATGTCGGCGACCTCACGGGAGGAGAATCGATTGGGAGTGGGTATATTGTCAACGACTACGAGAATGCGTTGGATCTACCGTTAGCCAGAAGAGTGGGAGGGATTGCTGCGCTTGATTTTTCGTTCTTTACCCTGAAATTGCTGGTCGATGAACTGGTCCGGCCGCGTTTCGCCGCGCTCTACACACAGTTGATAAGCGGACCGATAGCGTTTGGACTGGGCGTCTACGGGAATTGGAACCTACAGGAGCTTATTGGCAATGCGCGCCAGGAAACAATTGACGTGACAAGTATTGGCGTCGGCATTGTTTCGTTTGATATAGCAATATTAATCAGAAGAGATGATCCAAGTTCCGGGAGACTGTTTGTTGAAACAGCAGCGTTTGTGCCGTTTTCTGTCGGACCGAATGTATTTGATGTACTGTCACTGCTCCGTACAGACGGGCAGCCCTGGATAAATAATTATTTATTGGGCGCGGGTTTTGAGTTCGATGTTTTTACGGATAATTTTTCAGGCAAGGTGCGGGCGGCGGCATATAACTGGGGCGGTATTGCCACGCCTCTTTTGTATGACGCAACCTTTGACAGAAGAAGCGTGTCGTGGGCGACGCTGATATACAATCAGATACGCCAGGTAATTAGCATTACCAGTCTAGCGGGGATACCCTTTCCAACAAATCGGAATCACGAGTTGTTCCTTGGTCCGTACATTGAATTGAATTTTGGGAACCAGGACAGGAGTTTTGTACTTGGTTTTGAATACCTGGCGCCTATACGGCTTCTGCCCTCTCTTGAATTCGGGAACGACGACGTCCTTGGAATACATGTGGTCTATGAACCCGGGTTTGGGAATGGGTTGTTCCTTGAGGTCTACTATGACCGCCGCGGGTTATTTAGCACACTCACGAACGCAACAGGATCTTTTGAGGAAAATATTGCCAATCTTTTGGACGGCTTTAGTAACTACGGGGTGAATGTCGGGTATCAATTTGCCCAAGGGTATCGGGTATCGGCGGGCATCGGCGCGGCGGCGCAGCGCGACGATCTCGGTTTTATTATAAATACTCCCGCGGGGGTTCCGGTTACAGAGTTTAGCATCAGGTTAAACGCGGTAGTTACCCCGCACTTCTTTTTCTAATCTCTGCTCTGACTGCGCCGCACACCCACTTCGGCGGCGCGGTGTGCGCGCTCTCACATGAGGGGACTGGGAGGGGGTTAATCTTCGAGTGCGGTTAAGTATTTCTCTACATCCAGGGCGGCCATACATCCAGTGCCGGCCGAGGTTATTGCCTGGCGGTAGATTTTATCCTGCACGTCGCCGGCAGCAAAGACACCTGGAACGGATGTATTGGTAGTACCCGGCTCGGTAATAATATACCCCACATCATCGGTTGCAAGTTGCTTATTTAGAAAAGCTGAATTGGGAACATGCCCAATGGCATAAAACAGTCCGCCCATATTAATTTGCGACTGTTTGTTGTCTACGGTTGATTCCAGGGTTATTTGGGTAAGCTGCTCATCGTTACCGCTAACACTTACCGGCTTTGTGTTCCACAGTATCTGAATTTTATCGTTGCCCAACACGCGTTTTTGCATTACCTTTGATGCCCGCAGCACATCCCTGCGCACCGCCATGTAGACAGTGGAACCGAATTTTACAAGGTGCATGGCCTCTTCGCAGGCAGCGTCCCCGCCCCCGACGACCATCAGGGGTTTATCGCGGTAAATCGGCAGGGCGCCGTCGCATATGGCGCATGCAGATATGCCGCGCTGCCAGTACTCCTCTTCTCCGGGAATATCGAGACGCTTTGCGGTGGCCCCGGTGGCAATTATTAAACTCTTTGCCTGGTAATTTTTTCCCTCCTCGGTGGTAACTCCAAACGGGTGAACCGAAAGATCGACAGCAGAGACGGTGTCTGTAATTATCCTGGTCCCGTGACGTATGGACTGCTTGCGCATGTACACCATCAGCGTCGGTCCTTCAATACCGTCTGGAAAACCCTGGTAGTTCTCTACCTCCGTGGTAGTGGTCAGCTGACCCCCTGCGGCCACTCCCCCGGCCATAAAGCCTTCAAAAAGCAGCGGATTTAGCTCTGCGCGCGCCGCGTATACTGCCGCACTGTGGGCAGCTGGACCGGAGCCGACGATAATTACATTTTCGATATCCTGCATGGGTTCATTCTATAGGTTTACTAGTAACTTTTCAACTCTCTGGCGGTTTGCGTATTGCGGATTCTGCCGCAAGAGCATCTCCAGTATCCCGCGCGCCTGCTCTTTCTGCCCGAGGGCAATGTGGATGTCGCCGATTGTTTCGTACGCAACCCAGTACTCTGCATCGTTGGCAATGATATCAGTCAGGAGCGGCAGTGCCTGCGGGTACTCCTGCAGTCCAATGTAGGCCAGCGACAGATTATAGCGAAATTCAATTTGTCCCGGCTGCAGGTCGACGGCTACGCGGAAGTACTGGGCCGCCTGATCAAATCTATTTTGCCGTAAATAAATATTGCCCAATCGATTATTGGTATCCGGCGACCGGGGATTGATACTATACGCCTGATCAAGATACTCCAAACTCCTTGCAATGTTATCGTTCTCCAGATATATATTCCCTATTTCCGAGAGAGCATCTGCGTACGCCGCATTAATTGCCACGGCGCTCTCCAGTTGACGCAGCGCCTCTTCGCGCAGACCCAATGCGTACAATATTTGCCCATAGGTGTAGTAATAGCGCTCATCCTCAACGTCTGAATTCAATGCCCGTTCAATGTGCCTGCGTCCTGTTTCGTAATCGTTGAGCTGATTATATATTGCCGCAAGATTGTATTGATACTCGGAGTTACCGGGATCCAGGGCAGCCGCCTCACTGTATGCGTTCCGTGCCCCTGTGATCTGTCCCTGGTTGAAATAGGCAGATCCAAGGCGTGCGTGGTAGCGGGCATTTTTGCTTGCCAGCGAGACAGCCCTCTGGAGATAACGGGTCGCTTGCCCGTACGCCCCGGTATCCAGGTACGTACTGCCCAAACGGTAGTTGAGCCTGTGATCATTCCCATACAGGGCCACTCCTGTGCTGAGCACGGAAATAGCGTCATTGGGCTGGTTGAGCTGCAAATATGTGCTGCCTAGATTATGATGGGCGTTTGGGTAGGAATCATCTAATTGCAAAACCGCCCGGTAATTCTCTTCGGCCTGTGCGTACCGGCGGATACGGTACTGGCTGTTTGCCAATGCGAATAAAATATCCGGGTTTGTATCGTTATGCCGGTGTGCTTGCTCAAATGCCTGAATAGCACCCGGTACATCTCTCTCCTGCAGTTTGGCCTGACCGTCGACGTAGTGCGCCTGCCAGTTGGAGCCGTCCAGGCGCAACGCCTGCTGCACGGCACTCTGTGCATCCTGCAAGAGCGATGGATTACCGGCATCCCTGCTCTCTGCCTGATAACTCTGGGCAATCCTCGACCACGCAATAGAGCGGTATTGATCATTCAGTTGTGTATCCTGCAGCTGATTTTCCAGAACCTTTTCGTACTCTACCCTACTCTGCGGGTATTGTTTTTGACCCAGCAATTCATCTCCCGCCCGCAGGTACTCCTCAAGTTTATTTGCCGTCTCCCGCTCCCCGGAGGCACTGATTCTCTCTTCGGCCTCCTGCTGCTGGTTTTCCTGCGCCGCCTGCGACTGCTGCGCCGGTACGGTAGAATCGGCGACATCACCAGCAGCAGCATCACCCACCGTATCTGACAGGGCATCGCCAGGGAGAGCGTCGGGATCAATATCATTATCCAGCCCGTCCCCGCTGCCGGTGCCCCGTGCCCTGGCAATTTTTTCCCGATCCCGCTCAATGCGCCTAAGCAGACGCGCCGCCCGGTTAACCGATATCCCCTGGTCGAGTAGATTATTCAATACCGCCTGCGCGCCGTCAAAATCGCCCCTGCGGGCCAACTGCCGGGCAAGACCGATAGAGTCATCGCTACCGGGCGCGCTCTCTACCGCAACACTACCGCCTCTCTGCCATCCTGCGTCGCCCCCGACCACGAACCCAATGAGAAACGCGACGGTTACGACCAGCACAAGTATGCACGCCAGACATACAATGAGTAATTTCTGATTATTCATACCGTTATTCAATAATATCAACGGCGTCATCGCCGTCAATAATACCCGCTGGGGGCGCCCGGATATCACCCGCCTGTGTACTGGAGCCGTCAAGCGACGACAGGGCATCGGATAATAACCTTTGTTCCCGCTCGCGCAGCAGACGCTCCCGCTCCTGATCGGCACTTAAAATCCCGCGCAAAACTACCAGCATACTGCGGACCTCCGCCCCTTGGGCATCGTCGATCGATGTATCAAGATACTGCTCGTAGGTATCGATAGCGCTTTGATATTCGCGCCCGCGCACATAGGCGTTTGCAAGATTTAATTGCGCCGGAACATAATCTTCCTGTACCGCAAGGGCGTTTCGGTACGCAGTGACGCTATCATCGTATTCCCGCAGGGCATAGTAATTATTGCCAATATTAAAATAAAATGTATGGCGGTCAAGTATCGCAAAACCTACGCCGCTCTCCAATACACCAATTGCCTCCTGGTATTCACCATTTTGTTCGTGCACAGCCGCCAGCACCAGATAGCTGTCGGTGAATTGCGGGTTATCGCGGATACTCTGCTCCAGCAACTGAACGGCTTCAGCAATCTGATTAACAGCAAGCTTATCCAGTGCCGCCTGATGCTCGGCATCGGGCGAGCTGTCACCCACCCCCCCCTGGGCCCCCGCGCTCGCCGGCACAAACAGCCCCGCGGCAACCAACACAACTAAAAACGTTCTCATACCATTACTCAAAATCGAAACGGCCCGGTTTGGATATATGCATCTTCCAGCTCATCACTAAACGAGTAGACATAAAATTCTGAAATAGGCAAATTCTGCTGCAAGCTTACCGGCGGGACCTCACTCCCCCCGTCTTCAGAAATATCCATAAACATTACCTGTCCCGCATGACCTTTATAAACATACCGCTGACCACTGGTCTGTATGTACCAGTATACTTCATTATCGGGTGTATCGCTCTCCAAGTATAACGCTTGTTCCTGTTCGTCGTACCGCAACCCCGGGGGACTGATAGGCAAGAGCGTAGCCGAGGGATACTCGGGGAGCACAAACGTGCGCCGCGCCAACTCGCCCCCTTTATCGTACACCTCTATCCTGTAATCCCCGCGCGGAATTAAATTTTCATCCGCCAACCGGAGCGCATCAAATCCTATCCAGTATTGATCGTCACGGTTTTCCAGCACCCAATCCCCAGTACCAAGCTGCCAAAATATAGAGTAATCGTCATTAATGATATAGAGCTCCGCCAGATCATTTATCCCGTCATCATCCTGGACCCTGACAAAGAAATTCAAATACTCGTTTCTGAAAACCCCGTTACCGCTAAAATTATACACCAGGGCGTGACGAGGCGGACCAACAATTACCGGTTCAGCACCCACGCAGCCAAGCAAGAACAACATCACCAGCGGAGCATATCCCACCCACTTCATGGCACTGCCGGCATTAATAATTTTTGGTAAAATACCCTTGTTTTCGTGTCCGCTTGCGTAATCTTTTCTTTAATGTGCGCTCACGCCTGTTACGAATGGTTGACGGTTTTTCAAAATATTCACGTTTTTTCCATTCACGTATTATACCTTCACGTTCTACCAGACGCTTAAAGCTGCGCACAGCACGATCAATGCTCTCGTTTTCGCCGACTTTTATATGTGCCATCGTTTCCTCTTTATCTCTAATTACTATTGTCGTCTATTAACACACTTGTGTCAAGTACTGCATGCTGTAAATAACTAAGCGGATCAACTGCCTCGCCCCCAACCCGTAGCTCCCAATGCAAGTGCGCAGCCGTCGACAACCCCGTAGATCCAACCGTCCCAATGGTCTCCCCGCGCTCAACCGCCCGGCCCTTTTTTACAAACATCTGATCAAGATGAGCGTACACGGTATAGACCCCAGGCAGGTGCTCAAGCACGACAGTGTTCCCGGTAATTATCCGCTCCTTGGCAAACGCCACCCGCCCGCCCGCGGCGGCAGCAACAATTGACCCGCGCGGCAACCCATAATCAACACCACGGTGAATCGCATGCCCCGAAGTGCCGTCCGAGTACGCATAGGTACGCCGATCCGCATACATTGATGTAATCGCCTCGCTGGTCACCGGTACATCCAACGCTTGCCCGTCATATATCGATTTCCGGTTGACGGTATTATACAATTCATTTATCACTATCGCCTCCGCGATACGCTCATCCTGCCGGGTAGTCCGCAGCGTCGTCAGCTGCGCCCGCAACGGAATAGTCTCGCTGGCAAAATCCTTGTGCCCCACCGCTACCACGGTATGCTGCTGAATCTGCCTATTGTTATACCGGAGCGTTGCTGTCACGGTATAATCCCCTGCCCCTATGGTATTCGGCACCCCCAGGAGCGCTGCCCAATGCTCGGACTTGTCTTGCAACCGCAGCCGAAATCCTTCGGTATCAGCAACCACCTGCTCCTCGGCATCCACTAACTCCACCGCAACATCCCGCAGCCCCGCATCGTGCTCAACGAACACCGATAAAATCTCCCCGCGCTGCACACCCCCCTGGGGCGATAGGTATATATTTTTTACATCCTCTTCCTGCGCCCCCAGGGCAAGCACGCACCCGCATAGCACCAGCAGGGTTACCGCCGCCTGTTTTGCACGCGTCCGCAAATAAATCATAATCCCAGTATGGTAATACAGATAACCGCGCATTGTCAAACGCATAGGTAGGAGGGGGGATACCCCCCTCGCTGCAGCCAGCGTGCCGCGCTGCGCGCGGCACCAGGCGCCTACCCCCGCGCGCACGCACAAGTGCGCACGCGCGGGGGCACGGGCTCACTCCCGCTCGCCCGCCGCCGCCTTCGCTGTCTCCAGCTACCCCCCGCCGCTTCTGTAAAGATATTAAGTCCCAAATGATGCATCAATGCCAAATGCGCCGCTTTGATAGGAGGATGTTATATTAGCGTAATAAGAAAGATGCCTGGCTACCGAAGAGTCAAAATAGCACCGCCGCGCCCAACCCCTACCCATGTCTTGTCGGCGTAGTGGACATCCCACAATTGCTCTGTCTCCCTGATAACCCCAGTGGTCCACGACTTACTCGTGATGCTTGTTGAGAATATACCTTCCCGGGCGATTGCGGTAACCCCGTCACTGCCAAGTAAAACACGAAACCCAACCGCAATCCAATTTTCACCCGAGAACTGCAGTGAAAACAGCGCAAGGTTTGGTTCAATTTCCTGCACACCCCACATGACACCGTCCCGGCTGGTAAGAATAACACTGTCCCACCCGACGGTTACCCATTGTCCGTTGGCAAAATGGATACCGTTAAGCGGTATCGGGCTGTTGCTCATGGGGTTAAAACGATTTGTCCACACCACGGTATCGGTGCTGGTCAGGATTGTCCCCCCGAAGCCCACCGCGACCCACTGACGTTTTGCATAGTGCACCGCAAGCAGCCACTCGACGGCATTACTTTTTTGTACGTTCCAGGTCTCGGCATCCCCGCTGGCTAGTATGGTGCCGGCGTTTCCAACTGCAACCCAGTTGCCTCTATCGAAATGTATATCCGATAGTGCATTCTCGGTTTTACTAACCTGCGGGGCCCAGGTAACGGCATCTTTGCTGGTTATAATAGTCCCCCCGCCCCCAACTGCAACCCATGTATTTTTTGCATAATGGACGGCAAGGAGATTTTGATTGGTGCCGCTCTGCTGCCCGCGCCACGTGACGGCATCGTCACTGGTCAGCACCGTGCCCCCAAACCCCACGGCCACCCACTGCCCATTAGCGTGATAGACTCCGAGGAGCTCTTGTGTGGTAAGGCTTCTCTGCAGTGCCCAATCCTGACTGCTGGCGTCATCGGAATCGGATTGAGCCAATACGCCGATTGTTATTGGCAGCAACAGACATGCCAGGGCAACGATAATTTTATTCTTCATAATTCACAGGTATCTATAGTGGAAGTATATACATACAGGGAAAAATTTCAACAAGAGTGAGTGTGTGTGGGTTTGTCTCTGTGTTGTGCTTTATGGTGCCGTTCTTATGGTACCGCTGAATCCAGCCGCTACCCATAGATTATTGGCATAGTGGATACCGTACAGTACGCCGGTTGCATTGCTTGTCTGTGCCGTCCATGCGGTGCCGTTTGCGCTAGTGATTATGACTCCGTTGTCTCCAACCGCTACCCATAGGGTATTGGCATAGTGGACGGCACGTAGCGTACCTACATCGCTTGCTTGTACCGTCCATGTGGTGCCGTTTGCGCTGGTGGTTATGTCTCCGTTGGTCCCTGCCGCTACCCATAGGGAATTGGCATAATGGACATCTACCAGTGCGTTGCTTACATTGCTTGTCCGTGCCGTCCATGCGGCGCCGGTTGTGCTGGTGGTTATGGTCCCCCTGACACTATCGACCCCTACTGCTACCCATAGGGAATTGGCATAGTAGACGGCGTAGAGTTGTCCGCGTACTTTACTGTCTTGTGCCGTCCATGCGGTACCGGTTGCGCTGGTGGTTATGTTTCCGTCGTCCCCTACTGCTACCCATAGGGAATTGGCATAATGGACATCTAGTAGGGCGCGGGTTACATTGCTTGTCTGTGCCGTCCATACGGTGCCGTTTGTACTGGTGGTTATGGTTCCGCCACCGCCTACCGCTACCCATAGGGAATTGGCATAGTAGACGGCTTGCAGCGCGTTGGTTACTTTACTGTCTTGTGCCGTCCATGTGGTGCCGTTTGCGCTGGTGGTTATGATTCCGCCGTTTCCTACTGCTACCCATAGGGAATTGGCATAATGGACGTCTGTCAGTCCGTTGCTTACATTGCTTGTCCGTGCGGTCCATGCAGTGCCGTTTACACTGGTGATTATCTCACCGCCGTTTCCTATCGCTACCCATAAATAATTGTCATAGTGGATATCCACTAGTGTGTCGGTTGCTTTGCTATCCTGTACCGTCCACACTGTGCCGGTGGAGATTCTTCCCGCCGGTCCTGCCGGCCCCGCCGGTCCTGCCTGCCCCGCGCACCCGATTAACAATACGCTGCTAATTATTACGGCCAGCAACACGGCCAACATTTTTACTTTCTGTTTGCTCATATCAACCATTATACATTTTTTTCAAATGTGGTGTCCAGGGTTTGTACAACCTCAAATATATCTTGGAATTTTCCCTCTCCGCGGGGACTGTACGCTTACTTTTCTCTCTGCTGCTGCGGTGAGGGTGCGGGGGTTACAGTAGCGACCAGGGGTAGCGGAAGACAGCGAGAGCGGCGGCGGGCGAGCGGGAGTGAGCCCGTACCCGCGCGTGCGCACGTGTGCGTGCGCGTGGGTAGCCGTTCGGTGGCGCGCGTATGCGCGGCACGCTGGCTGCAGCGAGGGGGGCGGAGCCCCCCTCTTAAAAGAACTCGCACTTGACATGCGTGCGGGTAACCCTGTACTATACAGTATGGGTGAAAGTGAACAACAGGTAAAAATTGACGATTATCGTTTTGGATTTCATTACCCGGATGCGTCGGTGTTTAAGCCGCGCAAGGGCATTGATGAGGAAATAATACGTGCTATCAGTAAGCACAAAGAGGAGCCGGAGTGGATGCTGAATTACCGGCTGCAGGCGCTGCGGGTGTTTCTGGAGAAGCCGATGCCGAATTGGGGGGCGGATCTGGGGACGCTGGATTTTGATGATATTTTTTACTACGCCAAGCCCGCGGAGGCGAAGTGGGATAACTGGGACGAGGTGCCGGATGATATCAAGAATACCTTCGAGCGCATCGGGATCCCCGAGGCGGAGCGGAAGTTTCTGGCCGGCGTCGGTGCCCAGTATGACTCGGAGATGGTCTATCATAACATCCAGGAGAGTCTTGGGAAGCAGGGGGTGATTTTTTCTGACCCCGAGACGGCAATACGTGATCATAATGACATTGTGCAGAAATACTTTGGGACCATTATCCCGTACAGTGATAACAAGTTTGCGGCCCTGAATAGTGCGGCGTGGTCGGGCGGGAGCTTTGTCTACGTCCCGCCCGGTGTGCGGGTTGAGGTGCCGTTGCAGGCGTATTTCCGTATTAATTCGCAGAACTTTGGGCAATTTGAGCGGACGCTGATTATTGCCGACGAAGGGAGTTTTGTCCACTACGTTGAGGGCTGTACGGCGCCGATTTATGCGACCGATTCCCTGCACTCTGCGGTGGTGGAGATTATTGCCCTTGAAGGCGCGCGGGTGCGGTACACGACCATACAGAATTGGTCGGGCGATGTCTATAACCTGGTGACCAAGCGGGCGGTGGCGCATAAAAACGCGACGGTCGAGTGGGTTGACGGGAACATTGGGAGCAAGCGGACTATGAAGTACCCCAGTGTCTACCTGACCGGTGAAGGTGCGCACGGTGAGGTGCTGTCGATAGCGTTTGCCGGTGACGACCAGGAGCAGGATACCGGGGGCAAGATTGTGCACGCGGCGGATAATACCAGCTCGGTTATTACCTCGAAATCTATCAGTAAGGACGGGGGGGTGGCTAGTTACCGCGGGCATATAAAGGTTGAAGAGGGCGTGAAGATGGCGCGTTCGCATGTAATCTGTGATGCCCTGATTCTGGATAAGGATTCGGTCAGTAATACCTACCCGTATATGGATATTCTCTCCAAGGATGTCAAAATTGAGCACGAGGCAAAGGTGAGCCGTATATCGGAATCGCAGCTGTTTTATCTTATGAGCCGCGGGCTCAGTGAAGAAGAGGCCTCTATGATGATTGTTAACGGGTTCCTGGAGCCGCTGGTCAAGCAGCTGCCGATGGAGTATGCGGTGGAGTTGAATAGACTTATTGAATTAGAAATGGAAGGGAGCGTTGGGTAACAATGGCAAATACTATTGATGTAGTAGTTCCGGCGGCCGGGGAATCGGTTAGCGAGGGAGTTATTGCGCGATGGATTGTGCAGGATGGCGACGCCGTTGAAGAGGGCGCGCCGCTTTTTGAATTGGAAACCGATAAGGCGACCCTTGATGTTCCGGCGCCTGCCAGCGGGCGGGTAACCGTCGGGGTGCAGGCCGGCGAGACGGTAAATGTCGGGGCTGTTGTGGGAAGCATAGCGGTGGATGCGGCGGCGGGTGCCGCGGATGCCGGGGCCGACGCCGGCAAGGCAGGAGATGCCGCAGAGAAACCCGCGGCGGACAGTACTCCTCCGCTCTCGCCTGAGCTTTCGCCGGCCGTACGCAGGATTGTCAACGAGAAAAACATTGATGTAGACAAAATAAAAGGCAGCGGTAAGGACGGACGGATTACTACCGGTGACCTGGTGCACGCAGACGACGCGAAGCAGGGCGCTGGCAGCAGCAAGGACGCGGCGGGCGGCGGCGCGGCTGCGGTTGCGAAACAGCCTGCGGCGGCAGCTGCAAAACCGGCACCGACAGCGGCGGCACGCACTGAAACGGCAACAGTCACCAACGGAGAGGCCGTGCCGGCACAGGAGCGGCAGCCGCTCAGCCGGATCCGCAAGATTATTGCGGCAAACCTGGTGAACTCTAAGCGCGATGCGGCGCACCTAACTACCATTAACGAAATAGACATGACGGAGGTACAGGCGCTGCGTACGCTCTACAAAGAGGAATTTGAAGAGCGGCACGGTATACGGTTGGGGTTTATGTCATTTTTTGTGACGGCCAGCTGCCGAGCGCTGCTGCAATTTCCGCGGGTCAATGCCTTTTTGGAAGCAGATAGTATTGTCTATAATAATAACTGTAACATTGGTGTCGCGTTGGCGGCCGCCCAGGGGTTGATTGTGCCGGTTATCCGCAGTGCCCAACAGAAGGACTTTGCGGCAATCGAACAAGAGATCAAAGACTTTGCCGTACAGGCGCGGGACAAGAAGCTATCGCCGGCAGCGTTGAGCGGCGGGACCTTTACGATCACCAACGGGGGCGTCTTTGGGTCATTACTCTCTACGCCGATTCCAAATCCCCCGCAGACAGCTATATTGGGTATGCATAGTATTAACAAGCGGCCGGTGGCGGTGGGTGATGAAATTGCCATACGCCCAATAATGTACGTGGCACTTACCTACGATCACCGTCTGATTGACGGGAAAGAGGCCGTTGGATTTTTGCGCACAATAAAAGAGTCCATTGAACAACCGGCTCGGCTAATGCTCAATATTTAATACAGAGGGCCTCTCTCAACCGCTCTCTCACATGCGAATAATTATGAAACGGCGATGGAGGGTTGGAATTCTTGCGGTGGTATCCGCGGTGTCGCTACTCGGGGGAGTGGGCGGGTGCGTGAGCACATACAACGACAGGCAGTACTACGTAGTCCTCGGGGCGGCGGATTCGCCGACATTACTGGCAGCGCAAACGAATGCGGACATCGAAGACCCGTATGATCGCGCGCGTTACCTGATAGAGCTTGCAAAAGTAAACGCCGCCAGCGGGCGGGACGGCAATGCATCTCTGCTGGCGGAGCGTGCGTTGACCATTCTGCTGGATATCACCGAATATGACAGTGCATACCGCCTGTACCCGTCCTCGCCTAACTTTTCCCGCCACGTTACCTCTGCTGTCGGTAATATTCGTGTGGCAAATCTGTATATTGAATGCGCAGAGTTATTTGCGCAGATCGCAGAATCTGAATTTGTAAACACCGCGCTTGAGAGCGCCCTGGCTGCACTGCGGATCACTCCCCAGGAAGGCGGGCTGGGCTACCCGGAGGCGCTGCTAAATTTAATTGAAACCAGCCTGATGTTCGGCGAAGAGACAGAGAGCATCCTGGCATCGGCAATAGAAATACTAACCTACTACGCCGATCCGCTCGACAGGGCGGTGCTGTATACCAATATTATCGCCCTGTACACCGCAAACGATTTGCGCCCGGCTGCCGTTGCAGCGCTTCGGCAATTTGAGGTCCTGTATATTGCGGCGTATAACACCGACGCGGTTACGGCGATGGCCGCACAGCTGCTGCTGCTGTCGGTGTCTGCGGTTTTGCCCGACGAACTCCTGCGTGTTGATCTCTATCCACAGCAATCTATCGAACGCGCCATTGCCGCGGTAACCGCTGCCGATGACGCCGCTGCCGCCCCCGCCCCCGCCGCCCCGGCATCCACGCCCACCGCGCGCAGCACTCAAACTCAATTTGCCGCCGCCGCATATATCGATCAGGCCCGCATTGTGCGGCTGCTGGCAATGCATCGCCCTGAGCTATTTGGTACATTGATCGCCGGCAGTCACCTTACCGACGAAAGAGCCGCCGAGCTTATTAGCGAATTTGTCCGCACGGTTGCTGACAATGATATACGCAACAATTGGCTTGCACAGCTTCTCGAATACCTACCGGGGATTACCAACGGAAACAGACGGGCGGCATTGGCACTCTCGGTACTTCCCCTGGCGGTAAATACAGAGACAATAACCGCTAACAGTCTGATTGCCGCCGCCACGGATGGGAGCGGTGATGTACTCCTGCGGGCGTGGATTGTCAGCAGTGTTGTGCTGTACCAAACCGGCAGAATCGAAGAGAGCCGCACCGAGATTGACAGAATTGGCCGATCCGCCCCGCCGCATGAAGATTACAACCTACTGGGCGATTACTTTACCATGCTGCTGCTCCATTACGGCAGCGCCAGGGTCGCGGATACGATAGCAGGCACCAATAATCTTAATATCCGCTCCGCCGGATTCATCGCCCTCGCCGCTGAACGGACCAGCAGCGGGCTGTAGCACCCCCACTCGCCTCCTGGGGGTGCCAAAATATGCTCTGCTTGACATGTGCCGTATTGGAATGTATGCTTATATTATAGAGAGGTAGGAGATATGTCAAAACGAGTCGAAAAAAGTGAACAGGAGTGGAAGGGGATACTGGCCCCCGAGCAATTCAGAGTGATGCGCAAAGCTGGAACCGAGCCGGCTTTCAGCGGTCTGTATTGGAACAACAAGCGCCCGGGCGAGTACCGGTGCGGGTGCTGTCATACGCCGCTGTTTAATTCGTCGGAAAAGTTTGATTCCGGGACTGGGTGGCCGAGTTTTTGGGACGTCATAGATAAAGAGCTGATTGCCCTGCACGAGGACAAGGCCTTTGGGATGCGCAGAACCGAGGTTACCTGCGCGGTATGCGATGCGCACATGGGACATGTCTTTGACGACGGCCCGGGACCGACAGGGCTCCGGTATTGTATCAACTCTGTTTCGCTGTCGTTTCAGGAAAAACAATAGACGGCTGATTGTCGGGACAACGCGGGAGAGCCTCCCTCTCCCCTACTCTCTGGCGGCAGAGAAAACCAGCGGACGGGTGCCGGCGCTAACCGACGTTACCACCACGCCGTCGATTTGACCCTCAGTAACTGGGGTCAGGGCAAGGCGTTTGTTATCCAACGTATACACATAGTGCAGGGATTGCGCATTGTCATCTGCCCCGTACCGCAGGGTCAGGACGCCGTCGTATTGCTGGGCAAGGCGCGGCGATAAAAACAGGCGGAACGAGATAACTCCATTGATGTCATTTGCAGGAATTGCCAACGTGCTGTTTGTGCGGCCGTTCAATTGCCAGGCAAATTGACCATTGGCACTGATAGATATATCACCGGCAATGCCGCCCGAGAAGTTATTACCGATGAAGGTAATCTCATGTAGTTGGCTGTTTTTTTCTGCCGTAACCTGCTTGGCAATTTCGGTAATGTTATCTGTCAATAGAAAATATCTCTCGGTAACAAACCTGCCCCCAAGGGTATACCCGACTCTTATTGATTGCCTGTCGATGGCAGTAATTTCCAACGACGGGAACGCACCTTGCGGGTCGTCGAACCGAAAAGTATTTTCTGACAACGGTATCGGCGTGCGGTATTGGAAATAAATAACAACGTTGGGTTTTTGGATGGTAATCCGCCCCTCCAGGGGTGCGGGAAAAAGACCATACTCGCTGCTGAATGTATCTATATCGACGTACCCGGACTCCAGCATCTCCGAGAACCGCTCCGGTCTCCACACATTATTAAGAATATGAGTAATATTGCGGTCGGTATCTCCGCTGTCTACCAGCTCTTCCTTGCTGGTATCCAGAATGGTCAGGTAATACCCAAATACCCAGCCGCGCTCGCCGGTGTTGGTAATAACCTCGTACCAATAATCCTCAAACCCCGCCTCGTCACTCGGTTCGTCCGCCCGCTGCACAACCTTAATGATTTCGCCGTCCTCAAGCCGGTATATACTGTCGGAAAACCGATCCGCCGACTCCCGCACCGGAAGGGCGCGGCGTTCGCAGCGGGCAAACGTAGTTATATAATTTTGATATTTATACAAAAAATCGTATGCTTCCTCGCGTCCGGTAAAAAGACTGACGCGCCACGCCTCAAGCTGCACGCGCTTACCGGCGGGATTGAACAAGGTCACATTACCTGCAGTCTCGTTTGTATTGCGGACCCGTACAATATCATTGATCAGATCTTCCGATTGGCTATTTGGCCACAAGACTACTGCATATTGGCGCCCGGTGCACCCGGTAAAAAATGCCGCAAGTGCCAGAACGCTTATAGCGATTAGTGATATATATCTATACATGCCCGATACGTTTATGTGCGCAAAAATATATACTAGCTTTCGCTGCGTTCAATTACAAAGTTAGTCCCGAGTGCCTTTGGCGGACGGGAATGACGAACCAACCCGCCAACCGCAATAACGGCCGCCAGGTACGGGAGCACAACAAAGATCTCGCCGGGAATTATTTCAAACTCAAGAGACTGCAGCCGTATTTGCAGGGCATCCACAAAACCAAAAAACAGCGAGCTGACAAACGCCCCAAGGATACGCCACCCGCCGGCAATGTTTGCAGCCAGGGCAATAAACCCGCGCCCGCTGGTCATACCCTCTGTAAACGAACCGGTATTCTCAATTGAGAGAAACGCCCCCGCCATCCCGCAGGTAACGCCGCTAATCAGCACGCCGATGTAGCGCATCCGGACAACCGATATACCGATAGTCTCCAGTGCCAGCGGGTGCTCGCCGGCCGCGCGCACGTGCAGCCCCAACCGGCCGCGCTTGAGATAGAATGTAAAAAACACCACCAGTATCAGGGACATATAGACAATCGGCGTCTGATTGAACAGGGCGTTCCCGATAATCGGTATCCTGGACAGCAGGGGAATTGCAAAACGAAAATCCTGCAGACTAACGGGAATAATTTCAGAGGTACCGGGGTGGCCGAAAAACTGCACCATAAGGTACCGGGTAAGGCCAAACGCGGTAATGTTAAGAATTGCACCGGATATTACATGATTAATATGCAGCGTGATGGTGGCAACTGCATGGATCGCAGAGAACAGCACCCCGCCGATTATTCCAGCCAACAGACCGAGCCACGGGTCCCCGGTGTAATAGGCAACCGTGGCGGCGAAAAACGCGCCAACCAACATGATACCCTCCAGGGCGATATTAACGATACCGCTGCGCTCGCAGATAACTGCCCCAATCGCCGCCAAAGTAATCGGCGTCGACAAACGGATCATCGCCTCCAGTAATGAGGAGCTAAATACAGTACTAAGCATTACATCGTATCTCCCGTGACATCTTCGCTCACAATACCAGCCTCGGTCATTTTATCAACAGATGCATTTTTATCGGACATATTTTTTCTCCACTTTTTATAGAAGTTCACGTACAGGGAGCGCACTACCAACAGAAACAGGACTACACCCTTGATGATCTCCACTACAGAGCTCGGTATCTCTACCGTCCGCTGCATGTATTGGCCGCCGCTATCCAGGGCCGCCCACAACAGGGCGGTAAATATAACCACAATCGGCTTGTTGGCGGCAAGCAGTGCAACCGAAATACCGTTCCACCCGTAGCCGACGCTAATGTTTTCAAATAATTTATGATCAAACCCCAGCACCTGGGTAATCCCGGCAGTACCCGCCAGAAACCCCGACCCCAGCAGGGCCACAATATATACCTTGGCAATTGAAACCCCCTGTACCTTGGCCGCATGCCGGTTCTGCCCAACCGCGCGTATTTCAAACCCGATGGGGGTTTTCCAGAGAATGTAATGCACCAGCAGCGCGGCCCCGATTGCAATAAGAATACCGGTATGCAGGCGGTAGTATGCCTGCGGGAGCACGGTACTAAACAGCGGCAAAAACAGCTGCGGCAGTATTTCATCAGTAACCAGCGGGTGGGCCGAGGTGGTATGACCGCCAAAATTACGCACCATAAGCGGAGAGAGCAAACTGGCAATCTGCGCAAACATCATGGTGGTAATAATTTCGTGAGCACCCGTGCGTATTTTGAGTATGGCCGGTATGAGGACATAGAGAGAAGATAACAAACCGCCAATAATAAAGATCAACGGTATGGCAATAATACCAGGCAAATTAAAATAAATACCAAGTGCCGCGGCAGCCATCGCGCCGATGTAATACTGCCCTTCCGCACCAATATTCAACAGCCCGGCCCGGAACGCAAACGCAACCGCCAACCCGGTAAAGATAAGCGGCACCGCATTCAGGACGGTTATTGACCAGTTTCTGACAAACCCGCCGTAGAACATCGCCCCGTATCCTTGAATGGGATTGTACCCGGCTATAAGCATAACAATGGCGCCAATGAGCAGCGACAGCACAATGCCGACCGCAGGCGCACTCATGCCCTTCAGGAACTCTATTACTTTTTGTTTACTCTGAGCTACATCGCCCCTGTACATACCGAGGAGCGCAAGTGCACCACCCACGAACATCGCAGCAAGCGTAAGAATAAACACTATTACACGAAAATCTTTTCCTACTTGAAACACCCCGCCCAGGTATAGGAAAACACCAACGGCAGCCAGCAGCAGCCCCGTATACTGTACTACGAGAGACGATACCCTGCTCAGTTTCATGCGCTCCCCCCTGTCATGTAAATCCCCAGCTTCTGCGGAGTACTCTTTTCTGGAACTGTCTCGTGCACAATCTTGCCGCGGTACATAACCAAAATACGGTCTGCCAACGCAAATATTTCATCAAGCTCCAGGGAAAACAGAACGGCCCCGGCCCCGGCATTCCTGATACCCATAATTTGCTCGTGAATATACTCTATTGCCCCGACATCCAACCCCCGGGTCGGCTGTGAAATTACCAACAGGGCCGGCGTGCGCGAAAATTCGCGCGCCAATATCAGCTTTTGCTGATTCCCCCCAGAGAGATGGCTGGCATAATTACGGACATCCGGGGGCCGCACATCAAATTTCTGCGCCAGCTCACTGGAATACTCGATCATTTTTTCCTGCTGCAGCACATGCCGCTTCGAAAAGGGCGCGCGCCGATGATACCCCAGGCAAACATTCTCAAACAGATGCATCGACAGGACCAGCCCGTATTTATGACGGTCTGCCGGCACGTGCCCGATGTTCTGGCTAATCCGCTTGCGGGTGGAGGTTCGGCTGATGTCATCGCCTTTGTACACAATCTCCCCGCCCTCCAATTTCCGCAGCCCAATGAGCGCCTCGGCAAATTCGGCCTGTCCGTTCCCCTCTACGCCCGCAATTGCAACAATCTCGCCTGCATTCACCTGTAATGAAATTTCGTCAACTGCCGTCAGGTTACGGTCGCTACCCACAGAGACCGAACGGACATCCAACAGCGCCGGCGCCGTCTTGCCTTTCCCGGCAGCAGGTGCCGGCGTTGCCGGACGCTCCAAACGCTTTGACAACTGCACCTCCCGGCCAACCATCATACGGGTCATATCACGCGTATCGATATCATCGGTATTCCGTTCGCCGACAATTTTGCCTTGACGCATAACGTAGACTCTGTTTGTTATCTGTTTTATCTCACCGAGCTTGTGGGTGATAATAATTACCGACGTGCCCTCTTTGACCAGCCGCTCTACTATCGACAGAAATTCCGTCACTTCATTCGGAGTCAATACCGCCGTCGGCTCATCGAGTATCAGGATCCGCACCTTCCGGTAGAGCGCCTTGAGGATTTCAACCCGCTGCTGCAGCCCAACCGACATATTGATAATACGCTCATCCGGGTCGATATGAAACCCATAGCGCTCCGACAGCTCTTTCACCTCTGCCCGTGCCTTCTTGTAATCGATAATCGATGCCGACGACGGCTCGGACCCAAGGATAACATTCTCGGTTACCGTCAACGTCTCTACCAGCATAAAGTGCTGATGCACCATACCCAACCCGGCAGAGATGGCATCACGCGGAGAAGAGAAGTGTACTTCTTTATCGTTAATATATATCCCCCCAGAGGTTGGGTGAAATAACCCATAGAGCATATTCATCAGAGTGGTTTTCCCAGCTCCGTTCTCTCCAAGTATGCCGACTACCTCGTTGGGGCGTAACTCAATACTAACCCGATCATTCGCCAGCACCGCCGGAAACTGCTTGACTAAATCAACTGTCTTTAGTATAGTAGACACAATGGTTACCCAAGTATACAATACGCAAGCAGCCCTGTCAACATAGTATGGAAAAAAAATATAAAAAAAACGAATCCGCGCAGAAAACTCATACTGCGCTAGATAGCGATATTTCCGCCTTCGGGAAAGAGCAAGAGCGGGTCCAACAGCTCATCAAGGCGATTGCCGGACGCAAAACCCTGCGAAGCGACCGCCTGCTCAATATCCTGTTTCTAACTGCCATTATCGTGGTATTTCTGATGGGGCTCTTCACCGAATTTGTTAACCACCTGGTATCAATCGAATTGGGCGTCCTGTTGGTTTCGCTCAAAATTATCTGGATGATCCACCGCAACGCCCACTTTCAGCATTTCCAGTTCTGGGTTCTCAACACGCTGGAGAGAAAGCTGAACAACATCGAAGAGCGCCTTAACGACCTCGACGACAAACGCGACCGCCAATAAAAGCCTCCGATCGGATTTGAACCGATGACCCCATCCTTACCATGGATGTGCTCTACCTACTGAGCTACAGAGGCGTGTATGGGCCTGACTAGACTCGAACTAGTGACCCCTTCCTTATCAGAGAAGTGCTCTAACCAACTGAGCTACAGGCCCTCAAATTTCTACTATATTACAAAACTGCTGCAATAATGTCAAGTACAGTAGCGGAGTTTTTGCGGGGGGCCCTGCCCCCCTCGCTGCAGCCAGCGTGCCCCGCCTGCTCGCGCAGGCGCGCCACCAGTGCGCTAACCCGCTACGCGGGTTACGGGCTCACTGCCGCTCGCCCGCCGCGCACTTCGCTGTCTTCCGCTACCCCCTGTCACTGTTGTAAATATATTAAGTCGCAAATAGATACAGCAATTCCGAATGCGCCATGCTCCGCGCAGTGAGCGTAGCGAACGAAAGCGCGGTGCCAACAACAGACACGGTGCCAATAACCAGACGCTATCTATCTAGCGCCGCCCGCACGTTATCCCGTACCGGGATATCACTGAAATACATATGATCAAGCCCAACGATATCACACACGCCCCCTGATGTATCATTGATCTGAAAGCGGAGATTGTCTCCAACGTAGGCACTCACATCAATTGAGTGCCACTTGCTGTCATTTCCATTGGACGAGTTAAAATCACTCGTGCAGTGATTTGGATACATACGTAACCGCGCCTCGCTGGCCACGCTGACATCAGCCGTATCGGTGAACAGACGAAACTCAAGGCCTGCACCTGCCTCAGAGCCGTCTATGGTAACAACAGGAGCGCTAGCATTGACTCCCCCGATAAGCAAGAAATTCAAATACCGTCCGGTAACCTGAAATGGCGGGGAGGTAATGGTAGCAGTATCCTCCCCGCACCCTGCACCGAGGATGTCACAGGTATTAATTGCGTAGTCTCCTACGCGGCCCGCATTAACATGCTGCATACCCATCCCGTAGTTACGGCCAAGAAAATCGGCAGCAGGCGGGGCATTGGTAGTAGTATCAAGGGCGCTAACGAGGTTATCAGAATACTCCCATCCGTTATCAGTAGAAAACTCCCTGGCATCATCAAAGCCGTCAAACAGGGCTGTCGGCTGACCAGTTGCGGGGTCAAACCCACCGGTATGTAACCGGAGATACCCGGTATTGCCGCCGAAAAATGATGGGGTAGTCCAATCATCCTCCCGTACCCCCCAGGGGGTGTCGCTGAAAAAGAAGTGATCGACGTTTACCCACCCGGGTGCCTGGTCTTGAATAATAATGCGTATTTTATTATCGGTTTCTGCCATTTCGGTTTCTAAATCTACCGTACGCCAATCGTAATCTGAAACGGTCCATGGTGGGGCATTGTGGAGCGGTTGAATGAATGCGATGTTTTCTGTTGCAAAATCAGCAGCAGTCTGTTCGCTATCCTGGATAATAACACCAATGTTTGCATTGTTCGGCCTACCAGCCAGGAGGAAGTTCAGGTAGCGTCCTGTTATGGTGATATCCGGTGAGGTAATGGTGGTAGAGGTACCGTCACAATTAGCATATCCTGTATCATCAGGGAGACAGGTGTTCAGTGGACGGTCACCAACATACGCCGCGCCGCTGTCTGCAAGCGAGCGGCCCCGCCACGCATCGGCATCAGCGGGGTCGGCAAAATCATCAGTGGCGGTCCAGCCGGCGGTTATCATTGCCTGCGGGTCCTCGAGATCTGCTACTACGGTAACCGTAGCATTATCGCCTTCGGTATACGAGGGCGGGAGGGTGACGAGGGTGGTGGTGGGGGCGGTGGCGGTGGCCGGGACGCACGCGGCGTCAATCAGGGCATACCCCGGGTCGCAGGTGTTGCAGCCGATGGTACCTCGTACGCCGGTACCTTCAGCGGCGGTGCCGTTGGGGCAGACCAGATTTACCGTGAAGGGCGGGGGCGGGGCGGCTTCTTCGCAAGTGCTCAGTGTAAACACAAGAGCGGTTAGCCCGATAAGGGCTATATTAATTTTTAGAAAGTTTTTTACAAACATAGTATCTTTTCTCCTATACTTCTCATATTTATTTTCTACTAGTGGGCGGCGCAGAGGACGACGCGGGTAAGATTGCAATTTTTAACAAGGGAGTTTGTAGAGGTCGTGCTGTCAATACTTAAACTGTTACCAACTCTTCCAAAGATGTTAGGTGAAACACTGGTGGCATTGGAGCAAGTATGATCACTCACCGATATCCGATTTCCGGTAAATGACCAAAATTCATCAGTAGTAAGATCATCAACCACAGTATACCCACCATTCCCCCATCTTCCTCCGTTAGCGACATTCACCACATTGCCGATGGTGCGTGGTACGGGCGGAGATCCGAAAGTAGTAGTGGGGGTTGTATTGGTATACACCACAACCGGCCGCGCTTCAAGGTGGGTTGCGTTAGCAGTACTACTGAATCCAAGAGCGTCGGTATCGGTTGCAAGGTCGATAAAATTATATGCAGGTGCATTATGTTTTGATCCAAAAAACACTGCCGTGCTATAGCCGGCATTGCGCATAGCCACTGCTACATCACCGTTACCGGCAAGTTCGGTATTACATGCCGAATAGCCGAAATCTCCATCATGGGTAGCGTCACTGCCTCCCAGGCGGAACAGGGCAACCGGCAGCGTGGCATCGGCAGATATTACTACTGTATTGGTAACGGCATCAGAGCTATCCAGATTTGAAATAATAATAGTATGATTGACGTTCGGATCAAGTCCGGTAACATCAACAGTTCCATCACCAATCATCGCATCTACCGCAGTAGTTGGTGCGGGTAATCCAGTTACTGCTATTTTAGCAATACCGCTCGTATCGCTTGGAGCGGTCCAGGTAACAGTGGTGGTACCGGCAGGGTTAATGCGCGTTGCCGATGCGGCAGTTACCGCAGGGGTAGTGGCAGCAACGGTCGTTGCAGTGGCGGTTGCCTCATTGCCAAGAGTATCAACACTTGTTGCGGTAACAGTATATTGTGTCCCGCCGGTTAGACCAAACAACGTCGCCGCCTGTACCCCCGACTCTATCCGTAGCGGCTGATCACCGTTAGCTGGTTCCCAGGTAATGTTTACATGACTAAAATCAGCAGCAGTGGGGTCGGTCCACCTTACAATTGCGATTGCGTCAGTAGTAATTGCTGTTACGGAAATATTGGTTACCGCAGGAACCGCCGCATCTACAGTTACGCTTGCCGCTGTACTGGCAGCCGATTCATTACCTGCAGCATCAACGCTTTTGGCGGTGAACATATAGGCGGCACCATCGGTCAATCCGGTGATTGTAGCCGTCTCTATATCTTTATTTACACGGCGCGACTCCGCAGTACCCCCGGTGGTCATCCATGATAAGAGAATATGTGAGAAATCAAAGTCAGTGGGATCGGTCCAGGTAATCTCGGCACCGCCTGCCGCAGTAGCTGCCGTCAGAGTTACCACGGCTGGAGCAGTGATATCTGCTGCGGCCGTACCGGTAACGGTACTGGTGGTTATATGCTCCAGGTCATCTACAGCCTCTATAGTAAATACAATACTACCGGGAGTAAGATGCATGACGGTTGCCGTTTGCACACCGCTGGCAACCCGTAGGGGCGATGTGACATTCCCGCCGTTTCCTTCGGGCCAGGATATAAAAATATGAGAAAAATCGCTATCCGCAGGATCAGTCCAGGTTAATGTTATGCTGCTATTTGTTCCTGCGGCGGCAGTAGCGGTAACAGCGGACGGTCCGCTTGCATCAGCGGTTGCCATTATTCCGGTACTATCAGCCGATTCGTTATCCGACTCGTCAACGCTCTTGGCGGTGAATGTATACTGGGTACCGTCAGTTAACCCGGTGATGGTAGCCGTCTCTACATCTTTTACTATGGTGAGCGGCTGGTCAATTCCATCCATCGGTGCCCACGACAAGAGAATGTGCGAGAAATCGCTGTCGGTTGGATCGGTCCAGGTAACTTGTATGCTGCCGTTTGCAAGAACGGTTGATGCCAGGGTTACCACGCCCGGGGCGGTAATATCTGCCGCGGCCGTGCCGGTTACGGTATTGGAGGTTGTGTTTCCTGCAGTATCTGCGGCTTCTATAGTAAATACAATACTACCGGGAGTGAGATTCATGATGGTTGCCGTTTGTGTACCGCTGGCAACCTGTAGGGGTGATGTGACATCTCCCCCGTTCCCCTCGGGCCAGGATATTAGGATATGTGAAAAATCGCTATCCACGGGATCGGTCCAGGTTAATGTTATGCTGCTGTTAGCCCCAGGGGTTGCCGTGGGGTTGCTGACCGCAGCAGGTGCGGTTGCGTCTGCTGTTACGGGTGCTGAGGGGGCACTGGTATCAGATTGGTTCCCGGAAGCATCAACGGCTACGGCCGTGAATGTATATTCGGTTCCTTCGGTTAAACCAGGGATAACAGCGGTCTCTACACCGCCGGCAATGCGTACCGGCTGGGTAATACCGTCTTCTACCGGCATCCAGCTTATAAGAACATGCGAGATGCCGCTTGTTGGCGGATCATCCCATGTTATTTCTGCGCCGCCGTTTGGCGCGGGGGCGGCTGTCAGGGTTACTGCCGTAGGAACGAAAATATCGGTAAAGGCCCTTGTGGGGGCGCTGGTTGTAGATATATTGCCTGCGGTATCTACTGTCACCGCAGTGAATCTATAGGGGTTTGCAGCTAATCCAGTAATTGTAGTACTCTCTGCCCCTTTCTCTACCCGTAATGGCTGTTCCTGATCGCCGCCGCCGGGTGCCCAATAGAGCAAAATATGCGAGAAATCTGCATCTGCTGGATCTGTCCAGGTTATATCAATGCTATTTGGAACGCTCCCCGGGGCCGACGAAAGGGTTACTGGTGCCGGTGGGGTTCCATCGCCCCCTTGTTGAGTAGTGATCTCCTCGCAGCCGGCTATAGCCAGCGACAGTACCAGGGCGGCAAATACCACTCCCAAGGTAGTTAATACACCGAGTTTCGGTGCTGTAATGTTACGTATTGTACGTACTATATTATACATAATCGTATATCTCCTCTCTATATATATAAGTGTTTTCGAACATGTTTGAGGAGTTTGTATCGGGCGAGGTCACCCGGGGTGTATTAGTATCCCCAGCAATACTGTGGGGGTTTGAAATATATGGTATTAGTGAGAGGGAATTATCTACCGCTCTAGTATCTGCACTGCGGGGGGGGGGGGGGGGGGCAGTCTGCCGTAGTACCCACATTGTGGGCGGCAAGTCTGTTTTACGCGCGATATAAAACATAACGGCTTTAACTATATCATGTATTCATGCCTTTGTCAAGCATTTTGGCAAAAAATTTTTAAAATTTTTTCACATCAATAAAGCACGATAAAATATGCAAATACCCCCGCGCTAGGCATGGGAAGGGTGGCGCGCGCCTTTGCGTGCGCCAGACGCCGCGGTGTTTGTGCCGGCATCTTTACTGTAACGGGCGCGGCGGCCGAGCCCTGAGCACGCCGACCCCCGCGGGGCGGGCGCGCGTAGCGGGCACGGCGCGCGGGGGGAGCGCCCACATCACCCCCCTGCTCTACTTTTTAGCGGCTATGGCTTGCTGTACCAAATCGTGGCAGAGTTCGTTTTGTATGTGTCCACTGTGGCCGCGTACCCATTTCCACGTCAGGTTCGGGCGCTCCTCGGATAGGGCGTGCAGGCGCTGCCATAGTTCGATGTTTTTTAGCGGCTTTTTGTCTTTTTTGCGCCAGTTGTTGCGCAGCCACGCGGGCATCCATTCGGTGATTCCTTTTTGTACATATTGGGAGTCGGTGGTGATGGTGATGTCGGTTCCCGGGGGCAGGGTTTCGCGGCAGTACTGGAGGGCGGAAATTACGGCCATGAGTTCCATGCGGTTGTTGGTTGTCTGCGGGGCGTACCCGGATTGCTGGGCGATGTGCTGCGGGGTGCCGGCGGGGGCGTTGGTTTTATAGGCGACGAAGGCCCATCCGCCCGGGCCGGGGTTGCCTATGCAGCCGCCGTCGGTATATATGCTGTACGTGTTCATGCTACGCTCGGGAGACTCGCGGTGTCAGGATATTGTTTCGACGAGTTTGAGGAATTCGGGATCGACGTCCGTGCTGCCGCTACGCTGCCGCTCTTGCTCTACCAGGGTGTTGGCGATAATGTATATGCCGTTGTCTTCAAAGACCCCGGGACGGCGCATCCGGTCGGCGCGCATAAGCAGGCCGGCGTCGGGGCGGCGTTTGCGTTGCGCGAAGGGGGGCGGGGACTGCGGGGGGGTGGTTTTATTTGCGACGGCGTGGGCAATTCTCCACAGTGATGGGCGCCTTGCACCTGGGGCTGCCGGCGTGCCTGCGGGGGGAGCAGGGGGTGCAGGTGCGGGAGCGGGGGCGTCGATAGTATCTACCGAGGCGGGTTCCTCCAGGGGTGCTGCTTCGTCTATCTCATCCAGCGGTAGGGGCTCTGCGTCTGCTTCTTCGATCTCATCCAAAGACAGGGGTTCTGCGTCCAGGGGCTCTGCATCCAGGGCATCGATGTCCATCAGTTCGTCCGCTTCGGCGAGCGGGACGTCGTCGTGGGCGGGGGGGGCGATGTCGGGTGCTGCGGAGGGAGTGGGGGCGAGGGTGGCTGGCGAGGGCGAGGCAGAGGGGGCGGGGGCGGAATCTGCTGTGAATTCGCGCTGTACCCGCTCTTCGTGGATATAGCCTGCTAACTGTAACGCACCGAGTAATTTTTTCCATTCGGTTTCAAAGAGATTTTCCAATGTTTCCTTTGAACCGCGGATGCCTTTTGTGATTTTACTTATCAGTTTATCGCGCTGTGAGCTGAGCAGCGACAGGAGGGCCATGTCGCGCAAAGCCGTGCGTTCGTCGATAAAACGCATAAGATTTTTGCGGAACAGGGAAAACCGGGTGGTGACTACATCGTTTTGCTTGCGGAGAATGTTGAGTATAAGTAATATCACGACAAAGAGTATGCAAACCACGACGAAAAATAACAGGGCAATGGTAAAATTATCTGCCCGCAGCTCGTCTGCCGAGAGAAACAGGTAGACCGGCACCCCCTGGGGGAGTACGCTGCTGAGTACAGCCAGGCGATCGCCCTCGTGTATCTCTATCTCTCCGGCTCCGCCTTGCAGGCGCCCGGCGTCCAGGGTCGAGTAATCGACTGAAGGAAGGGGGTTGACGATAATTCCTGCGGGGTATATCTCCATGGTGCGCAGCGGGGTGGTTGTCAGGGAAAGTACAATGAGATCAAGGGAGCTGTAGGTTAACGATACTACCTGCTGCTCGGTGCTCCCTGGGGCCTGTGCGAGCGTCTGTATTAATACCAGGCGCTGTGTCTGGGGCAGCACCATGACGGCGGTTTGTCCGCCCGCTTCGGATGGCTCTACGGGTGCTGTCAGGCGCTGGAATACCTGGGGGGTTACGATCTCCTCCAGGGGGCGGTATTTGATGCTCTGGTCGCTCAGGCTCTCTATGTCGCTGTCGATGGTGCTGTAAAGGGTGCGGCGCGAATCGCCGGCGACGATCCGTATGTCAATTACTCCAGGGTTGCGGAGAAGCAGTTGGTTGACGCTCTGTTTCAGGCGCTGCGATTCCGGGGGCCCCAGTGATCCGGTCGAGAGAGCAGCGACATCAATCTGCTCGGCGAGTTCGGTTATTGCCGCTTGTTGGTCGGCAAAAACCTGCGACAGTTCGTCGGCGAGGACATCGAGGGAATCGGAAAATTGCTGGTACTTATTCTGATTAAGGATATTGATGCGGCTGCTGTCTGCGCGTACCGCCAGGGCTAATGTTACGGTAATTACTATTGCGGCACCGACGGCAATGAGAATTCTTCTGATATTCATACGCGCTGTATATACAGTATATCAAATAATTGAATTATGTATCAATATATATACCATAAAATATGCGGCATTGACAGGCGGGCGGTTTAATTATAGAATAGAATATTACAAAGGAGGTCTTATGAGAAGACGTGTGTTATTGGCGGCTATGTTAGCTATGATGTTATGCGGCGCGGCAAGTGCGCAGCAATTTTTTTCCGTGCGCGGGGTGGCGCTGGATGGGTATGATGTGGTTACCTACCATACCGAGGACGAGGCGGTCCAGGGGGTGCGCGAGCATCGCATAGAATGGAACGGCAGCGATTGGTACTTTGCAAATGACAGGAACGCCCGTCTGTTTGCAGCCGATCCGGAGCGGTACGCGCCCGCGTATGGGGGGTATTGTGCCTACGCTGCTGCGAATAACGCGGTTGCGCCCGTGGACCCTAAGGCGTTCACGGTTATTGACGAGACGCTCTATTTGAATTTCTCGCCCGGTGTTAAACGGCGATGGGATCGGGATCAGGAAAAATACATTAACCTGGCCGATCAGTATTGGCCGGCACTGTCCGAAGAGCTGTAAGAATACGGGGGTCAAGTCAGAGAGAGAGGCAGTGCGAGAGCGCGCGCCTCTCTTTTTTTATTAACGCACAACGAACATGACTAAAGTGAGGTGGCGTGGGAATGTAGTCTTCTCCCCCTACTCTCTTTTTGAGATATAGGTAGACTTCTCCCATTTTCCCTCTCTGCACGAGAGGGCGGGTTACGGGGTTACTCCGACTTTTCAGTCTTAGGAGTTTTTGCTGCAGCGGGCTTAGCGGGCTTATCCGAAGATTTTTTTTCAGCCGCTGCGCCGTCTGCCTTGGCATCTGCCCCAGAGGGCTTGTCCTCTTTATCCTTTGCTGCCGCAGGTTTTTTCTCTTTCGCAGAAGCTGCTTTTTCGGACTTTGCAACAGCAGGTGCATCGGCTTTCGGTTTCGGCTTCGGCTTATCAGCACCAGCGTCGTCCTTAGCAGCGGCATCCTTGGGAGCAGCATCTTTCGGTGCGTCATCCTTAGGCGCGGCATCTTTCGGTGCGTCGTCCTTGGGAGCAGCGTCTTTAGCAGCGGCATCCTTGGGAGCAGCATCTTTCGGTGCGTCGTCCTTGGGAGCAGCGTCTTTAGCAGCGTCGTCCTTAGGCGCAGCATCTTTCGGTGCGTCGTCCTTGGGCGCAGCATCTTTCGGTGCGTCGTCTTTGGCAGCGGCCTCGTCCTTCTTGGGCGCAGCCTCTTTGGCGGCAGTGACATCCGCAGCCGGCGCTGGCGCCGCTGCTGGCTGACTCTCTGCGGCAGGAGCAGCAGCAGCCGCTCCCCCTGACTGCGATGCAGCCGCCTTGCGCTGCTCGCGCTCGGTAACCCGGCGGCGGTTTTCCAGTATCGCCTTTCCGTATTTCGATATTTTTAAGGTCTTGCCATCTACCTCATATTCATACAAGAGCTTGACTCCACTCTTGTGACTGACGGAACAATATCCGCGCCCGCTTCTGGCAACTTCTTTTCGCAGCGGTCTTCCTCGATGTGACTTTGACATAATTGCGAAAGTATAGCATACTGTATGTATTATTGCAAGCGCAGATATCGGGGTATCGGATAATTTTTTGGATACATATATAACAACACACCACACGGGTGTGCGGAAGGCAGCGGCATGACCTCTCCTGCCTCACTCCCCAACCCCCGCTCCCTGCATGTGCGGATATACCATGAAAGCGAACTGCCAATTAACCATCGGCACATTGATGAAAATGCCCTGCGCATCGTCAATCGCCTACGCAGATATAACCACACCGGGTACCTGGTCGGCGGCGCGGTCCGCGATTTACTCATCGGTAAAATTCCAAAAGACTTCGATATAGCTACCGACGCCTCGCCCCAGAAAGTACGGGCAATTTTTTCGCACAGCAGAATAATAGGCAAACGGTTCCGGTTGGTACACGTCTATTTCAGAGGCGGTAAGATAATTGAGGTGGCAACGTTCCGATCCCTGCAGAACCCAGACCAATACGGGACCATCGAAGAAGATGCAATGCGCAGAGACTTTACCGTCAACGGACTATTCTACGATCCTACCAACCGCTGGGTCATAGATTACGTCAACGGAGTCAACGACATCAACCGCCGGCGCCTGACCGCCATCATCCCGCTAGACAAAATATTTGTCGAAGACCCCATGCGGATGCTGCGGGCCATCAAGTATGCAACCCTGACCAATCTGAAAATTGGAAATGATATCAAGCGGGAAATCCGCAACAGCCGCCAACTACTGGCCGACGCCTCCCGGTCACGAATTACCGAAGAGGTGAATAAAATACTCCTATCCGGGGCGAGCAGGGAAATTTTCCTGGCCCTGCACCATTATAATATTTTACAGTACATCCAACCCCGGGTAGACAACATCCTGCATGGCAGAAACGATACCCCGCTCGCTACCGACCTCCCATCTGATGACACCGCGCCATCGCCCGCCGCAAGCCCACCACCCCCGCGTGCCCCAGCGGGCAATGCCAGCAAACGCGAGCTGCGCGCAGCCCGGCAGAAATTCCTGGAGCTGCTTCGTAAATTAGATGGATACTGCACGCCTGCCAGCGAACTGGCAGATGCCTACACCGGCTATCTCCGCTACCCGGTATTCCAGGTACTCCCGTGCAGTTTCCAGGAAGCTTTTGCGGCCGCGAAAGAATTTATCGCCCCCGTCACCCCCCCGAACGCAATGATCGGCGAGGCTATTGATCACCTATTTGATGAATTCAACGGCGCCCCGCCGGGCACCCAACGGGCTACTAACGAGAGTACCCGTCATTTGGATCGTCAACGACGACGTCGTCGTCGACCGAATCGACCCCCGAATTCGAGCGGCGGCGCGACGAGCGCGAACTCCTCCGCAACTGCGAGTCATCGGCGGCGTCCACAGCGGCGTCCGCATCAACGCCCTCACTAGCACCCGCCCCAACAGTGTCTCCCCCGCCCCCCGGAAAACTCCGGAGCACCTCATCGATTTTTGAACGCAATTCGGGTTTCTGCTCCCGTGCCTGCTCAAGGTAGTCCCGTGCCTGCTCGTACTCCCCGCCGGCAAGCGTATTCAACCCAAGGGCATAGTAGATCACACCCTCGTCCCCGCCGCGCGACAGGGATTCAATGTAGAAATACTCTGCAGTCGTGTAATCGTCACGCTCATAGTTAATGAGCCCAAGGTAATAGTACGGCGTCGGGCTCTGCGGGTTAAGCATAACGCTGGAATAAAAAGCACGCTCCGCCGCATCCACATTCTGATTCTGATAATCCCCTATGGCCTCGGTTACCGCTTCGGTGAACGACTGCCGGCCGCGTATGTACGTAACAAACGCCCTCTCCAGGCGCCCAAGGCTGATGCGGTTACGGATGGCCTCAATGGCATTAAACAAATTGTCCTCTTCGGACCCCGCACTGTCCAGCGCCCCATTAACCTCCAGGGCCAACTCCTCGTTCCCCCGTTCCCGGTACCCCGTCAGGAAGCTCACCAGCCCCCATACCTGCGGGTAGAATACATTGCGCTGTACCCGAATCTCCTCGTACCCCATATTGAGCAGCGTATCCAGCGGAATCAAATCATCACTGGCAATAATGCTTTTCAACTCCTCAAGCCAGCGGCTGTTCTCACGGAACCGAATACCTTCGGCCTCGCTGTCATAGCGGCTGTTCTCAAAGTAGAGCGCATATCCCTCGCGCAGCCACAACGGTGGGTGCTCGACCTGTCCTTCAAGGAACTGGATAAACGAATAGTGGGCCAACAACCGGTCAAAGTCCTCAACGCCGGCATAAATCACCAACTCGTTGGGCAGCGCACTGTTGTAATCCAGGAGCACAAAATGATCATAGGTACGCCCAAGAACATCACGGAGATAATCATCGTACCCGCTCTTGCTGCTGAAGTACCGTATATGCAGCGTCTCCGTCAACGGCGGATCCTTAAAGAGAAAGTATTGCCCGTAAAATTCGTGCAACTCCTCTATACGCAGCAATAGCCGCAGTGTTTCTCCTTGTGAAAAATCACTAAAGACGGTGTAGCGCTCGGTGGTCACCAGCGGCTTCGTCCCGTCAGCCTCCGCAGATAACGTCTGCGGTATCAGCATAAACACGCTAACCAATAACGCGCACATGCAGAGCAAATTCTTTATTTTCATACTTACCATATTTCCCCCAGGGTTTTATTACTTTCCATATTTAACAGTATCGATAATTATACGCAGTTTCCTTATAATTATTCCAGAAAATTCTTGTATCGACGAAATGAGCTCTGATTGTATTTTCGGCAGAGTTTTCGCCAGGTTTATTCCTTTTTGCGGTACGCTAACGTGCACCCAGAAATTATACACATTATCGGATTTATGTGTGCGCAGCCCGGTAACCTTTATCCGCGGCTCAAGATCGTGGATGCAATGCTCGGCAATCTCCCGCAAGGCCTTATCCGAAATAAGCACACTCCCCTGTCTGTTATACGCCGGCCGCACCAGGCTCTTCTGATACATTGCATTACGCCGAAACAGCCCAAACCCGCGCTTAATAAAAACATTAAGCGATTCAGTCACCAGGTCGGGGAAGCTCTGCTTTAGCTCCAACGACGGCACCGGGACCACGTGACTCCCCTGGCGTTCACGGTGCTGGCGCGACTTCGCGATCTCTTTTTCTGTAGATATATCTTCAATGTTAATAATTTTACCCGGCCGGTGCAGGTACAGGGCATCACAGATACGATAGACCATACGCTCGGAAGTCCCCAGGACCAGGACCCGGTGAAAATGGGTTTTATCCAACACATCCCGCGCCGCCTGCCGGTGCGTCTCGGAATCAAATATCGCCATCCTCACCGCATCCATAATGTTATCCTGATTCTTCGAAGTCGATCCGCATATAATTTTCTCATCGCTAATAATCAGCCCATCGTCTATGAGCAAATCTATCTTGTATTTCTCGACCAAATACCGCGCCCGAAAACTCTTCCCCGTACCGCTCTCGCCCACCAGCGCATACACGCGCATCCTGCGAAACCGATAGAGATATAAACGTAACATAACTCCTTATATATATTTTATACATTTTGCCAATTTTTTTCTTAAGCGCAGATTGTGATTTTGGGCGCTACCCCCGCGCGCTCCGCTGCGCGCAGCACACGGCGGTCGGCGTGCTCGGGGCTCGGCCGCCGCGCGCCTTCCAGTAAAGCTGTCACCCGCAAACTCCGCGGCGTCTGGCACCGCCAAAGGGCGGCGCCACCCCTCGCATGCCTAGCGCGAAGCTTTGCTCTCGGTATTTTCTTTCATTGCATGCTATACTACACATAGGGGGTGACACGGATTCGATCAAAATTGATAGTCCCGTAGGGTGCAGGTAGAGAGAAAACTCTATAAAACACAAAAAGTATTTGCCGATACTGATTTTGCGTTAGCCGCATAAGCGGTTGGCCGGGTACGTCGCTCGTTTGCTTCTGCGATGTCGTACCCGTTGATTTAGAAGCTACCGTGGTGTTGTGCTGTCTGGCACTGCGGGAATCCAGGCATGGCAGTTGCTGTGACAACCGTTGGCGTCGCCGCCGTGGTTGGCACAAAAGATTTTTCCGGCGACTAAGCCTGTAGGACCCTACGGGGCAAATTTTGGGACGCGGGTTCGACTCCCGCCACCTCCATCTCAAGCCCTTTGTGAATATTTCATTATTAAAGCATTTACGAAGGGCTTTATTTTTACAACAAACATACACCGCATAAACCGTGACATTTACTACTACACATAACGCTACATGTAGTATATAATGTCATATCATGGACGTTAACTAAGCTATTGAAAATATATAATGGCGAAAAAAGTAAATAACAAAAAATCGAAGAGTTTGGAAGAGAGCCTTTGGGATTCCGCCAATAAACTGCGCGGGAGCGTAGAGCCTGCAGAGTACAAGCACGTGGTGCTAAGTCTTATCTTTCTTAAGTTCGCTAGCGAGAAGTTTGAACACCGGAGACAGGAACTTACAGAAGAAGGGCATGTAGATTATTTAGAAAAGGTAGAATTTTATACCATGAAGAATGTCTTCTATCTCCCCGAAAAATCGAGATGGGATTTTATCAAAAAACATGCCAAACAAAATGACATAGCATCCAAACTAGATAGCGCCCTTCATGCTGCAGAGAAATCAAACAAGGCTCTCGCGGGTGCTTTGCCAGACAACTATTTCTCCCGTCTGAATCTTGATGTTAGCAAATTAGCAGCTCTCATTGACACGATCAATAATATTCACACCTCAAAAGATCAGGAGCAGGATATTGTTGGGAGAATTTATGAGTACTTCTTAAGTAAATTTGCCATCGCGGAGGGTAAACAAAAAGGAGAATTTTACACTCCTAAAAGTATCGTTAATTTAATTGCCGAAATAATTGAGCCGTACAAAGGGAAAATATACGACCCATGCTGTGGTACCGGAGGTATGTTCGTTCAATCACTAAAATTTGTAGAGGCACATCAGGGAAACACAAAAAATATTTCAATCTATGGTCAAGAGTACACCAGCACTACGTACAAGCTGGCTAAGATGAATCTGGCTATTCGCGGCATTACCGCAAACCTGGGAGAGATTGCTGCAAATACCTTCTCTCGTGATCAACACAAGAATCTTAAGGCCGACTACATCATGGCCAACCCCCCATTTAATCAAAAAGACTGGCGAGCTGAAGATGAATTAACTGATGATGTTCGCTGGGACGGTTTTGATATTCCCCCGGTTAGCAATGCAAACTATGGCTGGATTTTGCACATGGCATCCAAGCTTTCTAAAAACGGTATTGCGGGATTTATTTTAGCAAATGGCGCTTTGTCAGGTGGTGGCGAGGAGTATAAAATTCGCCGAAAAATGATAGCTAATGATTTAGTTGAAGCAATTATCGTCCTGCCAAGAAATATGTTCTATACAACCGATATTAGCGTCACGCTTTGGATATTGAATAAAAACAAAACGAAACGACAAATTAAAATTAATGATGTGGAAAAAAATTATCGAGACCGTTCTGGAGAAATACTTTTTATCGATTTACGTCGATGGGGCAATGAGTACGAAAAGAAATTTATTCATATCACTCCTGAAGACATCACTAAAATTTCTCAAAATCTTCATTACTGGCAACAAGAAGGACACGAACACAGGTATAAAAACGTACCTGAATACTGTTATTCAGCCAATGCTGATGAAATAAAAGTGAATGACTACTCTCTTGTACCAAGTAAATATATTGAATTTATTGACAGAGATAGCAACATTGATTTTGATAGCGAAATGAAACGCATACAACAGACATTTCGATCGATCCTTAAACAAGAAACAGAATCTCAAGACGAATTGAAAGAAGCATTTAAGGGACTGGGGTATGAAATCTAATTTCAAGCGGCTTGGCAACTACATCCAGCTTGTTGATTCGAGAAATAGCGATAACGCAATCGGCGTAAATAGATTGCTTGGCATAAATATACGAAAACAATTCATGCAATCTGTCGCCAATGTATCCGGTACAGATTTAGGAAAATATAAAATTATTTACAAAGGCCAGTTTGCATACAGCGCTATGCAGGTCGGGCGTGATGAATGTGTCAGAGTGGCTTTATTCTCAGATATGAAACCGGCTATTATATCACCTGCATACTTAGTGTTTTCGGTAAACGAAAGCGAAGTCCTGCCTGAATTTCTGATGATATGGTTAAAACGACCTGAATCAGATCGATACGGATGGTTTATCAGCGATAGTAGCGTGCGATCTAGCTTAGAATGGGAACGCTTTTGCGATATACAGATACCTGTTCCGAACATCAGGGAACAACGCCATTACGTTGATTTGTATACATCTCTTCAGAAAAATCAACAATCTTATGATAGCACACTTGATGATCTTCAACTCATCTGCGACGCGTTTATGGACGCGATGAAAGATCAGTATCCTCATGAGAAACTTGAATCATATATTCGACAATCAGATAAACGAAATCATGACCTTGACGTAACGTTTTTAAGAGGGATATCAACATCTAAAAAACTTATTAAATCAAAGGCGAATACTGCGGGAGTAAGTTTTAAGAATTATAAAATCGTTCGAACAAATCAGTTCGTATATACGCCTGATACTTCTCGACGAGGAGACAAAATTGCATTGACGATGAACGATGGCCAAGATTGTATTCTGTCGAATATTTATTTAGTATTTGATGTAATTGAAGATTCAGGACTGTTGCCTGAATATTTATTCCTATGGTTTAAACGACCAGAATTTGATCGTTATACACGTTTTCACTCCTGGGGAAGTGCGCGTGAAACTTTTGATTGGAGTGATATGTGCCAGGTAAAACTTCCCATACCGCCTCTCAAAATTCAAAAGAAAATTGTAGCCATACATCATGCTCTTGAAACACGCAAACGCTTAAATGTCGAGCTAAAAAATCAGCTCAAGAACTTATGTCCAATCCTTATTCGTGGTATTATTGAGGATACAAAAATGAAAGAAGAAAATAAAGTTCAGTGTCCTGCTTGATGACAATCGTTGCAAAAAGCATGCCATGCCAACTTGGAACCGTACCAATTGCTGGATGCAGTTTCACCTATTCTGATTCCGAGCCTGATGCGGTATTATCCTATTCCTGCCGCAAGAGCAAGTAACAAAAGACTAGAATGAAATGAGCATAAGTAGAGAAACGCTAAAACTTCTTGCGATGACAAGTGGGGACAGATGCGCAATGGAAGATTGCCATCATCTTTTGACTTCAAAAAAAACATCATCAACTCCAGCTATGCTTGGTGAGATTGCTCATATTCATGGCAAAAAACCAAGGTCGCCGCGATATAGAGTTGACATGACCGACGATGAGCGGGATCATTACAATAATCTGATATATCTATGTCCTAACTGCCATACAAAAATTGATAAACATGAAGAAGATTATCCCGCAAAGCATTTATTCAAAATAAAACAAGTACACGAAGAATGGGTTATGACACAGCTTGACCAAAGTGTGTCAGAAGTTGCATTTCATGAGTTGGAGACTGCAGCAAACGCCCTGCTTTCAGGCAAGCATTCAAGCGAAAATGATTTTCAGGTTATCTCGCCGGAAAATAAAATTAAAAGAAACAAACTTACCAACACATCAAGAATTTATATTAGCATGGGCTTAAGTCGCAGTGACGAAGTTGCTCGATTTATTGCAAATATGACAACGCATGTCGATGCAAAATTTTCCGAAAGACTCAAAAACGGTTTCGTGAATAAATATCTAGAGTTGAACAAGACTCATTCAGGCGACGAGCTTTTTATGTCCATGCTTGATTTTGCGCATGCTGGTAAAAAAGATTTTGATCGGCAGGCCGCAGGATTAACTATATTGTGTCATCTTTTCCATTTGTGCGAGGTGTTCGAAAAATGATAATGCCGTCTAAATATCTCCGTGAAGACGAAGCGCTTGTTGGCGTAAGTGCCGCACTGCTCTCGCTCGTGGAAAAAAATGGTAATCTATCAGTATTATGGGAGTCGGCAAAAAAAATTGATTCCGTCGGCCGCTTCGAACGCTTCATCTTGGCCTTGGACTTACTGTTCCTGATGGGCCTTATTGATTTGCACGGTAACGAAATAATAAGGACACAAAAATGATCCATAAAATTTGGGCGAGCGACAAACGATTTCGAGCGATAGAATTTCACGCGGGATTAAATGTTATTTTAGCCGAACGAACCCCTGAATCAGGGGAACAAGATACCCGCAATGGCGCAGGGAAAACTACGGTATTAAACGTTATTCATTTCTGCCTTGGTGCCGACTTTAGACGTCTTGATCTGCCGAAAAATGAACTAAAAGACTGGATTTTTTATATCACTATTGATCTTTTCGGACAAATAGTTACGGCAAATCGCTCTGTTTCCAATCCTAAACGCATTGAAATTGATTCTACTATCCCCAATGCTCCGATAAGCGCAGAAAAGAATCTTGAAGGCATGTTGGTTTACAACAATGACGATTGGAAGAAACTGTTAGGAAAATATCTTTTTGGTATCGAGAAGGAAGCTGCAACGAAGTACGCTCCATCATTCAGAAGCCTGGTTGCGTATTTTATTCGTCACAAAAAAGACGCCTACATAGATCCATTTAAATATATCTCACATCAGAATGCACATAATACGCAAATGAACAATGCATTGCTACTTGGATTGAACTGGCGACATGTCGCAGACGCTCAAATCATCAAAGATAAGGAGAAGAATATAAAAGCACAAAATACAATAATTTCGAGCGGTGCAAATAATCAAGGGGAATTAGAGTTTGAGAGACTGCGTATAGAAAAAGAGCTTATGCAAGAATCTAAAGATATTGAATCTTTTCGCGTACACCCTCAGTACGAAAAACTACAAAAACGAGCCGATCAGCTGACCGAAGAAATTCATGCGCATGCTAACAAAGCCCTATTGTTAAGGCGTAAATTAAGTAGGTATGAAAAATCTGTTTCAGAAGAGAAATCTCCAGACATTGATTCGGTTGAAAAACTTTTTGCAGAGGCGGACATTCACTTTTCTGAGAATATCAAAAAAACTCTGAACGATGCCAAGGAGTTCCATAGAAAAATAATTCGGCATCGCAAACTGTTCCTGGAAGCAGAAATTACGCAAATAAAAAATACACTCATTTTGCGCGATAATAAAATAAAAGAAACTTCCGATCAACGCGCAGAACTTTTGCAGCTGTTAGAGACGCATGGAGCACTGGATGAATTTTCATTGTTGCAAAAACGAGTTATTGAACAAAAAGAATACCTTGAATCGATAAAAAATAAAATTTCTGATATCAAAGAAATCCAACGGCTCAAGCAAGCTGTCAAGGCCGCTAAGTTTGAATTAGGAAAAAAATTACGGCGCGATTACGAACAGGATAGCATGGAACGAGAAAAAGCTATGACGTTATTCCATGAAAATTCTGAAATCTTGTATGGCAAACCGGGCGGATTGATTATTAATACTACCGACGATGGTTACAAGCTGAATATCGAAATGCGAAGAAACAGTAGCAAGGGCGTCGGATTGATGAAAATATTCTGCTATGACCTAATGCTTATTGAACTGATGACTCAAAGAAGAGGAATCGATTTTCTTGTCCATGATAGTAATATACTTGACGGCGTGGATCCCCGTCAAAAAGCACGTGCTCTTATGCTTGCTCATAAGAAAGCGTCAGAAAAAGGATTTCAGTATATCTGTGCATTGAATTCTGATGCGATTCCAACTAGTGATTTCGAGAAAGATTTCCAAATTGCAAAATATGTACGCCTTACGCTAAAAGACCAGATGCCCGAAGATGCTGCTTTGGGATTTCATTTTGAATTGACTAAAAAGAGTAATAAAATAAAGAACAACCCATGAGCTCCAAATTAACAGAAAAAAGACTAGAATATGCTATCATTAAACTCTTAGAAGCTGAGGGCTACGAACATGCTCTAGGACAAAATATAGACAGGAACCCCAATGAAGTCCTAATTGAGGAAGACACAAGGGCGTATTTGTTAAATAAGTACGCAGCAGATAACATTACTCCTAATGAGATTGACTCTATTATTCATCAGCTAGAGACTTTTTCTTCTGCAGATCTTTACAAAAGTAACAGAGCCATAATGCAAATGATTTCAGACGGTTTTTTACTTAAACGTGAAGACCATGGGCAACAAGATCTCTATATCCAACTGGTAGACTTTTCGGATATCACAAAACAACAGACATCAAAATCTACAAAAAACAAAACTATCACTGCGAAGGGTAGTCCAGGCTATAATACTGATCAGAATATTTACAAAATTGTCAGTCAACTTGAAATTGTCGGGTTTGAAAAACGAATACCCGATGGTATCATTTATATAAATGGGTTACCTTTGGTGATTTTCGAATTCAAAAGTGCTATCCGTGAAGAAGCAACCATTCATGATGCGTATATACAACTGACAACTCGATATCGCCGCGATATCCCGGAACTATTTAAATACAACGCGATTTGTGTCATAAGTGATGGCATCAACAATAAGGCCGGTTCTCTCTTCGCGCCATACGAATATTATTATGCATGGCGCAAAACCGATGGCAGCGATACTGTCGAAAATGATGGCATTTATTCTCTGTACACGATGATTCAAGGGATGTTTAATTTGCATCGACTTAGAAATATCATCCGAAATTTTATTTACTTTCCTGATACATCAAATAACGATGAAAAGATAATCTGTCGCTATCCTCAATATTATGCCGCTACGAAACTCATAGAGAACATAAAGCTACATTGTAAACCCGTCGGTGACGGTAAAGGCGGTACCTATTTTGGTGCAACTGGTTGCGGAAAAAGTTTTACCATGCTGTTTTTGACTCGGTTATTAATGAACAGCGTATCCCTTTCCAGCCCGACTATCGTGCTCATAACAGACCGAATAGATTTAGACGACCAATTATCCGAACTATTCACCAATGCCAAAAACTACATCGGGGATGCAGCCATAATCAGCATTGAGAGTCGTCAGCATCTCCGACAATTACTGAAAGATCGTAACAGCGGCGGTGTCTTCTTGACTACAATTCATAAATTCACAGAAAGTACAGAGCTTTTGACTGACCGTAGTAATGTTATCTGTATTTCAGACGAAGCCCATCGTAGCCAAATTAATCTAGATCAAAAAGTACAAGTCACCGAAGGTGGCGTTCGGCGTACATTTGGTTTTGCAAAATATCTGCATGACTCACTCCCCAATGCTACATATGTTGGATTCACTGGCACTCCCATTGATGCAACTCTAGATGTATTCGGCGAAGTAACTGATGCATATACGATGACTGAATCCGTTAAGGATGAAATAACGGTACGAATTATTTACGAAGGTCGCGCTGCAAAAGTATTACTTGATAATAGTAAACTTCAAGAAATTGAAGACTATTATGCTCAGTGTGCTGAGAGCGGGACATCTGAATATCAGATTGAAACAAGCAAGAAAGCCACCGTCAAGATGAATACAATTCTAGGTGATCCCAATCGGATCAAAGCACTTGCCGGAGATTTCGTTAAACATTATGAGAATCGCATTTCTGAAGGATCAACAATAAAAGGCAAGGCCATGTTTATTAGCTCAAGTAGACAAATTGCCTACGACTTTTACAAGGAACTTATCTTACTGCGGCCAAACTGGGCCGAGGTCAAGATCTGTGAAGAGGATGCGGGGTTAACTGAGAGTGAACGCAAGAATATTAAACCAATGGAACGGGTTAAAATGATCATGACTCGCGGCAAAGACGACTCCAAAGAACTTTATGATATCCTCGGAAACAAAGATTACCGGAAAGAAATGGACAGGCAGTTTAAAAATAGCAAATCAAATTTCAAAATAGCGATCGTCGTTGACATGTGGCTAACAGGTTTTGATGTTCCGTTTCTAGATACCATCTATATCGACAAACCAATTCAGCGACACAATCTGATTCAGGCGATTTCCCGGGTTAACCGAAAATTTGCAGGCAAGGAAAAAGGATTGGTTGTCGACTATATCGGCATAAAGCAACAGATGAATCAAGCATTAGCAAAATATTCAAAGACTGACCGCTCAAACTTTGAAGAAATAAAACAGTCTGTTGATATTACTAAAAATCATCTGAACCAACTCGAAAAACTTTTCTATCAATTTGACAAAACGCTGTATTTTTCAGGTTCCACATTGCAACAATACGAGTGCCTGAATATGGCCGCAGAGTTTATTCAAGTGACGCAGGAAATTGAAAAGAATTTTATGTATCTGATCAAGCGTTTAAAAGCAGCGTACGATATTTGCAGTGCAAGTGGAGCGTTTAGTCAAACCGAACGTGACTATGTTCATTTCTATCTTGCCGTAAGATCCATTGTATTCAAACTGACAAAAGGTAACGCACCCGATGCCATGCAAATGAACGCTAGAGTGCGCACAATGATAAAGGAAGCACTTAACAGCGGTGGCGTTGAAGAAATATTGATTATAGGCGAAACGCAAAAAAGAGGAGTAGATATTTTTGATGATGACTACCTTGCAAAAATTGAAAAAATAAAACTGCCGAATACTAAAATCAAACTTCTGCAGCAATTATTGGGCAGGGCTATTGATGACTATAAAATAGTTAACAAAACGAAAGGAACTGATTTCACAAAAAAATTCAAAAAACTTGTTGATAAATATAACGAACGCAAAGAACAGGACACTCGAGTCGACACCGTATTGGAAGACTTCACTGATGAGGTAATTAATTTGATTCATTCTCTCAAAAAAGAAACAGAAACCCTTAGTGAGCTTGGCATTGATATTGAGGAAAAGGCGTTTTATGATATTCTCAAAGCACTGGCGGCTAAATATAATTTTGAATATCCAGAAGATAGATTCTTGGTTCTCTCAAAAGAGGTTAAGAAAATTGTTGATAATAAATCTGGATTTACCGATTGGAATAAACGTGAAAATATAAAGGCTGAATTGAAAGTTGATCTGACTCTCCTTCTTGAAAAATACAAATATCCGCCCGTTGACCGCGATGAAATTTATAAAGAGATTTTCGAACAAGCTGAAAATTTTAAAAAATATCAGATGACACAATAAGAAGTCGCGTAATCAATTTTATATTAGACGTTATTATTCTGAGAAAAATATTTTTATCTTATATTGTAGCATGTCAAATAATAAATTCAATTTCAGGTAGGCATATCTCAGGGATAAATACATACTCCCTCCCCTACCCTATTTTGAAGGTTTATTAGAATATACTATCAATAACGTATCGCCGCCCCCAGCCCATTCCTGGTACTGAGAGCCAAAACGACATTAGATTTCCCAGGGCGTTCACGGAGCACCTTACCATCTGTGAGTACGTTATACCTGGAGATTACCCGGTCCCCCGCGCTGTCTACCCAGCCGATAAACCCGGCGGCGTCTATGATTGCCGCAGTAACGGAAAAAACCGTAGCGGCACTTAATAACGTAACCATAGCCCTAGGCCCATTTTCACTCTCCAATCTGGAGAAGATAAACGAATTGACATCGTAGACACGCTCTTCCAGGAGCTCTCGACGGGTGCTGCCCGCCAGGAGCGGCAGGTTCCGGCGACTGGTCGTTTTGACCCCGCTCTCGTCCTCCCCGGTTGGCGCAACAACCTGCCACGCCGATAACCCTACATTACCTGCAACACCGAACATGACAACGCACAGCACTGCCAGGATAATTAATCGTTTCATATTAGTAGCGGATTGCTGCTCCAAGTCCGTTTACCTGGGTATCAAAAGCCAGGACAACCCCGGGGGTACCGTCGGGGCGTTCACTGAGTACCAACCCGCGTGCAAGTATATTATTGGCTGTGCTCCAGTATGCCACGCCGGCTACCCATAACCCAAACCCAATGGCCCCGATAATTCCGCCCGCGACGGCAGAGACCGTGAGTGTTGTTGCAACCAAACTGGAGTCCGAAAATGTAAATGCAAGCGGTGCCGCCAACCCCAGACCTAGTGTAAAAACAATAGGCGTCATCACGGCGTTCAGGACAATTCCGGTAATGAATAAATCTATCCCATAGTCGCGCTGCTGTAGTAGCGTTTTGTTATTCAGCAGCGGACTCGGTTGGTTGGCCGCTGCTTCCGGGAAATCCCCCCCGTATCTTGATTTCACACCCCCTTGGGCGTGTAATTCTGTATTTCCTGCAATGGCAACTACCGCACACAATACTGTGAGGGCAATGAATCTTTTCATTCGTATTTTCTAATACCGGATTGCCACGCCGAGTCCGTTTATCTCAGTATCAAGAGCCAGGAGGACATCAGGGGTGTCGTGTTCACCCTCGCTGATTACTACGCCGCGGGAAAGTAGTTTGTTCCCGTTCCCCCAATACACCGCGCCGGCTACCCATAACCCAAACCCGATGGCCCCAATGACACCTGCGGCAGCGCCAAACAACGCAGGAATCTCAAGAACGAGGTCGGAATTTTCAAACGTAAACGCCAGTGGTATTGCCAATGCAAACCCTGATATTAGAACAATTGGAGATACAACATAGCTTAATACCATACCGGTAATAAATAAATCGACCCCGTGGTCACGTTGCTGTAATAGTGTTTTATTATTCAACAGCAGACTGGGTTGGTTGGCTACTGCTTCCGAGAAAGCGCCCCCGTATCTGGATTCTACCTGTTGGGCCTGTAATTCAATATTACCAACGATGGTAAATAGTACTGCGAACAGTACGGCAGATATAACTAATTTTTTCATCCTACTCCTATTAATACCGGATTGCCACGCCGAGTCCATTAATCTCGGTATCGAGAGCCAGGAGGACATCAGGGGTGTCGTGTTCACGTTTGCTGATTACTACACCGCCTGTAAGTAGTTTATTCCCGTTCCCCCAATACACCGCACCGGCTATCCATAATCCAAGCCCGACAGCCCCAATGATACCCGCGGCGGCAGCAAACGACCCGGGGACATAAAGGGCGAGACCGGATTCTGGAAACGTAAACGCCAATGGTACTAACAACACAAACCCTGTCAATGCAACAAGTGGAGTTACAACAGTGGATAACAGTATACCGGTAATAAATAAATCAATCCCGTGGTCGCGTTGCTCTAATAGTGTTTTATTCTTCAGAAGCGGACTGGGTTGATTGGCTACCGCTTCCGAAAAGATACCCCCGTGTTTTGATTCTACCTGCTGGGCCTGTAATTCAATATTACCAGCGATACTAAATAGTACTGCGAATAGTACGGCAGATACAATGAGTTTTTTCATCCTTACTCCTATTAATACCGGATCGCTACCCCGAGACCATTAATTTCAGTATCGAGAGCCAGGAGGACATCAGGGGTCCCGTGTTCGCGTTTGCTCAATACTACACCGCCTGCGAGTAGTTTATTCCCGTTCCCCCAATACACCGCACCGGCTATCCATAACCCAAACCCGACGGCACCGACAATGCCTGCCGACGCAGAGAGGGTAAGGGTGATATTAGAATCTGCAAGCGCAAACCCCAATGGTATCGCTAACGATGCAAGGGCGGGTGCTACAACATAACTAAACACCATGCCGGTAATAAATAAATCAACCCCGTAGTCGCGTTGCTCTAATAGTGTTTTATTATTCAGATGCGGACTGGGCTGGTTGGCCACCGCTTCCGGGAAAGCACCCCCGTATCTTGACCCCACCTGTTGGGCTTGTAATTCAATATTACCAGCGATGGTAAATAGTACTGCGAACAGTACGGCAGATATAATTAGCTTTTTCATTCTTACTCCTCTCTCCTATTAATATCGGATTGCAACGCCCAGTCCATTAATCTCAGTATCGAGAGCCAGGAGAACATCAGGGGTGCCGTGTTCGCGTTTGCTCAATACTACACCGCCTGCGAGTAGTTTATTCCCGTTCCCCCAATACACCGCACCGGCTATCCATAACCCAAACCCGACGGCACCGACAATGCCTGCTGACGCAGAGAGGGTAAGGGTGGTATTAGAATCTGCAAGCGCAAACCCCAATGGTATCGCTAACGATGCAAGGGCGGGTGCTACAACATAACTAAACACCATGCCGGTAATAAATAAATCAACCCCGTAGTCGCGTTGCTCTAATAGTGTTTTATTATTCAGATGCGGACTGGGCTGGTTGGCTACCGCTTCCGGGAAAGCACCCCCGTATCTTGACCCTACCTGTTGGGCTTGTAATTCGATATTACCAGCGATGGTAAATAGTACTGCGAACAGTACGGCAGATATAATTAGTTTTTTCATTCTTACTCCTCTCTCCTATTAATATCGGATTGCTACCCCGAGTCCATTAATCTCAGTATCAAGAGCCAGGAGGACATCAGGGGTCCCGTGTTCACGCTCGCTCAATATTATGCCGCGTGAGAGAATCCTGTTCCCCTCTCCCCAGTAGACCGCGCCGGCTATCCACATACCGAGACCGATTGCACCGGCGATCCCTGACGCAGTAGTAATAATCGCAACGGTAGTGATGGAAAATACTGGCGGCAACAGAGCTACAAGTATTAACGACGAGGTAAGAACAGCGGGTATAACAGTGCCTATCAACATTCCGGAAATAAACAAACTGATACCGTAGTCGCGCTGTTCCAGCAGGGTGGCGCCTCTTATCAGCGGGCTCGGTTGGTTGGCCACTGCGGCCGGGAAGCTTCCGCTAAACCGGGAGTGGGCCTCCTGGGCCTGTACCTCAAAATTTCCTGCGGCGGCAAACAGTACCGCAAACAGAATAGTAACCATAAAAACTTTTTTCATACATAATCTCCAAACGTAAAATTTCCTATATTATACCATGTTTGTGCGCGGATGTCAAATATATGAGGCCTGGCGAGGGAGGGCGTGGTCTCTGATATTTAATGTAAGAGGGGGCCGCGGGCCCCCTCGCTGCATAATTTTTTAACGCCCATTTTTAACGGGCTCACTCGCAGTGCGCGCCGCACTGACGCTTGCCCTAAATGGGCTAAAATTATTCCGCTACCCCCCGTCACTGTTGTAAATACATTAAGTCGCAAATAGATACAGCAATACCAAATGCGCCGTCATCACGGCGCCAAAAAACCAGCTCCGCTACCCCCCGTCACTGTTGTAAATACATTAAGTCGCAAATAGATACAGCAATACCAAATGCGCCGTCATCACGGCGCCAAAAAACTAGCTCCGCTACCCCCCGTCGCTTCTGTAAAGCATACGTCTCTCACGCGGCAACTGAGCGTAATGCGCCGTCACCACGGCGCCAAAAACCAGACCGCTACCCCCCGTCGCCTCTGTAAAGCACGCATCGCCCGCGCACGCGCTCTCTTTCTAGTGGGCGGCACAGATGACAGGTAAGGCAGCAGAACAAGCGGGAATGTTGATAAAGGTGAACGACAAAAAATTTCCAGTAACGAGATCATCAACTACACTATATCCGCTATTCCGCCACGCACCCCCAGAACTCACATTACAACATCACCAATAGCACGTGTTACCATAATTTGCAAGACTTTCCGCAGTATTTTAAAAATTATTTTATGTCAGTAAATTGTTGTATGATCTATAATTATTCCTCCAAGGGAGGGCGGGGGTAAATAAATTCTTTGCATACTATGTAAGGATTGTATATACTAGAAAAATGAAGATTACAAAAAAACACCGCAAGTTTTATTTGGGCATTATTGCTGTGGTCGGCTATTTTGCAGTGTTGGTATTGCTGCGCAATCTATACAGTTACGATCTGAGCACCCTGGGGAGCGAAATTCTTGCTTCCGTTGTTGGTGCGATGATTATTGTCGTAGTAACAATAGTGGTGGTCGGCTTTCAGAATACCCGGGAGCAGGAGCGCGAGCATAAGAATATGCTGTTTGATAAAAAACTGGAAGTCTACCGTGATTTTTTACAGACTATTTTTAAGGCAGACGATGATAATATGCTGAGTAACAAAGAGGTACAGGATATTGAGAATAAAGTCGGCGTCATGTGTCTGTTTGCAAGTAAGCAGCTGGTTGCGCAATTTTCACAGTTCGTCTATCAATTGAAAACATATGGGGTGCTTTATTTTCGCAGTATGCAATACGACAAAACAGATACGCGGAAAAAACATTTTTATGATGAGGTCACTGCGGCGCGGGGAAGGGATATGCGCAATTCGTTTCTAGCGTTAGAGAAACGCAAATTGCAGGCAAATTCTGATTTATCGGACGATGTCGTGTTGGAGGAATATTTTTTATCCCTGGACGAATTGGTACAGGGGATGCGCGAGGATTTAGCAGTAGTGGGGGGTGATATTGAACGGAACATTGATCTTTTCATGAACATTCCTTACAACCACGCAGGCACTATTACCTCGCCGAATATAATTGATGAACGGCGTCAAAGCATGCCAGATTCAAGCAATCCGCAGCAAGAGCAGCCGCGGCGGGCTGACGATCAAAAATAATACCTGACTCTCTCTCTGACGGGTCCTGACATTCACATACAAAACTATATCCAACCAAGGCGGCGGGGGTAGCGTCTGTTGTTGGCGCCGTGGTGATGGAACGAAAAACTGCTCTCGGGAAAAACCATGTCCGACCAAGGTGACCGGGGGTAGCGGAAGACGGCGAAGGGCGCGGCGGGCGAGCGGGAGTGAGCCCGTAACCTGCGCGAGCAGGTTAGCGCACTGGTGACGCGCCTGCGTGAGCGGGCGCGGCGCGGCGGCTGCAGCGAGGGGGGCGGAGCCCCCCTCACAATATAGAGGCAATTGCAAATGTGGCGGGTATATGGCATACTAGGGGGGTAAAGCGATTACAACGCATGGGTAAGAGCAAGATTTCCAACACATATATGGCCATTGGCTCCGGGAAGGGGGGCGTGGGTAAGTCTACGACGGCTATTAACCTGGCGCTGACCCTGGCGGGGCAGAAGACGCGGGTGGCGATTGTGGACCTCGATCCGCTGTCCAATGTTACTACGATTCTGGATATTGGGGATGATGATTTGGCGCACCCAGAGGGAGGCGCGGGGGGGCTGCTGCACAAAGAAGACCTGGGGGTCGATGAGGTTACGCTGCGTTACAGTGAGTACTGTCATATTCTGTTCCCGGGGAATAAAGAGATACGCAAGAGTGCGGGGCGGTTGGCGGAGCTGATTTTTAAAACTTTTGCGAAAGAGATTAATAAGCGTTACGAGGTGGTGATTTTGGATTTGCCGGCGGGGATTACCAACGAATACGTGAATGATCTGATGCCGTATATTAAACACCTGGTGGTGGTGGTGCAGCCTGATCCGACCTCGCATCTCTCGTCCGGGGCGTATGTGAAAGCGGCGTTTGAGCTGAACAAGCAGATGCGGGTCTATTTTTGGCATAACCGGTATCGGCAATTTTCCAACGCGCGGTTTTTTAGCGATAAAATTATTACCAATTACAACAATTACGTGCAGCGTAAATTTGCCATTACCCGGCAAGAGCAGGTCCGGTGTCATAACATTGCATTTATTCCGCACGATAGGTCGTTGGATTTACTGAATACTATGCGGGATCCGCGGGCGTATATTTTGGAAAAAATAGAGAATGGGCTGCGGTATATTCGGGATGTTATGATATTGAAATTCATGCACCTCGAAGGGCTTGAAGGGCGGGGGCAGGCGTTTGTTTATCAGTTTTTGCAGACCCTACCCTACTCTATTGTCGACGAGCACCTCCGGGCGGGGGGCGACGGTGGCGGGGGCGGCGTTGGTGCTGCGGCGGCGGATATTATGAAGCGCCTGAACGAAGAAGTGGGGCTGATGTCTGCGGTGGCGCGGTTGCCGAAAAATACCAGTGCGCGGCTGCAACGCCTGGGGGTGGAAAAGAAGTTGGGCGTTATGCTGGGGTCTGCGCTTAACAAGAAGCTGACGCGGGCGCTGCACAATTGTAAAGAGGCCCAGGGGGCTATTGCGGAAGAGCACGCCTCTGCGCGGATACTGGCTTTGTGTGACACGGGGGTTTGTGAGCTGTTGCGGGAGTTAGATACCGAGCTCTATTCGGTCAGTGTCCGGTTCAGGAAGGCCGAGGTCTTTTTGACCCTGTACCTCTGCCTCTATCGGCTGCTGGTTAACGATCGGGCGCGGGAGTTTATTTATCGGTATATACCGACCCGGAGCATCGGGGGCGGTGGTGGGCAGAAACAAAGTAAGCGGGCTGTGCGGGATCGGCAGACGCAAATTAAGCATTTGCTGTTCAAAAACAGCGAGGTGCAGCAGGGGCATCTGGTGCTGCTGAAGAAGTTTTACACACTGGCACTGGCTGCGTTGGAAAAAAATCGGACGGTGCTGGCGTTGACGCACTCTATTGCAAAAGTGAATGATGCCGAAGAGACGGCCGGGGTAAATAGGTTATTTTATATTCGTGCTATCAGTCAGTGTCTGCACGAAATGGTCCATAGCGGGCTGGGCGTTGCGGTGGGCGTCAAGACATCTGCTGCTAATCTTGCAATGCGGAAGGGTGCTGCGCTGTTGATGGCGAAGCTGGGCGGAAATGACCGCTCTGTTTGAATATGGATAATCAATCTCCGTCAGATATAAGCAAGCACCTTGCTACCCTACCCAATTGGGAGCGAATATCTAATCGGAGTAATTTAATACAAAAACTGACGGCGGTGTGCCGGGACGGGGAAACGGTTCTGCATATCATTGATGGGTTCTATAAGGTTAGTGCGGCTAACTCGGTTGACTCCGGGGACCCGGGGGTGTTTGTCTATACCACTGATCGTATGCTCTTTTTTAAAAGCTACTCATCGGGGGATAGTGCTATTGAAACGTCGCTGGAGCTGGTAACGGGTGTGATTGTCCGCAGTAGAAATGTGTTGCGTATTGAGTACAGTACCGAGCGCGGTATCTACACCTTGACGGTAACCAAACGGGAGATGGATTGGAATGCGTGCATTGCAATTACCGAAAGGCTATTTGATAAACAGAAAATCATTATTGATCAGAAAGATGAGCCGACGGATGCATCGAAAAAAACAGAGAAAAATTTCCAGCAGGTGTCGGAGAGCGCGAAGGGTATAATAAGCAAAATAAATTCCTACAAAATATACGACGGCAGTCCGTTTTTTCTCAGTACCGTAATTGACGATTGCTGTATGGTGCTGAAGGTGGTGCTGCAAAATTACACTACAGTGAGCGATGAGCAAAAGATTTTTATTACCCTTGTGCTGCTTAATTTGCGCCAGCATATTATTAGAAACCGGGACGAGCTGTTGGAGATATTGCAGTTTGATCTCATTCCGTTGCGGTACCGTAGGAAAATATTGGCGTATTGGCACCTGATTTATAATACGATTCAAAAAATTAACGTGACCCGGTCGGGGTTGATACCCTCTATACGGTATTTGCAGGAGAAAAAGGCCGAGGAAACTGATATGAAGCGGCTGCGTGCTATTTATACCAAGCTCGCAGAGACTGCGACGGGGTTAAATACGGCGCATTCCGGGAGCAGTAAACCGGCCCTGCAGTTAATAAATAATCTATTGTACCGCAAGGAAGATCTTGAAGCGCAGCGAATGCAACGCAAAAAGAGCAGCGATAGCAAAACAAAGAAAACGGCGGAGAAACAAAAAGTACCGGATGAAAAATTAGAGGACGTGCTCAGTGAAATTGATGAGCTCATCGGCATGCAGAAGGTCAAGAAGCAAATTCGAACTTTTATTAACCTGATAAAGGTCCAGGGGGTGCGGCAGAAGCGCGGGTTCACGAACACTACTATTAGTAAGCACGTGGTTTTTTACGGTCCGCCGGGCACCGGGAAGACTACTATCGCGCGGTATCTTGGCAGGATTTATGCCTGTCTTGGGTTACTGGAGAGCGGGCACCTGGTGGAAACGGATAGGGCCGGGCTAGTTGCGGGGTATATTGGGCAGACGGCAATACAGGTCAACGAGATCGTCGAGAATGCCCTTGATGGAGTGCTGTTTGTCGACGAGGCCTACTCGTTAATACCGGAAAACGATAACGCCGATTTCGGCCGCGAGGCGGTGGATACGCTTTTAAAGCGCATGGAAGATCATCGGGATCGTTTGGTGGTAATTGTTGCCGGGTATCCGAAAGAAATGAAACGGTTTATTCAGAGCAACCCCGGGCTGCAATCAAGGTTTAGCCGTTTCTTTGATTTTGATCACTATACGCCTGAGGAATTGCTGCGTATTTTCATGCTCTTTGCAGACAAGGCGATGCTGGAGCTAACGGGGCAGGCGCGTAACACATTGAAAAAACTATTTGAAGACTTGTATAATCGGCGTACCAGCCGCTTTGGCAACGGACGGTTGGCCCGTAATCTCTTTGAAATGATTATTGAACGTCAGGCAAACCGTATATCGGGACTCGATTATATTAGCGACACTGAGTTGTGTCAGATAAGCAAAGTCGATATTCCTAAAATTACCGATTTGCCGTAATTATACAGACAGCACTTTTCTGTGCGGTACATAGCGACCGATGGGAATCGAACCCACATCATCAGCTTGGAAGGCTGAGGTAATAGCCATTATACGACGGTCGCAAGATTTTTAATACAAAATATCTTGGTTTGCCTAACTATTTGCTGGACTTAGTGGTTTTGCCGGCTTTGTCTCCCGAGGCGGGGGTGGTGGTTTTAGCCGCGGCGGTTTCTTTTTTGGTCTTCTTGGCGGGTTTTTCCGGCTGCGCCTTGGGGGGTTTATCTACCAATTCGAACAGAACCACCGGGCTTGAATCGCCGCGCCGGTAACCTAGCTTGAGAATTCTGGTATATCCGCCGTTTCTTGTTTGTACCTGGGTTGCAATTGATGTAAAGAGAGAATTGAGTACGGCGGGGTCGTGGATTCTCTTGGCAACTTCACGGCGATTATGCACCGTGTCTGTTTTTGCGCGGGTAATCATCCGTTCTGCGATTCTGGAGACGACTCGGGCTTTCGCCATTGATGTTTTGATAGCGCCATGCTCGAACAGCGAAGTGAGCATGTTGTTAATCATGGCGCGTCTGTGGGACGACGTGCGGGAGAGGTGATTGACTGAATTTCTATGTCTCATTGCGGGGCCTTTGGATTTTTTAACGCAGAGACAATTGCACTAATATCTTTCATACCTAATTTCAAGTTCCACTCTACCAGTTTTTCCTTGATCTCGTCTAGAGACTTTTTGCCAAAATTACGCATCTCTGCTATTTTTTGTTCGTCGCACGCAATTAGCTCGCCGAGATTAGTGATGCCGTTGGCCGTTAGACAATTATCGGAACGGGCAGAAAGCTCTAACGATGACACAGGAGTGTTGAGTATATTAAGAACACTCTCATCTATCTCTTCACTATATGCCACAACTTCTACTTCGCGTTCATCAAAGTTAATGAAAAGCGTCAGGTGCTCTTTGGCAATTTTTGCGGCCTCGGACAGTGCGTCTTCGGGAGAAATAGTACCGTCGGTCTCTACCTCTAAAATTAATTTATCGTAGTCTGTTTTGTTTCCAACCCGTACTTTCTCGACCTTCATCCCCACATGCACAATCGGGGAATATATGGCATCGATCGGCAATGTGCCAATTTCTTCAACAAGGTGCGCGGCCTCTTCTGCGCTCTTGTACCCTACACCTCGATCGATTTGTATGCTGAAAGTAGCATTCACGCCGTCCATGGCGGTTAAGAGCGGGTGGTCTGGATTCAATATTTTAATATTTGGATTCGCTGCCAGTACGGCGGCGGTTACAGGGCCTGCGCTCTTTACTTCAAAATCGTAGGTACACGAATCGGCATTATCCGCAAGGTTTATCCTGCAGCCCTTCAGGTTTGCTATGACTTCTATAGTATCTTCCTTCACATGCGGGATTGCCTGAAATTCACTGCCAATTTGCGCGGTTGCATCATCTTCTTTTGCGTAGGTAATATTTACTGCGACAATAGCGTATCCCTCAATGGATGACAGTAATACACGCCGTAACGTATTGCCAATAGACGTACCCATGCCGCGCTCGTACGGCGATGCGACAAAGCGTTTCGTGTTCGCCTCTCTCTTTTTTTCTTCAAGGACCATTTCACTGGGCCGCTTGAACCCTTTCATCAATTGTCTTTTTGTCATTTCTTTCTCTCCAGTATGCTTTCTTAGTTTCTTAATCTAATTCCTTGGTTTCTTTCTTGGACGGCACCCATTGTGCGGTATTGGCGTGGTATCCGTGATGCTTGTAATACGAAAACCTAAATTACCAATCGATCGAATGGCCAAATCGCGGCCAATCCCCGGGCCTTTGACAAAAACGCTTACGGATTCCATGCCCATATCCCGTGCGCGCTGACCGGCCGTAGTGGCTGTTGTCTGTGCCGCATACGGGGTAGATTTTTTTGCGCCCTTAAATCCCAGTGTACCTGCACTGGCCCAGGCGACACAATTTCCTTTTGTATCAGCGATGGTTACTATTGTGTTATTAAATGTGGCTTGTATATACACGTTCCCCGTTGAAACATGTATTTTTCCCTTGCCTTTCCGTTGTGCCATTATATGCTACCCTCTACTATTACTATCATTTTCTCTTCCTGGCGACCGTCTTCCGTTTGCCTTTTCTTGTACGAGCGTTGGTTCTTGTTCTCTGACCGCGCAACGGCAGCCCTCTAGTGTGCCGAATTCCACGGTAACAGCGGATATCGATTAACCGTTTGATGCCCATTGATACCGAAGTGCGCAAACTGCCTTCTACAACACAATTCTCTTCGATATATTTACGCAGATGATTTATTTTTTCGCTATCCAGCGAGTCCACTGGAGTCGACAGATCGATATCGCATGCCTTGCACACCTCTGCTGCGAGCGCGTGGCCAATGCCATGAATATACGTTAACGCAATTCCAATTTTTTTATTGGGTAAATCTACACCGGAAATTCTTACCATATTTATCCCTGTCTTTGTTTGTGCCTTTTATTTTCACATATTACACGCACAACACCTTTTCTGCGAATAATCTGGCATTTCGGGCATCGTGGTTTTACACTTGCTTGAATTTTCATACTAACCTCAACATATACCTATACATTATAAATTTCTTGATTTAATTTTACCACCGGCAATGAGCCCGTCATGCTGGTGCATGCGCAAATATCCGTCAATCTGAGACATAAGGTCAAGATCAACGCCTACCATGATCAGCAACGATGTACCACCGAGTAAAAACGCCAATTGAGGCGGAAAATTGAATAGCTGTTGTACCAACGATGGGATGATGGCGATGAACGCCAGGAAAATTGCTCCGGGTAGAATAATTCTGCTTAGCACGCCGGCAAAGTATTGCTCCATTCTGTCTGTTCTGATACCGGGTATTGTACCGCCATGTTCGCGGATATTTTTTGAAATCTCATGTGGGTTCAGTGTTACCTGGGTATAAAAGTATGCGAAAAATATAATGAGTAATGTGTAAATAACAAGGTACAGGGCGCCGTCCGGACGAAAGACAATTGATAAATTTTGCAGCCAGCGTACATTTGATGCCAGGTTCTGCACAATTTGCAACGGCAGAGTAAGGAGGGTTGACGCAAATATAACTGGAATAACGCCGGAGGGATTTATCTTAAATGGTACAAAAGTGTTTTGTGCACCGTACATCCTTCTGCCGACAATACGTTTGGCATAATGGATTGGTATTTTCCGCTGCCCGCGCTGTTCGTACACTACCAGGGCAATTACGGCTACAAACATACTGAGTACAACAATAACAAATATAGGGTTGAGATCACCGCTTTGAATATCCTGAATAAGTATCCAGAAGGCATTGGGCATGCGCGCAACAATACCGGCAAAAATAATCAACGATATGCCGTTGCCAACACCGCGCTGATTAATCTGTTCTCCAAGCCACATAAGAAATACCGTGCCCGCCGTGACAGACAGGACTGATATTACCGCATAAAGCGACCGCGGCAGCGTGATAGCGTCTGGTATACTATCCACATAAAACACCACGGTTATTGCCTGTACGATGCATACCGCAACAGTACCGTACCGGGTGTAACGTTGAATTTTTTTACGCCCGCCGTCTTCTTCTGAAATACGCTTTAGCTGCGGGAATACAAGCAGCAATAACTGCATAATAATTGACATGGAGATATACGGCAGAATTCCCAACATAAATATTGAGAACCTTGAAAAGGCACCGCCTGCAAAGAAATCCAAATAACTGGCTATGCCAATTCTACTGCTTGCCTGCTCGAGCAGGAAATAGCTTTTCAGTGCATTGACGTTGATGCCGGGAATGGGGATAGTTGCACCGATACGGAATACTATGAGCGCACCAATGGTGAACAGGATTCTCTTCCGTAAATCTGGAATCCTGAAGATATCAAAAGCGCCTCCGCTAGCCATTAATAATGTCCCTACTTGCCCTGTGATTTATTTGCATTTTTTGCGAGTGTGCTATCAATTCCAAGTTGACCGCCGGCCTTAATAATTTCCTGGCTGACGCTCTGGCTGACCGAGCAGGTTTGCGTATCAATGATGAAGCGTTTTTTTAATTCAACAGGAGAGACAATCTTGATGTCGAATCTGCTGTTCTTTTTGTTCAGCTTCACTAGTTTTTTATCTACCAACGATTTATCAGAGATGGTAGCGCCGTCTGAAAAAGCATCATGTACTCTATTCAAACTGACCAGCCTGGATTGCGGTGCGAATTTTGCATTAGAAAATCCACGCTGCGGCAGACGTCTATACAGGGGCATTTGCCCGCCTTCAAAACCGATACGTATACTGCCGCCGGAACGCTTTTTCTGCCCGCTCTCACCGGCCCCGCATGTCTTGCCCACGCCTGACGCTGGACCGCGTCCGACTCTCTGACGATATTTTCTGCCCTGTTTGGGTGATTCAATCAGCAATTTCTCTTTCATTATCACTTATCCCCCAGGTTGATTTAATATCTTTATCTCTAGCACTCACTAAATCATGAATAGAGTGCAATTGTGAAAAACCGTCAAATACTGCCTTGACTAAATTTACAGGATTGCGGGAACCAAGATTTTTACAAAGAATATCATGCACACCGCATAGATCCATAACAATCCTGGCTGCTCCGCCGGCAATAACGCCGGTCCCGGGTGCCGCCGGCTTCATAATAATCTTTGAGCTTTTGAATTGACCAATAACCTGATGCGGAATGGTCCCGCGTTTGGTTAGCACGCGTTGTAAATTCTTCTTTGCATTTCCCGACGCCTTGCGTATAGACTCTGCGACGTCGTTTGCCTTTCCCTGTCCATATCCTACTGTTCCATTTTTATCGCCGATCACTACCACGGATGCAAAAGAGAATCTCCTGCCTCCCTTGACGGCTTTTGCAACACGATTGAGCTGTACTAGCTTATCGTCGTATATTTTTTCTTTTTTGTTATCCATGCGATCTGACATATTATTACCCTACACCTTGATTCCTGATTCCCGTATACCCTCGGAGATTGCCCGTACTGCGCCATGATAGCGGTACCCGTTTGTATCAAAAACGGCCTGGGTAATTTTCTTTTGCTTCAAACTCTTTCCAAAATCACTGCCGACTAATTGCGCTGCCGCAATAGACTTGGACGATTTTCCGGCAACGCTCTGTTTATTACTCTGAGCGGTGGCAAGAGTATTGCCGCGGACATCATCAATGGCTTGCACGTACACGTATTGGTTACTCTTATACACGCTAATGCGCGGCCGATCGGCAGTCCCGAATATTTTTTTACGTACCCGCTTTTTCCGCGAGTTCCGTTTTAATTGTTTGTCTATACCCATATATGTGTTCCCGTTACCGGCTACTTGACGCCTGCCTTACCTGCCTTGAGGCGTATGACCTCGTCGGCATATCTAATTCCCTTACCCTTATATGGCTCGGGGGGGCGTAATGAGCGTATTTCAGCGGCAACCTGCCCCACTAACTGTTTATCAAATCCAGAGATTGTGACTGTATCTTTTTTATCATATTCAATAGTTATGGATTCGGGAATACGATAGGAAATTTGTGTAGAGTACCCTAGAGAAAAGGTGATTATCTCTCCGGAAATTTCTGCACGGTACCCAATGCCTTTTAAAACTAACTTCTTCTGGAATCCAGTTGTAACTCCCTGCAGCATGTTTGCTAACAGCTGGCGGTATAGGCCGTGCAGTGCGCGGGTCTCTTTTGCATCGTTGCGGGCAGTAATCTCCACGAGCTCTTTATTAATGGTAATATCGATATCACCGGTTATAGGCTGCTGTAATTGGCCCTTACTCCCTTTAACATTCACGACAGAGTTCGAGAATGTAATCTCTGCACCCGCTGGGATTGCGATCTCTTTTTTACCAACTCGTGAAACTATCATATGTTCTATTATCTACCAAATTGAGCAGATAAGTTCTCCGCCGACTTGAAGTTTTTTTGCCTCTCGTCCGGTAATTACACCTTTAGAGGTCGAGACAACAAGTGCTCCGTGATTGTTAAGAATACTGGGTAATTTTTCACATTCTGAATATACACGTCTACCTGGTTTTGATATCCTCTTTAGCCCATGAATAACCGGACGTTTGTCTTTTGCATATTTTAACTCAATGAGAATGTAATGTACGTTGTTATGTACTTTAGTGACATAGGAACGAATATACCCTTCGTCTTTCATGATCTTTACAATACTGAGTATCATTCTTGAACTACTCAATTCAACATTTCCAAGCCGTGCCATTACGGCATTCCTGATTTTGGTCAGCATATCCGCCACGGGGTCATTCATACTCATAATTCGTTACCAACTTGACTTACTTACGCCCGGTATAAGACCTGCGGAAGCGTACTTCCGGAAGCATATTCTGCACATTTGCATCTTGCGTATGTACCCGCGCGGACGTCCACATACACGGCACCTATTGTATTCCCGTGTCTTGTATTTCTGCGGACGCTGCGATTTATATATTAATGATTTCTTTGCCATTACCAATCCATTCCAGTTATTATAAATTATCCTTCGCGAAAAGGCAAGCCTAAATTATCCAATAAATATTTTGCCATAACATCATCTTGGGTCGAAGTAACAATCACAATGTTGATACCGCTGATTTTTTGAATAGTATCATAGTTAATTTCAGGGAAGATTATCTGCTCGTCAATGCCCAGGGAATAATTTCCATGACCATCAAAAGAATTCGGGTTAAGACCGCGAAAGTCTTTGACGCGCGGCAACGCAATGTTTATCAGGCGGCTGAAAAAATCATACATGACATTTCCGCGCAGCGTTACCTTGCACCCAATCTCCATTCCTTTGCGTAATTTAAAATTAGCAATTGAGACCCGGGCTTTGGTGCGAACAGCACGTTGTCCGCAAATCAGCGAAAGCTCTTCGACCGCGGAATCAAGCAGCCGGCCGTCGGTTATTGCATCGCCGACACCAGTACTGGCTACAATCTTTTCAAGCTTGGGAACACTCATGACAGTGGAAAGCTTAAAGTGATCTTTTATCGATCCGCGCACGCGGTTAAGATAATCAAGCTTGGTGTGGGGTATATATGCGTTTCCCGAACTCATATTTTATTACCCCCTTTTACCGTTACGCGTTGTTTGGTCCCGTTTTTATCTAATTTATATACTATTCTGCTGCGGTGGCCTTTGTGCGCGTACATTACATTAGAAATGTTCAATGGAGACTCAACGTCTACAATGCCGCCTTTGTCTTCCTGTCGTTTTTTACGCATTGTCTTTTTTACTAAATTCACACCCGAAACAACTACGGTCCCTTTGGTACGATTAATTTTCAAAATATTGCCCTGCTTACCACGCTCGCGGCCGCTGACTACGACGACAGGGTCATCTTTACGTAACTTCGTTGTATACATCACTGTTTATAATATTTCCGGTGCCAGTGATACAATCTTCATGTAGTTTGCATCACGCAGCTCTCTTGCTATTGGTCCAAAAATACGTTTCCCCTTAGGATTACCAGAGGCGTCAATTAGTACGCAGGCGTTGTCATCAAATCTGACATAACTGCCGTCTTCACGGCGGTACTCTTTTGCGGTACGCACCACAACCGCGCGCTCTACCGATCCTTTCTTTATTGCTCCATTCGGCAGTACTGACTTAATCGCAACGACAATGACATCGCCCACTGAGGCATATCTTCGCCGAGTACCGCCAAGCACGCGTATACAGAGGGCCTTGCGTGCCCCGCTGTTATCGGCCACTTTCAACATTGTCTCGTTGCCTACCATGCTCTACTCCTTAAGTCCTGCTGCGGGAGTCACTATTGAAAGCAGTCTCCAATGCTTACGCTTGCTGATAGGACGAGCTTCCTGTATGCGGACTGTGTCCCCAAGGTTGGCTTTGCCATCGGCATCGTGTGCAACGAATTTTTTAGAGACAACAATATATTTCCGGTACAGGGGATGGAGCGCACGGCGGTCGGCGCGCACGACTATTGACTTATCCATTTTGGTGCTAACTACCAGGCCGGTAATTTGTTTGCGATTGCTTACCGGCTGTTTGATCTGAGTATTCATTCCGTTACCTCTTGATGATTATATATCAATGTATTCAGCGTTGCAATCCTTCGGCGAAGAGAACGTACATCTAATTTATTCTCGACATGACCGGTGATAAGATCAAAACGCAATTGTTGATATTTCTGGATTAGCTGTTTGCGAGTCTCAATCAATTCTTCAAAAGATAATTCTTTAAATTTTTCTTTCATAATACTACTACATTCTCTCTACTGTTTTGACTGGAATAGGCAATTTCTGAGCAGCAAGGGCAAGTGCGCGTTTGGCGATAGCAGATTCAACGCCGCCAATCTCAAAGAGAATTCTACCGGGCTTCACTGCTGCAACCCATGCCTCCGGGTTACCTTTACCTTTTCCCATTCTTGTTTCTGCCGCCTTCCTGGTGTAGGGTATGTCTGGGAATATGCGAATCCAAACTTTTCCACCACGTTTTATGTACCGGGTCATTGCAATACGGGCGGCTTCTATTTGTCTGTTTGTAATAAGCTTTCTATCCATCGCCATGAGTCCGAATTCACCAAATGCCAGGCTGTTACCGCGTTGGGCTGTGCCGCCAATGTAGTTATTGATCTTTCTTTGGACTTTACGATGGCGGATTTTTTTAGGTGATAACATATGCTAGTCCTTAGTCTCCTCAGGAGATTTTTCTGTTTTGGTGTCCGCTGGCGCTGCAGCAGTTTCATTTTTTTTCGGCTCATCGGCGGCAACTACTTGCGGATCTGCCGCAGGAGGGGCGGCGGCGGGTGCTTCGTCGGCAACGGGCGGCTCCGCGGCAACAGGTTGTTCTGCGGCGGCAGGGGGTGTTTGGGGAGCAACTGGCGGAACAGCGGCGGCAACCGGCTCGTCCGGAGTGTTCTTGAGGGGAGGAGCGGTGTTCTCAGCTGCCTGAACAGATTGCGACGATTTCGCTTTGCCCATCTCTGGGGCCTTCCGCGGTTGTCCGGACTGATTTTTCTTTTTAATGAGCAGTCCAGCGTCATCGCGTGTATTCTTTCTGAAGATCTCTTTGCGGAATATCCATGTCTTTACGCCGATTGTACCGTACGTGGTCATAGATTCTGCAAATCCATAATCAATGTCAGCGCGTAGGGTATGCAGGGGCATTCTACCGCGAATCATGGCGATGCTCCGGGACATTTCTGCGCCCCCGAGTCTACCGGAAATTTTTACTCTAACGCCTTGGATGTTTGATTTCATGGCATTTTCTACTGCCATTTTTAATGTACGCCGAAACGCAGGGCGCTGTTTTAGCTGACGTGCAATCATCATAGAAATGATTTGGGCGTTAGTTTCGGGATTTTTAATTTCCCGTATTTTGATTTGTACTTTTTTCTTAGAGTCCTTTTGCAGCATTGAGCTTATTTTTTCGATGTTTTCGCCCTTGCTGCCGATAACCACACCCGGTCTTGCCGTATGAACGATTAGTGAGATCTTCTGCGGGTGGCGGATAATTTCTACCTGGGAAATTTCGCCGCCCCTGGTTAGCGGGCTTTCAAGCAGTTGTTTTCGTAATCTAAGATCTTCGTGCAGGGTATCGGCGTAGGCGCGTGGACCGACATACCACTTTGAATCCCATTCACGATTAATTTTTAATCTTATTCCAATTGGATTTACTTTCTGACCCACTGCTGCTCCCTATTTCTTTGCCTTTGCATCTTTGCTATTAGTTCTTGTTTTTGGCTTTTTAGACTCGGCGGCGGCGGGTGTTGCCGAGGATGCGGGGATGCTGGGTTTAGCGGGCTTCTTCTTATCGGCGCCCGGAGCTGAAGCGGATGCGCCTTCAGGTGAGGCAGCACCGGCTGGTGCTTTTTGCTGCTGTACGGCGGGAGTGCTTCTGTTCGGGATGGATTTTACAGGCTTTTTGTAATTCTTAATATTTTCTTTTGTATCTACTACTGCGGTAATATGGCACATTCTCTTCAGGAGAACATCTGCCCGACCGCGGGCGCGTCTCCAGATTCTTTTAACCCGCGGGCCGTCATCAATTAATATATGCTGCAAATACAGATCATTGGCGGTGACGTCGCTAAATTTTTGTAAATAGTTAGCTACTGCGGATTTTACTACTTTATAAATAACTGCCGACGAACGATGCTCAACATGCGAGAGCATACCGAAAACATCATTGACCGGAAGGTGATTGATGGTACGGGCAACACGGCGGGCCTTTGTTGGTGAAAGCCAAATAAACTTAGCTTGCGCCCTGCCGGGTGCCTGGTGTATTAAACTCTTTCCCATCTTACTTTCTCTCTACTACCTTATCTACAATATCCATTATGAGCGCGCGTGTGAACGGAAGATGCGTGTCGGTGCAAACTCGCCGAGTCTATGACCGACCAGGTCTTCGCTGATATATACATTTACCCATCCCTTTCCATTGTGAACCGATATAGTCATTCCAACCATTGCCGGAATCACTGTTGAAGAACGGGAATAGGTCTTAATAGGTGTTTTTGATTTTGTCTCTGCATGTGCAACCACACGCTTGTATAGTTTGGGGTCTACCCAGGGGCCTTTATGTAATGAACGAGCCATGATTATTTACGGCGCCTCCTGACAATGAATTGTGATCCGCTTTTGCGTTTTTTACGGGTACGGTAACCTTTTGTAGGCACGCCGGTAGGAGAAACCGGATGCCGGCCTCCAGATGTACGCCCTTCACCACCGCCATGCGGGTGGTCGACCGGGTTCATTGCAACGCCGCGGACATGCGGGCGGCGGCCTAAATACCGTGAACGGCCGGCCTTGCCAAGCGAAACATTGAAGTGTTGTTCGTTACCAATTGCACCGATGGTGGCTACACAACTCTGGTGAATCATGCGCGTCTCTCCAGACGGAAGCCTAATGGTGACATAATTATCTTCTTTCGCCATCACCACCGCAGCGGTTCCCGCGGCGCGTACAAGCTGGGCACCGCGGCCAGGGTGCAGCTCTATTCCGTGCACGGAAGTACCTAATGGGATACGTTCTAACGGCATGGCGTTTCCTACCTGGGCGATTTGACCGCCGGGTTTCTGCAGTACATCACCGACACGGATGCCTTTCGGGGCCAATATGTAGCTCCGCGCGCCGTTTTCACCCAGTACCAGGGCGATCAGCGCCGAGCGGTATGGATCGTATTCGATTGACAACACTTTAAATGCGCCCGAACTCTCTGTACGATGATAGTTTATTGTCCGGTATCTTCGTTTATGGCGTCCGCCCCTGCGGCGTACACTAATTCTGCCATTCGCATCACGTCCTGCCTTGAAGCTGGTACCGGTGGTTAATTTTTTATACGGCGCATTTTTATTATTCTCATGGGTTTCGAAGCTCATGAAACGGCGGCCGGGTGTTATCGGCTTGCTAACGCTTATCGCCACTTCTTACTCCTTCAAGGAACGGTAATGTCTGGTCTGGAGGCAGGGAGACATACGCCTTCTTTTTTCGTGCGGTTTTTCCCGCGATATTTCTAACACGTTTTGGCTTCGACGGCAGGTTTACTATTCTGCATTTGAGCGGTGTTACCCCGAAGAGCTCGGTCAATGCACTCATTATCTGAAGTTTGTTTGCCTTCTGGTGAACCTGAAATACGTAGACAGATTTCTCGTACAACGCAGTGGTCTTTTCACTTTGTAATGGGCGCAGAATTATCTGATACGGTTCCATGTGTTATGCTCCATCCTTAGCTGTCTCGGCAGGCGGTTTGACAGATGGTTTCGCAGACGGTTTAGCTGGTGTTTTTACACTGCCCAATTTCTTTTGTAATTTTTCCAATGCGGGCAATGCAAAGATTATGTAATCTACATATACAAGTGTTATTGCCGCCATGCGGTTATACGAGTTGATACGTAGTCCGGGTATATTTTTCCCGGCACGCCTCACCAGCCCTGCCTGTTCGTGTTCGTCGTCTATTATCAATAGAATTTTATCTTTCGCAAAGTTAATCTCTTTGAATTTCTGTGTAAGTATTGTTACCAATTCTTTGGTCTTACCATTGGCAACATTCAGCTGGTCGATTGCCAGTATATTGTTCTGGGCGTTATGAAACGACAGCAGCGACATGAGTGCCGCCCGCTTCTGCTTGGGGGGAATGTTGATAGAGTAATCTTTTGGATGCGGTCCGAAAATCGTTCCACCACCGACCCACAGGGGGGATTGCCGGCTTCCAGCACGTGCGCGTCCAGTGCCTTTTTGACGCCACGGCTTGATATTTGAACCTCTGACGTGTCCACGTGTTTTGGTTGCAGCGTTCCCCTGGCGCAGGTTTGCGCGCTCGGCGTTAAGGGCATAGTATATGGACTCTTTGCTGACTTCGCGGCCAAAAATTTCTTTGGAAAGCTTTACGTTCTGTTGATCACCACCAGCTAGCTGTACGGTTAACTGAGTGCTCATAAGATACCCCGTTTGCGTGCATTGCGTACCATCAGGGTTTTACCCATAGGTCCGGGTACTGCGCCTTGTACGGCTAGCAAACCTTGATCCTCATCAATGTTGATGATTCTTAGATTTTGTACGGTAACCTGCCGTGCCGGCATTCTACCTGCCATTTTCGTATTTTTTAATGTCCGCGAGGGTGTTGCGGCCATACCGGTGGACCCTACTTCGCGGTGGGTCTTGGAACCGTGGGTTTTACGGCCTCCGCTGAATCCATGCCTGCGCATAACTCCCTGGAATCCCTTACCTTTTGTTGTCCCGGTAACATCTACAAACCCGCAATCGCGCAGCTGGGCAACGGTTAATTGATCGCCGCGTTTGTGCTCGATGGACGGGACATCGTCCATGCGGAATTCCGCTATCTTTTGCTGCAGCGGGATTTCCACATCTTTGCGGAACTGACCGGCAACCGGTTTTGCTACCCGGCTTTCGCGGGCAGGGATAGAGGCCAGGACCAGTGCACTGTAGCCGTTCTGCTTCTGTGACTTAACCTCAAGTACATGATTGGTTTCAATCTTTATCAGTGTTACAGGAATCAAATCGTCGTCACTATCGAACATCTGTGACATTCCCACCTTTTTACCAATCAGCCCAATCATTTCTCTATCTCTTATTGCTTGATTTCGACATCAACACCTGCGGGGAGCTCAAGGTTCATAAGAATATCCATGAGCTCCGGGGTCGGCTCTAAAATGTCAATCAGACGTTTGTGCGTCCGCATTTCAAATTGCTCGCGCGATTTTTTATTAACATTTGGAGATCTGAGAACAGTAAATTTATTAATCTTGGTCGGCAAAGGAACCGGACCAACGACTTTAATTCTCGCCTTCTTTACGCCGTCAACAATTGACATAGCGCTTCTGTCAATTTGATTGACATCAAAGCTGCGCAACGATATGCGTATTTTACTGTTCACAAAATCTCCTACTCGTTAATATACACTCGGTGGTTACTCGATAATTTCGGTAACCTGACCGCTGGCAACAGTACGTCCGCCTTCCCGTATTGCAAAGCGCAGTCCCTTCGCCATCGCAATTGGATGGATCAGTTCGACGATAATCTCGGAGTTGTCTCCGGGCATAACCATCTCTTTGCCGCTTGGCAACGTTACCGAACCGGTAATATCGGTGGTACGGAAATAAAACTGCGGGCGATAGCCGCCGAAAAACGGAGAGTGACGTCCGCCCTCTTCCTTGCTCAGACAGTAAATCTGCCCTTTGAACTTGGCATGAGGGGTGATTGAACCCGGTTTGGACAATACCTGACCGCGCTCAACATCATTCTTCTCAATACCGCGCAAGAGGATACCGACGTTATCACCAGCTTGACCGCTGTCTAGCAGTTTGTTGAACATCTCAATACCGGTTACAACGGTTTCCTGGGTATCCCGGATACCGACGATCGATATTTTATCGTTCAGGTTAACAACACCGCTCTCGATACGTCCTGTTACAACTGTACCACGGCCCTGGATCGAAAAGATGTCCTCAATGGGCATCAAATAATCCTTTTCGGTGTCACGCTTCGGAAGAGGAAAGTGACTATCCATGGCCTCAAGGAGCTCCTGGATACACTTATTCTTCTCCTCGTCGCCGGGGTTACTCATTGCCTCAAAGGCACTCCCGCGGATAACGGGCATTTTCTCGCCGTCAAACTCATACGAGCTGACGATCTCGCGCAACTCCTCTTCGACCAAATCTACCAGATCTGGATCGTCTACCTGGTCTACCTTGTTGATAAATATCAACAGCCCTGGTACACCTACCTGACGAGCGAGCAGAATATGCTCTTTCGTCTGCGACATGGCACCATCCGTTGCCGATACCACTAACACTGCTCCGTCCATCTGGGCGGCGCCGGTGATCATATTTTTAATATAATCGGCGTGACCCGGACAGTCGACGTGCGCGTAGTGGCGGTTGTCGCTCTCATACTCGACATGGCGAGTATTAATGGTGATACCGCGCTCCTTTTCCTCTGGAGCATTGTCGATATCATCGTACTTCATTACTTTTCCACCACCTTGTTTATTGGCGGAGTACTGAGTAATAGCCGCAGTCAATGTCGTCTTGCCATGGTCTACGTGACCAATGGTGCCGACATTTATATGCGGTTTCGTCCTATCAAATTTTTCTTTTGCCATACTAACCTCCGTATATTCTATTAGCTTCGAGAAATTATACTAACTTTCACATTGTCCCGCAATAGCCCATGTTGGGCTAGCTGGGTTACCAACGATAGTGAGAATATGCCCGATTCGATTCTGCCATGCGGTGAATCTCTTCTTTTCGCTTTATCGCAATACCTCCATTATTAAATGCATCGCTCAGCTCTCCAGCCAGGCAATCTATCATTGAACTTCCTTTTTTTGAACGCGCCGCCGCAATAATCCAGCGGACTGCCAGGGCCTCGCGGCGGTGTTCTGCAACTTTGATGGGGATCTGGTAGGTGGAGCCTCCGACCCGCCGTGATTTTACTTCAACTTCCGGTTGGACATTCTCTACTATTTTATAGAGAAATTCCTTTTTTTCGCCCTCGTGTTTTTTGGCGTTTTTTTCTATTGCTTTATCGAGTGCGTTGTAAAAGATACGGGCACTGAGTGAGCGCTTGCCTTGTATCATCATGCGGTTGATAAACTGTGCCGCCAGGCGGTCTCCCATGAGGGGATCCTCCATGGGCTGCAGGTTATACTGCTTTAGGTTTAACGTTCGGCGTGCCATGATTTTCTATGCCTTTGGACGTTTGGTGCCGTACTTGGAACGGCCTTGCATGCGGTTCTCTACTCCGAGGGTGTCTTTTGCACCGCGGACAATGTGATACCGTACGCCGGGAAGGTCTTTGACACGGCCTCCGCGAATCAGTACGACTGAGTGGTCTTGCAGGTTGTGACCGATGCCGGGGATATATGCGGTTACTTCGGTGTTATTTGTCAGGCGGACACGCGCTACTTTTCTCAATGCCGAGTTCGGCTTTCTGGGGGTTACTGTCATGACGCGCGAGCAGATGCCTCGTTTCTGCGGACATGCCTGCAGGGCCGGTGACTTGGTCTTACCGGAGGTATTCTTGCGCCGCTTGCGTACTAGCTGGTTAATTGTTGGCATACTTCTTTCTACTGGGTTATAGTATAATAGCGGCGCATGCACATGTCAAGGGGTTTTGCAAATTATTTAAAATATTTTTTTGCCCAAACTGACAACTCTTATCGCTACAGTTTCCGTCTCTACGCTTACGTATAAAAATAGTTATTACCTATAGTTAGAAAGTGCAAGAGGGGGCTTCCAGCCCCCTCGCTACAGCCAGCGTGGCCGCGCCAGGCGCGGCCACCGGGCGTCTACCCCGCGCTTGCGCGCGTGGTACGGGCTCACTCCCGCTCGCCCGCCGCCGCCCTCGCCGTCTTCCGCTACCCCTGGGCACTATTGTAATGCCTGTGTCATCTTACGCGACAGCAAAGGCAAATGCGCCACCATAGTGGCACACATATTTAGGCTGCCAGAGTCCTCTCTCGTTACAGCTGCTGCGCCGACACAGGCACCTGTCTTCTCATACGCACATACCCAGATATAGATCCGCTTGGGCTCCGCCAGCTACCAATTTTTTTTATTTCCCGCTATCCTAAAATCTACCGTAACGCATCAACTACATGCCGCCTCAGTGGTACTTCTGGAAGCAACACGCTCCTTTGCAACATGCTCTCATAGAGATGTATTCATGTCGTTAGTGAAAATTTTATTTATATTTTTGGCATCACAGAAAGACTGTCTATCGACCCACGTCTCGTGTCCCATTTTGCAACTTTCATGTATCTATTATTTTTCGCGCTATATACTAATAAATCCACGCGATTTAAAACTGTCAAAATATTTTTCAAACTGCCCAGCCCTTTGGATGATATTAAAAATGATTCTACAGGATTTATTAGTTGAGTATAGCCCCACAATTGCCCCAAATCAGATAAAGTAAGAGGTTTATCCTTCACCTCAATGAATGCCAATTGCGTATTCTTATTACTTCGCAAGATACCAACAATGTCTATTTTAATTGACAATCCAATTGCTGCTTCAATTGTAATGTCTTGGCTACTTAAATAAGTATCTAGAGCAACACGGGACGTTTGGTGAGTTGTAATAATTTCAGATCGCGGATATCTATCTTTTAAATATTGTCGAAACCACAATTCGATCCCTGGATACAAATCCTTTTCTTTCACAACGACACTACGCTACTAATCCTTTTTCTTATAACCTAAATCCACACAGATTTCCTTCCATGAGTCATAATGTTTGCCTCGTATTTCTAAAGGTATTTTATCACTAGCCTCCATTAGATGGGGTGGCTTTGGGTTATTCCGAGATGTTGTTTCCCAATAATATTTATGGTGCAATACAGCAATGTTGTCTAATTTGTAACGTAACTTTTCTCTGCGTTCTTCCTTTTTCGCGTTACTTATTTTTTCATGTATACTCTTGTTCCATTCATCTCTATTGGTCGCCGCTAAATCTTTTAATGCCTGTGCTTTATGCTTAATACGAAATCCTATCTTCTCGAATTCGTCAGCAAATATTTTTATCTGGTGCTCCTTAGACCAAAATTCTTTCTTTCCCTTGCGGTACTCTATCATTTCAGGATCTCTCATATTTGGATGACCCCAATCAATGTTTTGGATAGGGATATCTAGATCAAATAATAAATTTCCAATATCAACAACCATATACCAATTAGCAGGAATTTCAATATATACCCTGTGATTGTACGGTAATCCAAATGCGGAGTTACTGCTTCTTATATGCGCTGTGACATCTGCCAAACCGATCATGAAAACATTTTTAATATCATTTGGTGAGTTATATATTTCAGGTGGAACACGGAAATCTTTCCATGAACTTAGGCGAGAAAAATGGCGGTTGATTTCCCTAATTAAAAAATCTTCATTTTGTTTAGAAAACTTGATTGTAGTCCCGCTATCAGCTGAAACCGACCGCAAGCCCGTCCCTATTAACGGTCGGAATCACCGTAATTGACAATCTCCTTTCTGTCAGCTGACCGTCTCATATTCAAAATATCCCAATACGGCGGGGAAGTAACACACAAATCAATAGATTCAGAATCAATATGTTTTAATAAATGTCTTGCATCAGCAGTATATATTTTTGGCATCCTTCTCTCCGAATGCGAGATCTCTGATTTCATTTTTTCTATACGCTCACAAGCAATATCTGCAAATGCCTTTGATAACTCAAAACCAATTCCCGCTCTTTGTTTTTCGTATGCAGACAAAAGAGTACTTCCGGTCCCTGCAAAAGGATCTAGTACCGCATCATTCTTTTTCGTATATATATCAATAATTCTTGAAGCCAACTGGGCAGGAAACATAGCGGGATGTTTTAATATTCTTTCACTGTTGTTTTTGTTAATATCTCTCCATATACTAAACGAATATTGCAGCCATTCTTTGCCACTTAACTCACTATATCTATTACTTGTTTTTTCTACCATTTGCTCTTCGTTGATAATACTTGGGACATTGCGTCCTCAATTATGTTTATTTCATCTTCTTTCAACTCGTAAATATCATAGATTAATTTGTCAAGTTCCCGATTTTTCTGCTTCTGATCATTAACATCACTGTATGCAACAATAGAACTAACAACATACCTTATACCATTTAATATTCTATCTTCTATCCCCTCAACTACTGGAACTTGACCAATATAGGATTTGTCCAAATGCATGGTTAGCTTTGATCGTCCGAACATCGCATACATTAAATAAAAATTTACTAATTTAGAATTAAGGAGGGCTAATATATAGTCAGCTTGCTCATCTGAATCAACAGCGATGTTAGTTACAGTGTCTAGGGACAAAATACCTTGGCGATCAAAAGCCGCTATCACACCTGCTTCGGAGGAGTAAATATTCTGTAGCACGATCTTCTTACATGATAATGATTTTATTTTTGCTGGACTTTGCATATCCAATACTTCCTCACTGATATAGCCAGGATCGTTTATACCAAATTTTTTTATATTCTTGCCTCGTATAATTTTTCTACTGGCATTACCATTGATTTTTTTATCAATGCGGTTGCCACCAACAGATAGACCTCTAAAGATTTTTCCATCAACAAAATCGCTTAAACATCTACCGGTTTTTTTAATTTTGGCAACAAGGTCATAATATCTCTCGTTATCAAAAGTTAAAAATTTATCCAGCCTATTGAATGAATTTTGAGATACAACTATTGAAGATTGCGCAGCCAGTTGAGTCTCCTGTTTATTAAAAACACGAATGGTTATTTTATGTTTACTACTTTGCATCATGGCCTTCTTTACTATTAATATAATCTGCTCGCCCCTGACATCCTTAAACCTTGAACCAAGATCAAATATTTGCATAACGTGAGTGTGCCGTAAAAGGTATCTTCGTAATTTTTTATACGACTCAACAAATAGAATAGACTTAGGAAGCAGAAACGCTAAAACCCCTGCTGGCTTTAAGACTTCCAGTGCTCTGATAATCATCAGAGACGCGGCATTTACAGGACCATCAATTACGCTAGAGTAGATTGATTCATCAGGATCAAAATCAGAATATCGCTTTAGCATTACATAAGGTGGATTTCCAATTACAAAATCAAAGCCGTCATTTAAAAAAATATCTTTAAACTCTTTCTGCCAAATAAACGCTTTCGATGACAAGAGCGGATTACTCGTGAGAGTATTGCCGACTTTTATATTACGCAATATTGTTTTTCTGCCCATGATTTTAAATCTTGTTTTCATAAAAAGACACGCTCTTGTGAGATGTACAGATTGCTCATCAAGATCAATGCCATAAATATTATTTAGAAAATCATCGCCATATCTTTCTCGAAAAATATCAAGTGTGGTTAATAAAAAGGATCCGCAGCCACAGGCAGGATCCAATATTTTGGAGTCTTTATTGATATCTAATTGCGAAAGCATATACTCAACAATAGGTTCAGGGGTGTAATATTGCCCTTGATTTTTTCTTTCTTTATCAATTAAAGTATTTTCAAAAAAGGTGCCGATTTTTTCAGGAGTATTTCCACTCATAACAGAATCGAAAAAGAATTTTTTTATATTTATATTTTGCTCGACTAAATCTTCAACATGACTTTCGATAAATGGAAGTGTATCTAGGCTGATAGTAGATAAATCTGTCATATGCTGGCGACCGTAATACGGCAATATTGATAATCAAAATGACATGTGCTTCCTTTGAACCAATCAATGCTCCTCATTTCGTTTTCCATATGGCTTATTATACACTAACAGACCCGTTATGGAATAGCAAGCATCTCTCAATTTCTACCGAACATGACTCATCAATATTTTTTAATTCTGTTGGCAGATAACAGTTTTTAGTATTGACGGCATATTGTAGTCATTACGCTTCGTTTCCGCGTGGGAGACACTTGCTTTACGAAGGCGGCGGGGGGTAGCGTCTGTTCCTGGCACCGCCGGTAGGCGGTGCATTACGCTTCGATGCGGCGTGGGAGACACTTGCTTACGAAGGCGGCGGGGGGTAGCGGAAGCAGGCGAGGACGGCGGCGGGCGAGCGGGAGTGAGCCCGTGCCCACGCGTGCGCACTTGTGCGTGCGCGGGGGTAGCCGTCTGGTGACGCGCGCAGCGCGGCGCGCCGGCTGCAGCGAGGGGGCGCGCAGCCCCCCTCCTACTCTCGCTCCCCTACTCTCTATAATTATAGACAGGTGCGGGCTGGTGTGGTACGATTTATTGTGATGGCGAGTGGGGATTTTAGCGGCGGCGGGGCACTGATTGGATACCAGGGTGTGATGCCGGAGCTTGGCGCGGGGGTGTTTGTTGCCCCGGGGGCTCGGGTTATTGGGCAGGTGCGCCTTGGGGGGCGGGCAAGTGTGTGGTATAACGCGGTGGTGCGGGGCGATGTTGCGGAGATTGTTATCGGGGCGGAGACGAACGTTCAGGACAATGCGGTCTTGCACGTTGACAGCGGGGACGGGGGACAGCTGGAGATTGGAGCGCGGGTGACTATTGGGCACGGGGCGATTGTGCACGCGTGTACTATTGAGGAGTTGGTGCTGATTGGTATGGGGGCGGTGGTGCTCAATGGGGCGCACATCGAGACGGGGGCGATGGTGGCCGCGGGGGCGGTGGTGACCCCGGGGGTGCGGGTGGCGTCGGGCATGCTCTACGGGGGTGTGCCGGCGAAAGCGCTGCGGGAGCTGAGTGATGCCGAGCAGGCCGGGCTGGCGGAATCGGCCGCGCATTATGTGGCGTATGCGGGCGAGCATGCGCGCGGGCTAGCGGCGGGGGCGGCGGGCGCCGGGGGTTCTCTCGGCGGCGGCGGATCGGATACATAGAAGGTGCGCAGGCAGGCGCGAGGACGCGCCGGTATGGACGGCGGCTTAGGGCTTGGAATCGGGGGGTGCCGCCGCTGATGTTGATGACGACGGTTGGGCATCCAATTTTTTACGTAATTTTATAATATCCCCTGCGGGGTAGACGCTGGCAGGACAGTGGTGGCTGCAGTGGTAGTGTGATTCACAGGCGTCGACACCGTCCGGGCCGGAGACTGCCTGCAGGAGTTCGGGGGTGCGCTCTGGTTTGTTGACTATTTCGCGGTAATGGGCGGAGAGGACGGCGGGGCCCTGGAAATTATTGACGGGACAGACGCTTTGGCAGAGTGCGCACTCTATGCAGCTTTCCAGGCGGTGCGGAGCGGCGGCGTGCGGGTCGGCGGTGTCCGAGGGCGGGGGGGTGTATGCGGGGGCGAGGGCGGCGGGGGTGTCAAGTTTTGGATCGAGCGGGGTGTTCTCGGCGGTGCTGCGGAGATAGGCTGCGTCGCGGGGGAAAGCCCCGTAGAGCGGTGTTGGGTCGGAGGCGAGGTCGGCGGTTGCGGGGAGTGCGGGGAGCGGGGCGATGGTGCTCTCGCCTTCGGGCAGGTCGGCTACCCGGGAGAGGCAGGCGAGCTGCGGGCGTCCGTTAACCAGTACCCCGCAGGTACCGCACGACCCGTGGTAGCAGGAGCGTCTGAAGATAAGCGAGCGGTCGAGGCGGGAGCGGATTGAATCGAGTGCCGACAGGAGAGTGGAGTACGCATGCCGGGGGGTGATGCGGAAACTGGCGAAGTGCTGTGTTTTACTGCGCTGCCCGCGGGCGATGCGGAGTACCCGATCGGTGAGGGATGGGGGGGTGGGGGCCGCGCTGTTGGGTGTAGTTTGCGGCGCGCCTGGCGGTGTCTCTTTTTCGTTATGTTTCATCATAGGGCCTCTTTATTCCAGTTATTGTACATTATATCCTCCCGGGCTGCCACGGCGGGGCGGTACCGGTGGACTGCATGAGCGCATACATATCCCGAAACGGCTGAAGCGGCAGGTCGTGGGAGCGCGACGGTGATAATTTTCCGAGCGCAGGCGCCGCCGTCTTTACCAGGTCGACCGCCATGGCGCGCATAGTGGTTGCCTTGCCGCCGGTGATGGTGAATAACCCATGTATGTTATCATTCCGCCCGTGATCAAGGCATGCGCTTTTTCTGGAGATGCCGTGCGCCTTCTTGCCGGTGCCCCCAAAGAGGGGGCGCGCGGCCGCCCATACCGCGTGAATTTTCTTTGAAGAGTAAGACGGCATGAGCCGGTCGGCATTGCTGAGCAGCCCGTCAATTTCCCCCTGTGTGGGCTCAACGTGCTCGATATCCGTGCAGTCGATGCTGGTGGTACCAATAATAGAGAGCTGGCGCTGCGGAACGATGATATCCCCATCCCCAGGGGGGGCGAGGCGGTTGATTACCATATCCGTCAGCCGGCCGCGCACCGCAATCATGGTGCCGCTTTGGGCATTCACGGGAACCGTAACGCCGCACATCTCTGCAAGCTCCGGCGACCATACCCCGCAGGCGTTTATTACCACATCGCACGGGACGCGCACGTCGGTATTGCTCTGATGGTCCCGGTAGGTTACCGCCTGAATCCCGCCCGCGCCCGCGCCCGAGCCGCCGCTGCGGTACTCGATACCCGTGACCTCGCAGAACTGACGGATCACCGCCCCGTGGGCCAGGGCTGATGCAAAAAACTGCATCGGCAGCCGCCACGCATCAAAACTGGCATCCGGGACCCAAAACCCGCCGTCTACGCGCTCAGAGATACCCGGCACCGCGTCCCGTATCTCTATTGCCGTCAGGGGTTTGATGGGAATACCCGCCCCGTGCGCGGTATCGGCAAATTTATCGGCAATATTTTTCGCACCCGCACTACCCCCCCCTACCCGCTCGTCGCCCTCCAGGGAGACAAACAGACCGCCATTATCCTCAATGACGTGATGGGTGATGCGGCGGAGTATCTGCGCCTCCTCCCAGCACTCGGCGGCGACGCTCTGGTCGGTGAACAGATACCGCGCCCCGGAGTGCAGGAGCCCGTGATGGCGCCCGGTAGTCCCGCACGTCAACGACCCACGCTCTAATAACAGCGCCGGTACCCCGCGGTGGGCCAACTCGTAAGCAACCGCCGCCCCAGTGCCCCCGCCCCCGATAATAACTACCCGGGGCGTGTCGCTATTGCGCTTACCAGCGGTACTTCCGGCGGTGCTTCCGGCGGTGTTGCCGTCCCCGCGTGTAGGCGCAGTCATTCTACGGTGCGTTCTCCCAGCCCTTGGTCCGCCCAACTGCCCGCTCCCATCCCCCGTAGAGGCGGTCACGCTCTTCGGCGCCCATGCTCGGCTGGAACAGCTGGTCTTCCTGCCATATGGCGGCGATCTCATCCAACCCCCCCCAGACCCCGACCGTCAACCCAGCCATAAACGCACTCCCCCGGGCGGTCGATTCCACAACCTGCGGGCGCGATACCGCCTTATTCAGGATATCGGCCTGAAACTGCATCAGAAAATTATTAACCGTAGCACCCCCGTCTACCCGCAGCAGACTCAACTGCGCCCCGGCATCCGCACTCATGGCATCCAGGACCTCACGGCTCTGGTAGGCCAGCGATTCCAACGTGGCCCGTACAATGTGCGCCCGCTTGCTCCCGCGAGTCAGGCCGAAAATAGCCCCGCGGGCATACATATCCCAGTGCGGCGCCCCAAGCCCGACAAAGGCAGGCACCACGTAGACACCCTCACTGCTCGGCACCGACACCGCCAACGCCTCACTGTCGGCAGCGCTATCGATAATCTGCAGCTCATCCCGCAGCCACTGCACCGCGGCCCCGGTGACAAAAATACTCCCCTCCAGGGCGTAGGTAATTTTGTCATCTATCCCCCAGGCAATCGTGGTAAGCAGCCGATGCTGCGACTGCCGGAACTCACTCCCGATGTTCATCAGGGCAAAACTCCCCGTCCCGTAGGTATTCTTAGCCATACCGACCTTGAAGCACGCCTGCCCAAACAGCGCCGCCTGCTGATCCCCGGCAACCCCGCAAATCGGAATACCCGCACCCCCGCCTGCACTGCTCTCCTCGGTGACCCCGAATATTTTCGGCTCGGCAGTGCCGAAGTAATGATTCGATGAATGCACCGACGGCAGAATGCTCGCCGGTATCTCAAGCTGCTCCAGCAACCGCTTGTCCCACTGCAGGGCACGGATATCATAGAGCATGGTCCGCGACGCGTTGGTGTAATCGGTAGCATGCACCCGGCCGCTGGTGAGCTTATATATGAGCCAACTATCGATGGTCCCGCACAGCACCTCGCCGGCTGCCGCTTGCTCCCGGATACTCGGCGACTCACGCAGCAGCCACGCAATCTTTGAAGCAGAGAAATAGGCATCAACCACCAGCCCGGTATGCTCGTAGATATACCCCTCAAGTCCGGCCCCGACTAGCTCTTCACAGATCCCCGCGCCCCGCCGGTCCTGCCAGACAATAGCGTGCGCCAGCGGTTGCCCATCCCGGTTCCACAGCAGCACCGTCTCGCGCTGATTGGTAATAGAGAGGGCCGCCACAGTATACCCCTGCGCCCGCGCCGCCCCATACCCCGCCGCCAGCAGCTCACTGACACTGTGCCAAATCTCACTGGCATCGTGCTCCACCCAACCCGGCTTCGGGTATATCTGCCGAAACTCCCTGGCCTCCTGGAAGCAAACCTCGCCCCGCTGGTTAAAAACAATAACCCGATTACTGGTAGTCCCAGCATCAATGGTCAAAACAGCCCGCGAATCCCGCGCGCCCGTCACCTTTACACCTGAATTCCCCATACTATAAGTATAACACAATCGCCGTCAGGGCTGCTATCTATGTATCTATATAGAGAGGGCGCCACCCCCGCCCGGGGGCGGGGGTCGGCGTGCTCAGGGCACGGCCGCCGCACGGCTTGTGGTAAAGATACTGCGCGGTAACCCCCCGCGGCGTCTGGCACCCGCAAAGGCGGGTGCCACCCTTCACATGCCTGGCGCGCGGAATGTGCTGTACCCCGGCGCGGCCTAGGTGCTAGTGGGCGGCGCAGAGAACTGCATGAGTAGTATCACAGCGCTGGACTCCAAGACCAACTTCTGCGCTAGTGCCAACGGTTCCCGTAACCAGATTATCCGTGGTCCCGGCGTTACTACAATTAAAAGCTGACGATGACCTGAAAGCGCTGAACGTCCAGAAATTTCCAGTCGTAACGAGATCGTCAATGACATCGTATGCGCTATTCAACCATCCGCCAGAGAGCCCCACATTCACAATATTACCAATTGTGCGTGTTACTGCAGGAGTGCCGAACGTAGCCGTTGGATCGCCGCTGGTGTACCCGGTGGGGTACACTACAACCTCCCGTGCCTCAAGGTTGGTCTCTGAGGCACCGGCAAGACCAAGGGCATCGTCGTCGGTGGCAAGATTGAGAAAAATATATCCCTCCGAATCGGTCTTTGATCCGAAAAACACCGCTTCGGTATACCCGGCACCGCGGAGAGCCGTTGCCACGGTCCCTGTATCGCCAGTCAGCTCTGTATTGCATGCTCCAAACCCAAAATCTCCGTCGTGGGTATCGGTACCGCCCAGGCGGAACAGGGCAATCGGACGGACAGTGGCCGCGGCAGCGTCTACTGTTGTTGTACCGAGAACAGCATCGGAACTATCGAGGGTATTGATAGTAAACGTATGTCTGCTGCCGGGAGAAGTGAGTCCAGTGATGTTAGCAGTCCCGGCACCGAGTGCTGCCTCTACTGCGGTAGTTGGCGCCGGGGTTCCGGTTATTGAAATTTTCGCGATACTGGAAGTTGCAGTCGGGTCGGTCCAGGAAATTGTTGTAGTGCCATCGGCAGTTACGGTAGTAGCCGACGCAGCAGTAACCGCAGCTGGGTTAAAAACAGCTGTGGTTGGCGTTGCCGTGGCTGCCGTTCCGTTGCCAGCGGCATCAGAACTCGATATAGTAACGGTGTATTGCGCGGCACTGTCCAGTCCAGTCAATGCCGCCGCCTGAACCCCTGGGTCTATACGCAGCGGCTGTTGTTGTCCGCCGTCCGCTGGAGACCACGTAACATTTATATGTGACAAATCATTGGCAGTTGGGTCGGTCCATGTCAGGGATATTGACGCTGACGTTACTGTTGAATTGATATTTGTAACGGCAAGCGGCGCAACAGCATCTGGAAAAAAAGCAGGGGATATTACGAATATTGATCCATTGCCGGCAATATCAACAGATTGGATACTGGCTTGATGAGCGTGTCCATGCGGCAGACCGGTAACAACCGCAGTTTCTATGCCTTTATCTATACGTAATGGGCTCCTGACCGTGTTCCATTTTATGCGAACGTGCGAGAAATCGCTGTCGCTTGGATCGTCCCAAGTGAACGTCACGCCGCCATTGGGGGTTAGAGTGTGGGTAAAAGATGTCACAAAATCCGGCGGGGTTGCATCTGCGGTTACCCTGGCGGGGGCACTGGGGGTTGCCTGGTTCCCGGCGGTGTCGACGCTGGCGACGGTGAATGTATATTCGATACCATCGTTCAAACCGGTGATGGTAGCCATCTGGGCACCTTTCTCTACCCGAACCGGCTGCTCAACGCCTGCAACAGCGGGTTCCCAGGTTATAAGGACATGTGAAAAATCTGCATCAGTTGGATCTGTCCAGGTAATCTCTGCGCTGCCGTCCGGCGCGGCGGAGACGGTTGGGGTTACCTCGGTTGGCGGGCTGGTGTCCCGCGGGGCCTCCTCCTCGCAAGTAAGAAATAGCAGCGCGGACACTACGGTTATCGCGGTAAATACACCGGCTAACGGTGTTTTCATGGTGGTACGCCTGGTACCTGGTATATTATTCATAACAATATATCACTCCTTTTTTTAATATACAAAAAATATTTTTCGAAACTGAGACCATGCGGCGGCGAGGTGTCTGGAATTTTCCAGCGATAGTCCTGGGGTGTGGAGGATATATTTTTGGTGAAAGTGGGTTATTTAGTGCTTTCGTTCTTTTACATTGGGGGGGGGGGGGGGGGGGGGGTCTGTGTGTAACTATAGGTAAAATAAGGATGTAATTGAAATACATGCATATTTTTCGGGTACAGCGACCTTACTATGTTATTCACAATATACCTAGTATAGCATACTTTTTACTGCTGTCAAGGGTTTTGGCAGGAAAATCTCGTAAAATACCGGTCCCTCGGCGCAACAGGCGTAGGCGCATTGCGCTCAATTCCCATAGTGAGGGCCGTGGCGTTGGCGCGCGGAATTTCCTGTACCCCGCGCGCCTTAGGTGCTAGTGGGCGACGCAGATGACGGGTTCGGGAACAGTGCAGGTACCGCCGGTAATATCAGAACCAATGGCCGTGCTGTTCCCAACTCTTCCACCTCTCCTCAAGGGGTTGGTACAATCGAAAGATGACCCTATCCCACCAGCGGTGGTGAACGACCAGAAAGTTCCAGTAACGAGATCATCAACTACATCATTTCCATTACTCTCCCACCCACCAGTACTAGTATCTATATCCAGGACATCACTAATAGTACGCGTCACTAAAGGACTTCCGAACGTAGAGGTTGGATCTCCACTGGTATACCCAGTGGGATACACCACAACCGGCCGTGCCTCAAGAACAGTAGCGCTGGCACCGTTTATGCCAAGGGCATCGGTATCGGTAGCTATATCAATAAAATTATATATCCCAGGTGCTTCGCGCTTTGATCCGAAAAATACCGCCTCACTATACCCGGCAGCGCGGAGTGCCGCCGCTACGGTGCCCGTATCGGTGGTTAGTTCTGTGTTGCATGCTCCATAAACAGCATTGCCGAGATGGGTAACGGCGCCGCCTAACCGGAACATGGCAACGGGCCGATTAGCGGTAGTGGCGTCGGCAGCGATTACCTCTATTGTACTAAGGACAGTACCGGTACTATTGAGAGTAGCAATAGTAAAAGCATGTTCGCTGCCCGGAGAAGTAAGTCCGGAGATACTAGCGGTTCCCACACCGAGTGCTACCTCTACTGCGGTAGTCGGTTCTGGTGTTCCAGTTATTGAAATTTTTGCAATGCCGTCAGTGGGAGAAGGATCGGTCCAGGTAATTGTTGTAGCGCCCGCGACGCTTAAGGCAGTTGCCGACGCAATGGTTATCGCAGCAGTTGTAGTTGCTGTTGCGGTGGCGGCTGTTCCTGTATGTCCTGCGGCATCAAACGTCGTGATGGTAATGGTATATTGCGCGTTGGAATTCAAGCCAGTCACTTGTCCTGCCTGCACCCCTGCCTCTACCCGCAACGGCGATGTCTGTCCGCCGTCTGCCGGCAACCACGTTAGTTCTACGTGCGATAAATCACTATCGGAGGGATCGGTCCATGTCAGGGATATAGTTGTAGACGTTAGTGCTGTGCTGATGTTTGTAACGGCTCCCGGGGGGGTGCTATCTGCGGTTACCGCTGCTTCGTCACTGGATGCCGATTGGTTCCCGAGAGCATCAACGCTTACGGCGGTGAACATATATTCGGTGCCGTCGGTTAACCCGGTAATGGCTGCCGTTGTTGTTCCGCTGTCTACACGGAGCGGCTGTGCGGGCAACCCGGCCTCTGGGGTCCAGGACAACAGGATATGTGAATAATCTGTCTCGGTTGGTTCCGTCCAGGTAACTTCTGCGGCGCCGTTTGTCTGAGCGGTTACCGTCAGGGTTACCGCATTCGGGGCGGTTGCATCTGCAGTTCCCGTAGCGGAGGCGGCGGATTCCGCTGCGTTCCCTACAGTATCGACGCTGGTGATGGCAAACATATATTCCCCGTCGGTCAGACCAGTGATTGCAGCAGCCTGTACACCCTTCGCTACATTGAGCGGTTGGGTTTCATTCCCCCCAGCGGGTTCCCAGGTTATCAGGACATGCGAAAAATCTGCATCGGCCGGATCAGTCCAGGTAAGTTCCGCACCGCCGTTTGCGCGGACGGCTACGTTTATATCGGTAACGTCAGCCGGCGCAGTTGCGTCCATTGCGGTTGCTGGTGCCGGCGTGCCGCCAGGTGACTCATTTCCGGTGGTATCAACACTTACGGCGGTAAACATATAATTGGTGTCATGAGATAACCCGGTAATAGTAGCGCTTCCCACGCCCTTCTCGACCCGAAGCGGTTGGGTTTCATTACCCCCAGCGGGTTCCCAGGTTATAAGGACATGCGAAAAATCTGCATCACTGGGGTCGGTCCATGTAATATCAACACTGTTGTCTGTGCTCGCAGAGACAGCTAGGGTTACCTCGGCTGGAGGGCTGGTATCCGGCGGAGCAGTGGGCTCCTCGCACGTAAGAAATAGCAGTGCAAGCACTGCAGGGATGGCGGCCAACAGCAGGCCGGGGCGTTTTATACTATTCATAGCAATCTCTCTCTCCTCTATATACATGATAATAGCATTATTTTTTGCTGACGTCAAGTATTTTGAAAAAATTCCCGGGGCAACTGAGAGCAGTCATGCTACTATCTGCGAGGATTGCTGCACGCTTTACAGCGCGACCGGGGGTAGCGGAAGACAGCGAGAACGGCGGCGGGCGAGCGGCAGTGAGCCCGTACCCCCGCGCGCGCCTGCGTGCGCGGGGGTAGCCGTTCGGTGGCACGTGCGCTAGCGCGTGCCACGCTGGCTGCAGCGAGGGGGCGGGCAGCCCCCTCTTAACTCATGGCATATTTATGTATTAATAATATTGGGTCTCTGCTGGAGAGATAACTTCCGTGCTCGAGCATGGGGCTGGAAGCCCTCTATTTTCTGCCCTTGCATGCACGAGTGATTAGGGATACAATATGCTAAACTTTAGAACACATGAACATAGGTAAATTTTCTGTCCATAATCCGGTGCTGATAAACATCGTGATGTGCGTGATTTTAATCCTCGGGGCGGGTACGCTGACGCGGCTGCCGCGGGAGGATTTTCCGCAGATTACGTTTTATTTTGTTTCGGTTGCAGTCCCCTACCCGGGGGTGGCGGCGGATGATATTGAGCGTACCGTTAGTATTAAGCTCGAGCAGGAGCTGTACAATTTGGATGACCTGAAGGAGCTGCGGTCGTTTAGTTCCAACGGGTCGGGGGTTGTTGTTATGGAGTTTAACGAAACCCTGAGTGATGATGAATTTAACGACCGCTTCCAGGAGGTGCGGACGCGGGTGGGAAATGTGGTGCTCCCCGAGGATGCCATGAATCCGATTATTGATACGTTTTCCACCTCCGACTTCCTGCCGGTAATTCAGGTGATTCTATCCGGTGATTTACCGTACCCGGAGATGGTCGAACACGCCGACCGGCTGCAAGACAGGCTGGTCGGGATTGATGGTATTGCAGAGATAAACGCCATCGGACGGCGGGGCGATGAAATTGTTATTGATGTGAACCGCGAGCGGGCGGAGACACTGGGGATTACCCTGGCGCAGGTCGCGAGGGCGGTGGTGAACAGTAATGTCACCGTGCCGGGCGGGACCCTGCGGGGGGACGATAGGGAGTATGTCCTGCGTACAGACGAGACCCTGGAGGGTGCCGGAGAACTGCGGGATATAGTGCTAACGGGTACCAGCGGGGTCAGGGTTGATGTTGGGAGCATAGCAGATGTAACCGAACAGTACGACCGCGACGACCCGATTGCGCGGTTTAACGGTGAGACGGCGATTATATTGACTATTCCCAAGATACCGTACGCGGATACCGTGGGTATTGTTAATGCGGTCCAGGACGAGGTAGAAATCTACAAAGCCGGCGCGCCCGCGGGGCTGGAGATTGATTACTTTAATGACAGTTCGGTGGAGGTGCGGCGGAACATACAGACCCTGGGGAGAAACATAATCTTTGGGTTCCTGTTGGTGGTCCTGGTGCTCTACTTCTTCCTGGGGATACGTAATTCGATCCTGACGGCACTCGGGATACCGATTTCGTTTGCCGGGACAATATTTGTGTTGTCGTTCATTGGGGAGACCCTGAACTCGAATGTGTTGTTTGCAATGGTCCTGGTCCTGGGGCTGATTGTTGACCATGCTATTGTCATTATTGAAAATTGCTACCGTATTAATATTTCCGGTGCATCACGGGAAGAATCGGCGATTAACGGGGTGAACCAGGTTGTCAAGCCGGTCCTGGCGGCGACGGCCACGACGGTGGCGGCGTTCCTGCCCCTGGCATTCCTCCCGGGTGTGATTGGGAAATTCCTGCGGGTGGTACCGATAACCGTCAGTATTGCGATGATTGTCTCGACCCTGGAGGCGTTTTTTATTCTGCCGTCCCATTATGCCGATTGGGGGAAAGGAGGTAAGGTGCACGATTCTCGGCGCGAGCACCGTTTTGACAGATTGCGCGAGCAGTTTGGAAAATTTCTGAAAAGCGTCTACCGCCATCGGTTAATTACCGTTGGGGTATTCACCGTGATGATCATCATCAGCGTGGTATTGTTTGGCGCGGTCAGTCAGGATCTGTTTGTCAGCGATGAATTCAGCTATTTTTACATTGATATCGAGCTGCCCTCGGGCAGCACGCAGGAGCGGACCGACGAGGTGGTGCGGGAATACGAGAAGCGGATTCTGCCGCTGCTTGAACGCGATGCGGTGGTATCAATTACGGCTACCGCGGGGTTTGCGGCGGGCGACTCGGGGAACACCAACGCCGCTAACGCCGGGCAGATAACCATTGATCTCCTGGATATTGCCGAAGGCAGGACAGAGGGGCTGGATGATATTATCGAAGAGATGCGTATGCTCACGGCAGACATTGCCGGCACCGAAGAGGTGCAGTTTCGGACAATTGAAGGCGGGCCGCCGTCGGATTCTCCGATTGCCTACCGGGTCCAGGGGGATAGTTTTGACGACCTGGGTGCGGTGTCCCTGGCTATACAGAATCGGCTGAAAAATTACGCCAGGTTGGTTGATATCCGGGACAACCTGTCCGCCGGGAGCCCGGAGCTGCAGATTGAGATTGACAACGACGAGGCCGCGCGGTTAGGTGTCTCGCCCCGCGATGTCGGTAATTTTATCCGCGATAGTTTTTCGGGGATCAGTGCGGGGGTTATATTCCGCGACAACGAGGAGACCGATATTGAGGTACGGTACGAACCGCTGTCTATCAACCGCCCCGAGCAGCTCCTGCAGCTGCGTATGACGACGCCCAATAACCAGCGGGTGCCGTTATCTTCGTTTGTGAACATTAACACCGGGTACGCGTTCGGGGGAATTAACCGTATTGACCAGAAGCGCGAAGTCCTGATCGAGGCGGGGTCCACGGACACCGAAGATCTGTTTGTAATTGATAACGATATTGAGAATTTTTTCAACACCGAACTCGCCGGGGCGTACCCGGATGTGGAATTGGTACGCGGCGGGCAGTTTACGGAGTTTGCAAATTTACTTTCGGATATCCTGCTGGTCATGGGGATTGGGGTGTTTTTGATTTACACCATCCTTGGTACCCAGTTCCGCAGCTACACGCAGCCGTTTATTATTCTCCTGGCGGTGCCGTTTGCATTCCTGGGGGTGGTCCTGTACCTCTTGATATCCGGGACCTCTCTCTCTACTATTATCCTGTACGCCGCGGTTGCCCTTGCGGGGATAGCTGTAAACGATTCTATTGTGCTGATCTCCTTTATTAACGAACTGCGCGCAGAGGGGAAAAAGACCGGTGAAGCGATCATTGAAGCGGCGAAACTGCGGTTGCGGCCGATTATCCTGACCTCCCTGACGACGATTGTCGGGCTGGTCCCGACCTCCCTGGGGCTTGGCGGGAAGTCCATTGTGTGGGTCCCGATGGCGAATACAATAATTTTCGGCCTGCTCTTCTCTACCCTGACGACCCTGGTTGCGGTGCCGTGTATTTACGGGCTGCTCTTTGACCGGCGGCATCGGTTGTTTCGGCGCAAGCACGACGGCGAGAACGCCCTGCAGGCCTAGCTCTCGATATATAGAGTCTCTTTAGTATAGAATGATATGGGCGCTCCCCCCCGTGTCACCGCACTTCGTGCGCCGACACGGGGGGTCGGCGTGCTTGCGGCTCGGCCACGGCGCGGGCTCCAGCTCCATTGTTCTTAGCGTGACCGCCGTGTCTAGCGGTGCCAAAGGGCACCGCTACCGCAAGCATGCCTAGCGCAAAGTTTTGCTGCCGGGGTGCGAAACGGTTGTATGTACAGATTATATATTGCTTTATACGAATAAAAATTTTGTAAAATATTTACCAAAATGCTTGACACCGGTTGGATACATGGTATAATAGGGTTAACTATGCATGGAATAGTACGTAACTGGGCTTGCTTTGGTGCTCTCTGCGCCAATTCTATTATGCATACCCCCCCCCCCCCCCCCCCCCCCCAAGAGCAGTAGATAATTCACGCTCACAGCTAACATATTTTTTATATTCCGGTAATTTCACCGGCTCCATCATCAATATCATCTCGAAAATAATAAAAACATAAAAAGGAGTGTATTATGTACATGAATAAAAATTTCCTCTCTACGTTTAAGAGAGTACTTGCCGCAGCTGTAGTTTTACTGGCTGCATTTCTATTAATTGGGTGCCCCGAGGACACCCCCCCGCCGGCAGCACCCACGCCGCCTGCTGATCCTGCAAACCTCACCATTGCATTTGGTGATACACAGACAATATTAACCTGGGACACAGTGGTTGATGCTGTAGAATACCGTATATACCGTGCAGATACCGCCGACGGGACACTTACCCGTATAGCCGAAGACGTTAAAATTACTGATACCTCGTATACCGACACCGGTCTTACAAACGGTACCACCTACCGGTATGTTGTCCGTGCCGTCAGCAGTGCCGGGGCAGAGAGCGGAGACAGCCCGGAAGCGAGCACCACTCCAACACCCCCGCCCGCAGCACCAACTGGTTTGACTGCAACTGCAAGCGATTTCCAGGTAACCCTATCGTGGACTGCCGTTACTGACATCACTGAGTACAGCGTATACCGCGCAGAGAGCGCAAACGGCACCTTTGCCCGCATAGCTGGGAGTGTAACTAATGCAACCACTTATACCGATGCTGACACCAGTTTTGCCATTAATACCGCCTATCACTACGTTGTCCGTGCGGTCATCCGCGTTAACGGCAGCATCGGAGAGAGCGCCAATAGTGACGTGGTAGAAGCTACTCCGCTGCCGTTACCTGCAGCCCCAATCGGATTTACGGCAACCGCAGGGAATATGCAGATAACTCTGTCGTGGACTGCCGTCACCGGTGTGACCGAATACCGCATATACCGCGCTGCTACCGCAGATGGGACTCTTGTCCGCATTAACACAGGTTCTGTCATTATGCCGACCACAACCACCTACGTTGACACCGGCCTTACCAACGGCACCACCTATCGCTACGTTATCCGTTCTGTAGACAGCATCGGTGAAAGCCCCGACAGCGACGAAGCAAGCGCCGCTCCACTGGCACCGCCCGCAGTGCCGGCCAATCTGACTGCATCCGCAGGCAATACCCAGGTAACCCTATCGTGGACTGCCGCCGACCGTGCCGCCGAATACCATATATTCCGTGCTAGCACCCCCACCGGTGCCCTTACCCGCATTGCCGCATCTTCTACTATTACCGCAACCAGCTTCGTCAACACTGGTCTTACTAACGGTACTGCCTACCGTTATGCCGTCCGTGCTGTAAATACCTCTGGCGAGAGCGGCAACAGTACCGTAGCAACCGCCACCCCCAGGGATGATCATGGGAATTCCAGAACCACCGCTACCGCCCTGACATCCGGCACGGCAGCAAGAGGTACACTTTCTTGTAATACGAATCCCCAGGACCAGGATTATTTTAGTATTCAGATTACCATCGCCGCATCTGGAACGCCGATGGAGCTTGCTATTGTTACCTCGTCTGCTGATGGTGCGTTGACTCTAATGAATAGCGGCGGTACAACTCTTCACACTGATACCTTTAGAAATATGCACCCACCTCAAACTATTACTACCACCGGTATCTATTACTTTCGCATCTCCTGTACCCAACCTGGTGCGCATACCTATACTCTCACCGTAACCGCTACCGAGGTTGCAGACACGCATGGAAACACCAGAGCTACCGCTACCCCTGTTACCTCCGGGACAGCAGTTGACGGAAATCTTTACGCTGGCGATACCGATTATTTCAGCATTGCAGTAACCGGTGCCACCGCGGCATCGCCCGTTACTATTACCGCTACCACAACCGGTGTCCTTGATACTGTTGGGAAAATATACAATAGCACCGGCACGAAGCTCGCTGAGAATGACGATATTGGCACCATTACCGGCACTACCCAATATGAGGATAATTTTAGGGTAACCTATGACGCCACTGCAAATGGTACCTACTATGTTGAAGTTACCGGCCTTCTTACACCTGGTAATAATGCTCACATAGGAGATTATTCCATTACGGTAACTACCTCTCAGTAGTACCAGCCGCAGTCTGCTTTACATCTGCGCCGGGGGGTAGCGTCTGCTTGTTGGCGCCGTGGTGACGGCGCATTACGCTCCGTTGCCGCGTGGGAGACGAATGCTTTACAAAAGCGCCGGGGGGTAGCGGAAGACAGCGAAGGCGGCGGCGGGCGAGCGGGAGTGAGCCCGTACCCACGGGCTACGTCCGTGGGTAGCCGCCTGGTACCGCGCCCGCGCGGTACGCTGGCTGCAGCGAGGGGGGCAGAGCCCCCCCTCCCTTTACTTGACAAAACACCCGAAAATGTATACAATTTATATAATGATATTAGGACGAGCAAGGGTTACGGTTTTGGCGATTGTCCTGGCAGCACTGTGCGCGGGACTGTTTGCCGGCTGTGTTTCAAGGCAGGATCGGCTGGATAGGGAGCACGTTGAGAGTAAATCGATAACTACCGATTCTAAAGATAGCACCAGCGGGGGAGTGCGGAGCCTTTTTCATCGATTACGCGGAGGGGGGGACAAATCGACTGCCCAGGCGAGCAACGGGGAGACCGCGATGGCACCTGGTGATGAAGGTGGTGTTGCGCGGGATACCGGGAGCAGGTGGCGGTTTCCAAGGATTAACTTACAAGCACCGAAGTTTATTGAGCAAATAGGGGAACGGTATACGTTTGATAGCGTTCCGACAATTATTGTTATCAGCGCAGTCCTGTCCGTTGCTGTGCTCTGTGCTGTAATTATAAGTGGTATATTGATTTAACACGACGCTGAGTCTGTATGAAAATTATTATTGTTGGTGCCGGGGTGGTCGGTACACAGCTGGCACATCAACTGATCGAACAAAAACACGACGTTACCCTGGTAGAGCGTGATGAAGATCTGGTCTACCGGCTGCGCGGGCGGCTTGATTGTTTGATTGTCAACGAAGAGGGGAACAATCACGATACGCTGAAAAAGATCGGGGCCGGGGGGGCCGATTTTTTTGTCTGTGTCACCCACTCTGATGAGCTGAATCTGCTTATGTGCGGTATGGTTTCGTCCACAGAGGGTGCGGGGCCGAAAAAAATTGCCCGGGTGCGGAATATCCGCTACTCTACTTCGAACACCTACCGGCGCTCGTTCAATGTAGATTATCTCATTAACCCCGAGGCCGAAGTCATGCAGGCAATTACCAACAGTGTGGATGCCGGGGCGTTGAGTAATGTGTTGAAATTTGAGCATTCGTCGATACAATTGCGGAGCATAAGTGTAGATGAGGGTTCTACGTTCTGTAATAAACCGTTGCGGGTTATCAATAAAGAGAACGAGACCAGGTTTCTGGTGGGGCTGATTGTCCGGGGGAACGATTACCTCATACCAACCGGGGACACGCTGGTGCTGCCGCACGACTTGCTTTACGTTGCGGCAGAGGAAGGCGAATTTGAAACTATCTACAAGCTCCTGGGGTCCGAGAAAAAAAGGCTGCGGAATATTGTCATTGTCGGGGGCCAGAAGATCGGGGAGCTGTTGGCGGATCATATTGTTAATAGGAATCGCGGGCAGCGGAAACGCCTTGAAGGACAGTTGTTTCCAAAGATAAATCTGGCAATAATTGAAGATGACCGCGAGACTGCCAAACAGCTGGCTACCCAATTCCCGAAAGCGTTGGTTATTAACGGCGACATCTCTGATAACCAGATCCTGGAAGAGGATAACCTCAGCAAGGCCGATCTTATTGTCTGCACAACCGCAAACGACGACCGCAATCTCCTGTCTGCAACCTACGGGAAGATTTTAGGCATCAAGCGTGCCATTGTAATGGTCTCCAGGACCAGTTACCCGCAGCTTGGGCACAAGCTAGGCATAGATGCTACCATCAGTCTGAAGAGCACCGTCGTCAACGCCATACTCCGCAGCATATACCGGAAGCAGGTAACCGGGCTGCATACTATCCTGGATGGAAAAATTGAGGTTGTGGAATTCCTGGTGTCGGTTACCAGTAAGGCCAACGGTATGAAAATTGTCGACATCTCCCTGCCCGAGGATAGTTTGATGCTGTCAATTATCCGCGATAAAAAGACTTTTATTCCGCGCGGTGATTTTGTCATACGGGTCGGGGATCGTATTGCCGTCATTATCCGCAGCGAACACAGTGAGGCAATTGCCAGGCTGCTGACCGACTACACCGCTGCCGGCGAATAACAAAATGTTTTTAGTACGTCTCATCGCCTCATTTTCACTGTTGATGGCAGTATCGCTGGCCAGTCCGGCGGCTGTGGCGTTGATATACGGGGAGTATCATATGCTGCCTAGTTTTATAATACCGATCATCGCATGCGCGGCGGTATCTCTGCCGGTGCTGCTGCTGACTAAATCGCGTCCGTTCCGTATTTCCACCAGTAATGGGTTTTTGTTTGTGACAATATGCTGGTTCACGGCCGGCATCATCGGGTCGCTGCCGTACCAGATCGCCGGGATAACAGAGGCGTTTCCGACGTACGCGGATGCGTTGTTTGAGAGTATGTCGGGGTTCACCACCACTGGGGCGTCGGTGTTGTCAGATATTGAGTCGCTGCCGAAGTCGCTGCTGTTTTGGCGGTCGTTTACCCACTGGCTGGGCGGTATGGGGATTATTGTTCTGGTAATTGCAATATCGCCGCTGCTGCGGAGTGGCGGCCAGTTGCTGGTTGGGGCCGAGGTTACCGGGCTGTCGATCGATAAAACCGTGCCGACCATCGGGAAAACCGCAAAGATACTATGGCTGACCTATATTATCCTGACTGCGTGTGAGGTAATTTTACTTAATATTTTCGGCATGGATATCTTTGATGCCGTTACGCATTCGTTCGGTACCCTTGCGACGGGCGGGTTCTCTACCAAGAATGCCAGTTTGGGGCACTATGACTCCATCCAGATCCGTGCAACGGTTACGCTGTTTATGGTGCTGGCGGGGGTTAACTTTAATCTGTATTACCGGATGCTTAACCGCAGGACGCGGACAATATTCCGCGATCCGGAATTTCGGGCGTACATGCTTATTCTCCTGGGGGCATCGCTGCTGATCTCATTTTCCCTGGTCAGTCGGGGCGGGCGAGGCTGGAATGCCGATACCATTGTCACCGCTCTGTTTCATTCGGCATCAATTACTACGACTACGGGGTATGTGGCAGAGAACTATATCCTGTGGCCGGTGGCGGCGCAGGCAGTGCTGTTTTTGCTGATGTTCACCGGGGCCAGTTCGGGGTCAACGGGCGGGGGGATAAAAATTATCCGCCTGCTATTGATGGGCAAGCAGGGCGCCGGAGAGATGAAATATCTCTTGCACCCTCAGGGTGTCTTTGAGACAAAATTAGAAACGCACATTGGCGGCCGGCGGGCGGTTGTGCATGCTGCGGCGGGGTTTATTGCGCTCTATTTCATTGTTGTTGCGGTCACTATGCTGTTGCTTGCGTTTCATGGGTACGATATTCTTTCGTCACTGGCAACCGCCCTGGCGACGGTGGGTAATATTGGTCCGGGGTTTGGGTTAATTGGGCCGACGGAGAATTACGGGTTTTATCCCCCGCAGATTAAATACTTCCTGAGTGTGGTTATGGTTTGCGGGCGGTTGGAATTATTTACTGTCCTGATACTGTTTCTGCCGCGGTTCTGGAAACGCAGTTTCTAGCTGTTGTTTGGCACCGCACTTTCGTTCGCTGCGCTCTCTGTGCGGTGCATTACGCTTTGCTGCCGTAAATACATTTATGATATAATTCATATATGAATACTCCGTCGCATTTTATAATTAATTATTCGCTGGGAAGGGTGTTGCGGGCGCCTGAACGGTATAAGGCGAAGATGTCCGCTATTGCTGTGGGGTCGATAGCCCCGGATGCCGCGCTCTATTTGCTCTACGCGGGTACGATGCTGTATTTGTACCTCCAGGGGTGGACGGTAGAGCAGGCGAGCGAGTATGCGTTTCATACGCTGTTTTTTGAGAATATGTGGTGGATTATTGCGCATAATCTCCTGCAGGCGCCGTTGATCCTCGGGGCGGGGATTTGCGGGCTGGGGTATCTCTTGAAGCGCGGCGCGCTGTCAGAGCGGGCGGCTGGCCGGGCGCGGTGGTGGTTGTTTTTTCTGATATCGTGTTCGGTGCATACCGTGCTGGATATTTTAACTCATTACGACGACGGGCCGCTGCTGCTCTATCCGTTTAATCTCAATGTGAGATTTCAGAGTCCGGTAAGCTACTGGGATCCTGCCCGGCACGCGCAGACGTTTCTGTATTTTGAATTCGGTATTAGTTTGATTGGAGTTATATACCTGGTTACGAGGTATTTTCGTAACCGCCGTCCGCAAATACAACAGTCTACCGCTGTAGAAACAGAATAGTTCCGTGCGTAACGACCTGGATGCTGATGTAATTGTTGTCGGCAGCGGGCACAATGGGCTTGTTGCGGGTGCATATTTGGCCCGCGGGGGGCACAAGGTAGTAGTCCTCGAAAAACGTGAGGATATCGGGGGTGCGGTGTGTACCCGTGATATGTTTGGCGGGTACAAGATGGACGTCGGGGGGTCGCTCCATTGTATGATCCACGCTACGCCGATATGCCGGGACCTCGAGCTAGGGCGCTTTGGGCTGGAGTACATTCCCGTTGATCCGATATTATGCGCGCCGTTTGAAGACGGGAGTGAGCTGTTTTTATACCGCGACCTGGATAAAACATGCCAAAGTATGGCCGCGCTCTCCGGGCACGATGCGGAGAGTTATTATACCTTTGTTAAGCGTATGCAGCCGCTCAATCAGGCTATCTTCCGTCTGTTTCTGCACAAGCCGTCCCTGGGGAATATTTTCCGTATCCTGATGGCAAAGAGCTACGGGTGGCGGGGTAAGGAGCAGCGGCTGAAATTGCTGCAGCAGCTGTTGCGGAGTTATGGGGAAATTATAGATGAATATTTTACAGACCCGCGGGTGCGGGCGGCGCTGGCGTGGTGGGCAGCACAGAGCGGGCCGCCCCCGACCGAGCGGGCAAGCGGGGCGCTGTTTACCTGGCAGTCTATGCTCCATGTCATTGGGGCCCATCGCCCGCGGGGCGGGTCGGGGATGCTGACAGTAGCACTGCAGCGGTGCATTGAGGCGGCCGGGGGAGTGGTGATGACGCGGTGTCCGGTAGACAAAATTATTGTGTCGCGCGGGCGGGCCCGGGGGGTGGTGTTGGGCGACGGGCGGGAGTTAACGGGGCGTGCGGTTATTGCCAACGCTCACGTTAGGATTGTCTTTGAGGAGCTGCTGCGCGACTGGACGCCCCCGGGGCTGCGAAAGGAGATCTCCTCTATGGCCGTGGGGAATGGGTTTGGGATGATCGTGCGCTGTGCCGCCAATAAACTGCCCCAGTACCGGCAAGACCAGCGGGTTAATAGTGAGATGACAAAAGCGGTGCAGTTGCTGTCGCCGTCGGTGCAGTACCTGCATGCGGCCTACGGGGATTTTATGCGGGGCGAACCGGCCCGCGAACCGGCGGCGCTGGCTATGACGTTTTCGGCCATTGATGATACATTGGCACCGCCCGGCAAGCACGTGCTGTTTGTGTGGGGTCAGTACCACCCGTATCGCCTTAGCGGGGGGAGATCATGGGAGAAGATTGCCGTAACTGAGGCGGAGCGTCTGCTTGGTGTTGTCGAACGCTTTGCCCCAGGGACGCGGGAGAGCATAACCGATTATTACATCCAAACACCCGAGAACATCGCCGATCTCCATTCGATGCCCAACGGCAATATCATGCATATTGAGATGACAATTGATAATATGTTTTGCTTCCGTCCGTTATCGGCGCTGTCGCAATACGCTACCCCGTTGTCGGGGCTGTTTCTAGCCAGCGCAGGCACGCACCCCGGGGGGGGGATTTTCGGCGCGGCCGGGTACAACTGCAGCGGAGTGGTAAAGAAATGGCTGGCGCGTCATTAGTGCGAGTGCAGCGGAGGCGCGGCAGCGGCGCAAGCGGGGGATTACTTTCCGGCAAACTTTTTGTCTACGCGCCCCAATAGAGCGTATAACATAAAGCGCGGCATAAATTTAGCACACAGGACAGAGAATTTATTGAACCCCCCGGGGATGTAGCATACTTTTCCGATGCGGCGCTTGCGGCTCCGATCCAATGCCTTCAACGAACGCCTGACTACGGTATCGGCGTGCATCCATAGGGGCCAGCGCTTTTGCCGCCCACTCGTTTCTCCCCAATTTGGAGTCTGGGCATGGAAATCGGTAATAGTCAGTCCGGGCATAAGGGCCTGTACCGTGATTTTTTCGTTGGCAAACAATACAGCCATCCCCTCTGCCAGCAGGTTCAAAAAACTTTTGGTCGCAGAGTATGTGACGGAATTAGCACTGGGAAATACCGCGCGCACCGAGGAGACCAGGATGATATCTCCGCTCCCGTGCCGTTTCATGTTCGGCAACAGCATCTTGCACAGCATCAGCGAGGTGGAACAGTGGGTGCGGAGCATGGCCGCGTGATCGCTCAATGTAACATTATCGAAGCTGTCAAAAAACCCGTACCCGGCGTTATGAACCAGAAAGACAACATCATTGAATGCGCCGGCGAAACTCTTGAGTGCAGCCTGTCCGCGCGGCGTACCGAGGTCGCCGATGCACAGATCTACCTCTACGGCGTAGAGTTTTGTCAGCTCGTCTGCAAGACCAGAGAGTAGCTGGCGCCGTCTGCCGGTAAGTAAAAGATTATATCCGCGCGCAGCAAGTGCGTGCGCATATCTGTTTCCAATACCGCTGGTTGCCCCGGTTATCAGTGCGCGCATTATGTATTTTTAATTGTCGGTGCCTGCATGCGGGTGCGCACCTGCAGGGCCAGGACAAACAGCAGAGCAAGAATGATACCGATAAGTATAAAAGAAAACCCGACATGACTCCCCCAGGCGTCGTGAAAAACACCCAGCAGTGCACTGTATGTGGTTGCCACTACCCCGCCCACTGCAATAACGATCCCAATGGCTCCGCCCTTCTGCTCGGTAATTGATTTGCTGGCCATAGTAATTACCAACGGAAATAACGGCCCGACAAACCACCCATAGAACCCGTAGGCGGGTATTAGCCCCGGTATCGCGGTCCCCAGCCCCAGGGCCAAAATAGCACCGACGACGTGGAAAATATATACACGCATATATCCAAAACGGTCGGCAAAAAACCCATTCACCAGACGGCTTACCAGCAGTGCGGCATAAAATATACTGATGGTAGTACTGCTGCCCATTTCATCAACACCTGCAATGACTACCAGGAAATTTTTAATCCAATCCAGAAAAATGCCCTCGGCACCTATTGCGATCCCCAGGAGCAAACTGAAAAACCACACCTGGCGGTTTTTCAAAATAACAACAACCTGCTGCAGTAAACTGCTCTCTCGCGCCCGGGGCTGCGGTTTATACCGCGTAAGCAAGGTCTGTACTGTAAAAAACAGCGCCGGCACTGAGAGTATAAAAAATATTACCTGCCAGCGCACCCCTCTGAGCAGCAGGGCGCTTGCCGCCAGCGGACTGGCCGCAGCCCCGATGCCGAAAAAGAGATGGAGGATGTTCATCTGCGCGGCCGCATGCCGTTTAAATATCCGTGACCCGTGGGCGCTGGTTACAATATCTGCCCCGCCAATCCCCAGGCGCATCACAAAATAGATAACAATCAGGTACGAAAAGACATGGACAGAGAGAAACAGCAGCCCGGCAACGCCAATCAACAGGACGCTGGCTATAAGCATTAATTTATCGGAAAATCGATCGGTCAGAAAACCGCTTACAAATGCTCCGATAAAGAAGCCCAGAAAACTGGTAAATATCAGGAAGCCGAGCATGGAGTAGTTGATCCCGAGGTCAATGCGTATCTCCGGCAACAGGATCGCCCGGGCGCCCTCGATCATGCCGATTACAGCCAGGGAGCCGTAGAGGGTAATATAGGTACTTACCGTATGTTTCGGTGACGGTGCGGCGGCACGCCGCCCCCGCTCCTGTGATCCTGCAGTGTCGCCTTTCATTATCTTGTAGTCTCTCGTGTTCGTCTTGTCGGCAACAGCACTGGGCGGAGGCCTAGCGGACCCGCAGCGTCGCGCCGCCAAAGGTTAACCCGCCGCCGAATGCGGTTAACCCGATGTACTCGCCGCTCTTGTGCTTCCCTTGCAATTCAGCCAGGGCCAAGGGAATAGTGCTTGAAGAGGTGTTCCCAAGGTTGCGGATATTGCTAAACATAATACCCTTCTTTAGTTTCAACCGCTGACTTACCGCATTAAGGATACGTTGATTTGCCTGATGGGCAACGATAGTAGATAGATCCCCAAGTTCAATAAGCGCATTCGTACAGGCGCGCCGGAGACTGGTAATCATATCCCGCACCGCACGCGAAAATACCCGCGGTCCGTCCATCCGTATATGGCCCTCTTCTTTGATTGGTACACATAGCAGGTCGCCGTTCTCCCCGTTAGCACCGGTGACCGGGCGTGAAAGATCATACTTTATCCCAAGCCGGTGGCTCTCGCCGACCACGATGGTCGAAGTACTGGCATCGGCAAAAATCGGCGCAGTGGCAGGGTCGCGTAAATCTAATTTAGTCGAAAGAGCTTCGGCTGTTACCAGCAGCGCACAGGCATCCGGGCGCGATTGCAAAAAGTCATAAATAATCTGCATAGCGTACAGGTACCCCGTACACGCGGCGTTAATGTCATACGCCGGTGCCAGAAATCCCTCCGAGTCATCACTGATTGCATTCTGGACCAGCGTCGCCATTGACGGCGTATGGTACAGAGGCGTCTCGGTTGAACATACTATCAGATCTATATCTTTGTATGTCAGCGAATGGCGCTCCAATTGTCCTTTAACAGCATCAACGGCCATGGTCAGCGCGCTCTCGTCTTTTCCGATCCAGTTTCTATTCTCAATCCCGGTGCGGCGAATTACATCTTCGTTTGTCCAATCCGGTATCTGCTTGACGATCACGTCGTTGCCGATCTTTCGGCTCCCGGTAGTGTACGCAATATCAACAATACCCACGCGCCCCGCCTCCTGCGGACGGGCAGCACTCACCGCTGCTTTGGCAACCTGCGCCGGCGCTGCACCAGGCGCGGCGCCTCCTGCGGCCCACTGGCGATACTCCCGCTTCGCGGTAGTCTCGCTATGCAAGTCAACAATCTCCGGAATCCCCGGCTCCTCTTTTGTCGGCTGTTTCTTAATCATAGCCGAGGCATCGGCGGCCCGTATGGATAACAGAGGCTCGCCGACCTTGATGCTCTCCCCTACTTCGGCCGCGCGGGTCTCCAGCACACCGGTAATCGGCGATGCCAACTCCACGGAGGCCTTGTCCGCCTCAAGCTCAGCCAGCTGTTCGCCCTGTTTGACCTCTTCCCCAATCTCTTTCTCCCAACTGGTTACCGTAACAGATTCATCCGACGGACTCGACCCGATGGCCTCCACCACCAGCATACCGGGCTGCGGTTTTTGCTTCTCAGTCCACGTAACCGACCCAGAGAGCAGCTCCACAGAGGCCTCCAGGAGGCTCCGATACGACGGCAGCACCACCAATTGATTGGAAAAGTTACACGGCACAAATGTATCGGGTCTGGTAATACGGCGGACGGTTATCGGGCCTTGTACTTTTTCGCTCACAGTGGCAACAATCTCGCCCCCCATACCAACGGTATGATTATCTTCGTGCACCACCAGCAGACAGCGGGTTTTCTCAACCGACTTGCACACCATGTCAATGTCCCATGGGTTAATACTCCGCAGATCGATAACATCACTGCTGATCCCATACTCGCTCATGGTATCCGCCACCCGCTCGGAAAGGTCGACAGTATTGCCCCAACAGACATACGTCAACGCCTCGCCCTCGCGTGTACGCCGTGCACTGCCGATCGGTACTAGTTGTTTGGCAACGTCACCCGTAGTGGTGCGTTCCCGGTCGTTCAAACGGCTTTTTGGATAGAAGAATATCGTCGGCCGCCCGGATTCAAAGGCCGCATTCAGCAGCCCGGCGGCATCGCCCGCCGATGACGGCAACAGGACATCAATCCCCGGGGTGTGGGCGGCAACGCTCTCAAACGAGCTGGCATGAAACGGCCCCAACCCCGCCCGGTACGCCGAACAGGTAACCATGACGATCACCGGTACATTCCACGCCCCATCGGTGCGCCAAAACATAGTCCCAAGCTCTGAAAATATATGGTTATAGGCAATCGGAAAAAAGTCCGCAAACTGCAAAAAGGCAACCGGCTGCGCTCCAGCCAACGCCCGCCCCGTCGATATACCCATAATAGACGCCTCTGCCAACGGTGCATTCTCTACCCGCCCGGGGTATGCAGTACTCAACCCTTTGGTTACTCCAAAAACATCCCCCTTGGGGTCTTCAATATCCTGCCCAAACAGACAGACGCGCTTATCGGTTTCCAGCCGATCTTTCAGTACCCCGCGGATGGCCTCCAGCATGGTCAGGTTGTCCCCATCGTCTCCCGATGCATCGCCGCTCGCAGCGGTGGATTTTTTCCCGCCGGAATATTCCGCCGCCCCGGGGCGCAGTTTTTCCGGCAGCTCACATTTTGCGCCGAACGTCGGCTCCGGGTCACCGCCCTGGCGGGCAGAATTAGCGGCCGCCAGCACCTCTTCGCGGGTACTCGCCTCTAAACTAACCAGGTCGCTCTCACTTACCCCGTTATCCATCAGCCACGTCCGGGCAATCACAATCGGATCGGCCTTATTCGCGACATCCTGTATCTCTTCCACAGAGCGGTAGACCCGCTGGTCATCGGCATTGGTATGATGCGATAGCCGGTCGACTTTCAAATGTACAATTGCCGGCCGCCTATCCTTGCGCATCTTCGCCACTATTTCCATAAAGTGTTCGCGCAGCTCTACGATATTACTGCCCCCGGTGTGCAGAATCGGTATCCCCTGGTAGTGATCCACATCACCATCCGGGGACGAAAAGAAAGTCTTCCCGTCCGTACGGGTCGAAATTGCCAGGGAGTTATCTTCTATTGCAAACAGCACCGGCAGCTCGGCCTTCGCCGCATACCCCAGGGCCTCTAATACATCGCCTTGCTGGCTGGTCCCGTCCCCAATACCGCACAACACAATCGGATTCTCCGCCTGTCCGGCGATCTCTCTGGCAACACCAACCGCCTGCAGGGAATTGTTCCCCACCGGCCCGGGAATACTCATAATATGCAATGCCGGGTCGCTCATGTGGGCATTCATCTGCCGCCCCCGCGAATGCGATGTATCTTTATTCAGAGTCGCCAGAAAAAACATCTCCACCGGCGTCCCCCGGGCAAGCATCAACGATTTGCTCCGGTAATGACAATGCAGCCAATCCTCGGGTATCAGGGCGTCATTTAATATCGAAATTGCCTCATGCCCAGCGCCCGAGACGTGAAAAAACGCCTCCCCGCTATTGGTCATAGTGGTCTCGATTTCATCGATATAGCGCGACTGCAGCATATATCGATAATGTTTTTGTATACTCGCCAATAATTTTGTATCTGCCATCACCGCTCCTCTTATTAATATTGTAGCATAAATACATACCTATGCAAATAGAGCCCGCGTAATTCCAGTGCGTTTTGCTCCCAATAGGAGGGGGCTTCGCGCCCCCTCGCTGCAGCCGGCGTGCCGCGCTGCGCGCGCCACCAGGCGCCTACCCACGCCCGCAGGCGTGGGTACGGGCTCACTCCCGCTCGCCCGCCGCCGCCTTCCCCGTCTTCCGCTACCCCCCGTCGCCTCTGTAAAGCATGCGTCTCCCACGCGACAATGAAGCTTAATGCGCCGCCTGCCGGCGGCGCCAACAAGCAGACGCTACCCCCCGTCGCCTCTGTAAAAGCATGCGTCGCTCACGCGGCAGTGATGCGTGATGCACAGCACAGAGAGCGCAGCGAACGTTGTGCTGTGTCAACAACAGAGACGCTACTCCCCGTCGCCTCTGTAAAGCATGCGTCTCCCACGCGGCAATGAGGCTTAATGCGCCGCCTCCCGGCGGTGCCGACAACAGACAGAGAGCGCAGCGAACGTTGTGCTCTGCCAATAACAAAGATGCTACTCCTCGTCGCCTCTGTGAAGCAAGCGTCGCTCACGCGGCAACAAAGCTTAATGCACCGCCCACCGGCGGTGCCGACAACAGCTAGGCAGAGCCCGATGAGCACAGCGCCAGCACATCATCCCAACTACGGAACCGCGCACTCCCCGCGCCGCCGTGTCCCCAACTCCCCACCAAAGTAGGGCGCTCAACCGCACCCCGCAGGTGCTGCGCAAACTTCTCCCGCACACACCCCCTTACCCCCAACGTCTGCAAATGACTGCTGAGAATCTGGCAATCAATGAGATCAAACGAGTAAAAATCAAGCAAATACGCCAAAGAAGCCAACGCGCACTTTGAGGCACCGCTGACCGAAAAAAACATTGACTCCCCAAAAAAGATACTCCCGAGCGATAACCCATACACCCCCCCGCACAACACCTCACCCTGATATACCTCTAACGAATGCGCCAACCCCAACCCATGCAGGCGCTCAAATGCCCCCTGTAGGTCGCCGCCAATCCACGTACCGCCCTCGCGCCGCGTGTGCACCTCGGCACACGCCGCCATGGTTGCGGAAAAATTTACATCGACGGCGCACGAAAACCCCATCCCCCGCACCTGCCGGCGCAAAGAGCGCGAGACATGCACCTCCCTGGGCACCAGTATTGCCCGTTCGCTCGGCTGGTAATACCGCACCGCCTCGCCCGGGTTGTACCAGGGGAAAAACCCGGCGGCATAGGCCTGGACTATAAACAGCGGATCCAACCGGGGGTTGTGAAAATAATAGTCAGGGTCGCGGGAATCGCCGGGGTTATTACGCCTGGGCACCGGCTTTGACGGTAAAACGGTATTCGTTTTTGATGTAATCTACACTGACACTGCCGCCCACCGCCAACGAGCCAAACAATACCTCATCAACAAACCACGAACGGATGCGCATCTCAACCAACCGCTGCACCGCCCGGGCCCCGGCGTCAACTTCACCGGCCTCTCTGGCCAGCGCACGGAGTGCACGGGTGGTCAGCCGTACCTGCACGCCCCGCTCTGCCAGCTGCGTGTTAAACATGCCAATTTCACGGGAAATAATCGATTCGATAATCGAGATATTGAGTGAATTGAAATTCACCACCTGATCAATGCGTCCACGGAATTCCGGCGTAAACAGCTGCTCTACCGCAGTTTTTGTGGCCTCATGGTGCAGGGATTTTCCTTCAAACCCGACCATCTGCTTGCCGATGTCGCGCGCACCCGCATTTGAGGTCATAATCAGTACCACATTACGGAAGTCTGCCTTCCGCCCGGTGTTATCGGTAACGGTTGCGTAATCCATAACCTGCAAGAGAATATGCTGTATATCATGGTGGGCCTTCTCTATCTCGTCTAACAGCAGCACCGAATGCGGCGATTTGCGCACCGAATCGGTCAACTGGGCGCCTTCATCGTACCCAACATACCCCGGCGGCGATCCAATCAGACGCGACATAGTATGCCGTTCCTGGTATTCACTCATATCAAAGCGCAATAACTCCACGCCTAATAGATCGGCAAGCTGCCGCGCCAATTCGGTCTTCCCCACTCCGGTCGGTCCAACAAACAGAAACGAGGCAACCGGTTTATTGCTTGCCCGGAACCCGGCACGTCCGCGCTTGATGGCCTGCGCCACCACAGAAACCGCATCCGGCTGCCCAAATATCCGCTTTGACAGCTCCTTCTCAATATCTCGCAACTGCTTCTGTTCGCTCTTGTTGATGCTCTTGCGCGGAATTTGTGCTATACGCGCCACAACCTCTTCGACTAATTCGGCGCTAATGGTACGCGATTTATCAATAATCTGTGTAGGTATGGGCGGCGCCTGCGCCCCGCCTGCGGCCCCGTCGGCTACGGCACTGCCGGGCGCATCACTCTTGCCGCCCGCCGGGCTGCTATCACCCTGAGTACCGGTATCGGCCTTATCAGTAATGCCGCTGTCCCCATGGCGCATCTTAAATGCGGCCCCGCACTCGTCCATGACATCAATTGCCTTATCCGGCAGATACCGGTCATTGATATATTGCGCCGCCAATTTTGTAGCTAGCTCCAGGACCTCGTCGCTGTAATATACCTGATGGTACGCCTCGTAATGCGCGCGCAGCCCCTTGACCACCGCAACCGTATCCGCCTCGCTCAGTTCGGGCACATCGATGCGCTGAAAGCGCCGCGTCAATGCCCGGTCTTTTTCAAAGTACCTGCGGTACTCCTCGTGGGTAGTAGAGCCGATGCAGCGCACCTGACCGGAAGCCAATAACGGCTTCAGCATATTGGAAGCATCCAGCGAATGCCCCGACCCGGCACCGGCCCCGACAATAGTGTGTATCTCGTCAATAAATACAATAACTTTCTCTTCTTTTTGCAAGACGCCAATCAGCTGCTTCATGCGCTCTTCGAAATCACCGCGGAAGCGCGTTCCAGCCAACAGCCCGGTAATATCCAGCGAATAGACGGAGTAGCCTTTCAGGAAATAGGGCACATCACCGGCAACTATCCGCGCCGCTAACCCCTCGGTCAATGAAGTCTTGCCGACCCCCGGGTCCCCGACGTGCAGGGGATTGTTTTTGAGCCGCCGTCCGAGCACGTGCATGGTACGGTCCAGCAGCTCTTTGCGGCCAACCAACGGATCTAGTTTTCCCTCTTCGGCCAGTTGGGTCAAATTGGTAGTGTAGCGCTCCAGTAATTTCTGGCGGCTCTTGGTTTGATTCTCTTCTTTATCGGTATCGTTTTTCTGACTCTGCTCATGGTCGCCTAACGCACTGTCGCCGACATCGTGCGGCTCGGCAACAACGCCCGCGTCGTCGCGGAATTGACCCAGCCCGTACAGGTCGTTGTCAGGGAAGCCGCCCTGCGGATCAAGTCCCTCGTGAGAGATGCGGCGAAGCAAACTGTAACGCGACAGCCCGCCCTCCTGCAGGAAAAATGCCGCTGACGACTGCTGCTCCTCAAACAGCGATACCAGGATATCATGTATCTCTACCGAATCGCGCCCGACATGATCAACGTGGAGAATAGCGCGCTGCAGCATCCGTTTGAACATCGCCGACTGCACCGGCTCGCCGTCCTCGCTCTTAGGGACCGAGTCCGCAAGATAGGCATCTGTTTTGCTTTTAACCTGCTCAACATCCACCTCGCAATCTTCCAGTATTGCGATAATTTCATCATGCCCCAGTGCCGCCGCCAGAAAGTGCTCCGGGGTCAGCAGCTCGTGCCGCAATGTCAGCGCGCGCTCGTACGATGCATTAAGCAAATTCTGCAGCTCTCTACTCAGTGTCACGCTACTCTGCCCCATCTTCTACTACGGTACACTTCAGTGGAAAATCAAATTGCTTAGCGGCCTCGTGTACCTGTTTTACTCTGCTAATTGCTATATCGTAAGCGTAGACACCGACTGTCGCCTGTCCTGAAGTATGTATTTTCTCCATCAGACTCACTGCCTCTGTATTCGGTTTTTTAAAAATAACCACCAACGCCTCTACTACAAACTCCATGGTCGTATAGTCATCGTTATGCATTACAACACGATACTGGCTCGGCGTCTTTACTTTTTCGCCGGTAATTGTATCGGACTGTATATCGCCAATATACTGTTCGCCCACAGTATTCTAATAATAGCAGATTCACGGCGGCATGTCAAGCATTGCCAATATCAATCAAAACCACGTGAGCATGCCTGGAGGCAACGGATTTTGCGATAGGAAATAATGCCTGGTACGAACGCGCATTGCTTTGCGCCAGGCATGCGAGGGGTAGCGGCCCTGCGAGGGCAGCGAGGGGCCTTTGCCCCCGCTAGACGCCGCGGAGTTTGTGAGGGTATCTTTACTTCAGGGAGCGCGGCGGCCGAGCCCTGAGCACGCCGACCGCCGGGCGCGCGGAGCGCGCGCGGGGGTGGCGCCCAACTCGCAAGAATAAAAGCCCATGTCGGGAGGGGTAGAAAATGCGCATAATTGATGGTATCATGTGCCATGGCAAAACCACAAAGCAATGCGCCGTTTGGAAGCACTATGGTGCAGTTTCTTGAGAACCATATAAATCGCCGCAGAGAGCGGCACGCCCGTCAGCGCAGCAAACGCGGAATTCGCCACCAGACTGTCGAGTGGCTAAAAGCGTTCTTGTGGGCAGCGATGGTGGTTTTATTAATTAATCAATACTTTTTGCAGGCCTACCGCATCCCCTCGGGGTCAATGCAGGATACTCTGTTGATTGGCGACCGGTTATTTGTGGGAAAATTTGTCTACGGGCCGGAGATCCTGCCGAGCGTCGGTAAAATTAATTTTCGCCGCAAACCGGTAACCGGTGAGATAATCATTTTTGAAAACCCGAGCTACATACAGCGCGGCGTAATGTATTCGGTGCTGCAGCGGGTTGTCTATATGGTATCGCTCTCGCTCATCGACCTTGACCGTGACGTCGCCGGCAATCAGCGTGCCCAGCTGCTCATCAAGCGGCTGGTCAGCTCCGAGGGCGACGTGGTGCGGTTGTCGGAGGGAGAATTTTACTTCCGCTCGTACGCTTCGTCAGCCGATCCCGCGGTGTGGTTGAACGAAAACAGCTACACAGAGCGCGCCGACATTGCCTACGACCGGCGCCGTCTTATTACAGATACCCATTACGAACTATCCACCATCGGGTCGCGTCTCTTTGCATTACAGGAGATGGGCGTAACACTAAGCGATGAGGAAGAGCGCATTCTGCGTACTTTTGTCTCCCAGGATACTATCGACGGATTTCATTTCGAATATACCCGTAACCGCACCCTGTTATCCCTGCACCCGCTTGAGACACACCGTCTGTACCGGTATCAGCGCGCAGCAACCGGGTGGTATATCCCGCACGGCTACTTTTTACCCCTCGGGGATAACCGCGACAACTCCCGTGACGGCCGCTACTTCGGTATTCTTCCAAAGAGCTCTGTCTTAGGCAAGGCACAGCTTATTTACTGGCCGCCGCGGCGCTTTACTTTGATCAAATGAAACGGTACAACCGCGATCGTAAACGTTCATACATACTACTTAAATTACTTCTGCTCCTGGTAATTATTTTAATGATGCGGGCGTGGTTTGTGGTTTCGATAAAACAGACGACCGACTCAATGAGCCCGACCGTCGTCACCAACGATCGATTATACTCCACTGCCCTGACATACGGGCGCAGCAGGGGCATTGGCAAAATCATCTCTATCTTCCGCAGGGCGCCTGCGCACGGCGACCTGGTGCTGCTCTACCCGCCTTATAGCCAGCGCCCGCACCCGTTGGTAGCACTTGCCGACAGCATTGTAGGCTTTGTAACATTCCAACTGGTCAACCTGCACGATTACCAGCCGATTGTACGGCGGATAATTGCCCTGGGGGGCGAACAGGTCTACATGAATCAGTATGTATTTTATGTACGCCCACTGTCCTCGGATGCATTCGTGAACGAATTTGAGCTGGCTGAAAAACGTTACGAAATTACCACCGAGAGCCTGCCCGTAGACTGGGACAGCAACTTGCCTTTTTCCGATTCAATGGCGCTGCGGACGGTACCCCCGGGGACTATTTTTGTAGCCGCCGATAACCGCAACATAGCCCTGGACTCGCGGCACTGGCAAAGTCTGCCTGAAAATAGGGTTGTCGGGACGGTATTCGTACACATACCTGCTCTATCCCGGTTACAGGTATTTAATTGACAACCGCGCATGCGGTGTGCTACAATCAATCAGCGCAATTCCCATGAAATCTACACAGCACGCACATGACCAACGTTTTGCCTTTAAGCCGCTCTTCGGCATTGCGCCCGAGCGTTATGTGCCGCTGACGGCGCTGGCGATTCTGCTGATAGTTGTAACCCTGGGGGTGCTTGGCATCGTCAGGGGCAAGCGCGAGGTGGTGTTTATCAGCAAACCGGGTGCGGCAGAGCTGTTTGTGGGTGAACGGCGCGCCGGCACTACTCCCATTACCATACGGTTGCGCCCCGGTAAATACTCGGTACAGATGCACAAGCAGGGATACCGTACCGTTCGGGCCGAGATAGCTATTCCCGATAACACTGTCTCAAATAACATCTATGTTGACGGACGGGTGGTGGGTGCCGTCCTGCATCCCGACTCACCAGAGAGCGAAGAGTACTACCGGCGGGTGCGGCGGCGGGTACACCGCTGGGCCCTGACTGGTGTGGCAAGCAGTAACTATCAAAAGCCGCCGGTGTTCACGCTCGGTGTACAGGAATTAGCCAGCCAGGAAGCGGGCGGGTTGGCGGCACGGCTGCTGATATCCGGGACTGCCGACCTGGTAGACGCGTACATACTGGGCGATTGGCTCCGGGGAGCCGTGCAGTACCGAAGCGCGGGCGGTGTGCCGGCAACCGTAGATTCGCTTTTGTACGGCATCGGGCTTGCCTACAGGCGGTTTAGTGCAAACGACGAAGCGATTGCATATATACAAGATATTCCCGGGCTTCCTAAATCGCAACAGTGGACAGAGAGGATATCTGCCAGCGAGTGGGCGGGGCAGCGGGCAAGCAGGGTGCTCGCAGACAACCGGTCAGACAGTACCGGGACGGGCGGCGGGGGCGGCGGCAGCATACGTATTAAAGACATGGTGTTTGTCCCGGTCCCTACCCCCCCGGAGGTTGGGGCGGCGCGGAAGTACCAGCGCCTGTACATCTCCGAAACCATCATTACAAATCAGCAATTTCTCGATTTCATCAATGCCGAAGATGCGTGGCATTACGCAAACCGCGAAGCCCTGCAGGCGCAGGGGCTGGTAGACAGCAGGTATCTTGCGGCACTGGAGGCAGGGGGTGCAGGCGCACGCCCCGGGGCGGAGATTACCCATGTTTCGTGGCACGCGGCAAACGCCTACACCGATTGGCTAACCCGGCAACTGCCCGCCGAACGGCAAGGGTTTACCGTGCAATTACCCACCAATGATGAATTGTCTGCCGCGGAGAACCAAATTGAGTTTGCAGACAGTACCAACTGGGTATGGACCGTAAGCCCGCTGCACCCGGCAAGTAATTTCCTGCAGTTCCCCCCGGGCGATCCCGCGCTTGCCGGCGGCGATATACCGCGGATAGTCAGAGGGAGGGACGGGGATGATGCACCTGGTACTCATGCCGGAGTGCAGCCCGCCGATATTTCCTCGCCGATTTTGAGCTTCCGTCCGATACTCGTGCAGAAATAATGGCGCGTACGCAACGCACGAACGATAGTCTGCTGGGGCGCAATCGGCGCGCGTTTCATGATTATTCTGTGTTAGATACCATTGAGTGCGGGATAGAACTTGCGGGCAGCGAGGTAAAGTCCCTACGGGCAAAACATTTTTCATTCAACGACGCCTTTGGGCGGGTTGCCAAAGGCGAACTGTGGCTGTATAACCTGCACATTACCCCATACCGCTACGCGGTCGATTTTGTCCGCATTGATCCGTTGCGGCAGCGCCGCCTGCTGGCACACCGCCGCGAAATAAACAAAATGGACCGCCATTGCAAGCTCAAGCAGGCCACACTGGTGCCGCTGGACATTCATCTCTCTGCGCACAATAAAATAAAGGTGGCACTGGGCGTCTGTGTGGGAAAGAAGCTGCACGATAAACGGCAGGCAATAAAAGAGCGGGACGCGCGCAGAGATATGCGGGAGATGCAGTGAACCGGGAAGCCGCCTACAGCCTAACCGAGGGCCTGCAGGCACCGATAGTAAAATTTGCAGTCAAAATTGTTACCGATGCGGCTATCATGGCACGCGACGCGCACAACAGCGGCGAGGTCGGCGTTGATTACAAATCCGACGGGTCGCCTGTTACCGAAATCGACCAGGCCATTGAACGGCGCCTCCGGGAAGCAATAGCGCAGAGCTACCCGGGAGATACAATCGTCGGCGAAGAGTACGCCGAAACGAACGCTAGCGACGCCGCGCATGAGAATACCGGCGCAAAATACACCTGGTACATTGACCCCATTGACGGTACGGTGGCATTTATACACCGCATTCCGCTATATTGCACACTGTTGGCCCTGTACCGAAACGGTGAGCCGCTGATCGGCATTATACATAATCCGGTTCTCCAGGAGACGCTTGTCGGCATCGCCGGCCGCGGTACCTACTATAATGGGGTGCGGGTGCAGATGCCCGGCACTGCCGGACAAGGCCAGCGCCCCCCGGATAAACTGCGCCTGCTGTACAGCGACGCGGTCTACCTGGAGGCGGAGTGCCCGGGTTTGCTCGCCGCAGTTACCCCGCACTGCTCCCTGGCGCGCACGTGGTGCGATGCCTACGGGTTTATCCTGCTGGCAACCAACCGCGCCGATGTGATACTTGATTCCGGGCTAAAACCGTGGGACGTCGCACCGCTCTATCCGATCATCGATGAGGCCGGCGGGTATATTAGTAATTTTTCCGGTACCCACGCCCCGCTGGACGGCTCAATTCTGGCATGCCGCAACGGTATAGAACAGAAGATTTTGTATATAATTAAGAACACAGACAGGCATGGATTACACTAATATTACCTCTTTTGCGTACCAGGGAATTCCCGGGTCATACTCGCATGCAGTTGCGAACAAGATTGCACCCAACGCAACTCACAGCGGCTTTCTTACCTTTGAAGAGACTCTGCGCGTCGTGGAGGACGAGAAGTGCATGGCGGGGCTGGTGCCGATAGAGAACAACATCGGCGGGCGCGTCGCCGAAGTGCACCAGCTGCTTAATCACACTGGGTTAAAGATAGTGGCCGAGCATTTTCATCCAATTAATCATTGCCTGTTGGCACTACGCGATACCACTCTGGATAACATCAAGAGTATCCGCTCGCACCCGCAAGCGCTATTGCAGTGCAGTAAGTTTATCAAAGATAACCAATGGCTTGCCGTCGGCACGCACGACACAGCCTATGCCGCCCAGGAGCTGGCGGACAGTAAAAATAATTCGGTAGCAGTTATCAGCTCAGAGCTCTGTGCAGAGATCTATAATTTACAGATACTGAAGCGCAACATTGCTAACGACTGGTATAACGTTACCCGTTTCATTATTTTACGCAAAGCCAACGATGACGAGCAGGATATAAAAAATCCAATTACCTCAATTCTGATGCAGGTACGATCGGTACCGGCTGCCTTGTATAAATCCCTCGGCGGGTTTGCAACCAGCGGCATTAATATCTTAAAAATTGAATCGTACGTGGAACCGATGAATTTTAATGTGGCGCGCTTTTACATGGAGATTGCGGGCAATATTAACTCACAAGAGTGCGCGCACGCCTACGCCGAGTTACGCTATTACACCGCATGGGTGCGCGTTCTCGGCATTTTCTCCGGCGATAAATTCCGCAGCTAATGACCCCCGTGCTCCGGTTCTACGCACAGATACCGCAGCGCACCATCGGTAACAACGCAGACGGCCGCAAACGAAAGCCCAGCATCGCCCCCCTCGGTAACCAGCACTATCATATCCGTCGGCGGGGCGGTACACGCCTGTATCTCCGGATAGGCAGCCAGTTTTTCCGGCGCTATCCCATTACGGACCGCCCGGGCATCCGCAGGCGATATGACACACAACCTGAATCGATCACTGAGCCCCGGCAGGTGCTGCGGTAATATCAGGTCATCGGCACTCATGTCATCTAAGCTGTTCACCGCAGTGTCTACCGAAAAATTACCAATGTCGGTTCGATGCAGTTGGGTCAAGTGCGCCGCACTGCCGCACTGCTCTGCTATATCTACCGCCAATTGACGAATATACGTCCCCGCAGAGCAGGCAACATCAATTTCAAGAAACGGCGGCTCCCAGGATATAACCGATAGATCATAGATATTAATTGGCCGCGCGGCAAGCGGCGTATGCACCCCCATGCGGGCATTTTCATACGAGCGCCGTCCATCTACTTTCACCGCCGAGTATTGATGCGGAGTCTGTAATATCGCACCCGCGAACGACGGCAGCACCGCCGTAATCTGATCATACGCAGGAATTGCCGCGCTGCCGGTTTCCGTCCCGGTACAATCCCCGCTATCGGTTGCGATGCCGAATTTAAGCACGGCACGGTACCGCTTAGGCATGCCGGTAAAATAACTGGCCGCCCTGGTCAGGGCCCCGCACAGCACAATCAGCAGCCCGGTAGCAAAGGGGTCCAACGTACCGCAGTGCCCGACCTTGCCTCCGCCTGCCAATCGCTTAACGGCACTTAACGCTGCGAACGAACTGATTCCCTGCGGTTTATTAAGCAGCACCGCCGCAGTGCGCGTTCGCTTACGGGGATTGGCTGTACTCTTCAATCTTCTGTATCACTTCAAACCCATCCCGGATAGAGACATCATGGACAAATTTCAGACGGGGAACGTGATGGAGACGCATATGTTTGTTAATATTTGACTGAATGTGACCGGCGGCGTGATTGAGTCCGGTAACCGATTTCCGCATCGCCCGATTACTAATGGTACCCGTTACGTACACGGTAGCCCGCCGTAAATCCTTACTGACGGTTGTGCGGTGCACGGTAACTAATTCATGGATGCGCGGGTCGCTAACTTCGCCCTTTGCCAACATCTCGCCGATTGTGCGGGTAATCATACGCGTTATATGTTCCAGTCTGCGCGCTATCATTGTTTGTAATATCGGGAATTACCGCTTAACCTGCTGCTTGGTAAATACCCGTAATATATCTCCCTCTTTAATATCTTTGATGTCTTTGATTTTTTCAATGACAACACCGCACTCATATCCCTTTTCGACTTTCTTAACATCGTTCTGAAAACGGCGAAGCGAAATAACCTTAGTACGCCCAAGTTTCTGCTTATCGCGGTGAAGCTCAATTATCGACGTCACGTCTATCTGCCCTTCCTGGACATATACCCCGACAATAATTCCGTCTTGAGATTCTCCAAATAACGAGCGCACCTCGCAGGCACCCGTCTGTACCTCTTCAAATTCTACGCCGCGCAGTTCGGCAATATGTTTGCGCATATCATCCAGGACATGATAAATTACGGAGTATTTGCGGATCTTCACCCCCTCCTGGTCGGCCAATTGCTGCAGCCGCCCGGATGGACGTACGTGAAATCCAATGATTATCGCGTTGGATGCACTTGCAAGCAGTACATCGTTCTCGTTAATATCACCGGCTGCGGTATGAATGACTTCAAGGCTAACCTTGTCATCTTTCAAGCCCTCTAGACTGGTTTTAACAGCCTCAACCGATCCATTGACGTCACCCTTGACGATAACCTTACACGACTTCATCTGCTGCTGTTCGATGGTAGTGTACACCTCATCGGCGCCGATCTTTTTGACCTCCCGGGCTTGCTGTACCTTTTTCAATTCCTGACGCTTGCTGCTAATGGCGCGGGCCTCTTTTTCGTTACTCACGCATTCAAAAGGATCGCCGGCGTTCGGTATTTCGGTAAACCCAAGAATTTCCACGGGCGCAGAGGGCAGGGCCGTTTCCAGCTTCTCCCCGCGGTCGTTATACATGCCGCGCACTCTTCCGGAATGTATTCCTGCCAGAAAGCAGTCACCGTTCTTGAGTGTTCCGTGCTGCACTAATACCGAACAGACAACACCGCGCCCGCGGTCAATCCGTGCTTCCAGTACCCGCCCGGAGGCACGCTGCTCTTGCGTGGCCTTCAGGTCTAACTCATGCGCCTGCACCAGAATAGCATCCAGGAGATCCGCAATACCCTCGCCCTTGAGTGCCGATATCGGACAAAAAATTGTCTCCCCGCCCCACTCTTCCGATAGCAGACCGGCCGTAGAGAGCTGTTTCTTTGTATTCTCAATATTAGCGCCTTCCAGGTCAATCTTATTGATAGCAACAATAATCGGCACCTTTGCCGCGCGCGCATGATCGATTGCCTCCTGGGTCTGCGGCATAAGGCCGTCGTCGGCAGAAACTACCAGAACGACAATATCGGTAATAGATGCTCCCCGCGCACGCATGAGGGCAAACGCAGAGTGACCGGGCGTATCAATAAAGGTGATTTTCTCGCCCTTGGCTTCTATCTGGTATGCGGCTATGTGCTGGGTAATACCCCCGCTCTCGCCGGTAACCACATCGGTTTTACGAATGGTATCCAATAATGTGGTCTTCCCGTGATCAACGTGCCCCATGACGGTTACCACCGGCGGGCGGGTCACGGCACTCTCTTTGTCAACGTTCTCGCTTGGTACCTGGGTCTCGTCATACAGTGAAATTATCTTTACCTGACACCCGTACTCCTCTGCAAGCAGCGTCGCGGTTTCGGAATCGATTTTTTCGTTAATGGTAGCCATCATCCCCATAGACATAAGTTTACGGACAAGATCAGCACCCTTAATATTCATCTTCCTGGCCAAATCAGAGACGCTGATCACATCCATTATTTCAATAGACTTGGGAATCGGATTGGTCTGAACTACCGGTTTCTGGGCAGCCGAATCGTCTGAGCTGTCATGCCGGTTCTGTGCACCATACCTACCGCCCCCGGATTGATATCGTGTGTCCCCCCCGCCTCTACCAGGAGCGCCTTTGCCGCCGCCGGAGTATTTGCCGCGCTGCGGCTGCCGCCCGCGCCTTACCGGGCGCCGTCCAGCCCCCCCTGCTGCGCCTGCGCCGCCCGCCGCTCCTCCGCGGTCGTCACGCTCTTCAAACCATTTCTTATCAACGGGACCCGAATAATTACCGGCATCACCGCTATTCAGGCGGATTGAATCCTGGTCGCGGACCGTCCTGCTGTCGCCGCGCCCGCCGCCGTGATGCGTCCCGCCGCCGCTCCTGTTCCCGCCTTGCCAGTGGCCCCCGCCTCCGCTGCGCCGCGGTCCATCTCCGTCTTTCTTCCTCAGTACTACCCGTACGCTCTTGCCTTGCCCAGGTCCCCCGCGCGGCCCACCGCCCCGCTGCCCTGCATGGCTTGATGCCGCCCCTGCGTGTGAGGTATTTTTTGCCTGCGGCGAGGATTTATTATACGAGGGAGTTTTTTGTCCGCCCTTTACCAATTGGACGCGTGATCCACTGCCTGGACGCGGTCCCCCGCCCCCGCCGCCTGGACGCGGTCCACCGCCAGAACGCGGTCCACCGCCGCCCCCTGGACGTGCCCCGCCGCTCCAACCCGGACGCGATCCACCGCCTCCTCCTGGACGCGCCCCGCCGCCCCCGCCTGGACGTGCTCCGCCGCCGCCAGGACGTGAGTCCCCGCTCCAACCCGGACGCGATCCACCGCCGCCCCCCCCTGGACGCGGCCCGCCCCCTGGACGTGCCCCGCCGCCGCCAGAACGCGACCCATAGGGCGGTTTCTGCGCACCACCCCCCCCCGACGGTCCTCCAGATCTCGGCCCGCCGCCTTTGTAATGCCCGCCGCCGCCCCCGCCGCCGCTGGAACCGCCTTGTGTGTTTCTTGTCTTTTCAGATGTACCGGACTTTTGCCCGGTGTGGGAATGCTGTCTGGAATTATTATTGGTATTCACCGCCGCACCCCCCCTATTACTGGTAGACCAAAGCGGCCCTCTGTACAGAGAGTGCGCGCAATTCTAATCACTACCCGGCTCGTCCCCGACAACTTCGACATTATCCTTAATTATCCGCTCCAACAGAGCAATTTCTTCTTCGTCCAGGCCGTTCAGCTCTTTACGCTGCTCGGCAGTCATGCTAATCAACTCTGCAATGCGTTCGATGCGGTTATCCTGCAGTTTCAGCACCAGCGCCGGTGTTATATCGGGCAATTCCGATACATGCGTCACCACCTCTGCCTCACTCTCTTCGGACGCCTCGTCACTGAACATCAGCGACACGGCCTTCATGGATTCCGAACTGATGTTCATCTCCGACACCTGCTTGGCGGTTTTAACATCAACATTCCACCCAACCAACCGGTTGGCCAGCCGCACATTTAACCCGTGCCGCCCAATTGCCAGGGATAGCTGATCGCTGCTGACCACCGCCAGAGCCATTTTATTCTCTTCGTCCAAAACCTGCACATGACTCACCGTGGCAGGCGACAGTGCGTTGGAAATAAATTCACACACATCATCGCTGTAATTAACTATGTCAATCTTTTCGCCTTCCAGCTCTTTCACAATTGCCTGAATCCGCACCCCCCGGACTCCCACACACGACCCCACTGCATCGACATCTTCGCGGTTGCTGAACACCGATAACTTGGTGCGGTGCCCGGCTTCACGGACGATATTGTGAATCTCAATAGTATGATCGTGAATCTCCGGTACTTCCAGCTCAAAGATATGGCGCACAAAATCGGTATGCGTACGCGACAGCACAATCTGCAGCCCCGTCGGCAGTTTGTTTACCTCGTAGATTATCGCTTTAATCCGGTCCCCGCTCCGATAGGCCTCGCGCGGCGATTGAAACCGCTTCGGCAGAATACCTTCGGTCTTCCCGAGGTTGACGTAGATGTTGCCGTTCCGCTCGCGCTGAATATACCCAACCATCATCATACCGACCCGGTCCCCGTACTCTGAAAACAGCACATCTTTCTGGATGTCCCCCAGGCACTCCCGGGCGCGCTGTTTTGCCCGGTGAATCGCCTCGCGGTCAAACTCCTTGGGGTCAATCTCAATCAGCAGCTCGTCACCGGGCTCGGAGTTTTCGTCGTACTCCAGGGCGTCGGCCAGGGCAATCTCTGTAACCGGATCGGTGACCTCTTCGATAATCTGCTTACGCGAGAACAGCGTCGGTTCGTTGTCTTCATCGTTAAAGCGGACCACGGCATTATCCGCGGTCCCAAACGTCTGCTCGTACGCCGTCAGTAAAAATTCCCGGATGGTTTTACGAATTAAAGCCTCCGATATTCCGCGCTCCTCTGAGAGCTGCATTATTGCGCCAGTGATACTCATAATTTTCCTACTCCCACTATCATATAGTGGTACACAAACATAGTCAATAGAATGTAGCAGTTAAGCACTGTTAGTTTTTTTTAAAGGGGGGGCTCTGCCCCCCTCGCTCCATAATTTTTTAACGCCCATTTTTAACGGGCTCACTTGCGCTCGCCCTAAATGGGCTAAAATTATTCCGTTACCCCCCGTCGCTATTGTAAGGCGTGCGTCTCCCACGCGGTAGAGAGCGTGATACGCGAAGCAAATGCCCGCAGGGAGATGCAGCGGTGGTTACGAGTGCGCCGGGGGGTAGCGGAAGACGGCGAAGGCGGCGGCGGGCGGAGTGGAACGGAGCCCGTACTCACGCGCCCTGGCGCGTGAGTAGCCGCCTGGTGCCGTGCGCGCAAGCGCGCGGTACGCCGGCTGCAGCGAGGGGGGAGTCCCCCCTCCTTGCTAAAATATATCGGCTTGACATTATGCGGTATAGGGCATACCCTAGAGTATGCATAGATGGCGATATGCTCTTCTGCTGGCTGGCCTGTGTGCGGTTATTTTTACCGGATGTTCCCGGAATTATTACGAAGTCGGCACGCGGGAGCAGCGGCGGCATCTGGCCAGGCTCTACGAGGCGACCAAAAAGCCGGAGACAACCGAGTACCAGCGGGTGACCCTGCTGGAGCTGATTGCCGCGCAGCTTATCTCGACGGGGAACGAGAATGTTTTTCGGCAATATTTTCTACAGCAGATCGCCGAGCACCCCGAGAATATCAATAACGGGTATCTCCTGTACCTGGTGGCGGAAAATCTGCTGGAGAACGGGCAGCGGGAATCGGCCCTGTATTACTACAAGCAGATTGTTAACCTCTATCCCGATGTAGAGATAGGCGCCGGCTCGATACATTACCTGTCCAGTATGCGGATAATAGGTCTGGAGAGCGAGTCCCGCGAGCTGGTCTTGTATCACCAAACGCTTATTAATAGCTTTCCGCAGAACATTGACCGCTTTTCGCATTACCAGCGTGTGGCCTTTGAGCTGCAGAAAATATCGGATTGGGACCGCCTGTATGCAATATACGATGAGGTAGCGGAATACTGTCTGCTGGCGGTTGACGAGTGCGAGGGCGCGGCGCGGAGCGAGTATGTGGATAACGTGCGGGCGGCGGTGCGGTTTCATGCCGCCGATAAAAGCTGGACGACGACGGAGCTGGACGGTTTGGTTGGAGATATCAAGAGTGCGCTCAGCCGGCGCTCTCCGGCGGCACTGCTGCGTTGGCAGGCGGGGGTAAATTTTTTCTCCCGCTCTACCCAGCAGGAGGAGTTTGATTTTAATAGTCAGATCAATTTTAATATAGGTATCTTTTTGGCGCGGTCTAATGTACAATTTGCGCCGGAGTTGGATATGAATTCGAATTCACAAGAGGCATATTTGCGCACGTGGGGCTGGTCACACCGCATACCGACGTGGTATTTTTATTTCAGACGGGTTGATTATCCAATTGATCCGGAGATTGACGGGAATTGGGAATGGGCAGGAATATTATTCGGCGAATTGTTATAGCGGCTGTATTGATTGCGGCGCTGCTTCCGAACACACAGGGGGGGAGCGGCGGGGGCGTGTCGGCCCAGGCGATCGGCAACAGCGGCGGCGGGAGTACCAGTGTCACCACTGAGGTCGATTGGAGAAACGGCTGGATGACCCTAACCCTGTTGGAGGACCTTCCGGCAACCACCCTGGGGGAGACCCGGGCGACGGGTAATCATATTTTGCTGCGCAGGTGGCGCGAAAACTTACCGATTATTCTCTTTAACTCGCTGCAGAGCGTGGCGTTACAGAGCGGTGAGGCGGCCGCGGAGAGACTCAGTACCCTGCAGGGGAACCTGGCGGTGTTGGAAAGTGTCGGGGCGCAGGCGCTGCTGCTCGATTCGGTAGTTGACGCCGGGCTCCAACGGGCGCGGGGCGCGTACCGGCTGGCACTGCACCCAGATATTGGCTCGCTATTTGTGCTGCATAACTCCCCTGACCCGGTGCCGCGGTCGTACGATTGGGTTGCCTCTGATGATTTTAGCGGCATTGTTATCGTAGCCGCCGGGGAGCTGCCGGTGCGCGGCAGCAGCGAACGGGGACGGGCGCAGGCGGCCCTGCAGCCGAGGATATACGACGAACAATTGCGCCTCATTGTCTCTGCGCGGATGGTGGAACCGCAGGTTATTGTCAGCTCCGGGATGGTTGCCTACGATACCCGGTACGACCAGCTGGAGTGGCGCGGGCGGGTTGGTGATAATCCGCTGCGGATAGTAGCCCGCAGTCTGTATAACCGCGACGGCATTGACATCATCATTGATGACCGCAACGCTGAGCAGATACTGACACGGCACAGCAACCGCGATTTAATTCGCCAGGGGAAAATTCTAATAATTGTTGACAGCGTATCTGAGCAAAGAAATTTCAATATTATTTTAAATTGATTGACGGATAGAAAAAAATAGTGTACCATCAAAATAGAGAGAGTAGATTGGGTACGGCGGCATTTGCTTTTTTGAAAACATGCGATGAAATTAAATAATTTATTTTATAAGGAGATTATGAGTATGAAGATTCATAAATTGATATCAGCAACAAGTATGTTGCTGTTTGTTTTAATCGCCGCTCTACTGTTCACTGGCTGTCCGCCAAAAAGCAGTGACGAAGGCGAGGTTGTGGTTGCGATGGTAACCGATATCGGGGGCTTGGGCGATAAATCGTTCAACGACGGTGTGCACGCTGGACTGCAGCGCGCAGAGTCTAACGACGGTGTGGATATCCGGTTGGCTGAATCAAATCAGCAGACCGATTATGTTCCGAACCTGAGCGGCTTTGCCGATGACGGTACGGATTTGGTTTTTGCTGTCGGGTTTCTGATGGCCGAAGCGGTAACCGAAGTAGCTGGAATTTATCCAGATACAAAGTTTGCCGGCATCGATATTTTTGTTGACGAGGCAAGTGCGCCGTCCAACTTGACAGGAATTCTGTTCAAAGAGCAGGAGTCTGGATATTTGGCTGGTGTGCTGTCGGGGCTATTGACCCGCGATTTTGCAGATGCAAGTCCGAAGCTAAACGACGATAACGTATTAGGTATTGTCCTTGGGCTCCTGGTACCGCCGGTCGAAAGATTTGAGGTTGGGTTTAAGGCAGGTGTCTATAAGTACAACCCCGAGGCTTCGGTAATTAGTATCATTACCGAGTCGTTTGCCGATACCGCAAAAGGAAAAGAGGCCGCACTGACATTGATTGATCAGGGCGCTGATATTATTTTCCCGGTTGCCGGGCTTACCGGTGCTGGTTCTATTGCGGCTGCACGGGAGCGCGGTGTATTGGCCATTGGTGTTGATGTAGATCAAAGCAATGTAGCCCCCGATACCGTTCTGACCTCTGCCGTCAAGCAGCTTGATCAGGCCACGTATCTGACCATTCAGTCACTGCTGAATGATAATTTCGTGAGCGGCAACAAGGTACTTGGCATAAACGAAAATGCAACTGGTTTGGCGCCGTTTCATGATTTTGAATCGGTAGTCCCGCAGGAAGTTAAAGATATTCTTGCCAGCGAGATGGAAGCAATGCGCGCAGGTACCGTAGTAATACCTGCAACCCGTGCCGAAGCCGAAGCGCTTGGAATTAGAAACTAGAGCCATGAAATACATCTGTCAGGTTTGCGGTTATATTTACGACCCAGAAGAAGGTGACCCCGATAACGGTGTCGCCCCGGGTACTGAGTTTGCAGATATCCCTGAAGATTGGCTCTGCCCTGCTTGCGGGGCCGAGAAGAGCGATTTTGATCCTGATGAGGAATAAAAAGAGCATCTGATGGGGTTCTATTAGATATCCGCTGTCGTTTACGGCAGCGGATTTTTTTTATGTTTATGCACAGAGAGAGCGCTATGCGTGCAGGGCGCTTTGTCTCTTGCAGTGATCTTCGAGGACCAGACTGCTCATCGCTTCCACAACAGGAACAATACGCGGGCATATACATACATCGTGGCGCCCGAATGTCTGAATAGTCTGCTTGCGGTTTTTGGTATCGACGGTTTCCTGCGGGCGTGCGATGGACGACGTCGGCTTGACGGCGATGCGGAAAATTATCTCCTCGCCGTTTGAAATGCCCCCGATGATACCGCCGGCGTTATTACTGGCAAACCCCCCCCCGGGGGTCATGGGGTCGTTGTGCTGGCTGCCGTGCATGCGCGCTGCGGCAAAGCCTGCTCCGAACTCGATGCCTTTTACCGATCCAATTGACAGCATGGCCTTTGCTAGCTCTGCATCGAGCTTGTCAAACACCGGCTCGCCGATACCTGCCGGGACGCCGGTTATTCGGCATTCAATAATTCCGCCGGCGCTATCGGATTGATCGGCTAATTTCAGCACCTCCGCCTCCATTGCTTTGGCGGCACGTGCATCGCACGCGCGCAGCGGGTTTTTTTCTATCTCCTGCGGGTCATAGGTATCGCAGCGGATACCCCCTACCTCAAGGGTGTATGCCAATACGCGCACCCCCCGTGCTCCAAGGAGCTTGGCGGCGATCGCACCTGCGGCTACCCTGGCGGCCGTCTCCCGTCCCGATGCCCGCCCGCTGCCGCGCCAATCGCGGATGCCGTATTTTTTATGGTAGGTATAGTCGGCGTGTCCCGGGCGGTAGAGCTGCTTAATATCTTCGTAGTCGCTCGATTTTACATCCTTGTTATGGAGTATCAGCAAGATAGGGGTGCCGGTAGTCTTACCTTCAAATATTCCGGAAAGTACCGATACCGTATCGGGCTCCTTCCGCGAAGTCCCGACTGCCGACTGCCCGGGCTTACGGCGGTCAAGCTGCAGTTGGATATCTGCAACATCCAGGGGCAGGTTGGGTGTAGCACCGTCAACCACTACCCCCACTGCCCCGCCGTGCGATTCGCCAAAGGTGGTAATGCGAAACAGGGTACCGAAGCTGCTGCCGGGCATTATCCCCTGCCCTCCACCAACTTTGTCAATGTATGTACATCATGTAAAGATTTCATCGCACTATCTGAGTCAAGCTTAAGTGTAGCAAATTTATCATATTTTTTCTGCCGTTTTTTTGCTATGCGCAGCCACTCATTGTCCGGTGCATTACTGTCCCGCAAAAACATAGGCAGCTGGCGGGCTTTGTCTGGATTAGTTTGTCTACCGTTGCCGTAATCGTTTTTACGTGCACCTGACATCATATCGGTAATGATCTCCTGCGGCTCTCTATGAATATATACAAATGTAACCCGCCGCCACTTCCCATAGGATTTCTGCGCACACGCCGCTTTCCAGTACGGGCGCAGCAGCCTGCAGGCCTCGGTTGTATCGAATACACCGCCGCCGCAGGATATTGCATAGCGCCCGGCGGTCACGGGAGTATCGCTGCTCAGGATATGCCGGAGTATTTCATATTCGAGTTTACGGAAGCCGGGGCCGCCGATGAACCCATATACCTGTGATATGGTTTTGCAAATCCCGCTTGCCGGTGATATTACGTTGAACGCATGCACCATTTCGGCGTCAATATCTACTACCGCCCACTGGTCGGCAGCATCGACTTGCCCGCCGCCCCCATCACCACCACTCGCGGCAAGTGCCTTAGCGATACTGGTCTTGCCTGAGTTCTGCAGCCCGATAAAAAAGTAAAGCGATGTATTTGTAACGGAATTCTTAGACAACGGAACTAGAATTTATCGAAATAAATTTTTTCTTCGCTCATTTTGTTTTTACGCATGACATCCATGCACGCATCGAGCATACCCGGACTACCGCACAGATAGCCCTCCTTGGAAGACTCTAAACTTATTTCCTTTTTAAGATAGGTATCCAACACTTCGGTAATTAGACCGACCGGACCGTCCCACTTATCGCCAGGGTCCGGGTCTGAAAGCGCAGGTACGAAATGGAAACGCTTATATTTTTTCTCCATGTCCCGCAGCCACTCTATATAGTACATATCGCGAAGTTTTACCGCACCGAAGAAATACCACACGTCGCGTTTTTCAATTTCGCCGGTCTCGATCATTGTCTTGAAGATAGACTTGAACGGCGCCATCCCGGAACCGCCAGCCACACAAATCATGGTGGCATCGGTATCGTGCAGGTGGAATTCCCCAAACGGTCCGACTAAATTAATATCATCACCGACCTTAAGGTGCTCGTGCACATAGGTGGTCACCACGCCGCCCGGTACTAACCGCACCAGCAGCTCGACAACATTTTTGTCTGACGGATTAGAGGCCATGGAGTACGCCCGCTGCGTCTCTTCCTTAATTTTTGCATACGGGGGCGCTTCAAGCTGGACGTATTGACCGCAGGAAAAAGTAATGTCTTCGCCCTCGGGCAGTGCGATATGCAGCTCGATAATATCGTGGGTAACCTTTTTCATTTCGGTAACCTTCGCCTGCTCGTAACGCTTACAATTAAACAAGGCGTCCGGTATCTCTATTTTTATATCGCCCCGGACCTTGTTCTGACAGGCTAACCGGACATTCTCTTTTGTCTGTTCAGCAGACAGGTAGGGTAATTCTGTCGGCAGTATCTCCCCTATGTCGCTTACAACCTTAAGTTTGCACTCACCGCAGCTACCGCGCCCTCCGCAGGCGGAGGGAATGTATATACCCTCTTGCGACAGTGTGATAAGCATATTAGTCCCGCCCTGAACCTCTAAATCGCGCTTGCCGTCATTAATATCAATCTTACACGGTCCGTAGTTATTTACAATAGAATCCGTGATGGAAATCAGCGCCGCAAACAGGGCGCTGGTAACTGCGATGACTATCGGTGCTGCCGCACTGGCAATCACCGTTGCTATCATTGATTCCATTACTGTACTTTCAATAATCCCGAAAATCCGAGAAATGACATAGCCATCAGGCCAATGGTAATAAACGTCAGTCCCGCGCCCTTCAGGGTTTGCGATACTGGAGCTTTGTCAATTTTTTTCCGGATGGCCGAGAGTGCCATGATGGCAAGCCACCACCCTAACCCGGATCCGATCCCGTATAGCACCGACTGCCAGAAGCTGTAATTGCGAATCTCCAAAAATAGCGAGACGCCCAGGATAGCACAATTGACGGTTATCAGGGGCAGGAATATCCCCAGGGAGATATACAGGGCCTGCGAAACACGGTCGATAACCATCTCCAAGACCTGCACAACGGCAGCAATAACAATAATAAATATAATAAACCGTAAATACTCCAGCCCTAACGGCACTAACACCAGACTGTAAATTAACCAGTTTAAACTTGCGGTTACAAACAGCACTACCGTAACGGCCATTCCCAGGCCAAACGATGATTTCATATCCCGGGAAATTGCCACAAACGAGCACATACCGAGAAAATTAGACAGCAGAATGTTGCTGGTAAATATCGACGCAAATAGAAGCGAAACAGGATTAAGAATGGGAGTCATTATTCTATTACCTCCCCTTGGCGCTGCAGCATCGCCTTACCGCCCCAAATAATCAGGCCTATCAGGAAGAAGGCGCTGGGCGGCATAACCATGATGATCCACGGAGTGAAATTCGCCGGCATTATCTGGAACCCAAACAGCGTTCCAAAACCCAGCAATTCGCGTATAACAGAAATGGCGACTAAAATCCCCATATACCCCGCCCCGGAGGTCAATCCATCAAAGAACGACAGGACAGGTCCATTGCTCTGTGCAAATGCCTCCGCGCGCCCCATGATGATACAGTTGGTAATTATCAAACCGACATACGGTCCTAAATTACTGTGCACTTCCGGGTAATAGGCCTTCAAGACCAGGTCTACAATGATAGTATAAAAGGCGATTATCAACACCTGCACAATCATGCGGACCTTCCGCGGAATTAAATTTTTCAGCAACGAGACAGTCACACTGCTGAACGCAGTTACAAACATCACGCCAAGCGACATTATTACTGTATTTGCCAATAAGTTAGTAACCGCCAGGGCCGAACATATTCCCAGCACTTGCATAAAAACCGGATTACCAGTCCATAAATTAGTTCGGACAATCTCGGCTGGTTTCAGCGCTACATCACTCATATCTACCTCCTGTGTATTCTATAGAATACTTAATAAGTTATTGATTTCATTATTAATGATTATTTCAATTGATTCGCTGGTGCGTGTGGCACCTGATACGCCGTCGATCTCGCCGTTATCGGGATCATCATCACCGATGCCGCGTCTACCTGTCATAGTGACGCGTCCCCCGACAAGTCTCTCGCCGTTGAGCTGCTCTGTGAACCACTGCTCTTCAATGCGCCCGCCCAACCCGGGTGTCTCGTTATGGGTAACAATTTCAAACCCGGTAATTCTACCGCCGTCGGCGGTAATGCCGATGGCCCCGTAAATGGTCCCCCACAGCCCCGGACCGGCAAACTCTTTGGCAACAACCTGCACTCCATTGACTTCCGCCTGATACAGGGCGATATCGCCTTCCTGGCGGATATCAATATTTTCAAAACGCTTCTCAATTTCCTCGAGCGTAGAGGCTGCGTTAATATCGGTTACACCCATTGCAGCCAAAATTGCCAGCTTCTGACTTATCTCTTCGTTACGCTGTACAATAGGCGCCGTCGCCACATTGGTCAGAGAGAGAAAAAAGACAAAGATGAAACATACGATAAAGGTAAAAATTACCGTGTAGATCAACCCGGGCTCTTTGCTGCTCATGCCGGCTGACCTGCCTTCTTGCCTGCACTGTCACCGGCGCCGCTGGGTTTTATTGCGGTTTTCTTTTTTTTCTTCTTCGGAACTATTTCGTCAATGAGCGCGGCAAAGACATTCCCCATCATCACCGCAAAGCTAGTGCCTTCGGGGAAGCCGGAAAACGAACGGATGATAACCGCCACCGAGCCGATAGTTACTCCATAGATTAACTGTGCCAACGGTTTATTCGGCGCAGTCACCGGGTCGGTACACATAAATACCGCCACATAGACCAGACTCCCTGCCATCAGGGCAACATCCGGGCGGAACTCTGCCGCCAACCCGCTAATATAGAATATCACGGTCAGGATAATCTCTGCCCCCAGGACCGAGAGCATCAACCGCCACTGCGCCGTCTTTGTTATCAACAGATACGCACCGGCAATCAAAATAAGCAGTATCGAGCTTTCGCCCAACGAACCTGCACGGAATCCCAAAAACATATTGAGCTGAATACTGGACGGTAAATCAAATAAGCGCCCCATGAGATCTGGAATCATATCGCCGCCCTGATTGTGAATAACCGCCAGCGGTGTCGCCGCGGTCACGGCATCCACTCCCGCCTGGAGCCCGCCCTCAAGGGACGGCGTTTGTGCCGCCAATCTGCCAAAGTTCCCGGGAACCAGCCACGATGAACCGAGGCGCGTCGGGAAAGTAATATACACAAACAGGCGCCCGACTATTGCCGGGTTAAAGATGTTGCGCCCAAACCCGCCAAACAGCTCTTTGCCGATCAGGACACCAAAGACAATACCGACGATCGCAATCCACACCGGTGTTGCCGGCGGTAACGACAGCCCATACAGGGTACAGGTAATCAATACCGCCTCGCTGACTTTTTTACCGCGCTTCTTTTCTACAATATATTCTGTCAGAATACCGAATATATACGAAACACCGACCAACAAGGGCGAGCGCCACCCATAAAGGTATATAGAAAAAAGAAATATCGGCACCAGTGAATACATTACACGGCGCATTATCTTCTGCTTGATAAACAGGCTACTCAACATTTTCTCTATTATTGCAGATTAGAAAAAATATGTCAAGCGCAAAAACTAATTTTTTTACACCCCAGAGCGGGGGCACCGAGAGAAAGAGAGAGAAAGGCGCCGCCGCCTCTCTCGCTCTCTCTTCCTGGTACTATGCGCTTTCGGTTGCCGCAACTCCCCCGCCGCTGCCCTGGTCCGGGTGACGGCGCACCCGAAACCGCTGTCCAATAATAACAGCGGCAAACAGCCCGCTCCCGATTGCGTAAAACAGATACCGCGAACCGGACGGAATATTAAGCGAGAAAAGGGCATTGACAAAATTGGTACTCTGCTGGGGCAAAAACAGAAACAGAGTGGCAAGCAGAAACACAGGTACCTCGTACCATTTGTTCCGCGCCGCCCCCCATCCCTGGACCGCACTGGTAAACGCCAGCGACCCAATGGTTGCAGCAATAAATATCAGACACGCCTGTGCGAACGAATCCACACCGATCAGCAGCAGCTCTCCATTAAAGATAAACATAAACGGAATAATAGCCGTACGTAAATCATAGACGAACCCCTTAATACCCGTCGCAATCGGCGAACTATCCGCTATTGCGGCCGCGGCGTACGCCGCCAGCCCAACCGGCGGTGTATCGTCAGCCAAAATCCCGAAGTAAAAGCAAAAGAGATGCGCGGCAATAGCGGGGATCAAAACCCCAATCCCGCCCCCAACCTGGACAATAACCGGCACGGTAATTGACGCCATAACAATATACGTAGCAGTTGTCGGCAGCCCCATACCAAGGATGAGACTGGCAATAGCAGTAATGAACAGTAATAAGAAAATGTTCCCCAGACTGATAACTTCTACAATCTGTACAATCAAGCTCCCAATACCCATATTCACGGAACCAACCACAATCCCAGCGGTGGCAGTTGCCAACGCCACCGGGAGCATGCTCTTGCTTCCGTCCACGGCTCCTGTCCCCAGGACCTTCAGACTATCCCACAGGGAGCGCCGAATCACGCTCCCGCGGTTATCATCTTTCGATTGACGCAGCGCCAACACTGCCTGCCGCCCAAGGTGTATGGCAATAAGCACCACAATGGCATCAAAGGCCGCAAACTTCGGTGAGCGCCGTAAAACTACTAGATCAACAATCAGCACCGTTATCGGCACCACGTGGTGCAGCCCGGCCATAAATGTCTTGCCGAACCGCGGTATATCCGCCTTCGGCAGGCCGCGCAAATTGCAGCGCAGCGCCTCCAGGTGCGTAATATAAAACAGGGCTATATACGAAACAAACGCCGGAATAATGGCTGCCCGGATAACTCCGATGTACCCAATCCCCAGGTATTCGGCAATAATAAACGCCGCTGCCCCCATGATGGGCGGCATCAACTGTCCGTTGGTACTCGCGGCCACCTCGGTTGCCGCGGCAATCTTTGCCGGATACCCGACCTTCTTCATCAGCGGAATGGTAAATGTCCCGGTGGTAACCACATTGGCAATACTAGACCCCGACACCAGCCCCGTCAGCCCGCTGGCAACAACCGCAGTCTTTGCCGGCCCGCCGCGAAACCGCCCAAACAGCGAGGCCGCAAGGTCATTAAAAAACAGACTCGCACCGGTTTTCCCCAGCAGCGCCCCAAGGAGCACAAATAAATAGACCGTATTGGCCGACACATCAAGGGGAATGCCGAAAATACCCTCGGTTGACAGTACAACCTGGTTAACATACGTCCCCACCGACGCCCCGCGGAACGCCAGGAACCGCGGCAAAAACTCTCCAAAAAATATTGCCAGACTAAACCCGACCGCAATAATCGGTAACCAAATCCCAATATTCTGTTTGGTAATATATATCAACGTTATCACCAGCACCACACCGATAATAATGTCCCGTCCAATCGGACGCCCCGCCCGCGAGGCAATACCGACCCTATCTACCAGTAAATATATAATCGCCCCAACACTGATAGCCAGTACCAGCAGACGAATTATTGCCAGCGATTTCCCCGCATGCTCGCTCCGCGGCGGTTTCTTCTCCCGCAACCATATCCGCCCGGGATGCAGGGACAGCAGCGTCGCCAACGACATTGCAAACGCAAGGTGCACCAACCGGACCGTTACGTTATTCAGAATAAATATGCGCGATAATCCAAGTTGAAACAACGCCCAGGCTATGCCGAGAATTATTTCACTCCGTTTATACAGCACCTCTCGTTTCTCCGTACGAAAGTCAATTTTCTCTTCTCTCATGTATTCTCCTCTTCCTCCTATTCTATCAATTGCCCGCACCACCCCCGCTCCCGCGCATCACACCAACGTGACAGCCAGAGCGAGAAAGTGCAAAGTCAATGCTATTAAATAATAAAGGCATTCCCTCTCGAGAATGCCTTCATCGTTATTTATCGCTCATTAACGCAGGGTCGATCTGACTAATCAAACCGGCCTCTTTGTAATAGCGGAGTGCACCCTCGTGCAGCGGTGCAGATTGACCAGCAAGCAGGTCAGTCTTCTGCAAAGTCGAGTACGCGGGATGCAAGGAGCGAAAATCTTCAAAGTTTTCAAACACCTCTTTGGTAACCGCATAGACAACGTCTTCGTCAACATCTGCCGAAGTAATCAGAGTAGCCTTTACCCCAACACCCGGGACATCGCCGTCGTTACCCGCATTCGGGTACTCGCTAATCGGAATCAGCGAAGTAGCGTAGAACGGATTCTTAGCCAACAGGGCATCAACCCCCGCACCGGTTACCGGCACAAAGCGAACCTTGACCCGTCCCGACGTGGCTTCCTTGATGGTACCATTCGGGTGACCGACGGTAAAAAAGAACGCATCCAGCCGTCCATCCTGCAGCAGCCCAGGTGCCTCAGCAGCCTTAACCTGCTCGACCTGAATACTGCCTTCGTCAACGCCGAAAGCATCAAAGATATCGCGCGAATTCTGCACCTGACCAGACCCCGGGTTCCCTATGTTAACCCGTTTACCGGCAAGATCCCCCACGCCTTGAATACCACTGTCCACCGACGCAATCAGCGTAATGGTTTCCGGGTGAATTGAAAATACTGAACGCAAATCTTCCTGCGGACCAGCCTCTTCCCATTCGGCAAGCCCATTGGCTGCCTGATATTGCCTATCAGATTGCGCAATACCGAACTCTAAATCGCCATTGAGCACAGCGTTTATATTAAACACCGACCCTCCTGTCGATTGTACCGTTACCCGAAGATTGTAGGTATCGCGCTGAGCATTCACCATCCGGGAAATCGCCCCGCCGGTGGGATAGTAGACGCCAGTGACGCCCCCAGTACCAATACTTACAAAATCTTCTCCGCCCTCGCGTGCACACGCACCCAAAGAGCCAAATAGCAACACAAGTACCAAACTCAGTAGTACTGTGCGAATTTTAAATGATCTCATAATCATTTACCTCCATAAAAAATTTAATATTCCATTATATCAAATCACCGCCGCCCGCGTCAAGGGTTTTTGCAGATTTTATTTTTAAGTTTTTACAGGTATCGAGAGAGGGCCCCCTTCCCCAGCCTCATGCTCTAACATGAAAACTATCTCGCCAACTGATGCCCAATATTTTTAACCTATTATTTATTATTACATTAAGAGGGGGCTGCGAGCCCCCTCGCTGCATAATTTTTTAACGCCCATTTTTCACGGGCTCACTAACGCTCGCCCTAAATGGGCTAAAATTATTCCGCTACCCCCCGTCGCTATTGTGCATAGAACCTACGTCGGCAGAAGCAGAATCCCGAACGTCCGCATAACCCCGGTGGCTGAGCCTGTCGGAGCCCGGTGGCTGAGCCTGTCGAAGCCCCGAATGCGCCGTCACCACGGCGCCAACAAGCAGAGCTACCCCCCGTCGCTAATTGCCATAGAACCTACGTCGGCAGAAGCAGAATCCCGAACGTCCGCATAACCCCGGTGGCTGAGCCTGTGAACCCCCAGTACTGTGTACCACAACCGAGACTTCGACAAGCTCAGTCTACGGTCTTTCGTAATCCCCTTGGACTGAGCCTGTGAAGCCCGGTGGCGAATACACTGCACAGAGAGCGTAGCGAACGTTGTGCAGTGCCAAAAACCAGCGTCGAAGCCCCGAATGCGCCGTCACTACGGCGCCAACAAGCAGAGCTACGGGGTAACCAGCGGCTGGTTCGGAATGAGATGACTGCCGGCGTCACAATTAATAGCCTCCAATATACCCGGTACGAATGTCGGTATGACAGCGCACGCACGATCGTCGACATTGGAGGCCTCGAAATGATCAGCGTACTTAATGCGCGGCGCGCGTCTGCTGTTGGCATCGCCAAAATCCCACGCCGTTGCACTCCAGCGGTCTGCCATATTGGTAGAGGAATTTGCCGCCGTCAACGCTGTCGCGTTGGGAACCGCCGTAACACTGGACGCATCGGCAGAGCGGGTGAACGCGCCGACGGTAACGGTGCCGGTGCCGCTTGCCGTCCCAAACCCATAGGTGGCAGTTGCTGTGAAATCGCCTCTATTGGCAATACTCTGCGTCACCACACGCGCTACACTACCCGTACCGCCCATATCGGTAATCGTACCAGTAACGTAACTATCCGAAATAGTCGCCACCTCCTCGGTATCGGCAAGAAGCCCTGCAAGGGTATCGCCGTTCCCGCCGCTGTCGACAATCGGTGATGTAACATAAGAATTTCTTATCACTAAATCTTCTGCCAAACCTATAATACCGCTAACTCGATCAGCGTCTCCAGTACCGCCGTCAATTTGACCGCTGCCTGCCGCATAACTGCCCACAATAGCACCTCCGATTTGTTCACCAAGTATGCCGGCAGCATAATCACCACCCCCGGCACCACCGGTAATGCTGACCGGCTGTGCCGCGGTAGCATTGCCGATAAAATAACTGGCAATAACACTGCCGGTACTTAGGCCCACAATGCCGCCAACTCTATCTCCATTAACCGTACCCGAAGGGTTGTCACCGCCATCAATTACGGTACCAGTATTAATAACATGACTGGTAACGATGTTTTCGCTCGCCCTTCCTGAGAGACCACCTACTACATCAGGACCATCACCGCCGCTAAGAGCAGCATTAACGACGTAGCTTGATATAACAGGTGCAGTAATAGCCCCCGCTAATCCGCCAACTCTATCGCCTCCGCCGTTGCCGCTCATAGTAATGGTTTGGGCATAATTGGATACAATATTGGAATCTGCTCCTAAATCTGCATCTCCTACCAGACCACCTATGATATCCGACCCGTTACCTCCGGTACCGGTAATATTGCTGGCATAATTATCTGCAAAATGTGCAACACCACTGGTAACCTCTAACCCGCCTGCCAATCCACCTATATTATTAGAAACACTAGCTGCGCCAGTCAGAGTTATACCGATGGCGTAGTTGCTATTTAGCGAGGCAGCAAGGCCGTAGCCTAAAATACCTCCTAAATTATTAAGAGCTTGAGAGCCGCCAATCAGAGTTGCGGTAACAACCCGGTTGCCCGACAGGTATCCATCTTCAACTCTGCCAAATAGCCCGCCCCCATGACCCGAAGCGGCAACTGTTATGCCGGTACCGTAATTACCGGTCAGCGGGGCACGGCGCGTATATCCTGCAAGTGCGCCCGTAGCGGGATCGTCGACTGGGGTAGTAACGGTACTGGAAATCAGTGCGTCCCGCAGGATTACATTACGGATCTGTGCGCCTTCATCGACAACGGCAAAGAGACCTATGTAGATATCATCACGCTGTATGGCGAGGTTGGAAATGCTGAGATTATTCCCCTCAAAGATAGCGGCGAACGGTACCTGTGAATCAAAACTCATAGCCATAGCATCATATGTACCAATAACCCCAATGGGCTGCCAACCGCCGTTGCCGTTTTCTATGGGGAAATACACTGAGTTGCTATCTGCGCTATCCAGGGTGTAGGTGCCGTTGCTGTCTACCCACGTGCCGTTGCCGTCGGTGTCAAAGTCGAGATCGGCGGCGAGTTCGTACCCGCATAGATATATTGATGGGGCACTGCCATCTACCGGGGTTTCGCAATTCCCGGTTGCCGCGGTTGGGGCGCCCGCGGTGGTGCCGGTATTGTCGGCGGCGTCATCTTCATCGGTGTCGTAGCTGGTACCGGACAGGTTGTAGCGGATGTTGTGGAGTTCGGTAAGTGTGGCTATTTCGATGAGGCCGTCGTTGTCATCATCTACGTCGACGGTGTTGGCTATGCCGTCTCTGTCGGTATCTGTCAGGCAGGTGGTGCCGTCAATGACGTACCCGCTGTTGCAGGCAGTGCAGAGTTCGGTGTCCGCGGTCTCTACCGTACCCGATTCGGGGGTGCCGTTTTCGCACACGTAATCAAACGACGGCGGCACAACGGCGACGCATGTGCCGTCTTGCAATTCGTAGTCGGGGGTATTACAGGACGCGCACAGTTCAACGTTTGCAGTAGGAGCGGTCCCTCGTGTCTCGGCGGTGCCGTTTTCGCAGACAAACGGAAATGAATCCGGGGTGAAAGCTACGCACGAGCTGCCTTGCAGGACATAGTCGGGGGTATCACAGGAAGCGCAGAGTTCGACGTTTGCGGTGGTGGCGCGTACGCTCATCTCGGGGGTGCCGTTTTCACAGACAAATGGAAATGAGTCCGGGGTGAAAGCGACGCACGAGCTGCCTTGCAGGACAAAGCCGGGGGCATTACAGGAAGTGCAAAGTTCGACGTTTTCGGTGGTGGCTCGTGCGCTTGCCTCGGGGGTGCCGTTCTCGCATACAAACGAATAGGTTGGCGGCGGTGGGGTTTCGGGACAGGCGGTTAGGAGCAGTGCCCCGAGGACTGGCAAGCAGAAGATAGCGGTTTTGGTACATAGTCGTGTAAACATGATAGATATAGTGTATCTGCTTTACGGCAGCAAGTCAAACGAGGCAGTGCGCGCGAGAGTGTACTACTGCTGGTTTGGAATGAGGTGGCGGAGATTAGAGTTATTGCAGGAAATATTCCCCGATATACCAGGCGGGGAAGTTGAAATGAATGTGCACGAATTCAGGTCGTCGGCGGATAGGAAATACTGGGCATAATAGAGGCGGGGCGCGTGCGAGTCGGTGGTAGTGCCGAAATCCCATATTGTTGCACTCCAGCGGTTTGCCGCAGTGGTAGAGGAATTTGTTGCCGTCAGTGCCGCCCCGTTGGGAACCGCCGTGGCGTTGGATGCGTCGCCAGAGCGGGTGAACGTACTGACGGTAGCGGTGCTGCCTCCAGCATTGCTGACAGAGGCGGTACCAAAGCCATAGGTAGCAGTTGCAGCGAAACCAGATTGAGCCGCAACGAAAGAAGTTACCAATGCTCCCACGCTGCCGCCGCCGCCCATATCGGTAACCGTGCTGGCAGCATAACTGTTAGAGATAGTCATATCGTTTTCAGTATTGCCAAGAAGTCCTGCAAGACTATCACTGCCCCCACCGCTGTCGATAATCGGTAATGTGACATAAGAATTTCTTATTATTACAGCGCCATCAGTAACCCTACCAAGAAGACCGCCGACATAATCATTGCTCCCGGTACCGCCGTCAATTTGACCGGTGCCTATCGCATAACTGCCCACTATGCCGTCTTCGGTTTTCTGACCCACCAGGCCGCCAACATGATCTGCAGGACCAGCACCGCCGGTTATGCTAACCGGCTGGTCTGGGGTAGCGTTGCCGATAAAGTAGCTGGCAATGATATAATCCACCGGTATGGTTACCCACAAGCCCCCCAACCGAATCAAAAGTAGATGCGCCGTTTCCAGCACCGTCAATTACTACACCGGTATTGATAACATGACTGGCAACTATATTTTCACCTGTTTCCCCTACGATGCCGCCAATGAAATCTTGGCCGCTGCCGCCGGTTAAGGCAGCATTAACGGCATAGCTTGAAAAAATAGGTGCATCACTAATACCCACAACTCCGCCAATACTATTGGCGCTATTGACGCCGCGCAGGGTAACGTTTGTAGTATGGTTAGATCTAAAAACTATTGCAGTATCATCTACATGACCTATTAAACCGCCCATAGTAGTGCCGTCGGTGCCGGTAATATTGCTGGCATAGTTACCTATAATACTCATAGCATCAGTTCTCTGTAATGCCAGCCCTGCCACCCCGCCAATTACATTACTACTACCACTGCCAGTCAGGGTTACATCAATAGCATAGTTATCAGATAGCGGGGTTGCCAGCACGCTACCAACAATACCCCCCAGGGTATTAGCGCTAGAAGTCTCCCCAATTAGCGTTGCGGAAATTACTCTGTTTGCAGATAGCTGACTAAATTCGGTGTCGCCAAACAGACCGCCGCTATTACGCTGAAGCGGCAACGGTAATGCCGGTTCCGTAATTACCGGTAAGCGCAGCGTGGCGCGTCAATCCCGCAAGTGCACCTGATGAAGCGGGAGGGTTTATACTAATTCTACCGTTGGAAATCAGTGCATCCCGCAGAACCATGTTGCGGATCCGCGCGCCTTCACCGACAACGGCAAAGAGACCAATGGAAACATCATCGCGCTGTATGGCGAGGTTGGAAATGCTGAAATTATTCCCTTCAAAAACAGCCGTGAACGGCACCTGTGAATCAAAACTCTAGTGCACCTATTATATGTACCAATAACCCCAATGGGCTGCCAGCCGCCGTTGCCGTTTTCTATGGGAAAATACACTGAGTTGTTATCTGTGCTATCCAGGGTGTAGGTGCCGTTGTTATCTACCCATGTGCCGTTGCCGTCGGTGTCAAAGTCGAGATCGGCAGCGAGTTCGTACCCGCATAGATATATTGATGGGGCGCTGCCATCTACCGGGGTTTCGCAATTCCCAGTTGCCGCGGTTGGGGCGCCCGCGGTGGTGCCGGTATTGTCGGCGGCGTCATCTTCATCGGTGTCGTAGCTGGTACCGGACAGGTTGTAGCGGATGTTGTGGAGTTCGGTAAGTGTGGCTATTTCGATGAGGCCGTCGTTGTCATCATCTACGTCGACGGTGTCGGCGATGCCGTCTCTGTCGGTATCTGTCAGGCAGGTGGTGCCGTCAATGACGTACCCGCTGTTGCAGGCAGTACAGAGTTCGGTGTCCGCGGTCTCTACCGTACCCGATTCGGGGGTGCCGTTTTCGCACACGTAAGCGAACGTCGGCGGCACAACGGCGACGCATGCGCCGTCTTGCAATTCGTAGTCGGGGGTATTACAGGACGCGCACAGTTCAACGTTTGCAGTAGGAGCGGTCCCTCGTGTCTCGGCGGTGCCGTTTTCACAGACAAAAGAAAATGAATCCTGGGTGAAAGCGACGCACGAGCTGCCTTGCAGGACATAGTCGGGGGTATCACAGGAAGCACAGAGTTCGACGTTTGCGGTGGTGGCGCGTACGCTCATCTCGGGGGTGCCGTTTTCACAGATAAACGGAAATGAGTCCGGGGTGGCAGTGACGCATTCGCTTCCTTGCAGGACAAAGTCTGGGGTATTACAGGAAGTGCAGAGTTGGACGTTTTGGGCGGTGGCGAGAACGCTTCTCTCGGGGGTGCCGTTTTCACAGACAAACGGAAATGAGTCCGGGGTGAAAGCTACGCACGAGCTGCCTTCGAGGACATAGTCGGCATTACAGGAAGCGCAGAGTTGGATATTTGCGGTGATGGCACTGCCTTCCCCGGGGGTACCGTTCTCGCATACAAACGGGTAGGTTGGGGTTTCGGGGCAGGCGGTTAGGAAGAGCGCCCCGAGGACTGGCAAGCAGAAGATAGCGGCTTTGGTACATAGTCGTGTAAACATCATAGGTATAGTGTATCTGTTTGGGACGGGGGTGTCAAGGAGATGTACAACCTCAATACATCTTGGAATTTTCCCTCCCCAAGACACTACCCGTACCCTTGTCTGGATAGTCTAGCAGTTTCGGCTATCTTTTCGCAAGGGGTTAGGAACCCAATCCCCGCATGCGGCCGATGTTCGTTATACACCGGTATCCAATCATGTAATTCCTCGTTTATCCCGGCAATATCACTGGGGATACCTCGGGTTTGATAAAACTCCTCATCAATAGTGCGGTGCAGGCGCTCTACAAACGCATTCTGTTTTGGAGTATGCGGGTGGTTGACTAGTAATTGCAGCGAAAGCTCATTACACCGCGCTTCAAAAGATTTTCGAAACTCACCCCCGCCATCTACCTGGATGGCATCAACCACTATCCCTGTTGGAATATTTCCTAATACGTGCATCAAGAAATCAGTAGCGCACCGGGAACTTACCGCAGAATATACTTTCACCCATGCGTACCGGGTAGGAGTATGGACGGCGGTAAAATGATAAAACCGAAAGCCGGAAATACAATAGTAATCTACATCTATTTGTATCCGCGAGAGCTTCCCGTGGTCGATTCTCTTATACCGGTCGGCATGCGGCCGGGAGAAGGCATCTCCTTTGTTTTTCTTACGTTTCGCCCCGGGAATTGGGACAATCTGTTTTGTTTTCTTAAGATACGCGATGATGCGCTCAATGGTAGCAACAGAAGGCGGGGTACGGCCTTCCCGGCGTAACTGATACCACAGTTTCACTGCTCCCCAGCAGCATGTATCGGGGTGATTGCGTAACACGGCAATACGATGGACAATACCTGGGTCCCAGGTATTTTTTCGTACACGGCGCGGGCGCCTGCTTTTGTTCTCTAACCCGCTCTCACCGTAGGCATTAAACCGCTTTCTCCAGAAATACCAATAGCTCTCTGAGTATCCAAAGAGTTTTATTACATGGGCCAATGCATGCTGCGAAGATAGATTCCCGCTTCCACAGAGGTCTCTCCAAATAGATATCCCGTGTGATCTGATCGCAGCTTCGATTGATAACTCGGGTTTACCTGCAAATCCATTCCATGCTTTTTTGTAAACATGGGGAATAAAATGTATACTACTCATGGGCGTTTGTCTCTCCTTGCCTTTTTCTAATTCAAGGATACCGGCAAACGCCTTTTTTATGCCATATCTGGCGGGAGGTTAATTCCTATATGTGTTTGAGGGTGTACAGAGACAGTAGTTTTAGCATCAACACTAGCCCAAGGGGATTACGAAAGACCGTAGACTGAGCTTGTCGAAGTCTCGGTTGTGGTACACAGTACTGGGGCTTCAGCGGGCTCAGCCACCGGGGTTATGCGGGCGTTCGGGATTATGCTTCTGCGGTCGTGACTTCCAGTACATAATAGCGATGGGGGGTAGCTCTCTTGTTGGCGCCGCGACGGCGGCGCATTCGGCATTGTTGTTCCGCTTGTGACTTAATATCTTTACAACTGTGACGGGGGGTAGTGGAATAATTTTAGCCCATTTAGGGCGAGCGCAAGTGAGCCCGTTAAAAATGGGCGTTAAAAAATTATGGAGCGAGGGGGGTCTCCCCCCTCCTTGAAGAAAATAAAAAATAACGCGAGAGTGCTTGCATGGGCGGGGGGAGTTTGTTATACTATGCAGAGTGAAGCTAAGACAGTTCATTTTTTGCGCGCCGAGGGCGGCGTGCGTATCCGCGTGAGCAAAATAGAGATTGCACTCGAAGATGTCGAACCTCCGTCAATAGAGCAGTGGTTGCCGGTATATCGGGCGCGGTGTGAGCGCCTGGTCGACGAGGCGGTGCGGGGCGCGGGGGGCGTATCGGTGCTGCTGTGCGGCGAGGAAGGTATACGGCGGCTGAACCGTGCCTACCGGGGGTGTGATAGGGTCACTGATGTCCTTTCTTTTCCACAACATAGCTCTGGGTATGACTTTTCTCCGGCGGGTGCTGAAACAGGGAACGGGGGCGGCGGCGTCCTGGGGGATATTGCGATTTCGATTCCGGTGGCTGCGGGGGCGGCGCGGCGGTACGGGGTATCGGTTGGCGATGAGGTGCTGCGGTTGACTATTCATGGGGTCTTGCACTTATTGGGGTTTTGCCACGGGGACAGTGAGAGTGGGCATGATTCGGATTGTATGCTTTTGACCGAAGATTATATTTGGCAGGCGTTGCGGGGCGATGAGGCATAGTAACGGGAACGGGGGCAACGGCGGTGAGGCCGGTGTCAACGGGAGCAATGGCGGTGAGAAAAACGGGAACGGCGCAAGTGCGGCGGGGGGCACTGGCAGCAGGAAAAAACAGCGGCGTTTATTCGGGCTGTTCGGCATAAAAGGCCGGCGGAGGCGCGCGACGGAGGGGTTTTCTTCGGAAGAGCGCGGGATGGTTGACGGAATTAAGCGGCTGGGGACGCATACGGTGAAGGATATTCTGGTGCCGCGTATCGATTCGGTGTTTATCTCTTTAGACAAGGATGCTCGGGGCGAGGTTGGGAAGATCGTCAAGAGCGGGCATTCGCGGTTTCCGGTATACAGTGGAACTATTGACAATGTGGTTGGGATTATTTACGTCAAGGATGTGATGGCGTCGATTGTGCAGAACAGTACGGGGGTTGTTGATATTGAGCGTATTATGCGCAAGCCGTACTTTGTACCCGATAGCAAGCGGTTGGACGCCCTGATGCGCGAGATGAAGCAGCGGCGGGTGCATATTGCCATCGTGGTGGACGAGTACGGGGGGGTGTCGGGGCTGGCTTGCCTGGAAGATGTTATTGAAGAGATTGTCGGGGAGATTCGTGATGAATTTGACAACGAGCAGGATGCGATAATCAGTATCCGGGAAGATACCTATTTGTGCGATGCGCGGGTGAGTATAAAGGAGCTGAACGAGAAGCTCGATTTGACGCTGCCCAATGATGATTTTGATACGCTGGGCGGGTATGTGTTTGAGCTGTTTGGGAAGATTCCAGTGCGTTACGAGAAGCAGCAGAATAATGGGATTGAGTTTATAATTCAAGAGATGCGCGGGCATAGGATAGAGGCGATTAAGATGATTATTGACCGCGGGGGGATTGTCGGCGGGGGCGGGGCTGGCGGGGGCGATGAGACCAGTGGGGAGTAAGGTTTTGCGGCCGCTGGTGTTCGGGGCTGTTCTGGTTGGCTTGTGGGTCTCTAGCGGCGTGGCGGGCGGGGCGCAGGAGCAGGATGCTGATACCAGCGGGGGCGGCGGATTGGCGGTGCAGCGCTCTATTGCAGATACTCTGGCGAACGCCGAGCAAGCCGGACAGGCCGGGGGGTGGGATGAGGCTATAGAGCTTTACCTGCAGGTGCGGGCGGCGAATAGTAATAACTTTGCGGCGCTCCTGGGGAGTGCTGAGGCCTATTTTTACCTTGGGCGGTTTCAGGCGGCGCTGGCTGCGGTGAACGAGGCGCTGCGGAATGCTACCGGGAACCGGGAGGCGCAGCTGTTGGCGGCGCGGATTCTGATTGCCCTGGACCAGCCGGGGCCGGCGGGCGAATACTTGCAGGTGCTGCTGCGCGAAAACCCCCGGGATGCGCAGGTCCTGTTGGCGACTGCGGAGCTGAATCTTGTTGAAGGCCGGTTGGAGAGCGCGGTGCGTACCTACGAGCGCCTGCGGGGAATTGATCCTGATAACGTTGTGGCGCTGTTGGCGTTGGCATTGCTTGCCCGCGAACAGGGCGATTACGTGCGGGCGACGGGGTTGATCGAAGAGGCCCGGGAGGCGGGGCCGGTGAATCCGGTTGGGCATTACATTGCCGCGCGCCATTACCTGCAGGTGAACGAGTTGCAGAAAGCACAGGATGCTATTGAGCTGGCTACCCGGTTGGCGCCGTTGGATCGGGAGAGCATTGTCCTGGCCACCCAGGTTGCGGCACGGAGCGGGGACCTCGAGGGTGCGCTGCGGTTTTCGGCGCGGCTGATTGCGTTGGATGTCGGGAATCCGCGGTATTGGCTGCTGCGCGGGCTGGTTGTGGCGGAGAACGGCGACTACAGCGGTGCCATCGAGAGCCTGCGGCGGGCCCTGCGGGTACAGAGCGACTACGAGGAGGCGCGGATTGCCGCCGAGGAGATTGCCCGGGCGGAGTTTGCCATTGGGGGAAATGTTCGGCAGGAATTCGCGGACTGGCGGTTTGCACAAGCGCGGTCGGCCCTGGAGGCGCGGCAGTACGGGAAGGCGGCGGAGTTGTATCGGCGCGGGCTGCAGTTGGCGCCCCTGGATAGCGGGGCGCGGGAGAGCTACGCCGAATTGCTGCTGTCGCAGGATTTCCTGGCCCGGTACCTGCAGGAGCTGGAGCTGACGGTGGATTTACAAGCCCGAGAGATGAGCGATGCCGGTGACGCGGGTGATACGGAGAGCGATCTCTCTCAGGATGCGCAGCTGCTTGCTGACAAGATTGAGAGCGCAGAGAGCCTGCTGGCAGGCAGTGTGGCGCAACGCTGGGGGGTGGATCAATTTACCATTCCGCGCGATTTGACAAAAGCGGTGGTGGTGGTTGATGTACTGCAGAGCGATGTCGACCCGTACCTGCTGTTGCCGTACATCGGCAGCTATTTTGTCGGTGTGCTGACGGCGGTGGAGCGCCTGGAGGTGCACTCGGAGGCAATTATTACCGTGAACGGCGCGCCGCCGTTTGCGCGGTTGGAAGAGATCGGGGGCGATTACTTTGTGCTGCTGCAATTCGATTCTGTTGACCGCGATATTCGCATTGAAGGCGATGTGCGCGTTATAGGGAGCGGGAACCCAGTTGGACGGGTTGGGGTGGATATTGCCGGGCTGGATCGGTGGCAGCGGGCCACGGGGACGATTGCCAGCCGGATTGAAGCGATGCTCCCGGCGCGGGGGACGGTGATTGCCCGGCGGGCGGGCGTTGGGATTATTGACGCCGGACGGGCCCACGGGGTTGCGGTGGGGGATACCCTGGAGGTTGTCCGGCGCGATGCCCTGCAGGGGGCGGAGGACAAGCCGGCGCTGATCTATAACGCGGATGCCGGGGTGGGGAGTGTAACCATTACCGCCGTTGATGATCTGATTGCCGAGGGCGACCTGCAGGTGGGCGGGATAATTGATAACATCTCGGTTGGCGATGAGGTTATTGTTGCCGGCGGGGCGCAAGCGGTTGGCGGGGTTAGTAGACGGGTGGTGCCGCTGTACGATTTGGTGCGGCAGCTGCGGTAGTTGAATAGTATTTTTTTGTCGGCATAGTTGGGCGCTACCCTACCGCTATCGCGGTAGGGTCGGCGTGTTCATTGCCCGGCCGCGGCGCGGCTTACAGCATAAGTGTTGTCAGTGTATTCCGCCGCGTCTGGCGGGCACAAAGGTGCCCGCCACAATGAACATGCCTAGCGCGGTGCTTTGATGCTGGTCTCTGTATTGTAGAATTATCACCCTCCCCTACTCTCAAGATGAAATAAAAAAATAACCAAAAATTATTAACTTTTTTTGTATTAGGGTGTATCATGGCATAATGTCTATTGAGCATTCATTTATAACCAACAGAGACAACCAGACACTTGCCGAACGGTTCAATGCACTGATTAAAGATGTAAATGCCTTTGATTGCCTGGTGGCATATTTTTACTCGTCAGCATTCCATCTTTTGTATCCAGCATTAAAACAGACCGAAAAAATAAGAATACTGATTGGCATCGGCACCGACGTGCAAACGGGCAAACAGATAACAGAAGCCAGCACTCAACGACAACCAGAACTGGGCGGTTGGTCAGAAAAAAATTATCAGCAGGAGTTCTCTAGGCAATTAATTCAAGAGGTAGAGAGTGCAGACGATACGCTGGAAACCAGCAATAGCATCCAGCAATTTATGGCATTGATTAAAGAGAAAAAGTTAGAAATCCGCGTGTACCCTAGTCGGGATATTCATGCAAAACTCTATATACTCACTTTTCATAAAGGCGACAGGGACGAAGGCCGGGTAATAACCGGTTCTAGTAATTTCAGCATGGCTGGGCTGAAAAACAATTTAGAATTTAACGTTGAGCTACGTGATCCGCGCGACCATCACTTTGCCAGGGAAAAATTTGAAGAACTGTGGCTTGATAGTATACCGGTCGAAGAGTCCTATGAACACACAATAGAAAATGATACCTGGCTCTCGGATACAATTCCACCCTACTTCCTCTATTTAAAATTTCTATATGAGTATTTCAAAACAGATTTGCTAGAGCCTGAAACCATTGAAGGCAAACATCGTCCTGCCAACTTTGTTGACCTTAAATACCAACGGCAAGCGGTAGCAGATGCTAAAAAGAAACTCCTGGGGTATGGCGGTGTTTTTATTGCCGATGTCGTTGGCCTTGGCAAAACCTTTATTGCCACAATGCTGGCGAGGGAAGTTGGGGGTGCTACCCTTATATTGGCACCACCCGTGTTGTTGCCAGCATGGAGAGACGCGAGTCTTAATTTTAGAATCACGGCAAGATGGGAATCAATTGGCATGCTACAAGATATTCAAAAAGAAGATTTAGACAGCTACAAAAATATAATCATTGATGAGGCGCATCGCTTTCGCAATGAAGCCACACAATCGTATGAAGCTTTGTCTAAAATATGCAGAGGGAAGCGTATTATTTTAGTGTCTGCAACACCCTATAACAATAGCCCAAATGATATTCTGAGTCTGCTTAAATTATTTCAAAGTCCCAGGAATAGCAATATTCCAAATATGCCGGATTTAGAAAGTTTTTTTAAGCGGCTACAAAAAGATTTGCAGTCAACTGACCGTAAAGAAAATCACACAGAATACATGGAAATTGTAAGAGCCAACGCGAAAAAAATCAGGAACCAGGTATTAAAATATCTGATGGTTCGCCGTACCCGCACCGAAATTAAGCTGTACTTCAAAGAGGACATGAAAGAACAAAAATTAATTTTCCCTACCGTGCACGACCCCGAATCACTGTATTACAAATTAGACAAGAAAACAAACAAAATTTTTGACGCTAGTGTTTTGGATATTGGTAAAAACTTAACATATGCACGCTATCAGCCCCTGCTGTACCTTCGCACACCCCTGACACGAGAGTACGAAATACAGCCGTGGCGGAATCTAGGAAATTTGATGAAAATAAACCTGATGAAGAGACTGGAAAGTAGTTTTTACGCATTCCGTAAGTCGCTTGATCGGTTTATTACATCGCACGAGCATGCTATCAACACATTTGAAAACGGTAGCGTCTACATCAGTAAAAAAGACATCGATAAAATTTATAAACTTCTGGAAGAGGACAACGAGGCAGCGATAGACACGTTGCTGCAAGAAGATAGAGCAGAAAAATATTCCAGCAGTGATTTTACAGAAGACTATATAAAGAATTTACGCGCAGATTTAATTATTCTACAGCAACTGCGTAATTCATGGAGAGAAGTTACCGATGATCCAAAGCGTGATCGTTTAGTACACGAACTACAGGAGTTAAAGGACAAGCATGTAATTATCTTTACCGAATCAAAAGATACAGCACAATACCTGAAAGAGAACAGTGGAGATTTTAATAGCCGGGCATTTCTATTCACTGGGCAGCTAAAAAAAGACGACAGAGACGAGGTGCACAGAAATTTTGATGCCTCAAGAAAAGAGACAGAACAGAAAAACGACTACACTATTTTAATTACTACCGATGTATTGGCCGAGGGTGTGAATCTTCACCGTGCGAACATTATTTTTAACTATGACATCCCATGGAATCCCACGCGGATGATGCAACGTATAGGACGCATCAATCGTATTGACACACTTCATCGGGAAATTAAAAGCTACAACTTTTTTCCAGTTGAACAAGTGAATGATATGATTAAATTGCAGGAGGCGGCAAAAGCAAAAATTCATGCTTTTCTGGAACTGCTTGGCGGTGATGCTATGCTGCTAACCGAAGGCGAGCCAATTGGTTCGCATGGACTGTTTGAGAGTCTGTCAAAAATTAATGATGCAGACGAAGAACAGGAGGCGGAAGCGAGCGAGCTGCGGTATTTGAATATTATTCGTACGATATACAAAGAAGATCCGCAGTTATTTGAGAAAATAGAAAGTCTGCCCAAAAAGGCACGCTCTGGGCGTATAAGCCCCAATGATACGCAGTCGCTGGTGACCTATTTCAAAAAAGGAGCACTAGATAAATTTTACATGGCATCAAAGCAGAATGAGACCGCCGAAGAGCTGGATTTTATACATGCTGTGCAGAAATTTGAATGCAAAATTAATGAACCGCGCGCAGCGACCATACTTGACGACTACCACGCACTCTTGCCGAAAAACAAGCAAGCGTTTACCGAGGAAATTGAACAAGAAAACGTACGCGGCGAGCAACCGCGGGGCAGGGCGGGGTACATCATAAAAATGGCCAGGTGGGCAAAGCAAAATAGATCATTACTGACAGAACAGCAGGCGGCAACACTGGAAATAGTAATTAGCTGTCTGTACAGAGGAGATATTCCCTCTAAAACTATAGGTAAAATGCGCGATGCGATTTATGCACTAGATAAACAGGATGCTGGCGCTGTAGCCGATGTGATATACTGGAATATTGACCAGAAATTACTAACAGGGCACTATAGCACCGCCCCGGGCAGCAGTAGAAATGAAAAACCAGAAATAATCCTTTCGTTATCACTGGCAGAAAAAAGGAGTAGAGAATAAGAATGGATCAAGCAAAAGCACGAAAGTTAATTGAGGACACTTTCCAGCAATCATTTGACAAGAAGCAGTTTATTAGTTGTGTTGCAGAAATGCTACACGGATACGAAGGCAGAAAAGAACCCATGCCGCATCCAAAAGATTCTTTTAAGAAAATTATTAAATCATACGAACGCTTTGGCAACTATACAGACAAGGATGGGCGTGTAATTGCACTGCTGATTGTTAAACTGAAAAGCGGTAGGAGCATTGACGATGCCAGGGTATCACAGAGAAATTTTGTTGCAAGCTTTTTGAAGCAGCGAGACGCGAAAGACGGTGCGCTGATTGCCTATGTGGCCGATGATACGCGGCACTGGCGTTTTTCTTTTGTGAAAATGGAATATAAACGTAAGGGGGAAAAAATTACAGAACATTTTACCCCCTCGCGACGGTGGTCATTTCTGGTAGGAGAAAACGAACGCAGTCATACCGCACAAAGTAGATTTTTACCGCTGATGACAAACGGCAGCGATCCCACCTTTGCAGATATCGAACAGGCCTTTGATATAGAAGTAGTAAGCAAAGAATTTTTTCAGCAATATCGGCAACTCTTTCTAAATACTACTGACGCGCTCAATAATTTGCTGGTCCATAACAGTGCACTCAAACAGCACTTTAAGGAGATAGGACTTGATACAGTTACGTTTGCAAAAAAACTACTGGGGCAAATACTGTTTCTATACTTCCTGCAGAAAAAGGGATGGTTCGGGGTTGAACGGGGAGCAAAATGGGGAGAAGGATCTCCAGAATTTTTGCGTAACCTTTTTCAGAAAAACCAAGAAGATGGTACCAATTTTTTCGATGATATCCTTGAGCCGCTCTTTTATGATGCCTTGCGCCGTGACAGAGGCATTGACGATCATTACTACCCAAAGTTTGAGTGCAAAATTCCATTTTTGAACGGTGGGCTTTTCGACCCATTGCGCAATTACGACTGGGTCGACAAAGAAGACAGGGGCGTAGCAATTAAACTGCCCAACGAACTATTTTCCAACGCAAAGAGAACCAGTGCGGGCGACACTGGCGACGGTATTTTAGATGTCCTGGACCGCTATAATTTTACCGTTGCGGAGGATGAGCCGCTGGAACGAGCGGTGGCGATTGATCCTGAACTTTTAGGGAAAATGCACGAAAAACTAAATGCAATTACTAACGAAAACTATGCAAAATACAGACAGATAGCGCGCAATAAAAACAAGAGCGAGGGCGAATTTAATAAAGCGAATGGTGTCTACTATACTCCGCGTAATATTGTGCACTACATGTGTCAGCAGAGTATTATTAGTTATCTAACTACTAACCTGGAAAACAAGACGTCTGATATTCCTGTACAAGATATAAAAGACGGTCTACGCCAACTGATTAAAACCTGCGAATACAGTGCGGATTACGAAATAATTGCGCAAGAACGGGTTGTGATGAATGAAAGCGATAGCACATACCGAGTAAAATTACCAGCATTTATTACAGAGAAAATAGAAACAATTGATCAGCTTTTGGGGCAGGTAACCTTGTGCGATCCAGCAGTTGGTTCTGGGGCTTTTCCTGTCGGCATACTACAAGAAATTGTTAAGATTCGAGAATTCATAGGACGGTATATTGGCCGTGAACATAACATTTACCAGCTTAAGCGACAGTGCATTGAACGGTGCATTTATGGGGTTGATATTGACGATGGTGCCGTGGAAGTGGCAAAGTTACGATTATGGCTCTCTCTAATTGTAGATGAGACTGACATAGATGACATACAGCCGTTGCCGAATTTGGATTACAAAATCGTGTGTGGAAACGCGCTACGAAATATTGACCTTGGTTTATGGCAACCAAGTTTTGCAAAATTAGAAGCAGAAAAACAGCACTTCCTCAGCATTACTGACAGTCAGAAAAAGGAGAGCTTGAGATTAGCAATTAACCAACTGATACATTCGATATTGAAAGGGCGTCCTGAAGATCATTTTTGTTTTCGTCTCTATTTTTCTGAAATTTTCAGGAAGGACAAACAGGAACAAGAGGGGTTTGATATAATCATCGCTAACCCGCCGTATGTTCGACTATCAAAAATAAAAAAAGACGAAAAACAGAGCCTTCAGGCAATACAGGGGGCGTATGAAAATAGTTTCGATTCTACAGGTGACATATATTGTTTATTTTATGAACAGGGTATACGCAGCTTGAAAAAAAACGGTCATTTATGCTACATTACTTCTAATCAATGGATGCGCGCCGATTATGGAAAAGGATTACGCGGATTTCTTGCTAGACAAAATCCTACTACCCTTCTTGATTTTGCAGATATAACACTCTTTGAGAACGTCACGGTTGATACCAATATTTTGCTAGTGCAAAAAGCTAACAATAAATTAAGGACCGTTGGGGTAAAATTTAATAGTGCTAATTTTACTCCCGAGAACGATATCGATGACTATGTTGCAAGTCAGGGAGTAGTGCTAGAGCATTTATCAGACAAGACATGGCGCATGCTTGATAAAAGAGAAATGGCACCTTTAAAAAAGATGGAGAAAATGGGTGTTCCAATACAAGAACTTGATGTTAAAATTCATAGAGGTGTGGTCACAGGTCGCAATGATGCTTTTGTTATTAATACGAAAACAAAAGAGATGCTTATTGAACAAGATTCTAATAACTCGAAAATTATTAGACCTCTATTGAAAGGTAAAGATATAAAAAGATATTACGCCGCTTGGAACGATAATTGGCTAATTACCGCCTTTCCATCTCTACGCATTGATATCAACGACTACCCGAGTATAAAAGAGCATTTTTTAAAATTTACCAAAGTAGACCAATCAGGCAAACCAGACAAGCTCGCAAAAAGCAGTAAAAGCAAGTGGTTTGAAACGGACCACAATATTGTCTACCATCATGTATTCGAACAAGAGAAAATAATTTATCCAGATATTACCGCGTCTCTGCCGTTCATGTATGACACAATGAAATACTATACACATGATACGTGTTTCATAATAACGGGAGGAGATTTAAAATATTTATGTGGCATTTTGAATTCTAGAGCGGTAAGAAAATGGATTGTTGAAACTTGCCCGACGTTGGGTCCAGCCGTGAGAGTAAAAATATTTTGTTTTCACAATACACCCATTCCCCGAATCACTGATGCCAATCGCCCACTTGCAAAGCAGGTTGAGCAACTCGTTGAACAAATCTCTAAAATCAAGCAGACAACTCCCAGTGCCGACACCTCGGTACAGGAAAGCAAAATTGACGCACTGGCCTATAAGCTATACGGGCTCACAAAAACAGAGATAGCATTAGTGGAAAGCAGAGATACTGAGAGACCGCGCTAGGCATGCGATGGGTGGCACCGCCCTCTTTGGCGGTGCCAGACGCCGCGGAGTTGGTGCGGGCATCTTTACAACTGCGAGCGCGGCGGCCGAGCCCTGAGCACGCCGACCGCCGGCGGCGCACGCAGTGCGGCGCCGGGGGTAGCGCCCAAAAAATATTTACATTTACCCCCCATTTGTGCTTGACAGACAGGGTGGAAATACGTAGACTGTATTAGAGATATGAGTAATAAAGCAATTATTGAATTACAAGGTCAGCAGTTCAGCGTTGAAAGCGGCTCGAAAATAGTGGTGAATAGCATCGCGGCGGACCCCGGTAGTGTTGTAACTATCGATTCGGTTCTGTGGGTACAGGCCGACGGGAAGACCCTGGTCGGCACCCCGCACGTGCAGGCGAAAGTACAGGGGCGTATTTTAGAGCATCGGCGGGCCCGGAAGGTGTCGGTGCGGACGTATCGGCGCCGGCAAGGTTACCGGCGGCACATCGGGCACCGGCAGCACCAAAGCGTTGTACAGATAGAATCTATCGGCGCCTAACCCAGAGGCGGCGGGGCGATGGCTATTTTGGTGCGGGTATCTGTTGAGAACAGCGGCCCCGCGGGAAACACCGGCGAGAGATTGGTTCTGCGCACCCTGCGTGCCCGGGGGCACGATAAAAGCAGGGCAACCAGCGGGGGGGCGAAAATCCTGTGCGCGGCAACGAGTATGCACCTGCGGAGCATAGCAAATGCACTGATCGCCAATACCGGCATACAAGCAGAAGTTTCTACGCCGAAACGGGGCGCGATGACCGTGGTTGTTGACGAGACAGACCACAGGGGTGCGCAAAACGAGTGGCTGGCGGGTGTAACCGCTGTGCTCCTACGAGGGCTGGCAGATTTAGCAGCAGAGTACCCGGATGAACTGCGGGTAGAGACCGAGGTCCTGGTGCCCTCACTCCCGCCAAGCGAAAACTGACGCACTAACACACACAGAGAGATCCCGCTCTCCCTCCCCTACCCTCTATCTCCGAGTTATCGGCCCGCCAGGGAGCGCAGCAGGTACCAGGCGCGTAATGCACCGCGGATACCCGGGCCGATGACCGGGGAGTCGACGTGACGTTTGGCGTGATAGCGCAGGTAACCCGGGAGGCTCATGTGCGGGTCGGTTATGAAGCGATTTGGCACGCGGGTACGGGTTTCGACGACACCATGCAGGGCACCGATACTCGGCTTACGCTTACTCTTTCGTGTGCGGGCGGCGGCCATACTGGCTTTAGTATCGCTGGCAGAGACGAGGTAGCCCAATTTCCAAAATAATTCACGCGTATCGGTGAGTATTTTTTGCGTGTTATCGGCGACATCTTCGGGTTGGACGCGAGTAGATTGCTCGGAAATGCACTGCATTATTTTCTTTATCTGCTGTTTGGTTTCGGCGTACAGCGTAGCCCCCGGGAGGGTGGTATACTTACTGTAATCCCCGCGGGCAGTTTCCATGACATGTGTTTCATAGCCTTTAAGGTATTGCTCTTGCATGTAAAAAAACGGAACGTACCGGGACGGATCAACCAGGTGGTAGACGGCTAGCTCATTAGCAAAATAGACCAGATGCCCGGCCGCCTTTGATTTGTCGACCAAATCTTTACCCTCGTGGTAATTTTTATGGTCACTGAACGTCCCGCGCTCAGGGTTAAATCCGCCCAGACGGCGCACGTGGGCCAGATCGACAAATGAATTACCCTCCTGGATGGAGATAGACGAATGCCACCCATCGGGTATATTACCCACAGTGGCATCCGGGCCCAGGTTTTTGTACCACCCCGGGTGCTCGCCGGCATGATAGGATATCACCTTACCAAAAAATATCTTTGGCCGATGGGTGCGGATAACAGTTATGGCAACCTCAATCCAATTCGGTACCGCATAGGCGTCGTCATCAATAAACCCCATGTACGGGGTCACGGCATTGGCGATGGCGCAGTTGCGGGCGTTACTCAACCCCGGGGCACTCTCTTCGAAGTATTTGACAAAAGGATACCGGGCGGTGAACCGCTCGCTCACTTGCGCGGTATTGTCCGTCGAATTGTTATTTATTATAAATACCCGGTAGGCGCTACTGTCCGCACTCTGGTCAACCAGGGACTCCAGGCAGCGGGCCAGTAACTCGGCACGGTTGTGCGTGCAGATGCAAACGGTGATGAGCGGTTTCTCAACCCCGCTCTCGCCCACGGGTGACGGGACGGCCGGTGCGCCTGCCCCGCTCCCGCTACTTCTCCCCGCCGGTGCCATCGCCGTCAAATCCCCACTTCCACGTTCCCGGCACAACACCGCTGTGCTCGGTCTCACTGTACCGGTGTATCGGGTAATCGTTCCCCTCCACCGCCAGGGGCGCATCCGGGTCGCGGATCAGCAGGGCTTCCTTCCCTGCCCGGTACACCGATAACGCCAACGTGTATATCCCGCTGGCAACATCCGAAAAATCAAGTGCCAGCGATGCCTGGTGCTCACCAACCGTCCCGTGCGGGTGCATATCAATATTCCCATTAACCGTCGAGTACGCAAGTACAGCCCGCCCATCACTGTCGACCAGTTCGATAATAAACTCCAAATCCGGTATTTTCTTCAAAACCCGATACTCGATAACCACAGCGCCCGTATTATTCTCGGGCGAAAACGCCCTATCGCCCTCACCGGTAATTTTAAACGAACTCACCTGCACCTGCCCGGTACTCTGGAACTGCGAAACCGCCTTAGCACCGCTCGCGGCTCCCGCGCTCCCTGTGCCCCCCGCGCCCCCCCGGCTGCTGCCCGCACCGCTGCCCGCGCTGCGCCGCGAATTATACTCAGCAATACACTGATGAATCCCGCCCTGGGCAATCAACCTGCCCCGCTCAAAGAGCATGCCTTTTTCGCATATCGTAGCAATGGTCCGGAGATTGTGGCTCACAAACAGCACCGTCGTCCCCGCATCCCGGAGCTCCCGCAGGCGCTCCAGGCACTTTATCTGAAAATACTGATCCCCCACCGCCAGGACCTCATCGACAATAAGTATCTTGGCATCCAGGTGCGCCGCCACACTGAACCCCAGCCGCGCCCGCATGCCGCTCGAATAACGCTTAACGGGCACATCCATGAACCTGCCAATTTCGGAAAACTCGACTATCCTGTCATACCGTTCCCGCACCTGCTGCTTTCTCATTCCCAGCATAATTCCATTCAAAAAAACATTTGCCCGCCCACTGAGGTCGGGGTGAAACCCCACACCGAGCTCAATCAAACTGGCAACATTCCCGTTAATCTCCACCGTCCCCGTCGTCGGCACCACCACCCGGCTGATGATCTTTAGCAGTGTCGACTTCCCCGCCCCGTTCAGTCCGATGACGGCACACGAATCCTGCCTATGGATATCAAAACTAACCCCGCGGAGCGCCCACAAATCCTCCCGCCGGCCGCCCCCGCTGCTGCTACCCTCGCCCCCGACTCCTTCGCCTGCGTCAGATCCCCGCCCCCGCCGGGTAAACATCTGCGAGAGGGCATCGCGGAACGTCTCGGGGTGCGAGACATTTTTATTTATCGTATACCGCTTCCCAATATCACGCGCAGAAATAACAACGTCGTTTTTCATACTCTCTCGTTACGCCTCGTCGGCCAGCACTGCCTCTCGTTTGAAAAACACCACAACCCCCAGGACCAGCACCACCCCCGTGAACGCCAGCGAATACCACAGGGACTCAACCCGCAACTCCGTCCCCAACAAGGCCCAGCGCATGGCGTTTATCGGCCCCACCATGGGGTTGTAGAAATACAGCCCCGCCACCCACCCGGGGAACCGCGACTGCCCGACAACCGCAGCGATGGTGTACGGGACCGGGCTCAGGTAAAACCCAAGTTTCAGCATCAACGGCACCACGTGCTTAAAATCCCGGTACCGGATATTCAGGGTACTGATAATCAACCCCACCCCGAGTCCCAACAGGTAGGTATGCACCAACAGGGGAACGACCAGCGCCGTCCGCGGGGTAATCGGCACCCGGTAGATAATCAGAATAACAAAAAATACCCCCAGCATGATCAGAAAATCCACCAGCACCGCAAAACTCGCCCCGATGCACAGGATGATCCGCGGAAAATATATCTGCTTCAAAATATGCTGACTGGCAAGCAGGGAGTCCCCGACAATCGACAAAGTCAGGGAAAACAACTGCCACCCGATGAGCCCGGAGATGACAATGAGCGGAAACGGCACCGTCGATTCGGCCGCCCGGAATTGCAGCAGAACCCCGAACACAAAGATAAAAATCAGCAGCGTCAATATCGGGTCCAGGAGCGCCCACAAAACCCCCAGGAGGGACTGCTTGTAGCGCACCACAATATTCCGAATCGCAATCTGCACAATCAGCTGCCAAAACCGGAAAACATCACGGATGTACAGCCGCCAATTCTGCTTATTGCTGATATACGTTATTTCTTTTGATTTCATGTTGGGGCAACAAATGCTCTTGAGTGTACCAGTATATCTCGCGTTGTGTCAAGAATACATGTATTTAAAAATATTCCGGGCGCCACCCCCCGCGAGCGGGGGGTCGGCGTGCCAACGGCCCGGCCTGCGCACACCCCCCAGCATGCATACTGGTTTGTGAGACCGCGCAGTCTGGCGGGGGCAAACGCCCCCGCCACCGTTGGCATGCCTGGCGCGAGAGGCGGGGTGCTGCGTGTGTTAAATTGCGAGCGTGGGGTTAGGTGGTGTCGATACCAAGGGTTGCGTGTAGTTTATCTACCTCTACCCATGCGGTTGGCCCATATTCTTTCTGGCAGCGTTCAATATATGGTTTTAATTTTTTGTAATTGTCTTCCATTTGAGGTACATATAATTCTATTATCTTCTTCTCAAATAAACCATGTTCTAGTTGCAAGTGCAGCCACATGAGGAAGTCGAGATAGGGTTCTACGTTAGCTCTATACCACGGCCTGTTTGCCTTAGTGTAACGCGGAAGAGTTTTCATTTCGCTAATCTCAACGTAGAATTCGCGAATAGTTTTGTAAACCTTTTCAATATTATCTAATGTGTGTTTTTTTATTTCTCTATTTAACTGACGCTTCAGAAGAAAAAAATTTCCAGCAACAAGGAGCGACCCCACAGTCATTATGATTGCTAATATTATATTTAGCGTATTCATACTACATCATAAGTATATCATATTTTCAATCATCTGTTGTCGGCTCCTTTGGCTTTACAGATGTCCCTGGACCCGAAAACAACCTATCTTCCCTGACAGTTCCTTTCTTCAAGGGTTCTTTTGGCGGCTGTTTTTTAGGCGCCGGTTGCTTTGGTTTTGGTGTCGGTTTTTTATTACTTTCGCTCATATAATATGTAATATACATTATAGGTACATTGCGTTAATTATCTGCCCTCTGTAGAACACGACACCCGCTTTACCAAAGCGCCCAGGGGTAGCGGAAGACGGCGAGGTGCGGCGCGCACTGCGTGGCGGCGGCGGGCGAGCGGGAGTGAGCCCGTACCCACGCTCGCGTGGGTAGCCGCCCGGTACCGCACCTGCGCCCCGCGCAGGTGCGGTACGCCGGCTGCAGCGAGGGGGCTGGCAGCCCCCCCCTCTCCTCTACCCTACCTCTCTCGTCTATCACACACCCCCCCCAGTTGCTCCCCTGGCAAAAATCCTGTATAATCCCCAATAGAGAGAGACACAGAGAAAATGCGCCAAAAGAAAAATACCCCGCAAGTCGACGATTCGCAGAAATTCACCGCAACCCTGGACCTCCACGGTGCCACCTGCACCTCTTGCTCCATCGCCATCGAGCACATCGGGCGCCGCCTCCCCGCGGTACACGAAATTTATGTTGACCGCGCCACCAGTACTATCCACGTCACCTACTCCCAGGAAGCGGTGTTGGAAAATATCTGTGCGTTCGTCCGCCAACTAGGGTACGAGGCATCCGTCCGCACCTCCGGCACCCCCTACGTCTCCGACACAGAATAACCACCCGCCCTCGGGGGCGAGTCATAAACGAGAGTTACTTTTACCCCGTGCTCTGCGGGGGTTGGAACTCGTGATCGAGCAAATCAGTACTCAGCGAATCCAACCGCACAGCCACGGCGCGCATCAACAGTAAACTGAGCCCCGGGAACCGCCCGAGCATATCACTGAATTCCCAACGGGTCAGCTCTGCCAGCCGGACGTCGGTATACGCCGCCACCGATGCGTTGCGCGGTTTATGCAGGAGAAAGCTCATCTCGCCAAAGAACAGGTCCCGCGCATCCAGGCGGTTAATCTCCACGTTATCCCGCAGCACCGACAAAGTCCCGAAGATAATAAAATAAATATTTTCGCGTTTATAGAACAACCTACTGGTATCAGCGTGCTGTTCAATAAGCACTTCGTTTTTCTTGGCAGACACTTGCGATTTATTATTGGAAAAATACCGCCGGTCACGGTTCATGATAGCATCCGGGGAGAGCGGGAAGTCAAACGTCAGGGCATTTCCCGTTGCGTTATAGGTAAGGTTATTGGTATACCGGGAGGCCACCAGGATCCCGAACCCATGCTTCCCCGGCCGGGTGCTGCCATCTTGCTCGGCCAGAAACCGCTTCCAGTCAAACCCCACGCCTTGATCGCGCAGCTCCAGGTGAATGTGGTCTTTCTGCACCGTCACTTCCAGTTCAATTTTCCGTGCGCCGATTTTTTCGTCTTTACATTTTTCTGCAATCAGGGCAAAGGTATCACTGTGAGTATTGAGCCACTCTTTTTTCTGCTGGAAAGTAATCCCGCAATTCCCGTGCTCCACCGCATTCATAAGCAGCTCCGAGAGCACCAACTGCAGGACATTTACCTGATCATCGGAAATAACCTTGAACCGATGCATGACCCGGGACAGGGATAGGGCAAAAATCGGCAGCGTAACGGGGTGGCTCGGCAGGGTAAAGACATCGAATATCTGGTTGGTGTACAGGGCTTGTAATTCGTATTTGCATAACACATAGGGCGTGGTTTCAAACAGATTATACACACCGCCGATCAATTTATCGCACTGAGTTTCGGATAAAATCGATAACACCTGCGGGTAGGTTGTTAGTAACTTTTCCGCATGGGCGCGCTCGTCGGTGTTACTGATAAGCACAATGGCACTGTGCTGGAGGAGCCGCCGAGAGGAGATGCGCCCCAGGATCTCTTCGGTATTGAAAGCACTGCTCCCAAGGTCAAGGATAACCAACGGAGGCGCGATGACATCGATAAACTCAGAGAGCGCATCGTCGCCGGTAACCTGCCGTAGCTTGTAGGTATTATTATAATTGGGTATTGCCTTCTCCAACCTGTCCAACAGGTCATTGTTGGTGGTAAATACTGGAATCAGCATATCTGAAAATAACGCTAGCGGGAATAGTACTCAACTATCAATTGTTCTTCTACGTTCGTCTTTATCTGCTCTCTAGTCGGCAGCCCCACTACACTAATTTTCAGTTCATCGGGCGAAACCTCTACCCACGCGGGCATCTCACGGGCGCTGGTTTGCGACAGCAATTTTCTAACCATCTCCGCGGTACCCCGCTTCTCCCCGGTAGTGATAACATCCCCGGGTTTCACCGTAATGGACGGCACATCTACCCGCTTGCCGTTGAGATGGAAGTGACCGTGCGAAACAAACTGCCGCGCCTGCACCCGCGTGGTCGCCATACCGCTCTGGTACACCACATTATCCAACCGCCGCTCCAGGAGTATCAGGAAATTATGCCCCGTAACCCCGTCCATCCGCTTGGCTTTTTCAAACAAATTGTGGAACTGCCGCTCCCGCAGCCCATAGGTAAACTTCAGCTTTTGCTTCTCCGTTAACTGTATGGAGTACTCCGAAGGCCGCCGGCCTCGACGCCCGAATCGGGGCATATCCTGTTTTTTCTGCAGCAGACGGTCATATTTCGGATTGCCGAATATATTCTCCTCTACCCTTCTTACTATTTTTCCGCGCGTTAGCATGCTGTATAATCCACCTTTGTCATATGTTGTAATAATCCTATCATGGTGTGCACCCAGTGTCAACGTTTTTTGCAAGAAATTTTGGGCGCTACCCCCACAGGGGGGGGACCCCCCTGTGGGGGTCGGCGTGCTCAGGGCTCGGCCGCCGCGTGCCCTGTAAGAAAGATACCGGAACTCTGGGACCGCGGCGTCTGGCACCCGCAAAGGCGGGTGCCACCCTTCCCATGCCTAGCGCGGAAGCTTTGCTCCTGGGATGTGCTTTACAGAGAGCCCACCCCCGCTACTACTCTCTGCACGCACTCCTGCCCTTTTTGGAAAAATTATTGCCGTGCTATACTTTGGGATTATGGCAGCAGAGAGCATACGGATCCTGCATACTGCAGACTGGCACCTTGGGCGGAGCCTCTATGGGCGCAGTCGGTACAAGGAGTACGAACAGCTCCTGGGGTGGCTGGGGGATACGGTGGAGCGCGAACAGGTCGACCTGTTGCTGGTTGCCGGTGATATTTTTGATACCAGTACCCCCGGGGCCCGTACCCAGGGGCTGTATTACCGGTTCCTGTGCCGGATGGCCGGCGCGGGGTGCGGGAGCGTGGTGATAACAGGGGGGAATCACGATTCGCCGTCGTTTCTTGCCGCGCCGCGCGAACTATTGCGGTCGATGGATATCCACGTGGTCGGCAGCGCGGGCGAGTCCGTGGAGGATGAGGTGGTGGTGGCCCGTACCCGCGCGGGAGACGTGGGCGCGGTGGTCTGTGCGGTCCCGTATCTGCGCGACCGCGATATCCGGACGGTTGCCGCCGGGGAGAGTGCCGATGACAAGAGTGCCAAAATGCTGTCGGGACTGTACCGCCATTACCGGGACGTCTGCGCGGCGGGGGTGCGGTGCCGGGAGGAATTGGCCGCCAGACATGACGGAGTGCGGGTGCCGGTTATCGCTATGGGGCACCTGTTTGCCGCCGGGGGACGCGGTGCGGATGATGCCGGTACCCGGGCCCTGGAGGTTGGGTCGCTTGTCCGTGCGGGGGCGGATGCGTTCCCGGGGGCGCTTGATTACGTTGCCCTTGGGCACCTGCACGTTCCGCAGATCGTCGGGCGCCAGGAGCGGGTACGGTATAGCGGGTCGCCCCTGGTTACCGATTTTTCCGAAGCAAAAATAGAGAAGCAGGTGGTGATTGCGGATATTGCAACCGACGGCGCCGGCGAGGGGGGTGCGGCGGCGCGGCGGTTGGATATCCGTACGGTACCCGTGCCGCGCTTTCAGGAGCTGGTGCAGGTAACTGGGGAGACATTTCACGCCATTGCAAGCGGGATAGAGAAATTACAAGCCGCCGGGAGTACGGCGTGGCTGGAGATCGAGTACACCGGGGGCGCCGTGCTCCCGAACCTGCGCCAGGAGCTGGATGATATTGTCGACGGCAGCGGGATGGAGATACGGCGGATTAAAAACCGGCGCCTGACAGCGAAAATAATGGAGAGCATGGGGAGCGAGGAGACCCTGGAAGACCTGAACTCTCGCCAGGTATTTGAGCGCTGCCTGGACAGCCACGACATACCGGAGGCAGAGCGGGGCACCCTGGCGGCGCTCTATGCGGAGATTGTCGCATCCCTGGATGACGACGACGGTGAATCCGGCGAGAGAGAACGATGAAGATACTGGAATTACGCCTGAGTAACCTGAATTCGCTGACCGGCGAGTGGGTAATTGATTTTACCCACCCGCACTACCGCAGCGACGGCATCTTTTTGATTTCCGGGCCCACTGGTGCGGGGAAGACGACAATTTTTGATGCGGTATGCCTGGCCCTCTATGGGACTACACCGCGGCTCGGGCGCATTACCAAGGGGACGAATGAAATTATGTCGCGGCAGCGCAATGCGTGTTACGCCGAAGTGCTGTTTGAAACAAAGCAAGGCCGGTACCGGTGCACGTGGAGCCAGCAGCGGAACAAAAGCGGGAACGGGCTCGGTGAGGCCAAACATGAGATTAGCGATGCCGGGAGCGGGAAGATACTTGAGAGCAAGAAACGCCGCGTCCTGGAGGTAATTGAACAGAAAACCGGAATGGACTTTGAGCGCTTTCGGCGTTCGATACTACTTGCACAGGGGAACTTTGACAGCCTTCTGCGCGCCGATACCGAGCAGAAATCCCGGATATTGGAGCAGATCACCGGGACCGAAATTTATACCAAAATATCCCAGCGAGTACACGAACGGGTCCGGGGGGAACGGGAACGGTTGGATGCAATGAACAGCGAAATAAAAGAAATTACGCTGCTCGACGATGATGATGAACGGGAGTTGCGGGAGCGGGTGGAGCGGCTCCAGGGGGTGGAAGCCGGGAAACATACAGCGCTAGACGCAAAAGAGCGCGAGCGGGCATGGCTGGCGGGAATCGAGAACCTGAGCGCCGAGATCGGTGAGCTTGATTCGCAGGAGCGCGCACTGGCACAGGAGCATACAGAATTTGCAGATGAACGCAAACGCCTTGAGGGCGCCCTGCGGGCTGGTAGGCTTGAGAGCAAGTATACCGCCATTGCAACCATCCGTGCGGAGCAGGAGAGGGACCGCGAGCAGCACCAGAGCAGCACGGAGCTGCAAGAGAGCACTGCGCAGGCAACCGGGAAACAGAGCGCGCAGGCGCGCGAGGCGGAAAAAATTCTGGATCGGGCGCGGGCTGCCCTGGCGGGGCAAAAACCGGTGCTGCAGCAGGTACGGGGAGCGGATACGGATATTGCCAATCAGAAAAAGCACATAGAGACCTTGCGCGGCAGTTTAGACGGAATAAAACAGCGGCAAACGGATGCCCGGGCGCGGGTGGAGGAAATTGAATTACAGCTGGGAACCGAGCGCAAAAACCTGGATGATGCGCTGCAATACATACAGGAGCACAGCGCCGACCAGCACCTGATAGATGAATTTACCGGCATAGAGAAGCAGTGCGGCATAGTCCTGCAGGCACAGGATGTCCTGCGCGAGGCCGAAGCTGCCAGGCAGCAGGCCGCGGATGCTATCGCGAACTCCCGGGAGGCGGTTGCGGCGGGCATCAGCGCGCTGCAGGAGGCGCAAGCGGAGGTTGACGGGTACACGGAAAAAATTGCTGCCCGCGAGCAGGAGATGGGTGGTTTGCTCGGCGGCAAGCTTTTGCGCGAGCACCAGGAGCGCAAGGAATCACTGTTGCGCGAAATGGGGTTGGCAAGGACAATCGCCGCCATGGAAGAGGAGCGGAAGCGCCTGGTGGATGGGAAAGCGTGCCCGCTATGCGGGTCAACCACGCACCCCTATGCGGCGGGAAATATACCGGAGATCAGCGCGCAGGAGCAGGAGATCGAAACCATTACCGCCCTGGTGGACAGTGTCCAGGCTATTACGGCAGAGTGCAGCCAGTTACAAAACAGCCTGCAAACTGCAGGAAAACGCGCGGCAGCCCAGGAGGGCGAACTGCTGCGGCTGCGGGAGAAACAGAAAAGCGCAGAGGAAAACGCAGAGATCTACGCACAGGGCGTGCGGGAAAAAGAAGCGGCTCTCCTGCAGGCACGGCGAGCACTGGGGCAGCAACTACGCCCCCTGGGGGGAGGGGTTGCGCCCGCCGCAGGGGAGAGCGCCGCCGCCAACGGCGATGCACTAAACCAGGCGGGCATAGACAAAATACTAACGGCCCTGCGGGGGCGGCGTGATGACTGGAAACAACAACAGCAGCAGGCGGGGGAGATACGGGAGCGTATTGTAAAATTAGAGAGCACCCTGGAGCATGCGCGGACGGCTGTGAAAGAGATCGGGCAGAGCGTTACGGAGCAACACGGTCTCCTTGGGGCCGAACAGAAAAAATACGAACTCATGCAGAGCCAGCGGAGAGAGATATTTGCAGACAAAGATCCCGATGAGGAGGAAAAGCGCCTGGAGTCGGCGGTCCACGCTGCCGAACAGGCGCACACCGCCGCCCGCGAAACCTACGGGCAGACCGCCAAAGAGCTGCACGCCCTGGAGGAAGGCATAAAATCCCTGGAGCAGCAGATGGGGGAACGCACTACGGAATTAGATACGCTTGAGAAAGAGTTCGCGGGTCTCCTGCGGGACAGGGGGTTTGACGGCATGCCGCAATTTTTATCGGCGCGCCTCCCCGGAGATGAGATTGAAAAACTATCTGCGCGGGCAAAAGAGCTGGACGACGGCACTACCAACCTGAAGGCACGGTACACGGACCGCCGCGAACGGCTGCACAAGGAGCAGAAACGGCAGCTCACCGATGCATCCCTGGAAGACCTGCAGGCGCACATAGCGCAGCTGAAAACAGAGGCCGAACAGGCGCACCAGGAAATTGCCGCTGCAGCCCTGGTGCTGGAAAAAAATGCCAGCGCCCGGGAACAGAGTGAAAGCAAGCGCGCGGCAATAGAAAAACAGCAGCAAGAGCATACCCAGTGGGAGCGCCTGCATGCATTGATCGGCTCTGCCGACGGCAAGAAATACAGGAGCTTTGCCCAGGGGCTGACCTTTAAGTTACTGACTATTCATGCCAACCGCCAGTTGGCGCGGATAACCGACCGCTATCTGCTGATGCACGCCGAAACAGGCGGGACTGCCTTGGATTTGAACGTGGTAGATAACTACCAGGGCGGTGATATCCGGTCGACCAGCAATCTTTCAGGAGGGGAGAGTTTTCTGGTCAGCCTTGCCCTGGCACTGGGGTTATCCAAGATGTCCAGCAGCCATGTACAGGTGGACTCGCTGTTTCTGGATGAGGGGTTTGGTACCCTGGACCAGGATACTCTGGAGACGGCCCTTTCGGCATTAGGCGAACTGCAGCAGGAAGGCAGAATCATTGGAGTGATTTCGCACATACCAATACTGCAGGAGCGCATAGCCACTCAAATTAATATCCGCCCGATATCCGGAGGCAGGAGTGTAATTACCGGCCCGGGGTGCGGGCGGCGGCGGGAGTCGCGCTAGCTATCTCTGTAGGCTTTCGCTAATCAGATCGTTGATGCCGAAGGCATCGTTCTCGGCAAGAATGGCGGCGTATTCGCTATAGAGTAAATCATCAAACAGCTCGCGCTCGGCACCGCCGTACAGGGGGTTTTCGGAATGATCGACGGTTTTGCGCATCGCGGTAAGTAATTGCTCAATCAGCAGGGCGGCAAAATCGCTGGCCGCTGTTTCGGGGGTTGGGGTACCTGGGGCGGCGGCGGGCGCTGTGCCGATGCCGGAAACCGCAGATGTACCGCGGGAGGGGGTTACATTACGGGTAATTTCGTTGCGCAGTGCTCCAAACTGCTGCTGCAGGCTATTTACTAATATATCAGACATACGTTACCTCTTTATACTATTGGCGATCCCCAGTAGGGTGTCGCTGGTCTGTACCGCACGTGAATTAAGTTCGTAGGCCCGTTGGGCTACAATAAGGTTTACCAGCTCGGTTGCTGCCTCGACGTTGGCACGTTCGATGAACCGGTGCTCGATACGGCCGTTTCCATTTGTCAACGGCTGCCCGCCTATTGCAACGCCCGAAGCGGGTGTTTCGTTAAATATATTTTCACCCAGGGCATCCAGGCCGGCGGGGTTGACAAAGCGGTACAGCTGTATCTGCCCGATGGCTACCGGCTCGCTCTCATCGGCAATACGTACACTGACCTCGCCGCTGGAGCTAATCGCAAAAGATTCACGGACCGACCCCGGGGGTAGGATTACCTCTGGGAGGAGGCGGTATCCCTGGGGGGTAACCAGTTGTCCGTTGGCATCAAACGACAGCGACCCTGCCCTGGTGTATCCAAAGCTGCCGTCAAATTGTTCGACCCGCAAAAACCCGTCGCCGACAATGGCTAAGTCGGTGGCTACACCGGTCTGCTGCAAGGGTCCCTGGGTGTGCTCTTTGGCGGTGGCCGCCAGGCGGACCCCGTGGCCTATTTGTACCCCAACTGGGATAAGCGTCTCTTCGCTGGCCGGGGTAACGGCGTGCTGTTGGTTCTGGTACAGCAGGTCGGCAAAATCGGCACGATTTGCCTTGTAGCCAACGGTATTAACGTTCGCTAAATTGTTGGAGATGGTATCTATCATGTGCTGCTGGCCTTGCATACCGCTGGCACCCGTCCATAGTGATCTTATCATAACAATATATGTATCGACTATTTTTGCCCCGACATATAGGGGTTTATCTCTCACGGGGCCGGAGTGAGGGTATTGTTAACTGGAATAGGGCATGCGTTTCATGGTATAGTACGGAAGGCCGTGGTAGCTCAGCGGTAGAGCAGCTCACTCGTAATGAGCAGGTCGTGGGTTCAATTCCCACCCCCGGCTATACTATTAATATGAGACAATTGGGAGGAGGTGCGTCTTGAAACACTTACAGGCAGCCATTAGCAGGGGCGTTGCGGCACTCGGCGGATGGCTTGTCGTCACCACTGTAATTGTTATTACGTGCGGAATAGTTATTCTGCCGTTATGGTACGCCGCAGACCGCTACCCGCAGCAGTACACGCAGATTTCTCTGGCCGTCATTGGCGTGATAGCGGGACTGTTGTTGCTGTGGAAGGCAATCAAAAGCATTCTGCGGCGCGGCATTCGGGCGTGGCTCGGCGTGCTGCTCAGGAGCAGTGCGGGGCTGCTGTGCATTGCGGGCGCCGTGGTGCTTGCGGCACAGCGGACCATCTGGGGGTACATCGGCGCGGGCTGCGCTATTCTTGCGCTCCTGGCATTGGCAGTCACTAAGAAGAGAGAGCGAGCGCAATGAGAACAGGATCGGGAGGGCGCCGCGGCACTCTGTTATGCGCCTGTCTATTATTAGTACTGGCGCCCTCTCTTGCGGCGCTGCCCGCCGCGGGGGGAGTGCTTCTCGCTGAGGGCGCGGGTGTATCCAAAACCCCGTCAATCACTACTCCGGCAGGCGTCGGGCAAGGGCAGGTGGGTGCAAGTGCATCGCTATCAGTCGATCCGTTGCCGGTGATAGAGCGCTCCCATCCTGCTGATCTGAATTATCTCGAACAGCAGCGCGGGCTGGAGAGCTGGTACCGGCTACTGCGGCAGAGTGATGCCGAAGCAGCGCCGCTCTCTCCCGAGTCCCTGGTGCTCTACCGGTATTTCCTTGAAAAAGAGGAGAGTGTTATTGCCGCCGCCGCCCGTTTCTCACTCCCCTACTCTACTGTTGCCACCATTAACCGTGTCGTCAACAGCGACACGCTGCAAAAAGGCAGGGCGCTCATCATTCCTGCCGCCAAAGGTCTCTTCGTTCCGCTGGATAATCACAATGAGCTGGAAACGGTACTGCTGGCCTCGCGCCCTATCGGGGGGGTGGACGGTGCCGGGGTCGGTGCACAATCTCTCCCGGGGGGGGTGCAGGTTATCAGCGTCCCGGGGGGTGGGGGGGATCCGGTACTGTTTGCTTTCTATCCCGGTGCCGATTTCCTGCCTTTTGAGCGCACTGCCTTTTTCGGCCGGCTGTTTCACAATCCCGTGCGTACCGGGCGCATCAGCTCCGAGTACGGGGAGCGGGCGGATCCGTTTACCGGTGTGCCTCGGTTCCATTACGGCATCGACGTCGCCGCCAAGCGCGGGTCAGCGGTAGTGGCGGCCCGCTCGGGTACCATTATCGCTGCCGGTGAGAGCGATCCTATCTACGGTAATTTTGTCCGTATCGCCCACGAAGGCGGGTTCACGTCGCTGTACGCTCATCTCGATCAGGTGCACATCCGTAACCAGGGGCGGGTGTCTATTGGGACCCGGATCGGTACCGTGGGGAGCAGCGGGCATAGCACCGGGCCGCACCTTCACTTTGAGATTCACCTCAACGACCGGGCGGTTAATCCTGCGAATTATCTCTACCTGGATTCGGTACCGTTGGCGGCAACTGAGACTCAGTGACCGCGCATGCAGCTCAGACGAGAGCGTCAAGGGACAACATTCCTGGTGCAAAAGACTTGCATCAAATCGCACAACATGGTATACTGCTGACAGAATATATTTTATAAGGAGAATAGTATGAAAAATCAGAGAGAGAGAGAGAGAGAGAGAGAGAGAGAGAGAGAATAATACTCTCTTACAGATAGTTGCACGTGCGTGTGCAGTAATTATTTGTGCCGGTACGGCACTATTGATCGCGGGATGTCCGGAAGAGGCAACCAACCTCCCGCCATCCCCAGTAACCCCGGAGATCAACCTCCTGGTAAACGGCGACGTGGAGATTACCTGGACCGACCCCACCGATGCGGATTTTTCGCATATTCTCATAACCTGGGAACCCGTTGACCCCAACGTCCCCCAGCCGCTCCGGGTAGAGAAGGGCACCGAGACTGCTACTATCACCGGTTTGGACGATGGTACCGAATATACATTCACTGTCATCAGCGTTGACACCGACGGGAACGAAGCGAAACCCGAAACCCCTCCCGCTCCGGTCACCGTAGATGGAAGCGCCCCGCCCCCGGTAACCCTGACTGCTTCCGCCCAGGCAGGTGCCAGTGTGGAAATCACCTGGACCGAACCAACCGACACCGATTATTCACATATCCTGTTATCATGGGCCCCAGAGGGCGGCGCGCCTGCACAGCCGCTACGTGTAGACAGAGGAACAGCGACGGCAACCATTACCGGGTTATCCGACAGTATGGAATATATGTTCACTGCCATAAGCGTTGATGCTCTCGGGAACGAATCGGCACCCAGTGCCGCAGCAGCGGTAACCGCAGATGCAACCCCGCCAGGTCTTGTGACATCTTTAACCAGCACCCTGACCCCCAATGGCGGCGTGATATTTACCTGGGACGATCCAAGCGACAGCGATTTCTCGCACGTTCGCATAACGTGGGAACCGGAAAGGAACCCGTTACTTGTAAATACAGGCATAGAAACTGCGACTGCTACCGGTTTGCCGCATGGAGTCAATCATGAAGTCCGTATCCAATCCTTTGATGTTGCCGGCAATAGATCACTAAACGCAGTATCCCCTCCTTTTGTTCCAGATGCTGTTGCGCCGCTTGCCGTTACAAATATCAATACAACAGTAACGTCAGCATCAATATCCCTGACATGGACCGACCCAACCGCCAATGATTTGTCGCATATAAATGTTACGTGGTCTCCAGCGGACGGCGGACAACAGCCGCTGCGTATAGACTCAGGGGTTCAGGCGGCGGCATTGACTGGACTGGACAGTGCCACGCAATACACCGTTACTATATCGAGTTCTGATACCGTTGGCAACGAAACGGCAGCCACGGCAACGCCAACCACAGCTGTTTTTAATGCAACTGCGGTTACTGCTGCGTCGGCTACTACCATAACTGCCGATGGCACTACAACAATTTCCTGGACCGACCCGACTGCAACTTCCAGTATCGCGAAAATTTCAATAACCGGAACCCCGGCGCCAACTACCGCAGTAGAGGCAGCACTCGGTTCCGGGACTGCTAGCATCACTGGACTCACTGCCCCCGGCAGCAGACATACGTTTACTATCAATACTCTCGATAGTTCCGATGCTGTTCTCGGTACAACAACAGTAACCGCTGCCGCGGCCACTATCCGTCCAGTTGCCCTGTTTCGGCTGCTAGGCGGTACCGATAATCTCTATAATGGTGCGTTTGGGATTACGTCATGTAATACTTTTCTTACCACCAATACCGGCGAGACAGCAGTAGCAATGCGCAACGCAGGGTACACTGAGGCAATCTTGTTTGGATCCAGACGCAATGTGTATAATTTTCCAGATATCGCAACCGATAGCGATGCCCTTGGAATTGACAATGTCCCTAATGCTACTCTTAATGCCCGGGCGGTTGTGGTCTATACAGGGGCAAGCCCCACTACCTTCGGAACACGTACCATCAACGATGTTTTGGACGTCGGTACCAGCGGGGGATGGCAACATGGGGGGTACAGTGTAGTTGATGATCTTGCTACCGGGAATTTTTGGTCCTTCACAAACAATCGGGAAGGATCGGCTGCCAGTTGTTTTGGTGCAAGCAACACCCAGGTTACTGGAGGGGTCGGGAATGCCAACAGCATTAGCGATACGACCCTTAGTTGTAGTAGCAGATTGGCTGTTCTCTGCGCTGCCCACTAGCAGCGCGGGCACAGAAATAACGCCTACGCGCGCCCTCGCGCCCATGTCTCGCCGAGGGGAAAAGGGGGGCACCCCCCCCATGCGCTCACTCGGTATCGGGGGTTCGGGGCATTGTTATATTTGCTTATGACTTAATATTCTTACAGCAACGACGGGGGGTAGCTGGAGACAGCGAAGTGCGCGGCGGGCGAGCGGGAGTGAGCCCGTAACCCGCGGACGCGGGTTAGCGCACTGGTACCTGCCTGCGCGAGCAGGCGGGTACGCTGGCTGCAGCGAGGGGGGCGGCAGCCCCCCTCCTAATCATGCTATATATAATGTATTAATAATATTGAGCTTCTGCTGGAGAGATAACTTTCTTGCACGGGCATGGGGCTGGCAGCACCCTTCCTGAAAAATGCAGCAAAAATAGGGGGTTGCAAATATGGAGCGATTTGAGGTATGATGTAAGGACTATGAATAAGGGTAAATATTATATAACCGCGGGTATTTTGGTGCTGGTGGTGGTTGGATTTCTTGGCGGGCCGCTGACGGGTGTGCTGCAGGGGCAGTATCGGAATGCAATAAGTTTCGGGAAGTACGGGAGTACGGCAATTGTCTATCAGGCGGGAAATTACTTTGACGAGCAGTTGAACGAGATTAGTTTGGCGTATCAGTCGCGTAACCAGAATATTGACAGTTTTACTTCGCAGACGATTTGGCGTGAGGCGTTTGACGCCAGTGTTGAGCAGGCGGCGATTCTGCGGGAGGTGTCGGAGGCGCGGCTTGATATTTCGCAGAAAGAGGTTGATCGGGCAATTGCGCGGGCGCCGCGTTTTCAGGATGTCAATGGGGATTTTGATATTGAATATTACCGCAGCACCACTCAGCAGGATCGGCAGCGGTTTCGCAGTTACCTCTACGAGGAGCTGAAGCGCGAGGAGTACCTGACTGATATGCGCGACCGGGTGCTGGTGAGCAGCGCGGAGTTGGAATTTGTAGCGGCGATTGACGACGAGGAGCGGCAGATTGGGTACGTTGCTATTGCGGTCGATGATGTGCCGATTGATGAGTATATTACCGATAGTCCCGATGAGTTTGTGCGCCTGCAGGTGCAGACACTCGCCCTGGAGCTGGGTAGCGAGTTGGCGGCGCAGGTGCGGGGTGAGATCAGGGATGACGGCAGTAATTTTGAAGAGATACGGGTGCAGTACACTACCGATGAGAACTCTGTCGCCGATGCTGATGTCGCTGATGTGATTGGAGATGGCGCCCTGGAGGATGCCCTGGGGATACCGCAGCAGGATAGCGGTGCCGCCGCTGAGGGCGACGCAGGCGGGGGGGGCGGGCTTAATTTGCCGCGCCGTGAGTGGTTTTTTTATAACGATTTGCGCACCCAATATACAGGTGTTGACGGGTTGGAAGATCTGTTGCGTCTACCGGTCGGTGAGGTCTCGGGGGTATATTCGATTGGCGATGAGCGGAGTGTTATTTTTTATCTGACTGGGCGGGAGACGTACGATCAGATTGATGATGAGCTGCTTGGCGAGTATGCGCGCAGGCGGCTTGCTGGTGACCGTGACAGCTTTTTGGAGCTGGGAGCCGGGGTGGCGGAGCAGTTGATAGCGGATGCAGGCGAGCGTGAAGGGGGGTTGGCGCGGGCTGCGGGGGCAAATGATTTTGAGTATTACACCAGTGAATTTTTTCCGCTGAACATCGGGAATAGCGAGTTATTTGCTGAAGTTAGCGGCGGGGAAGATTTCGGGTTCCTGGAAGGGCTGGAGAATAACACTGATGCTATGGCCGACATATTTTCCCTGGAAGTCGGGGAATTGGCAGAGCCGATTATTATCGGGAATTATTATCTGGTGGCTGAATTGCAGGGCGTTGAAACCATAATAGATGCTGCTGAAGACGGCGAGAGTGGTGTTGATGCCGGGTTTGAGCGCTTTTATCGTTCACGGGCAGGCGATTACCTTGAACAGGATATTTCCCGTACGTTGATTCGGCGTGATCTGCTGGTTGATAATTTTACCAGCGCATATAGCGAGTTTGTTGAAACTACTACTCCATGAGTACGCCGCGCGTCCGCGTTGCAGGCAGTGGGGATACGCGGCAGGTAATTTACGGGAGCGGGGGCGAACAGGAAGGGCGGAAGCTCTATAGCGGGGACAATCCGCGCCTATCTATTGTACGGCGGTTGGAGCATGTGCCGTTACAATCTCATACATTACTCATAATCTATTCGCCGTTGCTGTGGTACGGTGTGGGGGAGCTGGTTGAGCGCGCCATTGCCGCCGGGGCGACGGGAGCGGACGGGGGCGGTAATCTGCTTATTGCAGCCATCGAGTTTGATGAGGCCCTGGCGGGGGTGGCCAGGCAGTATATGCCGGCGGGGCTGCGGGATCAGGAGATACTGCGTGCACTCTTGCCTGCGACCGCGGAAAATCTGGCCGAGTTACAAGATGAATTGGGGCAGCGGGATATTCGCCACGTCCATGCTGTGGCGGCATCCGGGGGGTATCGGGTTGCGCACGACAGGTACCATGCGCTTACCGTTGGGCTGCGTGAATACATTAACGCGCACAACCGTAATCGGATGACTGCCCGGGTGTTTGGGCGGTTGTGGGTCAGGAATTTTTTGAAAAACCTGCATAGCAGGTATACAGGGCGTGACATTGCCGAGTATCGGATACACGGGCCGGTCGTGGTGGTCGGGGCGGGGTGCTCGCTGGAAGAAGAGATAGGTTCGCTGCAGGTTTTGCAGGAACGGTGTGTGATTATTACCGTGGACAGTGCGTTGCCGGTACTGTGTGCCCAGGGTATTTTCCCTGACATCGTGGTGGTTACCGAGGCGCAAAGCCGTAACATTGGCGACTTTATCGGCTGTCTCGCTCGCCCGCAAGGAGACCGGCGGGGCCGCCGCGGCGGGCGGGGGGTGCTGGTGGTTGCGGATATGTGCAGCCACCCCAGTATAACCCGTGTGACAGCGGCGGGCGGTCTGGCTATGTATTCGTCGCAATTTGGAGATGTCGGGTTGCTGGGGTATTGCAGCGAACACAACCTGCTGCCGATGCAGGTTCCGCCCCTGGGGTCGGTGGGTGTGGTGGCCCTGCATATCGCGTTGAAATTATCTACCGATACCGTTTACACGACGGGGTTTGACTTTTGCTACCGCATCGGGAAATCGCACGCACGCGGGGCGCCGCAATTAATTGAAAATAACAGCGGTACCTGCAGGCTATCCCCCTACCCGCTCTTTGATCTGTGTATGCGTAGGCCCTATTTCAAAACCGTGAACCGCAGGGGCGAAGCGGTTGTCAGCGAGCTCCCCCTGCAGGGGTACGCGGCGCACCTACGGGAGGCATTGGTTGAAAACGGGAGGGTGTTTGAGTGCAGTTCGGGCAGCATCATCGATGATCACCCGCGGATCGCCAAGTTGGCAGATATAAAAGCTTCCCCTGGGGGGGGCGGCGGCGCGGGGAAGAGGGGAAGGGAGAGGGCCTGGGTAGAGTATACTCGCGCGGCATCGGTGCACACCGAGGGCGCTGCCGGGGAACAGAGCAGGCACGCGCACAATGCCCCGCAAGAAACTGGCGAAGCACGTATACTGCGGGAGCGCCGGGATATGCTTGGGCGCTTGGAAAAACTATTAACCGAAATGCTGGAGACGGGAAAAATTGATGGGCACCCAGAGAGTGCAGTTGCGCCGCTGAATAAACGGCTACGCGGTGCCCCGATACCGCTGGACTTTCTTCTGTTTGACTCGCCGCATTTGCAAAACAGCGCCGCCGCAGATACATACCTGCACCACTCTGCCCGCGACTACCTCAGGCGCATAACCCGCCTGCTAAATACCGCCCCCTAGGTCCCGGGGGGCTCTGCCGCCGCCCCCGCGGGAGAGCCAGGGCGAGCGAGGGGGGTTAATTTCTGCTCTGCAAAACGGAGAGAAATACTTCTTTGGGGATCTGAACGTTACCCACTGTTTTCAAGCGCTTCTTCCCCTTCTTCTGTTTCTGCAGCAATTTTTTCTTACGGGTCACATCGCCGCCGTAGAGTTTGGCGGTAACATCCTTGCGGAGTGCCGAGATAGTCTCACGGACAATAATATTGCCCCCGATAGCAGCCTGGATTGCCACGGGAAATTGGTGGCGCGGTATCTTCTCTTTAAGGATCCGGCAGACATGGCGGGATCTGCGCTCGGCCGCCTCGCGGTGCGATAAAAACGACAGGGCCTCGACTTTGGTGCCGCCGACTAATATATCGACCTTTACTAACTGTACCGGCCTGTAATCAAGTACCTCGTAATCGCACGACGCGTACCCGCTGCTCAGGGATTTCAGTGAATCGTAAAATTCAAAGATCATCTCCGCCAACGGGATTTCATAATCAAGCTCTACACGCCTTTCGTCAAGATAATTCATAGCGCGCTGCACACCGCGTTTACTGGCGCAAAGCTGCAGGACGCCGCCAAGATAATCGCGGGGTGTAATGATAACGCTGCGTACATACGGCTCCTCGACCACTGCAATATGCGCCGGGTCGGGGTAGTCTGGTATTGATTTCACGCTGCGTACCTTACCGTCATTGAGCGTAATGTTATAACTTACCGATGGGGGCGTCAGAATTACCGCAAGATCAAATTCGCGTTCCAGGCGCTCCTGCACAATCTCTAAATGGAGCAGTCCTAAAAATCCGCACCGGTACCCGTTGCCCATTGCGTCTGAATTTTCAGGCTCATAGGCAAACGCGCTATCGTTGAGCTGCAGTTTTTCCACGGCGTCGCGGAGCTTATCCTGCTCATCGCCGTCCAGGGAGTATATTGAAGAATAGACGGTCGGGTTGATAGTCTTGAATCCCAAGAGAGGCTCGGAGGGCGGGTTGTCGGCGGTAATAAGTGTATCGCCCACCTTGAGGGCAGAGATTGATTTAATATTTGCAATACAGTATCCAATCTGCCCTGCCCGGAGCCGGTCGGTCGGAGACATTTCTATACCGAAAACGCCGAGCTCCTCCACACGATAGACAGCGCCCTGCCCGACATCGCCCTGCGGGGCGGCGCCCGAGGCCCAGCCCCCGATTTTGTCACCTACCGCCAGCTCGCCCTGTACTACCCGAATCGACAGCACTACCCCGCGAAACGGATCGTAGTAGGAGTCAAATAGCCGCGCCTGTAACGGGCAGTCGACAGAGTAATTCGGCTCCGGGACCCGGGTCAGTATGGCGTCCAGTACAGCATCAATATTGATATTCTGTTTTGCAGACACCGGAATACATTGCTCTCCTTCTATGCCGATGACATTAGATATTTGCGTGATTGTGTCGGCGACATTGGCGTTCGGCAGGTCAATCTTATTGATTACCGGAATAATTTCCAGGTTATATTCAAACGCCAAATAAAGATGCGCCAGAGTTTGTGCCTGAATCCCCTGGGCGGCATCAACAATCAGCAACGCGCCCTCGCACGAGGCGATTGAACGCGATACCTCATAGGAAAAATCAACATGCCCGGGAGTATCGATGATATTAATTTGCACATCTTTGTACGGAATACCAATAACCCGTGACTTGATAGTAATGCCCCGCTCGCGCTCTATGTCCATTGAGTCCAGGAATTGCGGGCGAAACTCACGGCTTGAAACTAAATTAGCATGCTCGATAAAACGATCGGCGAGCGTGGACTTGCCATGATCGATGTGAGCGATAATGCACAGATTGCGTAACGGCATGATTAAATAAAGCTGGGAAGATCCAGGGGAGTGGCAACCTGTATGCCGCTATCGGTAAACCCCGCCCGCCGTTTTTGAATAACAATCTGCATCAGCACCGCCCTGCGCTCCTCGTCTATTTCCCAGCGGAATAACCGGAACGGATCGGATTCCGACAGCCCCAGTTGATCTGCAATGGTGCCGCTATAGACCCGGCGCACCACATACCGTGAACTCCGCGTTGACCCGAGTTGCGATACCTCCATACCGAACAGCGGCGGAAACAACCTGGCCCGCTCGTCAATTTTCAACGCCTCCCGCAGGGGTATTTCCGGCCTGGCCGTAAGCAGCAGCATCTGCCGATAGGCACTTCCCTCCCGTACCCACGTAACCGGCACCAGGGCGGCCCCGCGGTGACGGTTAATCAAAAATTGCGCGGCAGTAATAGAGTCAGTAATTGTGCCGTCTATGCTGGTAATTGTATCGTCAATCTGCATACCGATGTCCTCGGCCGGACTACCGGGGAACAGATACTGAACCTCCAACCCATCGTCAGATGTCCCATTGGCAAACAGACTCGCACCAGCCCACCAGCGCGTAACCTCCCCGGATGTGGAAAATAGCTGAGGAACAGTATGCCACACCCAGCGGATCGGGATAGCAAAATTAATTCCCTGAAAATCCGATAACCCGGCAAAGACAACTCCAATCAGCGCCCCATGTTCGTTAATCAGCGGGCCCCCGGAATTCCCCGGATTCACCGGCACATCGATCTGCAAAACCTCCCCGATAGGCAACAGCCGCCGCTCAACCGCAGAGATTATCCCGGAAGAGATAGAATTCTGCAGCCCAATGGGCGACCCAAGTGCAAAAATTCTTGTGCCCGATGTTGGGGATTCGGCACTGTCGGCAGCACGTATATTACCATTCTGCACGCCGCTAAACACCGGAAACACATACTCGGGAGTAATTTCCACCTTAACCAGCGCAATATCCAGGGTACGGTCATAACTAATTACCTTCGCAGGCAACTGCGAGGTACCATCGCCCGGCAACCGTACAAACAGCCGCGAGTATCCCTCGTAGGTGGGATCGACCTCACTGACGATAACATGATAGTTTGTAATCAGGTACCCGCGGGCATCGACAAAAAACCCGCTCCCGATCCCCATATCCGGTACCCCCAGTCCCCGCTCTATCTTAAACCCGCGGTCCACAATAACTGTCACCGTGCCGCGCAGCATTTCAGAAAAATCGACCGAGGTGTCACTGAGATAATTACGAAACTTTTGATCAACACCCTCGCCGCGGGCACTGAGCTCCACCAGCAGGCGCGCCAACTGCTGCCGATGATTATGCACATAGGCCACCTCGGCAATATCGTTAATTTCACCGGTAGTCAGATCGTCCAACGATGACAGGGCGCGCAAGGAATACAATAACGGTAAATAATTCTCCTGCTCTAGATGCGCGCGCAGCTCCAGCAACGATATATCCGGCTGATTGTGCTGTTCAGAAAGATACCCCAACGCAACCTGCATCTCCCGTGCCCCCTGGTAGTTACCATCTACTATGGCCGCGTCCATGCCGGCAACCAACGCCCCCGCAACTTTCTCCTTGTAATCAGCCAGCTCGTTCTCAAGAAATAAATTGGCGTCAATCTCTTCGTTAATTATCAACTGCGCGGCGTGTATCGGATTTTCATCGGTCAGCCGAATTATCTGCCGCTCTACATACAGGCGCCGATCCAGCGGTTCAATATCTTGCGGACTGCGGGATTCATCGTTAATTTCACGCGTACTCTGGCATCCGGCAAACCCCAACGCCGCAATCAATAACATCGCTAGCAGATATCTCATTTTTATTATTCCAGGTAGTACTATTCTATCATATCGGCATATTTTATATTACACTGATGCCTGCTGTTGCCTTAAACCCGGCACCGCCGCGCGCATGCATCTCCGCGAGCGGGACGCCGCCCGCAGCTACTTTTTCGATTTCTTCCCAGTAGAGAATGGAGCGGTAACGGGCCCGTCTTTTTCAGCGGCCGAGATAGCCTTTAGACGCAGCAGTTTACGTATATCCTTGTCATCAAGCGTTTCCTGCTCCATCAGTTCCTCGGTAAGCTTAACCAACTGCCGCTTATTTTTCTTAAGAATTGCACGGGCCTCATTCAGACAGTCCAAAAGGATCGTGGAAATCTCCTGGTCTACCTTCGATATTGTTTCGTCCGACTTGTCGTTATGGCGCACAATTTCTTTTCCAAGAAACACCGGCTCCTCCTCGCTCCCCAGGGCGATAGCCCCCAGGTCACTCATCCCCCATTGGGTAACCATTTTCCTGGCCAGCGACGTCGCCTGCTCTAAATCATTCTGCGCACCGGTGGTGGTCTCGTTATATATTAGCTCCTCGGCCGCATATCCCCCGTAGCATATTTTTATCCTGTCAATAATCCAATTCTTCCCGCGGCTGTATATATCCTGCTCGGGCAACGACATCGCCAACCCCAGGGCCCGCCCGCGCGGAATAATAGTCACCTTATGGAGCGGATCGGCATGTTTACAATGATAATGCAGCAGCGCATGACCGCTCTCATGGTAGGCAGTCTTCCGCTTCTCCTCATCGGTGAACACCCGCGATTTCCGCGCCACACCCATCAGTATCTTGTCCCGCGCATCTTCAAAATCATCCATGCGGATAACAGAACGGTTATCCCGGGCGGCAAGCAGCGCCGATTCGTTGGTCAAATTCTCCAAATCTGCCCCCGAGCACCCCGGGGTAGCGCGGGCAATCCGCCGCAGGTCAGTCGACCGATCCAGTTTCAATTTTTTCGTATGTATTTTCAATATAGCCAAACGCTCTTCGACATCGGGTATATCCACAAAAACCTGACGGTCAAACCGCCCCGGGCGCAACAGCGCAGGATCAAGGACATCCGGACGGTTCGTCGCCGCCAAAATAATTACGCTATCCTGGGTGTTAAAGCCGTCCATCTCCACCAGCATCTGATTCAGGGTCTGCTCGCGCTCATCATGACCCCCCCCATACCCCGCGCCCCGCACCCGGCCCACGGCGTCCAGCTCGTCAATAAAGATAATGCACGGCGAGTGCTTGCGTCCCTGTTCAAACAAATCACGCACCCTGCTGGCCCCGACACCGACAAACATTTCCACAAAATCAGATCCAGACATCTGAAAGAAATTCACACCTGCCTCGCCCGCGCACGCCTTTGCCAACAGGGTCTTCCCAGTCCCCGGCATCCCCACCAACAGTATCCCCTTGGGAATACGCGCACCGATCTTGATATATTTCTCAGGACTCTTCAGGAAGTCCACAACCTCTTCCAATTCATACTTCGCTTCGATCTGCCCGGCGACATCAGCAAAGCTCACATTCTGTTTTTCCAGCTCAACCTTTTGCGCCCGGCTTTTCCCAAACGACAAGGCCCGATTCCCGCTCCCCTGCAGCTGCCGGAACATAAACCACACCAGAAAAAACCCAAAGAGCCACGGCACAATACCGCCAATGATTCTCAACGGCGAATTCCTACTGGTATCGCCCGAAAATTGCACCCCGTTATCACGCAGCTTCTCCACCAGGGCAGAATCAAAATATGGAATAAGCGTACGGAATTCACGCACCCCGCTTCCGATCCCGTTATCACGCAGCACACCTTGTACCTGACTTTGATCGATGATACGCACCGATTCCACCTGCCCCTGATTTATATATTCCAGGAACTGCGAGTACGGAATTTCCTGCTGCCCCGTGCCTTGCTCGTTCAGAAACACCAGGGAAAACAACCCAATAATCGCAATCAATGCAAAAAAAGCAAAATAATTATTGCGTATATTAAAAGGCGGCCGTTTCGGCGGCTGCGGCTGATTACTATTCGGATCACTCATCTCTATTATGATACCCTATTTCCACCCACCCTGCAACCTCTGCTTTTAAAGGGGGGGCTCTCCCCAGCCCCATGCCCGTGCAAGACAGCTATCTCTCCAGCGGGGGCTCAATGTTATTAATACATTATATATAGCATGAGTAGGAGGGGGGCTCTGCCCCCCTCGCTGCAGCCGGCGTCCCGCGCTGCGCGCGGCACCGGGCGCCTACCCGCTGCGCGGGTGCAGGCTCACTCCGCTCCGCCTGCCGGCGCCCTCGCCGTCTTCCGCTACCCCCCGGCGCTTCTGTAAGATTAGGTGATACCAGCGGGAACAGAGATGCATGCACCGCCCGGCGGTGCCGATACACAGAGTACCCCCCCGGCACTTTCACAAGGATTGAGTGATACCCACGGCACTGGAGGTACATGCGCCGCTTGGCGGCGCCAACATACAGAGACGCTACCCCTCCAGCGCTTTCGTAAAGATTAGGTGATGCCAGCGGGAGTAGAGGTACATGCGCCGCCCGGCGGTGCCAACAACAGAGAACTGAAATCAGGTATCGCTACCATCACTCACGAGCCAATACAGATACCCGCCCGCTTTCTTTACCACGGCACCATGCCCAGACCCAATAACCTTCCCCCGCGCCCCTTCTCCGCCGCGCACCTCCCCGCACTGCCGGATGATATACTCCAGAAACCGCAATGGAATACGATGCGTCCCCGCGTACTGCGTCGCAACAGAGTAGAGAGCGGATATTTGAATTGCTGGATGCGCATCAGTAAATACATCCGCCTTGATCCGAAACCCGCCGTCGATTTTCTCCCACGGCACCGCCCGCTCCGTCTCTTTGGCAATATACTCCTGCTGCAGAACATTCTGCCGCACCAAAGCCCCCACCCCCCCGTGGAGGTAGGGAAAGTGGCGGAGTAAAAACGGAACAATTTTTTGACGTACCCGGTTGCGCAAAAACCGCAGATGTCTGTTGGTAGAGTCGCGGCAATAGCGGACCCCATTGGCCCGCGCGTAGTCGGCAATTTCATTTCGAGACACCGTAAGCAGCGGACGCAGCAGTGTAAACGTACTCCCGGCTACCGCCACCGACATCTCCTGTCTCCCAGTCATGCCGCTCAACCCCCGCAGCCCGGCCCCAAGGAACAGACGCATCAGCACAGTCTCCACCTGGTCATCACCATGATGGGCCAGCAACAGCCGCCGCAACCCCAACTCCTGCAATGCCTGCGCAAAGGCAAAAAACCGCGCCTCCCGCGCCGCCGCCTCAATCCCGCAGTGTTTCCTCTCTGCTATACCGGCAATGTGTCCCGGCGGGAGCGCAACTACATGCACCCCTACCCCCGCGCGCCCGCACTCGCGCTCTATCACCCGCCTGTCGCGCCGTTGTTCGGCCTGCGAACGTAGATTGTGCTGTACATGGATTGCAGTAACCGAAAGCCCCGTGCGCCCCCGCAGTTGGCAAAGAATATGCAGCAATGTCATGCTATCCATGCCCCCGGAAACCCCAAGGCCTACACCGCTGCGTTTCTCCCCGGCTACAACACCGGCAACGGTCTCTACAAGTCTATCCGCACGGGATGCCGCCCCCTTCCCTGCCGTCGGCATCAGCAACTATTATCAGCCGGTCTCATTACCCGCCGCCGCCTCACCCTGGTGCAGATAGTGCATTCTTTCGGAAAAACTCTCAGCAGGCGCACCTGTAAATGACTTGCAGATCCGCGTAATAGCACTCCGCAGTTGCGCACCCTCATCATCACTCGGCGGAGAGAGTACATACGAGCTAACGGGGATATTGCTGCCGTTAGCCGGTCGGCCAATCCCCACAGCAACGCGGCGGAATTCCTGACCGACGGCGGCGATAATCGAATCCATACCGCGGTGGCCGCCGCTCCTGCCCTTGTATTTTAACTTAATGCTCCCCGGCACCATATCTACCGTATCATAGATAACTATAATATCGTCGGCGGTCATTCGGTACTGCCGAAAGAGCGACGGTACTATGTTGCCGCTATTATTCAAATAGGTATACGGCTTAACCAGCAGCCACGGGCGCGGCAACCGTTCGGTAGACGCATCTGTTTTCGCCCCAACTTGCAGCGGGCGTTGCCGATAGAGCACATAACGATACTCCCCGCTGGGCAGCAACCGCCGCCGCCATTTTTCCTCGCCCCCGCAGCTCTCTGCCAACATCGCGGCCAGCGCATCTATGCACTGAAAGCCGATATTGTGGCGCGTGGCTGCGTAACGTTCTCCCGGATTCCCCAAACCGATGAAGGTCAGGGGCGCAGGGTCACTCTTCTTCCTGTTCTTCGGACTCTTTTGCTTCCTCACCGGTATCGTCCGCCTGTTCGGTCTCAGTAGTGACTTCAACCCGTGGTGAATCCACGTGCACCAATACCTGCTCGGCATTACTCAGAACCTTTACCCCCTCGGGGAGGGTAATCTCATTAACCCGAATTGAGTCACCAATATCGAGTTTTGTAATATCGACCGTAATATCCTGCGGCAGATCTTTCGGCAGACACTCAATTTCCAACTCATGAATCGGCTGCTCAAGCACCCCGCCTTGACGTACCCCCTGAGAGCTCCCTGTGGTATGAATGCGGACATGAGTTTTCAGCACCTTACCGCGCTCAATCTCAAAAAAATCAAGGTGAATAATCTCGCCTGTTAGAGGATTAACAGAATACTCTTTTATGATTGCATGATGATGCTTCCCCTCGACATTAAGGTCGATGACCACATTCTCAGATATGGTACGAAAGGCACGGCGAAACTGTTCATTATTTACCTGCACCGACTGCGCCTTACTGTAGCCGTATAGAATTGCAGGAATATTTCCCGCCGCACGTAATTTCACTGCCGCCCTACTGCCGACAGCAACACGCTTACTGCATTCCAATATTATCTCTTGTTTACTCATTATTACTCCTAGGCTGGGATGGCAGGAATCGAACCTGCGATACCGAGACCAAAACCCGGTGGCTTAACCACTTGCCTACATCCCATCAATAGAGATTGTAGCATAGCAAGTGTAGAGCATGCAACCCTGCGCGCCTAGTTTAACACCCACAATGTAACATTCAGATAGGCAGCAAAAGTCACCCACAACAGATAGGGTACAAGAAGATAGGCAGCAAAACGCGACACTTTCTTAAATAAGATCATCGTCCATAGAATGGCGCCCCATAAAATAACAATCTCTAGCAATGCCAGCCCTAAATTCTGCGCGCCGAAAAATATAGCCGTCCATAGTACATTCAGGACCAGCTGTACCGCAAAGACAATCATGCCTTTACGTACCGCCTCTTCCTGCCAGCCGGCCCGCCATACTAAAAATGCGGCAAGACCCATAAGCAGGTACAATGATGTCCACACGGGTGCAAAAATCCAATTCGGGGGATTAAGTGCCGGCTTAGTCAGTCCCGCGTACCATGTAGGTATTGTCTTAACCGTAAACAGTGCTCCAATTGCTCCCGCTAACTGCGGGAATACAATAGCACCTGCTAATTTATATACATTTTTCTGTCGGATAACCATACATACAGTATATTACGCATAATACTATTATGCAAGCAGGTGTACAACCTCAATACATCTTGGAATTTTCCCTCCCCAAGACACTACCCGTACCCTTGTCTGGATAGTCTAGCAGTTTCGGCTATCTTTTCGCAAGGGGTTAGGAACCCAATCCCCGCATGCGGCCGATGTTCGTTATACACCGGTATCCAATCATGTAATTCCTCGTTTATCCCGGCAATATCACTGGGGATACCTCGGGTTTGATAAAACTCCTCATCAATAGTGCGGTGCAGGCGCTCTACAAACGCATTCTGTTTTGGAGTATGCGGGTGGTTGACTAGTAATTGCAGCGAAAGCTCATTACACCGCGCTTCAAAAGATTTTCGAAACTCACCCCCGCCATCTACCTGGATGGCATCAACCACTATCCCTGTTGGAATATTTCCTAATACGTGCATCAAGAAATCAGTAGCGCACCGGGAACTTACCGCAGAATATACTTTCACCCATGCGTACCGGGTAGGAGTATGGACGGCGGTAAAATGATAAAACCGAAAGCCGGAAATACAATAGTAATCTACATCTATTTGTATCCGCGAGAGCTTCCCGTGGTCGATTCTCTTATACCGGTCGGCATGCGGCCGGGAGAAGGCATCTCCTTTGTTTTTCTTACGTTTCGCCCCGGGAATTGGGACAATCTGTTTTGTTTTCTTAAGATACGCGATGATGCGCTCAATGGTAGCAACAGAAGGCGGGGTACGGCCTTCCCGGCGTAACTGATACCACAGTTTCACTGCTCCCCAGCAGCATGTATCGGGGTGATTGCGTAACACGGCAATACGATGGACAATACCTGGGTCCCAGGTATTTTTTCGTACACGGCGCGGGCGCCTGCTTTTGTTCTCTAACCCGCTCTCACCGTAGGCATTAAACCGCTTTCTCCAGAAATACCAATAGCTCTCTGAGTATCCAAAGAGTTTTATTACATGGGCCAATGCATGCTGCGAAGATAGATTCCCGCTTCCACAGAGGTCTCTCCAAATAGATATCCCGTGTGATCTGATCGCAGCTTCGATTGATAACTCGGGTTTACCTGCAAATCCATTCCATGCTTTTTTGTAAACATGGGGAATAAAATGTATACTACTCATGGGCGTTTGTCTCTCCTTGCCTTTTTCTAATTCAAGGATACCGGCAAACGCCTTTTTTATGCCATATCTGGCGGGAGGTTAATTCCTATATGTGTTTGAGGGTGTACAAGGTATGAAATAATATATACCGCAAATTCCATGCATGGAACATATATTTTCAATTATATACATGCGGAAACATGAAATGACAAGAATCATCGGTACGGTTATGGATACCCTATTACCCCAGGGGTGCATTGTGTGCGGAGGTTTTGCGGCAACCACCGCTGGTGTGCCGCTATGCCGGCAATGCCGCCAGCAGTTACACCCGATAGGACGCCAGTGCTGCGACCGCTGCGGAGGAGAATTGATTTCAGAAGAGAGCCGTTGTAACCACTGTCAAGACAGAGAATACGATTTTATTCGAAATATTGCGGTGTTTGACTACCTGGGGGCAGGTCATTCACTGCTCGCTGCTTATAAATTCGCCAATCGCCGTGAAATTGCCTCACTGTTTGCACTGCACGTCCATAAAATCTGGCGTAGGGAATTTGCAGAGACCATACTGGTACCCGTGCCCGGGAATCCAAAAAATGTACACAAACGCGGATGGGATCAAATGGCGGTACTGGCAGATCTGTTAAGCCGGCGGCACGGAGTCCCTACTGTTAACGCGCTAATTCGGAGACGGGGAGGCAGTCAGAAGCAACTGAACAGACAGCAGCGCCTGGAACACGCGCGCAATCTCTATCATGTGACAGAAAAAACAAGAAAGCACGTGTGCGGCAGCGCGGTCACGCTCCTGGATGACGTCTTCACTACCGGGGCAACGTTGAATGCATGCGCCAATCTACTGAAAAAGGCAGGCGCTGAGCAGATATACGCCGTAACGCTAACAATTCGCCTGTAGTACCACCCTGACTGCAATCTCACATGCGGGAGTGCGCCGAATGGCAGCTACTGCTGCGGGCGGGCGCTATGGAGGCGGCCATGCGAACGGCGCACGAAAAAACCAAACAGACGCGGCGCATAGCGGAGGGCAAAGTTTACCAGGCGTATATCTCTGCCCAGGCATGCTGTTGCACGGCGGCGGCGAATCGTACGCAATACAATACGGGCAGCCTTTTGCTGGGTATAGCGCGCAGGACGGGAAATATTCTGCAAATTACCATGCGCATCAAAAATACTTTTGTCGGGATCGTTTTTAATAAACGTCAGAAAGACTTTGCCGACATGGATATGTCTATCGGCAAGCTCAACGGCCAGACCCTGCTGCAGGGCACTGAGTGCCATCTTGGCAGCACTATAAGGAATCACACCCGGAAATCCATAAAGCCCGGCCCCGCTGGAAATAAGGATAATGGAGCCGTTAGAGTTAATGTACGGAAGGGCTGCAGTGAGCAGATACATTGTTGCCAATAAATTTCCACTGACAACCTGTGTCAGGAGCTCTGGTGTACAATCAGAAAAGGCGCCGCGCATAGATACGCCGGCATTACATACCAGTATGTCAATTTTCGGTATTGTCTGTTGAACGTCAGACATTAAATCACGGACAGCCGCAGGGTCGGTTAGATCGCCGGTGACATAGGCAATGGTTGGCGGAGTTGCGCGGCGGAGATCAGATGCAGTGGCCGGCAGATCCGGTGATGTCACCGAATCCGCAATGTCAGCGGCGGTCCGGGCCAACTGCTCGTGATCGCGCCCGTGAAGAATAATATGAGCGCCGGCATGATACAGACTACGGGCAATCTCCCGGCCAACACCGCGCGACGATCCGCTGACTAGCGCATATTTGCCGGCAAAACCGGATTTGCTTTTGCTAACAGAATTCTGTTTGGATGAAAGAGAGCGCTTGGCCGGCAATGGACTATGGTCAACGCTGCCGCTAGCGTTTACGGAGCTGCTTATGGTAATACTCCGATTGCTTAAATATCTCTTCTATATCGGTTACCAGTATACGGTTTTGATCGACGCGGACTTTATTATTTCGGAATAATTCACGGACGGCGTCGTTACCCTCTTCTTCGTTCAGACCAATCATATTAATGAGCTCGCCGGTACCAAAGTCAAATTTATGCTCCTTGCCTGCAACAATGGGTACCCGCGCTTTTTCGATCTGGGTCAGCAGTGAGTCGTAGAGACGGCCGACGGTGCTGTGAATCTGAGTATTTGCCAACTGTTTATAGATAAGCCAGATCCGCTCGGCAAACAGCATGGTAATTCGTTCACTGATCTGCGGCTGGGCAGAGATGATTGTAGAAAAGTTTGATTTATTAATTGACAGCAGAACGGCATCTTCGTAGGCAATAACCGAGGCAGAGCGCGGCTTGTCTTCGATAAGGGCCATCTCGCCAAAGATATCTCCCTGGTTGAGCACGGCCAGCAGAACTTCATTGTCATCGATAATCTTGGTAATTTTGACGCTGCCCTTCTGTATAATATAGAGTTCATCACCGGGCATTGATTCGGCAAAAATCATAGTATCGCCGGGGTAATGGCGGACAAAATTTTCTTCTCCGGCGCCGGAGACATCAATATTGCGCGGAGGTGCACTGATCGTTGCCAGTTTTTCCTGCGCCTGCTTGACGTATTTACCGTCTGGATACAACGACGCGTATTGAGTAAAGACATAGTGAGCATGAGCGTTCTGATTTCGTTTCTCATAAAATTCACCAACCCTATACAGATGATCATGATCATCTTCCGCGCGCGCATTCAAAGTTTTTTGCGCCAGCTCTTTATCCAGGGAACGCATACGCTTGGAAAACGCTTCGATAATACGGGTTGCAATGCCGGTATTACGGGTAATCAATGCCTGAAATTGATCCCGCTCAACAACGATCAGCTCGGTGTTAGTGACGGCGCGGGCGGTTTCGATATAGTTGTGCGCAGACATGGTTGATACAACGCCGAAGAAATCTCCAGGGTTAAGTATTTGACCATCCTCCTCCAGGAATTTTACCTCCTTTTGCAACTGAACGTTACCGGATTTAATAATAAAGAAACGATCTGCGTTCTGCCGACCCTCAATAATAATATAACTATCCTTACGGAAGTACTGTATGGTTATATTGAGTTCTCTGCTCATAGTATTATCTTATCTCTTCTCCCAAATTGCTTCTAGGGGGAAAGCAGAGGTGAGATGGCGCACTTGCTCCTTCAATTGTGTGTAGCGCTGCACATCACGGCTCCCGTTCAGTACTTCCAATATTAGCTTTGCAATGGTGCGCATTTCGGTACGCCCCATACCACGTGTGGTGACCGCAGGGGTACCGATGCGAATTCCGGAAGTAACTTGAGGCCCTTTGGTATCAAAAGGCAGGGTGTTTTTATTAAGTGTAATACCCGCAGCATCAAGGGCGTCTGCTGCATCTTTGCCTGTCCATTCTGTATGCGACAGATCGACCAGGAATAAATGATTATCGGTGCCGCCGCTGACAATACGCAAGCCTCCTTGCTGTAATTCGTCTGCCAGACACTTGGCGTTAGCAAGAACATTCTCCTGGTATGTACGAAACTCCGGCTGCAGGGCTTCGTGTAGAGCGGCGGCTTTCGCTGCTATAACATGCATCAACGGGCCGCCCTGGGTGCCTGGAATAACCGCACTGCCGACTAATTCGGAATAGTTACGGGTTCGGCCGCTTTTTGGAGCGACCTTTCCTAAACGATTAGGACCATCTTTACCCACTAAAATCATGCCGCCTCGCGGACCACGCAGGGTTTTATGCGTAGACATAGTAATAACATCGGCATGTTCAACCGGTGAGGGGTGCAAATTCACAGCGATTGGGCCGGAAATGTGCGCAATGTCTGCCAACAGGTGGGCATCAACCTCTGCGGCAATCTGTGCAAATTTTTCAAAGTCAATAGTACGTGAGTAAGCTGAAGCACCGCAAACAATCAATTTCGGACGCTCGCGGCGGGCAATTTCCAGTACTTCCTCGTAATTAATTAATTCACTGCCTTGTTCAACTCCATAGAAAGCAGTCTTATAATATTTACCAGAAAAATTAACTGACGAACCATGGGTCAGATGACCGCCATGACTTAGATTCATGCCGAGTACGGTATCGCCTGGATCCAATAATGCTAAATAGGCAGACAGATTGGCCTGACTGCCCGAGTGCGGCTGCACGTTCGCATAGTCTGCACCAAACAGCTCTTGCGCGCGTGCGCAAGCCAGCTTCTCTGCTGCATCAACATTTTCGCACCCATTGTAATAACGATTGCCCGCGTAGCCTTCGGCATATTTATTGGTCAGTACAGAGCTGGTAACAGCGCGTACAGCTGGCGACACATAGTTCTCCGAAGCAATCAGGATAATATTTTCATCCTGCCGTTTTTCCTCAGAGGCTATGATAGCCGCTAATGTATCATCAACGATTAGGCTCATAATTTGCTTTATGTCTCATAGTCGGTAATATCTTATCATTCTTATCCTGCTCAGCCTGCATATTACAGTTTAGTATATATTCCATAAATAGGGAACCAATAGCCATATACTGATACATCACTCCCTTCTATTATCGGCTGGTATTCAACATGATTTGAGAATAACGAATAAGATCTCGTAAAAAAGGCCTGAATGTTATTTTGATTAATTGCCGGAAACTCCGTGAGACCGCTGCCCAATTGAATGTGTGCGCTGTCTAATTTGCCGAAATAATCACGGGGCTGTGTTTCCTGACCGTCGGCGCTACGTCTTGCGTGCCCCAACGCTGGATCCATTGGTATCCAACCAATTTCCGGTAAGTAAAATTCGGTCCAGTAGTGCGGTTCTATTTTCTGAACTTCTGGAACAGTATCATCGTTGTTGGATATATAGGGAAAATAGAGACCGGTTATTACTCTGGCAGGGATGTCAGCAGTACGCAACAGAGTTACGGTTGTTAACGCATATTCCCGCGCAGTAACTGCGCGGTTGGGACCAACGCCTATTGTAAGCAGAATGCTCTCTATATCAATAAGATTGGGCAGTATCTCTACTGCGGGAGCAGTGGAGACAGGGAAATAGTCAGGAGTTGCAGTGTTGCTATTATTCGTAGTGAGTATTGAAATATCTGGGTTGCCGGCATTAACCGCGGTGTCTGTTTGCGTTTCGCTAAAGACATGATCAGGAATAAGGACCAGGTTATCCTGTACCACCTGATATATTGCGCGCGCCCGTTGTAACAGTGACTGACCTCGAATACTGCCCCTTATTACCTCTACTGCACGGTCACTATCAACAGCCAGGTGCTCTGCGGGACGCAGCCATGTCTGCAGCCACTCTGCCTGTACTCCTGATATCGGAGGAGACGAGGAAATAATACTCTCTACGGCATAACTGCGTACCAGGTAGGTAGCGCGAATGTCCTGCCGGGGAGCATGTTCTGCAGTCAGGCGGTAGAGAGCAGCGGTATCTGTAAAGAATTGGCTGGGATGACTCTGGTAGAGAGATGTATTGACCGGTTGTGCAGCGCTTAATTGCGGCATAGGCAGCCATACCATGATTTCCTGTTGCGGCGGACGCTCTGTATGCACTCCAATTTGCACGGCATACTCTTGCGGCACTGTGTAGCGTTGATGGCCGTAACGCGTATCGATATCTATTGAACCATACCACGCACCATCATGCGCATCGTACATTGCAATAGCACCAGTACTCGCTCCGGTGGGTATTCGTACAGAGAGCATGTCAGAAGTCCGTTCAAGATAATCGCTTGCAGCCAGCGGAAAAAGTTCCGATGTTGCCCCAAAGTTGTCACTGCTGTCTCTAGCCGTTACACGATTATTGTTCTGTCTGACACCTGCTGCTGCTCCGCTTCCGTCATCACCTGTTGCGCCGACAGTAGGCGCGTCGTCATCAATCACTCGTCGGCTCATATACAACTGTAGTGACGCGGGATGATGAAATATACCACTAATAGTCAGTACTTCACCTATCGATACATTTTGCGGTTCAACTTTTTTGACAACCAGCCGCGTGTTATTTTCGGTGTTGTTTGGCAGATTGTCCCAACCCGTTATAAACGATGAAGTGTTGCGCCCGCCGTTGGTATGTAACCGCAGCAATCCCGAACGTATTTGCGATGGTAATGTAACGCGTATTTCATTTCTGTTCCATTCAAGATATGCATCCTGGGCAAGAAATTGATAATTAACAGCGACGAACCCTCTGCCGCGCTGTCGGCCAAAATTACGCCCGCGAATAATAATAGTAGAGTCGGCAGTAACAATTGATGGGGTAACTTCGGTAATTCTAACAGCAAATGGGCGTACGGACAGTGTTACTATTCCCGCTGCGAAAAGAAATGTGATAGTGCATATCGCAAATATCAAACGCTTATTTTTTTTGAACATCCCACTCAGTGCCTGCAGCGTTGTCAATCAGGACAATGCCCTCTTGTTCCAATTGCTGCCGGATCGCATCAGCCCGCTGCCAATCTTTTTCGGCACGCGCTGTAGTGCGATCTTGTATTAGTGACTCAATACGCTGGCGCATCTCATCATCAATTGATGCAGTTCGATCATCGCCAGTACCATCTGTATCCGCCGGATCGAGAATGCCCAATACGGAATCAAAATACTCTACAAATTCAATCTTCTCTGTTGGAGAAATAATTTCACTGCGCAGCACTTCCCAAACAATGGCAAGAAGCTGCGGTGTATTGAGATTATCGAAGAGTGCCCGCCGTCCATTTTTAATATACTCGGTTAACTTTGCAGACGCTGCATTTTTTCCAGACGTGCCGCTCTTGCCGTCAGCATCTATCTTGTCCCCTTGTGTCATGCGGCGCAGCCGATGTAACCGTGCCGTAAGCTTGCTCCGGGCACTGCTTGCCGCCCGCAATGATTCGTCTGAAAAACTCAGTTGGCTCTGGTAGTGGCCGTTAAGGCAAAAGTAACGGAAATCCAGAGGGTTAATATCACTGCTGCTATCTGTATCAGCGCCGGAATCGGCAGCTTCTTGTGTCCCGCCAGTTAAATTCTGCAGCGTCAGGAAGCGGTCGGTGCTTTTTGACATCTTATCTTTATTCAGTAGCAAAAACTCGCCGTGTACCCAATAGCGGACCCATGGCCGTTTTGTAACCGACTCTACTTGCGCTACCTCGTTTGTATGATGCAACGCTATGTGATCAACGCCGCCGCAGTGCATATCAAATTGTTCGCCTAAATATTTGCAGCTCATGGCGCTGCATTCAATATGCCATCCCGGGTACCCGGGACCCCACGGGGACGGCCACATCAAGGCATGATTTTTGAATTTAGAATTTGTGAACCACAGGACAAAATCATTTGGATTACGTTTTTCTTTGTCTATATCAACTCGCAGGCCGCCCATTTGTTTCTCGACTTGCAGGCGCGCCATTTTTCCGTAATCAGAAAATTCTCCGGTAGCAAAATAAATATTGCCTCCTGCCTCATACGTGTACCCTGCGCGCTCTAACCGCTGGATCAGATCAATCATTTCCTGAATATGCTCGGTAGCACGGCAAATAATATGCGGGCGTAATATACGCAACGCATCGCAATCACGGAAAAAACTTTGTGAGTAATATTCGGCAATTTCCTCCACGCTCTTATGCGCCCGCTTGGCACTGGCTACCATCTTGTCATCACCCTCTTCGTCGGTGCCGCTGAGATGTCCAATGTCAGTAATATTCATGACATGGTTCACTTTGTAGCCGGCCAGCTCAAATGTGCGGCGCAGCACATCTTCAAAAATATACGTTCGCAAATTACCTATATGAGCATAGTTATATACTGTAGGGCCGCAACAGTATAACGATAGCTCCCCGGGCACTAATGGTACAAATAGCTCTTTCGCGCGAGCAGCGGTATTGTAAACATGTATGTCTTCCATATAGTATAGTATACAGTATGGCAGCAAAATGGTTAAAGTACTTATCCGAAATTAAATTGCGCGGTTCTATACATGAAGATGCGCCGCTAGCGCCGCACACCACCTTTCGCATTGGAGGTCCGGCCGACGTTCTTGTTGAGCCCGCGGATGCACACGAGGTTGCCGCTCTCCTGCAGTTGGCAAACAAGTATTCTATCCCGTATTTTGTACTAGGGGGCGGCGCTAACATTCTGGTGTCTGATGCCGGGTTTCGCGGCCTGGTTATCCTGACTGCCTCGCTTAATGAGTTTACCATTGAAAACAATACGGTACGTTGCGGATGCGGTCTGCCGATCAGCGATGCAGCAGCGGATAGCGCGGCCGCCGGGCTGGCGGGTCTGCACCACTTTTTTTCTATGCCCGGCAGTGTTGGCGGTGCTTTATGGATGAACGCGCGCTGCTATGGCAAATCAATTGATCAATTACTTCACAGCGTTGATTATCTTGATCCTCTCGGCAAGCCCTATCACTACCATCCCAATCCAAAAGATTTTTCATACAAGCGCTCCCCTTTTCAATCCTCAGATCCATATACCTGTATTACCGCAGTTACTTTCAGTTTGACGCCCCATTATGCACAGCGGCTGCAAGCCGAAATGGAGTCGTACCAGCATGACCGCGCCGCTAAGGGTCATTTCGTTGCTCCATGCGCTGGTTCAATATTTAAAAATAACCGCGCATTTGGTAAACCAAGCGGCGTTATTATTGACAGCCTCAATCTTCGCGGTCATTACATCGGGAATGCTCAAATATCTGAAATACATGCTAACATTCTTATCAATACGGGCGGGGCATCGGCGGCTGACATGCGCAATCTGATCAGCTATATTTATTCCCAGGTGGATAAACGGTATGCAATCAAGCTTGAACCCGAAATTTTATTTATTGGCGATTGGAGTGATTGGCCGCACGATCTCTCTTTTAAAAACGGGCATGAGGTAGCAGCAATGCCGCCTGCAAATTATATATGAGCCGTAAGCACGTACACCGTGCCAAACTCCCGCCCATTCATGTACTCATGGGTGAGTGGTCTGATATGGCTTATGACGAGCGTCAAAGTATTTTTTGGAATCTGTCGTCGAAAAAGCGTTTGTCACTGCTCCCTAAGCTACATACAAATGAACAAGAAGAGCTTCTTACCGCCATGCCTTTAACAAACATGGCCGCTCTGCTGACCGAGATTGGCCCAGACGATCTCGTTGATATTATTCAAGCAGTCAGTAGTGAGGTACGCGAGCGCGTCTGGCGGTCATTACCGAAAAAAATTCAGGAAGAGACCCGTCTGCTGCTGCGCTACGACCAGGAAGAGGCCGCCGGCGTTATGAGCAGCCGTTATCTTGCCATCCGTGCCGATCTGACCGTTAAACAGGCATTAGACTTTATTCGCAGCAGCGGCGGCAGCTCAGAGACTATCTACTACGTGTACATAGTTGATAATCTGCAGCGTCTGATTGGAGTAGTTTCTTTGCGGCAAATACTTACCGCCTCTGACAGCAGTAATGTGCGCGAAATAATGGTTACCGATGTCGTAACCGTTAATACCGAAACGGACCAGGAGGAAGCAGCCAAGATTCTGTCTACCTACGACCTGATAGCTCTGCCGGTGTGCGATGCTATCGGCCGTATACTTGGTATCATTACCTTTGACGATGTTATAAAGGTTATCCGCCGGGAGCAAACTGAAGATGTCTATCGCATGGGTGCCATCCAGCCCGACACGCACGCCTACCTGCGTGCCAGTGTGCCTCGCCTGGTTTTACGCCGTGTACCGTGGCTCATTATTCTACTCTGTTTTGGCACCATTACCACAAATCTAATCAGTAGTTTTAGCGGTCTGCTAGCCGGTGCACTGTTTTTGGTATGGTTCATACCGGTTATCACTCAAACCGGAGGTAACTCCGGTACCCAAAGTGCCACTCTGATTATACGAGGACTGGCAATTGGCGAGGTGCACTGGCGCAATTTCTGGAATGTTATTATTAAGGAAACGGCCGTCGGTTTACTGATGGGTATTATTCTTGCGGGTATGCTTTTGCTGCGCGGACTATTCCTGCCGCCGATGCTTACTTTCCTGCCTGCCGTAGCTATTGCAGCGGCCCTGGCGGCAGTGGTACTGTTATCCTCGCTCATTGGTGCGCTCTTTCCGCTGATAATTTCAAAATTAGGGTATGATCCCACAGTCATGGCTGCCCCGTTAATGGCAACAGTCATCGATTTTTTCGGCATTGCTCTCTATTTTATTATTACCAGGGCAATATTACAAATTTAACAGCCGCTGCGGCAGCTGGTGTTTCCGTTACAGGGAGAGTATCTGCGTTGATACGGGAGCAATATGCACAGTCGGTATGTATCGTAACTACGAGCGACCGCGCTAGGCATGTTCATTGTGCCGCAAGCCTTAGCTTGCGGCAGACGCGGCGGAATCTGGGAGCGGAAGCTATACTATCGATTGGCGCCGCGGCCTGGCAATGAACACGCCGACCCCCGCGCCCAGCGCGGGCGGTAGCGCCCATACAAAACAGTTATAGATTTTCCAGACTATCCATTGAGTGAATTACTTCGGTGATACGTACACCAAAATTTTCGTCAATCACGACTACTTCGCCTTTGGCGATTAGCCGGTGATTTACCAGAATATCGACGGGTTCGCCGGCAAGTTTATCCAACTCAATAATGCTGCCTTCGCCTAACTGGAGGATGTCGCGAATCTGGCGGCGGGTACGTCCAAGCTCGACGGTCAACTCCATATCTACATCCATAAGGATGCCCAGGTTGCCGCCCTGGGGGACGGCGGCGCTGGGTGTTAGTTGGCCAAAATTGGCACCGTGAACGGTTGATGTGGCCGCAGGTCCACCGGAGACCGGGATGGAGGGCATGGCGGGAGCTGACTGCGAACCGGACAGAGCGGAGGCTGCGGGGGCGGCGGGGGCGGAGGCAGCAGCCATTGGGGCATGAGCTTGCTCTGTGTCAAAGGCGCTCATTTCACTACTGCTCTGCAATTGGTCAAGCATGGAGGGGTCTATGGCCATGTATAACTCGATGCTTCGTGATTTCATGGTGATCACGTACGTCGCAATAATTGACGGAGAGTTAGGGAGGCTGATATCAGTGACAGGCATATGCTTGGCGGTGGTGCTTTCAATTTCTATCGGGGAGTTGCGGCTTTCTCCGATAGCAGTCAAAATCGGTTCACTGATGGTGATGATGGTCTCCTGCAGGGCATTAAGCAGGACGTCGTTCACCTTCAAATCTTCCTGTCCAATAATGTACGTCGCAGCTTTGAGTGCATCCTCTTCCGAGAGAATAAATGACAATTCTTTTTTGTCGGCGCCGGAAATATTGCGGGTAATCTGTACGGCGTGGGCGCCAAGGTTACCGCTGATCGAATCAAATTCTGTAAGCTGACTCGTGCGGTAGGTAATGCTACTGCGGATATTTATAGCCTTACCCAGGGCTTGCTGTTGCTCGGAGAGAACTGACTGCAGGATATTCTCTAATATCTGCATACTCTCTTGCACCATACCGGGGTCAAATACCCCTGCTTGTTTTACATTTACATCTTCGCCGCTCTCAAGCAGCGCGTCAATCTCTTCCTGAGACAGGGAACCATCGCTCATCATATTGTGTACCTCATACTCTCCTTTTTATATATCGCTCACTAAGTCCTTTATCTCATTTTCGTCAATTTTATCGACTTGCTTAACTATTTGTAGTGCAATTTTATTTCCTACGCGCCCGGGGCGGCAGAGGAACTTTGTTTTCCCTGCTATACGCAGTTCAATGTCCTGATCCGCACCAACCTCGGGGAGACGGATGTAATCACCGGCACGGAGTTTCATTGCATCGCGTACACTTAGCGTCGAGGTTCCGATAACAGCATTAAGATCCACAGGAATATCCGCGATGCGGTTTTTAATATTGGCGGAGCTTTCGCTGTTAAGATCCTGGCGCGATAATGAATACCAGTGCTGCGAAGAGAGCTTGGAGACGATAGGTTCAATGGTCAGGTGCGGGAAACAGAGATTGATAATACCCTCGGTTTCATTGACGCGTGTCTCTAATGAGACCAGTAGTACCATCTCGGTTGGGGGCACAACCTGGACAAATTGCGGGTTAGTCTCTACCTGCATCAACCGTGGACGCAGGTCGGTGACCTGACTCCATGATTTACGGATGCTGCCAAGAAGACGTACAATTATTGATTCGGTCACTGCGCGTTCAATGTCGGTAAGGTCGCGGGCGTATTTTTTACTGCTTCCCTGGCCGCCAAAGAGACGATCGATGATCGTAAAGGTAATGACTGGATCAATTTCCAACACCGCAGATCCTTTCAGGGGATCCATGTTGATGATTGCCATGGTGGTTGGGTTTGGTATTGAACGAATAAATTCTTCGTAGGTCAGCTGATCTACTGAAAAAACGTGCACATGGACAAATGCACGTAGATAGGCACTGAGACTGCTGATCATGAGACGGGCAAACGTCTCGTTCATCACCGATACAGTTCGAATCTGTTCTTTAGAAAATTTATCCGGCCGTTTAAAATCGTAAATTTTTATGCGCTGTTGGCGCTTTGCGACTGTGACATCTTCTTTCTCGGGCGCAGTCGTGGAGATAGCACTGAGAAGCTGATCTATCTGATTCTGTGATAATACTTCTGACATCTAGAAACTCAATATCTGATATTGATCAAAGGCAACATCACGAATTTTGCCATTAAGCATTATGCGATTAATTTGTCTGGTTAGATCGCTTTTTACCCGTTGGCGATTTTCCACACCGCGTAAATCTTCTGCCAGTTTGGAACCAAAGTAAAAACTAATAAGTTCGCGAATTTGAATTTTACGCGCAATGAGTTCACTTTGAATTGCCCGGTCCATCGTATCATATCCGATGTGCACAACCACGATAAATGTCTGTGTAACATCGTCAGCAGTAGAACCGCGAATTTCTTCAATATCGCTGTACCACTCAAATATTGGCGGCTGTGCGCTATATTCTGCACCCAGGGGCGCGGCGTCCCGTAGTGTTCCGCCGCGGTTGGACAATCTGTTGACGGTAACAATTACAACCGTAACGATCAACACAACGGTGACAATAACAATAATCAGCCATTTCAAAACCTGCAGTAATACCCCTGAAAGGAATCCTCCAGTACTCCTGCCTCGTCTGCTTTTAGACGAACCGCCTACCTCTCTTTCAACTTGACTTTCGTTTCCAAAATCCGGTTCGACTACCGGCCTATCTCCATCACTCATAATTTACCCTCCCATTATTATTCATGTTGTCATCCCTCCTGACTCTATTATAATTGACCATCGTGCAAAATGACAACATCTACCCGCCGATTAATTGATCGCCCCTGGGGGGTATCGTTGCCGGCAAGGGGTGATGTGTCTGCCAAACCCATAACTTCAAATTGCTGTTCGTTAACGCCGAGATCTACAAGGTACTGGAGTATGTTCAGCGAGCGCGCTACGGATAAATCCCAGTTTGTCGGCCACGGGCCTTCGGGGTCAGGGGGGAGTGAATCTGTGTGGCCTTCAATGCGGAAACGTCTGCCCTGATAGTTTTCGTGCTGTAGCAGTAGGGCAACGTTCTGCAGCACTCCACGGGCGTTATCTATATCTACTGTACCGCTGCCCGGTCCAAAAAATAGATCGGCACCCAACGACACCACAAGGCCGCGCTCTTCCTCACGAATGACTGCCTGTTGTTCAATTATAGCTACCTCCAGGTCATTGAGCCGCTTGCTGTCGCGTTGATTGAATTGCCGTTCGCGGATAGTAGCAGGTAATGCCAGTATAGAATTGCCTAATTCCGGCAGCCTACCCTCTTGTAGGGTATTGCCTCCGCCAAGATTGCCTATGCCTGGAAATGCTGACAGAATAAGACGTATTTCGTAACCGTCAACGGTTGCTACGGTAAATAACGCAATAAAAAAGGCTAGCAACAGGGTAATCATATCGCCGTAGGTTACCAGCCATTCGGGTGTTTCAATGCGTGAATTTCTTTTACGGCGCTTCGGTGGGAGCACTGCCATGTCTGCTATTCTCCTCCACTCATATCAATTACCTCTACCGGTTTTCTATCTCGTTGTATACACTTTCGCGCTGCGTCGGCGGAAGGTATGCAACTAATTTTTCGGCAAGAATGCGTGGGTTATCGCCAGCTTGGATTGAAAGTACGCCCTCAACGATGATCTCTCGAATTAGCAATTCCCGGTTGCTCCGATTCTCAAGTTTTATGCGTATAGGGATCAAAAAGAGATTGGCAAAGATTGCGCCGTACATCGTAGTCAAGAGAGCCAGGGCTAATCCGATACCGATAGCGCCGCGATCTTCCAAATTAACCAACATAGCTACCAGGCCGACGAGCGTTCCGATTAATCCAAACGAGGGTGCAAACTTGCCCCAGTCGTCAAATATTCGGGAACCCTGTACGTGGCGTTCTTCTAATTTTTCCAGATCTCTGTTGAGAATACTTTGAATTATTTCCGGGTCGGTACCGTCGACCACTAGCTGAATGCCCTTGGCCATGAATTCGTCATCAACTTCTTCTACATAATCTTCTAACGACAGAAGGCCCTCGCGGCGTGCGCGGCCGGAAAAGGTTACTAAATCGCTAACTACTTTTTCAGCATGCCATTCCTGTCTGTAGAGAGCCAGGCGTATGTAACTAAATACCCGGGCCATTTTTGTCGCCGGGTTAGCAACTAGCATGGCAGCAAACGATCCGCCAATTACTACCAAAAATGATGATGCACTGATAAAAAAACCTGTGGGGATGCCTGTGAGTGCAACAGCAATGCCGATAATTGCAACGCCGCCAATCAGGCCGATAATCGTTCCGAGATCCATACTATTCTCCTAATTTTCTCCTAATTTTTGCTTATCAACTACCGACTGAGAATTACGCGGCGTCTGAGCGGATACATCAATTTGGCGTGAAAGCGCAGGAATTGATGCAAAGTATTTTGTCAGGCGTTTCTGCAAATCCATGATGCTTTCTTTTATCACCAACTTTCTCCCTGACAGCATTGATAACGTGAGGTCGGGCCTTTGCTCCGCAAACTCAATATGCAACGGATTAATATAGCAGATGCTCCCATCAAGCCGCGTGACCTCTATCATTTATCTATTCAAATCCTTCTCTATCGCTTCAGCGTGAGTAGCTCCTGCAAGAGTTGATCGGAAGTAGTAATGGTTCGGGAATTTGCCTGAAACCCCCGCTGGGTGACTATCATGTCGGTAAACTCCTCGGCAAGATCTACATTACTGAGCTCAAGGGTACCAGCAGATATTGTACCGCGCCCTGCGGTATTACTGGTGCCTATATTGGCAATTCCAGAATTGAGTGATTCTGAAAAACGCGTTTCGCCCAATTTCTCAAGACCCGCTGGGTTAGCAAAATTCGCTACAGCGAGTTGACCCAATACACGATTACTCCCGTTTGAATAAATTCCAGTAATGGTGCCGCCTGAATCTATTTGAAAATCTTCCAAATAACCTAACGCATAACCATCCTGGCTGTACACTCGAGTAGTTGAGGGGGCGGAAAATTGGGTGACAGAATTCTGCAGAGCGCCTACTGTTCCCAGGTCAAGGGTTACTTCCTGAATCGCAGGGGGGGCTCCTCCTGCTTCTGAATCAGTAACCTCAAATACCAGGGACGCACTTAGTTGTCCGGCATTATCAAGACCGCCCTCGGGATTTTGTATTTGCAGGAGTGTCCCGTTGCTGTCAAAATCAACAATAAAACTTTGACCGTCTGCACTGTCTACTCCGTTAATACTTAGACCCTGGGCAACTGGGGCTCCGCTGTTATCAAAAACATTCACTGTTGCATTCCAGCTATTTGCCGCACCGGCTACCTGTGTAAAATCAATATTAAGAGTATTGGTATTACCGAATGAATCAAATATCTGATATGATACCTGCCAGGTTCCAGCTGCAATATCTTCGGGCGAGGCCCCAATTGCAGGAATTACAGGTGTGTTTTTGTTTAAGTTACTGGCTAGGGAGACATTCGTGGTCGCAGCGGCGCTGTCTTTGCCGCCTACCGGCACAGTTATATCAGTAATATTTTCGGCAGTATTTATGAATGCATCTCCATCAACTATCTGGGCAGTCCATCCTTGTACCCTGGTTCCGGTTGCTGGATTTACCAGTACCCCCTGGGCATCTAATGAAAAGTTTCCTGCGCGAGTGTAACTCAATTTTTCGCCATCCCGCATGACAAAAAATCCATCTCCTTGCAGGGCAACATCGCTTTTTACTCCTGTTGTTTGCAGCGACCCCTGGGTATGCAGAGTATCAATTGCAGCAACCTGCATCCCTAATCCAATTTGCTTGGGGTTAACTCCCCCTAATTCATCACGCGGGCGCGCTGCGCCTTGCAATGTTTGGGAAATAAGATCTTGGAATTGTACCCGTCCTTTCTTAAATCCGGTAGTATTGACATTGGCAACATTGTTACCAATTACATCCATTCGAGTCTGATGGTTAATCAACCCCGAAACTCCTGAGTATAATGACCTTAACATATTCTACACCTTCCTCCTGTATTCTCGTGTACTTTTTTCATTTCATTCTCCAATACTCAATACTGCATCTAGATCGTATGCTTGCGATCCCACAGTTATCTGCGGATTATCTCCCACTGATACATTACTGACTGTGCCGCGTATTCGCGTGCCGTTATCATTAATCTCTACTGTTCTTCCCAACAAAGACAATCCTCTGTCACTATTTAGTGATTGTGCCAGTGTGTTAAAGCTGCTGGACAGATTAGTGATTTGCTCTAATGATGAGAATTGAGCCAATTGCGCGATAAATTCTTTATCCTCAACTGGAGATATAGGATTCTGATTTTGCAGCTGAGTGATAAGTATTCTCAAAAAATCATCCTTACCCAGCGAGTCACTGGCAATTTGTTGAGGTTGATTCGCCGCTGCGCTGTTCGCTATGGGGAGAGGGGCGTCTGCCTGGTTGGAAGGAATAAATGCATCTGCGGCAATACCTCCGGGCGATAGTGTGGGATTGGCGGCTGCACCGTTTCGATTATTGGCGCCGGATCCCGTATTAATGGCCTGCGCAATTTCTATGCCGCGCTCAATGTTGGTAACGGGGGGGCGATTGATTCCTGAATTTGCAATTACATCCATTTATTTATTCCTTGTGCTTTTGTCTCCACTAAATACATATCGGCTCACGCGAACAGATTAATAAGTGTTGTCTGATAATTTTCTGCAACACTCCACCTATTAGTAATTACTTGCTCTTCCGGCCCGGGAACATAGTATTGACGCGAGCCAAACTCCCGCGCTGACTCTTCTGGAGATCCAAAAAATTGTTTGTTTTGATTATTAATAGTGACTTCTAATTCTCTGCTCTCAATACCTTGTTCTCGCAGATGCCGTTGAATATCTGCTAAACTCTTTTCAATAATATCTTTTGTGTATTGGCTGTCGACAATGAACTTGCCGTCCAGGACATTCTGCTGCAGTTGGAACCGCACGCGAAGTACGCCTAATTCTTGCGGGCGCAGGAGTAAACGTATCTCACTATCATGTTCGTTTTTAATAACAAACCGCGCGTGACGTAGAATAGTATCTTTCCCCTCGCCGTCTATAAATTCTTTGAGCTTGTCAGAGAAATTATTACTGCTCTGCGTCAGCTCTCTGTTTCCTAATGTATTTGGATTTTCAAGATCGGCGCCTCTCTTGTCAATAATGGCGAACCGGGGGAACTCATGGTGATTGGATGATTTTTCCTCGCCATTTGATGTATTGGAATGATCAGTAAGATTTACTGCGCGATCCAGTGCATTGCCGCTAGATTCACCGGCTTTGGATGTAGCGGTTAATTCTTCAATTCCCAATTTATCAGCAGATTGGATTGAGGTATTTTTACTCCCGCGGGTATTACTGTTTTTATGCTGCCCCGTTCCTACGTGCTCGAGAGCGTCATTGACTTTGATATCTGCTGCAGCTGCAACATTCGCATTATTATAATTGATGCCCTCTTTACCACGGACATCTTGCGTCGTACCATGATCGGTAGATTCTTCAGTTTTTATTTCAGTTGCGGTATTAATGTTTCCGTCTTGACTATTCTTTTCCTGAGGGCTAACTGATAATTTCTTATGATTTTCTCCATCTTTGACATTTGCTGTCTCGCCAGGAACGTCTGTAACCTTGCTCAGAGACGGACGTACTTTCTTTATATGTTTTTTTGCATCAGAGGAGCGGGACAAATTTTGATTGGCAGAAGATGTATTATTCTGAAGATTATGTTCTGTCCCATCCTCGGTATTGTCTGATTTTTCATGCTCAGTATTATTATTTGATTGCCGGGAAACGCTGCTGTCAACGTCGGTTTGGGATGCATCGTGGGCAAGTTCCTCATTCGGCGGATTCTGGTCATTAATTGCCCTATCAAATTTCGCTTCGTCATGCGGTGTTGCAATTTCAGAAGGGCCTCTTTCGAATTCGGAGTATTCCTGATTACTATTTAAATATCTATTATAGACTTCCTGAAAACCAGTTTCTGTGATATCTGTATTTCTACCGATAGCGGATAGGTTATCTGCCAGAGAGATGTCTTGCCGTGGGGCGAATGCTAAAATATCTGACTGGCTATTGATCACTAAGTTTTATTACACTTTTCCGCATAATTGCAGCTGCTCGTTCAGGTGTCAAAAGCGAGAGCCATATCGGAACAAGTGATACCGTACTTTCAGATTCGGCTAAACTATCTGCTACTTGAAATGTATCAATGATCAATTGATCATTGTACCCATTCAGTATCTCCGCTGCATCAGCAGGCGGTATAGCATTTAGCTGCCGGACGTTGTTTGTTAACACTTCTCTCTGATTGTCGTATTGTTGCCGGTCAGATATTAGACTTTTCTCTTGCTGTTCTAGCTGTTCTTGCAATAATAATAATTCCTCCTGTCTTTGCACTAGTTCAGTCTCAGCATATTCAAGCAATCTTTCGCGACGATCCAAATCCTCCTTGTTGCGCTCCACAACTACCTCTCGTTTGGCTAATCTTTCATTTTCTAATAACAGAGGATTACTAATATCAATCGCATCTCTCTGTGCGTTGATCGGTATAATTGAGCGAACGAATTGTGTAATGCCTGAATCGATAATCTGTAAATAGTCAAACCACAGTAAAGCACCTCCCGAAAGAACAATGATAGCCAGTAACATGGATAATATTATCAGCCATTTCCTACCCGTGTCTTTTATTTTCCGTACCATAATATTTAATTTATTTGCTGGAATATTGATTCCAACAAACAGTCCCAATCTCATCCAACGCCTCAGCCTCCTTTTTTTGTTTTATCATTCGCTCATTTTTTTCATGAGTATTCAATACTTCCTCAACGGTTTTACGATTGATATGTAATTTCTTATGCTCTTCTAATATAGTGACGCGCCGCTCAATTAGATGTTCACGCTGAGATTCTTTCACACGCATGTCGCCCGTTTGTTTGTGTACGTAGTTTAATTTTGTCAGCAGAAAGTCGGAATCAAAATCCTGTACAGAAAAATGCCTATCGGGGACTAGTGTATCTTTGATGTTTTTAATCTGCTCGTACAGTGATTGTATTGGTGTATTAATCTCTATTAATTCTAATTCCTTACTTCTTTCTAGATACCGGCGGTACTTTGTCAGTGTGTGTAATGCTTTACTTTTTGCCACCCGTATCTCCTTCGCCAACATCGATATAGCCGGCAAGTTTTAGTAATATTTTTTTAGTATCGGAAATATTCATGTGCTCATGCATGTCTTGCGAGATAAACGTTCGAATTTTCGGCACGGTATCAACAATACGATCTAGACGTGCGTTAGTGCCGCGTTGATAGGCACCGATGTGTATCAGTTCTTCTAAATCACGATACTCGGCGAGTGCTGCACGAATTACATTTGCCGCTTTGCGTGTTTGCTGGTCAGCTATTTTCGTCTCGAGACGTGATAATGATTGTAATATGTCTATAGCCGGGAAAACAGCGGCAGTGGCTAGTTTCTTTGACAGAACAATATGACCATCCAATAATCCCCGTAACGCATCTGAAATTGGCTCTTCTAAATCATCACCTTCTACCAGGACTGTAAATATACCAGTTACTGATCCACGACTGGTTATTCCACACCCCTCAATTATTTTTGGCATCAGCCCATACACCGAGGGAGGGTATCCTCTAGTTGTAGGCGGCTCGCCGGCAGAAAGGCCGATCTCACGCTGCGCTCGTGCAAATCTAGTCATCGAATCGAACAACAGGAGCACATCGTTTCCCTGATCACGAAAATAGTCGGCGATCGCGATGGCCGAATAGGCGCCGCGGACTCTTGCAAGCGGAGTTTCTTCAGAAGTAGATACAACAACAATAGTTTTTTCCATAAGCTCATGTTGTAAATACTCATGCATAAATTCGTTAACTTCCCGACCGCGTTCACCAATTAGAGCAACAACATTAACATCTGCGTTGCTGTACTTTGCCAACATGCCCATCAATACAGATTTTCCTACGCCGCTTCCCGACATGATGCCTATTTTCTGCCCTTTGCCTATCGGTACAAAAGAATCGATCGCTCGTATTCCAGTTGTAAGCTGACTGTCAATAATCTGCAATTCTAATGGATGGTTTGCCTGACGATGTATTGGAATTATTTTTGAAGATGCGATTGGTGTTCCGCCGTCAATAACCTGGCCCTGGCAGTTGATTACTCTACCTAAAAGTTCCTCGCCGCCCCGTATGCCTGCAGAATGTTTGTTGGATATTATTCTATCTTTTACACCCACTCCTATGGTATCTTCGAATGCCATGATTTGTAAAATATTTCCTGCAAATCCAACGACTTCCGCTGAAATATTTACACCTGCTGAAGTGATAATAGTACATTGATCACCAACAGCAACGGTCAGTCCCGTGCCCTCAATTAGCTGACCTCTAACCCTATGCACAATACCAATTTCATTGATAGTGTTTATACCTGCAAGTTGCGATTTATATCCCGCGATTCTGTCGAGCACAATATTTTGCTGCATAAAAACTATCCGGTGCTTTGCAGGGCATTCTCTATCTCTTGAAGTTGAGTAGAAATACGAGAATCAATTTGACCAAAATCAGTCTCGACTATCACTCCGCCTTTATCAATTGCAATATCCTCATGAAAATTAATGACACCCTGTTTCTCAAATTCATTCGCAATCTCATTGAGCATTTGTTCATTTACCTGAAAGTCTTCGGGATTAATTCTAATTGTAATTGCAGAAGACTTGCCGGCTTGATTTAATGCCTGGCGTACATTTTCTACCACTACGCCTTTGTGCTCTTCTACAAACACACGCACGACCTTTCTGGCGATTAGGCGTATCAGATTAATTATTTGATCCTCTGCTTCTAAAATAATTCCAGTACGCTTGGCTAAAATCGCACTTGCGATTTTGCGCACTCTATCGATCGCCAGTACTAAATCCTCATGAGCGCTCTGTGTCCCCGCTGCCCTACCCTCTTCGTATCCGTCTTTTCTTGCCTCTTCGCGAATTTGCTCTAGTTCCATCTCCGTCTGCTGACGCATCTGAGCAGCTTCATCAGTCAATTGTTGTTTTAAATCACCAATTTCCACCTGACTATTTTCTAACTCCTGAATTTTTGCAGTTAGCGCCTTATTTTCAGATTCTAACGCCGAAATACGGGCATCAGATGCGGACATATCATTAGCAGCGCCATTGGCATCTGCATCAACGTAGGCATCGGCGTTAGTATCGAGATGGCTCTCCATATCATTTATACCGCCATGATGATCTTCACCGTCCATACCGACAATCGCATCTTCTGCGACGTAATTTGCTGACGGGTCCTGGTTTTCTACTATCTTATTGACATCTTCCTCAATATCAGAGGGGACATCTTCTGTTGCTTCATCGACCGCCGTGCCTGTGTTCTCAATATCAGAATCCACCACATTATTAACAGAAGGTTGTTCTGTCAAAAGGGTATCGTGGGATTCTGCGCGATCATCAACATGGTCAGCTTCGGTTTTTGCATTGCCAATATTACTAGTACTCATATCGTCAACTGCAGCATCCTCATTATCTACAGACGAGTGCCCGTGATGAATACTAGGTTTATCGTCGGCATGGTTGTCATTATATTCATTTTGATCTATATCACTCTCAAGAATATCAGGGGCATCATATGTTTCAGCGTATTGTTTATTTTCCGATTTCTCGGATGAGGAAGTCCCGACAGTAATTAGCTTTTCACTGACAACAACACTATCCGGCTTAAGGATATTTTTCATAGCTCTAACCTATATTCCCACACATAATCAAACAATAAGTTCATCTTCGCCCGCTCTGGCAATTATTATTTCACCGCGCTCTTCTAGAACACGGATAACATTAACAATTTTCTGTTGGGCTTCTTCAACATCCTTGAGACGAATCGGACCAATATACTCCATATCTTCCTGTAATAGAGTTCCCGCGCGCCTTGAAATATTTTTAAATATCTTTTCCTGAACTTCAGAATCAATGCCCTTAAGTGCCTTCGCCAATTCTGCAGAATCAGTTTCGCGTAGCACTTTTTGAATTGCCTGATCATCAAGCATGACAATATCCTCAAACACAAACATGCGCTTCTTAATTTCTTCGGCCAACTCTGGATCTTCATCTTCTAAAGATTCAATAATTGATTTTTCTGTACTGCGATCAACAAGATTAAGAATATCCACAATAGTACTAATACCACCCGAGGAGGTATAATTTTCAGATGATAGTGAAGACAGTTTGCGTTCTAATACTCTCTCGACTTCCCGTAACACCTCAGGGGACGTTCTATCCATGATTGCTATTCTTCTTGACACATCAGAACGAATCTCATTGCTCAAACTGGAAAGTACTAGAGAAGCCCGGTGAGGTTCTAGGTGCGCTAGGATTAACGCAATAGTTTGCGGGTGCTCTTGTTGAATAAAATTAAGCAGGTGTGTAGGATCGGTATTTCGGATAATTTCAAATGGTCGGGCACGAATGTTTTGTGTTAATCTACTGATTATCCCCGCCGCTTTTTCCGATCCGATACTTTTTTCCAATAACTCCTGAGCATATTCAAGGCCGCCTTTATCTATATGTCTATGCGCAACAAAAAGCTCATGAAATTCCTTCAGTACTGATCCTTTAATACCAGCATCAACATTTTCCATTCTTGCGACTTCCAACGTCAGACCTTCGATCTCTTCTTCTGTAAGGTGTTCAAAAATATGCGCTGAAACTTCTGTCCCTAGTGATATTAGAAATACTGCGGCTTTTTGAGGACCGGTTAGCTCGGGCTTTGCTCTACTGCCCTGGGATCTACCGCCGTAACGATCCCTAAGGGTCTGCAACCTGCCGCGGCTGGTTGCCTGGTTTGATTCTTGTGCATCTCTGTCACTCATGCTTCTACTCCTATTATCCATGCTCTCATTATTTGTGCTACATCCTCAGGATGATCTCGCGCCATCGTAACTGCCTGTTTCATTAATTCTGACTCTGTAATCCCGAGATTACCAGAGGTGCTTGCTTCTGCCGCAATTGTGTCACGTATTATACTTTGCTGCCGCGACAGCTCCTCTGCATGGCGGCCCCTTCGCCGTTTCAGGGCTACTCTGATCATTCTGGCGAGAATCAATATTACAGCAAGTCCCGCAAATACTATTGCGGCATAACTAATACTATTAATAATTAACGCTCTACGTCTTAAACGTGCATTTTCCGCATCCTGCTCGGTACTCCTGTCAAATTGTACGTGACGCACCGATACTGAATCTCCGCGGACAGGATCATATCCAACCGCACCCTTAATCAACTCCTCAGCGTCATTAAGACTTTGGGAATCAACAGGAATGTATTCGCGATCAATTCTGCCGTCAGACAGCCGCGCTACGCGGCCGCGATCATCATACCTCACTCTCCAAACTCCATCAAGAGCAACAGCTGCTGTTACACGGCTAATCTCAGGACTTTTTTCTTCAAATGTCGTTCGGGCATTTATTTCGTTATTCGTTCTCGTTTCATCATTATTGTATCGACCAACTAATCCCTCCAAATCCTGATATGCTGGCGGCGTCTGCCCCTCTTGACCTGCAGGTCCTTGAGGATTAAAACCACTGCCCTCATATGATTCCGTGACTGTTTGAGTGGAGCGCGGAATTGCCAAAACAATTTCCTGTTCACTGAACGGAGTGTCTGGATTATCTGGAACGGTTACGACCGGGAAAAACTCCTGTGTTTCCTGAGTTTTTTTACCCAGGTCAATCACTACATCAATATTAATAATTTCGACTCTGTCCAGACCATATATATTTGCCAACGCCTTATTTATTGAATTGATATAGCGTAGTTCTAACTCACGTTTAAGTTTGAGCTCTCGTCTGGTTAACTCAACACGATCTAATGATTCAAAGTCAGCAAAGTCATTCAATGTGATGCCATTACGGTCAGCGATAGTTATATACTCAGCGCTTAGGCCCTCAATAGCAAATTGTACTAGCTTTTGTATACCGTCGACCTTTTGCCTGTTTTCACGTATATCCGACCCGGGCTTAATGGATAGTACTATTGAAGCCGTAACCGGGTTTTGATCTTCGGCAAATAACTCTATTTCCGGGATGACTAAAGTGACACTTGCTGAATCGATGTCATCTAGCGCCTCAATGTGTTGCTCCAATTGTTTAGTAAGTGCCCGGCGCAGATTTATATTTCTTTCAAAATCAGTCTGCGTCCATCTTTCGATATCAAAGAGATCCCAAGGATCGGTTCCTCCCGGTATCAGGTCCTCACTTGCTAATATTGTACGTAGTCTTCGAGCGGTCTCAACAGAATCGACTAATATTCGTTGATCAGATGTAACATTGTACTCTACCTGCTCAACATCCAGCCTTGCCGCGATAGCGTCCAGCTCCTTGCTATCACTTATCGAACGTGAAAGCAACGGTACTAACTGCGGACCCCCACTAATTCGAAAAAACAGCAGTGCCGACACCGCTGCAGTAACAATAACTGCAAGAAATATTATTTTTTGCACTCTGTTCCATTTTGACCAAATTTGTTTGATCTCAGAAAACAGTTTCTTTATAAAATTTTGCATACTCCCCTCCCAAGAAGCTAAAAACTAGCTATTCAGCGTAATGATGTAATCTCCCTATAACCGCTAATCAATCTATCAACAACATTTCTCGCAATCTGAAGTGACAAGTCTGCTTTAGCAGCCGCAATAGTAATATCATGAACATCTACGGAATCTGGATCAACAATCCCTTGAATCGCCAGCTGTTCATGAGTAATCTGATTCTGACTAACATCCTCTAGACTGTTTGTTAAAAGTTCACCAAATGATTTTGAAGCTGCTGACGACTGGATACTGCTATCCGCCCCTGCGTTGCGCTCTTTTGCCTGAAGATGACCGGGATTGGTTAAAACCAGATCCAGGGTCTGCCCGCTTCGAAATCTACCAGAAGAAAGAGCACTCGGAACTACGCTATCAATATTCATTAATCAATTATCTCCCTATCTGCAACGCCTGCTGGAAACTATCACGGGCATTCTCTATAACTGCGATGTTCGCCTCGTATGATCGAGAGGCGGAAATCAAATCAACCATTTCTTCAACAATATTAACATTAGGATGTTCTACATATCCACGACGGGGACCGCTAACTATAGCATCTGGGTGCGAGGGGTCGTATACCAATCTTAAATCTGATCTATAGTCTTTCTCAATTGATTGCACTCGCACACCCTGGCCGACACCCTGTTGCAGCGGTTGCGGTAAAAACGGGCTAATAAAATCTGGATTATCTGCCCGCGAACCAACAACTACGCGACTCCTTCTAAACGCCCCTCCTTCTGCAGTCCTAGTAGTATTTACATTCGCAATGTTATCAGCAATTACATCTTGACGCAAGCGCTGAGCTGTCAAGCCGCTGGCCGCTATATTAATTGCTCCAAAAAGACCCATGTTAGTTTAATACGCTCCTTGTGCGGTCGAACATTCTATCAATCGTATTGGTATAGAGAGAATAGGATAATCTGGATTGCAGAAGGGCATTACTTTCATACTCAATATCGACATTGTTATTATTATTTTTGCCAGTGGTTGCGTAATCAAGATGCAGTCTGGGCCGTACATCCTGATATGTTATAGACTGATCAAACGAGACGTGATTTGGATGCGTGCGGGCGGCCGCAAGATCAGAATTATTTTTGCCTTGCAGGGCGCGTTTGAGAGACTCTTCAAAATTCACCTCTGTACGCTTAAAATTAGGAGTGTCGCTGTTAGCAATATTATTAGCAATTACCGACTGCCGCAATGTTTGCACATCCAGCGCTCTGTGAAAGATATCAACAGAGGCATTAAAACCAGTATTTCCAATCATCTCTGAATTTATTTTCGACACTCTACACACGCTCCTAAAGTCATAATATCTAAAGAATATACCGTTGGAGATCTTGATCCTCAATATAATTCTGTAACTGCTCTTCTACAAATTGTGCTGTTATTGGAATTTTCTGCCCGCTGAGATCTGCAGCATTATACGAAATATCTTCTAACAGCAATTCCAGTATCGTGTACAACCGCCGCGCACCGATGTTATCGCCTTTGGTGTTCACCTGCATTGCCAAGGCCGCAAGAGCCTCAACGGCCTCGTTAGTAAAATCTAGTGTGACGCCTTCTGTCTCTAACAGATTGCAATATTGTTTTAGAAGAGCGCTTTTAGGAACTGTAAGGATTGAAATAAAATCCCGCTTGGTTAGTGCGTTTAATTCAACGCGCAAAGGAAATCTGCCTTGGAGCTCTGGAATTAAATCGCTAGGTTTAGTGGTGTGGAATGCTCCTGCGGCGATAAACAATACATGAGAGGTATCCACTTGTCCATAGCGCGTTTTAACGGAACATCCCTCGATAATTGGCAACAGATCTCTTTGCACTCCTTCACGACTGACGTTACTGTCGCTACGCATATGGCTACTGGAAATTTTATCAATCTCGTCAATAAAAATAATGCCGCTTTCTTCAACGCGTTTTTTTGCAATTTCAGTAACATTATCATTGTCAATCAATTTGTCGATCTCTTCTTCCATAAGTATCTTACGTGCCTGCTTGACCTTTAAGGTACGCTTAATCGTCTGACCGCCGAACATATTCCCTATTCCACCGAAATTAAACGCCATGTCCTCAGCATTTGGGGCATTCGAAATTTCAATAGTGGGACTGTTGCTTTTTGTTTGTGATATCTCAATCTTCTTTTCTTCAAGTTCTCCGGCCTTAAGCAATTCACGTAACTGTACACCAGTATTATTTTGCGTATCATTATCGCTACCCGGCAACAAGGCCTTGAGTATACGGCTGTCAACTGCTTTCTGAGCTTCTTTCTCGACTACCGAACGCATTTCAGTACGGACTAACATAATACCATTGGCCATAAGATCTCGTATCATGGATTCTACATCGCGCCCAACATATCCGACCTCTGTGTATTTTGTTGCCTCAACCTTGACGAACGGTGCGTCAATAAGCCGGGCCATACGCCGCGCTATCTCTGTTTTTCCGACTCCAGTAGGTCCAATCATTATAATATTTTTTGGAGCGACCTCGTTGCGCATATCTTCGGGCAGGCAAATACGCCGGAGGCGGTTACGCAATGCAATCGCCACAACGCGTTTGGCTCGATCTTGCCCAATGATATATTGGTTTAATCTATCTACTATCTCCTGCGGCGTCAGTCCAAGTTGCTTATTCATTGATTTCCTCGACAATAATATTATTATTTGTATATATACACACCCTGGAAGCGATGACTAGCGCCTCGCGTGCTATCTCTACGGCATCTAATTGTGAATGCTCAGTTAGTGCCAGAGCTGCGGCTGATGCATAACTCCCTCCAGATCCGATAGCTAATACCCCTCCGTCTGGCTCAATAACATCTCCGTTTCCTGATATTAGCAAGATATTTTCCTTGTTTGCGCATAACAAAAAAGCCTCCAGGCGTCTTAGGGCCTTGTCTGTCCGCCACTCTTTTGCAAGCTCGACAGCTGCGCGAACCATATCTCCATCATACTCTTTCAGACGTTTTTCAAATCTCTCGTATAGCGTCAGTGCGTCGGCTGTTGCTCCCGCAAAACCTGTCAATATTTGCTTGCCATGTACAAACCGTATTTTCTTTGCGCTATGTTTGAGAATTGTATCACCGACGGTAACCTGACCATCGCCGGCCATAGCTATTTTTCCCTTGTGCTTAACCGCGACCACAGTAGTTGCATGCATTACTTATTTTCCCCACTCATTACTACAGAATTTTTTTTGGTCATAGGCCGTTTGATATCCTGCGCATCAATTTTTGCATGCGGGTGAGCCGAACGGTACACACTCTTAAGGTGAGCAACGCTGACGTGTGTGTATATCTGGGTTGATGATAATTGCGCGTGCCCTAGCATTTCCTGTACCGCTCTAATATCTGCTCCACTATCAAGTAAATGAGTGGCGAACGAATGGCGCAGCGTATGCGGTGATATTTTCGATGTCCTTGGTAATTCATGCGTATATTTCTCAACGATCTTTGCAGCGCCTCGTCGAGATAGCGGCGTACCACGGAGATTAATAAATAGATTGCCATGCTCTTTATATCTATTTGATTCCATATAACTACTCCGCTGCTTGTAGTAACTAAGGAGTGCTTCTTTTGCTTTTTCACCCAAAAAAACTATCCGTTCTTTTTCGCCTTTACCGCATACCCGGATTTCAGTAACAACACCGGTAATGTCAGTTATTGTCATAGCCAATAGTTCACTAATGCGGCATCCGGTAGAGTAAAGCATCTCTAATATGGCGCGATCGCGGCAGGCCGGAAATGTATCCCCTTTTGGTATCAACTTTGAGATATGATTAACAGTTAATACTTCAGGTAGGCGCCGCCCGCTTTTTAATTGTTTGATAGAGGAAAGCAGGGGCTGGTAATCCTCTCGCTGATGATGCAATACCAAGTATCGCAGCAATCCGCGCAGCGCTGATAAAAATCGATTGATACTACTTGATTTATCTTTTGCATTACGGTTGCGAAACAAAAGATAACGACTCAATAAAGATCTATCGAGAATAAACTCCTCTTCGTTCGTATATATTGTATTCAGCCAGTTGATCAATGCGCGTAAATCGCCGCGATACGCCTCAACTGTTTTTACGGCCAGTCTGCGGACATCCTGAAGATACGTGCCGTACTCTTCAATCAACAGGGTTAATTTCTGTATTGTAATCATGCAATACACCGCCGCAATGGTGCTGTCTGCGTCCGCGATCCACTCCATTTTACGTCTTGATACTCTTTAATAATTTTTATATCCCTATTCAACTGCTCGTCATCAAATAAAGTTTTATTATCCCGCAGCGCTTGTTCATGCACATACAGTGATTTTTTATGCTGCAGGGCATACCTGGCAGTAATGAGGGCTCCTGAGTTATCTGGTGCTTCGATGATAATTGTGGCATCAGATAGCGCGCTAATGAGACGATTGCGTGCAGGAAATCGAAAGCGTTGGGGAGATACACCCGGCGCGTATTCGCTTACAATGGATCCGCCCGCTTCACAAATTTGCGTTGCCAACCCTGTATTTTCTTTTGGATAAATATGATCAATTCCATTTGCAATTACTGCAATAACCCTGCCCCCACGCAGTACAGCAGCAGTCATGGCTACAGTATCAATGCCGACGGCCAATCCAGAGACAACGGTGTGGCGGCAGTCGGCTGCACGGCTGCCGAACTCATTTGCAACAGATATTGCATTAGCGCTGGGCCGGCGCGTGCCGACAAGCGCAACACATGGGCTGGGTATATCTCCAATCGGATTGCCTCTAACAAAAAGCAGAAAGGGCGGATCATCAAGCTTTAGTAGTGATGCAGGAAAATCTGCATATGTAAGCATGTCAATGCTATGAAGCCGCAGCGATCGCAAGTCGTGTTCGGCATTGCGTATTATATCCCTAATATCCAAGTCGCGGGGACGTAATTGACGGCCGCAAAGATTATTTAGTTTCTCTAGATTAAGCTCTGCAAACTCTGTAAGCGATTTAATTTTTCCAACCAATCTTTGTTTTTCGACATTGCGCAATGCCGGCAGTCTATTGATGGCTAGCAATAGTTTACGTGATGTATCATTCATTGTTTGCCGATCGGAGAATACGGATATTCTCTTCAATCTCCTTGACCTCTGGCGCATCGCCTAATGCATCTGCCGCCCGTTGATAGTAGGTAATCGCCTGATGTTTATCGTTAAGCATCGCATATGCCCGTCCGTACAAGACATATGAACGCGGATTATTGCTTCGTATTGCAGAGTATCTATCCAGGTACACCAATGCATCTTCTGGCGATTCATTTTCAAATAAATAAAGCACCGCTAGCGCATAGAGCGGATCTGCGTAAGTATTGTTTAACTCAATGCTGCGTATGTACCGGTGCTGTGCAGTGGCAATCAATTCACTGTACTCTTTGCTGTCTTGTTGATAGATTCGGGCAAGATTTGCTGCAGCCAGGCCCACAAGATAATGAAGGATTTCGTTTTCGGGCTCTATCACTAATGCCTCGCGTAAACTCTGCAAACCAAGCGCGTACATTTTCTGTTCCATATAAGCTACACCTAGTAATTTATGATAATCTGCGACATCGGCAGCAGATTCCAATACTTCCTGAAAATGTTCTTGACGATTACGAAGCTCATCTTGAATTTTTTTAATCTGTTCCTCGGGAGACTGTCCGCGTGATTGAATTTGGGCAATTTTTTCTGACCGCGTTTGTATACCGCAAGAAGCCAGCATGCATAAAAATAAAAAACTTGCGGATATCTTTATACATGAACCTACCGGACATTTATGCACTGCTTAATACCTCTACCGTCCGTGAGCAACCGACACGATCGGCCCCTGCCGCTATGACTTCGCGGGCAAAATCTATTGTGCGGACACCTCCGGCCGCCTTCACGCCAACGCGGCTATCGGCAATATAACGCATGAGACGTATATTCTCTACGGTTGCACCCTCGGTGGAAAAACCGGTAGAGGTCTTTAGATAGCTTGCGCCGGCTGCTATTGCCAATATTGATCCTTGTACAATATGCACTGGATCCAGGAGTGCTGTTTCTAAAATTACTTTTACTATTTTTCCATCTGCGGCCCCCACTACTGATGATAGATCTGAGAATACATGCAAGAAATCTTCATCAAGCAACTTACCAATTGAAATAACCACATCAAATTCATCACACCCATACTGCTGCAAAGCAGCGACTTCCGCGGCCTTGGATGCGGCAACAGAGTATCCCAACGGAAAACCAATCACGCTGCACAATCGGACATCTGAACCACTGAGCAGTTCTGATGCGGTTGCTACCCAATTTGGCGGCAAGCAAACAGCAGCTGTTTGTAATTTACGGGATTCCTCGCACAGCTTGACGATATCCTGCTTACGTAAGTCAGCCTTCAGCGCTGTATGTTCAAAGAATTTACTGAACGGCTTATCGAAATCATTAATGTGCGCATTCTCGGGTATTGTCACCGGAGACAGATGATTTTTTTCTAACCATGCATGTATCTTTTGACGCTCCCTCGCTACCAACTCGACATACTCGCTTGAAATAATATTTTTATTCATAGGCCGCTCCTATTGTATAAACGCGCTCGTATTTTGTTTTATTATTGCGCGTCGACAAATTAATTCCAAAATACATATTACTACCTTGCATGATGCATTTCATGTTGTTTACGAACAAACGTGTTGTTCAAATGGGTATATATTTGTGTTGTACTAATACTGGCGTGCCCGAGTAATTCCTGTACCGCTCTAATATTTGCGCCGCCTTCCAATAGATGCGTAGCAAATGAATGGCGCAGAGAGTGAACGCTAGCTTGCCGACCGTTCGATAACACTAATTGATTAAATCTTTTCCATACGGTTTTTCGACTTAATGGTTTCCCGTTTCTGCCGGTAAAGAGATAGGGCGAGGTATTAGCCTCCTTTGAGGACGATATAAGACTATTGTATTGCGACAGCCACCGAAGGGCCTGATCGCCTATTGGTACAATTCTTTGTTTATCGCCCTTGCCCGTTACCCGTATAATACCATCATCAAGATACAGAGAGGATTTTTTTAAAGATACTACCTCAGAAACTCTTAAGCCGCATGAGTATACTAATTCCAGGATAGTCCTGTCCCGCAGACCTTTTGGCCGTGTGACATCAATGCTGGCAAACAACATGTCTATCTCTGAAGTAGACAGCACCCGCGGTAGTTTCAATCTTCCTTTGGGATTATTGATGTGCACAGCAGGGTTATTCGGTGCAGCGCCATAGTCCACAAGATAGGTAAAGAACGTGCGTAATGCCGAAAGAATTTTACCAACGGTACGATGATTCACTGAGGTAACGTAATCTCCAGTCAAAAATTCAATCAATAACTTTTCATTGATATCTGCAACACTGGTTCTGCGTTTCTTAAGAAAGTCTAAAAAACGCCTGCATGATCCGACGTATGTTTCTACCGTATTAGTAGACAACCCCTTTTCAGACATAAGATGCCCGGCAAATTCGTCCATTAGTAAATCGTTATCCTCTTGCAACCCCTACACCTCCCCGCGTCTGTCGAATCAGAGCAGGTATCTGTAAATCTTGCGAAATATTATCGTCATGAACATGTTCAGCGTTCGAATAATCAGTAAATAATTCGTTATCACCTTGCGTGATTTGCATATATTCGTCTATCGAAACAAATTCTTCCTGTCTATCTTCCTGTGCAGCAGCAGACGAAGATTGAGAAGTGGTCTGCTCATCCCTGTCTTTATCATCCAGCTTTGAGAAACCGGTAGCAATCACCGTCACTTTGACCTCTTCACTCACAGTATCATCGATTACCCATCCAGAAATTATTCGTGCCCGGGGATCCGATTTTGCGGTAACAATTTCAACAATTTCGTTAAACTCATCAATAGTTAACCCGGAATCACTCGTAAGATTAATGAGTACGTCCCTGGCACCGTCAATACTGACGTTCCTCAACAGCGGATTATTAATCGCAGCCGTGGCGGCATCAACAGCCCGCTGATCACCATTACCAACGCCGATTCCCATTATCGCATCTCCCTTGCCGCACATTATGGCTTTCACGTCAGCAAAGTCAACATTCACATATCCTGTCTTGGTTATTATTTCAGAAATACCCTCTACTCCTTGAGACAACACATCATTGGCCAGATCAAACGCTTCGGTTAATAATCTTTTTGATTTCGTGTGATCAAGCAGGGATTCATTCTGAATGACAATTAGCGTATCAACTGATTCGCGCATATGTGCTATACCGCTCTCTGCAATATCCCGTTTGGACGCGCCTTCAATGGAAAACGGTGTTGTTACAACACCTACCGTCAGGATGTCCATCTCTTTGGCGATATCAGCAATAACAGGAGCTGCACCGGTACCAGTACCGCCCCCCATACCTGCGGCAATAAAAACCATATCCGCACCGCTTATCAATTCTTCAACGACTTTACGGTCCTCCATTGCGGCACGCATGCCAATATCCGGATCGCCGCCTGCTCCCAGCCCCCCAGTTAATTTTGTACCTAGTGCTCGCTTTACTGGAGCATTAGATCTTTGTAGAGCCTGCGCGTCCGTGTTCACAGCCATGAACTGAACGTTCTCCACTCCTTTATTTATCATACAGTTAACGGCGTTGCCACCTGCACCACCGACACCGATTACCTTAATAACGGTTAGACGCTCGTAGCTTTGCTCAATCGGCAAAGTACTATGAACTGATTCTATTACCATATTTCCCTCCCATACATATTATCTACTATTCAAAAAAATTTCGCAACCATCTCTTTATATTTAACGTAGCCCCGCCGTCGCTGCGCTGACGGACCTCGTGAGTTATTTTTGGTGTTTTTTCACGCGCTGCCAACTGTACCATGCCAATTGCTGTTGAGTAATCTGCGGTCCGATAGAGTTCAATCGGTCCGCCGTAATTTGCCGGCTGACCTATGCGTGCGACAATTTGAAAAACTTCCTGGGCAACCTCTGCAACTCCCGGCAACAAGGCCCCCCCGCCCACTAGCACTACGCCGCCGCCAATGTTTTGCAACAGCCCGCGCTTATGCACGCGGTCCCTTATCATGAGCAGTATCTCTGCTATCCTGGGCTTGATTATTTCCACTATTTGCTTTCTCTCAACCAATAGCGGCGCACGCCCCCCGGCCCCAGGCACCGCAACCGGCTCTCCTTTCTCTACCAGAAAATCCAGGCAATTGCCCTCTTCGCACTTGACCTTCTCCGCAAGATCACGCGAGGTACGTAAAATATACGCCAGATCTCCGGTGACTTCTTTTCCTCCAAGCCGCAAAGACTCGGTAAACATTGGCGCATCCTCTTTGATTAAAATACTATTAGTTGTATCGCCCCCCATGTCTATTAGCAACACGCCCATGTCAATCTCATCTTTTGTCAACGCGGCCTCTGCGGCAGATACACTGTTCAGGTAGAGCTTACTGACGCGAAATCCAGCCCGGTTAACCGCACGCACTACATTCTGAGCCGTAACACTTGAGCAAGTTATTATGTGCACATCAACTTCCAAACGCTTCCCCAGCATGCCAAGCGGGTTACGAATGCCTGATATATTATCTACCGTAAAAAACTGCGGATATACATTCAGCACCTCTCTATCAGAAGGAAAGTACACTGTGCTGGCCGAGAGAATTGCATTATTAATATCTTCTTGTGAAATTTCATTTTTCTCGTGACGCGCCTTTCCCTCAACTTCCTGGATGCCGCGCGAATTAATTCCTGATACATGATCTCCGCCGATGGAAACAAATACTTCCTCTACCTCGTATCCCGCCATCTGTTCGGCGATATCTATGGCATCAGATATAGTACCAAGCAGCGCGTCAATGTTGACCACCACGCCGCGGCGAATTCCTTTGGTCGGGACATTGGAAAAGCCCATAGGAACAAGCTCCTGTGACCCGTTCGCATCGGCTATGACCACTTTGGTATTAGTTGAGCCAATATCAAGACCTACTATTGTGTTATTTTTCATACTATGACTGTCGATACTGCAGTATCGTATCCCCTCCCCTGATATCAATCTTTTCTATCTCTTGACTGTCTAATGCCACTGTAGCGAGTAATACAAACAGGTTTTCCAGCTTCTGTGGAGATATGCCCTCGTCAAAAATTACCGGTATATCTACACCCCGAACATACAGCTGGGGGATAATTTTCCCCCCAACATAGTTGTTCAGATGTATATCTGTAATATATTTATATAGTTGCGGCTGTCGATTTTCCAGAACAGTAAGTGATTGGATAATACCTGTTAGCTGCTGCGGCAACCGTACCCCTATCGAAAAATTAGCATACTCAATGCCGCGTACGATTGGCAACTGTAGAAAATTTTCCGGCGTAACCAGCGAGTACACAACTCCCGATTGATCAATTAACCCCATCTGCTGCAAGTTGCCCTCTGACACAACAACTAACTGTGCAATCGGCTTGGCGGCGGCATCAACAGAATCTATAGCAACAGTATCTGCACCGGTAACTGCCCCCGTATCAACGCCTGTATCAACGTCCGTATCTACACCCGTATCTGTAAATGTTGGCAAGACCTCACTCTGGGGAACTATAGCAGAAATTAAAATCTGGATTGGAAGTGCGATAACTACCAGCAAGGCAAGCGCACCCAATACCCGCCGCGCAGGCGAACGCTGCCTTCCTCCCTGCGTTCGTTTTTTAACGCCGGGTCCATACACGCCAACCCGTTGATTACTTGTCCGTTGTCTCGGCAATATATAGGAACGATCAAGCATGTAATCTGCCTCCAGATTTCTTTGCTGATTTACTGGCAATATTAAAAACCGTTGCGCACATGATCATGGTCATTAACAATGCACTGCCGCCTGATGAAAAGAAAGGCAACGGGATACCTGTCGGCGGCAGCACCCCAACAGTAACAGCAATGTTGACCGTGCTCTGAAGAAATATCGACATCACCAATCCGCTTACCAGCAATTGTTCAAATCCATTATTCAACCGTTCTGCTATCCGTAACCCCGTTACCGCAAACATAACGAATACTGACAGCAACAGGCATGTACCTACGACCCCTAACTCTTCGGCCACTACGGCAAAAATAAAATCGGAATGTGCTTCAGGCAATACACCGAGTTTTGCACCGCTGTTGCCAATACCCGCCCCCCATATACCGCCATTTCGCAGCGCATTACGGGCGGCAAGTACCTGGTACCCGCTCCCCTGGGGGTCTATAGTCGGCGAAAGAAATGCAATAATTCTTTGTACCCGGTTAATGTGACTAAACAACAACGTGGCTGCAATGGGAAGTAAAAGTATACCTAGCGCACCGAAGTATCTTAGCGGAATACCGGCAAGGAAAAAGAGAAACAGCGACGAAGAAACGAGCAGCAGCGCGGTAGAAAAATCATTCTGGAGATAGACCAGTGCCGTAAAGAGCGCTACCACAATCAACGGAGGCAAAAGTGCATGCAGGGAGTCGCCTAAAGACTTACCTTTTCGGCTTAACACTAAAGATAGATAAAATATCAGCGTTACCTTTGCTAATTCCGAAGGCTGAAACGTTACCCCGAATACTTCTATCCACCGTCGGGCCCCAAGGTAGGTTGTCCCGATGCCGTCAACGAGCGTCAGCAATAATAATACTAATGTCAAACCGAGCAGCCACGGAACGTAGCGTGAAATAGTCTCGGTTGCGGTGCGGATTATAAACACCGATGCAACTGTTCCCATAATAATCCAGAGCAGATGTCGGCGAATAAAATAATACGGATCGCCAAATAGTTGATACGCACGATACGCCGAGCCGCTAAAAAGACTCCCGGCTCCAACAATCAACAGCACGGCGCATATACCGAGAAAGAGAAAGTCCTCTCTAACCCAGTTGCTTTGCTGCCTATTTGCTAATACATGCATATCATTTACCTATTGCACCTTCACGGTGGACAAACTAATTACTGCAAAAAGCACACCAATAATCCAAAAACGCAGTACTACCTTTGACTCCGGCCACCCCAGCAGTTCAAAGTGATGATGCAGCGGAGCCATGCGGAAAATACGTTTACGCCGTAATTTATAGCTCGCTACCTGTAAAATAACAGAGGCCGCTTCCAAAACAAATACACCGCCGCAGATCACCAGCAGCAGTTCTTTCTTCAATAATAACGCAACCATGCCTATCACAGCCCCTAAAGACAGACTGCCCGTGTCGCCCATAAATATTTCCGCGGGATGTGAATTAAACCACAAAAATCCAATGCAAGCCCCAACAATAGCAAAGCAGAGAATAGTTAACTCCGCCCCCCCTGATATATAGGGAATATGTAAATATTCCGAAAAATCAACACGCCCGCTGACATACGCCAGTACGGTGAATGTAATTGCAACCATCATGACCAATCCTGTGGCCAATCCGTCCAATCCATCTGTCAAATTAACTGCGTTCGTGGTAGCAACAAGCAAAATAATCACGGCCGGAATGTAAAAGAGACCCAAATCCGCTACCGCCTCTTTAAGAAACGGCAGAAAAAGTAACGTAGTGTGGCCGTTACGCAGAAGATACAGCATCACAGACATGATTATCGCCGCACCCACCTGCAGTGATAGCTTTACCGCAAATGAAAGACCGTTTGACTCTTTCGAAAACGTCTTGACATAATCGTCAGCAAACCCAATGGCACCAAATCCTATCAATGCAATAAGCGGAAGCCACACCTCTATGGCACGCAAATTCATCCACAACAGTGACGAGGCAATAATTGCAATGACAATAAGCACCCCCCCCATGGTAGGCACGCCCGATTTTTCCTGATGTTTATCCGGAACATCGCTGCGAATCCGCTCCCGGGCCGCACGCCGTTTAAGCAGCGCAATAAACTTCGGTCCCAATAGAAAACATATTAACAGTGAGGTAACACCCGCGTAGGCCGCGCGAAACGTAATGTACTGAAAAACATTAAACGCACCAATAACCGGCGTTAACGGATACAGCAAGTGATACAACACTACTCTACCCACCCCGCAGCACGCAATCCATCTGATATGCGTTCTAATTCGTGCGCCCGGCTGCCTTTCAGCAGCAACACGTCACCTGTATTAATTTTCCCTACAAGCACCGGCTGTAATTCCTGCAGGGTATCAAAAAACTGTATGCACCCTGCATCAAAACCGCGCGGCCGGGCGGCGTCAGACCACGCATCCTTGAATTCCCGGCCGCAGCAGAAAATTTTATGTATACGTAGTGATGCCGCCAGCTCCAGTATTTCCGTGTGCAGCTCTCTACTCATACTGCCAAGCTCTTTCATTGATCCCAAGACAGCAATGGTACTCCCGCACGCATCATCCTCATCGCTGTCTGCGAAAGAGTCTAAAATCTGCAAGGCCTCCCGCATGGATTCAGGATTTGCGTTGTAACAATCCTGCAGCACAGTAATTTTTCCATACAAACGCTCCATGCGCCCAAACTGGATATGGTATTTTGGCAGCCCGGCAATAATTTCCTGATCCGTGCATCCCAATTCCCTGGCCACCGCCGCTGCCCCGGAGATGTTCATTCGTTGGAACGAACCAAGTACCGGCACTACGCAACTGTATTCATCAATTGTCACCTCTATGCCCTCTGTAACATTTGTATATTCGCCTATTTCGGCATACAGCACCAGCTTGTCAGAGATATTCTCAAGCGCATCCTGAGGAAACCCATCCACAGAGGTAATAAATAATTTCTTAAGGTTTGGACTTTCACCCGCCAGGGCAATCTTTTCGGCCGCTATGGCCTCCTGAGATCCGAAAAACTCAATGTGCGCATGCCCGATATTGGTTATCAACACATACTCCGGCTCAATAACAGAGCAGATTGCCGAAATCTCCCCCTTATACCCCGTACCGACTTCAAAAATTAAATACTCATCCGTCGCTTTTACTTCCAATGCACTTAGCGGCACGCCAATGGCAGAGTTATAGTTACCGGCACTTGCAAATGTCTGTCCGTGCTCCGCCAGCATCGCGCGCAACAGCTCTTTGGTCGTCGTTTTTCCGTTACTCCCGGTAATTGCCACCCGCTGTTGATTAGAGAATTGCCCAAGATATCCTTTGGCAATTTTCCCTAATGTGGACAGCGGATCTTGCGCTGCAATAACCGCTCCATTATTTTTTTGCACCAACCCAACAAGTTTCTGACGGTTAACATCAAAAAAATCCTGACGTACTATCGCTGCACGCAATGGTATTTCCAGGAAATCTTCCACATACTGGTGGCCGTCGCTGTTACTGCCGGGCAACGCAACAAACATCGCCCCGCTCTCATCGATGCGGGAATCAATAGTAACATGCTCGAGTGCCAACGACGATTCTCCAACCATACGAGTCCCCCCGCCGGCCCATTTCACCGCAGAATCAACGGTAATCGGCTCGGCAATCATTCCGCCCCCCTCCGCAAATAAATACTTTGATTAATGTCTGCCAGCTGCAAATCACCGCGCTCCTCAATTTTTTGCAAAATTCTTTTCGGCGAACGCAGCAATGAAATTGCCGTCAACAGCTGTTTATTATCCTCAAGTATCTCTCTCTCTTCTGTTTCCAACGCTGCAAATTCCTGATTAAGACTAAAATTCTGCACCGAAATCCATGCGCTGATAACATAGAGAATCGACGCCGTTATACCCAGGGCAATATTAATACGCAGCATGTCAGTTTAGTACCTCCACCCCCACCGTGGGCTGTTCCCATGCAACGGTGGACTCTTTTTGTTTTATTATTGCGCGTAATTTTGCACTGCGGGCCGAACGGTTATCCGCGCTTTCCTGTTCCCCGGCGGTAACGGGCTTTTTATACAATACGGTCGCACATTCCTCGGCAGCAACATGGCGCATAAAATATTTCACCAGACGATCCTCACCGGAATGGAAACTGATTACCGCCAGCAATCCATTATCTTCCAGGCTGGAAAATGCCAAAGGCAGCGCCCGGCCCAATCGATCCAATTCACAATTTACCGCCATCCGCAGCGCCATAAACGACCGGGTAGCAGGATGCGTGCGCCGTCCACGCCGATATTGCTGCGGAAGCGTCTTCAGTATAATCGATGTCAACTCACCAACTGTTTTAATTGCCTTCTGTTTTCGTTGCCGGACTATTGCACTGGCTATACGCCGCGCAAACCGCTCTTCACCATACACCCGCAGCACCTCTTCGATATTTTTTTCAGAGGCACGATTTACAATTACCTCGGCACTGACGGTATTGCTGTCATTTAAACGCATATCCAACGGCTCGTCTGCCTGTAAGAACGAAAACCCCCGTCCGCTCTCCTGGTAGTGCGGATGCGCAATGCCCAAATCAAAAAGAATAAATTGCGGATGCACTGCCTGCCCCTGGTTGGCAAAATATTCATCAAACCATTCATTGATGTATTCAATTCTTTCGCCGTACTTTGTCAATCGTTCCTGCGCGCGCCCCAACATCATCTGGTCGCGCTCTATAGCAATAACCCGCATCCCGGGATCTGCCTCAAGCAGCGCGCACGTATGCCCCCCGTCGCCGAGCGTGGCATCGACACATACCTTTACTGATGTAGTATGTTCTAATAATGAAACTATTTCGTGCTGTAATACAGTACTGTGATGCAAATATTCCCTCCCAATCATTTACAAATTAACGGGATGTCCCTGTATGCCGCGCGTATATCTACGCGTGCACACAGAGACACCCTCCATTAACCCTACTACGAGGAGTCCTCCCAGTTACGGACAACCACCTCGGCGGCCGCCATAATATCCTCGTTGTATTTTTCGTTATATTTCCGGTACTGAGCCTCACCCCAAATTTCAAGGTACTCACCCATCCCCAGCAAGGTACATTCCCTGCTAATCCCTACATCCCGGGCAAGCGTAGAAGCTATATGGATACGCCCGTTCCCATCCAGTTTGCATTCCCGCGCGGGAGCAATAATTCTCCGCTGCACGTAACGCATATTTCTCTCCAGGGGAGTTCGGTTATTGACAATATGATTGCTGAAATGCTGCCACACTGCCTGCGGAAACAGCATCAGGCACTCCTCAATTCCTTTGGTAATAATCAGCGCCCGCTCTTCCAATTCCGCCCGCAATTGCACAGGAATTATCATTCTGCCTTTCTCATCAAGCGAGACGCTAAACTGTCCCCCAAAGCTTACCTTATCTGCCATGCCGTCTCCGGATATCGATCTGTCCCAAGACAACACTGAAACCCACTATTTCCCGCATATTACCACTAATTCCCACTTGAATATTCTACCCTAGAATCATGCTGGTGATAAGCTAAATTTTCAAAAAAACGGATTATTATGGTAAATTTATACTCAACATATGTTGAGTATAGAATATCGGTTTATACTACCTAAGTATATATATAGTATGTATTTATGTAAGATCCGCAGACTGGCCGCTAAAAATTCGGCCAGGATATCAGGATTTTTCCCGTGACATCAGCAGCAGCATCACATCGCCGCAGTTCAGACGCTTGGCGGCCCGGTCTGCTATCTGTTTTATGAACGGCAGGGTAATACCAACGGCGATGCCCCCCCAGCTGCATTTTTTATGCACCCGCAGTCCGGCCTCAGCGGCCAACCGGCGCAGCATAGACGCACTGAACAGATTGAGATGATCGGCTATAGCCGAACGCCACTGTCCACGCAGCAGACGCGCCTGGACGCCGCGGACATCGGGAGTAACAATAACCGCATACCCGTCGTCCGTAAGCAAACGATGGATATGCCCTAAGAACTCACGGGGGTCACCTACATGTTCGATAACATGTGAACTGTGAATTAAATCGTAGCTGTGATCTTGCAGTTTCGCACTACCCAGATCGCCGACATGTATTGGTATTCCGTGATGTTTTATGCCGTACTCTGCGGCAGGTCTACAGGGCTCTACCCCCTGTACCTCCCAGCCCTGCTTGTGGTAATGGGAAAGCAACGCACCGGTGGCGCACCCGATATCAAGCATCCGCAACGGCTTCCGCACAGGAAGCAGGGGCGTTACGCCCGAGTCGCTAATTCCCTTGAGCATAAGCTGCAAAAAATTATCCTCGTTGGCGTACTCGTACTCGAAATAACTCTGATGATAGCGCTTGGCCAACGCCCCCGGGGTCGGACGCGGAGTCTGGTAGATATGCCCGCACCTGCGGCAGCGCACAAATTTATATTGCGGTAACTGCCAGTGAACAGCGTATGTATTGCTATTACAGACGATGCACGCAGCGTCCTCCATTTCTTCGCTGGAATACGGGACATTTGAATAGGTCTTTGCCGCCGCTAACTTTCCTTCTGCCAAATCCATACGCTATTGTAGCGGTTAATCTACACTATGACAAGAAAATATTTACCTAAATATATCAAGGAGGGGGGCGCACCCCCCTCGCTGCAGCCGGAGTGCCGCGCCTGCTGCGCATGCACGGCACCGAACGGCTACCCACGGGCGGAAGCCCGTGGGTACGGGCTCACTCCCGCTCGCCCGCCGCCGCTCTCTCCGTCTTCCGCTACCCCCCCTCTGGGGGCACTATTAGCACACAGTCAATATTATAGCCGCTAAGCGTAATGCACTGCCGCATGGTGCCGACAAACAGACATGAATATATACGTTACTCCGCATCGGAGTTCCGCGCTAGGCATGTTTGCGGTGGCGGTGCCCTTTGGCACCGCCAGACGCCGCGCGCCTTCCCCCGCGGCAACTACTTTCGCAGCCCGCGCGGCGGCCGAGCCGCAAACACGCCGACCCCTCTCTTTGTGCCCCGCGCACAAAGAGAGGGGTAGCGCCCAACTGCAACGGCACAAACCACTTGACAACAAACGGGTACATAGAGATTATAGAAGGGTTGTGGAGAAGTCATATAAAATACCGAATCCATTTGTCGGCGGAGAGGATTACAACTGCTTTGCGTGCGCGCCGGATAATGCTATTGGGCTGGGACTGACTTTTTGGCGGCACGGCTCCGAGGTGCGCGCCGCATGGGAGCCGGGGGATAACTACCAGGGGTATACGGGGCTGGTGCATGGCGGTATTCAGGCGACCCTGGTGGATGAAATAGGGAGTTGGACCATTTTTGCACTCCAGGGTGCTGCGGGGCTTACTACGGCGATGCGCATTGAGTACCTGCGGCCGCTGCCAATGGACGGCGGGGCGATTGTCGTTGTTGGAAAAATTGTTAAGGCCGACCGCAAGACCACGACCGTTGAGGCGACCCTGGCCCTGGAGGGCGAGGAGCCGGCGACCCGGGCGTCTATGGACTTTCGGATACTCCCGGATGCTCTGGCGCGGAAACGGTATCAGTTTCCCGGTGCAGAAGCATTTATGCCGTAACGGATATTTTTTTTATATATTTTTCTAAAGGATATCATGCAACCTGCCGATACAATAATGGGCAAGCTATGGAAAGAAAAGACACAAAGATAAAGGAGGTAAATCCCGCGTATGCGGGGGAATGCCGTAGGTTTACGGCCGCTGCTGAAAGGCAGCAATAAGAGGGCACGGAAGCCCTTAATTTATAAATAAAGTATCAAGGAGGATGCTATGATAATTAATCATAATATTAGTGCACTAAGTGCATATAGATTCAATAAGATGGTCGATACCGACCTCGGAAAGAATTTTGAAAAATTGGCATCGGGCGAAAGAATTGTCCGTGCCGGAGACGATGCTGCCGGGCTGGCGGTATCTGAAAAAATGCGGTCGCAGATTCGGGGACTGAATCAAGCGTCGCGGAATGCCTCGGACGGCATATCTTTTATTCAAACCACGGAGGGGTATCTGCAAGAGACCCACGATGTACTCCATCGTCTCCGTGAGCTTGCCATACAGGCGGCTAATGGTATCTATACCGATGAAGATCGGATACAGATACAGGTCGAGTATTCGCAGCTGGTTGACGAAATTGATCGGATTGCCGATCATGCTGAGTTCAACGGATTGCGTCTGCTAACCGGACGGTTTGCTAATCCTGCCGCCGGTGGTGTACCGACTGCCAGTATGTGGATTCATCTTGGGGCAAATTTCGATCAGCGCGTGCAGATGTTCGTCGGCACAATGACCGCTGATGGATTGGGCCTGGTGGGTCAGCTCCCTGGGGGTGCGGATGTCCGTGACCAGGGTGCAGTTACTATCGGTAATGCTAACCTTACTTTGGGAATAGTGGACAACGCTATTGATCAGGTAAGCAAGCAGCGTGCAGATATGGGATCGTTCCAAAATCGTCTGGAATTGGCGATTGAAGGAATCGATGCGGGCGCCGAAAACCTGCAAGCATCGGAATCGCGGATTCGCGACGTCGATGTTGCCAGAGAATCGGTTGAGTTTACCCGGAATCAGATTCTGATTCAGTCCAGTACTGCTATGTTGGCTCAGGCCAACGTAAAGAACCAGTCGGTTCTGCAGCTGTTGGGTTAGAACTAACCGAATGATATTGCTGAAAATACTTGGAGAGGTGTTGAAGCAATTGAATAAGTATGATAGAATTACTATGGTGGCTGAAAGGCTACCGTAGTGTTCTTTGATATCTCCTCTTTGTGTCGATTGCAGGGGGATTTCCTGGCTTTTGATAAGTCAGAAATCGGCAGGTAATTTAACGATTACTGTCGATTATTGAAATCTCCCTGCTGATTTATGTATGGCGCGGTGTGACGCGCGCGTCCGTAACCGTATATCAATCGGCGCCCAATGTATGAGTACAGTAGTAATTAGCTGTATGAAATATGTCGGAGTACCCCGGGGGTGAAAATTGCCGGGAAGGGATGGCAGCGGAAAACGCTGCTATGTAAACTGGTAGCTGAGAGTGTTTTGAAATTGGCTGATAGGAATATCATCTGCATTTCACCGTAAGCACACGTATGTTATCAAATTAAGTTACTAAGGAGGGTACTATGATTATTAATCATAATGCGAGCGCAGAATTTGCCAGCAGAAGTTTACGGTTTCGAGCCGACAGTCTACAGAATAATGTAGAAAGTCTTAGCTCTGGACTGAGAATTAACCAAGCTGGTGATGATGCATCTGGACTGGCTGTCTCTGAACAGTTGAGTACTCAGGTACGAGGCTTGAATCAGGCAGAAAGGAATATCCAGGATGGAATTTCCTTTATCCAGACCACTGAGGGGTATATCCGGGAAACCCAGGATGTACTTCAAAGGATTCGTGAGCTTGCGGTGCAATCGGCAAATGGAATTTATTCCGATGCTGATCGGCAGCAAATTCAGGTGGAGGTGGCGCAATTAGTCGACGAAGTCGACCGGGTTGCGAACTTTGCCCAGTTTAACGGGAGGACTCTGTTGACAGGTCGTTTTGCCGCTGTTGATGGAATTGATATTCAATTCCAAGTCGGCGCAAACCAAGACCAGTTTGTCAGTGTCAATGTTGAATCGGCAACTGCTGAGTCGCTTGGACTGGCTGATGCACAAGGCAATGCCTTGGTTGGCATTGGTACTGCAATTGAGGCTAACAACGCCATTGGTGTTGTTGACCAGGCATTGCGTTCGGTTAATTCCCAACGTGCTAATCTCGGGGCGTATCAAAACCGCCTAGAGTTGGCTCAGGAAGGAGTTGCCGTGGCAGCTGAGAATCTTGCAGCTTCGCGCTCGAGAATATCCGATGTGGATATTGCTGAAGAGGTAGTGGAATTTGTTCGGAATCAGATATTGATTCAATCGAACACGTCTGCGTTGGCGCAAGCCAATGTCCTACCGCAAACAGCGCTACAGTTGATAAATTAGAAGTTATAAAGATTGCTGGACATCATCTTTATGCACTTCGGGGAGATAAAAGAGAGGGATGCGCGCTCCTCTCTCGCTTCCTTTTGTTGGGAATGATTGTTTTTTGACCGATACTATAATATGAGTGACATCTCTATACCGGGGTTTTCTAACCCGAATAGCGGACTAGATACCGAACGGGTCATCAATGACCTTGTTGAGTTGGAGCGGATACCGTTAACTCGAGTTGAGAACAGGATTACCGAAAACGAAAGCCTACGCGAGGTATGGCAGAGTGTCGGGCGGCGGGTGAACCGGCTGGCTACCCACTCTGCCGAGTTATACGGCTTTCAAACGCCGTTCCGCAACCGTACCGGAACAAGTACGGATGAGGGTGCAGTGCGCATCAGTGCTGTACGTAATGCCGAGAATACCGAACATACGGTTACGGTGAATGCCCTTGCTTCCCGGGACCGCTTTTCTTCCGCACCGCTGCCCGACGATTACCGCGTACCTGCTGGTACCTATACATTTGGGGTTGGTGAAGACAAAGTCGATTTTTCGTTTTCCGGCGGGTCGCTGTCGGCGTTTACCAAAGCCGTCAACGATAACGGGCGTAACGTGCTGACGGCGCAAGCGGTTAACTATTCCCGGGACAGGCAGGTTGTTACACTATCTGCAGAGGCCACGGGCACAGATAACCGATTGCAGTTTTTGAACGACGCAAGAGATTTTGCCATTGATGCAGAGATTGTGCGTCCGATAAACCAAAATGTCGTAGAGATTGATAATCGGTACACAGCAACGCCGGGCGAAACGTTGCGCATAGATATCAACCCGCCCTACCCGCTTACCGAGGGCGGGGCAATTCAATTTGAGGCGTATTCGCAACGACTGAGCGATGAGCAGCGCCAGGAGTTTTCCATTGATTCCATTGGATCTGTTACGGTTGAGGGAGTGACGGTAAAAAACCTACCCTCCGAGGCGCCATTAAAGTCTGCAGCGCCCCCGGCGGCGCCCGTGAATAACCGTTCGGAGTTCGTTAGTTTGGTATTTGCAGACGGGACAGAGCGGGCACTGGAGCCATTCGCGGACGGTCAGGAATTTACTACTACCCGGTTGCCGTTTGAAAAAAGCGACGAGGTTGTAGTGGGGTTGCGGGTTGAGAACGCAAATACACACCGGGTGTTTCAAATACAAAATATAACATTGTCAAATATCGATGAGGGTACTCTTGAACCGATCAATCCTATTGAAATAGCCGGTGATGCTGAGATTGAATTTGACGGCATTCCGGTTGTACGCACTACAAATACCATTGATGATTTAATTCCGGGCGGGACAATAGAGCTGCGCGGGATTACCAGGCAGCCCGTCGGGGTTGAGATCACTCCGGATTATGACCAAATTAAAGCCAGCGTCATTAATTTTGTGGGTAGTTACAATCAGCTGCTCCGCGATATAAATATTCTGGAGCGCAACGATTCGCAGATCATTGATGAGGTTGAATTTTTTACCGATGAGGAGCGCGAGGCGGCGCGCGAAAATTTAGGGTTACTGAGCGGTGATTCTGCAATTGGTCAACTGCGCAACCGTCTGATTTTTATTACGCAAAATTCCTACGAGACCTCCGCCGGGAGAGAGATAAATCTGCTGGTGCAGCTGGGTATTGGGAGTAACGTTGTCGATAACGCGGGCGGGGGCGGGGTTGATTTCCGGCGTCTGCGCGGCTATCTGCAAATGGACGAGGAGCAGTTTGACCAGAAGTTACGGGAAAACACTTTGGCGATACAGGAGCTGTTCGGCAACGATACCGACGGGGATCTGGTAGTAGACAGCGGCATTGCGTTTGAGACACGTAATTACGTTAATGTCTATGATAGATCTGGCGGCATTATCGATAGCCGGATAACCGGTATTGACCAGAGAATTGAACGTGATTCAACGCAAGTTACTACCTACACCGAGCGTTTGGATGATTACGAACAGCGGCTTCGTGTAGACTTTGGGCGTATGCAAAGTGCCATTGACTCGCTGGATGATACTACGCGGACGCTCGATCAACTGAACAATTCAAGCAGGTAGCTTTTATAATACAGGAGACGGAATGGAAAAAATAATAATTAACGGCAAAGAGATCGATTATCGGCTGGAGAAAGAACAGAATGTCGGTGAGGTAATTGGCTCATTGTTATCCTGGCTTGGTGAAAATAACGAATATTGCCATGCCATACTTATTGACGAGACGGCAGTAAGTCTATCTAACCGCAACGAATGGGCCTCGCGTCCGCTTGATGGTGTGCAGAAGGTGACCCTGGAGACAATATCTCCCATCCTGCTGCGTGAGTATATTCCGAAGATAAACGACGTATCGATATTATTACAAACCAACCGCGGCAAGGAAGCGATGGAAGTCATAGCAAATACCAGTGCCCTATTGACCATGCTGTTGAGTGCAACGGCAAACATCGAGAGCATTGACAGGGATAAATTACAAGGTATTCTCAATGAGTTAATGAATGCCCTGCAGGAGCTGTCGACGGGTCTGAAATCTAACGACACTATTCTGATTGGTGATATATTAGAATACGAGGTTGTCCCGAAATTAAAGACGCTGCTTGGGTTGTTCTGATAATTTTATAGCTGCAAAACAATGCTTGCCCTGCCGCACTATATAGTTACCCAATCACAGGCCGATCTGGCAATCCTGGGAAACCAGATAGCCAAACGCCTGCAAATCGGCGACGTCCTTGGTCTTGACGGGAAATTGGGCGTCGGGAAGACTACTCTGACGCGTGCAATTGTCTCCGGGCTGGGCATTACGGATAGCGTTACGAGTCAAACATTTACTCTGATACAGAAATACGGCGGCGGCAGTGCGTCTGTTCCAGTCTATCACGCCGATCTGTACCGCATCGAGAGTGCAGAGGCGCTATCCGAGATAGGCCTGTACGATGTGATGGCCGGCAAAGAAATTGTTATTATTGAATGGGCCGGGCGGTATATGAAGTACCTGCCAACCGATATCATTAAAATAGGCATAGAATTTCTTGACGAAAACAAGCGGGGCATAACCATTGAGTACTAGAAAAATTAACAGCGCGCTCGGTATTGATACCAGCGGCGGCAATACCATTATCAGTTTGCGCTACGCGGATAGCGGGGGCGGTGAATCTATTCATACACTGCACGACACAGCCGACCGCGACCGCCTGAACAGGGTGGCGCCCCTGATACATGCCGTCACATCGGAGCGCAATGTATCTATTGCTGACATCGATCTGTTTATAGTAAGCAACGGACCTGGGTCGTTTGTCGGGTTACGGATTGGGCTGGCGGCCTGTAAGGGCCTGGCGGCGGGGACCGGGAAGCCGTTTGTAACGGTTGGTACCTTTGCGCCGTATTATTATCTGAAGAATAAACCGGACGGCTGTTGCATTGCCGTCATTGCGGCGACGAAATCGAGGTACTTTGCAAAGGTAATTGACGGGGGCATTGATGACTTTGACGCTGCCGGCGGAATTAATGATTGTGATGCAGGCGAGCTTGCGCAATTGATTCAAAAACAAAAAAGTAACGGCGGCGTGCACATACTGGCGCATGATGATATATTGGCCGGCCAGGTAACTGCGGCACTTGCAGGCGAACTGACAGAGAAAATACCCGTGCGTGCAATCAATCCGCAGGAGTACGGTGAGGGGTTAGTTGCCGGCGGGATTGCTGCATTTCATCACTCCGGCGGTGCGGCGGCGGATGTAGGGTCTATTTATGTGCGCAAAATCTCTGCGGAACTTGATATAGACACCAATCGGTAATACTCTCTTCTGGGTATCCTGCGGGGGGGTACACCAGAGAGGGGGGGTAGCGGAAGACAGCGAGTGCGGCGGCGGGCGAGCGGGAGTGAGCCCGTACCCCGCGGCGTAGCCGCGGGGTAGCCGTGCGGTACCCGTGCGCGCTAGCGCGCGGGTACGCTGGCTGCAGCGAGGGGGGTGCCCCCCCTCCTGCCACTAAGGCTTTATGAGATTATCAGGGATATGCAGATTGCGGAGATCGGATTTGGCCGCGCTAAGGTTTTCGGTTTGAATGGCTTCGTAGACTTCCTGGCGATGTACCTGTACTGACTCTGGGGCGTGGATGCCGATTTTTACGGAATCGCCCTTGCTTTCCAGGACGGTAACGATGATGTCAGTTCCGATACGGATACGTTGTCCATATTTTCGTGACAGGATTAGCATTGGGAGTTACTCCCCAGCCAGCTTGTGGCGCACGGACCAGCGGACGTCCTGTTGGATCGTCTGCACGCCTAGTTTCTCTGCACGGTTTATCAGTAACGGTCCGGCAAGGTTGAGGGTCAGGGCGCGGTCGGTGGGGTGCACGGTAATGATTGCAAAGACAAGCAGGTCGTTGGCGGGGGGGTTGTGGATTAGTTCGAAGTCGCTATCTGGGATATTAAGCGAATAGTCGGTACAAATCAGATATGGGTTCACAAGGATGAACGAGGTTTCCTTATCGGCGGTATCTTGCAGGAGGAAAAAGGGTTTCTTTTCGGTGTCGATGAGTGCCCAGGTGGTGCGTTTTTCGAACGCATACAGGCCGCGGGTGAAGGTAATAACCTGGCGGGAATCAATTACCAGGCGCCCATACTCTTTTGTCTCTATTTCCATGGTGTCGTTACGCACTGGTGTTGTCATTGAAACGTCCAAGGGCTTTTCTCAAATTACCGGATGAAATCCAGGAGAGTCTGCGGTATTACCCGGGAGGCGATGGACAGGGCGGCGCGGTGGCTGTTTTCCTGCTCGTGTAATTGGATAATCGCCTGGGTAATATCGGGGGCCAGGAGGGTATCGGTTTGCTCGGTTAGTTCGGTAATATCCTGGAGCAGCCGGTTGCCGGTAAACTCTACTCTGGTCTGTCTGGCACCGACGTCGGCCAGGTTTATCAGCAGCGTGTTTGCGACTGCGTCTATTCCGCTGAGCTGGCTGTTGCTGCTCTGGGCGTCATTGGCGTACAGTGCGTCGCGCAGGGTGATGACATTGTCGTAGAGCGAGGCGCCGAAATTGTCGGCATCGGCATTGAGGCCGGTGGCGCCGTTGGTTGGATCGTAGATGCCTAAATCCTGCAACACGGTTCCGGTTTCGCCAAAGGTGAGCTGATGGGGTTCGGTGGTGCTGATGACAAGAGAGTTGCGGATTGGGTCCAGGGATGCCTCAACGGCCGGGACCTGGGTGTTTATCTTTTGGATAATTGAACCCACGTTGTCCCCGGGGGTAATGGCAATATCGATGCCGTCAATACTAACGATACTGGGCTCTAGTGCACGGTAGGCCGTGGCATCTACCTGTGAGAATATTTGCTGATTTTGTGCCCAGAATATTCGATTGCCGGCGAAGTCCAGGGGTATTGAGGTGTTTTCAGATATCTCGGCCGAGCGGGTGTTAATGTTGCCCTGGTAGACAACGCTGGTAACGTGCTGTCCGACCGCGCCGTCGACGTTGCCGTACTCGACGCGGAATGGATTGATGTCGGTGGCCGTGCCGCCGAAGAGCGCCTTGCCGTCTGCATCTGTGGCATTGCCTATTGATACCAGTTCGTTCAGAAGTTCGTTAACCTCTCCTGCCAGTATGGCGCGCTGATCTGCGCTATAGGTACCGTTGGCACCCTGGACGGCAATTTCACGTACCCGCTGGATAACATCTACCGCCTCGCGCATTTTTCCTTCCGTAAACCGGTATGTGTCGAGCGCGAATTGGGTATTGTCGTAATAGTGGTTGTGCCGGTGCAGGAAGGAATCGAGGCGTGTGGCCGTTGCCGCGCCCGTTGGGTCATCGCGGAGATCCTTTATCCGCTCGTTGGATGCAATTTTATTTTGGATCCGGTTGAGTGAATACTCCTGTCTACGCAGATAAAACTGGCTATCTGCACTATTCAGATGTGTGTTAATTCTATACATTACTTACCTCTCTTAAACTCCCATTCGATTAATAATTGTATCAAGCATTTGATCAATGTTGCTGACAAACCGCGCCGCGGCCGCATACCCGTGCTGGAATTTAATCAATTCCGCCACCTCTTCGTCAATGTTCACTCCGCTGATTGAGTCGCGCATATCTACCAATCCTTTGACAATATCTGCATGTGTCTCTTTAAATATATCGGCATACCTGCTGCTCAACCCAAGGCTGGCAATTCCTTCTGCAAAATAGTCATCTATGGTTTCCGCACTCCCGATGAGCACCGGATTGTTACGAATCTGCGCAATTGCCTGGGCGGCGCTGCCGTCGCTAGCCCCAGGGGGGGTACCGGGGGCGTCTGTGCTGCCAGGGAAACCGGTCGCAACAGCCAGGGGGCTGTTGGCCACCTGCGGGTTAATAGCCACCCAGCCTGCGGGATGAAGGAGCGGTGCGACTGCATAGTCGCTTTGCTGGAACGCAGCCCCGGCGTTTGCCTGCTGCCAGTTATAGGAGTTCTCTACGCCTGAGCCCGCCAGGATACCAGCGTAATCGACCAGGAACTGACCGCTGTCTGAGAACGAACGCAGGACAAAGTCAGGGTTCTCGTTATTTGCAGATGTCGTTGCCTTCAACTGGAGTTGGTTATCCCGATTGAGCCGCGAAACAATTTCGGCACCCGACTGGTTAATGCGGGTGATAACCTGTTCGACGGTATCGGTGGGATTGTACAGCACTTCTACCGTATCATTATCGGTGCCAGGCAGGGTGATGGTGCCGGCTATACCTATTTGCTCCTCTGCGTTCAGCTGGTTGCTGCCGTTTACCCGAAACAGATAGGTGCTGTCAAAGGCGCCGTCCCCGGTGCTGTCAAAATTACCGTTGACATTCAGTACCCGGGGGAGCTCGACAAAGAAATCGCGGTTGCTGCGGCCGTCTGCCCCGTATCCGGCACGGTGGACCTCGTTTACCAGATCAACAAAATTAATGGTAAACGTATCGAGGCGGTCTATCTCCTGCTGCAGGTCTCCGTCGCGCAGCTGGGTCAGCGCATGTAGGGTTCCGCTAGGGTTATCGAAACCTTGACGGGTGTCTGCCCATACCACACGGCTAAAACCCTCCAGGGCTGGATCCCCGATAGCTTCCAGGCGCCGTACTCTGCTGCCCTGTACCAGCGGGGACCCTTGTGAGTAAACGGTATAGTCGTCGCTGTCGCGGTTGCCGGTGCTTACCTGTACATACTGGGCCAACTCGGCGACTTTTGCATCGCGTCTGTCCAGGAGATCGTTGGGACTGGTGCCGGCCGCAATTTGCTTGCTGATTTCGACATTCAAGCGCCCGATATCTTCACTCAGGCTATTGATATCAACTACCGCCGCGTTTATCTCGTCATCAAAAATATTCTTTAGTTGATCAAACTGCACGTAGGTATTGGTGAAACTGGCAACAAGCGATTTACTGCTTTCCAATACCGCCTGTCTGTTTGCACCCTCGTGGGGACGCAACGACAGGTCCTGCCATGCTGTCCAAAATCTGTCTAATTGACCGCGAATGGTATATTCACCGGGTTCATTATAGACCCGTTCTATGGACAGTAAATGCTTATCGCGCGTCTCCCAATAGGATAGATCGCTAGTAGAGGCGACGATTCTATTTTCTACGAATTGATCGCGTACCCGGGTGACCCGGTCGGCAATTACGCCCTGCCCAATCTGTCCGGCAGTCGAGGAGGCCGGAGAGGTCGGTGAGGTTGGATAGAGGGGATCCTGGGCACGGAGGGAGACGCGTTGACGGCTATAGCCCTCGGTTTCGATGTTTGCAAAGTTATGTCCAATGGTATGAATGCCTACCTGGTGTGCAAATAGACTTCGTTTTCCTATCTCAATTCCTGAAAATGTTGACTGCATACTGCCCTCCTGCGCTACCGCTTGTGATCACAGAGAACGGCCTTGGTTTTCGCATCAATCTGCGTGCCGTCTACCTGGTACATACGTGCGTTACTGTTGGTTAATATTTCTTGTGCATTCTGAAAGGTATTAAACATGGTTGAACTGAATTTGCTTATGCTCGCTTTCAATATCTGCATTGTATGGATGTGTTGGCGGATATCATCAATGATACTGCTGAGCTCGGCAGCGTCTTTCCGCGATAACAGCTTAACCACAGTAGCCAACCCTGCCCCATCGGGACCGACCGGGATGCCGTGGCTCATCAGAAAATTATTAGCCGCGCAAAAACGCTCGTCCTCAATCTTATCCAGCTGCTGCTGCATGGTACTGATTTGCGCGGTAATATGCGCAGATTCATCCATATCTTTAAACGCAAGCGCTCGCTGCAGGGTGCGCATACACGCACATATTTTGCGCATAAGGGAATTCTGGCGGCGGAAAATTGGTAATATATCAATCACTTGTATTGCTCCTCTTATGCAGTATCGGTCATTTTACCAGCCCGCTGTATAACTAAATTACACACCGGATATACCGTCACTATTTACACATCGGAGTTTTGCCGATATTTGCATGAATGATTGAATGGTTTCCAGTACGCGCGCCGTTGAGCCGTAATGTTACTGACTTTGTGGCAGCGCACGAGTATACCGCAGTATATATCGGCGAATGGATCCGCCTGCACGGTACCGCACATGATGCCCATGCAAACAGGGGCGGTAATCCGTTCCGTACCGTCGGCGATAAACTACTGGTAGGTATACGCGCCCATACAATCGTTGCAGTCATGCTGGCGAGCGCCAGCGGGATACTGTACGCCGCATGGGACCCGCATTACCGCAAGGAGATTGCAGACTCGCTTGCGCGCGAGCATCTGTTTCGTAAAATTGCCCAGCGCACCACCGTTATTCTCGGCGAATACACATGTGTATGTCACCTGGAAAACTATATTACCAATCGCGGGCGGAGAGGGTGTACGGCGATTGATTACCATCAGCTTACGGCGCGGCGCAACGGCCGCGCTCCTGAGCATGCCGCACATAATCACAGTTCATTAAATAAATACCAGGTTATGTCTGCCGACCAGTCTATGTTTGAGAATATTTTTCCGCTCCAGCAGGCGTATCTCTTTGAGGAGGTGCTCGTAGACAGGGCATCCTATAATGCCAAACAGGCCCGGAAGCAGCTGCTGGCGGCGCTAGCCGAGCAGGTAACTTTTGTGCTTTTTGATAACCAAACCCTTGTGTCAAAAGTCTCCACGAACGCCCGCGGGCTGGCAACGGATCAAATCGGCGGCCTGTATACCTTACCCGACTATCGGCGCCGGGGCATTGCCCGGTATCTGATGACAGTGTTATTACAGAAAATATTTCAAACCAAAGAGCAGGCAGCGCTGTTTGTAAAACAAAACAACCGCGCGGCAATAAACCTATACTCCTCAATGGGCTTTGTCCACAGGGGCAATCTGCGTATTTCCTATATTCGCTAGAGGCGGCTCGCCCTCCCCCCTCTCCCCTGGGTGCGGCTATGAAAATACTTTACGTTGGCGGGCAATTTCGTGGAGAACAATTCCCGTTGCCACCGACACATTGAGAGAATCTACCGCCGGGTTGCCCATTATTGTAAATAGGGCGTCGCAATTATTTGCAACCAACTGACTGATGCCGCGGTGCTCATCACCAACCACCAGCGCTATCTTGTCGGCGGTAAAATCGCATGCGGTCATCGGCTGCTTCCCAAGCACCGCTCCAAATATCCAATACCCCTCTGTTTTCAGAAACTGGATTGCCTGGTCGATGTTGTAGCCGAAAAACAGAGGCACGGCGGTATGCGACCCGGTAGAGACACGCGCCAGGACCGCATCGGCAGAGACTGTGCGGCGCTTCGCAACGACCACGCAGCTGGCAGAAAAGAAATCCGCGTTACGGACAATCGCACCTGCGTTACCGACATCGGTTACGCCGTCGAGCAGAAGAACCGTCGCGGGCGCTGCGGGGCTCACCGACAGGGCGCGGATGTAATCGCGAAAACTATTCTTCGGCTTCCCGCCGCCAGTACCGGAAGAATGATCGTATTGGGATGATAGACGTTTGCCCATCTACATATTTTTAATTGCCGACAACGGAAGCGGGTCGGGGCGATTGTTTGAGGGCGCTGATTCCTCTAGCTCTTTCAATATTTTTCTATATTTGGAATCGTAGGATTCTGGAACGGCAACGACAATCCGCACGTAAAAATCGCCCTTATGGCGGGTGTGCACATTTTCTACTCCCTCGCCGCGCAGACGAAACAGACGGTTGCATTGGCTGCCGCTGGGCACCTTTATCTTGATACGCCGGTCATCAAGGGTGGGGATATAGAGTTCGCACCCCGTGGTGGCCTGTACGTAGGAAATTGGGATAATACAGTAGAGATCATTGTCGATGCGTTCAAAGTGATCATGCGGCGTTACGTTTACGGTTATGATAAGATTACCGGCCTGCTCGCCCCTACTCCCGACGTTACCCTGGCCGTTCAAAACTATGTGCTGTCCGTCTTCAATGCCAGCCGGTATGGTCACCGAAAGTTTATGCTTCTTCTGGTTCCTCCCGGTGCCGCGGCATTTATGACACGGGGATTCAATTATTGTACCTTCGCCGCGGCATTGTCCGCACGTCGATGCAATGGTAAAAAAACCGGAATTACGGCGCACCTGACCGCTGCCCCCGCAACTGGGACAGGTACGGACTCCGCGGGTACCGTGACGGGCTCCGGATCCATCGCACTCTCCACATTGGGACAGCCGCGAATAGGAGACAGTAATCTTTTTACCGTACACCGCATCCGCAAAAGAGAGAGTAATGTCCTGCCTAATATCGCCGCCGCGGCTGCGCTGGCCGGTACTCCGCCCGGTACCGCCGCCGAAAAACGACTCAAATATACTACCGAGGCCGCCGCCCCCGCCAAACCCGCTGAACAGGTCTTCGAAATCATGGTACGCATGCTGGTACCCGCCCGAACCGACGTTCATGCCCTCTAGCCCCGCAAAGCCGAATTGATCGTAGGTTTTCCGGCGTTTCTCGTCTGCTAGTACTTCGTATGCCTCGGTCGCTTCCTTGAAGCGCTGTTCGGCAGCGGCGTCCCCGGGGTTGCGGTCGGGATGGTTGGCAACGGCGACCTTCCTATAGGCCTTTTTTATCTCGTCCTTGGTAGCACTCTGGGTTATCCCAAGGACTTCGTAGTAATCTCGTTTAGCCACAGATTATTTATCACCGTCGTCCTCATCGACAACTTCAAAGTCAACATCTTCCGCACCCTTAGCGGCGTCGTTTTCAGACGTCTTCTTGTCTGCATCACCATCACCGCCCGCGGCAGCGCCTGCATCGCCTTCGCCGCCCTGCTGGCCTTCTGCCTGCTGGGCCTGCTTGTACACCTCTTCGGCAAGAGCGTGCGCCACCTTCTCAAGTGCCTCTTTCTTGCTCTTGATTTGTTCGGTATCTCCGTCGGCAAGGGCGTCTTTCAGCTCTTTCAGCGCCGCATCAATCTGCTGCTTTTGGTCCTCGGGCAGCTTATCCCCGAGCTCTTTCATCGAACGTTCGGTCGAATATATCAGTGCATCCGACTCGTTTTTAGCATCGGTCTGTTCACGGCGCTGACGGTCTTCCTCGGCATGCGTTTTGGCATCCTGTACCATCTTGTCGATCTCATCCTCAGAGAGCCCCGACGAGGACTCGATGCGGATTTTCTGCTCCTTACCCGTCCCCATATCTTTTGCCGAGACATGCACGATGCCGTTTGCATCAATGTCAAACGAAACCTCAATCTGCGGTACCCCACGGGGCGCGGCCGCAATACCAACCAGGTCAAATTTACCCAGGGTTCTATTGTCCACCGCGAGTTCCCGCTCCCCTTGCAGGACATGAATACTGACTGCCGTCTGGTTATCTGCGGCGGTCGAAAACACCTGGCTCTTGCGGGTCGGGATAGTAGTGTTCCGCTCAATCAATTTGGTGGTAACTCCGCCCAGCGTCTCAATGCCGAGCGACAGCGGCGTAACATCCAACAGCAGCACATCCTTAACGTTGCCGCTAAGAATCCCGCCCTGAATGGCAGCCCCAACAGCCACAACCTCATCGGGGTTAACGCTCCTGTTTGGCTCTTTGCCGAATATACTCTTTACTATTGCCTGCACGGCCGGTATGCGGGTCGACCCGCCAACTAAAATAATTTCATTTATTTCATTGGCCTTTAACCCGGCGTCCTGCAGGGCTTTGATGCACGGCTCTTTGGTCCGCTGCACCAGATCATGGGTCAGCTCCTCAAATTTTGCCCGTGACAACGTGTACTGCAGGTGCTTCGGCCCCCCGGCATCGGCAGTAACAAACGGCAAATTGATTTCCGTAGAGCTGCTGGAAGAGAGCTCTTTCTTTGCCTTCTCTGCGGCCTCTTTCAGACGCTGGAGTGCCAATTTGTCTTGCGACAGATCTATCCCCTGCTCTTTTTTGAAGCTTTCGGCAAGCCAACTAATAACGCGCTGATCAAAGTCATCGCCCCCAAGATGGGTATCGCCGTTGGTCGATTTTACTTCAAAGACGCCGTCGCCCAGCTCTAGTATTGAAATATCAAACGTACCGCCCCCGAGGTCATAGACCGCAATGCGTTCCTCGCTGGTGCGCTTATTAAGTCCGTACGCCAGGGCTGCCGCCGTGGGCTCATTCACAATCCGCTTGACATCCAGGCCGGCAATTTTACCGGCATCTTTCGTCGCCTGACGCTGTGCGTCGTTGAAATAGGCCGGCACGGTAACGACCGCTTCGGTGACCTTGGTGCCTAAAAATTCCTCAGCAGTCTCGCGCATTTTTGTCAAAATTGCTGCCGATATCTCCGGCGGTGAATACTCGTTATCATCAATTTTAACGCGCACTCCGCCGCTGCTGTTTTTTGTAACCTCGTAGGATAGATTTTCAAGCTCTATCTCTACCTCGCCCCACTTGTGTCCCATCAATCGTTTGATCGAAGAGATGGTCTTCGTCGGGTTTGTAATAATCTGGTTCTTTGCCGATTGACCAACCAACCGCTCCCCGCCTGCCGTGTAGGCGACGATTGACGGCGTGGTCCGCTGCCCCTCTGCATTCTGAATTACCGTAGGGTCCTCACCGCTCTCCATAACTGAAACACAGGAGTTGGTGGTACCTAAATCAATACCGATGACTTTACCCATTTATATATATCCTCACATCCATTTTATTCATTTTATCTTATTTTCAACTATTCAATCAATTGCTGCCTGCCGGCGGCGCAGCCGAAGCCGTCTCCCCCGCGGGCTTAATAACCTTAACACGCGCCGGGCGCAATACCCGTCCATGTAAATAATATCCTTTTTGGTACTCTTCGCCAACTACCTCGGCACTGTGGTCAGCACTCTCTTCGATAGCCATCGCCTCGTGAATATTAGGGTCAAACTCTTTCCCCACGGCAACTATGCGCTGGACGCCCCATTTTTTCTCAAGCATCTGCAGCCACTCCTGCTCGATGAGTGTAACCCCATCGTATAACTGAGCGGTGGCATCGGTCTTAGGCGCAGACTGCAGGGCGCGTTCAAAATTATCCAGAACCGCGAGTGTGTCTTTCAGCAGCTCCTGGTTTGCATACTGCACCGCATCGCTGCGGTCGCGCTCCAGCCGTTTGCGGTAGTTCTCGGTATCTGCACGGTCGCGCAAATGCTGCTCTTCGAGCTCTTTTATCTTCTGGTCGCGCAGGGTGATATCATTTTTCAACCCGGCAACGACATCAACTGTGTTGGCAGCTGTGCTGGCGTCTGCGGCGGCACCCGCAGTCTCACCGCCTGCACCATCAGGTGCTTGCTCCCCGGCACCGCCCGCGGGAACCTGCGCCTGCGCACCAGCATCTGTTTTCTGCTGCTCACCCGGCGCCTTACTCACTTTGGAGCCTCCGCGCCCTTGTTTAACGAAACCATATCTCAATTCCTAATTAATATAATATCTATTTCCCAATATATCGCCAATAGTACCTGCGACATTGTTAGTATAACAGACCTGCCGAAACCATGCAACTACACACAGCACGCACGAGCGCAAGAGCGGGTGCGCGGGTTACCGCAGCGCAAGCATCCCCAATACAACTTCAACCTCGCCCACACTTAATTTCATCTGCTTGGCAATCTGCTCAGCCGACCACCCCAGCTGTTTGGACAGATAGACAATGTTCTCCCGCTTCTTGTCCGACAGGGCGGTAGCAACCTCCCCGTTACTCCCCCCTTCCCCGACAATACTCTGCAGCGCATTCAGGCGTTTGTTTGCCAGATTGCTAATTTCCTGCAGACGCGTCTCGGTACGGGCCAGCCAATCCTGCGACCCCCGAATGCTCTCCATACGCTCTTCCAATTGTACCAGCGCATCTTTGAATTCACCCATATCGCGCTTGGCGTTTTGCGCAGACGAATTCATCTTTGCCAATTCGGAAATTTGCTGACTCACACGGTCAACCTGCTCGGGCAGCGCGTCAATATCACTGCGCATGCTGCTCATGCGTTCATCAATATCTTCCAGCTGCTGAAAGCTCTTATCAATACCCTCCAGGGTCGACTCAACTATGTTCTGCTTCTCATCCAGGCGCACAAACTGCTCCGATACCGAGGCATTCAAACTCTCAATATTCTTGATGCGGTTCTGCAGCTGCTGCAGCCAATCATCTTTCTTATGCATCTTGCTCAGGCGTTTATCGACGGTATCTGCCAACGCACTCACCTTATCCCAGTTCTTCTCCAGAATCTCGATGCGCTTACGCTCGCTGGACATCTTCATAAAGCTGCGCTGAATATTCTCCGCAACCCCATGGATGTTGCCAAGCTCGCCCTGCATGGCCTGCACCTCTTTTTGACGCCGGGAGATATTCTCGTAATCACTCTGCAGCTGATCATAATCGGCATGCAGGGCCCGTTGAAATTCCGCACTCTTATCGAGCACCGCAATATACTGGTCAAAGTCTTTCTGCTTACCGGAGATACTCTGCAGATCTTTTGTAATTTTCCCGGTCTGCTGCTCCAGCGATTGCAGCACCCGCTTCTGCTCCCCAAGCTCCTGTACCTGCTCCCCGTACGCCTGCTCGTGTTCGGCACGCAGCTTCTTCCCAATTTCCAATACATCCCGCTCAACTTCACCCAGCAGTTGATCGGATTTTTCTTCCACCTTACCCTGCAGGGCGCTGAAGTCGCGATGAAAATCACCCAGCGCAGCAGATATCTGCTGTGCAAGCTGATCGCGCAGCTCCTGCACCTCCGCCCGGGAGTTCTGAATCTCTTGCTCGGTAGATGCCTGCCAATCGACAATCTGCTGGCTGCTTTCATCCAGCAGCTCGGACATCTTGGACGAGTGCTGTTTCACCATCTCGTCCTTTTCACTCTTCAACCGCTCTCCAAGCTCTTCTGCCAACGTCCCTATGCGTTCGCTTAGCTGCTGGTTATGCGCGGCAATTTCGGTATCTACCCGGGTATTGAGCTCTGCCATCTGCCGGTCAAGCCGCCCCATGAAATTAGCCCGCGCCTCCTCAAGGGCACCCGTCACCGTGGACGACTGCTCGTCAATTTGCTCCTCTATGCGGTTAAATTTAGAGAGAATGTCGCCCTGGCGCGCTTCCACTTTCTTCTCGTTCTCTTCCACGCCGCGCAGGACCTCGTTGCCGGTGTTTTCTATATCCTCCCAGCGCTGCTCCAGCGTCTGGTATCGATCCTCTATGCTCTGCGCCAACGCGGTATGGCGCTGAGAGATCTCCTGATCGCTCCTCTGGTGCAGTTCGGCAAAGCGCTCCCCGATATGCTTGCGCAGCGTCTCGTCGTTCTCGACCAACTGGCTATCGATACGCTGACGGTGCCGTCCAGCGGTAACCTGCATCTGATCAAGCTGCCGCTGAATTTTTTCCTCAAACTCTTTATGCAGTTTATCCAGCGTCTTCTGTTTATTCCGCAGATACGCCGTCCCCGCCGCCTCAAGCTGATGCTTGCCTTGCAGGTACTGCTCGCGCACCTTTTCGCTCCCCGCGGTAAGCCGCTTATTTAATGTCTCGTTCAGAGATTTAATCTTGGTCATCCCGTCGGCAATAGATTCAAGGATAAACACCTGCAGTTCGTCCTTCTCTTTTGACAGCGATTCCCGGGCGTCGGTAATCCCAACCGCAGCCCCTTTGACATCCCCGATTGCCTGGGCGGTGGTCTGCTCTATCAGTGCCTTATTCTCCGCCACGTAGCCGCCTATTTTCTCCTGCACTTCACCCAACACGCCGTCAATCTTCTCCTGCAGGTGCGATTCATGCTGTTCGTACGATTGCTCGATACGCTTGGCACGCACAATAGCCGCATCAACACTGCGCGAAATTGCGCTTATATTCGTCTGCGTACTCTCTTCCAGCTGCCGTAAATTATTGGCAATATCATCGGATTGCGCCGCACTCCGGGCGTAGTGGGTACGGTTCTCCTCCTGCAGCTGCTCGTAACTTGCACGCAGCTCACCGGCCTGCTGTTCGTAGAGCTGGCGTACCTCGGTTTGCTGCTGCTCGGTGTACTCGCTCAGCCGCGCCTGCTGCTGCTCCATCTGTTCGTGGATCGACTCCGCGTGGGTACGGACCCGGGTAACCAACTGCTCTTCGTAGGAGTCAACCCGCTGCGACTGCTCGTCAAAGCGTGCCGACAGGGTCTCGACAAAATCAGATATCTCCTGCTCTTTCCCCCCATACAGGGCGTCAATTTTCCCTTTGGCTTCGGTAACAATTTGCTGTATCTCCCCAACCCCGTTTTCGCTGCGCTCTTCCAACTGTGTAACCTGATTGTTAAGCGCCGCAATATGGCTATGCAGCTGCTCCCGCTGATCCGCAAGCAGCTCTGCCATCTCGCCTTCATGCACCCGCGCGGCCTCCCGGGCCTGCTCCATGCTCTCTTGCAGGTGTGACTCCAACTGCTGGTAGCTGGCCTGGTAGCTCTCCTGGTCGGACATAGCGTCGCGCAGGCTCTCCTGCTGCTCGCTAATCGCCGCCCGAAAGCGCTCGTGCTCCGCCTCAAAACTCTCCTGCTGTTCGGCAAACAGGGCATTCAACTGCTGTTTCTGCGTCCCGACAATATCCTGTATCTGCTGCTTCTGCCCGGCAACAATGTCATCAAGGAGCTGCGCCTGCCCGGCGATACCCGCGTGCACGGCCTGCTCTTGTTCGTTCATAGCATCACGGAGCTTCTCTTCCTGGGCACTAATGGCAGTATGGAATTTCCTATCCGCCTCTTCTTCAAATGCCCGAAGGGCCTCGGATTGCTTTGCCGCATATTTCTCCATCGATTCACGGATTAGCTCTTCCATTTTCCCGGCAACCCCGGCATGCTCGCTGGCTATAACCGCCGCGACATCATCACGGTACCGCTCGGAAATACTCTGTAGTTCAGCCGCCTGGCGCTCGCGCAGCTCATCGATTGCCTGCTTGAGTGCCTCACGCTGTTTCTGGTCACGGCTAATGATACTCCGCCCGACGTGGTGCAGGCGCTGCTCGGAAGCCGCGGTGATCTTTTGCAGATACTTCCCAACCTCCTGGGTCTGGGCGGCTATGCCCTGCATTTCGCGCCGTTCGCTCTCGGCCAACCGCCGCTCAATATCCTGCTGGTGCCCAGTCAACCCGCTGAGCTGTTCGCCGATAACCGTGCACTGCTGTTCAAACGCCTGCGCGCTCTCGCGGTACTTTGCCAAACTGTCCGTCGACCCCGCGTGTAAATCCTGAATGACCTGATAGCGCTCACCGAGCGTCTCGATGCTCCCCAGCAGGGCACCCAGTTGCTGCTCCCGGGCATTCAACCGGTTTGTAGTGATTTGCTCCAGCTGCCTGATGCGCTTAACAATAGACTGCCCTTGCTTATAATTTGTCTCCAAATCAATCCGCTGATCCTTGATCTGCTTATGATGTTCATTAAATACCTGGTCGAGCTCACTGCGCGCCGCCTCTGCGAACTTGCGCACCTTCACCAGACTTTTGCTAGTACGATCGAGGTGGCGAAAGATCATTAAAATAACGCACACCACTCCGATGGTAAATAAACTTTCGAACGTAAATACCATTTAGTTCCCCTCCGGTACCGATAGTACACCAATGTAAACAGTGCGTCAAGGGTTTTTTGCATTTTTTTTAAAAAATTTTTTACCGCTATTTTGAGTTATTTAAGAGGGGGGACCCCCCCTCGCTGCAGCCAGCGTACTGCGCGCAAGCGCGCGGTACCAGTGCGCTAACCCGCGCAAGCGCAGGTTACGGGCTCACTGCCGCTCGCCCGCCGCGCACTTCGCTGTCTTCCGCTACCCCCCGTCGCTGTTGTAAAAATATTAAGTCATAAACAAATATAGCAATGCCGAATGTGCCGCTTAGCGGCGCCAACAAGCAGACGCTACCCCCCGTCACTGTTGTAAAGCTATTAAGTCATAAGGCAAGGCAACAATGCTGAATGTGCCGCTTAGCGGCACCGAAAAGCAGACGCTACCCCCCGGCGCTGTTGTAAAGATATTAAATTGGCAGGTGCAAAATATTAATAAATGGTTTGCTGTATTTTACGAGTGTCTTGTCTGTTGTTACAGCGGTATCCCTAGACGGATAGACACCGCGGCCTCTGATACTTCTAATTTTTCTGCCAGTGTCGGCAGGGTGTATGATGCACTGCTTAATAATTTGTCTATTTGCTCCATTGGCATCAATAATTCGGCCGCCAGGTAGTTTGCGTCTCTTTCTTGTCTGTTTGTCATGCCGCTGCGATACAGGGTATTATCTGAAATATACCCATCCCCGCTATCAAGATGCCCTAATAGGTAATGTGCCAATTCGTGTGCCAGGGTGAACCGTTGCCGAGTTTTCGGTTCCCTTGTATCAAAGTATATTGTTATATCTTTACCCGCTCTTCGTATTGCACCAGATATATCAAGAGGCAGTATGTCCTCTACTATCTCAATCCCTAGTTTTTTTATTATTTTTTTTATATCAACTGGAACCGATTTTCTAATCGGCTCTATTTTTTTCACAATACTGTCTTCCAGTGAGTGATATAGATACAAGCCTTTGATATCTTTCATGATAAACTTTTACCCCGCATACCTGTTTTAATAAACTCGGCCTTAAATTCTTCCATGCTCTTTGCCACCTCTCTTTTGATATTCTTCTTTATACTATGTCTTATTCTAGAATATCCTATTATTGCAAACACCGCCAGGATTACTGCAAGTCCAGTAAGGGCAATCCCCCCTATACCTACTAACAACTGTAATGTGCCTATGCTCATGCCAGTTAGATTATATTATTATTTTCTGCTCTGTTGATCATAATAATAACCTCCTATTAATTATTATTCACTATCTATGTACATTGTATCATACGCGGAAACAGTACGCAAGTTAACGACGCTAAACTGCGTGTCTTTTGATGCCTGGGTATGAGCCGCCGCGAGAGACGGTAGTGCTTTGACATTATGTGCGGGCAGGATAACAGGCGAGCTAGCTAAGAAATTGATACACGGTAATCAAAGTCGTAATAGCTACGAAAATGACGCCCATAAACCACTGCGTAGAATTAAAGCGTTTGTCAATTCTGTCAAATTGGACTGAGAAATCTTTGCGGAGCTGATTCATTTCAGTGTGCAGGTGTTTTATTTCAACATGTACTAGCTTTAGCTCTTCTTCGACGCGGATCATGCGTTCAAGGAGTTCTATGGGGATGTCGTGAGAGATGGTGGTGCTTTTGACTTTGGGTACAGGTGGGCGTTTGGTTGCTTTCAGGACATCTGCGGTTATTTGTTTTCTTAACAGGGGAGCTATTTCGGCGATGATATCCTGTTTTGCCGCTTTTGTTATTACTGCTGGTGCCATGTACTAGTAGTATATCCCGCGCGGGGATAGGTGTCAAGCAAAAGGCTGAGAGCGGCCCCGCGCCGCGCCCCCCCGGGCACTACTGTGTCGGTTGTCCGGGGAGTTGATCGCCAGCGGCCCCGCAGGTGACGGTGGACGGGAATAGCGAGCAGGCATACATAGAACCGGCGCCGTCGTAGTCGGCGTAGCGGAGTTTTGGGGTAACACCGGTACCGAAGACCCAGGCGTTCAGGGTGTCGTTGGCGGCGTTGCTCCAGGTTGTCCAGGTGTGTGCGGTGGTTTTGGTGCCGGGTGCGGTACATGTTGCCATGGTGGTGTACGTGGTGTAATCTACCCCGGCGGTTGCCCCGGAATCCGGTGCCGAACATTCCATGTCGGTTGAGTCCCAGGAGCCGGCGGTGATAGCCAGGGATGTGCTTGTACACGCGGTTTCGGTGGTGTAGGTGCGGTTACTGCATTGCCCAGCATTTGCGGCAGTCAGGGCGGTAGCAACACTTACCCCTGCGGGCATGGGTGAGAGCCCTGCCGTCTCTCCGTTGGTAACTTCACCGAACCCGTAGGATGCGGTGATTGTTGTACCAGCGTTCAGTCCTACCAAAGAGCCGGCACGGTCACCAGTGCCTGTGCCGGCATCAACATCGCCAGTGGCATAACTTGCAGTGATGGGTTCAACAGACGATCCTGACAAGCCGCCGACATTGTCATCCCCGCCACCGCCGGTAATATCTCCAGTTGCATAACTGGCGTCAATAGATCCGCCGCTCTGCCGTCCTACCAAACCGCCGACATCGCCGTCCGCACTGCCGCTGCTGACATCTCCAGTTGCATAACTTGCGATTATGAATCCAGCGGCATGTGTTCCCACTAGACCGCCGATTCTATCTCTACCATTGTCGCCACCATCGACATCTCCAGTGGCATAACTTGCGATAATTGAGACATTTCCTTCTGACATCCATCCTATCAAACCACCAGCATGACTTTCACCACCGTCGCCAGCGTCAATATTTACAGCGGCGTAGCTTGCAGAAACAATAGAGTCTCTCAGTACACTTCCCGCTATGGCACCGACTAGATTAGCTGTGCTGGACGATCCAGTATAGGCAATCAATCCGCCAACTATTCCTACATTACGAATATGTGCCCCGTTAATAGCTCCGAATAATCCAATATCAATCAGATTACGGCGAATTGCCAAATTGCTGATAGTGAATCCATTGCCCTCAAAGATAGCGTCAAAGGTAGTGGCTTGGGAACCAATCGGTTCCCACCCGCCGTTGGCGACTACAAAATGCGGGCTAGCGTCGTCGTCGGTATCCAGGGTGCCGTCGGTTTTGACGGTGCTGCCGTCTCCATCCAGGTCAAAGTCAAGATTATTCATAAGTTCGTACCCACAGAGGTAGACCCCGCCGGTTGCGGTGGTGCAATCGGCGGTGGCCGCGGTTGGTGCACCGGTGGTGATGCCGGCATCGGCGTTGGTACCAGTGTCTGCCAGTTCGTCATCGTAGGTGGTGCCGGCAAGGTTGTAGCGCATGTTATGCAGCTGCTCCAGGGTCCATATCTCTATTAACCCGTCGTCGTCATCATCTATGTCAGTATTGCAGGCATGTCCGGCAGTGTCGCCCGTGGTAATAGCCTGGTCGGTATTGGGGACGTTCGGGCAGTTGTCTGCATTGTCTGCTATGCTGTCGCCATCGGTGTCAGCGTCGCAGGTACCAGCTCCGCAAATCAGCGGGGCAGTACAATGGTCGTTGTTACCGCATGCGCTGCCGCTCATACCATTACCGGCATCACCGCACATCTGACTACCCGCGGCGCCGTTGCATACCAGAGGGTTGGTGCATTGGTCATCGGCGTTACACGCACTGCCAGCCGCACCGGTAGAGCATACATTAGCCGAACACATCAAAGTGCCGACGCAATCGTCACTGACACTGCAAGCGTCGCCGGCGGCTACCCCGCAGGCGCCGCTTCCGCAAATCAGCGCATCGGTGCAATGGTCGTCATTACCACAGACACTCCCGCCCGCGCCAGTGCCAGCCTGGCTGCATACCTGACTACCAGACACCCCGGTACATATCAGGGTATTGGCACAATCGCTATCGGCAGTACATGTTCCGCCAGCGGCTACCCTGCATAAACCGTTCCCGCATATCAGGGCACCGTCGCAGTGGTCGTTATTACCGCACACACTGCCGGTCAATCCATCGCCGGCAGTGCTGCATACCTGGGCACCGGCGGTGCCGGTGCAAATCAGGGGGTCGGCACATTGGGTATCGGTGCTGCATGAATTGCCGGATGGAATACCGCATATACTATTGTCGCCGCACACCAGGGGGTCGGTGCACCCATCGTTATCGGTACACATCTCGCCGACGCTGCCTGCGCCGCCGGAACAGAGTCCGGCGTCACACACCAGGGGGTCGGTGCAGTGGTTGTCGGTGCCGCATAAACTACCGACGGTGCCGTCACCGGCCTGGCTGCATATCTGGGTACCGAGGGCACCGGTGCATACCAGGGAGTCGGCGCAATCGGTATCGGTTACACACGCGCCGCCGGCGGGTGTTTTGGCGGTATTGCCGTTACCGGCCGGCGGGGTCTCTTCGGGGCACGCTATAAGGAGTATTGTTAGTGCTATTGCTGTCAGGACGACAACTGCGCCGCCCGCTACTGGTCTGCTGTTTTTATGCCGAAGCCGGGCAAGACTCCCTGAAAACGGTGTTTTGTATTTAGCTAGATTATTTTCTGAGGGGGGGGGGGGGGGGGGGGGGGTAGCCGTATTTGCTACCATTTTGACCGTAGAAACGGTCTCCTGAGCGGTATTCTGTGTTTTGTGTACATAATTTTCTTTTTTCATATTGCCTCCAAAGCCTTATACTCATGAATTATATCATAGTTAAATATCCTTGTCAAGCATTTTGATAAAAAAGATTAAAAAAATTACTGTAGTTTTTTAATACAGCACACGGGGGCTTCGACAGGCTCAGCCACCGGGGATTGCGAAATACCGTAGTTTTGGTACAGGGTCTGTGTATCCATATATAACGCAGTCTTTGAGACTGGGGCCTCGACAGGCTCGGTCGCCGGGGTTGCGGGGGGCTGTGGTTCCGCGCGCTAGGCATGGGAAGGGTAGCAGGCGCGCTTGCGCCTGCTAGACGCCGCGGAGTTTCGGCGGTATCTTTACTGTATAGGGCGCGGCGGCCGAGCCCTGAGCACGCCGACCGCCGGCGCGGCGGCGCAGCCGGCGCGGCGGGGGGAGCGCCCAACCTATACAACCTATATCTCGTAAGGTATGGGAAAATATACCCCTCGTGGGGCGGTTGCATGTTTGGTGCAAAAGTGATAGTATACTTGGAAAGACATGAAAAAGCATATTGATATTTTTGACAAGGTACAGGGCGACGGCGGGTACTTTGGGATGCTGCGTCACGCTGGTGACGAGTATTTTTGCGCGCCGGTACTTCCCCCGAATGTTGATCATCGGTTTGATTACCACGGGAAGCCTACGGTTAGCTGGTCGCTAAATAACTACCTGGGGATGGCGAATCATCCCGATTTGAATGAAGCCGGTGATACGGCGCTGCGCACCTATGGGGTTTCGGCTCCGATGGGGTCGCGGATGCTGACGGGGACTACGGCGGCGCATCTGTCGCTGGAGAAAGAGCTTGCGGAGTACGTCCGTAAGGATAGCAGTTATCTGTTTAACTACGGGTACCTGGGGGTCCTGGGGACTGTTTGTTCGCTGGTTGGCCCGGGGGATACTATTGTCCTGGATAAGCTGGCGCACTCGTGTATGGTTGATGCTGCTCTGCTCTCGCAGGCGCAGCTGCGTATTTTTAAGCATAACAATATGGCGGACCTGGAGCAGACGCTGCGGCACATTAACCGCGGGCGCAAGGGCGGGCTGCTTATTGCCGTCGAAGGCGTCTACGGGATGACAGGCGATGTTGCGAATTTGAAAGATATCTGTGCGTTGGCGAAAAAATACGACGCGCGGGTGTTCGTTGATGATGCCCACGGGTTTGGCGTCATGGGGGAAGGCGGGCGCGGGTCCGGGGAGTTCCTGGGGGTGCAGGATGACATTGACCTGTACTTCGGTACCTTTGCGAAGGCGTTTGCCGGTATTGGGGGTATGACGGCGAGCACCAAGGATGTGCGGGATTGGATTTGTTTTAACGCCCGGACGCAGGTGTTTGCCAAGGCGCTGCCGATTGTCTATGTAGAGACGGTGCGGGCTACGCTGCGGTTGATGCTCGGTGAAGCGGTGGCGAAGAAGCGTGAGAACCTATGGAAAGTATCGAATGCCCTGAAAGAGCGGCTGCGGGATATTGGGTATACCGTCGGGGAAGGGGCGTCGCCGATTTGTTCGGTGTTCTTGCCGGTGCATACCGATAACCCGGAAGAGAACGCGATGCAGTTTATTAAGTGGCTGCGCGAGAATGGGATTTTTGTGAGCGGGGTTATCTATCCGGTAATTCCGAAAGAGATGCTGATGTTCCGGATTGTACCGACGGCTAACCACGACCAGGAAGATATTGATTTGACGGTTGAGGTGTTTGAGAAGATGCCGCGGGTGCATAAATTGAAGATCGAACTGTCGAGCGACGAGCAGCAGCGCTTGAGTAGAATCTATAACCCGTAATTTATTTGTACGCACTGCGTGCGCGTGCGCGCAGTTGAAACCTTGGGTGTGCGGTTATCCGCGTGTGCGGGTCATGGTCAGGGCGCGGAGCATGAGTTTTGACAGCGGGTTGCGGCGGTTCTGTACGTTAAACGATATGGGGGGCTTTTTGCTAATCTGCAGCCGGTGGGTCTCTACCAGCTCGATGAGTGTGCCGTCGTCGTCCTCGAAGTAAGAAAAGCGGCCGGCGCCGTCGCCCATGTCGAATGTGTCGGCGCTGTCTACGGTTAACGTGCGGCCCAGTGATTGCAGTTTTTCCTGTACGGCGTCGGTGCCGCGTACCTCAAAGCACAGGTGAATGTACCCGATGTCGCCCCACTGGCGTCCGGAAAATATGTTGGTGCGTTTGGCGCCCGCGGGGGCCGGCGCGGGGGCCGGGGACAGTGATTGCCATAACTCGATGGTCGACGGCCCGTAGAGGCGGGCAAACGGGGTTTTGCCGCGGTTCGGTTGGGTTAGTATGACGCTGCGGATGGTTTTTGTGCCTGCTGCGGGGGTGAGGGCGTTGGGGGCGGGGAACGTTAGTGTGGTATCCGATACAACCTGGGAGTACCCGAGGACTGATGCGTACAGGGTTTGGGTGCTATCGATATCCGAGGTGCCGATGATTGCCCCGCATACCCCGCCTAGCGGGTGGCGGGAATAATTGAGCGGCGCCGAGGTTTCGATAACCTGGATGACGTTGCCGTCGTGGTCTCTGCAGAAGAAGGACGGGGCGCCGGTGGGGTCGTTGTGTATTGGGTCGACGGCAAGCTGCCGGGCACCGGGCGCCGTGTTGGCCGAGGTGGGTGTGTGCGGTGGTGATATTCGGACAGCGGATTTTTGCGGCGTATATGCCGAGGTCGCCGGGGGTCGTCTGGGACGACGGCGGTTGGGGGGTGCGGGAGATGTACTGCCATAGTTCCAGCCCGCTGCCGCCGCGCATATTGAATACCAGGGCGGCGTCGCGCTCTTCGGCGGTGCCGCGGGTGTAATGGGTCATGAGTTTGGCTACTCCCCGGTCGCGGAATACCGGGCAATCGAATCCGAAGAGCTCCCGCCACCAGTCGCATGCTAGCATCGAGGTCTGTCAACCCAACGCCGACTTGCTGTATTCCGCCTATCTGGTAATTCACGCTACTAGTTTATCATTTTCTGACGGATGCTGCTATAGACCGCCGGTGGTTATTGGGCAAGGATTACTAACACGATATGCGGGGTAACAAAGAGGATTGCCTTTGTAATGGTACGGCCCCATGCTGGCGGCGGGACGGCGGCGGGAGCGGTTGCGGGAGCGGCGGTATTTGATTCAATGAGTTCGATCAGCAGTTCGTCGATGCCTTGGAGTATTTTCTTGCGCTTCAGCCGTTTGCGTTGGACAAATAGCGCGTCGAAGTAAGAGAACATAGTTGCAAGCAGGGCGCCTGTCTTCCCGGGTAGGCGGAGATTTCTGTTGACCGTTGCCAGGGAGCAAAACACGAATGAGCTGACCAGCAGCCCCTTGTGCAGCCCTGCCCGCAGGGCCCCGGATGTTACGGGGAATCCGAATACCATGACCAGCAGCTCGCCGTTGGGTGTAATGAGGTGAAATAGCGTGACGGAAAGGACTAGTATAATGAAATAGAGATAGCTGATGCGCTTGCCGGCGAGTGTGGCAGCCGCGATACATATTCCGCACTGTATTGCCAAGAAAGACGTAGCCGGCTGCAGGGCCAGGAGCGGCAGGGTCAGCAGGCCGGCCAGGAACAGCACGGCAGAGGGTGTTACGCGCCGGCGCGGCGGCGAGTGTTGGCGGGACTGGGTCACGCCTCCTCCCCCGCTCTCTTGCCTAGCTGGTTGCGTTCGCGCAGCAGTCTTGCCATAAACCGCGAGTGCCGGAGGTAGTATTCTGAAAATAGACCGACGGCCGTGCCGGCAACCAGCGACGAGAGCAAGAGCAGGGGCAGGAGTACTATTGCCGACGGTCCGAATATAAACAGCAGCGCTATGCTGCCCTGTGCGATGCTGCTGGCAAGGGCGCCGCCGAGCCCGATACCAACCAGGGACAGCGAGCGTCCGAAAAATTTATCGAGGATCTGCATCACGGCGGCGCTGGTAATTGATCCGCTGAGCGAAAACAGCAGTACATACGAGGCAAGCGTGCCGTGCAGGAGGGCCTGCGCCAGTACCTTCAGGAAGACCAGTTTCCAATAGCTCTTGCGGTCAAAGACACGCAGAGCCAGGAGGAGCGGGATGTTTGCCAGCCCGAGGCGCATGTACGGCAGCGGTTTGGGGATGAGGTATTCGATGGTTGCAAAAAATAGCGACAGTGCGGCGAAGAGTGCCAGTATCTCCATGCGCGGGGCAAAGCGGTCGGCAGCGGGGGCGAGAGGGTTGGTGCCGGCGTGCGGGATTGTGTTCATTAGTGGCGGAATGCTCTCTGTTTACTAAAGAGCAGGGGCGTGCTGCGGGCGTTGCAGTATTCGATGATTTCCCAGTCGCGGAGTGCCCCCCCGGGGGCGGCGATGGCGGCAACGCCGGCGGCAACGGGGGGCTCAATGGCATCGGTAAACGGGAAAAAGCCGTCGCTGACCAGTACGCTGCCGGCGAGGGGGTTTGCGGTGGAGGCGGGGGCGGGGGCTGGTTTGCCAGCGTGCTCCGCCGTGTCATTGCGCGCCGCGGCGGCGTATGCTTTTTCGGTGGCGATGTGCACCGCCCCTACCCTATCCACTGCCCCGCAGCCGATACCGACAGTGACTCCGTCCTTGACGTACACGGCGGCGTTGCTCCACAGTGCCTCAACGATATGCCATGCAAAGAGCAGGTCGGCGCGCTGCTGTGCCGTTGGGGCGGCGGTGCTGCGGTACTCGGTGCCGTCGTGGGTGGTGCGGGCGGGTTCGAAATCATCGGTGTGCAGCATGCGTGATGTGTACGGCTCCTGTATGCACAGCGACCCGTCGCGCAGGGTGCGGATATCCAGAGCGGCGGGTGCCGCGGGGGCGGGCGGTATCTGTTTCGGGGTTGTCTATGCCGTCAATCTGCATGACGCGCAGGTTTTTTCGTGTCTGCAGTTGTTTGAGGGCATCGGGTGTGTACCGCGGGGCTGCGATCATTTCAAAAAATTGCCCAGTTAGTAACTCTGCGCACGCGATGTCGACCTCCCGGTTGACCACTACGACCGAACCGAATGCAGAGAGGGTGTCGGCGTTATACGCGCGGGTCAGGGCGGCGTGCATTGTGCTGTCCACGGCGGCAGCGGAGGGGTTGTTGTGCTTCATAATAACCGCGCATGCCTGCTTGCGGGAACGGGCAAGGATGTGCAGGGCCGTGTCGACGTCGCAAATATTGGTCTTGCTTAGGTGCTTACCGGATTGCAGCAATTTCCCGCCGGATACCTCCAGGGTGCGGGCATCTACCGGGGCATAGAGGGCTGCGCCTTGCTCGGGGTTTTCGCCGTAGCGTAGTCCGGCGTTCCCGCTGGTCGCGCCATCACGGGGGTCGGCGTTCCCGCTGGTCGCGCCGGCGCGGGGCCAGCGTACCTCGCGGTACTGTGTTGTCTGTTCGTTTCCCTCTGGGGTCGTTGTGATGATGGTTATAGATGCCGGCAATGAGTGCGGGCGGATTGTGTTGTAGCGGCGCCGGTAGGCGTTGGATCCCTCAGCGGTGGGCTTATTCTCTTTGTCTTGACTCATGGCTATACTAATTTCCGCAGACCCCGCACGTAACGCGTAACGTGCCGCAAGGCGGTACGGGCATGGCGGCGGCGCTCGGTAGTCTCTGTTGTCCCCGCGCCCGTGCGCAGCGCCCGCAGCAGGGGCGAAAATTGTGAGCGGTGCGTTATTGCCAGTACGCGGGCGGCATTCTTCGCCGCCGCCCTGACCATAGCCGGGCCGCCGATATCCATCGCCTCCGTGTAAAAATTAGCCAGCACCGCATCGAAGAGAATTATGTTTTGTTCCGCAATAACCCGTGCGTGCTCCGCGTTCCCGGGGTCGGTCAGTATGCCGAGGTATACTTTGGTATTGAGTGTCTTAACAATGTTTTGCGTCTCCTGCGGTACCGCGCAGTAATCGTAGATACTCACCAGGTTGGGGTGGTACCGGGCGGGCAGCGCATCCCGCAGGTGCTGCAGCGTCCCCGTTGTGCAGTGCACGGTAAGGTCCGGCGCAATGTCGATGCATTCGGAAATAAACTCCGGTACCTTGCGCATATCGGAGAGCGAGCAAAGCATGTGCCGTAATTGCACCCTGCTAGCTGCCATCGCCGCCTGTCACGCTCTGTTGCCGGCAGGCCTGCAGGGTATTTGCAAGCAGCATCGCTATGGTCAGGGGACCGACCCCCCCGGGGACGGGTGTGATCCGCGATGCCCGTTCGCTCACCGCCGCAAAGTCGACGTCGCCGCACAGGTAATACCCCCGCTCCCGGGTGCTGTCTTCCACGCGGTTAACACCGACATCAATAACCACCGCGCCCGCCTTAACCATATCTGCCTTGATAAAATTTGCCGACCCGATGGCGGCAATCAAAATATCTGCCTGCCTGGTAACCGCCGCCAGGTTGCTGGTCTTACTGTGCGCCACCGTCACCGTAGCGTTCCCCCACTCGCCCCGGGACATCAGCAGCACCGCAAGCGGCATGCCGACAATTGAACTGCGCCCGACCACAACTACATCGGCACCGGCAATCCGCACCCCGGATTCCGCCAACATGCGCACAATCCCCAGCGGGGTACATGGGATGTAGCGCGGCTTGCCGGCCAGCAGCAGCCCAAGGTTGGCAGGATGGAACCCATCGACATCTTTGACGGGGTCGACTGCGGCAATAATTGCATCGGCATCAATGTGCCCCGGCAGGGGGAGCTGTACCAATATGGCATGCACGCTGGTGTCTTTATTCAGACCCTCGATGAGCTGTAGTAATTCCCCGGTGGTGGTGCTCTCTGACAGGTGATGATCGGTAGTGGTAATACCAGCGCGCTCACAGGCACGCTTTTTGCCGCGGATATAGCTTAAACTGGCCGGGTTCTCGCCCACCACCACTACCGCCAGGTGCGGCGCACTTGCCCCGCCCTGTACCAGCGCGGCACATTCCTGCCGCACCTGCTCGGAAAATTTCCCGGCTATACTCTTGCCGTCAATAAGTTCTGCACCCATGCCCTGGATTATTTTAACATATTTGAGAGAATATTGTGCGGGCAATGGTGCGCGTGCCTGCCGCGGGCGGACGGGACGCCGGGGTATTGTTATTCGGCGGCAAATATGCCATATTATATCAAATAATTTTAAGGAGGTTACTATGGAACAATACACATTATTATTTTCTATCAAATGGTGGGGAGTACTCGGCGGCGTGATAATTCACTTTATTGTGGGCATGCTATGGTACGGGCCGTTCTTCGGCAAACGATGGATGCAAGAGGTCGGAATGGACGAGGAGCAGATACGCCAGGGTCCGGTCGTCGGTATCTATTTAGCGACGCTGCTGTTTTCGGTAATTGCAACGTTGACGTTGGCAATTACTCTGAACGGATTTGCCACCACCTCAATTGCGCAGGCTTGCGCGGTTGCAGGAATGGTATGGTTTGGCTTTAATTTTGTCCAGGCGTTTAATCACAACAACTTTGAGAATAAGTCAATTAAATTGCTGATGATTAATTCGTGCTTTGATCTTACGGTCTTTGTATTAGTGGCAATTTTATTACAAATTTCCCGTTAACGGAGAAAGGCTCCTTAGTCACCTAAGGAGCCCTCTCTCTTGTTTCTTTACAAACGCATCCCCCGCGTCAGTCTAAAACAGCGACAGCAAATTATAACTGCCGAATATCGACGCAGTAATCAGCGAAATTGTCGCCATAATCTTAATAAGTATATTCAGCGACGGCCCGACGGTATCCTTCAGGGGATCGCCCACCGTATCACCGATGACACTGGCCGCGTGTGCCGCAGAACCCTTGCCCCCGTGCTCGCCCTCTTCGATATGCTTTTTCGCATTGTCCCACGCACCGCCGGAGTTTGCACTAAACAGCGCCAGCATTATTGCTGACAACGTGGTACCGATAAGCAGCCCGCCGACAAACTCGGCACCGAACAAGAACCCGCCGACTAACGGCGAGAGCAGCGCCAACAGGGCAGGTACCTTCATTTCCGCAATAGCGCCGACCGAAGAGATCTTGATGCACTGTTTGTAATCGGGCAGGCTCTTGCCTTTAAGGATCCCGGGGTCCGATTTAAATTGACGCCGTACCTCCTGGACCATCTTACGCGCGGCCTTGGCGACCGCCTCGATAAGAATACCGGAGAACAGAAACGGCAATGCCGAACCAACCAGAGCCCCGGCAAGCGACAGCGGGTTGACGATGTTTAACAGTAATGAGAACGTATCTATTGTCTCACCGGGGGATGCCAGGGAGAACAGAAACGAGACAAACAGCGAAAGCGTAGCCAGGGCCGCCGACCCGATAGCAAACCCCTTCCCGATAGCCGCGGTTGTGTTGCCGACCGAATCGAGGGTATCGGTAATCTGCCGCACATATCCGCGCAGCTTAGCCATTTCACTAATACCGCCCGCGTTATCCGCAATAGGCCCGTAGGTATCTACCGAAACAGTAGTGGCTACAAACGACAGCATCCCGAGGGCAGCCATGGCGACGCCGTATATGCCGGCGATGTAGTGCGAAAGCAACACTGCGGTTGACAGCACCAGGATTGGAAATGCCACCGAGCGCATCCCCACTGCAAGCCCCTGGGTAATATTCAGCGCCGGACCTTCCAGGGAAGCGTTGGCGATGGCGCGCGTCGGTTTGTAATCTGCACTGGTGTAGTACTCTGCCAGCTGACCGATTGCCACACCGCTGCAAATACCGAGCACGGCTGCAACCCACGGGGACAAGGCCCCAATGCGGAAGCCGATCTCCTCGATACCCGGTATGTCAAAAAAGTTCCAGCACACAATACCGGAGATAACCATAGTAATAGCAGCAGAGACAAACGTTGCAATGTTCAATTCCCGATGCGGTTTATCCGAAAGGCGTCTGACAAGAATTATCAATATACCGATAATCGAACCGATGACCCCGACGGCAGCCAACAGGAGCGGAAACTCAATCATACGGCTGAGCAGCTCCGGTGCCATCTCGCGGGCGGTGCCCAGGCGCAGCTGAAAGAAGTACGCGGTCAGGACCGCACACGAAATAATTGCCCCGACATAACTCTCCAGTATATCCGCACCCAACCCGGCAACGTCGCCGACGTTATCACCGACATTATCGGCAATGGTTGCGGGGTTACGCGGATCGTCTTCGGGTATGCCGGCTTCGGTTTTACCAACCAGGTCGGCCCCCATGTCGGCGGCCTTGGTGTAAATACCCCCGCCCACGCGGTTAAACATGGCGATCATCGAGCACCCCAGGGCGTAGGTGGACAGACTCATGGTGAACGGAATCAGGGATATACCGAAATGATTGCGCACAAGGGTCAGGTTCTCGGGCAGGGTCTGTCCGAGGAGTTTACCGAATACCACATAGACAATCAGGAGCCCGAGAAGCGCAAATCCGCTTACCGATAACCCCATGACACTGCCGCCGCTAAACGCAACCTTGAGCGTGCTGCCCAGGTTTTTGGTTGTACGCGCCATATTCGAGACGCGGACATTTGCTATGGTTGCGATACGCATTCCCATCCAGCCCGCGCTGGCACTCATGACAGCCCCGAGTAAAAAACAGACACCGGCAAACCACCCGATACCGATCGTCAGCAGAACAGCGACAATCAGCGCAACGATGCTGATTAGCCGGTACTCGTGCTGGATAAAGGTGTTTGCACCCTCTTTTATTGCGGCGGCTATCTGCTGCATTTGCGCAGTTCCGCTTGGCAATCTAGACACATAGCGGTAGTTGACGGCCGCGAAAAGAAACGAGGCAATCACCGCAATTATTACAATACTAAACATAGTAGTACTCTATCAAAAAATAAATATACATTCAATAGATTCGGGGGAAATTTTTTTTCGCACTATGGGCGCTACCCCCCCGCGCGGACGCGCGGGGGGGTCGGCGTGTTTATTGCCCGGCCGCGGCGCCTGTACGAGCATGCATACCGCAGCAAAGACCGCCGCGTCTGCCGCAAGCAAAGGCTTGCGGCACAATAAACATGCCTAGCGCGGGAGTATTGTGTCTCTCTCTGCGGTATTGCTGTCGCGCTCTCTCTCTGTCGGTGCGCGGGGGGGTATTGCCCTTTGCAGCGACGGGATTGACAAAGCCGGACAGAGGGGGGTGGCGTTGCAACCCCCGCGCGTGCGTGTGCCGGTTATGGTGCCGTTGTTATGGTTCCGCTCTGACCGTCTCGATTGCGCGGGGAGATCATCCCCCGCGCGCTGGGCGCGCCGGTCGGTTGTGATATTACTGGCAAATGATAACAGTACATACACCACTGGCACAATGGCCGTTATTACTACATACAGTGCCCGGACTGCCATCGGTGCATTGGTTGCCGCTACCGCTATCACTACAAGCATAATCGCATTGACTACCAAACTCGCATGCATTGCCGGCACTGCCATCGCTACAGAAATCGGCCGCACACATCAAGCCAGTATTACAATCGGCGACGGCCGTGCATGCATTACCCGCACTGCCATCGCTACAGAAACCGGCCGCACATGTTAAGGGGCTGTTGCAATCGCTGTTAGCCGTGCAAACAGTACCGAGCGTGCCGGCCGCCGGCCCTGCCGGTCCTGTCGGTCCTGCTGGTCCTGTCGGCCCCGCCGGCCCTGCCGGCCCTGTCCCGCCGTCCGCGCCGTCTGCGCCTGCCGGCCCCGCCGGCCCTGCCGGCCCTGCCGGCCCTGCCGGTCCGGTGCAACCGGCAATTAATAATACGCTACACACTATCGCGGCCAGCAGCACGGCCATCATCACAATTGACTTTTTCATAGTGTATATTATATCGGCAACCGGTGCCGGCGTCTACACTGCCGGCCGGCCGTTCTGCGCTGTAGCGTCCGGCCGTCATCAATTGCGCGGGAGAAGGATCATCCCCGCGCGCCGGGTGCGCCGGCCGGTTATGGGATTACTCACATATAAAACTAGTGCATGTGCCACTGATACAATCAGTAGGCAAACCGCATGCCGTGCCGGTCATGCCATCGGTGCATATTTTCTCTGGTAAACAAGCATAATCACAGTGTGCGCCAACACTGCAAGCGCTACCGGCTGCGCCGTCTGATTGGATGCATACATCGCTAACGCATATCACATCGCTGCCGGCGCAATGCATATCAAGAAGACAAGCACCGCCAATGTCCCGCCCGCATACGCCGTCCCCGCATACCAGGGCACCGGCGCAATCTCTAAAAGTAGCGCAAGTGCTGCCAAGCGTGCCATCGCCTGCCGGCGGTTCCGGCGGCTCTCCTTGCGGCCCTGCCGGCCCTGCCGGTCCCGCCGGCCCCGTCTCGCCGTCTGCGCCAGCCGGCCCCGCTGGACCGGTGCAACCGGCAATTAATAATACGCTACACACTATCGCGGCCAGTAGCACGGCCATCATCACAATTGATTTTTTCATAGTGTATATTATATCGGCAACCGGTGCCGGTGTCTACAGCGCCAGGGGGTAGCGTCTGGTTGTTGGCGCCGCGTCCGCGGCGCATTATGCTTTGCAGCGACGGGATTGACGAAGCCGGACGGGGGGGGCGTTGCAACCCCCGCGCGTGCGGCTCGATTGGCCGCGTGGGTTATGGTGCCGTTAATATTCTCGGCGTATGTGTTCGGGTGCTAATGTTAAAAGTCCCTCCCGCCGCAATCCATAGATTATTGGCATAGTGGATGTCTCGTAGGATCTCGCTCACATTGGTTGTCTGCGCCGTCCATGCGGTGCCGTTTGTGCTGGTGGTTATGGTTCCGCTTAATCCTACCGCAACCCATAGATTATTGGCATAGTGGATGGCTCGTAGGGTCTCGCTCACACTGCTTGTCTGCACTGTCCATGCGGTGCCGTTTGCGCTGGTGGTTATGGTTCCCGCGTTTCCTGCTGCAACCCATAGATTATTGGCATAGCGGATGGCGTTTAGGTTGTCGGTTACCTTGCTATCCTGCGCCGTCCATGCGGTGCCGTTTGCGCTGGTGGTTATGGTTCCTGCGTTTCCTACTGCAACCCATAGGCCGTTATTGCTGTTTTCGTCTGTTACATAGTGGATGTCTAGCAGGAACTCGCTCACATTGCTTGTCTGCGCCGTCCATGCGGTGCCGTTTGCGCTGGTGGTTATGGTTCCTGCACCTCCTACCGCAACCCATAGATTATTGGCATAGTGGATGGCTGCTAGGTCGCCGCTCACATTGCCTGTCATGCCGTTGCTATTCTGCGCCGTCCATGTGGTGCCGTTTGCGCTGGTGGTTATGGTTCCTGCGTTTCCTACTGCAACCCATAGACCATTATTGCCGTTTTCGTCTGTTGCATAGTGGATGGCGTTTAGGGTCTCGCTCACATTGCTTGTCTGCGCCGTCCATGCGGTGCCGTTTGCTCTGGTGGTTATGGTTCCGCTTAATCCTACCGCAACCCATAGATTATTGGCATAGTGGATGGCTCGTAGTTCGCCGCTTGCCTTGCTATCCTGCGCCGTCCATGCGGTGCCGTTTACGCTGGTGGTTATGGTTCCTGCGCTTCCTACTGCAACCCATAGATTATTGGCATAGTGGATGGCGTTTAGGATGGCGCTTGCCTTGTCGTCTTGTATCGTCCATATTGTGCCGGTGGGAATTCTTCCCGCCGGCCCTACTGGCCCCGCCGGCCCTGCCGGTCCTGCCGGCCCCGCTGGTCCTGCCGGACCGGTGCAACCGGCAATTAATAATACGCTACACATTATCGCGGCCAGTAGCACGGCCATCATCACAATTGATTTTTTCATAGTGTATATTATATCGGCAACCGGTGCCGGTGTCTACACTGTCTACACTATACAGCGCCGGGGGGTAGCGTCTGGTTGTTGGCACCGCGTCCGCGGCGCATTATGCTTTGCAGCGACGGGATTGACGAAGCCGGACAGGGGGGGGCGTTGCAACCCCCGCGCGTGCGTGCGCCGATTATGGTGCCGTTGTTATGGTTCCGCTCTGGCCGTCTCGATTGCGCGGGGGTATCATCCCCGCGCGCGCCGGCCGGTTGTGATATTACTGGCATACAAAACTACTACATACCCCACTGACACAATCGCTATTATTACCACAACCGGTGCCGGCCATCCCATCGGTGCACAGGTCGAATAGACAACCATAATCACAATGGCTACTGCTACTGCAAGGGCTACCGGCATTGCCATCTGTTGCCGTGCATACCGAACTGCCGGACACAGAGGCGCATATCAAATTAGTATCACAATCGCTATTAAGTACACACACACTACCCGCACTGCCATCACCGGCGGCCGCGCATACATCATTGCGGGACACACGCACACATATCAAATTAGTATCACAATCGCTATTAAGTGCACACGCACTACCCGCACTGCCATCGCTTGCCGTGCATACATCACTGCCGGACACAGCGGCACATATCAAACCGGCGGCACAATCGCCGGTAGTGTCAGTGTTGTCGATAACACAAACACCGCCGGCGGCTACCTTGCAAGCACCGGCACTACACGCCAACCCATCGGCACAATGGCTATCGGTACCGCATACACTATCGGCCATACCATCACCGGCGGCACTGCATACAGCATTGCCGGACACTGCGGCACATATTAACCCGGTATCACAATGGCTATCGGTGCCGCACACACTGCCGGCCATCCCATCGGATTGACTGCATACCTGACTGCCGGCCACTCCGGCACATACCAAACCGGCGGCACATTCACCATCGGCAACACAAGCACCGCCGGCGGCCGTTTTGCTACTGCTACCATTACCCCCGCCACTGCTGCCAGTATCACAACCGGCAATTAATAATACGCTACACACTATCGCGGCCAGTAGCACGGCCATCATCACAATTGACTTTTTCATAGTGTATATTATATCGGCAACCGGTGCCGGCGTCTACATTGTCTACACTATACAGCGCCGGGGGGTAGCGTCTATTTATTATTATTGGCGCTGTAGAGCAACGGTTGGAGCAGTGGGGTTTACAGAAGCGCCGGGGGGTAGCGGAAGCAAGCGAGAACGGCGGCGGGCGAGCGGGAGTGAGCCCGTGCCCGTGCGCGGACGCGCACGGGTAGCCGTTCGGTGGCGCGGCTGCGCAGCAGGCGCGGCACGCTGGCTGCAGCGAGGGGGGTCGCCCCCTCCTAAATCGCTCCCCCTAGTTGCATGCACTGCCCGATGCATGTATAATTGATTGTCGAGTGGATAGCTTGCGTCACGTTAGTTAATCGTATGACACGTAAAATTCCGATGGAGATAAATGAAACCGCAATTGTGCACGGCAACATTCAATTGCCGCCGAAGCTGATAATTTTGCCGACGGCGGCAAAGCCTGTCTTCCCGGGAGTGTTCACGCCGATAGCGATACGTAAGGCGCCGATCATTAACACGCTGGAGCGTGTCATTAACCACGACGGGATGGTCGGGCTGGTGATGACCAAGGATGAGGATGAGGAGAATCCGAAGAAGGAGGAGCTCTACCGCGTCGGGACTGCGGCGAAGATAGTGAAGCGCATCCGCACCTCTGATGACGGGGTGCATATTTTTCTGGCGGCGGTGCAGCGTTTCCGCTGGGTGCGGGTGCTTAATCAACGGCCCCCGTATCTTGCGGCGGTCGAATACCTTGAAGACGAAATTAAGCCGAACGAAAAGCGTGTTATCAGTGCCCTGACCCGTGCGCTGCTGACCGAGATGAAGCAGGTTATGGAGGGGAATCCGCTGTTCAGTGATGAGATCAAGATGGGTATGATTAACCTGGATGATCCGGGGAAAATTACGGATATGATTGCCTCGCTGTTGAACATCGATCGGAAAATACAGCAGAAGCTTCTGGAGACGACGCGGGTGCGGGCGCGGATGGAGCAGGTCCTGGTATGCATCAAGCAGGAGCAGGAGCTGCTGCGTATTCAGCGGAAAATTCAGCGGGATATCAATAATAAAATAGAGAAGAGCCAGCGCGAATACTTTCTGCGCGAAGAGTTGAAGGAGATAAAAAAAGAGCTGGGGATGGCCGGCGACGCAAAAGAGAACGAGTATTTGCGGTTGAAAAAGCGCGCCGATGAGCTTGAGCTCCCGGAGGAGGCGCGGGAACGGGTGCAGCAGGAGCTGGATAAATTTCAGCTCATTGAGCGGGCGAGTCCGGAATTTCAGCTGGTCTTGAGCTACCTGGATACCGTTCTGGCGCTGCCGTGGAAGACGAAAAAACCGACGGACGATGATGCGGTTGATGTGGATATTCCGCGGGCGCAGCGGATATTGAACCGTGACCACTACAAGCTTGACGATGTCAAGGAGCGCATTATAGAGCTGATGGCTGTTGCCAAGCTGAATAAGTCGTTCCGCGGCTCTATTATCTGTCTGGTCGGGCCCCCGGGGGTTGGGAAGACATCAATTGGGAAGTCCATTGCCAATGCCCTGGGGAAGAAATTTTTTCGGTTCTCTGTGGGCGGTATGCGCGATGAGGCGGAGATCAAAGGGCATCGGCGGACCTACATTGGGGCTATGCCGGGGAAGATTATCCAAGGCCTGCGGGTGACCAAGGAGCGGGCGCCGGTGTTCATGATAGATGAGATTGATAAACTGAGTGTCTCGTACCACGGGGATCCGGCCTCTGCGCTGTTGGAGGTGCTGGATCCGGAGCAGAATCGGGAATTCCGCGACCACTATCTTGATTTGCCGTTTGATATCTCTAATATGCTGTTTATTACCACCGCCAATACTATGGATACCATTCCGTCGGTGCTCCTTGACCGTATGGAGGTTATCCGGCTGTCGGGGTACATCAATGCGGATAAGGTGCACATTGCCCGCCGCTACCTCATACCGCGGTCGCTGAAAAATACCGGGCTGCCGAAGCAAGGCGTGCGGTATGACCGGCAGGCGCTGCTCGGCATTGCCAACGGGTGGGCGCGTGAGGCGGGGCTGCGTAATTATGAGAAGGCAATTGATAAGATTCATCGGAAAATTGCCCACCAGTTGACTACAAGTAAGCTGACTATGCCGCGGGTTATCGGGGCCGGGGATTTGGAGAAATATCTCGATCAGCCGATATTCCGGCACGCCGAGTACCGCGAGCCCGTTAACCCCGGGATGGTGGTTGGGCTGGCGTGGACCCCCCTGGGGGGGGTGGTGCTGACAATTGAGTCGGTGTTCCGGAAAGGCAAGGAGGGGTTTTTGCTGACCGGGCAGGCTGGTGATGTCATGCAGGAGTCTGCAAAGATTGCGTACACCTTTGCACGTACATACCTGGACGGCAAGGGCAATGCTGCACTGAACGACAAATTGATACATGTGCATATTCCGGCCGGTGCGACAAAAAAAGACGGGCCGTCTGCGGGGATAACTATGACTACGGCGCTCATTTCCCTGGCTCTGGGGAAAAAGATAAAGAAGAGCGCCGCAATGACGGGAGAGCTTTCGTTGATTGGCGATGTCCTGGAGATAGGCGGGCTGCAGGAGAAGATAATTGCCGCAAAGCGCAACGGCATCAAGACTGTTATCTTTCCCGAGGATAATGCCCGCGATCTTATAAAGATAGACGACGTCGTAAAGAAAGGTATGAACTTTAAACCGGTACGCACCATAGAGCAGGTGCTGGATATTGTGCTATAAACTATAAGGCAGGAGAGATTACGGTGATGCACGGAGAGAGTACAGGCGGGACAGGTAACAGGGCGGGGGGCGTTGTGAATCGTTCGCGGCGCCAATCTATTATATACCGCGTCGTCTCTGCGTGTACCGTCGTGTTTCTCTGTATCAGTATAGCGGCGTGTCCTGCGGAGCGCGGGGGGTTTCGGCTTAACGGCGGTACCCTCTTCCGCGGCGGCGAGAGCGCGGCCGGGGCGCGGGTGGTGCACGCCGATTTTGACATTAGCGCGGATGCCCTGGTAGGTCTTATTGTAGAGCTGCCCGAATCAATTCAAACTACAATCTTGCGCCTGCCCGAATACTTTATCGAGCTCCTCTATGGCGCGCTGACCGAATTGCCGTCCGATCTGCTGCGCCTGGTCGACCCCAGGTATCCCCTGCCGGACGGGTATGTGCCTGGGTCCCTGGCGGCACTTGATGATTACAAGCAGGTGTTATCGCTGAATAGAACCAATCTCTACGTGCACCCGGCGCTGCTTCCCGACCTGTTGGCTATGAGTATTGCTGCCGAATCCGACGGGGTGGTCCTGGGAGTCAGCTCTGCGTACCGGTCGTACGCCCACCAGGAGTCGGTCTACCAGAACAGCCTGGAGGTGTTTGGGGCCAAAGAGACATCGGAGACGGTGGCGGTGCCCGGGCACAGTCAGCACCAGTTGGGTATGGCGGTTGATTTCGGGTCAATCACCAATGAATTTTTGCTTACGCCGGCGGGGCGGTGGATATTCGCCAATGGGTGGCGGTACGGGTTTTCGCTATCCTACCCGGAAGGCGCCGAGAGTCAAACCGGGTACCAATTTGAGAGCTGGCACTGGCGGTACATTGGGAGATCGGCGGCAAAATTACAGCGGTACTTCTTCTTTGATTCCCAACAGTTGATGTTAGAGTTCATATCAGAGAACCGCGCCGTCCTTGATTCAATATTAACTCCAATTAACTACGCAGACCGCTAACCCACAGGATACACTCTCTGATATGAACTCTTCTGAATTTTCACCCACGCAGGGCACGGCGCCCCCGCAGGGCGCGCCGCCCCCGCAGGGCGCGCCGCCCCCGCAGGGCGCGCCGTCCACGTCGAATAACAATGGCCGGGAAAGCAGCGCCGGCGATATCATCCCATACCCCGACGTTGGGCTGGCACAGACTCCCCTGCTTCTGCCCAAACCGAACATCCCATTAGACACGTGGGCGGTGATTGCCTGCGATCAATTTACCGATAACTCCGATTATTGGGATGCGGTATATAACACGGTAAACGATTCTCCCTCAACGCTGCACTATATTATTCCCGAAATATTTATCGCCGGGAAAGGCCCGGGTACCGCGGCAGGCACCGCGGCGGGCACCGCGGCGAACGATACCCCGGAAGCCCGTGTCGCCGCGTGCAACCAGCGTATGCGCGATGACCTTGAAAACGGAACCCTATCCCCCACCCCGCCCCTATCGGTAATGACGGAGCGATACATGGAAGACGGCAGCAGACGCCTGGGGTTGGTCACGGCAATAGATCTGGAGTGTTACGCCCCGTACTCTGATGCCCCTATGCTCATCCAACCGACCGAGAAAACATTTCCCGACAGGGTGCACACCCGGGCGGCCCTGCGGCGCAACGCCCCCATTGAGTTACCGCACATTCTTTTGCTATACGCCGCCCCGGAGCAAAATATCCTACCCCCCGTCTTGCAGGAAATTAAACAAGACAAGACGGCGCCGCTCTACGACGGGCCGCTTATGCTTGGCGGCGGGAAAATTAGCGGCTACCCGGTATCCGGTGCCCCGTTTGAAAAAATTATCAGCGGGTACCGTGCGCTGCACCAACAGCAACAGCGCCCAGGCAGTGAGAGCGGGAGCGCGCTGTTTTACATCGGCGACGGAAACCATGCCCTCGCCGCAGCGTGGCAGCACTGGCAGGAGTACAAACGTACCCTCTCACCGCAATCCGCCTCGGCAGCAGAGGCGGCTTCCCCCCAGGGAGGGGACCATCACCCGGCATGCCGGTACGCCCTGGTAGAGCTGACAAACATCTACGACCCGGGGCTAAAACTGCTGCCCATACACCAACTATTAACCGGATCCGACCAAGATTGGAAAATGCGCGTCCTGCGGGCACTCAACGCCCGCCGCATCGCCCAATCCCTGGAAGACGTTCTCGCCGACAACTCCGCCCCCCGGGAGGAAATCATCCTCTATTGCTCGCTTGCCGGCCAGACAACAGTATGGCAGAGCCAGCTCCAGCCGCCGCCAAGCCCGCAAGGCGAGGCACAGCCGATACTAGCAGCCGTCGCCCTCGATGATCGCATCGGCAAGCTAGCCGCCGACGATACTCTGCACCACATCTTTGTCCACGACACCGACGAGCTGCGGGACCATTGCACCCGCGAGGACGGGCTGGCTATGTTCATGCCCCCGATATCCCGCGCCGCCCTCATGGGGCACATCGCGCAAAAGCGGGTACTGCCCAAGAAAAGTTTCTCAATCGGGTTGGCCCCCGAGAAGCGTTATTATTTAGAAGCGCGCCAGCTCTAAGACAAAGCGCTAAGCCGAACTATCAGGCTCCGGGGGAACCAACAGCAGCGCCGCGATCAGTGCCAGCATACCAAACGCCGCGCCAATACTGCGGAACAGCGTCTTCCGCCGCTGCCTCGCCTCCGTGCTCGCCGCACCCGCCGCCCGGGTCGCCGACAGCTGCCGGTCCTCAACCAATTCGTTGCGCACAGTTGGCTGGTCGATAAAGCGCACCACAACCTCATTGGGCAGATAAAATCCTATCTCCCGCGCCTCAATCAGCAGCCGCTCCTCGTTATTTTGCAGATCCGCAACGGTATCGTACAATGTATCCTGCCGCTCACGCAGGCGCTCGGTATGCTCGACCAGCTGCTCGCGGTACTCCAACGCGTTACGCCTGGCCCGCAAACCGTTATCGCCAAAGAAAAGCTGCAGCACCAGATTCATAGTCACCCCGACCAGCACGGCAAAGATAATTTTTTGAACAATAATACCCCTAGTATCTCTCATAGTTCCCTCACTGGATTGTAGCACGATCAACACAGTCGTGCAAGCGTTAGGCGTCAATTTTTTTCGTCTCCGCATGGGCCCAATATTTTGCTGCGGTATATACAATATACATTAAGAGGGGGCCTCCGGCCCCCTCGCTGCAGCCGGGGCGCCGCGCTTACGCGCGTCACCGTGCGCCTACCCCCGCGCACGCACACGTGCGCACGCGCGGGTACGGGCTCCGCTCACGCTCCGCCCGCCGGCGCACTCCCCGTCTTCCGCTACCCCCGGGCGCTGCTGTATAATAAAAACTAACACGCGTCCCCCTCTCCAGCAGGTACCCCCATATACCGCGGGAGCCGAACCCACTTCGGGTTGCAGAAATACGAGAGTCCGTGTACACTAATGAAAGAGATTGCCCGAAAGATGAGTTCAACCTCTACCCTATCATGAATATACACGGCATTAGCATCATAAAAAAACAGTACCGGCAATGGAGATTACTCCTGCTCCTGCCCGGTGTCCTGTTGGCGGGCTGCGTGACCACCGAGACTGCCGAGACCCCTGAGACGACCGAGACCAGAGAGGTGCAGCCGAAAGCCAGAGGCGGCGGGGCTGTTTCGCTGCGGATTACCATTGAATTTCCTAGCAAATTAATACCGGCCGCCAATCAGTTGTTTCTGAATTATGACAGACACCCGGAAATAAAACACGGTACGCGGCGGATAAACCGTGAGGGTATAGCCGCCGTCTATTTCAACGTCTCCAACCTCCAGGCGCGCGCCGCAGAAGAGCGCTTTCGTGCCTATATCCGCTATGACGAGTTCGCCGGCAGTGCCGTACTGGAGACAGAGTTGGGAATAACGGGCATCCAAAGCATTCTCGGCCTACCCGCGGGGTTAGTCCCGCAGGATTTGGAAACCATGAGCAGCGCGGCTATCCGCGAATACTACACCCTTATTCTGGCCGGCATAGGGGAACGGTTTGATATATCGGTGGACGAGCTCCTCCAGGAGGTGCGGGTTACCGCAGTCCTACAGGGCGGAGGGGCGGCACCTGAGATGCCAGTGGAAACCAGCAGCGGCGAGAGCGGAGATGACGTGCTTCCTTTACAGCAGAACGGCAGCAAGACTCTGCGGAGAATGACCATTGGAAAAGAGCGCATTGTGTTACGGGGACGCTACCGTACGGCCGAATTTTAAATAATCTTCCGCACCCTGAGCAGATAGACGATAAACGAATAATACGCCTGCAGGACTGCGATGATGAACACACCGATAACAGCAAATTGCAGATAATCTGCAATCATAGTCAGGATATCTACCAGGGATTGGTTTGCCGGAGCAACCATCGCGGCGGCGCTGCGGATAGTTATTACAATCAGTACCCCAAAACAGCCTATTGCGTAGATGATGGTTTTGATTTTGCCGATCATACTCGCCGCGAAGGCCTCGCCGCGAAGTGCGACTAACATGCGCATACCGACAGCACCGATTTCGCGGTACATTACCAAAACAAATATCCACGGAGGCAGTATGCCGATAAACATAAATCCAAAAAAGAGTGTCAGGTGACACAGAACATCGGCCAACGGATCGAGGACCTTTCCAACGTCGGAGACTTGATTCCGACTGCGTGAGATTGCCCCGTCTAAAATATCGCTGACCTCCAGCCAAATCAAAAGCACCCACAGGGGGATCAGCAGTAATATAGCAGCAGGGCTCTGCGTATCAACGCGGTTCTGCAGTACCAGGACAATAAGAAAAAACGGCGTCAGGGCTATGCGTGACAGCGTAATCAAAATCGGCAGAGTCATGCGTGTGCGGGATGCGGGTGCGGAGCTGTTTGACAAATTTAACATGACACTACAGCAGTATTAACGGAAAAACGAAGTGAACATGCGTTTGATAGGGGATTGCTTCTTCCCGCCCTCGTTCGCGCCGGCCTCTTGACCTGCAGGCGCATCTTCTGCCGGGGGCGGCGGGGGCGGGGGCGAATCTTTGTCGGCTGCTGGACTATCCTTCGGCGTCGGCGTCGGTGCCGGTGCCGGCTTGTGCCCCCCGCCCCCTGCCTGCGCAGGATGGGATGCGTATTCTGAAACGGTGATCCAATGTGCACCCATGAGAACAATTAACATAAACGGAGTAACATGCGGCCAACCGAGAAACCCATTGAGCAGGGCAGAAAACATGATAACAAAGCCGATGTGGCTGCCCTGCCGGGAAAACCCGATAAGCGATGCGATAAGTATGATGATAGTAAACGCGAATGTAGCGATTTTATAGAGCGCAGCGTTGTTGATCAGAAGCGCCCGTAATGCCTGTTCAAATATCGGCGCATTAAATGTCGCCAGCAGCTCTGCGCCCCTAAAGGTGACCCCAATGAGCGCCGCCAGTGCCAACAGTGCCCCAATTGTTACTATCAGCAATCCGATATATCTTTTTACCATGTCCAGCCCACTACCTGCACTCAGTTATTTCCCGTATCATCACGAGTTTTATTCTAGCATATTTATTTTACATTATCAAGATATGTAGTAGAATGTAATTGTATGCAACCTCGATCGCGGCTCATCGTCAGCATTGTGTCCACACTGTTTGTGCTGTTTCTGACAAACATATCAATTGTCCTGTTTTTAACCTGGAAGACCAGCGTCCCCCTGTTACACAGCAAGTGGTATCTATTAACATTAATATATGTGCACGTAGCTGCCTACCTGGTACTGTATTATCTAAGGGATCAGTTCAATGCTAATTCGGTTACCGGGCAGCGCAACACGGTCGGTATTTCCAACACGCTCAGCCTCAGCCGTATTAGCGCCGCCCCGACCCTTGCGCTGCTGCTTACAAATATTTCATACATCGAGCTGCGTATACCGGTTTTGGTGCTTATCTCACTGACTTTTTTTACCGACTTTCTGGACGGCAAACTTGCCCGTGCCCTGAATTCAGAAACGATCATTGGCAGGTACATCGATAGTTGCAGCGATTACATTATCTCTATTACTATCTTCGGCATACTGGGCTACTATGCAATTCTTTCACGGCTGTTTCTGATACTGGTATATATCCGTCTATTCCTGCCGCTGCTTGCGGTATTTATAATGTTTCTCTCTTTCCGCCGTACGGATTTCTACCGCTCATGGCTTGGCAAGTCTTCTGTGTTTGCTATGATGGCATGCAGTATTACCGCACTTGTTTTGTCGCTGTTTCTGCCGGAAGATACCTCAAAGATGGTTATCCGTATTCTAGAGATAATTACCCTGGCAGTTTTTATTGTGCCGTCTATGATACACAGGACATGGTTTCTTATTATCGCGGCCCGCAATGCCAGACGGGCGGCGTAGTTTCGCGGAATACTGCTTGCATGCATAGGTGCTATGCAGTATACTGGTAATCGCAAATTGCGGCAGGTAACTATATGAACAACTATACAAACGAGCAGATTGAAAAAATTGCCAGGATCAAGGAAATAATACCGACCTATCCTGATTTCCCAAAAGAGGGGATTCTCTTTTATGACATCACGGTAGTGTTGAAACATGCGGATTTATTCGGCTTTGTAGTTAACGAAGCGTGCCGATGGCTTGCCAGCCGGAAGGTCGATAAAATTGTGCCAATTGAGGCGCGGGGATTTTTGTACGGCAGCCCGATTGCCTACAAGACAGAGATGCCCCTGGCATTAGTGCGGAAAAACAAGAAACTCCCGGGTACTACGATTGCCCGCGAATTTGATACCGAATACAGCAGAGACACCCTGGAACTACAGACCGCCGATATTTCTCCTGGCGACCGGGTAGTCCTGGTAGATGACTTGATTGCAACCGGAGGAACCCTGCAGGCAGTGGCCGATCTGGTTACCGAAGCCGGTGCGGTGGTCGACTCTATTATGGCAATTGTCACCCTGGAAAAACTGAATTTCCGCGAGCTGCTCCCGTATCCAATTCATGCATTGATACAGTATTAGCATGAACCAGCGGGAAAACCCGATACGGATCGATAATACAAAAGATACATTCGGCACAGTGCCGGAAATGTGGGGATATTTTGCGGGTATCAGCGCGATACCGCGGCCGTCAAACAAAGAAGAGCGGGTCCGAAAGTGGCTGGCGGGTTGGGCAGATAGCCGCGGGTACCAGCACCAGAGTGATGATGTGGGTAACATTAGTATCCGCGTCCCTGGGTGCGGCGCTGACGGCGAAATCCCTACTACCGCACAGGATCCAATTATTTTGCAGGCGCACATGGATATGGTTTGCGAAAAACGCCCAGGACATGCACATGATTTTGACAAAGATCCCATAAAATATTACGCGGATGGGGATTGGATAAAAGCTGACGGCACCACCCTTGGTGCCGATAACGGAATTGGGGTAGCAATTGCCATGGCCCTGTGCGCCCCCGAGGTTAAGCCGCGCCCGCCGCTGGAGTTATTATTTACCGTCGATGAAGAGACCGGCATGACTGGAGCGGTCAAGCTGGGCGCGGGAATGATAACCGGTAAAAATTTAATAAACATCGATTCCGAAGATGATGACACACTGATAATCGGCTGCGCGGGCGGGCAGAGTTTATTTATAGAGCACCAGTTTGATACAAAAAATGTATCTGCAATAAAAGACAGCGGCGGCAACGGGAAATACATCTTTGCAAAGCTGACGCTTTCGGGGTTTCGCGGCGGTCACTCCGGCGTTGACATTCCTCAGCCGGTTGGCAACGCCATCCGCAGTATGGCCGGACTACTTGCAGGTGTACTGCGCGGCATAGAATCCGAAACAGGAGGTGCAGAAACCGCGGTGGTTGAAATAGGCGCCGGCACCGTTCACAACGCCATACCCCGCGAAGCAACAGCAGTACTCGCCTACCCTGCGGGGCTTCACAAAAAAATAGAAGCGCTGGCCGAGAGTGCCGCAGAGAAATTACGGCATACCCACCAGGACGGGCCGTCGGTACCGCAGATAACACTGCAGGAGTGCAGCGAAAAGCCGTCCGGCACCTCCGCCTGCGTCGACGGTAAGAGTGCCGCGGATATCCTACAGGTAATCTCCACCCTTCCCAACGGCGTAATTAGCTGGTTCGAAGAGCCGACAATCCCCCTGGTATCGGGAAACGCCGCCACCATAGCCCTGCGTGAGGGCAAGCTGCAATTACTTATCAGTCTGCGCAGCCTGGAAAGCGCTCCGTTACGCGAGTTCTCTTCGGAACTCATTGAAAAGATAAAAAGCGCCGGTATGCAGGTACACTCTGCCGACTCCTACCCCCCGTGGCCCCCGCGGCATGATTCGCCCCTGCAGCGAATAGCCGTAGAGAGCTACGCACAGGCACTCAACGAGAAACTGAAGGTCAGTGTAATCCACGCCGGCCTGGAACCCGCGGTATTCCGCGGCAGCTACCCTGATATTGATATGGTTTCGTGCGGTCCGTTGATCCTGAACCCGCACTCTCCAGACGAACGCTTATCAATACAAAGCAGCGAACGTGTCTATAATTTTTTGAAAAGACTGTTACAAAACTGGCAGACACAAGCGGATACCCAGGGGGGTGCAGGACAGGCGTGGAGTGGAACATAGTAAAACGGACGCTGATAAAACGCACGCCGCCGTGGCGGTCTGCCACCCCGAACAAACAAGCCTCTGCCACCAAATAGCACACGCGGCGGTAAAAGAGCTGCGGCGCGCCCTGGCGGGAGCGGACAGCGAACCTGGCGATACAGACAACGGGCAATGTGAACTTTTTGATCTCTATTCACTTGATTTCCCGGCAATACTCACCAGCGATGAACTCCGCAGAAAATGGCCGTTTGACGAGCAGACACAACGCGCCATTGCCGCACTACAGCGCAGCAATCTGATTACCTGCGTCCACCCAAACTGGTGGGGTGCCCCGCCGGCGCAGATGGTTGGGTGGATTCAGCGTACGTGGCTGCCGAACGTCGCTTTCCACTACGCTGGTCTGGATTATCAGAAGAAAAATCTCCGGGGGTTATTTACCGATAAAACCCTGGTAGTACTCGTAACCACCGACAGCGCCCCGGAAACCCCGGCATGCCGCGCCCTGCAGTTATTTTGGGAAAACCTGGCACAAACCAGTGAATGCCGTAATTTTGAAATAAAAATTTTCCCGCACGTTAACACAAGCACACTGCACGAACGGAAAAAATGGCTGGCAGAGACGGGTAAGATATGCACCCGCTATCTACAGTAATCTATTTTTTAGGATTATCGCCACTGTCCTGCGGGGGCAGCAGCGTCTGACTGATTTTAGCGTAGACGGCCTTACGCATAATTCCCGCGAACAAGCGGGGAAACAGAATTGCCGCCGCCGCCAGTAACCGCTGTGCGGACGTTGCAAATATATGCCTACTGGTAGTTGACTGTGCCCCAACCACCGCTTTCGCAACAACCTCCGGGGAGGTGCGCTGCGTACCGCTGCGGGCGTTATCTGGGCTGTACCGCTTCGCATGCCGGGTATCGGTGGGCCCAGGGTAGACGGCACGGATTACCACCCCGTTTGAGGACAATAGTTTTTTGTACAGCCCCTTACTGAGAGCCGCCAACGCTGTTTTCGTTGCCGCATAAAAAGCCGCACCCGGGTAGGTAAAATAATGGGACAACGATGAAAAAAGCGTGATGCCCCCACCGCGGCGCAGCAAGGCGTCGCCCAATAGTTTTCTAACCAGCTGCAGGACAACGTGGGTGTTACACTGATACACCCGCCGGTACACCGCCGGATCAATATTTTCGTAATTTGCCACCGCACTAATTCCCGCCGGGATATACAGCAAATCGATGCCGTCTGCCTGCTGGGCATCTGCCGCAAGCTGCTTCACCGCATGTTCGGTTTTCTCTACATCACAATACGCAAGCCGCACCCCTACCCCCGCCGCACCCGCGCCTGTAGAAGAGTCTGCAAAGTTTTTACGAAGCAGCTCAAGGTTATTGTCATACAGGTAGAGCGTGCATTCGCCCCGACCCCCCCTCAGGTACTGCTGCGCAATGGCGCGCCCGATTCCCTCTGCGGCGCCGATAATAAATATATTTTTACTGCTGTGCGGGCTTGCGATCTTTAATTTCCCAGCCGGACGCAGCAGCGAAGCCAACTCCCCGGCTTGCGACAGCGAAAAGAAAATACGATTAATCCCCCCGATTACCCGCCGGCGCCGCCGTGCACGGCAACGGTAGATTTTCCACGCCACAGAGCGCGGCGAATGACCAACCGCCGCCGCCGCCTGCTCAAGACTCATACCGCTCTTAACATGAATCGAGGTAGCAATAGCCCCCGGTTCAACCATGATGATCTCCCCGAAAGAGTTACTCTCCTCCTGGATGCTGTGAATAGCCATCGCCAGGGCGGCCTTAAGGGCACAGTAGACAACAAAATCTTCACGAACCAACCGATGGGCAATGGAGCCAATAACTTTTATAACACTGCTCTTATTCAGAAGCGAACGCAGCTCGCAGAGCGTAAACAACGGCGAGAGAAAATTTACCTCGCTCAGGTTAGCGATTGATTCCGGCGATTGCAGCGCGTAATCACCAAAGTACCCCCCGGCTGCATTCAGGTACAGGTAGTCTATGCTCCCGTTTGCCCCGGCGGCGGTGTTTTTGCCGGCCGCCAGCATATCAACGAGCTTGTCGGCTAATTGGCGCGAACTATCCGTTTCGCTCAGGTCAACCCGCAGGTAGTGTATATTCTCCTGCGGCAGCCGCGCCAACGGTGTTTCGGCAAGCTTGCGCCTGCCGACGGCATACACGGTATGCCCAAGGCACAGGTGTATTTTCGCCAGCTCCAGCCCAATGCCGTCAGTGGCCCCGGTAATTACCGCAGTGACTGCCACAACAACAAGATACTAGAACTGACGAACATCGCGGGTTTTACTTCTTAGCAGAATCGCTTTTGCCGCTACCGTCGTCACCTACTGAGGCATTAATTGCCTTGCGGGCAATACGCGTGGCGTAGATAGTAATAAATACCGTCGCAACCAACCCGACCCCATAGAGCACCCACTCAATGGTGGTGCGCTCACGCGCCTGATTGACATCCGCAAGACTCCCCAGGAGGGTGCCGAAATAGACATACATAACCGTTCCGGGCAATATCCCCAGAAAGGTCGCCAGCGTGTACGGCAGAAACCGAACCGCAGTCAGCGAGTACAGGTAATTAGACGCATTGAACGGAAAAATCGGTGAGAGCCGCAGAAAGAAAATAATCTTGCCGCCCTCGCGCCCGATGGCATCGTAGACAGACTGGAAGCGCGGATATTTACCAACCAATGAGGTTATCCATCCGTGCATAAAGTACTTACCCACTACAAAGGCCCCGCATGCTCCAACGGTAGCGCCAAGCGCCACCACTACAATCCCGGTACCAAGCCCAAAGAGCGCCCCCGCCCCAAGGGTCAAAATAGAGCCCGGCACGAACAAAATCGTTGCCAGGGCATAAATCGCGCCGAATATCAGTTTACCGCTAAACCCCAATCCTTCTATCGATTCAATAAACGTCGCCAAATACTGGCGCACGTCCAGGACGGTCACCAGCACGATACAAACCAGCAGCAGTGCTACTAATACAATTGCTTTTAAATTTTTCATCTTTCTACTTAATCTTTCTGTTTGCCCCGGTACCCGTGCAGCAATTTCAAAAACCCCCGCACCCGGTTATTAAAGAGCTTCGGAGCCATAAAGTTCCCCACCGCACCTTTGTAAATATCGCCCGTTGTCGGGTAGGGAAATATCGGTCCCATCAACGCACTGGCTTTCCACTTCTGGTTGACGGCAAACAGCGCCGGAGCAAGCAAATCACCGGCATGATACCCGACAATCTGCACCCCCAATACCTTACTCTTCCTGTCAATCAATATTTTTATCCGCCCTTCCGGGGCACCCTCTGCCAGGGCGCGGTCGTTCTCATCGAAATTAGCGACAACGGTCCGGTACTTGACCCCATCGGCTTTGGCAAACATCTCGTTGTACCCAATAGATGCCAATTCCGGGTCGGTGTACGTAACCCACGGTACCGCGCGGTAATTTATCCTTCCCCCGGCACGCAGCCCGACTCGGCGCACAATAACGCTGGCCTCCGCCGCCGCCACATGGGTGAACAAAAATTTACCATTACTGTCCCCGATAGCATAAATATTCTTAGTCGAAGTTTGCAGTTTGTCGTTTGTGGGAATAAAACTACGCTGAATCTCAACGCCGGCCTTCTCTAATTCCATAGATACCGCATTCCCCTTCCGTCCGGCGCTGACCAACAGGCAATCGCCGGTTACCGATTTTGACTTACCGTCAACCTTATAGTGGATGGTTTTACTCTTACCTTTGCCTTCAATGCGCTCAATTGCTGCGTTGCAAATATGCGTGGCCCCGCAGCGGAACATCTCCTCTTGTACCACCTTGGACATATCCGGATCGTCTTTCAGCAGTATCGTCTCCGTTCTGTCTATAATAGTCACCTTACTCCCGAGGCGGCTGAAAGCCATACTCATCTCTACCCCAATCGGCCCTGCCCCGATTACCAGCAAATGCTCCGGCAATTTCTTCATTGTAAATATGTCAAGGTTGGTAATATACCCGGACTCTTTCAGCCCCGGGATAGGCAGCTCTGCCGGCCCGCTCCCGGCGGCAATGATAATATTCTTGGCAGATATGGTCTTTTTACCGTCTACCCGCACCTGATGCTCCGACAAGAACCGCGCATCGCCAATTATGACCTCCGCGCCCAGTTTTTCAAAACGCTCGATCGAATCGTGGTCAGAGATGGTCTTGATGACCCCCTGTACCCGCTTGTTCACCTGCGCAAGGTCCGGACGCGGCAGCTTTACCGTCGGGAGCCCGTAATCTGAAAAGTGCTTCGCCTGATGGTACACCGCCGCACTGCGCAGCAGACTCTTGCTCGGTACACACCCGTGAAACAGACAATCGCCGCCGAGCTTCTTGTGCCGCTCTACCAGGGCAACCTTAACCCCCAGGCGCGCCAGCCCGACCGTCGCAACCAACCCTCCTGCGCCTCCGCCGATTATAATTGTATCGTGACTAAATTTTGCCATCTCTGCCTCCTATTATTGTTTCCCCGGAACCGTTCCGATATCCGTACTGCATTTTATCACATCCGCTGCAGGGACGCAAGAGGGGGGGTGCCCCCCTCGCTGCAGCCGGCGTGCCTGCTCGCGCAGGCACCGAACGGCTACCCACGCGCGGGCGCGTGGGTACGGGCTCACTCCCGCTCGCCCGCCGCCGCTCTCACCGTCTTCCGCTACCCCCCGTCGCTGTTGTAAAGCACGCGTCTACTTCCAGTCATCAGAGATTACAGTAGATAGTAGACTGAGCTTGTCGAAGTCTCGGGTACACCGCGGCACTGCGGCGTCCGCACAGTTCCGATAACCAGAATTCTTATCTTGTCAGGGTTGTCCGCACGTTATTCCGTACTGGGTAATCACTGAAATACATATGATCAAGAGTAATGGCCTGACACCCATCTATTGATGTATCATCAAGCTGAAAGCGGAGCTGCTCGCCAAAATAGGCACTCACATCAATAGAGTGCCACTTCTCATCATTGCCGTTACTCGCTCCTCTCAAATCTTCCCCGCAGATTGTCGGGGACATACGCAGTTGTGCCTCCCCGGGCATGTCGATATCATCAGTTCCCGCGAACAGGCGAAATTCCACAGCAGGATTGACTTCACTGCCGTCTAAGCTGATATCCGGGGCACCTGTCCTGGTACTGCCCGTGAGCAGAAAGTTTAAATACCGACCGGTAACCCGAAATGGCGCGGAGGTAATGGTAGCAAGACTTTGCCGACACCCAGCACCGTCTATATTACATGTGCTAATAGCAGCACCGCCCACCCATCCGCGAGCGGTTGATGCACCGGCAAATACACCGGCAAGTCCCGTATCCGCGGGGGCATTGGTCGCAGGATCAAGGGTGATGTTTTGCGAATACGCCCACCCGCTGTCGGTAGAAAACCCGCTGGCATCATCAAAGCCGCCAAAAAGTGCAGTGGGCAGACCGGTAGCGGGGTCAAACCCGCCAGTATGTAACCGAAGATAGTCATTCCCAGTACCGACACTTCCGCCAAAAAAATCAGGGAAATCCAGGCTCCATTGTGCCTCCCGCATCCCCCATGGGGTGTCACTAAAAAAGAAGTGATCGACGTTTACCCACCCGGGTGCCTGGTCTTGAATGATAATGCGTATTTTATTATCGGTTTCTGCCATTTCGGTTTGTAAATCTACCGTACGCCAATCGTAATCTGAAACGGTCCACGGTGGGGCATTGTGGAGCGGTTGAATGAATGCGATGTTTTCTGTTGCAAAATCAGCAGCAGCTTGTTCGCTGTCCTGGATAATAACACCAATGTTTGCATTGTTCGGCCTACCAGCCAGGAGGAAGTTCAGGTAGCGTCCTGCTATGGGTATATCTGGTGAGGTAATGGTGGTAGAGGTGCCGTCGCAATTGGCAAATCCTGAATCATCAGGGAGACAGGTGTTCAGTGGACGGTCACCAACATACGCCGCGCCGCTGCCTGCAAGCGAGCGGCCTCGCCATGCATCCACATCAGCAGGAGAGGCAAAATCATCAGTGGCGGCCCAGCCGGCGGTTATCATTGCCTGCGGGTCCTCGAAATCTGCCACGACGGTAACCGTGGGGTTATCGCCTTCGGCGTAGTTTGCCGGGAGGGTGACGCGGGTGGCGGCGGGAGCGATGGCAGGAACGCACGCTGCGTTAATTAGGGCATACCCGGCTTCACAGGCGCTACAGCCAATGGTGCCTGGTATGCCGGTACCCGCATCGGCGGTGCCGTTGGGGCAGACAAGATTTACCGTGAACGGTATTACTGTGGTCTCTTCGCACGTACTGAGGGTAAGTGCCAGGACGGTTAGCCCGATAAGGGCTATATTAATTTTTAGAAAGTTTTTTATAAACATACTATTTTTCTCCTATTCATTTTCATATTTATACACTCCTAGTGGGCGGCGCAGATTACAGTACGGGCAGCGTTGCAGCCGGAGAAACTAGTACTACCAGTGGCAATACCATCAATGGCAGCAGAGCCTCCCGTTATGCCTGCAACTCCCTGAAACGCCCTACTGGTAGCGTTGTTACAATGTGAATTTCCTAGCCGCTGATTAGCGGTGAATGACCAAAAACTTCTAGTAGTAAGGTCGTCAACCACAGTATACCCGTCATTCTGCCATCCTCCTCCAGGAGCAACATTCACGACATTGCCGATGGTGCGCGATACGAGCGGGGATCCGAAAGTGGTAGTGGGATTAGCACTGGTATAGACTACAACCGGCCGCGCTTCAAGCTGGGTTGCATTAGCAGTGCTGCTGAACCCAAGTGCATTAACATTAGTTGCAAGATCGATAAAATCATACGCATCTGTACCGCCTCTTGATCCGAAGAATACCGCCTTAGAGTAGCCCGCGGTGCGCATAGCCGTTACCGCGGCGCCCGTGCCGGTAGTAAGTGCATTGTTACATGCTGCAAAACCAAAATCTCCGTCGACAGCTCCTAGACTAAAGAGAGCAACCGGCAGTGTGGCGTTGGCAGTTACTGCGGTTACATTGGTAACAACATTAGAGCTATCAAGGATTGAAATCATGATGGTATGATTGATGTTTGGATTGAGCCCGGTAATGTTTGCGGTTTCGTCACCAACCATCGCCATTATCGCAGTAGTTGGGGCTGGTAATCCAGTTATCTCTATTTTAGATATTCCACTCGTATCGCTTGGATCGGTCCAGGTCACAGTAGTGCCACCGGCAGGGGTTATTCGCGTTGTCGCTGCAGCAGTTACCGCAGGGGAGGCAGTAGCAGTGGGCGTTACGGTAGCCGTAGCGGTTGCTTCGTTCCCAAGGGTATCAGCAGATGTTACGGTAATAGTATATAGCGTACCGCTGGTTAGACCAGTCAGCACCAACGTCTGATTCGCCCCCGATCCCATCCTCCGCACTGGCTGCGTCTGATCGGCAAGTATCGGTGACCATGTAATATCGACGTGTCTGAAATCAGCAGCGGTGGGATTGGTCCACGTTATGGTTGCACTTCCCACTCCTGCTGTTGCACTGATACCAGTAACGGCAGGCACAGCCGTATCTACGGTTACGCTTGCCGCCGTACTGACAGCCGATTCGTTACCTGCAGAATCAACGCTCTTGGCGGTGAACATATAGGCGGCACCATCGGTCAATCCGGTAACTGTAGCCGTCTCTATATCTTTATTTACGCGGCGCGATTCAGCTGTGCCCCCGGTGGTCATCCATGACAAGAGAATATGCGAGAAATCAAAATCGGTGGGATCGGTCCAGGTAATCCGGGCACCGCCTGCTGCGGCGGCAGCCGTCAGGGTTACCCCGGCTGGTGCCGTCATATCTGCTGTGGCCGTACCGGTAACGGTACTGGAGGCTACGTTTCCTGCATTATCTACGGACTCTACCGTAAATTCAATACTACCGGGAGTAAAGTGCATGACGGTTGCCGTTTCTGTACCGCTAGCGATCTGCAGCGGTGATGTAAGATTCCCGCCGTTTCCATCGGGCCAGGATATTAGAATATGTGAAAAATCGGTTTCGGTGGGATCGGTCCAGGTTAATGTTATGGCACTGTTATCTCCTGAGGCGGCAGTGGCGGTAACGGCAGCGGGAGCGGTTCCATCTGTGGTTGTCGAGGACGCGGCGCTGGCAACCGATTGATTGCCGACAGCATCTACGCTTGTTGCCGTAAACATATATGTTCCGTCGGCCAAACCGGTCACGTTAGCGGCCTGTATACCGGCATCTATACGGAGCGGCTGGTTGTCACCAGGGGTAGCCGGAGTCCATGATAAAAGAATATGTGAAAAATCTTCGTCGGAGGGATCGGTCCAGGTTACATCCACGCTCCCGCCTACTGCGGCGGTTGCTGTCGGGGTTACTACACCTGGCGGAGCAACATCTGCACCGCCGCGCACGCGTGCGCTTGTCTCCGATATATTACCTGCGGTATCCACGGTAGCGGCGGTGAATATGTAATCTCCACCCGATAACCCCGTGATGGTTGCGGTTTCAACGCCTTTTTCTACCCGTAGGGGCTGTTCCACGCCGGCGATTGCCGGTGTCCAGTACAAAAACACATGCGAAAAATCGGCATCCGTGGGGTCGGTCCATGTTATAACGACGCTGTCGTTGGTTTGTCCGGGGGCTACTGATATGCTTATCGGTGCAGGCGGGACGCCCTCGCCGACTTCCTGGACAATGGTCTCTTCACAGCCGGCTATTACCAGCGATAGCACCAGGACGGCAAACACTGCCGCACAGGCGGTTAGTACACCGGGTCTCGGTGTAATGTTACGTATGGTACGTATTATATTATACATAATCGTATATCTCCTCTCTATATATATAAGTGTTTTCGAACTTGTGCGGGGCGTTTGCATCGGGCGCGGACACCCGGGGTGTATTAGTATCCCCAGAGATGTTATAGGGATGTGAGATATATGATATTAGTGAGAGCGGGTTATCTACCGCTGCGGCATCTCTGCGGGGGGGGGTAAGCGAGAGATTAGTCCAGCGATTACCAGGATTTACGGAGGAAATACCAGTCATAGCGCTTGCGTTGCGTCGCAACAAACCTGTTTTGTGCACCACTCTAACCATAACAGTAATAATTATAGCATATAATTTTCTCTTGTCAAGTATTTTGGCAAAAAATTTTAAAAATTTTTTATACCAATAAAGTATGGTAAAATATAGCTGTTTTTGGTACCGCACAACGTCGGCTGCACTCGCTGTCGGTGTATTACGCTCTGTTACCGCGTGGGTGACGCATGCTTTACAGAGGCGCCGGGGGGTAGCGGAAGCAAGCGAAGGCGGCGGCGGGCGAGCGGGAGTGAGCCCGTACCCACGCGCGCGTGGGTAGCCGCCTGGTGGCGCGGCTGCGAAGCAGGCGCGGCACGCTGGCTGCAGCGAGGGGGGCAGCGCCCCCCGCATACACCCCTCTCTCTATATTCCCAGCTACCGCAGCAGTGACGCCTCTTCTTCTGCGAGGGAAAAATCCTGGGTACGGAGGTTGGCGCGGTAATCGGATATGGAAAAGGTGATGGTGTCCTGGTCGCTGTAGAGAAACGGCCCGAGGAGGTAGCGGCCGTCGTGGGTCACGGTGTCCCGCAGGAGGCGGCGGGTTGATGCAACCAGGAGGGCGCCGTTATCCTCGATGAGTGCGTCGAAAACTATTGTCTGGCTGCGGTTGTCGTAGGAGAGGCGCACGTACGGGGGCAGGGTGGTGATGAGGTTGCTGACAAAGAGGCGGCGGTCAAAGATTTCGGCCTCGATGGTGAAATAGTTATCGGTGAAGGCGTACGTGTGGTTGCGCAGTGTGAATTCCCTGATACCGGGGAGGAGGCGGTCCTGGAGGGGCGGGAGGAGGAGGAGGGGGTTCAGGTAGGCGCGGGCAACTGGGTCGAAGATGTGCAGGCGGATTTGCGTGCCGTTGTTTCCTGCGGCTCTCCCGAGGGTATCTGTTGTGTCGACGGCGGTTTGCGGGTTGACGGCGCGCTGGGCGGTCGGTCTATCGGCGCTCGGGGGCGAGCCCTGCAGGCGCGGGGTGATGTGGGTGTAGAGTGCCCGGATGGCGTCGTCGTGTTCGACCAGGACGAATCCATTCAGGACGTGCGGAGGGGCGACGGAGGTTGGTTGTTCGACCGGCGGGACGGCCAGCAGGATGCGCCCTGGGCGTACGGGGATGACTGGGAAATTGCTGTTGCTCCTGTTGGCGGTACCGTTGGTGCTTCCGCGCGAGGCGGCAGTGACGGGGGTGAAGTCGCGGACAATGATACCGGGTAGGTAGTGGGTGTCGACCGTGTCCAGGTACCCGGCCTCTAACCGGGGAGTGGCGGTGGGCCATTGCCATGCCGGCAGGGGCGGGGGCGGGGTGAGGTGGAATGCGGCGAGAAACACAAGTGCCGCGGCAGCGGTGGCGCGGGGGCGCTTTTGGTGCCTCATTTCACTGTGCCCCGGAGGCGGATAAGGTGTTCGTGCGAACCGAGGGTCATACTTAACCCGCTATGCAGGTGCAGGAAGTTTGCCGGGTGGGTGGATTGGTCGCCGAGCGGCAGGGCGAGCACAGGGGTGCCGGTTGGGTAGTAGAGCGTCAGGGTGCGTCTGTTTCCGACGGCGGTAATCGCCCCTATGCCTTGTGGGTTGCCGTCCCACGCGACCAGTTTGACATCGCGCTCGAGGGCGCGTAATTGCTGGTGCGAGTCATCGACGAGGTAGAGGGCGCCGTCGTGGTAGAGCATGACATCGTAGGTGTCCTCAATAAACCGCAGGGGCGGGAGGGTTGTAGACAGAGGCGCCAGGGGAAAGCGGTAGAGTTCGGTGACGCCGGTTTCACTGATTTCGTAGTGGGCCGTCCAGGCGCGCGGGGTACCGTCCACCTCTCCGGCTTCGATCACCGCCAACCGCGCCCCGTCCCCGGAGAGCGCAACGGCGGCCACAACCGCGACCCCCCCGGGGGCCTGGGTTGTTCCGATCTCCTTGCCGTCTCTGTCGACGATCACGCACCTGCCGTCTAACAGACCGATTGCCGCCAACCGGGCACTGACGCCGACGCCGGCAATTGGCGCGGCAAACGAACGGCGCCACAGCTCCCTGTCGAGGGACCATTCGGCAACCTCGTACCCGGAGGAAAATACCATCACGGCGCGCTGTTGGTGTATGTGCGGGTACCCCGGGACGGGGATAGAGTACAGGCGCCGCCCGCTGCCGCTGTCGCGGACGGCGGTATCTGTATTTACGCGCTCAATAATTGCGTACCGCTGCGGTGAATAATTGACGTAAAAAGGCGCTGCCTGGGCAAACACCACCTCACCCCGCGGGCTAACTGCCCCGAAGGTGCCGTTGTACCAATAATTTTCAATGCCGTTTTCTCCAGATGTATCGCCGGCACCCCCGCTCCCTTGGGTGCCGGTGGTGGCGGCGGCGGCTGCCGATTGTCCGTGCTGGTAATCATCTATGGCCCACTCGGGGTAGAAGAGCGGCTCGTCGGCACTACTGGGGACAAACAGTACCGAATAGAGGATGCCGACCAGGGCGATGACCACCAGGATGCGTGTTACGCGTATAACCCGCCGGTTAGCCAGCGGCCTGACGGCGGTGCGCCCGCGGCGGTGAGGGCGGGCGGGGCGCATTACTGGGCGCACTCCCGCAGGAGTTCCTCAGCATGCTCGATGGAAGATTTGCCTTCACGTTTCCCCGCCAGCATGCGGGCAATTTCGCTGACCCGCTCTTGCCCGGTAATCTCCTCTATACTTGTCACGGTACGGTCCCCCCGTACCTCCTTGCTGACATGCAGGTGATGGGATGCGCGGGCGGCGATAGAGGCGATGTGCGTAATACACAGGACCTGCTTCTTTTCCGCCAATTTCTGCAGGTAGCGCCCGACCGCCCGGGCCACCGCGCCCCCAATGCCGCTATCAATTTCATCAAAGATCATAGTAGAGATGCGGTCGGCCGCCGCCAGGACCGATTTCATAGCGAGCATGATCCTGGACAGCTCGCCCCCGGAGGCAATTTTCCGCAACGGACGCATCTCCTCCCCGCTATTGGTGCGGATCAGGAACTCCACAATATCTATCCCACTGGCACTGCACATAAAATTGCCGTTATCATCGCGCTGCTGGGTAACAGCAATGGAAAACTCCCCCTCGCCGATCCCCAGCTCGCGGATAATCGGCACAATTTTTCCCGCCAGCTCAACCGCGGCCTGCTTCCGCTGCTCCGACAGCCGTCCGGCGGCCTCCATTACCTGTTTTTGCACCCGGGTAATGTTCTGCACAAAGGCAGCCCGGTTCTTTTCCCACGCACGCAATTGCTCTATCTGCGCCTGCGCCTCGGCGGCATACGCCTCAATTTTCTCTATGCTGTCACCATACTTCTGCTGCAGGTTACCGATGAGATCACGGCGGCGCATCTTATCCTGCACGCTCGCCGTATCGTACCGCAGTCCGGTCAGGTGCTCCTGGGCACTGGTGGCGATATCCTCAAGCTCATAATAACTGGTATCCAGGCGCTCGGAAAGTTTTATCAGCGAGTGGTCGATCTTCCCGATCTGCTCCAGGGTTACCCGCGCCCGGGCCAGCATCGTGATAATACCCCCGTTGGCACCCGCACCGCCGCCACTGTTGCCGGTCCGCCCGCCGCCATTCAGCACCCGCACTAATTCGTCACACAGTTCGTGCAGCTGCTCGTACTGCGAGAGCACCCGTATCTCTTCATCCAACCGCTGCTCCTCACCGCTCTCAAGATGCGCCGCCTGAATCTCCTGCACCGCATGCTCCAACAGCTCCAATTCGTGTTTATGCTCCCGCTGGTACGAACTCAGGGTTTCGAAGCGCTTCTGCAGGGTCACCAGCTCGGCGTGGCATTTCCCAACCTCTCCGGTTAGCTCCAACATCCCCCCGTACCCGTCCAGCATACGCCGATGCGCGGGAGTACGCAGCAGGGACTGGTGCTCGTGCTGCCCGTGGATATCGACCAGCCGCCCAGCCAGCTCGCTCAGCTCGGCAAGCGTAGCCGGCGCCGATTGAATATGCACCGCCCCGCGCCCGCTCTTGCGGATAATGCGCCGCACCACTACCCTGCCCTCTTCGCTCTTGACCCCGTGGTCGTTCAGCCACTCCTGCACCACCGCATCATCACCGACCCGGAACCCCGCGCTCAACACGCACTCATCGCACCCGCGCCGAATAACATCGCCCCCGCGCTGCCCCAACAACAGCGTCAGCGCCCCCAGGAGAATAGACTTCCCCGCCCCGGTCTCGCCGCTCAGGACATTCAGCCCCTCGGCAAACCGCACCGTGAGTCTATCGATGAGCAGGTAATTCTGGATATGCAGCTCTTCAAGCATCACCCACCATACCTTCATCATCTTCGCCCCCGTCGTCGTCACCCATCCCCGCCCCGCTCCGGGTACCTTCGGAGCGCGCCGCCCCAGACCAGCCCAGTTTGCGCTGAATGGCCTCAAAGAACGAATAATTCTCGGAACGCACAATACTCGCAACCTGCTCGGAAACCGCCACCTCAATGCGGTCATTCGGCGACAAAGGAATTTGTTCCTGCCCATCAATAGTCAAAAGAATACGCACATTGCGCCCATAGGACGGCTTAATCAGCACCCGCTGATCCTCAGGGATGACCAACGGACGGTGCGCCAACGTGAACGGACAAATCGGATTAACAACTAGCGCCCGCAAGGTCGGGTGCAGGATCGGCCCGCCAGCTGCCGCCGAATAGGCCGTCGACCCAGTCGGGGTAGCAACAATCAGCCCATCCGCCCGGTACTCTTCCAGCAGCTGGTTGTTCAAAAAGACGGCAAAGTTCATGATCTTCGACAGCCCCATGACCGAAATAACCGCATCATTCAGCCCCCGGTAGGTGCCGCCGCTCCCGCTCGCACGCCCACCGCTCTCGCCATCGTTCCCCGCACCGCGCAGGATAGAGATATCGATCAAAATTCTACTCTCGGTTTCAAATTCCCCCTGCAGCAGATTTTCCACCGCCTGCTTCCAATCGTCCAGGGAGACCTCGGTAATAAACCCGAACTTCCCGTAGTTGATGGTCAGAATCGGAATACTCTGCTCGGCAAGCGCCCGGCATGCAAACAACGCCGTCCCATCGCCCCCGACACATACCGCAAAATCAACCAGCGGGTAGCGCCGCACGCTCTTGTGCCCCGACTGATACTGCCGCACCGTAATCCCATGCGCCTGCAGGTACTTCGCAACATTCCCCGCCACCACCCGTGCACCCTCGCGGTTCCGGTTAAAAAAAATCAATGCGCGCTTCATACTACTTCATAGTATCATACGAAACCCCTCCCGTTAAGGTCAAATGCCCTCTTTTTTTCAGATGCTATGTTGGGCGCTCCCCCCGCCGCGCTGCGCGCGCCGGCGGTCGGCGTGCTCAGGGCTCGGCCGCCGCCCGCAACACGGAAAGATGCCCGCTGTAACACCGCGGCGTCTGGCGGTGCCAAAGGGCACCGCCACCCTTCCCATGCCTAGCGCGGTCTCTCTTAGTCCCGGCATCTGTTGGAGTAATAATTATCGTTTTACACCCCCTCTATTGGTTTGCATATTATCGCCGTGGATGATACTATCGCCGTATGATTAAAGATAATTCGTTTCTCTGGGGGGTTGCTACCGCCAGTTACCAGGTCGAGGGTGCCGTTGATGCCGGCGGGCGCGGGAAAAGTATCTGGGATACCTTTTGTAAAACACCCGGGAAGGTCTACGCCAACCACAACGGCGATGTCGCGTGCGACCAATACCACCGCTACCCCGAAGACATAGCCCTGATGGCAGACATCGGCGTGCAGGCGTATCGGTTTTCCATCGCATGGCCGCGCATCCTCCCCACGGGGAGCGGGGCGGCGAACCAGAAAGGTTTGGACTACTACCGCCGCCTGGCCGAGGGGCTCCGGGAGCGCGGGGTGCGCCCTGTGGCCACCCTCTATCACTGGGACCTCCCGCAAACCCTCCAGGACACCGGGGGGGGTTGGGTGAACCGGGATACGGCGCTGCGCTTCGCCGACTACGCGGAAATCTGCGCCCGCGCCCTGGGGGATGTCATCGATATGTGGATCACCCTCAACGAGCCGTGGTGCGTCGCGGTTATGGGGCACCTCCTGGGGTACCACGCGCCCGGGCACACCGACGCCCAGGAGACGGCAACGGTAGTCCATCACCTTAATTTGGCCCACGGGTTAGGCGTCAGTGCCCTGCGGGCACACGGGGGCGCTGATGTACAAATCGGCACCACGCTCAACCTGGCCGTAACCCGCCCGGCCACCCGGCGGGAAGAGGACATTGAAGCCTCCGATATTGCCAACGATGATGCACGCATGTACCTGTGGCCGCTCTTCGGGAAAGGGTACCCGCAGCGGGAAATTGATATGCTCGGCGGACGGGGGATCACGCTCCCTATTGTGGACGGCGATATGGAAAAAATTGCCCAGCCGATAGATTTTCTCGGCCTGAATTATTACATGGAATTTGCCAAAGGAGCTGTGCGCCCCGACGCCCCAAAGACACCTGGACAAAACACCGACGCCCGCGAAAGCGAAATCGGGACACTTATGCTCGATAACATGCCCCAATGGGAGCCGGTTACCGACATGGGGTGGCACATTACCCCAGGGGGGGTTCTCCGTCACTTGCGCTGGATAAAAGCCGAGATCGGCGATATACCGATGTATATTACCGAAAACGGCCTCGCCACCCAGGATACTCTTGGTGCGGACGGACGGGTACACGACCCGGAGCGTATCGCCTTTCTCCGCTCACACCTGCGGGCGTGCCGGCAAGCCATTGACGAAGGCATCAACCTGCGCGGCTACTTCCTGTGGTCACTCATCGATAATTTTGAATGGGGGTTTGGGTACACCAAGCGTTTCGGCATCGTTTATTGCGACTACACCACCCTTGGGCGGTACCCGAAAGATAGCTATTATTTTTACCGCGATGTAATCGCGGGGTATGTGGAATAACAGATATTTGACAATCAGCAATACTGCTAGTATTATTATATAGGTGGTATTAGGCAATGCAATTTAAAGAAATTCCCTTAACTCCCGTCAACAAGACGTTTGGTGAAATTATGTCAAACGACAAAAGTTATATTGTTCCTAATTTTCAGAGAGATTATTCCTGGGAAATAGAACAAATTACTGAGTTATGGCAAGACATTGAACGTATGCGCAGCGAGAAAATACAGCATTTTATGGGATATTTGGTCTTGCAAAGCCAGGACAGCAAGAAATTTGAAATTGTCGACGGGCAGCAACGCATCACCACTATTACTTTAATCATTATTGCCGTTCTGGCAAGATTGAAAAAAATTATTGCTAGCGGTCATGAAACTAAAAAGAACGAGGTGAGGAGAGAAGAAATTCATAAGCGTTATTTAGGAGTTTTAAACTTAACAACATTACGAACTGCTCCCAAACTTATTTTAAACCGAACTAACAGCAAGCATTTTAAAGCAATAATTTCCTACCCATATGGCATTCCTACAAAACGCGGCATTACAGCTACCAGTAATCGTAAAATTAACAAGGCGTTTGAATTTTTTGAGAATGTAATTAAAGGGTATACTAGCGAAGCACTTGCACAGTTAGTAGAATCAATAGGCGCTGGCCTTCTTTTTACAACAATTGCAGTAGGAGATGACTTAGATGCTTATTTGGTATTCGAAACTCTGAATGCCCGTGGGTTACATTTGGCTATCCCCGATCTGCTCAAAAATTATTTATTATCAATTTTGTCATCTGATAAAGAGAAAATCACTGATGCGGATATTGAAGAATTTGAACAGATATGGGCGGGTATTCTTGACCAGTTGGGGGAAGCAAACTTTACCTCTTTTTTGCGCAGCTACGAAGGAATGTCTACTCGTTTAAGACCAACAAAAGAGCTGTATCGAGTTTTGAGAAATAAACTATCTAGAGACAAACAAGATAAAGTAGTACCCTATGTCTGCCATTTAGAAAATTACGCCACGATCTATGCTGCTCTGCAAGACCCTGGCGATGGATTTTGGAGTGAACACAGTCCCGTATATAAGCAGTGCATTGAGGATTTAAGAACGCTAGACGTATTCAATATTAAAACTCCATTGAGCTTAATGATGGCATCATATACTAATTTTACACCAACTCAATTCGTTAAGATTGTTAAATGGCTAGCCGTGATATCTATTCGGTACAATATAATTGGCGAAAGAATGCCCAACCTTCAGGAGAAAATCTATAATGATATATCCATGTACATCACAAGTAATAAGCCCCAAGGTATTCAAGGAGTAAAGAGCAGATTACTAGATAAAGTTTATCCACGCGATGAGAAATTTGTAGCAGACTTTAGTCTCAAAACGATGCCAAGCAGGCAAAGTAATACAAAAGCCAAATACCTATTACTGCAAATAGAGAAGTATCTTTCAGGCGGGGATGAACTGCCTGTAAATTTAACGGTAGAGCATATTCTGCCCGCAAAACCCAATGACGCCTGGCGAGAGTACTTTGGACTGGAAAATTACAATGAAGCGATAGGCAGATTGGGGAACATGACATTACTGTCCCGTAGCAAGAATATGGCACAAGAAAGTTTTGCAGAAAAGAAAGAGACACTGCGTAAATCTCCATGCAAGATAAATAATAAAATCGCGGCATACGACGCGTGGGATATAGATACTCTTAATAAGCATCAAAAGTGGTTAGCCGCACAAGCAAAAGCAGTGTGGCAAATTCGATAGTAATAACGGAGAGAGAGGGATTCGAACCCTCGGTACCGTATTAGGGTACACACGCTTTCCAAGCGTGCGCCTTCAGCCGCTCGGCCACCTCTCCAACACTTTTTGTGTGTTTGACAGTATAGCACACCTGAGAACAGACACTCAATACCTCTACAATCTCTCACGGGCACGGTAGCGCGAAAGCACCCCTAGCATGTATCGCTACCCACGTCACTCATGCTATACTCTAATATGAACGAAGTTTTGGAATTGCGCAAAATTGCCGGTAGGATCAGTAAGGACTGGCACCCCCTGCGGGTTGGGCGGATTAACGATTACGATTTAAAGCTTACCACCATAAAAGGAGACTTTGTCTGGCACAAACACGACGATACCGATGAGGCGTTCCTGGTAGTCAGCGGCGAGATGCGCATCGATTTACGTAACGGCAGCGTCCGTCTACGCGAAGGCGATCTCTACGTGGTACCGCGGGGCGTTGAGCATAAACCGTATGCCGGTGACCGCTGCGCTGTCCTGATAATTGAACCCGCAGGGACTTTGAATACGGGCGACCAGATAAGCACCCGCACCGTCTACCAACCCGACATCTTGTAGGATGGCAGTGAGCAACACGAAAGACGCGCCCGCCGCGAACGGGAAACCAGCCCCGTCGCGCTGTACCTGGGCGCAAAAGCCGCTCTACCACGATTATCACGACCGCGAATGGGGCGTTCCGCTCCATGACGACCGTCTGCATTTTGAATACCTGCTCCTGGATTGCTCGCAGGCCGGGCTCAGTTGGGGGCTGATGCTGCAAAAGCGCGAGGGTTACCGGGCGGCTTTTGCCGGCTTTGACCCGCAGGCGATTGCCCGCTTTACCGACAAGGACGTTGAACGCCTCCTCGGCGACCCCGGGATAGTCCGTAACCGCCGCAAAATTGAGGCAGCCATTGTCAACGCCCGCGCGTTCCTGGATATACAAGAGAAGCACGGCAGCTACAGTAAATTTTTCTGGGACTTCACCGACGGGCGCGTCATACAAAACACCTGGCGCCGCCACCAGGATGTCCCCGATACCTCTCCGCTTTCGGACCGCATGACGGCAGAGTTGAAAAAATTCGGCTTTCGGTTTATCGGCTCCACCACCATCTACGCGTACATGCAAGGCGCCGGGATGATGAACGACCACCTGGTCAGCTGCTTCCGGTATGCCGAATTGAGCGCGAAGCAGTCGTAACCGCACCCGGCGCGTTACGACAATATATGAGGCAGATTCTCTTGGGCTGCCGACAGTGAGGGATAGACGGCAAAGGCCTGCCGGCGTGTCTCTGCGGTCGGTTTGAGCATATCAGGAATCTGTACCACCCGCAGCCCCGCGGCATGTGCTGCTTCTACGCCGCGCGGTGAATCTTCAAAGACGACAACCTCGTGTTTGCTTACACCAAATTTCTTGAGCGCCAGAAGATAAATATCCGGGGCCGGTTTTCCGCGCTTGACGTGTTCGCCGCCTAATACCATGTGAAAATACCTATCCATCCCGGTAGAGCGCAAATAGATCATAGCGAGGCGGTGCTGGGTGGCGGTTGCCACCGATAAAGGTATGTTCTGCTGGTGCAGGTGTTCAACAATTTCCCGGGCCCCCGGGCGCAGGGGCGGGGGTTTGTCGATGGCATAGCGGGTCTTACTGCGGGCAAATATTTCCCGCATAATCTTCCGGGCCTTCTTCCCTATATGCGGCTCGCGAAGCATCGTCTCTATCATCTCTTCTTTGCGGAGCCCGATGTATTTCCGATACTCCTGCAGTGTCGCCTCGTGCCCGTGCTCTGCGAGCACATCGCAAAAGATTTTCAGGAAGAACCGTTCGGTATCAACCAGCAACCCGTCAAGGTCAAATATTACGTGGCGCTTCATTCTCGTTCTCTCATACAGTATAGCACACAAAACACGAGCGAGGGGGTCTAGTAATTCTTCGGTTTTGTATATAATTAATATACGCATATGATTTTTCGTCTTACGTTGCGCATGGGTGCGTTGCTTCTCCTGGTTGGCGCGGGCGCAGCTGCCGTTGCTGCTGCCAATACGCTGCCAAGTACCTGGGAGCTCTCTGATGGGCGGCGGGAGCTGCAGGCGCTCATTGGCGCCTACCCGGCACGGATCGGCGGTCTTAACTTTTCCGCTGGAGAGGCGAGCATTGAGGTTGGCGGGCGCCGGTACTGGTGGTCGCGCGGGCGCATCCTTCCGGCAAGTGAGCGCGCCAACTATGCCGACTACCAGAGTATCCGGTTCTACCCCTACTACCGCGGGGCGGCGCAGCAGATTATTGTTCCCCCGGAGCGCGAACAGTACCTGCGCTCTCTGTTTGACGGCAGGCCGCCGGATACCGTGCGGCGGAGCAATGCGTTCCTGGATACCCTCTATGGGATATCGAGCCGTGCCGATGCCGAACGCATTATTACGCGCACCAACTTTCTCGGGCAGCAGGTTAACGTCCATCCGTTTCTACTCAATCCCCTGACGCGCGTTGAGGCTGCAATCCGCTATGCCGCCGCCCGCGACCCGGGGGTACGGGAATATCTCGGCAATCTTGAAAGCATCAGCGGGTATCACTGGCGCACCATCAGCGGGACTGCTGTGCGCAGTTATCACGCCTATGGGATAGCCGTCGATCTGCTCTCCAATGATTACCAGGGACAGCATGTCTACTGGCGCTGGTCTGCTGAGTGGGGTATCAGTGATTGGTGGGCCATTCCTATTGCCGAACGCTGGGCGCCCCCGCAGGCCATTATTGATGCGTTTGAAGATAACGGGTTTGTCTGGGGCGGCAAGTGGCTGTTTTTTGATAATCTCCATTTTGAATACCGGCCGGAAATACTGCGCCTGGCCGCTGCAAGGTAGCACGGGGACGAGCAAGGATGCGCGCCAGGCATGGGAGCAGTGGCGGGCGCCTTTGCGCCCGCCAGACACCGCCTGCCTTGAGCAGACATCTTTACTGGGACGGGCGCGGTGGCCGCGCGCAGCAAGCTGCGAGCACGCCGACCCGCCGCGGCAGCGCCGCGGTGGGGGCGCCCAAAATAATAATATAAATTTCTTGTTAAACCGCTTGACACAGGGTGTGAGTTTCGGGTATGGTTGAATATGCCCTGCGGGAAGAAACGGAAGCGGAAAAAAATATCTACGCACAAGCGGAAGAAGAAACTACGTCAGAATCGCCATAAGAAAAAGTAGCCATCGGGGGATAATGCCAATATGAGTATTGCGGCAATATTTGATACCTACATGCGGCCGGCACTTGATGTGCTCCTGATAGCGACGGTGATTTATCACACGTACCGGCTACTGGTGAAGACGCGGGTGCTGCAGCTTATCCGCGGTGTTTTGTGGCTGGGGATTGTCTACGGGTTGGCGTTTCTGCTGCAGTTGGAGACGCTGCTGTGGATAATGAATCGGCTGGCTCCAAGTTTTCTGATTGCCATGGCAATTATTTTTCAGCCGGAAATTCGTCAGATAATTAACCGGCTGGGGCGGCGGACGGTGTTTACATTCGGGTCGGTGCGGGAGGTGAAAGAGTATCCCATTGAACCGGTGATTACCGCCGTCAAGCAGCTGGTGGAGATGCGCCGCGGGGCGCTGATTGTGTTCACGCGGCGGATTGGGCTGCTCAATATTATCGATAGCGGGACGAAGCTCTACGCGGAGGTTAGCAGTCAGTTGCTGATGACAATTTTTGCATACAATACTACCCTGCACGACGGGGCGGTGGTTATTAGCGATGACCGGGTGGTGGCGGCGGGGTGTTTGCTGCCTCTGTCTACCCAGACTGATGCCGTGGCCAATTACGGGACGCGGCACCGGGCGGGGCTGGGGATTGCCGAAGAGAGTGACGCCATAGCGTTGATTATTTCTGAAGAGACCGGGACGCTGTCGTTGGCCTATGATGGACGGCTGCATAACGTGCTCTCCCTGGATGCGATGCAGCAGCGGCTGCACGGGCTCCTGGTGGATGGACGGGACGGGGCGGCGGGGGCAACGGCGGCGGGGGGTATGGGGCGATGAATTCTCTGCGCACTACCCGTCGGGTTGTCAGGAAATGGACGGGTATGCTGTTTAATATGTGGCATATCAAGGCCATATCGCTGTTAGCGGCAATCGGCATTGTTTTATTGAATAACATCACTACCCTGCAGGAACGGATCATTACCGTGCCCCTGGAGGTTATCATGCCGCAAAATTATGTGCCCTCTGCGGAGTTGGCGCGCAGCGTGCAGGTGAATTTGCGCGGCGAGGGAGATGAGATTGTCGCTATTATCAGTGAGGATATCCGGGCCTTTGTTGATCTCCGGCAGTACCAGACTGTCGGGACGGTGAATGCGTCGGTGCAGTTGGAGCGGTTGGGCGGTGCGCTGCAGGTTGACCCCCTGGAGGTGTCCAGTGTGCCGGCGCAGGTGTCGGTGCGCATTGAGGAGCGGATTGCCAAGGTGGTGCGGGTCGAGCTTGGAGGCGGGGCGGGGACGCGGCGCGGGTACCGGGTTGCGCAGGCGCGGTTGAGTCCGGCGTCGCTGGAGGTCACCGGACCGCGGAGCGTTATCGAGAACCTGGAGACGCTGCGGAGCGTTGACCTGGATTTGAACGAATACACGGAATCTTTTGTGACAGAGCTGGAGGTACCGGGGGTACATGAGTACATGCAGTTCACTAGAGAGAACACTGTGTCGGTACGGGTGAATATTGTTGAGGTACCCATTACCCAGACTATCAATTTACCGCAGCTGCAAATCAATAATCTGCGGAGAAATCTGTCTGCCTCGTATACCTATGAAGATGGGCGGGTTATCATTGAGGGTGTGTTGTCGGCGTTGAACCAACTACCGGGGGATGAGGTTTTCCTGGAGGTTGATGCCGAGGAAATAAATAACCCCGGGGTCTATACGCTCGCGGTCACGCCCGCGCTGCCGCAGGAGTTTGAGGGCCTGACGGTGATTGATTTTACACCCAAGGAATTACTGGTAGAGGTCGATAATCAATAATGGAGAGAATATGATTTACGGCATAGGGGTGGATACTGTGGCCATTGATCGTTTCCGCGATTGGGTTGGGAATCGGAAAAAACTGGAGCGGTTTTTCCATGGTGTTGACCGCGAGTATATTTACTCGCTACCCGGGAGCGGGACGGGGCGCGAAGGCGAGGCTGGGGGGGGTCGGCGCGGGGGCGGGGCGTATGCCCAGCAGCGTGCCATAGCCGGACGGTACGCGGTTAAGGAGGCTTTCGGGAAGGCGTTGGGGTCTGGGATGCTTGATATGGAGCTGCGGGATATTGCCGTCAGCCGCAGTTCGGTTGGTGCCCCGCAGGTTGTGCTGTTCAATGATCTCTCGGAGCGCATGGGCGGGACGGGGTGGCGGAACCATGTATCAATCAGCTACACCGACGAATACGCTACGGCGTATGTAATAATAGAGCAACACCAGTCTACTGGACAGGGGGGGAGTGAATGAAATTAAGTTATTATGCATCCGAAAAACTTTCCTGTCCTGTGTGCGAACAGGGCTTTCGGCGCGAGGAGTTACACACCGGGCGGGGGCGTCTGTCTGTCGACAAGCTCACTCCGGAGCTCCGTCATACTTACGCGCCTATTGACGGCGTTGTAGTTACGCCGGCAATTTATTCGATAACCGTCTGTCCGCGCTGCTCGTATGCGGCCTTCAAGACCGATTTTTTACGCACGTTCAAACCCGGGCTCCTGGAGACCATTCATCGCCGGCAAAATCAGCGGCGCGAATCAATGGAATCGATTGCCCCGGGGATTGACTTCTCTAAGGAACGCACGCTCCTGGGGGGGATTGCATCGTATTACTACGCCATGCAATGCTACGACGGGATGCCCCCAGAGAGCTGCCCTGCGTTTCGGCAGGCACTCTGTTCGCTCCGGGCCGCGTGGCTGCTGGGCGACTTGCACCGCCAGCAACCGGGAAATAATTGGGATGTGCTGATGCGCGTTTTCTACCGCAAGGCGCGCTTTCTGTACAAGCGTGCCCTTGACTTAGAAGAGCGGGAGCAGGCGGCGATTCCTGATGATCTGAACCTTGGTCCGGATACCGATAAAAATTATGGTTTCGACGGCATACTCTATATAGCCAGTGTGTTGGAACTTAACTGGGGGCCGCGGGACATTATTAAGGTGCGCGCCAAAAACCTGGAGGTATCAAAAATGCGTCTGTCGCGTATATTCGGGCTTGGTAAAATCAGCAAACTTAAGCCGTCGGTATTGTTAGAGCATTCGCAGCGTGTCTTTGCTCTGGTTAACAAGGAGCTGCAGAGCTGCAAATCGCATCGCACGACGGACGATATAGAGATCGCCAACCCGATGGGGAGGGGGTAACAGCCGAAAGAGGCTCTCACAGGGGGGGCGAGGCGGGGGTCTCCGCGGTTTCTCTCTAACTCCTATCTATGCGAAATATCGGGTTACGCATCTCCTACGACGGCAGTGCTTTTTACGGCTGGCAGCAGCAACCGGGGGGTGAGGAAAATTCGGCGCCTGCGGGGTCATCTGCTGCCGGGTCCGATGCTGGATCCGATCCCGCAGGGGTTTCCGCGGCGCCTCGCCCTGACACGGCACACCCGCCGCCGCCCCCGCCCCGTACTGTTGCCGGCGTCCTGACCGACGCACTGCAGGAGTTCCACGGCGGTGCGCCGATAAAACTGACCGGCGCCAGCCGCACCGACGCCGGCGTCCATGCCATCGGGCAATATGCCAACTTTATTACCCCCAACACCGGCATCCCCGCAGACCGGTTCTGCTATGCACTCAACCCCCTGCTGCCAGATGACGTAAACATAACCGCCAGCGCCGAGGTTCCGGGAGATTTTCACGCCCGCTACCATGCCCGCCTCCGTACCTATCACTACCGCCTCTACCCCGGACCTGTCCTGGCGCATCTGCGGAATTACCGCCTGCACATACCCGCGCCCTTGGATCTCCGGAGCGTCAACCGCTCCCTGTCCGCCCTCGTCGGCACCCATGACTTCTGTGCGTTCTGCCAACTTCCCCCGCCCGTCCGCGCCGCCGCGCCTCCGGTGCTCCGTACCATTACCACCGCCGCCGCCTACTCTACCGCCGACGGGTACACCATCACCATTACCGCCACCGGCTTCTGCCGCAAAATGATCCGGTCGATTGTCGGGACTGTGATCGATACCCGCAAGTATTCGCCCGCCGATATCTCCCGCCTGCTCGAAAGCAAGGAGCGGGAGTCTGTCGGGAACACCGCGCCCGCCCACGCCCTGTATCTCGCGTGGATACATTACGATAAACAGCTGGGATTATCATAGGCCCCGCCGGGCGTGCCCGGGAGCGCTACCCGATATATGCCGTTTGTGCTACACTCATGGCATGAGTAATACTCCGCCGGCAGAAAACGACGCAGTTACCTCAATTACCGGCGCGCTGGACGATATCGCGCACGGCAGGTGGTACCGCAGCAGCAACAATTCTGCGGCAGCCGGTGCACAAACGCCGGCACCCCGGAATCAATCGCTCTCTGCTTCTTCGGCAGGCACTAGCAAATCCGAACCCCCCGCGCCTCCTGCCTCTTCGCCCCCGCCCCCGCCCCCTGCCCTGGCGCCTCTCGCAGGAAAACCGGCATCTCCCGCGCCTGCGGCACCCGCACCAACCCACAGTGCTCCGACGCACAGCGCTCCGACGCCGCCGCCACCGCCCCCCGCGCCCGCCGCCCGCCCACCAGCGACACCGCAAGACCAAGCCAGTCTCGCCCGCGACCTTGAGGCAGTGGCCGCCGAGGTCCGCTCGTGCACCGCCTGCGGGTTATCCGCAACCCGCACCCACGCCGTCCCCGGGGTCGGGGTCCTGAACCCGCAAGTCATGGTTATCGGCGAGGCCCCGGGTGCCAGCGAGGACCAACAGGGCGAGCCGTTTGTCGGCCGGGCAGGGAAGTACCTCGATAAATGGCTTGCGGCAATCAACCTATCCCGCAAGACCAACGTATTCATTGCAAACATCATCAAGTGCCGCCCCCCCGGTAACCGCGACCCGCAAACCGACGAGGCCGCCGCCTGCAAACCCTACCTGCTCAAACAAATTGCCATCATCCGCCCGCGCGCCATCCTCGCAGTCGGCAGAATATCCGCCCAGCACCTCCTCAACCAGGAGGCCACCCTCGGGGCCCTCCGCACCAAACAGCACCAATTTCTCGGCGTTCCGCTCTTTGTTACCTACCACCCCAGTGCCGTCCTGCGCAACTCGCGCTGGCGCCAACCGGTATGGGAAGATCTGCAGAAACTGCAGCAATTCCTAAACCCCTCCTAACGCCGCCCACCGCCTATGCCCTACCTGCACGTTGCCTTCAACCTCCCCGTCGACCGGCCTTTTACCTACCACGCCCCCGATGGGGAAAACGATTACGCCGTCGGCAAACGGGTAGAGGCCCCATTCCGCAACCGCAAGCTGCGCGGATTTATCGTCGCCCACACCACCCAACAGGCGGCCAGCAAATACGACGTCAAAGACATCACCCGCGTCATCGACGACAGTGCGTGGATTACCCCCGACCTCCTCGCCCTCGCCCACTGGATGCGCGAATTCTACCTCTGCTCACTCGGCGAGGCCCTATCCGCAATGCTCCCCGTCGCCCTGGGCAAACGCCCGCAGGAAACAGACCCCCCTACCCCGCTCTCCGATGCCCTCCCCGTCGCCACCGCACCGCCCCCACCGCCCCCAACCATTACCTTCACCCCCGCCCAACAGCAAGTACTCAAACAATACCAAAAAATCACCTCCCACCCCGCCGCGCCGCCGCCCACCACCGCACCCGCCGCCCCGCGTCCCCCGCACACCTACCTGCACGGCGTCACCGGCTCCGGCAAGGGCGAGCTGCTGCTCCACATCGCCCACCAGACACTCAACGCCAGCGACACCGGCGGCGTCATCCTCCTCGTCCCGGAAATATCCCTGGCAATCCAAACCGCCGAACTCATCAAGCACCGCTTCCCCACAACCCCCCACGCCCTCCTCCACTCACGCCTCACCCACAAACAGCGCACCGCCGCCCTGCGGCAGATCACCACCCGCCAGGCCCGGCTGGTCATCGGCGCCCGCAGCGCCATCTTCGCCCCCCTCCCCGACATCCGCCTGATCATCATCGACGAGGAGCAAGAGGGCGCATACAAGTCACACACCACGCCCCGATACCACGCCCGCCACGTCGCCTTCCGCCGCGCCGCCGCCCACTCCGCCAGCATCCTCATGGCCAGCGCCACCCCCTCCCTGGAGGCGTGGCACGCCATCAAAACCTCCCGGATGCACCACCTCACCCTGGCCCAGCGGGCAATCGGCCAGCCCCCGCGCATCACCATCGCCCCCCTGCAAGGCCAACCCGGCATCATCGGGGACAAACTCCAGCAAGCCATCCACGACACCCTGGGGGAAAACCAGCAAGTTTTACTCCTGCATAACCGCCGCGGCTTCGGACACGCACTCATCTGCCGCGCCTGCGGGTACACCCAACGCTGCACCCGCTGCGCCATCGCCCTGATATACCACAAACAGAAAGCCAGCATGCTCTGCCACTACTGCGGCGAACGCCAACCCAAACAGACCCAGTGCCCTGAGTGCAAGTCAATCGACATCGGCTTCGTCGGCTTCGGGACCGAGCTGGTCGAACAAGAGACCCGCCGCCTATTCCCCGATGCCCGCATCGCCCGCGTCGACACCGACACCATGGCCCGCCCCGGGACCCTCGAGACCTTGCTCCGCGACGTCTCCGAACAAAAAATCGATATCCTCGTCGGCACCCAGATGATCGCCAAAGGGCTCAACTTCCGCCACCTCCGGCTGGTCGGCATCATCCTCGCCGACGCCTCCCTCACCCTCCCCGACTTCCGCGCCGAGGAGCAGACATTCATCCTCCTCACCCAGGTCGCCGGCCGCGCCTCCCGTCACCCCGACGGCGGCCAGGTCATCATCCAAACCTACCGGGGCAAAAACGCCGCCGTCACCACCGCAGCAGCCGCCGCCCTCGAGGAGTTCTACAACCGCGAGCTCACCATCCGCCGCGACCTCGCCTTCCCCCCGTACCGCCGCATGATCCGCATCGTCATCCGCGGCACCAGCGACACCAAAGTCAAAAACTTCGCCCACACCCTCCACCAGCGCGCCGCCGCCTCCGCCGCACAATCCTCGCCAGAGCTCAGCATCTACGACCCGCAGCCGTGCAGCATCGCCAAAATCTCCGACAAATACCGCTGGCAAATCATCATCCTCGCCCCCGACATCACCACCGCCCGCGCCCCCGCTGCCCACGCCCTCGCCCTCGCCCCCCCCGCGGGTGTATTCACCGAATGCGACATCGACCCGCTCCGCATACTCTAACCCAGGGGTTGGGCGCGCTACCCCCGCCGCGCCCCAGGCGCGCCGGCGGTCGGCGTGCTCAGGGCTCGGCCGCCGCACCTCACGCAGTAAAGATGCTACAGGAACTCCGCGGCGTCTGGCGGGCGCAAACGCGCCCGCCACCCTTCACATGCCTAGCGCAAAGTATTGCACCCACCTTCAATTATTGACAAGATGGGTACGCTTGACATATCTCCGAAAATAATTATACTTTTACTATGGCTCAAGCGTTAACGAAAGCAGACAAAAAAGCGCTGGTTACCGAACTGGTTCCCCTGATAACACAGCAAATGCACGCAAACACCGCCAGCTACGCTGCAGACAGTGGGACAGGGTTTTCCAGAGATATGCGGATCGTGGAACGCATGATTCGGGTTGAAGAAGAGATAAAGCACCTGCGTCAGGATTTCACGCGCCATATGGACAGAACCGACAAGAACTTTGCTAGTTTGCGGTGGTTTGGTGCATTCGGGGTTGCGTTACTCGCGGTGCTGGTTAGTATCTATCAGTTTCTTGGGTAGCCGGCTACAAACGAAAGCGTCAAATATCAGGCAAAATTTGCTAAAATTTGACAAAATTCCTTTCCCGTGGTATAATGTATATATGAGTAAATACCTTATAAAAACGGCGGCTTTGCTACTGGCCATAATAATTAGCAGCATACTACTAATCGGTTGCCCAGACGAGCAACCAAGCGAGGATCCAACCGGCACCACATGGACGGCACGGGTAAGCGGTGTGACCGGCGGGCTAACTGCCGTCCATTATGCCAATAACCTATGGGTAGCGGTGGGAGTCACCAACACGGGGACCACAATAAACACAGGAGGCATCACCACCAGTGCAAACGGCACCGAATGGAAGCAGCAGATGAGCAATGCAAGCGGTCACCTGCGCGACGTCCATTATGCCAATAACCTATGGGTAACGGTTGGTGACGGCGGAGACGTAATCACCAGTGCAGACGGCACCGAATGGATGGAACAAACCAGCAATGTAACCGGCAACCTATCCGATGTCCACTATGCCAACAATCTATGGGTAGCGGTGGGAGCAGACGGCGGCATAATCACCAGTGCAAACGGCACCGCATGGACAGCGCAGACAAGCAACGTGAGCGACTCCCTGCTTGCCGTCCACTATGCCAATACCCTATGGGTAGCGGTTGGGGAGAACGGAGTCATAACAACCAGTGCAAACGGCACCGCATGGACGGCGCAGACAAGCAATGTAAATACCTCACTGGACGACGTCCACTATGCCAATAATTCATGGGTAGCGGTTGGTCAAGCCAGCGTAACCGACATGGGAAATACAGTATCCAGCGGCGCCATAACAACCAGCACAGACGGTACCGCATGGGCGGTGCAGACAAGCAATGTGAGCGGTAAACTGGAAGCCGTATACTACGCCAATAACCTATGGGTAGCGGTCGGGGAAGACGGGGACATAACCACCAGCGCAGACGGCAGCACATGGGCACCGCAGGAAAGCAATGTAACCGGCGGGTTATTTGACATCCACTATGCCAATGCCCTATGGGTAGCGGTTGGAGGGGGAGCGGGGGACATAACCACCAGCGTAACCGGTGCCGCATGGACGGCACAGACAAGTAACGTGAGCGCTGGACTCCTGGATATCCATTACGCCAACGGGCTATGGGTAGCAGCGGGCGGCACCATGACAACTGCACCGTAAAGAGAACAAGACAAACAAAACGCCGGAGAGGGAGGGTGTTGCTGCAACCACGGCGTCAAAAGGCACATTTCTCTACTAATTCACTTGACGCTCCCATATCGTTGTGTTAACATAAAAATAAGGAGAGAGAAATATGAATATACAATTGTTTAATACACTCGCAGAGAGAGAGAGAGAGAGAGAGAGAGAGAGAGAGAGATTATCGCTCTTTAGCGAGTAGGAAACGCCTACGCGGCGTAATAGCAACGGCCGGAGTGCTGGCGGTTGTGATGATTTTGGCCGGTTGTGATACTGGCAGCAGCAGTAGCGGGGGTAATGGCAGCGTCAGCAAAACACCTGCCGGCGGTGCTTGTGTTGCTGATGGTGATTGTGATACTGATTTGATATGCACCGGTGCAGCCGGTAGCCGAGTATGCAGTGCCGCCGGTGATGGTATGGCCGATAGTGTATGCGGTATCGATAGCCATTGTAGCAGTCCGCTAGTGTGCGGTAGCGGAGTATGCGGCAAGGTAGCCGCCGGCGGTGCTTGTGTTGCTGATGGTGATTGTGATACTGATTTGATATGCACCGGTGCAACCGGTAGCCAGGTATGCAGTGCCGCCGGTGATGGTATGGCCGATAGTGTATGCGGTACCCATAGCCATTGTAGCAGTCCGCTAGTATGTAATGCCGGCGCATGCGGCAAGATAGTCGCCGGCGGTGCTTGCGCTGTCGGCCAGTGTGCTACTGGTTTGATATGTGCCGCTGTGTCCGATCGTTTTGTATGCACGGTCGCCGGTGATGGCAGTGCGGGCAGTGCGTGTTTCGATGTTAACGATTGTGATACTAATTTGATATGTGTGCGTGTGTCCCGCAATGATGTATGCACGGCCGCCGGTGATGGCAGTGCGGGTAGTGTTTGCAGTAGAAGTAGTCATTGTGATACTAATTTGATATGTGTCAATGTGTCCGGTAGTCAGGTATGCACGGCAACCGATGGCAGTGCCGGTAGCCCTTGTAGTAGCAGTAGCCAGTGCGATTATGGTTGTATCCGCAATCTATGCACCGATGGGACGGCCGGCACTGCTTGCGGTAATAATAGCGATTGTGTCAGTGGGATGTGTAGCAGTTTTGTATGCCAGTAATCCCATAACCGGCCGAATAGCAGCAGTGCCGGCATCAAGCCGGCGGGGCGCATTCGGCATTGGTGTATCCGTTTTGTTGTGTTAAAATGAAAATAAGGAGAGAGAAATATGAATATACAATTGTTTAATACACTCGCAGAGAGAGATTGTCGCTCTTTAGCGAGTAGAAAACGCCTACGCGGCGTAATAGCAACGGCCGGAGTGCTGGCGGTTGTGATGATTTTGGCCGGTTGTGATACTGGCAGCAGCAGCGCAAGCAAAATACCCGCCGGCGGTGCTTGTGTTGCTGATGGTGATTGTGATACTGATTTGATATGCACCGGTGCAACCGGTAGCAAGGTATGCAGTGCCGCCGATGATGGCAGTGCCGATAGTGTATGCGGTATCGATAGCCATTGTAGCAGTCCGCTAGTGTGCGGTAATGGGGTATGCGGCAAGGTAGCCGCCGGCGGCGCTTGTGTTGCCGATGGTGATTGTGATACTGATTTGATATGCACCGGTGCAACCGGTAGCCGAGTATGCAGTGCCGCCGGTGATGGCAGTGCCGGCAGTGTGTGCGGTATCGATGGCCATTGTACCAGTCCGCTAGTATGTAATGCCGGCGCATGCGGCAAGGTAGCCGCCGGCGGTGCTTGCGATGTTAGCGGTGATTGTGCCGCCGGTTTGGTATGTGCCGTTGTGTCCGGTGTGTCCAGTATGCTTGGCAGTACGGTATGCGCGGCAAGCGATGGCAGTGCGGGTAGTGCGTGCGCCGACCGTGCCGATTGTGATACTAATTTGATATGTTCGTTTGTGTCCGGCAGTGATGTATGCGCGGCAAGCAATGGCCGTGCGGGTAGTGCGTGCGCCGCCATTGCCGATTGTGATACTGGTTTGACATGTGCCAGAGTGTCCGGCAGTGATGTATGCGCGGCCGTCGGTGATGGTAGTGCGGGTAGTGTTTGCGGTTTTAGTAGCCATTGCGATTTTGCTTGTCTAAACGGTCTATGCACCGATGGGACGGCCGGCACCGGTTGCGGTAATAATAGCGATTGTGCCAGTGGGGTATGCAGTAGTTTTGTATGCCAGTAATCCCATAACCGCCCGAATAGCAGCAGTGCCGAAACTCCAGTGCTGATATAACAACCGAGACTTCGACAAGCTCAGTCTACGGTCTTTCGCATTCAGTCTACGGTCTTTCGCATTCAGTCTACGGTCTTTCGCATTCGGTCTACTGTCTCCCAATCCCTGTTGCCGCGTGGGAGACGCATGCTTTACAAAAGCGCCGGGGGGTAGCGCTGGTTTTTGGCACCGCGTGGGCGGTGCACCATACATTGATATTGGGTTGGCGTGGTATTGCTGTCGTGTATGCAAACAGCGCCTTCGGAATTGATGCACTACCTGTGACTTAATATCTTCACAGAAGCGACGGGGGGTAGCGGAAGACAGCGAAGTGCGCGGCGGGCGAGCGGCAGTGAGCCCGTGCCCACGCAGGGCGTGGGTAGCGCACTGGTACCCGCCTGCGCTCGCGCAGGTGGGTGCGCTGGCTGCAGCGAGGGGGGCAGCGCCCCCCCCATATAAAACCCGCCTTGACGCATGCCCGCTTGCGATATAATCTATAAAGATATGGATGTGCGTATTCACACCGAGCCCGATGAGTGTCTGCACGGTGTCGCCGAAGCAGTTGCGGATATCAATGGGGAGATTCGCGATTTGACGGCGGCGATGCTGGAGGCAATGTACCAGGCCCGAGGCATTGGGTTGGCCGGCCCGCAGGTTGGACGGGCCCTGCGGGTGTTTGTCATGCAGGCCCCGGAGGATGTCGCGCGGGTGATAATTAACCCGACTGTCGAGTGGGTGTCAAACAACAGCATCGTTGCCGAAGAGGGATGCCTGAGCCTCCCGGGGGCGTTTGGCGATATCAAGCGTCCAGAGAGCCTGCGGGTTAGTGCGTACGATCAGCACGGCGCGCACATCACCCTGGAGGCCGCCGGAATGCAGGCGCGGGTGATTTTGCACGAAATTGATCACCTGGACGGTATTCTGTTTTGGGATCGGATGGCGCGGCACTCGCGGCGGCGGTTGCAGCGTCACTACCACGAACAGCAGGGAACACCCGCGCCGTCCGCCCGCCCCCGTTCCCCCAGAGATCGGTAGATGTCTGTACTGTTTGCGGCTAGCGATCCCATTGCCGTGCCGGCGTTCCGCGCCCTCTATGAACGCGGGGGGGCCGTGGGCGGGCTGCTTATTACCCCGCACGCACTCTACCGACAGCAGCGCCGCGGCAAGACAAAAGACGGCGGCGAGCCATCCGAATTGGCGCGTATTGCCCGCGAATACGACATACCGGTGTTTTCGCCGGAAAACCTTGATGCCCAGGCCCGGGACGCGGTGTGCCCGAAAGACGGCAGTGCGATGTACCGGTTGCTGGTATGCTTTGCCTACGGGAAGTACTTCCCAGAGAGCTTTTTACGCCTGTTCGCCCTGGGGTCAATTAACGTACATCCCTCGCTGCTGCCGCGCTTCCGCGGTGCAAGCCCGATAGCGGCGGCGTTATTGGCCGGCGATACCCGGACGGGGGTTACCATACAGGGGATCAGCAAAGATATCGATTGCGGGGACATCTACGCGCAGGTCGAGGTAGCGGTTGCGCCGCCTGCTGGTGACGCGGGCGTGGGTGCGGGCAGGGACGGCGGGTTTGTTGACCGCCAGACCCTTGGGGAGCGGTTATCCGCGGCGGCGGTGGAGCCGCTGGTGCAGGTTACCGCCGGCATCCTTGCGGGACGGGCGGGTCCCGGGCGCAAACAGCGCGGCGCCGATGCCGTCTATTGCCGGAAAATTACCAAACACGACGGGCGGGTTAACTGGAATATGCCCGCCGGGCATATTGCGCGGCTGGTCAGGGCGATGAGCGGGTGGCCGGGGGCGTACACTACCTTTGCCGGTACCCGTATGGCTATTTTGCGCGCGGTGCCGCTGCCGGAGCAAAGCGAGAACACCAGCACCGCCGCCCCCGACCGCCCCTGCCGCCCAGGTGAAGCAGGGGGGGTAGACAAAGAGTATGGATTACTGGTACAAACAGGGGATGGGGTACTTGCAATACAGAGAGTGCAGATGGCTGGTAGACGCGCGCTGGATTGGAAGGAGTTCCTGAACGGCTACCCCCGGGTTATTGGTACACTACTAGAATAGACAGAGAAACGATAGTATGAGATTTACAAATATACGCCTGCCGCGCCTGCGGTTGCGAGAACTGATTATGCGCTTCAACCCCATTGGGGGCGGAGGCGGCGGGGGGTCGCCCCTGACACCGGTAATTATTGCGCTGGCGGCAACTACATTTGTTGCGCTATTCACTATCCTGTTCACCCTGCGCCGGCAGCCGGAAACCTTTGTCCCGGATGTCGTCGGCACAGAGCTGGCCGAGGCCGTCATTGAGCTGCAGGAGCGCGAATTGCTCCCGCATATTCGTCTCGATTTTGACAAACAGTCAGACAGCAAGGGAACGGTGCTGAAACAATCGCCGTCGGCCGGCAGTAATGTGCGCATTGGCAAGCGGGTCAACCTGGTTATCAGCCGCGGTCCAGCGGGGGTGCGGATTGATAATTTCGTCGGCAAAACGGTTGCCGACGTGGAGGCGTTTGTGGCAAATTTTGATTCCGACCTGGATACCACCCTGCAAATTGATGCCGTCAGTTACGTACTCGACGAAGCGCCCCCGGGGATAATTATTGCCCAAGCCCCGGATCCCAAAAGCGCAATCGGACCGTTTACCCGCATCGATCTGGTCGTCAGCCTCGGCCCGGTTGCCGTCGATGATACTAGCGAATCCGGCCAGGAAATACCTGGCGATAGCACTGCCGACGGCAGCGCCGACGCGCCCCCTGGTGGTGATCAAAATTCCGATCAAACCACCGGGGAGACACCGGTCTCCGGGCAGCCTGCCCAGTAGTCAGAATTCCAGCAAATAACCCCCAAAAACCAGCCAAAAAAATTTTAAAAATTTTTTGTAAAAACGCTTGCATGACTTCTGCAGATATGTCATAATTCTCTCATGGCGAATTTAGAATTAAGTAAGTTGACGAAAGTATACGACGGTGATGTTACTGCGGTTGATGCAATTGACGTTTCTATATCCGATCGTGAGTTTGTTGTTTTAGTTGGTCCCTCGGGATGCGGCAAGACAACATGTCTGCGCATGATTGCGGGTTTGGAGGATATTACCTCCGGTGAATTGACCATTGATGGTAAGGTGGTGAACGATATCCCGCCGAAAGACCGTGATATTGCTATGGTATTTCAGAATTACGCCCTGTACCCGCACATGTCTGTCTATGACAACATGGCGTTCGGACTAAAAATTCGTAAATTCAAGAAAGAAGAAATTGAGTCACGGGTACAAGAGGCTGCAAAGATTCTTGAGCTGGGCAACCTTCTTCACCGTAAACCAAAGCAGCTCTCCGGTGGACAGCGTCAGCGTGTAGCGGTAGGGCGGGCAATAGTCCGTAAGCCAAAGGTTTTTCTCTTTGACGAGCCGCTGTCGAACCTTGATGCAAAACTGCGGGTACAGATGCGTACCGAGATTTCATCGCTGCACAACCGCCTGCAGGCGACCATGATCTACGTAACACACGATCAGGTCGAAGCCATGACTATGGGCGACAAAATCGTTGTTATGCGCGACGGAAAAGTACAGCAAATCGGCAGTCCATTAGACCTATACGCCAACCCCAACAACCGCTTTGTTGCCGGGTTTATCGGCTCCCCGCCAATGAACTTCCTCAATTTGGATGTCACAGTCAGCGGAAGCTCGGTATCACTGAGCGGCGACGGCGGCTTTCAGCTTAAACTTGACGGCGATCTTGCCAAAAAAGCCAAAGGCTACGGCGGCAAGAAGTTAATCTTCGGCGTGCGTCCTGAGAACATCCTTGATGTTACCCAGAGCAAACAAGGGTCGACCTTTGAGGCGGTTATCGATATTGTCGAACCCCTTGGGGCCGAGACGCATCTCTATGTGCTGGTGAACAAGCAGCAGATGATTGCCCGTGTGGAGCCGAGATCTGCCCATAAACCCGGCCAGAAGGTAAAACTGGCGGTCGAGTCGGAGCATATCACTCTCTTTGATCCTCAATCAGAGAAAGCGCTGTAACAAGCAGAGATAACCAGTGCCTGTACGCAGGACCCTACTGGATAGAATACGCGTCGTCTTCGGGGTAGCCTATGGGTTGCCGATTTCGTGGCAGCGTGAGCAAATAGAGGCGTTATACCAGAACTCACTGTCCCCGTTTATTAAGTCGTTCTACAAGACCAAACAGCTCTCGGCAGTCCTGTACATCCCCGGGCAGCTGTTGGCGTGGATCGACACCCATCACCCGGAATATATTCAGGTAATCCGCGAACTGCTGGGCGAGAAGCGCATCGAGCTTCTCAGCGGGGGGTATTACGACCCGCTGTTTCCCCTGCTGTCGCACAGTGATGCCGTCGAGCAAATAGAGCGCACCTCCACACAGATTAGCCGGCTGTTCAAGTGGCGCCCGCGCGGTATATGGTTCAATCACCTCGTATGGGAGCAAAAATACGCCTCAATACTCGCCAGCTGCGGGCTCGAATATACCTTCTTACGCGACAGCGACGATGTCCAGAGAAAGCGCACAACGGATACCGGGGGGGGGCGCTTTACATTTTCCAGAAACAGCGAACATGCGAACGAGGTCAAGTCAATTCGGCGCCACCTGAACCTTATGCCCTCCCACTACCGCCGCCGCGCCCGCCTCGGTCACGAACACGAAAACGACGACACCCCCGTGATGACAGAGTGCAACGGCCGCCCGCTCGTCGTCTATCCCCTGAATACCCGCCTGTTTGACCTGTGGTACTCGACACAGCGGCCGCGCAAGGTACTGGTGGCACTCAAAGAGCTGCACCGCTCACAGATGTTTTCACGGCGGAAGCTGGTCTCGCTCATTGACGATACCGCTATCCACACCGGCAAACAGGTCATCGAGAAGTGGCTAACGCTCCTCCAGCAGGCCGAACCGTGGCTGGAAACCATCTGCCCGCACAACGCACACAAGGAATCGCTCCCCCTGGCCCGGCGGTACTTCCATACCCCGCAAGTCCCTATCACCAAACCCCTGGCGGACAACTACTCCCAGCAATCTCGCCTCTATGCAAAGACCCAAATGGTACACACCATGGTTAAACAGATGCGCGGAGACAAACAGCGCAAACGCCTGGCCTACGACCTGCTTCTGCAAAGCCAGAACCGGTACACCTACTTGAACTCGCAGCACCTCCCCGTGGATAACCTCCTGCAGCAAAAGCGCGCATACACCCTGCTCCTCGAGGCCGAAAGAATCGCGGCAGAGCTGCAGGACATCCGCAACACAATTGCCACCGCCGATATAGATTACGATGGACTAAACGAATACATCTTTCAAAGCAGAGTGATGACCGGCACCGTACACCGCCGGGGCGGGGCGCTGGTCGAATTATCGCACCTGCAAACCTATAACGCCCTACTCGATACAATCAGTGCGGACAACGCCCCAGAGGACAGAGACAAAACCAGCGTGCTCAACCGCCTCAATCTGCGCTCGTGCTTTGTCGACCATATCCTCACCGACACCACCAGCCCCTACCAGTTCCTGCACGACCAGAAATCATCCAACAACCTGCGCGACGTAATCTACCACTCCCCGCAGGTCAACCTCGAGCGCGCAACGGTAGAGTTGCAATCGTCCTGGGAAACCACCACCAGCACCATCGACGCCATCATCGACCTGGTAAAGAAATACCGCTTCCAAAAAGACACGGTAAGCGTAGATTACCAGGTGCACAACAACTCACACACCCTGCTCAAGGCCTACTTTGCCAGTCAGATTAACGTCTCCCTGACGGTCGACTCGTTCGATAAGCTGATAATACGCTGCAGGTCGGCAAGCGACGGCAAGATTACCCGATACGACACCACCACCCGGCCTCGTCTCCGCCTTGCCGACATCAACACAGTAACCCTCGAGGTCCCGCGGAAGCGCCTGCGCGTAGAGATCGGCTGCCACGATGCCAAAGAGCTATGGGTATTTATCTTTCCAAAATACAAACTCATCACGTTACTGCCGCGCTGGCGCCTCTACCTTGGATCCCTGGAAACCTACAACGTGCGCACAAACATCACCCTCAGGGACCGGGAAAGAAAACGCACCGAATTAGACAGAAAATAACCCCCCGCCCCCGCCCCTGTTCCTAACTACTGGGAAAAATCAAAAAATAGTGCCGTTCGCCGGTGCAGCCGGCGGGGCAATGATAGTATCCGCCGGCGCCGGAGAGATAACGCTGCCCGCACCGTTGCCCGCACCGCCCCCGTCGTTGCTGCTGCTCTGGCTACCCGCACCGCTCCCAAGGCGCTGCAAACTGGCCTCAACCCACGGGGCACTCTCGCTATCGTACACCGCCTGTGCGCGCGCAAAGTTAGTTATGGCATCCTGGTAACGCCCAGCATAGAAATACGATTGCCCCAGGTAGTAATAGACCCGGGCATCAAGCTCCCCAGTCGTCGACCCACCGCTGCTCGCCGCCTGCCGCTCCTGCTGATACCCGCGCAGCTGCCGAATGGCATCGTTCCAATTCCCGCTTGCAAACGACGAATAGAGTATCTGCTGCAGCGCAGTCTGACCCCCGCCAAGCGGACTGAGACGCTCGTCAACAGGCAAAATAGTCGCCTGCAGCCCACCGGCACGGATATATTGCCCATCGCCAACCCCCGGGCCCCCGCTGGTACTAACCACCCGTCTCCCGGGGTCAACAATCTCCACCTCTTCGTATATCCCCGTCCCGATGTACGCACTGTTTATCAACGGCAACCGCAGCCGCGAACCATCCCCGCGCGCACTGGCCTGATACTCCCCGGTGCCCCGCGCCCTCGCCTCCGCACTACTCTCACTCGGCGTCACCTGCACCGGAAACACCGTAGCATTCTGCCCAGGCACTATTTCCAAAACCGCATCAACACTTTCAACCGCCGGCGCCGGGACAACCGCATAAAAGTAATCGGTATTAAACCGCGGGGGAATATCCACATACCCGCTCTCACTCGCCGGCACCTTCGCCACCCGCGCAGCCCCCCGGGCAGTGGCGTCATCGATGATCTGCACCGTTGAGCGCAGGATGTATTGATCGCGGTGCAGAAACCCAATGTCAGTTGCATTCCTCGTTGCCCGCCGCCGCCGCGCCTCATCCGCCCCCGCCCCGGGGTGGGTGTACTTGATCGCCACAGCGTCATCCCGCACCCCCACGGCAATCCCCCCGATCCCGCCGCTCACAACCCCACTGGTCCCATCGGCCCCGAGAAAAATCGCCTGGTCGGTAGCGTTCACCCGCACAACAAAGAACCGACTCTCCCCCAGCCCTTGCGCCACCGGCGCCACCCCGTAGTAGTAATACCCCTCGTCTTCAATTCTGTCAAAATACTCATTCTCGCCCCGCACCGCACCCTGTTGCCCAAGCAGCACCGCACCGTTAACCGTCGTCCCGTCAATCGGAACAACATGACGGTACACCTTATACTCAAGCCCCGCCTCGTAGTTCACCGACAGCCAACTGAGCCGCACAAGATTCCCATTAATGGCTTGCCTGATACTCTCTGGAGTAAAATTAATAGCCGAAGGATCCCGACGCTGCACACCCGACGACACCCCCGCCCCGCCGCGCTGAAGCACATCCACCCGCCGCGGCGTACTCGTCTGCCCATACGCACTCGCGCCAACCACAACCAGCACCACGCAAACATGAATCACACGGGATATAAAGCGTACCATCTCTATATTTTATCGGATATTTAGCGGGTTAAGTTAAGCGGTGGTATAGTGCTGGGCGCTCCCCCCGTGCACGCTGCGCGCGCACGGCGGTCGGCGTGCTCAGGGCTCGGCCGCCGCGCCTCACGCAGTAAAGATGCCGGCAGAAACTCCGCGGCGTCTGGCGGGCGCAAACGCGCCCGCCACCCTTCCCATGCCTAGCGCGGAGAATTTGCTGTTTTCACGCATTACCGATGTCTACCAACCCCCCGGTGGCTGAGCCTGTCGAAGCCCCCAATACGCTAGCGAAAAAATATTAAATCATTGACAAGAAAAATATTTTTGTACTATACTCAAGGCATGAGTAATCTAAAATATTTTTTAACACGGCATAGTGTAGCCGCCGTTGCCGGGTTGGCAACAATTACACTGATAACAGTATTAGCGGGATGTCCCGTTGACACCAACGGCGGCGCCCCCGGCGGCGGCACCAGCGAGTCAAAATATACCTGCGAAAATGGTACACCGATTGACGGTACCACTACTATTGCCGACACTACGGGGTGCCAATCTTGTGTTAACGGCTTCGCCCTAACCGGTACGGCTGGTGCAGGCACCGAGTGCCTGGTAGACACTGATAACGACAATATAGCAAATGTCAACGACACCTGTCCCAATGTACCGAATGCAAACGACCAGACAGACGGCCATGCTTGCGATACTGATATAGACAACGACGATGATGGGCTCATAGAGATATGGACACTAGAGCAACTCCATAACATGCGCTACGACCTAACCGGTGCCAGCTACAAAACCAGCGCTGCGGCTACCGCCGATACCACTGGAGCATCGGCAACCGAGCCTGCAAATTGTAACGACGGTGATGCTATGACAACAGTAGTACTGTGCGGGTATGAGTTAATGCAGGACCTTGATTTTGACCTTGACGGCGACGGCAGCACCTACACCGGCACCCCCGCTAGCCCCACACTCGACAGCGGCGATGACGCCGCTCCCTACTTTACAGCGAGCACCGGCGGGTGGACGCCAATTGGTGATGTCGACAACAGCTTTAATGCTATTTTTGATGGTAATGGCTTTACCGTTGCCAATATTGCTATTCATCGTAATTTGGTAAACGTTGCTCCATTTGGCAGCGCTAGTTTGACGGCGGTTGTTCGCAATATAGGATTTACCGATGTATTGGTTAACAATAGACGCTCCGCATCTAATACTGCTGCCGGCGGCCTGGTGGGATTCAACAACGGTTCTGTTATAGCGAGTTATACTACTGGCAACATTGTTGGGGGTACTGGAGGCAGGAGTATTGTCGGTGGTTTAGTCGGGAATCTACGTGGAGGCTCCATAACAGCAAGTTTTTCTACCAGCACAGTTGATGGCGGTATGACTGAGAGTCTTGCAAACGAGCTTGTCGGCGGTTTAGTCGGAGAGATGAACACAGGTTCCATAACAGCAAGTTATGCAACTGGTGCTGTTAATGGTAATGGTGGAGATTTTGATAATGTCGGAGGGTTGGTGGGCGGCCTCCTTGGCGGCGCCATCACAGCAAGTTATGCCACTGGTGCGGTTGACGGTGGCATAGGTTTTTCTGATATGGCCGGCAGTCTAATTGGAGTTTATAGCGCCGGCAACATTCCTGGTCCGTATAGCATTGCCAACTATGGATTTGGAACTGTAACGAATAATAACGGGGACGGTATATCGACAAAACCGACAGGCGTTACTGCCGCTACCGGGCTTACCCTTGCCAACACTGAGGCTTCGGGGTGCAATAGTCCAATTTACACCACCCAGGCAGCATGTACTAGCACTAGTAAAGCCGCAGGTGTATGGGCGTCTCCTAACTGCACCCCCCCATCCATGGGCGCTACTGCCGGCGTTACGTATACTCTCTTTTCTTCACAGACAGCTTGTGAGACTACTAGCAAAACTGCCAGTAACTGGCTAACCATATCGTGGAATGACGCTGGTGATGACACGCTAAATGCATGGGTGTTTGCTACAGGTAAGGCACCGCGGCTCCGCTATGCTGACTATGACGGTGCGGGTACTGATTTTGACTGCTCGATGTTTCCCGCCGGGGTAACGTGCGGGGCAAACGGCGACCCACTGCCTGGACAGCCGGCACAGTAGCACGCAGTATCTCTCGACGGGGCTCTCGCTCTCTCTCTGGCACCGCCAAAGGAGGCGGTGCCTACCCTCTCTCCCCCACGCTCGGTGTGAAAGACTTGCACCCAAATCGTACAATACGGTATACTGAAAATAAAAATAAGGAGAATAGTATGAAAAATATACGAAAGAATAAGAGCAATGCTCTTGTAAGAATAAGCGCACGTGCGTGTGCAGTAATTATTTGTGCCGGTACGGCACTATTGATCGCGGGGTGTCCGGTAGAGACAACCAACCCCCCACCCCCATCCTATACCTATATATGTCAGAACGGCACCCCAGTTGCCGGAACAATATCAACCCCCGATACCGTCGGATGCCAGGAATGTACTACGGGCTATACCCTGGATGGGACAGCAGGCCCCGGTACCGCATGCGGTTCAGTGTATACATGTGAAAACGGTACGCCAATTAGCGACGCAGCAGCAGCTCCCGATACCGTTGGATGTCAGGAATGTACCACGGGCTACGCCTTGGACGGCACGGCTGGTCCCGGTACCGTATGCGCGGTAGATACCGATCGAGATTCCGTAATAGACAGCGTTGATGTTGACAATGACAACGATGGGCTCATTGATATTAACACATTAGCTGAACTCCATAACATGCGTTACAACCTGGATGGTACCAGTTACAAAACCAGCGGCACCGATGGCGGCAGCACCGCAGGTGCCCCTACTGCGCCAACCAGTAATTGTACCACCGCAACCGACGGAGTCTATCTGTGCGGGTACGAGCTGCTGCAAAACCTTGATTTTGATCTGGACGGAGACGGCAGCACCGTCGAAGCAGATGGATCCCTTGATGACGACGATGACGCCGCGCCATACTTTGTGGTGAGTGACGGCGGGTGGGATCCGATCGGTGATGATACCAATCTTTTTGATGCCCTCTTTGAGGGCAATGGGTTTACAATTAGCAATCTGGCAATTCGTAGAGACCAGATCGACCTCGGTTTATTTGGAGGAATCAATCCAGGGTCGCATGTCCGTAATATTGGGTCAGTAGACGCTTCGATTACTCATATCGGCGGGTCAGGCACGCCTTCCAACGTCGGCGGCCTGGTAGGAAATGTGTTCGGTGCTGTTATCGCCAGCTATGCTACCGGAAGCGTTGTCGGCATAGACGCCGACAGGGTTGGCGGTCTAGTAGGCGATCTGAGCGGCGCCATTACCGCTAGCTTTGCTACTGCAAACGTTGCCGGCGGCACAGGAGATAACAATACCGGTGGGTTAGTAGGACGGATCCGCTCTACTGGTTATATCGATGCAAGTTATGCCACCGGGAACGTCAACGGAAACGGGGGTAACGATCGGGTCGGCGGGCTGGTAGGGCTGCAACAAGCAGCAAACCCTGCTGCTATCACCGCCAGCTATGCCACTGGAAATGTAGACGCCGGCGCAGGAACCATTGACCGTGCCGGTGCCCTGACGGTGACGTTTGTACCCATCACCGGATCCTACGGATTCGGTGAAGTTACCAACGAAGAGTCGGGGGGCGGATTGTCACCAAAGCCCGCAGGCATAACCTCCGCTACCGGGCTTACTGCCGCCAACGCGGCCTCGTGCAGTAACCCCACATACACTTCTGAGACGGTATGTACCGCAACAACACTTACTGTTGCCGCCGGTTCCTGGAGTACAGCCGATTCGGCCTGCTCGGCACCGATGACAGGGGCAACGGCCGGGATAGATTACACTACTTATACCACCCAGACAGCATGCGGCGCGCCTTCCCCGGCGGCAAAGACAGCGGGCACATGGGATACAAGCGACTCCACCTGCTCGGCACCGATGACGGGTGCAACTACCGGGGTAACCTACTCGGGATTCACCACTCAGGCATCGTGTACTTCTACGTCTCAAAAGCGGGTTGAAACATGGTCGACCTGGAGTAATGCGGATGACAACACCCTGAACGCGTGGATCTTTGCCGCAGGTAAGGCACCGCGGCTCCGCTACGCCGACTATGACGGTGCGGGTACTGATTTTGACTGCTCGATGTTTCCCGCCGGGGTAACGTGCGGGGCAAACGGCGACCCACTGCCTGGACAGCCGGCACAGTAGCACGCAGTATCTCTCGACGGGGCTCTCGCTCTCTCTCTGGCACCGCCAAAGGAGGCGGTGCCTACCCTCTCTCTCCCCCACGCCCGGTGTGAAAGGCTTGCACCCAAATCGCACAACATGGTATGCTACTGACAGAATATATTTTAGAAGGAGAACACTATGAAAAATATACGAAAGAATGAGAGCAATGCTCTTGTAAGAATAAGCGCACGTGCGTGTGCAGTAATTATTTGTGCCGGTACGGCACTACTGATAGCGGGGTGTCCGGTAGAGGAAACCAACCCCCCATCCTATACCTATATATGTCAGAACGGCACCCCAGTTGCCGGAACAATATCAACCCCCGATACCGTCGGATGCCAGGAATGTACTACGGGCTATACCCTGGATGGGACAGCAGGCCCCGGTACCGCATGCGGTTCAGTGTATACATGTGAAAACGGTACGCCAATTAGCGACGCAGCAGCAGCTCCCGATACCGTTGGATGTCAGGAATGTACCACGGGCTACGCCTTGGACGGCACGGCTGGTCCCGGTACCGTATGCGCGGTAGATACCGATCGAGATTCCGTAATAGACAGCGTTGATGTTGACAATGACAACGATGGGCTCATTGATATTAACACATTAGCTGAACTCCATAACATGCGTTACAACCTGGATGGTACCAGTTACAAAACCAGCGGCACCGATGGCGGCAGCACCGCAGGTGCCCCTACTGCGCCAACCAGTAATTGTACCACCGCAACCGACGGAGTCTATCTGTGCGGGTACGAGCTGCTGCAAAACCTTGATTTTGATTTGGACAACGACGGCAGCACCGTTGAAGCAGATGGATCCCTTGATGACGACGATGACGCCGCGCCTTACTTTGTGGTGAGTGACGGCGGGTGGGAGCCGGTTGGTGATGGTATCAATACTTTTAATACTATCTTTGAGGGCAATGGGTTTACAATTAGCAATCTGGCAATTCTTCGTGACCAGGGTTTTATCGGTTTTTTTGGGGGAGCCGGTGCAGAGTCGCATATCCGTAATATTGGGCTTGTGGGTGGTTTGGTGGCCCATAGCGGGTCAGGCGGCGGCTTCGTCCACATCGGCAGTTTGGCAGCATTGGGACATGGTGCTATTACTGCCAGCTATGCTACCGGAGACGTTGTAGGTAGCAGGAACGTTGACAGAATTGGCGGTCTGGTGGGTGTGCTAGCAGGCTCCGTAACTGCTAGCTTTACTACTGGAAACATTGATGCCAACGGGGGAGCTGACAATGCCGGTGGTTTGGTAGGGCGGACCGACGCTGGTGCTTCTATCGATGCAAGTTACGCCACTGGAAACGTCAACGGAAACGGCGATAACGATTTTATCGGCGGATTGGCAGGGCTACAACAAACAAGCGGGAATATTGTCACTGCCAGTTACGCCACCGGGAATGTAGACGCCGGCGCAGGAACCGACGACCGTGCCGGTTCTCTGATGGTGTTGTTTGTACCCATCACCGGATCCTACGGATTTGGTGAAGTTACCAACGAAGAGTCGACGGGCGGAGTATCACCAAAGCCCGTGGGCATAACCTCCGCTACCGGGCTTACTGCCGCCAACGCGGCCTCGTGCAGTAACCCCACATACACTTCTGAGACGGTATGTACCGCAACAACACTTACCGTCGCCGCCGGTTCCTGGAGTACAGCCGATTCGGCCTGCTCGGCACCGATGACAGGGGCAACGGCCGGGATAGACTACACTACTTATACTACCCAGACAGCATGCGGCGCGCCTTCCCCGGCGGCAAAGACAGCGGGCACATGGGATACAAGCGACTCAACCTGCTCGGCACCGATGACGGGTGCAACTACCGGGGTAACCTACTCGGGGTTCACCACTCAGGCATCGTGTACTTCTACGTCTCAAAAGCGGGTTGAAACATGGTCGACCTGGAGTAACGCAGATGACAACACCCTGAACGCGTGGATCTTTGCCGCAGGTAAGGCACCGCGGCTCCGCTATGCTGACTACGACGGTGCGGGTACTGATTTTGACTGCTCGATGTTTCCCGCCGGGGTAACGTGCGGGGCAAACGGCGACTCACTGCCTGGACAGCCGGCACAGTAACTGTAGTGCCCCGGTGGGCACTCTCTCTGGGCGTGGCCGGTGGCGACGAGAGGGGGGCGATCCCCCTCTAAAATATTGACGCTGTTTGTGCATATGGGTTACAATACAGGCATGAATAGAATAGTGAGAATAGCAACCGCGCTGCTGCTAGGCGGCGCAGTACTAATAACCGCCTGCGTCGGACCAGCTGGTCCAGTGGGTTTAACAGGTCCGGCAGGCCTGGCGGGTCCGGCAGGCCCAGCAGGCCCGACGGGTCCAACAGGTCCCCAAGGCCCCCCGGGGGTGGTTGAGGACGATGAAACCGGGGCTACGTGGACGGCGCAGACAAGTAATACTGTCGGGAGCCTCCTGCGGGTTATCCACTACGCTAACTCCCTGTGGGTGGCGGCGGGAACCGGGAGTGCCGCCACTAGTCCCGACGGCGCCGAATGGACGCCGCGGACAACAAACGCACTGGGGACAATACTCGATATCCACTACGACAACTCCCTGTGGGTAATGGTAGATGCCAACGCAGGTATAAGCACCAGTGTGAACGGCACCGCATGGACGGCCCAGACAAGCAGTGTAACCGGCGGGTTGTCTGACGTACACTACGCCAACTCCCTATGGGTTGCGGTTGGCGATAACGCAGTTATAACAACCAGCGCAAACGGCACGGGGACGTGGACGGCGGGGACCAGTAATATAACCCGCGGTACCCTCTCGGCCGTCCATTACGATAACTCCCTATGGGTTGCGGTGGGAACCAATACAGACAGCATGGGAGACATCACCAGCGGGGCCATAACAACCAGCGCAACCGGTACAACGTGGGCAGCGCAGACCAGCAATACCACCGATAGGCTGCGAACTGTATACTTTGGCAACTCCCTGTGGGCAGCCGCGGGCGACGCGGGAGAGTTAACCACCAGCCCGGACGGCGCCGCGTGGACAGGGCGGGTAAGCAATATAAACGGCGGAATATGGGATATCTACTACGCTAACTCCCTATGGGTAGCGGTGGGAAACAACATAGACGGCCTGGGGAATACCAGTGGAGCCATAAGTACCAGTTCCGACGGCATCACATGGACGGCACAGACAAACGACGTCAGCGGCGCGCTGCTTGATGTCCACTATGCCGACAGCCAATGGGTAGCGGTGGGATACGATATAAACAGCAACGAAACACGGGTAGGAGCCATAATCACCAGTACGGACGGCGCGATGTGGACAAGAGACACAAGCGGTACAAGCAACGAACTATTAGCCGTCCATTATGCCAATACCCAATGGGTAACGGTGGGGATCGGCACAAATAACACAGGAGGGTTATACGGCGCCGTATCGACTCTGCCGTAATTATACAAAGAGAGCAGTAAGTGTTTTGTAAAAAAACTCTTGACAGCCCCCGAAAATGTATGCTATAATATATATTGTGAGTAGTGTAGCGTGTAAAGCCACCGCATCACGTTTGGAAAGCGTGTATAATGCTATAAAATTATCGCTTTATGTCCTTATTATACCACTACTTACCCCCCCCCCCCCCCCCCCCCAGTCAGTAAAAATAGTGTACTAAATACACCGCTTTTTTCACTAAAAATATATTTCTCTCATCTCAGCAGTGCTGCCAGAACTATTATTCATACATCACGGCCGTCCGGTTCGTTGTCAACTATAAAGAAAAATTTTCTAAATATACAAAGAGAGGTATACAATTATGTATAATATAATACGCACACCGCGAATTGGTGTATGTAGTGCAATAATTGCCGTATGTGCAATCATTGCCCTGCCCCTGGTTATAGCCGGCTGTGATGCCGCTACCAGCGGCAATGGAGGAGGCGGCAGGAGTAACGTAGCCGAAGGTGATGCCTGTACGGTGGATAACGAATGTGTCAGCGGTCTGATATGCGCGGGAGCATCTGATAACAAGCTATGCAGGCAAGCCGGTAACGGCATGGTCGGTACCTTGTGCGGTATCGATAGCCATTGCGCGGATGGCCTGATGTGTGAAATCGGGGCCTGCTCTGGCGGCCCTGGGGGCAATGTCGGGGATATGTGTAATGCCAATGATGAGTGCACCGCGCCGTTGATTTGCGGCAGTGATAGTATATGCGGCATAGCGGCGGGCAATGCATGCAGTGTCGATGACCAATGCGCCGGCGCGCTGATATGTACGGGCGCGTCTGGTAGTCAGGTATGCAGTCAAGCAGGCACCGGTGCGAACGGGAGTGTTTGCGGTATCGATAGCCATTGTACCAGCCCGCTAGTGTGCGGAAACGGTGCGTGCGGAATAGCTGCCGGCGGTACATGTACTGCCGATGACGCATGTGCTGGTGATTTGATATGCACCGGTGCATCCGGTAGTCAGGTATGCAGCCAGGCAGGCACCGGTTCCACTGGAAGTGTGTGCGGCACCAATGACCACTGTACCAGCCCGCTGATTTGCGGCAACGGAGCATGCGGGGCAATAGCCGGTGCTGCTTGCAGCGTCAACGACGATTGCGCCGGTAGTTTGACCTGTGGGTCTGGTACATGCTCTGCCGGCATGGCTGATGATGCGTGCAGTGACGATGACCAATGTACCGACCCGTTGATATGCACCGGTGCAACCGGTAGTCAGGTATGCAGTACGGCAGGCACTGGCCTGGGCGGGAGTGTGTGCGGTAACGATGACCACTGTGACGGTGCCCTGGTATGCGGGAGCGGTGCGTGCGGGATAGCGGCCGGGGCTACATGTACTACCGACGATGCATGTGTTGGTAGTTTGATATGTACCGGAGCGTCTGGTAGCCAGGTATGCAGTCAGGCGGGTACTGTTGTGTCCGGAGGTGCTTGCCAAAGGGATATTCAATGCACCAGCCCGTTGATATGTGCCACCGTGACTTCCAATCTAATATGCACGAGCACCACTGGCATGATCGGAAGTATTTGCCGGCTTAACGACCATTGCAATACCTCGCTAGCTTGCAGTAGTATTGGCACGTGCCTTCGTGAGACAGGAGGTGCTTGCTTTAACAATTTCGATTGTGTCAGTGGCTCATGCAGTAGCAGCATATGCCAGTAATCCCATAACCAACCAAATTGGTAGCAATGCCAGCGTAAAGCCGGCGTCTATCAGATAGATGGCGGGTGTAATCAATGGCGGTGTATTTCAGCAAGTACACCGCCGGCGATGTATGCGGTGCCAAACCCCCCCCAGTGTTGGTAAAAAACCATGCGCCGTCACCACGGCGCCAACAAGCAGACAGAAGCGACGGGGGGTAGCGTCTGTTTATTGGCGTCGCCTTTGCGGCGCATTACGCTTCAATCTCTTGTGGATGACTTAATATCTTCACAGAAGCGACGGGGGGTAGCGGAAGACAGCGAGGTGCGCGGCGGGCGAGCGGGAGTGAGCCCGTAACCTGCGCAGCAGGTTAGCGCACTGGTGCCGCGGCTGCGCTCGCGCAGGCGGGGCACGCTGGCTGCAGCGAGGGGGGTATCCCCCCTCCTAAAAACCCTCTCCCAAGCACTTGACGACACCGCCCCGCACATGCTACTATAGGACATAATACATCGGAGGTACTTGTATGATGAGATTTTTTTGGGGGCTGGTTGTCGGGGTTGTCGGCGGGTATATATTCAAACCGCAGATTGACCGCTTGATACAGATTATTCGGGAAGCAATTAATAAAAAAGGAGATGGTGATGAATAAGATATTATTGATGTTGGTGCTATTTGCTGCACCGCTATTGGCCCTCGGGGCACACGGCGAGGACGGTGCCGAGCACGTTGGGCACGTCCTGGTGGCGACTGAGAAGAGTGCGTTCAAGAACGCGTTGGTTGAGGAGCTTGCTGCAAGTTTTGCATCGAGCGATTACGAGGTTACTCTGGTTGAAGATAGCCGGAAGGAATTGGGTGATTACTACGCAGGTGATTTTGATGCGGTGGTTGTTATTAACGCCGGGGTTAATTCGCAGGTTCGCCCGTGGGTCACCAGTTGGCTGGCCGAAGTCGAAGATACCGAGCGGGTTGTGCTTGTCACGACCTACCGGGACCTTGGGTGGTCGCCCATCTACCCCGAAGGAGTTGATAGTATTACAACGCCTTCGAAGAAAAGCGACGTCTCCGAGTTGGTCAACCAGATTGCCAACAAAGTTGAGGAGATTCTCTAGCTCGTACGGTGCGGGCGTGTAACGACGCAAGGGGAGCGGTATATGATAAAGCGTAGTTTGGTTGCGCTGTATATACTCAGCCCCATGGTGGTTGTTGCCGCCTACTTTCATCAGAATTGGTATAGTTTTTTTCATTCGTGGTCGCTGGCCACTTTCGCGGGCATATTTGCCTTTTGCTACTTTCTGAATCAATTTATTACCGGGCCGCGGTTTAAGGTTTTGGATCGTACCTACGGGTACGAGCGCGTCATTGCGTTTCATCGGATTATGGCGACGGTTGCGTTGATGTTTGCAATCGCGCACAGCCGGCTCCGGCACGGGCAGCCCGAGGATTTACAGGTAATGCTTGGCGAGATTGCGCTGATGCTGTTTGTGCTCCTGTCGGTACTGGCGGTGGTGCTGCTGACCAGTGCCCCCGGGCACGTACCCCCGATACGGTGGGTGCGTAATTTTTTACAGCGTCGGCTGCGCATCGGGTACCAGCACTTTCGGGGTATACATAACATTACCGCCGTTGCTATGCTGTTGGCGCTCCTGCATGTACTGCTTGCCGCGTCCACGCAGGAGAATTGGCTTCGTACGGGGTTGATGTCGGCGTGGTTCGCAGGAGCGATGGGGGCGTACCTGTGGCGGAAGTTCATATATCCCCTGTGGTTGGGCAGGCGGCCGTTTGTGATACGGAAAATTGATACCCTCGCCCCGCGGGTGGTTACCCTGCACCTGCACCGCGACCCCGCTAGTATACGGCGCCAACCGCGGCGCAGTTACGCCGACCACCCTGGGACGTACTGCTTTATTAAAGTACTAACCGGCGCGGCGCGGGGCGACGAGCATCCGTTTACACTGTGTAAGTGCGGTGAGTCCGATATAGCGGTTACCATTAAAGATAGCGGCGATTGGAGCAAGCGCATACAGACCCAGGCTGCGGTTGGTGATGCGGTGCGGGTGGACGGCCCGTATGGACATTTCAGCCATACCTTCCTGTCGGGGCAGGCGCGGGAGAGAACGCTGGTATTTATCGGCGGCGGTATTGGGGTGACGCCGTTTATGGCTATGCTCGACGGGCTGGCGGCGGAAAAATCGAAGCGGAAGATTATCTTTATCTGGAAAACACGCGCCGATGAGAAGCATATCCTGGACGCCTACCTCCCGGGGTGGCAGGCGGGGTTGGCGAACCTGGAAGTGCACGTTGCGGTTTCGCAAGCACCGTCCAACACGGGCCAGCGCGAGCCGGCGGGGAAGCTGCTAGAGTACGCTGCCCCGGATATCCTGCGTGCCGGTGAGATTTATATCTGCGGGCCGACGAAGATGCAGCGGACCTTGCGGGCGGACTTGCAGGGTATGGGTGTGCCGCGCCAGCAGCTGCATTACGAAGACTTCGGGTTTTAAGAGCAAGAGACACCGCGCGGGAGCGGTTATATTGGTTATACTTTTCGGTAACGGGAAGATATACGGATTACAGTACCGGGGTTACTCTCGATAAAGTAACTGAGGTTCCTGTTGTTTACAAAGAATAATTTAATATCGCTCTGGTGGATATATGTGAGGTCTGACGGCTCGCTACGCTGGATACGGTCGGCACTGCCAACTACATCGCCGCGTTTCAGGTCATCTAACTGCACGCCGCGGCGCATTACCTGTACCTTGCCGCGGTTGATAATATAGATACCGGGGAGCATTTCGTTTTCTCTGAGCAGAATACCGCTGCCGTGGCGCTCCAGGGGTTCGAGGACGGACTCAAGGAGCATCAACTGGTAGTCGGTCAGGCCGATAAAACTCTGGCTGTTCACCAGGGTGTTCCAGGTCTCTTCGCTGCGGTTTTCAATCAACCGCTTCAGGACATTCTCGAACTCGGTACCGGAGATGAAGTTCAGGAACCGGTTTCTCTCGATAGCATAGAGCTGCACGTCGGTTTCGGCGACGATGTCTGCCGTACGGACGGTGTCAGCCATCAGGGCGACCTCACCGAAGAACTCAAAGGCCCCCATGTATTTACTCCGGGATAGTGCGGCAATGTCTACGCGGACGTTCCCGTATTTGATAATGTAGAAGTAATCGCCCTTGGTGCCCTTTTTGATGATAATATCGCCGCGCTTGAACTGCTTGTGCTCCAGGATAAAGAAGAATTCCTGGACCCTATCGGGTGTCAGGTGGCGAAAGAATTCCAGGTGCTTGAGTACATCAAGGGTCTTGCTGGCCTCTTCGTATTCAATACGCTGGGTTTTGAAATAGAGGGTGTTTTCGATGCCGAAGGTGGCGTGCGTCAGTTTTGTCTCGCCCGGTGCGGGGAAATCTTTTTTGGCGATGTGATAGATAACGGTTTTAACCTGTACCTCTTCGGGGAGTGAGTTCAGGTAGGTAATGGGTGTATGCAGGGGTGCAATGCCCGATTCGTGGTAGATTACATCGCTATCCCACGGGAATTCCTGCAGCTGTTTGTACCGCTCTTTGGTTATCAGCTTCTTGTTCAATAGCTCTTTCTGTACGCTTGGATCGCCCTGGTGGTCGGACGAGTAGACAAACGACTGGCCTTGGAAGCGGAGCTTGAACCCCATGGTTGGGATCGAGTGCACCGAATAAAAAATATCGAATTCCCCGCCATGCAGGAAAAACGGGCGCCCCATGTAGAGCGGTTGGTAGTTGAAAAACTTGCGCAGGAACAGAATAGATTCGCCGGAGAACGCAGAGTACTTACGCAGGAAACTGCTCATAACCGTGGGTGTGGTGTAGACCGTAATCCTGGATTCCTCCAGAATTTTCTGGAAGGTACCGGCATCGTGGTCTGCGTGGCAGTGTGTCAGGATAATACTGTCAATAAACTTAGGGTTGACGTTTGATTCTACCAGCCACTCTGTGGTATTTACCGGCGGGTCAATCATTATTCCGTTGCCGTTTAGCCAGATAATAAATCCCGATGTGTTATCCTTTGGGTCAAACCCATGGCTGGGTCCAAGGCAGGTTACCGCAAAGCGCGGCGGCGTAAACGATTCCGGGAGGCGCTTGCCGACGATGAATTTTGATGAGTAATTAATTTTTCCAGGTACTGTGGCCAGCTTTTTATCGCCATCAACTACTTCATAATTCTGATCATTATTAATTGAAATGGTCACATCACCGTGCTTGACTTCCCGCTGTCTGAATATTTTCAGGGTAAAGAGATCGGTCAACTCAAGTTTGCCGCGAAAGTAGGCCAGTTCGCCGCGGATATCCGGCACGTAGGTCAGCTGGTTCTCGGCTGCATCCTGCGATAGATCGAGGTTTTGCGGACCAAATACCGCCTCGCGCAGTGCGATGATTAACCGGCGGCACTGGGCCTCTGTGCCGATTATCAGGGTCTTGCGTTTTTTGATAAAGAAATTGAAATACAGGGGGAATTCCATATCAGCAACGTTGATGCCTTTTTGCCAATGGAAAAGCTGGCGGGGCAGTACAAAAATCTGCGGTACCGATGCCTCGGTTACAATGGTATCTTTGATTGTCTCCGGGGGAGCACCGAACTGAATCTGTCCCTCGGATGTATTAATGAGGTACCCGCCGCGCGGTAACTCCACTACATTTTTTGAGATGAATACTACATCATCACTTGTTACTTCAGCCATCTATCGACTCACTATAAGAATTATATCCATTGTCACGATAATATACTATACTAATATCGGTATTTTTGCAAGCGAATTGACGTAAAAAAATCCCGCATTATCACACTGCGCTATGTGTAAGCAGCGTATGTAGTATTGCCCGCACGTACCGTATTTCTGCTTTTGCAGCACCGGGCATCACACCGCCGTTACCGCCGGCCCCGCGCCCCATCTCCCGCAAGGCAGAGCGGATAGTCTCTCTTTCATACCTCTGCGAACAGAGCATGCCCTGCAAGGTATTTTCTATCTTTTCGCGTGCTGCTATTTTGCTGTTATACTTCACGCTGCAAATGACGCCTTCGCGTACGTTCAGCAAAATACTGGAGTTTTCATCGTGTTTTATAACCACATCACACGGCGGGGTACGCCCGTACCGCCATCCCCACTCCCCGAGCGCCTGCACCTGCGCACCGACGCCGGCATACCCCACGGGGTCTATGGGCTGGCAGCCGTCCTCTTCCCCAGGAGGGGCTGTGCCCCGCCGCCCTGCCGCCGTCGAGAGCGGGTCATCGGCAGCGGCGTGCGCGGCAATTGCCTCTATTAATTTCTCCAGCAGGTTGCGCGAGCGGAGCGCGGCGGGCACGTGCTCGGATATATTGGTTACCGACGATCTCCGTGACGGTATCGCGGTACTGTTGTGCACTGCCAACCCGCCCTCGGGGGCCGGGCGCAGGGATCCGCGCAGATGGCGTAAATTTGCAGAGACCAACAGTGTCGCATGGTGGAGCGAGCGGCCTTTGGAAATACGAAACGCACTCCCCGATACCTTCCTGCCCGCTACGGTTATATCGTGGTGTGCGTTATGTTTTGCCCGCACCCCGATGCTATGCAGGGCCCGTACCAACAGGAGCAGATTTTTCTCCACCGCATCGCCGGCCTGCGGGGCAATAAAGCTGCAGTTGAGGTTTCCCGTGTCATGGTAGACAGCACCGCCCCCGCTTTCACGCCGCACCAGCTGGATACCATGCTTGTTAATATAGTCTAAATTTACCTCCTGCCACGGGTTCTGGTTGCGTCCAATTACTACCGCGGGCCCCGATACCCAGCACAGCAATAACGGGTGCCGGTCTGCCTCGCCCAGGAGTTCGTGTTCGAGGGCAAGGTTATGCAGGGGCGACTGGTCGGCGGAACGAAATACATCCATCGGAGAGGTCAGTGGGCCAGGGAGCGTCTATCCTGCAGGGAGCGGGCAATGGTTTGTCTGTCCGTGTACCCCAGGTCGCCGCCAACCGGCAGCCCCATGGCGGGGCGGGTAATCTGTACGGATAGATCATCCAGTAGTTTTGCCAAATACAGGGCGGTGGTTTCGCCCTCCACGGTGGGATTGGTGGCAAGTATTACCTCTTTATATTTCTGTTCCCGTACCCGCTGGTACAACCGCGGGCCGCCGATTTCATCCGGCCCGAGCCCGCGCAGCGGCGATATATATCCCTGTAAAACATGGTATTCGCCGTTATACTCCCTGCTGGCTTCCAGTTGTTCGACATCCTGGGGGGCGGCAACCACACAGAGGACACTGTGGTCACGCTGCATATCGGTGCAGATATTACAGGGATCTACCTCGGTAAAATAGTTACACCGCGAACACCGCTTGATGTTGTCCTGCAGGACGCCAATTTCCTTGCCTAACAGCTGGTTATAACTGTTGTCTGTATTTAACAGATAATACACCAACCGCTGCGCACTCTTGGGCCCAATCCCCGGGAAGCGGGCAAGCAGCTCCGTCAGGCGCTGAATGCTGTTCAAGGTTTATCCGCCGCCGCCAAACATGCCTTGCAGCATCGACCCGCCGGCCCCGCCGCCAAGACGCGCTTGCAGTTCACTTTGCACCTTGCTCACCGCATCCTTCAGGGCGGATGATACCAGGTCTGCAACAAATTCGGGATTTTTGTTCTCCAGGGCCTCGGGCGATATCGTAACCTTCTTCGGCTGAAATTTGCCGTCGATAGCGATAATAACCATATCGCCTCCCGCCCGTCCCTCTACTCGAATCGAGGAGAGGTGTTTCTGCATGTCTTTCATGCCCTTTAGTGCCTCAAAAATATTAACCATTAGTTTACTCTCGTACCTCCAAATACTGATTTAGTCATTTCCAGCAATTTTTCCTGCGCCCCGGCGGCGCTCTCGCCGTCGGCAACGTTCGCCGTAGAGTGCGGCCCGATAACCTGTATCATTGGGCGCGCGCCGTCGGCGGTTGTCAATATTGGTCCTATCCGTTCCATCATCTGTTTCTTCAATTTCATAAGAAGATCGTAATCAAACCCGGAGTTCACGGTAACCGTAATGGCCGCCTTGTCTCCGTCGCCAGATAACTCCCATGTGCTCTTATTCTTGAGTATATCATAAAGCGAGGGGTTAATATCAGCAAGGGTTTCGACTGCCTCTGCTATGCGGGCATCGTCCAACGCGGCTGGGGCGGGCGATGCGTCGGGAACGGGGGGTGCTGCCGGGGCGGCGGATTCAGGAGCAGGCGCATCGGAAACAGCGGGCGCGCTAGGGGCCACAGGTGCTGCTGGGGCGGCGGGCGCGGCGGGCGCGGGTGCGTCAGGAGCGGGTACGGGTGCGGCGGGAGCGGGGGGTGCAGCGGATTCAGGAGCGGGTGCGTCGGGAGCGGGTGCGTCGGGAGCGGGTGCGTCGGGAGCGGGTGCGTCGGGAGCGGGTGCGGCGGATGCGGCAGGAGCGGACGCGGGTGCAGCGGGCACTGCCGGGGCGGCAGGCGCGACGGATTCAGGAGCGTCCGGTACGGCAGATTCAGGAGCGGGTGCGGGTGCATCGGGAACAGGTTGAGGGCGCACGGGCGAGGGAGTGCTCGGCGCTGCCGGTTCGCGGGACGGCTGGGGCGGGGGCGGTGTGTTAGCAGAGGGTGCTGCGGCAACAGCCCCGCCGCCCTGCTCCTGCAGGGCCGCGATTTGCCCCCCAACCCCCTGTAGGGTCACCCGCTGGCGGATATACCCTATCCGGGCCAGGGCCAACTCGAACTCGTAGCGCTGATTCAGGGAAAACCGCATCTGCCTATGCAGCCCCAGGAGCTCATCCCCGATACCAAGGAGCGCCTCCCGCGTGTACGACCCCAGGGCCTGCCTGGTTGCCTCCGACAGCCCCTGGTGGGTACTGTCATCATCAATCGACACCTCATAGGTATACAGCAACGCCGACCGAAAGGTAGTACACAGGTCGTTCACCACGCTCTCTATCCCGACGCCGCGGGAAAATAAATCATCCACAATGGTCAGCGCCTGCGCGATATCTTCCTGCGAAAGCGCAACCAGTAATTGCTCCAGCACCTCCGTCTCGGCCAGCCCGAAATTTCTCCGCAACGCATCCAGGTCGTGGAGCGCCTCTTCGGAGACAGCGATCTGATCAAACAGAGTATAGGCGTCGCGCATCGAGCCGTCCGATTCGTGCGCAATCCACCCCAGGACCGCCGGATCGGCGCTCATACCCTTGCTGTCAACGACTTCCTGTAATTTCTGGACAATAAGTTTCGCCGGCAGCAGGCGGAAATGAAACTGCTGGCACCGCGACCGCACCGTCAACGGCAGCCGCTCGGGCTCCGTGGTGGCAAATATAAAGACGATGTACGGGGGCGGTTCCTCAATGGTTTTCAGCAGTGCGTTAAACGCACTGGTAGAGAGCATGTGCACCTCATCGATGATATATATCTTATACCGCGACCCCTGCGGGGGGTAGAGGACATCCTCTTTTATCTGCCGGACATCCTGGACGGACGTATGCGACGCCCCGTCTATCTCTACAACATCCAGGGCCGTCCCGTTCCGTATCGCCAGCCACTGCGGGTTACTCGTATCGTCCCCGTGGTTCAGGGATTGCGCCAGGAGGCGCGCCGTGGTGGTCTTCCCCACGCCCCGCGGGCCTGAAAGCAGGTAGGCGTTGGCGACCTTACCGTGCTTAATCTCCTCCCCAAGCGTGTGCGCAACAAATTCCTGCCCAACAAGCTCATCAAAACTCTTTGGACGAAACGTTAACGCCGTTACCGTTGCGGATTCACTCACGCTTAACTGTAGCCCGTGGGGTAAGATTAAGCAACCGCAAAAATAAAAAAGGGGTCAGGAGAGGACGCGCACTCTCTCCCGATTCCCCCCTCTCCCTCCTCTCTCTCTATACTACCGCCATCTCCTCCTGTTCTTTGACAGCAGGAGACTCGGCGTCCGCCGCCTTGTCCCCGCCGGTGCCGGCGGATTTCCCCCCGCTCTCGCCGCTCCCGCTGCTGCCCCCCTGCGCGTCTTTTTTATCGCGCCGGGCCCCGAAGCTCGGTTTGAACTCGACGTGTTCGGCAACTATTTTTACTTTAGTTTTCCGCCCCCCGTCTTCGCCCGTCCAGGCATCCATCTTCAGACGCCCAACCACGCGGACACCGCTTCCTTTCTTGAGATACTGGCTGCAGTTCTCTGCATTTTTACTCCACACCTCAACATCAAAATACGATACCTCCTGTTTTTTCTCCCCCTGTACCTTATAGTACCTATTCGTCGCAATACCAAATGTACACGTAGGAGTCCCGCTGGGTAACGTTTTTAGTTCTGGATCTCTCGTAAGATTCCCTTCGATCAATACAGAATTCAAATTACTCATCATAATACTAACCTCACAAAATTTTTGTATTTCGAAATACATAGTCGATAAAAGAGCAGATACCCTGGATACATTAATATTTTTTGAATTCGTTGGGCGCTACCCCCACAGGGGCGTCGCCCCTGTGGGGGTCGGCGTGCTCAGGGCTCGGCCGCCGCGCCGCTGGAAACAAAGAGATACCGAACGGAACCCCGCGGCGTCTGGCGGGGGCAAAGGCCCCCGCCACCCTTCACATGCCTAGCGCAGAGAATTTGCTGTTCTCTGGTTGTTGGACCGCGGGGGATGGGAGAGATAGCAGACTGAGCTTGTCGAAGTCTCGGTATTGGTACGGGGTTTAGTATCAAGACTGGGGGCTTCGACAGGCTCAGCCACCATATTTTTTGAATAGTCGCCATATTTTTGAATAGCCGCCATATTTTTGAATAGCCGCCATATTTTTCAATCTGTCTGCTATTCCCCGGTATCAGGATATCTGCTTTACAACAGCGGCGGGGGGTAGCGTCTGTTGTTGGCGCCGTGGTGACGGCGCATTACGCTTTGTTTCCGCAGGGGGGGGCGCATGCTATTACGAAAGCGGCGGGGGGTAGCGTCTGTTGTTGGCGCCGTGGTGACGGCGCATTACGCTTTGTTTCCGCGGGGGGGACGCATGCTGTTACAGAAGCGCCGGGGGGTAGCGGAAGACGGCGAAGTGTGCGGCGGGCGAGCGGGAGTGAGCCCGTAACCCGCGCAAGCGCGGGTTAGCGCACTGGTGCCCCGCGTTGCGCGGGGCACGCTGGCTGCAGCGAGGGGGGCAGCGCGCCCCCTCTCACTCCCTATATTCACAAAATGGGAATTCGGTGATATACTATTACAAAGACGAGATGGGGAGAGAGACAGTGCCCAGTGCGGTGGACCCGCGAGGTCTATCGGTTGATGAGTTGGCGGAGCGCATTGTATTTTTTCAGGAAAAATATTACGCCGGCGTGCCCGCTGGGGTTAGTGATGCCTATTTTGATTCCCTGGTGGATACCCTGCGGGAGCGGGATCCCGGGCATGGGGTGCTGGAAAAAATTGGCAACGCGGGCAGTGGGGGCGAGCGTCCGAAGGTTGAGCATATTATGTTTATGCACAGTCAGGATAAAGCGGTTACGCCGGCGGCGCTCCGGGGTTGGGCGGAGCGGGTTGGGCTGGAGCGTGCGGTGGTGCAGCATAAGCTCGATGGGGTTAGTATTGAGCTGCAATACGTGAAAGGAAAATATTCGGTAGCGGTTACCCGTGGGGACGGGGTAATCGGGGATGATGTTACCGAGAATATTCTGCGTATCCGCGAGGGTGTGCCGAAAGAGATTGTCGGTGCGGACGAGAGGGGACGGGAGGGGTTTGACGGGGCAGTGCGGGGGGAGTTGGTGATGCGCGGGGCGGTGCATCGGGAGCGGTTCCCGGAGTTGGCCAATAGCCGGAACACCACTGCGGGGCTGCTGAAGCGGAAGGACGGGGCGGGGTGTGAGTACATTGAGCTGTTTTGCTTTGATGCGCGGCACCGCGGGGATAGGGGGGAGCGCGGCGGTGAGAGTTATTTTAAAACCCATAGTGCCCTGTTGGGGTGGTTGGAATCCCAGGGGTTTCGGGCGGCGCCGTGGAAGTGTGCGTCTATTGATGATGCGCTGGCGTGGCGGGACGAGTTAGCGGGGGCACGGGAACAGGGGGGGTTGGAGTACGAGATTGACGGGATTATTGTTAAGGATGATAGGGTTGACGTTGCGGATCAGTTGCGGGTCAAGCCTAAGCGGCAAATTGCTTTGAAGTTTGCGGTGGAGATGCGGGAGACTGTGCTCCGCGAGGTAATCTGGAGTCAATCGGGGCAAAACTATACTCCCATTGGGGTTACGGATAAGGTCCGGTTAGCGGGGACGACGGTGCAGCGGGCCAATTTGGTGAACCCGCGGCTGATTCGGGAGATGGGGCTGTGTATTGGGGCGCGGGTTGCCATTAGTAAGCGGGGTGAGATTATCCCGAAAATAGAGTATCTGGTTGCAAGTGGGGATGATACCACTCCCATCGACATACCGACGGTGTGCGGGTCGTGTGGGGGGGGGCTTGTGAACGAAGATACGCGGGTGATTTGTCCGAATCCGCGGTGCCCGCAGCGTATTTTGCACCGTATTCGGCGGTGGGTGGAGGTCCTGGGGGTGAAGGATTTCGGCGAAGTGCTGATTTCGCAGCTATTTGATACCGGGGCGGTGAGGGGGATTGCGGGGCTCTATACCCTGGAGGTGGGGGATATTGCCGGGTTGGAGCGGCAAGGCGATACGAGTGCCCGGAAGGCGCTGGGGAATTTGCGCGCCATCAAGGAGTTGGGGCTGGCGAAGTTTATTGCCGCCAACGATATTGAGAACATCGGGGAGCTGACTGTTGAGAAAATGATTGCGGCTGGGTTTGATTCGCTGGAGAAACTGGCCGGGGCTGGGGCTGGGGAGCTGGCTGGAGTTGGGGGGATTGGTGATATTCTTGCCGAGCAGTTCACCCGGGCGGTTGGCGAGCACTATCCTGCGATGCAGGAGATACTGCGGGTATCGGGGATTACCCTCAAGGCCGGGGTCAAAGGCGGGCTGGCGGGGGTTAGTTTTTGCTTTAGCGGGCCTCTGGGGGGTGGGATGACGCGCGGCGAGGCAGGGGACCTGGTGCGGGAGCGGGGCGGGAGTGTCTCGGGAGGTGTGACGAAGACGCTCGATTATCTTGTTACGAACGAAAACACCGACGCGAGTGCGGGGGCGGTGAATAGTAAGATAGTGAAGGCGCGCGAGTATGGGCGGAAAATTATTACGGGGCAGGAATTTTTTACATTACTTGATGAGAACGAGAGCAACGGCGGGAGCGAGGGCGGGGGCGACCAGAGTCAGGGTGGCGAGGGCAGTGGTTAGGCCGCAACAGTGGGGGTTGGTGGGCGGCGGAGGGGCTTCCATAGGGCTCGGGCAGGCGCGGTCTCTTGCTCGAGTAAATAGGGTATTATTTTCCGCAGCACCAGTTGGGTGCCGATAATATTTCCAGATGCTGCCCCGCAGGCCAGTTGGGCGGCGGTGCCCGAGAGCATGATGCGCGGGTGCCAGCACAGCGATTGGTCGGTAACAGGCAGGGAGGGGACTTGCTGCTCGGCAATTTCGGTGCTCACCGGGAGGTTGTAGCGCTCAACGAGGCGTCGATAGAGCGGTGCCTGGAGGGGCGGGGAGTCGATGCCGGTTGCCAGGACGAGGAAGTCTCCGGATAATTGGCGCCCGGAGGCCATCTCGAGAGTGAACTCTTTGGGATTACCAGAGGCGGTGGGGGTGATTTTGCGCACTTCGTCGATGCAGTACCCGATGTTACCGAGTCCGATTTGCCGCTGGAAGGCGGAGGCAATCTCTCCGGGTACCGTCCCGGGGTTGCGTTTGCCGCTGATAAACCGTGCGCGCTCCTGGGGGTCTTTGGTGTTGCTGAATTCGCGCAGGCACGCAGGACCGAGGAAACAGGGGTCGGAGTCGAAGTCGGCCACCTGGGTGAAGGAGCGGGCTATAACTACCCTGCCGCGCTGCGGGAGCGATAATGCGCACTGCAGGGCAGATATGCCGCCGCCGACGATGATGGGACGCTTGCTCGCCAGTAATGCATCGCGGGAGAAGGTGTCGGAATAAATATAATCAAGTGACAGGCCGGGGTGGTGGGTGCGGGCAGTTTGAAACCAGTCAATTTTTTTTGGTTGATAGCTGTGCCCGGTGGCCAGGAGTACCCGGCGGGCGAAAATTTTGCCGACGCTGGTTTCCACCTCTACGGAGTTGTCCCGTATGGTTATGTCGGTAGCCGTACCGCGGGTGTGGATTTGTTTCAGCTGGTGCTGGGATACGAGGTAGCGGGAATGCTCCTGGAATAACCGTAGGCTGGGGCGTTTGTATTTACCAAAAAGATCCTCATTGACGTTGAATGTGCTGTCGCGTTTTGCCAGGATGCGGGCGAATTTTAATAAAGAGAAAAAGTCGCCGCTGAGGGTGTGGGCGGCCGGGGAGCGGAGGTAGCGCATCCCGCAGGCGGCGCAGTTATTTTCCCATACCTCCATGAGGTGCTGGTGGGGGTCGAGGATTTGGATGCTTTGCCGGGCCCGGCCGAGGGTTTGGGTTAACGTTAGGGCCAGGGCTGTTCCGTGGACACCGCCGCCGATTATCAATAGATCCAGCATACTCTTGAGTGTAGCACACAATGTATATTTTTGTACCGCATTGGCTGAAATATACCTGTATTCCCGCTTTGGGTAATATTTAATGTAGCGCATAGTAATATTATGCCCACAGGGGGGCGTGGGGTTAATGTATTGAGCCCCAAGGGGGGCTTATCGCAGTATGAGGGAGTTGTTACGATGTGGGCGGCGGGGGCTGCGGCGGGGGGGAGTGGTTGCGAGGGGGGTGGTGTTTGTTTTGGTAATGGGGGTTGGGTCTAACGGGGTGAGCGGGGGAGTGTATGGTGCGGGTCAAAAGGGTGTGGTTAATTCGCGCGTTCACAACCAGGGGGGTGAGACGCGGTTGGTTGTGGAAGATGAATATTATCAGCTGTTTACCCGGTATGGGGTGTTGTGGGAGACAGGGGGCGGCGGGAGCGGGAGTCGGTGGGGAGCGGCGGGGGAGCGGTTGGAGGTTGACGGGGGGGTTGATCTGACTATTGACCCAGTGGGTGTGGCGGTGGGGCCGTTGCGGGGCACGGGGGTTGCCGGGGGGCGGGGGTTTAGACCGTTGGCATACAGTATGCGCTCGGATGCGGCGATGCAGCGGACGGGGATTGGGTTGGAAAAAGGGATTGATAGTACGTACCGGTATGGGGTGCGGGGTATGTACTCACACGAGGGCGGGTTTGATCTGATTGTTGCCGGGTCGTTTCTGGATGGCGGGGCGCTCAATAGCACGGACCCTCGGGATAATTGGCAGCTACAGGTGGGGACGGGGTTGCCGGTGACAGAAAATATTACGTTGGGCTTGTGGAATTCGTACATCAGCGCGCCCCGGGAATCGACGGATGACAAGTGGTTTGTTGACGACTTTGTGTTTCCCGGTATCGATATTTTTCATCACGCCCTGACGATAGATATCCGGCGGGCCGCCGGCGGGCTGGCGGTTGTCGGGGGCGTGTATGGGCAATGGGGGTTGTGGCAGAGTCCGCAATTTGCGGCTACTGTGGTTCTGCGCGCTGGGGAGAAACCGCACTACTGGGGAGTCGGGGGTGGCGGGGCGACGCTGTTATACGTGGATGAGCACGGGGAGTACAACCGCGAAGGGTTGCGGGCGGAGCTCTGGTACCGGTATAACCCCGCGGATATTATTGAGATTGCGCTTTCCGGGCTGGGGGTGGTGTACGGTAATTATACTAACTTTCCGCAGGGCTATTATGATGTGCGCAATCTATTTACCGAGTACACCGGGCGCTGGCGCGGGGCGGTGGGGGTTGGGGAGTATAGTACCCTGGCGTGGGGGGTGGGGGTCGAATACGCCTTTGATGGACGCCCTGACAGTGCGCCTCTGCACGATTTTTCCCTTGAACCGGAGCTGTCTATTACCTGGGACACAGGGCAAGTGGAAGTTTCCGTGCAGGCCGGGTATGAATTAGACATCGAGGAGTGGGAAACCTATACTCATAAAACACGGGGGGCGGTTGGGGTTAAGCCGGGCGTGTTTACCATAGAGCTGACAGGGAAAAACCAGTACGATGAGGCAACCGGCGATTCTACTTGGGAGGCTGGGCTTGCCGCAAAAATAGACCCGCCCTGGGGGGGAGTTTCCGGGAAGGTGATTGTAGATGATTTTGCACAGATAACCTGGGAGGACATCAGGGTAGAAATTGGGGTAGATCTAGGGTGGTAGTGTTTACCGCAGACGCTTTTAAGTGTACGATATACCTATGCGTATGTATCGATTGGAGTGCCCGATTATGGAATATGCGTGGGGAGATTACGATATCATTCCGCAGATATGCGGGTTCGATAACAAACAGAGAACACCCTACGCCGAGGTATGGATGGGGGCGCACAGCAGCGCGCCCTCGTGCCTGCTCGCCCCCGCCCCCCCCGCCCGTGCCCCGCGAGGGCGTGCGGGCGCCGGTGTGGGTGCCGGTGCGGCACTGGACGCGGTCATTGCCGAAAATCCAACCGAGTGGCTGGGCGAAGCGAGCGTGACACGCTTTGGTAAGAAGCTGCCGTTTCTGCTCAAGTTGCTGACGGCGCGGCGCTCGCTCTCTATCCAGGCCCACCCAACCCTGGAGCAGGCCCGGGCCGGGTATGCGCAAGGCAACGGTATTTACAATGACGCAAACCACAAACCGGAGCTGATGATGGCCATCACTCCGTTTTGGGCCATGTGCGGGTTTCGGGAGCAGGGGGAGATCGATAGGTTATTCTCCCTGGGCGCGCTGCGTAATGTACTGACAGGGCTCGGGTGTGATAGCTCGCGGGAAAAATTATTCCGCGCTATTGTTACCATCGGGCAAAACGATACGTCCAAAAGCGCGCGCCTGCTATCCGAAGCCCTACCGGGGGTGGCGGGGCACGTCGGGGTATCGGCATCAGAAATTGCTTCTCTGCCCGCGGTGCCCCCGCACGGCACACCCGAGGAGCTGCTCCCATATTGGTGGGTACTGCGGCTCTCGCAGGAGTACCCCGGGGACTTAAGTGTTCTCTCCCCGCTCTACCTGCGCACCCTGTGCCTGCCCCCGCGTGCCGGGCTGTATATCGCCCCAGGGGTCCCGCACGCCTATCTGCACGGTGCCGGGATAGAGATTATGGCCAGCTCCGATAATGTTTTACGCGGCGGGTTAACCCCGAAGGCAATCCACGTCGATGAACTTCTGAAGATTATCAATTACGAGACAGGCGAGGGGGTGCAGCGCGTAGACCCCGAGCAGGCCCCCGGTACCAACACCCGCCGCTACCCCACCCCGGCCGCCGAATTTTCATTGCGCGCCATCACCCTTGGGGGCGGGAACGGCACCACTACTACCCCCCTACCCGGCGGCGCAAAAATACTCTTTGTCTACGCGGGCCGCGGGTGTACCGTTACGGCAGGCAGCGAAACCCTTACCCTGCACCGCGGCCAGAGCTGCTTTATCAAACCGGAAATACGCGAATGCACCCTTGAGGCACTCCCCCCCGCCTCACCAGACACCGCCCCGCCCGCCGGGCACGCCCCCCCCGACACCGAAATAGTCCTGGGCGCCCCCGGTATATAAGAGAAAGAAGGCGCGGTATGGCAAAAGAGACTCCCCCCCGCATTACCCGCATACTGGTCGACGGCGACTCGTTCCCCAGCGCCCTCCGTAAGGTAATTGCCCGCTACTCTACCCTACTCGCCCCACCCCAGGGAGGGGATAGCGGCGGAACAGCGAACGGGCCCATCCGGTTGTACGTACACCAGCAAACCAACATCCCCCCCACCCCTGGGGTCACCGTCATCCACAGCCCCGACAGCGACCGCGAAATCATAGCCGATACCTGTTCGACCGATCTAATCATCACCCGCGACCTGCAGTTGGCAGGACGCCTGGCCGGGACGGCGGCAACCATTATCGACCCGTGCGGACGCGTACTCACCGGCACCAACCTATCCGACCGCCTCGCCCGCAGCACCGCCGCCCCGCCCCCAGGGGCACCGCGACAGGGCGCCCTGCACCGCCATCGCCGCGATTTCATCAACCGCCTCCAGCAACTGCTCGGCAACTAACCCCGCTCGCACGCGCCAGCGCATAAAAAAAGAGAGCGCCCACGCTTTCGCGCGACGCCCCCTCTCGTACAATATATTTTTGTACTACGGATACGTACTATCGATGTTATCGAGCACGGTATCCAGGTCTTCGCCGCTGACATAGTCAACCATACCGGTCCAGAACGAACCAGCACCAACCACACCAGGCATCAGGTCCGAGCCGTCAAAACGGAACACGGTCGCCTGCTGGATAATATCCGCAGCCTTCCGGAACAGCTCCGACGGATACCACGATAAACTGGCATCCTTGTGGGCAGCAATAGCACCCCCGGCTTCAACCCATTTCTTGATAGATTCCCCAGTGGCCAGGTAGCGCATAACTTCCCGGGTCGCGGGAGTATCCTGCATGGCACTGAAGATATCCCCAGCACCAAGGGCCGGGCTGCCTTCTTCGGCATCAATCGGCGGCAGGTAGAAAACATCAATCACATCGCCAATTTGCGCCTGCGCATCCTCGGGGAGAAAACCCGAGATAAACGTCGCCTGCCGGTGCATCAGCGCCTGCGGGGGCGAGGTCACCAGGGGAGTGGCCGCGTCGCCAAACGGAACGGTCAAAATCGAGTCCCGACCACCGAGGACGAACGAGTCGTTGAACCAAATCTCGCCCAGAATATCAATGGCCCGCTTCACCTCAGGGGAGTTGAACTTCAAGTCCCCCGCGACCCACGCATCATACTGGGCAGGTGTGGCGGTCCGGAGCAGAATATCCTCTACCCAGTCGGTAGCCACCCAACCCGTTGCCCCGGCACTCTCGATTCCAATAGACCACGGGGTATACCCATCGTCCACCATCTGCTGAGACAGGGCCAGCATTTCATCCCACGTCTCCGGGATAGCATAGCCTTCTTTTTCAAAGATCGGCTTGGCATACCACACCAGGCTCTTCAACGACGCCCGGTACCAGACGCCGGAAATTTTTCCGTCGACCTGCGATAGATTAATCCACGCATCCGAGTATTGATCGCGAAGATAACTCTCTTCAATCTCTAAATCATTCACCAAATCAAGCACAAACCCACGCCGCGACAAATCTGCCATCAGCCCGGGCTGCGGGAACGCGGCAATATGCGGCGGATCCCCGCCCTCTGCACGCACAACCACCAGGGATTCAAAATCCCCAGATCCTTCATAAATTATGTCAATTCCCGTTTCGGCTTCAAACTCGGCAACGCTCTCTTCAAAGCGGTCAGCATCGACGTCAACAAACGCGCCGAATATCCGTACCACCTGCGACTCTTCATCGCCGTTACCTCCGGAAAAGACAAGTAATAATACAATTACCACCACTGCAACCGCAGCAATAATAATTCCAATAGTCTTATTCATAAGACACCTCCAATATTAAATATTGTTCTATTATACCCCGCGCCCCGCGGGAGTGTCAAATGCGAGAGAAGGGACTTGAACCCTTACACCTTGCGGCACTAGATCCTAAATCTAGCGTGTCTACCAATTTCACCACTCTCGCGTGAGCCGTACAGGAATCGAACCTGTAACCTACAGATTAAGAGTCTGACGCTCTACCAATTGAGCTAACGGCCCTCATGTACGCCCGGCAGGAATCGAACCTGCGACCTGCGGATTCGAAGTCCGACGCTCTATCCCCTGAGCTACGGGCGCAATCCCGAATGGCGGGTGGATGACGGGACTTGAACCCGCAACAACCAGAACCACAATCTGGTGCTCTACCAATTGAACTACACCCACCATAATATACCCTGGTAGTATAGCATTTCACACAACATCAATCAAGGGCAATTTTTTTAAGAGGGGGGCACCGCCCCCCTCGCTGCAGCCAGCGCACCTGCACGCTAACGCGCGCAGGTACCAGGCGGCTACCCACGCCCTCACGGGCGCGGGTACGGGCTCACTGCCGCTCGCCCGCCGCCGCCTTCGCTGTCTTCCGCTACCCCCGGTCGCTACTGTAAGAATATTAAGTCACAAACAAGTACAGCAAAGCGTAATGCGCCGTCACCACGGCGCCAACAAACAGAGCTGCCCCCCGTCGCAGTTGTAAAGATATTAAGTCACAAACAAGTACAGCAAAGCGTAATGCGCCGCAAGGCGGCGCCAATAACAGACGTTACCCCCGGTCGCTTTCGTGAAGCATGTGCCGCTCATCGCGGCAGCAGAGGCAGTGCCGTAAATAAATTAGCTCTTTTTTTCTTTATCAAAATGAAGTGTCAAAAAAAGCATATACAAGATACTACTAACACTATACTGACCGCGCGTTTCTGCATCGGTTTGGAACAAGCCTATTTCGACCATCTTACGAAAGAAGTTGCCCAACACCTTCTGCTCAGCATCTGTTAATATCTCTTTCAATTCAGCGCGGCCAAAGGTATACATCTTTATATGATTTTCCACAATCTTCCGCAAAATGGTATTGTATTTCTCGCTACGGATAGTAGCCAGGATCTGCGGTTCTATCAATTTCTCTCCGATAATTCTCACGCCCGCGTCGGTGCCTTCAACGGCATTACCCAACGTTATACTCGGGCCATCGGCCGTGCGCCAAACTGCATCACCTATCTCGTGGGCCACCGAGGGAAAACCGTCTACGCAAAGAGCCATGTACCGCAAAGCATTAGCTGCAATTTTTGCCCCTGCTTGCGTAAAAATTTTCCGGTAAAAATCTGTAGTTTCCTCAATGCTCCATTGTGCAATTCTGACGAGCTCAAATATCCGTCCAATCGACGGCTGTATCCCCATCATTTCCCGACGCCGCTCCTCCAGCCCGACTACAATAATGCATAGCGGGAGCGGCTTTTGTTCGGTAGCAATGGTGTCTACCATACTCTTTAACCAATGGACAAAGTCTGGAGATTTTGCCAATCCGTTAATATCGTCCAGGATCAACAGCAAGCCATCTCTCTTTACTTTTTGTAACTGTTCCAGTAGCTCCCGGACGGCGGGGATAAAATTATTGACTATCACCGACAACTCTTTTGGCGCCAGGTTAAGCTTTACCGAAACACCGAACAGCCCGACCTCCTCTACAGCCTTCCCAAAAAAATTTTTTACCTTCTCGTACCATGGTCTATCAATGCTATCCCGTAATACCGCATCAAGGGTGCAGCGGACCATATCATCTAAGTTTTGCGCGCTTCCTAAATGCACATGCGCGGCGGCCATATTGTGCTGCCGTTCGGCTATGTGCCGCACATACGAGACAAGAGAACTTTTACCAATGCCCCGCTCACCGCTCACAAAACCAACTTTCAGTCTCTCTTTTATAACACTGGAACGCGCCAATGCAAGCAACTGTTCAATCTCCTGGGCACGGCCGACAAAAAACTCAACCGGCGCAGGCTGCCCGGGCGTAAACGGGCTAATGTCTAGATTCATGCTTTAACGCTATACCATGTACTACCCGCATGCAACAAAGCAATGAGAGAGTAGTAACTAAGACAAAGTCTCTTTGAGTTCCCGGAAATACTCGTTCCAGGATATATGCGGGCGTCCGGCGGCCTGGGCGAAGTTGGACGGTACGTCGAAAGCCCCCATCCGGATACCGGCGTAGATACCGGATACCACCGGTCCGGCGCTCCCGATGGCGGCGGTGCGTTCGCGTTCGTACTCTTCTACCGATATTGACTGGTACCCCAACTTGCACCCGAAGGTTCGGTTCAGGTAATGTGCCAGTTCGTCCTGGGTAATTGCAGTCCCCGTTAGGTTATAGGTTTTGCCGTTGTGTTGGTCGTCGGTGACAATTTCCCGGTACGCTACTGCCAGCTCGGCGCGGGTGGTGTACGCACAACGGCCCCCGGCGGCGCAGTTGACGATTTTTCCCACGGCCTTGTATTCATCCATGGACTCCACATCGGGTTCAATGTAGATGCCGTTCCGTCCCAGTACCCACTCCAGCCCGCTGCTTTTAATGTACTCCTCTGTTACCAGAATGGAATTCACTATTGCCGAGAAGGTGGTCCCGGCGGGCGGACCTATTACTCCGGTAAATACTATCTTGCGGACGCCAGCTGTCTTTGCGGCGTCAATGATGGCTTTGTGCTGCACGATGCGCACGGCCGGCTCAGAGTACCCCGGTATGAGCACCAGGACCTCGACGTCGCGGAGGGCGGTGTCGAAGTGTGCGCGGTTGTCGTAGTCGCCCGGGCGTACCTCTATCCCTAAATCCTGGGCGCGCTCGACGTTGCGGGCGATGCCGATGACATTCCTATCCCCTACGGCCCGGACAAACTGGGGCACAAGGGCGTGGGCCAGCCTGCCGCTGGCGGTGGTTATTGCAATTTTCATATCTACCTCTCCCTATCTCTTAGGTGTAAGTATATCACACTTCAATAGAATTACCCAGCGGAGCAAAGTTCCGCGCCAGGGATCGGAGCGGTGGCGGCGTCCTTTGACGCCGCCAGACGGCACAATATCACCCGCACTCACGGGAGTTTACACACTAGTGTGCCGGCCGCGCCGCGCAGAGCCCGACGGGCCTGGGGGCGCATAGCGCGCACAGGCGCGGGGCGCCCAAAATATTATGTAAACGCGCTACTCTTTTACGCTTCCGGCTAATAGACCGTGGACAAAATAGCGCTGCAGGGCAAAAAATATGGTCAACGGCAGGGCCATGGTTACAAACGCCCCTGCGGTCAGGACGTGCCAATCCTGGCCCCGTGACCCCACTAGTTCCGAGAGCCGGGTGGTCAGGAGGGTCTGTTCGCCGCCGCTGCCGAAGAACACCAGGGCAACCAGGAGGTCGTTCCACACCCATAGGAATTGGAAGATGGCGAACGATGCCAACACCGGTAGAGTAAGAGGAAAGACCAGGCGGGTAAAGATAAGGTAGTGCGGGGCGCCGTCGATGAATGCCGACTCTATGATTGACCCCGGGAGGGTGCGGATGTATCCGTAAATTAAATATATCGCCAGGGGCAGCCCGAACCCGGTGTGGGCCAGCCAAATGCCTATGAAGGTGCCGTTCAGGCGCAGGTCGGTGTAGATGCGCAGGATGGGGATGAGGGACATCTGCAGGGGCACCACGAGCAGCACCAGGATGCCGACCAGGAACAGGCGGCGTCCGCGGTAGCGCATCCATGCCATCGAGTAGGCGGCGAAGGCCGCGGTGATGATGGGAATGACTGTGGCGGGGATGGTTACCAGGAGGCTGTTGAGAAACGCGGTGCCGAGGCGGTCGGAGAACAGGACGCGGGCGTAGTTGGCAAATGTCCACGCGCCGTCGCGGATGGGGTTGGCGATTGCCCGCCACCACCCGGTGGTAGCCACCGCCTCTTCGCTGCGCAGCGAGCTGATGAGCAGTCCCAGGGGTGGGATTATCCACAACAGAACCATGACCAGCAGGAATACGCGCATAAAAATTGCGCCGGTCAGGTGGGAGCCGCGGAGGCGGGACAGGGGCATCTCAGTGCTTCTCCGACTGGCGCAGGTGGCGTATGTTTCTGTAAATAAACGGCAGCACGGCTATAAACAAGAGCACGGCAAGCGCAGTCCCGCGCCCGTAATTGCGGAATTTAAATGCCTCGAAGTACATGCGCGAGGCGACCACGTTGGTATCGTACTGCCCGCTGGTCATTACAAAGACGACATCAAATATTTTCAATACCAGGATCAGGATGGTGGTGGTGACGGTAAGCAGGGTCCCGCTGATGTAGGGGATGATGATTCGGAAGAATATGCGCATCTCGCCCGCGCCGTCCACCCGCCCGGCCTCGAGGAGCTGCGGGGGAACGCCCTTGACCGCCGAAGAGAGTATAACCATGGCAAAGCCGGTCTGCAGCCAGACCATTATGGCAATAAGAAACAGGTTGTTTACCCACGGGACAGCGGTACCTTGCCAGGGGAGCTGGGTCAGCCATGCCTTCGGGGCGGCGCCGAGCCAGGTGACGATGGCATTCAGGATGCCGATCTGCGCCAAACCTTCGGGGCGAAAGTAAAAGACAAAGCGCCAGATAACGCTTGCACCGACAAACGAAATAGCCATCGGGAGAAATATTAATGATTTGACAAATTTTTCCCAAAACGGCTGCAGGTGGTCGGTCATCACCGCTACCAGGAGACCGAAGATAACCGAGAACGCCGGGGCTATTACCAGCCACAACAGTGTGTTGCGCATCACTATGAGCATTGACGGGTCGGTAAAGATGAACGCGTAATTTGCAAAGCCGACAAAGTTTTCGGAGGTACGGTCGTAAAAGCTGATAATGATGGTGCGGACAATGGGGTAGAACAGGTAGAGCCCGAGAAACAGCAGCGCCGGTGTGATAAACATATAGGGGAGGATTTTGCTGCCTACGCGCTCGGAGAACCCCTGGGTGATCTCGTTGAGGAGATAGAATAGCGCCCAAATACCCCCGACGCCGATTACGAGTGCCAATATGGCAGTGAGAGCACGCGGGGCGTTGCCGTCGCGCATAAACCCGACGCTGGAAACCAGCAGGACAATGAGTATAACCAGCAGGAGTGTAGAGAGCGGCAGCCCAAGACCGCCGGTCAAGTCGCTGTTGGTCTTTGTTTTCGGTTTAGCGCTGCCTTTTTGCCCTTTGGAGGCAGAAGAGGACGCGCCTATCCTGCTCATTACTAGTAGTATACCCAAGCTGCCCTACTGTGTCAACAGGTATAGGAAATATTTCCTGACACAGGAGGAGGTGGGAAATATCCATTTACCCTGTAAAACATACGCCCATTTGTGCCGATACCTATAGAGCAATGGGACAACGCAGGAAAAAAAAGAGCGGGTTCGGGATAATATTCTGGCTGGCCGTCATCGGGCTTACCGGAATACTGTTTTTCGTTAACCGCAGTAACATCACGCAGGTATTGGACGATACCCAATTACGCGAGGCGGTGCAGACGTGGCGCCAGGATCGCGCAGTCAAACGGGACGCACGCGCCGCCGCCCAGCAAGACGGTGCCCTGGCCCCTGATGGCGTCAGTGCTATCGACGATGAACGTACGACGCTGCGGAAGCGCCTGGTCACGCCCCTGGTGGACTCGGTCCTTGAGCGCGACAACCCCAGCCGCGTCAGCGCCCAGGCGGCGGCCGAGCAGGCGGCAGCCGAGCAGGGAATCACCACAAGCGAACTCGAGGTGGCCACAGAGATTGCCCAGCAACTTGAAGCCGCCGCCGAAACACAAGACCCCGAGGCCACGACCGCCCCCGCCCCCCCTGTCGCCGAGGGCGAGCGCACCGCCTACATTTACTTTATCCACATCAACGACGCCGGCGCCATCTCTCCGGCCCGGGTCAGCAGAAGCACACCCCGGAGCACCGCACCGATGACCCAATCCCTGCAGCTCCTCATGGATGGGCTGACCTCAGAAGAAAACGAACGCGGGCTGCTCAACCTGATCCCCACAGAGAGCAAGCTGCTCTCGGCCGAGGTCCGCAACAACGTCGCCTACCTGAACTTCAACGAGGCCTTCCGCTTTAACAGCTTCGGCCAGGAGGGCAGCGCCGCCCAGATACTGCAAATTGTCTATTCGGTAACCGAATTCTCCACCGTAGACTCGGTGCAGATACTCATCGAGGGCGCATCGGTAGACTATCTGAACAGCGATAGCCAGATATTCATTGGCAACCCCATCAACCGCAAACAATTCGGCTAACCCGCGCCGCGCAAAGCGAGCGCGACACCCTCTCTCTCTAGGGAGAGAGAGCGCACACATCAGCCACACCTAGCGGGCGTATTCGGTAATCCGATTCTCGCGGATCAGCGTAATTTTTATCCGCCCCGGGTATTGCATACTCTTCTCGATGTTCTTGGCAATATACCGGGCAGTACTCCGGGCATCTTCGTCGCTGATTTCCTCGTGGTTCACCAGCACCCGCAGCTCCCGCCCGGCCTGGATGGCAAAGGCCTTCTCCACGCCGTCAAACTCTTCTGCGATACTCTCGAGGTTACGCAGCCGTTCGATGTAGTGCTCGGTGCTCTCGCGCCGCGCCCCTGGGCGTGATGCCGAAATACTATCCGCCACCTGGACAATGACCGATTCGATACACGAATACGGGACATCCCCATGGTGGGCGGCAATAGCATTAACCACCTCGTCGCTCTCGCGGATCCGTTGGGCAAACTCCACACCAAGCTCGACGTGGCTGCTGTCCCCAGTGGACTCAATACCCTTCCCGACATCATGCAGGATCCCGCCCCGCTTGGCAATATCCCGGTCAGCACCGATCTCGGCGGCAATCATACCCGCCAGCACGGCCACCTCTTTGCTATGCATGAGCACATTCTGCCCATAACTGCTCCGAAAATAGAGCCGCCCAATCGCCACCTTCAACTCGGGGTCAAAGTGGTGAATACCGAGCTCATAGAGCGTCTGCTCACCTTTCTCGACAATCATCTCGTCAATCTCTTTGGCAACCATATCCATGGTCTCTTCGATCCGCGCCGGGTGTATCCGGCCATCCCGGATCAAAATCTCCAGCCCGCGCCGCGCAATCTCACGCCGCACCGGGTCAAAGCACGAAACCGTTACCGCTTCGTGGGTATCGTCGATAACAATATCCGCCCCGCTCACCGTCTCTATCGAACGGATGTTACGCCCGTCCTTCCCGATGATCCGTCCTTTCATATCCTCGTTCGGCAGGTGGACGGTACTCTGGATAAGATCCGAGTTCACCTCCGGGACAATCCGCTGAATGGCACTCACTACAATCCGCCGCGCCTCACGCTGCGCCGTATCGGTGGCATCCTGCTCTATTTTTTTCACAATGACCTGCGCGTCCTTCAACGCCTCGGCCTCCATGGAAGAAATTATCGTCTTCTTCGCCTCATCACGGGTATAGCCGGAAATCTTCTCCAGCTCCTCTACCAACCGGACACGCTCGTCATCAGCGGCCTTAAACCGCTCCGCCAGCTTGCCCTCTTTTTCGGCCAGCCGCGCCTCTTTTTTCTCGTATTCGCGCTGTGCCTTTACCGCGATCTTCTCGCGCTCTTTGGCTTGTTCTTCCGCCCGCTGTACATCTGCAGCCTTTCTCTCCAGTCTTTTTTCCTGCTCCTGCCGTACCCGGAGTAAATCACTCCGTGCATCGAGGATTATCTCTTTCTTCCGTGCCTCTGCGTCGCGCTCCATATCGTGCAAAACACGCTCGGCGCGCTGCTCGGCCTGAGTAAGCTGAAATTTTCCATACAACCAACGGGATAACCAACCAAGTGTCATGCCGGCTATAAGAATTACGGCATATATAATTATCGTTAACATTTTCTTCTCCTTATTTTTTTAGGTTCTCCCATTTCTACAATAACAGCACTGGGGATATTTGTCAAGAGAAAAGCCGAATATTATTTTGGTATTTGGGAGAGTAAAAGAGGGGGGCCTCCGGCCCCCTCGCTCCATAATTTTTTAACGCCCATTTTTAACGGGCTCACTAACGCTCGCCCTAAATGGGCTAAAATTATTCCACTACCCCCGGTCGCTTCTGTAAATATATTAAGTCGTAAATGGATAAAACAATGCCGGATGCGCCGTCACCACGGCGCCAAAAACAGACGCTACCCCCCGGCGCTGCTGTAAAGATATCAAGTCATAAACGGGGGCATACAATGCTGCATGCACCGCGGTAGCGGTGCCGACAAGCAGACGCTACCCCCCGGTCGCTGCAGCAACCCAGCTTGACGCACCAGAGAGCCCTGCCTTACAATCTGGGTATTATGAGTCTTAGTTACGATGATATAATCGGCTGCACCATAGAGGAAGCGCTGGGAAAAATTAAGAGTGCCCGGCAGCCGAAGCCGTTCGGTGAAATGACGGTGAACGATATCACCAACGATATGTGTCGAAATGGTACATGGTGCATATACGGGGTGTATTTCTTTCTCTACGGCGAGGAGCTAACGCCGATATACATTGGTCAGACATCGTCGTGGGATTTTCTCAACCGTTGCGTCCAGCATGTGCGCATATCTGCAGGCGGTCACTCTGAAGAGGCGAAAAACAAGCTCCGCAAATCGTATGTTTCGTTTCTTGTTGCCGGCAGGGACTGGAATGCAAGCATGCACTGCGAGACGTTATTTATCAGCTATTGCAAGCCGGAAATTAATAAACAGAAAAAGAACTCGCCCGCAGGGACAGATTTTGCACAAGCGGGCAATCGGTTCGCATAAGATGGGCGCGCGGGAGCACGTGGGACTCAACAACTAGAACGCTACCGCCCAACCCTACTGGCCGTTGTCCGGGTGTTTCGTCATTACCGCAATTAACCGCGATGAGAAACACAATGCAGGAAAACGTCAGTCCGTTATCTCCTGTCAGAAATACCTATCTCTTTTGCTATTTCACGAACAGACACAGCGGAGTTATTCCGCAATAAATCCAGAATTTTCTCCGAACTTTTCTCCGAACTTTTCTCCGAACTTTTCTCCGAACCCCAACGTCTGCCTTTTGCTCTACCAATCCGTTCCAATCTTCTCTGATATTTCAAGGCGGCAATTTTTCTCTCACCATTTTATCAAAAAATACCTATCTCTTTCGCCATTCCACGGGCAGACGTAACGGACATAGCGGAGCTGTCCTGTAATATCCCAAGATTTTCTCCGAACCTTTCACCGAACTTTTCTCCGAACTTTTCTCCGAACTTTTTGCTCTCTGTGTACGAAAAAGAGTATACGTAACGCTGGCAGTGACGCCTGCGGTTGCGTCTGCAAGAGGCTGCATTCTCAATTGACATACAAAATCATCAACAGATAAAATACATACATGAGTAGCCAAATAACAGGCAATATTGGCATGTTTTATGTGTGCCGTAAATTATCCGAGATGGAATGGAACGCCATGCCGACATGGAAAAACGCAGAGGGTATAGACATAGTGGCATATAGGCCCGATGGGAAGGGTTACGTGGGAATACAAGTCAAAACGCAAACAAACAGCATGCCGCTACCCATTGGTACGGACATAGAAAAAATAGCCGTTCCAGATTACTGGATAATAGTAGTACGGAAGCCGGAAATATGTGCCTACATCCTGCCGAGACAGGAAATAACAGGCGACCCAATTGATAACATAGCCGTCAAAGAACGTAAAAAATTGGCTCTACCTCCGGTAAATCCAGACAACGAACACAAAAAATACTACATCCAAAATTATGCGACCAAGAAGGAACCAGCCATGCCCCACTACAACTGCAAAAAATATCTCGAACGATGGGATTTGATATAACAAATAACCGAACCGCTAGCATCAATTGAAACTGCCGCCGTCCCCAAAAGTGGTGACAAGAGTATCGCTAGCAAGGAAGCTATTTTTATCGAAGCCCTCGTTGTGGCAGTATACATGCCTTCTCGACCGAGTTGTTTTTCCAGGTACTCGGTCGGTGGCGTTTGAACAAAATCATCTTCCATGGATAGGTATATTTTATTCTGTCATTTTATATATTTTTTTACGCAACGACCTGCCATCATATATCATCAACATACAGCCTTGATATCCAATTATTAATGATAAAACAAATGGAACATTTCTTGTGTTCTTTTGAAATTGATCTTTGATAGTATCAATATCAGTACTTGAAGCACATGGGTAATCTTCGTGATGGGTATGCCATTCCCCGAGATAGGTTTTAGTGTTATTACTTAATCGAAAATATTTTCTTATTACTTTGTTTTTTCCCTTAATACTACGTACAAAACTGAGCCTTTCAGCCCTGTCAAAACAATTGGGCTCGGTAAAATCTGTAATTAATATTTGATTAGAATTGATTTGCCCGATGAGAATGCCGCCATTTTCGGTTGGACAACGTTTGTTATAAGACATAAGCAATTCATTAATTGTCTTTTTTGAAAATTTAATAGAATCTAAGCTATAATCACGCATTACAACCATTCGATAAGGCAAAATTTATCTTTGTTGGAATACTCTTCGGAAATACCTATTTCAAGCTCTCTGGCTTTAGTAATTTGACCAACCCAGGAAATGACTTTGACACCTGAGGATTTACTATCTATGATTTGAAAAATTCTATCTGAAATAGAATATATAAATTGCTTAATTAACGTATACGAGTAAGGCACAAAAGCAGTCTGACACCCGCTTTCCTTTTTCAAAAGCTGTTCATTGTTTTTCAAATATTCATCACGATCAATAACATTATACGAGAATAGTCCTTGCTCAAACAATCTCTCGACAGTATCTTTGCTTGCGTTTTTTATATACAGACAATGCCCAGCAATGCAATACGGCTCAATCCATAAAAATACTACTGGTGTGTCAATTTTTCTTGAATAAATTACCTCTCGAATTTTTCTTTCAATATTTTCATTACCCACAACTATAAAGCATAATTGAATTGAACTAATTCTCTTTTCAAAAAAGTCTACACCATCACGCCTAAATGATTCAATATCTAAAAATGGATTAGTTGAGGTGTGGACTTTCTTTAATGAAGCGGCTTTGTCATTTCCCACGCAATCAATCGATAAAGAATGGCGTTTTATATTTTCAACATCGAATATATCATTATCAACTAACAGCAACTTTGTAAATCCTTCGTCAATTAATAATTCAATTACTACACTTCCAACACTCCCGCAACCAATAACACATGCCTTTACGCTCTCATTACTTGGCAATTTTCCTCTTGTTCTAAGCTCAAGTTTTTTGTTACTGATGCTTTTTAGAGATACCCTTTCAAGAGTGTTACGATTTGATGAAAGCCATTTGAAAGACGAGCGAAAGCCATTAGGCTTGCTGCAAGAAGGTAAAATAACTCCAAAGTATAATTTTTCTTTGTCCCTTTTCTTGTTTGCTATTTTGGAAAATAGTAATATTAAACCCTCCGTATTATTTTTGTAATAGGCTTCAATAGAATTTAATAACTTTCTCCTAATTTTTGATAATAATTCATTGCATTTTATTTCAAATGGAGGACGTAAAGGATCTCCAGATAATTCCCCGCAAAAAATTGCTCTAAGGAGGGAGGTGCTATGATTTTTTGTAAAATTATTAAACAAGTTTTCTTTTGCTATTTTCCCATCAGGCAAGGAAGTGTCGAAAATATGGAAATCATACCTAGTAAATTTCGGGTTAAACAAAAGCAAATCGACCCATGAACCTTCAGCCATTTCTCCATACACCAGACCCAAACAAGGTGATGATTCAGAATCTACACGCGGACATGGTAATAATTTAGAATTTGGATAATTCTTATTCCAATATGCAAGAAATTCTTCTTGATAATCTTCAAAGTTTTCTTTGGCAATCCCTCTTCTGAGTTCGCTTTTTGTTTTGCCTATTAATTCAGCAAAAAAATCAGTTTCTCTTCCAGGGACAATTTGCGCTTCTTGAATATCGTGTATACATAAATAGGGTCGATCTTTAATATCGCGATCAACGTGAGGTAGATATCCAAATTTTTCAAAAAAATCATTAGGTAAATACACTCTTGGAAATGATTGAGGGAAATCATTTTGAATTGAAATATCAAACGGAATTTCAATCTTTTTATTCGTTTTATTCTCTGATGAATAAAACGAAAAATTTACTCTCCAAACGTATTTATAATTTGCATCATCAGATTCTATTTTTTGTAAATTATCTAAGCTTGATAAAGCTCGGTAAATATTTTCTAACTCACTACTAAGCACTTTTAGCAGATGTGTTTATCACGGCAGGATTATCAAATTTATGCGCGTCTTCCAATTCATCTTTTGCGTTACTACAGGAAAATCTTGGCCCAAATTGACTTTGCCAATACTCACAGGCACTTTTTTGATTTTTTTGATTAATGGCTCTGTCTCCATCATCAATTAATGCTTGCAATCCTTGTGAAATCGATCCTTTGTTTTCTGCATATTTCTGCAGCAAATCTTCTTGCGCATCTGGCGTAGGTCTGTAACAGGAAAACGAAGTATCTAATTCATATTTAATATTTTTAACTGATGTATTAAAGGCAACATCATCCCTATCGTCTGGGGAGTAATTGTTAATTAATAATATTGTGAGTATTATCCCAGGTAATACAGTATAGCCTTCTTTATTAAAATCAGCCCAAGCCTTTAAATATTTAACCAACCTTGCACTTTGCTCAGATTTCTTTTTCTGAAACCAATCTACGAATGCTTTGGGGTCACTCTCTATCCAGTCTTTTCCCTTGTGAGCAAGTAATGGAATGCTGTATTCAGCATCTTTATCTACGAAATAAATAGGAATGTCTATATGGTGACTGTCTGAATATACGACACGAACACAAGTGTTCTTATCTTTTACATCATTTGTATGAGCTTTTACAGCGTCGTGTATCCAAGTATGATAAGTCACTACTGTTTTACGTTCTTCTGCCTTCCCAATAAAATATACTCCGTCATCCAAATCGTAACCTGATTCAGACTGGACAGGATTAACAGCGGTATTCATACAAAATGAACCTTGACCATGGAAATGTGGCTGCAATTCATTTGGCTTATTTGTTTTAATATATTCTTTTATTTTTAAGCGAAGCGCATTTCTCGATATCCTCAAATCATCCTTTCGAGCAGGCGTTAAAGTTATTACTTCATTAAATTTTTGAAACAAGTTATGACAATCAGCCATCAAAATCTCCTGTTGTTTTCTCTGAAATATACTCAAACGAAAGAGTTCCAGCCGTTGGCTTGTCTCTATCTGTAAAATACGTTCCAGAAAAATATTTTTTTGATTTTGTATAGTCTAATTTGCAAAGCCCCCAATGCTTTTCTGTACCGTCTACAAGAGTATGTCCATCGTTTTGATAATAATAAATAACTTCTGGAGAAGTGTCTTTTGAGACAATAATATCACAACTAATGCTTTTAGATTGTGAGACATTACCCGATGTAATGTCTTTGGTAAATTGACGCAGGAAAATTCCGCTTGCAGTTTGGGTAATTTCTACTACAATTTCTCTTGTCTTTTCATCATAATCACTGATCAATTTTCCCTTATATCTTCCAGCTATTTTTGGAACCTTGATCAAACAAGGAAAATATTTCCATAAGTATTTGTCATAAAAATAAAACACTGAAAGTAAAATTGTTAACATTGACGGCAGCATGAACCAACTTGGAAGAGAGACTAAGTATTTTTCGTATAATAAAGGTAATCCAAAGGTCAATCCAATTGTAAGCGCTGCAATCACCGATATAAGGCACTGGGGTTTATAGTATTTAAAAGACAATATCATAATATACTCCTAAGTACTATCACTCTTGCTATTTTACAGACAGGCATAGCGCAGTCGTCCCGTAATGAATCAAAGATTTTCTCCAAACTTTCTGAAACGGACTTTTTAAAGGTACTGCAAAAAATCTGCCGAAATCAAAATCTAGTTTAGACATTTCTGCTTTTCTGTACAAGTCCTGCATTCTCCTGATAGCATTCCTCGTTATGAGCATCATTTCAATAATAACTAGATTCCGTAAGCTATTTATAATAGCAATGCCCTTTTCTAGGGTTAATTGCGTTACAACACTCATTCCCCTATTATAACATAAAAACACTTTTCTTGTCAATGTTTTAATATTTTTTCGCTGGCGCCTCTATGACCTCAATAGACTCAGCCATCTATTGTATATAGAGAAAACTGCAAATTCCGCGCGCTAGGCATGGGAAGGGTGGCGGGGGCGTTTGCCCCCGCCAGACGCCGCGGGGTTTCTGGGTACATTATTACTGGGACAGGTGCGGCGGCCGAGCCCTGAGCACGCCGACCGCCGGCGCTCCGCGTAGCGGGGCGGCGGGGGTAGCGCCCCCATATATGAGAACCTGGTCAATGGGCAACGCAGATAACAGGACGGGTGTTCTGGCAGGTTCTAGTGACGGCAGACATAGCAGAAGTATCGCCGTCAATGCCGGAGCTATTGCCCAGGTACCCGAATTCCGTGGATTCGGCAGAGGTGGCGTCGGCGCAGGTTGAGCGGGTATCGGATCTTGAGTTGGCAGACAATGACCAAAATTCTCCGGTAACGAGATCGTCCACTACGTCGTAGCCGTTATTCTGCCATCCTCCGCCGGCGCCAACGTTCAGGACACTGTCGATGCTCCGTGTTGAGCCTGCGGTGCCGAAAGTGGTGGTGGGTTCTGCTGTGGCGTAGACTACAACTTGCCGGCTGTATTCGTCGCGCCCATCGGCTCCGTCCAGCCCGAGGGCGGCACTGTCTGTTGCAATGCTGGAAAAATGATACGAGGGCGCGGTGTTTTTAGAGCCGAAGAGTACCGCCCTGGTATACCCCGCAGCACGCATGGCCGCGGGTATAGCCGCGGTGCCGCTGTTGAGATCGGTGTTGCATGCATCGTAGCCGAAATCCCCGGCATGGGTGGCGGCTCCTTCCAGGAGAAACAGGGCGATGGGGCGTTTGACGGCCGAGCTGGCGGTTACCATTTTTGTGCTTAGAACGGTACCGGAGGCATTCAGGGATGAGATAGTGAGAGTATGGTTTACCCCCGGGGTAAGGGCGGTAATGACAGCGGTGCCCGCCCCGAGGGGCGCCTCTACTGCGGTCACAGGACCGGGGGTTCCGGTTATTGATATTCTATCGACGGCGCTGGTTGCCACGGGGTCGGTCCAGGTGACTGTTGTAGACCCGGTAGCGGTTATGGTGGTTGCCGCTACGACGGTTACCGCGGGGCTGGCTGCAACCACGGGGGTTGCGGTGGCCGTGGCGCTTGCCGTGTGCCCGAGGGTATCGACGGCCGTTGCGGTGATGGTGTATTGCGTCCCGGCGGTGAGGCCGGTCAGGAGTGCCGTCTGGGTGCCCGGCTGCACCACCAGGGGCTGTGCTATATCCCCGTTGGGCGGGGACCAGGTAATGCTGATATGATCAAGATCGCTGACGGCAGGATCGGTCCACGTCACCGATGCACTGTCAGGCCCGGGGGCTGCGGCGGGGTTGGTAACCGGGGGGACACTGGCATCTGCCGTAACTGTTACCACCCTGGCGGCAATTGCCTGATTCCCAAGGGTATCGGCGGCCGTTGCGGTGATGGTGTATTGCGTCCCGGCGGTGAGGCCGGTCAGGAGTGCCGTCTGGGTGCCCGGCTGCACCACCAGGGGCTGCGTTATATCCCCGTTGGGCGGGGACCAGGTAATACTTACATGGGCAAGATCACTGACCGCGGGGTCGGTCCACGTAACGGTTACGCGGGCGGCCCCGGGGGCTGTGTCGAGGTTGGTAACCGGGAGCATTGCGGCGTCTGCCGTTGCCGCAGCCGCGGCACTGGGGTCCGATGTATTTCCGGAAATATCGACGCTGCGGGCGGTGAACATATATTGGGTGCCGTCGGTCAACCCGGTAACGGCAGCGGTTTGTGCCCCGGAGCCGATGTTGAGCGGCTGGGGCGCGGGGCCGTCGGCTGGGGACCACGACAAGAGGATATGCGAAAAATCACTATCGGGGGGATTGGTCCAGGTGACTTCTACGCTGCCGTTTGCCTGCGCGGTTGCCCCCAAGGTCACCGCACCCGGGGGGGTGGTGTCCTGTAGGGTAGTTACTGCGGCGGTGTTGTCGATTGTGTTGCCGACGGTATCTACCGTGGTTACGGTAAAATTATAGTCCCCGGAGGTTAGGCCGGTGACGAGAGCGGTTTGCACGCCAGATTCTACCCGCAGGGATTGGGGGGGGTTGGCGAAAGCCGTGGTCCAGGATATTAATACATGCGAAAAATCACTATCAGGGGGGTCGGTCCATTCCAGGGTTACCTGGGAAAGCCCGCCTGTTAACGCAAGATTGCCCGCAGGGCCAGGGGGGGCGGCATCTGCGGTTACACGTATGGGGGTACTGGCGGACGATTGGTTCCCCGTAGTATCGAAGCTGACGGCGGTGAACGTGTATTCGACGCCGTCGGTGAGTCCGGCAACGGTAGCAGTTCCCACGCCTCTGTTTATGCGCTGCGGCCCGGGGGCGGTGCCGTCGGCGGGGGTCCACGATAGAAGAATGTGTGAAAAGTCGGTATCAGTGGACGAGGGGTCGCGCCAGGTGATCACCACACCGCCGTTTGCCGCGGGTGTTGCCGCCAGGGTTACCGCCGACGGGGGGGCGGTTCCACCGCCTCTTGTCGTCGGCGCCACTGCCCCGCAGGCAATTGTAGTTAGTAATAGGCCCAGGATGGCAAGAATACCAACGAGGCCGGTGTAGGCACCGAATTTCGATGCTGCTGTTTTCAATATTTTATTTACCACACTCATACATCATTTGTTATAGTACAAAATTTTGGAATTTGCGAAAAATAATAAAAATTTAATCTCGGTATTTTAGACCCTGTCTTCTCCTGCTCCTGCCTGCTGGAGGGGCGGGGGCGGGATGGGGGTGTCGCCGATGAGGTGGAGGGATCCGCATATCAGGAGCGGGGTATGCGGGGCGAGGGTACGGGCGTGTTGGTAGGCATCGCGGGCGGGAACGGTGGTTATGTGTGCTGCGGGTATCCCGGCGGCGCGGGCGGCGGCGCACAGACGGGCAGGCGGGAGGGCGCGGGGCGAGTGGGCGGCGGTGAACACGTAGTGGGTAAAGCGCCCGCGCAACAGACGGAGCATGGCCCGGTAGCGTTTGTCGGAACTGCACCCGAATATCACGGTACTCTGGCGCCCGTAATCGCGGGTGAACGCCCGGAGGGTTTGGGCGAGCGAGCGTACGGTGTGGGCGCCGTCGGCGACGGTCGGTGCGGGGGCGGTGGGGAGTACCTGGTACCGGCCCGGTAGGGCGCCAGGGGAAGAGGCGGCGGGGGCGGCGGCGGCAGCGAGTTCGCCGCTGCTGATATCGGGGTATATGTGGGCGGTGATCATCGCGGCCAGTCCGAGGTTGGCGGTTTGCCAGGTCGTGGGGAAGTTGACCGGGACCCGGAGGGGGGCGGGGAATAGGCGGCGGGCGGGGGCGGTGCGGCGGGTGGTGATTTCTGTCCTGCGGGTACGGAGGCAGCGGGGCAGGTAGTGGGCGGGGGTGTGGGCGCGGGCGGCGGCGGCGCGCAAGACCCGCAGGGCACGGCGGGACTGGGGCGCAAGGAGTACCGGGGCGGCGGGTTTTATGATGCCGGCTTTTTCGGCGGCTATTGACGCGAGGGTGCGGCCGAGGTAGGCGGTGTGTTCAAGCTCAATGGGGGTGATGGCGGTTACCGCTGGGGTGACGACGTTGGTGGAGTCTAACCGGCCGCCCAGCCCGCATTCAATTACCGCCCAATCGCACTTGGCGGAGCGGAAGCAGCAGAAGGCATAGCAGGTCAGGATGTCGAAGGTGGTTGGCTGCGCGGGCGGGGCGCCGGGGGCGCTGGCGGGGTGCGAGAGAGCGGTGGTGACGGTCTGATGGAGGGTGCGGGCGGTATCGAGCATCAGGGCGCGTGGGAGCGGGTCGGGGTAGCAGAGATAGCGTTCGGTGAAGTGCGAGACGTGCGGCGAGAGGTAGCACCCGACACGGTTCCCGCGGGCGGCGAGCAACCGGGCAACCGTGTGGGCGGTAGAGCCCTTACCTTTGCTGCCGGCGATGTGCACTACCTGGTAACTCTCTTGGGGGTTGCCGAGCAGTCCTACCAGGTAGCGGATGCTATCCAGGGTGTAACGCCGCTTCGCGGGCGGGGTACCGGTACCGCCGCTCCCCCCCTGGAGGTGTTCGAGGTTCGTGAAAGAGAGCGCCCAGGCGAAAAAGTCATCGAGGGAATCTATCGCGGATTGCCTGGGCATGGCAGTGGAAACCCTCGTAATCGGCCAGCGCTTCTACGTGCTTGCCGAGATTGTCTATACCGCGTTTATCGATGGAAATATGCGCGCGGCGGATGAGAAAATCTTCCACCGATAACCCCGAGTGTGTGCGCGGCGCGCGGTTTGTCGGCAGGATGGCATTGGCACCGGTGCAGTAGTTTGCAACCGAGAAAGCGGCGTGCGGGCCGATAAGTATTTCGCCGCTGTGCTGTACCTGGCGGGCCACCCGGGCGGGGGCGGCGGTGTCTATTTTCAGGTGCTCGGGGGCGAGGAGATTGGCAATGCCCACGGCCTCCTGGATGTCGCGGCAGATGATGACCCCGCCCCTGTTGCCGCCAAGGACGTCGGTGACGTATGTGCGGCGCGGCTGGGGTATACCCGGTATACGCCCCTGTAGTTCGGCGGTGACGGCGGCGGCGAGGGCTGCACTGGGGGTTACCAGGTAGGCGGATGAGTCGCTGCCGTGCTCGGCCTCTATCATGAGATCCAGGGCGGTCAGGCGCGGGTCGGCGGAGGCGTCGGCGATAATCATGGATTCGGAGGGCCCTGCGGGGAGCCCAACATCGACCACGCCGGCGAGCAGCTGTTTGGCGAGGGTAACGTAGGTGCTCCCAGGCCCGTATAGCTTGTCGGCCCGCGGGATGCTGGCGGTCCCGTACGCCAGGGCAGCGATGGCCTGTGCGCCCCCGACCGCATGGATGGTGTCGATGCCCAGTTTGTCTGCGGCATACAGGGTTGCGGGGTCGACGGTGCCGTCAGGGGCGGGCGGGGTGACAACGGTAATCCGGGGGACCGCGGCCAGGGTTGCGGGGACGCCGAGCATAACCATCATGGAGGGGAAGCTGCCCTTGCCGCGCGGGACATAGAGGCCGGCGGACGAGACCGGTGTGTAGTGGTGCTCGACGGTAACACCCGCGGTTGCATTGACGGCGTCGCCGACAGGGCCGCGCTGACAGGCAAGCAGGTGCGGGCGGTGGACACTGCGGGCATTTTTGATAGCAACCTGCAGGGCCGTCCGCACAGCCGGCGAGAGCGATGCGGCACTGGCTGCAATTTCGCGCTTGCTGACCAGAAACGGCGCCTGTGGATCGCGGGTTTTCGGAACCTTGTCGACACCGTCAAAACGGCGGGCGTAGTCCAGCAGGGCGGCATCGCCCTCGGTACGTACCCGTTTGATGATGCGGGCGATGCGCTTGAGCATTTTCTTTTCACGCCGGGCCGCCGCTGTGTCTGCCGTGCGGTCGGCTCCAACCACTGCCTGACGACCCTCTGGGGTCAGTGCCTCCCACTCGATGCGCCGGATAGTTACTTCAGCCATTACTCTCCTCCCCTACCCGCTTGCTGCCGGGAGCACCGTGCTCTGCGGGAGCACCGTGCTCTACGGGAACAGCGTACTCTGCCAAGACCGCGAGCGCAGCCAGCAGGCGGCGGTTCTGGGCAGGTGTACCGATGGTAATACGCACATACCCCGGCAACCCAAAGCTCCCCAGGGGTCGGACCAATATGCCGCGCTCGCGCAGTTTCCCCGCAAAGCTCTCGCCATCCGGGGCAACGGGAATGGTGAAGAAATTGGCCTGTGTCGGCAGGGGCGCGTACCCCATTTCCTGCACGGCGTCCAAACAGCGCCGGCGCTCGCTGCAAATCCGGGCACAGCAGCGCTGATAGTACCCCCTGTGTCCAAGCGCCGCCCGCGCCAACTCCACCGCGAAGCCGTTCAGACTAAACGGCATGCGGATACGGTTAAGCGTCGCCGCAATATCCGCCGAAGAGAGCCCCACCCCGATGCGCGCGGCAGCCAGCCCGTAGACCTTCGACAGGGTGCGCAAAACGACAAGGTTCGGATAAGCCGTCAGTAGTTTCTCCCCCAGGGGGTAGTCGGCGGCATCTGCAAAATCGGCATACGCCTGATCCACCACAACCACGACGTCAGACGGAACGGCATCCAACAGCCAGCGCAGCTCTGTCTCAGGTATATACCCCCCGGTGGGGTTATTTGGCGAACAGAGAAACAGCACCCGCGCCCCCGGGGCCGCAGCGACGATCGCCGGGATTTTCCGCACATCAACAGATAACCCAGGCATGGGAATAACCCGCACCCCGGCACCGGCAATAACAAGCGCATGACGGTAGATGCTGAAGGTATGCTCCATGATAACCCCCGCCCCACCCTGCCCTGCCAGAGCGTCGGGGCACGCGTACCCCAGGGTAATGAGCTGCATCAATTCATCCGACCCGTTCCCCAGGGTCACCTGATTCTCGCCAACCCCGTAATGCCCAGCCATGCGCGCCCGGATATCGGCATACTGGTGTGCGGGATAGCGGTTCACCCTGCCCGCCGCCCGCGCCCCGGCACGGCGCAAAAACCCCGGTACCCCGTAGGGGTTCTCGTTGGCAGAGAGCTTAACCGCGCCTCGTGCCTGCGCGCTTGCGGCACTGGCGCCTGGGCGGTATTCGTGCACCCCGGCAAGGTCAGGGCGCGCAACCGGGCCGCGAGAGGCCGACGGGGACGACTGCGAGCCTGGCCGGTAGTCGGTACTCATACGCGCGAGCGCATTACCCGCGGTCTCCCGCAGGAGGCGCCTTGGCCCCACCAGAGGGCGTGTGCCGCGCGGGCGGATTCTCTTTGAGGTAATTGTGATCTTCGCAGATATCCACAATCAGGTCTCCGAGCTTCATCTCCAGCGAAGTCGGCGTACTCTTGGCAAAAACAATATCCTTGCCGCGGTGCTCGCGTTTCACCAAATTGACAATTCCCGCCAACTCCTGGTTATTAAAATTATGCAAAATTATTGCCGCCTGGTTATCGCCCGCCGTATCTGTCTCTGCCATACTCTCTCTCGCAGAAATTATATCATTATTATTCATTTGTTGCTATCCGGTGTTTCCTAGTGTTTTTGCAGAGGGGGGCCCTGCCCCCCTCGCTGCAGCCGCCGTACCCGCGCGCTACGCGCCCGGGTACCGGCACACTAACCTGCGCGTGCGCAGGTTACGGGCTCCGCTCACGCTCCGCCCGCCGTGCGCCTCGCCGTCTTCCGCTACCCCCCGTCGCCTCTGTAAAGCATGTATCGCCCACGCTGCAGCAGGGATTACATAGAAAAATGATTTTTATGAATTTTTTGCGGTAATACTTGATAGGAGTGGACATGCATGCTATACTACGTATATTATGTCTAACATAATGATAGGTAGAAACGCCAAATCGCGCCCCGGGGTGTATGATACGATGAATATTGGCGCTCTATGTCCTTGTTTTTCCGTGACTTATTCTCCGATTACCCCCCCCCGCAGAGTAGTAACCGTACTGCGCTAAATAACTCCACGTTACTAAAAATCTATTCTCAACTCTCCGGCACTATCGCTGGAAACTTTATTGCCCCCTTGGCATCAGTGTTTCAAAATAAAAATTATAGATATAGAGGAGATATGTAATTTTGATATGAAAAAATTAATATGTGTGATGGCAGTGCTGCTGGCCGTAATAATTAGCAGCGTGGTGTTAATCGGGTGTCCTGGACCAGTAGGTCCGGCGGGTCCGGCTGGCGCGAACGGTGCAGATGGCGCGGACGGGGCGGACGGCACAACCGGTCCGGCGGGACCGGCAGGCCCACAGGGGCCGGTGGGTCCGCAAGGAGCACCGCCGGACCCGCTGGCAGGTGACGGCGAGATTGGCAGCGTTTGCTTAACTGATTTTGATTGTAACGGCGGGTCGATATGCACCGGCGCGGCTGGTAGTCGAGTATGTAGTCTGGCCGGCGACCGCATGGGCGGTAGCGTGTGCGGTATCGATAGCCATTGTGACAGTATGCTGATATGCGGGAATGGCGCATGCGGCATAGCATCCGGTGGTGCTTGTGTTTTCCTTGATAGCGATTGCGCCGGTAGTCTGATATGCATCGGAGGTCCCGGCAGTCGAGTATGCACTCAGTCCGATGGCAATACCGGCAGCCCTTGTGCTGATCACGAACATTGCATCAACTCGCTAATTTGTGTCGGTGGCACATGTGGCGTGAGCATCGGTGGCAGTTGCACGACTGACGACGAATGTGCTGGTGTTAATGTTTGTAGTAATAACACATGCCGTGTAGCGTCCGGCAATGTTTGCGGTAGTAACAGCGATTGTGTCAGTGGTGTATGCACTAACAGGGCATGCCAGTAACCCCAAAACCCGCCGCCGTCTTCCGCTACCCCCCGTCGCCTCTGTAAAGCATGCACCGCCCACGCGGAGCAGGGATTACATAGAAAAAGAATTTTTAATTATTTTTTGCAATAATACTTTACAGGAATGGACATGCATGCTATACTACGTATATTATGTCTAACATAATGATAGGCAGAAGCGCCAAATCGCGCCCCGGGGTGTATGATACGATGAATATTGGCACTCTATGTCCTTGTTTTTCCGTGACTTATTCTCCGATTACCCCCCCCCCGCAGAGTAGTAACCGTACTGCGCTAAATAACTCCACTTTACTAAAAATCTATTCTCAACTCTCCAGCACTATCGCTGGAAGCTTTATTACCCCTTTGGTATCAGTATTTCAAAATAAAAATCATAGATATAGAGGAGATATGTAATTTTGATATGAAAACGAAAAGTTTTTTTGTAACGGCTGGAATACTGGCCGTGATGATTTTGGCCGGATGTGATGCTCCCGCCGATAATGTTGGGTCCAACAGGACGCCCGCCGATGTTGGCGGCGCTTGCCTAGTCGATAATGATTGTTCCAGCGGATTGATGTGTGCAGCCGGGAAATGCTTGAGCGGCGCGGTCGGAAACGCGTGCCTAGTCGATGATGATTGTTCTAGCGGATTGATGTGTGCAGCCGGGAAATGCTCGAGCGGCGCGGTCGGAAACGCGTGCCTAGTCGATGATGATTGTTCTAGTGGATTGATGTGTGCAGCCGGGCAATGTTCGGACGGCACCGCCGGAAGTATATGCCGACTTGATGACCATTGCACCGACGCCCTAACATGCCGTGCCGGCTTCTGCTCTGATGGCAGTGCTAATACTATATGTACTACCAATGCCCAATGTACCAGTGGGTTATGTAATAGCGGGGCATGTTGTGCTGCTACCCGAACCGCTGCTAGTGCAAATAACGAACTTATCCTATCAACTGAGATTACTAGCGATAGATTTGTGTATAGATGTGTAGCAGACGCGAATCAAGCTTCTGTGAGTTTTTGGTCTAATATAGTTCTCCGGTTTGATCTCGTAACTATTCTTTGGAGTGATTCAATTGGGACGAGAGATGATCGAGAGTTAATGACTCATGATGTGTATGCGGAAAAGATAGCGCAAGACGCGACGACACAGACTGCTCTTTATTCGTCCCCGCGTTCTGATAGCGGTGCTGCTGATTTTACGGTAACTTGCCGGGGTTCTACTAATATCGGCGATCGAACTGTTGTATCTTTGGCGTTGTGCGAATAACGGTCGGTGCGCCCAGCATATTAAAAACCCGCTTGACACCAGACAGGCTCCCGGTATACTTTGTGATAATGAGTATAAAAAATATTCTCAGTATGCCAATCGATATACCTATTAATTTTTTCGGCGACACCCCCCCTGTAAGCATGCCCATAGAACGCATGCCGGTAACGGGAAACACAATGGCCGAATCCTGGCGGGCAGTGGGTCGTTATCTGGCGGCGGCCGAAGGCAAGCTGAAAGCAGAATACGAGCAAAAGAAAGAAATCCAAAACTCATCGCAGTCTGGAAAAAATAGACACAAATAACATACCGGCATACATCCACCGCGCGGCACACCTATACTCCGCGCTAGGCATGTGAAGGGTGGCGGCGCCCTTTGGCGGCGCCAGACGCCGCAATACCAGTACCAGCATCCTTACTGTAACAGGCGCGGCGGCCGAGCCCTGAGCACGCCGACCCCCGTCCGCGCACCGCGCGGGCGGGGGTAGCGCCCATGAAAAAATGCAGACACACCGCATACATTCATGGTACCATTATGGTGCGATGCAAAAATATATAGACAGATATTGCGAGGTGGTGCTGGCGGGGCTGAATATTCAGGCGGGGCAGAAGCTGTTTATCAGCGGTGAGAGCTGCCATTGGCCGGTGATCAACACCATTGCGGCGCACGCGTATCGGCGCGGGATTGAGTACGTGGAGGTTCGGGCGCACAGCCCGGGGCTGGGGCGGAGCCGGTTGGAGAATTCGCGCGAAGAGTGTCTGGATTATCAGCCCGAGACGATTCGGGCGATGCAGCGGGTCCTGGTGCGGGGCAAGTGGGCGCGGCTGGCTATCAGTAGTGTCGAGGACCCCGATATCCTACAGGGGATTGACGGGGGACGGAATATCCGGATGCAGCGGGCGCTCCGCGGGGCACAGGAAGAGTACAAGCAGGCGGTGATGTCTGATGTGTTTAACTGGACCGTGTGTGCGGTGCCGACCGCGGGATGGGCGGCGAAGGTGTTCGGGGGCAAGCCGTCGGGACGGTTGGAGCGGAAGCTGTGGGATGAGTTGGCGCCGATCTATCGGCTCGACCGGGATGACCCCGCGGGGGCGTGGCGTGAGCACTGTTTGGGGTTGTCGCGGCGGGCGGCGCGGTTGAATAAGCTTGTCATAAAAGAGCTGCATTTCCGTGCCCCGGGGACCGACTTGCGGGTTGGGCTGCACGCGAAAGCCCTATGGAAGGGCGGGTATTCGCAGAGTTCGACGGATATTGAGTTTATTCCCAACCTGCCTACCGAAGAGGTGTTCACTACTCCCGATTTCCGTCTGACGACTGGACGGGTGCGGTTGACGCGGCCGGCTATGATATTTGACCGTTCGGTAGAAGGCGTGGAGCTGGAATTCAAAGCGGGTAAGGTTGTGCGGTTTAGTGCCGAGAAGAACCAGGATGTCCTGGAAGGGCTGCTGAAGAGCGACAAAGGGGCCGAGCAGCTTGGCGAGATTGCCCTGGTGGATAGCAGCTCTCCGATATTTAAAAGCGGGCGTATTTTTCAGAATATATTATTGGACGAGAACGCGGCGTGTCACTTTGCATTTGGGGGCGCGTATCCGAGCTGTTTGCAAAACGGGGTTGGTATGTCGCCGGCGGAACGGCGCGATCACGGTATTAACCAGAGTGTGATCCATACTGATGTGATGATCGGCAGTAACGAGCTCAATGTTGATGCGCTGACCTATAGTGGGAAGCAGCTGCCGTTGCTGGTGCGCGGTAAGTTCACCGAACACGCCTCGTAGGGCTCATAGAGCGGCGCGCGGTGCGCGCGATAGCAGTAGTAAAACTTTGGGCGATACTGGACTCGAACCAGCGACTTCCTGCGTGTGAAGCAGGCACTCTAACCAACTGAGCTAACCGCCCCCAGGGGTATATCTAGTATATCAGTAGTATATCAAATATATTGGAATTACAGTAGGGACTCTACCATCTCCAGAGTCAATTCTGATAACTTTTCCGGTTTGCTGAGCTCCGCGGGTAGGGAGATGTTTTTGGTTCCGACTTTCAGGTATGGGCCGTAGCGTCCGCTGTGCAGTGTCACTGTCTTGCCCTTTTTCGATTTTCCCAACTGTTTGAGGACTTGCGGGGCGCCGCGGCGGGTTTGTTTTGGCTGTGCGAGGATGGTCAGGGCCCGTTCGAGGGTGATGGTGTAGACGTTGTCGTCTTTCTTCAGGGAGCGGGTATCCGTATCGTGGATAAGGTAGGGGCCGAAGCGGCCGCGGTTGGCAATGACATCCTTGCCGGTTTCGGGGTGCTGGCCGAGGGTGCGGGGGAGGGAGAGTAACTGGAGGGCGGTTTCGAGGGTAAGTTCGGATGCCTTATGCTCTTTTGTTACTGAGGCGCGGCGGGGTTTTTCGTCACTGCCCTCCTCGACTTCGCCCAGCTGGACATACGGGCCGTACCGGCCGGTTAGCAGGTAGACGGGTTTGCCCGTGGCGGGGTCGGTGCCCAACGGGGACGGGCCCTTGTTCTGGGTGGTGATGAGTTCGTCGACGTAATCGCTCTTAAGATCGGCAGGCGCGCACTCTTCGGGGATTGAGACGTGGACTGCGCCGTCGTCTTCTTTTTTCTTGCCGGCAGCCGGTTTTTTGCCAGCAGCGGTGGAGGGCTTCTTGGCGGCAGCGGGTTTTTTGGCGGCTGGGACGGGGGGGGCGTCGGGGTCGCGATAGATAATATATGGGCCGTATCGGCCGATGCGTACCTGGTAGCGGTCGTTGAGCATGGGGATATTGATTTTCCGGGTGCTCTCTGCGTCTATTTCACTATCCTTGGCGCCGACCGACTGTTTTAGACCGTCGTTGGAAAGGTAAAATTGCTGCAGGTATTTGAGCCAATCGCCCTCGCCGCGGGCGATCTCATCCAGGACCTGTTCCATGCCGGCGGTGAACCCGTAGTCGATGTACTTACTGAAGTGGCGCTCCAGGAGCTGGATTACCGCTATTCCGGTCAGGGTCGGGACCAGGGCGCCGTTTGTCTTGCGTGCGTACCCGCGGTCGTATAGGGTTGATATAATACTTGCGTAGGTGGACGGGCGGCCGATTCCCTCGGCCTCCAGTCTCTGTATCAAGGCTGCCTCGCTGAACCGTGAGGGCGGGCGGGTATGGTGGGCCTCGGGGGTTATCGCTTGCGGGGTGCAGGTGTCGCCCTCCTGGAGGGGCGGGAGGATGCGCTCTGGGGCGTCGGCCGCGGTTGGCGCGTCGGGTTTATCGGCTGCACCGGCGCCGTCTGCAGCGGTGGCTGCGGGTGCGGGTTTGCCCGCTCCTACCTTGCTGATGTCGGTAAAGTATGCCCGCATATACCCCAGGAAGATTATACGCAGTCCGGTCGCCTCAAAGCGTGCATTGCCGGCGGCAATACGTACCTTCATGCCGCGTTTAATTGCCGGCTTCATCTGGGTGGCAATGGTCCGCTGCCAAATCATGCGGTACAGCTGCAGGTAGCGCCCGGATAGCCCGCTTGCCTCCGGGGGCGCCCAGTCTTTACCGGCAGGACGGATTGCCTCGTGTGCCTCGCCCCTGCCGCCGCGGAAATAGCGCGGTGCATCGGTTAGGTATTCCTTGCCGGCTAATTTCACGACACTGTCGCGGGCGGCCTCGGTTGCCTCGTTGGACAGGTGCGGGGAGTCGGTACGCATGTAGGTAATCTTCCCGGACTCGTACAGGTGCTGGGCAACCCGCATGGTGTCGCGGGTAGATAACCCGAGTTTGCGGTTGGCTGCCTGCTGCAGGGTAGAGGTGGTAAACGGGATAGACGGGTGCGCCTTGTTGTCTTTTTCTACGATTGATTCAATGGTCCACGGGACCTGCTTTAGCTGCTCGCTTAATTTCTTGCATTGACTGCCGGTCAGCAGTACATTTTTATCGTTCACCCGCTTGCCGGTTTGTGAATCAAAGTCCTTGCTGGTAACCAGGCGCTTGCCGTCCAGTTCAACCAGGCGGGCGGGAAACGGATCCTCAGGGGCCTGGGGGCCGGTCAGGGATGCCAGGAGATCCCAGTAGGCGGTGGAGGTAAAGGTCATCCGCGCGCGCTCCCGGTCTACCAGCATACGCAGCCCCGGCGACTGGACCCGGCCCGCGGACAACCCGAAGGTTATCTTTTTCCAAATGAGCGGCGAGAGCGTGTACCCGAACAGGCGGTCGAGGATACGGCGGGTCTCCTGGGCCTTTACCAGCTGCATATCAATTTGCCGGAAATTCTTTAGCGACTCATTGATGGCGCTTTTGGTAATCTCGTGAAACACCATGCGGTAGATAGGTATCTTCGGCTTCAGTACCTCCAGGAGGTGCCATGAAATGCTTTCGCCCTCGCGGTCTTCGTCAGTGGCCAGGACAATGTCTTCGGCGGTCTGCATGGCCCGTTTTATTTCCTGAATTATTTTTGACTTCCCTTGTGCCACCACGTACAGGGGCTCAAAGTTATTGTCTACATTCACACCGAGGCGCGACCACTCCTCTTCGCGGTATTTTTTCGGTATCGCCGCAGCGCTCTGCGGCAGATCGCGCACATGACCGACACTGGCAATGATCGTGTACTCCTTCGGCAGGAAGCGCGTCATGGTTTTTGCCTTTGTAGGCGACTCGACAATTACTAAATGTTTTCCCATTTTAATATAATTCACCACACTAGCTGATTCGGTGTTGATAGTCAAGTACTTTTTTGCTAATATACACAAAGCGGAACAGAAAATAATATGGCAGCCATTAACCTCAATGATCGTTACGATCACAAAGCCCTTGAGGGCGAGATGTATTCCCTGTGGGAATCCGGGGGGTACTTCTCCCCGCAACCCGCCCCCGAGGGCGGCGGTCCTGATAACCAGGGCGGTGCCGAGCAGCGGCCGCCGTTTGTGGTTGTTATCCCGCCCCCGAACGTTACCGGGCACCTGCACATGGGGCATGGGCTTAATATTGCCCTACAGGATATTATTGTCCGCTACAAGCGCATGTGCGGGTACCGCACCCTGTGGGTCCCGGGGACCGACCACGCCGGCATTGCCACCCAGCATGTAGTTGAACGCAAGCTGCGCGAGGAAGGACTGTCGCGTAGGGAAATCGGCAGGGAGAAATTTCTGGAGCGGGCCTGGCAGGTGGTACGGGAGCACCATGCCGTTATTACCAAACAGATACGGGCAATCGGCGCCTCGTGCGACTGGACCCGGGAGGCCTTTACGTTTGATGAGCAGCGCTCCAGTGCGGTACAGCAGGCATTCACCCAGCTGTATAAAAAAGACATGCTCTACCGCGGCGAATACCTGGTTAACTGGTGCAGCCAGTGCCGCACCGCACTATCCGATGAGGAAGTTGAACATCACGAGATACAGGGGAATCTCTATACTATTTTCTACCCATTTGACGGCAAGAGCACCAGTGGTACCCAGGAGACAGGCAAGGACGGCATCATCGTAGTAACCACCCGCCCTGAGACCATGCTGGGCGACGAGGCAATTGCCGTCCACCCCGGCGACAAGCGTTACAGCAGCATCGTCGGTAAATCTGTGCGCCTGCCCCTGACAGAAAAAGATATTCCAATCATCGCCGATACCTACATAGACCGCGAATTCGGCAGCGGGGCGCTGAAGCTAACCCCCGGGCATGACCCGAACGACTTCGAGATTGGCAAAAAAAACAACCTGGCGCTGTTTAGCATCATTGACCCCGACGGTAAACTCAACCAACACGTGCCGGAACAATTCCAGGGCCTAACGGTTAAAGAGGCGCGCAAAGCCGTGGCGGCGGCCCTGAAAGAGCAGGGATACCTACAAGAGGTAACCCCGCATCTCCACCAGGTTGGACACTGTTACCGCTGCGGCACAGTCATAGAGCCGTTGCTCTCGGAGCAGTGGTTTGTACGCATGCGCCCGATGGCAGATGCCCTGCTCCGCCGCTGGAAAGCAGGCGAGTTCACCATCCGTCCCTCGCGCTGGGAGAGCACTTTTGAACAGTGGCTGGAAAATATCCGTGACTGGTGTATATCCCGCCAGCTGTGGTGGGGGCACCGCATACCGGTTTGGTACCGCAAAGACCCCGGCGCAGGTACTTCCGCAGAGATAACACATGTCGGGGCACCGCCCGCACCAGAGGGAGCACCAGGAGAGGCACCCGCAGGGGAAACAGATACATTCCAGGACGAAGACGTACTCGACACATGGTTCTCGTCGTGGCTGTGGCCCTTCTCGACACTCGGGTGGCCCGGCGAAACCGAGGATATGAGGAACTTCTACCCCACCTCCCTGCTGGTTACCGGGTACGACATTATCTTTTTCTGGGTCTCGCGCATGCTGATGGCCGGAATGGAATTCACCGACGCCTTGCCGTTTACCGACATATATCTCAACGGACTCATACGCGACAAGCAGGGACGGAAGATGACCAAATCGCTCGGCAACGGAATCGACCCCCTTGGGGTCATCGAAAAATACGGCGCCGACGCCCTCAAATTCAGTCTGGTCTACCTGATGGCAGGCGGCCAGGATCTGCGCCTCGGACCGGATGATTTTTCCCTCGGCAGCCGCTTCTGCAACAAAATCTGGAACGCCGCCCGCTTCATTTTCAATCTCTCCGAACAGCGGACACTGCTGCCGAAAGACAAGTGCCCGCCAACCGATCTCGATACATGGTTCGCCTCCCGCCTCGACAGCGCCGCCGCCGCCCTCCGGGAGGCATTTGATGCCAACCGATACAGCGAGGCCGCGCACGTTATCTACGAGCTGTTCTGGAACGAGTTCTGCGACTGGTACGTAGAGTGCTCCAAGACGTTTATTAACATACACGGCCTGACAACAGCAGCGACCGCCGACCTCTATTACTCCAACCTTGTCTATTTTTTCCAGGACATTCTCTCCCTCCTCCACCCGTTCGTCTCGTTCATCACCGAAAAGCTCTACCAAACACTACTGCCAATCCTGAAGAGCGTCCCGAACGCGCCCGCCGCTCCCCCAGCGGCCTTGATCATCGCCCCCTACTACCCCACCGCCGCGCGCCCCGCAGCCGCCCCCGATTCCCCCGCCGCCGCCAAAGACGCAATTACCAACTTTACCGAGCTGCAAAAACTGGTAACCTCCATCCGCACCATCCGCAGCGAATTCACCATTCCCCCGAAGACACGCTGCCGCGGCACCATCATCGTCCACGACTCCCGCTTCTCCGACTACCTCCGTACCATGCTCCCGTTCATCGACACCCTCACCGCCACAGATCTGCACATCACCGGCAAACCAGACGCCAACGGGCAAACCGGCAAAGATGGAATTTCCCTGGGAACCCCGCGTAGTGAAATTATCCTGCACGCCCTCGAGCACATCGACGTAACCAGGCAGCTAACAAAAATGAAAAAGGATCTTGCCAGCGCACACAAACAGGAAAAATCCATAACCGCCCGCCTGGCCCCGGGGTCGCCGTTCCACACCAACGCCCCCCAGCAGGCCATCGCCGCCGAAAAACAGCGCCACAGCGAACTGACCGACCGCATCGAACAACTAGAGCGCTTCTGCACCGACCTGGAGCAGATTACTCCCTAGAGAGAGCCTTGCGCACGCCGGCGCGCACGCAAGAGAGAATTTTCCCTTAGTTACTCGCCGCTCTCAGAGCGGGCATCATCAGCTTCCCACTCTCCAGCACGCGCTTCATCACCAAGGGGCGGAATAACAAAATATTGCCCGGGATGAATAAGATTCGGATTTTCACTATCGGCAATCTTATCCTTATTCGCCTCGTACAACCGCTGCCACTCAGAGATATCCCCGTAGACAAAGTCATACCCGGCAATCTTACTAAACGAATCCCGATCCCCGGGGATCAACCGTACCCGGTAGTACTGCGGCAGCGCTGCCTCCAGGGCAGCAACAGCACCCGGCCCGATAAGATCTGCAAACTCCAACGTCGCCAGAGCATCCTGGAACGACAGCGAACTCACCGTGTACGACCCTTCGTCAAAGAGCAGCACGCCCTCGCGGTAATACGCACGCGCATCCTCAAGCACCGCCGCCAGCTCTCTGGAAAGAGTACCGCGCTTATCAATCTCATCAATCACACCCTCGGTACGTACCTTGTAGGCACGCGCACGGAACGCCTCAAACAGCGCCAGCGCCTGCACGCGGGCCATCTGGTACAGCAACTGCGCCTGCTGCGACAGCTCAATAGAGCTCTCGTACTCGCCGGCATCGAGGGCACTTTCGGCCTGACGCCGCACCTCAACTGCCTGCCACCAAAAATCATTTTCAAACAAATTCTGCGCCCCGATAACCGTAGACGAGGCAATTATCCCAATAAGGGTCATGGTAATTATTCTTCGCAACATTACTGATCTTCCTCTTGTACTTTCACACGCAATTCATCACGATCGCGCTCCGACAATTCCCGCGCCAAATCCTCGGCACTAAGATCGCCCCGCAGGTCAACAATCGTATAAAACGTGCTGATCTCCTCACTAACCGCCCGGGCATATTCGAGCTCGGCACGAATCCGCAAATCGGCAGGCGAACTACCGCCAGCCAGCGCAATCAGCGCACTGTACCCGTCAAGCGCCAGCTGCAGCTCCTGCACGGCTGTACCCGCATCACTATCATAATTATCCACTCCCGCCCGGTAGTGCGCCTCGGCCTGCGTAAATATATCCTCATCAAGGGCATAATACCCAATGGTAATCACCTGCCTGCGAAGCTCCTCTACCGATTGGCGAAGCTCCTTGATATTCTCGGTAATCACATTATCAATCATCACATCTTCACTGTGCTCTGTCCCGCTGTCAGCACCACTCTCCGTAGTAACACAGCCGCTCGCCATTATTAAAACGGCAGCAAGGCATAGCAAAAGTGCACTAAATTTTCGTATATTCCAATACATATTTTCTCCCTTATTTTATTATACCCCATGGGGGTTGGTCGTGCAAGCCATATTTTGTATGAGAGATATTTTTATGTGGGCGCTACCCCCGTGCGCGCAGGCGCGTGCGGCGGTCGGCGTGCTCAGGGCTCGGCCGCCGCGCCCCCTACAGTAGAGAAGCGCTCCGGGGGGGACCGCGGCGTCTGGCGCGCGCAAAGGCGCGCGCCACCCCTCGCATGCCTAGCGCGGTCTCCCCTCGCATCTCTACCACTCTAACTCGAGCACAATCGGCAAGTGATCGGAAAACACACTTGCAGGCAGCCCGTTGTCGTCCAGCAGTACCGGCGTAGCGGCAACAGCAAAACCCGCATAATCAAACAGCTGGTCATCAAACAGAGAGGGAGAGAGCAGGAAATGATCGATCCGCTGCCACCCATCTCCGTAGTAGTAGCTGCCCGGCCACTCCGCATCACCCCAGGGCGAGACCAGTATATTCGCAGCCCCCAGGGGGAGGCGTTCGGCATGCTCTATCGGGACAATATCCGCGCGGGTGTGTACCTCCTTGTCCCCCAACGGGTAGGTCGGTACAAAGTCAATATCGCCGGCGTATTCCATCAACGCCGTAGGATACCCCGGGCCCCCGCCTGCAGGTGCGATCTCTTCATTCAAATCGCCGGCAACTATCACGGTTGCCCGGATATCCTGTGCGATAATTTCCTGGACCCGTTTGGATATCGAAGTAAACACCGCTACCCGCTGCGGCTCGGTTGCCCGGGCGCCCCCGCGCTTTGATTTCAGGTGCGCAAGGAAAATATAAATAGGCGCGCCGTTAACATCAACCGCCACCTCCAGGAACCCGCGGGTATCCGGCAGCCGGCTATCGTGCATCCGATGGAACCGGACCCCAGAGAGCGGGTAGCGGCTGCACACACCCACCCGGAGGGCGCCCTCTGTGGAGACCGCCTGGTACCGGTACCCGCTGCCGATAAGGTGCTCGCGAACCAACTGAGTCACAACATCGGCATCCTCAATCTCCTGGAGCAGCAGTATATCGGGCGCCGCACTCCCGGATTCCTGTACGGCCAGGGCAATGTTCTCGGGCAGTAACGCCCGCCTCCCGGCATCGCCAAAGCTCGCCTTAACATTGTACGAAACAATACGCACCCTATTGGGGGCTGTTACATCAGAGCAGGTGGCACCGATAAGCACCGGTAAAAAAATGCACACGAGCAGACACCCCGCGCGCTTAATTACCTGCGCGCGTTTACTGGGCTGTTGTTTTTTTCTCAAACACATACACAGGTGGTAAGCGGGCATATGCCCCGCAAGCATGTGTTTTTTTGTAAATTTTATGCCAATATCTCTGCTGTCCAGAGAGCGCTACAGTAGGTGGTATTCCTGGGCGCTGCCGAGCAGGCGCTTGTTCCAGAAATTCTGCTTTACATAATGGAACCGGTCTTCCGTGTGCGATATGCGCTGCGAGCGCTCCTGCATACACTTCAGCGCGCGGCCAATCAGAAGCTGCCGCAGTTTTTGCTGCTCCAGGTTCTCCTGATCGAGGATTTCACTATACAGAATATAGTAGATAGGTACGTACGGGTCGTACGGGCTCAGGTTCTCGATATTAATTAAACTATTGAGTATCGCCTCTGCTTCACGGCGGTGGCCATGTTTATCGAGTAAGTAACCCTCAAGGGCCCGTATCATTCTATCCAGGACAGTGCCGTAACTGCTCCCGCAGCCGATAAACCCATCCCGCCAATCCGGACGCTCGAAAATTGCCGTGCGCTGCGGTGCCCGCATTGACCGGGCGTTACGTAAATAACTGAGAGCATGGTCGTAATCTCCCCGCAGCGTGTACGCCTCTGCAAGAAAACAGAGAATCTCGCGCGTGGCGGTTAACTGCTCCAGCCGGGTAATTGCCGCCTGAAAATTACGCGTATAGACATCGCTGCGGGCAATCCATGCGCTGTACACCTCGGTGGCAGATGTATTGTCCATCATCTGGGCATACATCAGGCCTTTCTTGAACTCTTTCCGGGCCACAGAGTAATCGCCTAACTCAAAACGGGAGCGTGCCTTAATGAACCGTGCGTACAGTGTCCACGGGTCGGTGCGGCTCTCCTCGGCAATGCGCGGATAGAGATCGGGGGCGGCAGAAAAATTGCCCATGCTAAATTGAAGAATAATATCAATCCCAAGGGTGCGGGCAATGTCTTTCCCGGTATCTCCGGGAATGTCACAGGCAATCCGCATATGATTTGCCGCTTCGCTCATGCGCCCGATGCTCAGTTGATAGGAGGCGCAATCGGTGTAGGCACGCTCGATAGCCAGGTTATCGCCGTGCTCCTGAAAGACAATAATGGCCTTGGTAGTGCAATTCAGCGCCGCCTCAGGGTCTCCGGTGTAATACCGGTAGCGGGCCTGGGCCAGCAAATGGTACCCGGAATAGATACTCGTGGTTTCACGCTCATTATTATGCGCAGCGCTGATAAGATCATTAATGTACTTATGATCGTTTTTGAATAGAGCAATATGCAGCCGGGCATATGCCAGAATTATCTGTAATTTTGCAATAGCATCCAGGTCCTGAATCCACGGCTGTAGGGTATCGCGGCTCACCCGCAGTAAAATTTCCAGATTTTGTGAATCTCCGAGCAGTGCATTGCGGTACACAAGTTCAAAATATACCTCCAGGGCCTCGTCCTGCAGGTGCGCTTGCGCTAATATCGACAACAGAGCAAACGACAGGGACAACTGCGGCAGATCGCCCTCTCTCGCGGCTTGTCCGCGCCAGCACCGATAACAATAGTACGCAACCGCCCGCGCCAGGTGCGGACTATTGGTGGCAACAAAACGGCGGAGTGCCTGCTCGACAGATTTATGCACAAAATCACAGCGGCTGGAATCTTTGATAACACCCAGGGTGATTAACGCATGCAGGTGCGCTTCTGCCTGCCGGCGCGGGTAATGTATCGAGGTAAGAAAATCCCAATAGACGCGCAGCGAATAGTACGGAGCAAACAGGGCCATCAGTGACGCAAATATTCTTTCACTATGCGGGAGGTAATGGACAATAACATTGCTATGCTTGCTAAAGGTACCGCTGGTAGCCGCCCCCGCACGTACAGATTTACGCTGCAGGTACGATGCCAACAGCGCATGATACAGAATGCCGTTCGGCCCATAGTTCCAGCCAAAAAACTCGTCAAGAATTTCGCCCCCGCCCCGGGAAGCATGCTTCCCCCCAGGGGTATCGGATTCGCTCTTCTCCAGACTGCCTTCAATCTTTTTGCGCAGCACGTCCGGGAATGTGTAGCCGGCTTTGTAAATTTCGTTGGGCAGCTCCTGTATATATTCCGGAACAGCATTGCACGAAAAAATTATCCGCGGAGCACTCTGTGCGTTCTCTGATTTACACGTATCCCAAAGATACTCCCACTGCTCTTTGGTAATATTACTGCCGTCATCCACAACAATAACCGCCGGTAATTTGCTGCTCTCCGAAAGCCGGCGCAGTCCCTCTATTATTGACTTAAATAACTGCAAAAAACATGTATGCAGGTGTACATCATGTGCGGCAACACTGCTGTCTATCAGCATGCCCGAACAGTAATTAAACAGATGCAGTGCCCACACCCGCTGTTTTTCCGGCAACGCGCCCAGGTACCGTTGAACATCCCTACGGACTAACGAGTGCGCAAACTCCACAGCAGACGGCTCGTTGGTACCCGTTGACCCAATAACCAGGGTCAGTATACCCCCGCGCGCGGATGAATCCTCACCCGCTCTGCTGCCGCCGTCCCTCTCTCCTGCGGCGCGCAGGGCAGTAACAATACTACTGTGGGCACTTCGGTACTGCTCGCCATGGAGCACAACCAGGTGCGGACTATACAGCCCATCGACCTTTACCGTCTTTTTTTGTTTTGTACCAGCCAACCACGACTGCACAAATTCCACGCACCGCGGAACACTTGTCGCCTCAACATAATTAAAATCGGGCAGCTGGCGGGTACGCGGCATGGTCGAAACAACATACCCAAATTTACTCTTTTTGGCGTGCAGATATCTGTTCACCTCCCGCCACGTCCCTGCCCCGACAATCAGACAATTACTCTCTAAACTCTCCCGCAGCGCGCTGGTAATTTCACTCAATAAGTGATCGTCGTGCGCAAAACTATCCGGGTCCCGTTTATCCAGGTACAGTGCAAAGCCATGCAGAAAATTACCCTCCGAGCGCAGGTAGCGTTGAATATCGACGACGTACGGCAGCAGCATGCGCGCCGTACCCGATATATCCGCACGGTAGAGCGTAGTGTCCCCGATAACACCCTGCGGAGTAAACGGCGAGAGCGCCAACCGGCAATTTAACCCATGCAGAAAGCGGGCGTAATCGTTCTCCTCGTATATATTCTCCTGTAAAATATCTGCGGCAAACAGTTCTATGGCTAAATAATACATGTGACCTATGTCTATATTTTCGGAATATACCCCATAGGGTATTAGAGGGGGTTTTGATAAAAAATCGGCGTCGGGTGCGGTCAGTTATAGAGGTAATCGATTAATTGCTGGACGGCTTCCGCGCCAATGTCAATAAATTTTACCGATATTGTATGCAGGCGGCCGCTGCTTTTTGCATTAGATACCAGGGTTGACAGCACCAGGGTTGGGGTGCCGGTATTACTTTTGCCAAAAGTAAGCGCAATCCGCACCCGGTCACCCACCCCAAAGCGCGGCTGCTGCCGTTGGTACCGGCAGGACAAACCGCCCGGACTTATATCGAGCAGATGCAGTTGGGATATACTGGCATCATCATCCTCGAGTATATCTGAAAAATAATTACCCCGTTTGAGCGCAGCCACAACCAGCCAGGCAATATTTTGAAATTTCTGCAGTGTATTGGCATCAATTTGCTGCCCGGCATCTTGTGCGGCAACGAGCAGGTAGCCCACACACAGCGAGCGGAAAATAAGCGGAAACAGTACCTGCTGGCTGCGGTCTGCAAAGTGGGGAATTTGATCGGCAACACCCAGGGCGCGCTGCTCCCCACTCTCCCGCTCCCCGCCGGCATCAAGATCGGTTATTGCCTGTTCGATATCTGCCTTCTGGGCATAGGTATCCGAACGGGAGATATGTTGATTCAGAGGAATCGACACCGGTTTCCCAATACGCGCCATGACTTTTTCACCCAGGTGCTGCGGGGGATGATTCCGAAACATTATTATATGCGTGTCTAACCCGTTATCTGCACCCAATTTTCTAAACGCCGCAACCAGGTCGCTAAAGCTGCCGGTCAGTTTTGAAATTTGACTGTCAATAATATCATCATTAATTGTCATCCTGGAAACCGGATAGTTAAGCTCCTGGTGCCGGGTGCTTGCCAGCTCAATTGCTATATTTCTATCGCCCACAACACGCTCGTGCGCACGGTTCAATTTATCGTACGCCCCGCCGCTGTTTCTCAACTGTATCTGCTTGCCTTCATCGCGCATGACAATGGGCGTACAGGTGGTTTTTTCACCCTTGTAGGTAAAGAACAGCTGTAATTTTCGGCCAACCAGAAAACGCTGCGTCTTCTCTTCATCAATTTCTACCATTAACTCTTGTCCATCGATAGAAATTACATGCGCCTGGTAGCGGCGGTTGGCGTAATGGAGGTAGATGCCGGTGTTTGTGCGCACTAATTCCGAAAATATTAATTCGGTCTCTATACGCCCTATCTTCCGCGCCATACCTCACCCTCAGTATATCTCACACTATCCCCCGCTGCCTGTTTCATCCCGCGCCAGGGGGTTAAATAGCGGCCGTGCCTGGGCCGGTGTGCTCTGCAGTTCATTAATGTCTATCGCAAACCCGAGAACCTGCCATTGTTCGTCACTAAATTCGCACACCACCTGGGCAACGCTTGAATTTCGCGAGCTGGTTAGTAATAACGGAAAGAGCGCCCGCCTGCCGGTACGGTCAAAACGGGCGCGCCCATACCGGTAAAAGTGCGGCGGTGCATCTAATTCTGTAATCTCTGTAATAATATCCAGTAACTCCACACGGTACCGTGCGGTCAACTGAAGCTCTTCTCTCTCGCTGCCGCTATCAGGTGCCTCTTCACCAGCAGGCGCCCCCGCCTCCGCTTCAACGGGAGCGGGGGCAGATGCTGCTGGTAACTCCAATCGTCCAACCAGCGCCTCGGCAAACGGATAGAGGCACGCGTTCATCGCCCGCTCATCACTGCTGCCGTTAAACCGAAGATGCAGGGGCCCGATAACGGTATCGTCCGCATAGACATCACTGCGCCGCACGTCTGGAATGATAATATCGCGCTCCTCACCCGATTCGCCGTCTTCCCCGACAACCGGCACCAGTTCCAACACGTGATCCTCCTGGGATTGCCGTAATTGCTCGTCTGTCAACACCCGCTTACCGGCTATTGGTGAACAACAAACCAGCAACACCGCCCCCGCAACACCGCATAACACAGTACGGTGAGCATTACCATTCCTTTTCAGTGCTCCCCCCTATCCCAGGAAGTCTTTTACATCTTCTATGTCAATATCGACAACGGCACTATCGTGCGACCCATCACCTTCCCGGTCTTTCAACGGAAGATAGATATCGTTATACTTCTCTGCAAGCACATAGACCTCGTCGTTCTTGAATCTCTTGGAGGGCAAAACCTGCAGGGTGTATCCTTTTTGACTGAACCCTCGCGCCATAATCTGCACGGGATCCGAGACGGTTGCGGCAAAGTGCGGCCCGTAGACAAACAGCAGCATCACAACCAACGTCACAATGATAAAAAAGTGCAGCATATCATTACGGGCGCTGTTGGAAATCAGCGGCATGAGGTCTACAAATACCTCAATATCATGCTGGGGATACGTAACCAGTGTGTAGTCAGACGGTCCGTAGTAGAAATCATAATAGGCATTGGGGTGCCGGGTATACAGGACTTCGTCCCCGCCGGTGCGGCGGATAATAAGTATATCCGGCCGTGCTGCAGCTATCTGTTCGGCCTCTGGTGCCGTAAAGTCGCTATCAATGGTATTATCAAGCACCTCAATGGTGTATTCTTCGAATGAGCGCTCCAGGTTGGGAATATTAACATAGGTAGTGAACAACGAAAATGCCACCAGGCAGACAACAATAGTAGCCACCGACATCGTCGCCACCCGCGAAATATGACGCTGTGCCATAACCGAATCGACATGGCGGATATGTTTGAACAACTTCAGGAGCCGCAGCAGCCGCAGTATCCGGGCAATCCGGATAACCTTCACAACTTTCAGGACGCCGAAGACGCCGAAGACGCTCGCGGCTGTCGGTACATCGTAATAGGCACTGAATGCCTCCGGGCCGCTGGTAAACAGCAGCAACGGCACCGCCGCCGCAAAGTCAATCCACCCACGCCGGTCACGCAGGTAGTGCAGTACTTTCCCGCGCAACAGGGACGTCATCAGGCGCGACAAAAATTCGATAGTAAAAAACAGATCAAACCCGAACCCAACGTAGATCAGCGTGCGCCGCACCCCCCACGACCACCCATAGAGGTCGGCAAAATCCTGCACAAGCGTATGCGTCAGGACCAGAACGATGGCAACAAAAACAGAGCCCTCAAGGAAAGAGAAAAACTTATTCTGCTGTTTCATCCTACCACCCGCCTTCCGAGGCGATGCTGTAAAATTCTTCCAACATCTTGGAATCAAAGCCGTAATATTTATGGTTACGCCGTGCGATATACAACCAGCTCTTGTCCGGACTCTCGGCCCCGCGATCTATCTTCTGGTGAGATTGATAATTCTTGCTCCGCGCAGTAAAGATAGCCGCCACTCGCGACGTCGCCTCAATGCTGCTGTTCTCGGCAAACGATACATTGGCGTTCACCGCACTGCGGATAATTTCTTCGGGAATAAGTGTAACCCGATCTTTGATATACGTAACCGCGCGCTCAATTAGCTGCGGGCTCAAACTAACCTGCGCCATATCTCCACCCCCGTCGCCCGACATGGAGTATTCGTCTTCAACAATGATCCATACCGCCGGCATCAGCAGCAGTATAACCCGCATCATATCCAGCAGATGCTCCAGCGCCACGGTTAGCTTCTGTACTTTGGTGAATTCAAAATGCACATAGGTCTGTCTGTTATATGATATTTGCAGGTAGCGGTTAAACAAACTATGCAGCGCCGCCACATAACACCCGCTCAGTAATTGCCGCGCCCGCGGAGATGCCAACATGCTGTTAATGACGCCCAGCATCTCCTCCTGCACCTGGTCGTAGTTCAGCGTCGACACACCAAATTCTTTGAGAAAATTAAAATTAATCTTATGCGATATCAAATCGCGGATATCGACTGTGAACAGCATGTCGGTTTTCTGACGGGTCGATGCCATCAAAACTCCAACGATTCTCTGCCAATCCTGCCCGGGGAAAAACCCGCCCGACGTCAGCGTCGGCAGCAGGGCCTGCGAGTTCATGTCCAGAAACTGCTTAATCTGCTGCTCACGCTGCAAGGGCGTGTATTGCCGCAACGAAGGATTCGAAAAAAGATGCTGCACAAACGCATGCGCCTTTTCATTCTCAACACTCATCTGTTCTCCTCAATAGTGTTATTCTATGCTATTTTACATTTCCATGCAAGTGCTACGGCAATTATTTTTTTTCAATTAGAGGGGGGTTCCAGCCCCATGCCCGTGCAGGAAAATTGTCTCACCAGTGGAGGCCCAATATTCTTAATACAATATTTATTATTGCGTTAAGAGGGGGCTGCCAGCCCCCTCGCTCCATAATTTTTTAACGCCCATTTTTAACGGGCTCACTAACGCTCGCCCTAAATGGGCTAAAATTATTCCACTACCCCCCGTCGCTATTGTAAAGACATTAAGTCGCAAATGGATATAACAATTCCGAATGCGCCGTCACCACGGCGCCAACGAGCAGAGCTACCCCCCGGCGCTTTCGCAAAACCATTAAGTCACGCGGCTTCTTTGCCATTTTCTTTTCTGTTATCATGTCGGTGAACCTAACCGTATGCGCATGGCGATAAACGATACGTTAAAAATCTTTGCCAGTGTTTTTGTTGTAATTCTCTCTTTTCTCTCGTTGTATTCTTTTATAGACGCTGTTATCATCTCAGCAGGCATGAGTAATTGGGCGGCCAAGTTGTTGGCTTCTATCTCTCTGGCAGTACTTAAATCGCTTCTGTAATTTTTATCGTCTATAATTCTATGCATTTTACTACTATTATCAAGCACATCTTTGTGCAGCAGAAAATGCGATATCTCGTGCGCTATGGTAAATCTCCGTTGGTGGTCGGTGTCGTTAATGTTAACGGTTATTACATAGCCATCGGGGTCGGGTAATTTTTCTATACTACCCGCCATGTTGCTATTCAGGTCTTCATACTTTAGATTAATCCCTAAATAACTAACTACCGAGTCAACAGGTATCGGCGGAGCGAACCTATCAACATAACCTAAAACATCATCTATAGTTTTTTCAGTATGCAACATCGTTCTCCTCCTCTAATCTTGCCACTCTAGTTTCTACGCCGCCAAGGCGGTTATTTACCATTTCTGTCTGCAGAGCTACCTCCCGGCGGCCTTCTTTTCTGTTATCACACCGGTATCCCTATCCTCATTCGCATAGCAGTATAGGATACATCAAAAATTTCTGCCAAGTCTTTTATTGTAATTGTCTTGTGTCTTTTGTTGTATTCTTTAACTACCTTTTGCATTATCGATGCAGGCATGAGCAATTCGGCGGCGTATCTATTCGCTTCCATCTCTCTTGTGAGATTGAGCCGGCTCTGATAACTTTCATCATCTTCTATTATTCGGTGCATTTTATTTCCGTCAAGCTCTGTCCGGTGCAGCATGTAATGCGCTATTTCATGCGCTATCGTAAATCTCCGCTGTTGGCCGTTGTCTTTTGAATTGACTGTAATTGTGTATCCCTTGCCGTCTTTGTCTTTTTCTATCTTACCAGATATAGCGCCTAAGTCTTTATACCTTACATCAATGCCTAGATTGCGCGCAACAGCCTCAATCGGCACAGGCGGCGCTGTGCGGGCAATATATTCGTTTATGCTATCCTGCTCTAATTTTTTTTCATTCTTTGATAACGACATTTTCATTCTCCCTCGATGTTTCTAATTTCTCTAATCTTTTATGAAAGTTGTTTATTGATAAATTGATAGAACCGATTTCATTATCTACCCTATCATTTACATGTTGCTTAATCTTCGATATATGCCTACCTACTTCTGCATTTACTATACCATTAACCTGTGCGGCTTTAGATATTACCACTACCACGGTTATAAATGTGATAATTGAAAGAATTATACCGATAATAGCAAACAATCTGTCAATAGATTCTAACCCCATAGCTCTACCTATATTATATCACAGTATCGGCAATTTTTGCCTGGTGATATCAGGCCCGCCTGCTCTGTATTTTAATTGTATATTCATACCCTGCTACTCACTATCTAAAGGGAGTTTTACATCCCGTTGCCTTATTTGTCAAGGAATTTTTGGAAAAATTTTGCCCCCACCGCCCCTGCGGTTCCCGCCGGGGGGAGAGAGAGGGTCTATTGTCCCGGCAGTTGGTCGCCCGAGGCCCCGCAGGTAACCGTTTGCAGAAACATCGAGCAGGCATACGTGGTACCAGTGCCGTCGTAGTCGGCGTAGCGGAGTTTGGGGGCGGTGTTGGCTGCGAACACCCATGCGTTCAGGGTGTCGTTGGATGCATCGCTCCAGGTTGACCAGGTGTCTGCGGTAGTCTTTGCGGCAGGGGCGGTACATGCTGCCTGGGTGGTGTAGGTGGTGTAGTCTACCCCGGCGGTCGGCCTGGTAGCTGGTGCCGAACACTCCATGTCGGCTGGGTCCCAGGCACCGGCGGTAATTACGAGCGATCTGCTCAGGCACGTCGTTTGGGTGGTGTAGGTGGGGTTACTGCACTGTGCGGTATTGGCGGCAGTCAGGGCGGTTGCGGCGGTTACACCTGCAGGCGCGGGCGAGAGTCCGGGTGTGTCTATGGTGCCGGTAACATCACCAAACCCGTAGGATAGGGTAACGGCACTGTCCTGAATAATCAATCCTATCAAACTGCCTAGCGCGTTATCTTCAATGCCGGCAGCACCGTTGACAGCTCCTGTGGCATAACTGCTTCTTACAAAAGATGTACCAGCGGTGAAGGTCGTTGGACCAGTTTCCAGCGCTCCAACTAGACCGCCGGCTCTGTTCTCAAGCGTATTGCCAGCATCGTCATCAGACATTGAGACATCCCCGGTAGCATAGCTAGCAACTATGTCAGCACTTCCCCTAATCCCACTAGTAATACCTACCAGGCCGCCGGCATTACCGCCAGCAGTAACCGTAACATCACCGTCAGCATAACTTGCGACAACGCTGCTGGTTCCAAAGACAGCTTGTAAGAGACCTACCAGACCGCCGGCAGGTCCCCGCGCGGACAGATCAATTTCCGCGGAGGCGTAGCTTGCGGTAATACGGCTATTATTGCTGACCCCTACCAAACCGCCAACGCTGCCAGCACTGCTGTTATACACATTTCCAGTCACATGACTGGCACTAATAGTACTGTTGGCCAACCGCCCAACCAGGCCCCCTATTAGCACACCAGCAGACGAACCGGTATAGCCAACCGACGCATCAATTATGCCTACATTACGGATGCGCGCCCCGGTGTCGGTCTGTCCAAACAGACCAAGACGCTCTCCCTGGGTGGCGTTGATTGCCAGGTTGTCAATGGTGAACCCATTGCCCTCAAAGATAGCAGTAAACGCATCAATGTCGCTAGTACCAACTGGCTGCCAGCCGCCGTCGGCAACTACAAAGTGCGGACTGGCGTTGTCGTCGGCATCGAGGGTGCCGTCGACGTTGACGGTGATGCCGTCGTTGTCGAGGTCGAAATCGAGGCTCTGGGTCAATTCATACCCGCACAGGTACACTCCCCCGGTTGCGGTGGTACAGTCTGTTGTTGCTGCCGTCGGGGCGCCTGCGGTGCTGCCGGTGTCGGTGCTGCTGGTATTGTAGCTGGTACCGGCGAGGTTATAGCGCATGTTATGGAGTTCCGCGAGAGTACTTATGTCGATGAGTCCATCGTTGTCGTTATCGACATCATCAATGTCAGCTATTGCATCGCTGTCGCTGTCGGTATCGCACCCGGTACCGGGGGTGCCGAGCGTACCGGAGTGCGATCCGAATCCCGCGTCACAGGATCGGCAGCCCAGGCTATTCTGGTTGGGAGACAGTTCGTTGGTAATCGGGTTACCGTTTGTGCATACATACGAATATCCCTGTACACAACTGGTACCGATGCTGCCGAGACTACCGTCTTGCGGGATAAAGGTGGAATCACAGGTATTACAGGCGACGGTGTTCTGGGTAGCGGTGAGTCCGTCAATTGGATTGCCGTTTGTACATACATACGCGTATCCCTGTACACAACTGGTACCGACATTGCCGAGATCTCCGCCTTGCGGGATAAAGTTGGCATTGGTATTACAGGTATTACAGGCGACGGAGTTTTGGGTGAAGGTGAGTCCGTCAATTGGATCGCCGTTTGTGCATACATACCGGTATGCCTGTTCACAACTGGTACCGACTTCCCCGAGGGTACTGCCCGCTTGCGGGAGGAAGTTGCCGGTGCAGGTGTTACAGGCAACGGTATTCTCGGTAGGGGTAAGTCCGTCAATGGGATTACCGTTTGTACATACATACGCATATCCCTGTACACAACTGGTACCAACATTGCCGAGGTCCCCGCCTTGCGGGATAAAGTTGGCATTGGTATTACAGGTATTACAGGCGACGGAGTTTTGGGTGAAGGTGAGTCCGTCAATTGGATCGCCGTTTGTGCATACATACCGGTACGCCTGTTCACAACTGGTACCGACTTCCCCGAGGGTACTGCCGTCTTGCGGGAGGAAGTTGCCGGTGCAGGAGGCGCAGGCGACGGAGTTTTCGGTAAAGGTGAGTCCGTCAATTGGATCGCCGTTTGTGCATACATACCGGTATGCCTGTTCACAACTGGTACCGACTTCCCCGAGGGTACTGCCCGCTTGCGGGAGGAAGTTGCCGGTGCAGGTGTTACAGGCAACGGTATTCTCGGTAGGGGTAAGTCCGTCAATTGGATCGCCGTTTGTGCATACATACGAGTATCCCTGTGCACAACTGGTGCCGGCATCGCCGAGGTTACCGCCTTGCGGGAGGAAAGTGTCAGCGCAGGTTTGGCAGCCGACGGTGTTTTGCTGGTCTGCGGAGAATCCATCAATGGCCTCGCCGTTATCGCAGGTATAGCGCACTTGACTGCAGGCGGTACCGGGGGCGCCAAGTTCCCCGCCGGCTGGGAAAAAAGTGGCGTCGCAGGTTTGGCAGCCGACGCTATCCTGGGTAGCGGTGAGTCCGTCAATTGGAGTACCGCCGGTACATACATACGGGTATCCTTGTACGCAGCTGGTACCAACATCGCCGAGCTCTCCGTCTTGCGGGATAAAGGTGTCTTCGCAGGTGTTACAGGCGACGGTATTTTCGACAGCGGTGAGTCCGGTAATTGGGGTGCCGTTTGTACATACATATGGGTATCCCTGGACACAACTGGTACCGGCAGTACCGAGCTCTCCGCCTGCGGGGATGAAGGTGTCAGCGCAGACCTGGCAGCCGATGGTTACATCGCCTGCGGGGGAACCGGCAATGGGGGTGCCGTTCTCACATGTGTAGGGAGCGGCGGGCGATGCCTCCGCTGGACAGGATATCAGCAGGACGCTGAGTATTAACGCAGCACTGACAGGCAGTGCCGCACGCAGTATTACTTTACTTATAGACATAGGAGTATTATATTTGCTTTTTATATTTTGTCAATAGGTACATGAAAAAAAATAGAGGTGCAATATTCCGCGGGGAGGTGCAATACTTCGCGCTAGGCATGTGAAGGGTGGCAGGCGCGTTTGCGCCTGCCAGACGCCGCGGAGTTAGCGGGAGATATCTTTACGCCTGAGAGCGCGGCGGCCGAGCCCTGAGCACGCCGACCGCCGCCGTAGGCGGGGGGAGCGCCCACCCTTCGACAAGCTCAGGGCAAGTTCGACAGGCTCAGGGCAAGCCCACCCCCCCCTTCGACAAGCTCAGGGCAAGTTCGACAAGCTCAGGGCAAGTTCGACAGGCTCAGGGCAAGCCCTTCGACAGGCTCAGGGCAAGCCTCTTCGGCAAGCTCAGGGCGAGTTCGGCGGTAGTGTAAAAAAATAATAACCGCTATAATGACCTATGGGTATTGAGGACGATCTTTATCAGGATGTAATTTTAGAGCACTATCGGTCGCGGGAATTTCGCGGGCGGCTGGACGGGGCGGGGGTCCGGGAGGCGCGGGGGGAGAATCCGGCGTGCGGGGATCGGCTGCAGGTATTTGCGCGCCTGGAAGGAGAGCGGGTGGTTGAGCTTGCCTATGAGGGCGCGGGGTGTGCGATTTGCTGTGCGGCGGCAAATATGATCTGCTCGCTCCTGCGGGGGAAGGACGTTGCAAGTGTGCGGGCGGTCATGGGGGGGTTTCGGGATATGCTGGTGAGTGAAGCCGAGACGGTGGAGTTTGACGATGAGTTTGAGGAGTTGGAGGCGCTCCGCGGGGTGCGGGAATATCCTACGCGGATCAAGTGCGCGCTATTGCCGTGGGAGGCGCTAGGCATTATACTTAAGCGAGGTAACAATGAGTGAACAGAAAAATAGAACCCTGGTGCTGATTCGGCACGGGGAGAGTGAATGGAATTTAGCAAACCGGTTTACCGGGTGGTGCGATGTGCGGTTGAGCGAGAAGGGCGTGCAGGAGGCGCAGAGTGCCGGGGATCGGTTGAAAGCGGGGGGGTTTGTCTTTGACACGGCCTATACCTCGCTGTTGGTGCGGGCAATTACTACCCTGCACCTGCTGCTTGAGCGTATGGAGCTGCTGTGGGTGCCGGAGCATAAGTGCTGGCAGCTGAACGAGCGCCATTACGGGGGGCTGCAGGGGTACAATAAGGCGGAGAAGGCCGCGGAGGTTGGTGACGAGCAGGTGCATATATGGCGCCGGAGTTACGATACGCCGCCGCCGCCGTTGGACGAGAGCAGTCCGATGAACCCGCGGGGGGATGCCAGGTACCGGGGGTTGGACCCGCGGGTGCTGCCGTTGACCGAATCGCTGGCCGATACTGTGGCGCGGGTGATTCCGTTCTGGGAAGAGCACCTGCTGCCGCGGGTTACCAGGGGCGAGCGGTTGATTGTGGCCGCGCATGGGAACTCGCTGCGGGCGCTGGTGAAGCACCTTGACGGGATACCTGATGATAAAATTATTGAGCTGAATATTCCGACGGGGCAGCCGTTGGTGTACGAATTGGACGAGCGCGGGCAGGCGCTGTCGCGCAGATATCTTGACTAGTTTGACTGGCTTGACTGGTGTGGGCGAAACTACGAAACGGCCGCGGATAGTTTTGCTGTTCAGCTCGCCGGATCGCCCGGGGATCGTTGTTGCGACGGCGGAGTGGATTGGGAAGAGCCGGAACGGGTACGGGAAGGGGAATATCATCGATTCGATGCAGCACTATGCCGCCGATACGGGGCGGTTTTTTATGCGGGTCGAGTGGGAGATGGATGCACGGGATGCGCTGGATCAATCAGGGTTGCAGGGGCTCCAGGATGCGTTGCGTGCAGATTTTGCCGAGACCGCGGGGGCGTTTGCTATGGAGTATCAGATTTGGGTAATGGATATACCGCAGCGTATGGCGATTATGGTTTCCAAAGAGCTGCACTGTCTGTATGATCTGCTCTGGCAGTACCAGGAGAAGCAGCTCCCGCATTGCCGGATAGCGTGCGTCATTAGTAATCACCGCGAGGCCGAGGAGCTGTGTGTGTGGGCGGGCATACCGTTTCATCATACCCCGCGGGGAGAGGGGCAGGACAGTAAAGAGAGGCTGGAGAGCGCCCAGTTGGATATATTGGGGCAAGAGGGTGTGGACCTGATAGTGCTGGCGCGGTATATGCAGATACTCTCGGGGGATTTTATTGACCGCTTCCGTAATCAAATTATTAATATTCACCACAGTTTTTTGCCGGCGTTCGTTGGGGCCAAGCCGTATCATCAGGCGTACGCGCGGGGGGTTAAAATTATCGGTGCTACCAGTCATTACGCGACTGTCGACCTCGACCAGGGGCCGATCATCGAGCAGGATGTGGCGCGGGTCAGCCATCGGGATGATATTCAGACTATTATCAGGCGCGGGAATGTGCTGGAGCGGACGGTGCTGTCGCATGCGGTGCGGCTGCATCTTGCGCAGCGGATATTGACCGTGGAAAACAAGACCATTGTCTTCCATTGAGATTGAGCTGAAGGCTCGGATTAGCCGGCGGGAGTATGCGCGTATTGACCGGAAGCTGCGGGAGCGGTACGAGGGGACCGGCGAGCGGGTGGATAAGAGCGATGTCTATTACCGCTTCGCGGGCGGGGGCGCGGGTGCCGCGGGCGCGGGCGCGGGCGGGGGCGGGGGCGGCGAAAGGATGCTGCGCATACGGGGCAGCGGGAGCGGGGGCAGCGGGCGTTATGTTGTTACCGTGAAAGAGCGGAGCATTGAGCGAGGTGTGGAGCACAACATTGAGCACGAGATAACACTCGGTGCGGCGGAGCTGCCGGCGTTCACCGAAATGATCCGCGTCCTGGGGGGCGTGGTGTATTGCCGGAAGCACAAGGTCGGGGTTGCCTACCGGACAGAAGCCGGTGTGCTCATTGAGCTCATCGAGGTGGCGCCGTTGGGGTTATTTGTTGAAATCGAGCAGATCGTTGACGAGAGCGGGTACAGTAGCGCGGCGGAGCTCGCCGGGGCCCGGGCAGGCGCGGGTGCGGCGGTGCGGGAGCAGCTGGCTGCCCTTGGGGTTGGGGCAGAGAGCATCGTGGAGGACCGGTATATTGATTTGCTCCTGGCGGCAGGGGCTGGAGCGACGGGGGGAGACGCGCCCCCACCGCCCGCAGCCCCAGAGCAACCAGGAAAACCGATTAGACATTAGCCGCCGTTGCTGCCGCAGCGGCAACCGACGATCTCTGGCGGCGCGTAAGCACCCCCCGTATGCCGAGCCCGCCCATGTATATGGCACCGGCGAGCGCCGCAATAACCCCAGCGATGGTCGTATCGGTAACCCCGACCAGCGGGGGCACCGTCAGGGCCAGGAAGTACCCGCCAACCGCGGAGACAACCGCCACCCCGATGCTCACGGGAATCATAACGGAGAGGTGGCGGCAGAACAGGAACGCGGTTGCCGCCGGGGCAACGAGCATGGCAATAACCAGAATAGAGCCGACCAACTCAAAGACGGCCACGGTGGTGATGGCGATGAGGGCGGTGAAGACATAGTTGAGCAGCTCGGTACGGATACCCGAGTTCCGCGCAAACGCCGGGTCAAACGAGCTGATATTGAGCTCCTTGTAAAACAACGTGATAACAACGGTATTCAGAAACAGCACCGCAAGCAGCCGCGGCAGCGAGCGCGGCACCTCCCACCCCCCCCCGAGGGTAATGGTATCCAGGGGCGTCAATTCCAGGGCCCCGTACAGGACACAACTCGGGTCAAGGTCAACCGCCTCGGCCCCGAAGTGAATCAGCACCAACCCGATGGCAAACAGTATAGAGAACACCGCCCCCAGGGACGCGCTCTCTTCGTTATTAGTGCGCTGCTGGATTAGTTTACTTAATGTCGCAACCAGCACCCCGCTGACCACCGCTCCGACGAACAGCAGCGGGCTTTGCCGCGATTGGGTGACAATAAAGGCGATGGCGATACCCGGGAGGATGGCATGACTGATCGCATCCCCCAGGAGGCTCATCTTCCGCAGCACCAGAAAGTTCCCCGGCAACGCACAGACAACAGAGCTGAGGACAGCAATAATCAGTATCTGGGTATCGAGCGGGCTCCAATTCATTGTCAAATACCCCCGGCGCCGCTTCCAGTGGGATGGGCCCCGTGCGGGCTCAAGATCCCGCGAGCATAGAGGGATTCGAAGTACGGGTTATCTCCAACCAGATGCGCCTCCAACTGCCGCCGCTCCCGCGCATCCAGCCACTCGGCAAAATTAAAGGAGTCGGTATGCTGGATCTGAGAGATCAACTGCGGGAACAGATAGATAAATGCGTGGTAATACTCGTGGGCATAGATTGTCTGCAACAGCACCCCCACCCCGCGGGTCGTCAACCGGTGGGTCAGTTTATCGGTGCGCACCACATACCGGCGCCGCCGGGCGATACGCAACGCCAGGCGGATCTTGTAGCGCTGCAGTGCCAGACGGTTATGCAGGTTATGGAGTGTAAATTGCGTATTCAGGTGCAGGTAATAGTGATCATTAATATTATCCGCCAGCTCGTTCATATCGATGAGGTGCCGTACGCCCAACAGCAGCTGTCTGAGCAAATAGTAGCGCCGCTGGGTAAACAGCGTCACCACCGCCGCCAGGACGGCATGACGCCTGCCAGCAAAGACGCTCACAACAAAAAACACCCCGGCTACCAGGACAATAGTCGCCCCGGTCGGTAAGAAGTCGACCAGCGAGCTCAAGAGCGTCCCCGCCCCGGCACTCACCGCGCCCACGGCGGCGGCGATGACACTCTGGGTCACCACCCGCGCCCCCCAGAAGCGCGCCGTAATTGCCGGTAGGATCAGCAGGGCAATAATCAACAGCAGCCCCACCGCCTGCAGGGATATGACCACCGTCACCACCGTCAAAAAGATCAGCACCCCGTCAAGGAGCGAGCACCGATACCCATTGGCCGCGGCAAAATCCTGGTCAAAACACAATAGGTTGAACTCTTTAAACAGCCCGATCCCGACAACAAATACCAAGAACGCAATACCCCCGATAAGATAGACGTCGCTCAATAACAGGGACGCACTGTCCCCGTAGATGTAATTCTGCAGCCCCGCCGCGTGCCCAACCGGCAGCTTTTGGATTATTCCGAGCAGCGCAACCCCCAGGCCAAAAAACGAACTCAATAAAATGGCGATGACGCTGTCTTCTTTGGTGTGCCGCGCCAACCGGACAATCAGTAAAAAAATCATCGCCACGGCAGCACTGACCCCGCCGCCAATCAACAGGGCCCCCAGGGAGCGCTCGCCGCCCAGGACAAGCGTTACCAGCAGGTAGGCGATGGCAATACCCGGTAGTGCCGCATGACTGATGGCATCGCCGACCAGCGCACGGCGGCGCAGGAGCAGAAATATCCCCAACAGCCCGCACGTCCCCCCCAGGAGCCCGGTACCGGCAAGCACCACAAGCGAATTATACTCCACCCCGCTTGCCTCCGCCGCCCCCGCCCCCCGCGCCGCTGCCTGCGTCGGTAATAACCACCGCGCCCCCGTAGCACCGATTGATAGCATCCGTGGTAAAGGTCTCACCAGTCTCCCCGCTGGCAATCACGGTATTGTTCAGCAACACCACCCGGTCAAAGTACTTCTTCACCGTACGTAAATCGTGATGCACTATCACCGCAGTCTGTCCCCGTTCCCGCAGGTTATGGATCAGGTCAATAATAGATTGCTCGGTCCGGGCATCCACACCGGCAAACGGCTCATCCATGAATATTAATTTTGCATCCTGGACCAGCGCCCGGGCAATAAACAGACGCTGTTGCTGGCCCCCGGAGAGGTCGCTGATATGCGTACGCGCATACCCCAGCATCCCTACCCTATCCAGGGCCTCTTTCGCCCGCCGGTAATCTTTCGGACGCATCGCCCGCAGCATACCGACCTGCCGGTACAGCCCCATCGCCACCACATCCAGGGCGTTCACCGGATAGTCCCAATCGACACTGTTTCGCTGCGGGACATACGCCGTCAACGCCCGGTGCAGCTTATACGGCTCCCCGAACACAAGAATCTCACCGCTCAACCGCGGCACCACCTCTATGATCGATTTAATCAACGTGCTCTTCCCGGCTCCGTTGGGCCCGATAATTGCCGTCACACTGCCCGCGGGTACGGTTAGGTGCACATCCGACAGCACCAGGTTACGCCGATAGGCCACCGAGAGATCCTTAACGCTCAAAGCCGCAGCCGCGCCCGCGCCATCCGTTACGCCCTGTGTCCGTACCTGCCCCCGCACCGCCCCCGCCCCGCTGCCGCTGTTTACCTGTTTCCGCGCCATATTATTCCTCCAGCTTCCCCTGCCACCCACCGGAGTTTCGAGCCCCGCCGAGCGCACGCCCAATAGTCGTAGCGTTATGATCAAGCATCCCGATATACGTCCCCGTATACTCGCCCAACGGCCCCATGGCATCGGAAAACAGCACACCGCCAACCCCAACCCGATGGCCGCGCGACCGCGCGCCTTCAATCAGGGCCTGCACGTTCTTGCTATGCACCGACGACTCCACAAACACCGCACCAATCTCCCGCCCAACCAGGGTACCAACCAGCATATTAATACGCTGCAACCCGGCTTCGCTCTCGGTGCTCAGCCCCTGGATACCTTCGACGGCAATCCCATAGGCCCGCCCAAAGTACCCAAATGCATCGTGGGCGGTAACTAGAATCCGCTTCTCCGCGGGAATACTGGCCACCGCGCCCCGCACATAGGCATCCAGCCCATCCAGTTGCCCCGCATATCTCCCCGCCCGCTCCCGATACTCCGCGGCACCGCTCGGGTCGTAGGCAGCCAGACTCTCCGCCATCCCCGCAACCGCCTCGCCCCACAACCGGACATCCATCCAGATATGCGGGTCATGCTTCCCCGAGCCATCCGTCAAGGTCTCGGTGGTAACAAACTCCGCAAACGAGTAGTGGTGCGGCGCGTCCAGGATATTCGACATATACCCCTCGAGCTGCAGCCCAACGTAGTAGACCAAATCGGCCCCAACTATCGCGTGCACATCGCTGCGCGTCGGCTGGTACAGGTGCGGGTCAACCCCCGGGGAAATCAGCACCTGCACCTCCGCCCGCTCCCCGGCCACGACTCCCACTACATCACCAATCATCCCCACCGTGGCCACCACCCGTATGGGGTAACGGGTTGCCCTCTGGCTTTCGCCCGCGCTCTCGCCTCTCGTGCCGCTGACCCCCAGTACCCACACGAGCCCCGCTGTGACGACGGTGACGGCAACGATGATAAAAAAGCCTCGTTTGCTCATTTCTAATACTCTAATTGTAATTTAGAGTAATCTAATTGTCAAGTGTTTTTGGATAGTGGTTTTAGAGGGGGGGCTCGCCCAGCCCCATGCCTGGATATGAAAACTATTTTGCCAGTTAATTCCCGGTATTCTCAATACACATAGTATTATTACGTTAAGAGGGGGCTGCGCCCCCTCGCTGCAGCCAGCGTGGCGGGCGCTAGCGCGCCCCCCACCAGGCGGCTACCCACGGGCAAGCCCGTGGGTACGGGCTCACTCCCGCTCGCCCGCCGCCGCCTTCGCTTGCTTCCGCTACCCCCCGGCGCTTCTGTAAAGCTATCGTTCAACCCGCGACAACAAAGCGTAGTGCGCCGCCCCGCGGCGCCAACAAGCAGACCGCTACCCCCCGTCGCTTCTGTAAAGATATTAAGTCACTAATAGAGGCAACGATCCCGGATGCGCCGTCACCACGGCGCCACGCGTTGCACAGTGAGCGTAGCGAACAAAAGTGCAACGCCAACTACCAGAGCAGACCGCTACCCCCCGGCGCTTCCGTAAAGCATGCGTCGCCCACGCAACAGCGGAGTGTAATGCCCCGTTACCGCGTCGGTGAGGTTGTAATAGCCCCACCGACCCCAACCGCTACCCATCGGGAGTTGTCATGGTGGATATCTAGTAACTCATTGGTTACATTACTTGTCTGTGCCGTCCACGTGGCACCGTCTGTGCTAGTTAGTACGATTCCCCCAGTACCCACCGCGACCCACAGGCCGGCGGCGTAGTGGACGGCGTTTAGTGTGCCGTCTACACCGCCGTCTGCCGTGGTGTCCAGTTCCCCCCATGTCGTGCCGTCCCCACTGGTTGCTATGAATACACTGCCGTCTCCAGTGTCCGAGCCTACTGCTACCCATAGGGAGTTGTCATAGTGGACATCTGCTATTCCAGTATCTGCAATTAGCTGTGCTGTCCATGCTATGCCGTTGCTGCTAGTTAGTATATGTCCGTCGCCGCTAACCGCTGCCCATGAGCGACCGCCAAAGAAAACGTCTACTAGATTACTGGTTACTCCGCTTGTCTGAGTACGCCATATTTGACCGACGAGGACCGTATTTCCGACGACGTTGGTTTCGCTCCTGCTGGTGGCTATTAGTCCGTTCTCCCCCACTGCTACCCATGGGATTGGATCATTCATGAGGCTACCAGTGCTGTGGACGGCATTGAGTGCATTGGTTGGTACATCTAACAACGAATCCCACCCGAAATTACTCGAGGGTTGTACTATGTGTCCGATCCTACTGCTGCCGCGTAATTCGGAGCCCACCGCCATCCACCTCCGGTCATAGATAATGTCGTTTAGAATCACGTCTGAACCGAGTGCCGCCACGGGCGTTCCCCATGTAGTGCCGTTCGTGCTGGATGTTATGTTGCCGCTACTACTCACCGTTGTCCATTGGTCCGCACTGCCTAAGAATGGGCCGTTGCCGTAGTCTACGGCGTTCAATCTACCGTCGTCAACACCCGTCTGACTTGTCCATACGGTGCCGTCTGTGCTGGTGGTTACGTCTCCGCTGTCAGCGGTACCCCCGACTGCTACCCATAGGCTGTTTTCATAATGGACGTCTATCAGTTCACTGGTTAGATTGCTTTGCCGGCTTACCCATGTGGTGCCAGTTACCGCGCATGCGTTAATGTGACATACCAATGTCGGGTTACAGTTGGCACTGGTGCCGCACACGCTCCCTACGCTCCCGTCACCTATCGGGGCACATATCTGATTACCCGTATCACCGGCGCATATCACATTGGCACCGTCGCATTGGGCATCACTCCTGCACACGCTGCCAACTGCCCCGGTACCTACCTGGGTGCATACCCGCGGCTGGGTGGATTGCCCGAATTGACAGACCAGAGGATCGGTACATGCCTCATCGGCGGCACATATGTTCCCGAGTGTTACCCGGCATTCGCCGCTGCTGCACGTCAGGGGATCGGCGCAATGGTTATCAATCCCGCACGCATCCCCGATCATCCCATCGGTTGAGCCGCACACTTTATTGCCCATCACACCGATACACAGAAGATTGTCGGTGCAATGGCTGTCTTCGGTACATGCGTTATCGCGTGCTACCCGGCATCTACCGCCGCTGCTGCAAACTAAATCGCCGACGCAATGGTCGCCGATATTGGCGCGGCACGCGTCACCCAGGAGCCCGTTGGACTGTGCGCACGTCAGCTCTGCTGTCGGGCCGGCGCATATGAGACTGCCGGCGCATTGGTCATCATTACTACACGAACTCCTTGCGGCCCTCCCGCATACGTTATTACCGCAAAGCAAAGTACCGGTGCAATCGTCTCCAATTATGCACCTGCTCCCAATACTGCCGTCAGAGCATGCGCCTAACACGCACGGTAAATTCATATCACAATGATCATCACTTATGCGGCACACACTGCCTGCACCGCCATCGCCGGGCACAACGCATACCGGAAAGCGGCCCGCGCATATGAAACCGGGCACGCATTGGCTGTCATCGCTGCACCCAGCTCTCTCGTCCCTACTGCATACATTGTCACGGCAAACGAGGGAACCGAGACAATGATCATCGTTATTGCACGCCCCGTCTTGTGTTTGTTTTTCTCTACACCTATAATCTGTTTCAGTACCCATGGGAGTACCTATACATACATAATCGCCCTCACACCCTCTGTTTCTATTAGGATCAGTGCCGCACAGACTGTCCAAACCGCCGGCTCTACCGCACAGTCCATTAGGGCAACTGCCTGAAATACAATGACCACCACGTCCGCACCGACTACCTTCCCCGCCATCGCCCCTCGGGGCACACTCCGAAGCCCCGCCTACCGTCACGCAAATCAACCCGGGTATACAGCCGGCATCACTTTGGCATATGTCCCCGGCAGTGCCCCCGCATACAGAGCCGTTACAAATCAACCCTTCGATACATTGATTATCTTCATCACACTGACTACCTGCGCTTCGGTCGGAACACCGGCCTACCGCGCACACTAACCCACTCGCGCATTCACTGTTGGAACTGCACGGACTCCTCAGTCCTCCGGTATTGGTGTTATCGCACGACCATACGAGCAACACGCTCCCAAGGAGCGCAACCCCCAGGTACATCGCTTTTGCCTTCACTGCGTAATTATATCGGTAAACCGCCGCCTTGTCTATTTCCTGTTTAACCTCAATACATTTAGGAATCCCCCACTACTCCTACCCGCGCCCCTGGTACCCTCCCATTCTACTCAATTCTTCTATCTTCTCGCAAGGGGTAACATACCCTATCCCCGCATGGGGCCGAAACATATTATAGGTTTCTACCCAATAGGCAAGCTCTTCATTTATCCCCGCCAGGGTATCGGGCACCTCACGGGTTTGATAAAACTCTTCATCAATCGTTCGATGTACCCGTTCTACATACGCATTTTGTTTTGGGGTACGGGGCCGGTTAACTAAAAGCCGGATACCCATCTGTTTACAATACGTCTCAAACTCTTTTTTAAACTCACTCCCCCCGTCAATTTGAATAGCATCATAGGGTATCTCTGCCGGCATAGTTGCCAGTATCCGCATAACAAAATCTCTCCCGCACACCGCTGATGCCCGCGAATATGCCCGTGACCAAAGATACCGGGTATTAATATGAATCGCAGAAAAATTATAGAATACTTTCCCAAGTATACAATACCGGTCACCGTCAATTTGAATACGGGAGAGATTACCATGCTGCTTCTTTTTATACCCTTGGGCGTGTATTCTATTGTATTTCTTCGGCTTCCGGTAGACAAACTGCGTATCCGGCTGCCTGATTGCTCCAGTTTCTTTCAGGTATGCAATGATACGTTCACAGGTAGCAACCGAAGGCGGGCAGAGTCTTTCTTTTTGCAGTTCCCAGTGAATCTTCCTGGCCCCCCACCGGCATGTATCAACATGGTTTCTTAAGAAAGTAATACGGGCCACTACCCGCGGGTCCCAGGATTTCTCCCGTACCCGGTTTGGTCTCCGGGACTTGCACTCCAGGCCTGCCAGAGAGTTTTCTTTTACTACTCGTGCATTCCATCGGTACCAATAGGAAACCGAATGGCCGAAAGCATCTATAACACATTCCAGCGCACACCCAGGGGGCATTCCTTTTCTACATAGATTTTTCCATAACTCTATTCCCCGGTATCTTTCACTCGCCTCCGGTGAAAGATCAGGGGCAAGGGGGATATTCCACGCTTGCATAAATGCACGTGGAAAGCATATATTTTTCATAGGCGTCTTTTCTCCTTAGTTTGTAGTATTACCAAGGATACAGGAAAGGCGCCGTTTTTTGTAGACTTTTGCCTACCGGGGATTCCTATATGTGTTTGAGGTTATACATTTCCAATCAGAAAAGCATTACCGCCGTTGCGTAGCGCAATAACCCGACACTACGCCTCAACACAGCCATCAGCAGTACACCGAAAACCGCTGGCACAGTAGGAATTGCCGCTACACGGACTCCCGGAACGGCCGTCACCGGGTCGAGTGCATGTACGATCGTTGTGCGAGAAGGCACATATAAAATCGACGGCACAATGGGCATTGCTACCGCACGCACTCCCCTCGCCCCCGCTGCCAGGCTGGGTACATCGGTATCTGCTCGAACGGTCAGCACATATCAAATCACCGGCACAATGTTCATCACCAAGAGAGATAGAGCAAAAATCTCCGAGGCTGCCGGCGGTGCACACACCTGATACACAGTTATAATCACAATAGAACTGCGAACTGCAGGAACGCCCCGGATTGCCGTCAGAGCAGACACCGTTTCCAGTACACCTCAAACCTTCGCTGCAATCGTTATCGGCAGCGCACGGACTCCCATTGCCCCTATCGGCCTGGGTACATACCGAATTCCCGGATGTAAAGGTAAAGATACATGTTAAATCATCGGTACAATCACTGGTAGTACTACACGTACTGCCTGCATTACCGTCACCGTTCGGAGTGCATATATAATAATAGTTCACCGCGGCACATACCAAATCACCGGCACAAAAAGCGGTGCGATCGCACTCAGTCCCCATACTGCCATCAGTGCACTGATTTGACCTAAGCTCACAGGTATAATTACAATCCCTGGAACTCCTGCACGGTTCACCTGACCTGCCGAGACCGACCGCGGCGCATGTCCGTATGTTATCGCGATTGCGGTCGTAACACAGTAAATCACCGGCACAACCCTCTCCTCTATCGACGCGGTAACAGCGCTCCCCGACGCCGCCATCGGTGCATTGATACGTTGTAAAATCGCAAGCATAATCGCAATCGGAAAAAGAATTGCACGGACTGCCTGCACTGCCGTCGGATTGGACGCATACCGGATTGCCGGACACAGTTGCGCATATCGTGTCACCGGTACAATCGTCATCACGACGACATGCACGCATGGCACTGCCGTCGCCCACCTGAGCGCATACCGGGCTCCCGGAGACATAGTTGCATACCAAATCACCAGTGCAGTCGCCATCCCACTTGCACGCACTCCCAGCGCTGCCGTCGGTACATTGCCCGCCAACGCACTCAGCAGTACAATGGCTATACTCACTACAAGCACTCCCGGCGCTGCCGTCGTTGCATCTATTCGATATACAATTATATTCACAATACGTATCATCAAAACAGAAGTTGCCCACGTCATTATCAGAGCACAAGCGGGTGCCCACACCCGTACACATTAAATCATCGGCACAGTGGTAATCAAAGGTGCAAACACTCCCGAGACTGCCTTCGGTGCATAACCCTGACGCACAGGTATAATCACAATGAGCACTAAAAAAACAGGCATTTCCCGCACTCCCGTCAGAGCAGCGCCCAGGTCCGCAAAATAAATCACCGACACAGTGGTGATGGCTGCTGCAAGCACCCTCGATACTGCCGTCGGTGCATTGTCCGTCAGTACCACACCCGTAAAAACAATCGCTATGATCACCGCAAGCGTTCCCAACACTGCCGTCGGTGCATTGTCCGTCAGTACCACACCCGTAAAAACAACCGCTATGATCACTGCAAGCGTTCCCAACACTGCCGTCGGTGCATTGCCCGGCAACACACCCATACACACAATTGTCATTCCCTTTGCAAGCGCTTCCAGTACTGCCGTCAACGCATTGCCCAAATACGCACCCATATATACCACATTCGCTATTCCTGTTACATACATTTCCAACACTGCCGTCGGTGCACAGACCTGACACGCAGTTATAATCACAGTGGGCACTGCTCCCGCACACACTACCGGGGCTGCCGTCACCGCCCGCCCCGCATACCTTACTCCCAATCGCCCCGTTGCACACCAACCCGTCGGCACAGTCGCCGTCAACATAGCAAACCTCCTGCGCGCGCCCATCGGTACAGAGTCCTGACACACAGGCATAATCGCAGTCGCTGTCAAACCAGCAGCCCTGTCCGCTGCTCCCATCAGAACAAAACCCAGCCGCGCACACCAACCCGCCAACACAGGGGTTACTCTCCCCACACGCCCCCCCTGGGGTCCCATCCCCGGCCTCCCTGCATACCTGGCCGGCACATATCAAATCATCAACGCATTGGGTATCAAGACTACACGCACTCCCCTGGCGCCCATCGGTGCACAGCGGCGTCCCAAACACCGAGGCGAGCTCGGTATTCGAGCACGTCAGGGCCCCGGTGCAATGGGTATTGATATCACACACGCTCCCAATACTCCCGTCGGTACACACGCCCCGCCCCGGGTCACAGGCATAATCACAGTGCCCGTCAGAAACACAAACCCCCCCTGGGGTCCCGTCACCGACTTGAATACACACCTGCCCCGAACACGCCAGGTTACCGGCACAGTGCCTGTTATCCAGACACGCCCCGCCCGCTCTCATGCCGCACACCCCGTCCCCGCATACCAGGTCACCATCACAATGGTCATCGGTACCGCACGCACTACTGGTTCTCCCATCACCAACCACCCTGCATAGCCCGCCAACGGTCCCTCCTGCGCATATCAGCCCGTCCACGCATTGGGTATCACCCGCACACCCACTCCCGTCACTCCCGTCGGTACACAGGCCCGTCAATGTATTGCAGGCATAATCGCACTCGCCATCAATCCGGCAAACACTCCCCCCGCTCCCGTCACCGACGCCGGCACACAGCCCCGAGACGCAGGTGTACTCACACTGGCTGTTATCCTCACACGCACTCCCCGTGCTCCCGTCCGAGCACAACCCGTCCGCGCACATCAGCCCCGCGGCACAATGTCTATCGGTACTGCAGATACGGTCCGCACTCCCGTCCGAGCACAACCCGAACACACACGGGATATCATCCGCACACTGGCTATCCGAAATACACGCACTGACAACCGTACATACCCCGGTATCACACACCAACCCTCGGGTGCACTGGTAACTGCCCTCACAGGCACCGCCCTCGGCAACCGCGCACTCCCCGTCTTCCCCGCACACCAAGGGCCTGGTACAGTGGGCATCGGCACCGCACACGCTCCCCCCGCTCCCGTCACCGCCTTGGCTGCACACCTGCCTGCCGACCCGGCCAGCGCACACCAGCCCGCCCGCACACTGGGTATCGGTGGTGCACACCCCGCCTGCGGGGATTTTGACACTACTAGGGGGGGCGTCACTCTCGCACCCCCATATCAACAACACGCCTGCCAGGATTGCCCCCGCCAAGTATATTGCCTTGCCTTTCATTACATAATTATATCAATAATCCCCTCTTTGTGTCCATTACAATCAGAAAAATATATCTCACTGCGATTATTGATATTTTAGGAGGGGGGATCCCCCTCGCTGCATAATTTTTTAACGCCCATTTTTAACGGGCTTACTAACGCGCGCCCTAAATGGACTAAAATTATTCCGCTACCCCCCGGCGCTTTTGCAAAAACATTAAGTCGCAAACGGATAGAACAATCCCGAATTCGCCGTCACCACGGCGCAATGGGTAGTGCTGGAGTGTTATGGGGCGGTGATTATGATGCCGTTATCCCCTACCCCTACCCACAGGTTGTTGGCATAGTGGATATCGTTTAATTGGCCATTCACATTACTTGTCTGTGCTGTCCACGTGGTGCCATTGGTGCTGGTGATTATGTCTCCACCGCGCCCTACTGCTATCCATATATTGTTGCCGTAATGCGATTTAGATAACCAGTTATTTACCCAATTTGTATCATCGCTAGTATCAGCAGTTCCTTTGTCATCAATTGATGCCGTCCATGAGGTGCCGTTTGTACTGGTGGTTACAGCTCCGTCAAATCCTACTGCTACCCATAGAGAGTTGTCATAATGAACGTCGCTTAAATGACCACCTACATTACTTGTCCGTGCCGTCCATGTGGTGCCGTTTGTACTGGTGGTTATGACTCCGTCATTGCCCGTTGCTACCCATAGAGAGTTGGCGTAATGGACGTCGGCTAGAAACCCGCTCGCGTTGCTTGTCTGTGGCGCCCATGTGGTGCCGTTTGTACTGGTGGCTATGGCTGGGGTGGTTGTACTAGTCATGCTGTCATACACCCCCCCAACTGCTACCCATCGGGAGTTACCATCATGGCGGACGTAGCTTAGCCCATCCACTGCATTGATTGCTTCCCATGTGGTACCGTTTGTACTGGTGACTATAATACTGCCAGAACCTACCGCTATCCATCGGCCACTAGCATAGTAAATGTCGCTTAGGAGTCCAACTCCGACTCCAGCATTTGTACTTATCTGCTGTACCTCCCATGTGGTGCCGTTTGTGCTGGTAACGAGTACGGATGCATCAGGAGGGAGAGGGTGACGAGTTGTTAGCTCTCCTACCGCTACCCATCGGCCGTTAGCGTAGTGAATGTCCCAGAATGTACCCTCTGCATTATTAATCGTCTGACTTTCCCACATGATGCCATTTGTGCTGGTGATTATGCCTGCGGTGCCGGCAGCTACCCATAGGTTGTTGGCGTAACGGACATTGTATAGGATGCGATTGCTACCCGCCGGATTTGTCTGGCTTGTCCACACGGTGCCAGTCTCTATGCATGTGCCCTCATGGCAGAACAGTGGATCGGTGCAGTGGGTATCACTCCCGCATATCTCACCGATGGCGCCAGTGCCTGCTGTGTTGCATGTCTGCATACTTGCCGCGCCGGTGCATACCAGCGCACCGACACATTGCATGTCGGCCGTACAACTGCCGCCAGCGGCCGTCCCGCATATCCCGCCCCCGCATACCAGCGGGCTGGTGCAGTGGGTATTAATCCCGCATATCTGGCCGATCGCGCCGGTGCCGGCTGTGTTGCATGTTTGGCTACCCGATGTGCCGGTGCATACCAGCGCGTCGGAACATTGATTGTCAGCCGTACAGGTACCCCCGGATTCTACCTTGCACATGCCGCTGCTGCAAACTAAATCATTGCCAGTGCAATGGTCATCAATACCGCACACGCTCATTAATTCACCATCACCTGCGGAGGCGCATGTCTGACTGCCCGCGGCTCCGGTGCATAGCAAACTGAAGGCACATTGGCTATCAGCAGTACACGTACCCCCCGATATTGCCCTGCATACGTCGTTGCTGCACACTAAAGGACTGGTACAGTGAGTACCAATACGGCACGTACTCCCTATGCTGCCGTCCGACACAGTACATGTTAGACTTCCTGCCGTTCCGGCGCATACCGAACCGCTGACGCATTGGTCGTCGTCAGTACATGCACCCCCGGATGTTACCTTACACATACCGCTACTGCATGTTGCGTCGGTAGTGGTACAGTCAGTATCGTCACTACATACGCTCCCTATCTCGCCAGTCACTGGGGTACATTCTAAACCTCCTGTCATCATGGTGCATAACAAACCACTGGCACATTGGCTGCTGGTAGTGCATGTCCCTCCTTGCTCTATTTTGCATGTACCGCTGCTGCATATTGCATCGGTGCAATGGGCATCAAAACCGCACACGCTATCCAGGGCACCATTTCCTGCCGTTGAGCATTGCAAACTCCCCATCACCTCGTTGCATCGTAAACTGCCGGCGCAGTGCCCGACGGCGGTGCATGTATTCCCGGATCCCACCAGGCATGTCCCGCTGCTGCAAACTAAACCGTCATTAGTACTGCAATGGTCATCAATACCGCATACGCTCCCGCGTATTCCATCGGATGAGGCACACACTTGATTCCCTATTACGCCGGTGCATAGCAAACTACCAGCACATTGGGTATCGCTCATTACGCACATATCCCCCGCAGCAGTGCCGCACGTGCCGGTATCACCGCATACCAGTGCTCCGTCGCAATGGTCATCATTACCAATGCGGCACGAGCTCCCGGTCATTCCATTGGACGAGGCGCACGTTCGGCTGCCCATCGCACCGGTACATAGCAAACTGCCAGCACATTCGGCGTCGTCCATTGCACACGTATCCCCCGCGGCAATACCGCACGTACCGGCATCACCGCATACCAGTGCTCCGTCGCAATGGTCATCATTACCAACGCTGCACGGGTCCCCGTTCATTCCATCGGACGAGGTACACGTTTGACTGCCCGGTACACCGGTACATAGCAAACTCCCAGCACATTCGGCGTCGTCCATTGCGCATGTATTCCCCGCGGCAATACCGCACGTACCGGTATCACCGCATACCAGCGCGCTGTCGCAATGGTCATCATTACCAACGCTGCACGGGTCCCCGTTCATTCCATCGGACGAGGTACACGTTTGACTGCCCGGTACACCGGTACACAGCAAACTGCTGGCACATTGGTCGTCGTCACTGCATGTGTTCCCGGATCCCACCAGGCATGTCCCGCTGCTGCAAACTAAACCGGCATCAGTATTACAATGGTTATCAATACCGCATACGCTCCCGAGTATTCCATCGGATGAGGCGCACACTTGATTGCCTATCACACCGGTGCATAGCAAACTGCCGGCGCATAGATCATCTCCAATGACGCACGTATTGCTTGCGGCAATACCGCACGTGCCGGTGTCACCGCACACCAGCGCGCCGTCGCAGTGGTCGTCAATGCGGCACGGGCTCCCGTTCATTCTATCGGACGAGGCGCACACTTGATTGCCCGGCACACCAGCGCATATAGAACTGCCCTCACATTCGCCATCCATAGTACACGCAGTCCCCGCGACTCTACCGCACATGTTGTCGTTACCGCAAACTAAACCGTCAGTGCAATGATTAGTATCATTGCACGCTCCGTTCAGGTTGCTTTTTTCATTACATATATCATTTATGCACACCAAATCCGAGTTATTGTCGCACGCACTATCAGCATCACACGCATCGCCCAAACCCCCGCGCACCGCGACGCCGCACGTACCATCTTCTTGGCAAACTAAATCTACTCCAGTACAATGACCATGACTCCCGCACGGATCCCCAACCCCCCCACTTGACATGGCACATGTAGAATTTCGTGTACAGATTAACCCCTCTGCACAATTCGCATCAGCACGGCAGAATTCGCCAGCCGCGCCCCCGCACACAGCGCCGTTACAAATCAATCCGCCGCCGCATTGCTTGTCAATCATACACGGTCTACCCGCGCTGCGGTCGGAACACCGCGCGACCGCACACACTAGCCCGCTCCCGCATTCACTGTCGGAACTGCACGGACTATCCAGCCCGCCGGTGTTGGTTTCGGTGTCACACGACCATATCAGCAACACGCCTGCCAGGAGTGCGCCAACTGTATATATTACTTTCGCCCTCATAGCACAATTATAGCAATAATCCGCTATTTGTGTCTATATGTTGTATACCCCCAAGGTACATTCAAATACAGTATGAATATTTTTAAGACGGCAGGAAAGACCATAATTAATTCTGCCACGTGGCAGAATTAAACCCATGTGTGAATTATCAGGAACGCCAACAGACAATTACCATGCCGTATCTTCTAAGTCGTAAGAGAGAATATAAAAATCCCGCCTACCAGTAAGACAAGCAGGATATATTTTGCCGCCAATAAACGTTATTGATAACGAATAATATATAGAGCGTCTGTATCATCACCAACCATATAAAGTACATCACCTATAGCCGCTATTCCTGTTGGACCAAGTTCAGAAACTCCAAACCCATCAATCGAACCAATACGCGTTCCATTGCCCGTTGTTATATCCATGCTATACAACCCCGCATGCTCTACAAGACCGCGTAAGGTAAAATATAAGGTACCACCAACACTTTCCAGACCACTCGGATTATATGCATTCGTTTGACTATCAAACCATGTCCCGCCCCCGATGTGACTCAAGCGAGCATCCGATGGATCTAACGAATAAAAAGTAGCACCATTCATTCCAAAATCATCCTGCCCTAACATATACAAGACGTTGTTATGCCCGGCAAGTCCAGCCGGGCTCGTTTCACTAGCACCATTAAAATCTGCAACAAGTGATGTCGCGGCAGTTGTGATGGTTATCGTGTACAACGAATCATCGTTTGTGTTAAACGTATTTGTATTTCCTCTACTGGACAAATACATCACATTATTGTAAAACGCTATACCGGATGAATTTTCCGGAATGCTACCTACTTCTGATGCTACTCCTGTGGATGTATTAATAGTATAGAGCTTGTTTGTGCTCGCACCTACCATGTATAGATTAGTGCCATTATACGCCAACCCTCTTGGAGTAGTTTCATTTACTCCAAAAGCAGTTGCACTACCCACTCTTTGCACCATTCCTACCGCTATCACGCATGTTTGGCTACCGGGTACTCCCTCGCATACCAGGGTGCCGGTGCATTGACTGCTTGCCGTACAACTACCGCCCGCGGCTACCGCGCATGTTGACGTTCCAGTATCGCATACCAGGGCGTCGGCACATTGATTGTCGGCCATGCAACCGGCACCGATGGCTCCCCCGCATAATCCGTTGCTACTCCCGCATATCAGCGTGGCGGGAGTGGTGCAATGGTTGTTATTCCCGCATATCTGACCGGCCGCACCAGTGCCTGCCGTATTGCATGTCTGGCTACCCGATGCACCGGTGCATACCAGCGAAACGTCACATTGATTGTCGGCCGTGCAACTGCCGCCAGCGGACGCCCTGCATGTCTGCATACCCACCGGGCCCCCGCATATCAGCGAGGCACATTGATTTTCGTGCGTGCAAGTACTGCCGGCCGCTCTCCTGCAGCCCCCATTCCCGCACAGCAGCGGGGCGATACAATGGCTATCGATACCGCATGGGTCTCCGAATACACCACTAGCGGGCTGACGGCATGTCGTACTACTCCCCGCGCCGACGCATATCAGCGAGCCGAAACATTGATCGTCGCCCCTGCAGGTGTTCCCGGTTGCTATCCTGCATGTACCGGCGTCGCATAACCGTCCGTTGTCGCAGTGGCTATCGATCCCGCATATCTCACCGACGTTGCCGCCGCTTGCCGTGCTGCATGTCTGCATACCCAATGCCCCGGTACATACCAGCGCGCCGGCACATTGATCGTCGGCCGTGCAGGGACCGCCGGCATCTATCCCGCATGTCTGCATACCCACCATGCCCCTGCATACCAGCGGGTCGGCACACTGACTGTCGGCCGTGCAGGTACCGCCGGACGCTACGGCACATGCTCCGGCACTGCATACCCGCCCGTCGGTGCAGTGGCTATCAAACCCGCATATCGCACCGAATACGCCGGTGCCGGCCGTGCTGCATATTTGAATACCGATCACGCCGGTACATACCAACGGGCCGGTGCATTGATCGTCAGCGTTGCATGATGCGCCGGCCATGCCGGTAGAGCAAACATCGCTGATTCCGCATACCAAACTGCCGGCACATTCGTTACTTGTCGCACAAGCACCGCCGGACACTACTCCGCATTGGCCGTTTTCTCCACTACATACCAGCGAGCCGGTGCAGTGGTCATCGTTCCCGCATATCTGACCGATGGCGCCGAAGCTTGCCGTGCTGCATGTTTGGCTGCCCGATGCACCGGTGCATACCAGCGAGCCGGCACAATCGCTATCGCTTTCGCTATTCATGACTACACAAGTATTGCCGGCCGCTATCCCGCACTGGCCGTTTTCCCTGCCGCATACCAGACTGTCGGTGCAGTGGTCATCGTTCCCGCATATTTCACGGATTGCGCCGGTATCGGCATCATTGCATGTCTGGCTACCGACCGCGCCGGTGCATACCTGCGAGCCGGTACATTGATCGTCGGCCGTACACCACGCGCATGTAAGATCATCATCACATATTAAGCCGCTTCTACAATGACTATTAACCTGGCACGCATTGCCAAGTGCTCCCTCTGTTCCGCCGCATGTTTTATTATTCTCCACGCCGGCACATATTAGCCCAGTGATACAATCAGCGTCGCCGACAATACATCTGTCGCCGGGATGACCGCCGCACACATTGCCGGTGCGGCATTTCAGATTAGCGGTGCATTGTTGGGTATCGGTGTCGTCGGGGTCGCATGCGCTGCCGGCCTTGCCGGTAGAACACTTGCCGGCCGCACACAATAATCCTTGCCCGCATTCTGCGGCATCGTTACACGGCACGCCCGCGCCGCCGGTGCTGCCGCTCTGGCAAGCCGACAGAATCAACATACCACAGAGGAGTGCGCCCACTGTATATATTACTTTCGCCCTCATAGCACAATTATAGCAATAATCCGCCCCCTCCGTTACGGTGCCGTTGTTATGATGCCGATGTTTGTTGTGTTTCCCATGCTGTCTGTCATGGTATCACTGCCAACCGCTGTCCATACTCCGTTGGCATAGTGGATGCCGTTCAGTCCGCCGCTCACATTGCTTGTCCGTGCCGTCCATGTGGTGCCGTTTGCACTAGTGATTATGGTGCCGTCTGCGCCTACCGCTACCCATACATTATTGGCATAGTGGACGTCGTTCAGTCCGGCACTCACATTGCTTGTCCGTGACGTCCATGTGGTGCCGTTTGCGCTAGTGGTTATGATTCCGATGGGGTTCCCAGCGTTGTCGGTTCCCCGCCCCACCGCTACCCATAAATTATTGCCGTAGTGGACGTCGGATAGATTGCCGCTGTTTACGTTGCTTGTCCGTGCCGTCCATGCGGTGCCGTTTGTGCTGGTGGTTATGCCTCCATTGCCTCCGACTGCTACCCATAGGCCGTTATTACCATCTTCGTCGGTTGCATAATGGACGTCAAATAGTGAGCTCACATTGCTTGTCCGCAGCATCCATCCGGTGGTGCCGTTTGTGCTGGTGGTTATGCTGCCAGCTGAACTTACCGCTACCCATAAATTATTAGCATAGTGAACGTCCACTAGTTCACCATTTACCCCCCCGGACCCCCGAAACATCCATCCGGTGCCATTTGTGCTGGTGGTTATGGCTCCAAAGTGGTTTGCATTTATATCTACATTGAGTCCTACCGCTACCCATAAATTATTGGCATAGTGGACGGCGCGCAGCCAGTCAATCGTAACATTTGTCCGTGCCGTCCATCTGGCGCCGTTTGTGCTAGTGGTTATGTCTCCATTCAGTCCCACCGCTACCCATAAATTATTAGCATAGTGGACGTCGTATAAGATACTGTCCAGGTTGCTTATCTCCGCCTCCCATGTGGTGCCGTTTTCGCTGGTGGTTATGTTACCACCATTACCTACTGCTACCCATAAATTATTGGCATAGTAGACATCATTTAGCCAGCCAGTCACATTACTTGTCTGTGCCGTCCATACGCTGCCTGTTGAGGCGCACGCGCCGTTCCCGCATACCAGCGGGCTGGTGCAATGGTCATTAGTACTGCACACACTCCCGGCCATGCCATCACCAATCAGACTGCATACCCGATCACTGATTGTATCAGGGCATATCAGGGCGCCGGCACATTGATTATCGGCCGTACAGGCATTGCCAGCCGCTATACCGCATGCGCCGTCCCCACCGCATACCAGCGGGTCGGTGCAATGGTCATCACTACCGCATATGCTCCCCGATGCACCATTGCCTCCCGAGGTGCATGTCTGACTGCCCGCGGCCCCGGTGCATACCAAACCGAAGGCGCAGTGGCTATCAGCAGTGCACGTACCCCCCGATATTGCCCTGCATACGTTGTCGTTGCATACTAAAGGATTAGTACAGTGAGTACCAACACGGCACGTGCTCCCTATGCTGCCGTCCGACGCGGTACATGTCAGGCTTCCTGCCGTTCCGGCGCATATCGAACCGCTGACGCATTGATTATCATCAGTACATGCGCCCCCGGATGTTACTTTACACACACCGCCGCTGCATGTTGCCGCGCTAGCGGTACAATCGGCATCGACGCCGCACACGCTCCCTATGCCGCCGTCCGACGGGGTACATGTTAGACTTCCTCCTGCCATCATGGTGCATAACAAACCGCTGGCACATTGGCTGCTGGCAGTGCATGTCCCTCCTTGCATTATTTTGCATGTACCGCTGCTGCATGTTGTGCCGGCGGCGGTGCAATGGGTATTAAAACCACACACGCTATTCAGGGCACCATCTCCTGCCGTTGAGCATTGCAAACTCCCCATCACTTCGTTGCATCGCAAACTGCCGGCGCAGTGTCCGACGGCGGTGCATGTATTCCCGGATCCCACCAGGCATGTCCCGCTGCTGCAAACTAAACCGTCATTAGTACTGCAATGGTCATCAATCCCGCATACGCTTCCGCGTATTCCATCGGATGAGGCGCACACTTGATTGCCTATCACACCGGTGCATAGCAAACTGCCGGCGCATAGATCGTCTCCAATGACGCACGTGTTGCTTTCGGCAATACCGCACGTACCGGTGTCACCGCACACCAGCGCACCGTCGCAGTGGTCATCATTACCAACAGCGCACGGGCTCCCGTTCGTTCTATCCGACGAGGTGCACGTTTGACTACCCAGTACACCGGTACACAGCAGACTGCCGGCACATTGGTCATCTATCTGACATGTGCTCTCTGCGGCATTGCCGCACGTGCCGGTATCACCGCATACCAGGGCTCCGTCGCAGTGGTCATCATTACCAACACTGCACGGACTCCCGGGTATTCCGTCGGACCGGGAACACACTCGGGCACCCGGCGTCCCTGCGCATATTAGCTCGTTAAGACATTCATCGTCGTTAGTGCACGACGCATCTTCGCCGATCGCGCATGCGCCGCTGCCGTCCTTTATGCTGCATACCAGGGAGTCGGCGCAATGACCGTTAGTACGGCACGGACTATCCGCCCTGCCATTGCCCTGCGGGGTACACCTCGGAGCGTTGTCTATCGTTGCACAAATCAACCCGAGTGCACAATTCGCATCAGCTGCGCACATTTCTCCAGCAACGCCCCCGCATACAGTGCCGGCACAAACCAACCCGCCGGTACAATGGTCGTCTTCACTGCACGGACTATCCGCGCTGCCGTTGGAACAACGGCCGACCGCACATACTAGCGTGCCCCCGCATTCACTGTTGGAACTGCACGGACTATCCAGCCCGCCGGTGTTGGTGTTACTACTGGTATCACACGACCATATAAGCACCATACCCGCAAAGAGCGCGCCTGCGAAATATATTGCCTTTGCTTTCACAAAAATAATTATACCAATATTTCTCTATCTCTGTCTATATCCGGCAAAACCCATACCGCCTCTCCCCTTTTTGGCGCCGCGGGGCGGCGCATTACACTCTGCTGCCGCAGGGCGGACGGAAGCTTTACGAAAGCGCCGGGGGGTAGCGTCTGCTTTTTCGGCGCCGCAGCGCGGCGCATTACACTCCGCTGCCGCAGGACGGACGGAAGCTTTACAGAAGCGACAGGGGGTAGCGTCTGTTGTTGGCACCGCGGCGCGGCGCATTACACTTTGCTGTACCTGTCTATGACTTAATATATTTGCAATAGTGACGGGGGGTAGCGTCTGCTTTTTCGGCGCCGCAGCGCGGCGCATTACACTCCGCTGCCGCAGGACGGACGGAAGCTTTACAGAAGCGACGGGGGGTAGCGTCTGTTTTTTGGCGCCGCAGGGCGGCGCATTGCGCTTTGCTGTACCTGTCTATGACTTAATATATTTACAACAGCGACAGGGGGTAGCGGAAGCAAGCGAGGGCGGCGGCGGGCGAGCGGGAGTGAGCCCGTACCCACGCGCGCTTTGCGTGCGTGGGTAGCCGCCTGGTGGGGCGCGCAGCGCACCACGCTGGCTGCAGCGAGGGGGGCAGGGCCCCCCCCTGCCGAAAAAATTTACCATAATACTTGACAAGTCAGAGTGGGAGGTGATAGACTACGCCCTGAGAGGAGAAAATATGAAAATTGCTATAAATGGTTTTGGAAGAATAGGCAGGAATGTCTTTAAGATTGCCCTGGAACAGGGTGTTGAGGTTGTCGGGATTAATGATATTACCGATACAAAAACGTTGGCGCAGCTGCTGCGCTACGATTCGACGCAAGGTCGGTACCCAGGGACGGTGGGATTTGATGCGGATAGTCTGATTGTAGACGGTAAGGCGTATCATGTCAGTGCCGACCGGAAGCCCAGTGAGATTAACTGGGGCGCGGCCCCGGATGTGGTGATTGAGTCCACGGGTGTGTTCAGTACGCGGTCGGGCGAGCGCGGCGGGTACGGGGATCACCTTGAGAACAAGAAATACCCGGCAAAGCGGGTTATTTTGACGGTGCCGTCGAAAGATGCTATCGATGCGATGATTGTCCTCGGGGTCAACGATGATGCCCTCCAGGATGCCCATACGTGCATCTCTAATGCATCGTGTACCACAAATTGCCTGGCCCCGATTGCCAAGATTCTGCACGACAGTTTCGGGATCGAGAATGGGTTTATGACTACCATTCATTCGTACACAAACGATCAGTCGATCCTGGATATGCCGCATAAAGACTTGCGGCGTGCCCGGTCGGCGGCGGTGAACCAGATTCCGACGACAACTGGGGCGGCGAAGGCCGTTGGTAAGGTCCTGCCTGCCCTGGCGGGGAAACTTGACGGGTGTGCGATCCGCGTCCCGACCCCAACTGGGTCGCTGGTCGATTTGGTTGCCAATCTCAGTCGAGAGGCGAGTATAGAAGAGATTAACGCGGCGGTGAAGGCGGCGGCGAACGGTCCGATGCGCGGAATTGTTGAGTACACCGAGGACCCGATTGTCTCCAGTGATGTGATACACAACACGCATTCGTCGATATTTGATGCGCTGAGTACCATGGTTATGGGGAAAGTGTGTAAGGTATTTTCCTGGTATGACAACGAATGGGGATATTCGTCCCGGGTTGTCGACCTGGCGAAAAAGATCGCCTAGAGATGCCGCTGCAAACGTTAGGTAACCTGGAGGTTACCGGGAAGCGCGTGCTGATGCGGGTGGACTTTAACGTTCCGCTCGCCGATGGGCGCGTTGGCGATGATACCCGTATCCGGGCGGCCCTGCCGACCATCCTGGCGGTGCTTGAAAAGCGTCCCGCGCGGCTGATTCTGTTGACCCACGTTGGGCGCCCGAAAGGGCAGCGGGTGCCGGAGTTATCGGTGCACCCGATCGCGGCGGCCCTGCAGGGGCTGCTGGCGGGGCAGAACGGCGAGAGCGGGTATACCGTTGAGTGCGCCGAAGACTGCATCGGCCCGCGGGTCGAGAAACTCCTGCAGGAAACTACCAGTGATGTGGTTATGCTTGAAAACGTCCGGTACCACGCGGCTGAAACCAAGAACGAAGCGGGGTTTGCCGGGCAGCTGGCGGGACTTGGGGATGTGTTTGTGAACGATGCCTTCGGGACCGTGCACCGCGCGCACGCCTCAACCGTGGGGGTTGCCGAGCTGCTGCCCTCTGCGGCGGGGCTGTTGATTGAAAAAGAGATGCGCTACCTCGATCCGATTCTGCGTAACCCGGAGCGGCCCCTGGTGGGGGTCATTGGCGGGGCGAAGATATCAAGCAAATTATCGGTGTTGTCGTCGCTCCTGCATAAAGTAGATACCCTGGTCATCGGGGGCGGGATGGCGTACACGTTCCTGGCCGCACAAGGGCATCAGATTGGCGAGTCAATCTGCGAGCCCGATCAAATTCCTGTTGCCGCCAAATTATTGGAGGATGTCAAAAATCATTCGCATATGCGGTTGATTTTGCCCATCGACCACATTGTGGTGGACAGCAAGAACACAGAAGCAGATTCCGAGACTACCGTTGGGGTGGATATACCGCGCGGGCGGCAGGCAATGGATGTTGGGCCGCAGACGGTGCAGTTGATTTATGAGCATTTGAAAGATGCCAAGCTGGTATTCTGGAACGGTCCGCTGGGCGTCTTTGAGAATCCGAAATTTGCCACCGGGACGCAGAAGGTGGCCGAACTGCTTGCCGCGTCCAGTGCCACTACCGTGGTTGGGGGCGGGGATTCGGTGGCGGCTATTAACCTGTTTGGGTTGGCGGGGTCGTTTGACCACGTGTCGACCGGCGGGGGGGCGTCGATGGAATTCATTGAAGGCAAACAACTCCCCGGTATCGCGGTACTGACGAAGTAACGCGCACATGCTAGATAACCAGCTGCGGCGCATCAAAGAGCGGGTCCTGGGGGGGGTTGCGCGTAAGCTGTTTGCGCACACGCCGCCGGCGCTGCTGTCGCTGTTGGGATTTATTACCGGTGTCGGGGCGGGTGCGGCTATCTACTGCGGGGCGGATGGGGCGGCGCTCGGGTTATGGGTGGGGAGCCGTGTCCTGGATGGACTTGACGGGACCGTGGCGCGCGTCCATAACAAAGAGAGCCCCATCGGGGGGTACCTGGATTTGATGTTGGATTCGGTGGTCTATGTGCTGTTTCCCATTGCTGTTGCGTTGCACGCGCGGGATACCGTTGTCTACATTGCGGTACTTGGGCTGTTGGGGGTCTATTATGTGAACGTCCTGTCGTGGACCCTGTTGTCGGCGATGCTGGAGCGCACCAAGGGCGCGGGCGCGGGCGGCGGGAAGGGCGTGGGGGCTGAGTCAAAACTTACATCGATACGGATACCGACGGGTGTGGTTGAAGGCACTGAGACGGTGGTTATTTACGGGCTCTTGTGTATCATCCCGCACGAGTGGCGCTTGCATGTCATTATTGCAACTGCTATACTGACATTAGCCGGCGCCTGTTGGCGGGTCCTGTGGGTATTTATCAACCGGGCCCGGGTCGAGGGGGGGTCGGGATAACAAAAGGGAGAGTGTATGGCAGAAAATAGCAAGGCCCTGCTGGGCGGGGGGTGTTTCTGGTGCCTGGAGGCACTGTTTACCCGCATAGACGGGGTAACGGGGGTGCGTTCAGGGTACGCGGGCGGGGAGCGGCCCGACCCGAGTTACGAAGAGGTATGCGGCGGGCGCAGCGGGCACGCCGAGGTTGTGGAAATAGACTTTGACCCGGGGGTTATCTCGTATCGGGAAATCCTGGATGCATTCTGGAAGGTTCACGACCCCACTCAGCTTAACCGGCAAGGCAATGATGTCGGGACCCAGTACCGGTCGGTGATTTTTTACTACGGCGATCAGCAAAAACAGGATGCGCACGATGCCGTCGCCGCCGAAGCGAAAAATCACGCCAGCCCGGTTGTTACCGAAATCACACAGGCCCCGGCGTTCTACCCCGCCGAGCCGTATCACGATAAGTACTACGACCGGCACCCCGGGGCGCCGTATTGCCGTGCCATCATCGCTCCCAAGCTGCGCAAAGCGAACCTGCAATAGGCGCCCTCTGCAATAGAGCAATAGAATTTCTTGCGGCGAAGAGGATTTGAACCTCCACGAGCTAATGCTCACTAGCCCCTCAAGCTAGCGTGTCTACCGTTTCACCACCGCCGCGGCACCATACTATGGCACCCATCGGGGAATTTGTCAAGCGAGTGTTTAACCTCGGTACATTCTGGACTCCGCACCCCTTCTCATTATTCTACGGCCCACCCCGATTATGCGTCAACCCACCCATGGGTGTTTGATACCCCAACGCCCCATGCGGCCGTACGTAGTTGTAGATATATTCCCACTCACGCACTAGCGACTGTAAGTCACTCGTCCGGTACGAGGGTACTGGGTAGCACTGCCAGAATTCCTGCCGCCACACTCCTTGTTGGCGCTCAACACAGCCGTTTAGCTTCGGAGACCGCGGGGGCAAGGTGTGGTGGTGTATTCCTTCTTCTGCCATCCATTCGTTGGCCTCTCCCCGGAACTCGCCTCCCCCGTCTGTTTGCACACACCGGATAGGAAACGGTAATATCTCTTGTGCCCGTATGAGTAACGCACGGGCAGCTTTCGCAGTACATGCCGGAAATATATCGGTTACCGCAACGCGAGATACAACATCAATGCCAGTTATCTGCCACCCAGCAGGTCCCAGGTACAAGGAATCTACTTGCAGGATATCCCCAGGGGCGGTTGGTGTTTCTGGTTTCGGTTGCCGTATATATGGGGTTTTCCGTTTTTGCTTTCCCAGAAAATGCCCCCGTGCTGGTATGATTTTCTTCTCTCTGAGTAATACCGTAACCAGCCTATCTGCTTGTGAGAATGAGATGGTATACCCTTCCCGGGTAAGCATTACCGCAATCTTCCTCGCTCCAAACCCCGGGTGTTCAAGACGTAGCTCAATAAAGCGTGCGATTGCCTCAGGGGCAAGGGTAGTCACCCGTACCTGGTGCGGTCTCCGGGATCCGGTGATAAGCTTGCTCCATTGGTTATTCACGATATACCGTTTCCAGACAAACAATACCGATCGCGATACTCCCAGGAGGCTCGCACTAACGGCATACGGGACCCCGTGGGTTCTTCCTTCTTCGGCCCGGGATACCATACTGGTTTTATATTTTACCTCCGGATGATCACGGACATGTTCCGGGGTCTTAAATATTTTCGCACTCTGGTTTCTTTGGCGCGAAAAGATGTATACTTGTTGCACTGAGGCACCTCCTAATGGTTTATCTTGAGTACATTGTACTCTATTTTAGGGGTGCCTCTTTCTCTTTAAGAGATAGAAAGAAAGTCCAATATGTATCCGAGGTTATACAGCGAGCGGCGGGGCGCGCGTTGATTTTTTTATCAATATATGATACAGTTGTAGTATGGGTCGGAACGCAGGAAAGGCGCGGTGGTTTGCATCGCTGCTGATTACTATTTTCATTCTTATTTTTCTCGGCGTCGGCATCGGGGTTGCCGCCAATTTTGCGACAGCCAGGAATACGCTCGAGCAGCTGGACAGCACCGAGAACGCACTCCCGACATCTGTCCTGGACCGGAACGGGCGGCTGGTGGCGCAATTCTACTCCGAGGAGCGGCGCGAACCTGTTGAGCTCCACCAACTCCCCGACCACCTCATTCATGCCATCCTGACCCGGGAAGATCAGTCGTTTTACCATCACCGCGGGTTCAGTTTCCGCGGCACCTTCCGGGCGGTGTGGAACCTGGTAACCAACCAGTACGTATCCGGAGGCAGTACCATTACCCAGCAGCTTGCGGGGTACTTTTTTGCCGACAGGCAGGAAATTTCAATTACTCGGAAGCTGCGCGAACTGTGGTGGGCACTGCAGTTTGAGCGCTATTGGACCAAAAATCAAATACTGGAAAAGTACCTGAATACCATGTTTTTCGGACACGGGGCCTACGGGGTTGAGGCGGCGTCGAAGTTTTTCTTCGGCCACCCCGCCGATGAGTTGACGGCGGCCGAGTCTGCTATGCTGGTCATCCAGCTGGCTAATCCGTCGCGCTACTCGCCCATCCGTCACCCCAACCGGGCACGGGGCATCCAGGAGACGGTGCTGGAGCAAATGGTTGGACTGGGGTATCTCTCTGCGGAAGAGGCGGCAGAGTCGCTGAATGATTTTTGGCTGCAGTACGATTACACCCGCACCAGCTCGTCGGCGGCGTTCTTCCAGCGGGACGACAACGCGCCCTATTTTTCCGAGTATGTGCGCTTCCTGTTGGAGAACGAGTACCTCCTGGGGAATGCAGATATTAACCGCGACGGGTACACCATATACACCACCCTCGATCTCGATTACCAGGAGGCCGCGCGGCGCCACATAAACGACGGCATTGTAAAGGCAAACCGTATATACGATCGGAATTCGTCAAACTCAACGTCGTTCGGCACCGATGCGGTGGCGCTGACCGAGCTGTTGGCGCTGGCTTTTAACCTCGAAGGCATCCAGGACGGCGGGTCCACGGCCCTGCGTGCCGCCCGGCAGGAGTACCGGGACGGGATCGTCGATGTCATCGATGTCGTTACGCTGCTGTTCGGCGACAACCAGGCGGACCTGCTGCGGCAGGTAACGGCAGAATCGCAAGGAATTATCCGCGCAGACGAACAGCGCACCACCGTCGAAGGCGCGTTGATCGCCGTGGAGAACGGCAGCGGGCATATCCTGGCCATGGTCGGGGGCAGTCGGTTTGAATCTCGCAATCAGTTTAACCGGGCGGTAGATTCCCGGATAGAACCGGGGTCGTCGTTCAAACCGCTCTATTATTCGGCGGCAATCGAAGACAAGGTGATAACGCCGGCTACTCTTATTTACGATTCGCCGGTAATATTCTGGAACGACGACGGCACACCGTACACGCCGCAAAATTACCGCGGACGCTGGCGCGGGCGGGTCCTGGCCCGTGAGGCCCTGGCGCGCTCAATGAACGTCCCCAGTCTCCGCGTCCTCGAACAGGTCGGGTTCAGCAGCGCCCTGGAGACCTCCCGGCAGCTGCTGGGCATCCCCGAAGGCGCGATGATCGAACGCAACCTGGTGCGCCGCTACCCCGTGGGACTCGGGGTCGTAGAGGTATCACCGTTGGAAATGACGCGCGCCTATTCGGTTTTTGCCAACAAAGGCATAGCCGTAGAGCCCCTGGCGGTACGGTTTATTACCGACCGCGACGGAAAAATTGTCGCCGAACCCGAACGCGAGCATGTGCGCCAACTGGCCGCAAACCCGCAGCGCGTCCTGGAAGAGCAGACCGCCTACGTTATGACAAATTTACTGCAATCGACAACCAATTTCGGCACCCTCGCGTATGCCGTCGGCCAGGCCGAGATCCCCGAGGGCATCGATATTGCCGGAAAAACCGGTACCACCCAGAATTGGGCAGATGCGTGGACGGTCGGGTTCACCCCGTACATGACCACGGCGGTATGGTTTGGATTTGACCGCGGGGGATTCAACTCCCTTGGCACCAACCAGACCGGCGCGGTAACCGCCGGCCCGATATGGGCCAGGTTTATGAGCGACGTCCACGCCGACCTCCCGCCCCGGGTATTCACGCCGCCCGGCGAGGGCATTACCCGCCAGCAGATAACCGCCCGCTCCGGGCTCCTGGCCCCAGATGGGTACGCCGGCCGCAAAATAGAAGAGATCTTTCTAGCCGGCACCGAGCCGACCGAATTTGACACCGAAAGCGCAGCCGTTGCCCGCCAACAGGCACGCTTTGAAAACCGCCTGCGCAGCAGCATCTACGACAGCGGGTCCCGGGGCGCCCGGGAACTACAGCTGACAACCGAAGATGCCGTCCTCCTTGAGGGCGGGCTAAACAGCGGCGCCGAAGGCCTGGGGGACACGACACCTATCCCCGAAACCACCGCCCCCCCCTCTGGTATCGGCACCACCTCCCTGCCCGCCACACCGCCCCCCACACCCATCGCCCCGCCCCCTATCCTGGATGACGCAGGCGAAGCGGGCACGGCAACCCCGACGGCAGGCGGCGACGGGAACCAGGCAGCCGACACCGCTCTCCCCAGCGGAGAGGGCACAGACAGTGATGCAGCAGAACCAGGCACCGAATCGTTCTAGCACCGCCCCGCCGCGGCACCGCGCCCGCCGCGCACTCCCCCTCGCCGCCCTCGCCCTGGCACTAGTGCTCGCCGCATCTTCCTGTGCCCAGGTTCGCACACAAGAGGCCAGGGTAGTCAACCGGTACATTACCCCGCAGGCGGGCAACGGCATCGTACTGGTCCGCCAATCCTCACTCCGCGGCGATACGGGCGACCTCGGCGAGCAGGTGGTTATCAGACCATTTATCCAGCTCCCCGCAGAGTACGTCGTCGGACAGATCATTAACTACAACCTCGATAACGACATATCAATCGAACAGGTGGTGCTGTTCAAAGAGCCGTCGGTCGGCAACGCCGTACAGATGCTCATCATTGACTACGACCGCCAGCGTAACGGGTATATACGCAGCTGGCAAGGCACAACCAGTGCAACCAACACCGCAACCGTAACCGTCGAATACCACGACATAACGCACGACGGACAGCGCGAAATTGCTGTATTTGGCCTTAACGACATTGGACAGGCAACACTCGACGTCTTCACCGCAGACAACAACTCACAGGTAGAGTCGGTAATCACCCTCATTCCCCTCGCCTCGTTCTTCTCCGAAACCACCGTCGGCATCCAGATTGCAGACAGCTTTGTCCCCGACGTCCTTGGGCGGGAAATCTCCACTATCGTTGTAGAGCAACTCCAAACCGCAGACGCTCTCTTTACCGGCAGCAATTCAGCAGACACGGGTACCGCGCGGCAGCAGACATCCCGCCGCCAGGAGACACCCGGGTCGGAAACCATCACCGACCCCCCGCCCCCCCCGTCCCCTGCGGGCGAGTCAATCGTACAAAACACCTACCAGTGGTCCGCCGCCCGCGGCCAATTTGCCTCGCAGCAGATTATCTTAGGCGAAAACAGCACCAACGATGAAATTGACGAACAGTTTCGGCGGCAATTTTTTGATGCCGACATCAGCGAGTGCCTCCGCGACCTTGACGGCATCTGGGTCACCGGCGATGGCTCTGTAAATTCCGAAAACGCATCGATAGCCGTCATCAACAGCAACGAACGCCTCCTCGAACTCCACCAGGGCAGCCGCCAGCTCTCGTACGTATGGAGCGGCGAATTCAAAACCCTGCGTGCCGGCACACCCGCTATCCACCTGACCCTAAGCAACTACAACATCAGCACCCTCTCCCAACGCGCATTTATTACCATCACATCCCCGGAAAGCTTTACCCTGACCGTCAGCGGCGCCAGCCAGGCAAACGGAAGCTTTTCCCGCTCCCGCGCGCACTACTCACTCTACCCGCCGTCATACACCCCCAATACCCTCACTCTCGACGGTTGGTTCCGCGGCACCTCACCCCTCACCGGGGAAGACGTCGGTTACCTCTTCGCGGATGGCTCCCGCGTAATTTACGAGGAAAACGGCCAGCGCCGCGAGGGCAGCTACGCACTCAGTCACGCCGGCGAAGCCCAGCAGCTCGAGATAGCGTGGATTAACTCCTACCATCAAATCATCGATACCAGCACCTACCAGGTAGAGGTACAAGAGGTGGTGGAAAACCAACGCCCTATCCGCCGGCTGTTTTTATATCCAATCGTACTCTTCGCCAGCCGCGCCGACCCGCACCCCGACCGCCCGCCTGTTGAGCTGACGCAAACAATTAACGCCCGCTAACCCGCTGCCGCGACACGCACGGGGGCACACACGCACGACCGGCGCGGGCGCGGCTACCGAAGCACAAAAGTATCAATCCCCGCATCAGAGAGCGTTGTCTTTACCCTACTGACATTCGCCGCACTCGCCGGCACCACCACCCGGAAGAGCCCTTGTTCGATACGAATATGGCTCTCCAGGCTCATTTTGATAATCTGCTCGCGCAACAAGTCGGCATACCCGCGGGTACGGAACGACCCCGCCTGCAGGTAGATCGTCCCCCCCTCTCCCTCGGCGGGCACCGCCGCGGGCACCGCCGCCGCTGCCGCCACCGCGGGCACCGGCGCAGGAGTCCTCGCTACCGCCGCCGCTGCCGCCGAGACGGGAGCCGCCTCTGCCGCCCCCGCCCCGGCAACAGGCACCCCCGCCCCGGCCCCGGCACTCTCGCTCCCCGCGCCTTCGTGCGTATGCTCGTTCCCACCATCATGCTCGTGCCCATGCAAACTATCACCGCGCAGCCCACTGTACGCCAAAGTAACCGCAGCCGGCGGCACCGACCCCGCAATAACCTTAGCACCCGTTTCACTATCATCCACTATCGCCGCCTCCAGACTCGCAGGAAACAGACGCACCAACTCCCCGCGAACCTCCGCGGCCCCGGCACTATCCCCGTTCAGCCGCAGCAGCTCGTAGAGCGCCAGATACGCAACCCGCACATGCCGCGAACTGCTGTTCTCCCGCACAAACCGCTGTAATTTTGCAATAGCCCCCCCCATGCCGTCGCCCCCCGAATACCCCTCTACCCGCGCCCCAAGTATCAGGGCAAGGTGCAAGTCATCCGTCCGCACCGCCCGGCGCAGCACCGTATCAACTGCCGCCCCCGCTTCTTCCAACTGCCCATCCATGAAGTACAGCGTCGCCAACCGCAACTGCACCGCAACCGTATCATACGCACCCCCTGCCCCCGCTCCCGCCACCGGCGCCCCGCTCCCGCTCACAGTCAGGACAGAACCCACCTCCAGGGCCCGCCGGTACAGGGAAATCGCCGTCCCCGTATCCCCCACCAGCTCAAAGTATTCCGCCAACCGAAAATAGACAACCCCCGCCCCGCCCCCCGGTACCCGGGAGTCAATACTCCCCCCCAGGTCCCGCACCGATTCCCGCGGATCACTCGCCCCCTGGATCCCCCGCACCACCTCTGCGGCAAGCCCGTTATTATCAATTTCCCCGCTGCTATACCGCGTCAGAGCGTTATTTAGAATTTCCTGAACCCCCGCATTAGATTGCGCCGACGCCACCCCGACGCCCCCGCATATCACCAAAAGCGCCGCCCCCAGTGCCAACCGAGCCACACGGCCTGCCAATCGATGCATCATATATTCACGAGACCGCCACGCGCACGCGCACGCCCTCTGTTAAGATTTCGGCTGATCTTTATTGGTGCTTGAGAGCTTTCTCCGCAGCAGCAGCGCACACGCCACACCGCCGCCAAACGCAATCGCAAACGCAAGAAAAAACGGCACACTCTTGGTGGTAAAAAATATCAGCCACACATCTAACCGCGTCTTATAATTGTTCACAATAAAAAACGCCAGATAAACCAGAACCGCCGTCAGCACCAACGACCGCGCAGTTATCCACCGCGCCGCAGAGCTCTTAATACTATTCATCGTATTTTCAGAATACCACATCCCCGCCCTGCGCGCAAGTCTACCCAGCGTCAGAGTTTGGGCGCTCCCCCCGTGCCGGCGCCGCGCCGCGCCGCGCCGCGCCCCCGTCCCGGCGGTCGGCGTGCTCAGGGCTCGGCCGCCGCGCCCCCATATAGTAGAGATACCGCCCGAACCTCCGCGGCGTCTGGCGGGGGCAAACGCCCCCGCCACCCCTCGCATGCCTAGCGCAAAGTATCGCACCCCGTCCCGGAATATTGCACCTGTGATTGAGCCCCCAGGGAGATTGCAGAATCTGCTGACGGATGGTATAATCCTGTATGAAGAATTTTATTTTGTATACAACGGCCGCTTTGATAACCGTAATGTTTTTAGCCGCCTGTGATGAGGCCACAACAACCGATTTCACAGCGTGTCCGGTAATCGACGGTACAGTGGCAACCACCTCGGGACTAGGCAGCTCTGTAACCTGCACGTATAGGATATCCGGCGTTACGAGCTGTCCGTCAACTCCACCCGGATTCTGCGCGGCTACCCAGTCATGCTTCCCGCCCAACGATGTCATACCCCTACCCGCCTCTTGTACCTGCACGTACAGAAACGATCGTCTCTGCTTCTGATAGTAGTTTCGGGGGTTGCCCTAACTGGGTACGAATGGTATAGTCCTGTATGAAGAATTTTATTTTGTATATAGCGGTCGCTTTGATGACCGTAATGTTTGTGGTTGGCTGTGAGGACGCCACCACGTGTCCAGTTATCAACGGTACATCGCACATAGAGACGGCGGCAGTAGTCGGCGGTATAACCTGCGGGTATAGTTTCGCCAACAGGACAAGTTGTCCGTCTGCTCCCTCTGGATTCTGTACCAGTGCCCAGGCATGCGTTCCGTCTCTCGGTATAACGATTTGCGCCTGCACCTACAGCAACGGAACAGACGCTGCTCTCTGTCCCTTGTAGTAGTTTTGCCCGATACACCGGGAAAACTATAAAAAAATATTCGTATATGGTAGACACGCCCGTTCCCTATATAGTATAATCAACCCAAGGAGGAAGAAATATGTACAACAAAGGAACTACGATCGTCAGCATAAAATTTGCCGGCGGAGAGACCAACATACGCCTATCGGAAGTGGTAGAACTGCGGATCGAAAAAGACGATGCAGCAGAAACTGGCAAAGTGACTATAGTGTATAAGAGCGGAGAAAAATCCAACTATACACTCAGTAAAAGCCAGCTCGCCTCATTGCGGAAAGGCGTACGGGAACACAACGAGCAGTAGGATCTACTGTCCGCGAGGGGGGCAAACTGCGAACGACGCCTGTGCGGCGTCGACGCCAGGGCGCTCCCCTGTTCCTTTTAACAGGGGGGGGTTCTGGCGGCTACCCCCCCTTGGGCTGAGCCTGCCGAAGCCCGGTGACCGAGCCTGTCGAGGTCCCAGTCTCAAAGACTACATCATATACAGGCATGCAGACCTCGTACCAGTACCGAGACTTCGACAAGCTCAGTCTACGGTCTTTCGCAATCCCCCCCTGGTGTCTGAACCCCCCTGGTGGCTGAGCCTGTCGAAGCCCCCGTGTGCTGATATCAAAAATAACTGAAAAACCCCTTACAAAAAATTATTTATATGCTATAATAATAGTATGAGTTTTCTAAGAGAATTATCGGCCCGGCGCAGTGCTCTCGCCGCCCCTGTCATTTTGACAGCAATAGCACTAACAATACTCCTCGCAGGATGCCCCGAAGAGACCCCGCCGCCCCCGACTCCGCGCGCATATACGTGTGATTTCGGCACGCCGGTCGACGGCACCACCACAGCAGCAGATGCCACCGGATGTCAGGCCTGCGACTCCACGCACGAGTTATCAGAGGCTACCGGGGGCCCCGGTGTCAGCTGCGTGGCAATTACCCCGTATGTATGCACCAACGGTACCGCCATTGGCGACGCCGCCCCCAGTCCTGGTTTGACAGGATGCCAGTCGTGCACTGGTGACTTTGCCCTCGATGCCGCCGAAGGCGGTGCGGGCGTTTCCTGCGTGACCCCGTATGTATGCACCAACGGCGAGCGCATCTTTGACGCTGCTCCAATGGCGAACGAACAGGGTTGCCGGACATGCGACGGCGGATTTGCTCTTAGTGACTCCACCCCCGCCCCCGGGGTTACCTGTATCTCAACTTCGTACACATGCGAAAACGGAGACCCCATTCCCGGCGACGCCGCCACCCCTGGTGACACCGGCTGCCAGTCCTGTAACAGAAACTTTGTCCTTAGTGCTGCCATGGGCGGTATTGGAGTTTCATGCGTCAGCGACGCGGACAACGACAACATAGCCGACGGCGCCGATAACTGCCCCAACGTCGCCAACACTGACCAGGCCATCACCATGGGCGACACTGCCGGACATGCCTGCAATGCCGACATAGATGACGATGACGACGGGTTAATAGAGATATGGACCCTGGAGCAGCTGCATAACATGCGCTACAACCTAGCCGGCACCAGCTATGACGACGAAGAAGCAGATACCGGAACAGATGCCGATACCGGAGTCACCACCGGCGCCGGTGCAACCGAACACGCGAACTGCGATGACGGCAACACCGCCACCACCGTAGTACTCTGCGGGTACGAGCTGATGCAAGACCTTGATTTTGACCTGGACGGAGACGGCAGCACCCTAAACCCCGACGGCACCCTCGATACCGACGACGACGCCAGCCCGCACTTTGTAGTTGCCGACGGTGGGTGGGAACCAATTGGTACTGAAACTACTAACAATCGATTTGGCGCTATCTTTGAGGGTAATGGATTTACTATCAGCAATTTGGCAATTCGTCGAAACCTGAATGACATTGGATTATTCGGAGTTGCAAGCGGGGCGCATATTCGTAATGTAGGGTTAGTTGGCGGATTGGTTGCCTATACTGGATCGGCTAGTACAATTAATAGAGCCGGTGCCTTAGCCGGAAGTATAAGCATAAGCACGCAAAGTACTATTGTTTCAGCAAGCTACGCTACTGTAAATATTGACGTTGGTGGCGGTGCCCAAGGCCAGGCTGGTGGTTTGATAGGACGGTTTGCAAGTCTAACCGGCTTTATTATTGCAAGTTACGCAACCGGTAACGTTGATGGCGGTAGCGGACGTAATAGCATCGGAGGTCTGGTGGGACAATATGACGACGGATCTATTATCGCAAGTTATGCCACTGGAACCGTTACCGGTGGCGCTGCAACAGACAACGTTGGCGGTTTGGTAGGACGAAATAGCCGTGGGCGCACTACCACAAGTTACGCAACTGGAAATGTCAGTGGCGGCAGTGGGAATGACACTGTCGGCGGGTTGATTGGAATAGCTATCGATAGTGTTACCGCAAGCTATGCAACTGGAAATGTCGACGGCGGTGCTGATTCTGACAGAGCTGGTGCCTTGGTGGGACTCAACTCTGTGACCAGCACTGCATCCTACGGGTTCGGTGAAGTCACCAACGAAGAGACGGCAGGGGTTTCGACCATGCCCGCAGGCATAACCTCCGCAACCGCCCTGACCGCCGCCAATACAGCAGTGTGCAGTAACCGCACCTATACCACCGAAACAGCATGCACAAGTACATCCCTGGCTATTACCGCCGGCACCTGGGACTCAACCGACATGGAATGTTCGGCACCGGATTCCGGGGCAACCGCCGGGGTAGATTACACCACGTACACCACCATGGCAACGTGTACCGCGCCCGGCACCAAAACCACCGCACACACCTGGACAACCTGGAGCAATGCCGCCAACAACACTTTGAACGCGTGGGTCTTCGGTACTGGGGTTACGCCAAAACTCCGTTACGCCGACTACGACGGCGCCGGTACTACGTATGCCTGCTCGCTGTTTCCGTCATCGGTTACCTGCGGGGCCAGCGGTGATCAACTCCCCGGGCAGTAATCCCCCGTTTGCTTGACACCTCTCCCCGCGCGGGATATACTACTAGTACATGGCACCAGCAGTAATAACAAAAGCGCAGCAACAGGAGCTCGCCGCCGTAATGATTCCCCTGTTAAGAAAACAGTTAACTGCGGATGTCCTGAAAGCAGCCAAACGCCCCCCGACACCCAAGGCAAAAAGCACCCCTGCCTCTAGCGACACTACGTTTCATCTCCTTGAGCGCATGATCCGCGTTGAAGAAGAGTTAAAACTGGTACATGTTGAAATAAAACACCTACACACCGAAACGAAACACCTACACGCTGAAATAAATCAGCTTCGCAAAGATTTCGCGGTCCAAATTGACAGAATTGACAAGCGCTTTGAACATATGGAGAATACATTTAATGCACGCTTTGAGCAGATGGAGCGGATGTTTAATAAAGGCCTCAGTGCTCAGCGTTGGTTTATCGGCGCCCTGCTTGTAGCCATTCCGACAGCGATTGCTCTCATTCAATTCCTTATTAACTAACACTTTGATATTGACACAACCCCCCTAATAGCAGACAATACCCCTATATGAGAGACAAGGATAGTATGATGGCAAAACAGGAAAAAGAGCGCGACGAACGCCCGCCTTCGGGGGTGGTTTCGGAGCGGTTATTGAAAGAACGGATTATTGTTCTTTCCGGCGAGGTGAACAAACCGTTAGCGGCACGCATTGTCAGTCAGTTACTGTACCTTGACGTCGAATCAAAAGACCCCATTCATGTCTATATCGATACCCCGGGCGGCGATGTCAATGCGGGGTTTGCAATTTTTGATATGATGCGCATGGTCAACTCCCCGGTGTACACCATCGGTATGGGACTGGTTGCCAGCGCCGGTGCGTTGATACTCCTGGCGGCTGGGCGGGAGCGGCGGTTGGGGCTGGAGAATTCGCATTATATGCTCCACCAACCCCTCAGCGGTATGAGCGGCGTTGCCAGCGACATCGAGATACACGCCCGTGAGATTGAGCGCCTGCGGCACCGCATCAACGCCATCATCTCCCAGGAATGCGGGAAGGCCGTTAAGCAAGTAGAGAAAGACACCGACCGCGACTTTTGGCTGAACGCCGAAGAGAGTCTGAAATACGGGCTGATCTCGCGGGTTGTCAGCAAGCGCAGCGACATTAAGTAGCAGGTTTACTGCGGCGTGCTTTGCGGCGCGTCTATCTCTGATACGATGCGCGCAAGACTGGCGGACAGGCGTTTGGTAATACCGTGACTGTATGGGTTATGGCGCTCTAAATCCAGAAACAGCTGGCGGGAATCGTTACATGTCTGCTCCATGACTTCAAGGAGCTTCTGGTACCCCAGGGTGGTTAGCTGCTCCGGCCCTACTCCCATGTCTTTAAGGATGCGCCCGATCAGGTGGGTGATCCCCTGGGTGGCGGCTACCTGGCGGTCGTGTTCGTCGGCGCTCATTGGTATTACCTGTAGGGTGCAGGCACGGAGGAGGTCGGTGCATACCTGTACCTGGGCGGGGGCGGCCCGCAGGGCGGTCAGTGCTACGATGTGCCTACTCGCGGCGGTGGGCGATGCGCCGGGTACCGTAGCGGGATGCAGGGAATCCGGGCCGAAGAGCGGGTGGGTACCGATGAGCGCAGTCGGGGCGGATATGATCCGCTGCATGAGTCCGGCCGGGTAGGTTTTCACCGAACAGGTATCGCATAAAATACTCGTCCCTGACAGGTGCGGGGCCATGACTTGTAAAGTCTCTTCCATTGCCGATATCGCCACCGTCAGGAAGATTATATCGCTGCGGGCAAGGTCGGGGAGGGGTGCCGCGGTGCAGCCCGTGGGGACGGTGGTGCTGTTTTTGCTCCCGACTACTACCTGGTATTCACCCGCGAGGGGTGCGGTGCGTTCGGCCAGGAGGCGTGCCCACTCGCGGCCAAAGCGGCCCATTCCATATATTCCTATTTGCATGTATGTTGAAAATAATTATATCATATAGGATGGCAAATAATAATCGCAGGTTGCGAATTGCGTTGGTTGGGTATGGGAAAATGGGGCAAAACATTGCTACCATTGCCCGCGAACGTTTTCATGTGGTCGAGACAATAATAGATCCGCGCATCGATAGTGCGGACGTGAGTAATGCGGGAAGTTCTGTAAAAAAATCCCGCTCCCTGGCAGGTGCAGGGTTGCAAAAAGAGAGCACCGATGTAATCATCGACTTTTCAACGGCGTGGGCAATCAAACAGAACATTGACACATATTGTGCATTGGGTATCCCGGTTGTTATCGGCACCACCGGGTGGGTGTTCATGGAGATAGATACCTCCAAGGGGGGGATGGTGGCAGAAACGGCAGGGAATGTTATACCACGGCAGTTGCAAACAACGGGGATACCGTGCGTCTACGGCAGCAACTTCTCTATCGGCGTCTATCTCTTTTCCGAATTGGTAGCGTTTGCGGCCGAAAAGCTGAATGCGCTTCCTGAATACGACATTGCGCTCTGTGAGTATCATCATCGCCATAAAAAAGACAGTCCATCGGGAACCGCGCTGTCGATTGCACAAAGGATAATCGAAAAAAGCGAGCGCAAAACTAGGAAAGCAACCGATCTCACGGCACACGCTCCTGCAGACGATGAGCTGAGCGTTGGCTCTGTGCGAGCGGGGGCAATACCGGGTACCCATCAGGTTATTATCGATTCGACCGTCGACAGCATTGAGTTGACACACCGCGCCCGTAGCCGTATCGGATTTGCATTCGGGGCAGTTATCGCGGCAGAGTGGATTACCCAGGAAGGACGTCAGACGGGTGTGTACACCGAAAAAGATGTGTTTAATGATATACTTGAGAGGCAGTCATGAAGTTCTCTGGAGTCTACACCGCACTGGTAACACCATTTACCAAAGACGACCGCGTTGATACAAAAACCCTGACCGATCTGGTAAGCATGCAGATCGATAACGGCATCACCGGCCTGGTGCCGGTCGGGACTACCGGCGAGAGCCCCGCCCTCAGTGCAGACGAACACGCACTGGTAATAGAGACGGTGGTTAAGGCGGCAGACGGCCGGGTACCGGTTATTGCCGGATGCGGGTCTAACTCCACGGCAAAGGCCATCGCTATGACCCAGCGCGCCCATGCCCTCGGGGTCGCGGCATCCCTGCAGGTAACCCCGTATTACAACAAGCCAAACCAGCAAGGACTGCTCAGCCACTTCAAAGCCATCGCCGATGCGGTCGATATGCCGGTGGTGCTGTACAACATCCCCGGGCGCAGCGCGGTTGCACTGACAACACAAACCATCGTCGACCTGCTCCAGCACCCAAATATTTCGGCAATCAAGGATGCCACCGGCAACATCACGCAGGCAATGGAGCTGCTCGGACAGGACCTGCCCCCGGGGAGCGCCGTCCTGTCAGGAGATGATTCCCTGGCATTTCCGCTGGCGGCTATTGGCGGACGCGGGCTGATTTCGGTTGCCGCAAACGTCATTCCAGCAGCCGTTGCCGGTATGATGGACGCAGCACTCAATGGAGACATAGACAAAGCCCGTACAGAGCACTATCGGCTGCTGCCGCTCTTCCGTGCCCTGTTTGCCGATACCAACCCCATACCCATCAAGCATGCGCTCGCCTACCGGGGGCATATTATAGAAAATCTGCGCCTGCCGTTATGCGCCGCCGACGTCCGGGTAAGCCGCATCGTCGAACAGGCCCTGGATGCCTGCGCGCCAACCGGCTAGCATACTCGTAATTATTTTCGGTGCCGGCGCCCCGCCGTTGCGGGCTCGGCATCACCCAGTACCTTGAGGGCCGCGGCCGCTGTCAGACACTCCTGTACCGATAATTGCTCCGCCCGCTTGCTAATGGGTATGTCGGCAACGTGACCCTGTTCGGATAGCGCGGCATACGTCTGCGCACTCAAACGCCCCCAGTGCTGGATGTTCTTGCGGATGGTGGCCCGCCGCGATGCAAACAGCGCCCGAATAACGGGTGCCAACTCTGACAGCGAAAACTGCCCCGCGGCGGCGGTCGCCGCTTCCGGGAGTTTCTCCATAATAACAAAGTCCGAATCGACATGCGGGCGCGGGTAGAAGGCGGCGCGGTGCACCGGCACGGTCGCTTGTATCTGGTAATGTGCCTGCATCAGCACCGAGAACGTGGAGTAATCGGTGCTGTCAGGCGGTGCGGAGATGCGCTGCGCAATTTCCCGCTGCACGATGCACGCTATGCGGCGCGGGCGCGGGTGATGGAGCGAAATCACCAGCAGAATCTTTGCCGCCAGACTATACGGGAGATTGCCCACAATGACATCGGGAAGCGGGAATGCATCCAGGGCCGCGGGCAGGGCGTGCCGGGCATCACCGACAAGCAGGGGGTGGGTGCTGTGCGGACTGGGCGCGCGGGCAAGCTCTGCAACAATTTCGTCGGCGGTGTTCCGTTGGAACTGCCGGGGCGCCAGCTGCGGGTAGCGCCGCTCCAGGATGCGCGTCAACCCGTGGTCTATCTCGAAAAAAACATGGCGCCCCGGTATCTCCAGGAGCCAATGGGTCAGGGCACCCAAACCGGGTCCGATCTCCCATATCGAAGAAGCTAGCGCGCCGTCGAACGTGCCGGCCATCCCTACAAGCTGGCGGCACAACCCGTGATCGAGCAGAAAGTTTTGCCCCCAGCGTTTTTTCAGGGCAATACCCTCGGCAGTGAGGAGATCGATAATCTGCTGTTGGGAAAGCGGCTCGGTAATACTCATAGGGATATGGGCGGGAACTTTGCAAATGCAGCCGCAACGGTAACCAGTATCCGGTATAACCCCGCAGAGAGGGCATCCGCTGCCGAGTGTACCAACGGCACGGGCAGCAGCAGGGCTGGCAGGGCCAGTACGTGCACCCAGATAAACAGAGTCACCAGCGGTGCCAGTATCAGGGATGCAAATACTCCAATTGGATAGATAACCCCAAAGGCAGAGCCGACCAGGGGGAGTGCGAACAGCTGGGCACTGAGGGACGCCGCGAGCGGTGCGGCCAGGGGGCGCGGCACCCAGTGCTGTAACCGGTACTGAATCACAGGACTAAACAGTATCATCCCCGAGAGGGCGGCGTAGGATAATTGGAACGACAAATCATTAACTACCGACGGAACCAACATCACAAAAATCACAAAGGAGAGCGCCAGGATATTTACCGATGGGCTCTTACGGTTTAATAATACCATAACAGACCAAATTATAAACATGATGCCGGCTCTCTCTAATGACGGCTTGCGCCCGACAACGAACAGGTACACCAGCACGCCTGCAATTAACAGTACCAGCGTGGTTTTTTTACCGAAAATTCTCAGAAACAGCAGATACCCTAACCCGAGCATAATTGCCAGGTGCATACCCGACAGGGCAAGTACATGCGTGCTGCCCGCTCCGCGGAAAAATTCGCTGATTTGCGGGTGCAGTTGGTCGCGCTTTCCTAATATCAATGCGCGCAGCAACCGGGCACTAGGGGGCGGGTAGCGTGTAAAATAGGAATCCAATCCGTTCTGTGCCGCCCGGCGCACGGAGCGTAACGCCCGCTTGATATCAACACCAGCCTCCCCTTCCCCGCTCTGCATCGCAATCGAGGATGCGTTGCACAATTGCCGCACAGCCGCGCCGCTATCTTGTGCGCCGGGCTCGGTGCGCTGGGTAATTACAATGTGCGCCGTCACCCTGTCGCCCTGGCGGTACGCTTCCGATTCGGACGACCCGCAGGTAACACGCCCGGATGCAGAGTACCGGGTGACGGCATCCACGCTGATCTGTTCGATGCGTATTGCATTGCGCGCATAATCGCCGCGGAGAACTGTATCCTGCTCCACGGTACCGAAAACGACCAGCGGGACACCGATCGGCAGCACCGTACGCTGCTCCTGTAACATGCGATACCCGCACGCACCCCCGATGGCAGCCCCAACCATTACCATGCACGCACAGAACATAGCGGCGCGGGGCACAGGACGGGGGCGGTGCCCCTCCCAGTACCGCGCGGCGCACGCAAACGATATCCCAAATAAACCCGCAAGCAAATAGATAACCAGATAGCTGAGTACACGGGTCTGTGCCAGTACCAACGCACCCAGGAGGCCGGTACATATCCATACAGGTGTGTACAGGTAACATTTACCGGTTTTCAGAAAATAATTATTAAACCGCACATGCGGTTAAGCGCATACTACGCGCCCGTGCATGCCGTTGTGTGCAAGAGAAAGAGAGGTTATTCGGCGGAGGCGAGTTCCAGCCTGCCGTCGCTTGTAGCCGCTGATTTGCTATCACCGGGGCCGACATCCGGGGTATCAATCTCGTAGACAATTAGCGATATGCGGTTGTGCATTGTCAGACTCTGTCCGGTGCTCTCAAGGCGCAGGAGGGAGACGTTGCGGTTTTTGTCATATTGCCAGCCGCGTAATTTACCGGTATATTCCAAATCTACACCCTGGTAATTGGTCACTACATGGAAAAAACTTTTTGTCGAGCCGTTGCCCCCGATAACCACCGATAACCCTTTCTCTGAGATATCTACTATATGGCAACGCAACCCTGGTTTAGAATTTCTTTGAGCGTCATGGAGCGCATCATAATCGACGTACGCTGTCAGAAACCCGGGGGCATTGATAACCTTACGGGGCAGTTCGCGGCTGACGGTACGGACTAATTTTCCAGAGTGCTGCAGGTGGATAACCGGGTACTGCTCTTTCTCGTAATTGCCGATTATTTTTGATTTGAAACTATACCCGGAATCATTCTTACGCCAGAAATTAACTACAACCGGTATGACGCCGGGAAATTTACTCAAGCTGGCCTGATTTTCTGTGAGGCGCGGGTGGACAATTGCCAAATACCGGTGATGGTTTTCAACTACCCGGGAGGTATAGGTGTTTTTGAGTATTTTCATTTTCAGGGTAGTGCCGACGGTTATATCGCGGCTGTTGCGGATACCGAGCTTTCTCCGTTGTGAGGTTGCATGGATTTTATTCAGGAGGTTTAATATCTTTCGTAAAAACCGCGCCTCATTTGATTTCTCTAATGTACCCGCCTTTATCAGATTAGCATTCATGGTCGTGATGCACTTAACCAGTGATTTCCTGGACCAATACACCGATAACGGGTCGCGCAGCTCTGCCTGGGTTACCACACGCTGGAGGTTGGTTATTTCAGAAAACCGGAATCCGGATTCGCGGCCGTTGAGATAAAATTGTAACCAGGGAAATGACAGATTATTGCCGCGGCGGTTAAGAATTGCAGCCACGGTAATAATTACCACTATAATTGCTATTATGATGATTGTCACTATCATTACAATACATGATACCATGAATACAACACAGTGTGAATAATTGGAAATATAGTATTCTGTTCGTGCTTCTCTACATTGGCGGCAGTACTTTGGCTATCCGGGCTGTCTCACCGGGGATTGCGGGGCTGATTATCTACCGCCTGGTGCGGGTCGGGGTACTCGCGGCGATGTTTTTCGGCACCACGGGGAGACGGGAGCGGCGGTGGGTACCTGGGTGGACATCTTTTCCGAAAAGATACAGTACCGGTAGGTACTGGGGGGGGACTGCCCTGGCGTTTGCCGCACTGCTTCTGGGCGGGATTCTTGCGGGTCAGGTGACGCCTGCCCTGGACCCACCCGGTACTGGAATTAACGACCGTGCTATTGTGTGGGTGATACTGTTGATCGCACTCAGTGCCGCCGACGAGGAGCTGGTGCTGCGCACCTATCTTTTTACACTGGTGCCGCGGTATGCTTTTGTGCTGCTCTCTGGGGTACTATTTTCGCTCCTGCATGTTGGGCAAAACTATGTTGTGCTGCTCTACGCACTCTACGGGGGCGGGGTTCTCGGTTGGCATTATGTACGCTTCCGGAGTACGGGGTCGGTGGTTCTGCTCCATGGGGGGGTTAATCTTTTGCTGATTGCTTTGTCCCTGCGGGCGTGACAGCACATGAGACTCCGCTATCGCGTGGGAGACGCGAGCTTTACAGAGGCGACCGGGGGTAGCGTATCTGTTTGTTGGCGCCGGGGTGCCGGCGCATGTGACTCCATTGCCGCGTGTGCGACGCATGCTTTACAACTGCGACCGGGGGTAGCGTATCTGTTTTTGGCGCCGGGGTGCCGGCGCATTACGCTCCATTGCCGCGTGAGAGACGTATGCTGTTACAAAAGCGACCGGGGGTAGTGGAATAATTTTAGCCCATTTAGGGCGAGCGTTAGTGAGCCCGTTAAAAATGGGCGTTAAAAAATTATGGAGCGAGGGGGCAGGGTGCCCCCTCCTTAACCATTCAGCAAGGCTAAGGTAATAGGCGGTTGTATAATCGGTACATGTATGGTAGTATTGGTAAAATTATGACAGCTACAAGTTTTACGCGGCGGCACTGGCGGAAGATATGGTTTTCGGTGTTGATGTATATGATATCGTTTATGTTGGGGATTTTGAATGCTAAATTGCACGGCATTGACCTGAATACAAGCACCTCCCTGCCCGTGCAGGTGTGGGTGACGTCGGTTTTGATTCACATACCATATATGATGATTATCAGTTGGCTCTATTTTTCCGGTGCCAGGATACAGGCGTCGTGGCGCGAGGGGCGGGACTTTGCGGTTGCGCTGGTTGCGTTTTCGTTCGGCCTTGATCTGCTGATTATCGGGTTATCCGTGATAAACGGTACGAATATTAGCGACCTATCTGAGTACTACGGGTCGATTTGGCTGTGGGTTACGCTGGTGATTACCGCGGGTGTGCCGATTGGGGTCGGGGCCCTTTACAGGAGTAGAAAAAATGTCTGATACAAAACTGCTGCAGGAATATACTGCCGTGTGGGAGAAACAAGCCAGCGGGGTGCGTGCATCGGCGGCGATTCGTGAGATACAAGAGCATGCCGCGCGGCGGTTTGCCGATATGGAGTGGCCGGATACACAGATTGAAGAGTGGAGGCGGACCAGCGTCAGCAATTACGACTTTGGGCGCTACCAGGTTGCGGGCGCGGGGGACGGGGGGGGTGCTGCGGTGCCGACCGTGCGTGTCCCCGAAGGTGGTGCTGCGGGTGTACGGGTGCGTACCCTGCAAGAGGTAGTTGGCAAAGCCGAAGCAGGCGATGCAGGTGCGGTGCGTGTTTTAGAGAATATTACTGCGTTGATGAAAGAGCGTATCGATGCGGCGGATAATCGGTTTATCCTGTGGCCGTGGATTGTCTTGCAGGACGTGCATATAATTGAGGCCGATAACAGCAGCGCCCAGGAAGGCGGCGATGCGGCGGGTCCGATTGTCATTGACTGCCCGGTTACCGGGGACGGGGCGGTGCAGTTTCCGCTGGTGATTATTACGGTTGCCGAATCCAGCCGGGCATCGGTGGTAGTGAGACTGCGGAGTGCGGGCGACGGCGAGCAGCTGTGTGTCAGCGATATGCTCTGCCGGGTCGGGGATGCGGGGAAGCTGGATGTTAGTGTGGTGAGTGCCTTTAACGACGACAGTATACACATGGGGAATGGGTGTATCTGGTTGGGCAGGGATGCGGTTGCGCGGCACGGCGTTGTGACGCTTGGGTCGTTGCTGGAAAAACAGCGTATTGATGCCTACCTGGACGGACAAGGGGCGGAGGCCTACCTGGACGGCTGTTATGTTGGGAATATGGACCGCCATATCGATCTACGTACCCTGCAGGTGCATCGGGCGCCGTCGACCAATAGCTTTGCCCTCTATCGCGGCGTGGCTACGGATGAGGCGCATATTATCTACCAGGGTCTCATTGAGGTGCAGGAAGAGGCGTTGGTTACCGATGCGTACCTGACCAATAATAATCTTATATTGAGTGATGAGGCGCGTTCGGATTCGATTCCCTCGCTGAATATAAAGACCGACGAGGTAAAATGCAGCCACGGGTCGACGACGGGGAAAATTGACAGCAACGAGCTCTTCTACCTACAGTCCCGCGGGTTGACGCGCGACGAGGCGACCAAGATGATTGTGCATGGGTTTTTAGGTGAAGTGGTGGATCGGCTGCCCGGTATGCTGCACGATGAGCTGCACACTGCCTTTGACCAGCTGCTCTTGCAGCAGCCTGACTCTGATAGTTTGTAACAATGGCACAATGGCGGAAAGCGGTAGAGGTCGATAAACTTCGGCGGATTTACAAATTTATTTACCGCAACAAACAGATTGCAATTTACAAACTGGAGAATGGGATTTATGCTACCGACAATGTCTGTTCGCATGAATATTCCGAACTCTCGGAGGGCATGATCGTTGAAGAAAATGTCTATTGTCCTAAGCATGGGTCGCGTTTTAATATCCGCACTGGAGCGGTTATCGATTTGCCGGCGACCCGGGGGATCCGGACTTTTGAGACAAAGGTAGAGGATGGGTTTGTATATGTTAAGTGTTAGTGCGGGCGGACACCGTCTCGGGTGCCTTGCCGGACATAAAATTAATGGCGCGCAATCAGCGGCATAACACTCAATTATTATCGGGACGCGGGGCGGTGCGGCGGGCGGCGGAGCTGCTGCGCGGCGGTGAGCTGGTGGCTATACCTACCGAAACCGTCTACGGGTTGGCGGGTGATGCCGGTAACTCGCAAGCGTGTAAAAGCATTTATGCCGCAAAGGGCCGGCCGCGCGATAATCCGCTGATTGTCCATTTTTCCTCTCTGGGGGATATTCGGCGGCATGCTGGCGAGTACGGTATCGTGTTAAACCCGGTAATCGTGCGGCTGCTGCGGCGCTGCGGGCCTGGGCCGCTGACGGTAATCGTGCCGCGGGCGGTGGGCGAGCCCGTGCCGGGGGGGCGCAAGGCGCTGTGCCCCGAAGTGAGCGCCGGGTTACCGACGGTTGCTGTGCGCATCCCCCGCCATCGTCTTGCGCGGCGGCTGCTGCGGCGCTGCGGGGGTCCGTTGGCGGCCCCGAGTGCAAACCGCTCCGGGTTATTGAGTGCGACAAACGCACACATCGCCTACGGGCAGCTGCGCGGCAGGATAGCGGCGGTCCTGGATGGCGGGGCTGCTGCCATCGGGGTGGAATCCACTATTGTCAGGTACCAGGGGGGTGGGCTGGAAATACTGCGCGCCGGTGCTATCGGGGCGCGGAAAATCAAACGGTGGGTTGGGGAACAGTGTACCGATGTCCGGGAAGCCGACGGGGGGGCGGTTGCGGTTGCCTACCCGGGGAGCCGGCATCGCCACTATCGTCCCGTCGCACGGGTGGAACCATTTACCGGTAACTCCCTGGCGGGTGCAGCACCGGACGCGGGGGGCAGCGGGGGCGAGGGCGGGAGCGCGTTGATAATCTCGCGGGATTGCTGGCGTATGTTGTTGCAAAACGGCAAGCAGATGGTACCCGTAGGCATATTCTGTATTAACCGGGACGGCCGGGTGCACGTACGGCAACGAACCATACCCGCGCCGGCCTGCCTCGGGCGGCTTGCTGTCAGCCATCTGTTTATCTATCGGAGTGTCCGGCAGTACGCACAGCATCTATTCGGGCTGTATCAGGCCTGTGATACGGCCGGCGTTACCAGGGTGCTTGCCGAAAGACCGCCGGCACACACGCCCCTGGGTACTGCAATCAACGACCGCCTGACACGCTCGGCACGGTCGTAATACCCCCGCTCTCTCAATAACGTTACGCAGAAGAGAGGGGCGCTGGGGTTTTTACTCTTTTCCGGCTGGTCGGCAGCAGCAGAACAATACCGGTTGCCAGAATATCACCGATCAAAAAGCTGCTCCATATACCGACCAGACCAAAGAGCCAGCCTAACAGGAGCGCCAGGGGAGTAATCAGCATCAGCTGCCGCAGCATATGGATAAACAGGGTGGTTCCCCCGCGGTCAATGGCCTGGTGGAAGATCGCCGCATTGAGCTGCATGGGAATGAGCGGAATGGAGAATGCCATAATCCGTAACGCCTGGGCGCCAATTTGAACAATCTCCGGGTCTGTAATAAACAGTCCCATAAGGTACTCGGCAAACAGTATCTCAAGAACCGCAATGATGCTCCCTATAATTAACGTTAACCGGTTGCCCAGCGCCAACGCCTTGTAGGTACGGTCGTATTGCCGCGCGCCCCAATTGTAGCCGACTATCGGCAACAGCCCCTGGGCAATACCGATGAGCGGCAGCAGCGAAAACAGAACGATGCGGTGCACGATCCCGTAGGCACTGATAGCGACGCTGCCGCCGATTCTGCCCAGAATAGTATTGACCACCGACAGGACTATGATTTCTCCAATCTGCCGGGCCGCGCTGCCGAACCCGATGCGGCACACACGGAGCGAGTACCGGATTATTTTTTTTATCGGTATGGTAAATATATTTATCAGACCGATGATACTGGTCTTGGACAGATAAAAATACGCAATAAACGCGATGGTTACGCCTTGCGAAATAACAGTAGCGATGGCCGCGCCTGCAATACCCAATTTAAACCCAAGTATCAGGAGCGCATCGAGGCCGATGTTGGTAGTAGCGCCGATAAGCAGGGCACCGGTTGCCCAGTTCACCTGGCCCTCTGCGCGTATTGTGTTTCCGCCCATAAGGGCAAGAGCGCTCAGCGGGGTGGACAGGGAAATAATTCTGCCGTACTGCTGTGCCAGCGGGAGTATATCCGGGGTGGCGCCAAAAATTTTCAGAAGCGGGGTTAACGCCAGCGACAGCACCCCCGACCACAACAGCGACGTTACAAACAGCGCAGCTGCCGATATTGTCAAAACTTTTTTTGCCCGCTGGATACGCGCGCCGCCCAGTGCCCGCGCAATTAACGACCCGCTCCCGACACCAAATATCAGCCCAAGGCCTACTTGTGATATCTGCAGGGGAAAACTGACGGCCACCGCGCCAACCGCATCGCCCCCGACCCCGCGGCCGACAAAAACAGTGTCTGCAAGGTTGTACAGCGCGTTCACCCCCATGGCAACCGCCGAGGGAACCGCCAGGCGGATCAGTAACGGTAATATCGGATGGGTACGCAGGCGCTGCGTATGCTTGTTGCTGTCTGTCATGAATGTCCCATGTACTAACTACTTACCGACACAAAAATTCGCAAACATATTCTCTAACAGGTCGGCCTTGCTCACCTCGCCGGTGATCTCGCCTAAACACGAAATGGCCTCCTCGATATCGAGGGCGAGCATATCCAGCGGCACGCCGGTATCCAGGGAATGGAAGGCCGCACTCAGGGCCGCGACCGCTGCCGTGAGCAGGCGGTGCTGCCGCTCGCTGCCGATGACAATCTTTGCATCGAGGAGTTTGTGCGTGTGTCCGCCGTCGGGGCTATCAGCGGCGGCAACGATTTGCCTGACCGCTTGTTCCAGCTGTTCAACTAGTCCGGTGGTGCCGGTGCCCAACCGGGCACTAACGGGCATGGGTTCCAGCGGTGCGCCAGAATTATCCGTAAATACCCCGGCGCCTGCGTTCGGCATCTCGCCGCCTGGCTGCTGGTCAATTTTATTGTAGGCGACTATTGTTTTTCGGCAATGCTCTGCGTGTTCGCGGAGCCCGGTCAGGGTATCGCGGTCGGTGCCGTCCGGTCCAACCGCGGCGTCGACCACGTAGAGCAGCACATCGGCCTCACGGGCAAGCGGGATAACGCGCCGAATTCCCTCTTGTTCTATCTCGTGCTGCGGCGCACCCTCGCTGGGCATATCTCTTAACCCGGCGCTGTCGTAAAAAATAACCGGCACCCCGCAGAGCTCGACACTGGCGTGCAGGTAGTCGCGGGTAGTCCCGGGGTGCTCTGAGGTTATCGCCCGCTCTTCGCCCAGCAGACGGTTGAACAGCGTCGACTTCCCGACGTTCGGCTTGCCGCAAATTAACACCCGCACGCCCTCGTCGTACAGCCGGCCGATCCGGTAGGTGGCGGCCAGGTCCACCAGCTGACGGTGCACGCCTTCAAGACGGGCGCGGTCGAAGGTAATTTCGCCGCTCTCCTCCTGCGGGTAATCGAGCTGGATATTAATAGAGGCACTCAGGGCTACCAGCTCCGCCTTGGCCCCATTAACCTCCCCCCCTACCCTGCCTTCAAGGCGCTGCATGGCCTGCTCTTGCGCCCCGCTGCTCTCGGCCTCAATGATCTGCAGCACGGCCTCGGCCTGCGTTAAGTCGAGCTTGCCGTTATAGACGGCGCGCTGTGTAAACTCTCCCGCCAGGGCCTCTGTGCAGCCCGCGGATATAAATAGCGCAATAATCCGCTGGATAATCAGCGGGTTGCCGTGACAGGTAATCTCTACGCTGTCTTCGCCCGTGTAGCTGTGCGGGGCACGGAACAGCAGCAAAACCACCTGGTCAACGTGCTGCCCGCTCCCGGGGTCGACAATGGTCCCAACGTGAATACTGCCGCCCCGCGCCTCTGTCAGCTCCCGGGGTTGCGTGCCTGCCGCGCGGAATAATTGCGCAGCGATGGCGATAATATCGCCCCCGCTGGCACGCACGACGGCCAGGGCGCTCCGCCCCAACGGGGTAGCCAGAGCAATAACAGCCGTGTTGGTGCCTGTATCGCCGGTCATATATGTATTGCCAGGGCGATCCCTGCCAGAACGCCCCCGTACCCGTTAAACAGCGCCTCGGATACAGTGACGGCGCTATCCGGGGCGGTGGTGTACAGGGGTAAATACTGTGTGTACCCAACGTCAATGATGATATCTAACGTCGGAGTCAATACAATCTGTGAACGGATGTTTGCCATGACGCCGGCGTAGAGAATAAAATCTACCGCAGCAGGCGCCCCCATAACCCCGCCCGCATTCATGCCTGCGGTATTAAAAATCCCCGCAGGACCGATAGAACCCGCAATAGCCGGGCGCAGGGTAAACCGTTCGGTCTGCCAATGCATGTCAAGGCCGCCGAATACATGCCCGGGCACTATCACCCGCGACGGCTCGATAACCGTATCCACCTGCACACCGAAAAACGGGCGTAGTAAATCGTTGCCGCTGCGCGGGTAATTGCGCACCCCGACATGCGGGATCACCGGCGCAAATTCGCGCCCGGCGCCCAGCGGAAGCGCGCGCACATTTACACCTGCGTACGGCTCCACGGTCCAGGTATGAGGCACGCTTACCAGCCTGGTATTTACCGGAATGACCTGACTGCCGACGTTGCGTGCAACCGCAAACAGATCAAAGAGTTCGGTGACGCGCAGCAACGGCGGCAGACCCCCTCGGCCTCGGCCCTCTGCCGCTTCAAGGCATACCTTATCGGTGCTCTCCGCAGCGGCGCTGTCTATGCCTGCTTCTACCGGTTCTGTCCCTGTTGATTCCGTCTCTGCCGGTTCCGTCTCCTCCAGCTCTGCCTCTTCCGGTTTCGCCTCTGCCGGCTCTGCCTCTATCTCTGTGTCTGTCTCTACCGGTTCCGTCTCCTCCACTGCCGCTTGCGAAACATCGGCGACGCGCAGCCAATCGCCAACCCGCAGCCCGGCGTCGCGCCCGCCGGCGACAAAGAACTGGCGCCGGTATACCAACTGCAGCTCAATCTCCTGGCGCAGCAGCGCTTGCCGCGCGGCCTCTATCATTGCCTTGTCAATGCTGCCGCGAAGCGAGCGCAGTACCGTGTGCGCCAATTCGGCATCGATCCGCTCCTGCTCGCTGTCGCCCTCCGGGTACTCGTCTGCAAGCGCTACCGACGACGATACCGTCTCCGCGGCGCCGATCTTGCTGGTGCGCCCCTCGCGGTGAAGATCGACAAACTCGAACCGGGTAGCTACCCGTACCTCTATCCGCATCGTCCGTTCGATATCGATAACGGTCTCGGTGGCAGGCGGGGCGACGGCGGGAGTTTCCTCTGTACTCACGTCAACGGGGGCATCGTCAGGGATCTCAGTGTCACTCTTTTCGAGAAGGGTGTCGGTTGCGCCTTCTGGAGCAATGATGTCGTCGTCATCTACCGGGGCGGGGGCATCGGCGGGAGCCGGCGGGGGGACGGCGCCCTCTGTGGCAGCGCCGTCGGCCACGGCTTCGTCACCGTCAATTACCAGGGAATCCGGGGGCGTGAGCAGGGTATCTGCGCTCCCGTCCGGAGAGCCGTCGCCGATCTCCTGCTCTGCATCAATGCCGGCATCGGCGCCCGCGTCTGCATCGAGCAGGACGATCGTGCGTCTCGTGCGGGTCACTATCTCTTTGAGCCGGACCTGTACGCCGGTGATCTGCGGAGTAACCAGCATGGTTGCCGCCCCGTTCTCATCGCCGTCGGAGCGCTGGTAATCGGGGTAGCGCTCACCGAGGAGTGTATCGATGTAGGCATCGCCCTCTGTCTGCAGCTCGGCAGGATCCGGGGGGGTCACACTCCGGGCCTCCAGGGCGCGCGCCCCGCCTGGATCGATCGGCTCTGCGGTAAACGGCGCCGCAGATACCCGGAACGGTGCCAGACATTGCTGCGCCTGCGCGCCAACCGCGTACATCGGCATCAACGCCAGTGCCGCCGCAACGCATATCGTTCGTACCTGCATATATAATAATAGCATGGAGTGATATAAATTTTCCTACGTTGGGCGCTGCCCCTGCGTGCAGGGGCCGCCGTGCCTACGGCGTGGCTGCGGACAATGGGGGAAATATATCTGCCGGTATACGTATCCCGCAGCTGGCGGGCGCAAACGCGCCCGCCACCGTAGACATGGCTAGCGCGGAGAATTTGCAGTGCTAATGAGTGTATTGCACATTATTACAAAATGACATATAACATAAAGAGGGAATACATACATGTGTGATTTCTTTTTACCGACCGAACGCCGCCGCACCGTGCGCTGGGAGCGTGCCTATATGCACTAGTGCTTTGCGCCAGGCATGTGTAGGGTGGGCGCAATGCATTGCGCCCAGTCTGTGCACGAACGTGCACAGACCGAAGCCGAAGGCGCAGCCCGGAACACGCCGACCCCAACCCCCGCGAGCGGGGGTTGGGGGGGCGCCCGTATTCTCTGAATTAATATTGGAACTATCGCTATGAATAATAATCTATGTAATACACGTGTGGTGCGCATCGACCCGCTGCCGTCGCCGAATGTACTGAAAGAGAAGCTGCCCAGCGACGGGGCGCGCAGGAAGTTGGTTAGCGATACCAGGGATTCGCTGCAGGAAATTATTCACGGGCGCGACGAGCGGTTTTGCCTGATTGTTGGGCCGTGCTCTATCCACGATTACGAGGTGGCTATTGACTACGGGGGGCGGTTGGCGAAAAAAATTAAGGCGGTGCAGGATCGGATGCTGGTAATTATGCGCGTCTATTTTGAGAAGCCGCGGACATCGACGGGGTGGCGGGGGCTGATATATGACCCGCATCTGAATGAGTCGTACGAGATTGAGAAGGGGCTGGAGACGGCCCGGTCTCTGCTGCTGGAGCTGGCCGGTATGGGGGTGACGGCGGGGACTGAGGCGCTTGATCCGGTGGTGCCGCAGTACCTGGATGATCTTATATGCTGGGCGTCCATTGGGGCCCGGACTACCGAGTCGCAGACGCACCGGGAGCTGGCTAGCGGGCTGTCGATGCCCGTTGGGTTCAAGAATGGCACCGACGGGTATATTGATACCGTGGTTAATTCGCTGGTGGCGTCGCGGAAGGCGCGGCGGTTTATCGGTATTGATGGCGATGGGCGGAGTGCTGTGGTGGAGACGCGCGGCAACCTCGATACCCACCTGGTGCTGCGCGGGGGACGGGCGCGGGAAAACTACCACCCCGATGATTTGGCCGAGGCGGTGGCGCTGCTGCGGAAGCATCATCTCCCGGAGGCGGCGATTATTGATTGTAACCACGGTAACTCGCGCAAGGATCATCGGAAGCAGCGCGAAATATTTTCTTCGGCGCTGCGGCAGCGGCTTGACGGGCAGCGTGCCATCATCGGCTGTATGGTGGAGAGTAATATCTATGCCGGCAGGCAGTCCATGGAGGGGTATAGTGGGCGGCTGCGCTACGGTGTCTCTATTACCGACCCGTGCATCGGGTGGGACGAGACCGAAGAGATGATTGATGATGCCTACCGGCAGTTAGGATAACTTTGCCATCCCCGCGGGGGGGGTTACTCTGTTGGATTACCCGCGAGCGGTTGGCAGACGGGGCAATAGTGAGCACTCCGGCCGGCGACACGCTCTCTGCAGATGGGGGCGGTGCAGCGCGAGCATGGGGTGCCGGTGCGGGCATAGACGTTGATGTGCTCCTGGTACAAACTGGGATGGTAGGGGAGCGTGAATGCAGATGGGCCGTCCTCGAGGTTGGTGCCGTTACAGGCGATGGCATCGGTAAGGATGGTGCGGATTGCCTGGTGCAGGTCGGTGCACTGCTGGTTGCCAAGCGTGCCGCTGGGGCGGCGGGGGTGTAGTTTGGCGCGCCACAACGCCTCGTCGCTGTAGATATTTCCGAGTCCGGCAATAATGCCCTGGTCGAGCAGGACGGATTTGATGCTGCGGGCGCTGTTTGCCATCTGGATGCGCAGATGCTCGGCGGTGAACTGCGGGGAGAGGGGCTCTATCCCGAGGCCGAGACCAGGGGGGCTGCCATCCGCCGTGAAAACAAAATCAAACATACCGAACATGCGCGTGTCGCAAAAATGCAGTGCGCGGCTGCCGCCGGGTGGACTGGTGGAGGCGGTGGACGGCACCGGGGGTGCCAGGGTAATGACTAGACGGGTGTCGGGGCGCGGGGCCTCCGCGGCACCCACCAGGAAGAGCTTGCCGCTCATGCCGAGGTGGAGCACCAGGGTCCCGGTGCTTGCGCGGCTGGCGGCGCCGGGGTGTGCGGGCGCCAGGGTAAACAGGATGTATTTTCCGCGGCGGGCGGTGCGCTGTATGGCGGTGCCGGTGATTGCTTTCTGCAACTGCCGCTGGCGCTGTTTGTTTCCCAGGAGGGCATACAGGCGGGTGCTGTGACCGTTGGTTGGCGCGGGGGCGGGGGCGGGGGCGGCTTTGCGGCGAGCGGAGGCAGTGGCTGGCGCGATGGCCGGGGCGTGGAAATTCAGGGCGGTGATTGTAGACGCCTCAATGCTCCCGGAGGTACTAGCTGAGGTTAACGACCTGAGCGTACATTCAACCTCTGGTAGCTCGGGCATATCCAGACATTACAGAGATTGTCGCTTGATGAACCAATGCGCTATTAAAAAATCTCTTCGGGCTTGAAAAACAATTTGATTTCACGCTCTGCGGATTGCGGGGAATCTGAGGCGTGCAGGACATTTTCCTCGGTCTCCAGGGCAAAGTCGCCGCGTATAGTGCCGGGGGGGGATTCCAGGGGGTTGGTGGCACCCGCCAGGCGGCGCAAGTGCGCTATTGCGTTGGGACCACGGACAACCATGGCCACGACTACATCAGAAGAGATGTAGGAAATCAAATCCTTAAAGAAGGGTTTGTCTTTGTGTTCGCCGTAATGCTCACGGAATAAATCGGCACCTGGTTTCATCATTTTCAGGGCGATAATACGTAAGCCGCTCTCTTCAATACGAGAGATTACCCGGCCCGCCAGCGAACGGCGGGTAACCCCGGGTTTTATCATACAGAATGTATCTTGCATACTCATAACAGTTCCCATGATAGCAGAATTACCGCTGTTGTGCTATACTTATTCCAGTAATAAATAGATATGATTGACAACAAGCGCACGGCGCTTATTATTGTTGATGTGCAAAATGATTTTTGCACCGGCGGGGCACTGGCAGTACAGGGCAGCGATGCTATCATCACACCAATTAATATATTAGCAAGCCGCTTTGATACCGTTGTGGCTACAAAAGACTGGCACCCCGGAGGGCATATATCGTTTGCTTCATCACATGCGGGTAAGGAAGTCAACGACAGCATAGAGACCGGCTACGGGGCGCAACACCTGTGGCCCGATCATTGCGTGCAAGGCACCCGGGGGGCAGAGTTACACCCCGACATTAACCGTCAGCCGCTAACGGCGACAATCCACAAGGGATGCGCCCGGGAGCGCGACTCGTATTCGGCCTTTTTCGAAAGCGACGGTGTGACCGCAACAGGCCTGGAGGGGTATCTGCGCGCCCGTGGAATTGAATCGGTGGCAGTATGCGGGCTGGCTACCGAGTACTGCGTAATGGCAAGTGCCCTGGGGGGGCTGGAATGCGGGTTTACTGTGTATGTCGTAACCGACGCTATTGCCGGTATTAATACATCACATACCAGTTCGCAACAGGCGCTGGATACTATGTCGGCTGCCGGGATACAGCTGACTGCCGCTGCGGCGATTGCGTAATCCGTTCTCGCTCAATGGTTCCGATGATGACTGACTCAGATAAAGCAAATCCCGCCGGGAACGCGGGGGCAGTTTCTGCGTTACACTGCGATTTTTACGAGCTCACTATGGCACAGGGGTATTGGCTCCATAACAATAATCCCGCGGTCGTCTTTGATATGTTCATCCGCGCTAATCCGTTTGCCGGCGGGTACACTATCTTTGCCGGCCTGCACCCGCTCCTGGAGACGCTGCAGAATTTCCGCTTTAGCGATGACGATATCCGGTACCTGCGGGAGTGCGGCATGTTCCATGCTGACTTTCTCGAATATTTGCGCGGCTTCGTGTTTTCGGGAACGATATACGCCATGGACGAGGGTGAGATTTTCTTTCCGCACGAGCCGGTCCTGCGGGTGCACGCCAATCTCATTGAGGCGCAAATCATTGAGGGCATAGTATTAAACATAATAAACTTTCAGTCCCTGATAGCCACAAAGAGCTCGCGGATATGCCGGGCGGCGGGCGGGGGCGAGGTGCTGGAGTTCGGTATGCGCCGCGCACAGGGGCTGGACGGGGCGCTGTCGGCCTCCAGGGCTGCCTATATCGGCGGGGTTACCGCTACCTCGCATGTCGCCGCGGCGAAGCGGTACGGGATACCGGTTAGCGGAACCATGGCGCACTCCTGGGTGCTGGCGCACGTCGACGAAGAGGATGCGTTCGAAAAATACGCCGCGCTCTATCCGGATAATGTCTATCTGTTAATAGATACGAACGACAGTCTCGGCAGCGGTATTGCCGCGGCAATTAAGATTGGTAAAAAAATACAGCAGGGACTACTGGGGGGCGGTGCGGGGGCGGGCTCCCCTGACGGCGCCGCCCCGATAGGCAATTTTGGGGTCCGCCTCGATAGCGGGGATATAGAGTATCTCAGCAAACGTATCCGCAAGCGCCTGGATGACGCCGGACTCCCGCAGGCAAAAATTGCCGTTTCCAATGACCTGAGCGAGGAGATAATCGAATACCTGCGGGCCTCAAACTCTCCCATTGACGCCTGGGGGGTTGGTACAAATCTCATTACCGGGGCGACCGATTCCGCCCTGGGGGGCGTCTACAAACTAACCGCAAAGCGCAACAACGGTATCTATCAGCCGCTGATGAAGGTCGCCAACGATCCAACCAAATCAACTAACCCCGGTATTAAACAGAGTTACCGTTTCTACGATGATGACATGTTCCCGCAGGTCGATTTGGTTGCATTAGTAGATGAAAAAATAGACACCAGGGGCGAACTGATATTCAATCACCCGCTGCTGGACTATCGGAAATTCCGCTACACCCCCACTGGTGCCTGCCGGCAGCTGTTGCGGAAATGGTACGATAACGGCAAGCTGGTACGCCCCGCGCCGGCACTCTCGGCAATACGCCGGAACTGCCTGAAGAACATCAACACTGTGGACGACACCTATCTGCGGCGGATAAACCCGCACGTTTACCGGGTGTCGATATCGGAGCAGCTGCGCAAGGTTAAAGAGCAAATTATATCAACGGGAGGCCGGTCGTAATATTGCGTCAAATCGTGTATTATAGATAATTGCATGCGTATACTTTGTATCTCCGACATTATTGATCCGCTGGTCTACTCGGATAATATCAAAGAGCGCTTCAAAGATGTAGATCTTATCCTCGGGGCCGGCGATCTTCCGATGCCGTACCTGGGTTTTATATCAACCTCATTAAATAGACCGGTCCTGTTTGTGTTCGGCAATCATAATTTGATGACATACGATCAATTCCGGCACGGCACGAGCGCCCACCATCCCATTGACCATATGTTTTCCGGAAAACTAAGTAGATCGTTTCGGGAACACGGGGAGACCCATCAATTCCTGCCGCGTACCTTTGGTTCAACATACATTGGAGGCAAGACGATGCGTCACAAGGGACTGTTGTTAGCCGGTATGGGGGGCAGCATTCGGTACAATAATGGGAAGAATCAATACACCCAACGCAGGATGAACTACAAGCTTGCATTCATGTTTCCGCGCCTGCTGTGGAATCGAGTACGCCACGGGCGCTGGGTCGATGTATTCCTGACACACTCACCGCCTTACAAACTCAACGACGGTGAAGATCCGCCGCATAACGGGTTTAAGGCTTTCCGGTGGTTTATCAAGATTTTTAAACCCCGATATCTCTTACATGGGCATATTCATTTGTATGACATTAACTGCGAACGCATGATACAATACAAGCACACTGATATAATTAATGTCTACGGGCATTACATATTAGATATTGACGTACAATCTTTAAGCAATCATAAAAATAATCTGGGAGAATAATAATTATGGTGAACAACTATAGCGACAACATTGAGCGCGAAATTGCAGATGGTAACTTTAACCGTGCGCGCTTCAGCGAAATGATTGGGCGCATTGCCAGCATCCTGAAGCCCGAGGACCATGAGCTATTATCACTGGATGATGTCCGCAAGGCCCTGCACCCCGAAAGCGAAAGTTATCGCGGGTACACCACTGTGCCCATTGACCGCATCATCGGCAGCGAAGGCCGGTACAAGGACTTTAGCCGCACCTACCTGCCTCGCCGCGAATCTTCGCGCGGCCGCTGGACCAGCATTGACCGCGCGCATCAGCGTCAGGTTGTATTGCCGGCCGTCAATCTCTACGAGATAGCCGGGTATTACTTTGTACGTGACGGCAACCACCGCGTCTCCGTTGCCCGTGCGATGGAAGCCACAGACATTGACGCCATCGTCGTGCGCCTGGATACAAAAATAAAACTAGGCGATACAATAACCAGAAGTGCCCTCAGGGCTAAGGTCATAGAGTTTGAGAAAGAAGAATTTTATTCGGATCCTGACGTTAGCGATATCCTGAAAGAGAACGATATTTCTTTTACAGAAACTGGCCGTTACAATGAACTTCATAAACAAATTGAGGGACATATGCATTACCTGCAAAGTACACTTGAGAACATCAGCTGGCGCGATGCTATTATCTCATGGAAAAAACTGGTATATACACCTATTATGGATATAATCCGCCAGGAAAAAATTATGAGCCGGTTCCCTGGACGCACCAACAGCGATATGTATATATGGATTGTACGCCACCATTCGCGTCTGCAAAAAAAGCACGGAACTGAGTTTGCGCTATCAGATGCCGCCAGCGACTACTCAAAACGCTATGGCAAAAATAAGTTTCAGCGCCTGTTTGTTGTTATAAAAAAGCTGCGCACTATTTTGCGCAGATAAGCACGACGGCAACGGCGCTGTCTGCCTGTATCACAACGACAGCACTAGTCCCGCGACGCCCCTCCTCGCGAGGAGCGCGCGCGAGTATCAGCTCCCCCCTGTCTCGTTGCCGGTAATGTCTTCGGACAGCCGTGCCCGCGTGGTCTTTCGGCGCGTCGCCTCAAAGGTATTCCCGAAGTAGCTTTCGCGCGCGCGTCTGTTGCGGATAATCTGCGCACGCGTACCGGAGGCAATAATGTTTCCCTCGCTGATAATGTACGCGGTATCGGTAATATCCAGGGTATCGCGCGCGTTGTGATCGGTCAGCAGAACCCCGATGCCGATACGGGAGAGATCGTAGATTATCTTTTTTATCTCTCCAACCGCAATAGGGTCAATGCCGGTAAACGGCTCATCGAGGAGCAGAAATTTGGGATTAATTGCCAGCGCCCGGGCTATCTCGGTACGCCGGCGCTCTCCCCCAGAGAGGGTATCGGCGCGCTGCTTGGCAACCTCGGCAATACCAAAGCGGTCCAGCAGACGGTTGAGTAGTTCAAGACGGCGATGGTGATTGAGGTCGCTCCGCGTCTGCAAAACGGCCAGGATATTATCGCGCACCGAGAGCTTACGGAATATTGATGACTCCTGCGGTAAATAGGTGATGCCAAGGCGGGCGCGTTTGTACATCGGGTACCGGTTAATTGGTGAATCGTTAAGGTGTATCGCCCCGCTGTCGGCACGGATAAAGCCGACGAGCATGCGGAAAATAGTGGTTTTGCCGGCACCGTTCGGACCAAGAAACCCAACCACCGTACTGCGCTTGATAGTGAAATTAACACCCTTAACCACATGCTTGCGCCCATAGCTTTTATGCAAATTGGTTACGGTTATGTTGTCGGTACTGGGGTCGGAAGCGGACGCCTTTTGATTCACGGCGCGCTGTTTTTTTTGCGTGGATTTTCGCGGCGGTTTTCCGGCACCGCCGCCGCTGCTGCTGTCATTCATAGACATCACTGTTCATCAGCCCCCAGAGGAGAGGTTCCCGCTGGAGGCGGGGACGGGGGCGGGGGGAATTCTAACGGCAACTCTTCGGCTGGCGCGGGGGTGCTCTCGGGATCTACAGGTGTATCGTCGGTCGCTGTCTCTGCATCGGTGTCAGCCGCGGGCGCATCGCCGGCTGGTATGAAATCATCTTCACCCTCCGGTGACGGTGCGGCCTCGGTATCCAGAGGTGCACCCTCTGGGGCACCTAGCTCGGGAGCACTGGGGTCAATAGCGGCAGGCGCACTGGGATCACCGGCGGGAGTACCGGGCTCGGCGGCACCTGCATCTTCCTCGTCTTCGATCTCAATCCGTCCCAATACCTGCCCTTGCAGCTCAACGGTATCGTCATCCATATCGACAATAATCCGTGAGGCACGGTATTCGTCTCCGCGCCACAGTACAAACGGCAACCCGGTAAATTCAACTACCTCGGTGTCGCGCTGATAGCGCACAAATTCGGCACGGGCGGTAATATCGTCGCCTAAAATACGAACTCCCACCTGGATCTCGCTGCGGTTCTCCAGATTACGGTATTCCAAAAATTCTCCCTTAATGACTATTTCGTTGGTGTAATCCTCCATTACCGCCTGGCCTTGCCCGCGTAGAATTTCCAGCTCGCGGTCAAAAAAGAAGGTATCGGCGCGCAGCCGGTAATTGTTCTCATCATCAATTACCTCTACGCCCCCGCTGCACTCCACAAAACGAAAATCTTCGCCAAAAACCTCAATGCTTGCGGCCGAAATTCGGGTGCTCTTGGAAATTACCAGCGCATCTCCGCTTAGCACCGTACGCTCCCGCCCCTCGGCAAAAATTACCGTGGTGTTATCCCCGGAAAACTCAAAGCTGTTGTCTTCATCCTGTTCCGCTTCCTGGGCACCGGCGGGAAGTAAAAACAGACATAGACACACAGTTGTAATAAACAGGCGCACGCCCCTGGAAATAGTTTTCATATACATATCACTGCGCCGCCTGCGGTACGGCCTCCTCGGCATTGGCCCGTGTACTCGCACGGGCGCGGTCTATAGTCGCAAACGGATCAGGCGTATCATCATCTGGAAATATTACCCCGCTGGTTTTGCTCAGCTCAATGCTGCGGTTTTGTAAATCGGCAGTCAACCCATAGCCCTCAATGACAGTTCCCGAGGAACGCTCCAGGTATATTTTATCTTCTTCGTTGCCAAAGAGGCGCTCTTTCTCATCATTCCACAACAGATACGGGGCGGTAAAACTGGCATCATGCTCGGCTGAGGTAAAAATTACATTGCCCGTCAATTCAAAGTTTTCATCCGACAGATTATAGATAGCCACATCCGCCGACCCGCTATTTAACACGGTATTCTCCAGGTCGGTCTCAATAAAAGCCACGTCCGTAAAATTCTGCTCGTTGGACTCCGGAAAATACTCAATCTTCTCCGCCGAGATGCGTATAATACGCCCCTTGCTGCGGCGGAAGATATATTCGGTATCCAGCAGTACCAACTCCGGTACCTCGCTGCCTAATTCGGAGGTTATCTCGGCATCCTCAATTTCCAGCGAGCACCCCGCGTACACCGCGATGCACAACAACGCCAGCCCCGAAACCCTGCCCGCCCTCTGGAGCAAAGAACGCTGCATCATTTCAGCGCCGCCTCAATAAAATTCTGAAACAAGGGATTGGGTACCGTTGGCCGCGAGGTAAACTCCGGATGGTACTGAACACTAAACCCCCAGGGATGATCTTTCCACTGCAGCCCCTCTACCAGTTTACTGACAGGATGCACGGCACTGACAATCAACCCATTGGCAGTAAATTTTTCAATCCACGGAAACATGATCTCATACCGGTGCCGGTGGCGCTCCTCGATACTATCGGTACCGTACATTGCCTGCATCTCTGCACTCAACAGCTTCACCTGTTCGTTCCCAAGACGCATCGTACCGCCCGAGCGGTGCTCGTTCTTTTTATCGGGTAAAATATCCACAACCGCATTCTGTGCAGAGGCATTAAACTCAGCACTATCGGCATCCGCTTCGCCCAACACATTCCGTGCAAACTCCACCGCCATCAGCTGCATACCCATACAGATACCGAAAAACGGAATCGCGTTCTCCCGCGCATACTGAATTGTGTGCAGCATACCCGCAGCACCCCGGATACCAAACCCACCGGGTATCAATATACCATCCGCCCGCTCCAACGCCGCAAAATCTGCCGATGCCGTTGAATTGTCCAGTAAATTGTCGGCATCGACCTTTACCACACGCAGTTTGGCACCATTTGCTATTGCAGCGTGCAGCAGCGCCTCCTCAACCGAATGGTAACTATCGCTATGTTTGATGTACTTGCCGACCATGGCAATGGTAACGGTACGCGAGGAGCGTGCATACGTATTAGCACACGCACTCCACCACGGCTCGCCCGCCGCGCCGCCCGCACCAGCAGGACCACGCCCGCCGCCATCATACCCCAGCTTCTGCATAATAATAGTATCCAGCCCCTGGCGCTGAAAGATCGCAGGCACCTCGTAGATTATCTCATCCACATCAGGGGCAGAGATAACACACGAGGCATCGACATTGGTAAACAGCGCTATTTTCTTGCGCAGCGGCTCTTCCAGGGATTCCGGGGAGCGGCAAATCAGAATATGCGGCTGGATACCGATCTCCCGCAACTCCTTCACCGAATGCTGGGTCGGTTTGGTTTTGAGTTCGCTGTTGGAAATACGCGGCACCAGGGTGGTATGGATAGAGAGCACAGGCACATCGGTCATCTCGTACATCATCTGCCTGGCCGCTTCAATAAACGGCACCGATTCTATATCACCAACCGTGCCGCCAATTTCAACAATCACCACATCCACCGCATCACCAGTATCCCGACGGCTCGCTTCCTCAAAAATCCTGATACGCCGTTTGATACAATCGGTAATATGCGGGATAACCTGCACCGTCTCCCCCAGGTACTTCCCCTCCCGCTCACCGCGGATAACCTCCTGGTACACCTGCCCGGTCGTAATTGAATTCCGGGCATCAATCGGCGAACTGGTAAAGCGCCCATAATTCCCCAGATCAAGATCTGTCTCCGCCCCGTCGGCAGTCACATAGACCTCACCGTGCTGGAACGGATTCATCGACCCGGCATCAACATTTAAATACGGATCAATCTTAATCAGACAGACACGTATGTTGTGTGATTCCAGCAGCGCCCCAATCGAGGCCGCCGCCACGCCCTTCCCAAGGCTGGAGCAAACTCCGCCGCTTATAAAAATGTACCCTTTGTGCATACGCCCTATATATCTATTCTAGCAAATTTATTAAAAAAATACTTCCCCCCCGATAGGGTCAGCAAAAACAACACACATTCTGCCTCATCGCGCCTGGCTTTCCGCATACGCCAGTGAATCGGCAAATTTATTATAAAATACTTCCAGGTACGGGTGCAGCGCCCCCTGTACCACCTGCATCGCCAACGTATCGTCAGCACCGCTGTCTGCCGCAGCGGCAGCACCGCGTAACCGCTTGCGCTCCGCCGCAACAGAGGTATGGGCGGCACGCTCCAACCCGCATGCAACGATATAATCAAAGTGACTCAGGTCAGTAGTAATATTCAACGCAAACCCGTGAAACGAGATGCCCCGCTGAATAGCCATCCCGATAGCCGCAATTTTCCCCCCGCCGGCCCACACCCCGGGGTGCTGCTCATCCTTGTGCGCCGCAATGCCAAATTCGCCTTTCAGAAATTTAATCAGCACATCCTCAATGCCGTGCATCAGCGCCGCAATCCGTTTGATGTGCTTCCGTATATCAAATATCAGGTACCCCACCAGTTGCCCGTACCCGTGATAGGTAACCTCACCGCCGCGCGTTACCCGCTCAACCGCCACACCCGCTCCTGCAAGCGTCTGCGAATCTGCCAGAATATGACTGTCGTCCCCCCGCCGCCCAAGCGTAACCACCGGGGGATGCTCTAGCAGAAAAATAGTATCGGGAATACGCCCATCTCTCCGCGCATCAATCGCCTCCCCCTGCACCCGCAGCCCCTCCCGGTACTCCAGCGTGCCGAGCCACTCAATATTGACCATACCACAATGATAGCACATATCGCCCGTCCGCGTAGGCGCGTTTTATTCAGGAGAAGGGGGGCTGCCAGCCCCATGCCCGTGCAGGAAATATTTCCCCCCAGTGTAGGCCCAATGTTTATTAGTACATCTGTAATGGTTTAGAAGGGGGCTGCCTGCCCCCTCGCTCCATAATTTTTTAACGCCCATTTTTAACGGGCTCACTAACGCTCGCCCTAAATAGGCTAAAATTATTACGCTACCCCCGGTCGCTATTGCAAAGATATTAAGTCACAAACGGATATAGCAATTCCTAATGCGCCGTCATCACGGCGCAAAAAAACAGATACGCTACCCCCGGTCGCTTCTGTAAAGATATTAAGTCACAAACGGATATAGCAATTCCTAATGCGCCGTCATCACGGCGCCAAAAAACAGACGCTACCCCCGGTCGCCTCTGTAAAGATATTAAGTCACAAACGGATAGAACAATACTGAATGCGCCAGCACCCTGGCGCTAACAATAGAGCCAGTTCGCAAATACGGTAACAGTACCACACCAACCCAATATCAATGTATGGTGCGCCGCTCGCGCGGCGCTAATAAACAGAGCTACGGCGATACCCGCGTCCTATCACGCGGAAACAGCGAGGCCTCTTTAACACTACCAAGATTACATATCTTTTGTGTCAACCGTTCCAGCCCAATGGCAAACCCGCCATGCGGCGGCGCCCCATATTCAAAAATACGCAAATACCCGGCAAGCGCCTCCGTAGAGAGTCCGGCCCGCCCGATACTCTCCACCAGCTCCCCGTGACGGTGAATACGCAGCCCCCCCGTGGTCATCTCCAACCCCCTGAAGAGCAGATCAAAGCTGGCACTCTTGTCCCCGCCCGGCTCGGCCCCCAGGGTGTAGAACGGCCGCTTCCGCAACGGAAACCCGGTAACAAACACCGCATCAATGCCGTGCTTCTCCTCCGCCCATTGGCACAAAACCCGTTCGCCTTCCGGGGTAATCTCGAACGGCCGCCGCGCCCGCCCGCCCGCGCCGCTTTTCTCTCCAAGGACCTGTAGGGCCTCACTGTAATCGATACGCGGCGCACGGGAAAACAGATCGCCATCCGGTACCGAAAACCCAAACTCTGCAATCTCATCGGCACAATCCCCCCGGAGCCCCGCAAAGATAGCAGAGAGGATACCAATCTCCAGGTCAATCAGCGTATCAATATTATCAATAAACCCCATCTCGACATCCAGGGAGACATACTCGTTCAGATGACGGGCCGTGTCGTGCTTCTCCGCCCGATATGCGTTACCGATCTCAAAGACACGCTCCATCCCGCTAGCCACCATCGCCTGCTTGTACAACTGCGGGGACTGGGCCAGATAGACCTCGGTATCAAAATACTCGACCTTAAACAACCCCGACCCGCCCTCGGTACCGCTGGCGATAAGCTTGCTGCTCTTTATCTCGGTAAACCCGTCCGCGCGCAGGTAGTCGGCAAAGTGCTTAATGATACTTGCCTGAATGCGAAAGACCGCCTGGATAGCCGGTGCGCGCAGCGACAGCATGCGGTTATCCAACAGGGCAGACAGCGTAATATCCGGCGGCAGCCGGTTGGGCAGTAACGGCAAGTCACGGGCAGCCTCGCTAACCAGCGTGCACGCCTCGGCCTGCACCTCATACCCCCCTGGGGCTTTCGGCTGACCGCGCACCACACCGGTGACTTCAATGACCGATTCGTGCCCAAATTGCGGGGCTTCATCAAAAACCAACTGCGCCACCCCGGTACGGTCGCGCAGCAGCACAAAACAGACCGATCCTAAATCACGGATACGGTGCACCCAACCGGCAACCGTAACACTCTTCCCTTCCTGGGCGGCAATATCCGCCGTAAGTGTACGCACAAATACAGTATATCAAATCACCGCACCCATGTCATACACCCAGAGGCGCGTAAATACCCACTCGCCCCCGCGTATTTTCCCTGTAACACCTTGCCCTCTCTGGGACAATATGCTACACTTGCCAATATATTGGGGGTGTAGCTCAGTTGGCTAGAGTACTTGAATGGCATTCAAGGGGTCACGGGTTCGAGTCCCGTCTCCTCCATTATACCGCACACCGGGGCGCACGCGGCGGTGTATCAATTATCGTCTTTCTTACGAAAGATAGGCTCTAATGCCTCAGTAGTCTTGTACCGCTGCTGGAACCATTTCAGTGTTTTGTTATAGATAACATACCCCAGGGCCAGGGACCCGCAAAACAGCACAATCAGCAATATCTGCCCAACCTGCGGGGATACTATCGGGAGGATGAACTGCCCCAACAGTACAAACCCAACCAGAAAAATAACAAATATTACCAGAATATTAAAGAGCGTGGCAATTAGCAGAAACAGAACGGTGTTAACACGTTTGTTCATTTCTTTCCGCCGGTGCTACTGCTGGCAGCACTCTTACTCGGCTTTTCCGCCTTAGCAGCCATCTCTTCACGGTGTATACGGCGGCTATCAATAAAGGTCGCAACCAGCAGTAAAATAGCGCCTACCACAATTGAGCTGTCGGCCACATTAAAGGTCGGCCACCGCTCATACCCCAGGAATCCGTAGAACTTAACATCAATAAAATCCACCACTCCCCCGACGCGAAACACCCGGTCAATCAGATTACCAATCCCGCCCCCAAGCAGCGACGCCAGCGACCAGCGCTGCAAACGAGTCCCGGGTGCAAGGAAGTAATAGGCAAACATACCGCCTAGCAACAAAAGCGGCAGTATCGTAAACAGTATCCGCTTCAAGGGCATACTCAAATTCCGTCCTATACTAAAGGCAATCGCCGTGTTCGAGGTATGCAGGATGCGCACCACCTCTCCAATAACGTCAATAGTAAACCCCTGCTTGTAATAGGGCTCCACGTAGCGGACAATAAGCCCTTTGCTAATCTGATCGGCAATCACTACACCCGCGGTAAGCAGCAGCGGCCACAATAACTCTTTCCGTACTCTCATACCCCTACCCTACTATAACCCAACTGGAATGTCAATAAACGGCGCGTCGATGCCGTGATTTTTCTGTAAGTATTCCCCAATTCGCCGCACCCCCCAGGTCTCGGTGTTGTAGTGCCCGGCAAACAGAACATTTATCCCCTCTTCACTTGCACGATGGTAGCTCGCATACCCGGCATCACCAGTAATGAGTAAATCAAACCCCTTATCGATGGCCTCATCCAACGTCATATTCCCGCCCCCGGAAACAATAGCAACGCGCTTGCACTTCTCTTTCCCAAACCGCAAAACCCCCAGAGGCTCGGCGGCACTGCCTATCGCACCGTCGTGCAGGAGCTGGTCGCTGATCGCATCAACCCCCAGCCCCGTGCCCGCAAGGGTACCGGCGTACCCAATCATCTTCCCCTTGTACGCACCAAATTCCTCGATACCAGTCAGCCCAAGGTGCTCGGCTATCGCTATGTTGTTTCCCAAACTCGGATGAATGTCCAACGGCAGGTGCGCCGCATAGAGGGCTATATCGTGTTCCAGCAGCCCAGCTATCCGCGCCCGATGGCTCCCGACAACTGCTGCCTGCCTGCCCCAGAATATCCCGTGGTGCACCACCAGCATCCCCGCACCGGCCGCCGCCGCCCGTTCAATGCTCTCCAGACAGGCATCCACCGCCACCGCCACCGTACGTATCTCGCGCTGGTTATCAGCACACCCAACCTGGAGCCCATTCAACGCTCCGTCTATGCTGTCGCAACTATGGATATCTAAGAGCGCATCAAGCGTCTCTGTTAATGTATGTGAAGTCACCCGCGCCGTTTCCCTGCGGCCAGGGATTTAGCCGAGCAGGAGCGAAGAAATCCGCTCCGATACAGTTCCTAGAACTTTCGGGTCCTGGAGGTAGGCAGGATCGTTAATCTTCGCCTTCGCCGCCGCAACTATTTCGGCCCGTGTCTGCGGCACCGCCTCTACTGCCTGCCGCGCCCGGGCTACATCCTGTGTCGCCTGCGCCTCGGTCGAGAGGGCAATCCCATCTCCTCCAACCTTCTCCTGGGCAGCGGGCTTCACGGCACGCCCTTTATGAGCGTGTTCAACCTGTCCTATCGGACCAATACCATCTACTGTCATTGCTCTACTATTCTACAACATATATCGGTAGGAACGCAAGTAAAATTAACCCCAATTTCACTATTATTTCCTCCCGTGTATTTTTGTAGTAAAAGGGGGCTTCCGGCCCCCTCGCTGCAGCCAGCGTACCCCTGCGCGCGGGCGCGCAGGGGTACCAGGCGGCTATCGTAAAGCCGTTCGGCTTTACGGTACGGGCTCACTCCCGCTCGCCCGCCGCAGCCTTCGCTTGCTTCCGCTACCCCTGGTCGCCCCTGCATATACATTTTATCGGCACCCGGCAGGCACAGTAAAATAGCATTAATGTTAAAATAGACATCAATGCTAGCAACAGGAATATACGAAAAGTTAATAACTCAGCTAATAGAGAATGAACTGTCAAAGCACACAGACAAGCAATTCTTTGTAGAGCGCCAAAAATTGGAACCGGCAGATGCGGCAATCTACCTTGCCAGATTCCTGCAGCAAATCCTCTATTTAATACTGGACTCTCTCCCCGCAAAAGAAGACGAAGACAGAGTCTCCCAACAGATTGAATTTTCCAACGCTTTCATCTATTGGCTCCGTGATTATTTAGAAGACGAGGGACTGACTGAAAACATTCTTGACGCTAACGGCCACATGCTCCGCGCGTTATATTCGACCCAAAACCCTATAGCCAAAGATCTGAGCGCGCATGTTGCCAAAATAACCCCGCTCACCGGCCTCTCTCAAAGTGAATTATTCACTGGTTCAAATGCAGGACTCTCCCTTGATTCAGAACTGAGGCGGGAAATTCTGTCTGCAGATGAAATATGGTGGCTGGTATCGTTTATTAAATGGTCTGGAATACGCATTTTCTCTGACGAGCTCAAACAGTTTACCGCAAGCGGCCGAAAGCTAAGAATTATCACCACCTCCTACATGGGAGCAACAGATCAGAAGGCGGTTAACTTTTTAGGAGAACTGCCAAACACAGAGGTCAAGCTTAGCTACAACATCAAACACGAGAGACTGCATGCTAAATCGTACCTATTCCTGCGGGATAGCGGCTTTGACACAGGGTACATCGGCTCGGCAAATATTTCAAAATCCGCCCTGACTAACGGCCTTGAATGGAACCTCAAAGTAACAACACAGGAGATTCCCCACATACTGGAGAAATTTAAATCTACCTTTGAAACCTACTGGGAATCTCCAGAATTTGAACGGTACTGTCCGCGGAACGAAAGCGAGCGGGAGCGGCTGAAAACCGCCCTGGTAACCGCACGCGGCGACACGCACGATGAGATACCGCTATTTTTTGATCTGGAGCCGCATAATTACCAAAAGCTTATACTTGAAAAATTACATGCCGAAAGATTCGTGCATAACCGCTGGCGAAACCTTATCGTTGCCGCAACCGGTACCGGCAAAACAATTATGGCAGCGTTTGATTTCCATAGATTTATGACCGAACACCCGGGAGCAAAGCTGCTCTTTGTAGCACATCGGGAAGAAATTCTGAGGCACGCAAGAAAGACATTTCAGGCAGTGCTTCGCGACTCTTCGTTCGGAGAGCTCTGGGTTGGCGGTGAAACACCTGCCAATTTCAATCAGCTTTTTGCCTCGGTGCAAACGCTCAATAATCAAATAGATACCATGAATCTAACCAATGATTTTTATGACATGATTATTATTGACGAGGTGCACCACATTACCGCTGCCAGTTACCGTCCAATTTTACAGCACTTTAACCCCCGTGTGCTCCTAGGATTAACCGCAACCCCGGAACGCCGCGACGAGGCCTCCATATTGGAAGATTTCTGTGATACTATCGCTGCAGAAATTAGACTCCCCGATGCAATTAACTGTGGATACCTCTGTCCGTTTCAATATTTCTGCGTTGACGATATTGTTGATCTATCAACGGTAGCATGGAAGCAGGGAAGATATGTGCCGGCAGAATTAAGCAGAATCTATACACAAAACGACAATAGGGTATTTCATATCCTTCGGAACATGGAAGACATCCTGAGTGATATTAATTCGATAAAATGTATGGCCTTTTGTGCCACGCAAGACCATGCGGAGTATATGGCAAAAAAATTCCTACTTAATAATGTCAAATCTGCAGCCCTTACCAGCCGTAACCGCAGCGAACGTTCCGCGCTGCTCAATCAATTAACTACGGGGCAAATAAACGTTCTCTTCGTGGTGGATATGTTTAACGAGGGAGTAGATGTTCCGGAAATTAACACAATACTCTTTCTGCGCCCAACCGAAAGTCTGACTATTTTTCTGCAGCAATTAGGCCGCGGGCTTCGTTTGGCAGCGGGGAAGGAGTGCCTGACGGTTTTAGACTTTGTCGGAAATTCCAGAGCCGAGTATGACTTCGGATCTATATTCAGAAGTATAATCGGGAAAAGCCACACCTCAATAGCCGAGGAGATCGAAAACGATTTCCCACACCTACCCCTGGGGTGCTCTATTGTACTGCAAAAACAGTCCCGAGAGATAATTCTCAACAACATCAGGCGGGCAGTAATTAACCAACAGCGGCTTCTCAGTATGATTCGGGGGTATGAGCAGCAAACATCTGCGCAGCTAACTCTGCCTAATTTCTTACATCAATTTCCAGCGGTGACGCTGGAAGATATATACAAAACAAGCAGTTGGACCCGGCTGTGCATCAAGGCAGGCAAACTCCCCGATACTGCAAATAAGGCCGCAGATCAGGCGATTTTCAAGGGTATTTCAAACCGGATTCTCCAGTGTACATCCTCTTCGTATTTACAGTTTCTCCTGAATCTGTCCCAATCAAAAGGCAAGTGGAATAGCCGGGATGAGACGCAGAATAAACTGGCAATGATGGTTCATTACGATTTCTGGCAAGCCCCCGGGGGGAAGTTTGGGTTTAAAACAATCGAAGAGAGCCTTGCAGCTCTTACCGAAGACAGTCACTTGAATCAGGAATTATCTGATACCGTACAATCTGTTATGGAACGGGTTGATACGGAAGAAATATATACCCCGGCTATCGATTTCTCTGCGTTACGCCTGCATGCGCGGTACAGCCGCGATGAAATCCTGGCTTCTTTCGGCGTACACACTTTTGAAAAGAAGGGAAGCAGCCGAGAGGGCGTTCTCTATATCAAAGAACTCGACACCGAGCTGCTGTTTGTGACGCTGCAGAAAACAGACAGTCACTTTTCGCCCACTACCCTCTACCACGACTATGCAATCAGCGACACTCTCTTTCACTGGCAATCACAAAATAGCGCGCGCCCAGACAAAGGACAGGGGAAATCTTATGTGAACCATAAAAATTCAGGAAAAACGATTATGCTCTTTGTGCGCGAACGCAGCACCGACGAGTACAAGCGTACCATGGGGTTCATAAACCTCGGGCCGGTTACCCTGCAATCACATCATGGCAGCCAGCCGATGAATATTATCTGGAAACTACACACCCCTCTGCCCGCTCTCTTGTGGAAAGAAGCCGCAAAGCTGGCAGTAGGATAATGTAATCCCGCCGCAAATATTACGGCGTTCATGCTACACTACTACGATGGGAGCAGAGAAACTCTCCAATACGGTAGAGCAATACCTGAAGACAATTTACCAACAGACGCTGCGCGGTAAAGCCCTGGTGGAGATCAGGATGGTCGTCGAAGCCATGGGGGTGGCCCCGGCCACGGTTACCGCTATGATGCACACCCTGGCCGCCGCGGGGTTTATCGACTACCAGCCGCGCCGCGGTGTCGAGTTGACCGAACGGGGCCGCATCGAGGGCCAGCGGCTCCTGCGCCGGCATCGGCTCATTGAGACTTTCCTGGAGCGGATCCTGGGGTACGATTTATCGGAGGTGCACCCCGATGCCGAAGACCTTGAGCACGCGGCTTCCGATACTTACATCGATAAAATTGACGCGCTGCTCAATTACCCGACGGTTGACCCGCACGGCTCCCCGATCCCCGGGGCACCGCCCCCCCCAGCCCATGTCCCGGAACCGCTCCCCCAATCTCCCGCAGGCAGCGTCCGTCAGATTGTGCGCGTCGAGTGCCCCCGCGATACCACCCTGGCGGCGGAGCTGAAAGCCCGTCACCTGGTTGCCGGCGAGCAGATACGCATCATCGATAACACCCCCGCCCTGGGGACTATGACCATTGAGCACATCGGCACCGGTCAATCCACGCCTATCAGTATAGAGAACGCGGGGTGTTTCCAGGTCCTCGCCCCGCCCACCAACACCCCCCGCCGCCCGGCCCCCGCCGGCACCTAGGCGCAAGAGAGACCGCGCGTCAATCGGCTACAGGCCTTGGAACTGCAGCCACTGCCCGATCGCATACAGGGGCGACACCGTACCAAGCACAGTAAGCACCAGCACTACCACCGCCGCGCCCCCCAGGACCACGGCCGTCGGGGACACCGGGAACCGGTACTGCTTCTCCCCTGCACTGCGCCGTTTCTGCCAGCTCCGCACCGCCCACCAGCCCAGCAGCCCGGCAATACCGCCCAGTACCAGCGCGCCAATTGCCCGCGCCCCGCCTGGTGCCGCAACCGACCACGCCGCCAACCGCCGCCCCCCGTTAACCATAAAGCTGTTCAACCGCTGGAAGCGCCCAAACAGAATCAGCGCCCCCGTGAGCATCAGCAAAATCCCGCAGGACAACCGAATCGGGCGCCCGTAGCGGCGAAACACCCCCTGCAAGGCCCCAAACGAAAACACATTCCCAACCAGCAGGAACGGAATCCCCAACCCCAGTGAATACACAGAGAGGTAGAGTATTCCCCGCACCGCCGAATTGCTCTGCGCCGCCAAAAACAAAATAGAGGTCAGCACCGGGCCGATACACGGCGACCACCCCGCCGCAAACGCAATACCGATGAGAAACGCCGACAAATTACTGCTCGCGGCCTTGGCGTGAAACAGCCGCTTTTCGTACTGCAGAAACCGCGAAAAGTTAAACACCATCTGCGCCCCAAAGAAGATAATAATAATCCCGGCAACCACATTAATGATTGAACTAAACCGCCCAATAAACAACCCGAAGCTGCTCACTGCAAACCCCAGGGCCACAAACAGGGTACTAAACCCGCCTACAAAACAGAGCGTACGGAAAAAAGTTTTCCTCCGCGCCCGCGCCTCTGCGTCAGCCGCGCCATCAGTTTCCCCCTCTCCCCCCGCGGCACTCCCCGCCCCAATCAGCGACAAATACGACGGCAGCAACGGAAACACGCACGGCGACAAAAACGAAGCGATGCCGGCAAAAAACGCCAGCAACGCACTCACGCCTTCATTCATAACAGACTACGCAGCGCCGCCACCAACCGCGGATTCTCTAAATCCAGCAGCCCGACGTACCGCGCCGTAATCCTGCCTTCGGTATCGGTCAGGAAACTCACCGGCATACCCCGCACCGCCAACGCCCCCGCAACCGCGCCCCGACTGTCGCGCACCGTATCAAACCGAAGCCCCTGGCTCTCCTGGAACCGGTCAATTTGCCGTTCCGACTCCATATTATTAATCAGCATCACCGTAAACGGCTCTCCGCGGAACTCCCGCTGCAGCTCAAGCAGCTGCGGCAACTCCGCAATGCATGGCGCACACCACGTCGCCCAAAAATTCATCAGCACCACATCACCGCCCCCCAGGAGATCGCGGAACGCCACCCGCTCCCCGGTGCTGTCGTAGACCTTCTTTCTCGGCGCCCGGCTCGGCGCCAACACCTGCCACCCAAACTCCTCCAGCACCGCATATCCCGCCGTCCCTTGTGCACTGCTCCACACCGGCGCCAGCAGCATACCCGCCACCCCCAGGATCACAGTATACCGGCACACTCGATTCAATCTACGCATACCAACATAGTACCACACCGCCCCCGTTCCCGCAACCGCATATATAAGGAGGGGGCCGCCAGCCCCATGCCCGTGCAGGCAAATTATCTCTCCAACAGAGGCCCGATATTTATATGTATATCTCTATAGTGGTTAAGGAGGGGGCTGCCGGCCCCCTCGCTGCAGCCGCTGTGCCTGCTCGCGCAGGCACCAGGCGGCTACCCACGCGCGTGCGTGGGTACAGGCTCCGTTCACACTCCGCCTGCCGCCGCCTTCACCGTCTTCCGCTACCCCCGGTCACTTTTGTAAAGATATTAAGTTATAAACAGATACAGCAATTCCGAATGCCACTCCCCCCTGGGGTTAACATTTCACTTAAAAAAAATAAATTATGTATATAACAATATGTAGAGAGGTTTATGAGAAATACTATGAAAACGAAAGATAGATATCTACTACCGGTAACACGGAAAATCAAGGTGCTGTTGATAATCTCTGCGGCACTAATTATAGCCGGGTGTGCCCCCCCGGTCCCTTTTGGAGGCGATATGGGCAATGATAGCGGCGGCCCGACAGGGGGCGACCCAACAGACGGCGGCCCGACAGGGGGCGACCCGACAGGCGGCGATCCGATGGAAAGCACTACCCCGCAGGCAGTGACATTCACCAACGGTACGGCAATTGCGCACGAGATAGTACGGCTCGAATGGGTCGACCCGACTGGTGATAACTTTTCGCACATCCTTATTCAATGGACACCAACCGACGATGACGGCAGCACAGATAACCCGCTCCGGATAGATGCGGGCGTCCAGCAGGCAACAATCTACGGGTTGGTTGCTACTACGAATTACAGCTTCACTGCCGTGAGCGTTGGACTTGATGCCACCATGTCTGACCCCGGGACTGCAATCACCGTTACGCCAGACAACATTGACGCCATTGCCCCAGCGGGGGTAACTGACCTGACGGCACAGCAGCAAAGCGATACCGAAATAGCACTCACATGGACTGACCCAACGGATCTCGATTTTGATTCGATAACAGTCACCGCCACCGTGCAGGGCGACACTACACCGGTAATTGATCCGCCAATGGAACTTGCACCCGGTACCGAACAGGCAGCCATTACCGGTCTCACCCAGGGGACCCAGTTTCAATTTACGGTTACCAGTACCGATACCTCCGGGAACACCACCGATGTGCAAGAGCTCCAGTGGACACTGCCGACCGTGGTTACCGACCCGTCAACTACCCTTACGGCGAACGGCGGTGTAGATGTATCCTGGACGGCCCCGGTTGGGAATTTTACCGATGTGGCAATTACCTGGGACCCGGCGGGCGGGACAACAACGCAGCCCGTTATGGTTGCCAACGGGACGGACACGGCAAGCATTGCCGGACTTACCGATGCGGAATCATACACCTTCACCCTGACTACACAAAACGTCATTGATGCAAATACCACCGATGTATCCGCACAAGCCGCCACCGTGTCGGCAACCGCAGATGCGACCCCCCCCAGTGAGGTGACAGCTCCCGGTACCACAACGCCGTCAACCGGCACCGACGCGGGAGACATAGTGGTATCGTGGACCAATCCCGACGACGATGATTTTTCGCACACGGTGCTCAGCTGGACAGATTCGGGAACATCAATGACCGAAACGGTAACAGTTATGGGGACAGATACCCCAACGCATACCATCACCGGACAGACGCTATTGACGAACACAACCGTTACCCTGAAAACCGTAGACGCCCTCGGGCATGAATCGACAGGCACGACGGTAACGGCTGCCCCGCAGCAGAACATCGCACTCTTCTCTGCAGGACTGCATACGGGCGGTTTTGGCTTTGCCCTATGCCAGACTACGCTTGATGATACAAGCAACGCTATCGGTGTAGCGCTTAAGGAGCGCGGATACACAACGGCGGTCATGTTCGGCAGTACTAGCGATTACGGGTTATATAATCTTCCTACAGATACCGATGCACTCGGGTTTACCGGTCCCACCGATGCCGTGCTGCGCGGGCGTAATGTAAGTGCCTACACGGCAACCACGGCCAACAGTGCCACTACCGTAACCGAGACAGCAACGTTTACCAACAGCGCAGTAAGCGTAAGCATTGGTGATATGGTCGATACCACCGGCACTAACCTGTCGTGGCAAAATAACGCCGGCACCGTCCTTGGAACGTTTGGTGTATCTTCCACAGGCACCTTTTGGTCATTCACCGAAAGCGGCTCAACTGCTGGACAAGGGCAGTACGGAAGCAGCTCCAATGAGTCGTGCATAGACGCAACAGCAGGTTCGATAACTTCCGGTATCACCGGAAACAGTGTCAATGCGCATCACAATGCTTTTGCCGCGTGTGCAGTACCGTCAAGGGTAATTTGCGCGGCACGCTAGCGCGCGAGGGGGGTTGCTACTATATCCTTAAACCAGTATAATATAGGCATAGAAAAACATGGAGGTCAGAATGTTTAAAAAATATATATGTATTGCGGTTTTACTGGCAGGCTTGGTGCTGCCGCTTGCCGCACAGAACACCGAGGGGAGCAATTCGATATTTGTAACCAATAGCCAGATTGAGCGGATAGACGACAGTGCTTTTGGGTTCCGAATAATTTACCGGGGAGCCGATTTTACACAGCGGGAACTATACATACCGACAAATTGGATCTTTCGGGATCGGGTCGTACTTGTTAGCTATTCCCGCCGTAAATCCGTACCCTACGTACAGTTTTATTACAATACTTCAGATAGCGCACTTCGGCTGATACGCCTGGTATTGCCGGATAACCCATTGGATCCCCATTGGGGATTTAGCTCAGACCCTGACATTCAGCAAAAATTAGCGAGTGCAGTGTTTGGCAGCCAACAATAGGCGTTACACACTACCCAAGAGGGCATATGCCTCTAGTTGGTGATCCGTCGGGAGAGTTTTCCAAGTTTATTGCGGAAACTACTCCCATTGTAATAGCGAGTCACGACAAACCCGACGGAGATTGTCTTGGGTCATCGGTTGCCCTGGCCCACTACCTGCAAAGCCGCGGGCGGCAGGTGCTGTTATTCAACCCCGGGCCGTTTGCCCGTCAGGATATTCGCCACTATAAACAGCTGTTCACTACCACCATACCCAGGAACTGGCTTGGAAGAAGCGCGGATTTACTGATCGTTGACTGCGCATCCGTTGACCGGCTGGGCGACATCGGCCCAATTGAGGCGTTTGCGCGCGTGGGCGTGTTGGACCACCACAGTGAGGCCCAGGTTGACGGTGATGTCAGGTACATTTGCCCCCAGGCGCCGGCGTGCTCCCTGGTAGTACAGCGCCTGATAGAAATAGAACGCCCCCTGCACCGGGAAGAGGCCGAACATATACTCTTTGCTTTTCTCTGCGACAGCGGGTTCTTCCGTCACATCGACAAGGAGCCGGGAGAGATTTTTTCGTACCTGACGCGGCTGTTTGCATTTGATTTTTCGCTACGGGATCTCTACCGGAAAATGAACGGCGGCATAAAATTATCGCAACACCACCTGATTGGCGCGGTGCTGCAGAAAAGCCAGCAGTACCTCCAGGGAAAGTTAATTATTGCAGTCAAGAGCCAGGAAGACGGACACCTGCACGGCGGGTATACCAGCGGAGAATCGGTATACAGCTCCCTGATACTAACAGCGGGCGTAGAGGTGGTGGCGTTAATTAACGAGCTCCCCGAGCGGGGTTTTGATGTTAGTTTGCGCGCTACCAATCTTGTAAATGTCGGAAAACTGGCGGCCCTATACGGGGGCGGGGGACATGCGATGGCCTCCGGGTTTCGGTGGTCCGGGGATCTCGATCAGCTCAAGATGAAACTGATTCAGAACGTTTCTGAATTACTGCCGTCGTAACCCACTCTCTCTCTCGATAATACCTGACAGGGGCGCAAGGCCCTGCGGGAATAGGCGCAAATTCCGCGCGCTAGGCATGTGAAGGGTGGCACCGCCCTTTGGCGGTGCCAGACGCCGCGGTGTTTCTCTGACGAAATCTTTCCCCTGTAGGCGGCGCGGCGGCCGAGCCCTGAGCACGCCGACCGCCGTGCGCGGAGCGCGCGGGGGGAGCGCCCACACCTGGTGGTATTAAATAATATTAATATCTGTACCCCCGGGCAGAGGGTGCAAATTGTACACAAGCACATAACGGGATGGCACGTTTTCTGCTACACGGGGGGTGTTATGGAATATCAACTGTACCCCTCGGGGCAGCGCAGTCTGACGAATGTTGTTATGGACTGCCAGAATGATGTATTGGATATAAAGCAGGCGACTGATATCATCGCCGAGCACGTATATACGTACGAGACCAGGCGCTGGAATATCCGGCGTAATGAGGATGAGTTTTCTGATTTTATCACGGAGTTCTATCAGAGGATTCCAAATATTATTCGGACGTTTCGGTACTATGGGATTCCATTTGAGCACTATCTGCGCCGGTGCATAAAACTGTGGGGGCTGGCGTTTTATAAGCGGCGCTCCCGGAATATGGTGCGTGATGCCTCTTTGGAGCTGGAGAACGCGCCGCTGTTCCGATACGGGCAAATAGATTACGCGCACGATAACCGCTACAACGGATATAAAACCGGCAGCGGGGCGTGGCAGTTGCGGGAAAACCGTATAGATATGGCGGGGGTGTTGGGGGAAATTATCGGCGAGCCCCCCGGGGGAGGGGCATCGGTGCGCCTGACGGGGTATCAGAGAAATAGGATTCTGGTGATAGCGCTGAAATGTACGCAGTGGATCAGTTGCGGGCAGCTGCGCCAGGTGGCGCGGATAACCGGGGTCAAGTACAGGCACCTCTATGCGCTCTGTGAGCGGCTGCGTATCCGGTACGCCGATACCTTTAATACCGCTAATCATTTTATGCAGTCTCTGGATAGGTTGTTTCATAGACTGATGTCATATTACCTGCGGCTGCAGGACGAGACAAATACTATATCACAAAAAAATATGTTGTTAGATAACATACGCACGTTGCGGGAAAAAATATACAGCAAGAATGTCGGGGAGACGCGGGTGCGGTTGGCGCCGAGTAATTCTGAAATTTCCCAGCTGCTCGGCATCCCGAAAGGTACGGTTGATTCGACGATGCGCGCTATGCGGAAGGATTTGCGGCAGCGGTATAATGAGCGGGTTCTGCTGGGGCTGCAGGAGGATACTTTCTACGATGCCAGCGGGGAAGAGGGCGGTGGGAACGGTGGGAGCGAGAGGGTGCCGGTCTTGTAACCTGCTTGCGCCGGGTGCCGCGTTTGCTCTCTCTGGCTTGCGGTAGCAGGATATGGGAAATAAGGGTATACTATCCCCGATGGGGCGGGGCGGGAATAGAGAATGGGGACACGGCTAACGGTAATACTTGCCAGCAACAACGCGCATAAGCTTGCGGAGATGCGGCGCATTCTCCCGCATATCACTATTGTCTCCCCTGGGGATGTGGTCAGCGAGGGCGCGGGGTTCTCGGTGGACGAGAATGGGGCGACCTATATGGAAAACGCGATGCTCAAGGCGCGCGCGTGCTGGGAGCTTACCCGCGGGGCTTACCCGGTGCTGGCGGATGATTCCGGGATTGCAGTTACGGCGCTAGGCGGTGCCCCTGGGCTCTACTCTGCGCGCTACGGGAGTGATGCCGGTGTCGGGGCGGGTGACGACCAGGGGCGGAACGCGCTGCTCTTGCGGGAGCTCGGTGCGCGCACATCGGGCAGCACCGGCGGCGAGGCCGGCGGCGAGGCCGGCGGGGACCGTTCGGCCCACTATGTGTGTGCGGCGGTCCTGGTATGCGGGGAGGAGCGCTTTTTTACCGCCCAGGAGCGTTGGGACGGGGTAATTGCCCCGGCGCCATCCGCGGGCCAGGGCGGGTTCGGGTACGACCCTATATTTATCCCCCGCGGGCTCGCGTGCACCGTTGCCGAAATAACCGACGATGAAAAAGACAAACTCTCGCACCGCGGCAAGGCCGTCCGTGCGCTGGCACCGCTATGGGGGTAACCGCCCGCCCCGCCGTCACCCAACAGCAGCGCGAGAGCGCCGAAGAAATTCTAACGCTGCTTGAGCGCGAATACCCCGAGATGCCGCGCATGCTCAACTACAATTCAGAATATGAATTGCTGGTTGGGGTGATACTCTCTGCCAGTGCAACTGATGCACAGGTTAACAGGGTCACGCCGGCTCTGTTCCAACGCTTCCCGACCGTCCAGGACATGGCCGGATGCACCGACGCCAACATCATCGAGCCGTATATCCGGTCGGTCGGGCTCGGGGGGGCGAAGAGTACTAACCTGCTGGCGTGCGCGCGTATGCTTGTCGAGCAGTATGAGGGCCGGGTGCCCCTGGACCGTGAATCGCTCCTGACCCTCCCGGGGGTTGGGCGGAAGACGGCGGCGGTTATGCTCTGTGCGTACACCGACGCCGGGGCCATCGCGGTAGACACGCACGTTACCCGGGTAACCAATCGCCTGGGCCTGGTAGACACCGAAAACCGCAACAAGATCGAGCGGGAGCTCTACGGGATACTCCCCGAGAAGCGCTGGTGTTCGTACTCGCAGCGCGCGAACTGGCACGGGCGGGTCTACTGCACCAGCAAGTCGCCGCGCTGCCGGGAGTGCCCGGTCCGCCGCCTCTGTGCGTACGCCCAAACCAACGCCGCCCAGTAACCGCACCGCGCGCGCCTCTGCCTTGCGGGAATCACACCTATGGGCTACCATATAACACACACATATAGGGAGAGAGTGGTCCAGAAAATGGCGGGTACAAATAACAACGAGAACGAAGAGGGCAAAGGCACTATACCGCCAGGCGAATCTCCAATCCACGCCGGATTCCCCGCCGCCACCGACGGGTACGATTTCCTGGAGGTCGACCTGAACCGCCACCTCATCAGTAACCGCCACGCCACCTTCCTGGCGCGCGTCAAAGGCAACGCAATGAGGTCGGATGCCGGCATCACCGAGGGCGACATCCTGGTTATCGACCGCTCCCGCCCGTGGGCCAGCGGGGCCATCGCCGTCTGCACGCTCAACAACGAATTCACCGTCAAACGCATCACAAAAACCGGCGGCCAATGGTATCTCGAACCGCCCGCCGCCTCCGCTGCCCCCTCTGATCCCGCTGCCCCCGCCGCGGCAACCCACCCCGGCTCGCCGGTGCCCATTCAGGCGCACGACGAACTGGTGGTCTGGGGGGTCGTGACCTACATCATCCACCCCGCCGCCGCCGGCACCTGATATGTACGCACACATCGACGGCAACAACTTCTACTGTTCGTGCGAACGTCTGTTCCAGCCCAGTCTCCGCGCCCCCCAGGGTATGGTGGTGCTCTCGAACAACGACGGGTGCATCATCGCCCGCTCCCAGGAGGTAAAGGCCCTCGGGATCCCCATGGCTGCACCGCTATTCAAATACCGCCACCTCATCCAGCGCCACAACATCCAGCTCCGCTCGCCAAACTTCGCCCTCTACGGGGAGATGAGCACCCGCATGATGAACACCATCGCCACCCTCGCGCCTGCCATAGAGGTCTACTCGATCGACGAAGCGTTCATCGATCTCCGCGCCCTTTCGCTTACCACCTCCGCTGCTCTCATCCAGTGGGCCGAACACCTCCGGGGGCGCGTCGCCCACTGGGTCGGGATACCCACCGCGGTCGGCATGGGGCCGACCAAAACCCTGGCAAAGCTAGCCAACCACATAGCAAAAACCACCGGCACCACCACCGCCCTGGTTACACCCGATGACATCCGCGCCGCCCTCAGTGCCACGCCCCTGGGGGAGATCTGGGGGATCGGGCGCAAGACCCTGGAAAAACTCCGCACCGCCGGCATCCACACCCTCCCGGGGTTCGTCGCCGCCAATCCGAACCTGATCGACCGCCGCCTCGGGGCCCCGGGGATGCGGTTGTGGTCGGAGCTCAACGGCACGCCGACTCTCGTGCTCGAAGAGTACACCTCCCGGAAATCCATCTCGTTCTCGCGCACCTTCCCCGACCCCATCGCGGACTACCAGCAGTTGGAACAAATCATTGCCTCGTTCGTCTCTATCTGTGCCCGCAAGCTCCGCCGCAATCGTCAAACCGCAGCCATCCTGCATGTCTTCGGGGCCAGTGACCCCTACCGGGGCGAGCTGCCCCAGCAATCCGGCAGTACCGCCGCGCCCCTGCCGGTGCCGACCAACGACACCGCGCCCCTGTTGGCGGCCTCCCGGGGGCTGCTCCGCCACATCTGGAGCCCGGCCATCGCCTACAAGCGCGCCGGCATCCTGCTCTCGTCCCTCGCCCCGGATACCGCTCGGCAGCCCCTGCTGTTCGGCGCCCCCGGGGGTGAGAGCGGCGGTGGTGCGGACAAGACGCCTGCGCGCGACACCCGTCCGCTCTACAGTGCTGTTGATGCCATCAACGCCCGCCACGGGACCCATACGGTTAGGCTGGGGGCGGAGGGGATTGATATCAGTAACGCATCCGCGGGAGTGGGGGCGAGTGGGTGGGCGCCGAAACGCCAACACCTTGGGAGTATGCCGGCGGGGGATTTTTGTCATCTGACTGTGGGGACGGGGGGGTGAGGTTTGAGAGTGTTCGCAGAGGGGGTGCTTGGGTTGGGCGCTACCCCTGCGCGTAGCGCAGGGGTCGGCGTGTTCGGGGCTTGGCCGCCGCGCGGGTTATAGGATAGGTGCTGATACAGGGGTTGCGGCGTCTGGTGCGCGCGAAGGCGCGCACCACCCCTCGCATGCCTAGCGCGGGGTGCCGTAGTCCTGTTAAAGCCACGATCTCTCTCTCGTGAAAAACCGAGACTTCGGCAGGCTCAGTCTACGTTGCCGCGTATTTCCGGCCCCCTCCGTCCTTGATTAACAACGGACAAACCATGTATAATCATTAACATGATACTATTGGACGAATATTGCAAAGCCGCACACGCTTATGTAGAGTTACTAGAGCAGGCAGAACTAACCTCCCTTGGAGATAGGTATAAAGACCTTTATGGTACCGATAAAAAAATAAACGCAGGCGCCGGTGTATACGCCATATATGAGAATGATAAACTAATGTATATCGGCCGTACCGACAATATAGCACAACGTCTACAAGACCACTACACCGTTGACGCTGGCGCCTCCCTTGCCAAAAAGTTAATAAACACAAACTCAGTTGATTCAAAACGAAAACTAAAACAAAACAAAGACAGAGTAAAAAAAATGCAGGTAAAGTTTGTAAAAATAGGGGATGAAAACATACAAGCCCTAACAGAAATACTTGCCTATATTGCACTCCGTCCCTTGTATGGGAATTTTAAAAACCACTAGAAAACATAGAAAGTGATCTAAAATAGAGAGGTATAAAATTGAGAACAATACACAAGGTATTTATTAGTTATCATCATGATAGCGATCAATCTTACAAAGAAGAATTAATTCGATTGAATGAAGAAAATAATATTTTTATTGACGGCTCCGTTAATACAGGCGAGATCAATGATGAGAATTTATCAGACGAAAGCATTAGGGAAAAAATTCGAGATGAGTATCTTAGAGATACTACAGTCACTATTCTTTTGGTAGGGAAAGAAACAAAAAATAGAAAGCATGTGGATTGGGAACTTTACTCCAGTATGTTTGACGGCAAAAAAAATAGTAAATCGGGAGTGTTAGTCGTTTTACTTCCTGAAGTGAAAAATTATATTCATGCAGGACATGGACTCGAAGAAAAAGAGAAAATATACCCCGAAATTGACAAAGGAGATTGGGTTGATGTTGGTTCAAAAAGCGAACTTGAGCAGAAGTGTCCGTATCTTCCAAGCAGGATTATTGACAGTCTTGTGACAAAGAAATCTCATATCTCGGTTGTAAATTGGAATAAATTAACGCTAGATAATTTAATATTTCTGATTGAAGTAACCCATCGAGATCGTAAAACATGTGAATATGATCTTAGTACAAAAATGAGAAGGAATAATTCATAAAACTAGCAGGTGAAATAGTGATAAACTCTAGGTGTGAAGTTTATGGAGTCACTCACTAGTGAGTACGGAATATAAACCTCCCCTAGCTCTGCATTTTATATGGCATCCATCTGACAATAAATCAATTGAATGTATACTTGATTCAGTAAGAAATAATTTTGCCCGATGTACAGACCGACCATTTTCACGCGGTCTAAATATTCCACTATTTTACTACAGTACTCCCTGCCCCAATTCCCCGCCCAAGCACGAACCGTTACAAAAAGCAAACAAAGATATTGTATTTGTTTTTACAAGCGTAAACACTCTAGGCTGCCTTGAGTGGTGCAAATACATAGATAATTTTAAATTCCTCAAGTCAATGGATGTAGTTCCTATTGCGGTTGATAAGTACGGCTTGGGGCATTCGCAACAAAAAAGTCGTCTTGGAAATTTAAATTTTATACGTTTCACCGATTGGAATCCCGACACTTTAGCGGAGTATGCTATTTTATCAATGTTACACGAGATATATCGTTATGGATTTAATGTAGGCAATACAAAAGATACAAGTAAATCATCGTCAGTCAAGATATTTTTAAGCCACGCAAAGCATGATGATATTGGAAAATGCCATGCAGATACCATTAGAAAATTTATCAATGACACGAACATGCGGTCGTTCTTTGATGCCACCGATATTTCTCCAGGATGTGTTTTCTTTCAAGATATTAAGAAACATATAGAAAAATCAACTGTGTTGGTACTTAGCAGCGATACATATTCCTCCCGATATTGGTGCCAAAGAGAAATAATATATGCAAAAATGGAAGGTCGGCCTATACTTGCTGTTAATTGTCTTGCGGAATACGAGGATAGAATTTTTCCGGCAAGTACTAACGTCCCTTGCGTGCGTATATCATCAAAAAAATCTCTAAACAATCACGATACTTTACGTATCTTAATTACCGCTATGCTTGAGACAATAAGATACAAGCACGTAACTTTGCAGTTAAAAAATTATCAAAAGCATGGCTGGATAAATTCTGATTGTGATTTGCATGCCCGACCTCCAGAAATGTTTCATGCCAGTGATCTAGGCAATAAGCCCAAAACCCAAAACGGTAAACTTAAAATTTGCTATCCAGAGCCTCCTCTGTATCCCGAAGAATTGAAGCTATTGAATAACGTGGGCATTGACGCCTTTACGCCTTTATTAGGAAATTCTGATAGTGGTATTTTGCGCGACTGGCGAGTAGGCATTTCTATTTCTAATGTTTCCGTTGCCTCTGTAACAGATTTTTCACAACACCATCTACATCAGGATTATACCGAACGTTTCGCACAAGATATTGCAAGATACCTACTGGCTAGAGAAGCAACTTTGATATACGGCGGCGATCTTCGCGAAAATGGTTTCACACAATTTATTCTAGATGAAGCTGTCGCCTTAATGAATCGAAATCCCAATCATGCGAACAAAATTTATGTTGAAAATCATTTAGCATGGCCGATATACGTTCCTGATAATGCATTAAGAGCATGGAGAGCAAAGTATAGTTCTGTTATGTATACTCGTGAGCATGATATTCCTGAAGATATTAGCGCCTGTGTCGATAAAAATATCTTCATCAAACCATGCAATTTTGAAAATAAATATATATGGTCCCGTTGCCTTACCGAGATGCGCCAGGAATCAATTAATTGTTCCGATGCTCGTATTTGCGCGGGAGGAAAACTCTTTGGGTACAATGGTAAAATGCCAGGTGTGCTAGAGGAAATTATGATTGCCATTGAAACGAAGAAGCCTACTTACCTACTCGGGGCATTTGGCGGGGTAGTGGGGGAAGTTTGCAAGACAATTAGAAAAGGGGAAGCTACAAAATTTCTGACGGAGGACTGGCAAGTTTGTAATAATGCAGGATACAAAGATCTTCAAGAGAAAGCGAGAGAGGATAATTACCATGCCAATTACGAGCATGTGAAATTAATATTAGAAAATCCTGAATTGTTATCGGATATGATTCAGCGATCTGGACTTACTGAAAACAAATATATGCGACTGATGGAATCACCATTTATTGACGAATGCGTCTATTTAATCATACAAGGTCTTAAGGCATTGCCCAGGAATCGTAAGTGATATTTTTAGGGTTGATATAGATAACGGTTTCTGCATATCTTTTGTATATCCATGACAAAAAGCGTCAAATATCATTCAACACAATTAAGCAACTCATTACACAATTTACAATCAACTTCTGAAACCTGATGACTGTGGATTCAACCACAAGTGCAACACTCCTATCTCACCAGGGCGACCGGGGGTAGCGGAAGACGGCGAAGACGGCGGCGGGCGAGCGGGAGTGAGCCCGTACCCACGCACGCCTCCCGGCGTGCGTGGGTAGCCGTCTGGTGCCGCGCGCTACGCGCGCGGCACGCCAGCTGAGCGAGGGGGCGGGACGCCCCCCCTCACCTACCCTACCCCCCTCACACAACTTCCCCAAACCCCATTATTATGCTACCATACCAAATATGCACTGGTTGGCAGAACGGCAGCATCGGCGTTACAACCCGCTCCTTGACGAATGGGTTCTGGTCTCCCCGCACCGCACCCAGCGCCCCTGGCAGGGGTCGCAGGAAAAACCAATAGAGCGCCAGCGCGGTCCCGAGTATGACAGCACCTGCTACCTATGCCCGGGGAACCGCCGCGCCAACGGGGCCGTTACTCCCAAGTACACCAAGCCGTTTGTCTTCGAGAACGACTTCGCCGCCCTCCGCCCGGATACCGAGCCGAAGAGCTTTGCCCGCGGGGAGATGCTGCGTGCCGACAGCGAGTACGGGACCTGCCGGGTGCTCTGCTATGCCCCGCAGCATAACATACACATCGCCGATATGTCCGACGCCCAGGTGGCGGATATCATAACCCTCTGGGGGGCCCAGTACGCCGAGCTTGCCAGGGATGAACGCATCACCCACGTACAGATTTTTGAAAACCGCGGTGCCCCCATGGGGGCATCGAACCCGCACCCGCACGGACAGATTTGGGCCAACGAATCTATCCCCAATATTGCGCTGCGCAAAACCACAACCCAGCACACCTACTGGGACACCCACGCGAGTGCGATGCTCTGCGGGTACCTCTCCCAGGAGCTTGAGCTCGGCGAGCGTATTATTGCCCAGAACGAACAATTTGTCTGGCTGGTGCCGTTCTGGGCCGTGTGGCCGTACGAAACCTACATCATCCCGCACCGGCATATCGTCGACCTCGCGTCCATGACCCCCGGGGAGCGCACGGGGTTGGCGCAGATCCTGAAGCTGGCAATTAACACCTACGACAAACTGTTCGACACCCCGTTCCCGTACTCCATGGGGGTACACCTGCCCCCGACTACCAACGAGATGCCCGCCGGTGCGGGCGGCGCGGCGGGTGCAATCGCCAGCCACCACGGTGCGAGTGACGGTGCGGCGATGGTATCAGGATTACGGGATGGGTGGCAGACACACATTGGGTTCTACCCGCCCCTGCTCCGTTCGGCGTCGGTGCGTAAATTCATGGTCGGGTACGAGTTGTGCGCTATGCCGCAGCGGGACATTACCCCCGAGGCGGCCGCAGATACCCTCCGGGGACTCCTGTGACCCCATCGGCGCCGACACCCACACTCCTATCCCTACAAGAACTATCCGACACAATTGCCAACGGGGCAATAGGCGGACATCTCCGTGAAATATACGGGACGGGGGCCGTTGATTCGGAACGGCAAAGATGGATTGACCTCCTGGGAGCGGGAGGCGGCGTGGACGGCGTGGATGGCGGTGAAACTCCAGCCCGGTGGCGGTTGTTCCGCGGCCCGGGGCGTACCGAGATTGCCGGTAATCATACCGACCACAATCACGGCAGAGTCCTGGTCGGCACCCTGACGGCCGACATCATCGCGGCGGTGCGCCCCCGGGGGGGGGATCGGCGCGTGCGCATCGCGGATGCGAGCGGCGTACTGGTCGACATCGACATATCCGACCTCGCGCCTCAAGCGAGCGAGCGCGAGAGCAGTGCCGCCCTGGTCCGCGGAGTAGCCGCGGGGCTCGACGAGGCCGGCGCCGCGCCTCTCGTCGGGTTCGACGCACTTACCGCCACTACCCTGCCTATCGGGGCCGGGCTGAGTTCATCGGCAGCTTTCGAATCCCTGGTGGTGGTGATACTGCTCGCCCTGGCGGCAGAGCAAGGTGCCGCGACCGCACCGCCATCGCTCCCCCTGGTCGCACAGGCAAAAATAGGGCAGTTCGCCGAGAATACCTACTTTGGAAAGCCCAGCGGACTCGAAGACCAGCTGGCCTCTCTCGCGGGGGGCGTCACGGCAATCGATTTCAAGGACTTTGACAACATCACTATGCGCAGCCTGTCCGTCGATTTTTCCCGTCACGGGTTACAGATGGCAGTAGTCGACAGCGGGGACAGCCACACATCCCTCACCGCCCACTACGCCGCGGTTGCAACCGAAATGCGGGACATCGCACAGCACTTCAGCCAACCGGTACTGAGAAACATTACCGAAGCCCAATACCTCGAATCCATCCCGCAGCTCCGCGCGAAACACGGCGACCGCGCAGTGCTCCGCGCCCTCCATTACTTCACAGAAAACGAACGCGTACTCCAGCAAGAGCAGGCCCTCGGGGGCGGGGACATGGGGCGGTTCCTGGAGCTGGTCAGCGAATCCGGACGCTCGTCGTGGATGCTCTGCCAAAACTGCATCGTCCCCGGCAGCGACCGCGGCCAAGCCATGGCCCTAACCCTGGCAATGACCGCCCGCTTCATCGACACCCACGGGCTGCGCGCCCGCTCCGCCTGCCGCGTCCACGGCGGGGGGTTCGCGGGCGCCATCCAACTCTACCTCCCCCGAGGGGGGGCAATGGCGCAGTACCGAGAGTTCATCACCGCCGCCCTGGGGGGACGCGACGCACTCCTACCCCTGACCGTCTCGCCCGTCGGGGCGGTGGAAATACCACTGCAGGGTTAGGTATTTAAGTGGGCGCTCCCCCACCTGCACGAAGTGCAGGCGGGGTCGGCGTGTCCGCAGCTTGCTGCGCGCGGCCGCGACACCCCCTCATGTCTTTGCTGTCTTCTTTTATTACCGCCGCGTCTGCCGCAAGCAAAGGCTTGCGGCACTGCTCCCATGCCTAGCGCACAGTATCGGTGCCGGCACTGCACACGAGCCCTCCCTCTGGGGGGATAGGTGGGCTCTGTTTGTTGGCGTCATTGTCACGGCACGTTACACTCTCTGTTGCCGCAGGTTGGTCGCTCTGTTATTGGCGCCGTGGTGGCGGCGCATTACGCTTTGCTGCCGCGGGCGGAACGGCTGCTTTACAAAGCTCCCAGGTAAGCAGGACTATTTTTGGCGCCGTGGTGACGGCGCATTACGCTTTGCTGCCGTGGGTTGGGCGCCTGCTTCACGAGAGCTCCCAGGGGAGGTATGTCTACTTGTCGGCACCGCGGGGCGGTGCGTACACTCCGTTGCCGCGGGTTGGGCGGCTGTTTTCGGCGCCGTGGTGACGGCGCATTACGCTTTGCTGCCGCGGGCGGAACGGCTACTTTACAGAAGCGACCGGGGGTAGCGTCTGCTTGTTGGCGCCGCTGTGCGGCGCATTCAGCATCGTTGCCACGAGCAGGACGATTGCTTTACAGAGGCGACCAGGGGGTAGCGGAAGACAGCGAAGGCGGCGGCGGGCGAGCGAGAGTGAGCCCGTACCCGCGGGCGCAAGCCCGTGGGTAGCCGCCTGGTACCCCTGGGCGCGCTTGCGCACAGGGGTGCGCTGGCTGCAGCGAGGGGGCGGGACGCCCCCCCCCATCTGTACACACACTACCCAACTCCGAAATTGTGATATACTACATGTATCAGGTCACTGAAATATATTTGATTTTTGTAGGAAGGGTGCAATGGCGATGAACGAATGGTGGCGTGGAGCGGTTATATACCAGGTATATCCACGGAGTTTTTTTTCTGCCGAGAGGGCAGGTGTGCGGACAGAGGGGGGCGAGAGTGTTGGGAACCTCCCGGGGATTACCGCTAAGATTGATTACTTGAAAAAACTGAATATAGATATTGTCTGGGTGTCACCGTTTTTTCAATCTCCTATGCGTGACTACGGGTATGATGTGTCGGATTACTGTGCCGTCGATCCGATGTTTGGGACCATGGGGGATTACACAGCCCTGACTGATGCGCTGCATAAGAACGGCATCAAGCTTATGATCGATCAGGTCTACAATCATACCTCGGACGAGCACCCGTGGTTCGTGGAGTCGCGGAGCAGCCGGGAAAACCCGAAGGCGGACTGGTATGTGTGGAAGGATCCGACAGATACGGGGTATATGCCCAATAACTGGCTGTCGGTGTTTAGCGGGCCGGCGTGGACGTGGGATACCAGGCGGCGCCAATACTACCTGCATCAGTTTCTATCCGAGCAGCCCGACTTGAACTTCAACAACCCTGCGGTGCAGGGGGCTATCCTGGATTCGGCGAAGTTTTGGCTGGAGCGCGGTGTGGATGGGTTTCGGCTGGATACGGTTACGCGCTACGTCCAGCACCCCGACCTCCCCGATAACCCGCCCCTACCCGGGAGTGATGGGAAGCACCCGACCAGAAATCCCCTGTGGATGCAGGAGGAGCGGTACAACCAGGGGCGGCCCGAGAATCTGCAGTTTCTGGCAAAGCTGCGCAAGCTTGTGGATGAATTTGGCGGCAAGCTCCTGCTTGGTGAGCTGGGGTGCCATAACGAAAACGAACTGCAGGGGCTGTACACTGCCGGGAAGGAGCATTTGCATATTGCGTATACGTTCTCTTTGCTCAATAAGCCCATCTGCCCGCAGAGCATCGCCGGGATTTTTCAGGATATTGCCCCGCATATTCGCGATGGGTGGCCGTGCTGGGCGTTCAGTAACCATGACGTGGTGCGCGCGGCATCCCGTAACCCCAATATCGGGGGTGAGAGGCGGGGGCAGTATGCCCGGTTATTGCTAACGGTACTGTTAGCACTGCGGGGCACGCCGTGTATCTACCAGGGCGAGGAGCTCGGGCTCCCCGAGGGCAGGCTTGACTTTGATGAGCTGCGCGACCCGTTTGGTATTCGTATGTGGCCCGACCATCCCAGCCGTGATGGGTGCCGGGTGCCGATGCCGTGGTCGTCGACGGACGAGCATTGCGGGTTCAGTGCAAGTGCGCCCCCGTGGCTGCCGATTAAACGCGAGTATGCGGATTTGGCGGTCGATGTACAGGAGCGTGACCCGGGGTCGACGCTTGCCTTTTTCCGGCGCTTTATTGCGTGGCGCAAAACCCAGGTCGCCCTGTGCACTGGGGGCGGGATGCACATCGAACGGGCCGACGATGCGGTTCTCCATTTTGTCCGCGAGGGCAGTGCGGGCGGGAACGACGGCAGCGGCGGGTCGAGTGCTGCGTACCCGTCTATTGCCTGCTATTACAACTTTTCTAATGAACCGCAAGAGCTATCAGGGGCGCGGGGCGAGTTAATTTCCGGACAGGTCATGGGCGCGGGAGGGGCTGTGCATACGTCCGATACCCTGGTATTGCCCCCGCTGTCGAGTGCGTTTATGCAGTGTAAATAAATACCATGGGTAAAAACACGCTCTGTTTTTTCGGTGAGGCGCTGGTTGATGTCTACGCAACCGATGTCCCGGGGGATCCGAGTGCCGGTGTGCAGATGGTTGGGAACATCGGGGGCGGGGTACTGAACGCCTCGGTGGGTGCCAAACGGTGGCTGGTATCGCAGGGCGAAACCGACACCGGCGTCGCCTTTATCGGGGGAGTGTCGGGGGATTTTTTCGGCAAGCGGATTGTGAATTTGCTTGACCACGAGGGGTTGGAGTATGACAGGTGCTGCTTCAGTGATAACAGCACGGCCATTGCGCTCGTCGGTACCGATGAAAACGGAGAAGCAAGTTACCAGTTTCTGCGCACCGCTACTGCGGATATTAGCATGCCTGCCTCGCATTGGCAGGAGGGCTGGTTTGCAGATTTTAGCATGCTGTGTATTGGAACCAACTGTATGACAACGTCGGCTATGGCCGATACCACGCATCGTGCCGTCAGTCTTGCTGTTGCGGCGGGTATTCCTATCTGTTTTGACCCCAACATCCGCCCGGCCCTATGGGGGGGGCATCGGGAGCGGCTGGTGCCGGAAATTTTATCCCTGTTGCCGTGCGTATCAATACTTAAGCTTTCACATACGGAGCTGGAGATGCTCTCGCGGGAACCCAGTGAGGAGAAGCGCATTGCTGCACTTCGTGCAATTGATAGTGAAAAAAATATTAACCGCACCCTGCTGGTAACCCGCGGTGAGGGCGGGTGTTCGATTTATTTTTCCGACGGTGCCAGTCAGCATTTTCAGGCATCGCTGGTTACTATGGTAGATTCCACGGGTGCGGGCGACTCTTTTTTTGGTACCGTCTGTGCGGCGATGGCGATTAGTCCGCTTGAGTATTGGGGGCAGGTATCAGCAGTAGACGGTGAGCATCTTTCGAATATTGACAAGCAGGCCGTGCTTGCTGCTGTCCATCAAGGCATGGGGGTAGCGGGGGAGGTGGTGCAGCACCGCGGGGCACTCACGTATTCCTTAAAGAATAATTGAGGGCATCGGAGAGCGGGGGTTACTCGATAGTAACTTGGTCGTCATTATCAATGACAATATCACGTTTCAATTCCGGAATAGGCCGCCAGGCAATTGACACAGTGAACTGCTGCTCAAAAATATAGTTGTTGGGAGTAACCGATGTATCCAGGACGGGGCTGGCGGTGTATCCAAATATCAGATCCCAGTCAACCAGACGATGAGCAATGTTCAATGAAATATTCTGTAATTTAAACAAGCCGGTCTCAAGATCGGTTTGATTAAAAATATTTATCGATTGCAGGAAATCGACAAAGAAATTACGCGGGGTTGCGCCGGTTTGGGCCGCTAGCTCGGGTACATATATATAAACAAGATCGTTCGTAACCGTTGCAGATAAACTGATATCGATAAATTCAAAGACAAACAGAGAAATACCGTAGTTCATACTGAATGCGCTTTCGGTAAAACGCAGCAAATCGAAACTGAGTGAGGCAGAAATATTTCCTCCTACGCGCACGCGGCCTTTCCATAATGGATCGCTCTGGACATTCTCGCTGGCGGAAATACGAAGCGTGGTTGGGCGCAGGTCCGGCTCACCGGTTTCCTGCCACGGGAGGGTTCCATCGTTAGTAAAGTTAAAAACAAATGCCTCGGTACGTTCTAATTCAAGTGAGGTGGTAACAAACCATGTGCGAAGAGATGCCGATACGGTATCAATAAATTCATCGTTTAAGTTAACACGCATGTTTCCAGAGAGAACTAGTTCATCGAGAAAAGTAATTGACGCGGTAGTAACCAGCGGGTTGAATTCCCACGGCCGCGTGGGATCCGGGTCCCCGGCTGCGTCGCCGGGCTCTGATACCGATAAATTAGTCGCCAGGGCTACCGGTCCAAACTGCAGGGCAAGATTGGCAGAAAATTGCTGCAGGTGCGGGGGCAGGCGGTAGCTAAGGGTCAGGGCCTCGCGTCCAATAGGAGTGTCCCATATTAGATTTAACGCGGTATTGTGGGCGGTAATGAATTCGCGGTCCCACTCTGCTGGTAATGATTCATAAATTGGCTCGTCAGAATTACCATTTTCAAACTGATCAAAACGATACTGGTAAAGATGACTGGAAATTGTATAGCTGGCACTCGTCGATGCCCACTGTGGTATCGCCTGTAAGAAATTGGTGGAAAGGGTGCTGGAGTTGTCGATGCTAAAGTAATTATATGCGAAATCTGCACGGCGCTCCCTATCCCTATCGGTTTCAGTAATGGCTTCGCCGTCAAATGTTGTCCGGTAACGTCCCCGGGTAGTGAAATTAGTATTAAGGCGCAGATAGTTTTCGTACAAATCAAAAAATAATCCGAAATCGAGACTGTTGTCTAGCGTCAAGGTGGAATAGCGAAGGGAAAAATCAATATCCGCGGGAGTGTTCCATTCTATGTTATTGGTAATGTGCTGGAAGCTAAAATCAGGGGTAAGGCTGTAGGTTAACCCGTAATCAAGCGGTCGACGGATCTGATACCCGCCATAGTTAGTGCGTGTCGTCTGATCCCGAAAAGAAAAATCGGTTTCTGATGCATCCGGGGGCGTCCAGACGGGCGGGGCGTCATCATCATCTACTATCTCTTCCGTTTCGGGATCGGTTGCCTCCCAGGGGGGGCGTAATTCGGCATTAATCACAGAGCTCTCTTCGGCAGCACTGGCGGCGGTACCAGCAATAATATCAGGACTAAGGAGTGTGCCGGAAAGTGACACGCCGATATTGGGAGCAAATATAGTATTGGGGACATAGAAGTCACTTTCCGGGCTGAAAGTGGCGGTGGCTATGTGCGGCGGCGGGTTCGTATAATCTTTGGAGGTCCAGTTGACCGATAGAAGGAAATTATTGAGAGCCAGATTTGATATAAACGGAGAGGGAAGGTTTGGTACACTGTACGAACTCTCTGATCGCCAAAGAAAACTGGAAGTCTCTGACAGGGTTGTGGTTGTTACCAGATCTTCTTCACCTAATACTATTCCGTACCAGTCATTTTCTTCGGCACGATCATCAAATTCCGAGATAATGTAGCGGTCGCTGTAGTATTGCAGTAATAACGAACTGCGAAAACTACCCACGGACATGCCAATCTGCAAATCTATCAGATACCGGAACGGCACCTCTGTGCCGAAGAAATTGCTATGTACCAACTGCTCGGTGGCAGTGCCGTTGCTGACAAACAGCGTCGTATAATCACCCCCCGCTCCGGGGTATATATGATTACTAACCGCCAGGGCGGTATCAAAATTAATGGTATTAACTACATCGTTAACACCATTGAAATCGCCCTCAAGTTCAATGTATCCGCCAAGACGGGAGTAATAATCTACCAATAATCGCAGTGTGGCAGAAGTGGCGGGGTTATACGGCTCGGTAGTATTACGCAAAAATATGCCGTCGACCGTTTGTGCCCGGTTAACGGTATTCGTAGATTGCAGGAATGACAAGCTATCGACCGCACTCCTCTCTTTGCGGCCGATTAAATATGTCGTGGTTTGAATAAAAGCGCCCTCACGATCCCGCGTCCCAAAAACCGGATGAAATATTATCTCATCACCCGGTCGGAAAAAATACGGGAAGTAGAAAAGAGGCACTTCGCCTACATAGAGAACTGCGTTAGACAATGCCCACTCTGCTGGTCCGATAAGCCATATTTTCTCTGCCTTGAGATGGTAGTAGGGATCGGCGGAGGGCGAGGATGTAACCGTTACATCCTCCATTACTACTATGTCATCAGGTGAGCGGGTAATTTGACCGGCCTCATACCGGAAACCCGACTGCTGGTCGCCCGTCGGTTCACGGTTGCCGCGTCCGCCTAAAAATATCCCCTGCCATCCGTCTAATTCAAAAACCAATGTATGACCGCTAAATTCTTCTCTAGAGCCGTCGCGGTCAATAAAGTATTCGACCTCGCCGCGTGCGGTTACCAGCTCTTGTTCCTGGTTAAAAATCAGCTCCTCTGCACGGATAGTGTGGGTTGCATTCTCGACATTATCAATCAACATAAGCTGGACGCCGCCCTGTAATCGGATATACCGCTCGTCAACTTGCTCAATATCAAAGTAGTTACCCGATAGGGCAGATTCTATAATAACCTCAACATCGTTCTGGGTATCAATTCCGGCGGCTGCCGCTGGTATGACATTAAAGTGACCGAGAAGACGTTGGCGCAGTTGATTGATATCGCCTTGAGTAGACAGCTCTAATCTTCCCAACCACGTCACGAGCTGGAAATAGTCCAGATTCTGAATGTCCTGTTCTAACGTTTTTCTGGTAAGCGTTTCCTCCGGCTCACTGTCACTCTCTGTCGGAGCGGCGTCTGGGGTGATATCTGGCGGGACACTCTCAACGGGCGCATCAACTTGCTCCGCGGCATCGGTGGGTGCGGTTTCCTGTGCGGGCAACTGTACAGCTGCTGCCGTACTCAGCAGTGCTGCTATCAGGCATTTGCATAGAAGCCGCCAGGGTGTACAAGACTGTGTCACTCAAGAATAGCGGGCAAGATACTCTTTCAGGTACACACCGGTATATGTGCCTTTCATCTTAGTAAGTTGCTCAGGTGTACCTTCGGCACATAGTGTGCCCCCCGCGTCTCCTCCCTCTGGTCCAAGATCGATAATATGATCTGCCTGGGCAATCATATCCAGATTATGCTCAATAACAACAACACTGTTGCCCTTGCCGACCAATGAATGTATTACTTTTACAAGATTGCTCACATCTGCACAATGTAATCCGGTTGTGGGTTCATCGAGGATATACAGCGTATCCCCAGTATCGCGGCGCGATAACTCGTTAGCCAGGCGTATCCTCTGTGCCTCGCCGCCGGAAAAGGTCAGGGCCGATTGACCAAGGGCAATGTACCCTAAACCGACCGACTGCAGCATCGATAGTGACCGGTAGATGCTTGTGATATTCCTGAAAAAATCAGCCGCCTCATCTACGGTCATGCACAGCACGTCATGGATATTTTTCCCCTTGTAATGTACCTCAAGTGTTTCCTGATTAAATCTCTTGCCCTTGCAGGCGTCGCAGGTAACACAGACATCAGATAAAAAGTGCATTTCGAGCTTAATAATTCCGCCGCCCTGACATATTTCACACCGGCCCCCTTGGACGTTAAATGAAAACCGCCCGGCCCGGTAGCCTCTGGTTTTAGATATAGGCAATTCCTGAAAAAGCTCACGGATAGCTGTAAAAAAACCTACGTAGGTCGCGGGGTTGGAACGAGGCGTCCTGCCAATTGGGCTTTGGTCAATTTGTATAATTTTATTAATAGCGTCTTTACCGGTGATAGCACGGTACTTGCCCCCCTTGCGGTCCGAGCCATGTAAATGGTTCGATAACGCGGGGTAGATTACTCCATTCAGCAAACTGGATTTACCGGAGCCGGAAACTCCGGTAATTAATACCAGCATACCCAGCGGGAGGGTGACGCTGAGATTTTTAAGATTATTATGGCGCATCCCCTTAACCGTTATCTGCTTTCCATTTCCCTCGCGGCGTTTTTTTGGCAAGGGCAATGCCAGTTTACGGTCAAGGTACTGGGCGGTAAGTGATTTTTTTATTTTACAGACCTCTTCGACCGTTCCGCTGGCCACCAGGTTTCCTCCATGTACGCCCGCACCTGGTCCGAGCTCAACAATATAATCGGCACAGCGAATGGTTTGTTCGTCGTGTTCAACCACTATTAGTGTATTTCCAAGATCGCGTAAATGCCGCAGTGTATCCAGCAGCCTGTCATTGTCACGCTGGTGCAGCCCGATAGTCGGTTCGTCTAAAACATACAATACACTGGTTAACGACGAGCCGATCTGCGATGCAAGACGAATTCTTTGCGCCTCGCCCCCGGATAACGTACCTGCCTTGCGGTGCAGGGAAATATAGCCCAACCCGACATTATTCAAAAAAGTAAGTCTGTTGTATATTTCGCGAATAACCTCCTTGCAAATCAATTGCTCTCTTTTGGAAAATTTATCCTCACGGAACACCGGCAATGCCCGCTCTATTGTTAACTCACATATCTGCTCAATGTTTTTTCCAAGAACCTGTACCGCCAGCGCCTCTTCTTTCAGTCGCTTCCCCTGGCACAGGCTGCATGTGCCGGTACTCATAAAGCTCTCGAACCATGTGCGCATGTTTTCAGACGCGGTCTCTTTGTATCGCCTGCGTAACTCAGGAATCACACCGGGAAACGGTGCGGTGCGGGTATAATTTAATCTGCCGTCTTTGTTCTGGTATGTTATTTTTACACTATCCCTCGTCCCATTAAACAGCTGCTTCAAAATATCTTTGGGCAGCGAACCTATTGGGTCGTCCAGGGAAAATTTAAGCGTCTCGGCAACCGCGGTAAAAATACTGCGATGCCACACGGATGTCGGTCTAAATGGAATCAACGCCCCCTGGTTGTATGACAATCGGTCATCGGGCATGATTAAATCAATATCAAATTCCTGCTTCTCCCCTATCCCGTGACATAACGGACATGCGCCGTACGGGCTATTGAACGAGAACAGACGCGGTTCAAGTTCTGGGAATGCCACCTCGCCGCTCTTGGTAGTATAGGAATAATTCAACGAAAATGACCGCGCGGGAGCATCTGAATCAATTTCCTGCACATCCACAAAACCGCCGCTCATTTCCAGTGCCAATTCAACCGCCTCAGCTATCCTGGATCTCTCCTGGGGATCAATTTTGATTCTATCTACAACTATACCGATAGAGTGCTTCTTTTTGGCGGCCAGCGTTGGCGGAGATGCAGTGGAGACAATCTTGCCGTCAATTCTGGCTTTGGAGTATCCGGCCTTGTGGGCATCTTTCAGCAGCTTGTTATGCTCGCCTTTTCTGCCGCGGATAACAGGCGATATAAGCATGATTTTTGTATGGCGCGGATACTCGGTAATTGTATCGATAATCTCGTCTGTCGATTGACGTTCCAGTTTTTCGCCGCTAACAGGGTGGTGCGGGACCCCAATACGCGCAAACAGCAGCCGTAAATAATCATAGATTTCGGTTACTGTACCCACAGTAGAACGCGGATTACGGCTTGTCGTTCTTTGTTCAATAGAGATCGCGGGCGAGAGACCTTCGATATAATCTACATCCGGCTTATCTAATCGCCCAAGGAACTGCCGCGCATACGCAGAGAGTGATTCTACATAACGGCGTTGTCCCTCGGCATAAATTGTATCGAATGCCAACGAAGATTTTCCCGATCCGCTCACTCCTGTTATTACCACAAATTTATCACGCGGCATCTCTACAGTGATATCCTTAAGGTTGTGCTCCCTGGCACCCTTGATGATCAATTTATCCATGACTCTTTATGTTGACAACTAGCGAAGTAGCGGTTCAAGCTGCGGGTTATTCAGACGCGCCTGCGCCAGACTTTTCCAGCGGTTATCATGCGGTGAATTTGCTACCATACTCCATGCCTCAGTCCATGTTGAACTCTGCGGCGCGTGACCGTAGACAGCAGCGCCGGTGTAAAAGAGTATTCTGTCTATATCATATCCCCGGCGCAGGTTCTGGTTTAATATCCTGACACCGCGCGCGGTATCCAGCAATTCGGTAAACGACATGCCGCTGATATCCACTCCGTTGCCCTCTGCGATTCCCTCCAGCTGCTCCCCGCGTTTGATCACCGCATATATCAGGTGGTCCACCGCCCTGACATAATTTCCGCTAACCACAAAATGTTCGCCCAGCTGAGCGTGGGCGGATAGGGTATAGAAATTACCAAACCGATATATTTCAAAAAGACGATCAACACCGCGATTCACTAATAATCGTTGCCCAATCCTTCTTTGCCCAAGATCCTGGAATCTCTCTTCACTATCCGTTATTTCCAGTAGTGCCTCGCTGTACTTACTATACTGCCGCGTACTCTGGTACAAAGAGGCCAACCCGTAACGCGTGCGGTATTCGTTCTCTGGCAAAAGAAAGTGCTCACTGTTTTCCAGCGCACTGAGAAAATGATTCTCCGCCTCTGCGGTAACGCCTTCAATTTGTAAAACGGTAGCTATTCCCAAATCTGCCTCCGGGAGAGGCCGGCGCAACCTGAGGGCGCTGCGGTATCCGTTTAGCGCATCATCAAAACGGCGCTCGTCTAACGCCCTATCGGCCTCTGCTAATCTATACCAAAGCTGGTCGTCAAATTCCTGCGCATGCAACGCCGCGCCGCCGCCCGCTCCTGCAACAAAAAAATGAATAGTTGCGGTAAGCAATAGCGCACGGATACAGTATCTTTTAGACACTTACACTGACTGCAAAAAGCAGAAAAACCATTACAAACATTGCCACTGTCTCGGCAATACCGATAATAATAATATAACGCGCAAATCCCTTGCCGGTCTCCGCCAGGGCGTGCGACGCCGCGGCAGCGGCCCTGCCTTGGTGTATTGCCGAAAACGCTATGGCTAATCCGCCAAGAATACCCACTCCGAGCAACAGCCAATCGTTAGCAGTTTCAACGATCGGCAACAACACGGTATTCATCAAGATGTACCCATAGAGGGTCTGACTTAGCGGAGCCCCTACAAATGCCACCAAAAGAAACGGGGCCACCTTATTATATGCATAACACCGCTTCCACGCACCAATAGCTGCCGTACCCGCATTACCAATCCCGACAGCAGACCCCATGGCTGATATCGCCAAGGCTGCCACTACTCCAATAAATCCAAAACCCACTTTAATTCTCTCCTTTCTTTTCTAATCTCATAATCTAACTTTCAACCATACTCCTGCGAAATGGCCGATACACGATACCTGACCATTCTACACCAATATGACTGGAAAATTCAAGCATATTTAACCGTACTCCATGCACGATGAGTGATAGGGCGCCCATTGCTAAATTGAGCGAATGGCCCAGTGCTATTAATAGTACCGCGGCAACAATCCCCCACGAACTATCAGACAGTGACGCAGCAATAAGATTAAAGCTGCGCGCAATCTCTACAGAGGCAAGTCCAACCGCAAAGAGACGCAGATAGGAAACCACGTCCGCAAATGCAGATATAGAATCCAGAACGGTACTAAATATTCCCGCAGCGCCTTTTGCCATGCCTTTAAATATTGACACGCCCCGCTCCTGTTTGCCAAACAGCACTATTGCTGTCAGTCCGCCAATTAACGCTCCCTGGAAGTTCTGCGGATACCAGTACCCGTATAATCCGAGTATAAGCTGCACCACCAGGGCGTAGAGCGAAAATATCAGGGCGATCCAGCCTATTTGTGCTGGTATCAGACGATATTGCTTCGTACGGACAAGGTTTGCAATACGCAGCCCGTGTGCAATAGTCAAATGTACCGCAGCGATAATAAAGCACAGCCACTGTACAAACGGGATACTGGCGGGCTCAAAAGCATTAATAGCAGGAATGACCATGTACGATAACGGCGGAGTCTGCCCAATCGGCTGATGCCCAAACCAGTTTCCGCTCAATGCCCCCCATACAAAAGTTGCAGCCCCCACCACTAGCAGGAGTCTCCCGCCCTCTTGTGCGGCGCTGTTTTTCGTCCCTGTCCTGTTACCCCCCCTGGGGCGTCGACTCCGAAACAAGAGCAGCGTACTTGCGAGCATTAACAATACAGCATAGCCGGCATCACCGACGATCATTGCAAAGAAAACAATAAAAAACAGCAGGAATATCAAACTAAAATCGGGCTCATTGTACCCCGGGAGCGTGCCTAGAATCCGATATATCGGGCGCACCATTGCAGTAAACGGATTAGTGCGGAGCACCGACGGCGTCAGCTCGTCTTCATGCGGCTCGCGGTATGCAAACCCCCATCCCACTCGTGTTGCCAGGCGCTTCAGGGCAGGAATTCTATGCAAAGGGACAAATCCATTAATATGGATTATCTTTCCTGTCCATCGAATCGCTCCCCGGATTGTCGTCAGTTCATTGAGTTCAACAATTCTTTTCCAGGCGCGATGGAGGTGCGGGTACTGCCGTGCTATCGATGTCAATTTTTCAATACGCTCAATAATCTTTAACTCAATACTCAATCTTTTCTGCCGCAGGAGCAGCGGATCACCTTCCGGTAGGCGCGCCTCCTTGTAGGGAATTTTCTGTAATTCCTTATAATCTACCACAACAACATGTGCCAACCTGCCGGATTTGCGTACGATAAAGCAATTTTGAATATCGGCATGCTCCAGCTCTTTATTGGAAAGGGTATAAAACCGCAAAAAGATATTATGCTCCGACAGTGCGAGTATGCGTTTGTAATCAAATTCACCCCACTCCTGCAGCTGCGTCAATTGCCGCTTGATTCTAAATAACTGCTGTTTGTACTCCTCTATCTCGTTATGCAGCTGCACCGCACGCAGGGCCAGCTTCTCGCCCAGGCGCGGATTATATTCCGCATCCAGGTGGCGCCCGGCATCCCTGCTATGATCCAGCCGATATTGCTTAATAATATCCAGGGCCTGCTTGCATTGACTGTAGCGCCGCTCCACCAGCGGCGACACCGTGCCGCCGCTCTCGTTCCCTGCTTCGATATGCATGGCGCCGAATTCGCGCAGTTGGGTCAGTGCCGACCTGCGGCGGTTTGACAAGGCAAATACTGTCACGTGCCGCATGGGAATTATCATATACGCCTCATCCTCCCGAAACTACCGCCAGTTTTTTCTTGGCAAGTTTTCCGCGCACCACCGCAGCGGTATGCTGATCGCCTAAATAAATAGAAATTTTTTTAATCGCCGCCTCTGCCTGCGGGATACGGATTTTTTCAAAGAGATTTACCCTCTGGGTAGTAATCTGCAGCTCATCGGCCACCAGCTTTCTCTGTAAATGCAATATCTCTATCTGGGCGTCATATTCAATCAATTGCCTGAGATACTCGGCGGCGGCGTCGACCCACAGGGGGTCGGAATAAAAACGGTATTCATACGGATGAAAATTGACGCAAATCAATTTAGGAATAATGATACCCGCCAGGTTCTCCTGCACAAGCCGCACGCCCTCTATGGATACAAGGTGGCTGATATCATACTCTTCCCCAAAGACAGCCTGCCAATGGCTGTTTGCGGCGACATATTCTGCCCGTTCCTGCTCTTTCTCGGTAATCAATATTTCTATTTTATTTAGACTCACTTTCAATTGACGCATCTTCAGGGTAAGCGTGGGCAGATACCGCAAAAAACGGCGTAGCAGTTCTTTCTGGCGGCGCAGCTCCTGTTTGGTCAGTTTGACCACACCGGCAAGGGTGCTCATGATGGGTCAGTCGATTGCGAAGTTGGGTCGGTCGATTGTTTTTTTACTTTTTGCAATGCTTTCGTGGGCCAAAATTCGGCAACCAGATCCGAGCGCAGCGGTGTCTCTTCCGGATCAAAGCACTCTGATAATATTTCCCACCCACGCCCAAGCGCATCTTCCAACGAAATATTCACGGCTAGATCAAGCATGCTCTTCTCAAACAAATCACCATATTTCAGTAATTTCTGATCCCAGGGCGTCATCCGAAATCCCATCGATTGCTTTTCTAACGTCTCTTTGTAGACCGAATACAATTTAATCATACTATCCATGAGTGCACGGTGATCTTTGCGGGTCTTATCGTTCACCGTCTGCTTTAAGCGCGATAACGACCCAAAGGGATCGATAACCCCATTCCGCAAATAGTACTGTCCTTCGGTAATGTACCCGGTATTATCAGGGACCGGGTGGGTTACATCATCCCCCGGCATGGTCGTTACCCCCAATAGCGTCACCGACCCGGCGCCTTCAAAATCAACGGCCCGCTCGTACCGCGATGCCAGTTGGCTATACAGGTCTCCAGGGTACCCGCGGTTAGACGGCACCCGCTCCTGGGTAATCGATATCTCTTTAAGAGCGTCTGCATAGTTGGTCATATCACTCAGTAACACCAGCACGCGCTTGTTTTGTAATGCAAATTGCTGCGCAACCGTAAGGGCCAAATCTGGAACCCGCAACGCCTCCACAACCGGATCTGAGGCGACATGCACAAACAGAACGGCATGATGCATGGCGTTCCCCTCTGCCAGACTATCCCGAAAAAACAGATAATCGTCGTGGGTAATCCCGATAGTTCCCAGGATAATAATGTCAACATCTGCCTGCATGGCAATCCGTGCCAGCAATTGGTTATACGGCTCTCCCGATACCGAAAAAATCGGCAGTTTTTGCGATTCCACCAGAGTATTGAACATGTCAATCATGGGAATCCCGGTACGGATCATGTTACTGGGAATAACCCGGCACACAGGATTAATTGCAGGCCCGTCAATCGGAATAAGTTCATCGGTCAAATCCGGCCCCCCGTCCCGCGGTGCCCCCGTGCCGTCAAAGATTCTGCCAAAGAGACTCTCACCGCACGCCACTTTCATCTTGTGCCCCAGGAAGATAACCTTATCGTTCGTCGACAGCCCCCTACCGCCTCGGAAAACCTGTAACGAGACGCGGTTCCTGTCAATGTGAATTACCTCTGCCAGCGAGTCCCCGTACACGCTTTCAACGCGCCCCAACTCCCCATAGGCTACTCCCGACGCTTCAACGGTCAGTACGCTGCCGCTAATGGCAAGTATTTTCCCTCCTACCTGCTGCATCTACTCCCCTCCGCCAACGGGGCTATTAACTTCGGCAATCATGTCGTCAATTTCACGCAATTTCACCCGCATCTCTTTCGACCCCCATTCGGTATAGTTGTAATCGAGCAAAGACCGGCGCAGTCGGTAAAAGAAGTTCCTCGCCGCCTCTCTGTCGGTAAAGCAGTCGTCAATATCAAATATCCGCTCAAGTACCGTGAACGTATCCCTCTGCCGCTCCGGCGAGACGGTACTGTCCACCTTATCAAAGGCATTTTGCTGCAAATAAACATCATCCAGTAAATCGGCCTTGAGGTACAGGAGAAATTCGTGAATACCAACACCATCTTCCCCAATAACCTTTATCATCTGTCTAATATCATCGCCGCGCCTCAGGAGATCCTGGGCTTTACTTACCTGCGCAGCCCCCAGGAGTCCATCATATTTACTCCAGCTCTCTAGCGGATTAATGGCTGGATACTTACGGGCATCGGAACGCTCCCGCGACAGCCCATGAAATGCACCGACAACCTTCAGGGTAGCCTGCGTCACCGGCTCCTCAAAGTTACCCCCCGCAGGACTTACAGTCCCCCCAATAGTAACCGACCCCTGGCTCCCATCCGGCAGCACCACCACGCCCGCGCGCTCATAAAACCCAGCGATAACTGACTCCAGGTATGCTGGAAATGCCTCTTCCCCAGGTATCTCTTCCAACCGCCCCGAAAGCTCCCGCATGGCCTGTGCCCAGCGCGACGTAGAGTCGGCCAGCAATAACACATCCAGCCCCATCTGCCGGTAATACTCCGCAATAGTTATCCCCGTGTACACCGAGGCATCCCGCGACGCCACCGGCATCGCAGAGGTGTTAACCACCATAACCGTACGCTCCATTAACGAACGCCCGGTCCGCGGATCAATAAGGTCGGGAAACTCGCGCAGAGTCTCCACCACCTCGCCCGCCCGCTCCCCGCAGGCAACAATAACAACTACATCAACCGAGGCGTGACGGCTGGTAATCTGCTGGAGAACGGTTTTCCCAGCCCCAAACGGCCCTGGAATACAGTACGTTCCGCCCTTGGCCACCGGAATCAGGGAATCGATAATCCGCACGCCGGTCTCCATAGTCACCGACGGGCGCAGCCGTTCACGGTAACAATGTATTGCCCGTTTCACCGGCCATCTTTGCACCATAGTTATCTGTTTGCGCTCACCTTTCTGCGAGACAATCTCGGCAAGCGGTGCATAAATTGTATACTCCCCATCACCGACGATCTTCTCTACCTTCCACTCGCCCCGCGCATCAAACGGCACCATAATTTTATGTTCAAATATTCCCTCCGGGACGCTCCCGATAGCAATCCCTGCCCGAACCGTATCACCAACCCCGACAGACGCACTGAACACCCACTTTTTCTCACCATCAATTGCCGGCGGGTAGATCCCGCGTTCTAAAAAATACCCCGCCTCCCGTGCAAGCAGACGCAGGGGATTTTGCAGCCCATCAAATATGCTATTAAGCAGCCCGGGCGCCAAAACAACACTGAGCGGCGTAGCAGTATACTCCACGGCATCGCCCACCATAATGCCGTCCGGCCTTTCAAACAACTGCATCTCGACATTATCCCCAAGAATCCGCACCACCTCGGCCTTGAGCCGCGCCCCGCCGCTGATAACATACGCAACCTCGCCCAACTCTACCCGGCCGCTGCAATCGGCCAGAATAACATTCCCGTTAACGCCAAAGACAGCCCCCGTACCTTTCACTTCCATCCCGGTACCCGCCGCACCTGCACCCGTATTACCACTCATCCCATACTCTCGTGCACCAGATTGTTTATCCGGCCCCGCATCCCCCCATACATGGTTTCCAGATTTTCCTCGGCCCGCTCTATGGTAAATAATGCATTCCGCTCACAGAGCGACAACTGCAGGTAATAAATCAGCAATCTCTGGATATCACTGGTATCCTCACGGTTCGTGTACTCGTGCAGCGCCTCCCACTGCAGCTCAATCAACCCCCGCTCCCCCCCCAGGGGATCCAGCCCATCAACTATTTCCTTAACCCTACTGATGATATGCGCAGATTCCAGATACGGCCACTCAACCTCAATGTCGCTATTATGATTTTGCGCACGCATTCGGGCAATCTCACCACGCAACCCGCCGATAAATCCTTCCCATTCCAACACAAAAGACTGCAAACTGTTTCTCACTGCCTCATCGGGCTCAGAGTCATCCGTCGCCCCTGCACTCGCCGGCACCGCTCCCGGGGACGGCGCAATTTTGTCTGTATGCGTATGCGCCTTCTTCTTCCCGCCGGTAAGACGCGCAATCCCGGCAAACAGCGCCCCCATATCTGCCTCGTCACACTCGACAGCAAAACGCTCCCGCAGCCCCGCCGTCGTCAACGGCGGCTTCTCGCTACTGTGCAGATACGGCAGCGAGGCAAGGAGATAGTGGTACTTACTCGGCATACAGGGTACCTATTTTTTCTTTCCAGCCCGAGAGCCAGCAGGACGCTTGTTCTCCACCGCATCCTCGCTCTCGCCGGCCTTACCGTCCGCAGACATCTTTCCAATGAGCTCGCCAAGGTGGGCCGGCAGCACCGCCCCCAGGACCCCCACCAGGGCCTCTCTGGTTATTTCATAATTCAACCCATTATCGTCCGAAGAGATACGGATCCCGTTCTCGAGCCGCGCATCAGTCACTATCGTCAGCCCCTTCAGGCTCTCTTCCTGCAGCCGCCCAGTCAGGTATTGGATAATCTCCCGCTCCTGCGCCTCCGCAACCGTTAATGTATACTTTTGACTGGTAAACGCCTTCCCGATAGCCGTACTGTACACTTGAATAATTATCTCCGCCAGATCCCTGGCAGTCAGCATCTTCTTAACCTCTTGTTCCAACAGCCCGCGCAACAGCTCCCCTATCCGCTGACTCACCAACCGCAGGGCATTCTCCACCGCGTGCTCCAGCAGTTTCTCTGTAGATTGGCGCCTCTGTTCAATCTCACGCGCCGCCTCTTCCCGAATTTTGCCAGCCTGCCGCTGCGCATCATCAATTATCCGTTTCGCCCGCGCCTGCGCCTCACCTATAACCCGCTGTCCTTGCTCTTCGCCCTTGCGGAGCCCATCGCGCTCAATGGTTTTAATCAATGAATCAAGCTCGTATTCCACCACGTACCCCTATGTATACACTACCCCATCAAGGTACCTATGTCAAGCACAGGAGGACACTTGATGCAGAGTCCCAATGCTCCTGATACATAATATATAGCATGGTTAAGAGGGGGCACCCTGCCCCCTCGCTCCATAATTTTTTAACGCCCATTTTTAACGGGCTCACTAACGCTCGCCCTAAATGGGCTAAAATTATTCCACTACCCCCGGTCGCTTCTGTAAAGACATTAAGTCACAAACGGATATAACAATTCCGAATGCGCCGTCACCACGGCGCCAACAAGCAGAGCTACCCCCGGTCGCTTCTGTAAAGATATTAAGTCGTAAATGGATATAACAATTCCGAATGCGCCGTCACCACGGCGCCAAAAAACAGACCGCTACCCCCGCCGCCTCTGTAATACAGCACACCTCCTCCCGCACCACAGAGAACGAACACGCAACAAAAAACCCACGGGAGCGGGAGCTCCCGTGGGCTGTTGTCTGATAACTCTACTCTAATTACTCAAAGCGAATTTCATCAAGAGAAAGCGCCCCCGCACCAAGCCCAGGAAGGCTGAGTCCGTTGGTATCAGGCAACGAGAACACCACACGCCTTGAGTTCATGACGGAAATACCACGGAGATCAGTACCGACTACAAGCGATATCTCCTGCCATGTGCCGTCGTTTGTAATCCTTGCAGTATGGATGGATGTTCGGTTTCCTCCATTATCTTCCAAAAAGATGTCAAGAGAAGTCGCCCCCTCGGTAGATGGAGATTTCACTGAAAACTTCAATGTTTTTCCAGTTGCGTTGTAATACGCAGACGAGGGAAACTCTACAATCGCGTATGCCCAGGTAGAATATCCGCCCCTAACCGTAAAGTTAGTGAACAGCGGTGTACCAGATGCACCGCCCCCCAAAGCACTTGCGACAAAGGTAAACGAACTTGCCGGCCGATTCGCTGTATTCTGTGTTGGCATCTGCACTGCACCATAAAAATTATTGCTAATTTCATTACAACTGCTATAGACAGCATCGCCCCACACTAGATCCACATCCGCAGTACCCATAGCGGGCGCGGTACAGTTAGGTGCATTGTCTTCAATACGCACTTCGTCAATACTGAACGCTTGCTCCCCAAGTCCAGCCGTAGCTCCGTTCGTGTCTTCTACAATAGCAAAGCCGATTGTACGCACCGTAGCTGCCGTAATATTTGTCCCGGTAAAGGAATATTCATTATTAAAAATAATTGATACATCATGCCACATCCCATTGTTTGCAAAGGTTATAATTCCCTCCGTCGTTTCAGTCTGGTAGGTTGCGTCCAAAGTGCCGGCTCCAGGATCTGCCTGCAGGTAGACCCGCACCATACTGGTCCCGCCGCTTTCCGGCGACATAATACTAAACCGTAATGTCTTTCCAGACACATCGGTATTTCCAGCCAGGGTTATAAACCCGCCAGCAGAGGTAGCAGCATCAGTAGGATTATCGAGTGTGTATGCATTGGTCGTACTACTTGCACCGCCGCTAGTAATTTGGGTGAAAGTAGTCATACTATCGCTACTAAACGCTCCAATTGAATTGGTGGCCGCTAACGTCGCCGCGCTGCATGCTGCATAATTTCCATCAGCATACAGGGCAAACACCGAGGCAGCAGTCCCGGTTGCCGGCGCCTCACAGCCTGAAATTGCAGTACATGTAGATCCATCTGTATTCAGAGTTCCGCTGGGCGAAAAGCCAAGGGAGCACAGGGCACATCTGCTCGTGTCAGCGCTAGTACCCCTACCGTCAGCCGGTATACCGTTTGTACACACATACGGAAAGGCGGTCTGGACACATGTAGTTCCTTCAGCACCCGCAACTCCTCCCATGATCGTATAATCATCATTGATACACGCGGTACAATTGCTCACATTTTCCGTAGTTGTGGTAGCAGCGGGGTCAGCCGGAGTACCGTTTTCGCATATATACGGATACGCGCATACAGATCCTTCAATATCCACACCTCCCACAACCACATAGTTACCGTTGCACGCGGTACAACTGCTCACATCAGCCATATTTGCAGTAGCCTCGGTTGCGGTACCGTTTTCACATATATACGGAAAGGCGGTCTGGACACATGTAGTTCCTTCAGCACCCGCAACTCCTCCCATGATCGTATAATTATCATTGATACACGCGGCACAATTGCTCACATTTTCCGTAGTTGTGGTAGCAACGGGGTCAGCCGGAGTACCGTTTTCGCATATATACGGATACGCACATACAGATCCTTCAGTACCCGCACCTCCCACAACCACGTAGTTACCGGTGCACGCGGTACAATTGCTCACATTTGCCGTAGTTGTGGTAGCGGTGGCCGCAGTACCGTTTGTACACACATACGGGTAGACGGTTTCAGCACATGTCGATCCTTCAACGCCCGCTTCTCCCAAGATCATATGAGTCCCGGCGCACGCGGTACAATTGCTCACATTTTCCGTAGTGGCGGTAGCTGTGGTAGCGGCGGGGTCGGCCGCAGTACCGCCTTCGCATATATACGGATACGCACATACAGATCCTTCAATACCCACACCTCCCACGACCACATAGTTACCGGTGCATTCGGTACAATTGCTCACATTTTCCGTATTTGTGGTAGCGGCGGCTGCAGTACCATTTTCGCATATATACGGGTAGACGATTTCAGAACATGTAGATCCTTCAACGCCCGCTTCTCCCAAGATCATATGAGTCCCGGCACACGCGGTACAATTGCTCACATTTTCCGTAGTTGCAGCACCGGCAGCCGCAGTACCGTTTTCGCAAACATACGGGTAGGTTGTTGGACCGGCATTCTCTTCAGGGCAACCAACTAAAACTAGTGCCCAAACGGTAATCACCGCTGCCGCACCTATAAAAAACTTTTTCATATTATATCTCCTCTCGTGATGTCTTTCACATCACCCTAAATATTTTATATATTACTGTAATATATTTTTTTTACTCAGTCAAGAGAATTATACAAAAAATTTGACGCTTCCAGCTGATCCCCGCCTGTTTGCCCGCCCCCCCATCAGGTAACAAAAAACCCACGAGAGCGCGTGCTCCCGTGGGCTATTGTCTGATTAAACTCTACTCTAATTACTCAAAGCGAATTTCATCAATGGCAAGCGTCTGGGCACCAATCCCGTCAACACTCAGTCCGTTGGTATCAACCAACGAGAAAATAACGCGCCGTACGGCAGTCTTAGGACCGCCAGAGACATCACTATCGACTGAAACCGATATCTCCTGCCATGTACCGTCGTTCGTAAACGTTTGGATACTAGTAGACGTTTGGCTACTTGCATCTCCTAAAAAGACGCCAATAGAATTCGTCCCCCCGGTAGCTGGAGATTTCACTGAAAACTTCAATGTTTTTCCAGTTGCACTGTAATTCGCAGGAAGATCTGCAATCGCGTATGCCCAGGCAGAATTTCCGCCCCCTAACGTCAGGGTATTGAACAGCGCCGTGCTAGAAGCCCCGCCCGCTAAAGAACTTGTAGTCACGGTAAACGGACTTGCCGGTCGGCTCTGTGCATTATGCGTCGGCACGTGTATTGCAGTCCTAAGACGATTACTAGTAATATCATCGCTACAACTACTATAGACAGCATCGCCCCATACTAAATCAACCGACGCGTCCCCCATAGCGGGCGCGGAGCAGTTAGGTGCACTATCTTCAATACGCACTTCGTCAATACTGAGCGTTTGCACGCCAATTCCAGCCGTAGCACCGTTCACATCTGTCATGGCAAAACCAATTGTGCGTACGGTAGCCGCCGTTATCTGTGACGCCGCACCTGTTCCCGTTGCGGCAAAACTGCCGGAAAACGCGGCAGCGAGGTCAATTGATATCTCTTGCCAGGTACCGTCGTTGGTAAACGTCTGTATACCTTCGGTTCCCAGGGTTTGATAATCCGGAAACGCGGAGTTTGCCCCAGGGTCTGCCTCCAGGTAGACCCGTACGCTCGTGGTACCGCCGGTCTCAGGCGACAGAACATTAAAGCGCAATGTCTTTCCAGAAACATCAACATCTGTGGTACGACTAAAAAACCCGACGGTGTGGGTAGCTCCTGCGACAGTGTTATCCAGCGTACGCGCCTTGCTTGTGCTATTCGCTCCGCCGTTAATTTCTGCAAAAGTAGAGGCGGCAGGGTCTACTCCGGGCGCATTAGCCACTAATGTCGCTGCACTGCATGCTGCATAATCTCCATCAGCATATATGGTAGACACCGAGGCCGTAGTCCCGCTAGCCGGGGCTTCACAGCCTGAAATTGCAGTGCATGTAGATCCATCTGCACCGAGAGTTCCGCTAGGCGAAAAGCCAAGGTCGCACAGAGCACATCTGCTTCGTGCCAGCACTGCCGGCTCTACCTTCAGACGGCGTACCATCTGTACACACATACGGAAAGGCGGTCTGGACACATGTAGATCCCTCAACGCTTGCTACTCCCATGATCGAATAATCGTCGATACACTCGGTACAATTGCTCACGCCTGCTGTAGCTGCAGTGCCGGGAGCCACAGTACCGTCTTCATATATCGGAAAGGCGGTCGATACACCTACAGTACCTGGAACTCCCATGACAATTGCTCACATTTTCCGTAGTTGTGGTAGTGCTAGGGTCAGCCGCAGTACCGTTTTCACATACATACGGAATAGCACATATAGCTCCTTCAGTACTCGCAACTCCCACAATCATATATCTATCGTTGCACTCGGCACAATTGCTCACGCCTGCTGTAGCACCATTGCCGCTGACTGGCGTGCCGTTGGTACAAATATATCGAAGCTCGTTAACGCATGTCGATCCTGGATCGCCCGCGGTGCCTTCAATCTCAAATCCCTGGTCGCATTCTTGACAATTGCTCATGTCTGGTGCAGTACCAGTGCCGCTGGCTGGTGTACCGTTTGTACAAATATACGAAAGGTCCGGGTCTACAAAACGGATTTCATCAATGTCAATTGTCTGTAGACCAATCCCAGGCGTCGCACCGTTAAAATCCCGGAGGTCAAACCCTATGGCCCGTACTGTTTCTGGAGTAATATTACCGCTTGTGAATGCGGTAGGCCCGAAATCAAACTCACTGAACAAAATTGATATATCTTGCCAGGTACCGTCGGTGGTAAATGTTTTTACAACCTGAAATGCCGCTGTTTGGTCTGGAAAACCGCCCTCGGCTTCATAGAATACCCGAATAACGGTATTAGCGGCACCATCAGTCGCTCTAACAGAAAACTGCAGTGTTTTTCCGGTTGTATCGTAATCCGCGCCAAAGACTAACGTGGCGCCTGCATGCGTCAGGGCAGCATTAGATGTACTCAGTCTAAAGAATGTAGCACTACCGTTTGCTCCGTCGCCGCTGATTGCTTTAATAGTAGTAACCTCGGAACTGTCCGACGCGCTATTAAAAACTTTAGCGGTCGGCGTCTGAGCCACCCCCTCAGCACTTGAGGTAATAAGAAACAAAAAAGGAGGGTTGTATGGAAATACCATATCAACATATATATTGTAGCAGAAACGAAAAGATGGTTACACCCGTTGTAGGTCACATCACCAAATACCAAATCAATGGTAGCATCTCCACTCGCGGGGGCTACACAATTGGCGGCCCCTCCGCCGGCACTGCTATCCAGGCAGCCGGCTAAAACCAGTGCCCAAACGGTAACCACCGCAGCCGCACCTATAAAAAATTTCTTCATATAATATCTCCTCGTGATGTCATTTTACATCACTCACAAAATTTACGCTTTATTATAATATATCTTTTCTATCGTGTCAATACATTTTGCAAAATTTTTTTTTGTCCTGCGGCACTTCTATTCGACCCTTGACTGCCTGCGCCCCCATCAGGTAACAAAAAACCCACGAGAGCGCGTGCTCCCGTGGGCTATTGTCTGATTAAACTCTACTCTAATTACTCAAAGCGAATTTCATCAATGGCAAGCGTCTGGGTCCCAAGGCCGTCAATACTCAGTCCGTTGGTATCAACCAACGAGAAACCAATACGCTGTACGGTAGACACACTCACTCCGCCGCCCGGGAAGATGAAACTATTGACTGGCACCGATATCTCCTGCCAAATACCATCGTTTGTAAACGCTTGGATACTAGTAGACGTTTGACTATTTGCATCTCCTAAAAAGATGCCAATCGAACCGGTCCCACCGGTAACTGGAGATTTCACTGAAAATTTCAATGTTTTTCCAGTTGCATCGTAAACCGAAGGAAGATTTGCCATCGCGTGTGCATAGACAGAATTTCCGTTACCCAACGTCAGGTCAATGAACAGAGGTGTACTAGAAGCCCCGCCTGCTAAAGAACTTGTAGCCACGGTAAACGGACTGGGTGGTCGACTCTGTGGATTCCGTGTTGGCACGTGTACTGCAGTGTAAAAACTACCGCTAATGGCAGCATCAATTTTGTCACAACTGCTATAGGCAGCATCACCCCACACTAAATCAACCACCGTCGGACTACCCGTGTTACAGTTAGGCGCATTGTCTTCAATACGCACTTCGTCAACACTGAATGTTTGCTCCCCAAGTCCAACAGTAGTACCACCGTTTGTGTCTTCTACAATAGCAAAGCCGATTGTACGCACCGTAGCTGCCGTAATATTTGTCCCGGTAAAGGAATATGTATCATCAAGACTAATTGATACATCTTGCCACGTCCCGTCGTTCGTAAGGGTTACAATTCCCTCCGTCGTTTCAGTCTGGTAGGTTGCGTCCAGAGTGCTGGCTCCAGGATCTGCCTGCAGGTAGACCCGCACCATACTGGTCCCGTTAGTTTCCGGCGACATAACACTAAACCGCAATACCTTCTTGCTAGACACATTGGTGTCTGCAGCCAGGGTTATAAACCCGCTGCCGGAAGTAGCAGCAGCGGTAGGATTATTGAACGTATATGCATTAGTCGTACTACTTGCACCGCCGCTAGTAATTTGAGTAAAGGTAGCCATGCTGTTGCTGCTAAGTGCTCCAATTGAATTGGTGGCAGCTAATGCCGCTGCACTACATCCTGCATAATTTCCATCAGCATATATGGTAGACACCGAGGCCGTAGTCCCGGTAGCCGGCGCCCTACAGCCTGAAAATACAGTACATGTAGATCCCTCTGTACTTAGAGCAATGGTGCCAGGTACAGAACCAACGTTGCACTGAGCACAATTGCTCGTATCAGCGCTAGTAGCACTACCGTCAAACGGTATACCGTTTGTACACACATACGGAAAGGCGGACTGGATACATGTAGACCCTGCGGTGCCCGCAGTACCCACAATATCATAATCATCGATACACTCGGCACAATTGCTCACGCCTGCTGTGGCTGCAGTGCCGGGAGCCACAGTACCGTCTTCACATATATACGGAAAGGCAGTCTGGATACATGTAGAACCTACAGCACCAGGAACTCCCATGACCGAATAATTCTCGATACACGAGATACAATTGCTCACATCGTCCGTAGCTACGGGAACGGTAGTGGTAGCCGCCACACCGTTTTCACATATATAAAGATTAGTAAAAGTACATGTAGTTCCCTCGGCACCCGAATCCCCCGTGAGCAAATAGCTAGACTCGCACCCAATACAATTACTCACATCTGGCCTGTCTGTGGTAGCGGTAGATGCAAAACCGTTTTCACATACATACGGAAAGGTGGTTGCCACACATGTAGATTCTTCAGTGCCCGCAATTCCCATGACCAAATAACCATCGCTGCACTCGGTACAATTGCTTATACCTGCTGTGGCACCATTACCATCGGCTGCCGTACCATTTTCGCAAACATACGAAAGATCCACTACGCTGCTGCCGTCTTCAGGACAGCCAGCTAAAACTAGTGCCCCAACGGTAACTACCGCGGCGACACCTATAAAAAACTTTTTCATATAATATCTCCTCTTGTAATGCCATTTCACATCACTCACAATATTTTACATCCAACTATAATATACTTCTTCTGCCGTGTCAAGAATTTTTTGCAAAAATTTTTTTCTCTTGACGCTTCCGTCTGAGCCATCCGTGCGGCGCCAAGTTCGCAAACGCGGCGTCAGTACCCGCCAATACAACGTCAATGTATTGTGCGCCGCCCGCGCGGCGCCAACAATCAGATGTTATCTACAAACCCCCGGTATCGCCCCCCCAGCCCCCCAGGCAACTCCCCCTCCCGCCCATTCGCTGGTTCGTACCGGCAATCCAACCCCACCATGCTCCCCACAGCTCTCTCCAGTGAGGCGTACCCGCCGAGGTAAAACCACCCCACCGCCCCCATACCGATGAGTTCGCTGTCGACATACCGGAAGGTCTTCCCCGGTATACCGCACAGATCGCACTTTAATTGATTCCACACCCGATTCCCCGCCTGTCCGCCGGTAAAATTAATACTCTTCGGTGCGCAATTCAGCTTTTCCAGTTCGCGCACAACCAAACGCATGCAAAACAGCACACACTCCAACCGGAGATAGCCCTGCACCTCCGCCCCGCCTACTCCGGTGGGATTGATGGTAATATTCCCCGAACGCTCAACCGTCACCCGCGCTGGCCCCGGCTTCCCGCCCGCCCCCCGGGCACGCACTCCCCCGTCTCCCCCGTAGAGCCAGCGGCGGAAGTCAGCAAAGTCTTTTTTAGAACTGGCAATACCCCGCCCGTGATCAATAACCAGCGAGGTGTTTACCAACTCTGCCATCGGATGCGGGTATGTATGCAGTAGGCGCGAGAGAGGCGATTGTGACAAACCCGACAGCGCCGCTGCCGCTGGCAGGGTAACATTAATACCGTGCGACGAGCCCCCGCGGTCGCACATCGAATACGCCCCCGTGGTCCCCGTCCCCAACAGGGCAAAGATAAAATCAAGCCCGCCCGCCAGCAGCGGCACCGCGCCCTGCTGTTTCCAGCGCCGCATAAAGCGCGGATGCAGCCCCCCGACCCGTCCCCCCATGCCTACCATCGGGGGAAACCGATCGCCGTCGAGCTGGTAACTATCCATATCTTTTGCGCTCCAGTAGTACGGCATATAGTCGGTACTCGGGAGCGCAGCGCAGCGGACCCCGCACAGGAGATAGACAAAATACTCCGGCAGCGGCAGCCAATCGGTTACCTCCCCGTATTCGCTAGGGTAATTATCCATAAACCACCGTGCATACGGTAAAAACACCGAACGGCTATCAGCCCGCCGGGGTATAGACTGCCGGGACAGTGCCTCGCGGAACAGCACCGGGTGCACAACCCGCGCCTGCGCACACTGGTGCTCATCATCAACCCCGCTTCTCTCCCGCGCCCCATCAATCCGCTGCACTCCAACCAGCGACGGACCTTGCCCGCACACCATAATCCCGGCTAACTGACAGTCAATTATTTCATCACACACCCCAGTCAGGGCCGCGAACCAGCCGTCGATATCCGTATCCCCGCTATCGCGCATGTAGTGCACCGGTATATTCCGCTGCCCATACATACCCCCGTCCATGGCAACCAACCCAACTTTGATTGCACTGCTGCCGATGTCAATTGCCAGAAGCATACTCATACGCTATTATCCTATCATATAGGATGATATTGAAAAGAGCACCAGGGCGGCGGGTGATACAGAAAATTTTGCTGCTACTAATTCCGACAGTATTTGCAATCGCCGCCACCCCTGTCCCCGGCGCAACCCCCCGGGGGGATACACAAATTCGTCACGAGCTTCTCTATTTATCCGGATATCTCGGCGCGAGTCTGGCGGCGCCGAGCACGGCAACCGGGGAGATACGCATTGCGGTATTAACAACAGGCACCGGACTCAGCAGCAGCGAGTACCGGGCACTGCGCTACGGGATACAGAGCGTAAACGCAACCTACATCCCCGAACTCCGTGAAATTCCAACCACCTCTGGTACCACCGCAGATATCGAAACGGTCATAGCCGACATAGGGATGGAACAGAACTACGGCATCCTGCTGCTCTGCTGCGCCCCGCCCCGCGAGGTCATAAGAAACGTCAAACAGCACTCCGACCTCCCCGTAGTGGTTATCGGAGCCCCCGCCGCGCCCCTACAGGCACGCCCGCGGGTAACCGCAGCAATAACCGAAGATAACGGCACCTTCCCGGTACGAATCACCCGGACAACCAACCAGAACCTGCAGGAGTTCTACGCACTACGCGAGCGCATTACAAACGGCACCCTGATGCTGTCACTGTTCTAGCGCCGCCAAAGAGAGCGAGACCGCTATACCGCGCCGCTCAACCCGCCGCTGCCGTCATCGCCCGTCAGAGCAGTCAACGCCTCGTTCACAGCAGCCTGCCGCCCCGCCCACTGGTCAGCGCATGCCTTCTGCCGCGCCCCCAACACCGGGACCTGCAGGTTCCCCGGCGCCCCCACCGACTCTCTCCGCGCAAGTAATTCCTGGTAATCAAAATCACCGCCCCCGTCTGCACCCGCGCCCGCCCCCGCATCACCGTCGGCATCGTCTTTTTTAACCTGATGGTACGCATCCCGGAAGCTCATATTTTTCTCTGTCATCAAAATCACAATCCTATCCACAGAATAAATACGCTCGTCAATCCCCGCAGTCAACCGCTCCCGATTCACTAGCAGCCGCCCCGCCACCAGCCCCGCCGCCTCCAGCGACCCCGCACAGGCATCAATGGCACCAAACAGCAGCGGCTTTATCTCCTGCAGGTCGCGGTTGTACCCCGAGGGCAGCCCCGCCGTCACCTGCTTGATCTGCGCACTCGCCCCAACGATAACCGCCGTCTTGGCGCGCAGTAACTCCAGCACATCGGGGTTCTGCTTATGGGGCATAATACTCGACCCGGTCGCCAACTCCCGCGGCAGCGCGAAGTACCCGAGCTCCGGGAGGGTAAACAGCATCAGATCCTGCGCAAACCGCGACAGCACCAGCGATATATTCGCCAGCACATCAACAAACACACCTTCCCAGTGCCCGCGCAGGTTCGCCGCCCCCAGGACCGTATGAATTGGCTCCGCAAACCCCAGCAGATGCGCAACGCGCTCACGGTCAAGGGGCAACGGCACCCCATACCCCGCCGCCGACCCCAGGGGCGAACGATTGGTCATGGTATACAGCGCCCCCATACTCGGCTCAAGGCTCAACAGCAGGTCGGCATAGGCGGCAAACCACAGCCCCGCCGTCGACGGCATCGCCCCCTGGAGGTGCGTCCGCCCCATCATCGGCGTATGCTCCTCCTCCCCGGCCCGCTTCACCAGCACCCCTGTAAGCCCGTGCACCTGCGCGGCAATATCCAGGAGACGCTGCCGCCCAAAGACCAGCAGCGCCGCAAACACCTGGTCGTTGCGCGAACGCCCGCTGTGTATCTTCTTCCCCAGCCCGCCCAGCCGGTCCGTCAGGCGGAACTCAATGGCACTGTGGCAATCCTCGTGCTCGCGGGTAACCAGCGGGTCCCGGGATTGCCCGGCGCTTATCGCCAACAGCTCGCCGCGCAGCGCCCGCAGCTCGGTCTTGTCCAGTATACCAATGCCCGCCAGCCCCTCGGCGTGCGCCAGCGACGCCAGACAATCCGCAACTACCAGGCGGTTATCGTGCTGCCAATCGCTTCCGACGGTAAAGCGCTCAATCCGCTCATCAACGCCCGCACCTTGCTGCCATAACTTTTTCCCGCTGCTCACGCCCCATTGTACCGCAGAGCACCGCATGGGGTAAAGTCAGCAGAGCAGTTTTTCGATGTGGGCGCTGCCCAAGCGCTCCGCGCTTGCGCCGCCGTCCCGGAAGCCAGGCCACGGCGCGGGATGACAGCCAAAACACCCCACCCAGACTCCGCCGTGTCTGCCCGCCGCAAAGGCGGCAGGCACTTCCGGCATGGCTAGCGCGGTCAGGCTGGAGAGCGGGTATGCGTATACTGCAAAACAGCAGCCGCCGCACTCAGCGAGACAGCACGGGAACGCCCAAAAAAGAGTTGCAATATTGACTAACCGGTAATACAATTAAAGCATGAGCAGTACGGAATTAAAAGCGGAAATACAAAAAAACTACAAGGTGTTCTCCAGGGAAAAATTTCCTGAGGGTGATGCTGGTAAGTTTGTCGTATTAAAGGATGCAAAAATAATTGTCAAAATGGATACAATAGAAGACGCTGTAAAATTTGCCGACAAGACATTCAAAGATGAACTATATTCTATACAGGAAATTAATCCGCAAAAATTAGATTTGGGATTCATCTCTTATGTCTTGCGTGCAAACTAAAATAGCACACAATCAAGCCGTTCCCTCGTATCCATAACCCCGCTCCTGCTTCTTGCCCTGCGGCATGTATGCTCCGCGTTAGGGATGGGAGGGGTGCCGCGCAGCGGCAGCCGCGCGGGGGCCCCTGCCCCCGCGGGGCCGCGCCCCGGACAGCCCGACCGTGCCCCGTCTCTCTTGCGGCAGGCACTGGCAATGGGAACCGCGCCGTGCTCCGGCACGGCGCATGCGCGTGAACGCAACCCAATACGCAATCCCGCACGGGCACGGGAACGCCCGTAATAAAAAACATCGGCTTGCAAAAATAGAGAAATATCGTTACCATATTAGTATGTCAGATAACAAAACTATAGACGCACTCGAAAACATACGGCTCTCGGGCGAGCTTGCGCGGATTGTGCAGACTGCGGAAATTATTATCCCGCGCGACCGCGAGCATTTGCTTGATCTTACCATTGAAAAGAATGTCGATTTCCGTAATGTGGAATTTGCCGTCCCCGGGAAAGGACGGGTCATAGAGGCAACCGTTACGCGCTGTAAAAACGGTGTTGTGATTAATTATCTGGAGACGTATATGCGGCGCCGCGACCCGGAGGCGATGGTGATTGGCGATGATATGCCGACCGACAAGCCCCGGTATGCCAAGCGCTTCGGCGAGCCGTTTACCAAGCTGCGGGGCGAGACGCACGAGTGGCTTGCCAGTCAGGAGCGGCTGGTGGTTATGCCGTTTCTCTCGGGCGACAAGCAGCGCGGGTATCCGTCGCTGTGCATCGCGCCCCTGCAGGCGGCCTTCCTGGTTGCTGCGTTGGCGGACCTCCAGGGGTTCATTCCGCTGGATGAAATTCCGAAAGATTTTACCCCGTGTGCGGTGCTGTTTGTAGCGCCGCCGTTTCGGCATACGCACTTTGCCGGCAAGCAGGTGGTGGTGCATAACCGCACCGAGGGGATGCACGAGCTGTACAGTTACAACCTCTACCCCGGGCCGGCGGCGAAGAAAGGTATCTACGGGGTGCTGTTGAACCGCGGGGAAATCGAGGGATGGTCGACCCTGCACTGCGCTACAGTGCGCCTGATTACCCCGTATGACAACGAGTTTGTCATTCTCCACGAGGGCGCCTCGGGGAGCGGGAAGAGTGAGATGGCGCAGAACATTCACCGCGACTTTGACGGACGGGTGATGATTGGCGAGAACATGATCACGCACGAAAAGCTGTTTTTTGAAATGCCCGATACCTGCGAGCTCCATCCGGTTACCGACGACATGGCCCTGGCGCCGAAATTTTTGCAGCGCGATAACCGGCGGTTGGTGGTCGAGGATGCCGAAGAGGGGTGGTTCCTGCGGGTAGACCACCTGGATAAGTACGGGGTTGAGCCGAGTCTGGAGCAGATGACCATTGATCCCCCGAAGCCGCTCATTTTTCTGAACATACAGGCCGTCCCGGGGTCAACGTGTCTGATCTGGGAGCACATCATGGATGACGACACCCACCCGTGCCCGAACCCGCGGGTCATTGCGCCGCGCGAATGTATCGAGAACATTATCGACGAGCCCGTTGAGGTTGATGTGCGGAGCTTTGGGGTGCGGACACCGCCGTGTACGCGGGAAAAACCGAACTATGGCATCATCGGCTTCCTGCATATCCTCCCGCCGGCGTTGGCGTGGATTTGGCGGTTGGTGGCTCCGCGCGGGCACTCCAACCCCAGTATCATCACCCCCGAGGGGCTTGTCAGTGAGGGCGTGGGGTCGTTTTGGCCGTTCGCCACCGGGTTACGGGTCCGGCACGCCAACATCCTGTTGGAAATGATCCGTAAAACCGCCCGTACCCGCTATGTCCTGATTCCCAACCAGCACGTCGGGGCATACAAGGTAAGCTTTAAACCGGAGTGGATCACCCGCGAATACATGGCGCGGCGCGGCAGCGTCATCTACCGCGAGGGCCAGCTCCTCCCGGCCCGCTGTCCCCTCCTGGGGTACACGCCCCCGAACATCCGGGTCAGCGGGCAAGCCGTGCCGGCGGGGCTGCTGCGCGTAGACGAGCAGCTCGAAGTCGGTCCCGAGGGGTACGACCAAGGGGCGCAGATCCTGCGGGAGTACTTTGAAAAGGAATTGCGCTCTATATACAGCTCCGAACTCCACCCCAAGGGGCGGGCAATTATTCAATTGTGCCTCGACGGGGCGGGTGTGGACGACTACGCCGGGATGCTTGTCTGATACACCAGAGGCGAGCGCGGGCATAGTATGAGTTGGTTCGGCACTATCCTCGGGAGTTCTATCGGGTTTCTGTTCGGCGGGCCTCTGGGGGCCATCGGGGGTGCCGCGCTTGGACATATATTCCTGGACCGCCGCGGCGCTGGTGTTACCGGCGGCGGGGGACAACGGGGCGGGGCTGGACGCGGGGGGTTTTATGCCCACCAGCAGCGTCAGGCGGGGTACTTTGTCGCCCTGTTTTCGCTCATCGGTAAAATCGCCGCAGCCGACGGCAAGGTCACGGGGCCCGAGCGCCAGCTTGTCGAGCAATTCCTGGATCAATCCGGCGTCTACGGGCAGCAGCGGCAGTTTGCCCTGAACATCTTCTCAGAAAGCGCCGCCTCCCCGCACTCGGTGGAGGAGCTGGCGCGGCAATTTGCCCAACTCTCGGGGCAGCGCCGCGATTTTCAACTCAACTTTATGGACTTCCTGGTACGGTTGGCGTCCATCGACGGCACCATCGATATGCAGGAAAAGCGCATGCTGAATACTATTGCCGCCGCTCTCAACATCCCCGCGGCCGAGCTCGAGCACCTGTGCCGGCGCTGGAGCGGCGCTGGCGGCAGCGGATCGTCCAGCAGCAGCAGCGCGGGCGGCGCCGGCGACCCGTACAAGACCCTCGGGTGCACGCCAGCGAGCACCGATAGCGAAATAAAGAGCACCTACCGGAAACTCGCCTCCGCGTACCACCCGGACAAAATCATCGCCAAAGAGCTCCCCGAGGAGTTCACCCAACTGGCCAACGAGAAATTCCAGGAAATCCAAAACGCATACCAGACCATCCGCAAACAACGCGGCATCCGCTAAGAGCATACCCCGGTACTCGCCCCCGCCCACACGCCTTCGCACCCCCCCCCGAGAGACGGGCGTAACAGCATACACCACAACGATTTACCGCAATGTAAATAAATTTCAAAATAATCCCTAAAAAAAATCATTTATGCCTATAACCATGAGTGAACGCGCATGAGCAAACAACACGTAAACCGCACCAATTTCCCGGAACGCAAAATTCGAACCCTCCGCCGGGCACTTCTCGCCATCCTGTTTCTCGCAGGCGCAGCCCTGGCACCAGCGTGGTCACAAGCCGCACCGCAGCGGAGCCTGGTGGCGGTGCGGGTACCTGTTATTTTCACCTACCAATTCCCATTCGACACGCCGCCGGATTTTGACTCACCGGGAATCGGCGACGAGATTCTAAACACCCTGCGGTTAAACGCAAACCTCCAACTGCTCATCCGCCCCACCGCGGCGTTTCAAATCGGCGTCGAAACCGGGGTATCCCTGGGGGTCAGCTCCGGCACCTACCAGGATGGGGTTGAGGAGATATTTTCCGACAGCGCTCATGGTGCCGCGCACGGGTACATCAATACCAACATCCCCGTCCGCGGTCTCATCGGGTTCGGGTCAAACGGCTTCGGGCTGGATCTCTACGGCGGCATCGTCTTTCTCGACGTGGACAGCTTTCTCTTTGACCAATACGCTTTCGACGTCGGGGCACGGGTGAACCTGTTCCGCTTCCTTACCCTCGATGTCGGGTACGTGCTGCCGGCCGATACATTTCACGGATCACACCAGGAAACAATTAACAAAATACTCAACTACTCCGGCAACACATTACGTGTCGGTATAGGAGTGAACATCGGCGGATAGCCGCTTACTTTGTGGATATTGTGTCGGCTTCTTAATCATCCTTGAAGTCGGCACATTTTTTTTATTTTATAGAATTTTCAGGGCGCCCGCCCCCGCGCGGCGCGGGGGCGCCGGCGTTCTCCGGGCTGCGCCTTCGGCTTCGGTCTGGGGCGCAAGGCCCCAGACTGGGGGCGCGCTACGCGCCCCCCCACCCTACGCATGCCTGGCGCGGGGGTATTGGGGGTGTGGTTAAACGCACCCTACACCGTGTATAACCGTTGACACTGTATTTGAAACAGGTTTATAATAATTGATATGTGTAAATATTTAGTAAAGGCGGCGGCCGTGCTACTGGCCATAATAATTAGCAGTATAGTATTAATCGGGTGTCCTGGGCCGGCTGGACCAGCAGGCCCCCCGGGACCGGCAGGCCCCCCGGGACCGGCAGGAACCATCCCCACCGGTACAGTGTGGACAGTGCAGGGAAGAAATGTAAGTGGTCTAATAAACAAACTCCACTATGCTAATCGCCTATGGGTAGCGGTTGGAAATGAAATAAATAACATGGGAAGTTTCGGAGCCATAACCACCAGCGCAAATGGTATTGCATGGGAGTCACAGACAGGTAACGTAAGCAGTACACTACAAGACATCCACTATGCCAATGGTTTATGGGTAGCTGTTGGACTGAGCGGAGTCATAACCACTAGTGCAAACGGCGCCACATGGGCAGCGCAGACAAGTAACGTAAGCAATATACTAAACGATATCCGCTATGCCAATGGTTTATGGGTAGCTGTTGGAGGGGACGGGGACATAACCACCAGCGTGGACGGCACCACATGGGCGGCACAAGACAGTAAGGTAAGCGATGCATTAGATGCCATCCACTATGCCACCGATAAAAATGGTAACAATGGTTTATGGGTAGCTGTTGGAGTGGACGGAGTCATAACCACTAGTGCAAACGGCGCCACATGGGCAACGCAGACAAGTAACGTAAGCAATACACTACAAGACATCCACTATGCCAATGGTTTATGGGTAGCTGTTGGAGAGGGTGGGGACATAACCACCAGCGCAAATGGTATTGCATGGGAGTCACAGACAGGTAACGTAAGCAGTACACTACAAGACATCCACTATGCCAATGGTTTATGGGTAGCTGTTGGAGAGGGTGGGGACATAACCACCAGCGCAAATGGTATTGCATGGGAGTCACAGACAGGTAACGTAAGCAGTACACTACAAGACATCCACTATGCCAATGGTTTATGGGTAGCTGTTGGAGAGGATGGGGACATAACCACCAGCGCGGACGGTGCCACATGGGCAGCACAAGACAGTAATGTAAGCGATGTGGATAATTTTCTAGCCAGCGTTCACTATGCCAACAATCTATGGGTAGCGGTGGGCGGTTATATTAATCCTATGACATTCGTAAGTAACCCAATCATAATAACGGCACCATAAAGAATGTGCAGAGTATTACGGTTTATTCCGTGGCATGATACATAAACGAAATTATATTTTATGAGGAGTGTAATATGAAAAGATTACTAAAACCTGCCCCGACTGGGTGGGCAAAAGCACTTGGGTACACGGTGATTGTGTGCACGAGTATGATACTACTAGTGGGGTGCCCGGACGAATCGGGTGGAACACCGACACCGGTAAATAATGACATTGACGGCGATGGGGTTCTAAACGCCAGTGATGTTGATAATGATAATGATGGGTTAATTGAAATTAGCTCGCTGGAGCAGTTATATAACATGCGCTATGACCTGGCGGGTAACAGTTACAAAATGTACGCTGCCGATGCTGGAAATACCACCGGTGCCCCAACTGCCGCTACTGCCGATTGTACCACTGCTGTCGATGGCGTTTATTTGTGCGGGTATGAGCTAACCCAGGACTTGGATTTTGATCTGGACGGAGACGGCAGTACCTATACCGCAAATCAAGATGGCACCTACACCCTGGATAGCGGAGACGCTGCACCGTATTTCGTAACGAATGCTGGCGGGTGGGAGCCGATTGGTGATAGCGCTGACGTTTCGAATGCCTTTGATGCCGTCTTTGACGGCAATGGCTTTACTATTGCCAATATGACTATTAGCCACGACGCAGCCACCATCGGCTTATTTGGCACAATTGGTACTGGTACAGGATCAGTTATCCGCGACGTCGGACTTACCGACGTGTTGGTTGAGAATACCAGTTCAGACACATTTAATTTCATAGGCGGAATAACGGGATTGCATAATCCTGGTGCCCTCATAACGGCAAGTTATGTTACCGGTATTGTCGACGGAGGCCCTGGTGGTGACCAGAGCATCGGTTGTCTGGTAGGCTCACTATTTGGCTCCATTACGGCAAGTAGTGCTGATTGCAGCGTTACTGGCGGCAGTGGCAACAATAATGCAGTTGGCGGTCTGGCAGGGCAACATTCAGGAAATATTACAAGCAGTTACGCAGCCGGCAGTGTTAATAGTGGTGATGGCGAGAGAGTACGCATCGGTGGTCTAGTGGGACAAATAGCTTCCGGCGGTACCATTACGGCAAGTTATGCCTCCGGGAATGTTAATGGCAGCAGTGGCGATGGTGACCAGGTCGGCGGTCTAGTGGGATCTGTCGATGGAGTCATTACGGCAAGTTATGCCTCTGGGAATGTTGATGGCGGCAGTGGCGATGGTGACCAAGTCGGCGGTCTAGCGGGACGCGCCGATGCTATCATTACGGCAAGTTATGCCACCGGAAATGTTGATGGAGGAACGTCTACCGATACCGGTGACTACGCTGGAAGTTTATTTGGGATTCAACCTGCCGGGTATATCATTGCCAGTTACGGCTTTGGAACTACCGCGAACGGTCCTGCGGGGGGTGTATCGACCATGCCATCTGGTGTTACCGCCGCTACCGCCCTTACCGTAGCCAATACCGGGGGAGTGGGGTGCGACAACAGTGCCTACACCACCCAGGCAGCATGTACCGCTACTAGCAAGGCCGCTGGGGTGTGGTCTGTGCCTGACTGTTCCCCCCCAGGTAGCGGGGCCACTGACGGCGTTGACTATACCCGCTTCTTTAGCATGTCCGACTGCGTAGCCACAAGTAAAACTGCCAGCAACTGGCTCACCATATCGTGGAATGACGCTGGTGATAATACGCAGAATGCGTGGGTCTTTGCTACCGGTAAGGCTCCGCGGCTCCGCTACGCAGACTATGACGGTGCCGGTACTGAGTTTGATTGCTCAATGTTCCCTACATCAATTAACTGCGGTAGTGACGAAATACCCGGGCAACCAACCCAGTAACCTCGCATCTGCTTTCGGTTCTGTATCTCTGCTACTGCGTGGGCGGCGTCTGTTTTACAGAGGCGACCGGGGGTAGCGGAAGACAGCGAGTGCGGCGGCGGGCGAGCGGGAGTGAGCCCGTGCCCCCGCACCGCCCCCGCGCGGTGCGGGGGTAGCCGCACGGTGCCGCGCGCAGCGCGGTGCGCTGGCTGGAGCGAGGGGGCCGGCGGCCCCCTGCAAGAAAAATAAAAATAAATTTGCAAAAAAAATAATTATTGACTATAATTAAAGTAGAGGATGAATTCACAGGAGGTTTGATTATGAATTTAGATAAGACTACACGCAAGGGAGGACCGCGCCGGGGACGGCGGGTATTGATCTTAGGTTTGATGATGCTAGGAGTCCTGGCCGTTGCACCAGCATGGGGGCAGGACTTTGGAGGCGGGCGCGACCTGGTGGTCTTGCGGGTGCCGTTGCTGGTGAGTTATCAGTTTCCATTTGATGCTCCCCTGGATCTTGACAGCGATGATTTTACCAACGAGGTGCTGAACGATATGCGGTTTAGTGCATATTTGCAGGTGCTTATCCGCCCGCTGCCGGTGATGCATTTCGGTATAGAGAGCGGTATAACCCTGGGGGCAACGGCGTCGGAATACCAGGCGTTGGTTGTAGAGGCCCTGGGGGCAGAGGACCCGCTGGCAGTGGTGGCGTTTGATTTGCCGATTCGGGCAATTGTCGGGTTTGATCTCGGGGGGTTTGGGATTGATGCCTACGGGGGGATTAGCTTCCTGGATTTCGATAGCTTTGCTTTTGATCAGTACACGTTTGAGATCGGGGGACGGGTGAACCTGTTTCGCTTTCTAGTCTTTGATGTCGGGTACATACTGCCCGCGCAGTCGTTCAGCGATGGCGTGAATATTACAGAGGTGCAGAATCAGGCGTTGGACTTTACCAGTAACGCCGTACGGGTCGGCATCGGTATAAGCGTCGGGGGCGGGCGGTAACCCGCGCTGCTCGTAGGGTAAGTTATAATAGTTTATTGTTTTACATGGGAGGTTATAGGATTATGGAAAAAAATGGGTGTAAAAAAATGCTGGTGCGGCGCGGGTTGTGCCGCTGGCGGGAAATAACACGGAAGGCTGCCCTGGTACTGGTACTGGCGGTAGGAGTTGGCGTGCTGCCGGCATGGGGGCAGGAGACAAGACAAGAGCAGAGGGGATTGGTTAGTCTCCGCGGCATATTTTATATAACACAACAGCTGCCTCTATACCTGCTGCCCGAGTGGAAATCACGGGCGCCTGAGGTGGATAGCGATACCATCAATGATTACGAGGATGAGCAGATTAAGCAGCTTGGACACTACTGGAAGACGCGGGTAAGTACGCATGCCCGGTGGGGAGCGAATTTGCAGTTACTTTTCCACGTTGGGCCGGTTGTAAACCTTGGGGTTGAAGCGGGGGCGAGTGTGGGGTTTGCCCGTGATGGGAACTACCGGGATGCGGTTACTGCGCTCCTTGGGGGCACGGAGGATCCGTCGCCGAATGCTATCGTTGATGTGCCCGTCCGGGTCATACTTGGGTTTGCTTTCGATGACTTTGTCCTTGATCTCTATGCGGGAAGTATTTTCCTCGATGTCGATAGTCTGATGTTTACGCAAATTGCCCTTGATGCCGGGATCCGGACAAACTTTGGGAGCGTGTTTCTCGATATAGGGTACGTGCTGCCGACAGAGCTGTACTCATCCACCCCGCCGCAGCAGTTTCACCTGTACTCCGGGCACGCCGCGCGGATCGGGTTCGGGTTCGGGATCTAGCTAGCCCCCGCCCCCCTCTCTCTCTGTCCCGCTTCTCTCGTCTATAGGTAAGGGTGTGTGGGTGGTAATTATGGGCGGCGATGTGCTACAGTACAGAATGGACAACAATAGCAACGGCAGCGGTGCCCGCGGGGAGAGCGGGGGCGGTGCGGCGGACGATTTTATCCGCGAAATTATCGCACAGGATGTGCGGGACGGGCGGGTTGATGCCCTGCAGGTGCGCTTCCCCCCGGAACCGAATGGGTTACTGCACGTCGGGCACGCAAAAGCCATAGTGCTGAACTTTGAGCTGGCCGGGGAATTCGGCGGCACGTGCAATCTGCGCATGGATGATACCAACCCTGAGCGCGAAAACAATGATTACATACAGGCAATTATCGAGGACATCAGGTGGCTCGGATACGAGTGGAACGGGGCGGTCCGGTATGCTTCTGATTACTTTGAGCAGCTGTATGAATTTGCGGTTGCGCTGATCGAGGCCGGGAAGGCTTACGTGGATTCCAGCAGCCCGGAGGATATGCGGGAGCGGCGCGGTACTCCGACCGAACCCGGGCGGGATAGTCCGCACCGCGGGCGGAGCGTGGAAGAGAACCTGCGGTTATTTGCTGCGATGCGCGCTGGCGAGTTTGCAGACGGGGCGTGCGTCCTGCGGGCAAAAATTGATATGGCGCACCCCAACCTGCTGATGCGCGACCCTACCCTCTACCGGATCCGCCGTCAAGCGCACCCGCGGTGCGGGAACACGTGGGTCATTTACCCGCTCTACGACTTTGCCCACGGGCAATCGGATGCCATCGAAGGCATTACGCACTCGCTGTGTACCCTTGAGTTTGAGAACCACCGGCCCCTGTATGACTGGCTCCTGGATGCCCTGGGGTTTGCCCCGGGGAAGCGGCCGCGGCAGATAGAATTTGCGCGCCTGAACCTCAGTCATACCGTATTGAGCAAGCGCCTGTTGGGCGAGCTGGTGAGTCAGAATATTGTATCCGGTTGGGATGACCCGCGGATGCCGACCCTGCAGGGGTTGCGGCGGCGGGGCGTGCCGGCAGAGGTTATCCGTAAATTCTGTACTGACATCGGCATTACCAAGGTTGAATCGGTTATTGACTATGCCCACTTTGAATATTTTTTGCGCGATGTACTTAACGCGTGTGCGCGGCGGGTGATGGTGGTCCTGGACCCCCTGTTGGTGGTTATCGAAAACTACCCCGAGGACGGGAGCGAAGAGATTACGGCAATCAATAACCCGGAGATCTCTGATGGTGCGGGCGGGGTAGATGGGCGCAGTAGTAATACCCGGAAAATTCCATTTACAAAGCACCTGTATATTGACCGGAGCGATTTTATGGTTGACCCGCCCAAAAAGTACTTCCGCCTGAGCCCCGGGGCGGAGGTCAGGCTAAAACACGCCTACTATATTACCTGCACGGGTGTGGAACGAAACGACGACGGCACCATCCAGCGGGTGATCTGTACGTACGACCCAGAGTCACGCGGGGGCGGGACGCCGGATGGACGGCGGGTCCGGGGCACCCTGCAGTGGGTCAGTAAGGCGCACGCGGTGCCGCTCACTATTATCCGCTACGACCGTCTGTTCACGGTGGACAATGTTAACGAACAGCTCCGTAACGGGCAGGAGCTCGGTGACCTGGTGAACCCGGGGTCCGCCGAGGTACACAGCACCGCCCTCGGGGAGCCGGAGCTGGCGCACCCGCGTCCCGACCACTATCAGTTTATCCGCCACGGGTACTATGTACACGACCCCATAGAGAGCAAACAGCGCGGTACCTTGTGCTACAACCGCACCGTAACCCTGCGGGACAGCTGGCAGAAGATTGCCGGCAAACCCAACACGGCGCCCTCGCCTGCTTCCACCCCGCCCCCCCCGTCCGCTAACGGTAATGGCAAGCAACAGCGCGCGTAGAGAGTACCGCCTCCCCTACGGGGACGGTGCCATACACCTGAGTGCACCGCCCGCTGCGTGGGAAATTGATCTCCTGGAATCCACCCCCGACGCCGCCCCCGCCCCGCTGCCCGTCCTGACAGAGGATGCTATCCGTGCAATTATTACACGCTGCCTGCGCGGTTCACAATTACCCAACCGCTCCCTCGGGCGGGTTGCCGTGGCTATCAGTGATCTCACCCGTCCTGCCGCACACTACCACGTCCTGCCTATTTTGTTCGAGCAATTTTCAGAATTCTCCATTACCTACTCATCCGTGGAGTGGTACATCGGCACCGGCCTGCACCCGCCGGTGGCACCCGCGGACTTTGGCAAATTGCTGCCGCAAAATCTTCTTGACAGCGGGGCTGTCATTAACCACAATGCCGATGATGACAGCAATTTGACCCATCTGGGCACCACCAGTGCCGGCACGCCGGTATATGTCAACAGCGGGTACTACACCGCAGACTTTAAGATCGCCTGGGGCACCATTGAGCGCCATCAATTTGTAGGTATTTCCGGCGGTGCCAAGGGCGCGGCCATCGGGCTGGGCGGGCGCAAAACTATTACCCATAACCACAGTATGCTGACCCACCCGCGCGCCAAACCCCAATACGCAAACGATAACCCGGTGCGCCGCGACATAGATGAAATGGGAGTGAAGATCGGCATCTCCCTCTATATCAGCGGCTACTGCAATCCTGCCTACCAACTTACCCACCTGGATCTCCGAGAAGCAGAAGGTGCCCCGCCGCCCACCGCTCGCGGCACCGTCGCCAGCAGCGCCCCCGCGCCGCCGCCCCCGCCCCTGGTGCTCCCCGACTGGGACAGCGCCGCACAGCGCCTGGCGCGCCTGGAGATACACAACACCAAACAATACGACGCCGTCATTGCCTGCGGGGGCGGGTCTCCTAAGGATTGCAATCTCTACCAATTACAGAAGGCGCTAGCCAACGTGTCGGCGATATGCCGGGACGGCGGGGTCATTGTGCTATGCGGGAAGTGCCCAGAGGGCGTGGGCGACGATGCGTTCGCCGAGCACTTTGCCTCGCACGCCAGCGTCGAACAGGTGATAGAGAATTTTGCAAAAACCCCGTTTGTCATCGGTCCGCATAAAAGCTACCTGTTTGCCCGCTCGATGGTTAACCGCCGCGTCGCACTTTGTTCCGATATTGACCCCGACACCGTCCGTACCTTGCACCTGACTCCCCTGGGGGCAAATTCCACAGCAATTATTGATTACATAACCCGGCACGCGCGCGCCTCGCACCCGCACACAGTGCCGAAAATAGCAATAGTCCCGCACGCGGTTGTCACGTGGATATCCACCGCTCCCCCGCTGCGGCTCCCTAGTAGCAGCGCCGATTAACCCGGGGGCCACCCGAAGGCGCGCCCGCCGAGGATATGCACGTGCAGGTAATCGACCGTCTGTTGCCCGTCACGTCCGTTGTTGACAACCACCCGGTACCCGGAACGAGACAACCCGGCCGCCTTGGCAACCCGGGGTATGGCACGCATAAGGGCCACCACCTGCGCATCGCTAATAGCATCCAAGTCATCCAGCGACGCCGCCTTGGCTTTCGGAATGACTAAAATGTGGGTCGGTGCAATCGGGTTAATATCGTTAATTGCCAGCACATTGTCGTCTTCATAGACCACATCGGCGGGCATCTCTTTGGCAATAATTTTATCAAAAATAGTTTTATCGCTCATTCTACTGCTCCTTTAACGCTAGAGTTATCCCCTCTACTCCGCTCTTGCCGTCGGCAAACAGCATCAGGGAATTATCTTTTATAAACAACGGGTTATGTACGCCGGAAAACCCAGGACGCAGGCTCCGTTTAATAACCACTACGGTACGCGCCGCATCGGCATTGATAATGGGCATGCCGCTCAGCGGACTCTCCTCATCGCTCCGCGCCAGGGGGTTCACAACATCATTGGCGCCAATAACCAGCACCACATCAACGTTTGCCATCTGCGGGTTAATGGTATCCATCTCCACCATTTTTTCGTAGGATATATTCTCTTCGGCCAGCAGGACATTCATGTGCCCCGGCATCCGCCCCGCCACGGGGTGTATGCCGAACAGCACCTCAATACCCTTGCTCTCCAGGTACTCCGCCAGGGCCCGCACAGCCCCCTGGGCGTGCGCCACCGCCATCCCATACCCTGGGACAATAACGACCCGTTTTGCCAGGTCCAGCAACAGCGCAACCTCATCCGCAGAGGTCGTCTTGGTCTTGCCGGTATAGAACTCATCGCCCGCCGTGGTTTCGACCACCGCGCCCCCGACTCCGCCCAACAGGACATTGGCAAGCGATCGGTTCATAGCACGGCACATGATGCGGGTCAGTATTATCCCACTGGCCCCAACCATGGTTCCGGCAATAATCAACAAGGTATTATTCAACGCAAACCCGGTAGCCGTTGCCGCCATTCCAGAATAGGAGTTAAGCAGGGCAATAACCACCGGCATATCGGCCCCGCCGATTGACACAACCAGCAAAACCCCCAGGAGCCCGGCCGCGGCGCTCATGACCCAATAGGGCAACGGATCACCCGGGACAATGACCACCCAATACACGGTAGCCGCCACACCCGCGAGGACCAGTATCTTCAGTGCTTGCCCGCCGGGCAGCCGCACTGCCTTCTCGGAGACCAATCCCTGCAGCTTCCCAAATGCCACCAGACTCCCCAGCAACGTCACCGACCCGATAATCCCCGAGGCAATAACCGCCACCTGCACAACAACGGTACCGCCACTGGCACCCCCGCTGGCTCCCCCGACGGTAATGGCCCCATAATAGAGCACCACCCCCGCTACCAGGGTCGACGCCGCACCCCCGAATCCGTTAAACAGCGCCACAAGCTGCGGCATAGCCGTAAATTCAATCCGGGTAGCCAGAAGCAGCCCAACCGCAGTCCCAACCCCAAGGGCCAGGAGCACATACGAGGCGGGCAGCACATCGCCCAGAAGCGCCGTACCAACAATAGCCCCAAGCATCCCGAGGGCCCCGATAAAATTCCCCCCCAGGGCGGTACGCGGGTTGCCGAGCTGTTTCAGCGCCAACACAAAACTAATTGCAGTCAGCAGGTACAGCCCCGCCAGATAAATATTCATACTTCCCCAACCCCTACCGCTTGAATTTCTTCAGCATCCGATGAGTCACCACAAACCCGCCAACCACATTGATGGTGGCAAACGCAATGGCCGCAAAGGCAATCCATTTGCCGATCTCACCGCCAACCTGCGTGGCCGCAGTAATTGCCCCAATCAGGGTGATGCCGCTGATCGCATTCGATCCGGACATCAACGGGGTATGCAGGGTCGCGGGTACTTTGGAAATTAACTCAAAGCCCAAAAATATAGCTAAAATAAAAATGGTCGCCACCTGTACGGCACCCAGTATCTGCGCGCTGGCAATATCAATCACAGCGCACCCTCGCGTTTCTCATGTTATTTCTCTATCTCCTTGCGGCGCACGGCACCGTTTTCAATAATCAGCGATGCCGCCGTAATTTCATCTTCACTATCCAGGTGCAGGCGCGGTTTTCCTGTATCATCGCCCCCGCTGCCCTTGCTGCCGAGTAAATGGGTAATAATTGCAATCATATTCCGCCCATAGAGGTGGCTGGCGGTATGCCCGACCTGCGCCGCCAGGTCCGAGGGCCCGAACACACTCACGCCCTCAAACTCAATCTCGGCATCGCGCTTGGTGACTTCACAATTCCCCCCGCGCCCCGCGGCCAGGTCTACTATGACGCTCCCCGCCCGCATGCCTTGCACCATCGCCTTACTGACAATCCGCGGCGACGGCTTCCCGGGTACCGCTGCCGTGCAGATAACCACATCGCTATCCCCGACAACCTCTGCCAACAGCTCCTGCTGACGCTGGTAGAACTCCGCGCTCATCTCTTTTGCGTACCCGCCCGTGCCCTCACCGGACTCACTCTCTTGTTCATCCAGGGGGAGTTCAACAAACTCAGCCCCCAGGCTCTCAATCTGCTCTTTAACCTGCGGGCGGATATCATACCCGCGGACCACAGCCCCCAGGCGCTTCGCCGTGGCAATCCCCTGCAGCCCTGCCACCCCGGCACCGATAACCAACACCTTACTGGGGACCACCGTGCCGGCGGCGGTCATCATCAGGGGAAACAGCTTTGCCAGCCGCTCCGCCGCCACCAGGACCGCCCGGTAGCCGGCAATATTGGCCATCGCCGAAAGCACATCCATACTCTGGGCACGGGTAATCCGCGGGATCAACTCTACCGCAAAGGCACTGGCACCGGCGCCGGCAATGTTGGTATGTATCGGCTGCCGCGAATACGGCTCCATGTACCCGATAACCAACTGACCCTTACGGAACGCACCCTTTCCCTCGCTAAGCCGCTTGCCGGCGTGTCCGGTAATGGTCAGGACAATGTCGCTCCCCATTACCTTGGCAAAATCACCCACCGCGGCACCAGCGTCACGGTACTGGGCATTACTCGCCCCTGCCCGGGCACCGGTGTCTTTCTCTACCGTAACCGTACAGCCAATTTTCCCCAACGCCCCAACGTGCTCGGGCAGCAGGGCCGCCCGGTCGTCGCTCTCTTGCTCTTCACGGAGCACGCCAACGCTAATTCCCATACTCTACCCTACACCATTCCCGCTGGTCCTGTCAATATAAATGTTTTATTAAAGGGGGGGCCTCCGGCCCCCTCGCTGCAGCCAGCGTGCCTGCTCCGCAGGCACCAGACGGCTACCCACGCGCGCGTGGGTACGGGCTCACTGCCGCTCGCCCGCCGCCGCCTTCGCTGTCTTCCGCTACCCCCGGTCGCCTCTGTAAAGCATGTGTCGCCCACGCGGTAACGGAGCGCAATGCGCCATGTAATGTTATTTTGTCTTTTCTGTAGAGGATGTTTCAGTTAAGATTTCTACGAGTTTATAGACTGTGGTATAGGTGGCTTTTGACCGCGGCTCATCAAGAGAACTATCTTGTTTCCTGGCACGCCTTATTGCCTCGGGTATTCCCTCGTATAGTTCTTGTTCTGCTCCCTCGGGTATATCTTTGTCGTAGTTTGGAATATATTCGCTGCTTAATTTATTTATGCATTCATTACAATCTTGAACTGGAAGCGGCTCTCTGTAGTGCAAGAGAAGCCAATATTCAAAGCAAGGATTACTGATGGCCAGTTCATGTTGCGGGTGTTTACACCATTTACGCAAGGAATCAAATTTATTCTCGTCCCGACTGTCTTTGTCAACAACTAACCAGGCATGGTCATGTTCTCTCAGTTTATTATCTGGATGCTTGAGATGATTTTTCATCATTTCAAGAACAACTTCGAGATCGGATGATTTGTGTTTTACCATTTCGACCCACACCTCCTGCTTGCCCATTCTGTTGATCATGGAAAAATACTCTTTTTCTGTCTTGCTACCCTCGGCGGAGACGTGCACGCGTTTTCTGCGCCCCCGTCCTCCAGAGGGTCTTTTATGCTGCGATTTCATTATTTGCCATCGTTCTCTTGCGCTGTTTGCCAATCTAAATACTGAATATCAGGTATACCCCCCATTCGCCCCTGGTAATAACTCATGCGGATATCCTCATCCTCATTTGCACCATCGTATTCAGAAAAGCTTACTAATTCACTAGCGCCATCTTTATCCCGCTCGGTTCTCCACATTTCATCTGTCCGAAACAGCAACCTCGTTATCGACATTATGTCATGAGTGGTAACTAGCAACTGCTTACGGGTAGTTGCAGAACACACAGAAAGAAAAGCTGCCAGTAGTTTTTGTGTAAGCCGTGAATGCAACCTGCGGTCCAGTTCATCGATAATTAATATAAAGGGTGTTTTTGTAACAGCAAGTGTCAACAATCCGGGCAGGATATCAAGCAATCGCCTGGTACCATCCGACTCTTTTGCTATTTCAAAGCGCTGGTCTTTCCCGTTGTTATCCCGGTGATAGGTATATAGTTTTTTTGCCTGCGGTTTTCCGTTTTCCAAATATACAATATATCTATCATTTGGCCGGGAGGGCGGCGAATAAGAATGTTGATCATGGGGATGCTCTGCCATGTATTCCAATATACTTTGTCTTTCGTCTTCTAGTACAGGCAACTGGTTCCACGGAATATTCTCACCACCCAATTTACTAATTCCAGTATCAAGATCGGCTAACGTCTCGTTCAAATCATCATGAAAAGTACCTCCTTCGATAAATTCGCTAAAATATGGAAACCGGGTATTTGGAAATATAAATATTAGTCGGCTAAACCAATCATAAACGTCTTTATACGCATCATGATTTTGAGAAACACTATTGGTCAGAAATAACTGATTTTTCCGCGTCCCTTCCAGAATAAATTGCAGCCGTTGATCTTTCTTAAATATATTACCATCATCAGCAAAGCGGTCATACAGAACTTTATCTTCATTTTCATGCGACCCAATCTCAGTTAGCCGCTCTTCTTTTACTTCCGTGTGCGTTACCACAAATGTATAATTGTAAATTTTTTTATCTATCAAAATGTCAAAGATAAATTTTACAGGATTGCCAGCGTACTCAGGATCAAGAGAAAAACGGTCAATAGGAATAGTAGCACCAAGCCCCGGCACCGAAAGAACAAAATGCTTTGCGAAAGCAATAGCCGAGAAAAAATTTGACTTACCCGAGGCATTACCCCCGTATATCGCCGCAACCGGCAACGCATGTATATCGTACTCTTCTATTTTCGCCAATCGTTCTTTGTCTCTATCATCGTCAGTGGCTATCATATTGAGCGTAGCGGGGTCGCGGAATGATTTCCAATTTTCCACGGTAAATTTAATGAGCATATATTCCTCTCGTAGATATAGTATATACCCGCGGGCTATGTAATACAATATACAAAACCAGACCCCGTAACGCCTCGGCACCCCCAATACCCCGCGCTAGGCATGCCCAGGGTGGCACCCGCCTTTGCGGGTGCCAGACGCCGCGGTCCCAGGGTTGGTATCTCTTATTCCAGCGGCGCGGCGGCCGAGCCCTGGGCACGCCGACCCCGTCGGGTACGCAGTGCCCGGCGGGGGAGCGCCCACACCATCGTACAAGACAAAAGCGAATATATCGGGTATGATAGAGACGGAGGGCGTATGCATGAATTAGCGCAGGAATTGAATAGCGCGTTGGGCGGGACGGTCATTGACGCGCTGATGTCCGAGTTAGGGCGGAATATTTTTTACCCGAAGGGGATTGTGGCGCAGAGCGCCGAGGCCAAGGCCGCTGGAGTGCGGGTGAACGCCACCCAGGGGATCGCTACGGACGACGACGGCCCGCTGGTGCTGCCGGCGGTTTCCCGGTACTTTGCCGGCCTGAGCGGTGCCGATTATGCCGCCTATGCCCCGACAACGGGTGTCGCGGAGCTGCGTCGCAAGTGGGCCCAGGAGCTCTATCGGAAAAACCCATCCCTCGGGGCGGGGGCGGGCGGCACGGGGGCGGGGACCATCTCCCTGCCTGTGGTTACCTGCGGGCTGACCGCGGGGTTTGCCGTTGCCGCCGAGATGTTTGTTGACCCTGGGGATACGGTTATTGTTGCCAAGCCGTTTTGGGGCAACTACCGGTTGGTGCTCGAGCAGCGCCGCGGGGGTGTTATCCGTAATTACCCGCTCTTCGCCGATGCAGACAAGGGCGGCGGGCTGAATGTGGCGGGGTTTGAGAAACTTGCCCGTGAGTGTACGGCCCCCGGGGGGAAGCTGCTGTGCATCTTTAATTTCCCCAATAACCCAACGGGGTACACGCCGTCCCTGGCAGAGACCGACCAGTTGGTGCAGGCCCTGGTGGGAATTGCCGACACCGGCACGCGGGTGGGGGTTATCGTCGATGATGCCTACTTTGGCCTGCAGTGGGACCCAGGGTCCCTCCAGGAATCGCTGTTTGCCCGCATTGCCGACGCGCACGAGAACATCCTGGGGATAAAGATCGACGGGGCCACGAAGGAAGAGTTTGCCTGGGGGTTTCGGGTCGGGTTTGTGACCTTCGGGGGACGCGGTCTCCGGGAGGAGCACTACGAGGCGGTGAATAAAAAATGCGCGGGGCTTATCCGCAGTTCGGTATCCAACTGTAACCACGGGGCACAGGAGATTATCCTGCGTGCCCTCGAGGACCCGCAGCACGGTGAACAAAAGCGTGCGTTCCTGGTGCAGCTTACCAAACGGTATGAGGCGGTCCGGGAGGCGTTAGAGGGTTTGCAAGCTAATCCGGCGCTGACGGTGCTGCCGTTTAATTCCGGGTACTTTGTGACCTTTCGTTGTCACCGCTGCTCGGCGGAAACGGTGCGGGTGCGGTTGTTGAAACTGGGGATCGGGGTCATTGCCATTGACGATGCCCATGTGCGTTTTACCTACTCCACCGTACCCACCGGGGAGATCCCAACCGTACTCGAAACGCTCTATGCGAACGCCGAGAAAGCATAGCACGCAGTGGTACCTGTGCATAGCCGCGGCGCTCCTGGTGGCCGCGGGGGCACTGGTAACGGGTATCGGGGGGTGTTCGTTCTTTGGCGACAACACCCTGCACATCGTCAGCGATAACCCGCAGGTCCAGCTCTATGTCGATTATTACAACCTGACCGTCCCGAACGCCCATGCGATATTAATCTATCAGGAAAATGTATCGGTAGAGCAGATCTCTGCCAGTCAGTTGGCCGATTACGGGCTGCACACCGCCCCGGATGTCATCATCGGCTCGCATGTGACCCATAATGCCAGCTTGCGCGAACTGCGGCGCGTGCACGTTGGCGATGCAGATATCGGTGCACAGGCGAGCGGGGGCGGGGGGGGCGGCGAGACAGAAAGTGCGGGGCAGTCGATAATCACCACGCTGTCCAACGACACGAACGGGCGGAATCGTAAGTTATTGCCCCTCGGGTACAATCTCCCCCTGCTGGTGTTCTCCGAGGAGAGCGGGTTTGTCTTCGAGGACCCCGTCACCACCACCCTGGAAGAGATACGCGAACTGGCCGGGGGTTTTACGATATACGAAGATAACGAGTACCAGCGTATTGGGTATTCGCCCCTATGGAACGGCACCCTCCTCTACCTCGGGACCATCATTTACGGGTCCACCTACACCCAGGGGCGCAATGATTTGCTGGTGTGGGAAGAGGAGGCCATCTTTAATGCGCTGGACTATTTCCAGGCATGGATTGCCGACGACCCCGACCCCCGGGGGCGGGATATCTATTCGGAAAAATACTACCGCGAGCCGGTGCACCGCGCCGTCCTCAACGGTGAGATTGCCTTTGCCTACATGAGTGTTACAGAATTTGCCGCCCTGGAATTCGGGCAACAGCAGCGGCTTGATTTCCGTATCCTGGCCAGCCCGGCAGGCATTACGCCCCTGGATGATACCGTGTACGGCGCCCTGCCCCGCGGGAGCCGTAACCCCGCCGAGGGACGGCGGTTTTTGCGCTGGCTCCTCGATTCGGAGGTCCAGGAGCATCTGATTCGCGAGAGCATCAACCAACGGGTAGGGTTGTTTGGCTTTGCAGGCGGGTTATCGAGCAATCATGACGTGACAACCTTTGTCATTCCGCGCTATTATGAATGGTTATGGGGACACGTACCGGGGATGCAGCGTATATTATCATCGCCGGCCAAACCATCCAATTGGCCGCAGCTGCGCGACGAGGTAATAATCCCGTGGCTGGAGAACTACCTGCACGGCGAAGCGCAGCGCTCCCTTGCAGTGGAGGTAAATAGCTGGTATCAGCGAAAAACATTCCGATGACACTTATTATTGCCGCACTGCACAGCGAACTCGCCGCACTTATCCAGCGCCTGGATGCTCCCCGGATATGGCAGCGCTCAATCTCAGACACTAACGCAGACACCAGGACATACGTAAAAGCGCACTCACCCCTGGGACTGCCGATCCTCTGTGTCACCTCAGGTATTGGGCAGCAATCTATGACCTTGACTATTGATTATCTGCGCAATCTCTATAACTTGCAGGCGGCGGTAGTGGTGGGAACCGCCGGTGCCCTGGATAGTGCCCTGCCCGTCGGTACAATCGTCTGCCCCCAGGAGGTGGTGTACATGGGCAGGGGCAGGAAAAAAGATCTGCATACACTCTCTATTCCCAATCAGGCATCGGCAATATTTCCCGCCGCAGCCGGCGGCATCCCCCGGCAGACAGGTACCCTGCTGACCTCTGATACCGAGGTCCTCAGTAACAGCAAGCGTAACCGTCTGCGGAATGCATCCGGGGGGGCCGAGGCGGTTGATATGGAGAGCTACGGGGCCGTCAGGATTCTGCAGAAACACTCTATCCCCTGTATGGTCATGCGGGTTATCATCGATACCCACGGGGCTCCGCTCAGCGATACCCAGCAGCACGGATCACTGACTACGCGGGTAAGCAGTGCGAGTAAGGCATTGGCAGATATCCTGCACCCGGCATTGACGGCGCAGTAATTCTTTTCGTCAATCACGCTATTTGCACTTGCATTTTTTTTCGGTATTGATATACTTCTGGTATGGAAGTTGGTTGTACATCTTGTAGCGGCGGTGACTATTCGTTGGAGATGGCAAAATTGCTTCGTGCATCTGTCACGGAGCAAAATGAGTTGTCTGAAGCCTTAGTACAGCAGAATATTGCTGCGCGCGTTAATCAAATCGATTCCAGTTCTGCCGAAGGCGTTGCGGAATTGGTCGACATCGCAGTATAAGCGATTAACAGGGGGCGGGGACGCCTCTCTGAATTATCTCGTCATACCATCGTATGCGAGCGAGGCAGCGTGCCTGTGCTATAGTGTATTGTGACATTGTGAGCTTTAAAACCGGCATACTATTTTTGACAGCGCTGTTCGCTTTCGCGGCACTACCCGCCACGGAGGTCAGTGCCCAACAAGAAGAGCGTGCGCGCTCGCGCTACGGCGATGCCTTCCCCGAACAGGCGGCCGCCCAGCCCGGCAACGTTCTCCCGCATCTCAATATGATTGATCAGCGCAACATAGGTATCGATCTGTTTATTTCCGGCATGGTCATCCAGACCCTGTCGGTCGCCGCCCTGTTCGCCCCGGTGGTTCTGGTCTTTAGCGGCTTCTCCTCTTCCGGCACCATAGACGGCTTTTCCCTCGCCGTCGGTATCGGGTTGGCGGCGGTAATCACCCACCCGGGGTTTGGGATCTTCGGTATTGTTACCGGGAGCATCATATGGATCACCGGGGCAATCCTATGGGGCGCGGGTAACGCCGGACTCCGCCAGCCCGCAGAGATTGGGATTGGAAATGCCACCACCCGCATAGCAAACGGGCGGGCGCAGGCAACCTTCGGGTTGCTGGGGGATACCATAGGCGCCGTCATCCGCTACTAACCCGCCCGCCGCACTTGTGGTTGAATCCACACAGAGAGAGCACTCACTGTTGACACCCAATGCACATAACTGGATAATAGGAATTGTTATGTTTTTGATATTATTAGGCGCCCCGGGTGTGGGCAAGGGGACGGTAGCGGTTAAGCTATCGGCCGCAACAAATCTACCGCATATTTCTACTGGAGATATTTTCCGCGAGAACATTCGCAATAAAACCGAACTCGGCAAACAGGTGACGGCTATTTTGGATAAAGGCGAACTGGTACCCGATGAACTTACCATAAAAATTATCGCAGCACGCCTCCAGGAGAACGACGTAACCTCAGTCTCGGGAGCAATCCTCGATGGATTTCCCCGTACCGTCGCACAAGCCCAGGCCCTGGACCGCATCATTGAGGTCCGCACATCGATCCTCCTGTCCCTGGATAACCAGTCAATTATTGAACGCCTGAGCGGGCGGCGCGTCCATCCCGGGTCGGGACGGGTCTACCACGTAAAATTCAATCCCCCCAAATCCCCCGGTAAGGACGATGAAACAAACGAAGACCTGGTACAGCGTCCCGACGACCAGGAAGAGGCCATCCGCAACCGATTACAGGTCTACGCATCGCAAACCGAGCCGCTCATCGCATACTACCGCACCAGCGACCGATTGACAGAAATCGACGCCTCTCCGGCGCCCGATATGCTTTTTGAGAAACTGCTCTCAATTGTAAACTCCCTGTAACCGCCCGCTCCCCGTCTGGCGCGCCCCTAGACAGGTGCGTATCAACGCGGGCGCCGGATATTACGGACTTCGTCCTGACGGCGCTCGCTGTCAATGTGGATGCTGAGAATCAACCCGTGACTACTGGTGGTCTCCTGCGGGAGCCGCACGATGCGCCCAAACCACGCCGTCTCTATCTCAAATATCCCGAAATCAAACCCAGTCCCCAGTGTCAACTGGCCCTGGTTCAGTCCCAACCGCGCTTCAAACCAGTTATCAACCACCACCGACAACCCCAGGTGCAGGGAGTGGAATATACTGTAATCCGGCAGGGTCTGGAAGGTCAAAATAGATTCGTCTATCTCTATGGCGACGCGCGGCTGCACCCGGTACCGGTCTGGAACGCTCGGATGGTAGGCAAACCCCAGGCGGATCCGCGCCGGAAAAGAGTACACCCTGTTGGTAATATACCCATCATCCCCGGGGAGCGCCGCGGGCGGGGGCGACAGCCGCTCAAGCCCATCGGCAACATCAGCAAACGTCGTGCGGCTGTAACTTATCTGCGTGTCGCCAATATCACGAAGCGTCAATCCCAACGAGAAGGTATCGGCAATCACAACCAGTAACCCCGCATGTACGGCCACCCCGTTACCGTACAAACTATTCTCGCCGCGCAAAAAACTGCTCGCCGTCAGGGTGTCACTGGTAATTCCCCCGCTCCCGCCCAGATAGGTATTCAGCAAATCAAGGGTTTCGGCAGGACTAGTCTCGGTCCGGATGCGGTAAAACGGCTCAACCGAAAAGCCAAAAGAGATATCCACAATCCCAAGCTCTATCGGGTAGGCAAACGCAATCAGCAGCCGGATATCATTGGTAATCTGCGCATACAGGGCATCGGGGTAGTTGGTACCGTACAGGAAGATATCATGCCCCAGCGCCGCCCCGATGGCAAAATTATTACCATAGTAGGCGGTAACTATTGACCCGCCAAACCCAAACCCGTTATCAACCACCAGAGCCGGTATCCCGGTATCGGCGGTGCTGTTTTCCAACCCCCCGGCAAAGATATCCCCGATACTCGGGAACAGGTGCTCAAGCTCATTATGCATCCACGCAGTCTGGTTGTAGTAACTGGAAGTAGCGGGAATGGTTGTCAGGACCGCGGGGTTTGTAAACAGCGCCGCATACCCGCCGTCAATACCGATAAACGCACCGCCCACAGAGAAAAGCTCAGGTGAATTCTCCGCAGGCGAATATTCAAAATAGTTAGTAGCATGCACCGGCACCCCCGCGGGGAGGGCAAAAACAATAAAAACCCCAATAGCAAGCGCACGCAGCGCCGCAGGACAAGCACGCACGCCGGAATTAATTTTCCGATTGACCGCTCGGCGCACTCGAGCCGCCGCCACCGCTGCCAACTTCCCGGGCCCGGGTATACGCCACGGTTGCCTGCCCGCTCCACCCCAGCTGCTCGCGCACATCGCCCAATCGGGTCCACCACCGCGATACCCGCGGGTCAAAGTGCACCGCCGCCCCGTAGGCAATCTCCGCGTGATTATATTCGCCAAACTCAATAAATATCTCCCCCATCAGGGCATGCACCCGCCCGATAGCAACCCCACTGGGGGCCAGCTCCACGTACTCTTCCAAGTGCGGCAGGGCCCGCAGGGGTTCGTTGGTGTAATAGTATGCCTCGCCTAAAATACCCGCCACCCGGGCATCGCCCCCGTTGGTCAGCTCTTCCGCGCGCAGCCCGATTTCCAGCGCCTGCGAATACCGCGCGGTAGCCAGGTAGATCCACCCCAGTACAATGTGCGAAGCAGGGTTCCGGGGCTGGGCCCGTATCTCGGCATTCGCGGCAATAATGGCCTCGTTGTACCTTGCCTCCTGGAAGAGCTGATACGATTGCGTCTCGGTCTGTGCACCCAACGCCCCCGCGCCCATAACCAGGACAACACACGCCGCTAACAGTACGCGCCTTGCCGTACCTGTCCTGTAACTCATCACTTCGCCCCGCCGCCGCTGCTGCTATTGTTACCGCGCCCCTGCTGGCGGTTTCCCGCAGGAGATTTCTCTTCGTTGTTTCCGCGCGAACTCTCGCCCGCGCCTTTTCCCCCACTCTTACCTGGTCTGCCCATGGTTAGCGTCCCGCTCAACAGCGCACCGCTCTCCACCTGCAGGGTCCCGGTGCTGACCGAACCTTCGACATCCGCCCCCGGGAGCAGGGTAAGGTTCTCTTTGATCGTCACATCCGCCTGCACCCGCGCGCCTTGGATGCTGCAGTTATCCGCCTGCACCCGCCGCTCAACGGAGGCGTTATCCGAAATATACAGCGTATTATGCACCACAACATCCCCAACCACCCGGCCGCTCACGACCAGCTCTTCGGAACTATCCAGTTTACCCTTAAAATAAACATCCTCTCCGAGTACCGTCGGAAATTCATTCTTATTCAATTTGCTCTGCCCCATACTACCTCGCTCGGTACATATAGGGTACACCATTACCGCGCTATCGTCAACGCCATGTGTTTTTGTTTCGATGTTTTGTCAGGAGGGGGGCGCTGCCCCCCTCGGTCCATAATTTTTTAACGCCCATTTTTAACGGGCTTACTAACGCGCGCCCTAAATGGGCTAAAATTATTCCCCTACCCCCCGCCGCTACTGTAAGAATATTAAGTTACAAGCAAAAACAGCAAAGCGTAATGCGCCGCAACGGCGGCGCCAGCAAACAGACGCTACCCCCGGCCGCTTTCGTGCAGCGCAGATGTATTATACCGACAAAGAGAGATACTCACTACGCGAGTTGTTTGGTTATGTCTCCGCCCTGTTGCCACAGGCCGTTAGCACAAATGTTTTACGGCCGCTTGCGTTTTTCAAGAGCATCAAATAATTTATTTACCTCTGCCACGACTTCACTTACAACCCTGTTTATATCTCTAGCAGGTATCTTACGCCGGAGGTGGCGCGGCAGTTCATCGGAGCAGTACGTTATGATTGTTTCTTTATATGCTTCCTGGTATTTTTTACCAATCTCTGCTTGAACAGCAGAATCAGGGTTGCTTAATTCATTTTCATGATCTTGAGCAGTTTTGCTTATCCCTAAAATAAACGCCCGTTTTATTGGTGTATTTATATGCGGACATTTGATTGCATGTATTACTTCTTTTGCTTCTTCAAATTCCGGTGGGTTCATTTTTAACCGGGCGCGGCCAATATTTGCTCAGGTCGAATCGGTACTGACGACCCGCGGGGGTTTTCCCATTCTGGAAGATACTTGTGGGTATATTCCACAAGTTCATGCCATTCAAACGGAATAAATGCCTCAATAACTGATTGCGTCACTGTCATCTCCTGTTTCCCCAACTTGTTGTTTTCAGGTGTTTTTATTCTTTTTATTTCATATCCAGCCGTCTCGTAGTGCTGATTCCAAATAACCTGACTCGCATCAAAAAGTCCAAGTTTAGTATACTTTTTCGTTTGTTTATTATCACAAATTAATTGATATAGTTTTTCCGGCACCGGCCCCAGGGGTAGCGAGTACATATTATCTCCTGTGATAAATTTCTTATGTTCTTTTAACATAAGTCTATCGCACAGGTAGACAATCTTAATCAATTTTGTGTAATTGATTTTTTCTCTATTGTGCTCCGCGTCGATAATGACGCTGCACAAACTAACAGTTTTAAAAATATTAAACATCTTCTCTATATATCAAGTATACCATCGTTTGTTTTGCATGTCAAGATTTGCAAAATCTCCCAATATCTTTTGATCATCATCTGCCAACTGCATCTATTTTGCCGTGGTTGTACAGATACAATAGCATATTGCCGACCAACTCCCCCCCGCCGCCGCCCTCCTACTCCCCGCCGCTTTCGTGCAACATAGATGCTACACCACGCGGCAGCAGAGAGAGATAAACCGAGTGTCCGTTGCTGTTACGGTGCGGTTATTATGGCGCCGTTATTATGGTTGTTATATTCATCTCGGGTATAAGAGCATTTACTTCACCGCCAACCGCTATCCATAGAGTATTGGCATAGTGGATGTCGAATAGATCATCACCTACATTGCTTTTCTGCGCCGCCCATGTGATGCCATTTGTGCTGGTGGTTATGTCCCCGCTGTCGCCTTCTGCTACCCATAAATTATTGGCATAATGGATGTCCCTTAGCCTACTGCTCACATTGCTTGTCCGTGCCGTCCATGTGGTGCCGTTTGGGCTGGTGGTTATGTCTCCACCGCTCCCTACTGCTACCCATAAATTATTGGCATAATGGACATCTCGAAGCGTTTGGCCCACATTGCTTGTCCGTGCCGTCCATGTGGTGCCGTTTGGGCTGGTGGTTATGTCTCCACCGCTCCCTACTGCTACCCATAAATTATTGGCATAATGGATGTTCTCCAATATGCCATTTACATCGGTATTGCTTGTCTGTGCCGTCCATGTGGTGCCGTTTGGGCTGGTGACTATGGTTCCATTGGAGCCATCGCCGACACCAATTGTAATCCATAGGCCATTATTGCCGTTCTCGTCTGTTGCATAGTGGACGGCGTTTAGGTTACGAGTCACATTGCTTGTCCGTGCCGTCCATGTGGTGCCGTTTGGGCTAGTGGTTATGTCTCCACCGCTCCCTACTGCTACCCATAGATTATTGGCATAATGGACATCTCGGAGCGCGCTGCTCACATTGCTTGTCTGTGCCGTCCATGTGGTGCCGTTTGGGCTGGTGGTTATGTCTCCACCGCTCCCTACTGCTACCCATAAATTATTGGCATAATGGACATCTTGGAGGAGCGCGCTGCTCACATTGCTTGTCCGTGCCGTCCATGTGGTGCCGTTTGTGCTGGTGGTTATGTCTCCGCCTCTGCCAACCGCTACCCATAAATAATTGGCGTAGTGGACGGCAGATATCTGGTTGCCACCTACATTGCGCACTTGTGTCGTCCACACACTACCGGTGGAGATTCTTCCCGGCGGCCCTGCCGGCCCGGTGTCTCCCGTTGGTCCCGCCGGACCTGTGTCTCCCGTTGGTCCCCCCGCCCCTGTTGGTCCTGCCGGTCCCGCTGGCCCCGCAGGTCCTGCCGGTCCCACGCATCCAGTTAAAATCAATCCGCCGCACAATACGGCAAGCAGCACTAGTGCCGCAACAAAACTTCGTATATTACTCATACCGGCAGTATATATTTTTTTCACATGCGGGGTCAAGTGTTTTTATAAAAGGGTGTGGATTCACTCACAAGCCAGCCCCACTATTCCCAACACACGTTACAAATACCGCGCGCTAGCCATGTGAAGGGTGGCGGGCGCGTTTGCGCCCGCCAGACGCGGCAATCTCACAGTGCGTATTAATGCGTGAACCCGCGCCGCGGCCGAGCCCTGAGCACGGCGGCACAGGGGCGCAGGCACCGCCTGGGCGCCTGGGCAGCGCCCAACTTCTTTGGCTATACTATTTTCGGATAATCCACTATAATACGAGTATGGGTACCAGTGGGGTGAAGCGGGCGCGGGAATTGAGTAAAGAGATTGCGCAGCATCGGAACCTGCTGCTGTCCAACCTGCTGCTGTTTTCCGAGATACCCGCACCGACGTACGGGGAGAAGCGGCGGGCTAATTTTTTTGCGGAGCGGCTCAGCCAGCAGCACCTGCATAACTGTTCGACCGATGACATCGGGAATGCTTTCGGGATAATGCTGGGGAGCGGGGAGACCGCCCAGGGTACGGGGGCCGGTATTGGCAGCGATGGCGAAAACGGCAGCAAGCGGGCTCGGAATATTTTGATTGCGGCGCACTTGGATACTAATTTTTCCGAAGAAGTAGACCACACGGTTAATATCGATAGCGAATCGGTAAGCGGGGTCGGCGTTGGGGATAATAGTTTGGGCGTGGCGGTGGTGGCGACGCTGCCGTCGCTCCTGGAGAACCTGGGGATTCGGCTGCGTGCTAATATTATTCTCATGGGGACCGCGCATAGCCTCGGGGGCGGGAACATCGCCGGCATCCGGGGGTTTTTGGAGAATTCGGATATTCCTATCGATAATGCCATCTTTGTTGAGGGCTTGCGGTTGGGGCGGTTGAGTGTTGAGTCCATTGGGATGCTCCGCGGTGAGGTTAATTATGAGATGGAAGAGGGTGTGTTTGACTGGCGGCGGGATAATGTCCCAAATGCCATTGTTCATTTGAATAATATTGTTAACCGGATATTGGAGCTGCCCCTGCCGTCGCGCCCGCAGACTACCGTTGTGCTGAATGCGCTGCGCTGCGGGCGTTCGTTTAACTGGATCCCGGCAACCGGCAAGCTGCGCTTTGAGATCCGCAGCGAAGAGGATACCCTGGTGGATAGGGTGGCGACCCAGATAGAGGAGATATGCCAGGAAGTGGGGTCGCGGGGGAGCGCGAACATTTCCCTGCGGGTTATTGCGCGGCGCTCGCCGGGCGGGCTGCCGTTTTCCCACCCTCTGGTGACCACGGGGAAGCGGATATTGACCGAGCTGGGGTGCGAGGCGAACTTTGTCCCGAGTACCTCGGAGCTCTCTGCGTGTATTGACCGGGGGATTCCGGCTATAACTATTGGGATCAGTGAGAGCACCAACAGCAATTTGCCCAACGAGCAGCTGGCCCTGCAGCCCATACCCACCGGGGTGTCGCAGCTCCTGGCTCTGTTGCTGGCTATCGATAGCGGGGAGTGTGACAGCGATGTCTAACAGCAGCGCAGGGAAGAGCGCCGCGGGCGCAGCGAAAGAGAACGGCGTGAAAACTGCTGCCAATATTAACACCTGGATCGACAAACACACCTTCCATCACTCGCAATTCAGCAACCTCTCTGCGTTGGTAGAGCAAAAACAGAAGCAAAAACTGCGCATATCGCTGTGCATCCCCACCCTCAACGAGGATCAGACAATCGGCAAGGTCATCGTGCTGCTGAAGTCCGAGCTCATGGACCGCTATCCGCTCATCGATGAGCTGGCGGTTATTGACTCCGGGTCCGAAGACCGCACCCTGGAAATTGCCAAATCTTTCGGTGCGGATACCTACCTGGCGACGGACATCCTCCCGACCCTGGAACCGCGGCGCGGGAAAGGCGAGAACCTATGGAAGGCCATCTATCAACTGACGGGCGACATCATCGTCTACATTGATGCTGACATCAAAAACATCCATCCCCGGTTTGTCTATGGGCTCATCGGGCCGCTGCTCGCTTCGCCGGAAATTAAGTACGTCAAGGCCTTTTACGACCGCCCGCTGGCAATATCGCCGCAGATCATCCGCAACAGCGGGGGCGGGCGGGTAACCGAGATATTGACGCGCCCGCTGTTCTCGCTCTACTTCCCCGAGCTGACCGCAATTATTCAGCCGCTCTCGGGCGAGTATGCCGTACGGCGCGAGGTTCTGGAACAGATACCGTTCCCCATCGGGTACGGGGTAGAGACCGCGCACCTTATCGATACCTATCACCGCTGGGGAATGAGCGCGTTTGCCCAAACCGACCTGGACCGCCGCGTCCACCGCAATCAGCAAATTGCCAGCCTCGGGCGTATGGCGTTCGGCATCATGCAGACCTTTTTCCGCCGCGCCCAGAAGCTCGGGCTCCTCACTGCCAACCACGAACTTGAGCGCGAGATACAGCAATTCAAAATACAGCAGCAGAAATACGAACTGCAATCTACCGTCATCGAAGAGATTGAACGCCCGCCGATGATTTCCATTCCAGAGTACCGGAAAGCGTTTGACATTGCCGATACATCATGATAGGATACTAGCATGTCAATACCAATGGATTTATTACATAACGAAAAACGCAATGCGTACGAAGTAACGCAGGCAATGATTGAGCGCGCCAACCAGCTGGCTCAGTTGAAAGAAAATGTGCCCAGCAGCGGCATCCAGAAACCGGTCAGTGATGCAATATCAGAAGTACTGGGCAACGAGGTGATCTACCGCCTCAATGTCGATTGACCCGACTCCTCTTCTTTGTATCATCGGGCCCACTAGCGTCGGGAAAACCGCCGCGGCCCATCGCCTCTGTGCCGATAGCCCTGTACCGATAGAGATCATCGCCGTAGACTCCCAACAGGTCTACCGCCATTTCGACATCGGCACCAATAAACCGAGCCCCGTGGAGCGCAAAACCTACCCCTACCATCTCATTGATACCCGCGACCCCCTCGGCGGACCGTACAGTGTCGCCGACTTTGTCACCGACGCCGGCACCGTCATCAAGGACATTACCTCCCGCGGCGCCGTCCCGCTGCTGTGCACCGGCACCGGGTACTTCCTGCTCCGGCTGCTGTGCGGGATGCCCCGCACACCGCCTCCGGATCCGCGCGTACGCAAAACCCTGCAGGAGCAGCTCAACGCACCTCCCGAGCAGGGCGGCGGGGCTGCGGCACTCCACAAGCGCCTGCACGCCATCGACCCGCTCTCGGCCCAGCGCATCGACCCCGCCAACACGCCCCGGCTGCTCCGCGCCCTCGAGATTTACGAAATAACCGGCACGCCCCCGTCACAATTCGCCCCGCCCCGCACCATCGACCCCCAGTGGAACCCGTGCATCATCGGACTCACAGCGCCTCGTCCCGATCTCTACCGGGGGATTGAGGCGCGCACCGACGCACTCTTCGCAGCCGGGCTTGTCCGCGAGGTAGCATCCCTGTACCAACGCGGGTACACCCCCGCCGCCGCGCCCCCCATGCGGGGCATCGGGTACCGGCAATTTTTTGACGACACCGGCACTCCCCTCGCTCCTGACCCCGACTCCCCCGCCACCGCTACCTTGGACCCCATCCGGCACAGCATCACCACCGCCACCAAGCGCTACGCCAAGCGCCAGCTCACCTTCTTCGAGCACCAATTCCCCACCGCAACCTGGTACCCCCCCGCCCCCGATTACCCCGCAATCCTCAAACACGCCCGCGAATTCATACAAAACACCCGGTAGCGACCCCCCTCGCCCGCTGTTTCATGCTATACTCTACTATGCAGGCCGCAATATTCCCCGGCTCGTTTGACCCACCGACGCTCGGGCACGTCAACATCATCCAGCGCGCCCTCGGTATCTTCGACCGCCTGTATGTCGTCGTAGCCGATAACCCCGGGAAGCACTACTCCATCCCCGCCGAAACCCGCTGCGCCCTCATCCAACGCCTCACCGCCCCGCACGCAACCGTCGAGGTCCGCCCCTGGGGGCACCTCATCGTCGACTTCGCCCGCGAGGTCAAAGCCAAAATCATCATCCGCGGCGTCCGCCCATTCGGGGACTTCGACTTCGAATTCCAACTATCGATGATCAACAAAGGCCTCTACCCCGACCTCGAAACCCTGTTCATGCCCACCGACCCCCGGTACTTCGTCCTCCGCTCCTCGTCCATCAAAGAGCTGGTCCGCCTCGGGGCCGACATATCCACAATGGTACCACCGGAGATCATCGACAGCGTCCGCGAACTATACTCCGTCGATTCCTAGGTATTGGGTTTTATTTTCCGGGCGCTGCCCAGCCGCCCAGGCCGTGCCTGTGCGCCTGTGCCGCCGTGCTCGCAGCCTGGCCGCGGCGCCGGTTAACGCATACATACCGCACGTGAGACCGCCGCGTCTGGCACCCGCAAAGGCGGGTGCCACTGCTCCCATGGCTAGCGCGGTCGGGTTTGGAGTCAGGTTCAAATATAGTAATGGTCGGGTTGTAATACATAGCACCATGGTAACCCATGGTGCTAAACCCGACATTTCTATTGTCAGTTGACACATTGTTGTTCAAACACTTGACAAGGTATGCAACAGATATTACGATACAAGCATAATGCTTTAAAGCATGCGCGAAATTGTGTAAGGGAGAGGGAACTAATGTACAGAGTAGATAGAAATAACTTTTATACCAATCAAAAGAAAGCCACAGTCTATACACCAAGCAGCACGAGCAGATTTTTGTATTCAATACTGAAAGAATACATAAAAACAGGCAGTGTCCTGGATCCATGTGTTGGTAAAGGTTCTTTGTTAATGCCTTTCCAAAATGCAGGATACAATGTCATCGGAATAGATATTGAAAAACAAGGATTTGAACCAACTATAGAAAAAAATTATTTAGGGATTAAAAAAGGAGAGTTGTCTACTCCAGATTTAATTATAATGAACCCGCCTTTTAATATTGATGAAAAAACCAAAACATATATAAAAGAAACCTACGGGGGCAGACCTCTACTCCCTGAAATATGGCTAATGAAAGCTATTGAATTATTTGGTAAAGACGTTCCTATAGTGATGTTTACTCCATATGGTTTCAGACTAAATCAAACAGTAGACAGTAAAAGGTGGAAAAAATTTATTGACGGTACATACCCTGATATTACAAGTATAATATCACTACCTAAAAACTTGTTCGAGGGCATACTTTTTCATAGCGAGGTGTTAGTATTTAATATCTATGGAATGAAGGGGCATTATTTTTACAATGGCAACGTCTGAACAACTCAGAACAAATACTAATCAGCATAAACCGAAAAATACGAAATCAAAACAGGACGATAAAATAATTTACCTTGCGCAGGGTAAAGTAAAAGATTATTTATACGAACGTTTTGCAGAACAGCTGGAAAAAGGCGAGTACTATATTCAGTTTGACCATTCTATATCTTTTAAAGATATGCAAAAAGTAATTAGAGATAGCGGGATTCGGCATGAATTTGATACACGCTTTCTTGACAGAACAATTAAACCAGACGGCGGCGTGCTGGTATTAAAAAGTTATAACGATACAAGCCTCTATAAGATAATTCTTGTTGCAGAAGTTAAAAGACAGGGTACGAATGATAAGCGAAAGCAAGAGGAAAAAAGAAACAATCCCAGGGCAACGCTGTCGAACGGTTAGGGAAAAATTTAACGGGAATAAGAGCAATGCTTAATCATGAAAAAATAACGCCGTTCGTTTGCTTTTTTTCGGGATGTGATTTTGATGAAAACGAAGATTATGTTCCTTCAAAAATCAGTATGCTAAATGAGTTTTACAAGCTGAATGAAACCTATGTATTCAAAAAAGACGGCAACAGCGATAACAATCACTACGCTCCAGTGTCAATGTATTATCAGTCTAACCAGTGGACAGTAGACGATATGTATCATGTAATGAAAGAAATAGCAGAAACCGCCTTACGGTACTATTTATTCTAGCACTGCTGCACAATTCAAGCTCATTTGGATCTGTTCCAGATTCTATACCAGGATTATATAGTGCTTCTCTTTTTATGATGACGTATTATGCCTTGCTGGCGCGTGAGCAGTGCAAGGTTCACAGAAGCGACGGGGGGTAGCGTCTGCTTGTTGGCGCCGCTAAGCGGCGCATTCGGCATTGTTGCCGCCCTTATGACTTAATATCTTTACAGAAGAGACGGGGGGTAGCGGAAGACAGCGAAGACGGCGGCGGGCGAGCGGGAGTGAGCCCGTGCCCCGCGCCGCGGCGCGGGGTAGCCGTCTGGTGCCGTGCGCCCCTGCGCGCGGCACGCTGGCTGCAGCGAGGGGGGCAGCGCCCCCCTCTTAAAAAATCAACTGAGAGAGCAGTCTTGACAGAGACCAATAAATACTCTACACTACACCTATGAATAGAGTGGTAATTGGCGCAGTTGTCCTGCTCGCGGCGGTTTGCGGTGCGGCGTCGGGGCAAGGTCAGGAGGGTATTGCTACTGCCGACGATTACCTGGCGGCGGTTGCTGATGTCTACGGGGGTATTGACGATTACATTGCAGATATAACCATTACCCGCGAGAGCGGCGTCGAAGAGGGGCGGCTGTCGTACCAGCGTCCGAATAAAATACGTATCGATTTTACCCAGCCCGAGGAGCAGGAGCTGATATCGGATGGGCGGGATTTGTGGATCTATTTGCCCGATCAGAATGTGGTGCTCCAGCAGGCGGTGCGGCGCGGTGAAGGCAGCGCGGCGGGGTTGGCGAGTGACGAGGGGCTGCTGCTCCTGCAAGCGAACTACGAGGCCTCGTACCTGACATCGCCCGAGCCCGTGCGGATTGAGGGTACCAACGAGACGGCGGTGCATCTGAAGCTAACCTGGGGGTCTACGCGGGAGCACTTTCGCGAGCTGGTTATTGCCGTAAACAGTGACGGGTATATTCGCCGTATATCGGGCATTACTGCGCGGGACGCGGTTATACAATTTGATTTTACTAATATTCAGATCAACCAGGGTATACCGGCAGCGCGGTTTGATTACGATCCGCCGGCGTCTGCCAACCTGTATACCGATTTTCTGTTTGACCGCTAACACATAGGAGATAGAGATGGAAAGCGATTCCATAGGCGCACTGCTTCGGCTGACACGCGAGACACATAAAATCAGTATTGCCCAGGTTGCAAACGAGACGCATATCTCTGCGCGCTTCCTTGAGGCCCTGGAAGAGGACCGGTTTGAAGAATTTGACAGCGAAACATATCTGATTGGGTTTTTGCGGACGTATGCCAATTACCTGTCCCTGGATGGGCAGCAGGTGGTGGAGCGGTACCGGTACCTGAAGGTGCAGGAGCAGCCGACCCCGATACAAGAGCTCCTGACGCACAAGCGGCGGAAGGTGTGGCCTGTTGTTGTTTTGTCGCTCCTGGGGGTTGCGACCATCGCGTTGGTGGTTGTGGGGATCAGTATTGGTATTGGCTCCGGTGCACCAGGCGCGGGGGGGAGCGGTGCGGGCGAGCAGGTGCCGTTGTTGGAGCGGCTGTTTGCAAACCGGACAATAGGCGGCGAGAGCAGGCGGGCGCAGCGGCGGGCTGCGGAGCAATCTGCGGGCAACCGGTATGTGCTGCGCGATGGGTACCTGGAGCGGCAATTATCGGATGGTGATACCATAGCGGTTGATGTAAAAACTGCTGCCGGGACAGAGAGCCAGCACGTCTTGAGCGTTGGGAAAATCAGACGGACCCTGGCCCTGGTGGTTGATACCGAACCGAGCCGGGTGCGGTTGGGTGAGGCGAGCGAATACGACCTGAACTTTGACGGATCGGCGGATATTACCGTGCTGGTGCGTGAAATATTCAGAGATAGCACGCCCCCGCGGGCGCTGATTCGGGTTACCGAGATTAACAGCCGCGGCAACGGAACGGCGGCAGCAGCGCAATCCGCTGACGCAACGGAATCCGAGACAGCGACGGGGTTTGCCGAAGAGGGATCGGCCGAATACGTGCAGCTCTACGGGGAGACATTGATCGCATCGCGGCGCCGTTCCCCGGTACCCCTGGGGGGCGGTGGGTTTCCAGGTAATACCCCGATATCCGCGCAGATTACCTTTACCTCTACGGTCTACCTGCAATATCAAATTGACGGAGCGGGTGACCCGGTGGCGCAGCTGTATTCGCCCGGGCAGACCGTGTCGGTACGTGCCGACAACAGCTTGCGGGTGTGGACTACCAACGCGGGTGCAACGAACCTGCAAATCGCAGGGCAGCCGATAGAACTTGGAGAGGCCGGGCAGGTGCAGACAATTGTCGTTGAAAAAGGAGAGGATGGCGACGGGAATGCCGTTATACGTCTTGCTCCGCTGTATTAGCGGTGGACCGCGAACTATCACCGGATAACACCTCACTCTCGCCGCCCCCCCGCCTGCTGGATGGTCTGAATGATGTCCAGAAGCAGGCGGTCACTCACTTTGGACCGCCGCTCCTGATACTGGCCGGTGCGGGGTCGGGGAAGACCCGGGTTATTACCCATAAGATTGCACATATCATTGAGAGCGGGCGCTGTCCGGCGCACAAAATTCTGGCGGTTACCTTTACCAACAAGGCCGCCCAGGAGATGCGCGGGCGCACCCGGGAGCTCTCCGAGCAGGCGCAGTTTACGCGGCTCAGTACGTTTCACTCCTATGGGGCGGCGTTTTTACGGCGCAACACCGAGGCGGCCAATCTTTCGCCCAACTTCTCTATTTACGATGACAGTGACAGTGTAGCGCTGCTCCGCACCCTCTACCCGCATGACGAGAAGCGGGCGCTCCGCGGAGTGTTCAAGAAAATATCCCGCGCCAAGAACTACGCCCTGATGCCCGGCGACGACCTGACCTCTATCAGCACCGATCCTATTTTTTCAGAGTACTACCGCCGCTACCAGGAGCGGCTGCGCGAAATTGGTAATGTCGACTTCGGGGATCTGATTCTCCTGCCCCTGCAGCTGATCAGCAAGCACGCGCAGCTCCTGAGTGATGAGCGCGAACGCATCTCGGTGTTGCTGATTGACGAATACCAGGATACCAACCGCGCCCAATCCCTGTTGGTATCACGGTTGTTCCATCCCTCAATGTACCTGTGTGCGGTCGGGGACGACGACCAGTCGATATACGGGTTCCGCGGCGCCGAGGTCGAGCACATTGTTAATTTCCCCGACCGCTACGCCAACTCCGCCGTGATGCACCTGGAACAAAACTACCGCTCTACCGGGCACATACTCACCCTGGCCAGCTACATCGTCAACCAGAACCGCAAGCGCCAATCCAAGCGCCTGTGGACGGCCCTCGGGGACGGGATGCTTCCCTTGTTGACCTACTATGAGAGCGACTACCGGGAGGCGCGGGGCATCGTTGCGCGGATCCGTGACGATTGGCGCCAAACCCCCACGGCTATCCTCTATCGCATCAACGCACAGTCGCGCATATTTGAGAGCGAGCTGCTCCGCCACGCAATCCCCTACCAGATCGTCGGGTCGCTGCGGTTTTACGAGCGCGAGGAGGTCAAGGACATTGTTGCGTTCCTGAAGCTGATTGCCAACGACCGCGACGAGATATCGCTGCGGCGCATAATCAACAAGCCGGCGCGCGGGATTGGCGCGGCGAGCGAAGAGAAAATTATCGAGACCGCTAAGCTGCACCACGGGGGGAACCTGCATGCGCTCTTCCAGGACCCGCCGGGAACCATGAATGCCCGGGTACGGGAGGGGTGCCGGCTGCTCGCTTCGATCATCGACCACTGTCTGAAAATACTTGCCGTCAACCAGGCGGCCCTGGATGCCGGGACAGAGGGGAGCGAGAGAATTGCCGATATGCCGGCGGCAGATGCGCCGCTGGACGGCAGCACACCGCCGCCGCTCTCGTCCCCCCCGGATGCCCAGAACGTCACCGCGTCCCTCGGGGGGATTGTCAATCACATTGCAGATGCATCTAATCTCCGCACCTTCTACCAGGAGAGCGATCAGCTAAACGGCACCACCAAGGTACAAAACATTAACGAGCTCAGTAATGCCGCCAGTGTCTTTCCCGCCACCTACACCGGGTTGGTTGGGCTGTTGCAGCGCATCGAACTGGAGAGTGCGGTGGACCGTTCGGAAGAGAATAATAAGGTTACCCTGATAACCATGCACAACACCAAGGGGCTGGAGTACGAGCGGGTCTTTGTTACCGGGCTCCAGGATGGACTGATGCCGCACAGCGAAGGCCTCGATCAGGAAAAAATAGAAGAGGAACGGAGATTGATGTATGTAGCCATTACCCGGGCAAAGCGCGCGCTCTTTCTCTCTACCTACCGCTACCGGCACATGCACGGGAAAATGATCGAAAACGTGCCCTCGCGTTTCCTGAATAACCTGCAGGAGGAGCGCTACATTTCCGTAGAGCAGCAGGAGTACTACGATCACTCCGATGCTGGAGCCGCCGCGCGCAACCACGGGCAATCCCGCAGCGCTGTTCCCGGAGGCGAATCAGACTCCTACTCGCAGCAGTCCCGCGCGGTCAATCAGTACGACCCTGCCTTTGCCACCGACTCCAACCGCGAAACCGCACAGCCGCGCCGGCACCTCCGCAATCCCGACGGCTTTACCCTCGGGGACACGGTCTCGCACGACGACTACGGGATCGGGGAGATCATAAAACAGGCCGAGGAAGGCGAGTACTCTGTTATCTCTGTCCGCTTCCAGAGCGGGCGCGTGGCTAAGTTCATCGAAAAATACGCCGCACTGGACCGGGTGGCGTCCGACTGACGTGAAAGACACCCCGCTCCAATACCTGACCGACCAACGTGCCGCCGACCGCACCCTCCGGGACAAGCTCCCGGCAATCCGCCGTGCGTCGCAGTGGTACCTGTACACCCACGACGGCCGCAAAATATTCGACATGTACCTTGGCAACGGGCGGGCAGTGTATGGGCACAAACCCCATCCCCTGGCCCGCGACTTCAAGCGCCTGGTCGACCAGGGGCACCTGACCGCCCTGCCCTCGCCCCATTACCGGCACATGGTCCGCCAGGCCCGCGCCCTGTATCCCGACTATCCCGTGGCCTACCTCTACCCGTCCCTCTCTGCTGCCATCGCTGCCGTAACTAGTGCGGCGGCCCGCGCCGACTCTGTGCCTCTTGTGTGGCACGATCCTCTCTTTCCCGCGCCTGCTGCACCCGCGGGGGCGGGGGCGGCGGGGGCGGCGGGGGCGGCGTCCGCACCCCTGACTGTCGGCATCTCCCGCCCCCTGATGGGCTCCGCCGCAGCACCCCCCGCGTCCTATCATCTTCTCCTGCCGCTCCTGCCCCTTCCGATCGACAACGCCCCGCAGCTTCTCCTGCAGCGCACCGGTGACGGGGGCGCACCAGCGTCTCTTGTCCCCGGTATCTCCCGCGTCCTGGCAGATCACACCGCCCTGGTGTCTGGGGCGATGCTCCGCGCTATGCTCGCCGCACTCCGCATCCTCGCCGCACCCTCGTCGCAAACCATCGTGCACGCCAACCGCAGCGATTACACCTCCCTGCCCCCGGGGGCGGGGTCTCCGCTGCCGGGGCTTCCCGCGGGGGTGTGGGAGTGCATCGGCAATTACCTCATCTCCTCTCTCGCGGCTCCGCAGTACACCCGCCTCTTTGATGCCTTGCTCGAAAAAAACATCCTCATCAACCCCAATCGCACCGCTCCTACCGTTCTCCCGTTCTGCGCGCCCCGGAAAGATTATTTGCGCTTTGTTCAAACTATAACTGAGACGCTATAAATCCCGCGTGGGCGGTGTGCGCTTTACAACTGCGACCGGGGGTAGCGTCTGTTTGTTGGCGCCGTGGTGACGGCGCATTACGCTTTGCTGTTTTGTTAGGGACTTAATATCTTTACAACTGCGACCGGGGGTAGCGGAATAATTTTAGCCCATTTAGGGCGAGCGTTAGTGAGCCCGTTAAAAATGGGCGTTAAAAAATTATGCAGCGAGGGGGCTGGCAGCCCCCTCCTAACGGAACAATAAATAATGTATTAAGAATATTGGGTATCAACTGGTGAAATAGTTTTTGTATCCGGGCATGGGGCTGGCAGCCCCCTCCTTTCTTTGTTAGCAAAATTTTGGAAAATTTACTATACTATAGGTATGAAAGGTTTTTTCCTTGGAGGTGTGTATGAAACTAAAATATAGTGCAGTTGGATTACTGCTGGGTGCGTCGCTGGTATTGGCGGGATGCGTGATAGGCGGAGCGGCGCGGACGACGGAGGATATAATATATAGCTGTGAGAACGGCACGGCGGTTGGGCGTTTGCAATCTACCACCGGGCCGGTCAAGTGCGTGAGCTGTGATGTGGGGTATCGGCTCGACGGGCCATCGGGGGGCGAAGGTACTGGGTGCATCAGGCATGTCTATGCATGCGAAAACGGGGTGGCGCTCCCGGGGACACCGGTGCTTGGGCAGGACTATGGGTGCATGTCGTGCACTAACGGGTTTCTGGTCGGCACGGCGGGAATGTCGGGGTCGCGGTGTATCACTGATGTTGATTCCAACAATAATGGGTTGATAGATATTTTTGTACTGGCAGATTTGGATAATATCCGTTACAACCTGGCCGGTACCAGTTACGACGATGAAGCAGACGATACCGGGGATAACGGCGGGTCAACCGCTGGGGGACCGGGTGCGGCGACTGCATACTGTCCGACAGATTCGGATGGCGACGGCGTTTTTCTGTGCGGGTATGAATTGCTGGGAAATCTTGATTTTGATACCGACGGGGACGGGGACGCGTGGACGGAAACCACCCCGGGGGTGTTTGCCTTGGATACCAACGACCAGTATTACAACGGCGGTGCCGGGTGGGATGCAATCGGGGAGGCCGGGACAACGGGTCAGGAATTTTCGGCAATTTTTGAAGGCAATGGGTACACTATTGATAATCTGGCTATAGATACCGGGAGTGAAGCCGCACTGGGGCTGTTTGCTGTCGTTGACAGCGGGTCTGTGTACAATCTTAAAATGACATCGGCGCTGGTGCGTTACTCGGGGTCAACTGAGGGTTTTATCGGCGGTATCGTCGGGAACCAGACGGGCGGGGTGATTGTCAATGTTTCGGTTGACGGAACGTTTACCGCCGCTGGGGCTACTGCGTCAACTACCCGCGTGGGCGGCATCGCCGGTACCATGGAAAACAGTACGATTGCGGCCAACTCTTCCACCACTGCCATTACGGGCGGGTCGGGTCAGGATTTCCTGGGCGGGCTCATCGGTTCGATAGAGGGCGGAGTGGTGGTTGCAAATTACACCAACACTACAATAGATGCTGGTGCCAATACAGACCGTATCGGCGGGTTGGTAGGACTCTTGCAGCCCTTTGTGGTTAACTCCAAGGTAGTACCCCCGCAGATTTTTGCCAACTATTCGGGCGGTACTGTTAACGGCGGCGCGGGGACGGCGGATTTTGCCGGCGGACTGGTGGGATGGGCACGCTCAGGGGAGATAACTGCAAATTACTCTACCGCTACGGTTGCTGCCGGGCCGGATACGAATGATGTCGGTGCAGATCTTGTTGGGGTAGCGGTAAGCGGAGTGGCGGTTAGCGCCAGTTACGGGTTTGGGGCCGCGACAGGAATGATCCCAGTATCGTCAACGACACCAGCGGGTGTCGCAACCCCCAATGACCTGACCAGTGATAATGCCGGGTCGTGCAGTGTTATAACGCACACTACCCGAGGCGCTTGTACGGGAGCCGGGGGGAGTTGGACCGATTGGAATTCGTATACCGGTAGTCAGAATGCCTGGAATTTCGGTGACAGTGCGTCTGCTCCGGTGCTTCGGTATGCCGACTACGACGGCGCCGACAACGGAACTGACTATTGCTCGCTGTTTCAGAGCGCTGTGTCGATCATTGTCTGCGGTGCCAACGGTACGGTAATACCCGGACAGTAGTCACAGAGGGCCCCGCGCCGGGAGAAAGTGCACCCCGGGACCCCCCCGGGGTGCTCTTGCTCTTTGGCGCGGGAGCATCCCTCTTTGACAGAGGCGCGAGGGCTCTGCTTGTCTATTTGGGTGAAATATGGTAGTGTCAAACCATGGATAATCCATTAATAATTCACGTAATTAAATTGACGGTCGGGCTGTTTGCGGCGGTATCTGCGGTTATGGTGTGGGCACGGCGGCGCGAGGGTGCGTGGATGCTGGTGGTGCTGGCGGTGTTTGTGGGGTACACGCGCTTTATACTGCGCTTCCTGTTGGATGCCGGGCTGTTTGTGCGGTTGGATCCGCTGATTTTTGCGTTGGGCGATGCGTTGGTGCTGCTGCTCCTCGGTGTTGCGTTGATTGTGCGGGCGCGTGAGCGCGATATTTAGGTATTCTTTTTGCTGCTGCCGCTGCTGATTGAGCGGATGTAATCTATCGAGGCCGCGACGGTTTGGCAGTGGTGCCACGACGCCGCGGTGCGTTTCTGTTGTTGAGGGCCGCTGTCTTCGCTCTTTGGAGCGTGTGCGGGTCCCACGCAGGTGGTGTACCCCAGGTCGGCGGCGCCTTTTATGCGGCGTTCCAGTTGTTTTACCGCCTTGATCTCTCCCGAGAGACTGATCTCTCCAATTGAGACCAGGGTACGCGGCAGGGGGGTTTTTTCTTTTGCCGAGAATATGGCGTGCGCGATGGCCAGCTCAATGCCGACATCGCGGATGCGGATGCCGCCGGCGATGTTAATGTAAATATCCTGGTCGTACAGGGAGATGCCGGCGTGGCGCTCCAGGACTGCGGCTATGCGGGATATACTGCGCGGGTCAATGCGGTCGGAGTAGACGCGGGAAAACCCGCTGCCCGCGCGGGTGGTGAGTGCCTGCACCTCGACCATCAGGACCCGGGAGCCCTCGCGGACGGCGGCGGTGGCCACCCCGGGGTGACGGGGGGCTGCGGTGCCGGTGTCGGTGATAAACAGGTTGTGGGGGTCGGTGATTGCCGTCAACCCGGTTTCGCCGATTTCAAATATACCGATTTCGTTGAGTGCCCCGAAGCGGTTTTTGGTGCCGCGCAGGTAGCGGACCTCGTCAAACTCCTCCTCAAAGTAGAGCACGGTATCCACCAGGTGCTCGATGAGCTTGGGCCCGGCGATGACCCCCTCTTTGGTGACGTGCGCCACGAGAAACAGGGTGATCCCGTACCCGTGGCAGACGTCGATGAGCTCCTGGCAGCACAGGCGCAGTTGGGCGTTACTCCCCCCGGGGGTGTCGGAGTCGGTGCTGCGCATCATCTGGATGGAGTCGATCATGAGAAACGCCGGTTTGCTGGCAACCACGCCCGCGATGACGGTTGCAAGGTCCATGGTGCATAGTATTTGGAAATTACTATCGGCGTACCCGAGACGGCGGGCACGGAGTTTGAGCTGCGCGGCGTTCTCTTCGGTGCTGACGTAGAGGGTGGTCCCGGAGGCGATCGGTGCGGGATTTTCTGCGTCAGAAGCAGAGGCGGTGCGGCCAGCCATCACGCCTGCCAGCTGCATCAGCAGTGTCGATTTTCCAATACCAGGTTCGCCGCCGATCAGTATAATCATCCCCGGGCAGATCCCGCCGCCCAATACGCGGTCAAATTCGTCGATGGTTGTCCGTACCCGGGGGTGCGGGGTAACCGCAATATCGTTGACCGCCTGCGGACGCGCCTGCTCGCCCCCCCGGCGGGCCCCGCCCCCAGGGGCACCAGCGCCGCTCGCTTTCCCGCGTCCTTTCCGCTCTGAGCTGGCGGCGGTGCGCACCTCAAAGTCGGACATCTCTTCCAGGGTATTCCAGCTGCTGCAATTCGGGCAGCTGCCCATCCATTTATCGGATACGGTCCCGCACTTGGTACACCGGTAGGGTTTGGAGCTTTTACTCATACAGCAGGCAACCTCCCCGCTCGCTCACCCGCGCTGCACCGCACCCCGTCATAGAGCCGACAGGTCGATACTACGGGTAGAGATAATCCCATCGATAGCCTCTATCTGCTGCAGCGACTCCGCCGACGGCGGCGCATCGGTGTCGATGATATTATAGGCAATATCCCCGCGGTGCCGGTTGGTGAAATCCAGAATATTCAGCTTTTCGCGGGCCAGGATAGCAGATATCTGCCCGACAATATTAGGGACATTGAGGTTGGTCACGGTAATCCGCGAGGGCACGGCGGACGAGGCCGCGGCGCGCTGTTCGACATTACAGAGGGGAAAATTAACCGAGTTGACTATGTTCCCGCGCTGCAGGAACCCAATGAGCTGATGGGCAGCCATGCGCGCACAGTTCTCCTCTGCCTCGGCGGTCGAGGCCCCGAGGTGCGGCATAAACAGCACCCCCGGGCTGCCGAGCAGCTCACTGTTGGGAAAGTCGCTGATGTACCGGCGAAGCTTGCCGTTACCCAGGGCCTTCTTAAGTGCCGCCCGCTCTACCAATTCCCCGCGGGCCAGATTCAGCAGCACCGCCCCGCCGGGTTTTGTGTGGCGAAGCACCTGCTCGTTAATCATCCCCTGCGTCCGTTCGGTGAGCGGTACATGCAAGGTCAGGTAATCTGACTCTGCACACAGGCGCTCCAGGCTCTCCATTTTTTGTATTGCACGCGACAGCCCCCACGCTGAGTGCACGGTGATGAACGGATCATATCCCGCCACCTGCATCCCCAGCGACACCGCGGCATTCGCAACCTGTACACCAATAGCGCCTAGTCCGATGACGCCCAGCTTCTTCCCCAATATCTCCGAACCTGCAAAGCGCTTCTTCTCTTTCTCGACACGCTCATGGATATCGCTGCTCTCTTTGCTTTCCTGCTCTTTCATCCAATCGAGGGCAGCGGCAATGGGCCGCGATGCCAGAAGCATGCCGGCAATAACCAGCTCCTTGACCGAATTTGCATTTGCCCCGGGGGTATTGAATACCGGAATCCCGCGCCTGGCAAGCTGCTCCACGGGGACATTATTAACCCCCACCCCGGCACGCGCCACAGCCAGACAGGTATCCGGCACCTCGGTATCTGCCAATTTGTAACTACGCAGCAACACGGCATGGCATTTATCAAAATCATCTACCAGTTTATACCCGGCGCCCTGCAGTAAATCCAAACCGCTCTTGGCAATGTTGTTGCGCACGCATACTGTCATCTTATTTTTCATGTTTCTTTTCCTGTACCTCTATTCCCAACTCTTGCAGCTGCCCGTCCCCCACTGGTCCGGGCGACCCGTCAACCAGCGAGTACCCGAGCGTGTTCTTGGGAAACGCTATAACGTCACGGATACTGCTCTCTTTACATAATAACATCATCAGCCGATCAAATCCAAGCCCCATACCGCCGTGCGGGGGAGCACCAAATTTAAACGCCTCTAACAGGAAGCCGAACCGGCGCTGCGCCTCCTGCTCCTGCATGCCGATGATAGCAAAGATACGCGCCTGCAACCGAGGGTCGGCGATACGCAGCGACCCGGAACCGAGCTCCACGCCGTTACATACCAGATCGTAGATGGCACCCCGCACGCCTCCTGGGTCTGCTTCCAGCTTGTCTATATAATCGGCGTGCGGCATGCTGAATGGATGGTGCGCCGGCTCCCAGTGCTCGCCTCCGTTGTCATCGACACTGCGGGCAAACAGCGGAAAGTCGGTTACCCAGCAGAGTGCATACTCGCCCCCGACACCTGGAAGCCGCGGGGGCGCGTGCTGGAGCACAATCTCCCGGTGCACCGCCGCCAAGCTCTTCTCCGCAACGCCCGCACTATCGGCAACAAACAGCAGTAAATCACTCGCAGGACTATCAGCCGCGCCGGCGGCGGCGCCCCCGTCATCGGCAGCAACCGGCGCATCGAGGAGATCGCCCACGCACCCGCCCGCAACAGCCCCCGCGGCCCCAAGGGTTACGGCAATCTCCGGCACCGGCATGGCGCGCAGCCCCTGCAGGGACGCCCCGCTCGCCAGCAATTTGGCAATACCGCCTGTCAATACATCGTCCGCACCAGCGCCGGCGCCGTTCCCGCCCCGGAGACAGCGCACCCACGCCAACCCGGCGGCCCCGCCCTGCTCTTTGGCACAGGCCTCCAGTTTGTTAATATCTGCCCGCGACCCCCGGAAGTTCGGAACCCGCAGCATACGTACCGCACCATCCGCGCCAGCGAGCGCCTTTTCGAAAAACCCGATACCGCTCTGCCCGGCCCACTCCGCGCAATCGTACATGAATAAATCGTAGCGGATATCGGGCTTGTCGCTGCCGAAGTGCACCCGCGCCTGATCGTAGGTAATCCGCGGAAACGGCACACGCAGATCTCGGTACTGGGTGTCGGGAAACCTCTCCCCCAGGCCCGCGAACAGCGCCGCAAACATCCGCTCAAAGAGCGCGTATATATCCTCGGTATCGACAAAACTCAGCTCCATATCCAACTGGGTATGCTCCAGCTGCCGGTCGCCCCGTGCATCCTCGTCCCGGTAACAGCGGGCAAACTGAAAATACTTGTCAAACCCGCTAATCATAAACAGCTGCTTGTACAGCTGCGGGGATTGCGCCAGTGCGTAGAAGGCACCCGGTTTGTTCCGCGACGGCACAAGCAGATCACGGGCACCCTCGGGGGTAGAGCGCACCAGCGTCGGCGTCTCCAGCTCTACGAACCCCTGCGTGTCCAGGAACCCACGGAGTATCTGCGCCGCCCGATGCCGCACTAGCAAGTTACCCTGCAATCGCCTGCTGCGCAAATCCAAATACCGATACCGCTGCCGCAGCTCCTCACGCGCCTCACCACGCTGACGCACATCACTCTCCCCTGCCCCGCCGTCGTCCCCCTCTGCGGCCGCGGCGAGCTTCTGCTTCCCCGCAGCAACCTGGGCCACGGCACCGATCTGAAACGGCAGCTCGGCCGCACGATGGATGAGCACAATGCCTGTAATAACCACCTCAACCTCGCCGGTGGGCATATCGGTGTTGGCGGTACCATCAGGCCGCGCCCGCACCGCCCCGCTCGCAACCACGCACGATTCCAGGGACAACCCGCGCAGCCCCGCCCCGACCTCTTCGGCACTGCTCTCAATGACCCCCTGGGTTATCCCATACCGATCCCGGAGGGTAACGAACAGCACGCCCCCGTGGTCACGCTTCTGCTCCAGCCACCCCGCCACCTGGACCTGCCGCCCGGCATCCGCACCGCGCAGCTCCCCGCAGGTTACCCGCACGGCAGCCTCTAATTTTTTATCACTCATTGGTATGTAAGTATTACATGTTTTGCTAAAATTTTCTATTGATACGGAGGGGGGCGCCAGCCCCATGCCCGTGCAGGAAATCTATCTCGCCTGCGGAGGCCCAATATTCATTGGCATTATCCTATGATGGTTTAAGAGGGGGCTGCCCGCCCCCTCGCTGTAGCCAGCGTACCCCCGTGCGTGTAGACGCACGGGGGTACCGGGCGGCTACCCCGCGCTACTGCGCGGGATACGGGCTCCGCTCGCGCTCTGCCCGCCGCCGCCCTCACTGTCTCCAGCTACCCCCGGTCGCTTCTGTAAAGCAGACGTCTCCCCCGCGGCAGCAGAGTTAGGCACGGTGTCAATACCTGGTACGGCAACAAAGCGAACAAAACACGCAGCACATTCTCCGCGCTAGGCATGCTCATTGTGCCGCAAGCCTTTGCTTGCGGCAGACGCGGCAATTCTTGCAGCGAGGTTCCTCTGCTCCCAGCGGCGCCGCGGCCAGGCAATGAGCACGCCGACCCCCGGTTCCGCGCCTTGCGCGGCACTGGGGGGAGCGCCCAATTTGCAATATAATATTTCGTGGTAAGGTGATATAATTAATTATGAATTTTAGAGTTATTTGTTTAGCAAGCATTTTGCTTGTTTTGTTGTTTTTTTCGTCGTGTGAAAACGGCGATGTTTCTAATCCTGATTTGGGTAAAGTTTGTGTTGACAATATAGATTGTTCTGGTGGTTTGATTTGTCAAAGTCGGCCAGGGGATAATGTTTGTGTTGAAACAAACGGGATTGATGGCGCTGCGTGTTATGATGATGGTGATTGTAATGATGGCTTGCGGTGCGGGTTTGTGCGATATACTACGGTTTGTGTTACCACTGGGGATAGGCCCGGTGATTATTGTATTTCTAGTGCTGGTGATGACTGTGATATAAATGGCGTTGTTTGTGCAATAATAGATGGGAGTCGTGTTTGTGCTATTACTGATGGCGCTCCAGGGAGCGCGTGCGGGAATAATGCGGATTGTACTAGCAGCATGTGTGATTTCGTCGGTGATGATCTTGTCTGTGGGTAATGGTATGTGGTGTTTTTTAAGATGGTTTGGGTTTGCTATGCAGGGACCCAACCCAAAACGCTACGGCTGGTAGCGGTAACTGATGCTGACAGCACCGCCGCCCCCGCCCTTGCTGATATCAATCAGCTCGGCGCTGACCGACTCGACGTACCGGCACCCGCGGGCGTCGCGCGATCTGTCGTAGCGGATCCTGAACACAACCTGATAGGTGTCCGTACCGCGCACGGTGTTGAACCGGGTCACCGACCGGGAAAGGTTGCGCCAATCCGAGTTGGGCCAATTGCGGTCGGTCCCGTTACGCAGATGCCCGTGGATATACTCCACGCACTGGTTGATAGTAACCGACGACGAACGCCGCGCGGCGCCTCTGTTAATAACCTGCCGAAAGTTCACCGCTACGGGCGGGGCCTCGACAATCTCATCCTGGGCGGCGTCGGGCGGGGCGGATCCAGATTCAGTAGTCGCGCAGCCGCTCAGCAGGAGCGGTATTCCCGCCAGCAACGCAACTGCCGCTATAGTCAAATATATGTATAATTTTTTCATAACTCCTCTCGCTCTGTCTATCGGGTAGGGCCGGGAGATTATTAACAAATTTCGCGCGCACTACTAGGCAGGGGGCGGAGATACATGGTACACTTGAGGATGGCAAAGACATACGATGTAGTGATTATCGGCTCCGGCCCCGGGGGGTACGTGGGTGCTATCCGGGCCGTGCAGCTTGGACTGACAGTAGCTCTGGTGGAGCGCGATAAACCCGGGGGCGTGTGCCTGAATGTTGGGTGCATACCTTCTAAGAGTCTGATCCATCAGGCGGAAATTTTTACGCACGGGACGGCGCTGACGAAACTTGGGGCAAAAATTGACCTGAGCGGGTTCAATTACGCCAAAGTGCAGGCGGAATCGGCGAAGGCAGCCGCGACCCTCTCTGCCGGTGTGCAGTTTCTCATCAAGAAAAACAAAATTGATTATATCAGCGGCACCGGGGCCATTGCCGGGAAGACCAGCGTAAAGGTTACCGGGTCAGATGGTAAGAGCTCTACAGTAACGGGCAAGAATATCATCATCGCCACCGGGGGCCGGCCGCGCGAGCTCCCTGGGTTTAAGTTTGACGAAAAACAGATCATCTCCTCAACCGGTGCCCTGAGCATTAAAAAGCTCCCGAAAGCGCTGGTTATCCTCGGGGCCGGTGTTATCGGTATGGAGTTTGCTCACATTATGAGCAGCTTTGGAGTGAAGGTGACGGTGGTGGAGCTGCTGTCGGAGATACTTCTCGGTGCCGATGTCGAGTTCGCCAAACAGATGCGCGAGACATTTACCAAGCGCGGTGTGACGTTTCTGACAAACGCCAAGGCCGAAAAAGTAAAGACCGGCAAGGACGGAATTACCTTGAGTATTACCCATGACGGCAAGCCGTCGACCCTGGAGGCAGATGCGCTCCTGGTGGCCGTCGGGCGTGCCCCGAACAGTGAGAACCTCGGATTAGACAGCGTCGGCATAAAAACCGAGCGCGGGTTCATCTCTACCGGGGATTACTACCAGACTGCTTGCCCGAATATTTACGCGGTCGGTGATGTCATCAACACCCCGCAGTTGGCACACGTTGCCTCAAAAGAGAGCGAGATAGTTGTCGAGCATATCGCCGGCAACAAAGTCCGGCATGCCCGGTTTCCCGCCGACCTCTACCCGGCGGCGGTGTACACCGACCCCGAGTTAGCGTGGTTCGGTCCGACCGCAGAGGCCCTGAAAGAGCGCGGGCTCAAAGAGGGCACGGATTACCAGGCGGTTACCTTCCCCTACCGAGGCGCGGGGAAGTCGGTGGCAATTGGTGCATCCGATGGACGGGTAAAGATATACTTCAGCAAGAAGCACCACGAGATCCTGGGGGCGCACATCATCGGCAAGAACGCAACCGAGCTTATCCACGAGCTCCTGCTGGCAAAACAGGCCGAGCTGCTGCCCGAGGATATTGCCGAAATGGTACACGCGCACCCGACTCTCTCCGAGGCAACCATGGAAGCCGCCCGTATGGCAGAGGGATGGGCGATACACGTATAGCCCCGCTCTCGCTTGCACGCGCGAGTGCGTGCGGTAATTTGATAGTAATGTAATGCATAGCAACAACAAGGTACTGACAGGATTGATAATGGTAATCGCCATTATTATGGTTGCTGCAGTGTTGCGCTTTGCCTCGCAGGTCTTTATTCCCTTTGCCGTTTCGATAATATTTCTCTTCGTCTTCAGTCCGATGGTGGTGTTTATCACCTCAAAATTGCGCCTGCCCCGCTCGATAGCCATACTCGGGGTCCTGGTGGTATTTATGTTCATCAGCGCCGTCATCGGGGTGGCGGTGTTTTCCAGCATCCGATCCCTGGTCGGCCAATTCCCCGTGTACGCCGAACGGCTGGAGATGCTGTTCAATACCCTGATTGCCCAATACGAACTTCCCGCGGGCGTACAGGAGTACGTCTTTAGCGCCAGCGGATTCCAGGGCGTGATACGGACGTGGCTGCTGACTATCTCCAGTAACTCAATCTCTTTTATCAGCGGGCTGCTCCTGGTGGTTATCTTTCTGCTGTTCCTGCTCCTCGAGCAAGGCAGCTTTTCGCACAAGCTGGCCCGGGCGCTATCGCTCGCCCAAGTGTCCAAGGTGACCACAATAATCAAAGAGATATACAGCTCTACCACAAAATATGTAAATACCAAGATACTAGTCAGTCTGGCAACCGGGGTACTGATCAGCATTGCGTTCAGTATCATCGGGGTGGACTTTCCGCTGGTATGGGGGATGCTCTCGTTTCTGTTTAACTTTATCCCGAGCATCGGCTCTATCCTGGTGGTTGTTTTGAGCGTCCTGTTTTCCATGGCACAATTTGCTCCCACGTGGGGCCCGGTGATTGCCGTGGGGGTTACCTCGCTTATTATTCAATTTACCATCGGGAATCTTATAGAGCCAAGGATTATCGGGCGCAGTCTCAATTTGAGTACGGTGGTAATCATCCTGTCGCTGCTGATTTGGTCGGCGATCTGGGGGGTTAGCGGGCTGTTCCTGGCCGTGCCGATGATGGTGATTGTCAAAATTTTACTACAGAGTCTCCCGGCAACCAAACCCATCGCAATCCTGATGGAGGGCGGCAGCAGGTATGACAAACAGGCACCGTCACCCGAGTCCAGTCCCGCGCCCGCACCCGCTGCACCCGCATCTAAATCCAAACCCCCCGCCGCTGCCAAGACCGCCTCTACTCCGCGCGCCCGCAAGCCGCGCGCCGGAAAATAACACACGATATGCGCCTCCTTACCGGTGACCGTCCGACAGGTCAGTTACACCTCGGCCACCTGGTGGGGTCGCTGCAAAACCGCGTCGCCCTACAGGACAAATACGAGTGCTACTTCCTGATTGCCGATCTCCACATGCTCACCACCCGCCCGGCTCCCGAGGACATCCGGCAGATTGGCAAAAACGCCGAAGCCATCGTCCTGGATTACCTGTCCGTCGGCATAGACCCCGCCGTGGTAACCATCTACCTGCAATCCGCCGTCCCCGAGGTGTGTGAGTTGGCGCTGCTGTTGGGGATGCACGCCACCGTCCCGCGCCTGCAGCGCCTGCCCAGTTTGAAAGAGATGAAAGACGCCGCCCAGATGGAGGAGATGAACTACGGGCTCCTCGGGTACCCTGTCCTGCAGAGTGCTGACATCCTCTTGCCCCGCGCGTCGGTCGTACCGGTCGGCAAGGACAACGAGGCGCACGTCGAACTATGCCGCGAACTGGTACGGCGCTTCAACACCGCCTACGGGGAAGGCGTGTTTGAACCACCGAGAGCACTTATCGGAGACGTCCCGACCCTGGTCGGCACCGACGGGGCGGCAAAAATGTCAAAGTCGCTGGGGAACTCTATTTTGCTCAACGACGACGCCGCGACGGTGCGCAAACGGGTCATGGGGATGTACACCGACCCCAAACGCATCCGCGCCGACATACCCGGGACCGTAGAGGGTAACCCGCTGTTTATCTACCACGACATTTTCAACACCGACCACGCCGAAATCGAAGACCTCAAGACACGCTACCGGACCGGACGGGTCGGGGACGTCGAGGTAAAAGAGAAACTCGCCCGTGCCCTCAACACCTACCTGGACCCGATACGCGACCGCCGCGAATCCTACCAACAGACAAAAGACACCGTGGCCGAAATCCTCTACACCGGCACCCTGAAAATGCGCGAAACCGCCCGCGAAACCATCACCCTCGTCAGGAAGGCGATGGGGCTCAGCGGGATATGGAACCGAATATCAAGGAGGGCGCGGAAGCAATAACATATATAATAGACAAGACATTGGCTCCGGTAGCTCAGCTGGATAGAGCAACTGCCTCCTAAGCAGTAGGTCGTGCGTTCGAATCGCGCTCGGGGCATTTCTCCCTCTTGTCTTCTGCCGTTATTGCAGGTATAATACCCCCTACACCCCTCTATGACAGACAAAAATCACACCGCTACCACCTCGGCACCCGCCGATAAGAGCCCACGCGCGCGTCGACGCCCGCCTCTGACCCTCGAAGAGAAGAGCGGCATCCTCTCATCCCTGTTCGTCGCCCTCCTGGTTGTCACCAACCTCATGGGGGCCAAGATCACCCACATCGGATCGGTCAATTTCTCGGTCGGACTGTTCGCGTTCCCGTTCACCTTTCTGATCACCGACATCCTCACCGAGGTACACGGGAAAGCCCGCGCCCTCCAGTTGGTACGCAACGCCTTCATCGCCCTGTTTGCCTCCATCATCATGCTCGTGTTTTTCGTCGCCCTGCCGTTCTCGGAACGCAGCTTCGTCACCACCGAATACACCGCCGTCTTCGGCGCCAGCGCCCGCATCCTCGTGGCATCCCTGGTCGCCTACTACTTCGCCCAAACCCACGACGTCCGCGCCTTCACCCTGTGGAAACACCGCACCAGCGGGCGCCACCTGTGGTTACGCAACAACCTCTCCACCATCGTCAGCCAATTCATCGACACCGCCATCTTCTACACCATCGCCTTCCTCCACATCCCCGGGGTCCCTGGGGTCATCAACACCCCCGCGGCGTATAACTTCGGATTCATTCTCAACCTCATGCTCCCCTACTACGGGCTCAAAGTACTCGTAGCCCTCCTGGATACGCCGTTCGTCTACCTCGGCGTCCGGTGGCTGCGCGGCAGCAGTAACGGGAGCCAGGACGAGAGCAGCGGGAAGATTGACGAAAAGATCTCGCCCTCTTCTGTCTCTGCTAAATAGGTTTGGGCGCTACCCCCGCGTACGCGGGGGTCGGCGAGTTCATTGCTTGGCCGCGGCGATGCTGGAATTATACATACTGGTACACGGAACGCCGCGTCTGCCGCCTGCGAAGGCAGGCGGCACAATGAACATGCCTAGCGCGGTCTGGCGGGGGGGAGCGTCTGCTTATCGACAACATATTCACGCTCGCTGTGCGGTGCATCAGCGAGAGCGACGGCGGGTAATTAGTGTACTAGTTGGGCTCGGTACCGTCGCACTATTTCACATTATCTCTCTTGAGATCATCACAACTGGAATTATACTCCGCTATTTTTATCCGTGTTGCGCTACCAATTTGACAGACCCATATCAGCAGGTTTTGCTTGCTTGCAGCCGCCTACAAGTTTTATAAATTCCTTTTCCCATGATTCCCAGTTGCCGATAAGGCGGCACATTTTTTTGAAAATAATAAGTATGGCACCAAAACGATTTTCTCCATGTTCAGTCAATTGATAATTTGATGTAAACCCAACTAATGTAGGTTTGTTTACGAATTTCCGATTCCAGAGTCTGTTATGATGCGCGCACACATTCCTTAATTCTGTTATGGTTTTAAACCATGACTCTAACTGCCAGTGTGCAAGACCAATTGTTTTGGCAATTACTTTCTTATTCTTAGTTTTTAGTGAGGAAAATAGAATGGATAACTCACCCAATGAAAATGCTTCAACTAGAATCCAGATTGGCGGATAGGGATTATTGTAGTTCTCAGTAAAATATAGAAGGGCCTGATCTTTATGTTTGCGTTTAAGTATATTGTCCATGCTGTTAATTATTTTCTTTTTATTGCCAGATAACTGATAGATATCTTCTTCTTTGTCCAGGCAAAATGCTCCAAATCTTAAAGACAATTCGTAAGCTATTATTGATCTGAGAGACGTTTCTAATTCTAAAATGGCACCGAAGCAGTGTATTCGCAATGCTTTATCAAATTCCATCAATTGAATTACTTCTAGAAAATCTACCTTTTTTTTAAAATAATTGACATACCCGCAGACACTATAATAATTATGGATACGCATATACTCTTCGGCATTTTGTCTGTCTGAAAAACAAACATTACGTTTTTCCAAACGCTTTATTTGATCAGAAATTGAAAGGGGTGGTTTTTCGTATGGTTTTTTATTCTCTCTTGGCATATAAAAACGACTCGCACCGGTACGGTCCCCTAAGGGATCCCGTGGCGAGTCTTATTACTATAATTATAACAGTTACAGAAAATAATGCAAGTGCTTGCTGTATAACCCACACAAATTCCCGGGCAGTAATTGACAAACCCAACCCGTGCCATGCTATAATATCCATATATTATTAATGCACGGAGGAATATGTAATGCATAAAATAAAAACAATATACACAGTAATGTGTCTCGCCGCGGTATGCGTGGTTGTAATACTTGCGGGCTGTGCCCAAGCGGGAGATACGGTAGGAAATACAGCAGGAGATACGACGTTCAAACTACCAACAGACAGCCCCTGCCAGATAGATAACCCTGATTTGTGTTCTAGCGGTATCTGCGTGCCGATTGGAATTAATAATATTGGAATATGCGACGGTAGCGGAAGTATAGTCTACGGTGCTTGCAAGACTGACGATCAGTGCGTCGATGGATTACATTGCTATGAAAAAAAATGCCGCGAAAACGAACAGCCAGCCGGTAGTGCGTGCACCAATGATAACCAGTGCACTGCTGGGGCAGCGTGCGAAAATAACGTGTGCGGTGGACTTGGCGGTGCGTGCAGTACAAACGACCAGTGCGTCAGCGGGGTATGTGCCGCGAGTGTATGCAGCGATACAAGCACGGGCAGTGCATGCGATACCGACGCCCAATGTGCCAGCGGAGCATGTGTCTCCAATGTGTGTAGCGACAAAAGCACGGGCAGTGCATGCGATACCGACGCCCAATGTGCCAGCGGAGCATGTGTCTCCAATGTGTGTAGCGACAAAAGCACAGGCAGTGCATGCGATACCAACGAACAATGCACTAGCGGGGTATGTGTTTCAAACGTATGTAGCGATACAAGCACAGGCAGTGCATGTACCACCAATGCCCAATGTGCCAGCGGGCTATGCAACAGCGGATCGTGCTGCGCTGCCTCTCGAACCGCCACAAGCTCAAATGGAAAAATTACTATTACAAGTCAAATAACAGATGATAAATTTCTATATACATGTATAGTAGAAAGGGACCAGGCCTCCGTGCAAATGTGGTCTAATTTGACTAGCAGGGTAGTGAATGTAGCTATTCTTGAATCTCAAACTGTTGGAACTAGAGATGATAGCCTACTAACCTCTCACAATGTTTATGCTCAAAAAACAGCAGAAGATCTTGAAACCTTTACAGCCGTTTTTTCAAACCCGCGCTCCGATAGCAACGCCGCTGCCAGCATCGGACATTGTCTGAGCAGCACTCCGCTTGCTATTCAGACTACAATATCTTTATCGCTATGCCAGTAGGTGTTGTATAAAGAAAGAGAGTGAAAAAATACGTAACGCGGCTAATGCTGCAGCGGTAATACATCGTATGCGGTTACGTGCGGGTTACGCTAGGGCGATAGCATATACAGCCATCCTAATACTCCTGTCAGGTTGCCCAGATTCAACAGCAAACCCGTGCGGTGCAGGGTTTGCCCAGCATAACGGCAGTTGTACCATAGACAGCGACGGTGACGGCATGCCCAACATTATTGACGCCGACGATGACAACGACGGCGTCCTGGATACCAATGATATTGATGATGATAACGATGGATTAATTGATATTTCATCGCTGACACAACTCCATAACATCCGCTATAACCTGACCGGTACCAGCTACAAAATCGACGACAGTACCGTTGCCGGCGATACCACTGGTGCCCCAACTGCTGCCACTACCAACTGCACAACCGCAACCGCCGGCATCTATCTGTGCGGGTACGAACTTACCCAAAACCTTAACTTTGATGCAGACGGCGATGGGAAAACCTGGAGCGGCACCCTGCCCGCAATAACACTCGATAGCGGAGACAATGCATCTCCCTATTTTATTAGCGTAGCCGGCGGTTGGGAACCGATTGGCCATGGGATGGGTACTAATGTAAACGAGGAAAAAGAAAGTTCCTTTACCGCCATATTTGACGGCAATGGTCACACTATTTCTAATATGACCGTTAGCCGTAATTTAATCCACATCGGTCTATTTGGCAGAGTTGATGCAGGGGGGCATATCCGTAACATCGGTCTCACTAATATGTTGGCAAACTATACTGGTGCCTCTGATGATAGTATATTTATCGGCGGGGTGACTGGAAAACAAATTGGCGGAACCATTGTTGCAAGTTATGCCGTTGGAAACATTTACGGCGGTGCAGACGATCTGGACTATATCGGTGGTCTGGTAGGATTACAAGGTGACAGCGCTATTGTTGCCAGCTACGCCTCTGGAAGTGCCAATGGCGGCGGCGGTACTGACTATGTCGGCGGTCTGGTTGGTCAACAGGTAAGTAGCAGGAGTTTTATCAACGCAAGCTACTCTACCGTACGTGCAGACGGCAACGCGGGCGACGATATCGTTGGCGGTCTGGTAGGGTGGCAATTAAACGGCACCGTCGTGAGTAGTTACGCTACTGGTGATGCCGATGGGGGGGGCAGCACAAACGACGCAGCTGGTACTCTGATTGGCATACAGACCGTCGGAACTATTACCCAAAGCTACGGATTCGGCACGGCCTCGGGCGAGAGAACGGGCGAAAACATCGGGCTTTCTCCAAAGCCGGCAGGTGTACTGACGGCTACTGGGCTAACACTTGCCAACGCCGGTGACCAGTGGAACAGCCCCGATAGTAACACCCTGGATGCATGGATGTTTGCACCCAACACCGTGCCGAAACTCCGCTACGCCGATTATGACGGCGACGGCACAGAATATAATTGTGCAATGTTTCCGCTAACCATATCGGGAACCACTACATTGACCAACTGCGGGCCAAACGGGGCACAGATCCCCGGGCAATAACCGCGCAGACCCCGCACCAAGCGCGACGCGCGGAGAGGCCCTAGCTTTACAACAGCGACCGGGGGTAGCGGAAGACAGCGAGAGCGGCGGCGGGCGAGCGGGAGTGAGCCCGTACCCACGCGTGCGTGGGTAGCCGCTCGGTGACGCGGCTGCGAAAGCAGGCGCGGCACGCTGGCTGCAGCGAGGGGGGCGGAGCCCCCCCTCTATAAAACAACGGTGTTTACTTACCGCGGTTGTGGGATAGGAGCCAGCGTTTCTTTTTGAAGAACTCCAGCAGCTCGGCGAAGACTGCGTCGAATGCGGCGAGGTCGCGGGTTTTGATGGTGATCTTGGATTGCCAGCGGGTGCGGGAGACGCGCGGGTAGCACCCGAAAGCGACGGCGGGGTTGGAGTGCTGGTACTCGTCCAGCCATTGGTACAGGATGAGTTCGCTGCAGCGCAGGTAGAATTCGGCGTAGTTGTACAGGGGTTGGAACGGGACAATCTCTTTGATGCGCTCCATGCTGCGCACAACGGTACTGGGGATACCAGGGAGGGCGAAGCAGTTCCGGACGGTTATGATGGGCCAGTGCGGGGCGTTTTCGTAGATCCGGGCGCCTTCGGGGAGCTCTGACAGGTGTTTGATAACTACCGGGCGCAGCTTCTTATTGAAGTGCTTGTTCAGATAGTTGTTCATCTGTGTGTGCTCGACCATTGGGGATTGGAATGCCACACTGTAGGCCAATAGGGTTTTGTCGTCGTGGGTCGGGCCGATGCCTCCGGTGGTGAACACATAGGTGTACGCGGATGCCAGCGCTTTGACGACGGCGGCAATTGTTTCGACGTCGTCGCGGATAATGCGGGTTTCGCTGTTCTGGTACCCGATGCTGCGCATCACATCGGTGATGACGTAGCTGTTGTTTTCGCGGATGGCGTTATCCAGGACTTCGTCGCCGATGACGGCTATGGCGTAGGTATCGTTCTTTTCCATTATTGGTGCTCCTTTACAAGTTCCGCGGCAGCCGAGGTGGTGGGGTCTGCGGCCATTTGGCGGATATATTCTAGCGGGAAAAATCCGGTGGCGTGGTGGTCGCTCCACTTGATGTACAGGGCATAGTTGCCGATCGGTTTTATCTCCTGGGCAAAGACGTCATCACCAGGCGGGGTTGACCACCGGGGGGCGCCGGTGTATTCGTCGTAGCACAGCGCGCATCTGCACGTGCGGCGCAGCACGGGGGGCGAGATGCTGACTGGGGGCGTGCCGTCGGCGAAGTCGATGGTAATGGCCTCGTGGGTGTTGGTGACAACTGGGAGCGCGCGGTTGTGGTACTGTTCCAACTGGGGCAGAATGGTATCGGCAATGCCGGTTATAGCCGGGGGCACGGGGGCGGTGCCTATGCGGGTGCTGAAATGCTGCGGGTCCAGGGGGAGGGCACCGAGGGTGGGGATGCCGAAGCGGCGGGAGATGGGGTTGTCGGCAGTAGAGGCGGCGGCGGCTCCGAATAGCGATGTTTTGGTCTGACATGTGCCGCACTGGTAATATGCCATATTCATCACTACCCCCAGGACTGGTACGTTAACTTTGTTTAGCATAATAATTGCCTTACCGACATCAGCAAATGATAACGCATGCGGGGTAGTTATGACTATAGCCCCATCAAGGGATAGTGTTTGGGTTACGGTTAAATGTATGTCCCCCGTACCTGGCGGGAGGTCGAGGAGCAGTATATCGGGGGCGTCCCACTCAATGTCTGAGAGCATCTGGGTGGTGTAGCGTGCTATCATCGGGCCGCGCATCACTGCGGGCATTTCGCCGATGATGCACCCGAAGGACGCCACCTGGATGCCGTCCACCACTATGGGCTGGATTTTGTTATTCTCAGATACCTCGTGACGCTGGTGCTCGATGCCGAATAGCGTCGGCAGCGATGGTCCGTACAGGTCGACATCCAGGAGTGCCACCCGTAGGCCTTGTGCCTTATAGGCCGCCGCCAGCAGTGCGGCAACGGTAGATTTCCCGACCCCGCCCTTCCCGGAGGCAATTGCGATGCTCTTCATTACAGGTAGTCCTCGCGGGCCGGCTCCTCGAAGGAGACATATTCTGGAATGAACCGCAGGTCGACGGCCCCGACCGGTCCGTTACGCTGTTTGGCAACGATAACCTTGATGGTCAGGGCACTGGATGGGTCGCCGGTTTCGGTGTTATACTGCTCGTTGCCCTCTTCGTTTTCGCGGTGCAGGAACAGGACCACGTCGGCGTCCTGTTCGATGGACCCGGATTCGCGGATGGTTGCCAGGGTCGGTTTGCGCCCCTCGGTTTCGCGGGTAACCTGCGAGAGCACCACCACCGGGACACCGAGTTCGTGGGCCATCGCCTTCAGGGAGCGGGATATCGACGCCACCTGCTCGTGGCGCGGCAAATCCAACGTGTCGGCGGTAATGAGTGTAAGGTAGTCGATAAAAATTACCTGTATGTGGTGCTCGCTGATAAGCCGGCGGGCGAGGGTGCGGAGATCAAACATTTGCAGGTGCGGGGTATCGACGATCCACAGGGGCGATTCGTATATCGGGTCAATGGCATCGCGCAGTGTTTTCAGTTCGTTGTGGTTAAGCATGCCGCTGCGCAGTTTTGAGGCACCGATGCGCGCCTCGCGTGAAAACAGGCGCTGCATAATTGCCATGCTGGTCATCTCTAGTGAAAAGAAAGCACACGGGCGGCGGTCGTGCACCGCGATCTTTGCCAGCATACTGATTGTCAGGGCGGTCTTGCCAACCGACGGGCGGGCACCGATGACAATAAATTCTGAAGGGTGCAGGCCGCCCAGGAGATTGTCTAATCCCTTGAACCCAGTTGGTACGGCGTGCGAATCTTCTTTGTTGGTGGCCCGGTGTTCTATTGCGGTAAAGGTTTCGACGGCTACGTCGCGTACCAATTGCGGTCTGTTGCTGATGGCGGCGCTGGATATTTTAAACAGCTCGGTCTCGACCTTGTCGATGGTGTCGCGGCACGCAATGGTCGTATCGTAGGTTTCGGTGGCAAGCTGCCCGGAGATATGGAGCAGCAGGCGCCGGGTACTGAGATCACGGATGGTCTCGGCAAAATACAGGGCGTTGGCGCCGCTGACGACCGTTTCGGTGAGCGCGGCGATGTACGCATACCCGCCCACTCGCGTGAGCTGCTTTTCGGTACGCAGCTGCTGTGACAGGGTCACTAGATCAACTTCGGTACCCGATGAATTGAGGGTAACTATTGCCTGAAAAATAACCGGGTGCGGGGCGTGGTAGAAATCTTCTGCGTGGAGCATCTCCAGGACGTCGGTAAGGGCAGTGCTGTCCAGCAGGATTGCCCCCAGGACCGCCCGTTCGGCATCAACATCACTGGGGGGGACGCGTCCTGCCCGCGGTGTACTCGCCGTTGCGGGAGAAGCGGGGGTTGGGGGTTGCGCGCGCGCGGAGGCGTTATTTGCTACTGCATTTGCCGTGGCGACAGCCATGCGTCACCCCCAATTACTCTGCAGTTGATTCGTCATCGGATACATTCTCAGGAGGGGCTGCATCGGCCGTCTCTTCTGTTGTGTCAGCGGCGGTGCTCTCTGTTGCGGCGCTCTCTGTTGCGGCAACGGCGGGCTCTACTGTGTCAGAGGCGGCATCTGCCGTTTCCTCTGCGGGAGAGGCGGTGCTTTCGGCTGCGTCCACGGCGGGCTCTGCTGCTGTTTCCTCTGCGGCATCTGCCGTCTCCTCTGCGGTATCGGCAGCGCTTTCGGCTGCGTCAACGGCAACAGGGGCATCTGGTGCTGAGTCACTGCCGGATTCCTCTGCTTCGGCGGCGGCCTCTTCTTTTTCCAGATCTGCGGCCTTTATTTTCGGTTTTTTACCCGGTAACACATCCTCAATAACATGGACTGGAATCGATGCGCTGATTCCCGGGGAAAGGTGAATGGGAACGGTATAGTCGCCAATCATTCCAATGTGACCGTGCGGGACCCGGATGTGCGAACGGTTGATATGCAAACCGATCTTTGCCAACTCGTCAGCAACCATCATTGCCGTAACCGAACCAAAGAGCTTGCCGTCTTCGCCGGCCTTCATTTTAATAGTGATTTCACTCGCTTCGATTTGCGCCTTCTGACTTGTAAATTGTTCAGTCAGCCGCTCTCTGTTTTGAGTTATTTTCTTTTCCCTGCTCTTCCGTAAATTTTTTGCAAACTCATTATATGGAATTGCTATACCATCGGGGATTAAAAAATTTCTTGCGTACCCTGCCGGTACCGTTACTATATCGCCCTCCATCCCTAGAGAGTCGGAATTCTTAATTAGCATTACTTTACTCTTCATTGCTTTTATTCTCCTTTATTATCCTTACCCAGCAACCTATAGGGCACCCATGTCTCTGATATACCCACGATTACCAATCCTCCAAACATTATAACATTAATTACCGGGATAATGGCAACCACTAACAGCGTCGGAATAAGCATTCGTGACAACATATAGAAATTAAATTTTCGTCCCAGTAGGAAAAAACACACCGCTATCCCCTGCATGATGAAACAGAAAACGGTTACCAGGAAAACGTTAACACTGATGGGAGTGATTGCCAGGTCAAAACGCAACGAAGCAAGCAATAATACCAATGTTCCAATCAAAACCCAGATGGCATTCCTGTCCAGGATAAAGGATCCCGAGTCGTAGCGCTTTACCGGAACAGGATCGGTTGTCCCTGTGCTGCGGTAATTGAATATACGGGAATACCCGAGAACATACTCCCCTAATACCCACATACCGATAATCATTAAAAAGAATATGGCAATATAACTTGACAGCACAATGGTCAGTGCGTTGGTGACCACATCGATCATATTAATATTTGCGGAAATACCGGGCTGGCTGGCCAGTGCGTCGGTAAGGACGGCAGCGATAGTGGGGGCTAGCTGCGGGTCAAGGATATGCGAGCTGATTATCGGGTAGGTTGTCAGGCCAAAGACAATGGTCAGGAGTAATAATCGGTATAACCCGCGTATTTTGGCTAGCGCTGCGTGCGGGGAAAAATGTATAACATACAGGGCAGCGAGCATGCTTGCGACTATGTATAGTTCAAAAAATACCGACCCGCCTATCTCGCCCTGTATGGCGCGGACGTTGCCCAAAATAATAATTATCAGCAGTCCAAGGTAGACCAGGCGCTCCTTGCCATGCCGCCGTATATACCACTCACATGGCAGTAGGAACAGCAGCATACCGTAGCCGCTCAGATAGAGCACCAAACTTACTGCCGCCGAAACCAGCAGCGGAAGCAGTTCGGACGCTAATGATGACCGTGCCACTTTGGGAATATTATCCCATCGGCAGCAGAGCCAAAAATCGTGCGCGTTTGATCTCCTGGGTAAGCTTACGCTGGCCCTTTGCTGAATTGCCGGTTATCCGCCGGGGCAAAATTTTACCACGCTCGGTAATAAATTTGCGCAGGATATCGGGATGCCGGTAGCTGATATTCAGCTTCTGGGCCTGGATGCGGTCTATGCGATGCCGGGTATAGATTCTCCCGCCGCGCATACGGCCGTTACGGAACCCGCCGCGTCTATCATCGCCGCGCCCGTCGCTGCTGCCGCCCCCGCCAGTGCCTGTGCGGGAATAGGTACTGCGCCACGGGGCACTGCCCTCTTCGCTTTTACCTTCCCGTTTCCTATCAGACCCGTCGCCCTCGATTCTGGAATACCTGTTGTATCCGCTCTTGAGAGGATCGGGGCCAGGCGGTTTGTGACCAACAGCGCCTTCACGCGGCTCCGCTGCGTCTTTGTCGGTACCAGCAGCAGGGGCATCTGCCGCTAGCGGCGCGGACGCTTTTTTCACCGTACCATCATCGGCAGGAGACACAGGACTTGCGTCCTCAGCACCTGTTTTTAACGATATCTCCGGCTCCTGCGCTGCCGCGGGCGCTGCCTCAGGCGCACTCGCTGGGGTATCAGTTGGCTGATTATCATCAGCAGATGGTGGTGTATCGCCGCTTGCTTGCGCTGGCGGCTGCTCTACTGGCTTCTCCGCATCTGTTTGCGGCGAACTTGCCAGTTCTTCGTTTTTCTCTATATCACTCATTTTCTATCCATTAAAAGGGTACATCGTCATCAAAGGAGGCGTCACCGCCAGCCGCTGGTGCCCCACCGGGGTTCGGTGCCGCTCCAGTGTTTGGAGGCGCCCCGCCTGCGGCAGGTGCTCCGCCGCTCGCCGGGGGTGGTGCACTGCCGCCACCGGCATTGGCATTATATTCGCCCCCGCCTGCGCCATCAGATCTGCCGCCCAACAGCTGTATATTATTAACTATCACTTCGACCTTACTGCGTGCCTGGCCGTCTTGTTCCCAACGTCCCTGGCGCAATTCTCCGTCGACGCCTACTTGCTTTCCTTTAACCATGTAACGTGCAACGGCTTCACCGGATTTTCCAAACAGGGTGCAGTCGATAAAACTAACTTCGTCGACCCATTCGTCGCCTTGTTTCTTGCGGCGGTTCACTGCTATTGAAAACTTATTAATCTGCAGCCCGTTATTTGTATAACGTAATTCGCAATCTCTTGTCAGTCTTCCAACCAGCGTTACTCTATTGATATCTGCCATACCGTTCTCCAGTTATTTTTTTACCACCAGGTGGCGAAGCACACTCTCTTCGTGCTTACACAGGTCTCCTAAATCTTTTACTTTTTCGGGGGCCGCATCGATGGTAAAAAGATAGTAATGTCCCTCGGTTAGCTTGTTAATAGGATACGCAAACACGCGCTTGCCCATATCCTCTTCGCTGACTATAGTAACATCCATCTTTCCCATGCCCTCTTTTACCCGAGTGCAAAAATTGCTGACGGGTTCCTTGGTCTCATCGATAATATAGACCACCTCGTACTTCCTACGTGTCTTGTCCTTTTCCATTGACAACCATTGTAGCAAATGTGATATACTATGTCAAGAGAATTTTCGGTATATGGCATTAAAATATGATCCCCGTCTAATTTCCCTCAGTCATCAATTGCGGTCAATTCAATTGACAATCAACCTTGGCGTAACAAATCAGGCATACATCGAAAACTGCGCGCACCAATTACTATTTATCAACGAGGCACTGCACACCTTCTACCGGCTTTTTCAACAGGAAAATTACTCCGGGGCCAATACCGACAATATACGCTTTGTGGTCTACCTGACGCGCAATTTCATAGACACTCTCAAGAAGATATTTGGGCGGAGCAGTGCCATCTCCAACTTGATTCCCGAGGAGCTGCAGGGAAAATTGCAGGCGCTCATTGAATTTTACCAAAACGAACTCCAGAACCTCCTCCGCTATGCTTCGGATAACAAAATTGACATCGACAAGGAGCTAGTCTCCGATGATGAGTACCGCATGCTCTTCGATACCGGGACCGATGAGGACGGCGGGGAAGCTAACGGGGCGTCTCCTCTTTAGAGGGCATCTGGAAAATCAGAGTAACTGCGGCAGTCAGCTCTGCGTACTAACCAGTGCTGCAAACCCGGCGGTATCGACGTGCTGGTATCGGGGGTCGCTTCTCCATTCGGGGAGCGTGTACCCCCAATCTGCCAGGTAGCAATCGATATTTGACTGGCGCGATTGCTCGGTATCTAATATATGCGGCAGGTGGTCGTCGATAAAATACACCGGATCATTCCCGCCGGCACGGTACTCACGGATGGCATCGATCTTCCCCTGTTTATTGACACTGATAACACGCTCGTCGGGCCAGTGGATGTTATTTGCGCGTAATATCATCTGAATAATATCGTTGCGCTTAGTCGAGAGAATGGTTATTTTTTCAATACCACATAGGGACGGCAGGAGCCGGCTCACCTCGGGGTATAGGGTGCTTAGGCCGACGAACCTATCGTGTTCTTCTGCAATTAATTGCTCGCGGACGGCGTAGAGGCGTTTGCGCCACTCTGCCAGCTGCGTTTCTGTGGTTGCGGCCAATTGGCTCTCAAAATCATCCTGACAGGTCAGCTGGACGCCGTCCTCTATGCACCGCTGCAGCAGTACAAGGTGCTGGCCGCTGCGTATAAACGGCCGGTACTGGATAAACCGCTCGCGGATTGCCGGATCTGCCGTCAACGGATCGTCCCCCAAGGGTAATTGATGGTAGGCCAAAAACGAGCAGTAGTACGCTTCGGCAACCGAATCGCATATTACCCCGTCAAAATCGATAAATAGCCGGGTGTATCGCTGCATATCCATATTTTCAGTCTACAGAAAAATAACACAACTATCAAGAGCCGCCCGGGCGCGCCAGGCAGGCGGGAGGGGTATTTCGCGCAGGCGGGGCCGAATTATTGCTCCCCGCCCCCGCCCCCGCCTCCCTGTTGGGGGGTCGTAACTATAGCGCTGCTCCCCCCTGATTCTCCTACGCCCAGGCGTCCGGTGGTATTGTCCCCCCAGCACCACCATTTGCCGGTGTTATCCCACGCGCAATTACCGTATTTTCCGGCGCTAATGCCGACCAACCGTGGGTGCGGGGTGAAGTTTCCAAAGTCGACCCTCACGGGGACCGAACTGTCTCGGGTGCTGTTGTTCCCAAGCTGCCCGTACCTGTTATCTCCAAAACACCACACCCGCCCGGCAGTAGTGAGTGCACATGTATGGGCATCCCCAAGGGCAACGGCACCCACAATGCCCCGCAAACTCCCGACATGCTGCGGTACACTCTGATGGATCCGCGTCCCGATGCCCAGCTGCCCGGAATCATTACGCCCGAAACAATACAGGTGGTGGTCCGCGGTAACCACGCAGGTGTGATTGATCCCAGCTCTCACGCTCTCTGCCCGCACACCGGGGAGGCCTCCCGTGTTCCGGGATGCGGAAAATAGCGGCACTGCCGCCGGCTGGGTTTGATCTACCGAACATTGTAATGCAGCGGTGCTGGTACCATACGTACAACTATTCCCCAGCTGCCCATACCCCCCGTAGCCCCAGCAGGCAACGCTGCCGTCGGCATACACGGCACAACTGTGAAACCCGCCCGCTGCAATGCCCGTTGGTGGCGCCGTACTGGGATGATTGGTAACGAGTGTTGGGCGCAGGGTTTCCGGTACCCCCCTGGGGGTATCGGTATGTCCGATTCCTATCTGTCCATTCCCCGAATACCCCCAGCACCACACACCGTCATCGGTCAACGCACACGCATGCGCGCTCCCTACACTCACTGCCAGCACGCGTTCGTCACTGCCGTTTAAAGTACTTACCTGGCGCGGTTCGGCCCGGTTTCGCAGGGTTCCGTCTCCCAGGATGCCGGCGTTCCCTGCCCCCCAGCACCACAGGGATTTATTCGAATAGGCGGCGCAGACATTCTCCCCGCCTGCGGATATAGCGCTGACAGTACCGGCGCCGATTACACCGGTGATCGGCTGCGGGCGGGTGCTGTTTGAGTAAAACCCGCCGCCCAGTTGCCCAGCGGTACCCACTCCCCAGCAGTGCGCCGCCGTCCCGGTATTGTCAAATAACCCGCAGCCAAAGTTATCACCGAGTGCTATTTTTGCCTGCGGGGCGCCAGTGCGGACAGCGGGGAGCGCGGATGTTCTCCTCCATTCCCGCAGAATTCCGGTATCGCCGCAAGCGGCGAATATCATAACGAATACACACAAGAACCAGTAGACACTTACTCGTTGCAACATATTTTTTCCCATAACGCAATGCGAGTGCTATTCCAACTCAATAAGATACACCCTGCCGGTTATATCGAAACGAGTTGCATTTCCCGGGGCAGCAACGGCGAGGTAGACCCGTCCGGCAATGGTAAATGAGCTCAGGTTGTATCCAAACAATCCCTTTCTCAATAACGCTGGTCCGTTGGGGGTTTGATCGGTTATCGCAGCAACATAATCGACGTTTCTGTCATTATCTACTCCCAGGATAAAGACGCCGCCGCGATTGTCACGTAAATCGATGCTAAAGCCGCCAATATCACTAAACGGAGCGCCAACGGCAATAAATGTTGCGTACCCTTGCCCGGGTCCGTCAAGGTCGCCCAGGTTGTGCAGCGAATATCCGAATCTGTCCCGGTTGGTTACTGTTCCGTCTCCCAATGCAACATTTATGGCCGAAGCATCAAATATCTCCTCCGCGGGGGCGTTGGGGGTAACGGGACGGCCGTCTGCGCCAATTTCCTTTATGTAGATTTTTCCAAGACCGGCTTTCCCACTGCGGGCGACGGCGGAAAACGCTATCAAGGTTCCGGTGTCTCCTGTGTGTAACTCCGGCAAGGTAGTAATGCCATATCCAATGGCATAATTTTCCACAATATCGCTATTGTCAGCTGATGTGAAAGGAACATATTTTTCGATATTTATACTTAGTTTTGAAGTCAATTGGCCGCTGAATTTTGCTACATGTATCTCTCCAGCATGTGCATCATTTAGCTCTGGTGTATCGGTTAGCGCCGCGGCAAAATAACTGCTGGCGTCGCCGTCAATATCTCCAAGTGCAACTACCGCCGGTCTCTCACCAGCAGTCCAATCGATGCCGTCAGTGCTGGAATATTGGTCGTAGGCGAGAACAGGATTGATGCCCGCTTCTGCGAACGTCCAGGTAGTATCGGCATCTAATCGGACGACATTTAATCTATTGTGGTAGGCAAGTAACCCGACAAGCCGCGTCGCGGTTGAAGAATTTTCCAGGACTCCAAGATTTACTGCACCGGCTGCAAAATTATTGTTCATTTCAGATAAGCATGCTGTCTGTGAAACAGTATCGGTGACGGGGCAATCCCGGATTACCGGGCTTTGCACCAGAGTCAGGTCATCGCGAAAGTGCAGCACTATAAGTTCACCCCCGGGGGATTTGGGTTTACGTTCGCCTATCCCCAGTACTGCTCCGGTGCTTCCGTCTATTAATTTATCTCCCAAATATACCACCGACGCACCAAATTTACTGTTGTTGGCGCGCTTCCGGCGCACATACTCGGCCAACTCAGGGTAGGCGGTGCTGTCAATCGTCTGCGTACGCCGAAGCGCAAAGCGGTACGTGTCATTACTTGTACTTGCACACAACTCGGCCTCGCTTTCCAGGGCATAGCGGCGGTCGGCGGCGCATGCGTCACAGGCGTCGCCCCAGTTATCCCTGTCGCCGTCAATCTGGCTCCCGTTGGCGTGACGGGGGCAGTTATCGCATAGATCGCCGACGTTATCCTGGTCCCCGTCCAGTTGGTCGGGGTTGTAGCGCAGCAGACAGTTGTCCTGGCTGTTTTCAACTCCATCGAAATCGCTATCCAGCGATGCTACGATGGTTTCGCCTTGCGGGGCAGCGCATGTACTCAGTACGGCTGCCGCAAGTATACTATAAAAAATTTTCATATACATCTTTTTCCTCCTGTGTATATTTTTTAATTTATTTGCCATGACTACCGCCCGCGCGGGTTGTATTCCTGGCTCATATATATGATTCATAAGTGTCAAACAGGGGTCGGTGCATGTCGGGGGGTGGGTGATATTTTTATTTTTTTTATTTTACGGCGCAGGCGCATTACGCTCCGTTACCGCGTGGAAGACGCATGCTTTACGAAGGCGACTGGGGGTAGCGTCTGTTGTTGGCGCCGCCTCTGCGGCGCATTACGCTCCGTTACCGCGTGGGAGACACATGCTTTACAAAGGCGACCGGGGGTAGCGGAGCTGTTTTTTGGCGCCGTGGTGACGGCGCATTACACTTTGCTATCGCGTGGGAGACGCATGCTCTTACGAAGGCGACCGGGGGTAGCGTAATAATTTTAGCCCATTTAGGGCGAGCGTTAGTGAGCCCGTTAAAAATGGGCGTTAAAAAATTATGGAGCGAGGGGGCAGGGTGCCCCCTCCTAAACCATTATCAATGCGTTAATAAACATTGGGCCTATGCTGGAGAGATAGGTTCTGTGCACGGGCATGGGGCAGGGTGCCCCCTCTTGAAGAATATTAGACATACCTGCCGCAAACAAAAGAGAAAAGAATGGGCGGTAGTGGTCTCGAACCACCGACCTCTAGCGTGTCGAGCTAGCGCTCTAACCAACTGAGCTAACCGCCCCCTCTTGGTGCTATTGTATACCATGTGCATTTCAATTACAATATACCCAGAGGGAGGATTTGCTATATGCAGCATGGAAAAATACCGAAAATAAGAGAGGTTATGGGGAACCTACATTACGCGCGCACGGTTGCGGTTGGTATTGCGGCAATTATTATTGCCGCGGTCGCGCCGCCCACGCCGGTGCACGCTGCGCGGATTTTTGTGCCCGAGTTGGAGCTTTTTACCGAGATAGGGGTGGTGGATGACCAGGGGCTGCGTCCGGTCCTGCAAACTGCGGCGAACGTCGATATCTCCATTGAGGCAAACAACAGGGTTGGGGCGCGGATTGTGATCGGTCACGAGGGCCTGTTGGATGAAACCATCGCCATTGGGTCGCAGCAGTACAATCAGCTCCTGACCCTGAAGCTGGTCAGCATTACCGCCGGCACGCCTTTCGAGTCGCGCGCCTATGTTGAGTTTTTCAGCGGCGAGCACGATACCATCGGTACCAACGATACGTTTTCGCGTATCTTTAATACCACCGATAATTTTTACTTCTACCAGGGGTACCAGTATTTTCCTATTGACGACCAGTACACCGGGCTGCACCAGATCATCGGGACCGGGCTCGCCCTGGGGACCGAGTTCGGGAGCGACAGTCTGTCGTTCCGCTGGTACGCCTACCGTAACCCGCTGCTCTTTGACCGTATTGATACGGATGATAACCCGAACACCCGCTTTGACCTGCAGCCTTTGGATTATGATGCCTTTTCTACCGACTTGCGGCTGCTCTACCAGGAAGGGCGGGCGGCCGTTGACTTGTACGCCGGCACAACCTACCGGAGTCTGCGCTCCCCATCTCCAAACCGTGCCTACTACCTGCTCTCGTTCCGCGCGGGAATAATGGCAAGCTTTGGGTTTGACGAGCTGTTTGAGCTCTACGCCCACTTCGGAATACCCGACATCGCCTTCAGTGAAACCGGGGAGATCGGGCTCCCCGCCGGCAGCAGTGCGCGTGAGGGCGGAATCCCATCCGGTACCCCCGCGGCTGTGGAGGATCTGACTACCGTCGGGCTTTCGCACTTTCAATTTGCCCTGGAGCCGCGCTTTAACATCAACGATGTCTTCGGGATGCACATCTCTATAGTCAACAAACCTTTCTTTTATAATAACGACGTCTACTATGACCCGGGGTTGGATACAAACGTCAAGCTGTTCATCGGATCATACCGTCCGGGCGCTACCCGGTTTGGTCTCGATATCCGCAACAAACTTGATTCCAGCCTGGCCTACCAGGGGTTGGATGTGGTGCCGTTTCTGAGTATAACCGGCGGGGGCGTGATCTGGGACGTATCTGCCGTCATCCCCGTACTCCCCCTGGACCCCAGCACTATATTGAGTAACCTGGTAGTAAAACTCAGCGGCAAAACCTCTTTCTAATTATTCTGTGACAAAAAAAGACGCCCTCCCCTCTGTGCGGGAGAGCGTCTGTCACGTGTGCGCACGCTCCGTGCGCGCGGCACCCCGTGTTACTCTATCGATTTGATGTCGCCAACAAGCCGGCCTTGCTCTTTCAAGCGCTTGTAGAACAGATCGCTGCCGCCGCGGATATACTCCCGCTGCCGCCGTCTCTGCTCCCGGAGGTTAACAATATCCCACAAGCCCTCGTTGTCAATATCCCCGGTGTCGAAGATGGTGGGGTCGTAGTCCACGGTTACGTCACGGAAATAGGCAACAAAATCCTTGCCTTCAACATACGGCTGCAGCCGTGATACCCGGAAGCCGCGAAAGACAATGTTTGCCAGCGATACGGGGTACAGGGGCGCATTGGGATCGGTGCCCACGCCATCGGCTTCGTAGTACGGGTTCTCCCAAGTCAGGGTATCCCACCCGACGTGATCTAAAAATCCCATCGGGTACTCGCGCAACACGCCGTCGGTGTCTTCGAGCATCACATACAGCTCGTACTGGTAATTAAGCCCATAGACGTTTACCGATATTGACCGCAACTGCGCCACATCCTGCAAGAGCCCGAGACCATCGTAGCTGGTCTGCCGTCCATCTGAGAACGCTAAATTTATCCGCGGAATCCGATACGGGGGTTCGATGTAAGCGTGCGCCTCTTCGTTATTCTCCGGGAAGTTAACCCGCACCCCCATTACCTGCTCTCCGGCGTAATCGTTCGCATTCGCGTTAACCTGCGCCACCCGGATCCCGGAAGTCCGTAGGGCCGCGGGATAGCGGCCGTCTGCGGAAAATTTAATAGTCCACTCCGGCAACGCCAGCGATACCTGCAAACTGTCCCGCTCTGCATCGCTGATTGCAACACCGACGGATGTCGGGTACAGGTCTGTAAATTTCAACAGCGTTCCCGTGTCGTCCCTCGGTGCATCTGCCGGTGTATCCGGTACCAGCTCACCAAAATTTATCAGCGTCTCTACTTCGGCAGACACCTGGGGTACAAACAGCACCACGCCCGCTCCGATAAGTATAGCCCGCAAAAAAGTCGTGTAATTACGTTTCATTATATACCTCACTTGTGTTAAGTATATCGCAATCACAATAGCAGGTCAAGGGTTTTACGCCGTTTTTTGTGCCGTTATTATTCTCCTTCCATGCAGGGGTATGTAAACGGGACGCACCCAGAGTCCTGTGCCTGGATACAAAAACTGTTTTTGCCAGTTTATATCCGGTATTCTTAACACATATTATTATTACATTAGGAGGGGGCCCACCCAGCCCCATTCCTGGACACGAAGACTGTTTTGTCAATTTATGTCCAGTATTCTTAATACACATATTATTATTACATTAGGAGGGGGGCCCTGCCCCCCTCGCTGCATAATTTTTTAACGCCCATTTTTAACGGGCTCACTAACGCTCGCCCTAAATGGGCTAAAATTATTCCACTACCCCCCGGCGCTTTTGTGAAGCATGCGTCTCCCAACGCGGCAGCGGAGCGTCATGTACCGCACAGAGAGCGTAGCGAACGTTGTGCGGTACCAACAACAGATGCTGTCCCGGCAAGAAACCCAACCAAGCCGGTGTTATTGGCAATATTGTGGTATAATTAACACATGAGTGCGAAAGCAATATGTATAGCGGCAGCCGCTTTGGCGGCCGTGTTATTTGTATGGGCTTGCAACGTTGAGGGCACCGGGGGCGACGGCGCCTCGTGCAGCTCTGACAGCCAGTGTGCAAGCGGATTAGTATGTGCGGTCGGCAAGTGTTCCCCCGGGGGCCCGGGACGGGCATGTGCGGATGAGAGTGATTGCGCCGGTAATCTGATTTGCCGCGAAAACAACAATAGCCGTTCATGCGGCGGCGTTATCGGCGACATCTGCGTGGGCGATAACGAGTGTATCCCCGGACTGTTGTGTATACCCACCGTACTTAATAACGAAGCATGCACCCCTGCGGATGGTAGGCTCGGCAGTCCGTGCCGCGTTCGCAGCCATTGCAACAGTTCACTAACATGTGTTGAAAACACGTGCGTGGTTACTGCTGCTTCCTGGACGGTAGCGAACCCGAGACCAGCCGGTATAAGGAGCGCTACGCTATTTGGCCTCCACTATGCCAATACCCTATGGGTTGGAGTGGGATCCATTCCAATTGACCCAGATAACAGCACTACCAGTGCCATCATTACCAGTAAAAACGGCATCGATTGGACGGCACGGGCAAGCGGCGTAAGCGGCCTGCTAAACGATATCGATCGTAACAACGGCCTATGGGTAGCGGTTGGCGGCATTTTTAATAGCGCCGCAAACTCAGCCGCCGGAATCATAACCACCAGTGCAAACGGCACCGAGTGGACGGCACGAACGAGCACAATCCGCGAGCGGCTATACGACGTCCATTATGCCAACAATTTATGGGTAGCAGTGGGAGGAAGTGGAGTCATAGCTACCAGTGCAAACGGTACCGGGTGGACGGAACAGACAAGCAATGTAGTCTTTGATCTGAACGGTATTTATCATAACGGCGACCCAATCAACGGCCTATGGGTAGCAGTTGGCGGTGTTTTTAACACAAACACAAACACAGGCACAGGGATCATAACCACCAGTGCAAACGGTACCGAATGGACGGAACGGACGAGCGGTGTAAGCGGCATATTAGGGGACATCTACTATGCCGATGGGCTATGGGTAGCGGTGGGAGATAACGGATCCATCACCACCAGTGCAAACGGCACTGCCTGGACGGCACAGAAGAGCGCCGGGACGGGCAATATCAGCAGCGACCTGCACGATATCCACTATAACAATGATTTATGGGTAGCGGCGGGAGACAACGGAGACATCACCACCAGTACAAACGGCACCGAGTGGACGGAACGGACAAGCAATGTCAGTGGTGCACTAACCCGTATCCATTATGCCAATAGCATATGGGTAGGGGTAGGAACGGAAGGCGTCATTACCACCAGTCTGGACGGCACGACATGGACAGCACAGACAAGCAATACACGCAATATACTATACGACATCTATTATGCCAACGATGTATGGGTAACAGTAGGTAGTGCCAGGGTCGTGGTAACAGCACCATAAAATACACTCTCCCCCTTTGAGGCAACAAAAAACCCACAAGAGCACATGCTCTCGTGAGTTATGTTATCTGGGGCCTGCTCTACTTACTCAAAGCGGATTTCATCAATATCAATTAACTGCAGCCCACGTCCGTTTGTGCTGTCAGCATCGGTGTCCTGGATATCAAAGCCGATAATTCCAATACTGGTCTTCATGAGGCTGGTGTTTCCAACAAACGTTGTGTCGACATCAATCGATACATCCTCCCAGGTAGTGCCTTGAGTAAACGTTACGATGGCTTCGGTGTTTGTATTCTGCTCGGGAGTTGCGGCAGTGTCTTGAATATAAACTCGAATCTTACCATTACCCCCGGTTGCCGGTGATCTGAGAGAAAATTTCAGCGTTTTCCCGGTTATATCAATGCCCTCGTTTAGCGTTATGTACGCACCGGCATATGTTAAAGAAGCGTCGGCTACCTGCACGCGATAGTACTCATTAGTGCCGTTTGCTCCCGTGCCGATGTATTCTTCAGTAAAAAGAACATCGGTGATGCTGTCGCTGGCACTGTTGTATACCCCAAGGGCATTATTGGCAGCCAATGCCGCCTGAGCACACGAAGCATAATTTCCTTCGCCGAACACTAGAGTAATATCAGCGTTTCCGCTCGTGGGTGCCTTACATGTATCTTCAAAGCGGATTTCATCAATATCAAGTGTCTGGGCACCAACGCCGGTGCTACTGAATCCATCGGAATCAACTAACGAGAAGACAACCCGCCGTACGTTAGATCGCGACACCCCGGATGCCGGGGAGATGAAACTAGTGATGGGCACCGATACTGGCTGCCAGGTGCCGTCGTTGGTAAATCTTTGGTTCACCACCACCGTGCGGGCATTGGGTCCGCCGTTTGTACCCTCAAGGAAGATGTCAATGCTGCCAACGCCGCCCGAACCTGCAGCCGGGGATTTGATTGAAAAATTCAACGCCTTGCCGGTTGCATTGTAATCTGCAGGAAAATCTGCAATCCCGTATGCATAGATAGAATTTCCGCTGCCAAGGGTTATGTTAGTAAACAGAGGCGAGCCAGAAGCCCCGTTCCCGAGAGCGTTTGAGGCAAAAGTAAATGGGCTGCGCGGGCGGTTTGCTGCATCTCGTGTTGGTACGTGCGCTGCTCCGTAAAACCCCGTGCTAATTGCGTCACAGTTGTTGTAGACAGCGTCTCCCCAGATTAGATCTACCGATGCTGCGGTGCTCGCGGCGGGCGCGGTACAGTTGGGTGCGATTTCTTCAAAGCGGACTTCGTCGATGTCGAATGTTTTTACTCCAAGTCCGTCCGCGCCGCCGTTTGTGTCTTGAGGAGTTTGAAAGCGGATTGCGCGCACCGTAGCCGCCGTGATGTTTGGCTGTGAAAAGTCATACGCACTATCAATATTAATTACTACCTCTTGCCAGGTTCCGTCGTTAACAAACATCGGTCTACTACTAGAACCAACAGCAGAAGTTATGTAGCTCGTTTCAGACATCCCTGGCGGAATATCTGCCTCCAGTCTAACTCTTACAAGACTAGTACCGCCCTCTGCCAGCGTCGGTGATTTAATGTTAAAACGCAGTGCCTTCCCAGAGACATCAACGTCCTCATTCAGGGTTATGACACCGCGTGTATCCTGATCAAGGCCGGCAGCAACGGGCACATCAAGTCTGAGTGCCTTACTTGTGCCGTTTGCCCCGCCGCTCACTTCGGTAAAAGTAACCTCAGGACTGAGGGCAACGGTACTAAAAGGAGATCCCGCCGCTAATGCCAATGTATTACATGCTGTATAATCTCCATCAGCGTATACCCTAAAAACCGAGTTATTCCCGCTCGCGGGTGCCTCGCAATTGCCCAGTTGGGTGAATTCGCTACTGCCGCCATTGCCGGTGCTGTCATCAGGACAGCCAATTAGAACCAGTGCTCCGACGGTAACCACCGCGGCAACACCTATTAGAAATTTATTCATATCGTATCTCCTCTCCTCGTGATGTCTTTCATCACTCATAATATTTTATGTTTTATTATAGCATGTTTTTTCTGCAGCGGCAAGATTTTGCAGGAAAATGTAGCAGGCGCGTCTGCGTGTGCGGAGGTTACCAACGGGGGGCAACACAACATTGTCTGCTGCCCGGTGTGGCAGCGGGCGGTGTGTGATAGCGGTTACAGGGGGCTAGTGGGCGGCGCAGATTACTGACAAAGCGCTATTGCAACCTCCAACACCTACGAAGCCGGCATTACTATCTCCATTTACAGTTACGCTGGTTCCAAAGATTCCAAACACGGATGTGTTCGCCGTAGCACCACTGCAGCTTTTAGTAGCATCTATAGATACTAGATTAGCAAATGACCAAAAGTCCCCGGCATTAAGAGACCCGACCACATCATAACCGCCGTTTGCCCAAACTCCGCTATCGGGAACGTTTATCACACTACCAATGGTCCGCGACATGGCAGTAGGTGAGCCGAAAGTCTCGGTAGGTGTTGCGGAGGCATAGACTATCACCCCGCGGGCTTCCAGCTGAGTATCGGTAGGAGTGCTTCCGCTAAACCCAAGGGCATCGTCATCGGTGGCAAGGTTTCGAAAGAGATACTCCGATCCGCTCGTAGTTTGGGCTCCAAAAAACACCGCTTTGGTATATCCGGCAGCGCGGAGGGCGGTGGTAATGGCATCGTTAGAGTTATTGCCGGAGTCAGTATCATCAAGATCAGTCTGGCACGCTGCAAATCCAAAATCTCCATCGTGGGTAGTGCCATCTAACCGAAACAGGGCAACCGGGCGGTTCACTGCCGAGGATGCGGTTACATCTACACCGCTGCTTGCCGTAGTGCCGGAGCTGTCCTGGGTAGAGATAGTAAAGACATGATCTGACCCCGGGGCAGTGAGACCGGAAATAACAGCAGTCTGTGTTCCTATTGCCACTGCTACCTCGGTAGTTGGAGCCGGTGATCCGGTTATTACTATCATGGCGGCGTTGGTAGTATCAGTGGGGTCGGTCCACGCAAGCGTCGTGCTGCCGTCTGCCGTTATTACCGTTGCTGTCGGGCTGGTTATCTTGGTGGGAGGGGGCGGGGCACTTGGTCCGGCGGTGCCGTCTTCCGGGCATCCGATAATAAATAACGACAGGGTAATAATTGCAATCATTGCTCCTATCGTGGTAAACACACCGGGTTTCGGTGCTTTCATAATACTTATTGGGTTATACATAATACATATATTCTATCATACATTTTATTGCTGTCAAAGATTATGCGAAGGATTTTTACTGTGTAATTCTTGTAGATGTGGGTGCTCGTCCCTGCCCGCTTGGGTGCAATAATTGTGCCGCGCGGGGGTTACCGGGGGGGGCAACACAACATTGTCCGCTACCTGGTGGGACAGCGGACGGTGTGTGATAGCGGCTACGGGGGCTAGTGGGCGGCGCAGATTACTGCGTTGGTCATATTACAGGACTCAACCGTCACACCACCCCTACTGGCTTCACCATCTATCGATACACTGTTTCCAATTGTACCATTGCTGCCACCGCTACTGCGAGTAGCGCTAATGCAACTTCTACTAGTATCTGTTGTACCAAAAATAAGATTCGTGAACGACCAAAAGTCCCCGCTAGCAAGTGATCCAACCACATTATAGCCGTCGTTCTGCCACCCTCCCCCGTTGGTAACATTTACCACATCACCAATGGTCCGTGACACAGCAGGCGAGCCAAAAGTTTCGATAGGCGATGCGGTGGCATAAACCACCACTCCGCGGGCTTCCAGTTGAGTATCGGTGGCGGCCCCGCTAAGCCCAAGTGCATCGTCATCGGTAGCGATATCTTGAAAGATATACTCCGATCCGCTCGTAGTTTTGGTTCCAAAAAACACTGCTTCAGTATACCCGGCATTACGGAGGGCGGTGGTAATGGCATCGTTGGAATTATTATCAGAGTCAGTATCATCGAAATCAGTCTGGCATGCCTCATACCCAAAATCTCCATCATGGGTAGCACTGCCATCTAACCGAAACAGGGCAACCGGGCGATTCACCGCCGAGGTTGCGGTTACATTCACACCGCTGCTTGCCGTAGTGCCGGAGCTATCCTGGGTAGAGATAGTGAAAACATGATCTGTTCCCGGGGCAGTGAGACCGGAAATAACAGCGGTTTGTGTTCCTATTGTCACTGCTACCTCGGTAGTTGGAGCCGGTGATCCGGTTATTACTATCATGGCGGCATTGGTGGTATCAGTGGGGTCGGTCCATGTAAGCGTTGTGCTGCCGTCTGCCGTTATTACCGTTGCTGTCGGGCCGGTTACCTCCGTAGTAGATGGGGCAATAGTGGTGGCAGTGGTGGTGGTACCGGTTGATGTGTTTCCAGCAGTATCAACGCTCCTTATGGTTACGGTATAGTCGGTAGTACTTGCCAGATTCATTAGCGTTGCCGTTTCGGTACCAGCATTTACCCGTAATGGTTGGGCTGGGATGGTTCCCTCGTTGGGCATCCAGGTAATGAGTACATGTGAGAAATCACTTACCGTGGGTTCCGTCCATGTCACGGTTGCGGTGTTTGCCGTTGTAGTTGACATCACGTTGGTAACTTCTGCGGGAGCGGATGCGTCTGCGGTAACGTCTACCGTCGTTGCCAGTGAAGCATTCCCGGCAGCATCAACGGCAGTTGCTGAAAATGTATAAACAGTTCCGTGAGTCAAACCAGTGATAGTAGTAGTAATGTTGGTAGTATTAGCAAAGCGAAAGTCCAAGGGAGGGGTCGGATCACCATCCGCGGGTCCCCATGTGAGTCGAGTAATAGCCGTTGTGTTATCGAAAACATTATTATACCTCACGTTAATAGACGCACTGCCATTTACACCAGCGGTACCAGAGATAGTCGGAGCGACACCGGGAGCAACCGAATCTGCAGTAACCGCTACCGTATTGCTTGCCGCAGACATACTATCAGAAGCAGTGACGCTAACGGCAGAGAACATATACTCTGTTCCATGGGTTAATCCAGTAATGGTAGTAGTTCCTACGCCGGCATTTACCCTGAGAGGCGACGTTTGTGTAGCGGTACCAGACCAGGAGAGTAGGATGTGCGAGAACGTGTTACCCGGCGGGTCGGTCCAATTGATTACGGCACTTCCGTTCGGACCGGCGGCAGCGGTTAGGATAACCGGTCCGATAGTACCAGTACTATCCTCCGGGCATCCGATAATAAATAACGACAGGGTAATAATTGCAACCATTGCTCTTATCGTGGTCAACACACCGGGTTTCGGTGCTTTCATAATACTTATTGGGTTATACATAACATATATATTCTATCATACATCTTATTGTTGTCAAAGGGTATACGAAGGATTTTAAAAGTTTTCGCTATGTAATTTCTACAGAGGGAATTGTGGCTTCGACAGGCTCAGCCACCGGGGGGGGCGTGCTGAGGTGCTATACTTTGCGCTAGGCATGGGAAGGGTGGCGGGCGCGTTTGCGCCCGCCAGACGCCGCGGAGTTTGCACGGGGCATCTTTACTACCGGGGGACGCGGCGGCCGAGCCCTGAGCACGCCGACCGCCGTGCGGGGATGCGGCGCGTTAGCGGCGCGTCACCGCGCGGGGGGAGCGCCCATGTGTGTAGCATTATAAGAAAATATGCGATACACTAGAGTATGCGTACTATTTTGCTGGACTATGGGGCGGGGAATTTGCGGAGCGTGGCTACTGCCCTGGAGGCCCTGGGGGTTCGGGCTGCTATCGGGTCGTCGGCGCAGGTTATGCGCGGCGCGGATACTATTGTGTTCCCGGGGGTTGGGCACGCGGGGACAGCGATGCACGATTTGCACGGCAAGGGTATTGTGAGTGAGCTGCGGGAGTTTGTGCGCCGGGGCGGGGTGCTGTTGGGGATTTGCGTTGGCGCGCAGGTGCTGTTTGGCAGGAACGAAGAGGGCGATAGTTTCGGGGTTGGGATCCTTGAAGGCGATGTGCGGCGGCTGCCCAGTGTGGATGCCGAAACGGGCGAGCGGGTGAAGGTGCCGCAGATTGGGTGGAATCCGGTGCGCTATCGGGTGGGGAATCCGCTGTTTGCGGGTGTCCCGCAGGATAGTGCGTTTTATTTTGTGCATAGTTATTACCTGAACCCGCGGGAGCGGGAGACTGCCATTGGGTGGAGTCAGTACGGGGTGCGCTTTGCTGCGGCGGTTGCGAAAGGCGGGGTCTTTGGTGTGCAGTTCCATCCGGAGAAATCCGGGCGGGTTGGGCTGCGGGTGCTGGAGAATTTTTTCCGCTACGCTCAGTGGCGGCATTATCGGCGGCGCGTGGAAGGGATTGGTGCGGCGGGGGCCGAGGATGTCGGTGAGAGCGGCGTGACAAGCGAAGACAGCGGGTGTGCCTGCGGGGGGTCTTGCGGGGGCAATTGCGGCGGGAGCGGTTCTTGTGGTTGCGGTGGCGGCGGTGCTCCTGGCGGCGGCGGCGCTTGTGGTTGCGGCGGCTCTTGCGGGTGCGGCGCGCACTGCGGGTGCGGCGGTGCTGCTTAAGCGCATTATTGTCTGCCTGGACATCCGTGACGGGCGCACTACCAAGGGGGTGCGGTTTCAGGGTAATGTTGATGTCGGGGATCCGGTTGAGATGGCGCGGCGATATTACCTGGAAGGCGTCGATGAGCTGGTCTTTTACGATATTATGGCCAGCAGTGAAAACCGCGGGTTGTTCCTGGAGACGGTGCGGGCGGTGGCGCGGGTTATCTTTATTCCCTTCAGTGTCGGGGGCGGGATTGGGAGTGTGGAAGATATGCGGGCTGCCCTGTTGGCTGGGGCCGAGAAGGTCAGTGTGAACTCGCAAGCAGTGAAGCGTCCGCAGATTATCGAAGAGGGGGCGCGGCAATTTGGGTCGCAGTGTGTGGTCCTGGGGGTGGATGCTCTTGCGGATAGCAGTGCGCCCAGTGGGTACCGGGTCTACATTAACGGCGGCCGGGTGCGGACTGAGCGCGATCTCCTGGAGTGGGGGCGGGAGGCGCAGGAACGGGGTGCCGGGGAGATAGTGCTGAACTCAATAGATGCCGACGGCACCGAGGATGGGTATGAACTCACCGCCACGGCTATGCTCAGTGACGCGTTGAACATTCCTATCGTTGCCTCCGGGGGCGCGGGGACGGTGGGGCATATTCGTGATGTCCTGACCCGCGGGCGGGCGGATGCTGCCTTGATTGCCAGTATGGTTCACTATGGGCGTCATACTCTGCCGGAAATTAAAACAGAGCTAGCGGGGGCGCGGGTGCCGGTGCGGGTTATATAAAAGCATCTGCGGTGTGCTTGGCCGCGTTTGGCTGCGTTTGCCTGCTCCTTGATACATATTGGTTTTATGATACAATAGCACCATGATGAGTGTTTTACGTTATGCCGTTGCTGCGGCGATTTTGTTTGCCGTGGGGGGAACGGTGTGTCAGGTGGCGGCCCAGGGCGCGGCTAGCACTGTAAGTGCAGAGGAGTACATTGAGCGGCTGGAGAGCAATCAAACGCATGCTACCAGTATTTTTTCCGGATCGATTATTATCAGCGACCGCTTTGGGGAGCGGAAGAGTACTTTTCTTAACTACAACCAGGGGAGTAACGAGAGTCTGCTGGAGTTCACCTCGGCGGCGGAGCTCGGGCAGCGGGTGCTGCGCACCGCGGATGAAATTTACCTCTACTACCCCGATGCTGACGAAATTATCCGCCTCCAGGGGGCGGCGCTGCGGGAATCGCTGCTGGGGTCTGATATCTCGTACGAAGATATGACGGGGAACCGCGGGTACCTGGATGATTACTCTGTGGAGATTGTCGGTGAAGAGACTATTGACGGGAACGAGGCGGTGATTATTGAGTTGACGGCGCTGCGGACTCAGATTGCCTATCCGCGGCAGCGGATCTGGATCGATAAACAACGGAGTGTCTCTCTGAAGTCCGAGCAATACGCACAATCGGGGCGGTTGCTAAAGGTTACCACCGTACTGGAGCTGGAAAGTTCAAATGGCAAACTGTTTCCGAAGCATGTGGTTATTTCTGATTTGCTGAAGCGGGGATCGGAGACGGCGGTGCTGTTTGAAGATATTCAACTGGACGTTGCCCTGCCCCGCAATATATTCTCTATCTCTGAACTGGCGTTTTGATAAAACTACTGTCGCGAGACAGGCGAAAAATACGTGCCGTTGCGGGGGCTGCTTTTGTGCTGCTGGTATGCGGCGGCGGTGCGGGGCAGCTGGCCGCTATACAGCAGCGGGTAGATTTACGCCTCTCTGCCAGTCTATACAGCGACCTTCCCGATGAATTATATTTCGGCATACTGGGCGATGCACGCCTGGATGTGCAATCGGACCGGGACAGGGTGGTACGCGGGCAGCTGCAGATTCAGACGCTCTTTGCCAACAACGGCTTTGGCGGTGCGGCGGGGACGGGCGGCGGGGTCGACTCTACTGCATTTCTGCCGTTTCCGTGCAGCGGGGTTGAGGCCGGGGGGTTTGCGTGCTTTGATGTCCGGCGTGCCTTTATCCGTGTCCGGTTTGAGCTGCCTAATTCGCAGCGGATGCACCTGACCCTGGGGCGGGCGCGGGTGAGCTGGGGCGAGGGCGTGCTGTTTAATGCCGGCGATCTTCTGTTCGGCACCACCGCCGCGACCGTGGACTTTACCGAAGATACCCTGCGCGACGAGAGCGCCATGCTCCTTTTGGCATTCATACCATTTGCAGATTTCACATTCCTGGAAACCATAGTGCTCCCGCCCGTTACCGTCCTGACCGACGCCCCTGCTGAAGATATTTCTGCCGGGCTGCGCCTGCAGAGTAAGCTGGGGCCGCTGAAAGGAGAGGTTAGTTATTTGTACCGCGGCGGCGCCCAAGGCGGGTATGGGGGCGGGGGCGGGCAGCATCGTTTTGCGGTTAACCTGCAGGGTAACCTGGGGGTAGATTGGTACCTCTCATCCTCATCGGGAATCACCACCGGCAGCAGTGACCCCGAGAGGGAGCTGCTGGATGAATTGGCAATAACCCTGGGGGTCACTCATATCTTTGACCTGCCGGGCGACAGTTCCCTATCGCTGCGTTTCGAGGGACTGGTCCGCCCGGGGCAGACGTGGTCAGAAACGGCGACGGCATCTCCCCCCCTGGATGCGGCTCCGATATACGCCGTGGCTCTATACCCGGAAATATCCTATGCCGTAAATAGCGCCGTGCAGATAATCGGGCGCTCGATTATTAACCCCATTGACTTATCGGCGCAGATTACACTGGGCGTGAATTGGCTGGTAAACAGCGGGCTGAGTCTGTTTGCCTTTCCGGGGATTGCCATCGGGGACGACGATGATACCTTTGGGCTGAACGATCGCGGGGGACTGCGCCTGAGCACCGGTATGCAGTTTATCTATTAGCCCGCCCGCGGCGGGAGCGGGAGAGCTTAGCCGACTGGACGCAGGGCGTCGCTGCGGGCAGATAGCAGGTGGCGCTTTGCCCCGCGGGCCTGCAGGCGCAGCAAAATTTCCTTCCGCAGTTCTGCCGGCAGGTCGGCAGGGTCGGTCTCTATAAATCCCTGGCGCAAAAACCACTCCCGTGCCCGCGCGGTCAACGCAAACAGCACCGCACCCCTACCTTTCTCTTTGCCCGAGAGGCGGCGGCACACGTACTGCAGTAATTTACCGGCAATGCCGTCGTTGCGGTGATCGCGCATGGTAGTCATGCCGCCGATTTCATAGTATCCGTTCGGGCGCCGGGTGCAGGAGATTGCGGCAACAATGACCCCATCCAACACATATACAAAGTGCGCCCCGATATCCTGCGCTATATCCTGCGCGCTCAGATCGCGCAACAGCCCCCGTGCCGCCAGGGGACGGCGCAGCTCTAACAACTCGGCAATATCGGCGCGGCGCAGGGGGCGGATGTTCTCGTACTCGCCGGTGTATACCATCACCGCAGCATCCCGGGCCCCGACTGGCAAAAACAGCTCCTCAAGCAGATTGTCGTGTATGCGCGCGGCCTCACCGATTATATGCACCCGCTTGACGCCGTTTGCCAGCACGGTGCGCGCCATACGGAGACGCGGGTGCATAAATTCCGGAAACGCGGCTATGCGCCTGGCAGTCAACTCGTTGGACAGCAACTGATTAGGCAACCCTGTCCGCGCGCCTGTACCCGCACCGCTGCCCCCAGATGCCGCCCACCTATCGGCCAACGAATCGCTTTCCAGCAACAGAACCTTCGAGATGTCCGCAGCCCTTGTCAATTCCTCAACAATATGGTACGATTCAAGCAGATGTTGGGTGCCAGCGCTATTCCGTCCCAACGGCGGAATTATCGGTATGATTTTTTTGTCGGTTAATTTTGTGATTGCATTGATATTAATGCGCGTAATTACCCCTGTTTGGGCACTCCCCAGCGCGGGATCGCCGTCCGTTGAACGATGACCGTCAGTACCAGTTTCTCCCCCCCTGGCGTCTTGTACCCGCGAGCGCACCCACCCGCCGCCGCCGTCGCTACCAGTACCCCCCACTACCTCTTGCCGCTGGCGGGAAAATTCGCGCACCAGCACCTGCATGCCGCTCTCGATGTGCCGCTGTGCACGGGCAATACCGCGATCGGTTTTTTCCGGCAGCACCGGGGATTGTAGAATGATTATTAAACGTAATCCCAAACGATGCAGTATTACCAAATCGGCCACCAGCCGGGCAATCGGCCTGTCACCGCCCCCCCCGCCGCCCCCGCCGGTAAGCGAGCGGTCTATGTGGATAATACACAGATCGGCAGAGAACTTAATCAGATAACGGAATGCATTGCGAAGCAGATTGGCATCGGCACTCATATATACAAGGATACCATAGAGAGGTGAAAATATCACTGCAGGAATTATAATCGTTGGCTGCTGCCTGGTACTGTCGGCATATTTTTCCGGCACCGAGAGTGCCTACACGGCAATTAGCCCCGCCGTCATGGAGAGTCTCCGGACAAGCGGCTCCCGCCGTGCCCGGTTGGTCTACCGCGCATGCCAGAACTTCCCCCGGGTACTTAGCACCTCGCTAATCGGCAACAATCTGACTAATATCATTCTAACCGTAACAGTCAGCCGCCTGACCATTCAATACTTCGGCGACGTCTTCCTCGGGCTGATGACTGGAATACTGACAATCGTCCTCCTGGTATTTGGCGAATTCTACCCCAAACAGATGGCCGTGCAAAATTGCGAGCGCTGGGCCCTGCTGACCATCTATCCGCTCTATATATTCACCGGCATATTCTGGCCATTATCTCAATTTATCAGAATAATCACCATTCGCCGCTCCCGCCAATCCGACCGCACCCGCAATCTCACGCGCGAACATGTACTCAACAACATTGCCCTGGCATCAAACGTCGGCGCCCTCAAACAAAACACCGCCCGCCTGCTCATAAACACCGTCCGCTTCGAAGAGGGCACGGTCCAGGAGGTAATGACCCACCGAACCAACATCTGCAGCATCCCAACTACCGCCACCGTCGACCAGGCGCTGCGCACCGCAAGCGACGCCGGCTTTTCCCGCCTGCCGGTGTACCGCGACGAACAGGAAAACATCGTGGGTATTCTATTTTTCAGAGAACTACTGCACGCCTGGAGGGCCGACCGTAAAAACACAAGCATCGAGACCATTATGGCAAAGCCCTATTTTGTCAGCCAATCCCGGCCCCTCGGACAACTCCTGAGCCAACTGCGTTCAGAACAGAGCCAGATAGCTATTGTCCTGGACGAATACGGAGGCCTGGCCGGGCTAGTCACCGTCGAAGATGCAATTGAAAAAATATTCGGCGAACTCTACGACGAACACGAAACAGTACAGCAGCAGATTTTTCCCCGCACCCAGCACAGCTTTGAAATTGACGCATCCACACCCATCAAAGAGATTAACCAGCAACTGTCGCTCTCCATCCCCAGTGCCCGCGGGCAGCAGACATTGAGCGGGTACCTTATCCATCTCAGCGACACGGTGCCGCAAACCGACCAGGAAATCGCATCTCCGTTCGGCAATTTCCGTATCCTCCAGGCCACCCGCCGGCGCATACTGAAAGTACTCTTTACCCGGTTACCAGACAGCCAATCTACCGAAAAATCTTAACCCGACGGCGGCGCGGCTACCGCGCCACCCACATACCGGTTTCGTCACGTATATAGATAGCACTGTCCCTACCCGCTGCCATCCACTCCCCGGCCCCGTACTCGACCACCGACAGCCAATCGCTCCCATCCCCCCCCAGGGTTCTCCATTCTATCCCATTGGTACTGGTAATAATTCTGGTCCGGTCACCAACCGCAAACCACTCTCCATCGGCGTAGTGGACATTGTTCAGACGCGCATTCGTACGGCTAAACCGCTCCTGCCACCTCTGTCCATCAGTGCTGGTAATAATTGTCCCGCGCTCGCCGACCGCGACCCACAGACCTTCCTGCCGCCGCTCCCCCCTGTACCCGTAACTGACATCGGTCAGGAGCTCTGCAACGGGACTCTCTATTTCTGTCCATTCGGTCCCATCGCGGCTAGTCAGTATTAACCCCTCGCCCCCAACGACAACCCACAGCCCATCCTGGTACCGCACCGCCTCTAACGGACGTTCGTTATCCCCATCGCCCCCGCGTGCATCGTCTTGTGCATCGCCCCGCTGCAAGGCCCACTCAACCCCATCCGCGCCCGCCGTCAGGATTCCCCCGTCTTCTCCAACCGCAACCCATAGGTTATTGCCGTAATAGACATCGGCCAGCCATTCATCGGTTTCCACCATCACCTGATCCCACGTCGCCCCGGCATCGGTGCTTTTCAGAACGACCCCGCCTTCGCCAACCGCTACCAACCGGCCGCGCTCACTGTCGTACGCTACCCCGTACAGCCAACTGGTAATCCCGCTGGACCGCCCAAACCACCGTCCCCCTCCGTCTCCGCTGGTTAGAATGATCCCGCCCTCGCCCACCGACACCCACCTGTCCCCGGCATAGACCATACCGCGTACCCATCCGCGGATCCTGCGCACCCCCCCTCGCTCTCTCGTCGATCTTTCCGCCTGCTCTGGGCGGCACTTCACACCGGCCCAAATTGCCCCCGTGGTTAACCCAATTCCAGTCCCGATGGCACTCCCGAGCAAAATAGTATCTACCAAACTCCCATCCGTAAGGGCCTGCGTCGTTGTCTGGTAGGCCGTGTTACCCGGCAGTGTCAGCGGCAGCGCCAGCGTATCCCCCAGGAAAAGCATCACCGGCACCAACAGGGCCCCGCCCGCGGCTCCAACCGCAGTCAGCCATAGCGGCGACCAGCACGCCGCACTGTTCCCATACACCTGCCCCCCGCCCGCACTGAGCACAAGCACAACAACCAACACCAACGTGCACACACGCCTTGTACCACTAGACATTTGCATTATTCCCATTTACAATTATAGTATATTAACCTATAATATATTATCGCCGCTGTAGCTCAGTAGGTAGAGCAGAGGACTGAAAATCCTCGTGTCAGCAGTTCGATTCTGCTCGGCGGCACTTTTTTTTATGGGCGCTTCCCCGCCTGCACTTCGTGCAGACGGGGCCGGCGTGCCAACGGCTCGGCCTGCGCGCTCTCATGAAAAACCAACCCCAATCCGCGACTCCGCGCAGTCTGGCACCGCCTGAGGGCGGTGCCACCGTTGGCATGCCTAGCGCGGTACTCGAGCACTGTGCTCGAGCACTGTGCGTCTGGCACTGTGCTCTAGTGCGCAATGCACAGCACTATCTGTTCACTATCACACGTGCGGGTGGAAACAGAACTCCGCGTGGTGATCGTGCTGCCGTCTACCGAGATGGTGTTTCCGATAACGCCAATATCTGCATTCGCAGAAGAGCTGGCATCAGTACAATTGTTTGCCGCGTCATATACGTCACCACTGGTAAACGTCCAATACGAGGCGCTGGCCGATGCCCCCATGACTTGAAGTACGTCGGGTGCAAGCGAGGCTCCCGGCCAAACACCGGTCCTCAGGGCGCCGGACATCGTGGCGAAAGTAACAGCTTGCGAGGGCGATCCAAATGTGGTTGTTTCGGTAACGACACCAGCTTCTTCTGTATAGACGCTGAGGCCGCGTGTATTTGATATCAATACGGTCACGCCCGATACCATCAGGGCATCGGAGTCAGACCCAATATTGGAATAATCATAATCCGGTGTGCTGCCAAAAAGTATCGCCTTGGTATAGCCCTGGCTGTGCAGCTCCGCGCTAATGGCATTACTGGTATCATCGAAAAAATTCTGACAGGCCGCAAAGCCAAACCCTCCATCATGTCTGCCAAGTGAAAACATTGCCACCTTGCCTCCGTCGCCAGGCGGCATACCCGTAACCGTTATGGTATCCGAGCGCAGGTTCCCGCCATCAACTACCTGTAGGGTAAAAGTATACGTGGTACCCTGGACGAGATCGCTGATAATAGCACGTTGGGTCCCAACTGGTATCAAAATCTCTGCAGTGGAGCTTGTTGTATTGGTAATCCCCACGTGGGTAGCATCGTTGGAGACGGAGTCGGTCCAGGTTATTATCACGTTGCCGGCATTCCCGGAGATGGCTGCAGCGTCTGTGACTGCGGCAGGCACGGTATTAATAGTGTGGGTTGCTGTATTACTTGCCCTGGATTGATTATCCGATTCATCCCAGGAAACCGCAGTGAACTCATACTCCTCATCAGCAAGATTGCTGATTTCTACCATCTCTACGTCCGCTTCAACCCGGAGGGGTTGTGTGACATTGGGGCTCGGGGGCGACCAGGTAATGATGATGTGCGAAAAATCTATATCCGAGGGATCGGTCCACGTCAGGGTCACGGTACTGGTCATTGCGGTACCAGTGACTGCCAGGGTAACAGGCGCGGGGGGGGCGCTGACGGTATAACTTACTGTGTTATCTGCGCTGGATTGGCCGGCCGCATCCCAGGCAACAGCGGTGAACTCATACTCCAGATCAGCAAGATTGCTGATTGCTGCCGTCTCTACACCCGCTTCAACCCGGAGGGGCTGCGTCCCGCCGCCGGTGGCGGGCGACCAGGCGATGAGAACGTGCGAAAAATCAATATCCGAGGGGTCGGTCCACGTCAGGGTAACGGTACTGCTGGTTGCAGAACCAGCGGCTGCCAGGGTAATGGGCGCGGGTGGAGTATTGAGGGTGTAATTTGCTGTATTGCTTACAGTGGATTGATTGCCGGATTGATCCCAGGCAACAGCGGTGAACTCATACGTTTGATCGGAAAGATTGCTGATGACTGCCGTCTGTACACCCGCGTTGACCCGGAGGGGCTGGTCTCCCCCGCCGCCGCTGCCGGGCGACCAGGTAATGAGAACGTGCGAAAAATCTGAATCTGTGGGATCGGTCCACGTCAGGGTAACGGCGCCGTTCGCGTCAGCGCCGGCGGCTGCCAGGGTAACGGGTGCGGGCGGGGTTACATCTGCAGTATTAACAGTGTGATTTACTGCACTGCTCGGCAGCGACTGATTGCCGGAATAATCCCAGCTGGTAGCAAAGAACGCATATGTCTGGTTGTCAAGATCGCTAACCACTGCCGTCTCTATACCCGCATTGACCCGGATAGGTTGGGGAGTCCCGCTGTCGGGCATCCAGGTTATAAGGATATGCGAAAAATCTATCTCCGTGGGATCGGTCCACGTCAGGGTAACGGTATCGCTCATTGGTGTGCCGGTGACTGCCAGGGTAACCGCCGGGGGCGCAACATCATCGCTGGTGGAAGAGCCGACATTGCCGCACGTGGCGTAGGTCAATACTGCGAACAGAGCAAGCAGCACGCAAGCATACCGTGCATATGCTTTCTTCATTTTATACATTCTCTTACTACTATAGTTATAGTCAATATTATATATATTTAACAGATTTTTTTCAGAGAATTTTTTGCAGGCGTGACGCACTGCGGGGACGGTACCGGACGCTGCGGAGTTTGCCGAGGGCATCTTTATCTCAAAGGAGCGCGGCGCCTCCGCCCGCCCAGACACGCCTTCGGCGTGCACGGCGCAACGCAGGACGCGCCCCTCGCCTCAAAACTAGAGACTACTACTCCGATTGAGCGGCGCAGATAACGGGAAGTTCCACGTTACAAGCTGCAGTTGAGGGGCTGCTGCCGGTACTTCCATCAATAGCGGTGGAATTTCCATATATGCCGTTATCGGTAGTGGTAGCTCTGGCGAAGTTACACGACTCGGTACGGCCTACTGAGAACCTGTTTTCGGTGAATGACCAAAATCGGCCGGTAACAAGATCGTCAACCACAGTGTACCCGCCAGTCTGCCACTCTCCGCCGTTACCGACATTGACTACGTCGCCGATGGTGCGCGATACCAGGGGAGACCCGAAAGTAGTAGTGGGTTCTGCAGTAGCATAGACTACAACCGGACGTGCCTCCAGGATGGTTATTTGGGCAGCGGTAGGATTTGTAATCCCTGCAATCCCCAGCCCGTCATTATCTTCGGCAAGTCTATGAAAATGATACGAAGGCACATTACCTTTTGATCCAAAGAACACCGCCTTGGTATAGCCCGCATTGCGCATAGCCGTTGCCACAGGACCTGTACCGGTGGTGAGCTCATCGTTACATGCGGCGTGGCCAAAATCTCCGTCGTGGACACCGCTGCTGCCGCCGAGGCGGAACAGAGCAACGGGCAGTGTGGCGTCGGCAGCAACCGCTACCGCACTGGCAGCATCGCCATTACTATCCAGGGTCTCGATGATGATGATATGGTTGACGTTGGGACTAAGGCCCCTAATGGTTGCGGTTCCGACACCGAGCGCCACCGTTACTGCGGTAGTCGGCGCGGGGGTACCGGTGATTGATATGCTCGAGCTGCCGGAAGTTGGGTCGGTCCAGGTAACGGTAGTGGCACCCAGGGGAGTTATCCGGGTTGCCGACGCATCAGTTACCGGGGAAGCGGTTGCAGCGTTGGGGGTAACGGTGGCGGTGGCGGTGCCCTGGTTCCCCAGGGTGTCAACGGATGTTGCGGTAACGGTATATTGGGTACCGCCGGTTAGACCAGCCAGTATTGCCCTTTGGGTCCCGCGGGATACCCGCACCGGCTGCGTCAAGGTGCCGCCCGGTGGATCCCAGGTGATATTTACATGGCTAAAATCACTAACAGTGGGATCGGTCCACGTCACGATTGCACCGGATATTGATGCAGTTGCAGATATGCCGGTAACGGCGGGCACGGCTGCGTCTGCGGTTACCATTACGGCCCCGCCGGGGTTCGATCGATTGCCTGTCGTATCGACGCTTTGTGCGGTGATCGAATAGACAGCACCGTCAGCTAATCCAGTGATAGTACCTGTCTCTGTGCCTTTATTTACACGGAGCGACCCGGGTGTTTGCCCGGTAGCCGTCCATGACAAGAGAATATGCGAGAAGTCAAAATCGGTTGGATCGGTCCAGGTAACTACCGCACGGCCGTTTGAAAGAACGGTCGGCGATGTCCCAAGGGTTACCACGCCCGGAGCGGTGGTGTCGGCGGGGGCTGTGGCGGTTGCTGTCGCAGGAGTGGCGTTACCTGCGGTATCTACGCTGTTCACGGTAAACGTGTAGGCCCCGGGAGTAAGATGGCTAATGGTTGCTGTTTCCGCGTCGGCTTCGACCCGCAGGGGCTGCAGGTCTGTCCTACCGCCCGCAGGAGACCAGGTTATTGTGATGTGCGAAAAATCGGTATCTGTGGGGTCGGTCCATACTAGTGTTACACTGCTGTTTATCGATAATGGGAATGCGAGGACGCCGGTCACAGCAGACGGCCCGGATGTATCTATTGTTACCGAAACTGCGGTGCTGGCAGCTGATTGGTTCCCCGAACCATCTACGCTTTTGGCGGTGAACATATATGTAGATCCTCCAGTTAATCCGGTCACGGTAGCGCTCTGTATACCGGCGTTTATCCGGCGAGGCTGGGTACCGCCAACACCAGAGGGTGTCCATGACAAGAGGATGTGTGAAAAATTATTTTTGTCGTCGGAGGGATCGGTCCAGGTTATCCGCGCACCGCCGTTTGCCGCGGTTGCTCCCATCAGGACTGGCACAGCCGGAGGGGTAGTATCTATGCTCCCTTGAACCGCATCGCTTGCTGCCGAACTATTGTCGGCATTATCCACGCTAACAGCGGTGAAGGTGTACGTACCGGAGCCAAGGCCGGTTATTGTGGCAGTTTGAACGCCTCTGTTTATCTGGCGGGGTGATCCCGCCGGGGCCTGGGAGCTGCCGGATAGACTCCAGGTTAGCACTATATGCGAGAAATCGGAGTCTGTGGGGTCGGTCCAGGTGACAATGATGCTTTCGTTCGTAGTCCCAGGGGCAACCGTCAGGGCTACCCGGGCCGGGGCGGTAGTGTCCATAGTATCTGGTGTTCTTGGAACACCGGTGCTCATTTCTGATTCATTGTCTAAGTCGTCAACACTGACAGCGGTGAAGGTGTAATTGCCGGAGCCAAGGCCGGTTATCGTAGCAGTTTCAACGTCTCTCTCTACCCGGAGGGGGTCACCGGGGGTGGTGCTGCCGGCTGCTACCCAATATAGCAATATATGCGAGAAATCGGTGTCTGTTGGGTCGGTCCAGGTGACAACGACGCTGTCAGTAGCAGTCCCGGGAGCAACCGCCAGGGTTACCAGGGCCGGAGGTGTAGTATCTGCTGCGCCTTGAACGCCAGTACTCATGGCCGATTCATTGCCTACAGCATCCACGCTCACAGCGGTGAAGGTGTAATCACCGGAACCAAGGCCGGTGACGGTAGCAGTTTCAACGCCGCTGTCTACCCGGAGGGGGTCACCGGGGGTGCCGCCGTCTACTGCCCAATATATCAGTACATGCGAGAAATCGGTGTCTGTCGGGTCGGTCCAGGTAACGATAACGCTTTCGTTCGTAGTCCCGCGGGCAACCGTCAGGGCTACCGGGGCCGGGGGGGTAGTGTCTATTCTTTGAGTGGTAGGGCCTCTATCCGATTCATTACCTGCGGTATCCACGGTGACAGCGGTGAAGGTGTAATTGCCGCCGGGTACAAGGCCGGTTATCGTGGCAGTTCCAACTCCCGCGTCTACCCGTAGGGGCTGTGTCTGGTCGCCGTTGACTGGTTCCCAATAGAGCAGTACATGCGAGAAATCGGCGTCTGTCGGGTCGGTCCAGGTGACAACGACGCTATCGTCAGTAGCTCCGGCGGCAACGGATAGGACTACCGTTGCCGGTGCGGTGATGTCGTCTTGCGTGCCCCCGCCGCCCCCGCCTATCGGGGTCGGTGCCAGGCAGCCGGCGATAACCAACGATAGCACCACGGCGGTGAGCGCAGCTGCCAATACCCCGGTTGCTGCGCCAAATTTTGATGTTGTGACTTTACGTATTATGTTATACATAGTTATTTCTCCCTCTATGCCATGCATGGCATTATATATTTATTGTGCCACATGCATGGGGAGATGTCAAGTATTTTGGCAAGGAATATTAAAATATAATATCAATACAACACAACCAAACAGCAAATTCCGCGCGCCAGGCATGTGAGGGGTGGGCCCTGCGAGGGCAGCGAGGCGCCCTTTGGCACCGCCAGACGCCGCGGGGTTTACGAGCGGGGATCTTTCCTTCAAGAGAACGCGGCGGCCGAGCCCCGAGCACGCCGACGGCGGGCGCGGCGCAGCGCGCCGTGCACGGCGGGGCGCCCAATACCCCCCTACCCTACTCTATTATATACTCTAGGCGTCTTGCGGTTCCTGGTAATCTTCGATTGCGACTTCGACTACTTTGGTGACCCCGGCGTCTTCCATGGTGATGCCGACTACGGTTTGCGCGGCGCTCATGGTGGAGCGGTTGTGGGTTATGAGCAGTGACTGTGCGGACGAGAGTTGGTGGGTGAGGTAGTGGCAGAGTTTTGCGATGTTCTGTTCGTCGAGGGTGGCGTCGACTTCGTCCATGATGGTGATGTGGGCGGGGCTGTAGGTGTAGAGGGAAAACAGCAACGCGAGGGCGGAGATGGTGCGCTCGCCGCCTGAGAGCTGTTCGATGTGTACTGTTTTTTTACCGAAGGGCTGGATTTCGACGTTGATCCCGGATTCGAGGATGCGCTCGGGGGTATCGGGGACGATGCGCCCGCGGCCGCCGTTGAAAAACAGTTTGCACATTTCGGCGAAGTGCTGGCCGGTTTCGTGGATGCATTTCTCCAGGCGCTCGGTCGATTGGCGGTCTATCTCTACGGTGATCTCCACGAGGTCGTTTTGGGCGGTGATGAAGTCGTTGTATTGGGCCGACAGGAGGTCGTAGCGGCGTTTGATTTCGGCGTGCTCGGCTGCGGCCATGAAGTTCACGGGGCCGATTTTTTCCAATTCGGCGGTTTTTTTGGCGATCTCTGCTGCCAGGGCGGGGTCGACGGCGCGGGCGGGAGCGTCTGCGGCTTCGGCAGCGGGGGCGGCTTCGGCAGCAGCGGCGGGGGGTGATTTTCGGCGGCGTTTCAGTGCGCTGATATGCTGGTGGATGTCTTCCCCGAATGCCTCGCGGAATTGGCTGGATGTCAGGTCGACGGCGGCGGTGGCGCGGGAGTGGCGGTCGGTGGCGCGCTCGATGTCGCGGGTTATCTTTTGCATGCGCCGGGTGGCTTCCGTGGCGCGTTTGTCGTGTCCGACTAGCAGTTTGTTGCCGCGCTGCAGGTCGCGCTGCGTCTCTGTGTACTGCTTGCGGGCGGTGGTTTTGCGCTTTTCGGCGGCGGCTATTGTTTCCCGGTGAGCGACCAGGGCTTTGCTCAGCTCGGACAGGTCGTTGGTCTGCTGCTGGTGGCGCATTTTATCCGAGGCGAGGCGGCGGTCGATGGCGGCGCTCTCTTCGACGATGGCATCGAGACGGCGCTGCTGCTGGTGGATCGCCGCGTCATCTTTTTCGTTCCCGACTTTGAGGACCTGGGCGGTATGGAGTTCGGCGCTGCGCTGGTGCTGTACCGATTGCTGCGCCTCCTGGGCGGCGAGCTCGTCGGTGCGCAGGCGCTCTAACTGGGTGCCCATGGTTTCTATGTCTTTTTCAATGACCAGGCTGCGCGAGAACGGCCCCTGGGGGTCGCCGAGGACATTGAGGAGCGGCACGATGCGCTGGCGCATGTCGGCGAAGTACGTACCGGAGCTCTCCTGGGCGGCGGCGAGTTTATCGGTAACGCTGCTCAGTTCGGTTAATAGCTTGACGATGTATTTTGCATCGACGTTTTCGGTGCGCCGCTGGTCGGCCAGGAGCTTCTGCAGACTGGTGATGTATTCGCGGCACACGCTGTACAGCTCCTGCAGGCGGAGAAAATCGCCGGTGCTCTGTTGGGGGACGCTCTCTTTTGCGGTGCGCTTTTCCTGCTCTGCCGCGGCAGCGGCGGGCGCGGCGGGCGCGGTTTCTTTTGACGGGGCCGCCGGGGCCATGCTCTGCGCAACTACCGCGGTAATACTCTCGACAATTGCCTCCGAGAGGGCGGCCTTGGCTTTGCGCTGCTCGACTTGCCTGGTTACCAGGGCGCTCTGGTCTTTTTTGTTCTCCCGCAGGATGTTGGTGTAGTCACTGATGCGCTCGGCAAGCTCCCGGGCCAGGGTATCGCTGGCCTGTATCTCTTTTGTGCGCTCGTCAATCTGTTTGCGCAGCGCCGCGATATTCCCGGCTATCTCCTTGCGCTCGCTCTGTAGTTGCTCGTGCTGGCGGCTCATGTCTATCCGCAGCTGCTTACTGTGATCAATACGCTCTTCCAGCTGCTGTTTATGGACGGCGGTTGATTTCATTTTTCCCGTTTCGCGCTCTATCTCCAATTCCAGCGCGTGGATTGCCTGCTGGTACTCGTCAAGCTGTTGACGCAGCGCTGTCAGTTGTTCGTTGTGCTCGTTGCGCTCCTGGGTACTCTGTTTGCTGTCCGCCAACAGGGCCTCGCGCTGTTCGCTCAAGCCCTGCAAGTCCTTATACTCTTTCCGCAGCGTCTCGTTATGGTAGGTGTACTGGTGCACGGCGTGTTCGATTTTCAATTCGGTCAATTCGGCCTTGATAGCCCGGTACCGCTGGGTGTGCTCGGCCTGCTCGCGGGTGTTGCGGTAACTGCGCTCAACCTCCTCGAGGACCGGCTTCAGTTCACGTACCTGACGGGTCACACGCTCCAACCGCTGGCGGCTCTCTGCAAACTTTAACCGGTACCCGCGGATCCCGGCAGCCTCCTCGAAGAGCTCCCGCCGCTTGTCAGGCCGGGCAGCCAGGAGGGAGTCGGATTTTCCCTGACTGATAATTGAATTCGGGGAGAAACTCATGCCAAGCCCGGCAAAGGTCTCGCGCAGATCCTTCAGGCGCGTTGGACGGCCGTTGATAAAATACCCCCCGTCCCCGTTGCGGTACAGGCGGCGCATCACACCCACCTCCGCCCCGCCCTCGTGGAATTCGCCGTTACTGTTATCAAATATCAGGGTAACCTGCGCCATATTCCCGGGCTGGTGGTTGGCACTGCCGCCGAAAAACAGATCCTGCTGCCCGCTGATACGCAGGGCCCGCTGCGATTGCTCGCCCAGCACCCACCGGATGCTGTCGACAATATTGCTCTTCCCGGAGCCGTTTGGGCCGATGATAGCGGTAATACCGGTACGAAAGTGTACGGTGGTTTTGGTACGGAAAGATTTAAAGCCGATAATTTCCAGGCGAGATATTTGCATATATTAGGTACTGAATTATTACAATAACGGCATCCGCGAAATTATGCAACCCCTTTTTCCAGAGTGTGCGGGAGGTTTGGGCGCTACCCCCGCGGCGCTGCGCACCGCGGGGGTCGGCGTGTTCATTGCCCGGCCGCGGCGCGGGCTAGAGCATGCATACCGCTGGAAGCAATGCCGCGTCTGCCGCAAGCAAAGGCTTGCGGCACAATGAACATGCCTAGCGCGCGGAACAGTAGTGCGGGGAGGGGTAAAAAATACGCAAAGGGTATACCATGGGGGGTGTGGGCGAAAGTATTATTTGCGGAATAGACGAAGCCGGACGGGGCGCCCTGGCTGGACCGGTGGCGGCGGGGGCGGTTATATTGGGCGACGGTTTTCCAACCCCAATAGGGCGGGCGCTGCAGGATTCGAAAGCACTGACAGCACAAGCCCGGGACGAGCTTGCCGGGAAAATTACCGCTTTCGCCTGCGGGTGGGCCGTCGGGTGGGCGGGGCATATTGAGGTTGACCGGCATAACGTCCTGCAGGCAACTATGCTGGCCATGCAGAGGGCGCACAGTATACTGCTGTCTCTGGTTATGGGCGGCGGCGAGCAGACGGTAACAGGGGCGGCGGGGCTGTCTCTGCGCCGCCCAACGGAAACACCGATCGGCGCGGGCGGCGGGCAAGGCGGGGGAATACTGGGGCGCGCGATCGCTGCTGCGGGGATTCACACCATCGTTGACGGCAACAGGGCGCCGGTGCTTGGTACCCCGTGCAGCGCGGTTATCAAGGCAGACAGTTCCGTACCGGAGGTCATGGCCGCCTCAATTCTGGCAAAGACCAGCCGCGACAGGTGGATGATTGCCTACGGGACCCGGTACCCGGTGTATGAGTACCACGCACACAAAGGATACCCGACCGCGCGGCACCGTGAGCTGCTCAGGCGTCACGGGGGGTCGCCGATACAGCGGAAAACCTTTCGGACCGGCAAAGGGTGACGGTGAGAGGGTCAGATTCTCCGCGCTAGCCATGTCTGCGGTGGCACCCGCCTTTGCGGGTGCCAGACGGCACGGTCATAGCGGGGCGTGTCCGGGAATTACGGGGGGCGTGCCGGCCGAGCCGCAGGCACGGCGGCCAGGCGCAGCCTGGCAGCGCCCAAATTATCTATACCATATATATAGAGAGTGACGGCGGGGGCGCGGGCATGGTATAGTTTAGTATGAAAAGAAATGAATTTGTGTTTTTGATAGGGTTTGAAGGCAAGAGTGCTTTTGTCGATAGTGCCATGGTCAAGCGGTTTGGGCGTAAGAGTACGCGTGAATTGCTGGAGCTTGGGTACTACAAGGCCGCGTTCTGTTCGGCGCTCTATGAAAACAAGACAGAGGCGGAAGACGAGCTGGTGGCGTGGTTTGGCGAACATGATATATATGCGGGCAAAAGTTTTTCGGAATTGAAGGTTATTTTCGGCATCAAAGGGGTGCCGGAAAACGTTCAGGTAGTATCAGTATAACGCGCGGCGTTATTGCCATTGACTGACAATAACGGTGACGTTGTCGGGAGAGCCGGCGGCGTCTGCGGCGGTTATTAGTTCGGCGGCTATTGCTGCAGGGGCGGGGGCGCTCGTTTCCGTGAATTCATCGGCACCCGGCGGCGGTGTGTGTTTGGCAAAGACGGCGGCGATCTCGGTGTCGCTCAGTGCATCGGTGAGGCCGTCGGAGCACAGCAGCAGGTACTGGCGGGGGGCGATTATCAGGGGGGTTATGTCGACGTAAAACTCTGAGTCGCATCCGAAGCAGGTGACGATGATGTTGCCGGGGATGCGGGTGTCGCCGGTAAGTTCGCGCAGGGTGTGGTCACGGGTTAGCTGCTGGAGTGTTTGGTGTGCGTAGGAGTATATGCGGCTGTCGCCGCAATTTATCATGTACGGGGTGCTGGTGTGTATAAGGATGCCGGTAAGGGTAGAGGCCAGGCCGGTGGTTTCGGGGTGCTGGCGGGGGTAGCGGTGGACAAGATGGTTCACCTGGGTGCAGACCTCGCGGATTGACTGGATTATCTCCTCAGAGTGCGGTGCGGGCGGCGGGGGGTTGGTTTTGGGCAGGGCGCGGAGGCGGCGGGACAGCTCTGTTGCGACGAGCTTGCTGGCTATGTCTCCGGCTGCGTTACCGCCGACGCCGTCGGCTACTGCCAGCAGGTGCGGGGCATCGGGGGTAAGGGGGATGGTGCATGCGGCGCGGGCGTCCCGTACTGTGCGGGCATCGATAATGGCGATGTCCTCGTTGCGGCGCCGTACTGCGCCTACGTGGCTTGCCATCGCGGCCGTGAGTAGTGTTATCTGACCGGTCATCGTGTGCTATATGATAGCACAGGTGTTCGCGGCGGGCGCCGCTAGGGGGAGTCGGGGTGCGGGGGGTGCAGGGTGTCCAGGTAGTCGGTAATGTACTCTTCGATTTTCCGCAGTTTGTATTGGACAATGTAACGGGGGTGCGGGAGGGGGGTTATGGTTTTGAACATGCCGGTGCGCTGGTTCCATCGCTCCAGGTAGCGGTAGTTTTTACCTTGTCCCAAACAGTAGGCGGTGCTCAGATCAATTGCGGCGCTGCGGTATTGGGCCATGGAATAATCGATGAGCGGTTCGACGCTCTGCTGCAGGGGAGCGGCATCGTAGTAGTTGGCGTTTACCAGGTTGCCGCGGTCGTTTTTGCGTAAGAGCCCCAGGGGGAGGGGTGAGTTAACGTAGTAGTGTTTGTAAAATTTTTCGGCGCCCCCGTAGCGCTCTATCATCCGGTAGATAAATAGTGCGGAGGGTTCGTAACTGGTAATGCCATGTGAGTCTATCCCCAGGGTTGCCAGCTGCTTGCTGTCGGTAAACGGTACTCCGGTTAACCCTGCCCCGTGTCTACCCGGGTTGATGCCGAGGATGATTCTCCGTTGCCGGGTGTCGCTGTAGTAGCGGTGGTAAAAATCGCGGCTAATATCCAGGGCGGCGCCGCTGGCGAATGGGTTCATCATTTCGAACCCCGGGGGGAGTGTTACCGGGCCTGCGGGGGTTGTGATACGAGAGTTACCCGAGCGGGATTTTTTTACGGTGCTCAACTGGCGGTTGAAGGTGATTGCCCACTCGGCAAAATTCATTGTCAGGATTTGCTGCTGCTAAACAGCCGGGAGAAGAAGCCGCCCAATCCTTTTTCGTCGCCGTCGTGGGGGTTTACCGGGTTGCTGCATATACGGGAGACCAGGTGGCTGATGCATTGCGAGGCCTTTGCGCGCGGGTTGAGGACGCTGAACGGCTTTTGGCGCAATACCGCCTGATGGACAATTTCATCTTCGTATACATATCCGAGGTAATCAATTTTTGTATTAAGGAATTGATTCGAAATATCGACGATGCGGCGGGAGACGCGGTTTGCCTCGACGGCGCTCTTGACGCGGTTGACAATAATTTTCGGCGGGGCCGGGAGGCTTGGGAATTCGGTAGCAATTATTTTAATAATACCGTACGCGTCAGTTATGGCTGTCGGTTCGGGGGTGGTGACGATGATTGACTCATGGCCGGCGGCAACAAACGATAACACATTATGCGACACCCCGGCACCGGTATCGATGACAATGATATCTATATCCGCAAGTTTGACCATAGCCGAGATAAACGCCTCGCGCTCATCGTGATTCAGGTTTGCAACTTTGGCAAACCCGGACGCGCCGGCAATAATTTCTATGCCGTACTCTGTTTTCATAATAATATCCTCCAGGGTCCGTTGGCGGCGCACCAGGTGGTAGAGGTTATACTTTGGAATGATACCAAGGATAACATTTACGTTCGCCAACCCGAGGTCGGCATCCATGAGTACCACGCGCTTACCCTCTTTGGCAAAACCGATAGCGAGGTTGGTGGCGATATTAGTTTTGCCGACGCCGCCCTTGCCGCTGGTTACTGTGATAATACGGGTAGATGACGAGGCAGCCTCGCCGCCGCGCTCGGCACGGGCGGAAGAGCCGTGGGCGCCTCGCTGGTAATCTCCGGTATTAATTTGGTGCGTCGGATGATGGGTGCCGGCAGTTTTTAAGTGCCCCCCCGGTTGGAAAGACGTGTTAGCGGTATGCGTTTTGCTGGGCGGTGAAACGCTGCCCCCGCCGCTCCCGCTCCCGCCCACTGGACCGGGCGACGGGGCGCGGCCGCCCGGGGTACTGGTATCTCCAGTGCCCTTATGTGCCTGACGGGGATCGCTGTTGGTATCTTTTGGATACGCGTTACCGCCGCCCTGCTTCCTGTCGCCGCCTGTGCTGTTCTGCACATGGTGGGTATTATTTTGCAGGCGGTCTCTTTCTTGTCGCCCCGCCTTCATCATCTTTTTTAAATCTTCTGCCTGGTCAGCCATTATTTTGTCCCCTATCTGTTTTTATTTGTTCTATACTTCCACTGTCGACCGCAAAGCCGCTCATTTTTTCCAGCAGCTGTGCTGCGCTTGCCGGCACGATGTCTGGAATGCGCTGGCCGGTTGTTATAAAGGTAATCGGTTTGTCAATAAATTGCAAAGCACTGAATATCGATCCGAGGACGCGTGTCTCGTCGGCCTTGCTGACAATGATTGAATCATAATTGAATGGCTGGTAATGGCGCAGCACAAGCTTGAGATCATTTATTTTTGTTGTTGCGTTCAGCACCAGGGAAACGTTCATCTTGTCTACGAATGGTTCTAACAGGTTGTACATTTCCCCCAGACTGACGACCTCCTGGGGGCTGCGGCCGATGGTGTCGATTAAAATATGTTTGTAACTTTTGTAGTGCTCGATCTGTTCTCCGAGTTCGTCCTGGGTTGTGATCATGTGTACCGGGTATTCCATGGGGCGCCCGTATCCCTCCAGCTGCTCTTTGGCCGCCAGCCGGTAATTATCGATGGTCAACAGGGCAACATCTGCAATGCGTTTATTGTTGTTATCGTATCCAAAAATTTTAGCAATTTTTGCTAGCGTGGTCGTCTTGCCGACGCCGGTTGGGCCCACGAAAACCGTAATCTGCTTGTTGTACGTCTCGTCCCATCTCTGTACCCGTACGTCCTCTATTATCCAGCTCAAAACGGTAGCGTGCAGGTATTGTTCGTTTTGGATCTGCTCGATAGCAAAGAAACTTTTGGCGCGCTGCAGGATTGTATCGATGTACTGGGGGGAAAATTCGTTTGCAATTAATATTTCCTGTAGTTTAAGCAATTCGGGGTAGTTGGCAAATGCGCCGTCGCCGGAAGATGGGATGGCATCTATGCGTTTGTACAGACGTTGTATCTGCTCCATTACCGGTTTTAGAGATTCGGTTGAGTGCTGTTGGGCCTGTGTGCGTTTTGGTTTTGCCGCCTGGGCGGGTGCGGCGGCCATCGCCGCGGATCCCTGCTCCATAAAGCGGGCGGCACGCACGTGTTTCTGTTGTACCTGGGCGAGCGGGGCGGCGCTGACTTCATATATTTCTTTCCCCAGTAACCCCGCCAGCCCTTTGCGCGGAATACTCTTGTGTCCTGTTATTTGGACATCATGGCCGTACTTTGCATGTATTAAAGCAATGGCCTCTTCTACGCTCTTCCCATGTTCAACAATATGCATAGATTACTCCTCCCCTATCGGGTCCGTTGGTGTTTGCCCGGTACCGGAATCATCGTCTTCGGGAGCGGTTGCCACTGCAATGCCCGCCGGGTCGGGGGCGGGGGCGGTGGAATCCGCGGCAAGGGTAGTTTCGATGAACTCACCCGGCTCGTCCGGCAGTGGTGATTGTTCGGTCTCCCCCGCCTCGGGAGAGAGGGTTGGAGCTGGGGATGGGGGTGGTGGTGGCGGGGTTTGCTCCTGTGCGCTGATCTCGGCGACGCCCTCGACCTGTACCGAGCTGGCAATCTCCTGTGCGGACAGCACGGTCAGCTGCGGCATGGCGTGCGCGGTAAGCTTCTTGATGAGCGGGCGGGTCGGGGCGGCGCAGAGTACCACGGGGGCGGCGCCGGCGGCCTGCTGGTCCCGCACTACCCCTTTCAGCTCTGTGATGAACCTGCGGTAGACATCCGGGGGGAGTGCCACTGCCTCGCTCTCTTGCGACTCACCAGCGGCGCCGATTATTTCTCCCTCCAGGGCCGGGGAGAGGGTAATGACTTTTATTTTTTTATCGACGGCGTATTGCTGCGATATCTGCTGCCGCAGTGCCTGCCGGCAGCGTTCGACAAGAAATTCTGCCTGCTTGGAGACGGGCGCAAAATCTGTGGCTGTCTCTAATATAGTTACCAGGTTGCGTATTGAAACCCGTTCGCGCAGTAATCCCTGGAGTACCTTTTGTACTTCACCGATTCCCAATACTTTCTGTAATTCATCAACCACTGCCGGATAATCTTTCTTGAGGGCATCGAGCATGCCGCGGATTTCCTGACGGCCGAGAATATCTGCGGAATTACGCTTAATCATCTCTGTCAGGTGGGTGGCAATAATTGAGGGCGGGTCGACTACTGTGAATCCCTCGCGCTCTGCCCGCTCGCGGTATTCTTCGCGGATCCACTTTGCCGGCAGTCCAAAGGTAGGATCGGTGGTAGATTCTCCGGGGATCTCCACCTCTGTCTGGTAGGCGCTGATACAGAGATACTGTTCGGGTCTGATTTCACTGCTGCCTATCTCGATGCCTTTGATCTTAAAGCTGTACGAGCTGGCATTGAGACGCATGTTATCGACTATGCGTATACGCGGCACGACAATTCCCAAATCAAGTGCTATCTCGCGGCGGATACGGACAATTCTATCCAGGAGTTCGGCGCCGTTCTCTTTATCTACAAGCGGCACCAACGAATACCCTAACTCCAATGATAGGGGATCAAGGGGTGCAATGGGAGAGAGCTCTTCGCTATGCGGGGCCTCGGATTTTTTGCGGTCGTCGGCCTTTTTGGTGGCATCCGCTGCCTTGCTCGATTCGCGCCGGCTTAACCTCCAGCCCAGTGCCGCGGACATTCCGGAAAGCGGCAGCATCAGGTACCACGGGAAGCCCGGCAGGAGTGCCAACACGGCCATAAATACCGCCGTGATCATAAATATACGCGATTGTTTTGAAAACTGCTGTGTTATATCTTCACCGAAGGTACCATCGGAAATGGCCCTGGTAACAATTAAACCGGTGGCACTGGAAATTATTAACGCAGGAAACTGTGTGACCAGGCCGTCTCCGATTGCCAGTGAAAAATAATTTTCAAGGGCAGTCCCGATGGTCTCGCCGCGCACAACCGTACCGATGATTATGCCGCCGAGAATATTAACGACGGTAATAAGGATACCAACCTTTACATTTCCAGATACAAACTTCGAGGCACCATCCATGGCGCCGTAAAAATCGACTTCGCGCTCCAGGTCGTATTTGCGCGAATGGGCCTCTTCTTCTGTTATTACGCCGGCGTTGTATTCGGCCTCAATGGACATCTGCTTGCCGGGCAGGGCGTCGAGGGTAAAGCGCGCTGCCACCTCGGCTACACGCGTGGAGCCTTTGGTGATGACTATAAACTGCACCGCGACGATGATGATAAAGATGATAATTCCAATGACCAGTCCAGAGGCCCCAGAACTGCCGACCACGAAATTTGAGAACGCGCGGATAATTTTACCGTTGAAGTCTACCCCCTGGGACAGTATCAGGCGCGTTGACGAAACATTAAGTGCCAGTCCGTACACCGTAAGTACCAGGAGGACTGTTGGGAATACAGAAAAATCCAGTGCATCGCGCGAATAGAGTACTATCAAAATGGTAAGCAGACTGAATACCAGGTTGATGATCATTAATAGATCGAGTAATACCGTCGGCAGCGGCACGATCAGCATTATTATTACTGCAATTACGCCGCTGGCAACCAGTAAATCGTTACGATGAGATATTCTGGAGAGAAATGATCCGCGCGCCCCTCCTCCTGAAGGTTGTGATGAATCTGACATAATGTATTACGATACCAGAGGGACAACCCCTGGCTAAACCGCCACCCCCTTAAGCCCGCCATTGAGCTTATAAATTTCGGCTAAAATAGTCACAACAACCTCATAAAATTTTTCCGGTATTGTGTCGCCAATCTCTACTTCATTGTACAGACCCCGTGCCAACGGCTTATTTTCAATGATTGGCACCTCATTGCCATACGCAACTTCACGGATACGCTGGGCCACCAGATCGGAGCCTTTGGCGATAACAGTGGGGGCATTCATGCGTAGGCTGTTATATTCAAGTGCGACGGCGTAGTGGGTCGGGTTAGTGATTACTACATCTGCCTGCGGGACGTTGCGGATCATGTTGCTGGTTAACACCGCCTGCATGCGTTGGCGCAGCCTGCTGCGTACCAGGGGATCTCCATCCTGTTGTTTGCGCTCCTCTTTTGTCTCCTGGCGGGTCATCCGTAACGACTCGCGGTGGCGGTAGCGCTGAAACTGGTAGTCAAAGAGCGCAAATACTACCAGCAGTACGGCGGTCTGCAGCAATATGCTGTACATCAGACGAATAAAAAAGCCTACCGATTGGCCAATGGGTGCATGCAGGGTATTCACCACAATATCGAGACGCACGACCACATTAGTTACCCCGACAATACCGATAATCGCCAATTTAACCCACGACTTCAGCAAATTGAATCCAGCCTCGGGGGAGAAAAAAGTACGCTGCAGGTAACGCCCGACCTTTGGGATAATCCTTTTAAAATCCGGCTGCAGGGGTTTGGTGGTAAACAGAAACCCTACCTGCATTATATTTCCCAATAACGCACCGACGGCGGTAAGGGCCAATATGGGTCCGACGATCCTGAGATAGTATCGAAACATTACACGCAGCAGGGCACCTATTTCCAGAGTAAAATTTGCAGTACCCCGAAGCAGAAAAAACTGCATGACCTCGGCCAGGTTATTGTAAAGATACCGGGCCAACAGCCCAATGCCGGCAACGGCAAAGAGAAGTACCACCGCGGTACTAAGATCGCTGGAACGTGCAACCCGCCCCTCTTCGCGTGCACGGCGTATTTTTTGTTCGCTGGGCGGCTCGGTGCGCCCTTCGTCTTCGGCGCTGGCAAACCACTGCAGGTCGATGACACACGGGGTTTGTGCATCATCGGCGTCGGCAGGGTTCTCCGGTTCGCCAGTCTCACCGCGTGCATGCTCTGCACTATGTGTATCGTCGGTATCCTCTGCCGCAGGGTGTTTGGGGTCATTGTAGAATATAGTGGGCATATCCTCATCATCAAGGACGAATAGCATCGGATCGTGGCCGTCGGGCGGCATTTGGGATTCGTAACAGTCACACAACGGCCATTTATCGCAGCACATCAGCGCCCAGGAATCGCGTTCTGATTTCGAGCTGTGTTTACTTGCTCGAAGCCGATTCAGCTCGTCAGCACGCTTAGACACCCGTCAACCCCCTCGCCGCTATAAAAAATCTACCGAGAATTTCGAATATTGACAGCAGGTGCACCCGAAAAATATCTGCCAATATCGGGAACGCCAGAAAGATAAACAGGAAGGCGACGCCGACCGAAAACGGAAACCCCAGTATCAGTAAGTTCATCTGCGGTGCCGCTTTGGCAATGAGTCCAATAATCAGATAGACCAGTATCAGTAATCCAATAATCGGCAACGCAATAATTAATGCCTGAAGAAATAGCTGTGATAATCTCTCCGTAAGAAGCTCCCCGAGCGGTTCACGGAGTATTAGCAGGTCGCTGGCTGTCAAGCTGCGGAACGAGCCTTGAATTCCATAGAGAAAGATGCGCTGCAGCCCCCCGATGGAGAGAAACAGAAACGTTGCAATAAGGTTGAAATATTGCCCTAACACGGGCACCTCAATTTGTGCCAAAGGATCAAATGCCGCCGCCGCACCGAACCCGACAGGTATTGAAAAGAGCTGCCCTGCCAACTGAAAAATAGAGAATATCAACAGGATAACCAGCCCAATTGCCAGACCGATGAGTGCCTCGCCGATTAATAGGGCAATATACCCCCCGGCGGCCTCCGGGACCGGGTATCCGCGCTGTACTATTTCCGGCAACAGCAGTGCCGCACAGAAAAACGCCAAAAGAATCCGTACCAGCCGCGGCAGCGAGGCGCTGGAAAATACCGGTACGATACGCAAAATTGTATAGGTGCGTGCAAAGACAAGCAAAAACAGCTCGCCCTGACTGATGAGCGCCGCTACCATATATCTGCTCCTGCCATATCTACTCTCATCTCACCATATTCGGAATCTGTAAAAAGAGATTTTCGGTATATTGGATGAACAGCTGCCCTATCCACGGGCCCAGGAGCAATAGCGTCAGCAGCACTGCGGCAATTTTAGGCACAAAGCTCAGTGTTTGCTCCTGGATGGATGTGGTGGCCTGTATTATTGCCACCAGCAGCCCGACGGTCATGCCGACGATGAGTATCGGGGCAGCGCTGAAAAATACCTGCCAAATGCCGCCGCGAAGCAGCTCTACCGCAAACCCAAAATTCATCACAATCCTCCAAAGCTGGCAATTAATTGCCCGGTGATCAGCGACCACCCATCTACGAGTACAAACAGGATAAGCTTAAACGGCAAAGAGATGAAAATTGGCGGCAGCATAAACATACCCATCGAGAGTAGAACCGAGGCGATGACCATGTCTATAATAATAAACGGCAGAAAGAGTAGTATTCCGATGCGGAACGCTATGGTTAATTCATGTAAAATAAACGCAGGTATTAGTACACGAGTGGGGACATCTGCCAATGTGTTGGGCTTGGGTAAATCGCTGATGCGCATAAACAGGGTAATGTTATCGGTATCCTCGCTCATTTGGCGGTACATAAAGATACGCAACGGACCTTCAACATTCCCGTAGGCCTCTTCGATGCCGATGGTACCGGCGGTAAACGGCTGGTAGGCATCGGTGTATATCTGATTCAGTGTAGGCCACATGATAAAGATGGTCAGGAAAAAGGCAACGCCCATTAATAACTGTGTGGGCGGCACCTGCTGGAGCGACAGTGCCCGCTTGATGAAATCGAAGACAATGGCAATGCGCACAAACGAGGTGGTCAAAATAATAATAGAGGGTGCCAGCGTCAGGATTGCCAACAGCAGCAGCAGTTGTACCGATAGCGCGACCTCGCTGTTGTTTTCGGGTTGGCGTATGTTTAAATCGACAAAGGGTACCTGTAGGGAATCGACACTGTTACTCTGCTGGGCGGGGACGGGGATGGGGAAAATAAGCACAATGGTGAACAGCAGCAGCGCCGCGGCACCCAGTCGGCATATCACACTACTCTTCCTGGTACGCATTACAACCCTCCTCCGGTGCTTCCGCCGGCTCCGCCGCCGGCACCGCCGCCGCCCAGGCCGCCGCTATTACCGACCCCCCCGCCCAGGCCGCCGCTGCCGCCAAGGTTGAGGTTGGCAATCCTGCCCTTGTTACGGGTGAACTCTGCAATTATCCGTTTGTTGGTGCTGCTGCCGTGCGCACCGGTATCGCCGCCGCCCCCACCGGGGACCTTGCGGGTGCCGATGCTGGTAAGCAGTGCGCCGATCTGCTGGCGAAAGTTTGCGGCGGCCGTTCCGCCTCCGGGTGCATCTCCGCTGCTGCCGTGCGTGCGGATGGTATCTATTACCTCTTTTTCGGTTATCTCGCTAATCAGATGTACGCCCTGCTCGGCACTGCCTACTATGAAGAACTGTTCTGCGATTTTGACCAGATGAATTGCGCGCGACCCGCCGAGCGGTAGACTGCTAACCAGCTGTAAGAGCTCCGATGTCTTGTACTGTGTCTTGGACACGCGCTTGAGCAGCAGGAAGGTGCCGTAAATAACGCCGATAATTACCAGTAGCACCAGCAGCAGGCGCGCAATATCGCTTATGCCGACAATGCCGGAACGGTCGTCATTGCCCTGTTCGATAGGTTGACCAATTGGTAAATCGCTTTCATCAATTTGTATGCGATCTTCTACGGCGGCCTCCGGCGTTTCAACTGCCGTCGGTGCCTCTACAGCTTCCTGCGCAAATAGCCCCACGGTACTTAAACCGAGCACTGCGATGCACAAGAAGTAATAACGTTTTTTCAAGCTCGTCCCCCTCCCATTGAGAACTTGCAAGTTATTCACTTACATCGTTGGCACATTATACCCCCGCTGCCGCACCTTGTCAAGCATTTTGGCAAAAAATTTTAAAAAGTTTTTTCTTTCTAAAATGTCTCTATTTTTACCATACCGGGCTTTCTCGGGGCGGTAACCGGCATGCAGTTCCGCGCGCTAGCCATGTTAGCAGTGGCGGCGCCCCTTCGGGCGCTGCCAGACACGGCGGGGTCTGGTGCCGGCAGGAAAATTAACGGGCGATGCCGTGGCCGCGCTGCTAACTCGGCGGCGCAAGCGCGCAGCGCTTGGGCAGCGCCCAAAAAAATGCTTGTAATACTTCAAAAAGTGTGATACAATCCATTTCAAGGAGATATGGAATGAATGATAAAATTATTTCAAAAACAGAAAATAGAGATCTGATGAAGCAGGCGCGTGAAGCGCTGGCCGGAAATTGGGCGCGCGCCATCGGGACTTTTTTGTTTTTTATTGCAGTGATGGCTGTTGTCAGCGGTCTTATTGACGCGCTGTTCACACTCATCTTTTACGGTGCTGATGCCTTTGGGCACGATAAGTACAGCGAGTACGGCAAGTATGCCGGCGAGTACGGGTGGCAATCCGGGCTCATAAAAGAGGTTCCGCGGAACATTCTCGTGCAGGTACTTGGGTACCTGGTCACTGGGCCGATCGGTATAGGGCTGGCGCTCTATTCGCTGTCGCTGTCGCGTAAGTCGGGGGCTACCTTTTCGCAAGGCTGGGCTGGGTTCAAAAAATTCAAGACTGGCTTTGGCGTGGCGCTGCTGTATTCGGTGCTGGTTGTACTGTGGTCGCTGCTGCTGATTGTACCGGGTATTATTGCCGCAATCAGGTATTCGGCGGCCTATCTGCTGATTGCCGATGGGAAGACGAGTACGCCGAGAGAGGCAATTCGGGCCAGTAAGGAGCTGATGGACGGTAATAAGGCCAAGCTTTTTAAGCTGTGGCTGCGCTTTCTTGGATGGTTTGCGCTTTCGGTTGTAACCTTTGGTATCGGATTTTTGTGGTTCATCCCGTATGCAAGTGTCAGTCACGCAAAATTCTACGAAGACTTGCAGAAAAAATAACGCGGCTCGTTTCGAGACGCCTGCAAAGTAACAGAGCACCGGTCACGCGGGAATTTCCCCCGTGTGTGCCGGTGTTTTTTTATAGATAGGGGGATTAGATATCTTTGACGATGTAATAGCACCCCAGCAGGGCTGCTGTATCGATAATAGTAGAGGTCTCGATAACCACGCGTTCGCCGACCGGCTCGAAGCAGAACTTCGGCACGGTGCGCCGCGCCGGTTCCAATAGCAGGTCGCCCAACTTGGCCACGCTGCTGCTGATAACATAATGGCTGATATCCAGGATCTGCGCCAAACTGGCGATGCAAATACCCAGACACCGTCCGGCGCGTTCGACTACCTGCAGGGCCAGGGCCTCGCCCGCCCGGGCGCGGTCCCCGATAAGGTGTCCGTTGATTTCCTCGCTCTCGGGGGCTATGCCGTTCTCTTCCAGGAGTTCCCGGTAATGGTGCTCCATGGCCGGGCCGCTCGAATATGATTCGGTCACTCCTGGTATGCCTGACGACCATCCCGCGAGGGCATCGAAGTTAATAGAAAAGTGCCCAACCTCCCCGGAACTGTTATGTTCGCCGCGCAATATCTCGCGGTTATAAATTATCGCTCCGCCCACGCCCGTGCCTACGACAATATACACCATGTTTTGCAGCGTACGTCCGCGTCCCCAGTGGAGTTCCCCGAGCGCGGCCGTCTTGGCGTCGTGATCCATCCGCACCGGTATCCCCAGGTTCTCTTCTAGTATCTCTTGTACCGCCAGGGTGCCCCACTGGAGGTTGACGGCCTTTACCAATGTCCCGGTAATATGATCTACCGGCCCGGGGGTACAGATACCCAGGGCCGCGATGTACGCACCGCCCTCGGAGGACGCGGCGTTGTCTTTGCCGATGACTGCATTGCACCCCGCGGCCATTTCCCGTACCTCATCGCACAGCCGCCCAAGGTTGCGCCGCCCGCCGGGTTCGCCCCCGCCGGGGACGGTGGGCAGGCGCTTCCGTGCCACAATGGTCTCGCTGCTGTCTATTATTGCAATGTCCATCTTGGTTCCCCCAAGATCAACTGCAACTATCAGGCGCCCGCGCACGGCTGCACCAGAACTGGTGTTACTGACTCCCATCATCAACTGTCACCCACGCCCCGCTTGCGTCAGATGCCTGGGCGGCAGCAATAATTCTCTGCACCGCCAAACCCTCGGCGAAGTCCGGACTGGCGCTGCTGCCGGTTTCGATTGCCCGCAGGAAGCGGTACTGGCACTCGGCGTGTGAGCGCAAAAACCCCGGCGGCATACTCCAATCGGGCGATTTCTGCCCAGCATACCGCTGCACCGTTTGAATCCGCCGAAACCCAGCGCGTTCGCCCTCACTGACGTCGTAATATTCCAGCCAACTGGGGTCGGCAGAGCTAAAGCGCAGCGCGCCTTTGTGCCCGTATATCTCGAAGCGCAAATCATTCGGGACGCCGGTTGCCATCCGGGATACCTCGACCGCACCCCACGACCCGTCGCCCATCTGCACCTGCAAGAGGTTGTAATCGTCAACATCCACCGGTGCCATATCCGCCGACCCCTTTGTCTGCGGGCGCTGCGCGATCAAAGTCGGCAACGCCGCCCGCACCCGCGCCACAGGCCCGAGGAGGTGGTAGACCATATCGATAACATGCGACCCCAGGTCGGTCAACGCACCCCCGTCGTGCTCGCGCTGCAGCCGCCAGCTGATGGGTTTGTTCGGGTCAATGTAACTGGAGCGGTAATACCGGGCGTGGAAAGAAAAAATATCCCCCAGGACACCGTCGGCGAGCATCTGTTTTGCACGCATCACCGCCGGGATAAACCGCACATTATAGGTCAGCTGATTCACCACACCCGCTTGCTCGACCGCGGTTGCCATACTCTCGGCCTCGGGAACAGTGGCGGCCATCGGTTTTTCGCAATAAATATGCTTGCCCGCCGCGGCCGCATCTATAACCACCTGGGCGTGCTGGCGATTGGGCGTCATCACATCAACCGCATCAACATCCGGGCGCTCGAGGAGGGCGTGGTAATCGTCAAACGCATTCGCGCACCCAATCTCGCCCGCCGCCGCCCGCGCGGTCTCGAGGTGCCGGGTAGCGACCCCGGTGATCTGAATGGTATCGGCCGGCAGCCCATAGTGGAACCCCAGGGCGCGGTACGCCGCCGCGTGCGCCCGCCCAATGCCCCCGTAGCCAATCAGCCCAATCCGTATTTTTTTCATTCCCAGGTTGAGATTACCATACACGATGGTAAATTGTCAATGATTTTGTGTGGGCGGAATTTGAGGGGGGGGCGCTGCCCCCCTCGCTGCATAATTTTTTAACGCCCATTTTTCACGGGCTTGCTAACGCGCGCCCTAAATGGGCTAAAATTATTCCGCTACCCCCTGTCGCTTTTGTAAAGATATTAAGTCATAAGCGGATATAGCAATGCTGAATGCACCGCCGTAGCGGTGCCGACAAGCAGACGCTACCCCCCGTCGCTTTTGTAAAGCAGGTGTCGCCCACGCGGGGAGAGAGGGGAGTAGCAGGAGGGGATGCTACTCCCCTTCCCGCGATACCCCAACCCCTGCTAGTGGGCGGCACAGATGACGGCATGGAAGGTACTGCAGGATACAGTTGGGCTACTAGTAGTACTATTATTGTCAATAGCTACTGAGGACCCAACTACGCCAAAAGCATTGCTGGCAGTCGAGGTAGAAAAAATGCAATCAGCAGCTGATTCAGTTTGATTATCGGTGAATGACCAAAAAGTCCCGGTAACAAGATCATCAACCACAGTATATCCGCCATTTTGCCATGCACCGCCAGTAGTGACATTGATCACATTACCGATGGTGCGTGGTACGAGCGGTGATCCGAATCTGGTAGTGGGATTTGCACTGGTATAGACTACAACCGGCCGCGCCTCAAGGTGGGTTGCATTAGCAGTGCTGCTGAATCCAAGGGCGTTGACATTGGTTGCAAGATCAATAAAATTATAATGAGGAAACGCAGTCCTTGATCCAAAAAACACCGCTTTACTATAGCCAGCGTTGCGCATAGCCGTTGCCACGGTACCGTTGCCTGCAAGTTCAGTGTCACATGCGCTGAAGTTGAAATTTCCATCGTGGGGAGCATTACTGCCCCCCAGGCGAAACAGGGCAACCGGCAGTGTAGCATTGGCAGTTGCCGTTGCCGTACTGGTAACAACATCAGAGCTATCCAGGGTTGAAATAATAATAGTATGAACAGCGTTCGGATCAAGCCCGGTAAGGTTCGCAGTCCCAGCACTGATCGTCGCCTCTACCGCAGTGGTTGGACCGGGTAATCCGGTTACCGCTATTTTAGCAATACCGCTGGTGACGCTGGGATTGGTCCAGGTCACAGTAGCGGCACCGGCGGGGTTAATCCGTGTTACCGATGCGGCAGTTACCGCAGAGGTGGTGGTGACAGTGGGGGTTGCTGCGGCAGTGGCGGTTGCCTCGTTTCCAGCAGTATCAACACTTGTTGCGGTAATGGTATACGGCGTCCCTCCGGTCAGACCGGTAATCGACGCCGTCCGAGTCCCTGGATCCACTCGCACGGGCTGTACCTGACTCCCATGTGCTGGTGCCCAGGTAATATTTACATGGCTTAAATTAGCATCAGCGGGATCGGTCCACGTGACAACTGCGCCGTCCGTAATTCCCGCTGCGGCTATATTGGTTACCGCAGCTACACTAGTATTCGCAGTTGCACCTGCACTCACACCAGTTGAGGCTCTTCCGCCAGTGTCTCTGGCGGCAACCGTAAATGTATAGCTTGTCGCGTCGGTAAGCCCGGTAATAGTGGTTGTCTCTGCTCCCGCGGCGACGATCAACGGTGAAGTTTGCGTGCTAGCACCCGTCCAGGTTATGCGGATATCCGCGAAATCAAAATCAGCAGGGTCGGTCCAGGTCAGTTCTATAGCACCGTTTTCCCGAGGCGTTGCCGTGACATCAGTTGGATCAGCCGGGGCGGTGGTATCAGCCGCGGGTGTTTCACTCACCGTCTCTGCGGCGGTGTTCCCGGTAGCATCAACGGCTGCAACTGTAAACGTGACAGCGCTCCCGGCGGTCAGGTGGAGTATGGTTGTCCCGCCTGCCCCGCTGGCGACCTCCAGGGGTTGGGTCAGATTCCCGCCCCCCGGGGACCAGGTTACCTGTATATGTGCCAAATCACTATCGCCTGGATCAGTCCACGTCAGGGCTACGCCGCTGTTGTCTACGGTTGATGCACCCAAATCGGTAACTGCAGCTACCTCGGTATCTGCAGTTAGCGTAGTAGTGACGGCATCCGCCTGGCGTCCAGCAACGTTGACCGCAACGACAGAGAAGGTGTACTCGGTCCCGTTAGTCAATCCGGTTATAGTCGCAGTCCCGACACCGCGTTCTATCCTGACCGGTGTTTCTCCGTCTGGCTCCCAGGTTATGAGCATATGGGAGAAATCGGCACCAACTGGATCATCCCAGGTAATCTCCGCACTGCCGTTTGCCCGGGCAAAACCGGTTACGTTGGTAACGGCAACCAGGGACGGCGGGGTACCCATTACCGTAACAGGCTCGGTCGTAGTGGGGGTTGCTTCCGTTCCGGCAGTATCAACATTTACGACCGTGAATGTGTAATCATTTCCAGCAAACAGTCCAGTTATTGTAGCCGTCTGTATGCCTTTCTCTACCCGGAGCGGTTGGGTTTGATCTCCACCAGTGGGGTCCCAGGTTACGAGTACATGGGAAAAAGCCGCACCTGTGGGGTCAACCCAGAGAATAATTACCGTGCCGTCAGCAGAAGAGGTACGGGAAAGATTGGTAATATCGGTCTCAGAGGGCGGGACGCCGGTTGCAGTAACTGTGGGCGCTGCCGTGGCGGTTGATGTATTTCCAGATAGATCAACGGTTGCCACAGAGAACGTATATTCGGTCCCGTTATCAAGCCCAGTGATGGTGGCACTCTGTGTGCCCCGCGATACCTGAAACGGCTGAACCACATTCCCCCCCGCGGGGGTCCAGGTTATGAGTACATGGGAAAAATCTTCATCACTCGGGTCGGTCCAGGTAATATCTACACTGGCGTTTCGCTGCACGGTTATCTCCAAAGTACCTACCTCAGATGGGGCAGTAGTGTCTGATGTAGGGGTGCTTGTTTCCTCGCAAGTTGCAAAAAATAGCGACAATAGTGCAAGCACTACGCTGATCGCAATAAGTACACCAGTTTTTGGTGCTTTCGCGGTACGTCTTGTCCCGCTAATCATGGTACGTATCGTACCAAATAGTATATTATTCATAATAATATCACTCCTTTATAATAGAAATATTTTCTTTGAAAACTGACTCCAGGCAGGGCAGCCTGTATTATATTGATAAGTATCCCAGCAATAGTGCTGAAGTTAGGGTAATTTTTTAGTGGAAGTGAAGATTTTAGCGTATTATATTTGCTACATCTGCGGGGGAGGGTAAGGTGCTCGGAATAGCGCATATCTACCGCACCGCGCCAAGACGAGTCTGTTTCACGTACTATGCCATGCATAACAGATATAATTATAGCATATATTTTGCTGTTGTCAAGTATTTTGGCAAAATTATTTTAAAATTTTTATACCAAAAAAGCACGGTAAAATATGCAAATACAGCGCCCTCGGCGCACCGCGCGCCGAGGCATTCTCCCACTACGGCGCTATTTTTTCAGCAGCCCGTTTTCCCGGTATTTGGCGGCGCTTTCGTCGAGGGCTTTGCGCATTTTGCGTACGGCGCCGGCGATATCACCGTTACCGGGGGCAAACTTCCCGTGCGGTCCTTTCAGGAACGGTGACGAGAACTCGCCGACGGTCATGCCGACTTTTACAAAGTCGTCTACGTTGTTAACGTTGAGCCCGCCGTCTTCCATCAGGTCCATCTGTTTTTCCAGCCCGGCGTCGGCAATCATCTGGTGCAGGGTCCGGACGTTGTCGATCATAATGGGATCCATGATGTGCGGTGTCTTGCCGCTCTCTTTTACCCAGAAGTGCGCGCGGCTTTCGTATTCAATGATGTCGATGTAATCGAGGATGTATTGCTCAAACGCAACTATCGGGAGGCCTTGCCACGCCCATACTCCGACTTTTAAATCGAGTGCGTCTTTAATAAAGGTGATTGCCTGTGAGGTCAACTCCCCCATGGTCTCAAGCGGCAGGGTTATCATATCTACCCCGATATCTGCCAGCTGGCGGAATACGTCAAAGCTCGGACGAACCATCTGCAGCTGTGCCTCTATGGGGAGCTTGGTGCTCTTCCGCACGCCCTCAATGATATCAAACCCGCCGCGCGGCATGCCGAAATCCATATATTTCCCATCCCGCACCTCAACGTGCAGCCAGTCTACTCCGCCTTCGGTTAACTCTTCAACCTGCGCGCCCAGTACTGCGTAATCTGCCCAGAATAACCCGGCAGCAATTTTTACCTTATCGGTAACCTTTCCAATTGTACTCATACAACCTCCAAAATTTTTTTATATTCGTAAATGCTGACGTTACTATGGTATCACAGCGAGCGTAAAAACGCAAACGTGCTTCGCGCTAGGCATGTGAAGGGTGGCACCGCCCTTTGGCGGTGCCAGACGCCGCGGAGTTTGCGCGGGGCATCTTTACTGGGAAGCGCGCGGCGGCCGAGCCCTGAGCACGCCGACCGCGCCCGTGTGCGCGTAGCGTGCACGGGCGGGGGAGCGCCCACTTTTATATCGTGGTGATGATTACTTTCATTGCCTGGCCGGTGCGCATCAGTTCGACACCTTCGTGGAGGCGGGCGAGCGGAAGGCGGTGGGTGATGAGTACGCCGGGGCGGATGCGGGCGGCGGCGAGGAGGGCGGCGGTTTGGACAAATGGGTTCAGACCGACGAATACGCCGTGGAGGGTGACGTCGTAGCGGGTTATGGCGTACTGGCTGGTTGGCGGGCGGTCGTGCGGCCGGAGGCCGAAGAGGACTATGTGGCCGGCGCGGCAGACCAGGGTCAGGGCGGTGGTGATCTGATTGCCGATGGCATCGACGACGATGTCGGCGCCGTGCGGGAGGGTGGTGCGCAGCTCCTCAAGGGTGATGATTGGGGCGCTGGGGGGCGCGGCTTGGGTGCGGGCGTCTACGGCGGTGATGCCGGGGAGGGCGGCGCAGAATTCCAGGCGTGATGGGGATATGTCGACGACGGCGACGCTGCCGGCGCCCATGCTCTGGTAGAGGAGTGCAAACAGCATCCCCATGGGGCCGCCGCCGAGTACGACTACCGAGTTACCTGGGCGCCATGGCGGGCGGTTGACGGCGCCGACGACGCACGACAGGGGTTCGAAGAACAGGGCGTCGTCTTCGGGGACGCTGTCGGGGAGCGGGTAGAGGGCCCGCGCGGGTAGGCAGATGTACGGGGCGAACGCGCCGTCGCGGGTGGTGCCGACGGTGGTGTAGTTTGTGCACTGGTTGTTGTACCCCGAGCGGCAGTAATGGCAGGTACCGCAGGTCAGGCGCGGGGCGATGGCGACTCGTTGGCCCGCTTTGAAGTGAGGAGCGGCGGTTGGGCCGACCTCGTGTACCACGCCGATGCCTTCGTGGCCGATAATAATATTCTCGGTTGCCTTGTGGGCGGGCGGTTGGGCGAGGATGTTGAGGTCGGTGCCGCAGATCCCACAGGCGTGTACTGCTACCAGGACATCGTTCTCGCCTTGTATTTGCGGGATGGGGCGCTGTTCGGTGCGCAGTTTGCCGTTTCCGGCAAACACCGGGACTTGCATGGTAGTGGCGGGAGTATTCATTACTTTACTTGATACGTTTCGCCCCTGCTCTGCGGGCGCGGCGTGCGGTGTTATTTTTCCTGCCCACCGCTGGTGCTGCTCTGTTCGCGGGCGCGGTATTGCTTGACGCCCTCTTGCCAGCTCGCAGGGGCGCTGCCGGTGGTCAGGGCGTAGAGCCCGCAATCCAGCACTACCCGGGCTGGGCGCACGGCTTTCCGTGATTGTGCGGCCTGTTTGTCCGATATAGGTTCAACCGCAGCCGCTATCCCGTAGGTCTCCAGGACCGTTCTGGCAAATTCGGCGCGGGTGACTCCCGCACCGCCGCTGATATGGTAGGTACCGTAGCACCCGCTGGCGACCAGGTTGGCGATTGCCTCGGCCAGGTGTACCGAGTAGGTCGGTGCCTCTAGTTGGTCAACCGCCATGTGCACCACTGGTTTGGCACCCGCTGCGCCGTCTGGGGTTGCGGCGGCTGCAGCGTTAAGGATGCGCTGCACGTATCCCTTCGGGGAGTGGCCGAACAGCCACGAGGTGCGGGTTACGTACAGGCGGGGGCAGATGGCGCGGCTCATTTCCTCGCCGTAGAGTTTGCTCTGCCCGTAGGTGTTAATTGGGCGGTAGGGGTCGTACTCTTTGTAGTCCCTGGTACCGGTGCCGTCGAAAACGTAATCGGTAGAGATGTAGACCAGGTCTGCGTTGCAGCGCACCGCTGCCAGGGCCAGGTTCTGTGCCCCGCGGGCATTCACCGCCCACGCGGTATCGGGGTCTGTCTCGCAGGCATCGACGTCGACGAAGGCGGCGCTGTTGATGATTACGTCGGGGTTAACCAGATCCATGACCTGCAGGCAGCGTTCGCGTTGGGTAATATCAATTTCATCGAGATCGAGGCGTGACACCTGCGCCTCTTTTTCAAAATAATCCGAGATGTCTGTGCCGAGCATACCCGCGGCGCCGATTACTGCAATGTTCATACCTACAGTATACCACCCAGGTGCGTGTTCCGCAAATTAATGCGCGGCACAGAGTACTGGAAATCTAAAACCGCATCCCGCAGAAAATACAGCGCCGGTGGCGTTAGCGTCAACGGCATTGTTATCACCAACGGTACCTGCCGCCCCACCGGTAGCATGATTACAATGATGATCAGAAATTCCACCATTAGCGGTAAATGACCAGAAATTAGTGGTAAGCCTGCTGACAACGTCGTACCCGCCGTTCCGCCAGACCCCGCCCCCGGGAGTGACATTTACCACGTTACCGATGGTTCGCGTCACATCGTCTGTCCCGAAGGTGGTAATGGGGGTTGCGTCCCTATACACCGCAACCGGTCTGTTTTCAAGATCAACACTAGAGGCGTCCCTAAGCCCCAGGGCATCGGTATCGGTTGCAAGATCAACAAAACTATACGTGGGTGCGTTGGTTTTTGATCCGAAAAATACCGCTTCGGTATAGCCGGCGCCGCGAAGGGCTGTTGGTATTACACCGGTACCGGTTGTGAGGGCCGTGTTGCATGCTTCGAAGCCAAAACCTCCCTGGTAAGCAGCACCGTTGCCGCCTAGTCGGAACAGGGCCACCGGGCGGGCGGTAGCTGCACGGGCAACAGCCGTGACTTCGCTGGTAACAGTGTTAGCATTATTCAGAGTTCTAATGCTGATAAAATTATCTACGCCCGGGATCAATCCAGCGAGGGTAGCCGTTTGCGTACCTAATGCTACCTCTGTTGTGGTAGCCGAAGCAGGTGTTCTGGTTATTGACAGTCTGACAATATCAGTAGTGGGGTCGGGGTCGGTCCAGGTAACGGTGGCGGTGCCTGCGGCGGTTATCGTAGTTGCCGCTGCGTTGGTTACCGCAGCAGTAACGGGGATAGTGGGTGTTACGGATGTAGTGACCTCTGCCTGGTGCCCAAGATTGTCGACGCTCGTTACGGTAATGGTATATTTTACAGTGCTAACCAGGGTGGTAAGCTTTGTTGCCCCAACATTTTGTGCTACCCGGAATGGCTGCGGTTGATCACCACCTTCTGGTGTCCATGTAATATTTACATGCGAAAAATCATTATCCGGGGGATCGGTCCACGACAAAGTTGCGTTGTTAATACCTGTCAATACAAGCAAATCAGTAACTGGAGAGACGGACGCATCTGCAATTACACGCACCGCAGTACTGGCGGCCGATTCATTACCGAGAGCATCATAACTGACTGCGGTAAATGTGTATTCGGTACCTTCAACCAACCCGGAAATATCGGCGTACTCTCTCCCGCGGTCGATACGAAGCATATCCGTTTTGTCCTCCCCGCCCCCCAGCCCTGGGGATACCCACGATAAGAAAATGTGCGAAAAATCATCATCTACCGGGTCGCTCCAGGTGATGCGCGCGCCGTTGTTTGCACGGGCGGCCCCGGTAAGGGTTACCACAGCAGGAGGCGCGGTATCCGAGGTAGCTATACCCGCGGCGCTGGTTGTAACCGAATACCCTACCCGGTCTACGGCTTCCACGGTAAAATCGTACCGCCCGAGAGGCGCCAGTCTGGCAAACGTTACTGCCTGCTGCGTGTTATCAACCAGCAGGGGCTGCTGTTGTCCTCTATCTGACTGCGGGGTCCAGGTTATTGACAGGTACGAAACATCATCGGACACCGAAGGCGTCCACGTTAGCTCGATACTGCTATTTGGTCCGGTGGCGGCTGTCAAGCCGGTAACGGCACCCGGGGGGAGTGCATCTGCAATTATACTTGCCGGGTCACTGTTGCCCGACCAATTCCCGGATCTATCATAACTCACGGCGGTGAACGTGTATTCGGTACTGTCAGCCAGCCCGGTAATAACGGCGCTCTCCTCGCCCGGGTTTATACGAAGCGGCTGTGTCATATCCCCGCCCGGAGGGGTCCAGGTCAGGTTGATGTGCGATAAATCACGCGTCGGGGGGTCGGTCCAGGTTAATTCCGCTGCACCGCCCATGAGGGCAGTTGCCGCCAGTTTTACTACACTTGGTGATGCAATATCGGTAAGCGCGATTGCGCGTTCACTGGTTGCCGATATATTACCCGAAGTATCAACGGTCACGGCGGTAAACCCATACGGGGCGGATGATAGCCCGGTAATTGTCACATTCTCTATCTCCTTCTCGACCCGCAGGGGCGGGCGTTGGTTCCCATCCGCTGGTACCCAGTAGAGAATTACATGCGAAAAATCAGCCTCGGGCGGATCTGCCCAGGATACATTAACGCTCCCCGGGGTACTCCCGTAGCCCGTAGAAAGAATTATCGGCGACGGCGGGGTTATGTCTCCCGCCCTCCCGGGGGCCGTGCACCCAAGTATAAATAGCGATGCGGCAAGAGCTGCAAAAATTACTCCTGCTGCTGCGTATACTATCTGTGTTCCTGATAATTTATTATTCACAATGCTTATATGGTAGTGATACTATTACTGTATAGTATACAGAAAAATGTATTTTATGTCAGGTATCGCAGTGCGCGCCGCACTGGCAGTGCAAGCCGCACTGGCAGTGCGCCCGCACCCGCAGTGCGAGCCGCACTGGCAGTGCGCGCCGCACTGGCAGCGAAACGACGCCCCGTTATCCCTTCAGTGACCCCGCGGTCAACCCGCGGACAAAGTACTTACCGGAGAAAAAATACACCAGCAGCGTCGGCAGCGCCGAAATAACTGCCGCGGCAAAGTGGACGTTATACTCCTTGACCCCCGTGGACGAGCTAACCAGGTTATTCAACGCAACGGTTACCGGCTGCGTACTGGCATCGCCGAACGAAACCCCAAAGAGAAAATCGTTCCAGACGTTGGTAAACTGCCAGATAATAGACACCACAATCACCGGACCGGAGTTCGGCAGAATGATATCCCAAAATATACGAAAGAAATGGGCACCATCGATCTCCGCCGCCCGCACCAACTCGGTGGGAAAGCTCCGGTAGGCGTTACGGAAAAACAGAGTAGTGAACCCGATCCCGTACACCACATGCACCAATACAATCCCAACGGTCGTCCCGGCCAGGTTCAACGCCCCCAGGACCCGCGCCATCGGAATCAGCACGGTCTGAAAGGGAATAAAGCAGCCGAACAGCATAAGCCCAAACACCAGCGTGTCATGCTTAAACCGCCAATGGGCCAGCACATACCCGTTCAACGACCCCAGGGCGACCGAAAAGAAAACCGCAGGAATAACAATGAGCACCGAATTGATAAAGTACGGACGCAGCCCAGTGGCCTGCACCCCAATCTGCGCCTCTTTCCACGCCTTAACCCACGGTTCAATGGTGAACTTCAACGGCGTATACAGCATACGCCCCTGGCGTATCTCGGCCAGATTCTTGAACGAATTAACCACCATGACGTACAACGGCAGCAGAAAATACAGCGCCGCCAGCACCAGGACAAGGTAGAGTACTACACGGAATACACGATGCACAATGACTGCCCGCGCATTGGTACTGCGCAACATACCCCCTGGCGGTGCTCCCCTCATACCCCGCTACTCCCCACCACCGCGTACTTCGCGCCGGATATAGGGGACAATGAATATCGCTATACCCACAAGCATCAGCACCGCCGATGTAGCCCCAACCCCCATGCGCGCCCGGGTAAAGGTGTACGAATACATAAATGTCGACGGCAACTGCGTCGCCAACCCCGGGCCGCCCCCTGTGAGGGCAACAACCAGGTCGTACGATTTAATTGTCAGATGCCCCAGAATAACCAGCGCCGACAAAAACGACGGCCCCAGCTGCGGGATAATCACACGGGTATACATCACCCAACTAGAGGCCCCGTCCACCCGCGCCGCCTCTATTGTCGCAGTATTAACAGAGCGCAGCCCAGCCAGAAAAATAGTCATCACAAACCCGGTTGCCTGCCACACCGCAGCAATCACAATACAGTAAATGGCAAAGTCGTTATTCTTAATCCAATCAAAAACAAAACTCTCCCACCCCCATTTGCGCACTATCTCCTGCAGCCCAATCCCAGGGTCCAAAAACCACTTCCACGCGGTGCCGGTTACAATAAATGAAATCGCCATCGGATAGAGGTAGATTGGACGAAGAATATTTTCGCCAATAACATACTGGTTAATAAAAATTGCCAACAGCAGCCCCGAGAGTACGGTCAACAGCAGGTACAGCCCGCCGAATACACCCAGGTTTTTTATGGCAATTATCCAGTGATCCAGAGCAAATATTGTCTGGTAGTTCTTACCGCCGACCCAATCGAGAATCGGCAAAATAGTAGACGAGGTGAACGAGAGATAAATCGTAAAGAGAATAAACCCGTATACAAATAAAAGTGTAATGATAGCACTCGGCAGCAGAACGGTACGCGGGGTCCATTTGTGGATAAGATTATCCACAAACTCCTTCCGCGTCGCCCCGCCCACTGCCATAGTGCTATCTATTTACACCAAAACACCAGTCTACAGTGCAGCAGCAACCGCCGCAGCTAGTTTTTCAACCGCCTCTTGAGACGATATCTCCTGGTTGAAATGCGTAGTAATAACATCATACATAGCATTCTTAATTGCCGCAGGATTGGCATACCCGTGAGCCATCGAGCCCAGTAACGTGCCGTTATTATTAGCCGCTGCCAGGTCAGCAATACCTTGCTTCCCGCATGCATCAAACTCTGCGCCCGAAACATCCGTCCGCGCAGGCACCGATCCCTTCACGACATTGAAAGCCACCTGAAAACTGGGGGCCAATATCGAGCTGGCAAGCTCGCGCTGAGCGTTCTGCGACTCTTCGCCAACCTCAAACATAACAAACTGGTCAGCGTTAAAGGTTACAGTCCCCTGTGACCCAGGTACTCTAAAGCAGACAAAATCCTCATTCGGGACCTGCCCGGCATTGAGGAATTCACCCTTTGCCCAGTCACCCATGATTTGGAACGCCGCCTCGCCTTCAATTACCAGAGCAGAAGCCAGGTTCCAGTCACGTCCGGAAAAATTGTCGTCTACGTAGCTGCGCAAAACTTCCATTCTACGGAATACTTCAAGCATCGTGTCCGAAGCCAACGCAGCAGGATTCAGGTCAATCATAGATTGCTCGTAGAAATCCGGTCCGCCGGTCGATACCACTACACCATCAAAGATGGTAGCGTCCTGCCAGGCCTGTCCACCGTGCGCAAGGGGAATGTACCCCGCAGCCTCGGCAGCATCCAGGGCAGCAATAAACTCAGCCCACGTCTGCGGAATCCCAACACCCAATTGGTCCAGGATGGCCTTGTTGGCCCATACCCAGTTGGTCGAGTGTACATTTACCGGAGCAGCTATCCACTGTCCGTCATATCTGGCAAAGTTCTGCAAGGCAGTCGGTATAACCGCTCCCCAGTTCTCCTCTTCTGCCAACTCATTCAGGTTGGCAACAAAGCCAAGCTCTGCCCAGTCCAGGATATCAAATCCCAGCATCTGCACCGCAACCGGCGGGTTACCCGCGGTAGCACGGCTTCGTAATACGGTCATTGCCTGCTCACCGCCACCGCCAGCGACCGGCGAGTCTACCCACGCAATACCTTTATTTTCCAGATCGTCCTTCAGCACCTCAAGCGCTGCAGCCTCACCTCCGGAAGTCCACCAGTGAAGAACTTCAACCTCGTTTGCTTCTTGCTGCGGACAACCTGTCAGCACCACACCGGCAACGAAAGCTAAAGCGACTAATACATACAGTATTTTCTGCTTCATACTATTTCCTCCATAGAAATTTATTATCATTAATTCTAACACAAAATTGCCCGTGTGTCAAGGGTTTTAAATTTTTATTTTACAGGAGGGTGGTGTCCAACAGAGATCCGATATTCTTAATACATATATATAGCATGGGTTAGGAGGGGGCTGCCTCCCCAGCCCCATGCCCGTGCAGGAAACATATCTCTCCAGCATAGGCCCAATATTTGTTAGTATATCTATAATGGTTTAAGAGGGGGCTGCGAGCCCCCTCGCTGCATAATTTTTTAACGCCCATTTTTAACGGGCTCACTAACGCTCGCCCTAAATGGGCTAAAATTATTCCGCTACCCCCGGTCGCCTCTGTAAAGCATGCGTCTCCCACGCGGCAACGAAGCGTAATGCGCCGTCACCACGGCGCCAAAAAACCAGACCGCTACCCCCGCGGTCGCTTCTGTAAAGCATGCGTCCCCCACGCGGCAACAATACCCCGGCTCATGCACGTCAATCTACGGCGCCCTGTTCGCAAAGCCGATGACAATACCTCGCCAGTGCGGTATCAATGTATGGTGCACCGCCCACGCGGTGCCAAAAAACCAGGGCGCCAACAAGCAGAGCTACCCCCCCTGTACTACCAGCAAGCGGATAACCGTAACCAGGACCACCGCAATCAGCGAATACCGGGTAATAGTCTTCCCCACCGGCCCCATGGTAATAAACGCCCCCACGTACCCCCCGACGGCACTCCCCGCGCCGAGCAGCAGCCCATATTCCCATAGAATAAGCTGATGCTGGCCAAAAATAGCACCAAAAATCAGGATAGCCATCAAGGTAATAGCAAAGAGAAAATAGACTTTAACAACATTGGCATCGGCATAGTCGTACCCGAAGAGCACGCGTAAAATGGGAAAAATCAACAGCCCCGCGCCAACCTGAATAAACCCGCCGTAGAACCCCAGTAATCCCAAAAGAACAGAGACAACGATAGTCGGAGGCGGGTGCGGGCGGCGGCGCGCAAACACATAGCGCAGCGGGGTGCGGCCCTCCAGGAGCAGCGTCAGGCTGACAAAAATAATGATAGCCAGCAGGATACGCTGCAGTAGCCGTTCGGGTAACTCAAGGGCCAGCATACTGCCGGCCAACGCCCCAACCGCTACCGGGATAACTTGCTGCGGAAGCCCGCGTAAACGCTTGCGCCTGGCTATGAGATATTTGAGCGAGGCAACACCGGATTGCAGAAAAACAGGAATGCGGTTCGTTGCATTGGCGGATATCGGGGGAAGCCCAAGGGTCAGGAGCAGCGGTATCGACAGCAGCGACCCCCCTCCTGCCAGCGTATTCATAATACCCAGAAATAAACCGGTGCCGACCAGGATGCTTATACGCAGTACGGTATGCTCAAGAAGATATTCCATAATACGGCACGCTCCTATAAATCATGTTTGAATTTGGCGCGTTTAGTGTGCAGGTACCCGCGGTTATGGCGGTTGGGGCGCGTACGCAAGGCAATGCTGTCGGAGACAACGATGCCCTTTTCCCTCAGCTGGGCAATCTTTTCGGGATTATTCGTTATCAGGCGAATTGACCGGGGCTTGAACCAGTGGATAATCTCCGCGGCAACGCTGTAATCGCGCTCGTCGACAGCATGACCCAAATACTGATTGGCCTCTGCGGTATCGAGCCCAAGATCCTGGAGATGGTAGGCCTTTATTTTATTAACCAGCCCGATCCCCCGTCCCTCCTGCGGGAGATACACGATAATACCCAATTTCCGGCGCGATATGTACCGCTGTGAGGCCCGGAGCTGCTGCTGGCAGTCACAGCGGCGCGAACTCAGGGTATCCCCGGTATGACACGAGGAGTGCACACGCACCGTACAGTTCTCACTCCCGGCAATGGTTCCCGCGGTAATAACCGTATACTCAACCGCAGGGTCGGTGGTGTGATCCCGGAACCCCCATATCGTAAAAGTACCATACCGGGTAGGCAGCTTTGCCGAAGCAATCATACCCACGCCCCCGCCCGCTTTTGCGTCGTAGAAACGGGGCGCGCCGCTCAGCTTGCCGCGCAGCAGGTGCTGCTGCTGTTGGTCCTGTGCCGCCGATGTTGTCTCGCCCATGCTCTATGATAGCACAGAATACGCCGCACCGTCCCTTAGGATTTAACGGCCCCGGCGGTTAATCCTTCGATAATTTTTTCGTGGAAGAAGAAATATATCAGCAGCGTCGGAATCAGGGTAATAGTGATGGCTGCAAACATGGTCGTGTGATCGGTCAAAAACTGGCTGCGGAAAAACCGGATACCCAGTTGGACGGTACGGGCCCGCTCGGACGAGGTCAGGAGCAGCGCGTAGATAAACTCATTCCACGAAAACAAAAAGACAAAAGTGCCGGCGGTGGCCAGCCCCGGGACAGAGAGTGGAAAGATGATATGCCAGAAACGCCCGAACAAACTAGACCCATCGATGATTGCCGCCTCTTCCATCTCGATAGGTATGTCGCGCATAAAACTCTGTAATAAATAGAGCGAGATAGGCAAGTTGATAGACGAATAGACCAATATCAACCCCCACAGGGTATCGTAGAGCCCGATAGAGGTAATAATACGGTAATAGGGAATCATCAGGGCAATAATGGGGACAAAAATACAGGCGGTAATGAGGGTATTGATAAGAGCACGGAAGCGGAAGCGGAAGCGCGATAACATATACGCCGCCAGGGACGAGACAATCAGGTTAACCACTGTTGACAGCGAGGAGACAACCAACGAGTTCACCATCAGGCGCGGCAGCCCGGAGAGCTCCAGGGCGCGCTGGTAGTTATCCCAGCGCAGTGTTTCGGGCCAGGCAAAGGGCGTGGTTTGGAATTCAATGTTGGTCTTCAATGACGAAAACAGCAGCCAGAACATCGGGAACAGCGACGCAACCACAAAGAAGCAGAGTATAGCCCACTTGCATACCGTCAATAGAATAATATGCGGCGGCGTTGGAGCAAGCGAAGTACCTGCGCCTGCGGTGTTTGACTGTTTACGAAAAAAACTACCCATAACCCTCTTCTCTATGCCCCCTCGCGCGCCCTGGTGCGCAGCCGTACCGCACCCTGGATGCCGCCAATCAACAGTATCCCCATCAATACCAGCGTGACGCTAATTGCCGATGAGTGCCCGTAGTCGAGTGCGCCGAGTTTGTTATACATCTGCAGCCCAAGTACGGTTGTGGAATTTGCCGGGCCCCCGCGGGTCATAAGAAAGGTGGCCTCAAAGTGACGCAGCCCAAAGGCGGTAGCCAGGGTTACCGCAGCCAACAGGACGGGTGTCAGGAGCGGAATTGTTATGCGGAAATCCTGCTGCCAGGCACTTGCCCCGTCGATGCGGGCGGCGTCGTACAGTGACCCGGGAATAGATAAACGGCCGGCGAAAATAATAATCATAAAGTACCCGATGTATAATAGCTCTTGCAGGATGACCGCCGGCAGTGCAAACTGCGGCAGCCCCAGCCAATTTTTCGCGGCCTCCTCCAGCCCCACTGCTGTCAATACGGCATTGATGGCGCCGAATTCTGCATTGTACATCGCCAACCACAGGGTGGCAATGGCGACCTTGGAGATAACGTTAGGTAAAAAGTAGAGCGTCCGGAGTGCACGCCATCCGCGCGGACGGCGCGAAAGCAGCAGGGCAACAACCAGGGCCAGGGTTACCTGTACCACCCCGAGACTAAACACCCACACCAGGTTATTACGCAGGGCCAGGCGGAAATTCAAATCCGAATAGGTATCGATGTAGTTCTGCAGCCCGACAAACGTAGGCGGGCTGACACCGTTCCACTCGGTAAAACTGATGGTAAAGATTGACCACAGGGGGTAGATGAAAAATGTTACAAACAGCAACAGAGCCGGCAACAGAAAAAACATGACCTGTACCGGTTTTACACGAAACACCGATTGTGTACTCAAAATAGAAAAGAGACTACCTAATCTCTATTCTGCGAGTATAGCACCCACCGGGGAGCGGTGTCAAGCCGTATCCGGATGCGGGAGTGGTGCCCCTCCAACACCTACATACCGAGCAGCTGTTGGTATATGCGGTAATCGCTATCCAGGAAGCAGCAGAAGGTGACGTGCAGGGCGGGGGTGCTGGCTAGGACAGCGCGGGTGGTTTCGACGGCGATGGCGGCGGCCTGGGCGGCGGGGTACCCGTAGACGCCGGTGCTGATGCAGGGGAAGGCGACGGCAGCGAGGGCGCGGGTGCGGGCGAGGGCGAGGGACGCGCGGTAGCAGGAGGCGAGGAGTTCGGGTTCACCGGCGGTGCCGCCGTGCCAGACAGGCCCGACAGTATGGATGACAAAGCGGGCGGGGAGACGGTGGGCACTGGTAATTTTTGCCTGTCCGGTTTCGCAGCCCCCGAGGGTGCGGGTTTCGGCGAGCAGCCCGGGGCCGGCGGCGCGGTGGATTGCACCGTCGACCCCGCCTCCGCCGAGCAGGGAGGGGTTGGCGGCGTTGACTATGGCGTCTACCTCGAGGGTGGTGATGTCGGCGCGGGTAAGGGTTATTCTGTCTGCATTCATATCTCTAGTTTCTCATTATATCAAAAAGCGTGGTACAATAGAGGTATGAGTAAATATATTTTTAATCCGAGTATTCTGTTTTATGGGCGCTGCGAAGAGGCGTTGGGGTTTTACCAGCGCGCGCTGGGCGGGGAGATTGTGGCTATGAACCGCTTTGGCGATGCGCCGGGGATGGAGGTGCCGGCGGGGCATCGGTCAAAGATTATCCATGCCGAATTTCGTGCCGATGGGATTTATTTTATGGCGAGCGACGGGATGCCCGAGGATGCCGAGCGCAAGACAGGGAGCGATATGGTGGGGTTGAGTGTTAACTTTACCGACGCGGCGCTGCAGGAGCAGATATTTGGCGCGCTCTCTGCGGGGGGCGAGATAATTTTACCGTTGGCCGAGATGTTTTGGGGTGCGAAGTACGGTATGTTCGTTGATACATTCGGGGTGCGGTGGGAGCTCAACTACCAGCTTGACGGGAATCCGGTTGGGGTGTGACGGCCTGCAGGGGGGCTGTGCGGGCTGCCAGCCATTGCTGTTCCTCTGCGGGGAGGTGCGGGGCCAGGCGCTGGTAGGTCTGTGCGTGGTAGGCGTTGAGCCACTGGAGTTCGTCCGCTTGCAGGTACTGGGTATCGATGAGCTCGCGTTCGAAGTGACATAGGGACAGGGTTTCGATGGTGCACCACTGTGCGGGAGCGGGGGAGGTGGTGTCTGTGTCTGCGGCGGCGGGGTGCTGGCGAGGGCCTGCGGGGGCGCGGCGGACTACCGCCATATTTTCCAACCGGATACCGTGGGCCCCGAGGCGGTAGAGCCCGGGTTCGTTGGAAAATAGAAACCCCGGGCGTAACAGGGCACTGTGAGCACGGGCGTGTACGCCCTGCCTGCCTTCGTGGACGTCGCAGCAGTACCCGATGCTGTGCCCGGTACCGTGGGCGTAATCTTCCCCGTGTTGCCACAGTACCTGACGGATAATGGCATCGAGCTGTGCCCCGGAGGTGCGGTCGGGAAATTGCGCCAGGGCGCCGCGGATATGTGCGCGCAGCACCAGGGTGTAATCGAAACGCTGCGCCTCGGTGACCTCGTTCCCGCATGCGAAGACGCGGGTTATGTCGGTGGTACCGTACCGGTAGTGGGCGCCGCTATCCACCAGGAGCACGCCGTGCGGGGCAATCGGCGTGCTGTCATCGGGGTAGGCATCGCCGCCGCTGTCGCTGTCACCGCTGGCGGCGCCGCGGGAACTGGGTTGGCGGAAATTGTAGTGAATCAGCGCCCCGTGCGCCCCATACCCGATGATCGCGGGAAAGCTGTCCTGCAGGTAGGCGCTGCTCTCGGCCCGCAGGCTCCCGAGGAGCGCGGCGGCCGAGCGCTCGGTGAGCGGCGGCGCGTTGCCGGCGCAGCTCTGGCTGACCTGGTAGGCAAAGCGTACCAGGGCCACACCGTCCTCGCGGGCGGCGGCACGGATACCTGTCAGTTCGTTCTCGCCCTTGTAGTACCGGGTGCGCCATATTTTCAGCGGCACGCTGCTGCGCTCAAGGGTACGGGTATGTTCGTATAACTTATAAGAGGCCGTTGCGTCCTCGTAGTGAATGGTTACATCACCCGGGAGCTGCTGGAGCTCGCGCCAGAAATACTCCGGGGGTGCAATGGATATGCCGCTGTCCTCCAGCTCCCGGTGCACGGACGGCGGCAGGTTGGTTTTATCGACGTAGAAGCGGCAGTCAAACGGAAACGCGCCCGAGCGCTTGCCGAGGATAATTACTCCGCGGACCAGCTGATTGTACGGCACCTCCCATCCGCGGATATTCAATAACCAGCATAGCTCGGAGGCCTCGGTGATGATACAGTAATCGATGCCGTGCCCGTTCATTTCTTTGCGGAGCTGCTCGATTTTGTGCTCCCGGCTGCCCTCGCACTTTTGCGGCGGTATCAGGAAGTATTTACGCTGCTGCGCGTCGGTGTCCCCCCCGTCGGTGCCGCGGCCGCCGCCCGGGCGGGCATCGCCGCCGACCTCTTCGTACCACTCCCTGCCGTCCAGTCCCTCGATACCCGCGCGGTCATACTGGCGCCCAGATAGAACAAATTCCGGCCCCAGGGCCTCCCGCCACTTGTGATAACTCTGTATTGCCGTACTCTCGGCGTCGCAGAGAACCACCGGGGGCACGGGGGCACCAGCAGCACCAGCCGCAGGGGCGGGGGCTGCGGGGGATACCAGACGATACTCGTCGGCATTCCTGCACATCCACTCCAGCCAACTGGCGTCGCTCTCATACAAGCGGCACGTGATTTCCGTCCCTGCAAAGTATTCGGAGGCGGCGTGGATGTACCGCCCATCAACCCACAAGTCGGCACGGCACGCCCCCAGGACCAACACCCCGCTGCTGCTGTGAAACGTCGTCAGAAATGAGCGCATCCGATACTGCGGGGCGCAGTCATTTGACGAACAGGGGTCGCTGTCAAACACCAGACACGCCGCCGCCGGTGCCCCCGCCCCCGCCGGTGCCCCCGCCCCCGCGCCCGCCCCCGCGCCGCTCGCCGGCAAGAGCACCCGCCTGGCCGCCGCCAGCCGTTCCGATATCAAAACCACCGCCTCTCTATTTTTTGCGGTACCCGAAACGATAGAGACAGTGGTACGATGTCTGGCGATACGGCCCGGGCGCCAATATCTCTTTACTATCCTGGGGCACCATCGGCACCAGGGCGACCCCCATGGTGCCCCGGTTACGTTTCCCCACCACCTGTACCCATACCATCGGGAAGTCGGTAAACAATTCCATATATTGCCCCGTACCCATCTCGTACAGGCGCAGCGCACAATCCAGGACCCGCCCCGCGCCCGCCCCGCTGCCCGCACCGCTCCCGGGCCCGCTATCGATTTTTCCAAACGATTCATCAACCAACCCGGTGCTCCGCGCCGTATGCCCTCCACTGGCCCCGCGGTCCAGCAGATAGTACCCGTCAATCCCTGCCCCGACCTGACGGTGCTCGCGGTAATCATCACGCCCGTCGCTCCCGTCGAGCTCGCGCAGCTCTCCAAGGAGCGGCTTCGACGCACGGGCCCCGGCGTGGATAGTAATAGAGTGCCCGCTGATACTCTTTCCCGCCCCGAGGTTCCAGCACAAATAATTACCCGGCGAAAACAGCGAGGTGCCGCGCGGCTTGGCATAATAATCTATCGCCAGCTCGTTATCGGCAGTCAGCCGGTAAAACGTATCACACTCCATACGCGGCATCAGGGTTTCGTTAATTGCCGGCAGGACCGTGTACAGGTGCAGGGTCGCCTGGCGGCCGTCAGAGATGACATCGACATTCCAATCCTGCTGGATACAATCGTGCACCGTTTTCGGATCCTGCAGGGTGTATTCGCGGCGCCCGATACTCAACTGTCCGCTGCCCGCCAGGGGGTACGCGACCCGCCCAACCAGGGTACCGATATTTATCGACGTCCGCGGCTGCTGCTCGGTCCCAAGCAGCGAACGCGTCCGCTCCGCGCCGACAATACTCAGTTTAGTAATTGCGCCCTCGTAACTCGAGCAGCTCATCGACATCCCGTGCCCGTTATCGACAGAATAAACCAGCGCATGCTCCTGGTCGGAGAGCGGGTGCTGGTGCTGGGTACCGGTAATTTTCATCATCTCGTTTTGATTATATCATTACACGCAAAAAAATTGTAGGTGCTTTCAAGTGTATGTGTGGGCGCTCCCCCCGCGCCCGCGGGCGCGGGGGTCGGCGTGTTCATTGCCTGGCCGCGGATGTATCATCTGTATTGATGTCCACTCAAGGACACCGCGTCTGCCGCCCGCGAAGGCGGGCGGCACAATGAACATGCCTAGCGCGGTCGGGGATTACGCCTGATCTCTTTCCGCGCGGTCGTATGTCTCTCTGGTACATGCCTGTCCCCCGCGTGGGCAATACATGCTTTACAACTGCGACCAGGGGTAGCGTCTGTTGTTGGCGCCGCCTCTGCGGCGCATTACGCTTTGCTTCCGCGTGGGAGACGTATGCTTTACAAGAGCGACGGGGGGTAGCGGAATAATTTTAGCCCATTTAGGGCGAGCGTTAGTGAGCCCGTTAAAAATGGGCGTTAAAAAATTATGCAGCGAGGGGGGCGGAGCCCCCCCGCATAAAAATAAACTAAAAAAGTTTTTACAAGTGCTTGCATGTTTTTGCAGAATGGTATATATTACTTCTTATCTAATATTATATGGAGGTATAGATATGAAACGATTTACTAAATTGTTTGTATGGTCGATCTGCCTGTTGACGGCAATAACCCTGTTGGGCTGCCCGGAAGGCGGAGACACCATAAAAATCGGTGTGGCCGGAGCTCATAGCGGCGACTTGGCCTCATACGGGATTCCCACTGTTAATGCTGCCCAACTGGTTGTTGATGAGATTAACAAGAACGGCGGTGTATTGGGACGGACCGTGGAACTGGTGGTTGAGGACGAGGAGTGCGCTCCCGAAATCGCTACGAACGTAGCCACCAAATTAGTAGGAGAGGGCGTTGTGGGTGTCATTGGACACATCTGCAGTGGTGCCACTCGGGCGGCGCTTCCCGCGTATGCCGAGGCCGGTGTTATTGTAATTTCCCCGTCTGCTACCAATCCGTCGCTGACGAAAGACGGGCTGTCGCCGAACTTTTTCCGGACTATTGCTCCGGATGACTTGCAGGGCGAGGTATTGGCTAACTTTGCGTTGGACAACCTGAATGCAAGATCGTTTGTCGTGCTGCACGACAAAGGCGACTACGGGAAGGGGCTTGCGGAATTTTCCATGGGCTACCTGAGTGCCGATAGCCGTGCGGATGTACGGTTTATTGACGGTATTACTCCCGAGGCTGTCGATTACTCGGCAATTATTAACCGCATTGCCAACGAGAATGTTGACGCGGTTATCTTTGGGGGATATCACCCGGAAGCTTCGAAGCTTGTCAAGCAGATCCGTGACCGCGGGTTGGACATTGATTTTCTTTCCGGCGATGGTGTGAAGGACGAGGCATTTATTGCGTTGGCCCAACAAGAGGCCGAAGGTGTGTATGCATCTGGACCGATTGACACCAGCGATAACCCGTTGGCCCAAGTGGCAATTAGTTCACATAACCAGAACTATGGGGGCGAGCCTGGTCCGTTTTATCTGAACGGATACGCCGCGACCATTGCGCTGTTGAACGCCATTGAGGTTGCCGGGAGCACCGACTATGACGCGGTACGCGCGGCGCTGCAAAGCGAGTATGTCGATACCCCGGTTGGGAGCATTAGTTTCAACCAGAACGGCGATGCTATCGGCGTTGGGTTTTCGGTATTCCAAGTGGAGAACGGCAAATACAAAGAACTGTAGTGCGTCGTTAGACACAATATACGGCACGCCTGCACGAGAGTGCGGGCGTGTTTTTTTATACGCTGGGCGGCGGGGTATTCTCCCGCCCTACATCATCCACTGGCTGTCCAGCCACGCCAACCGCTCTGTCAGCCACGCTTTTTTCAAATCTATAAGCTGCTGGTAACTGGTACAGGGGTCGGGGTGATTATACCAGCGGCGGTAATCGCGGTAGAGGGCGTCGGATTGCATCAACTGGGTTGTGTAGGCGTCGTACATATTAAAGATGGTCTGGGTGGTCAGGGGGGTCGGGGTGGCCGTGCGCAGGGCGCGATACCGCTCTTTTATCTGCGCCTGCAAGGCGGGGTTTTGCCACATTCTGAAGTATGGGCTCCAGGTTATTTCGGTTATCTTCAGTTTGTCAGTCGGCACGTTTGTATCCGAGCGGATGGTCCCGAATGCTAAATCGTAATCCCACGGGGGGCCGAAATAGAGCCGGTCGTCTTCTTTCTCTTTGTAAAAATAGGTGCTGAACGCGTATGCGTCTTTGTTAAAAGAGAGTTCAAACAGAATGACCGTGTCGGCCAGGGAGGTAATATCAATGTGTGCTCCCAGGTTAACTGTGGAGTCAGCGGCAGCGAGGTCCAGCTGCTCCAATACGCCCGTCACAAATGTACTGAGGTAGGTCTCTTGCTCGGTTACGATATCGTCGCCGTCGGGGTAGACGTAATAGAACCCATATTGGGCGGTACGGGTGGTGTCGGTGGGACGGCGGCGTACATTAAAACTGCGCTCGTTCATATCAGGGTCTTTGTCTTGGGCAAAGATATATCCCCCGGTAAGTTTGCTGCCGCTGGTTTCGTCGCTTGTAAGCTTGTTAATATCTACCCTATCGCCGTCGCGCTTGATTTGTTCTGTCAGGGCGTAGACGCCGTAATAGGTATCGTTTATGGTCAATTCCACATAGCAGGTCCGCGGTGCGTAGTGCCCCATGATATCGCGGTAAATTGCAAACGCAAGGACGTTGTTGGTGTAGGTGCGTTCGTACGCCGTGCCGTTAAGTATCCAGTCGTTTTCGCTCGGCAGCCCGAGGATGGAGATGTTATTGTTCTCTCCCATTGCATCACGGGTCTCGAGGTCAAAATTTTTCTTATCCACAAATCGCGAGGATTCGCCGCGGACTTCGATGCCGATGCTTGAGCCTGCAGTGACAAATTCGGTGGTGATGCCTGCATCGTGGCACGGCACCAGGGTATCTCTGCTTGAACCCTCAGGGAAGGTAAGCGAAAACGAGGCGGTAATTTTGTCAACATTTTCTATTTCGCGCCCGTTGGTGTCGATATGAACCTGCGGGAGGTGTAATCTCTGGGCACTGGGGTCGACGCAGGTGGTAACAGCGGAAGGAGAGGGGGGGGACTCATCATCGCACGCGCTCACCGCCAGGAGAAATAAGCACCCTGCGATACCCGCAACTGCGGCGGTTCGGATTATTTTTGCTGCTTTTGATATGTGCATAACCGTACTATTACCTACCCCCAATCACTACGGCTCCCTCTACTGGTCGGCAGAGAAGTTCCGCAAGATTTCCTCTATTGCCGCTGTATCGGGGGCGGCGGATAGGGCGTCAACTGTCGCCTGGCTCTCCAGCAGGGTTACCGCCTCGCCGAGGCAATACTCCAGTTGGCGGGTAGGGTCGGTGGCGGCAAACGACAGCAGCAGGTTAACGGGGTCGTTGTCTTTCTGGCCAAACTCAATCGGTGTATCCAGGGTAATGAGCGAGAACCCTTCGCCGAGCGCGCCCTGTTCGGGGCGGGCGTGCGGCAGGGCCACACCGGGCATTAGTACAAAGTACGGGCCGTTTTTCTGCGCGTTGCCGATTACCGAATCCGCGTAGCGCTCCTCGGCGGCCCCGACGGCTACCAGGGGGGCAATGGCTGCACGCACCGCCTGCTCCCAATCTCCGGCACTGACCCGTGCCCGTATTGTCTGTTTCTCCAGTAGATAATCAATCAAACCCATAAACGTATCCTCCAACTATTAACAATAGTATAGAGGGGGAATATGTTTGTGTCAAATCGCGCGGGCCCCGATGCCCGCGGGGCAATTGCATCGCCGTGGGTTACGCGGTAGTATCTATACTATAATGACTGCCAATTTCAAGCACCCCGCGCCCCGGCGAGGGATACCGGCGGCGGCTCTGTTGCTTATTATCGCCGCCGTTGTCGTCTCTCCGCCCGCCCCCCTGGGGGCACACCGGTCGGGGTGTCACAGGTGGCACAGCTGTCCCTCCGACCACAACACATATATTTGCGGCGACACCGGGCACTGCAGCTCCTGTCCGGACAACCAATACTGCCGTGACGGCAAGCCGATTGCAGCACCCGCAACCGCGCCCTCGGAACCCGCCGCGCCCGCAACCGCGCCCGCGGCAGCGCCCACCGCACCCACGCCGCCCTCGGCCCCCGCCCCAGACGACCCCGCCGCTCTCTTTCCCGCATACCAGCGCAGCGCCTATCACCGCACCTGGGCCGACCCCGATGGAGATTGCCAGAACAACCGCCACGAGGTACTCATTGCCGAAAGCATAACCGCCCCCGTCCTGTCGCCAGACACCTGCACGGTCATCAGCGGGTTATGGCACGACCCCTACTCGGGCACCGCCTTCACCGACCCGCGCCAGCTCGACATCGACCACCTCGTCCCGCTCCGGGAGGCACACGTCAGCGGTGCCCACCTATGGGGGCCGGAGAAAAAAGCACGCTACGCCCAGGATATTACAAACCCGCAATCACTCATAGCCGTCAGCAGCGCAGAAAACCGCGCCAAGGGCTCCCGTGACCCCGCCGAGTGGCTGCCGTCAAACAGCGCCTACCATTGCGAATACATACGCACCTGGGTAGCCGTAAAACACACCTGGGACCTTGCCATGGACGCCGCCGAGCGCGATTTTATCACCCAAAAACTCCTGGGCTGCGAAAACTAGCCGGCAGCCGCTCCAGCTGTGCTGCCAGCCGTGCTGCCAGCTCTGCTGCCTGCCCCCGTGCACATTAAAAAAAATACACCACCACCCGTGCAGGCGCACGCGCGCCGCACGGACAATGGTGTGCAGAAAGTTACTTCAGTTGATCAACAATCTGCTGATACTCAGGTGCATTCACCAAATTGGTCACCGTGACAATTTGAGCACTGCTCGAGGCGGTTTTCCGCACTCGCTCAACCAAATTCTCCTGGGTGATAACAATCTGTGCATCCTGGGGCACGTCATCAACCGGCACGTGCTTTACGCTTACACCGGTAATTCCTGCTGCCTTGATCATGCGGCGAAGTTTGTTGGCTCCCATTGCACTGGTGCCCATTCCGGCATCACATGCAAAAGCAATCATAGAGACCTTACCGGCCGCCTTCATGCTGCTCACGCTCTTCTGCGCCGTTGCAAGCTGCTCGCCCGCCAACGCACTGGCCGACCGTTTTACAAACGGCGCCGCCACAAAGAAGGTCGTAACAATACTGACCAGCATACCAAGGTAGACCCCGAAATGCGCCCCCCGTGGAGTAACCGCCAGATAGGCAAAGATACTACCCGGTGATGGCGTAGCCACCAGCCCGGCACCAGTGATAACAAAGATAATTACCGCCGATATACCGCCCGCGATCATCGCAAGAATCAGAATCGGATTCATCAGCACATACGGGAAGTAAATCTCGTGAATACCTCCGAAGAAGTGAATGACAATGGCGCTCGGCGCGGTATCGCGCGGTACGCCCTTGGCAAAGACCGAGTATGCCAACAGCAGCCCAAGTCCCGGCCCGGGATTGGTCTCCAGTAAAAACAGAATAGATCTGCCGCTCTCCTGTACCTGCTGTATTCCCAGCGGGGACAACACACCGTGGTTGATAGCATTGTTCAAAAACAACACCTTGCCGGGCTCGATAAATATCTGCGCCAACGGCAGCAACCGTGCGTTAACAATGGCGTCAACCGCGCTCATCAGAACGTTGGAGACGGCATTGAGAATGGGTGCAAAGATCAAATAGGCAACTATTGCCAGCACACCCCCGATAATTCCTGCGGAGAAATTATTGGTCAGCATTTCAAAACCAACCGGTATTTTCTCTTCAAAGGTTTTGTCAAACCCCTTGATCGCCAAACCACCAAGTGGTCCGACAATCATCGCACCTAAAAACATTGGGATTTCGGTCCCAACAATAACACCCATGGTAACTATTGCACCAACAACACCACCACGGATTCCCCAAACAGCCTTACCACCTGTGTAGCCGATTAACAACGGCAACAGATAGACTATCATGGGCCCTACGAGCTCGCTGAGCTTTTCGCTCGGAATCCAGCCTGTAGGGATAAAAAAAGCGGTTATCAACCCCCATGCAATGAACGCACCGATATTCGGCATGATCATTCCACTTAGGAAACCGCCAAAGCGCTGTATGTTTGCTCGCGCAGACATACCACTACTTTTAGCCATATTACATATACCTCCTGTATATTAATTTAATTTTTCTATCTCCTTATATTGGTCGCGGATCTCATTCGCAATCCGCACCTCCAGGGTATCATCAAAATTGAGCCCCGAGAGAGTATGGAGGGCGTGATCAATCCCATCCTCCCGGAGCTGCTCGTGCATACGCGCATCCCGCTCGTCCATCTTCCCTTCGTCGTTCACCGCATCAAAACACAGCGCCGCGCAATAGATTATCGCCAAATTCGTCAGCGGCAAATTATGCCGCGCCACCAACCGCATGGCACCGACAATCCGCTCCTCGTAGCCGATCTTACGGCTGACATCGCGTCCAATCCGCCACACCGTATCGCGCAGCGCCGGATTCCCCATACGGCGCAAACAATCATGCAGGTATTCTTTCAGCCCATCCGCGCCGAAATCGACATCCCCGTACTCGGCCTCCAGGGCAACAATCACCACCGACATCGCCTTCAAGACCTGCTGGGTCGCCGCCTCGTTTGTCAGTACCTCATACAGGTAGCGCGCCTTCCTATCAACCACGTGCCCCAGGTAGGCAAAAGAGGCGTGCATCAGGTTATGGATAAACAGCTTGCGGTCAACATAGGCATCTATGTTATCCACCAACCGCAAGTCATCGTACTTGGGCGGGGCGTTCCGCCATCCGTCGGCGGATACAAATAAATTCTTATACGAGTCCCCCAGGGCAATCAGCGGATCAACCGCAATGTCACTGCTGGTCGGGTCCGGGGCCGTCTTCCCCACACTGGCAGCAATCAGCCCCGGCATCGCGTCCTTGCTAACCTTGAGCTCCCGCAGGTACCCGCGCATCACTTTATCGCCCCCGCGCATGTTCTCTGCAATAATCACATCAAACGGCACCCCGCCCTGCCGGCGCCGCTCCCGGGCAAGGGCCGCTATCGACTTCGCCACCGCCGGCAACGCCCCCGCTCCAACCGAGGTCACCGCAATACGAATATCCTGAAACCGCTTCCCGAGTTCCTTGTTGGGCGCAGCCCCCTGGACATCTTTGACGACATACGTATCACGGCTCCCATCATCATTCAGGGTCACCGCCTGGTATTTTCCTTCGCTATTCAGTCGGTCAATAACCTTTCGGTCAACATCAATAAACAGCAGCCCATGACCATGCTTTGAAAACAACTGCCCGATAAATGCACGCCCGATTTTCCCGGCGCCAAATATCGCTATAGGCTGTTTTTTACACATCGGAAAATCATCACCGACTATACTAGCATAAACCGGATATAAAGTGCAACCCCTTTTGCCAATTTTTTTTTCGGTATATACATGCTGTATTTTCGGTATATACATGCTGTATTTTCGGTATATACATGCTGTATTTAAGCACTTGCGGGGGCTGCCTGCCCCCTCGCTCCATAATTTCTTAACGCCCATTTTTAACGGGCTCACTCACGCTCGCCCTAAATGGGCTAAAATTATTCCACTACCCCCGGTCGCTTCTGAAAGAGCATATGTCTCCCACGCGGTAACGGAGCGTAATGCGCTGTTCGCAAACATGACAACAATACCACGCCAACCCAACATCAATGTATGGTGCGCCGCCCGCGCGGCGCCAAAAAACCAGAGCGCCAATAACAGACACTACCCCCGGTCGCTTCTGTAAAGTTGGCGTCACTCATGCGGCAGCAGAGATACATGCACCGTCACAATAATAGAGTGTCAAATACGACGTCAATAACCGACACCAAACACACACCCCACCCCCCTCCCCTACTCTCCCTACATGTATCCCACAGGCGGACGCATGCTTACACCCGCCCCCCACCCCTCTCACCAGCCACGGGGGGTAGCGGAAGCAAGCGAAGGCGGCGGCGGGCGAGCGGGAGTGAGCCCGTACCCACGCGCGCGCCCCGCGCGCGTGGGTAGCCGTCTGGTCCGTGCGCAGCACGGGCGCTGGCTGCAGCGAGGGGGGTACCCCCCCTCCTAATGCACATCAAAAAAGATTGCTGTAAACACTTGACACTATTTAATTGCTCTTGTATACTGCAACCTACATATGAGCAGAATATCAATTATTTTACTAATGCTCATCTTCGTATGGATGATACAGTTGTGCCTGTCCTACATACAAATCAAAAAATTCAACCAGCGTATTTTTGCGCTGCGGAAGCTGGGAAAGAAAACCGCGGTGGGCGTGGCGGGTAACGTGTACAAGCGCCGCACCTATGCGATTCTGGTTACCGATGGGCGGAATAAAATTATTGCCGCCGAGCGCTTTTCCGGATGGACGGTGTTCGCGCACCCCAAGCCGGTTTCACACCTGGTGGGGATGCAGGCGCGCGACATTAGCAGCACCGCGGCGCCCCCTGCGGGGATTGGGAAAAAATTATGGGCGGCATTCCAGAATGCCGCCGGGTATATTACCGGCGAACGCAGTGCGGCAGACCCAGGGCACGGCGGGCGGCGGCGGGGCATATTCCCGCAGCTGACCGGGTGGCGGACAACAGCCAGCAAGGACAACGAAACCACAGGAAAGACAGGAGGTGACGGTAGGGCATTGAAATAACAAGTATCGAGCATGCGCGTACCAGGAGTATGTGTAAATTTTAATATTTAATATAAGGAGTTAATATGGAAGGAATTGCAATTGTTGCAGAATATTTTATTGGCCTGTTCCAGAAAGGCGGGGAAGTTTTTCTCAGTTTGGTTACAGGTATTATCCCCACGCTCATCGTACTGATGACTTTCTTTAATGCCATCGTCGCCCTCATCGGGCCCGAGCGCATTCACAAGGTCGGCGACTGGGCTGGACGGGAAGGGATTGTCTATTATCCAATCCGATACATTGTACTGCCGTTTTTGGCGGTGCTGTTTTTAACAAACCCAATGGCATATACCATGGGGAGATTTTTGCCCGAGCGGTACAAGCCGGCGTTTTATGATTCGGCGGTATCTTTTGTGCACCCGCCGTTGGGAATTTTTCCGCACGTCAATCCGGGAGAGATTTTTGTCTGGTCTGGAATTGCTGCGGGCATTACGCAACTAGGATACGGGCTGGGCGATTTAGCGGTACGCTACATTGTCGTCGGTTTTATTGTTATCTTTATCCGCGGTATTGTAACGGAGCGAATATCTGCAGTGATGTTTGCCCGTAAGAAGTCATAAGGGGAGTGGCAGTATGAGTAAATTATTAGGTTCTATCGGCCGTGGGGTCGGTGTTGTTGTTAATGCGCTGTATCAGGCTGGACGCGAAACTGTCGAACAGGTTGTAAAGAATATTTTGCCGTTTATGGCATTTATCAGTCTTATTATCGGTATTGTTCTGGCTACCGCGGTTGGTGATGTAATTGCTACCGGGTTGAAAGGTCTGGCTGGTAATGTCATCGGGCTGCTTGTCTTGTCGTTGATTGTCGGGTTTCCTATTCTCTCCCCGATACTCGGCCCGGGGGCGGTTATTGCCCAGATTATTGGTACATTGATTGGTACCGAAATTGGACGCGGTAATATTGACCCGCAGTATTCGCTGCCTGCGCTCTTTGCAATCAACCCGCAGGTTGGTTGTGATTTTATCCCGGTTGGTCTCTCGCTTGGAGAAGCCGAGCCGGAAACAGTAGAGGTCGGCGTGCCGGCTATACTCTTTTCGCGCTTTATCACTGGGCCGGCAGCTGTGGTTATTGCCTGGCTGTTTAGTGCCGGGCTGTATAGCTAGGATTGCAGTATGGGGTTAAAGAAATTACTTTTTGGTGATCCCGCTAAACATGAAGAGGCCCGAAAGGCCTCTTCTGTTTCAGCAACACCTTCTTCCAAACCCGCACCCGCGCCCTCGGGGGCCGCGGGTGCGGGGAAGAAAGGAAGCGGCGCTGCTGGCGGGAAATATAAACGGGTCAAGGTTGAGCGCGGTATGAAGGGCTGGGGCGGACCGTTGGAGATTGCCCCGGAGCCCGGGAAGGATCTGATTTATTCGGTAACCGGGGGAGGTATACACCCGGTGGCTCAGAAAATTGCAGACTTGACCGGCGGGACGCCGTTTGATGGATTCCGTTCGAAGGCCGATTTTCATGAGATTGCCGTGGCGGTAATTGACTGCGGGGGAACGGCGCGCGTTGGGGTCTACCCGATGAAGAACGTGTTGACCGTCGATATTCACGCTACCAGTCCATCCGGTCCATTGATGCGGTTTATAAAAGAGGAAAACTTTGTATCCGGGGTAAAGGAAGATAACATTACTCTATTGGATTGAGTACGGGAATTATTTGAATGGAAATATATCGATCGGCAGTAGTAGCTTTCGGGGCCATGGCAGATGAATTTTTGGCTGACAACATTGTTATATTATTCGGCAAGGGCGCCCCGGATGAGTTGGTGGATGTATCATATATACACGAACACAAACAGCCCCCAAGTGCCGTACTGGCAGCTGGAGATATTATATCGATAGGCGGCCGCGACCATGAAGTTCTGGGAGTGGGCGAGGCCGTGGATAGTAATTTTCGTACCCTGGGGCACCTGGTGCTGAAATTTATAGATAACGCCGCCGTGGAGATGATTGGTGATGTAAATCTGCGCGGCCCCGTGCCCTCTGGTATTCCGGTTGGGACCGAGATAGTTATCACCAGGCCCGACGGAAGCGGCGGCGGCAGTCCCCCGAGGGACGGTGATACGGCATGATGTACGCAGAGGAGCTCGCAAAATTACGTACTAGCAACAAGGTTATTCGGGTCGGAATAGTCGGGGCCGGGCAAATGGGCGAGGGTTTGGCCGCACAGATTGAGGGCATGGAAGGTATCGAGACCAGTGCCATTGCCGATATCCGCCCGCAGGCAGCAGAGAACGCCTTTGCCAGTGCCGGGGTCGATGAAAAATTTTTCGCCCCCGCGGAGACAGCGGAGGCGGGCGATGCACTCATCCGTGCCGGGAAACGGGCAGCAACAACGTCGGCGGATATGATATGTCAGCTGGAAACCCTGGATATAGTGGTAGAGGCCACCGGGATCCCGGAGATAGGGGCGCGCGTGGCCCGCGATGCCATATCAAACCGCCGGCATGTTCTGCAGATGAACGTGGAGACGGATGCCACCGTTGGGTACATGCTGCGCAAACTGGCCGATGCCGCCGGTGTGGTCTACACCCTCACCGCCGGCGACGAACCCGGGGCCACCATGGAGCTCTACGATTTTGCCAAAACCCTGGGGTTTGATGTAGTGTGCGCGGGAAAGGGTAAGAATAACCCCCTGGACCGGCACGCCACGCCCGACAGCGTGCAGAAACGGGCCGAGGAGCAGCAGATGAACCCGAAAATGCTGGCGTCGTTTGTGGATGGTACCAAAACAATGGTAGAGATGACGGCCCTGGCCAACGCCATCGGGTTTATCCCAGATTGCCGCGGCATGCACGGACCGGCGGTTACCCCAAAAAATATTGCGCAAGTGTTTGCGCCAAGCTCCGCGGGCGGGGTTATCAGTACCCCCGGGCGGGTAGAGTACGGCATCGGCATTGCCCCCGGGGTATTTGTGGTGTTTACCGCACAGAACGAAAAAATTATACGCGACATTAAATACCTCGGCCTCGGGCCCGGACCGTACTGGGCGCTCTACCGCCCCTACCACCTGGCAAACCTCGAGACGCCGATTTCAATAATCCGCGCCGTCTGCATGGGGTCAACCACCATCGCTACCACCACACCCCCGACTGCGGAAACAATAACTATTACAAAACGCCCCCTGAAAGCGGGAGAGTCGATCGATTACCTCGGCGGGTACACTGCCTACGGGATGATTGAGCGCGCAGATATTGCCGCAAAAGAAAACCTACTCCCCCTCGGGCTCGCTCCGGGTGCCGTCCTTACCCGGGACGTAGCAATCGACACCCCCCTAACCTACGCGGATGTGCGCCTGGATACCAGTCTGGCAATAGTACAGCTGCGGGCAGAGCAGGATCAGATAATAAATAAAAAATAATATTGGAGGAATATGAAACAATTTAAAACGATTATTAAGCACGCGGCTGGCCTACACGCCCGCCCGGCTGTAAATTTTGTCAATCTGGCAAAAAAATTTGAGTCTGAGATTGAGGTTGTGAACCTGACCCGCGATGCCGAAAAAAAGGCTAGTGCCAAGAGCATCGTTGGACTCATCAAAATTGCCTGTGCGAAAGACCAGGAAATTCAGGTGACCCTCACCGGCAGCGACGAAGAAGCCGCCGCCACGGCTCTCCTGGATTTTTTAGAAGCCGGCGAAGAAGAGTAGACGCTCCTGCGCACGGTATAAAAAAACCAGCACGACCCCCGCTCGCTCGCCCGCGCTCGCTCACACGAGAGAACGCAAAGGAGAGAGCGGGCCGCGCCGGCACTAACAAAAGTACTCGCGCAACGCGGTACTAAATATCGTGATACATGGCAAATTCCCACGGGTGCGGACGCTGCTGCAACGGCAGGATCTCGTTTTCCCGTTTGTAATTTATCCATGTACGGATAACATCAGCATCAAAGACATCGCCTTTCAGCAGAAATTCGTGATCCGCCTCCAGGGCATCCAACGCCTCCCCGAGGTTACCCGGCGTCTTCGGCGCCAACCGCGCCTCTTCGCCTTCCAGCTCGTACACATTCTGGTCCATAGCCTTCCCTGGGTCAATCTTATTCTGAATCCCATCAAGCAGGGCCATCAGGATGGCAGAAAATGCCAGGTAGGGGTTAGACGATGCATCCGGGCAGCGGAACTCAAACCGAGCGGCCGCCTCACTGCTCGAGTACGTCGGAATTCTAATCGCCGCACTCCGGTTGCGCTGTGAGTAAAACAAATTAACCGGTGCCTCAAACCCAGGTACCAGGCGTTTATAACTATTGGTACTGGGGTTTGTGAACGCCAAAACAGCACGGGCGTGCTTCAACAAGCCGCCGATGGCATACAGCCCGGCATCCGACATACCGCCGTACTTATCGCCGCTAAACAGATTCTTGCCGTCTTTCCACAGAGACGTATGGGTGTGCATCCCGCTCCCGTTATCATTCCATATCGGCTTCGGCATAAACGTGGCCACCTTGTTATGCGCGCGGGCGGTATTCCGCACGATGTATTTATAGATAATCAGATTGTCGGCCATCTTTAACATCGGTGCATACTTAATATCAATTTCACACTGACCCCCGGTTGCAACCTCGTGATGGTGGCACTCCACCTCAATCCCTATACCGAGACGCTGCAGCGTCAACGACATCTCGTCCCGGATATCCTGCAGACTATCCGAGGGCGGTACCGGGAAATAGCCCTCTTTGTAGCGCGGCTTGTAGGCCAAATTCGGCTTCTCGTCGCGTCCGCTGTTCCACCGGCCTTCGTTGGAATCCACATAGTAATACCCGCTATGCTCGTTTTGGTCGTAGCGCAGGTCATCAAAGATAAAAAACTCTGCCTCCGGGCCAAAAAAGGCAGTATCGGCTATGCCTTCCTTTTTCATATATTCCTCGGCCTTGCGGGCAATATTACGCGGGTCGCGCGAATACGCCTTGTAGGTTTTCGGATACACGATATTGGCAATAATTACCAATGTCTTATGAATCGAAAACGGATCAATAAACGCCGTGGTCGGATCAGGCATAACCAACATATCTGAGTCGTGGATAACCTGCCACCCCCGGATACTCGATCCGTCAAACCCTATCCCTTCCGTAAAAATTTCCTCATTGAAACTTGCAGCAGGGATAGAAAAATGCTGCTTAATTCCCGGAAAGTCGATGAAGCGCACGTCAACTATGTCAACGTATTCTCGCTTAATTAAATCAATTACATCTGTACTTGTCTTAGTCATATAATTCTCCTACCCTCGTATAAGCAACATCCGTGCCAAAATTATTATATTTCGTGTTTCTACGGTATTTTAATTGCTACGGGAGCAAAACGCACTTCCTCGTGCGGCTATCCCCGCCTGTACAGACAGAAATCACACTCCCCGTGCAATACACCGCACTCCCGCGCTCTCAAATTCTACATTTATGTAATATGAAATATATTTTTCTACATATACGAATTATAGAATATCGGTTTATACAATATTGTATACACATGCTGCCCGCGCAGTCTACCTGGCACCGTCGGCGCTATCCTTACTGTCACTGCCCGCTACCGCCAGGGGGAGTCGGGGGCGCCTGCTGCTGTTCCCCGCCGCTCGCCGCGCCACCCGCCGCACCGCCGCCAGCTTCGCCGCCCGCCTCGCTCTCCCGCGCATCATCATCTTCAAAGAGCCCAGCCCGCCCAGGCAGGACAAGCCGATACTTGCGCACAAACCCAACCGGCCGGTACGTCATCTTCGCCTGCCGCAGCCCCATATCGCTCAAATCCTGCTCACGGTTAATATACTGACACTCCGCGGGCAATTCCCGCGCCATAGCGTTATTAACAAATTGATAGATCCCCTTGTATTCCGTCACGCCTTTCTCGAAGTGCACCACAAACGTCCGTCCATCCGCCATCACCTCCCCCATGGCATACCCCGCCGGCACCCCGTCAACCTTCGTCAGATACCCAATCAACGACAGCTCCCGCATGCACTGCAGGGCCTCTTTTGCCGCAACATAATCGTGCTCGGCGTCATCATCGGGCTGATCGGCAATCCATGTATCCAACACCGCCTGCGCACCGTCAACCGCACCGTCAACCAACGGCGCGTGCTCGTATTCATGGTGCTGACGGAAATAATTCAGCAAATTCCGCTTCTTATGAAATTTTCGCCCCGCCAATTCCGCCATATCGCTGCGGAGATACAGGTAGTCAAAGTTCCCGCGGTCCGCAATAAGCCTATACCCCAAGCCGCCGGTAACCAGCCTCGCTGCCCGCTCCCGCTCCCGCTCAGGGATACACTTAATATCGTCCCCGGCACCCTGTATATCCCGCAAGACATCCTCGCCGGGCAACCGTATCGGGAATATCCAAAACCGCCCCCCATCATGGACCCCGGTAATCGCCAACTCGCTCGCGCTGGCCGCGCCGTCCGCGCCCGCCCCGCCCGCCCCCGGCACACGCGTCACCTCATAGGCATAGTGCCGCCGAAACAAATACAGGTTCGCGAACGTAAATTCCGAAACATCATCACGCAGCCCGGAAAACGCACTCTCAAACTGAGCGCGATGCTCTAACAACAACGGAGTCCGATCCGGATAATTGGGTATCATAGATAATTCCTACAGCGGGTAGGTATTTTGCCTTGACCGTGCCAAGCAGCGGCGCCTACACCCTACGATTCAACGTAGCGCTTCGCCTCTTCGTAGCACTCTTTCAAATTGGTCTGCAGCGGATGCTGCTTCATCAACCGCGCCATACCAACAAGATTATGCGCCATATACCGCGCCGTCTTATTAGTATACAGGTGCTTATCGCCCCCGGCCTCGATGTAACTCTCCCCAGGCCCGGCCTCCCCAACCCAATAGCAATCGGAATTCGGCGGCGCCACACACCCCAGGTGCGTCAAGTTGAACAGAGTATTCGCCGCGCAATCGTGCGCCCCATCCTCGTTCCCAGTCACCACCGTCCCGGCAACCTTATTGTACAGCGGAAACTGCCCCGTCACGGCATCCCCGTCCTCGTATGACCCATCAAGACGCTCAATCACCAGCTGCGCCACCGACGACCGCACACCAAACCAAATCGGCATACCAATCACAATAATATCAGCCGCCTTCAGTTTACCGTAAATCTCCGGCCACTCGTCCCCGTCCCCCATGTTCGACGAAATACCAAACGGAATGTTATAATCAACAACCCGCACAACTTCACACTGCACCCCCATCGGCGCCATCAACCCAATCACCTTGTCTATCAAGGCCCGAGTATGCGAACGCTCCGGAGACTTCTTCAGCGTACAATTCAAAAATACCGCTTTTAGATCCATACTCCAGTGTAGCACGCCCCGCTCTTTCTGTCTACTCCTATAATTTTGGGCGCTCCCCCCGCCCCGTCGGCTATGCCGCCGCGGCGGCGGTCGGCGTGCTCAGGGCTCGGCCGCCGCACCTGTTACAGTAAGGATGCCGTTGGAAAACCCCGCGGCGTCTGGCACCGCCAAAGGGCGGTGCCACCCTTCCCATGCCTAGCGCACCGTACCGTTACCGTGCATGAGATATTAAAATTCCCCTGCAATATATTGACACAATTTAAAAATAAGATATAATACTACTATGTCTATTATAAAAAATATATTGCGTGCGGCCCTGCCTGTCAGTGCCGTGTTAATAATCGCAGCACTCAGCATGCTGCTTATATCCTGTCCAGAAGAGACACCCCCGCCGGACGATGTCCTCTATACGTGTGAAAACGGTACCCCCATTGACGGTACTGTAACAGGCGATGTAACCATCGGCTGCCAGGCCTGCGACGAGGGGTTTCTCCCGCCAACCGGCTTCGGTACCCCCGGTACCACTTGTGTACAAGGGCACTCGTACGTGTGTGCAAACGGTACTGCTATCCCTGGATTCACCCTGACCCCAGACAGCGTCGGCTGTCAAACCTGTATGAACGGGTTTGCCCCCGTGGGCGGCATGCTCGGCGAAGTCGGTACCAGCTGCACAATGGCACGGGCGTATACCTGTCCAAACGGCGAAGCAATTGACGGAGTCACCGGAGACCAAAACACCGTCGGGTGTCAGATGTGTGATGACATGTTTCTCCCCGAGGGCGGTGATCTCGGGACAGCCGGTACCAGTTGTGCAATGGCATATTCGTATGTATGTACAAACGGCATGCCTATTAGCGGGCTTACCACTACCCAGGGCAGCGTCGGGTGTCAGATGTGTGATGACATGTTTCTCCCCGAGGGCGGTGATCTCGGGACAGCCGGTACCAGCTGTGCAATGGCATATTCGTATGTATGTACAAACGGCATGCCTATTAGCGGGTTTACCACTACCCAGGGCAGCGTCGGGTGTCAGATGTGTGACGGCAGCTTCGTCCCCCAGGGCGGTGATCTCGGGTCGGTCGGTACCAGCTGTGTAATGGGATACTCGTATGTATGTACAAACGGTATGCCTATTAGCGGGCTTACCGCTACCCAGGACAGCATAGGGTGCCAAACCTGTAGTAGCGGGTTTCTCCCGTACCGCGGCGCTCTCGGCAGCATCGGTACCAGCTGCGAGGCAGATAGCGACAACGATTCGGTAGTTGATGTTGCTGATGTCGATGATGACAACGACGGACTCATCGAAGTGAACAACCTCTTTGAACTCTACAACATACGCTATAACCTGAGAGGCACCAGTTATAAAACCAGCGACGCCGACACCGGCAGCACAGCAGGCGGCCCGACAGGGGCAACAACAGACTGCACCAGCGCAACCGACGGAGTGTACCTGTGCGGGTACGAGCTGGCACAGAGTCTTGATTTTGACCTTGATAACGACAACTCCACATGGTCTGGGACCACTCTGGCTGATATCGTCATTGATCCGCAAGACATTGATGCGCCGCACTTTGTAGACGGCGTCGGCTGGACGCCGATCGGTACCAGCTCGTTTCCTTTCAACGCCATATTTGAGGGCAACGGAAACACCATTGCCCACATGACCGTCAACCGGGATGATGTAGGCGATATAGGTCTCTTCGGCTCTGTGCGCGGAATTATCCGCAACATCGGGGTCACCGATGTGCTAGTCCAATTTAGCGATGCGCCGTCAACCTTTTTCAAGCATTCCGGGGGGTTGGCAGGTCAGCTGGGCTTTGGCGGTACCATCAGTGCCAGCTACTCTACCGGCACCGTTTCGGGCAGCAGCGCACTTGACTACGTCGGCGGACTCGTTGGACGGGTGGAGAGAACCTCCGTCGTCACCGCCTCTTATTCCACCGCAGCTGTCACTGACGGGGGCGGGCGAAATAATGTCATAGGCGGGCTGGCAGGTATTGTTTCTGGTAATGTTTACGCCAGCCACGCAACTGGAACCGTTCGGAGTGATAGCATTAGCTCCACCGTTGGCGGTTTGGCAGGATCACTTGATAGGGGCAGGATCATAGCCAGTTATGCCACTGGAAACGTCACGGTGGGTTCTACTAATAATGATAGTGAGATTGGAGGCCTGGTGGGTAGAGTAACGAACGGTAACCCAACTGTTATTGCCAGCTTCGCACGCGGTACTGTCACCGGGTCATCGGGTAGCAGTGAGTTTGTCGGCGGTCTGGTGGGTCTTCACGATGACGGCAATATATATACAAGCTACGCTACCGGGGCCGCTACCGGCGGTGCTGGCGATGCTGACCGTGTCGGCGGCCTCATTGGCGAACAGGTTGCGAGTACTGCCACGGGGAGCTACGCCAGTGGGAACGTCAATGGCGGCCCAGGAGACTCCGACGTTGTCGGGAGCGTGAGAGGCGCACTGCAGACCGGTAGAACCTCAACCATCACCAACAGTTTCGGCTTTGGGACACTCACGGGCGGGGTAAGTATCGGCAGTGTATCCACACAGCCCCCTGGGATTACCTCCGCTGCCAATTTTACTGAAAATTATGCCGGTCAATGCAGCGACCCCATCTACGGGTCACGGGCAGCATGTGAGAGCAGTGCTACTGGACTGACCGTCAGTAGAGGGGTTTGGAGTTCTTCGAGTATGGAATGTTCTGCGCCGACTAACGGGGGGTCGGAGGTGTTCTATTCGATGTTCGACACAGAAGCCGAATGTAACGCCCCGGTCCGCAAAACTCCCGGGGTATGGGACAATACGCCGCCCCGCGTCTGCAATGCACCAGCCACTGGGGCAACCCCGGGGATAGATTACTCTCTGTATATAAATTCAAGTCGCTGTCAATCAACCTCCGCAAAATTCCCGTATACATGGACGGCGACGTGGAACAGTGCCGACAGGAACAGTCTGAATGCGTGGATATTTACCGCAAACACTGCTCCAAAACTCCGGTTTGCCGACTACGACGGCAGCGGGTCGAATAATATAACGTGCGATTTATTTCCCGCTATGATTCCGAATACCGGGGGGGTTGGGGATCCGATCGCTGTCACCTGCGGGGCGAGCGGTACAGAGATACCGGGGCAGTAGTTCGCGTTCGCCCTGTCGGCGTATGCATCTCTCTCTGCTGGCGCGTGGGGGACGCATGCTCTTACAGGGGCGACCGGGGTAGCGTATCTGTTTTTGGCGCTCTGGTTTTTGGCGCCGCGCGAGCGGCGCACCACGTATTGATTTCGTATTAGTAAAATTGATGCCGTGTTTGCGAACAGCGCATTCGGAATTGCTATATCCATTTGTCACTTAATATATTTACAGAAGCGACCGGGGGTAGCGGAGCTGTTTTTGGCGCCGTGGTGACGGCGCATTACGCTCCATTCTCGCGTGGGAGACGCGTGCTCTTACAGAGGCGACCGGGGGTAGCGTATCTGTTTTTGGCGCCGTGGTGACGGCGCATTACGCTCCATTCTCGCGTGGGAGACGCGTGCTCTTACAGAGGCGACCGGGGGTAGCGGAGCTGTTTTTGGCGCCGTGGTGACGGCGCATTACGCTCCATTCTCGCGTGGGAGACGCGTGCTCTTACAGAGGCGACCGGGGGTAGCGGAGCTGTTTTTGGCGCCGTGGTGACGGCGCATTACGCTCCATTCTCGCGTGGGAGACGCGTGCTCTTACAGAGGCGACCGGGGGTAGCGTATCTGTTTTTGGCGCCGTTTAGGTGACGGCGCATTACGCTCCATTCTCGCGTGGGAGACGCGTGCTCTTACAGAGGCGACCGGGGGTAGCGGAGCTGTTTTTGGCGCCGCCGTTGCGGCGCATTCAGAATTGCTATACCTGTTTGTGACTTAATATATTTACAGAAGCGACCGGGGGTAGCGTAATAATTTTAGCCCATTTAGGGCGCGCGTTAGCAAGCCCGTTAAAAATGGGCGTTAAAAAATTATGGAGCGAGGGGGCGGGACGCCCCCTCCTAAACCATTACCGAGGCTTCATGGACAAAATCTCGGAATTGCTATATTCTAGAAACAGGTTGTGCGCGCTGTGATGTCTGTGCGGGGGATGCTACGTATTCTGATAATTGTAGTATGGGCGGTTGTGCCGATGCCGCGGGGCGTTGCCGGGCACGGGCATATCCATTCGTTTACAGAGATGACCGCCCACCTTGAGGCGGGGGCGCGGGATGCGCTGATGTCCGAGGGAGTGGTTAGTAACTTTCTGGATACTCCCGCGTTGCCCCTGCTGCCGCCGTCGGTTGGTGCCCGTACGCGGGAGCTGCTTGGGGGCGCTGGGGAGAAGCCGTTTATTGTCGAGCGGATGCGCTTTATTCCGCTGTCGCGGGAGCATGCGCGGGAAACCTCGGAGGTGTTTCTGTATAATCTGACGCGTTCTATTAACGGGATGGAGAGTGCGGAGTATGTTTCGCCGTTTTCCGGTATCGTGTATCCGCTCTACCTGGCATCGTATGCTATCGATACCCCCGAGGGGCGGAACCAGGTGGCCGACCCGCTGGTTACCGCCGCGCCCCCGCCCGAGGCGGATACTATTTATATTTCGCAGAAGGTGTACAGTCTTGGGACCAATGTGTATCGTACCGAATACATGTATGACGGCGGCGTCGTCAGTGTGGATATTAATAACATCCATACAATTTGGTACACTATTTTCCCTGTTGTCAAAAAAGAGCAGCTGCGGATTTTTTCGGCAGTTATTCTGACCGATGCCGGGGTGCTGGTGTATACCGGGTTTGTGCTCCGCGAAGCCAGGCTGGGGAAAAAGATTCAGGAGCGCGGGTCGTTGGGTATCCTGGGGTTAATCACGGGGACTCATGACTGGTTTGCCGATAACATCTATGCGCACCACGGGATTACTGTGGGCGCCGATTTTTAAAATAGTTCTCTAAATTTTTACAGACTGTCATATAACTATAGTGTAGGCGGTTATGAATAAAAGGCATTTACTACATACAAAAGGCGTGCGCGGCATAGTTGCTGCGGCGGCGATATTCCTTGGGGCGGCGGCGATGACGGCGGGGTGCGGGCAGGTTGCTCCCCCGGCACCAGCACCCACGCCGGTTGTCTCGCCCCCGGTGGAGGGGGGGCCGGTTTCGCCTACGCCCACACCTACGCCCACACCTACACCCACGCCTGCACCGGGACCCTCGTCCGCGCCTGCGTCTGCGCCGCAATTTACGGTTGACAATTTCCCCCTGGGGGATAACGGGGAGCGGTGTCAGGTACCCGGGGGGGTGCGCCCAGCGGGGGGCGCCGATACCGGTCCTGTTGCAAATGACATCGTCTATTTTGTCGGCAACAGTTTTACCTACGGGCACGATGTGCCCCGGATGGTCGGGTCTATCCTGACGTCACTGGGTACGCAGGCAACCATACACTCGTACACCCGCGGGGCGTACAAGCTGAGTGATCACCTGACAGATACCGGTGCCGCCAGCCCGCGCGCATTTATTGAGCGCGAGCAGCCCGCCGTTGTCGTCCTGCAGGAGCAGAGCAGTCTGCCCATACGGGGCGCGGGGGAATTCGGGATTGCCGCCGAAGAATTTGCGCGCCTGGTGCATTCCTACGGGGGCCGGGTGCTCTACTTCGCTACCTGGGAGGTATCGGGGGCCAGTACCAGTGCGCTCTATAATTCGTATAACAGTGTGGCCGCTGCCACGTATGGGTACATTGCGCCCGTGGGGAAGGCGTGGGAGCGCTATTTGGACGAGCGGGAAATGACCCGGTACTCGCAGGCGGCGTTTGTCCCCGAAGTACTGTACAGCAGCGACTACCATCACGCCAGCGTCATCGGGGCCTACCTGGCGGCGCTGGTTATCTCGTCGGATATTGCCGGGCAATCGGTTGTAGGTGCGAGTGCCGGGGCGGGGGTTACCGGGGCATTCGGGGATGACTACGCCGCCGATATCGCCGCCGTACAGGGGATTGCCTCGGATATTTGCCGCGCCGATCGGCTGTGCGGGTACCAGGCAGACATCGACAGCGACGGCGACTTCGACAGCGTCGATAACTGCCCGTATACCGCCAATGGCGACCAGAAAGACAGTAACAACGACGGCGTCGGGGATGCCTGCGACCCCAGTTACAGCAGCGGGGTAGACGGCGACGGCGACGGCATTCTTAACGAGAACGACCTGTGCCCGATGACAATCACCGTGGGCGGTGGGTGGACAAGCACCAGTGCAACCGACACCGACGCCGACGGGTGCCGGGACGCGGACGAAGACCACGACGATGACAACGACGGGCTCATAGAAGTCACTACTATCGAGGACCTGCAGGGGATGCGGGATGCCGTAACCGTGGCGTCACTGGCTGCCCGGGCGGGTTGCGGGTACACCGCGGGTTGCCGGGGGTACGAACTCGCGGGCGACCTTGATTTTACCGCCGCATCGAGTTACGCGGCCGGGCGGGTAGACAGCGGGTTCCGCTCCGGGACGGGGTGGGTGCCGTTGCCGCGGTGGTCGGAATTGATCTTCAACGGCAACAATCATACCATCAGCAATCTGTACATCCGCGCCGCAAAGCCATCCACGGGGCTCTTCAGTGTGATTAGCGGTGACGGGGCGGTGTGTAACCTGCAGTTGGACGCGGTGGATGTCAGCGGGACAGATTACACCGGTGCACTGGCCGGGAGGAATGTCAACGCCGGGACAGGGCGGCTCGGGACTATATACAACGTCGGCGTTAACGGCGGGTCGGTAACGGGTGCCCAGAATGTCGGCGGTCTCACGGGGTATAACTCCGGGTTTATTGTACACAGCCACTCCCTCGCCCGGGTAGAGAGTACCCACGAACCCAACTCCCTGGGGGTCACGTCCTTTTTATACGATCACGCCTATGCCGGCGGGTTAGTGGGCGAGAACGCCGGCACCAGCGATGCGCGGTTCCTGGATGGAATTATCCGTTACTCGTATGCCGCCGGTGAGGTCACCGCCCGGGCCAATATGGCCGGCGGGTTGGTGGGGTATATGTTCTTTGGCACCCTGGAGGACAGCTTTGCCGTGGGTGCGGTCAATGCAGGCATCAAGGACGCCGGCCCTGTGGGCAACGTCTCCAATGCCGGCGGGCTGGTCGGAGAATCCGTAGCCAGCCGGATTGCCCGCGTCTTTTCTGTCGGTGCAGTTACTGCCGCTGGGAATTATACCGGCGGGGCTTTCGGGGTACGGGCAGACATCAACCCCGACCCAACCTTCCCGCGCTCCGGCAGTGTCAGTGACATATATTGGAATACACAGAGCAGCGGGCTCACGATCGGCAACGGCACCAGTCCCAACCCCTACTCGATCCAGTTCGATGCCCAGTGGCCGCGCCCCGTTACCACCGCCGATCTCAGCAGCTCGGCAAGCAGCATGTTCCAAAACTGGAGTACGGTTGTGTGGGATTTCACCAACGCCGCATCCACCGGGTACCCTGGTATCCGTAAACCGACGGTAGCGCAGAACTAACACCCGTGGCGGCGGCACGGGGCGCGCGTGCCCCCTATCTCAGGTTTTCCCGCTCAGGCTTTTCTGCTCAGGCCTTTCTACTAAACAGCATCTGCCACAATCTTTGCAGCAGGTAGACAAAATATGCCGCGACAACCGGCAGGGTCGGCAGCACCCACAGGGCCAGGGCCCCGCCCCCGGCCCCGAGGGCACGGAGAATAAATGATTTCGCAATCACAATGAGCGCCAGGGGCGGGATAATACTATAGAGGGCGGTCAATGAAAAGACCAATAATTTGTAATTCAATATCGGGTGCAGGCGGCGGGAAATATATATGCTATGCCCGGCCAGCCCGTTAAGGGTAATAATTATCAGCGCGGCAGCGGTGGCGGTGGTGAGAAACGGCCGAATACTCATACCGCCCAGCACACCCCCGCCGGCACCGCTATGCGACAACAGCGCCCCAAACGACAAGAACGGGCGGTCAAGCATCACCCGCCGTACTATAAACTGCCCCGCATATGGCGGCCCGGAAAACGCGGCAACCACACTGCGCCACAACACGCTCAGATCAAAGATTGCCAGGAAACTCTGTGTAACCAGTATGATACCGCCGGCCGCAAACGCACCCAACATACACCCGCCCACACGTAGTGCGTAATGGCTAAAACGGCTCCACGACCACCGGTCAATGAGCGCATAGTACCCAAGCGGCAGGATGGCGGCAAGGAACGCCGGCACACTATAGATGTAGCTCCCCAGGAGCAGCGAATACAGGAGTATCATAAAATACCCCAACCACAGCAGCCCCCGCTTCCCAATCTCCTTGCGCCGCAGTAAAAACAGCATCCACGCCGTCGCCCCAAAGGGCAGCACCGCGGTATACAGGGGCACCAGGGTATTGCCAGCCGCTAACAGTACCGGCACGGCAGCCAACAGGGCAACCAACCCCGCAATCCCGCCCAGCCGGCCCAGCTCAATAAATATCCATCCCAACAGCAGCGCACAAAACAGCGCAAACAACAGCCGATGCGCACTACCCTGCCAGACAAGATACCGGGCACTCGCCCGCACAATCTCGGCGGCATCGGCGCCCGCACCAGCGGCGCCCGCGTCGGCACCAGCATCTGCACTTGCGTCAGCACCCGCGCCCGCGCTCTCTTGCGCCCCGCTGCTTGCCTGGCGATCAGAGCGCAACGCAAACAGCACACGCAACGGGAGCAACTGCACCCCGTGGTTAAGCAGGTACGGCCGATACCGCAACCCCGCCGGCAGCTCTCCTGCCGCAGCTCCCGTATCAGCCGTTTTCTCTGTATCACCCGCGCCTGCCGTCACAACAACCGGTTCAGCCCGCCCTGTATTTGCACACGTCGAATACCGGTACAGGTACCACGGCGCATCACCCGCGCCGCCCCCCCCCGCTTCGGCGGCATCATCGCCAACAAGCTCAAACACCCCCGGGAGCTGCCCGTACGACCCAAACCCGCGCTGGGCATCCGCCCGCAGGCGTCCAATGATAAGCTCCTGGTTGGCACACTCGGCCCGCCACCCAATACCATCCTCCGCCGCCGCCGCTCCAACGGCGCCACCCGCCCCAGGGGGGGAGCTATGGCGCGTACGTTCGCCAACGACAAACAGCAACAGCCCAGCTGCTGCCATAAATAAAACGGTTGAAAGTATCGGGCGCTTCATCGAAAGTGACTACATTAATAGTATCGACACTATATATATATCCTATACTCACGAAAAGAGCACAGAAGGGGAAGAAAGTACGAAACAGAATACGCGACAGGCTAATCGATTTGCAGTACTGTTGATAACCCATAAGGGGGGATATCTCATACCGCAATTTTTGGTTTATTACAACCAGTTTGGTCATTACTGACCAGTTTTTTGTCATTCGAACTCCACACCAACCACAGTGCACCAGAGGTAAACCCCCAATAGCACCGAAACCAGTATTTCGCTCAACAACACAGAATACAATATTCACGAGACAACAGTGTAAACACCATCGTCTCCCTTGACACTCCTCAAGGCCGGATTGATTACCGGCAACAGAAAACATAATCACCGCGAGAGACAATAACTATAACGGTCCAATCTCTCACACATATCCCTGCGGGCTCACGCCCATAGGTCTATATGATATGTATCTGCTATAAAATCTTGGCACAAATTTTAGTGTGCCCTACCTTTCTGTTAGAAAGGAGGTGATCCAGCCGCACTTTCCAGTACGGCTACCTTGTTACGACTTCACCCCCCTTACCAGCCGTACCTTAGGCGCCGCCCTCCATAAATGGTTAGGCAAACGACTTTGGGTACATCCAACTCGGGTGGTGTGACGGGCGGTGTGTACAAGGCCCGGGAACATATTCACCGCGCCATTCTGATGCGCGATTACTAGCGATTCCAACTTCATGGGGTCGAGTTTCAGACCCCAATCCGGACTGAGACCGGCTTTTTGCGATTTGCTCCACCTTACGGTATCGCGTCGCTTTGTACCGGCCATTGTAGCACGTGTGCAGCCCAGGACATAAGGGCCATGATGACTTGACATCATCCCCACCTTCCTCCGGTTTATCACCGGCAGTCCCGTTAGAGTCCCCATCATAACATGCTGGTAACTAACGGTAGGGGTTGCGCTCGTTGCGGGACTTAACCCAACACCTCACGGCACGAGCTGACGACAGCCATGCAGCACCTGTGAATTGGCCCCGAAGGGCACCAGTGTTTCCACTGACTTCCAAAACATGTCAAGCCCTGGTAAGATTCCTCGCGTATCATCGAATTAAGCCACATGCTCCACCGCTTGTGCGGGCCCCCGTCAATTCCTTTGAGTTTCGCCCTTGCGGGTATACTCCCCAGGCGGTGCACTTATCGCGTTAGCTACGATACTGAGTTTAATTAACCCAACATCTAGTGCACAACGTTTACGGCGTGGACTACCAGGGTATCTAAACCTGTTTGCTCCCCACGCTTTCGTGCCTCAGCGTCAGTATTTGACTAGAAACTTGCCTACGCCTTTGGTGTTCCTCTGAATATCTACGGATATCACCCCTACACTCAGAATTCCAGTTTCTTCTTCAAGACTCTAGTATGACAGTTCTCAGCGCTATTTTGTAGTTGAGCTACAAGCTTTCACACCGAGCTTATCAAACCGCCTACGCACCCTTTACGCCCAATAAATCCGAACAACGCTTGCCCCTTACGTATTACCGCGGCTGCTGGCACGTAATTAGCCAGGACTTATTCTGTGCATAACGTCAGAGTTGTGGCATTACCTCCACAACGTTTTCCTTTGCACAAAAAGGACTTTACAACCGTTAGGCCTTCGTCGTCCACGCGGTGTCGCTCCGTCAGGCTTTCGCCCATTGCGGAAGATTCTTAGCTGCTGCCTCCCGTAGGAGTCTGGGCCGTATCTCAGTCCCAGTGTGACCGTTCGCCCTCTCAGGCCGGTTACATATCGTCGCCTTGGTAGGCCGTTACCCTACCAACTAGCTAATATGACGCAGGCCCCTCATCAGGCGGCGCCGAAGCGCCTTTCATCCAATAACCAAAGTTTATGGATGGTATTCGGAATTACCGTATGTTTCCATACGCTATACCCAACCTCATGGTAGGTCACCTACGTGTTACTCACCCGTCCGCCACTCTCACGTGCCCGAAGGCACATTACCGTTCGACTTGCATGCTTAAAACGCACCGCTAGCGTTAGTTCTGAGCCAGGATCAAACTCTCCATAATAAATGTTCTGCCCGAAGGCAGAATTAAAATCAACATAGAGCCTGCTTGTACTCGTTCGACTTTCTTCCCTTCTCTACTCTCTTCAATGAGCTTAGAATCCAATACTACACTACCGCGCACCCCTTGTCAAGCGTTTTTCGAAAAAACTTTTAAAAGTTTTTTATACATGCGGGGGGCCCTGCCCCCCTAGTTTCAGCCAGTGTGGGTATGCACTTACAGTGCATCCCCACCAGTGCACTAACCCGCGAGCGGGTTACGGGCTCACTCCCGCTCGCCCGCCCGTGCACTTCACTGTCTTCCACTACCCCCCGTCGCAATTGTAAAGCGGGCGTCGCCCACGAGAAGAAATGCGCCCGTTGGAGGGCAATCAATCTTCCAGTGATGTAAATAAAGCGTCGCAAAAAAGAATATACAGTACGCAGAAAAAACGATACTGACCGTCGCCCTCGGCTTCCGGATCGACGCAAAACAATCCCATCTCGGTCATCTCTTTAAAAAAATCATCCACCTCTTGCCGCACCTTACCCGATAACCCCTGCTGCAATTTTGGGCAATCAATGACACCCATGTGCATCTCCGCCTTCACTATCTTGCGGAAAATAAAATTATATTTCGCATTCTTGAAAATACCCAGGAGCAGGGGATGTATCAGCCTCTCTCCAGCAATCTTAACACCTACCTGAATACCGACGTAGGCATCGCCAAGCGTTATGTGTTGACCATCGGCTGCTCGCCAGACCGCATCACCAATCTCATGGGCAACAGCGGGAAGTCCAGCGGAAAAAACAGCCATGCATTCAATGCATTCTTTCTTTTGTTTAAATTTCACCCCCGTGCGTGCAGATATATCCCGATACAATGCTTCAATCTCTTCACTACTCCATGGTGCCACGTACATCGGGTCAGATGTCCAATCTTGCGGCTCCCCCCAAACACCCTCTACTGTCTCCTGGTCCCATTTCCCTTCTCCAACCATCACAACGAGTAGCGGAAACGGCTTTCCATCGGCATCAACTGTATCTATTATGTTTTTCAGCCATATAAGAAATTGTTCAGATTGCATCAACTCGTCGGCATCATCTAAAATCAGAAACAGACCACTTCTACTTGCTTTCCTTAGCTCCCCGAGTAGTTCCCGGGTTTTCTGAACAAACCCATTAACCATCGCCGCCAGCTCCCCGGAGGATGGGTTAAATTTTTCCGAAATACCAAGCAGCCCGGTACGCTCTACCGCGTTACCAAGGAATTTTCTTACCGGTTTGTACCATGGGCGTTCGGTGCTATCCCGTAATAGCGCATCAAAAGTACGGCGAACCATATCACCCACCTCTCGCACGCCCGCCGCACGAACATACGCACCAACCATATCGTGCTGCTGCTCAGCCAGGTGCTGCACAAACCTGACAAGAGAGGTTTTACCAACTCCCCGGTATCCGCCCGCGTAGTCAATTTTCAGTGTTTGTGTTTTAACACTGATTATCACTGATGCAAGCAGCTGCCTGATATCCGGCTCGCGGCCGAAGAAAGACCCAACGGGCACCGGTGCCCCCCCGGGGGTGAATGGACTGGAATCTGGGTTCATATTCTCACTATACTATATATATTCTCATACAGTCTCAATAATTCCCAACGTCGAAATAGAAAAATAAAAACATAAGATACACATGGTTGGCAAAATAATACTGCCAGGGATCCGTTGGATGGTCCTTGAATATGCCCATATCGACCATATTTTTAAAGAAATCATCCAGAACCTCTTGTTCTTTAGCAGATACTATCTCACTCACCTCAGAGACGACAATATTACCCCCACAGTATTCACGGGTATCCGCCCGCACAATTTTTTTCAGGATGGAAATATAGGCATCATTTTCAATGCGACTGACGCGTAGCGCAATCTGCGTCTTTATTCCGATTAAATGTACGCCATTCGTGATAGCCCTAAAAAAATCATGCTTCGATACATTCATGCTATCTGCCGTCCGAAATATCGCATCGCCAAGCTCATGGGCTATATATGGAACTCCATCCGCACTGGCGGCCAAGGCATCCAAGGCACTTTTTGTAATTTTTACCCCCGCGCGGGAAAACATATTCCGATAAAATTCCATAGTATCCTCATAGCCCCACAGCGGCATCTCAACAATCCCATACGATGTATCTACTGGAAAGTAAAGACGCATCGTATCTGCATGCCGATCTTCTGTTACCGCAACAGCAATACATAACGGGAACGGCTGCGCATCGTCAGCGATTTTAATCGCCGTGTTCCCCAACCAGGCGAAAAACTCACTAGAGTCTGCCAAATCGTCAATGTCGTCCAAGATCAAAAACAAGCCTTTCCGGTTCACTCTTTGTAGCTGCCCAAGCAACTCTCTGGTTTTCGGAATAAACCCATTGACGTACCCCGATAGCTCGCTCGGCTTCGGGTTAAACTTTTCCGCAACACCAAACGCCCCCGTCTGCTCAACCCCATCCCCCAGGAATCCCTTGACCGCTTCGTACCACGGTTTGCCGATGCTCTCTTGTAATATACCGTCAAAAATACAGCAGATCGCGCTGTCCAAATCCCGCACTCTTCCCAAGCGGACATGTGCACCTGCCATGTTGTGCCGCCGCTGCACCATGTGCTGCACAAACGAAGCAATAGAACTCTTCCCATTCCCCCACGCGCCGTACACATAGCAAACTTTCAGCTTTTCTGTATAAGAACTGACACGCGCAAATGAAAGCAGCGTCGTAACCTCACTCTCGCGCCCAACAAAATACTCAACCGGCACCGGACGCCCTGGCGTGAATGGACTAATGATTGAATCCATACCACATAGTATACCATATTCGCCCACAGCAAACCACCAGGAGAGCACCCGCACATTCCTTGCACCTCGGGTACTTTTCTCTCTGGATTGTTGCCACTATTTGCGGATTACTGGAAATACTATATAGTTGTAACAGAGAGAGATGATTTTCAATATGCGTCAAACGGCACGGTTTTGAGAACTAATGGTAATGGTAAAAAATAATGTATTGGAGTTAATTTCCCAAGGCGAAGGCCCTAAGCTGGAATTTAAACGCGACGATGTCCGCCCCGAAGACCTTGGCAAAGTGATTGTAGGGTTTGCAAACATGAACGGCGGCGTTATCCTGTTGGGCGTAGGGGATGACGGCAGTATCTGCGGTACCAGTAGGGCAAATCCGCAAGAATGGGTCGTAGATACCGTAATCGGCAGATATGTAACACCCTACATCCACCCCGACTATGAAGAGATAAAAATCGAACAGCACACCGTTGCGGTTATCAGTATTCCCGCAGGAGCGGCCAAGCCATACATGCTAAAATCCAACGATCGTCAAGATGTATATGTTCGATACGGCAACACATCCCGCCTCGCCGACCGCGAACAACAGATGCGGTTATTCGAATCTGGCGGGCACATATCGGTAGAGAAGCTCCTTATCCGCGGCGCCAACCCGGATGAACTCAGCCGATTTCGGTACCGGCAATATTTTTCACAAATAACCCGCATATTCGGAGATGAGGAAACAGAGAAGATAGATGACGCTTTTTTAACACAACGGGGGTTTCTGGTTAGTGAAAACAATACCCTGTTTTGCAGCCGTTTCGCCTACGCGCTATTTGGAAAACGCCCCGGGTTGCGGCTCCCGCAGGCACCCGTTCGGGTTACGGTATTCCCCGGTACAGATAAAGATTACAATACCCTACTGGACGAAACCCTGGATACCCCGTATGTAGAGCTGCGCGATGAAGATGCCAGTATCGTTGAGCCCGCAATTCAGGAAAAAGTATTATTTATCCTGCAGCCCCATATTAGCCAAGAACAACTGGTGGGAATGACCCGCAAGCGGATGTGGTACTATCCCCCAGAGGCAATCCGCGAAGCGGTGGTTAACGCACTCATTCACCGAGATTGGACCAAACCCGACTATGTGCGCGTTGTGCTCTACAGTGATCGGCTGGAGATCGAGAGCCCAGGGGCGTTACCAAACGGTATGACTGTCGAAAAAATAAGAACCGGCAAGCGCCTCGCCCGCAATCAGGAATTCGTCAGAATATTCAGAGACTACGGGTACCTGGAAGACCTAGGCATGGGGGTACGTAGGAAGATTATTCCACTCAGTGCGAAATACAGCGACCGTGAGCCGAATTTTGAAGCCGCCGAAGACCATTTCACCATAACGCTATACAAAGCACAGTCGCCTCGCGTTGACGATATTTATCGCGCTGTTGCTACTTGATATTCTAGCGATATTTGGATTTATTATCCGAACGTTTTTTTTCATGCGGGGGGCCCTGCCCCCCTCGCTCCAGCCAGTGTACCTATGCACAAGTGCATAGGTACCAGTGCACTAACCCGCTGCGCGGGTTACGGGCTCACTCCCGCTCGCCCGCCCGTGCACTTCACTGTCTTCCACTACCCCCCGTCGCAGATGTAAAGCGGGCGTCGCCCAGAGGGGAATGGGGTGCCGAAATCAGCACCTATTTCTGGTTGGAGCGCACCCGGATTGATGTCCTGGTTTGCAGACTGTGGGGGGGTGTTGTGTAGTTGCGGTGGGATTGGGTGGGATGATTTTGCTTAGGTGTACTGGTTCGCGTGTTCGTGCATTTCGTTGTCTCTGCTATCTCCCGGTGTAAGTATGAGGCAGGCGTCGTGCGTGGGCGGATTGAGAGCAAGCAGAATTACTCCAGTCCTCCGTAGCGGGTAAGATTATCGGTTGCATCTTGGACGGTTTGTGTATCACCCGTTTTTTCTCCGATCCGTTTCGCCGCTTTCCAATCCAAAATTGCCTCTTCTCGGTGTCTCAAGGCATGCAAGGCAACTCCGCGATTGTTATACGCCGCCGCATCCCGTGGATTAATCTCAATTATCTTGTTTTGATCTGAAATTGCCTCTTTATAACGACGTAGGAGGCATAAGACACCCCCACGATTGTTATATGCCATTTCATACCGCGGATCAATCTCGATAGCCCTATTGTAAGCTGAAACTGCCTCCTCATTACGGCCTAGGTTGCGCAAGGCATTTCCGAGATTGTAATGCGCCGCCTCGCTCTGCGGATCAATCTCAATGACTTTACGAAAATCTTTAATCGCTTCCTTGTAAGCCTCTCGAGCGGCATTAAAAATACCTTTCTGAAAATAATTCAAAGCATGTCTCGGTTTTCTATTAATTTTTTCTGCGTAATAAATCTCGGCAAGATGCAGGTCGTAGTCTTTGTCTGATGAATTGGCAATGGAAAAGCCAGTAAAATCAGGAAAGATAGAGACCTCTGAGACCCCCATTCTTTTTAAAAATTCCATGTACACATCTTTCTCCTCTGCCTGCACTAGAAAATCATCTACAATGAAATCCTTATCAACAATTTCGGGAACCCCGAAGATAAAAAGCGACTGCTGGGTAATCATTCGGGGATCTCCGTCGCCCGGATGCCAAACATGCAATTTTTCGTTCGGTCCAGTTGATTCAATTGGAAAGTAGGCCTCTAAATTTTTCTTTATATCTTCGCGATTTTTAATCTCTTTTATTTTGTCGTTATCATCTAGGCGCACAGCAATAATTTTGCCGGACGTGTTCTGTTTATCCTTGCATGCAAACCACAGTGCCACCAATGCCGAGTCGGTAAAATCAATCAACCCAGTGGCAAACCCATGGTGCTGCATCCACGCCATCACTTCCAAAGGATGTCTTCTGTTATGATCGTTAAAGCGCATCTTCACCTCGTTGACACGCTCATGCAGGTATCCGGTAAACAAATACTTTGCCAATTCAGGATGTTCCATCCCCTTATTCACTAGCCGGCGATAAGCACTGGCCTGTACCGGCCAACTGGCATCAGCCTGACCGCGGAAAGCATGACTGCGGCCTTTCAAACCCATCACCCAATCCATATACCGTAACCAAATCTTCCCTTCGGCATCAGGCTCCTTTGGTATGATGGCAGAAATAGCGGACTCTGGGAGTTTCTCAGATTTATTCATTAGACACGGTCTTCACTGTTATTATTGTACCACAAGACAGGGGATATCAACTATAATAATGAATATACCTAGGCGAATATGCTCAGTGGAAGACAAGGATGCTCCCCCCTACCCCCGGCGCGGTTGATAGATGTTGGTTGCGTGACAGCGAAGTGTCAAAACCAACACCTATCCCTCTAGCGCTGTCCCAGATTGATGTTTCTGTTTGCAGGCTATGGGAAATATTGTATAGTTGGGCAGGAGCAGACGAAGATACTTAGATTGGATATCCCAGCTCCTACGGGAGAAAAGAATGACAACAACAAGCCTGGACTATTGGACGCAATTTCAAGGAACGGAATTTATTATTCTGAATTTGGATATTGAGAATTTTCACTCTGAATACATCGAAACAGAATGCTTTGTTTTGAGAAAAATAGACCAAGAGATGCGAGAAGAAATACGACTCCTGTTTACAGAGTGGAATTTTTATAGCAAAAAGAAACATGAGCGCTACCGTAAGGTGCTCGGACAGGCAATATACATCCTTGAATTTGTTGATAATTTCAGAAGAGAAGAAATACAAGAGAATTTCAATCAATACTTTAAAATAGATGGCGCACTCGTTTGTCTTATAACGTTCTCTACGGCATATAGAGATTGGATTCAATTGGGAAGCTTTCCCGTAGAGAATGAATTGATACATACAACATACGATAATTTTATTAAATTTATAGATCCCTACACGATAAAAAAAATAGACAGGAATAACAATAAAATGATAGGCCCGATAGGGCTGACAAGAATTGAAATTGAAAAATATAAATCAATAGACAAAATGACACTTGATATAAAAGACCACGGCGGTAGCTACACTACCATGCTAGTAGGTGTAAATGAGTCTGGCAAAAGTAATATTTTAGAAGCAATGTCTTTTTTAGATGCTGAAGCATCGGCCGAATTGCGTAAAACGGAAATATACAAAATCTGTAACAGAAACAAAATGGACAGCGACAGCGTTACTATTTCATTTCACTTTGATAATTGTGGCGGCATTACAGAACTATGTATTAACGAGGTCAAAAACATAACATCAGGTCATGCATATCATGATATAAACTTCAAGATTAATAAAATTATAAAAACTGTTCAGGTGACTCACGGCGATTCATCTTTTCAGGAAGAAATAGCTTTCGAATTTGAATTACTAGAAAAAAATTTGTTTATTATTCCTACACCCGCATCTGTGGTTAAATATCACATTGCACATGCAAATGAATCAACAAACAAGTATGATAAATTAACTGGCGATAATTTTCTTTATTATTACGATGATGTAATACGCAAGGTAATACAAGCACACATGCCTAAAGTTTTATTTTGGCAATCTCATAGCGTACGCCTGGTGCCCACTATAAATTTACATGATTTTGTTTCGGATATTAACTTATACCCTCATCTTAAGCATATTTTTGCTATATCTGGGTACGACACCAAGGGGAAAATAAGAATCATACTGAGTAGCATTTTCACTAACTCTGCAACGAGAAACTCTCTCGCGGAAGAGCTGTCTGATATGGCAACTGAATACCTAAAAAAAATATGGGACCACGCAATTAAAATAAAAATCAGCATTGAGTCTAACATGAATTGCAATATCAATATACTAGACAATAAACAAAATAATGCTTACTACGAAATACAGGAGAGAAGTGCTGGATTTCAACATTTTATATCTTTTATTCTATCTCTATCAGTGCCAACTAAAAAATTAGGAGAAGGGAATAAACTAATTCTTATTGATGAACCAGAAAATCATCTTCATCCTTCTGCAACAAGAGACTTTGGGGAAGAGTTGATTAAAATTGGTGAAAGCAACTATCTGTTCGCCGCTACCCACTCGCCGTTTATTATTGATCGAGACTACCGTGAGCGGAATATTCTTGTAAAAAAAGATGACGCTGGCTACACAACAACGCAACCGATAAAAAACGACGCGGATATCTACAGCGATGAAGTTCTAATGGATGCGTTCGGCATAAATGCTTTTAAAGACTTGTTGCCTGAGCACCGCGTGCTTGTTGAGGGTGTGACAGATAAAATTATCTTGGAAAAGATATTTCAAACAATGGGACGCAAAGATATTGCAATTACAAACTGTGGTGGTACTAGGATTCGCGCTGCCGCTACTTTCTTTAATGACAAGAACACAAGTATTCTAGTGTTGACAGATAACGACGACGCAGGCAGAAAGGCAAAAAAAGGTGTTTTAAAAATAGAGGGAGTATTTAATGAGAATAACGTTTTCACCATACAAGATTTAATCCCAAGTGTAGGAGATAATCATACCATTGAAGATCTTTTACCGAAAAAATATCGTGATGTTATTTTTAAAGAATTTTGTAAATCCGAAAATATTCCAGAAGGTTTTTTGCAAAAAACTAATTCGGCTTCCTTTGTGAGCCAAGTACAATCTTATCTTAAAACACATAAGGTAGATTATCTAGATAACAAAATGGATGCACTCAAAAAAAGATTATCGAAAAATTTGTCTCTCACGTCAGAGAATCTGAAAAATGAGTATAAGCTATTATACGAACTCGCAGATGCAATAATCAAAAAGCTTGATGAAGCCAAAGCAACGGAATCAAAGACCGCCTCATAATAACATCATACAAAACAAAGTCGCTACACGATGTGCAGTACCGTCACACAGTAGACTTTACGAATAAGATCGACTAGCCCACTCCTGTGATTCGTGCTATATTTGATTATATGTGCGCAGAAGATGGGATACGGTATGGGAGATTATGCTCACGAAAATTGGCGGTATGAGTAGTATGCATCAAGAAAATTACACTAACAAACAACTGGAAATCCAAGTAACCACCTTGGAGCCTACTGTCCCTGTAGATAAATATTTTCCAGACACCACGAACGACGACCAGCAGGCACTTCGCGAACTAATTACAAGATACGAGGAGAATAGACAGGGGCTTTTATTAACTAATATTGATCTTACTAGAAAAGTAGTTTCGTTCCAGGCAAATAAATCTACCCCCATATACCGCCTCTTTAAATACAAGGAAGGCTTTTCCGCTATTTTAGTGGAATACTTGATTGATACTTTCAACATTACTGGCCCGATTCTCGATCCATTCAGTGGGACAGGAACGTCAAGTATAGTTGCCGGCAGTCGAAATATTCCCTCAATGGGTATTGAACTTTTGCCAGTCGGGCACCTCGTAGCAAAAGCCCGTTCTTTGTTTCTTAATGGGATTTCAGCTACATCACGAATGACTCTTTTAAAATGGAGAGACGGGCGCCCCTGGGAACGTATCGAGAACCCTATTGAATTGATCACAATGCCCATCACAAACGGTGCATACTCCGTTGAAACCGAATGGAAAATCAGACAATATATTACTGAGGCACGCAAACAAGAACATGAAGCGGAGACACTTCTTTTATTTGCACTGTGTTCTATCCTTGAAAGCATTAGCTATACCAGAAAAGACGGACAATGTCTCAGATGGGATTACAGGTCTGGACGTAGTGCTGGAAAACGACCCTTTGATAAGGGATTGGTACTTACATTTGAAGATGCCGTTCGAGAAAAGTTATCAGATATTATCGTCGACATCACCGATTCACAACGCAAAACTCTCTTCCGCTCTTCAGAAAATGATGTCGCGATTCCAGAATTTATTCTTGGCTCATCATTATTTGAAATGTTGTCAATAGAAGACAACAGATTTGATGCAGTTATTACTTCCCCCCCTTATTGTAATCGTTACGATTACACTAGAATCTACGCACTTGAGCTAGCCGCTCTTGGCGTGAGCAAGCAGGAACTGAACGACATGCGGCAAACCATGTTGAGTTGTACTGTTGAAAACAGACAAAAAGATTTGTTGTCAACCAACAGCAAGTGGGCGGACGTTTTATCATATACATTAAATCATGAGGCGCTTGATAAAATTTTAAAATATTTATGGGATCTCCGATCATCTGGCAAACTCAACAACAACGGAATTCCTCGCATGATTGAGGGCTATTTTAGTGAAATGGCGTGTATTATTTATGAATGTTATCGATTGCTACGAAAGGCCGGTGTGGTAGCAATGGTTAATGATAACGTTCAGTACGCCGGTATTAGTATTCCTGTAGACATGATCTTGTCGGATATCGCGCAATGTTGCGGATTTACCGTAGAAAAAATTATGGTATTGCCTCAAGGAAAAGGTAACAGCAGTCAGCAAATGGGAACACACGGTAGAATACCGCTAAGAAAATGCGTTTACATCTGGACTAAATAATTATGAATTTTAAACATGTAACCTGCGCAGAAGACTTGGTGACTACCCAATCCGCAGTGCGGGCAGGCTTCGTTGCTATGGCCTTGGAAAAAAACAAACGAAGTGTCCCATTTGTGGAAGAAGGCAGAGCGCTGAAGGCAGCGGCGGCCGCGGCAAACAAACCTACGGATTTATTATCTATGACTTCAATACGACCATCTATATTAACCGCATCGGGGCTATCAGACAAAGCTCTTAATCACCTTAATGAAGAAGATAAGATAAGCGCAATTAAGAATTTAATAGAACAGTTTTTAGAACCAGCCGGGGATGATTTTGTTGAGGAATTGGTATATCGGTTTCTCCTAATCAAAGGAGATGGTTTAGGCGGTTCAATGAGAAACCTGGCCGGCTCTTTTGCGGAACAACTTTTCAAACGTGCAATTATATCCGCATTATCCATTCGTAAAAAAGCATTTTATTGGCAAAGCAAAAAATTTAAAAGATGGATTGACGCCAAGACCTCTGTCCGCGATACAGAAGACGTTACTGGTATCAGTTGGCACAATCACTCTGCAAGAACTATGGTATTCAACAAAAATGTGGCTCTCATTAAGAAAAATATTGACATCTCTCTACTTGCCTCCGGCCATCATAATATCGCCGCGGACCTGAAGGATCCGAGAAAATATATAATTTTAGGAGAGATAAAAGGCGGAATTGATCCCGCTGGGGCTGATGAGCACTGGAAGACGGCAAGAACCGCTATTGAGCGAATATTGGACGGATTTTCTGTAGAGGAACTGAGTATTAAAACTGTATTTATCGGCGCTGCAATAGAGCGGGCAATGGCCGAAGAAATGTGGCATTGGCTCCATAGCGGCAAGCTAAGCAACGCTGCCAATCTGACGAACAAAGATCATGTTGCCGCTATATGTAATTGGATTGTGGATCTGTAATCTATATATTTTATTACGCGGAATAAGCGCAGAGAACCACTACGGTAAAATAAAGTCTCTACATTTTTTCTTCAGCAATACGCCCACGCCAATACTCTACTCTCTCTTTTATATATTGTTGGCCGCCAGAGAATCTTTCGTCATCATCAAACTTGAATGATAGAGAGTCCCAAAAACGAAGCTTATCTTTGGGTGTTACGTTAGAGTTTTCTGTCGCATCAGATCGCAGTGCCCTTGAAGCCTCCGCGCTTTCTTCCCTTTCACTAAGTGCACGTATAAATTTTGGAAAGTCATCTACGAAGAAGTACTTAATTACTTCGACCAACAATAATATTGTTTCGTAATTTATTTGTTCTTCATTAATAATATTTTGGATAAATTCTTTCTGCTGCGCTTTTACGCCTGCAGTGTTTTCTGCATGACTCTGCTCTATGCGAAAAAAGGTTACCATGAAACTAGAAGACTGAAAATAATATTTTTGATGTTTGAGCGTAGTCAAAATAACATCATGCATGATAGACATGCATGACTCCAACTTCCAAATAAACGCATAATTCTGATAGCCGTTATCACTGGGGGTAAAATAAGGCGCACTATATATTGTATTAAGGTATTGCTTGATGAACTTTGGTGATTTCTGTAAAAATACTTTCAGGAAAAAATTCTCGTTGTCAACATCGGAATTTCGCGGTATTTCGTATAAAAATATTTTTTCTAGAAATTCCCAATTATCTGCAAATAGCTCCTCTATTCTTTCCTGTATATCTGAGTAGGGATTGAATAGTAAGGAAAACGAAACTCCATTCTCTACTCGCTTATCAAATAATTTTTGTATTATGCGCAAAAAAAGACCGGGGCTTTTTTCTTCATATTTTATCAGAAAATCAAAGTGAAACAGTCTTCTAGTATCAAATTTTATATTGGTAAGAAACAATTCAAGATCAGAGATATATTTCCCAACAATGTTCTTCTTAGGCAAAGAGTAAAAAAACCAATACTTCCACATATCTTTCAAGGGATACTCTTCATCATCAAGTACCCCATATAGCTCCTTGTGAGCATCGGGATAGCATGGAAAGAACTGCGCAAACGGAGGAATGAAATCAATAGGAATTTTTTTATCGATATAATGCCGCACTACCGCAACAAAGTGCGAGCTTGAATCTTGTGTAGCAAAAAATATTTTGCTGATAGCTCTAGCTATATCAATATTATAAATACTCCAAGAACTCCAATGCATATCACTACCAATGCGTGAGAAAAACGCTTCTGCTTCTGCTAATTGGTCTATTATTTCTATCACTTCATGGTCTTTATATTTTTTAACTAAAGAAGATACTTTCTGTTGCTTGAGTTCATCGATTCCTTGAGGAGTCACTCGATTTCTTGGGCGTTCCCTGAGGTCGGCAACTTTTGAGTCAATAATACGATATATCTCATAAGCTCTGCTTTTAGTGCGCCAACGAACAACGATGCTTTGCTTTATCTGTATTTCATGTTTTTTTAAAACATCAATATACTCACCAACTAGTATCTCGTGTATCAATTCCCCAGGATTGTATTTATTATCTATGTTATTTAAAATAGATCGTGAGTCAAATTCTAGCCCCTCAATCAATTTTTTGGCGTTACTATTTGCGGGCATATACGGCATCCGGTTGGTATACTGTTTTAGAAAAATCATAAATCTGGTAGCATCTAGCAGGCGTATTTGTTCTAAAATTTTCTCGTGCAGTTGTTGTGGCTTTTGATTATTAGACAGATCAAATTGTCTGCTAAAGTCCGAGTTGTAATAGATCATGTGCAGAAAATCTGCCGCTGTGCGTGCGCCGACATCGAAAACATCATTCTGTTCTCCCGTTTCCTCTAATAAAACATCAAACAACTGTTCTGTAATATCATAGTTTTGTATGCCTGAATCAACGGCAAGATTCTGCACAAGATATTTGCACAATGCATTCCTAACCGATGTGCATCTAGAAGAGTAGCGGAGTGCCAGTTGTATTGCTCTTCTAGTGTAATCTACTCCTAATTTTGGAAACGTCACGAAAAGTAACTCAAACACCTCATCAGTACTGCCGTATTTTCCTTCAGAACGTCTTGGGGGCTCATGATTAGACTCTAGATTGTTGATGTATTGTTTGATGTATTTTAGTATTGCATCAGGAATAATAAAATAGAATATTTGCGCAAAATCATAGCAATCTTTAAATTGATGTTTATCTACTATCACCTGCCATTCTTGCGATACTAACGGAGAAATTTTTTTAACAATCTTTGCAATCTTATTCTTATTAAAATTATCAAGCATGGTAAACATTATTTGATGCATAAAAGACAGAGAAAAATAATCGTGTAAAAAAAGCTCGAAATCTAATATGTCATGCTCAATAATTGCTTCATAAAAATAATACGGACGCAGTGGTTGATTGCGGATTTTGTATGTCTGTTTTCTACTAATAGAGACAATTTTTTGTTTACATAACTCGTCTACACATTTCCAAAAATCATCTTCAGCAATGGCAAATTTTTGATGCAATCTCTCAGGAGGATTTTGTTTATCAATCGTACCGAAATACGATAATATCGCTATTACTTTTTTGATATTAGGGTCTGCAAACTGATCACCCTTTCTGATTTTAGCTGTCCTATAAGTATCGACGAGATATAGATCGTAGTCTTTATCTGGCGTGTTAGCAGTGGAGAAACCATAGAAATCGGGATAGACAAAACCCTCCGCGATTCCCATATTGTCTAGAATTTCTATATATATCTCTTTCTTATCTACAGATACATAAAACGGGTCTCTGGCAAGAAAATTTTCAATGTCTGGACAACCAAAAATAAATAACGACTGCTGGGTAATCATGCGCGAATCATAGTTGCCCGGACGCCAAACCCGCAATTTGCCGTCTGGATCCGGTGGGAAGTAGACATCTAATTCTTCCCCTGTGTTCTCGTGTTCTTTAATCTCTTGAATCATTGGGTTGTCATCTAATTGCACGACAACAACTTTGCCATCAACAGCTACGCCTTTGCTATCCCGCTCATCCTGACATGCGAACCACAGAGCGAGCAACGGTGACACTGTAAAATCAATCAAACCGGTGGCGGCTCCATAATGCTGCATCCGTGCCATCACTTCCAAAAGTTTCAGATCACGATGCTCGGAAAAGCGCATCTTCGCCTCGGTAACGCGCTCGTACAGATAGTCGCAAAAAAATGACTCTGGATCCACGAAAAGTTTTGGTCTCTTTTCTGTTTCTCTCTCGAGTCGGCGATAAGCACTAGCCGCTACCCGCCAACTAGAATTAGCCTGACCGCGAAAAGCAAAGCGACCTTTCAAATTGTTCACCCAAAGCATGTAATCCGACAAATTTTCGTCTGCAGCTCCGGACGCTTCTGTCTTATCGGGCTTTGGGGGCTTCTCAGATTCTTTCATTAGGATACGATCTTCATTGTTAATATTGTACCACAAGGCAAGAAACATCAACTATCACGATAATTGCGCCGGAAGACAGACATGCCCCTCACCCCCTCCACTTATAAAACCTAGTTTTCACCCCCACCCCCGTGCACGCTTTAAACCGCTTCCGGAAATAATAATTCAAATTCTGCAGGTTATTTTCATACAGGGAAATGTACCGAATCCCATGCCGGCGGTAATGCTTCATCTTATATGCCATCTCCCGCCTGTAGAATTCCTTGTCAAGTAACCCCCAGTATTCCACGTACACATCGTAATCTGTAAGATAAAAATCAGGAGACAGCACCACCCCGGGTTCCAGGCGGAGCTCTTTTTCGTACACGTATTTGATATTATTCTCAAAGAAATAATTTGCAATATACTTCTCTGCTTTGCTCCGTACGCGCTCCCCTTGTTTCGTGTCACCGGGAACACCATATTGTCTCCGCTCCGCCTGGAGGGAGGCCGGTTTGAAAAATAATCGGAACAGCCATCTAAGCATACCTACATACCTCTCTTGTTATGCAGACGGCATAGTATAGAGCAAGCCGCCCAATCCGGCAATAGAGAAATATATTGTCACCGCCCCACTACTTCCCTTCCCGCTTACCCACTTCAATCCTAATCCACTCCGGTAGATACAGGGGCGTGCATCCGCGCGGAGCCCGTAGATCGCTGTACAGCCCAAGTCTCTTCCCTAGCGCAATACACCGCTCCCTGGACTCGGGTTCGAAGATGCCGATCTGTGCTGCGGCAAAGTTCATGGCCCACTGCACCTCAGGTTCCGCACCGGACATATCTGTTTCTAGCGATGCCAATAACCCGGGGGTGTTCGGGGGCGGGGCCTGTCCGGTCCAGCGCAGCCGCCCCTGGTGGTACCAGAATATACGCCGCAGGGTTGCCGAGTCGGCGTGTTCCCAGGTCCCCATTAGGGCGCTGGCTGTCTTGTCTTTTGCCAACTGGTTCGCCATAAACCAATCTGCCAGCTGGTTGCGCTGGTCGTATTCGTGGGTTTGCATGTCTTTGGCAAGGGTATCTATTACACCTTGTGTTAGAAGCTTCTTGTCCATTATCAGAACGCTCACCAGGCGCGCATAATACTCTCGGGACGCCCATAGTTCCATGGCAAGCTGATGGTCTTTTTTTATCTCTTTGGCGATTGCCTTCAGTCCCCCCATCCGCTGCGGGATGCTCCCGCTAACCTGGGAGAGAATCTCCTGTGCTTTCGATGACTGACCCATATTACTCCTACTGGCATTACATTATAGAAAAAAATCTCCCGGACAGACAACAGTACCCGCCCCCGGCGCCAATACTCCGCGCTAGGCATGTTCATGGTGGCGGCGCCCTTTGGTGCCGCCAGACTGCGCGGTCCCACTCGGGACATCTAAGCCCGTTGGCGCGCGCAGGCCAAGCCATGAACACGCCGACCCCGGGGGCGCGGAGCGCACGCGGGGTAGCGCCCAAATGAATAAACTACTGCTGAAACGAGGCTACTTTATCGCCCCAGCCACCATTCCTTTGATGATGTACTTCTGGGCAAAGATGAACAGGACCACCACCGGGGCCATGGCAATCAGGACGGCGGTTAGCAGCAGCTGCCACTCGGTTACGAATGCGCCGGCGTAGTTGGCCACCGCTAACGGTACGGTTTGGATCCGCGTGCCTTTGCCGAGTACCAACAGGGGCAGGAGGAAGTCGTTCCATATCCATATCCCCTGGAGGATCAAAATGGTGATGGTAATGGGTTTGAGCATCGGCAGGATGATTCTGATGTAGACCTGCAGTTTGCTGCACCCGTCGACGATCGCGGCTTCCTCGAGTTCGTAGGGGATGCCTTTTATGAATCCGTGGTACAGGAATATCGACAGCGGCGCCCCGAAGCCGATGTAGGCAAAGATCAGCCCGAAATACGAGCGCAGCCACCGCACTCCTGTTACCTCCGAGAGCACCCGGAACCACGATACCAGGGGCAGCATCACCACCTGGAACGGCACCACCAGGGCGGAGACAAACAGGAAGAACACTATAACCGACGCGCGGCTCTTGCGCCGCACCAGGGCCCACGCGGCCATCGACGAGGACAGGACAATAAACAACAGCGACCCGGCGGTGATGATAACTGAGTTCAGGAACGCCTTCTGGTACTGGGTGTTCTCGTTCACCCACAGCTCCTTGATGTTCTCTAACAGCACCCCCCAGCGCTCCGGCGGTCCAAGGGGGTTGCTGGTCACCAGGAACGATGTCTCTTTGGCCGAGTTCAATATTACCAGTACTATGGGGAAGAAAAATATTATCACCAGCGAAATAGTCAGCACCTCCAGGGCGGCGCGGGTCCACTTTACAGAAACAGAATGGCGCATACTACTGGTGGGCGCAAGGGGGGCGGCGCGTCCCGCTCGTTCGCACGTGCCCTTGTGGGGGTGCACTCACGCTTCGATCTCCCGTTTTTTGTTGTACCGTACCTGGATGATAGAGACGATGGCAATGGTGATAAAGAAAATAATAGCCATAGATTGCGCTAGCGCCGGTTGGCGCCCGGTACTGTAGGTATCGTATATCTCCATGGCAATAAGTTTGGTCCCCCAGATCGGGCGCTGGTTAAAGAACGTCGCCGGACCGCCCGAGGTTAGCGAGTAATTGACGTCGAACTGCTTCAGCGAGTTCACCAGAGTCAGGAACACCGTAACCGTGAACGCCGGGGCCACCATGGGGAAGACGATGTTTTTCAACCGCTGCCACCCGTTGGCGCCGTCGATCTGCGCGGCATTGATTAGATCCTGCGGGATACCTTGGATGGCGGTTACGTAGATCATCATAATATACCCCGCATACTGCCACCCCCAGGTGACGGAAATAGCCAACAGGGCGGTATCCCGCTGGGCCAGCATCAGGAACCCGCCCAGCCAATTCCATCCCACTGCCTCCCCGACACCGTTCAGGGCGTAGTTAAACAGAAACCGCCAGATATACCCCAGGATCAGTCCCCCGATTAGATTCGGCAGAAAGAACCCCAACCGGTACAGGCTGGCGAACTTGAATTTCATAGTTACCAGCATGGCCAGGGAGAAGGCGAAGATGTTTATCATCACCACATTGAACAGGGTGAACACAAGCGTAATTATTATCGAGTACCCAAAGCTCGGCGTTTCGCGAAACAGGGTGATGTAATTCGCCAGTCCAACCCACTCGGGGCGCGCGCCAACTGCATTCCAGTTGGTGAACGAGTAATACAGCCCGATAAAAAACGGGATAACGATGACAAAGACGAACGCAATGAGTGCCGGCAGGACAAACAACCAGCCCCCGTACCGGGTCAGCTGCCGTTTCAGATAGGAGTTACCTCCCTCGAACGCACTCATCTCTCGCTATCTACTCTCTGTCTCACTTTAAAACAAGAGAGAGAGCGCGGGGCCGCGCACACGCGTCCCACACATACCTCTCTCTCAATTCCTTACAGGGACTCAAACGCCCGCCGCAATTGGTTCAAGAACATCGATTTATCGATGTCCCCATTCGCATAGGCGGCATAAATCGGCGCCAGGGTGTCATCCCGGAAAGTCTCGGTGAAATAATACTGATTCCACGAGTAAATCTTTCCGCGCGATACCCAATCGGCAACAGAAACCGACAGCGGTGCCGACGGCTTCAAAGTGACTGACTTGAACGCCGGAATGGCATTGATGCCATTGACCATGTACTCGTGTCCCGTCGGTGTGGATGCCATAAAGTCCAGGAACGCCAACGCACCTTCCAGGTTGTCAGAGTTCTTGTTAACCACATACCACGCCGGCGCCGAAACAAAAATACCATCGGTTGCCTGGTTGAACGGCCCGTGCGGTGCATACCCGCGCTCAAAGTCCGCCCCCGCACCAAGCAGGTTCGGTTCAATCCAGTTCCCCTGGTGGATAAACACCACGTTCTGCTCAACAAAGGCATTCACGTTGGCATTGTAGTCGCCGGTTTTCAAAATAGTCTGATCGGCATAGCGGAACAGCAGCCCGACCCAATCGGCGTACTCGCCCAACCGGGTGCCGTCAACCTGTCCGTCAAGCAGGGCATTGGTCACCGACAAATCCCCGTACCCAAGCCCGGCCGAGAGCAGTGAGTTGAAGTTGTGATGCGCAGTCACCCACCCCATACCGGCAGCACCGCCGGCCATAGAGACAACCGCGTTGATCCCAAGTTGATCTTTGATACCATCCAGGGCCGCAAACACCCGCGCGTACTCCCGCAGGTTGGTCAGCGCATTAATATCTATCTGCTCGCCGCTTCCAAGGATACTGTTGGCCCGATTGATGAGATCGCGGTTGTACCCCAACCCCCAGCCTTCAACCGCCACCGGGAACCCATAGGCGCGTCCGCCAACGGTGAACGCAACATCGGTATCCCGTACCCACGGCTCGTTGGATACATCATAAATGATATCCTTGTAATCATTGTACGACGCAAGCCCGTCAATGGTAAAAATATCCGGCGTCTCCCCGGCGGCAATATCCGAACGCAACTGATCCCCAGCCGCACACGCATCACCTCCGCACGACACGACACGAATCGCATGCCCGGAACTCTCGGTAAACGCCGCAGCAAAATCCTGCAACGGCCCGTCAATCTCCGGTTTATTTTGTAACATATAGAGCTCTCCGCTCTGTTGAGGACACCCGATAAGCACTATCGCGCTCACGGCAATCATCAAAATAAGTAATTTTTTCATCACTCCTCCTATAAATTATATGTTACATTATAGCACGGCACAGGCAGGTGTCAAATACGGCGTTTTTAGAGGGGGTGTTTTAGGAGGGGGCTTCGCGCCCCCTCGCTGCAGCCGGCGTACCCCTGCGCTCGCGCGCAGGAGTACCAGGCGGCTACCCACGCGGGCGTGGGTACGGGCTCCGCTCACGCTCCGCCCGCCGCCGCCTTCGCCGTCTTCCGCTACCCCCCGTCGCTTCTGTAAAGCACGTGTCTCCCACGCGGCAACGGAGCGTAATGCGCCGCCAAGCGGCGCCAACAACAGACGCTACCCCCCCGGTCGCTGCTGTAAAGATATTAAGTCATAAATGGATAAAACAATTCCGAATGCGCCATGCACCGCACAGTGAGCGTAGCGAACGATAGTGCGGTGCCGACAACAGACACGACGCCAACAACAGACACGGGGCTAATAACTAGAGTAGACGCAATGAATACAAATAGCGTACACTCCAGTATGCGAATATGTATGATACTTCTTTGTGCTGCGTTGCTGATGTTTTCGGCGTGCGCGGCGGGGCCGAATGAATCGGTCAAAACTACCAATGCATCCGGGGAGATTGATGGGTTTCTCGATGGAATCTGGCACGGCTTCATTGCCCCTGTTGCTTTTGTTGTCTCGTTATTTACCGATAGGGTAAACATCTACGAAGTACATAATAACGGCAACTGGTACGACTTCGGGTTTATGCTCGGTGCAAGCATCACGGTGTTTGGGGGCTGCGGGGGGTCGGCGGCATCACAGCGGAAAAGAAAGCGGCGCTGCTGTGAAGATAAAGACGAGTCCAAAGACTGAAGTCGAAGTAACACTGGGCGGGGGCGGGGGTGTGGGTTACGCCAGTATCGCCCGAAGTAACGCCCGGATGGTATGCATGCGGTTATTCGCTTGCTGCCACACCCGCGACCGCGGGCCGTCAATGACTTCCGCGGTGACCTCTTCGCCTCGGGTAGCCGGGAGGCAGTGCATAAAGATGGCGTTTTCGTTGGCGGCCTTCAGGGTCGCCCCGGTGACCTGGTAGGGACTGAGGGCTTTACGCGCCCCCGGGGCCAGGGCCTTGCTCCCCAGGGAGCGCCAGACGTCGGTGTAGATGACATCAGCACCAGCGGCGGCCTCCCCGGGGTCCGTGGTCACCACCGGGAGGCGCTTGTGGTCGAGGGCGATGGCTTCGCAGAGCTCCCGGGTCCGGGGGTCGAGGGCGTTGCCGGCGGGCGAGGCACAATAGAGCTGCGCGTCGCACTTACAGGCGGCCAGGGCCAGCGAGCGGGCAACATTGTTGTCGCTGTCTCCAAAATAAGCAATCTTTATGCCGCGCAGCCGGCCATGATGTTCGGCGATAGTCAGCATATCCGCAATCCCCTGGGTCGGATGGTAGAGGGGCGTCAGGGCGTTGATAACCGGTACCGTCGCCCACGAGCTCAGCTCTTCCAACAGGGCGTGGTCGGTCCCGCGGTGCACCAGCGCATCTGCCATCTGCGAGAGTGCGAGTACACTGTCGCCCACGCTCTCTTTGCCGCCAATGTGCAGGTCCTCGGGCGAAACACTGATGGCCAGCCCGCCCTCGGCGTGCATGGCACTGTGGAATGCCAGCCGCGTACGGGTTGAGGGCGCGGTGAAGTACAAGACAATGCTCTTGCCCCGCAAGTACCGGGTGCCGCGTCCATTGTGGGCAGTATTAGCCAGTCCGCCCAACCCCGCCGCGGGCAGTGCGTTGCCGCCGCGCGCTCCACTGTGGCCGCGGGCCAGGTCGGCCGCAGTACCGCCCCGGCGGCTGCGCCGATTCTGGTACGATTGACAGCTCTGTTTTATCTTCTGCGCCGACGCCACCAGGGCCGTGAACTGCCCGTTAGACAACTGGGAGAGGTTTAACAGCGACCTGCCGCGGATCGAACGCGCACGCGCACCTCGGGGAATCTCCGGCAATCGGTCAATCGGCGCTTTGTTCGGCATACGGCGGGAGTCAGGCACTTTTGGATATTTTCTGGGCATCCGCGGAGGCGGTTGGGGGGTTGGCGGCAGGCGGCGGGGGCGATGAATCAGTAGACGCGTCCGCGCTGTCTTTGGGCGCGCCTGTGTGTTTCAACTGCATGCTCTCTTCAACCATCTCTCGATCAATGACAAGCTTTCGCTGCTTTTTCTCGCCGGCAGTCAGGGTGTAGGTGGCGTCTGTCAGCAGGCTCTCAAAGGCGCGGCGCAGCCCGCGGGCTCCGGTTTTGTACTTGATGGCATGCTCGGCAAGGGTCGTTATTGCATCATCGGTAACCGTCAACTCAATACTATCGAGCGCGAGAGCCGCGGTGTACTGTTTCAACAGAGCGCTTTTCGGCTCGCGGATAATCTGGCATAACTGTTCGCAGGTCAGCTCTTCCAAACTGATGTGTATCGGCAGCCGCCCGACAAACTCGGGTATCAGGCCGAATTTAATCAGATCTTCGGTCTGTATCTGCCGCAACAGCATGCTCGCATATTTTTGCTGCCCGGCATCGCGGTGATTGGGAGATGCAAACCCAAGAGTGTTTTTTCCAACACGCTGGCGGATAATGCTCTCCAGTCCAACAAAACTACCCCCGCAGATAAACAGAATATCCCTGGTGTTCATCTTTATCGTCGGTTGGTTGGGGTGCTTCCGTCCGCCCTGTACGGGGATGGCGGCCTCGGTGCCCTCGATGATTTTCAGCAGCGCCTGCTGGACACCCTCGCCGGAAACATCGCGGGTAATTGAGACGCTCTCAGATTTTTTAGCTATCTTGTCAATCTCGTCGACATAGATAATACCCTTTTCTGCACGCGACACATCACCGTCTGCGGCATTCAGGAGTTTCAGGAGTATATTCTCCACATCCTCACCAACGTATCCCGCTTCGGTTAACGTGGTGGCATCAACTATGGCACACGGTACCTGTAAACAGCGGGCCAGGGTTCTGGCCAACAGGGTCTTGCCGGTACCGCTCGGTCCCACTATCAGGACATTCGACTTCTCCATCTCGATGCCGTTTTCTGTAAAATAGCTGTCGTACTTAATGCGCTTGTAATGGTTGTAGACCGCCACAGCCAGTACCCGCTTGGTGTACTCCTGCCCGACCACATACTGGTCCAGGAATTCCTTCACCTGATGGGGCACGGGTATATCGGTAAGCAGCGGGGCTTTCTCACCAACAGTACCATCACCGCTTGCGCGTCCCCCGCTCTCTTCTTCGTCCGCACCGGCAATATTACCGGCATCCGCGGCCATGCGGGCGGCAATATGGGCAGCATACTCTCTCTCGCGTCCGCTGATCTTGCCTCCAGAGAGGGGGTGGTGCGGGGGAATATCACCCCCACCCTCTCTGCGGGCTTGTTCGCTCAGTAATAATGTATGCAGCTGTCTGATGCAGGTGTCACAGATTAACCCATCAGGACCGCTAATCAACCGGCCTACTTCATCAATTTTCCGTTGGCAGAAGCCGCACGTACGCTCAATGGTACCGCCGCGCCGGTTTTTTGAATCTGCCCCGCCTTTTCCCACTATCCGTTTTCCGGTCTCGCCGCAGCCGCTCCGCCGCCCGCGCTGCGTCCGCCGCTGGCACGCGAGCTCCCGCTCGCCACCGCGCGCGCCCCGCTGCCCGCGCCGCTCCCCTGACGGGGCGCAAAGATGTGATCAATCACCCCATACTCCAAGGCTTCGGGGGCCGACATAAAAAAATCCCGTTCCAAATCTTTGGCAATCTGTTTTTTATTCTTTTTAGTACCGGCGGCGAAATAACTGATAATCATCTCTTTCAGACGGATTATCTCGCGGGCCTGTAAACTGATATCACGCGCCTGTCCCCGTACCCCGCCCCACGGTTGATGGATCATAATCCGCGACGACGGCAGCGCACTCCGCTTCCCCGGCGTCCCGCCGGCAACCAGGATCGCGGCCATCGACATAGCCTGCCCGATGCAGATAGTCTGCACATCGGGCTGCACGAACTGAATGGTATCATAGATAGCCAACCCCGCATTCACCTCGCCGCCCGGCGAGTTAATATACAGGTTAATATCGCGCTCCGGGTCCTGGCTAACCAGGTAGAGCATCTGAGCCACCACCAGGTCGGCGGTAATAGTGTTAATCTCGCCGTCCAGGAAGATGATCCGGTCTTTCAGCAGCCGCGAGTAAATATCATAGGAGCGCTCCCCGATCCCGGTTTGCTCCACTACCATTGGAACCAGTGTACTCATCCGCGCGCCTTCTGTTTTACTCATACCATCTCTCTCTCGTGTGTAATACAATACCGTTATTTTTTGTTTTTGTCTATATTACAGGTATTGGCCCCAAACAGATACTCGACCGTTTTCTGCTCGCGCAGGTACGAGTGCAGGGAATCGATAACCTCTTTGTTCCCATACAGCTTCTCCAGCCGCTCGCGCTCCTCCGCAGATCCCGCCGCACCTATCCGGGTCTGGATGTAGGTTTCAACCTCTTTAAAATCAACATCAATCTTTTGCTGCTGTCCAATCTCAAGCAGCGACAGGGTTTCGCGCAAATTACGCTCCGCCTCCGGGCGCCACGAATCAAACAGCCCCTCCAGGGTTCGGCCTTGCTCGTTGAGCTTCTGCAGCAACCCCTGGCGGTCAATACGGTTTTGCTGCGCCACCATGCCAAACATACGCTCCAGCTCGGCACTAACCATTGAGCGCGGCAAATCTATCACCGCCGCCTCAATGATTACATCCAACAGGGCGTTGCGTTTATTACGCTCCAGCTCGGCGTCATAGTTTCGCTGCAGCTCCTCACGGATCTGTTTCTTCAGCTCCGCTATAGTGGGAAACTGGCTCCCAAGCGATTGGGCAAACTCATCATCCATCGCCGGTAGGTTCCGCTTGTAGATACCAACTACCCGCACCACCCTGCCTGACGGCACCTGTTTCTCTTCGCCCTTCTTCAATCCAACCAGCGCCATGGCGTCATCGCCCCCGACCTCTTTATCAATCACCACGTGCACGCCGTTTTTCCGGTTCCCCTCACTGCCATCTTCTTGTTTCTCCCAATGGTCAACCAGCACATCATCACCGCTCTTCACCGCCCGCTCGGTCTCCAGGGGCTCCAGGGAGGCCCGGTCGTTCCGCAGTTTCGTCAGCTCCCGCTGCACATCGGTAACCTTAACCTCCTGGTGCGGGACACTAACGGTAATCCCGGTAAATTTTTCCAACCTGACATCCGGGTAGACATCAAATTCAAACACCCCCGCCAGGGGCTTGTCTTTTGCGTACTCTTTTTTCAATTTCAACTGCGGCTCTTCGATGGTCATCATCCGGATCTTCCCTTGCCGGACAATCTCATCAAGGGCCGCCGTGGTCGTTGACTCGTTGGCTTGTGCCAATATGTCGTCCCCAAAGCGCTGCTCCAGCACCGCCTCGGGTACCTTGCCTTTGCGGAACCCCTTTATGCTCACACTGCTCCCAAACGACGTCAGGGCAGCCTTGTAGTACTTCCCAACCTCCTCGGCGGGAACCGTAAACCCCACCCGCACGCGCGAGTAGGCCAACTGTTCGTTTTTATCTATTGTTACCTGCATATCTTCCTATCCTCTGTTTTGCTTTTAATTCTTAATATCGTCCACAAGCGTACGCCCGCACTCCTCGCGTGAGTGTGTTACCCGGCAATCGCCCCCAAACTGGCACTACTGACGTGCCGCGAATACCGGGCCAACGCCCCTTTGGTGTACTGCTCGGGTTTCCGGACCCACTGCTCTCGCCGGCGCGCTAACTCGCCCGCATCAACCTCCAGGGTTATCTCGCCTTTGTTGCTGTCAATAGAAATAGTATCGCCTTCGTGCACCAGGGCGATGGTTCCCCCGTGGTAGGCCTCCGGGGCTATGTGTCCAATAACGATCCCATGCGACCCGCCCGAGAAGCGCCCATCGGTTATCAGGGCCACCTCTTTCTGCAACCCAACCCCCGCCAGGGCCGCCGTCGGGGATAACATCTCCCGCATCCCCGGGCCGCCCGCGGGTCCCTCATTACGGATCACAATAACATCACCCGCCACAACACTTCCCCCGAGGATAGCATCCAGGGCCGCATCACCGTCTTCAAACACCCGCGCCGGTCCGCGATGGCTCAGCCCCGTGTTCCCGCTCCCGCAGGTCTTCAGGACCGCGCCCTCTTCGGCCAGGTTCCCGCGCAATATCCGAAACGGCCCGGCGGCTTGCACCGGCGAGGCAATCGAATAAATAATATCACCCATCGCGTCCTGTGGTACTTGTACGCCCGCCAGGTTCTCGGCCACGCTCGCTCCAGTTACCGTCAGGCAATCACCATGCAGGCGCCCATCATCCAGGAGCATCCGCATAATCACACCCACGCCCCCGGCTTTATCCAGGTCTTCCATGACATACTTCCCAGCCGGTTTCAGGTCCGCAATAATCGGCGTCCGCTGCGAGATAGTATCAAAATCATCAATCGTCAGCTTCACATCCACCGAAGCCGCCAAGGCCAGGAGGTGGAGGACCGCATTCGTCGACCCGCCCAGGGCGCACACCACGGTTATGGCATTCTCAAACGCCTCCCGGGTCATGATCTGCCGCGGCCGCACGTTCTCACGGATGCACCACGCCAGGGCCTGGGCGGTTTTGGCAATAACACTCTCGCGCCGCCCATCCTCGGCGGGCACCGATGCCGAGTGCACAACACTCATCCCAATCGCTTCCATCGCCGCCGCCATGGTGTTGGCAGTATACATACCCCCGCAGGCACCCGCGCCCGGACAGGCCGCACACTCTATGCCGTGCAGCTCCGTGTCATCAATCTTCCCCGCACTATGGGCCCCGACTGCTTCAAAAATGCTGACAATATCAACCGCCCGGCCCTCATACGACCCCGCCCGGATGGTACCGCCGTAGAGAAAAACCCCCGGGATGTCACTGTGCGCCATCCCCAGGACTGTTCCGGGTATGGTTTTATCACACCCCCCGATACCAAACACCCCGTCCATCTGATGCCCGCGGGCAGAGAGCTCAATGACATCCGAAACCGTATCACGGCTCACCAGGGAGCACTTCATACCTTCGTGCCCCATCGCCTCCCCGTCGGTTACCACGAAGGAATGAAACTGCACGGGCTTCAGGTAGGAGAATTTCTCCAACTCACTCTTCGCCACGCGCCCCAGTTCCCCGAGGTGAATGTTACACGGGCTGATCTCACTATCGGCACTGACCACTCCAATAATCGCCTTATCAAAGTCATCATCCCCAAAGCCAACCGCCCGCAGCATCGCCCGGTTTCCCGCCCGCTCAACCCCCGCGGTCATCGCCCGGCTCTGCCGGTTATATTTCGTATCGCTCATATCTCCCTAGTATACCCTATTTCAAAATATTATGCAGTAGGGTTTGCGGGTGTGGGCGTTCCCGTGCCGCCGCATGAGAGTATTGGTACCGCCGGTGTACCAGCCGTGTTGGTAACACGGCGCCGTACGGGGCAGTGCCAGCGTGACGGTGCTCGGGCACGGTCGGGCTGTTCGGGGCTGTGGTCCCAGGGGGCAGGCCCCCCGGGACTGCCGCTGCGCGGCACCCCTACCATCCCTAACGCGGGGCTTTGGGTCGTGTGCGCGTTAATGGTGTGATATTTGGTGTCTTTTAAAAAACTTAATGAAATACAAAAATATGGTAAAATGGGCACATGGATTATTATGATAAAATTAATAAAATTATTGAAGATTATCTGACTCAGGAAAATACAGAGCATGCACTTTTTCTTTACGGGGAATGGGGGAGCGGAAAAACACATTATGCTACAAATGAACTAGTGAAATGCATCGGGGATAAAAAATATGAACCTCTTTATTTTTCTCTTAACGGCATCTCGAATATCTCTGCTCTGCAGAGGAAAATATTTTTCCAATCAATAACAAAAAATCCCAAAGAGATTTCCTGGAGTCAAATAGAAGGATTTACAAGCATTACATCAAATACTGGTACGATAAAGCGCGACATAATTAGGCTTGGCATAGATTTATTCAATATGCATGGCACAAAAAAAATCAAAGAAAGTCTGGGATACGGGGGTTTTAAAAATAAAATATTGATTTTTGATGATCTAGAACGTATTCCTGAAGAAAAATATATTAAAGAAATTTTAGGATATTTATTTGATGAATTTATCTCTCGAGGCATCAAGGTATTGATTATCGGTAACGAGAAAGAGGTAAGAAATATTTACTCAGACTTTAACCGCACAAAAGAAAAAATATTTCGGTGGGAAATTCGTTTTTCGCCTAGTTGGGAAGATCTATGCAAAAGTATCATCAATCATTCCTTCCCGGAACCAGATTGTAAGGATAATAAGAATTATCGAGCTAACAAAAATTTGTTATTAAAGAATTCTGACATAATTAATTACGTATTTGAAAACAGTGGAAAAAACTTACGCTCTATCATCTTTGCACTACAATCATTTGATTATATACTCAAGGTTGCAAAAAAAATTGCAGTAAAAAACAAGAGATGCAAAAATCGCATAAGACAGAGTTACTACTCTGCACCCTCGCACAATCCGTGGAATATAAACAGGGTAATGAAATAGATAATGATTCAATACCTTATGAAGAATATGTGCACTTGCTTAATCTTCGTGGTCAATCAGCGTCATTAGATTCATCTAGTCAGGGCACACAGCAAGACGCGCGAAAGGACGCTAGCGATGAACAGAAGTCTACCAAATTATCAAGGAAAGAATACGGTCAAAAATATGATAAATTTGGTGTACGGATTTTCTATCTCGAGAGCATCATGGAATATATACGCACCGGATCACTAGATCTAAAACAATTCAGGGAAGATATTAAACAAATCTTACCCGAACAGCTACCCAAGCATGAAAGGATATATAGTGAAATCCTTGGCTACATACACGAAATGGAACAAGACGAGCTCTTTGAGGCCATCAATATTGTAGTAGGTGCATTGAAGTACGGCAAGTACAAGCTAACAAAACTCCCTCATATATATGCCAATTTGTGCTCATTGAAACGCTTTTTGGGCAACGACTGGCAACATGGTGACGTAACAAAAATAGTGGTCGAATCTGTTAAGCTGATTGAATCTACTAATAACGTACCGGTAGGCCCTGCGGGCGAGCCAATATCCCCTGACGCTATGGGATTGCATCTAGATGTTCCCAGAATGCAGTGTGACGACAGAGACAAGCCGGGGCTTACCGTTGTAGGGAGTGCAATTAGAAAAATACTAACGCACAAACTAATAGAGCATCGCACGCGCGTACAGCAAGATTTTTTTGAAAAAATAAGTGCTACTCGGAATAAAGTACCTGATAGTACAGTATGGGAACTATGCCGCAAACTAAAAATTGATCAGGGGCGTTTCTTTCAAGAGATAGAGGAATGTGATAACTTAGAGAAAATCATCACTCTGTCAAATCGTGGTATAATGTGGATATCGCGTATATTAGGTGAACCTACCTATAGTAGCGCGAATGTACATCAATATACCGAAAAACAACCTTTGGAAAAAATCAAAAGAAGCATAGCTCACGCTCTCCAAGAGGCAGAGCAAGGGGAGGGGGATTGGGATAACTTGAGAATAACACGATACAGAGGATTGTTTAAGATGATTGATGAAACTATTGAGCGTCTTGAAAATACAAAAAACAACGGAACTAACAAACAACACTAGGCAAACAGAAGCATGCAATCTGACCGCTTCCCACCATCTACTGTAACTACGACATCGTGACTACAGACTACTCGGTGCGCATTAATTTCATGGATGCATAATTACGTGTAATATTTATTAAGGATGATCGTAGGATATTGGGGGCACGGGATTTAGAGATTATCAAAAACAAGGCAGGATCAAGCATCTTACTCAATAGAATTAGAAAAAATTATATAAAGCGTAATATTAAAAATTTCGTGAGTTATTATATAGATGACTCACACAAACCCCACAGATATTTATATTTCTAGTCCAGTGTAATAAATATACCCGTTCTGCTATGCTGGCGATATTTTCTGATAAATATATATAACGATAATTAATTTTCTTTAAATGAAATTCGCCGCAAAAAGCGTAACCATCTTGACCTGTAATATGAAAAGTAGGATGTAGCGAATTTGTATTCTTACATATTCCAAACTCTCTATAGCTCATATTAAATATTATAAATTTTTTTATAAAATTCAAGGTATGTGTTATTCGCCGTATCTATCTCTGCTGGTGATCTTTCCATCTTTGTCGCTGACAACGATAACGCCGCCGCGGTTGATGGCAATTGCTCGGGCGACATCCATAGCTTCGTTTTTCGTTGGGTGAATGGTATGGATTTTTTTATTTCTTCCCGCTTCCACAGTCCATTCTTTTCCTTGTTGTTTGACATATAAATTTTTCATATCATCATATCTCTATGGATAGTATACACTATAATGTTCGTTTGTTAAACGATTATCAATCTCGGTGTGGATTGGGGATTAGTTTCGATGGGAGTATAGTTCTAAATTACAAGAATAATTAATTCCAGTCAAAAATACGAGTGATGTAGTCATCATCAGCAAAAAGAATGTGGCATTGGGTAAATTTTTTCTGCTCCCATCCTTCGCCATATTTCTTATGCAACTGCCCATAGGGAGTTTGACTGATCACGAATGCATCCATTTCCACATCTGGGTGCTCGTCTGCGAGCTTGTGAATAACGGGCTTCAACGTATCATATAGCCGCGCTTTCGGATCTTCATCGTAGGCATCTGCAAATACCATTCCATGCGGTTCAATAAAAACGATGCGCTGCTTTTTTCCACGCTTAATCCACAGGATAAAATCTGGATAAATACCTCCAAATTCACCATGAAAACCTAGCCCTGTTTGTGATTGATTTCGCAGCAGAAAAACTTCTTCGCTTGCCTGCGGCGGCCTGGTTTTCAGGTACTGCTGCAGTTTATTCACAAAATCCACTTCACCATCGTTCAATGCTGGCGGAGAGACATGGATCTTCTTTCGCTGCAACGCCTGCGTCAGTAGCAACGGCTGGTATAAATGACTGGAAAGATAAACTCGTGGCGGTGGGTCCTGCCATTCGCTAGAACTAGAAGCCCACATAGCACCTATTTTTTTCTGGTCATTGATAAGTTTGCGAATTTCACCAATAATCTCCTTTTCTTTTTGCGGAATACGCAGAATATAGTCACCCCCTGATTCTCGGAAATTCGGATGTTCGCTTTTCAGCGACTGGTATTCAATTCGCTCCAATTCCCACGCGCCTCGGCGGATATTGTAAAATTTCTGGGTATATTTTCGCATTGCCGCAATGGCTGCGTCACGGATGCGCCGGATGTCACGCCGCGAAATTGGCTCTAACGGCGAATCCGCATCGCAAATGAAAACACAGTGACTGCGCAAAATCTCCGGTAGGTTGTCCAGTGGAAAAACCATATTCCACAAGCCCGCTCGTACCCGATATTCCTGCAGTTGCCGGTGCAGTTCGTCCCGGTCCACTATCGCCAGCGCATTATCCGAAAGCGCTTTTGCCGCTGGCGCACGAACAAATCCTACGTTTCCCGTATCACCTTCTGCGCTGGCAATCCGCAAGACGGACGACGACAAATCTATGACTACGCGAATATTCTTGGCAGTGTCTAGCAACACCGGCTTCGTAAATTCTTTTTCTGGATATTCTGGAATTTGCAATCCTGCACTTAGCCCTTTCTGCAAGGGTGGGCTTACTGGTAAATGAATTGTCTCTTCCCATACCCCCTCTTGCTCCAGCATCTTTCGAAATTGAGAAATAAAATTTGCCCGTACTCCAAAAATATTCATCGTCTCCAGTATAGATAAATACTTCGGTGGATTATCCCCACCTCCTCGCTTCAGTGACATCCCTGCTCCTTTCAACCGTACGCCGCGTCCAAACAATTGAATTACCTGCGGGCCTTCACTAATCCCAACATTCAGCATCCCCATTCCCGAAACGCGCCAACTACTCCAGCCTTCCATGAATTTCTTTGCACCGATCAGTATAGTGATTGGTGAGTCCGCCCGTCCCACACTAGGAAACATCGGACCGCTGGCAAGCGTTTCTACTGTCGTTTGGATACCAGGGGCATATTCCTTGACTTTTTCGCGTAGTTTATTGATCACATCCCCTACATATATCAGTGCGAAAAAATTTGTGCTATTACCCACTCGTAACGCCGCCTCACCTTTTGCACCACGTACTGGACAAAAATTCAGTGCCCCTGGACTATCTGTCAATAAAACATTTTTTTGCAATGCACGGCACACCGCCTTAACATTTATCTCTTTTTTGGTTTCAAAATGACTGCGTAGCCAATCTAACCGAGCGGCAAAAATATTCTGATTTGCGGAATCTTTAATACCTTCTGTCAAGATGTCTGTAATCGCCTTTTCCAGCCAGTCATTGTTCTGCGAAATACGATGCAGAAATTCCAAAAACTCCATAATCTCCGTGATCTTTGCGATGTTCGCATCTGAGGTTCCGCCAGTTACTTTTGCGCCCAGCATTAACATCAGAGGCGGTTCCAAATTATGTCGCAAAAACTCTTCTCGATTTTCCACAAAGCACATCCGTTGCTGTAGAAAAACCAGTAAATTCCCAAGCATTAGCGCGTCCTGCTTTTTTGAAGAAATTTTGTTTCCATCCAAATTTATCACATCAAATTCTTTGCCGTAACCGTCGCTATGAAAATGACGGTAGGAGTAATCAAAAACAATAGAACGCGCATACTCTTCCGTCCGGAAGTTTTTTGAATTAATCGCTTGTCCGTAGGTAGCACTGTATTCCATAACAAAACCCCGTTCCGCTAACTTGTCGCGCACAGCAAAATATGTATTCCCGGAAGCACCTTTATGTCCCTCATCCACTAGTAACAAGTTACGCCCTTCAAATTCATCCAACGAGATGCTTGTCACCCCCTTACTCCGAGGTGTAAACTTTGTGATTTCCACCACCCGCACGGGAAAATTTCCTTCTAATCCTAGTTTATTTGCACTTTCCTGTAATCGACAGCACGGAATTCCAGAAAGTTGCATCTCCGCAATATGCTGATTACTCAGCGTTTCATTCGGCGTCAATAAAATCACGCTGTCTGGAACAAATAACCCGCTCTTACGCCTTCGCAAAAACTGGCGATAGTTTAAGTGCATAAGAAGCGTTTTTCCAGCCCCGGTGGCTGCCCACAATGCTAACTTATTCAGATCGGCGACGCTCTCTGGTGCAGGATAGCGCCCATGATCATCACGATCACTGGCAAATTCCTGTAGTTCCTGTACCAAATTCCCCGGCCGGGTAGAGCAAAGCCGCAAGAAATTCTCTGTCGCCAATACAGATAAATATTGAAAATATTTTAATGATACTTGCGGAGTTCGGTGCCGGTTTATTGCCTCCAAATCAATGCGGATGTTGTCATTCATTTCCGATAGTGCGTCCTCAGGAATTTTCACTTTTCCCCGGTTTATAGCGCGCCTCAAAACCGGATGTCTGTCCCCTATCCAATCTTCACTACTTTCCCTCAAATCCTCTAACATCTTGAGATTGCTAGAATAACCCATCTGATCTGCGAACCATGTCACTAGCGTCAACCGCTGGTCCAGCGTGGGCAACGCTAGGCGACGCGCGCCAGAGTTTCGTGAATTATGGGGACGGGATGGCATGACGTAGGTATACCCTACTTGTTCCCATCATGATTCTTCCGTTTATCTGAATCTGATGCTATCTTTGAAATTTCTTCAAGTTCCTTCGGCTCTGTTATCATATCTCTCGCAATAGAGTTAATTAGACGGAATAATTTAGCGGCGATATCGATATTGTCTTGAAAATCCAATTTTCCTGGGTGTACGGCATGATTGCCAATGATGCGAACGGCATTCATTGCCTTCATTACGCGAGACGGCATACCTTTCTTCAGCAGCGAATTAATATCCTCATGAATATTCTCGCCTTTTTCTCCTAATTGCTTACACAGTTTCTGCAACGCTAGCCGCAACAAAGCAGCAGCTGCGCGCGGCGATTTGTTGAAAACGGACGCTGCTTCCAAATAGTCGTCCTTGATATCTTGATCTAAATCTGCGTTTGGCGCTTCCACGTTAGGCACGTCAGGAAAAACCATATTGCCTTTAATCCAAAAGGAAAGATTCTTGCACTTAGTGCACATAGCCAGTTGCACGCCACTGCCAATGGGGGCGGCAAGAAATGTGACACCCTCGTATGAATAACCTTCACTTATTGATCGCCAGCTGGCACGCTCGTCATAACACCCCATGTATCCCCACCGTTGTTGGGTATATGCATTGCAGTGCGGACAATTAAACCCATCTTTTCGAAGTTTTGGCGGGATAAATTCTTCTTCTTTCACTCTTATGCCTTTTCGTATTCTGAGAACATTTTCTTTGCAAAAATAGGATTCAGTGATTCCAACTCTTTCCCGCATGCGCTTCCGTTTACCAAAACACGCTGCGCTTCAGGCGCTAATTTCTCTTTTATGAATTTCCGGTCATTTTCAAAATCTTTGTCATTCCATCCTTTAGTGTCTCGCCAAATCACCGCTATTTCCTGTCCCTCGCATTTACCGCGTTGAATCAGATAACGACGACCTTGTTTATCTATTTCAACCAGCTGCGTCCGTACTCGCAATCCTATCAAGTATGCAAACGTTTCTGGCAAATCTACTGTTTTTGCTAGCGTACTTTGCCTGTTTGTTTCATCTCCTGCCACTAACTCTAGCGTATAGGAAAACGGATTTTCCAAACCTGACTCCAAAATCCGCACAGGGCTTTTTCGGCTTTCCCACTCTAGTTCATAACGCGGAGTAATTTTTTTCAAATCTAACTCATCCGACCTAAACCGAATGTTAGCTAACGTGTCTTCATAGGATTCAATACGCTGATATTTCACCAAACGCGGACCACGCTCTATCTCCTCTGTTGTTGCCTTGCGTGAGGGTTTGCCATCTTTCCATGCTGGCGAGTAAATTATTTTCCTGATACGTGGTAATACTACAGTATTAACGTAATCCCCCGCTTCTGCCAGAATAAATTTCCGCCTTCCTCCATATTCACGATTCAAATTCACAACCGCATGCGCAGTCGTACCAGAACCGGCAAAGTAATCCAACACAAATGAATCACTATCAGCCGTCATCCGAATGCAATCCATAACCAAAGGGATAGCCTTCGGGAAGTCAAAACGCTTTTCTCCCAAAATTTGTTTCAAAGGCTTGGAACCATAGTCTCCAGCGATATATCGGTTTTCAGACCAGACAGTTTTAAATCTCTTCCAATCATGACTGCGCTCGATATCAATTCCGTCCTTGTTTTTTGTAGTACGTAATAGGTGTGCAATCTCATGAGTGCTTTGCCGAGCATAAGTCCACTTACGTTCAATGCCATTTTTATCAATGGGATAGACTAGAGTATTCCCATCTTTATCTATCTCATTCTTTTTAGGGTGATAATCATCAGGACACACATCTCCAAACGCCACAATTTTCTCATCTCTCACAACAATAGGGTAAAAGCAATTTTTTGCCGTATGTCGCTCGGATTCACCGCCCCAATTCCGAAATTTTTCCCATTCCCACTCTTCTTCGGGAATCGGCATAGTATTAGCTACTTGCCCAGCGCGACTGACTACAAAAGCATATTCATTATTAACTGAGACAAAGCCGCCTTGAATACCTTTAGGGTTATGAACAACCGTCAAACAATTTTTTTCATATTCTGGCGGTGGGAATACGCATTCCAGCATCATGCCTAACCGCAATACTTCATTTTCATCAATGGCACATACAACAGTACCTGCTTGCGTCATAAACTTGCTAGACAGCGAGATGCGGTTTTCCATCATAGAAAGCCATGACGAATGCTTATATTCATTTTTATAAAGAATCTCAGACGGTCCAGTGTTATAAGGCGGATCAATATAAATACATTTAACTCGTCCGCGATACATTTCCTGAATCAGATTTAACATCTGCCAGTTTTCACCATGAATTAAAACACCATCTGTCACATTGTCAATATCAGAAAACTGCGCCAACAGGCGATCTTTAAATTCAGACAAAAAATTCGCGGTATCAATCGGTAACGAGAGATTTTTACGCAAAAAGTCGGCGTTCTTTTTTTCGCAGTCAATCCCCAGCTTTTCCCATTCCACCCACTGCTTTTTGCACTTGGCGATATCATTGAGAATACTAGAATTCTCCACATCTGGAATGTGTCCAATAGCGACGCAGTATTCGGTTTGCAGGACAAATTTTTTCTTTTCCCACAGAATTTTTTGCAGGTCTTCCCATTCAGCGAGAGCATCTATGATATCCCCGCCTAATTCGCGGATAACGCGAAAAACCACCATCCTTGAGGCGATAGCGAATCCGTTCAGTCCGGCTAATTCCTCGGCACTCAAAACTTCGCTTTTCAGGTAGAGATCCAATTCTTCAGTGAGAAATTTCCGCAAATTGCGGTGAATAAAAAAATCGGCTGTGTTCCGGCGAACAAATCGGCGGGCATGACTCATAAAAGCAGAATCCTCGCCTCCTGCATGTACCGTCAATAACTGGCGTAAATCTGGATTATTTTTCGCAGTCTTTTTTAACTCATTTAACGCTTCGATTAATATCCCACGCTGTATTTTATTTTCGTTGCCATTGCTCTTTTCATTATTGGAGATTTCTCTCAGGCGTTTTTGTTCTTGTTTATCCACGGAACGAAAAGTGAATGGAACAACTATATCACCACCTTTGTCCTGTACGACCTTGTCTATTTCGGGAAAAAGAAACCGTCCTGTGTCTTTGTTGTTGTCGCGGGGTATGTCGCAGGCTTCAGTTATTTGAAATTGGAATCGTTTGTCGTTAACTTTAAATGCAATGGCGGGATGGTACGCTGTAGATTTGATGTAATATTGATCGCGATTTGCCCAGTGTAGCAAAACTTCCTCGCCGTTGTGCGGAGCGGCGTATCGATTACGGATAGAGTGCCGGCGACGGGGCACAAAATCTCCTCCACATTCATATCGGCCAAAGAATGCGGCAAGATGTCCGTAAATTGCTTCTTCTGCTTTTTTTGGTGGGACAAGATATTCTACTTGCTCGCGGATACGTAGATATTCTTTGCCAGCCGGAGTGTAGGCTAGACCAGGTACAGTGAAATTACCATCCTTATCTAGATTAGCGGCACCGCCGACTTCCTCACGGGCACGCTTGAGGGCATCATGTTTGGTTTTGCCAATTTCTTCGTTTTGTTCGTTGAGAATATCGGCGATTTTTTTTGGAAGCTCTTTATCCACATAGTCGGATATTTTTTTGCGCTTGAGATTGATGACACGGTGGATGCCAAAATCCAGATCGGGCGGCTCGTTCAGTCGGAAGAGCTGGCGCAAAAGTGTTTGTAGTGTGTCTACGGCGTCCATACTTGCATTAAGTAATGGTATACAATTTTGCCCTTTGTGTAAATTGTAAATTAAAAATTAATTTATCAAATTACTGTATATATTTCGTATATCCCGACCAAGTGATTCAGATATTAATTTGCTAACTAACGTTCTAGAATTCAGCCATTTATACGGTGTACCAAGTACACAACCATAGTAGCAGTTAAATCAATCAATACAGACGTTTGTTCACATAAAAAAATAAGAGACCGAGGTCGCCCCCGGTCCCTGTTAACTACCCCATCCTAACGCATGGGGGCGGTGTTAATAATATAGTATATTACCGCACATTTGCCAAGCACCAACACAAAATTATTCCTGCGCGCAAAATGTTATTTCCAATAGAATACACTCTCCCCCCAACCCCACCGCGCTAGCCATGCCGGAAGTGCCCCGCGCCTTCGCGCGGGGCAGACACGGCGGGGCTGGTTGGAGTTTTTACCGCGCGCACGGCGCCGTGGCCAGGCTTCCGGCACGGCGGCACCAGCTCCGCTGGGGCAGCGCCCATATTAATCACCTGATGTTGAGAGAAAAAAATTAAAATTTTTTCCCAAAACCCCTTGACGCCCGTGTGCGGGCGTGCTACCATAGGGGGCTCGGTGATTATAGCGGCAGGGTCACACCCGTTCCCATTCCGAACACGGAAGTTAAGTCTGCCAGCGCTGATGGTACTGTTTTTCGGGAGAGTAAGTCGTTGCCGGGCATTTTTTATTTAACATGGCACAGTTTGACGCGCGCAATTCGGTTCGGCTCTCTAAAGCCGCAATCAACCGCAAAGACATGGAAGGCGTCCTGGAGTGCATGGTCGATGCGCGGTTCAGTTGCGGGGACATCGTCGACCAATTCACCCGGACCCTCGCGGGGTACTTCGAGTGCGCCGGCGGGGTAATTTTTCGCGACTACCGCAGTGCGGTTAGCTGCTCGTACGCCCTCGCCGCACCCGCTGGTGCGCAAACTGGTTCGCGCGAGCAGCCCCCCCAGCGGGTCCTCCTCTCCCCCCTGGCCCCGGCGTGCTGGCTCCACGAATCCCTACGGGGCGGTGGTGCACGGGGTGCAACGCGTGGAGCGGTCGAGAACGGGACGGGGGGTAACGGCAACGCAGGCGGCGGGGGCGGGTTTTCCCTGCACTACCTTCCTATCCGTCCGGGCGGGGTCGTCATGGATACCTCTGCTCTGAAACCCGATAACAACGGCGACGCCGGCAGTGGGGCGAAATATGACATTGCCCTCGCCGCAACCCCCTATGGGCACATCGAAGATATACAATCGCTCCGTGACGCGGCAGGTACGCTCATCGAGGATGTCGGAGAGGGCATCGGGGGCTTGTACGCCAACACCCCTGTGGGGAGCTTTGGCGATATCGTCATCGTCGCCCTGGAAGTCGGTGATATCCTGACCGCCGGGGGCGGGACGGCGGTGCTGGTGCGCAAAAAATCGAGCGTGGCGCGGCTGCGCCGGATAGCCAGTACCCTCTACCCGCGCACCAGTCTCCTGACCGATTATAACGCGGCCATCGGGAGCACTCAGTTCAACCGCCTGGAAGACTTCATCAAGACGCGGAGGAAGTACTACCGCAGGATGCGGGCGCTGTTTGAATCGCCGGCAGGTGCCGCTGGTGCGAAAGAAGAGGCCCTGCCCGTCCATACCGCCCACCTGCTCCCGAAAGCATTTTATTCCAGAAACATCACCCCCAGTGCCCTGGCAATCATCACCTCCGGCAACCCCAAAGAGATACAGGAATTTATCCGCTCCAAAGGCATTGAGTGCGAGACCGGTTTTGCCGACGCAATTGCGCGCAGTGACGCCCGGGCAAGCGGCGAGAGCACCGATGCTAATGGGGGTAACAAGGCGGCGCCCCAACAGGCACCGGAATCAGATACAGAGCAAACACCAGAGACCGCCCTCGCCTCTGCGGACACTGCGCTCAGTAAAACCATCACCCTTCCTCTCTACCCCTCCCTGGTGGAGCGCGAGCTGCTCTATCTCTTGCAGGTTATCTCTTCGTTACCGTAGAGACACCCCCCTCTGACAAGCTATAGCTTCTCTTTTTCTTCGTCGCCAACAGGGTCGGGTATTGTGTCAGGCGCGCTCTCTGCCGGTTTATCGTCGGTAATTATATCATTGTCATCGGTAATTATATCATCGTCAACAAAGCCGCTTCCGTCGTCCCCGCCCTTGTCGTCCACAAAAATTTCATCCCCGGTGTCATCGCCCGCCGCACTCTCCTCTTCCAATGCCGCCGCTTCCTGTTCTGCCGCAGCGGCACGCAGTGCAGCATCACGCAAGGTGTCAATATCCAGGGCGCTTTCAACATATATCCCCTCTACCTGCTCTTGCTGTAATAACTGCTCGTTATCATACAGCTGGATCAGATCGCGCGGATCGTTGTACCCGGCCTCGATAGCCATTGTAAGAATTTCCAACCCCTCGGCGGGCTCGCCGATTGCCGTCAGGTAAATATACGCCTGACGGAATTGCGACCACGGGAGCTGCGGGTCCTCTTCCCCGACCCGCTGGAACTGCACCAGTGCCTCCTGGTAAAAGGCCGCATCTTCAAAAATCCGTCCAATAGAAATAATTTCTGTGCTGCCAAGCGTGGTGCTCTCTTGCAGCTCGCGCGCCAATTCAATTATCCGTTCACTGCGAACCTCCTGCGCCGCCGCACGCTCGGCAGCCAGGCGCTCGGCCTCAATCTCTTCTTCAGTCGCGCCCTCTCCTCCGGCATCTCCCGTACTCTCCCCGTCCTCGGCACTGACGCTCTCTTGCTCGCCGGCATCAGGTGTCTCCGCCCCGGCAACCTCACCGTCGGGGGGGGGCGTGGCAGCCTCTTCGCCGCTATCGTCGGCACCAGTACCCGGCAGCGCTGCCTGCTCGTCCGCCGACGTCTCGATACCTTCCGCCTCAACTGTCTCCCCCGCTGCTTCGGCTTCCGCCGTCTCTGTCCCCGCTGCTGTCTCGGCACCTTCCCCCTCTCCTTCAAGCCCCTCGGCCTCAGCCGCTGCCGCCGCCTCTGCTTCAAGCGCCGCCGCTTCTGCTTCGGCCGCCGCCGCTGCGGCCTCGTCCTCTCTGCGCTCCGCCGCATTGTGCTCCTGCAAAACCTGAATCAACTGATAGGTAATCTCCTCATCCGCACCATCAACCCCGTGGGCCGTCTCCAACAACTCCCCGGCCCGCAAATAATTATCTTCCTGATTTTCCAGCAGGGCCAGGTTGTACAGCGCCGTCACCCGCAGGGGCGAGTTTTCCAACACAGCCTCATACCGGGCAATGGCCTCCTCCCCGTCACCGAGTAAAAAATAACTATACGCCACACTCTCTTGCAAAAGCAAATTATCCCGATCACTGGCAATCAACTCTTCCAACAGCTCTATGGCATCATTGATACGGTTCAGGCGCAGGTAGGCAAACGCCAAATTATAGTCGGCACGCGTCAACTTCGGATCCAACTCCAATGCACGCCGGTAGTTTGCTATAGCACTGTCATAATCCTCTAACTCAAAAAAGGCATTGCCGATGTTGTAATACTCTTCGGCCAACCCGCGCTGCACAACAGTCTGACACCCCAATGCGCCCACCGCTAGGACCAACACGCACACCAAACCAACCACGCCCGCGCTGCTGGTGGTAAATACCCGCCTCACCCAAGAGAGAGAGGCGCTCACTGGGCTCCGCCGACCCCGGTACCTACCCATCCCTATCTTCTCAGCACTATCGATTCAATTGCCCGGATCTGCTGACGATACAGGTTCGCAATCGCCGACCCATAATCGGCAATCAGCTCAATAATATCCCGCTTCCGCCCCGGCGGGTCGGGCATATTCATCCTGTCCCCCGCATCCCCCAGGCCGGGCAGAATATAAGACAATTCATTCATAACCGGATCAACCCACAGCATATAATTATGCACCAACTCATTGTTCCGCACCACCCGCAGGGCCCCGTGCAAACTCCCGACAACATTCACAAAATAAATCCGCCGCGGCCGCACTCCCTGTGAGGTAAGGTATTCCATAATAGTAGTAAAACTCCCCGCGGTTGCATTCATCGGATCTGCAAAGATCAAATCCGCCCCCTGGAGCTCAGAGAGGTTAAAATAACTGCGCTTCAGGTCAAGCGCGTACTGCAGCTCACTCCCATCCTCGCGGCGCTTAATATCAAACAGCGCAAACGGCGTCACGTACCCCTGCGACGAATACTCCTCAATCTCCTTCGAGAGAATCATCGACGGCAGCAGGGCCCCGCGCAGCATCACACACATCACCGTATTGTTTATCTTCTCATCTATATCCGGCACATTATGCACCGCCACCTGCCGCTGCGGCTTATCCACTGCCGTCTCTACCAGGAAATAATTTTTATGCCGGCTATCCTCGTGAGTGAACACCAACCGGAACAGCATCTCATAGGCCCGCTGGGTATAATAGACAAACTCGGCGTGCTGCGTCTCCTGGTCGCGCAGGTTGGCAATAACCCGCGACACCGCCCGGTGCTCGCTCCGCGGAGTAGAAAACGGATGCACAACCAGCCGTGACTCATTGGCAATGTACGCCTGCATAATTTTACCAATTTTCCCATACTGCTTAATCAGCGCATCAATGTGCACCTTCCGCTCGTCCGTCTCTTTCGCATCATCGCCCGTACAGAACGAAAAGTGTGTGGAAATTTTTCCGTAATACTCATGCATATCGGAAATAATCTTCCGGTCATCGTCGGTCAACGCGGCGTCAAGCCAGTCGACCCCCTTTGTCACATAAATATCATCCATTTCGCATCTCCTAGGGGAATTGAACCCCTGTTTTCGGGATGAAAACCCGATGTCCTAACCACTAGACGAAGGAGACAATATAAGTGAGCCGCACAGGATTCGAACCTGTGACCTGCGCCTTAAAAGGGCGTTGCTCTACCAGCTGAGCTAGCGGCCCAATTGTCAACAACAATATAATAACGCAAAACCCCACTCCCATTCAACCCCTCGCGCGTACTATTTTTTCAGATGTGTGTGCATGTGCGGGGGCTTCCAGCCCCCTCGCTGCAGCCGCTGCACCTACCGCCCGCGCAGCGCGGACGGTAGGCACCAGGCGCCTACCCCCACGCGAAGCGCGTGGGGGTACGGGCTCACTCCCGCTCGCCCGCCGGCACCTTCAGCGTCTTCCGCTACCCCCGGCCGCTTCCGTAATCTCCATTGCCCTCCCGCGCCAGCAATGCCCCCAGTCGTCAGCAACCCCTAACAACTGACAGTGCATTTAGCATATACTAGAGTGTGCGGTATTTATTTATTCACTACCACCTCCTCCCGGGCGGCGTCACCACCGTCCTCCTCCATACCATCAAGGCCCTGCACAAACACGCCAGCAAACACGACGGCGATTTTTCCGCCGCCATACTCTGCGGGCGTCCAGACAACACCCCGGAGATAAAAGCCCACCTGCAAGCAGCCAACTGCCCCCCTGTAGACATAACCCCCCACCCCGCCCTCGATTACTCAAACAACGACCCCGCGGATTTCAAGCCCAATACCGCCGCCATAACAGAAATCCTAACCGAATATATAGCCGAAGATACCATCTGGTGGATTCACAACTACCACCTCGGCAAAAACTGCGCCCTCACCGCCGCCATCATCCACATTGCCCGCACATCCCCCCGGCAACGCATCCTCCTGCACATCCACGACTTCCCCGAGCACGCCCGCCCCGCGAACCTGCGTGCCATCGATACACTCATCCCCCGCCCCCCCGGCATCTACCCCCAGCGCTCCCGCCTGCTCTACTGCACCATCAACCCCGCAGATCACGCCCGCCTGACCCAGGCGTTCTCACAACCCCCCACCACACCCGCCGCCGCCCCTCTCTCCCCCCGGGCGACACTCCTGCAAAACCCCATCAACATCGACACCCCGGACGACGCCAAAATATACCACATACCAGAACCAGAGCGCACCAAAATAATCCACCGCCTGCACAAAACCCTCGCCGCTACCACTCCGGACGTACACGGATCCCTGCACCCCGATAGTAAATACATACTCTACCCCATCCGCACCATCCGCCGCAAAAACGTCTTCGAGGCCGGGCTGCTCGCTGCCGGCATCAACGCCGCCGCCTCCGAATACACGCCGCCGTCTCCATCATCGCCCCCCCACTGTCAGCTCATCGTCACCCTCCCCGGCCTCTCGCCTCAGGAGCGCGGGTACTCCCAACAGGTCGCCGCCATGTTCGCCTCCAGTCATATCGCAGGCGCCTGGGGGGTCGGCACCCAGTTACAACAGCTCGCAATCCCCTATCCCTCACTGGTCGCCAGTGCGCACGCGCTCATCAGCACCTCCGTCCAGGAGGGCTTCGGGTACACCATGGTAGAGGCCCTGCTTGCAAGCAAACCGCTCATCTGCCGGTACATCCCCCCCATAGACATGTGCCGCCCCCACTACCCTCCCAGCCAGCTGCACGACTACACGGAAATCAACATCCCCTGGACCCACCCCGCCCTGACACACTCCCGCGACCTCATGCGCCGCGCATACCAGCAGCGCATCGACTCCATCGCCGACCTGTACACCCCAGAGCAAATCACATACCTGCAAAACCAACTGGAGGCACTCTTTGCCGACACCGCCATCGATTACTCCTACCTCAGCGTCACCTGCCAACAGGAAATCATACGCACCCTAACCCCAGACCTCCTCCACGAAATAAACCAGCTCAACGGCAACCTGTTTTCCCGCCTGTACCACCTCCTCCAACACCCTCCCTCTTCCGCAACAGACCCCGCCCCAGGTATATCCGGCCTGATATCCAACAGCGGGTACCAAAACTTTGCCGCACACGCCAACCAGCTGCTGCAGCAACTGACCCACGAACCCCCCGCCGCTACAGTCGCCGATACCATCATCGATCCGGAAATTGACACCCGCGTCCGCAGGCAGTTTCTCGATATATCCCATTTACGCCTGCTGACCACATAACCATATGCACCTGGACCGCGCTCTCAAAATATTCGGGCTCTCCCCTCGTCCCACCAAAGACGAAGCCACCAAACGCTACCGTGAATTAGTCAAGCTCTATCACCCCGATAACAACACCCAGGACATACTCTTCTCAAACCTCATGATGACCAAGGTTAACAGTGCATACGAGCTCATCATCCAATACATTGAATCACCGGCATCTGCACGCCAATACGCCGAAGAGGCCGACGCCGACGACGACGCCCCCCCTCAGTCCTCCGCGCCGCCGCCCCCACCACGTCCTGACTCAGGCACCAGCGGTAGACCGGCATCCGCCGCAGATACCAACGACGTCTTCGAAGAATTTTCCACCGGCTTCGAATTTAATACCAGCGATTCACCTATCAAAGTTAATAACACCGACCGCCACCTTGCCGTCCACCCCTCTTGCCGGCAGTTTATCGCAGTCCTCTGCGACCACATCTGCAACTACTACACAGACAGCATGGACAACATACCCCTACGGGCATCGGGCTCCACCCACACCCAATACAACGTCTTTATTAAAAAATACAAGATCAATCTACTCAAATTCCGTAATCACATTACCCACGGTAAACTAGACTCTGATCCTGCGGTGGTGTTATTTACCTTTCTACTTGCATTCTACAGCAATTCGCTGCTCAATTTTTTCTATACACCCAACTCATCCCGGATCGGCCATCGTATAAATCAGAAATATGCCCGTGCATCAGCCACCATCGACGATGCTATTTGCCTGCGTTACTGCATGGATATAGGCGGCACCCGTACCAGCACAAGAAATGTTTCATACAATCAAATGCTATCGGCTCACAAAATACTTACCGAGCTCTCGGAATCTTCCCCGGTACCGGAATTTTTCGAACCGGCAAAAACAAAGCTGCGGTTACTGGATAGCTTCCTGTACTCTTTCTACTGGAACTACGCCGCATAACACCCTCTCTACTATACCAAGAGAGAGCGGTAGAGAATTACTCTTGCGATACTTGCTTCTTGGCTATTGCCATCTTGGCAATAGGTATACCGTACGGAGAACACGAAACATAATCCAGCCCGGCAGATAGTATAAAAGGAATATTGGCCGGATCAGCTCCGTGCTCACCGCATAATCCAATCTCCATACCCGGACGGGTCAACCGGCCGCGCTCTATAGCAATAGAAATCAACTCTTGAGTAGAGGTCCCCAGTACCTGGAACGGGTTATTACTCATAAGGTCATACTCACTGTAATCTGCGGCAAATCCGGTAAAGTCGTCTCTAGACAGCCCAATAGTGGTCTGCGTCAGATCGTTGGTACCGAAGCAAAAGAAGTCGGCATATCTGGCCATCTGATCGGCCCGTAACGCCGCCGCCGGCAACTCAATCATTGTTCCGACTAAATACTCAATGCTTCCTTTGGCCCGTATCTCTTTGCGGACCTCGTTCTCAATCTCCTGCACGCTGGCAATAGACTTACCTTCAATATTCTTACCGTTCCGTATCGCTTTCAGTTCGGTCGGCAGCATAACCATAGGTATCAGGATTTCAGGCAGCGTCTTGCCCCGCTCTGCCTTTATCTTATAGGTGGCCTTGAATATAGCCCGTAATTGCATGCGGTAAATTTCCGGATACGTGAACGCCAAACGCACACCACGGTGCCCCAACATAGGGTTAAACTCCCGTAACAGGTCGCAACGATAGCGAATGACATCTGCGGTAATTTTCGGATTAAGCTTGCGGTAATAGTCAATGAATTCCTTCATGCTTGACTGTGAGTGCGGCAAAAATTCATGCAGCGGTGCATCCAGCAGCCGAATAGTCACCGGATAGCCATCCATGGCCTTGAATAGACCGAGGAAGTCTTTCATCTGCAGCGCTTCCAGTTTTTTGAGCACATCTTTCCGCTCTTTTACCGTGGCACTGATAATCATTGCCCGAAAGAGATTTATTCTATCTTTGTTGAAAAACATGTGCTCGGTTCTGCATAACCCGATACCCTTGGCTCCAAACCCACGGGCCACTTTGGCATCTACGGGTTGATCGGCGTTGGCACGTACGTGTATGCCGGTTGTGTAACTATCCGTTATTGCCATAAGCTCTACCAATCCATTCTTCTCTGGATTCTGCTTCATCAGGCTTCCTTTGCCGGCGTAAATCGACGGTGCGCCCGAGTACGACACATCAAGGGTAATATAATCGCCTTGCTTTATTACCAAATCTCCGATCTTCATTGTATTACCGGAAAAGGTAATATTGGGGTTCAGCATAGCAACCTTCCCCAAACTACGGGCAACAACCGGTGCGTGCGAGGCATATCCGCCCTCAGAGGTAATAACCCCATTACCGACCTCAATTGCCTTTACGTCTTCTGCAAAAGTCGACGTCATTGCTAAAATAAAGTTTACATCCTCACCATGCAGTGTGGCCCGACGGTGTGCCTCAACCAGTGCTTCGGTGGTAAAAAACACCCTACCGATCGCAGAACCTACCGCGCCGGAAATTCCGCCGGTAAATTTGTTGAATGTTGCAACCGATGCCGGGTCAAGGGCGGGGTGCAGTAGATCAGAGACCCGATCTATACCGAATTCCCGAACAATATAATTTTTATCAACAATCTTACGGGCACTCAGGTCTAACAGTGTTTTTAATTCGGCCTGGGCAGTAATACCCGGAACTGCGCGCTGGTCTATAATCCACAATATCCCATGTTCAATGGTAAATATTATCTGCCGCGCCTGCTTAAAATGTTCCTCCAGGCGCGTTGCCAACGCCTGCAAAACTTTATGATGCTTTGCATACATAGTTGCCAGCGCTTTTATTGGTTTGTAATCACCGCGCTGATCAAACGAATTCGGAAAATAGCCGCCGGATAATTCGGCCTTACCAGTAATAATATCGCGGGTAAAGATATTACCGTACCCGCTATTCTTACCAAGGTTGCCAAAAACAACAGCCTGAACTAACAAACACGAATCGGTCGAAGTCTCGTCGGACTGAATTACCCTATTTGCCAAACGAATCAGATAGGCCAACTGTGCAAATGGTGCAGAAAAGAACTTTGCCGGCAAAATTCTCTTGGCAGAATCTATGGCGGCCTTGCACGCCGTTGGATTCTTGGCCTTCTTAAGGACTATCACAATATCTTCAAGCCATTTTTTGCGCTGTTTATTCTTCTCCAACGTTAATTCTAATTGGAGTATACGTTGTACCATATTACAGTACTCTGCCCAGGCAAACTTTTCGCCAACCTGATCTGCAAAATACCCTACCGTTGTGTCGCAGAGCCCAAGATTATGGACATTTATTTTACTCTGCACAACATTCAGCATTGAGCTCTCAATAACTTTTACCAGCAACGGTGTCCCATTGCCGCTAAACGATCTAGACAGCGCCTTTTCGATATGCGAAATATTAGGACGTAGTTCTTCAATCATCACCACATCCTTTTTCTGCGTTATATCATATAATTTCTCACTATCGACAATAAAGCAGGGAACGATGTTTGCCTTTAGCCGGGATAGCTCGGCAATTCTCTCCCCCCGTGCCCCAAAAGATTCAACGGCTGATGCATCACCAGCTTCCTGACTACTAAATTTTACAATTTTCATGCTAACTCCAATCCTATACCAAAATACCCTGCAACGTTAAAACAAACTCAACACGTGGTTCGGTGACCCTGCTAAAAAGGTTTCAAAACGCGGGCTCGCGCCTTCAAATAAATATCTTTGTAATTTAGAAACTCCGCCAATATTGGTTCCTGCAATACTAAAAATAATTGGCGTGCCGCTCTTGACCTTGCCCCACTTGAATAGTGAGTTTATGTCATGAATCTGCTCGTTCTCATACCAAATCAGTACCTCATTACCCGGAAATTTCGCAACATAGCTAGCGATGATACGCTTCCATGCCTCGACATTACCGTTATGAAATAACTCGTTTGTAACCAACACCGAATATTGCGGTGTCGACCGCCACTCGCCGCTGCCTTTATCTGCAGGCGCCGCAGCAGGTGCACTCGGTGCAGGCGCGCTCGGCGCAGCTGCTGCTGGTGCAGGCTCGCTGCTCTGTACACTGGGTGCAGCGCTTTCCACCGCCGGTTCCGCCGGAGCAGAGGGAGCGGGAGGGGGGGTATACCTTTCCTGATAGTCATCTGTCGGCTGCCCGGCATCTTCATCCGCGCCGATCAATTTGATGTAACTCTGCAGCGACTTCCGGGCACCGCCCTTGTATGCCGCATTACTGCCGACACTCTTTCCGGTGAGCAGTTTCCGCATATCATTTACGGCCTGCTCCAACACGGCACGGTTCTTAACTTTCGCAGAACCGGCTAAAATCAAACAGAACTCACCCCGTACCAACGGCAATGCACTCTCCAGCTGCTCTTTATCGGCCGGATTTATCAGCACGATGCCGCGCAAAGGATTATGATACACTATCACAACCTGTATCTTGGCCCACTCCTTTACAGCTGCAAAAATTTTATCCGCGCGTACAATAGTCGTCGGTAGACTCGCTTCTGCATACGCGTACTCATATTTGTCCAACAACAACGCGTGTATTATCGGCCTCACCTGTGCCTGAGTAATATTCTGCTGGCTCAGTTCGTAATTCACAATATCGGCCAGGTTAAAACCCTCTCCGACACATTGCGAAAATTCTCCTACAAGCTGAAAGTGATTGAGGGCAAAGTTAAATCCCTTGCGCGTTGTGAATATATTGAGTTCGTTCTCCATGTTTTACTCCGTTAATTAAATGTAATATAAAATGCGCAGCAGTGCAACTAGCACAGGGGGCACTTCTCACTCCCGTGAGACCCCCCCCCTTGCTACATTGCACATCCAGCACATGCTCTATAATTCTCTACAGCTCCTGTAGGTTACCGCGCGACCGTGAGGCACGTGATCTCCCCTGAGGACGACCCCCGCCCCGCTGTCCACCGCCTCTCGGCTTGGCAGCTGCAGGTTTCGGTGCTGCCGCAGCAGGTGCAGACGGCGCTTTAACACCCTCCACAGGCACACTGCCGCCGGCAGTCTTTTCAGCATCATAGTCGCTTGCCTTTATCTCGGTAGTAAACGTCTGGTCCAAATCAGTCCGTACCGTCGATCTCCGCCGTTTAAAGGTAGCAAACGCAGCATCCTGAAAGCCTCTGGATATACCATAGAGGAATTCATTAAGCACATTCGCCATCCCCCCAAGGGTAAACTTCTTGCGCTTAATGCTGATTACATCAACATCCAGGAGTAAGCCCGGCTGCACATGATATGGGTTAATCTGATAATCGAAATTCTCAAATTCCCTATCCAAAAAGCGTATCCGCGCTTCAACAATCAACCGAATCGGCGGCGTGGCCGTCCGATAGGTCTCCCGAATAATATCACGGCACCTCAGAAGCATCTTCTTCAACAGATTCTTCTCGTACAGATAGGTACGGTTCAGTTTAGCCATCTCCGTCTCTTCGGCACGAATAGAGACAATCTCATTCCAGGTCTTCTCTATTTCCTCATACAGTGGATCATCACGCATCTGCCGTATTTTTCTTACGTTAGAACGCGTTGAGCGCACCACATCATCAAAATCCTGTACCTTAAAGAAACTCTTGCTCTTTTGATACAAAGCATGGACAACGTCGCTCAGATGTAAAATTTCGTTTTTGAAGGCCTCAATTTGTCTATCAAATGCATCCTGCTCTTTCAGTAATTGCTCGGGATCGAGGTAGCGCAGAACGATATTGTAGCGCTCGTCCGGCAACTCTTCTCCGTTCACATCCTCGTACTCCCTCAAAACTAGTTCACGTGCATTCTTTAAATTTTCAATATACTGATACCCCATCTTGGCAGTATCCAAAATTGCTGTTAGCGAATTAATCGCCGTATTGAAACCTCTGTTGCGAATATTTTCTATATCGATGAGCTTCTTAATATTCTCGCGAATATTGAGTGCATCAAACTCACTCGGATCAATCTCCGCCCGGAGACCATCAATTTTATCCATAAGCACCTTGGCAATAAAGCGATACCGGTTGGAATTCTCATCCTCTGGGTCATCGTCGGTGTAATTCGGTACCCGCTTAACTTTCTCAAAGAGAACCTCACTATCATTGAGCTCTTCCCGTCCTTCATCAATCAACTGATTTTGATAGTTGCTAACTTCAGCGTCAATCAGATTTACGATTGTTGCTGCAATTTGCTCCTTAATCAAAAATTCAACGGTCGACTGATACTGATAAATCGGGCTGATAAGCTCGGAATCAAGTATATTAACAGATAGCTTTACATCCGTTACCGTCTTCGGCTTGTTAATGTTGTCCTTAAAGGCACACTTAACAATCGCGTAGGCGTTCTCTCCACGGATAAACGCACCGACATCCACCTTCTGGCGAAGCAGTGAGTTCGTATGAGTTTCTAAATCATACATACCACGCTGGACATGACCCTGCAGGTGTCCGTAGATGTTCACGATAGATTTCTCTACCTCTCCCGTATTGAACTTCTCCGAACCGCCAATCTGGTCTAAAATCTCCGCTATGTCCTTCGGACGATAGCTATTAAGAACGCGGTCCTCCTCGCGGTCAACAAAGTCACGGACTTTCTTAACCATTTCATCTTCAGCCGTTGTAATATAACGGTTGAACATATTCTGATAGTTTTGATTAAAGTAGTTATATAACTTCTCTTTCAAACCACCCATAACATCAAGCTCCTGCAGTACCTCTGCCGGCAGCCTGTTAGTAATCTCGGTCATCAAATTGTTTGTTTCCTCTTCGACGACACGCCTGTACTCTTCAAATTGTGAGCGCTCCCCTTGCGCCATACTGTTACGAGAACCGACAGCAGAACGTTGCGTGGGATGGAACACATTTGGACTATTATTAGGCATACATTACTCCTTTCTATAAATTTACGATATACACCGTTATCGGCACATATCGCATACATGGCAAGTATAGCATATCGGCAAACAACATGCAAGCAGAATCCCAATCTTTTTACATTATTTCCCTTATTTCCCTTGTATATTATATTGATGGATGGGGGGGGCTCTGCCCCCCTCGGTCCATAATTTTTTAACGCCCATTTTTAACGGGCTCACTAACGCTCGCCCTAAATGGGCTAAAATTATTCCCCTACCCCCCGGCGCAGTTGTAAAGATATTAAGTCGCAAACAAGCACATCAAAGCGGAATGCGCCGTCATCACGGCGCCAACAAGCAGAGCTGCCCCCCGCCGCTTTCGTGAAGCTTAAGCCTTACCCGCAGTAACAGAAATATACGAGAGAGATATGCACGCCCCCCCCATGTTCGCAGGCGTAGTGTTAAATTTCAGCCAGAATACTTTCGGCTATACGGCGCACCGCACCGCTATAGGTCTCGCCGGCAATACTGGTAACGCGTTGGCGCTGTTCTGTCCCGACGCTTCCCCCGTCTGCTAATTCGGCATTAATTTCGCTCAACTCAGCAACATGTACCATTACCTGCGCCCCGATAACCCCCACCGCTACCTTCCAGATAGAGTCATCAACCACCACCTCGTACCCGCGGGAGTCCGGGGGCAACTGCAGCTCGCCGTCGGGGAAGATCAAATCCGGATCCGGACCGGCCACAGCATCGTCGCCAATTTTCCGGTACCCGCTCTCCTCGGCAATACGGTTGGTTACCGCAATAATTTCAGCAATAGTAATTTCAATGTCTCCAAAGAGCGAATCAACCACCAGGTATGCATCACCAATCAGCCGGGCACTGCTGTTTATCCTGATTCCGTCCACACTACCGTCCGCGCCGGCTACGTCACCCTCGCGGGCATGTTCGCTGTAAGTACCGGTGCGCTCATCAGAGGTGTCACTCCCGCTTCCCGCGCCTGCAGCAAACGGTAGTTTCCCAGTATTGATGCCAATGATAACGGCAATGCCCGCGGCAACAATTACACCGCCGCCAGCGGCAATCAATGCCCACTTGCCCCACGAGGATCCCCCCTGGCGCACTCTCGCAGGAGCGGCAGTTTTATATTCAATACTGGGACGCTGTTTTGTCAGCGTATCGACCCCCCCGCGCACACTCTCTTCTGTCTCAACTTTCTCGGTATTTTCAGCAACGGGTACCACCTTGCCGCTCAGTTCATCCAGCAGGAAGTCCAAACGCTGACGTTCCTGGGCAAAAAACTCTTCGTTGCTGCTGCGGGTGGTAAGCGCATCTATATCGGCGCTAATTTCCTGATCATGCTTGGCAATACGTCCATCCTGCTCCCACTGGTATGCCACAAACTGCTTGATACCGGCGCTGGTTACACAGAGATTAACAAACGAGTACGGGAGATGCACAGAACAGCGGTCACGGGCGTTCGCTTTCTCCCACGCAGACATTATACGCTTAACGTGGCTCATAAAATTCTTTACGGCACTCTGGGCTCGCGATTTACTCGATCTCTCATCGACTAATACCGCCGCAATTTCATGCATATTATGCAGCGCAAAATAGGTATAGGGGGTAATTTTTTTCTTTAGGAACAGGCGGCGGATTCGGCGGATTCTCCGTAATGCCGTGCGCTGCGCGGAAAGCGATCGATTGGTAAGAAAGCGCAGCCCGGTATTGAGCAGCCCGACCTCCTGTCTGCCGAGCCCGTGCGTCTTATCTGCAAACACGCGCGGCAGGTACTCCTGCAGGAGTGTGGTAGAGTGCATAGACGGCAGGATGCTCCAACGATATGGTATACCGGTGAACAGCACTCCTTTGGCACTGAGGTGGGAACTTTCGGTATCGACATACACATTCCATGTGCGTTTCTTCAGATATATATTAAACTTCGTCCCGCTGCCGATTTCTATCGACGCCCGCTCGCCATCCTCATTGAGGTGAATGTGTAAATTACCGATGTGGTCGTGCCCGGTACTCTGTCCTCTGTGATATTCTGACTTATTTTGAGTGTACTCCTGCAGACCCTGCACCTGCGCCTCATCAACATATTCGGGCAGGAAGAATCTGGTTTTGCCGCTTTTTGGCGTTGCTGTATCGCTAAGAAACCGATAGAGCGCCGTGTTTACCCCCGGGAACATCGCCGCCGTCATCATTGACGGATCAACACCTAACCGAGCTAATTGCCGATAATAATCTGCCGGCGGGTTAACGCCAAGCAGCTTTCCGTCCTGATAGAGAAACAGCCCGGAGTCGGTCATTATGCAGCCCCTCTCCATCAGCTGACGTGCCATGTAGGGGCGCGTATACCTCTGCATTAACTTATCCGCTTCTCTGACAAAGATATGGTAATGCAGATCTTTGGCGGCTCGATCGCGCAACGAGAAAATGCGCCGGGTATTGACCCGGACTTCCAATTCGCCGTCGTTAAAATAGTGGACATAGACACCCTGTTCGCTGCCCTGTGTACTAACACCCTGTTCGTATTTTGTGGCTTTGAGCTTTGCCACACCGAAGAGCTCTTTGTAGCGGATAAGTATCTCCGGGCGCCCCATAAACACCGGTTCACGGCCCTCCTCTTTCAGCCGGGAAATTTCTTTCCGTTCAAAGAACGGGTCGCCCAGCGGGGGATGGGGGAGCACCACTTCTGCAACATGGTCAAGTACCCGTGTATCTAGTTCCGGATAGTTGCCGATGCGTACAAACGAGTGCGTATCCTTTATTGTCTTACCGCCAAAGATAACATAACACTCGTCTCCGATGCGGAAGACTCGCTGTGCAGGATCGGCCAATATCTCAGCTAACATGGCAATACCACAGTATACCGTGCCTGCACGGGTTATGCAATAGCATGTACAACCTCAATACATCTTGGAATTTTCCCTCCCCAAGACACTACCCGTACCCTTGTCTGGATAGTCTAGCAGTTTCGGCTATCTTTTCGCAAGGGGTTAGGAACCCAATCCCCGCATGCGGCCGATGTTCGTTATACACCGGTATCCAATCATGTAATTCCTCGTTTATCCCGGCAATATCACTGGGGATACCTCGGGTTTGATAAAACTCCTCATCAATAGTGCGATGCAGGCGCTCTACAAACGCATTCTGTTTTGGAGTATGCGGGTGGTTGACTAGTAATTGCAGCGAAAGCTCATTACACCGCGCTTCAAAAGATTTTCGAAACTCACCCCCGCCATCTACCTGGATGGCATCAAACACTATCCCTGCCGGGATATTCCCTAATACGTGCATCAAGAAATCAGTAGCGCACCGGGAACTTACCGCAGAATATACTTTCACCCATGCGTACCGGGTAGGAGTATGGACGGCGGTAAAATGATAAAACCGAAAGCCGGAAATACAATAGTAATCTACATCTATTTGTATCCGCGAGAGCTTCCCATGGTCGATTCTCTTATACCGGTCGGCATGCGGCCGGGAGAAGGCAGCTCCTTTGTTTTTCTTACGTTTCGCCCCGGGAATTGGGACAATCTGTTTTGTTTTCTTAAGATACGCGATGATGCGCTCAATGGTAGCAACAGAGGGCGGGGTACGGCCTTCCCGGCGTAACTGATACCACAGTTTCACTGCTCCCCAGCAGCATGTATCGGGGTGATTGCGTAACACGGCAATACGATGGACAATACCTGGGTCCCAGGTATTTTTTCGTACACGGCGCGGGCGCCTGCTTTTGTTCTCTAACCCGCTCTCACCGTAGGCATTAAACCGCTTTCTCCAGAAATACCAATAGCTCTCTGAGTATCCAAAGAGTTTTATTACATGGGCCAATGCATGCTGCGAAGATAGATTCCCGCTTCCACAGAGGTCTCTCCAAATAGATATCCCGTGTGATCTGATCGCAGCTTCGATTGATAACTCGGGTTTACCTGCAAATCCATTCCATGCTTTTTTGTAAACATGGGGAATAAAATGTATACTACTCATGGGCGTTTGTCTCTCCTTGCCTTTTTCTAATTCAAGGATACCGGCAAACGCCTTTTTTATGCCATATCTGGCGGGAGGTTAATTCCTATATGTGTTTGAGGGTGTACAAGCATTTTTTATTTTTCGTACCGCGCGCACGCAGGGAGGGGTCGTGCCTGCTAGTGAGCTGCGCAGAGAACGGCTAACTGAGCATTGCAACCCGCAATAGTTGGGCCGCCTACGCCGGTGCTATTTCCGACGTATCCGCCCATTCTGATATCGGAACAATTGTTGGTAGCAGATCTGCTCCGGTTGTCAGTGAGCGACCAGAAAAGATCAGTATTGGGATTAGTAATAAGATCATCAACTACGCTATATCCGTTGTTGTCCCATTCTCCGTCAGTAGCAACGTTCACAACATCCCCAATAGTACGGGACGCGCTATTGAAACGGCTAACCGGGGTGTTTGAATCGGTATACACCACCACCGCTCTATCTTCAAGAACACTATCGCCGATAACGCTCACCCCAAGGGCGTTGGCATCGGTTGCCAGGTCCACAAAATCATACCCTGGGGCAGGGTTTCTCGATCCAAAAAATACTGCCTCGGTATATCCTGCATTACGCATAGCCGTCGCCACAGTGCCGGTATCGGTAGTAAGTTCGTTGTTGCATGCCGCGTAGTCAAAATCACCTGAAGAAGTTCCGGTAAGTCCGCCCAGGCGGAACAGGGCAACCGGACGGCTTGCAGGGGTGAGGGCGGTTACCATTATTACCGTTGTGACGGCATCAGAGCTATCCAGGGTTGCGATGGAAAAGACATGCTCCGTCCCCAGGGCGGTAAGGCCGGTAATGTTTGCGGTTTCGGCACCCAGGGCCGCCTCTACTGCGGTGGTTGGACCAGGTACGCCGGTTATCGATATTTTGGCAATATTGTCGGCTGGGTCGGGATCTGTCCAGGTAATTGTTGTGCTCCCGTCAACGGTTATGATGGACGCCGTTGGGGCAGTTACTGCGGCGGTGGTAAAGGTGACAGGTGTTACCGTGGCAGCCGCACCCGCTTCGTTTCCAGTCATATCAACGGCCGTGGCGGTAATGGTGTATTGCGTCCCGCCGGTTAACCCGGTCAGGGCCGCCATCTCTGTCCCCGCGGCTACCCGGAGCGGTTGGGTTTCCGTGCTGGCCGCTGGGGCCCAGGTAAGATTCACATGCGTAAAATCACTATCGGCGGGGTCGGTCCACGTCACGGCGACGCTGCTGTCTCCTGATATTACTGCAGCAAGGTTAGTAACAGCAGATACCCCTGCATCCGCAGTTGCCGTTACCGCAGCGCTGGGATCCGATTCATTTCCGGTACTATCGACACTCTTGGCAGTGAACATATAGGCGACGGCATCGGTCAACCCGGTAATCGTCGTCGTCTCTGTTCCGCTATCTATGCGCAGCGGCTGAGTTTCCGCCCCGCCCATTGGCGACCATGATAACAGAATATGCGAGTAATCAAGATCGGCGGGATCGGTCCAGGTTACCTGCACGGCACTGTCGGGCTGGGCGGTTGCCGTTAGGGTTACCACGGCCGGCGCGGTAGTATCGGGTGCGATTGTTTCGGTGAGCGTCTCTGAGGCGGTGTTCCCGAGGGTATCCACTGATTGCACGGTAAAGATAACACTGCCGGGAGTGAGGTGGGCAATGGTTGCTGCCGCTTCCCTGCTGTTAAACCGCAGCGGCTGTCCTGGATTCCCGCCCATTGGGGTCCATGATATGATCAGGTGCGAAAAATCTGCATCGCTGGGATTGGTCCACGAGAGTGTCGCGGTGCTGTTTGCCGCGGTGACAGCAGACAAACCGGTAACAGGACCTACCGCTGCATCTGCGGTTACCTGCACTCCTGCGCTGTCGGCTGACTGGTTTCCAGCGGCATCAACGCTTTTTGCGGTGATAGAATAGGTAGATCCGTGAGTCAATCCGGTAATAGTAGCCATCCCTATGCCCTCATTAATTTGCACCGACTGGGCAGCCTCCCCGGTAGTCACCCATGATAAGAGGATATGCGAAAAATCTGTATCGTCGGGATCGGTCCAGGTAACCTGCGCGTTGCCGTTTGCCTGTGCGGCTGCACTCAGGACCACCGCCCCGGGCGGGGTGCCGTTTGCGGTTGCCTGTACTCCTGCACTGTCGGCCGACTGGTTTCCGGCGGCATCAACACTTTTGGCTGTGAACGTATATTCGGTGCCGTCCGTCAGACCGTTAATAGTAGCGGTTTCCACTTCAGACGTTATAGTGAGCGGTGGAGTCGTAGTACCCCCGACTGAGGTCCATGATAAAAGAATATGCGAAAAATCTGCGTTGGCGGGATCGGTCCAGGTAACTTGTACGCTGCCGTTTGCCTGTGCGGTTGCGGTCAGGACCACCACATCGGGCGGGGTGCTGTCTGCCGTTACCCGCGCTCCTGTACTGCCGGCTGATTCGTTTCCAGAGACATCAAAGCTTGTAGCCGTAAATGTATATTCGGTGCCGTCTGTCAAACCGGTAACAGTAGCGGTTTCCACTTCAGACGTTATAGTGAGCGGTTGGGTCTCGTTACCACCCATCGGGGCCCATGATAAGCGAATATGCGAAAAATCCGCGTCGCTGGGGTCGGTCCAGGTTACCTGTACGCTGGCATTTGCCTGTGCGGCTGCACTCAGGACCACCACTCCGGGCGGGGTGCCGTCCGACCTGGAAGCTGCGGCGGCGGTGCTGGCGGTTGTGTGACCTACGGTATCTACCGTGGTTACGGTAAAAGTATAGTCCCCGGGAGCAAGGGGGGATATAGTTATGGGTTGTTCACCGACGCCAACCCGCAGGGATTGGGGGGAATTGTCAACGGGCGATGTCCAGGATATTAATATATGCAGCAAATCGTCATCACCGGGGTCGGTCCACGTCAGGGTTATCTGGGAAAGCCCTCCTGTTGCGGCGAGGTTGCCGACAGGCATCGGTGCGGTTGCATCTGCGATTACCCGCACGGAGGCACTAGCGGGCGATCGATTTCCAGCATTATCGACGCTGACGGCAGTAAACGTGTACTCGACGCCATCGGCGAGCCCGGCGATCATGGCGCGCTCTATGTTTTTCTCTACGCGGATCGTCTGATCACTGTTCCCCGTTGGGGGGGTCTGGGTTATGAGAATGTGGGAAAAATCTGTAGTGGTTGGGTCGGCCCAGGTAATCTCTGCGCCCCCGTTCGGCAGAGCCAATATAGCCAGGGTTATCGAGGCCGGCGGGCTGGTGTCCCGCGGGGCTGGTGACCCGCAGGCTGCAAAAAATAGCAGAAGCGCGAACGCTCCGCCTACCACAGTACATACTCTAAATTTTGATGTTATTTTACGCAATATCCCATTCATAATATACATAGTGTAGCATGTCTTTTTATTGCTGTCAAGTTTTTTCAAAATATATCTTTTGACACCTCTGTCCAAGAGAGCGGGCGGGCGCCCGCCCTGGGGGAACAAAAAACCCACGAGAGACGTGCTCCCGTGGGCTGTTGTCTGATAACTCTACTCTAATTACTCAAAGCGAATTTCATCAAGAGCAAGCGTCTGGGCCCCAAGACCGGGAAGGCTGAGTCCGTTGGTATCATGCAACGAGAGCACCACACGCCTTGAGTTCATGACGGAAATACGACGGAAAGTAGTATCGACTACAAGCGATATCTCCTGCCATGTGCCGTCGTTTGTAATCGTTGTAGTATGGGTGGACGATCGGTTTCCTGCATTGTCTTCAAAAAATATGTCAAGAGAAGCCGTCCCCCCGGTAGATGGAGATTTCACTGAGAACTTCAATGTTTTTCCAGTTGCATTGTAATACGCAGACGTAGGAAACTCTACCATCGCGTATGCCCAGGTAGAATATCCGTCCCCTACCGTGAAGTTAGTGAACAGCGGTGTACCAGATGCACCGCCCCCCAAAGCACTTGCGGCAAAGGTAAACGAACTTGCCGGCCGATTCGCTGTATTCTGTGCCGGCACCTGCACTGCACCATAAAAATTATTGCTAATTTCGCTGCAACTGCTATAGACAGCATCGCCCCACACTAAATCAACCGACGCGTCCCCCGTAGCGGGCGCGGTACAGTTGGGTGCATTGTCTTCAATACGCACTTCGTCAATACTGAACGTTTGCTCCCCAAGTCCAGCCGTAGTACCGCCGTTTGTGTCTTCTACAAGAGCAAAGCCAATTACACGCACCCCAGCTGCCGTAATATTTGCCCCGGCAAAGGAATATTCATTATTAAAAATAATTGATACATCATGCCACATCCCGTTTCTTGGAAAGGTTACAATTCCCTCTGTAGCTTCGCTCTGGTAGGTTGCGGCGTCCCCCGAGGTATAGCCTCCATCTTGAAGATAGACCCGCACCATACTAGTCCCGCCGCTTTCCGGCGACATAATACTAAACCGTAATGTCTTTCCAGACACATCGGTATTTGCAGCCAGGGATATAAACCCGCCGGCGTAGGTAGCAGCATCAGTGGGATTGTTGAGCGCGTATGCCTTACTCGTGCTGTCTGCTCCGCCGTTAGCTTCAGCAAAAGTAGTCATGCTGTCGCTGCTAAACGCTCCAAATCCAGTAGCCGCTAATGCCGCCGCACTGCATGCTGCATAATCTCCATCAGCATATATGGTAGACACCGAGGCGGTAGTTCCGCTAGCCGGTGCGGTACAGCCTGCAATTGCAGCGCATGTAGATCCATCTGTACCGAGAGTTCCGCTGGGCGAAAAGCCGAGGTCGCATTGGACACATCTGCTCGTGTTAACGCTGGTTCCCCTGCCGTCAGACGGTGTACCATTTGCACACACATACGGAAAGGCGACCTGGGTACATGTAGACCCTGCGGTGCCCGCAGTACCCACAATATCATAATCATCGTTACACGCGGTACAGTTGCTCACATTTTCCGTAGTTGCAGCACCGGTAGCCGCGGTACCGTTTTCGCAAATATACGGGTGAGTTGTTGGAACGGCACTGTCTTCAGGACAGCCAACTAAAACTAGTGCTCCGACGGTAACCACCGCGGCAACACCTATTAGAAATTTATTCATATCGTATCTCTCCTCTAGTGATGTCTTCCATCACACACAATATTTTATGTTTAATTATAACATATATTTTCTGCAGCGGACAGATGGTTTGCAAAAGTATTTTCCTGGCGCCGCGGGGCGGCGCATTACGCTTTGCTGCCGCGGGTTGAACGGCAGCTTTACGGAAGCGCCGGGGGGTAGCGTCTGCTTGTTGGCGCCGCTGGGCGGCGCATTACGCTTTGCTGCCGCGGGTTGGGCGCATGTTTTACAGAGGCGCAGGGGGGTAGCGGAAGCAAGCGAAGTGCACGGCGGGCGAGCGGGAGTGAGCCCGTAACCTGCGCAGGCAGGTTAGTGCACTGGTGCCCCTGCGCGGAGCGCAGGGGTGCGCTGGCTGGAGCGAGGGGGGGTTCCCCCCTCCTTTCTATGAAAAAATGGTGCTTGTGTTTTGCCGCGGGGTGTGGTATACTGATTATATGGGAAACAAGGATAAATTCAGGATAGCATTTTTTGATACGAAGCCGTATGACAGGCGGTTTTTTACGAAGGTGAATGAGGAGTATGGGTTTGATATAACCTTTTTTGAGGCGCATTTGAACTGCAGGACGGCGCCGTTGTCGGAAAACTACGATGCGGTGTGTGTGTTTGTTAACGATGTGATTGATGAAATGGTTATTGAGGATCTGGTGAAGCACGGGGTGAAGATAATTGGGCTGCGCTGTGCGGGGTATAATAATGTCAACCTGCCGGCGGCTGCCGGGCGGGTGCAGGTGGCGCGGGTGCCGGCCTATTCGCCGCACGCGGTGGCGGAGCATACGCTGGCGCTGATGCTGTCGCTGAACCGGAAGCTCCATCGTGCCTATCACCGTACCCGGGAGGGTAACTTTTCCATCAACGGGCTGCTGGGGTTTGATATGAACAAGCGAACCGCGGGGATTATTGGGCTGGGGAAAATTGGGATTGTGGTTACCAGTGTCCTGGAAGGTATCGGGATGCGCGTGTGTGCCTACGATCCGTTTGCCAGTGATGCGGTGAAAGAGCAATATGGGGACAAGCTGGTGGGGCTGGATGAGCTGTACAAACAGAGTGATGTCATTACCCTGCACTGTCCGCTGTCTGAAGATAACGAATATATGATTAACAAAAAGAGCATTGCCAAGATGCGCGATGGGGTTATGCTTATTAACACCGGGCGGGGGAAACTGATCGATACCCGGGCGTTGATTGACGGGCTGAAATCGGGGAAGATTGGCTCGGCCGGGTTGGATGTCTACGAGGAAGAGAGCGATTATTTCTTTGAGGATCTTTCCGAAGAGATGATTTCGGATGATACCCTGGCGCGGTTGCTGACCTTTCCGAATGTGCTGGTTACCTCGCATCAGGCGTTTTTTACCGCCGAAGCGCTGGAGAATATTGCGCTCACGACGCTGCAGAATTTTGCCGACTGCTTTGCCGGGAAAAAACTGACCAACGAGGTTGCTGCGCAGTAATTGCGCGAGTGCCAGCAGGGTATGGCGAATATTTTAACGAAGCGTCTGCATTACCGGTATGTTAATGCGGTGCTCTATTTGGTGATAGCCAATGGGGTGCTGTTTCTGCTGCAGCAGGTTATTCCGGGGCTGACTCAATTTCTATCGCTTATTCCGGTTGCGGTTACTACGCGGTTGTGGGTGTGGCAGCCGGTAACGTATATGTTTATGCACGGCAGTTTTACCCACCTGCTGTTTAATATGCTCGGGCTCTATTTCTTTGGTACCCAGGTTGAGCGTACCCTGGGGAGCGATGAGTTTTTGCTGTTCTATTTCCTCTGCGGGATTGGGGCGGGGGCGGCGTCGCTGGCTGTGTTTATCATGACTGGGCAGCTTGTGGTGGTCCTGTTGGGTGCCTCGGGGGCGGTGTATGCGGTGTTGTTGGCGTTTGCGGCCTACTACCCTGATGCGCGGATTTTCCTGTTCGGTATCTTTCCTGTGCGGGCGCCGGTGCTGGTTATTGCCTTTACGGTTATTGCTGTGTTCTCGCAGATTACCGGGGGCGGGGCGGGGGTGGCGCATTTTACGCACCTTGCCGGGTTTATTTTTGCGTATATCTATATGCGGGTTCGGTTGAAAATTGATCCAATTCGCGTCTTTATGAACTCCCATAGATAGTCGATACATGACATATATTTCTAATATGAAACATATGTGTGAATCGGTTTGGGCGCGCGGCAAGGCGCGGGGCGGTACGAGAGGCAGGGGGGGGCTTGCGTTTTTGTTGGTGTTTTCGGGCATGGTGCTCCTACCTCTGGGGAGCGTGTCTGCGCAGCGTATTATTGACCTGGGGGAGATTAGCCGGGAGCGTAAGAGCGGCACGGGTGGGGTTGATCAGTTCAACAAGGGGCTTGATCTTAACACGGAGGTGTGGGTCAGCGACATTGGGCCGCGGCCGACTGTTAGCGATGCCGAATTGGTGGCCTCCCTGTATGACCGTGCCCGTGATAACATTTCGGGCATGCTCTATGGGTATGACTTTGTCTACAAACCGGCAAACCCTGAGCGGGGGATTGGCGAGGAATTTACTCTTGAGCTACTGGCGCGGCTGGATGATGGGGACAGGTTGTTTCGGGTAATTACTATCTGGAAAGAGGCCGAAGAGGTGCACGGGCTGTTCACCTATCGGGCAACGGGTAATCAGCTGCAGTGGCTGTCTGCGTGGAAAAACTCACCATCCATCACCTCCGGGGGACGGGGGGATGAGGCGGTGTGGGGCGGCAACGCGGACGAGGAGTCTCTGTCGCAGCAGGAAGGTGCGGTTAGCGATGCCTTGCTGAATGCCGTGTCCCGGTATGTTGACAAAAAATATCGGGGAGCGGTGCCGCGTGTTGTTGAAGGTAAGCTGCTGCTCCTGGATAGCCCGCGGGTGTGGACGCGGGACGGGGAATACCGGGCCGAGTTGTTTACGCGTATCCGCATTGACCGGGTGGAAGAATTTTTAGTTAATTAGCCCGCGGGCGGGTGCGTGTGGTGCTTGCGTTATTTTTCCGGCAGTGATATACTTTTATAAGATTGGGCAGTGATGTCTGGTTGAGTGCGGGAGTAGCTCAGGGGTAGAGCGCCACCTTGCCAAGGTGGAAGTCGCGGGTTCAAATCCCGTCTCCCGCTCTAGCAGCTTGCGGCGATGACCTCTGTGATCATCGCCTGGGCCTGCTGACGGTATCCGCCGCCGAAGAGATTGTAATGATTTATGACGTGGTAAAGATTATAGATGGTTGAGCGGATCACATACCCGGAATCAATACTTCCCGCCGCCCGGTATCCCCGGTAAAAATCAGAGGGGAAGCCGCCAAACAGTTCGGTCATTGCCAGGTCGGTCTCTGGGTCGGCGACGTACGGGGCGGGGTCGAAGATAACCGGCACCGGGGGCTGGGCGGGATCCTCTGGTGATTCGGCGAAGGCGGCGTTCCCGCCCCACAGGTCGCCGTGGCATAGGGCCGGTGGCGGGCGGCGGGAGTCGAGGATTTTTTTTGCTGCCCCCAGGAAGGTGTCGGCGTTTTGGAAGGTGTGCCCGTGTATTTCGCGCGCCTGGCGGAGCTGGAATTCCAGGCGGTATTGACAGAAGAAATCGCTCCACCGCGGGTGGGTGCCGACAAACCCCGGCCTGTCCCCGAGGGTGGCGTTCTGAATGACAGCCCCGTAGCCCTGCTCGGGAAGCAGCGCCTGCTCTGGGGCATTGCTGTGTGTCAGTTGTGCATTGATCTCTGTTATTGGTACGGCATGCAGGCCGGCGAGCTGCCGCCCCATACGCTCCCAATCCTGTACGCCTTGCGGGTGCACCATCGGGAGGTACTCCAGGAGCAGATAGGCCTGCGCGTGCGCGGCGGCAGCACCCGGGGTCCGGGGGGCATCAGGTGACGACGGAGTGACCCCGTAGGCAATTGGGCGCGGTACCCGCAAGGGACCGGTGGAGAGCTGCAGGAGCCCCAGGTATTCGTTACGGAGATTGTCCTGCTTGTCGATGCTGTTGAGTTTAAGAAAATACTCGGGCTGACGAGTGGTGCCGCTTACCCGGTAGCAACGGTTGATGCACCCGCCCCCTACCGGGGACGCAGAGGTAATAGCGTAATGCTCGCCGCAGATGCCGGTAAGTACTCTGGATATATCTGTTGCCGCAGATTGCGAGAGCATTTAACTACGCCGTGGCGGCAGGATCACTGGAGGCAGAGGCGTCTTTATACGCGGTAAAGCGGCAGCGCACATAATCAATTGTCCACTCACCTTGCTCGTTGCAGGCATGCGGGCGCAGCAATTCGATGACTTCATTAAAAAATACCTGCTGCTCGTGCTCGGGGATATCCTGTATGAACGGCTGTATGACAATTGTCAGCCAGCCCTCTATTCCCTCGGGCAATAGGGTCGGCCTGGGAAACACAGAGATGCTCTTTACCGAAAACCCCGCTTTCTGCAGGCGCCGCGTGTGCTCTTCCTCGTTGGGAAAGTACCACGGGTGGTAATCTTCGTAGCGGAGTCCGCGTGCCTTCAGGGCGGTGGTGATAGCCGCGCGCGTCTGGGTCAGGTTGCCCTCGCCGCCAAATTCGGCCACTATACGCCCCCCGGGTTTGAGCGATTGGTAACAGCGCAGCAGGACCTCATCGATGTCCTGCATCCAGTGGAGCGCGGCGTTTGAAAAGATTGCGTCGAGTTTATTTTTTAATGTCATGGTATGCGCATCCATGGTGATGGCTCGGATGCCGCGCTCCCGGGCCGCCTGGGCCATCTCTTCACTGTAGTCTATGCACCATACCTTGGCGCCGCTGGCGGCGATGACCTCGGTCAGGCAGCCGTCCCCGCAGCCGATGTCCAGGATGCACTCATCTTTTTTTGGATCAAGTACATCAACCAGGTCGTTGGCCAGTTGAGCCACAAAGGCTGCGTGATGACGATATTCGTCTGCGTCCCATTGCATATGCTATTAAGTATATAGTAAAAGCGCCGCAGGGTTTTGTATAAAATATGCAAGCGTGTTCAAAAAGTGTGCGGCAACCGCGCCGTCCAGAATCCGGTGGTCAATAGTCAGCGACAGCTCGATATTTCTACGTACCCGCGGGTAGTAGGTCAAGCCGTCTCCTGCCGCCCCGGCGCCCGCGGATCCGCTGCTCTCAAGTGTCAGGTACTCTTGCGGGGCACCGAACCCCAGGATAGCAACCTGCGGTGCGTTTATTATGGGCGTGAAGTGGGTAATGTTGAGCATCCCCAGATTGGTAACCGTAAAGGTGCCGTTCTGTACATCATCCACCCCCAGGGTGCCGTCGCGGGCAGCACCGACCACGGATGCCGCCGCCGACGCGAACTCCACCAGGGACATGGCACCGGCGTTCCGCACAATCGGTACAATCAGCCCGTCATCCAGGGCGACGGCAATACCGATATCTATACTTTTATGATAAGTAACCGCTCCCTCTGTAAGGGTGGCGTTCAGACGCGGATGGTGGAGGAGCGCGTGCACTGTTGCATAACTGAGCAAATCGTTAAAAGAGATACGGGGCGCGGCAGGAGCAGGTGCTTCGTTCAGTTGTGTGCGTACATCGCTGAGTGCATCAAAGCCGACCGGGCGCACCAGCGTTACCGCCGGCACATTCTGGTGGGTGTGCGTCATGCGCTGCGCAATAACCTTACGCATCCCCGTCAGGGCCTGCGGGGTAGTGGGCAGTACCTCCGGGGCAGGGGGCGGACCAGCAGCCGCCGTCGCTGCAGCACCCCCGCCGCCCTGCAGGCGTATCTGCTTCTCAATATCACGCCGCTCAACGCGCCCGTGGCTCCCGCTACCGCGTATGTTTTGCGTATCGATGTTGTTCTCGGCGGCAACGCGCGCTGCCAATGGGCTGACCCGCACTGCCTCCCCGCCGCTTCCGGTGCCCGCGGCGCCCCCTACATCGTGCGCGCGCACAATCCCGCCGACTGTTTTCCCGGTCGGCAGTACATAATTTCCACTACCGGGAATAGTGTTAACAAGAACCCCCTGTTCGCGCGCCAACCGCCGCGCCGCCGGGGTAGCGGGCGTTGTCCGCGTCTGAATCCCAGGAGCGGGGGTGCTAGTGCGTGCCGTTGCCGGAGAACCGGCACTCACGGCAGCATCAACGGGCGCAGCTGGCTGCTCGTCTTTTATACCGCCCGCCGCGCCCGCGTCCGCTGCGCCCGCCCTTGCGCTCGCAACAGCATCCCCGCCCCCTTCCCTAGAGGGCGGCTTCTCGCCTTTTTTACCAATATACCCGATTGGCGTCACTACCGGCACCACATCCCCGGGCCCGTGGAGGATAGCAATCAGATACCCGTCATCCTCCGCCTCCACATCCATGCTTACCTTATCTGTCTCAATTTCCAACAGCACCTCGCCCGCGGTTACCGCGTCGCCAACCGCTTTGTACCACTTGTTTACCGTGCCCTCATCCATTGCCATGCCGGCTTTGGGCATTATTACTGCTGTCGCCATACTCGGCCGCCGCCCGCGCGCTCTACCGCGCCGCCCCAGCGGTTACCATTTCCAGAATCTTCCCCCGTATCCGCTCCAGCGTCGGCACCGCTATCCGCTCAAGCTCCGGGCAATACGGTATAGGTGTATGCGCCCCTGCCAACCGTGCAATAGGCGCATCGAGGTAAAAGAATGCCTCACTGGCACTGACCCGCGCGGCTATCTCGCCCCCATATCCGCCGTTTTCCACCGCCTCGTGGATAACCAGCAGCCGCCCCGTCTTCTTCACCGAGTCAATAATCGGCGCATCATCAAGGGGATAGAGGGTCCGGAGATCAATTATCTCGGCCTCCACACCCGCACCCCCGGCGCTCAATTCGTCGGCAACCTCCACGGCCATCTGCACCATCCGCCCCCAGCTGACAATAGTAATATCCCCGCCCGCACGCTTTACCTCACTCTCTCCAAGCGGAATAGAGTAATCACCTTCAGGCACCGGGCCTTTCTTGCGGTACAGCAATTTCTGCTCCAAAAACACCACCGGGTTGTTATCACGGATCGCCGAGCGCAACAACCCCTTGGCATCATACGGCGACGACGGCGTCACCACCTTCAACCCCGGTACGTGGCAGTACCACGCCTCCAGGCTCTGCGAGTGCTGCGCCGCCGCCCCAGTTCCCGAGCCGATCGGCGCCCGCAGCACCATAGGCACCTGGGCCCGCCCGCCAAACATATAGCGCATCTTCGCCGCCTGGTTCACCAGCTGGTCCATACCAATCATAATAAAATCGCTAAACTGCATCTCGGCAATCGGGCGCATCCCCGTAACCGCACTCCCCGCGGCCAACCCGATAATCCCCGCCTCGGATATCGGCGTGTCAATTATCCGCTCATCGCCAAACTCATCCAACAGCCCATAACTGACCCCAAACGCACCCCCGTAGATCCCAATGTCCTCGCCAAACATATAGACATCGTCATCCGCGCGCATCTCCATCGCTATCGCCTCACGGAGCGCCTCCGCGTAGGTTAGCTCACGCATACACATCCGCCTCCAGGGTCGAGGGTTCCGGGTACGGGAGCTCTTGTGCATACGCCACCGCCTCGTCGACCTCCTGTTTTATCTTGCCGCTCCGTGTCTCCAGATCTTTCGCACTAATTTTATGCTCGCTTGTAAGGTAACGCTCCATGGCTTTAATGGGATCGCGCTTCACTTTCCACTCTTCTATTTCCTGCTTGGTCCGATACCGGTTGGCATCGCTCTTAGAGTGCCCGAGGAACCGATACGTGGTACCAACCAGCAGCATCGGTCCTTTTTTTCGCACATAGCGCAACGCCGCCTCCGCCTCGCTGCGGACAACCATCGGGTCGTTCCCGTCAATCGTCTTGCCGGGTATCCCGTAGGACCGCGCCCGCTCGGCGTAGTCGGTAATTTTAATCGACCGCTTCGCCGCCATCGACATCCCGTATTGATTATTCTCGCAGACATACAGGACCGGTAGGTCCCAGATAGAGGCCATATTAACCGCCTCGTGAAAGCACCCCTGGTTCAACGCCCCGTCGCCGAAGAAACAAACCACCACGTTCCCCTTCCCGCGCTTCTTCAACGTCATCCCCGCGCCCGTCGCAATCGGAATCCCGCCCCCAACGATCCCATTCGCCCCGAGGTTCCCGCGCGTCAAATCCGCAATATGCATCGACCCGCCTTTGCCCTTGCAGTAGCCCTCGGATTTCCCGAACAGCTCCGCCATCATGCGCCGTAAATCAATACCCTTGGCGATACAGTGCCCGTGCCCGCGGTGCGTACTGGTAATCAGGTCATCTTTCGACAACTGACTGATAATCCCGACGGCCATCGCCTCTTCCCCGACATACAGGTGCGTGGTCCCGTGGATAAGCCCACGGCTGAAAAAATAAGCAACCTTCGTCTCAAACGCCCGGATACGCCACATGGTTTCATACATCTCCAACGCTGTGCTCTTATTCACTTTCCCAGTACCCGCCATACTCTAATTACCTATTGTCAATTTATTACAGTATAGCATACATGCGGGGTGGGTGTCAAATAGAGTGTGGAGAGGGGGGGGCTCCGCCCCCCTCGCTGCAGCCGGCGTGGTGCGCTGCGCGCCCCACCGGACGGCTACCCACGCTCCGCGTGGGTACGGGCTCACTCCCGCTCGCCCGCCGCCGCCCTCGCCGTCTTCCGCTACCCCCGGTCGCCTCTGTGAAGCTTGCGTCTCCCACGAGGGAGTAGTTGCGGCCACGATGTAGTATTTCGTACCAGGGACCACAATTCGCATGCTCCCTGTTAATATCAAACGGCGGCCTCTATGCGGGGGCATAGAAGACCGCCATTAAATAAAACACCCGGTCTTGGGTGAAAACAACACAACTGGTAATTACCAACCGCGTGATATCAGTATTATATCAAAACGCCAAATGAATTGCAACCCCCTGTACAACCTCAATACATCTTGGAATTTTCCCCCCCAAGACACTACCCGTACCCTTGTCTGGATAGTCTAGCAGTTTCGGCTATCTTTTCGCAAGGGGTTAGGAACCCAATCCCTGCATGCGGCCGATGTTCGTTATACACCGGTATCCAATCATGTAATTCCTCGTTTATCCCGGCAATATCACTGGGGATACCTCGGGTTTGATAAAACTCCTCATCAATAGTGCGGTGCAGGCGCTCTACAAACGCATTCTGTTTTGGAGTATGCGGGTGGTTGACTAGTAATTGCAGCGAAAGCTCATTACACCGCGCTTCAAAAGATTTTCGAAACTCACCCCCGCCATCTACCTGGATGGCATCAACCACTATCCCTGTTGGAATATTTCCTAATACGTGCATCAAGAAATCAGTAGCGCACCGGGAACTTACCGCAGAATATACTTTCACCCATGCGTACCGGGTAGGAGTATGGACGGCGGTAAAATGATAAAACCGAAAGCCGGAAATACAATAGTAATCTACATCTATTTGTATCCGCGAGAGCTTCCCATGGTCGATTCTCTTATACCGGTCGGCATGCGGCCGGGAGAAGGCAGCTCCTTTGTTTTTCTTACGTTTCGCCCCGGGAATTGGGACAATCTGTTTTGTTTTCTTAAGATACGCGATGATGCGCTCAATGGTAGCAACAGAGGGCGGGGTACGGCCTTCCCGGCGTAACTGACACCACAGTTTCTCTGCTCCCCAGCAGCATGTATCGGGGTGATTGCGTAACACGGCAATACGATGGACAATACCTGGGTCCCAGGTATTTTTTCGTACACGGCGCGGGCGCCTGCTTTTGTTCTCTAACCCGCTCTCACCGTAGGCATTAAACCGCTTTCTCCAGAAATACCAATAGCTCTCTGAGTATCCAAAGAGTTTTATTACATGGGCCAATGCATGCTGCGAAGATAGGTTACCGCTTCCACAGAGGTCTCTCCAAATAGATATCCCGTGTGATCTGATCGCAGCTTCGATTGATAACTCGGGTTTACCTGCAAATCCATTCCATGCTTTTTTGTAAACATGGGGAATAAAATGTATACTACTCATGGGCGTTTGCCTCTCCTTGCCTTTTTGCTAATTCAAGGATACCGGCAAACGCCTTTTTTATGCCATATCTGGCGGGGGGTTAATTCCTATATGTGTTTGAGGGTGTACACCCCCTCGGTTGCTAAAATATTTTTATAAGAAAATTATTAATCCCAATGTTTCGCATTGGGGAACTTGTCGTGCAATTCACTCTCAGCCCATTCGTGACTGTAGATCCATAACTTTCCATACAGCACCAAAATTGTCCAATCATCAGGGATGTCATTATCCCTGACGTGCGCATGTGGACGACGCCAAACATCGTAATATGCCTTGCCAATATACTGCACTTTCCCTTTTGTGTCAAAAAAAGGCATACACAGCAGGCCAATGATTATACTCATCATAGGTAATCGTATCTTCTAAAGTACCATCATTTAATTCAGCAACAGAAAATTTATATGCTTTATTTTGATACTGTCTCTCTATCATTTCTTTGGCATGTTTATTAACTTCGCCGAATACAAGATTTTTAACTCTACTAATATCCATCAGAATCTCCTTTCTATGAAATCAAACTATCATCAGTTATTCTATCAATCTAATTTGGTTTAATTGAGTCGGCATATGATATAATCGCTTTCAACACATTGACGGTGGTATCAAACAATCCCTCCGCACCTTTTTCATCTACAGAGATACCATTCCATCCGTAAATATGAACGCGGCTTCCATGTATTTCAGTCGGGACATTCATGGGTGCAATAATTTCTCTTATATCACCAACATCCATCGAACCCTCTCTACAGAATATTTCTATAGAGAAATTTTTATACCAGTCACGTTCATATAGGTCAACTCCCATGCGATACTCCTGCTCCCCTTTTTTGATAAAGAAATTAAAAAATACACAACTGCGCTTGTATTTGTTTGGTCTTAATTCCAATAATTCTTTTTGTTGCTTACTCCCCTCTTTTAGTTTTGCATTCAGTTCGCTCAACACAAATTCCTGCATTGCCTCTGGATAATGTTTATACACTGTCCGCGCAGCCTCAAAAGAGGCAGCATCAAAAGTACCACCGGTACTAAATAAATCTCTCAGATCTTTCGCTATCTGTTCACTCATAAATTCTCCTCGCCTTTTTTCTAAAAATATAAAATACTGCCGCAAAAACGACAGCAAGTCCAAATCATTTAATTCCTTAGCAACATATTCCACTAATGCTGCCACCCATCCATAGTTCAAATTGATGGTATCGCCCTCTGCATCCGGGTAGGCGGGCAGAATAATTAGTTTCTGTTTTATTTCATCCGCTGAGTCACCCAGCGATTGTTCCGTGGGACGCTTGTTGGCAGCATCTGGGGTAATATACACAACTGCTCTAACGGCATGTCCTGATTTCTGCATTTTTTGATAATATCTCTCCAGTTGTCGTCCCTGGTCACCTGCCCAATTTATTTTATTTTCAATGATGATACATTCATTGGTACTTTGATTGGTAATCAGAATATCAATACGTCCCGGCTCTCGTTCTATGACGGCGCCGTTAAAGGCGGTGCGGTCTATCAGGTCAAAATCAGTAGAGCTTTCATGGTACGTTTTATTTTTTCCAGCCGCATTTAGTAAATCGATAAACAGGAAAAGCGGTTCGTTTCCCAGCGAATGTGCTTTATCGGGGCTCAGCAGATAGGCGATAATGTCGCTGTGAAAATTCTCCTCTCTTCCCTCGCGCAATCTAAACAGCATCTCGTCAAAAATATCAAAACGCCCCTGCTTTTGATCCGCCTTAATGCGGTGTTCACGTAGTTTTTCTGCTACTGGATGTGCTGCTTTCAATAAACCGGATATGGCAGTTTTAGCACGCAGCCGCTCGTTATGCACACCAGCCAGCAAATCCTTAATCGCTTTTTGCGAAGCATTCATATTACTAATAGTATAATAAACAAAAACCAATGTCAAGAATACAAAACAGATAGCAAATTCCGCGCGCTAGGCATGGGAAGGGTGGCGGGTGCCTTTGCACCCGCCAGACGCCGCGGAGTTTTCCCAACAGTATCTTTACCACTGCCCGCGCGGCGGCCGAGCCCTGAGCACGCCGACCCCCGTGGGTACGCTGCGCTAGCAGCGTGCACGCGGGGGTAGCGCCCCCTTCGACAAGCTCAGGGCAAGCTTCGACAAGCTCAGGGCGGGCCCTATAATCCCTAATAACAGAGAAAAAAATTACCGATATGTATGTATTGGCATTATGGTGCCTTTAGGGTAGGATATTGGGAATATGGCAAAAGCAAATAGTTTAGATAAAGGCGATCACGTATTGATGAACGGGCAACCGATGGAGGTGATTGAGCGCGAGTTTGTGAAGCCCGGTAAGGGCGGGGCGTTTGTGCGGTTGAAGTTGAGAAATTGTGTGGGCGGGGCGGTGCTGCGCGAGACGCTCTCTTCGGAGGCGGCGGTGGAAGAGGCGTCGGTAGAGAAAATTGAGGTGCAGTTCCTGTACAGCGACGGTACCAATTATGTGTGCATGAACACTCAGGATTACGACCAGATGGAGGTACCCGGGGAGGCCATTGGCGAACGGGGTAAGCTGCTCAAAGAGGGCGAATCGTATAAGCTTATCAGCTGGAACGATACCGTTATTGATATCGATATTGCCCCGAAGATGAGTTTTGAGGTGCTGGTTGCCGAGGCTGCGCAGAAAGGCAACACGGTCAGCGGTGCCACCAAGGTGGTGCAGATTCAAAATGGGATTGAGGTTAAAGTGCCGCTGTTTATCAAGCAGGGCGACAACATTATTATCAATACACAGAGTCTGGAATACGTCGAACGGGCGGGGAAGTAACATGGGGATTAAAAAAAACGTAGGGTGTGTGTCGTTTCGACTGGCGGGGACCGACGGGGTTTCGCTGGAGACCAGTAAGTGGGTAACGGTACTGGAGCGGTTGGGATGGGATTGCTACTACCTGGCGGGTGAGCTCGATACGCCGGAAGAGCGGTCGATGCTTGAGCCGATTTTGCAATTCAAAGATCCGACCATTCAGGAAATTCATAACATCGCCTTTAACTCCCTGCAGACACGGAACCAGGAGGTTACCGTGCGGCTGCACGAAATCCGGAACCGCATCAAGGCGATACTGTATGAATTTGTCGAGCGCTTTGATATTTCGATGCTGTTGGCAGAGAATATCCTGACCATACCCCTGAACCTACCCCTGGGGATGGCGCTGACCGAATTTTTGGCAGAAACTGGCATGAAGTGCGTGGCCCATCATCACGATTTCTATTGGGAGCGCAAGCGGTTTTTGAGAAATTCGGTGACCGATATTCTGCATTCGTGCTACCCGCCCAACCTGCCGAACATTACCCATACGGTTATTAACACGCAGGCGCGCTACGACTTAGCGGTGCGGACCGGGATTGTCGCCACGGTTATTCCTAACGTTATGCCGTTTGAAGAAGCCCCGCAAGGACGTGACGAGTACAACAGTGATGTCCGTGAGGTGCTTGGGATTGCCGAAGACGAGACGTTTTTCCTGCAGCCGACGCGGGTGGTGCAGCGCAAAGGTATTGAGCATGCCATCGAGTTGGTGGCGCGGCTGAAGCAGTACATGCCTGAAAGTAAACCGAAGCTGCTTATCTCGCATGCCTCCGGGGATGAGGGGTTTGAGTACCAGGTGCGGCTGCAGGAATACGCGGAACTCCTGAATGTTGACGCCATTTTTGAGAGCGAACGCATCGGAGAGGGACGCGGGACCGGACGCGTGGGGGGTAAGGATAATCAGAAAATTTACAGTCTGGACGATGTCTACCCGTATGCCGATATTGTCACCTATCCCTCTATCTACGAGGGGTTTGGGAATGCGTTCCTGGAAGCGATTTACTTCGGGTGTCCGATTGTGGTGAACAACTACTCTACCTATTCGCAGGATATCAAGCCCCTGGGGTTTGATGTGGTTGAGTTCGATAACTTTATCTCCAAGAAGACCATTGCGGATATTGCCGATTTGCTCCAGAACCCCAAGCGGAGAGAGGAGATGATTAAGTGTAACTACAAGGTGGCGCTTGGTTATTTCTCGTACCAGGTAATGGAGATCCGTCTGCGGTTTATTATCAACCAACTATGGGGCAGCACTTTCGAACTTGAATCTTGAATAGAGAACCGCTCTCTCTCTTAAACACATCGCGCGGTAGTGTGATATACTCTCTTTTATTATGGAACAAACAGATGGCTAATCGCGGAGAATTACACACAACCCGGCTGACGTCCGCGCGCGGCATACGGCACTATTTTTTTAATCTGAAACAAGATCGGGCGGGGTCATTATTTTTAACCATTGCCGAATCGACGCGGAAGCCCGACGGCGAATTTATCCGCAACGAGCTCTTTGTCTACGAGGAAGATTTGGACGACTTTTTGGACAACCTCAACAGCAGCAGAGAATTCATGCAGGATATAAAAAAGTCAACGCAAAGACCGCCCCGCCCGCAATACGAGTCACGGGGGCCCCGCGAACGCGGGCCAGACGAGTCACGGCCTCGCGAACAAGACGAATCCTAATACTGTAGCCCGAACCCGCGTGCAAACAGCGGTTCGCCGCGTCCATGCACAAATGACCGCGGATCAATCTCCGACGGCCAGGCAAATGGTAATGTGCCGGTGAACCCGCGGTCGTTCCACAGGACATCGCTGACGCCTGCGCCCTCGGTCCCGGGGAGCCACGCGGCAACCACCGCATCACTGGCTTCCATGATGTTGTCGATCAACAACGGCCTGCCGCTGACAATAATTGTCACCACGGGGGCATCTATTTCTGCTGCGGCCTTCACCAGGTTTGCATGTACGTTGCTCAGAGTTGGAAACTGGTTGTCCCCCACTCCCTCGGCGTACGGGCGCTCTCCGGCTACTACCACAATTCTGTCGTACCGGTTGTCAGCAAGCGCGCGTATCTCTGCGGCATTGCTTGCGTAATCTACGCGTGCGCCGCCTGCGCGTTGGCGGATTCCCTCTAGTATTGTGGTGCCTTCGGTTATCTCGCCCAGTTTCCCCTGCCACTCGATGGTCCACCCGCCGGATTGCGCCCCGATATCATCACTCCACTCTCCGGCAACCAGGATGCGGCGGACACTGTTGTCAAACGGCAACACGCTGTCTTGATTTTTGAGCAGCACCAGCGACTTCCCCACTGCCTCGCGGGCAACGGCGCGGTGTTCCTCGGAGCCGACCTGTCCGGCAAGGCCTACGTCCCCCAGGGGGTCATCAAAGATCCCGTAGGCAAACTTTACTAACAAAATGCGGTAGACGGCCTCGTCGATTCTCTCTGCGGATATTCGGTCGCCGGCGACTGCCTGTGACAGCGCGTCTAGGAATTCCACATACTCGTCGGGAACCATAACCATATCGACCCCGGCGTTAATAGAGACGGCAACCTGGTCGACCAGCTCGCCGTCAAGCTCTTCCAGCGCATCCCAATCCGACACAATGAACCCGGAAAAGGCCAACTCGCCCTTCAGGTGTTCGTTGATGAGTGTCTTGTGGGCGTGCATCTTGACGGAATTTACGCTGCTGTACGAGGCCATAATTACCCCGACATCGGCCTCTATGGCATCGAGGTAGGGGTAGAGGTGTATGTTCTGCAGCACCTCGTCGTTTATGACGGCATTGCCCCGGTCCCGGCCCCCGCGGGTGCCGCCGTCGGCGACGTAATGTTTTGCGGTGGCCACAATCGGCAAATTGGATTCCTGCAGCCCGCGTATCTCGGCGGCTCCCAGTTCGCTTACAATACCAGGATCGCTGGAGAACCCCTCGTAGGTGCGTCCCCAGCGGATATCCTGCGGCACCGAGATTGCCGGGCTGTAGTTCCAATTAGTACCGCTTGCCGCCATTTCGCGGGCGGTAACCGCGGCGGCTCTGCGCATAAGGTCGGGGTCATTGGCTGCCCCCATGCCGATGTGGTGCGGAAAGATAGTAGCATTATGGAGATTACCGTGCCCGTGCACGGCATCGGTGCCATACAGGAGCGGAACACCCAACAGGGTAGATTGCGCCTCTTCCTGGTACTCTCCAATCATGTGCGCCCAGCGCTCAGGGATGTTGGGCTTTGGGCTCGACCCGCCGCCGCTCAGCAGCCCGCCAAGGTGGTACCCGGAGATATGCTCCGGGGTTATCAGGAAGTCCCGCGCCACCAGCGTCATCTGTCCAAGCTTCTCCGCCAAAGTCATGCGCCGCACCAGGTCGGCGGCCCGCTCCTCAGGGGATGCGTTCGTATCCAGGTAAACCGCATTCGCCAGGGATTGGCTGCTGCGCAGCTCAATGAGCTCGCCTGCGCTCTGTCCGAAAAGCGCCGTGGGCGCAAGGAACAGCACCACTGCGGCGCCAAGTGCAACGGCACGGGCTACACGGACAGTAGATACACCACTGTCTCTCCTCCGATGCCAGCTAAAAATATTCCGTATCGTCATCTCATTACCTCCTTCAGGTATTACTTCTCAAAACGATTAACCACAAAGCGGTTAATCATGGTCAGAATAATAATCACTACAAACAACAGCCATGCAATAGCACTGGCCTTGCCCAGCCGTCCAACATTAAAGGCCGTATACAACAGATAGAAAGCAGTAGTCAGCCCGGAATTGCCCGGTCCCCCAAGGCCTTCGTAGCCGTTCAGTAAAATAAACGGTTCGTCAAAAATCTGCATGCCGCCAATAATACTCAGCGTGACGCCGAAAAAGATAATCGGCAACAGTAACGGCAGCGTAATGCTGATGTGACGGCGTATCAGTCCGGCGCCATCTACCCGCGCCGCCTCGTATAGCGACAGGGGAATATTCTGCAGTCCTGCCAGGTAGATTACCGTATTCCACCCAATAAATTTCCAGTTCAGCATAATAGACAGCGCGGCCTTGATTGCCGATGGTTCGGTCAACCACCCCACGCCCTCTTCGCGCCCGAACACCTCAATTAACAGATAGTTCAGCCACCCCGACCGCTGGTCAAAGAGCTGACTGAATATCAGAACTATCGATACGGTGCTGGTGATATACGGTAAAAAGTAAATTGCCTTAAAGAACTCCCGTCCGCGCAGCAGTTTGTTATTCAGCAAAATTGCCAGCGGAATAGCAAAGGCGTGCTGCAGCACTGAGCCGAACACCAACAGAATGATGGTGTTGTACAGCGAGCGGAGAAAAAACGGATCTTTCGTGAATAAATTAATATAGTTGGTCAACCCGATAAATTCCGGTGCCGCCCCGCTCAATTTCCACTCAAAGAAAGAGAGGGTAATCGAATACCCTATCGGGTAAATACCGAATATCGCAAATAGAATAAAGAACGGGCTAACGAATACATACGGGGCATTTTCTTTGCGGAACAGCAGGTTTGCTAACCGCCGCCCAATACCTACATTTTCCTGCAGCATGTTACTCATACCCGTTACCCCTTTACGCTTCCTGCGCTAATATCAGCAATTATCCGTTTCGAGAAAAACACAAAGATAATTATCAACGGCAGCAGCGCCAGGGCCGTGCCAACAAAGATGCCGCCAAAGTTCCCCTGCTGCCTCCCCGATAAACTCGAGAGTGCCACCGGGATAGTTGTCTTTTCCAAATCCGGAAGCAGTATCAATGCACCCAGGAAATTGTTCCACGAACCGATAAAAGTAACGATCCCCAGTACCGATATACCCGCGCGCGCCATCGGAAACACCATGCGCATAAGAATACCAAACTCACTCAGCCCATCGATCCGACAGGCATCCATTAGCTCTGAGGGCACCGACCCGCGTATATATTGACTCATCAGGAATATACCAAACGCATTGGCAACCCCCGGGACAATAAGCGGCAGCCACGTGTTGTACCACCCAAAGCGCACCATCATCTTAAAGAACGGAATTATATTTAAGAACGGCGGAATGGCCAGCGTCGCCAACAGCAGGGCAAAGATAAGCCGCTTCCCTTTGAACTCATACTTGGCAAAAGCAAATCCGCCCATCGTGCAAAAAAAGATGGTGCCGATCGTCGCCAATATGGCGATGGCGGCGCTATTAAAATAGTTCCGCCAGTAGTCCAATTGACCAAATAGTTCCCGATAGTTATCAACAAAGCTGTTTGAAAAAAACAGCGCCGGCGTTGTAGAAAACAACTCCTGGTTATTCAGTGTTGATAATATAAACACATAATAAAACGGAAACGCAAATATCAGCAAGAACACCGAGAGAAAGAAATACACCAATGTCTTGCCGGTGATATTAGATAACGCAGTAGTTATTTTCATTGTTTACCTCATTACATCATTGACCGGGGGCACCGCGCGGGCGTGGCGCAGTGCTACTGCACTGCCGCCGCTACCTGCTCGCTTGCCTGTTTGTAAGCTTCGTCAATTGACAACCCGCCAACGATTACCTCGGTAATTGAGTTCCCCCAAATACTGCCGGCGAGCGCATCATACTCGTGCACCATATTATCCGGAATATTCCGGGCTATCTCTGCAAAGAGCTGCCGCACCTTCTGGTTACCAAAGTACTCAACTGGTTCGTCGATGATCGCATTGTCATACAGGGACTCAACCGCCGGAAAGGCATCAATGGTCCGGAATGTTGTCAACTGTGCATCGGGGCTGGAGGTCAGGTATTTCAATACCTCCCACGCAGCCGCCAGGCGATCTTCCTGTACCGTGTTGGGTATAGACAGATATGTGCCGCCAAACGAGGAGAGCTCGTTCCCCGGGAGCGGTGCTACCCGCCAATCGGTTACATCCGGTGCAATCCACGTGCGCAGTGCGCCGCCAAACCACGCCCCGATGGCTATACTCGCCACCGTACCGTTGCTAAACGACTCAACCCACGGACCGGACCACGCGCCTAAATCGGCATCAATGCCGGAGTCGCGTACTTTCTTAACCAGATCAAGGCTGCGCAGAAACCGCGCCTCCGGTTGAAACGGCGTCCCCGCGGCGTCAAACCACCCGGCCTTTCCGCCATTCAGCGGTGCCAACGCTACATCAGAAGCGTGCGGCATGGCATACCTGTCGGCTTTGCCGTCGTTATCGAGGTCGCGGGTCAACTGCCGCCCAACCTCAATGTACTCTTCCCAGCTGTTCAGGTTAGACAAAACTGCCGGATCAACACCGGCCTCTTGCACAATGCCTTCACGGTAGAACAGTACCATCGGGGCAACGTCTACCGGCATGGCAACTAATTTACCATCAGTTGTCGTTGCATTTGAAATTGCAAACGATACAACATCATCAACAACCTCTTGTCCGTTAAACGGCTCGGCTGTCAGGTCGCGCAATGCATCGCCCTCTACGAAGCGGGCAATGAACGCCACCTCAAGGGCCTCGATGTCGTTAGAAATTTCATTGGCCGCAAGGATCGTCGTCAAACGATTGTGATGACCATTGAAATCACTAGATTGGAACTCTATCGTAATATTCGGATAAAGCGCCTGAAACTCAGCAGAGTTAAAAACTTCGGTATAGGCGGCCTCCAGGTCCCCATATACTCCCATAGTAACGGTGTACTCCTGGTCAGGATCAAAGGCAGCGTACCCGCTGTCATCCTGCCGTGCACATCCAATAAGCAACGTGCCGATAGCCAGAACAATTACTAATGTCCTTACTATTGCACTATTAGACAATAATTTAAAATATTCCATTCCGTATACTAGCATGACTGTGAACAGGCATGCAATAGGTTTTTAGAATTTTATTTACGCTGCGGCAAACTACTGGTAGTAAATCTCGTCAATGTTCACGCCGACATCCCGGGTCAAAAAGAGATAAAACGGCACGTTCGCACTGGACGGCGACGGCGCCGTGGTACACTGCCCCCCGTTACTTGCTCCAAACAGGGTGCTCACCGGCACACTCATCTCGCGCCACGTCCCATCCGCCACCAGCCCTGTCGGCGTATACTCGTTACAGCTGGACGACGAGCTCTCTACCTTCACAAAGAACGGAGCGTCACTGGTAGACACCCCCGGTTCCAGGCAGTACGAAAAGTGCAAATTAGTGTATCCCGAAAGATCCTCGGCGGCAGCGCCTCCGCTCTTCTGCCACCCCGCGCCCCCGTAGGTACCCCCGCTCCGGGTAATACTCAGCGACCGCACGGTACCAAACGCGCCTTTGTTGTTATTTATACGTACATCCACCGCGGCATTTGTGGCCTGCCCTTGTGTTAGATTGCTGATCACCCTCCCCGCGCTATTCCTGCAATCCCCATACACCCACCCGGGCGACCCCGCGGGACAGCTCAGCGCCGCCGCTTTCGCGCAGCTCGTTTGGGGCGTGTTGTCGGTCGGCGCAGTGGTGCACGCCCCAGTGACAGGATCGGTAGGACAATAGTGCCGCACCCAATCCACCACCATACGCTGCGGGTAATTCTCTGGAACCGGGGGATGCGCGGGATTCCTCGCAATTGCAAAATTAAGCAAGATGAAAAATTCTTCGCGGAATTCGTCGTATTGGCTGCCGCGGATATCGAGGACAGCATACTGGGTATAGTCAAAATACCAGGTAATGGTATCCTGGTTCCACACTATGGTGTAAATATGCGGGTCGCTGTAGATGGTCCCTGACTCCACATCATGATCGGGCGGCCCGGAGCAATGCCCTTGGGATGGGGCGAAGCTCCGGTACCCTGTCCCGGTACAATTCGAGAGCGTCGGCTCATGCCAGTGCGCCGAACCGAAAATCTTAAACAACCCTACGTTCCCCAGGACCTCGGCAATGTCTATCTCGCCAGACTGCGGCCACGGGGTATCGCCCCCGTATTGATCGTGCCCCCATCCGTCAAAATTATCGCCGAGTAGCCAGAATGCCGGAAATACAGCAGGATCGGGCTGCCCGTCGGCCCCGCTGGGCATACGCATCTGCGCCTCAATAACCCCATACTGGAACGCCCGTCCCCCGTGGGTATGGATCCGCGAAGAGGTATAGTGCTTCCCGCCCATCGATTCCCGCCGCGCCTCAATGGTCAGCGACCCGTTGGCAACCGTTGCGTTATTGGTAGTATAAAACTGCCGCTCATTATTCCCCCACCCGACACGATTGCCGCGTGCATCGGTATCATACCGCCACACCGAGGTATCCAGGGCCGTGCCGTCAAACGTATCCTGCCACGCCAGCTTGTGATTATCAAAAAATTGGTGCGCGCTCCCAATAGGTACATCATCAGAGACCAGCAACGCTTCCCCGTCTGTACACTGGGCATTTAAAAACAAGACAGTAACCAGCCCAACCGTTACCCGCACGGTTCGGAAATTAATACGCATATGTACCCGAAGTACCCTCCAGCGCGCGCATGCTGTCAAAAGCAACCGCGCACCCCATGCTCTAATACAAAACTATCTCGTCTCGCCGTCACCGCGGTCCCGCTATGCCCGCGCGCCCACGCCCGGCAGCCAGCGCTGACCAGTACTCATTTATAGTAAATCTCGTCAACATTCACGCTGCCGTCCCCTGTCAAAAAGAGATAAAACGGCACATCAACACTGGCCGACGACGGCGCCGTGGTACACGGGCCGCCATTGCTTGCACCAAACAGGGTGCTAACCGGCACACTCACCTCTTTCCACGTCCCGTCAGCCACCAACCCCGTCGGCGTATACTCGTTACAGCTGGACGACGAGCTCTCTACTTTCACAAAGAACGGCGCGCTACTGGTAGACACCCCCGACTCCAGGCAATACGAAAAGTGCAAATTAGTGTACCCCGAAAGATCTTCGGCAGAATTCCCTGAACTCTTCTTCCACCCCGCGCCCCCGAAGACGCCCCCGCTGCGAGCAACAGAGAGCGACCCCGCGGTACCAAGCGCGCCCTTGTTGGCATTTGTGCTCACGGTCACGGTACCGTCCGTGGCCTCCTGTTGTTCTAAATTACTGATAGTCGTCGCCGTACTACTGCAGTCCCCGTACACCCATGCGAGCGTCCCGGTCGGACAACTTTGCGACGCCGCCTTCGCGCAACTCTCTTGAGGTGTGCTGACAGTCGGCGTACTGGTACACGCGCCGGTAGAATCGGTAGGGCAATAGTGCCGCACCCAGTCCACCACCATGCGCTGCGGGTAATTCCCCGGAACCGGATTCCCAGCCGGGTTCCCGCCAACCGCAAAGTTAAGCAATATAAAAAATTCTTCGCGGAATTCGTCGTACTGACTGCCGCGGATATCCAGGGTGGCATACTGTGTATGGTCAAAATACCAGGTAATAGTATCCTGATTCCACACTATGCTGTAAATATGCGGCTGACTGTAGATAGTATTTGATCCTATACTATGGACCATCGGTCCGCTGCAATGCGCCGTACTGAAACTTGAGTACAGGCAATTTGAACGCGTCGGCTCATGCCAGTGCGCCGTACCGAAAATCTTATTTAAACTCCCACTGGACCCAAGGACCTCGGCAACATCTATCTCACCAGATTGCGGCCACGAGGTATCGCCCCCGTACGCCCCGTGCCCCCATCCGTTAAAATTATCACCGAGCAGCCAAAATGCCGGAAATATACCAGGATCGGGCTGCCCGTTAGTCCCGCTGGGCATGCGCAGCTGCGCCTCAATAATCCCATACTGGAACGCCTGCGCCCCATGGGTATGGATCCGCGAAGAGGTATAGCCCTTCCCGCCCATTGACTCCCGCCGCGCCTCAATGGTCAGCGACCCGTTGGCAACCGTAGCATTCTTATTGGTATAAAACTGCAGTTCACCATTCCCCCACCCCTGACTGTTGCCGCCAGCATCGGTATCATACCGCCATACCGAAGTATCTAAACTCGTGCCCTCAAAAGCATCTTGCCACGTCAGCTTGTGATTATCAAAAACCTGGTGTGCACTCCCAACAGGCAAAACATCATTGGCGGTTGGTGTGTTGATAGTCGGCGGGTAGATGCACGCCCCAGTGGAATCGGTTGAACAGTAATGCCGTACCCAATCCACCACCATACTCTGCGGGTAATTCCCCGGAACCGGGTTCCCAGCGGGGTTCCCCCCAACCGCAAAATTAAACAAAACAAAAAATTCTTCGCGGAATTCGTCGTACTGACTGCCGCGGATATCCAAGACAGCATACTGCTTATAGTCAAAATACCAGGTAATGGTATTCTCGTTCCACACTATGGTGTAAATATGCGGGTCGCTGTAGATAGTGCTCGAATCTACACTATGGACGGTCGGTCCGCTGCACTGCCCTGTACCGTAGATTTCGTATAGGCAGTTTGCAGACACCGGCTCATGCCAATGTGCCGTACCGAAAATCTTATACAAACTCCCACCAGCCCCAAGTACCTCGGCAACATCTATCTCACCAGATTGCGGCCACGAGGTATCGCCCCCGTACGCCCCGTGCCCCCATCCGTTGAAATTATCACCGAGCAGCCAAAATGCCGGAAATATACCGGGGTCAGGGCGCCCGTTAGTCCCGCTGGGCATACGCAACTGCGCCTCAATAATCCCATACTGGAACGCCCGCGTCCCGTGGGTATGGATCCGTGATGAGGTATAGCTCTTCCCGCCCATCGATTCCCGCCGCGCCTCAATAGTCAGCGACCCATTGGCAACCGTAGCATTATTGGCGGTATAGTACTGAAGTTCCTGATTCCCCCAACCCTCTCTGTTGCCCGCGGCATCGGTGTCATAGCGCCACACCGAAGCATCCAGGGTCGTACCGTCAAACGTATCCTGCCACGTCAATTTATGGTTACGAAAAAAATGGTGTGCGCTCCCGACTGGCACATCATCAGGAACCAGCAGCCCCGTATCGTCGGTACACTGGACACTCAAAAGCACTACAGCAACCAGCCCAACTGTTACCCACATAGTTCGAAAATTATTACGCATATTCATACCCGTAGTATCTTGCAATACGCCTACGCTGTCAAGACGTGTACGCGAGATATTTCAGGAGGGGGCTTCCAGCCCCCTCGCTCCATAATTTTTTAACGCCCATTTTTAACGGGCTCACTAACGCTCGCCCTAAATGGGCTAAAATTATTCCACTACCCCCGGTCGCAGTTGTAAAGATATTAAGTCGCAAACGGATATAGCAATTCCTAATGCGCCGCAGAGGCGGCGCCAACAAGCAGACGCTACCCCCGGTCGCTGCTGCAAATATATTAAGTCACAAACGGATATAGCAATTCCTAATGCGCCGCAGAGGCGGCGCCAACAAGCAGACGCTACCCCCGGTCGCATCTGTAAAGCATGCGCCGCACAAAAGAGCTGTGCTGTGCCAATATAATATATAGAGTAGCATGCTATACTGACACGATGCGTACATATAATAGACTGACCACCCTGCTCCCCCCCCTGGGGGTGATAGCCGCCCTGATAGCGGCGTGGATCGGGGCAGTACGGGTGTTTGACTTTCCGGGGTTTATCCTCCCAACCCCCGCGGAGGTCCTGGGGGCGGCGTGGGCGACCCGTGCCCGGCTGGTACCGGCAATACTGGAGACGACAGCGGCGGCGCTTGTCGGGTTGGGCGCAGCGCTTGGTATCTCTATAGTAACCGCCCTGGGTATGGATATGTACCCGCTGTTCCGCCGCGCCTGTTATCCGTTAATATTTCTATCGCAGACCGTGCAGATTTTAGCCGTGGCTCCGTTAATTATTATCTGGTTCGGCTTCGGGCGTCCGTCGACGCTGCTCATCACTATTCTGTTTTGTTTTTTCCCCATCACCGTCGCCCTCGTGCAGGGACTTGCCAATACCCCGCGGGCGTATGTTGCCCAGCTCCGTGTCCTGCACGCCTCGCGGTGGCAAATCTGGCGCTACGCCCGCTTCCCCGCGGCCCTGCCCGCGCTGTTTAGCGGCATCCGCGTCGCGGCTGCCTATGCGCTCATTGCCGCCACCATCGGGGAGTGGGTCGGAGGCAGCAGCGGCATCGGGGTCTACCTGCTCCGTGCCAAAAACGCACTCCGTACCGACGAAGTCTTTGCGGGCATGCTGACATGCTCTGTGGTGAGCATTATCCTGTTTGCAATAGTAGTGGGTATTGAACGCCGTGCCCTCCCGTGGCACTACCGGCACGGGCGGCAGCTGTTTTACGGGCAGCAGAAAGGATAGCACGCACGGCAGCGTTACTTTGCGCCAGGCATGGGAAGGGTGGCGTGCGCCTTTGCGCGCGCCAGACGCCGCGGAGTTCCCAGCGGTATCCTTACTACATAGCGCGCGGCGGCCGAGCCCTGAGCACGCCGACCGGCGGGCGGCGCGCAGCGGCGCACGACGGGGGCGCCCAAATACTCTTGTCATCCTTTTTTTTCTATGCTAGAATTGTGACTATGATTTTAAAACCGATGATTCGAAATAATATCTGCCTCAACGCGCACCCCCAGGGGGCACGGCTGCTGGTGGAGAAGCAAATTGAGTATGTGCGTGCGCACAAAGAGAAATTTACCGCGGGGCCGAAGCGGGTGTTGGTGATTGGTTCATCGACGGGCTACGGGCTGGCGGCGCGTATTGTGGCGGCGTTTGGCTACGGGGCGCAGACCATTGGGGTTGCGTTTGAAAAACCGGCGACCGAGAAGCGCCCGGCAACCCCGGGGTGGTACAGCAGCGAAGAGTTTGACCGGCTGTCGAACGAAGCCGGTATGACGGCACAGACGCTGATTGGCGATGCCTTTAGTGACGAGCACCGCGAGGCCGTCCTGGACGCAGTGGCCAAACTTGGACCGGTGGATGCGGTGATTTACAGCCTGGCATCCGGGCTGCGTACAGATCCACGGAGCGGAGAGGCCTACCGGTCGGTGCTCAAACCCATCGGGGAGACCTACAGTGCGCAATCCCTCGATCCGTTCTCGGAAGAGCTGAAGTCGGTAACCATTGAGCCGGCCACGGACGAAGAGGCGGCGGCTACCGTTAAGGTCATGGGGGGCGAGGATTGGCAGCTGTGGACCGAGGCACTGATTGAGCGCAAGCTCCTCGGCGCGGGGGCGGTTAATGTGGCGTTTTCGTACATTGGACCGAAGCTGACGCAGCCGATTTACCGCGACGGTACTATCGGGCGGGCAAAAGAGCACCTGGAAAAGACGGCGGCGTCGCTGACAGAGAAGATGAGTGCGATCGGGGGACAGGCCTACGTGTCGGTAAACAAAGCGGTGGTTACACGGGCCAGTGCGGTTATTCCGGTGGTGCCGTTGTATATGGCCATTCTGTTTAAGATTATGAAGCAAAAGGGACTGCACGAGGATGTTATCGAGCAGATGACCCGGTTGTTCGGCGAACGGCTGTACAGCAGCGACGGGAAAGTTGCAGTAGACAGTGATGGACGGATCCGTATTGACGATTGGGAGATGCGGGATGATGTCCAGCAGGAGATTGCCGAGCAGTGGGAGAAGATTTCCGATAGCACCCTCGGGGCGGTTGCCGATATTCAAGAGTACCGTGACAGCTTTTTACGCATTCACGGGTTCGGGTTTGACGAAATTGACTACCAGGCCGATGTAGCACTGTAGTAGAGACGTCACAATACTTATTACATGATTCGGGGGCGAGGGGCGCTATGACAATGGAGGCCTATATTCTTGGCTGCGGGGGCATGATGCCGTTGCCAAACCGCCACCTGACCTCGGCGCTGCTGCGCCGCGACGGCGAGCTGTTGCTCTTTGATTGCGGGGAAGGTACTCAGGTTTCTATCCGCTCGCTGAGTTTGCGGTGGAAAAAAATTAGCGCCATATTTATTTCGCACACCCACGCCGATCACATTACCGGGCTGCCGGGTATTTTGATGTTGTCGTCGCAGGTGGAGCGCTCCGAGCCCCTGTATGTTATCGGGCCCCCGCGGGTGGCCGAGTATGTGGCGACGGCGAGGCGCGTGCTGGAGATGCATATTAACTACCAGATTATTGTGCAGGAAATAGACGATTACAAGAAACGGCAGACGGTTTTTGAAACCGACGATTACACGGTGTGTTCGTTTCCCCTCGATCATACGCGGGAGTGTGTCGGGTATTCGGTCGTAGAGAAAGAGCGGGCGGGTAAGTTTTTTCCCGAAAAAGCCGAGGCCCTGGGGGTGCCGTGCGGGAAGCTGTGGTCGGAGTTACAGCACGGCAGGACGGTCCGTACCCCCGCGGGGGACGAGGTGCGTCCTGATGCGGTTATGGGGCCGGCGCGGAGCGGGCGGAAATTCAGCTACGTTACCGATAGCCGGGCGTCGGTGGAGCTCTCGCGGGATGTGGCGCACTCTGATTTACTGATATGCGAAGGCATGTTCGAAAAAGGTCTGGCAGAGGTGGCGCACCAGAAAGGACATATGACCGCCGATGACGCCGGTATGCTTGCAAAGATAGGCGGCGATGTGCTAAAATTAGTACTGGTACATTTTAGTCCACGATATACAAACAGAGAGGTTATACGATTACAGGATGATGCACGGAAGCATTTTGCAGAAGCGTATGCGGCGCGGGACGGTCAGAAGTTTGACATTCCCTTCCGCGATTGATATACTAGGTGCAACAGTATTAGCTACTGGAGTTTAAAAGAAAAATGATAGAAGTACGAGGTATTGAGAAACATTACGGCACCGTAGAGGCCCTACGGGGCGTGAGCTTTTCCATCGATAGCGGTGAGATTATCGGCCTGTTGGGGCCGAACGGCGCGGGCAAGACAACATTGATCCGTGTGTTGACCTGCTACCATTACCCGAGTGCCGGGTTGGCTATGGTTAATGGCAGCGATGTCACCGAGAGCCCGGTATCGGTTAAACAGCAGATCGGGTATCTGCCCGAGAATGCGCCAATTTACCAGGACATGACGGTCCTGGAGTATCTGCGCTTTATGGGACGGGCGCGGAAGTTGAAAGCGGAGTACCGCGAAGAGAGAATCAAAAAGGTGATTGGGCAATGCGCGCTGAAAGATGTGCTGTTCCGTCCCATTCACAAGCTCTCGAAGGGGTTCCGGCAGCGGGTAGGGTTGGCTCAGGCCATACTGCACGACCCGCCCATCCTGATACTTGACGAACCGACAAACGGGTTGGATCCCAACCAGATTGTTGAGATACGTTCCCTGATACAGAAGCTTGGAAAAGAGAAAACGGTTATCCTCTCTACGCATGTTATGCAAGAGGTAGAGGCGCTGTGTAACCGGGTGCTGATTATTAACGAAGGTGCGTTGGTGGCACACGGGACCACCGCCGAGATATCCGGTCAGATGAAGGGCGAGCAGAATTTTGAAATACTGCTGCGCGTTGCCGACAACGTCAAAGAGGCGGATATCCGCAAGGGCGTGCAGAAAATTTCGGCGGTGCAATCGATACACGGGATCGGGGTCCAATCGGTAGACAGCAGCGGCACCATATACAAGTTGGATGTCGGGGTACATACCGATAAGGACGAACACGCCGGTGCACATATTTTTTCGTGGGCAGCGGATAACGGGCACGTGCTGCTGGCCCTGATACCATCAAAGTTAAAGCTTGAGGACATTTTTGTCCGATTGACAAATTAAGGGATATTTGGAGTGCGGAGTATGTTTGGAAGATTATGGGGATTTGTACGCCTGGGAGTATGGCGTATATTTGTTCTCAGTAAAAAAGAGTTGGCGTCTTATTTTAATTCTGCCGTTGCCTATATTGTAATAATTTTCTTTCTGGGCTTTACGGCTATGTGGCTGTTTTTTATACAGCAATTTCAGGTACGGAACATTGCCGACCTGCGGCCGTATTTTGCCCTGATACCATCGCTGTTTATTGTTATTATACCGGCGTTGACAATGCGCTCGTGGGCCGAGGAGCGCAAACTGGGTACCGAGGAGCTGCTGATAACCCTGCCCTACCGGGATGGTGATTTAGTTTTGGGGAAATTTTTCTGCCTGCTCGATTTACTGCTGATAATGCTGATATTGAGTTTGCCCGTGCCGTTGCTAGTGTCGCCCCTTGGGGATTTTGAGTTTGGGCAAATTGCCGGGCAGTACCTGGGGGTATTTCTGGTTGGGTGCGCTACTATCTCTATTGGGATGTTTATATCTGCACTCTCATCCAATCAAATTACTGCGTTTATATTTTCGGTTATTATTCTGCTGGTCTTGTCGCTAATCAATCAGGTTAACGTACTCCTGAACCCACCGCGGCCCATTGCCGCCGTGCTCGAGTACCTCTCGCTGCCGCGTCACTTCCGCAGCTTTGAGCTTGGGCTCATCGATACCCGTGATGTGATTTTCTACCTGAGCACCATTTGGTTCTTTTTGTATATGAATATTAAAGTACTGGACTGGAGGAAACGATAATGAGCGGATCACTACTGCGCAAGCGGAATATTACCGTCATTCTGCTGTCACTACTGATAGCACTAACGGTAATAATTAATAGTCAATTATTCTTCGCACGCATTGATTTGACCGAGGACAAGGCAAACTCCATCTCCGAGGTCTCCCGTAATCTATTCCTGGAGATCGACGATCAGGTATATATTAATTACTTTCTCTCTGACCGGCTGCGGAGCCGGGCGGTTGAGGTCGAACAGGTGGCGGATATTCTTCACCAGTACGCCGCCTATTCACGCGGTAGAATCCGCGTGCAGGTCATTGACCCCGGGGCAGAGGGCGTCTCCCAGGATGTAGAGGCCGCCGGCGTTATTCCACGGCAGATTCAGGTTATCGAGGAAGACCAGCAAAGTGTCGCCACGGTCTACAGCGGCATCGTCATCTCGTACCTTGACCGCAACGAGACCATTCCGTTTATTATCAACACCGCGTCGTTAGAGTACGAACTAAGCTCGGCAATCCGGGCCCTGGTGCGCAACGAGCAGCAGGTAGTCGGGGTCATGGTTGGCGACGACCGCAAGAGCCTGGAGCAGAACTACGGGTTTATCTCCCAGCAATTCGGCAATCTTTTTGATATCGAGCAGCTGTTTCCCGGCGAAGACATTAGCGACGAGCTTTCCGCGGTAGTGGTCCTCGGGGCCGGGGCCCTGGATAGGACCGATCTCTATCATATCGACCAATACGTGATGAGCGGCGGACGCCTGTTCTTTGCAGTCGATGCAGTGAACGTCAACGTCGACCTGTCATTTTTTGCCGCCTCATACGGGGAGCTTCCTGTCTATGATGTATTCGAAAAATACGGAGTGCGGGTGCGGGAATCCCTGGTAGCAGATGAATTCAACCTGCGCGTCCCCGTTCAGCAGCAGACCGGCGGCAATTTAGTGGTGCAGCAGCTTGTATCCTACCCCTACTGGGTAACCCTGCTGGGGAATTCGGTGAACCCCGATCATCCCATTACCGCGCGCTTTGCAGGCCTGGACCTGTTCTGGGCCAGCCCGGTAGAGCCCATCGACCCCGCGGACCAGCGGATAACCCCCCTGGTATCCAGCTCCCCGCAATCCTGGGTGGTAACCGAGGCACCTTTCTACACGCAGCCCCAGGAGGCCGCCGCCCTGCAGTTCGCAACCGACACCTCCAACAGACAGGAAAATTCTGTCGGCGTAATCATTGACGGGGCCATCACCAGCGCCTTCACCGAGACCCCGGCGGCACTGCTTGAATCAGCAGAAGGCAGTACCTCTGCCGTTGCCTCCCGCCCGCACCGCACCTCTACTGACGACGGGCGGGTAATAATTATCGGCGACACCGACTTTATCGGGGTACTTGCCGAGTTCACCCAGAGCTTCTACAACTACACCTTCTTCCAGGATGCCGTGACCTGGCTGGTCAACGATGCAGATCTGCTGTCCATCAGGACCCGCAGCAACCGCGACGTACGGCTCAACGCCCTGGAGCCCGAGCAGCGCTCCGTGGTAGCCAGCTTTGCAACATTCTTTAACGTAACGGTCATGCCGATCATCGTAATAGTCGTCGGCGTTCTGATCTTCCTGCACAGACGGCGCAACGAACGGATGGCCAGCGAAATAACCCAGGCACAAAACAAAACCAAGGAGAAATAACTATGCAATTTCGTTCACGAATTACCATTATGCTCGCCGTAGAGGGAGCACTACTGATATTACTGGCACTAGGACTTGCTCTCTTGCCGAATAGTCCCCTGGCACGCGGCACCCGCGAGCTGCTGCGTAACTTTGAACCAAACACCGTCACTACGGTCGAAATCAGCAACGGCGGCACCGGCATTGCACTGCAGCGCGTCGGCGAGGCAGTACCCGTCCCGGCAACAGACGACACCACCACCGCTGCCGAGCAGGAGTGGAATTTTATCCTTGACGGCACGCCCATCCCCGCCGAGGGACAGAAAATTGTCACACTCCTGGAAGAGGTTACCGAGGCACGCCGCATCCGTAACGTTACCAACAACACGGCCCGGTACGCCGAACTCGGTTTAGCCGAGGACACCCGGAACCGCCTGACGCTCCGCAACAGTGCCGGCGAAGTCATAGCAGACTTTGCCATCGGGATTGAAAACACACAAGGCAACCTGTATGTACAGGAAGTAGACAACGCCACAGTCTACGAGGTATCCAGCGGGTTAAACTTTTACATCGACCAAACCCCCGGGTACTGGCAGGACACCGCACTCCTCCCGACAGGCATCACACTGGACGATGTCTCCAGGTACACCCTGGTGGCCGATATATTTACCAACAGCGCAACCGAAACAGTTACCGACAACTACACACTGGTCCGTCAGCCCGGCGACGCCGGCACCGGTAGCGGAGCATCGTGGGAGTCAATGCCCGCACCCGCCGCTCCCCTGGATGACACCAAAATCAACAACGTCGTCGCCTCCGCGCTACGGTTAGCCGCCGCCGAATTCACCCTCATCGACCCCGCCTCCCCGGAGCTCAGCAACTACCGCGAGGCCGCATCCGTTACCCTGCAGTTGACGGATCAGAGAAACTACACATTGCGTATATTTGAACTAGACGGCGGCGAATCGGGAGATTTATATATCTTTCCAAACGGCGACAGCGTGCAGTTGAGCAGCGCGGGCATCCCCTATATCTACCGCATTTTCGACTGGGCCCTGCAGCCAATCCTCCAGCCCCTCGATACCCTGTACGTGCCCGCCGAAGATCCCGCCGCCGCACAGTAACCCTCGCGCTGGTTACGTAACTTAAAGTACTACTTAATTATTTAATTAACGCGGAGCGGCAAACCGCCGCCGTCCACTATTATCGCCCACCGCTACCGTTCCCCCGACCGCCACTATCAGCAGCCCGAGGTAACAGAAATAGCACGCCAGAGCCGCGGCAACAATACGTAATTGATCATTGAGCCCCGCAACGGTAACAAGCGTGTACTGGGCATACAGGGTTACCGGGGCCACGCGGGCAGAAAACACCTGCTCGGACACTCGCCGCGCCCCCACGCCGCTTGCTTCGCGCCACTCACCCCCCCGCTCCCCACTGACCACCGCCAGCGCGGATGCCGAAAACCGCGGTGTAGCCAACTTTACATAAATAGGATTCTCATCACTTACAATGATAGCCTGCAAGACCGGATACCCCGCGTACTCACCGCCCTGCAGGTACCCCGCAAACCCCTCTTGCAGCGCCCCGGGGTCCTGGGCATCATCTATACTTTGCAGCCGCGCAACCAGACGCGCAAAATCTTCCCGCGCCGCCGCCGCACCCACTGCCTTGCTGCGGTTATATTCCACGCCAAGGTACACTGCCGCGCCCACTAGAAGGCACAGCAGCCCAAAGCGCATCGAAAAATACAACAACGTCTTCATCACGACACATGAATTATATCGATTAGCGCCGCAATTTTCTGCGCGTTATTTCTTCGCTTTCGATTTCTCGATATTTTCCGCAACTTCCGCCATGCTCGCAAGTGTCTTGATAGTACTCGCAAGCAATAACAGCGCCAACGGTATACCAACAATCCATGCTAATATCATTATTCCTGCCATAATTTCCTCCTTGCGCTATTGTAGCATGCAGGCATAGAAAGAGTTGGGCGCTCCCCCCGCGCGCGCACTGCTCCGCAGCGCCCCCGCGGGGGTCGGCGTGCTCGGGGCTCGGCCGCCGCGCTCTCAGTGGTAAAGATACCGCCCGAAACCCCGCGGCGTCTGGCACCGCCAAAGGGCGGCGCCACCCCTCACATGCCTAGCGCAAAGTATCGCACCCACTGGCGCAGTCCCGCACCCTACAGGGTATCAAAAAACCCCGGCACTCCTGTGGTGGCTGGGGCCGTGATTGTCTCGTGAAACAGGGAGGCGTTGGCGGTGGTATCGGTGTTTATCTCAACACAGTGGGCACCCGCGCGGCGGGCCAGGTCCACGAACCCCGCAGCGGGGTAGACGTGCCCGGAAGTACCGATTGCCGCAAAGCAATCACACACCGCGAGGGCACGCTCGATACGCTCCATGAAATACGGCATCTCGCCAAACCACACAATATCCGGACGACGCCCCCCGGGGGCGCGGCAGTGCGGGCAAGGCGCGGTGACGGTGAGGTCACCGGTCACCGGCGCCCGGGTCCCGCAGGCTGTGCACCGGGACTGGAGGAGTTCGCCGTGCATGTGTACCACCGCCGGTGAGCCGGCGCGTTCGTGGAGATCGTCAACGTTCTGGGTAACCAGGGTGAATGTACGGGATTCGCGGGCGGCGCGGTGCGCAAACTCAGCCAAAGCCCGGTGGGCGGCGTTTGGAGCGACGGTGTGGAGCTTACTGCGCCGCTCGTTGTAAAAACGGTGCACTGTTTCAGGCGAGCGGGCAAATGCCTCCGGGGTTGCGACCTCTTCGACCCGATGACCGGCCCACAGGCCGCCGGCGGCGCGGAAAGTACTGAGCCCGGATTCCACGGACACGCCCGCGCCGGTCAGGACGAGGATGTTTTGGTAGATGGGGGTGCTGCGGGGGGGCATGGTGGGGGTATTATAGCATGGGCGGGGGATGGGTGGGAATATTGGAGGTTGGTGAGCGCAAAGTACACCGTGAACTCTCACATGCTTTGCACGAAGTTACAGTTTTCATTAACCCCTGTGCAGTCTCAGGGGCGGTGTATTATGTGGTAATCATAAAACGGCCAGCACGCTCTAGCATGCCGCCCGCTTTTCTATATTCTCTTTATTCCATCGTTGGAGTACAAAATCTTTCAAGACAGCATGCCTTTTGTCAATTTCTTCTTTTCCCCATCTTGGAGATTTTGTATCATAAAAATTTTCCATTTCACCCTGCTGTCTGTTTTCGGTAATCTTTGTTTTCGGGATTTTTCTCCCATACTCTCTTGCTTTATCTTCAAAATTCTTATTACCAAGTGATGTGTTTTTTCTTCCAGAAAGTAACAACAGATTTCCCAAGCATGCTAGATATTCATTTCGTTCATTGTCATCAGCAAATTCACCAAACCCGCTTACCGTAACGGTATTTTCAGAGAGAGCACGTGGCATAATATGCTCCAAACTATCGGTATCATAACTCTCTATTTTTTTGTAGGGAGTGTATTGTATTGCGTCTTTCGTGTGATGTAGGTATATTTCATAATTTTTGAGTATATACTTAACTAGAGGGTTACCGTCCATCCAGCCATCCAGTGCGCCCTCCATGTGATCCTCGCTCCAATACCAACTATTCTGTAAAATATCATTAATTCCCTCCAGTAACCACTCTGTATCTCCCTCAAACTGATTCAACAGTCCGTAGTCCCGAATTCTCGTCCTGATATTAGCCTGACGATTAGTAATTTTTACTCTAAACAGAAAAAATTCCATGGTGGCATAAAATATATTCTTCCTGTGCTCATCTTCAATATATTTCAGTCCGCGGATAATAAACGGAAATATATGTGCATCTATTCCAATATCAAATAATTTCTGTATATGTATATTTTTAATATTTTCTTCTTTTAAATGAGCGCAAGTACTTTTTAGTTCTTCCAACCATCTTATTATCCACCCAGCTTTTTCAGTATTTTCAACCCCTTTTAATTCCTCAGCTATGTGCCCAATACCTCGCCAATCATAATGTTTTTCGGAATACGCATGGCAATGATAGCGTAGTAGATCCTCATCGGATATCCCCCAATTTTCTTCTACTTCAAATAATAAATTATTAATGTTTCCAAATATATCTGCCACATTCTTTACATGCTCATCTGTTTTCTCCTTCGTACTCACACAATACATCTGGTACATGAAAAACGCTTTGAGTTTCTCCAAAAGGGTTAAATGCTTACCTCTATTATTTTGTAATTCAAACAATAATGCGCTTTCGCGCTTGCCTTTCATTTTTAATACATTTATCTTTGCTTTCTCGATAACAGCAACGTATTTCTTGATTACATCAGGAGTTAATTTTTTCAGTGATCTATCAAAGGCTTTTTTCGCTTCTTTTATCCTTTCCTGAGATTTTGTCTTAGGTGACGGTAGTGAGGAATTATTAATAATATATTTATCAAAAAAATCTCTGTCGCTCGCCGTGGGACGAAATCTTATCTTGCCATCGTACTGTAAATATTTTTTCTCAAGCCGATCAGCTTCTTTTTTATCCTCTTTTGATAGCCTATCGATTACACAGCGCATAAAAATAATCAGGGTAGTAAGTCTTTGTTGGCCATCAATAATATTGAATTCATGATCTGCTTCAATCTCAAGAAGAAGTGTGCCGTAAAAGTAATCATTTTCTGTCCCCGATGACGCGTGTTCGTGCATATCTTTTATATCTTCAACAAATTGTTGCAGTTGCTCGCCTTCCCAGGAGTATGCACGCTGATAATCTGGTATTATATATTGATCGGAAAAGCTATCAAATAGCGTATCAATTGTTCTATTTTCAAAATTAGTCATAATATTATTATACTATAATTAAATAAGACACCTGTCAAGCCTTTTGTAAAAAATTTATAAAATTAATTTTATTTTATAAGTGTATACACAGCCAGTAATAAGCGGCGGGGGGTAGCGGAAGACGGCGAAGGCGACGGCGGGCGAACGGTAGTGCACCTCGCACTGCGAGTGAGCCCGTACCCGCGCGCTCCGCGCGTGGGTAGCCGCCTGGTGGGGCGCGCGAGCGCACCACGCCGGCTGCAGCGAGGGGGCAGAGCCCCCCCTGTTAAAACCATGCTATATTCAACGCATCAAAAAGGGGAGGGGTGGAGATTGCGCCTCTCTCTCACCAATAGTGCACAAAGTGCTATTTTCGAGCAAATCATCAAGCAAACTGCTGAAAGCCTTTGCGGCGTTTTGCTTTGTCCTGGTTTTATGGCGCCGTTATTATGGTTGCTATATTCATCGCGGGGACAAGAGAATTTACTTCACCGCCAGCCGCTATCCATAGAGTATTGGCATAGTGGATGTCTAACAGATTATCACCCACATTGCTTTGCTGTGCCGCCCATGTGGTGCCGTTTGCGCTAGTGGTTAAGATTCCGTCATGTCCTACTGCTACCCATAGATTATTAGCATAGTGGATGCCTCGGAGCGTGCCGCTCACGTTGCTTGTCTGCGCCGTCCATGTGGTGCCGTTTGCGCTGGTGGTTATGCCACCGCCGCCAACCGCCACCCATAAATCATTGGCATAGCGGACGTCTTGTAGGTGACCGGTTATATTGCTTGTCTGCTTCGTCCATGTCTCGCCGTCTGCGCTAGTGACTATGTTTCCTTCATCGCCAACCGCTACCCATACATTATTGGCATAGTGGACGTCTCGGAGTATAGAGGTCGCATTGCTTGTCTGTGCCGCCCATGTGGTACCGTTTGCGCTGGTGGTTACGACACCGGTACCGCTTCCTACCGCTACCCATAGACCGTTGTTGCCGTCGTCGTCGGTTGCATAATGGATGTCATATAACTGGCTAGATACCTTGCTATCCCGTGCCGTCCATGCGGTGCCGTTTGCGCTGGTGGTTATATCTCCGCGGTCGCCTACTGCTACCCATAGATTATTGGCATAGTGGATGTCGTTTAGAACGTTGGTCACATTGCTTGTCTGCGCCGCCCATGTGGTGCCGTTTGTGCTAGTGGTTATGGTTCCACCAACCGCTACCCATAAATTATTGGCATAGTGGACGTCTAGCAGTCTATTGGTCACATTGCTTGTCTGTGCCGTCCATATGATGCCGTTGGTGCTAGTGGTTATATCTCCGCTTTCGCCTACTGCTACCCATAGATAATTGGCATAGTCAACGGCATTTATCCGTCTGCCGCCCATACTGCGCACTTGTGTCGTCCACACACTACCGGTGGAGATTCTTCCCGGCGGCCCTGCCGGCCCGGTGTCTCCCGTTGGTCCTGCCGGACCTGTGTCTCCCGTTGGTCCCGCCGCCCCGGTGTCTCCTGTTGTTCCCGCCGGCCCTGCTGGCCCAGGGCATCCGATTAACAATACGCTACTAATTATTATGGCCAGTAGCACGGCCACCGCGCTTGTTATTTTTTTCATATCAAAATTATATTATAGATAAACAGACCTGTCTAGTGTTTTTGTATTTCATGTCAACTGACAATAGAAATGTCAGGTTTAGCGTGAAAACAATCAAAGCCCCCCCGGGGGGGGTAGCGGAAGACGGCGAAGGCGGCGGCGGGCGAGCGGGAGTGCGCGGCGCACTGCGAGTGAGCCCGTACCCACGCGTCCTCATACGTGGGGGGGGGTTCGCGCGCCCATCTCAGGCGGCTACGCAGCGAGAGAGGACACAGAGATCTGCCGCCGCCCTCTCTCTCATCACATCAATAGTGTACACAGTACTATCAAGAGTGTACCGAGGGAGGCACCCCCCGCCCGCCCCTCCTTGGCATTTTGTGGTTTTATGGCGCCGTTATTATGGTTGCTATACTCATCGTAGGCATCGCATGCCTTATACCCCCAACCGCTACCCAGAGGTTATTGGCATAATGGATGTCTAACAGTGGTGTATTGGTCACATTGCTTGTCTGTGCCGTCCATGTGGTGCCGTTTGGGCTAGTGATTATGGCTCCGCTGCCGCCTACTGCTACCCACCGATTATTGGCATAGTGGATTTTTGGTAGATCACCGCTCGCATTGCTTGTCTGCTTCGTCCATGTGGTGCCGTTTGTGCTGGTGATTATCATTCCAGGAGAACGTGTCACACCGCCTGTCGCTACCCATAGATTATTGGCATAGTGGATACTTGATAGGTCGTTTCCATCTGAAGTTAATGTACTATCCTGCCCCGTCCATGTGGTACCGTTTGTACTGGTGGTTACGCCTCCGGCATCGCCAACCGCTATCCATAAACCGTTGGCATAGTGGATGTCTCGGAACGTACTGAACTCATTGCTTGTCCGCGCTACCCATGTGGTGCCGTTTGTGCTAGTGGTTATGGCGCCATTGACGCCTACAGGACTGCCTACCGCTACCCATAATCCGTTGTTGCCCTCGTCGTCGGTTGCATAATGGATGTCAAATAATGTGCTGGTTACCTTGCTATCCCGTGCCGTCCATGATGTGGTGCCGTTTGTGCTAGTGGTTATATCTCCGCGGTCGCCTACTGCTACCCATAGATTATTGGCATAATGGATGCTTTCGAGTCTATTGGTCACATTGCTTGTCTGTGCCGTCCATGTGGTGCCGTTTGGGCTGGTGGTTATGGCTCCGCTGTGGCCTACTGCTACCCATAGATTATTAGCATAGTGGACGTCTAGCAGTCTATTGGTCACATTGCTTGTCTGTGCCGTCCATGTGGTGCCGTTGGTGCTAGTGGTTATGGCTCCGCTGCTGCCTACTGCTACCCATAAATAATTGGCGTAGTGGACGGCATCTATCTGGCTGCCGCCTACATTGCGCACTTGTGTCGTCCACACACTACCGGTGGAGATTCTTCCCGGCGGCCCTGCCGGCCCGGTGTCTCCCGTTGGTCCCGCCGGACCTGTGTCTCCCGTTGGTCCCGCCGCCCCTGCTGGTCCCGCCGGCCCAGGGCAACCGATTAACAATACGCTACTAATTATTATGGCCAGTAGCACGGCCGCCACGCTTGTTATTTTTTTCATATCAAAATTATATTATAGATAAACAGACCTGTCTAGTGTTTTTGTATTTCATGTCAACTGACAATAGAAATGTCAGGTTTAGCGTGAAAAAAATCAAAGCCCCCCACGGGGGGTAGCGGAAGACGGCGAAGGCGGCGGCGGGCGAGCGGGAGTGAGCCCGTACCCACGGGGGCGGTAGCCCCCGTGGGTAGCCGCCTGGTGGGGCGCGTAGCGCACCACGCCGGCTGCAGCGAGGGGGGCAGCGCCCCCCCACAATAAAATACATCCCACACCCCCCCACAGATACTATATAATAAACTACAATGCCAGAGGGTTTACGCTGCGCGCCAGTAAACGCGGCCGTTATCGACCTATCAGGGAAGTGGCACCTCACCCCCTTGCCTCCGTCGCCGTCCGATTCGCAGACAGGCAGCGCCGCACCGGCACCCCCACCACCTCCTGACGACCTGAGTATCGATATCCCCGGGGATGTCTACACCACCCTCCTCCAGGCGGGGTTTCTCCCCGATCCGTTTTATGCCGACAACGAGCGCCAATGGCTCCCGTATGCCCAGTACGGGTGGAAAATTCAGCGCGAATTTGAAATCGGGGCTGACCTGTTAGCGCACGGACGGGTCATGCTCGATATTGCAGTCGTGGATACTATCGCAGAAATTCATATCAACGATACCCACGTAACTTCGTCGCGCTCCATGTTTGTGCCTGTGCTTGTCGACGCGGCCCCGCACCTCCGCCCAGGCACCAATACCATCACCATTCACTTCCACTCTGCCGAGCGCACCGCCCGCGAGCACGCCGCCCACCTCCCCTACCCGCTCCCGTATAGCGAGTTTCCAATCCAATCCCCGCACCGCAACCTTATCCGCAAGGCACAGTGCCACGGCGGATGGGATTGGGGGCCGGCTTTGATGACCGCCGGGGCCTACCGGGGCATCCACCTGGTCGGGGGATACTCTGCGGGGTATGTTGTGCGCAACTACCATTGCGATATATCCCCAACCGCCTCTGAGAGAAGCAGCGGCGAGGCGGGCACCTGGGAGGTGGCGGTGCACGTTGACCTCGACGTACGCGGCGGCGCAGACGCGGGTGATGTTATCATCTCCGCAGCCGTGGCCGGCGGGCGGGCGGAGCTCTCCTACTCCCTGGGGGGCGATGACGGTATACGCAGTGTAACGGTAACCGTACCGGTAGAGAGCCCGAACCTGTGGTGGCCCGCAGGGCACGGCGAGCAGGCGCACTATACCCTTACCCTGCAGGTTGGCGGCTTGCGTTTTGAGCGCCAGGTGGCTTTCCGTACCATAACCATCGATAACAGCCCCGACGAGCACGGCAGGGCGCTGCGCATATTGGTAAACGCCCGTCCCATCATGATCACCGGGGCTAACTGGATTCCCACCGACGCCCTGCCTGGCCGCCAGGATTCTGAAAAAATGCGCGTGCTCCTGGAAAGTGCCCGGGCCGGGCATATTAATATGCTCCGTGTATGGGGCGGCGGTCAATACGAAAGCGAAGAATTTTACCGCCGGTGCAGCGAAATGGGTATATTGGTTTGGCAGGACTTTATGTTTTCCTGCGCCCTGTACCCCGCGGATACCACGTTCCTGGGCTTGGTGCGGGACGAGGCGCGGGCGCAGATCGCGCGGCTCAAAGATTTCCCGTGCATTGCACTGTGGTGCGGGAATAACGAAAACCTGGGGGCACTGACCTGGTTTCCCGAATCGGTAGAAAACCGCGACCGCTACCTGGTCGATTACGACCGCCTCAACGAAGCCACCCTCGGCGAGGCCGTGCGGGCCCTGGATCCGCAGCGCACATTCTGGCCCAGCTCGCCGTGCGGGAGTGCGGGCGATTACAGCGCCAACTGGCACCAGGATAACAACGGCGATATGCACTTTTGGAGCGTGTGGCACGAAGGCAAACCGTTTGAGGCCTATTACTCGGTAATTCCGCGGTATTGTTCGGAGTTTGGGTTTCAATCATTTCCCTCGCTCGGTACCGTGCGGGCTTTTGCCCCACCGGAGGCCCATAACCCCACCCACCCCTACCTCGAACACCACCAGCGCCATCCGCGCGGCAACACCATTATCATCGAGACCCTGGCGCGCTACTTCCGCTTCCCCGGTACCTTTTCCGATATGATATACCTGAGCCAGCTCCAGCAAGGTCTGGCAATACAGACCGCCGTCGAGTATTGGCGCTTCCACAGCAAACGGTGTGCGGGAATAATGTATTGGCAGCTCAATGACCTATGGCCGGGCGCGTCGTGGTCGTCGCTGGAGTATGGGGGCGGGTGGAAATTACTGCATTATATGGTGCGGCGCTTCTACCGCCCGCTGCACATTGCCGCCTTCCGCCGCCCCGCGGACAACCGCGTCATCTGTGCCGTGTATAACAGCAGTCCGCGCGCGCAGACCGTTTCGGCAGAGCTGCAGTGGTACGACGGGAGCGGGGGCGATGGTGGAGAGAGCATTCACCACCATCGCTGCGAGGCGCGCATCGATGCACAATCGACCATTGCCCTCGACCTCGACCACACCGCGGCGCGCGCCGTCCAGGAAAAAGCCGATGCCGCCGCAGCCGCCAACGGGCCGGGTACCGGAATACTAACCATGACCCTTACCGACGAACACGGAAACAAGGTCGAGAACACCTTCCTGTACGCACCGCCGAAGTATTATTCGCTCCCAGTACCCGACCTGCGGGTTACCGGCGTTGTCCCGCATTCTTCTGAGATACCTGCGCACTTCCCAGGTGTCGACACCGTGTACGCCGTTACACTTACCGCCTCCAGTTTGGCGCTCTACGTAGCCATTGAGGTGGGCGGTAGTTTCAGCAATGTCAGCGATAACGCCTTCCCCCTGCACCCCAACCTGCCGCGTACCATACTGTGCTATGTAGATAGCACCAAAATACCGGATGCCGATCATCTGCTGCGGCAGATACGCCTGTTTGACCTCAGTCACAGTTATGAATAACAGCGGCAAAGTCAGACCATACCAGCCAGCAGATTACGCTGCGGTTAAAAATATTTACATATCTACCGGGTACACGGGCAGGGCTCTGCGCAAAGATTTATTTTCAGACTTCGACCTGTTTGCTATGCTCTACCTTGATTGTTACGCACGCTTCTATACCGGGCATTTTTTTGTTTACGAGAGCGCGGGTACGGTGTACGGGTATATAAACGGCGCCCCCGATACCGTGGAATTCAATACCCGCTACCGCCGGGAGCAAATTCCACGCATAACAGATGCGCTCGCTGCCTTACCGGCGGGTAGCGAGCGGGAGCGCAGAATAACAGAGGCGGTGCTGGCGGATGCACAATCCGAAGACGATGTACTGGCACCCATTATATCCGCCTATCCCGCGCACCTGCACATCAACGTATCCCCCGATGCCCACCGTAATCAAATCGGCACACGCCTGCTAGAGCGGTACGAGCAGCACTGCCGGGAGCAGCACCTCCCTGGGGTCCATCTTATTACCTCCAATTACAACACAAAGGCCTGTCCGTTTTATGAAAAGCATGGGTACGTACAGCACCTTAAAATTCCCGGCTCCAAGTGGCCCGGCCTGGACGATTGCTGCTCTATCGTCTATGCAAAGAAGCTGTAGCGCGCTCTTTTACTCCGCCGGAGAAGCAATGTCGGCACTCTCAAGCGGCGCAGCACCGCCTTGTCCCCTGGATGCGGCAATCAACTCCTGCCGCGTGCACTCCATGCGCCGCACGCTATCCACAAGCCCGCCGCGCCGCGAACGTTGGCGCCAGAGCGCGCGGTAACGGCGAATTACCGCGCCAAACTGCACAGCAAGTTCCCGCGCCGTATCACGCGGCAGCGATCCCAGTGCCGGTGTTTTCATTTTAGAAATATGCCTGATACACTCGGCGCCCAGCGACAGGGCGTCAATGATCCATTGAAGCTCCTGCCGTACCAGCGAACGCGGAAGCCCCGAGAGTGCGGCGCGCAGTGCGTCCAGTTCCTGCCCCAGCAGATCGTAGCGGCTGTCGGCAAACTCCCGGTATTTTGAGCGGTAATACGGGTACTCATCTCCAAGCAGCATGCAAAAAAGCACCGTCGCATTGAATAGTCCAAACCCGTTGCGCTCACTGATACCGGCAAGTGCGTGTAGTGTCTGGGCAACATTACGGCTTGCACCGCGGAATAGATAGCGGTTCATCCATTGAACAAGTACCGCGTCCTCAACGCCAATTCCGCCCTGTCCTTTCTCTTGCGGCCCCTGCCACCCGCACTCCGCAAATGCAATTACAGGCAGAAACATACAGGGCTGCTGTTGGAAGTGCCCGTTGTCCCCCCACTCGGTCAGCACCACGCCCTCCAGGGAGTGGGCAACACAGGAACCAACGGCCGATGCAATATTTTTGGCGGCGTTACCCCACCGTCCGGCCACACTGTTCCAGTTCGACGTCCCGCAGCACAGCAGAATATCGCGCTTACCGGGGTTGCCGGCCTGTACGGTACTGATTTCCTGTTCAAACGGGTGTCCGGCCTCGTACCCCCACAGGCATATTCCTACATCACCCAACGCGCTCAGTTTCTGCGGGTACTTCAGCGCAATATCCCCCCATATATACGGCTTCTTACCCAGTTCCCGGCATATCTCCCCGGCACCGTGCACCGCGTCAAAAAACAGCGTGCCCTCTCCAACGCGCCCGGCCTTCTCTTTGTTGACACCCTGCGCAAATTCCCACGGCTCATCGTACCCGATGTGCATACGCCGGGAACGGAACAGCGGTGCATACTGGTGCGCCAAATCGGAAATCAGCTCGTCCGTACGCGGATCGCTAACGTTGCGCGTAGACGGTTCGGGACGAAACACCCCCCAGGGGTCGTCAAACCCATCCGGGCACTCCGACAGCCCCCGGTATCTATCATGCTTCAGCCAGCGCTCCATGTGTCCGAGGTAATTTTGATTGGGCATCATCTCTATCCCCTGCTCGTATGCCAAAGTATCCAGCCGCAGCATTTGCCGCCGCCGCAGTGCCGAGGCCCGCTTCCACACGGTCCGGTGGCCGCGATAAGCAAAGGTATGCTCGACATATAATTGCAGGTGGTTATATTTCAGCACCCCCAGGGTACGGATCAGCGCACGCAGTTCGCGCATACGCGGCACCCGGTCGCGGGAAATATCCAGCATAAACCCCCTGGTATGAACGGCGGGGTAATCTTCGATGCGCGCATTGGGAATAGATACACCGCCGCGCCCCGCCCCTATACTGCGCCACAGCCGCCCGCACATCCGAATAGCCCCAATAGCAGAACCGTCAATCCAATACCCGCCCGTCAGGGCACGCATGAGGCGCCTGCCGGCGCGCCCTTCATCGTGGGCCGCCGCAATAATATACTGGTACAGGGTCTTCAGCGCATACCCCACCGCACCCGCGCTCCCCGCAGTAACCGTCACGCCGGTGCTCCCTATATCTAAAATGTAATGCTGCTCCTGCAGCCCTGTATCTACGGCAACGGCAATCCCATTTACGACGCCTTTCGCACCGCTGCTCCCGTCATTTAACGCAGCGCGTATCACCGAGGTGCGCCACGCCCGCGCAAGCCTCCGTACCTGCCGCCCAGTCAGTACACACCGGCCGTCCCTGGTTTCCAGGGAACGCGGTGCGGGAATAATCGGCACTGCCGCTCCCGCCCCCGCCGTCGTCACCGTTGAGCTGCTGCGCATTATTCCTTCAGCGCCCCCGCCGCAAACCCGCGGCTAATCTGGCGGTGAAAAAAGAAGTAAAATATCAGCATCGGAATGGTACTGATAACCAGCGCCGCAAACAGCAGCCCGAAATCGCGCGCCAACCCTCCGGCAAAGGCATTGACCCCAACGGGCAGACTCCGCAGTGCCGTGTCGTTAGTCAGAACAAAGACAAAGACAAATTCATTCCAGTTACTCAGGAACACAAAAATAAGCAGGGTAACCATAACCGGCCGCGAAAGCGGCAGCACCAGCCGATGGAATATCCCAATGTAATTACTCCCGTCTATCAACGCCGATTCTATTAACGCATCGGGTATGTTTTTGATGTACGCCGCCGCCAGGTACACCGAAAACGGAAGCCCAAATGCCACATACGGGAGAATAACCCCCAACCGCGTATTATCAATATTCAGCCACGACTCCAGTAGAAACAGCGGCACCAATACCGCGTGCACCGTAATCAGCAGCCCGGAAATATACACAATATACACCACCCGGTTCGCCTTATAGGGGAACTTGGTCAACGCAAACCCCGTGGACAGCGCCAGGTACACCGTAATCACGGTAGACACCACCGAATAGAAAATACTATTTAGTATATACCCCCCCAAGCCGCCTACTTTCCACGTAGTGACAAAGTTATCCAGGTACAGCGAGTCCGGCAGCCCAAACACATTACGGACAATCTCAGGATGCGGGCGAAAGGCAGTCAAAATCATCCACACCAGCGGTGTTATGGTAATAAGGGTATAGAACCCAATAACCACCAAAGCCCCCGTCTGCCACACCCCCGTCTCCAGGGTACGCAGCTGTTTGGCACGGCGCAAGCTGCTAGTCATACTTTTTCTCCAACCGGCTTGCAAAATAGCGCAGCGTCCCAATTAGCCCCAAACTGAACAGTATAATAATAATTGATATCGCGCTCCCAAACCCATATTTATAGTACCGGAAGGTATTAATGTACATGTAAATAGCAATCACCTCGGTGTAATGGCTCGGCCCGCCCGCCGTCATGGCAAACACCAGATCAAAACTCTTCAAGCTCCCGGCAATAGCAAATACCGATGTGGTAAAGATCACCCCCACCATCTGGGGCAGCACAATGCGCAGCAAAATCTGCCACTCCCGCGCCCCGTCAATAACCGCAGACTCCAAAATAGAGGGCGCAATCTTCTGCAGGTTAGCCACAAAGATAATCATATAGATACCGGTGTAGTACCACAGAATTACCAGCAGAATCGGCACAATGGCAAACTGCCGGCTTTCAAATATAGAAATAACAAAACGGTTATCATCCACCAGCACCCGTATCAGCTGCGTCAATATACCCGCAGGGGAAAAAATATGGTTCCACAGAATGGCCACCACAATCGGTGATATCACCACCGGCAGGAAGATGATCCCCTGGTAGAACTGCGCGCCCCGTACCATGCGGCGATAGATAATATAGGCAACAATAAAGCCGATCGGTATCTGTCCAAACACCGACACCAGCACAATCAGAATATTATTGCGCAACCCCAGGCGAAACACTTCGTCGCCAAAAATTTTCCCATAATTCTGCAGCCCCACAAACGTGGGAGTATCCAGCCCCGACCACTCGGTAACGCTGGCAAACAGACTGAAAAATATTGGGAAGATAACAACGCTCAGGTATATTATCAGCCCCGGTAATAATAGCAATAAGTAATTGCGCTTAAACTGAAGCCGATAATTCATACCCGAGCCCTGTCATCACCACTCGCGCACGCCACCCCCGCCCCCCCGCTCTCTCTAGAGAGAACGAGAGCACACGGGGGACAAACGCGACCGCGGCAATAATTAAATTCGCCCGCTATCGTTAGCAGCAACCCACGTTTCGTATTCGGCCGCCACCTCTTCGGGCGTCTTCTCGCCGAACATCATCTGCTGAAGAGCAGGGTGCAATACCCCCATGCCTTCACCATCCATGACAGCATCAATCACATACCCCCCGGGTACGGATGCAAGGAAGTCAGACAACTTCGCTGACAATACCGGGAAATCGCTCGGCCGCGGTACTTTCGCCGCCGGCAACGCCCCGTGCTTTTGACGGATCGCCGACCCCTCCGGGCCGGAGTAGAACCAAATCCACTCCCACGCCTGCTCGGCCTTCTCGCCTTCAAGGTTGGCGTTCATACCAAACCCCGTGCCAGCAACGGTCGCCGTCGCACCGGGTATACCGTTTTCGTTAGGAATAGAGGGGAAAACCGACAGGGAGATATACTCAAACTGCTCGTCGGTCATCTCGCCAACCAGGTTGTTCGTCCGCCAGCCCCCGTCGATGAGGTACACAGCCTCTTCGTTGACAAACGCACTCAGGGCCGCCCCGTACTCGGCCTGGTTGATTCCCGGGGAAAACATCTCCGAGTCGCTCAGCGTTTTGATTACCCGCAACGCATCCACAAATTCAGGATCGGTAAACGAGGCATCACCAACGCGCGCAGCATCCAGCCACTCACGCCCGCCTGTCCGCGCCACCAGGGCACTCAGGAAGGTCGATTGCATCTGCCACCCATCTTTGTTATCCATCGCAATGGGTATATACCCCGCGCCCCGGATAGCATCACCCTGGGCAATCATCTCCCCCATGGTGCGCGGAACACTCAGTCCCAATTCACCAAGGAGGCGCTCGTTCACAAACATCACGTGGGTCGCCGTCACCTGCTCGGGCAGCTCCCATAGTTCCCCGTTACTCCCCTGGGGGGCTACCGCCGCCACTGCAAACAGATCGCTATCGCTGCCCAGAAAGGGACTCAGGTCCTTTATTTTCCCGCTCCCCGTTACCTGGCCGGTTCGTTTCCCGGGCCACAGGAACATCACGTCGGGCAGCTCGTCCGCCACCACCAGTGCCTGTAATTTATTATGATACGGCTCATTGACTAGAAAATCAAACTCGATTTCGATGTCTGGATTTTTCCGCTCAAACTCCGTACGCAATTCCTCAAAGTTCGCCACCGCAACCTGATCGGCCTGATCCAGGTAGTGGAAAATCGTCAACGTGTCCTGCTCTTGCGGGCACCCAACCAACAGCAACACTGCTGCGCATATAAGGAAAAAAGATACAATTCGTATATTTTTCATATAACCTCCTTAAAATTATTATATGTTTTATTCTAGCATAATTTTTCGATACATGCAAACAATTTGGGCGCTCCCCCCCGCGGGCGCAGGCGCCCACGGGGGTCGGCGTGCTCGGGGCTCGGCCGCCGCCCTCCTTGGGGTAAAGATGCCGCCCGAAACCCCGCGGCGTCTGGCACCGCCAAAGGGCGGCGCCACCCCTCACATGCCTAGCGCGCAGAATTTGCTGTCTTCACGCTTCATCCAATCCTGCCTGCCGGCGTTTTGTCTCTGTTGTGTTTTTATGGTGCCGCAACTATGGTTGCGCTGGTGTTGTTTAGTCCCACCGCTACCCCCTGGACCGTTGGCATAGGAGGCGTCTATTCTCGCTATCGGCAAATAGGATTATCACTGGATATTCCTGTTATACGTTTAATGGCCCCTTCGGGGTTAGATGAACTTGCTAATCTCATACTATCAATTCTGCCATCCTCATAAAATATACCCGCCTTAACACTGGTTCCGTCCGGTCGGAATGCGCCAGCCGCTGACACAACACCATTCTCGTAATTTATAATCATCTCACGGCTTCCATTTGATCGGAAAGTACCAACCGCTAATAAAACACCATTCTCGTAATTTATAACCGCTTCGGCGGCCTTGCCTCCGGGGCGGATTGTGCCGACCGTTGTCAAAACACCATTCTTGTAAGTTATGCCCACTTCTGCGCTTCCATCAGGGCGGCGCACCCCTATGGCGTTTATGCCGTCCCTGCTTATCTCTACCCTATGGTTGACGCCATCAATATCGGTATATTCTAAATACCTTTTCTCTTGTGCCATACTGGGAACCGCAAAAAATACCATTGCAATGAAACATAGATATCTCCGTTTCATCGCTTATTGTACCATTGGTACCCTTGCTGTGTCTTGCGGTTACACAGCACCCTATCTGTTGACATCCGCGCCAATTGCCGATATATTTAAAGTATGGAATGGGTAATTATCGGAACAGGGGCCACAATCCTAACCTTGATGCTGGCCGTGCTTGGTGTAATAATATCGTTGATTCGGAGTACGGATACACATAGCAAGGAACGCTACGATGCAATTAACAAGCGCTTTGATGGAATTGACGCTGGTATTTCTACTCGCATAACCGACTGGCAGCGAGTAGTCAACGTCACTTGGCGGGATATAAACACCAATTGGCAACAAGAGCAAGAAGCCAGGAGTGAGAAGTGGAGAGAGCAAACAGGCGCTGAGATAAAATCCATACTCGACCGCATGGACAATGAGATTAGCAACTTGAAAACCATGCAGCATCGGTAATAATGCATTGTTGTCTGTGCCTATCAGCCCAACGGTCACATTCGGAAATTTCACGGCATCAGCCGCATTTTGGTTAATCGTCTGGCAATAGAAATGTCAGGTTCAGCGTGAAAAAAATCAAAGCCCTCGGGGGGTAGCTCTGCTTGTTGGCGCCGCTGTTGCGGCGCATTACGCTTTGCTTTCGCGGGCAGGACACCTGCGCTCACGAAAGCGGCGGGGGGTAGCGGAAGACAGCGAAGGGCGCGGCGGGCGAGCGGGAGTGAGCCCGTAACCCGCGTAGCGGGTTAGCGCACTGGTGGCGCGGCTGCGAGGCAGGCGCGGCACGCTGGCTGGAGCGAGGGGGGCGGAGCCCCCCTCCTGCATAAAAAATATGGTGCGAAAACAGCGGTTATGCTTGACATGGAGCGCGGGTATCGCTATAATGTTTGAAACTACAATGAGTAACGATATACAAAAGATGCGGAATATCGGGATCAGTGCGCACATTGATTCCGGCAAGACTACCCTGACCGAGAGGGTACTATTTTATACTGACAGGATTCATGCCATTCACGAGGTACGGGGGAAAGACGGCGTGGGGGCGACGATGGATTCGATGGAGCTGGAGCGCGAGCGGGGTATTACTATTGCCTCGGCGGCGACCAACGTAACCTGGGGGGATCATCAGATTAATATTATTGATACGCCGGGGCACGTTGATTTTACCATCGAGGTAGAGCGGGCCCTGCGGGTCCTGGATGGGGCTATTTTGGTCCTTGATGCCGTGGCTGGCGTGCAGTCGCAGACCTATACGGTGAACCGGCAGCTGAATCGCTATTCGGTGCCGTTTCTGGCGTTTGTGAATAAGTGTGACCGTGCCGGGGCGGACCCGCTGCGGGTATGCAAGATGATTAACAAACAGCTTGGGCACACGACGCTGCTGATGCAGCTGCCTATTGGGCTGGAAGACAAACTAGAGGGCGTGGTTGACCTGCTGGCGATGCGGGCTTACTATTTTGACGGCGAAAAAGGCGAGACGGTGCGGGTAGAAGGCATCCCCGAGGATATGCGGGCCGAAGCAGAGGGGCATCACGAGCAGCTCCTGGATGCGCTGTCCCTGCACTCCGACGAGTTGGCAGAGAAAATCCTGGAAGGCACGGGGACCTATGAGGATTATGTTGCCGAATTGCGGCGCGGTGTGATTGCGCGTGACTTTGTGCCGGTGTTCATGGGGTCGGCGTATAAGAACAGGGGCGTGCAGCCGCTGTTGGATGCGGTGGTGAAGTTTCTCCCAAATCCTACGGAGCCGAAATACCAGGCCCTGGATATTGATGCCGGGGAACAACGGGTCGACCTGAGTGCGGAGAGCAGCAAGCCGACGGTGGCGTTGGCTTTCAAGCTGGAAGAGAGCCCGTATGGGCAGTTGACCTACCTGCGTATCTACCAGGGGAGCGTCCAGAAGGGTGTTGAGTTGTATAACACCCGTGCGCAGCGGAAGGTAAAAATTGGGCGGCTGATAAAAATGCACTCCAAGGAGATGGAAGATGTCGTGGATGCACCGGCTGGGGATATTGTGGCGCTATTTGGTATTGAGTGTTCGTCGGGCGACACGTTTGTTGCGCCCTCGCTGAACCTGTCAATGACATCGATGCACGTCCCGGAGCCGGTTATTTCGCTGGCTATCAAACCGAAAGATAAGGCGAGTTCGTCAAATATGGCGAAAGCCCTGGGGCGCTTTACCCGTGAAGACCCTACGTTCCGGACATTCGTGGACGAAGAGTCTAAAGAGACAATCATTCAAGGCATGGGGGAGCTGCACCTTGATGTCTATATGGAGCGGATGCGGCGCGAGTACAAGGCAGAGATTATCGCGGGCGCCCCGCAGGTGGCCTATCGGGAAACCATCGCCACGGCGACACCGTTTGACTACACACACAAGAAACAAACCGGTGGGTCGGGGCAATTTGCCCGGGTTGCTGGCATCATGGAGCCGTTGCCGCGCGATAGCGAGGAGATTGCCGATGATGTACATTATTTGTTTGTCAGTAAGGTCAAAGGCGGTGTTATTCCTACGGAGTATATACCCTCTTGTGACAAAGGTTTTAAACAGGCAATACAAAAGGGTTCGCTGATTGGGGCGCCGATTATTGATGTGCAGATGACCGTGAACGACGGGAGTTCGCACTCGGTGGACTCGTCGGATGTTGCCTTCCAGTTGGCTAGTATTGGGGCGTTCCGGCAGGCGTACTTGAAAGCACAGCCGCAGATAATGGAGCCGATTATGAAGCTAGCGGTTGAAGGTCCGTCTGAGTTCCAGGGGTCTATATCGGGGAGTGTGAGCCAGCGGCGCGGGGTTATTCTTGCCACGCGGGACGAGGCCGGGTATTGTTCGGTTGAAGCGGAAGTGCCGTTGTCGGAAATGTTTGGGTACTCGACGATATTGCGCTCACTGACGCAGGGTAAGGCCGAGTTTACTATGGAGTTTCTGAAATACGGGCAGGTGCCGAAAGGCATCAGCGACGAACTCAAAGAAGAGTACGCTAAGGCGAATAGTAAGGAGTAGTTGGGCGCGCGGGGCGCGTGCTACCACTCCCGCCTACGCTGCTAGGGTTTGGCGATTGGCTCTTCGAATTTATCCATAAGCATAGTACGGATCATATCGTCCGGTTTTTTCAACACTACAGATAGCTCGTAGACTAATGCCTGCAGGGACGAATCGTAGAGTTTGCGCTCCAGGATCGGCAAATCTTTGATTTTGCTCCGCAGGTAGAGCAGGCGCAGTACCGAGGCTATGTTTATAACATCGCCCGCCCGTACCTCCTGGAGGCTGTGCTGGTAGCGCATCTTCCAATCGAGTGTGCTGGATAGCACCGAATCATTAAGCGGGACGTCAAACACCGATCCGGCCTCTTTGGCAGAAATAAGCTTACGGATGCCGACCTCGCCGCTCATATACGTGGGTGTGATAATAGTCATATCCGATGATTCCAACCGAATGACATAATAATCTACCTGCTTGCCTTGAAACTTGCGGCTCTCTATGGCCTCAATTTTTCCAACGCCCTGCAAGGGATACACCACCAGCTGGCCTACCTTGAATACCCTGGGGGGGATTTTCTTTTTTGCAGCGCCCTCTGTTGGGGCGGAAGAGGCGCCTGACTGCGGTTTTGCAGCATCCGCCGCGGCGGGCTTTGCAGCGCCGGATGGCTTCCTGGCGGCAGCTGGTGCCGCTGTACTCTTCTTGGTTGCGGTTTTGGCGGTAGACTTAGGGGCGGGTTTAGCGGTGCTCTTGGCGGCGCCTTTGGCGGCGCTCTTGGCGGCAGTGCCGGCTTTTGCCTTGGCGGCAGCGGCGGGTTTCGCTGCTGGTTTCACTGCTGGTTTCGCTGTGGGCTTGGCTTTCGCTTTTGCCGCCGGTTTCACCGCAGGTTTGGCTGTACTCTTCGCCGCTGGTTTCACCGATGCTTTCGCCTTTGCTTTTGCCGCGGGTTTGGCTTTAGCCTCTGCCTTAGCTTTCACCTTGGCTTTTGCCGACGCCTTCGCCGCTGCTTTCGCTGACGCCTTTGCTTTTGCTTTATCTTTCGCCGCGCTCTCCGCGCTTGCCTTTTTCACAGATTTACTTTTTGATGTTTTCTCAGAGCTCTGCTTTGCAGACCGTCCTGGGGTCTCCCCCGTCCTCGTTGACTTTTTCTTCTCGGTCATGTAATGTACTATAATAAAAATAATGCAAGAAGTCAAAAGCGCAACCCGCTTTCGTGAGCTCAGACAGGCAATAAACCGCAGCCATCCCCTGATAATTCAAACCCACGATTTCCCCGATTACGACGCAATCGCCACGGCCTTTGCCCTGCAGCAGCTTTTACTGAAATTTGCCCTGGATGCCACCATCTGCTACGGCGGGAGTATGCAAAGCACCTCGGTATTACGAACCGTGAACCGCCTGGATATAGAGATCCGCCACATCTACAACACCACTATTACCGCAGATACGCAAATTATCCTGGTTGACTGCTGCCGCGAAAATCTGAACGTGGCAGCATCCCCCGGTAAGGTTATTGCCATGATCGACCACCACGAAAACTCACTCCCCTACTGTGACATCTATCCTTTTGCCGACGTTCGCCCGTACGGGGCATGCAGCACCATATTGACCGAATATTATCTCGGCATGAACATACCCCCCGCGCCGCGCACCGCCACTGCCCTGATGATCGGCATCATGATGGATACCGCCAACCTGACCCGCGGGGTCAGTGGACCGGATTTCTCGGCGGTGCAGTTTCTCTTCTCGATAGCCGACTGGGACGAAGGTGCGCGGCTGCTGCGTAATTCCCTGACCCTGGGGGATCTCGATTTATTTTACACCGGCCTGCGCAGCCGCATCATCAATGAGTTTTTCTGCTTCGTTCCTATCAACTTTGCCATCAAGCCCGACGCCGCCGGGCTGCTTGCCGACTTCTTCCTGACCGTCAGCGAGATCAGCTTTGTGGTTGTGGTTAGTATGCACAGCGATGGGTACCGGTTGTCGGTACGCAGCGAACACCGCGATGCCTCTGCCAACCTGATTCTCAAAGAGGCACTCGCAGATATCGGGGCAGGCGGGGGACATGCTACGATGGCCGGCGGGATCATCAAGCAGGATAAAATCAAAGATTCCCAGGATATTTACAAACGGTTCGAGAAAGCCCTGAAGCTGCCGAATTACCAAAGCGAACTGGCCCCCTCTCTGCTAGAGGAGTAATTGCTGCTGCCCTCGCAAGGCCGCTGCAGCTTTACAGTAGCGACCGGAGGCAGCTCTGCTTGTCGGTACCGCACAACATTCGCTGCGCTCTCTGTGCGGTACATTACGCTCCGCTGCAGCGTGGGAGACGCAAGCTTTACAGAAGCGACCGGGGGTAGTGGAGCTGTTTTTTGGCGCCGTGGTGACGGCGCATTAAGAATTGCTATATCCGTTTATGACTTAATATATTTACAGTAGCGACCGGGGGTAGTGGAGCTGTTTTTTGGCGCCGTGGTGACGGCGCATTAAGAATTGCTATATCCGTTTATGACTTAATATATTTACAGAAGCGACCGGGGGTAGTGGAGCTGTTTTTTGGCGCCGTGGTGACGGCGCATTAAGAATTGCTATATCCGTTTATGACTTAATATATTTACAGTAGCGACCGGGGGTAGTGGAATAATTTTAGCCCATTTAGGGCGAGCGTTAGTGAGCCCGTTAAAAATGGGCGTTAAAAAATTATGGAGCGAGGGGGCTGGCAGCCCCCTCCTTAACCATTATAGATATACCAATAAATATTGGGTATCGGTTGGTAAGATAGATGACCCGCACGGGCATGGGGCTGGGGTAGGCAGCCCCCTCCCACCTTTGACGTGGTCTCTGTATTTTTTCACAAAGACCTTAAAATACTTGACATGAGACGTACGAACAGGTAGGATTGCAGCGTGGGAGGATATGCAGCAGCTTACTGATAGGCAGGAATGCTTTTTACGGTTCATTGAGGGATACATACACCATAATTCACGGGCACCGACCGTCCGTGAGGTTGGAGAATACTTTTCGGTAAGCCCGCGGGCGGCCCACGAACAGATACAAGTACTGATTGGCAAGCACTACCTGGAATGCGGACAGGGCGCGCGGGCCCTGCGCCTGGCCGCCGATTACACACAGGCCAACCGTGACGCACTGGTGCGCGTTCCCCTGCTCGGCCGCGTCGCAGCCGGGTTGCCCATTCTTGCCGAAGAAAATATTGACAGCCACATTGATGTACCGACAAGCCCGCACGCCTACGGGGTAGACAAACAAGGCCGGGCCCCGGATTTTGCCCTACGGGTAACGGGCGACAGTATGATTAACGCCGGTATTCTCCCGGATGACATCGCCCTGATGCGCAAACAATCGACCGCCAACAATAACGACATAGTGGTAGCGGTGCTCAACGAAGGTATTACCCTGAAACGGTTTGTACGCGAAAGCGGACGGATATGCCTGCGGGCGGAAAATCCCGCCTACGATCCGATATATTCGCGTAATGTGCAGGTTGTCGGCAAGATGGTCTCGCTGCTGCGAAACTATGTCTGACGGCGCGCCAGATACCGCCAAGACGGGCGGGCGGAAGAAACACAAGGGAATCTATCTCGTATCCGGTCCGGATATTGGACGCCGCCGTGCGGCAATTGCAAAACTAAAAGAGCAGCTGGCAGGCACCCACGGACAGGACCTGGAGGCATCCACCTACTATAGCTACGATACACCGCCGGCGGAATTATTGAACCAACTGTATAACCAACCGCTATTCGGCGGGTTCCAATTCATTATTTACTACGCCGTTGACGAGTTAAAAGGGCGCGACCCGCACGCACAGCTCCTGCAGTACTGCAAAGAGCCGTCCTCGCACGCCGCCCTGGTCCTGGTTAGCTCCGCTGCCAAATTATCGTACGCCTGGGCCAAGGAGATACCGGAAAGGCACCGCCACCAGTGCTGGAAACCCTTCGCCAACGAAATGCGCGGCATGCTCGGCGATCTCTTCCGTCAAGAGGGAGTAGAATTTACCTCCGATGAAATGACAATGATCACCGACGCACTCTCCGACCAAGGCAGCGCGGCGATGGACAACGCGCGGCAAATCATCCATTATCACCGCGCCGGGCACGCCGTCGATGCGGCCCTGGTCAGCCAAATCAGCGGCGGCGCCCACAACGAGAATATTTTCTCCCTGGTAGACGCGCTCTTTGCCCGCGACGCCCGCAAGGCGGTCGGCATTGGCGAGCTGCTGCTCCAGCAAGGCGAAGATGCCAACCAGCTGGTTACCATCATCGCGCGGAATTTTTTCCAGCTATGGCACTGGCGCTGCCTGCGCGGCGCCGGGGTACACCTGAACGAGGCCTTCCGCAAGGCAGGGATAATGTGGCAAAAACAGCAGCGGATATTCCAGGCAGCCGATCACCGCTTCGGACGCCGCGAACTCAGTGAGTTAATAATGCACATCTCCAGCACCACCGCCAACCTGCGCAGCGGCATCGGGGGCACCGGTGCCGGACTGCGTGCAGGTACCGGCGGCGGGAGCGGCAACCGGGGTTTGATCTTTACCGGTCTGCTGTTGGCTATTTGTTCAGGTAGTCCAGCAACGCCTCTGCCTGAGCGCGGCCCATCCTCGATACTCGAACAATCTCTTCGACCGCAGCCGCTTTGATCTTACCCACCGACCCGAAATGCCCCAACAACAGGGCCTCGCGCCGCACCCCCACCCCCGGGGCAGTCCGGAGGGTGGTGGCGGCAATATCTTTACGCTGCTTCCCCGCCCGATAACTGGTGGCAAAACGATGCGCCTGGTCGCGCACCCGGACAAGCACCCGCAGGGCCTGCGAATCGTGCGGCAGCGCCAACGGCTCGGAGGTATCCGGCAGATAAATCTCCTCGTGCTGCTTGGCAATTCCCACCAGCGGAATCCCCCCCAACCCCAGGGAGGCAAGTATCTTCGCCGCCGCGTTCACCTGCCCCAGCCCGCCGTCAATTAGTATCAACTGCGGTAGCTGTTTATTCTCGTTCACAAGGCGGCTGTAGCGCCGCGCCACCACCTCCCGCATCGCCTCAAAGTCATCCACCTTGCCGTCAAGGGTACGGAGAGCAAAGCGCCGGTACCGGCTCGGCAACGGCTTCCCGCCGCGAAAATGTACCACCGCAGCCACGGTGTGGCTCCCGCCAATATGGGCAATATCGATACCCTCAATGTGCTCGGGAATAACCGGCAGCCCCAGGGTATCTTTCAGCTCCACAAGATCTTCATTCAGATCAACATCGCTCCGCGGCACCCGGGTAGCCAGCGCCGCCTCCGAATTACGCATAGCCAGCCGCAACAAGGTACGGTCGCGCGAATCACCGGGCGGCGTCACAACCAGGGCAAGCTTCCATTTATGAGAAAAGTAATCGGTAACCTCCTGCCACACACTCCCCGCACCCGCAGCACCAGCATCACCGCCACCCCCGCCGCCGCCCTCGCTCTCCCGCTCATCCGCGCGCTCCGCCGGCACCACAATCCGCCCCGGCCGCACCGGCGCATTCTCGTAATACTGAATAATAACATTCGCCACCTGCTCCTCCAGGTTCGGCACATTATCCACAGTAAATTGCTGCAGCCCCACCAACCGTCCTTCACGCGTCTGAAACAGAGTAAACAGCGCCCACTTCCCGCGCGCATAATACCCAACATAGTCCACACTGCCTTCATTGATAGTAGTAATCTGCTGATCCTGCTCAATCAGCTTTATCGCCTGCAGGGCATCGCGCAGCTGCGCCCCCCGCTCAAAGTTTTCCGTTGCAATCGCGTCGGAAATCTGTTTATGCAGCTCCTGCTTAATTGCACCGGTTTTCCCGCTCAAAACATTCTCGACCTTTTTGATGCGCTCCAGGTACTCTGCCTTACCGATCTTCCCCGCACACGGGGCCGCACACCGCCCAATATGATAGTGCAGACAAGGGTGCTCGCGCGCCCGCAAGTTCCCACGGCATTTCCGCAGCGGATACAACCCCCCAAGGATCTCCAGCAGCTCCACCAGGTTACGGACCTCAATGTACGGCCCATAGTACCGCGACCCATCTTTGATAATATTCCGCGTCTTCACCACCCGCGGGTACTCTTCCGCCGTAACCCGCACCACCGGGTACGACTTCCCATCCTTGAGGTCAACATTGTACCGCGGCATCCACTGCTTGATAAGATTTATCTCCAGCAGCAGCGCCTCAAAACCATTCGACGTCACCACATAGTCGATACGCCGCACCTGCTCCATCAGCGCCGCAGTCTTCCCGTCCTGGTCACGAAAATACGACAGCAGCCGCACACGCAAACTATTCGCCTTACCAACGTACAAAATAGTCCCGTTGCCGGCCTTCATTAAATAAACCCCGCTATCCGTGGGATACTGGCGCACCTGCTCCAGCAGCTCCGCTTGCGTTCCAGACTTCTGCTTCTCCATTTTGCGTAGCCTATTTTTGCACGGGAGCCGGTTTACCGCAAGTTAACAGAAGGGGGCTGCCTCCCCCAGCCCCATGCCTGTGCGGGTCATCTATCTCACCAACTGATACCCAATATTTATTGGTACATCTATAATGGTTAAGGAGGGGGCTGCGAGCCCCCTCGCTGCAGCCAGCGTGCCGCGCTGCGCGCGTCACCAGTGCGCTAACCTGCTACGCAGGTTACGGGCTCACTCCCGCTCGCCCGCCGCACACTTCGCTGTCTTCCGCTACCCCCGGTCGCTACTGTAAAGCTTGCGTCTCCCACGCGGCAACAAAGCTTAATGCACCGCACAGAGAGCGCCAGCGAACGTTGTGCGGTGCCAACAACCAGCTAGTTCAGGTCCAGATGAGTGCCTTCAACCGCAAAGATTATCCACTCACAAATAGTAGTGACATAATCACCAAAACGCTCCACCATGCGGTTGAGCTCCAGGAGCACGTTGCCGTTCTTGATATGCTCGGGATCCTGTTTCATATCACTAATAATGGCGTGCCGAATATCACGGTGCGCCTGGTCAATCTGATCGTCCTCGGCGGCAATACTGCGGGCGGCGGCGACGTCGTCGGCACGCATAGCAATAATACTGCGGTCCAGCATATCGATAGCACTGTTGCACACCTCAATAATCCGCGGAATATGGTGGGCAAAGTTTTCGGGAATATCTTTCTTGGAGATGCGGGCAATATGCCGGGCAACATCACCGATCCGCTCCAGGTCGGCAGTCGCCTTGGTAAACCCAATCAATTTCCGCAAGTCCGTCGCAACCGGCTGCTCGGTAGCGATGAGACGCAGGCACTTGTCATCGATAATCATCTCTTTGGCATCAATGGCCTTGTCGGCCTCAATGATCTGGTCCGCCCGCGACCCATTGGGGTTTACCAGCAACCGGCAGGCATCCAGGAGCTGCTCTTTTACATCGCGCTCCATGCTCTGCAGCTCATCATAAATATTCGCTAAACGCTCGTCAAAGTGACTCCGTAACTCCATCGCACTCATATTGTAACACAGACAGGCGCGCACTGCAATTACTCTCCCCTGCGCGCGCACCACCATCCCCCCGCGAGAGAGAAAAGCTAACTCAGCCGAAGCGCCCCGAGATGTAGGCCTCGGTGGCTTTCTCCTTGGGGTTCACAAACATCTCGCGGGTCTCCCCGTACTCCACCAGGTACCCGGTGCGGCGTTCGTCGACGTTAAAGAAGGCGGTCTTGTCGGAGATACGACCGGCCTGCTGCATGTTATGCGTCACAATGATGATGGTGTACCGCTGTTTGAGTTCAATAATCAGCTCCTCGATGCGCGCAGTAGAGATCGGATCCAGGGCCGAGGCCGGTTCGTCCATAAGTATCACATCCGGACTGACAGCAATGGCGCGCGCGATGCACAAACGCTGCTGCTGCCCCCCGGATAACCGCAGGGCGTTCTCGTGGAGCTTATCTTTAACCTCATCCCACAGTGCGGTGCGGCGCAGGCATTTTTCCACCAGCTCGCTGTGGTCGCCCGGACGCCCGTGGATCTTTGCCCCCCAGACGATATTATTGTATATACTCTTCGGAAACGGATTGGGCTTTTGGAAGACCATGCCTATCTTCCGACGGATGTACACTGGATCGACCCCGTGATGATAAATATCCTGCCCGTTATAGTTTATGCTGCCTTCAACCCGGCAATGCTGGATGAGGTCGTTCATACGGTTAATCGAACGAAGCAGGGTACTCTTCCCGCACCCCGACGGCCCAATAAGCGCAAAGATTCCGCGCTGCCGAAAATTAAGCTTGATATTCTTGAGCGCCTGGAAATCTCCAAAATAGACATTAAGATCGTTGATGGCAATAATATCCGAATCCTGCTTGGGCGTGGTAGACGCGCCGTCGCCGCTCCCATTGCCATTCCCCCCCCCGAGGCGCCCCAGCGGACCGCGCCTTTGAGACTTGGGACGCTTCCCTGATGCTGTTTTATCTATCATATTTTCCCTGCCAGGCGTGCAATTACGCTGCCAGCCTCCGTTTTTTAGAATAATGGTTACGCAAAACTATTGCCAGCGAATTCATAGTCAAAAGCAATATCAACAGCACAATGATGGCGGCCGCGGCTATGTGGCGGAACTCTTCCTCTGGGCGCTGCGTCCACTGGAATATCTGGATAGGCAGAACGGTGAACTTTGAAAAGATACCCGTGGGGTCCACGGTAATAAAGGTAGCCGCACCAACCACCACCAGGGGCGCCGTCTCCCCAATGGCACGCGACACCGCCAGGATGGCACCGGTAATAATCCGCTCCAGCGAATAGGGCAGCACGTGAAACCACACCGTCTGCCAACGCGTGGCCCCAAGCCCGTAACTCGAATCCCGGATGGCCTGCGGGGTCCCGCGGATCGCCTCCTGGGCATTGATGATGATAATAGGCAGCACCAGCAGCCCCAACGTTGCGCCCGCGGAGATAATAGTACGGCCGTTCTCAGTCCCCCCGGGGTTAACACCAAAGAGACTCCCGCTGGTAAACGGCTCTAATATACGCACAAACAGCACTAGCCCCAGTATACCGTAAATAATACTCGGTATACCCGCAAGGTTGTAGATATTCAGGCGGATAATACGGTTCAGGATATTGTCGCGGGCGTACTCTTCCAGGTAGACCGCGGTGGCAACACCGATGGGAAACGAGATAACCAGACTCAAGAGCATCATCCACAGCGACCCGAAAACCGCCGTACGGATACCCGCGCGCTCCGGAACCGGCGATTGCGGGTTGGCAAATATCTCCGGACGCAGCCACGACCGAAAGCTAAGGGTAGTGTGCGCCCCCTCCCCGGCAAGCCCCGCGGCAATTTCCGAGCGGTTCACCAGCGACTCCAACAGGGCAAAGCTCTTAACGACCCGCAGGTCAATTACCCGCTCCACCACAAGGGTGTTCAGTTCGCTGTCACTCCGCTCGCTCAAAGGCTTTTCGCTGTCCAGGCGCCGGATTAACCCGCTGCTCAGGTGCGTATCCAGTGCCCCCAGGAGCTGCTCCCGCGTCAACTCCTCCACCGACTCCACCCCCGGGTAGAGCTGCGAAACCGGCAAGGTTGGGCGCACATAGACGTACCCGAAGGCACCGTTAACAATAGTAACCAACAGGGTAATTATCATCAGGGCAGAAAAAATCACCGCGCACAGGAGCGCAGAGACAATCAGACGGTTCTTCTGATGCGGTGTGATCACTCCCGCATCCCTCCCAGTAATCCCCAACAACCATTCATTAGTAATTCTCCCGAAAGCGCTCGGTAATGCGCCTGCTGATAATATTCAACACCAGGGTAATCACAAACAGCACCAGCGCCAGGGCAAAAATACTGTTGTAATCTGGGGTATCATACCCCACATCGCCGCCGCTTATGCGGACAATGTACCCCGTAATAGTCTCCGCGGCCTTAAACGGATTGAAGGTAAAATTCGGCCCCGCACCCGCGGCCAGGGCAACTATCATCGTCTCCCCGACGGCACGCGAAAACGCCAATATAACCGCCGCAGAGATCCCCGACAACCCCGCCGGCAGCACCACCCGAAACGAGCTCTGCACCCGCGTAGCCCCTAACCCAAAGGCAGCCTCCCGCAGCGTCGCCGGCACCGCCCCCAGGGCATCCTCGGCAACCGAGCTAATCAGCGGCACAATAAGTATCCCGATAGTCAACCCGGCCGCGGCGGTGTTATAAAACTCAACAATCTGCTCCCCAAATATCCCGCGCAGCAGCGGTGTCATAAACGAAATAGCAAAGTACCCATACACCACCGTCGGTATACCCGCCAGCACCTCCAGGGCGGGTTTAAACACACCTCGCAGCCGATGCGAGGCAAATTCACTCAAATAGATAGCCACCGCCAACCCCACCGGCACCCCCAGGAGCATGGCAATAAAACTGGTAACTAGCGTAGCGTTCACCAGCGGCAGGATACCAAATTGACCAATCGTCGGCTGCCAACTGGCATCAAACAGAAACGCCCGCAGGGTCACCTCGTCGCTCCCGAAAAACAACCGCGATTGCAGCAGCAGGATCACCACCACCCCAACGGTAATCAGAATAGATATAAAGCTCGCACCCCCGAGCGCAACACGGACAACACTATTAACCGTGCGTTGCCGGGTCAGTGACGCGTGAGGTGCTTGGGAGCGTACAGATTTGAGCATGGGTACTATACGTTATTGAGTCTACACCATTAATCCGCATTACTGCAAGAGAGCAAACCAACTACAAGGGACGCGGCGCACAACACATACCCCTCTTAGTATGCGCCCTGCATGATGTCCACCCACAAGGTATTCCCCGCTTCCAGTTCCGCATCACTGGCAGGAAAATAACCAACCCGCCCGGCCTCTTCGCCAACCACCGCCAGCGTGTAGGCAAGAAACGCCCCAACCTGCGGGCGCGAGCGCATTATCTCGGCATCCGAATACAGCAGCAACGGCCGCGACAGCGGGTACGTATTACCAAGTACCGATTCCTCGCCAATCTCCACCCCCTCTATCGCCACGGCGTTAATCTTATCACTGTTATTTATAAAATACGCATACCCAAAGAACCCGATAGCATTCCTGCTCCCGGCGACCCCGCGCAAGAGCACATTATCGTCCTCCGAGAGCTGCAGGTTTTCAGACAACAGGAGCGGCTCGGCCTCGTGGGCAAACACCTCTTCAACAAAGAAGTCAAAGGTCCCGCTGTCCGTGCCTGGTACAAAGCGCAGAATGCTCTCATTGGGCCACGCCGGATCAACATCACTCCACAGCTCCGCCGTAAAGATCTCCCTAAGCCGGTCAATACTCGCCTCCCGGAGCCACGTGTTTTCCGCATGAACCACAATAGCCAGGGCATCCACCGCAATATTAAACTCCACCGGATCCCGCCCAATGGCACGGCACGCCTCACGCTCGCTCTCTTTGATCGGGCGGCTGGCATTGGAAATATCAGTCTCGCCGGTCGAGCAATAGCGCTCAAACCCCCCGCCTGTCCCGATACTCTGGATCGAAACATTCCCCCCATAGCCCTCATCGATAAACCGCGCCGCAATCGCCTCACTCAGGGGAAACACCGTAGAGCTGCCTGCAACCAGGATATCCCCCTGCACGCCAAGCGGATTCACCTCCGGGGCAACCCCCGCGCCTCTATCGATGGCCCACGGGGTACTCTCTTCCTCGGTCGTACGCGCACACCCCGCCGCGCTCAGCCCAAGCAGTACACACACCCCTGCGCAGATTACCCACGCCGTTCTCTTTTCCATTGTCTTACCGCCCATAGTGCATAGTAGGCATACAACCCCGGTAATGTCAAGTACGCATTTTTTTAAAAGGGGGGCTGCGTGCCCAGCCCCATGCCTGGATACAAAAATTATTTTGCCAGTTAATTCCCGGTATTCACAATACACATATTATTATTACGTTAGGAGGGGGGCTGCGCGCCCCCCTCGCTGCAGCCAGCGTCCGCGCCCGCGCAAGCGCAGCCGCGGACCAGGCGCCTACCCACGCGTCCCGCGTGGGTACGGGCTCACTCCCGCTCGCCCGCCGGCACCTTCGCTTGCTTCCGCTACCCCCCGTCGCTACTGTAAATATATTAAGTCATAAACAGATATAGCAATACCGAATGCGCCGTCATCACGGCGCCAACAAACAGACGCTACCCCTGGTCGCTACTGTAATGTTCGCATCTCCCCCGCGGCAGCAGAGGTAGGGACACTATTTCAGATACGGCATGCACCAGTCATAAAACTGCTCTTACACACAGTAGAACCCGCATGGAATACACAGAGAGTAAAAAACTACAGCCGCGCGAAAAGCTTGCCCAGACAGGTGCAACCTCCCTCAGTGACCGCGAGTTAATCCAGGTACTTCTCGGCACGGGTACCGTAAATTTCCCAGTCGATAAATTGGCACGAAAAATACTTGATCAGCTCGACCAGAAACAAGATCGGGTCGGGTACGACGATCTCGTGGCCCTACCCGGTGTCGGGGAGGCCAAAGGCGCCCTGATACTCGCGGCGTTTGAACTCACCCGCCGGATCATCTACTGCGAACGGCGCCGTATCCGCTACCCCGCGGATGCCGTACGGCTCCTATCCAGTTACGCCGACCGCCAACGCGAATACTTTATCGCCCTGTTTCTCAACGGCGCCCACGAATCACTGAGCACCCGGGTCATCTCGGTCGGCAGCGTCAACCAAACCATCGTCCACCCCCGGGAGGTCTTCGCCGAAGCAATCGGGCAGCGGGCCACGGGGATAATCCTCGCACACAACCACCCCAGCGGCAACGTGCAGCCCAGTCCCGAAGACATAGTAACCACTAAACGCCTAGCCGCCTGCGGGAAGATAATCGGGATAGATATATTGGATCACATTATTTTCTCGCTAAAAACTTATTATAGCTTTGCGGAGCATGATAAGCTTTAGGGGGCACGGGCGTGCGGTTGTGTATATCTTGTGATACACAAATCGATTTGTGTATCGTGAAATCGAATATACGATACACAAAACCCGTTGTGGATGACAGACGATACACAAACGAAGTTGCACGGTTGTTCTATTGATACGCTTTGCGCAAGGCAATGAGAACGATTGCTTGTCGGCTTTGTTTATATTTTGCGTATTTATCAATGGGCGCAGACAGATTCTTTCAGACTGCTGAACATTTTATCTATATACCCATCCCGATCATCCGTCATAAATAGAACATGTTCGGCTTCCATTTCTTCCTGTGGGATACCCCAACGTAGCTGCGGATATTTTGTCCAAGATAAAATGAAACTGTTAAGAATGACATCCGGGTTGGCAAGACGGTTTTCGATATCTTTGATGCGCTTATGAAATAATACTTTCTCACTCGCGGGACCTTCGCGGAGCAGACCGTGCGGCTCAATGAAAGTGACATATTGTTTACCATCGACAATCATCCACAAAATAAAGTCGGGATGAAAATTACCCGCTTCAAAAAAGCCAACACCTTTTCCGCGACTCAGGTTTCGGAGCAAAAAGAGTTCGGTTCCTTCCTTTTCAAGCTCTGCAGTATTGGTTTCAGACCATTTTTTTATATCCTTCACAAACTGAAATTCACTTTCATTCAATGCTACTGGCAGGATAGTAATTTTTCCGCCTTTTCTTACATGGAAGAGCGGTTGGAAAAGATGCATGCCAAAGCGACACGCTTGGATATCCCTCGCTTTAAGCAGTGATTGCTTGTTTTCATCAAGTTCTTTTTTTATTTTTTCAATGGCAAGGATTACCTGTTCTTCACCGCCGTCAACTATGAGTTGATAAAATTCTTCCTGTGGAATATTATCATCTTCCGGCGAGAGCTCTCTTAGCTCAAGGCGCGGCTCAATAAATGATCGTTTACAATAGTTGTAGTAATGTTCGCAGAAACGTTTCAGCAATTCAGCCGCCACCTGTTGGAGGAAAATAACATCATCCCATCCAGTTAATTTCAATCGTGCTTTCGGCAAAAACAGTTTGTACCATGTGTTATCCGTAAGGAGTCTCGGAATACTTGCCTTATCAATATTTAGATTATACCAACCTCGTTCGCATTTAAACTGCTCAAGCTCAAAATACAACTCATCAAGGTTGAGTAGAGAGATGTGCCCCTTATCCAATTGGACTACGTCCTTCTCAGTGGATTCAGCTACATTCTTTGATTGAATTGATTGGATACGCGGATACCAGTCAGACACGACCGGGTGCAACTGGGGGTATCTGGACTGAAAATACTCGGTTAGCTGATCAATACTGGGGACCGGGGCATCCTTTTTGAAGTCATACTCTTTTCCATCATCCGCCTTCCGCTTTGGTCGGATAATCTGCAGCTTCTTGCCAAAATCATAGGTGACATTAAGCGGTATGGTAAATACACGCCGCCGCTCATTACCAGGCAATCCTTCATCGGCAAGAAATTGACGGAATTTTTCCATAAAATCGGCTTCAATGCCGAACACATTCAAAGTCTCGAGCTCTTCAATATACTGCGGAATTGAAGGAGAATAACTATGTCCGCTTCGTTTTAGGCTCCATTCATATCCCTTCAATCGCACGCCACGGCCAAAGAGCTGAATAATTTGTGCGCCCTCACTTTGGCCTACATGCATCAGCCCAAGAGTGCTTACGCGCCAGCAGTCCCAACCTTCAACAAATTTTTTTGACCCGATAAGAAGGTTAACTGGAGACGAGGAATTCTTAACAGAATCAAAGGCGGCTTCCGAAAAATCGCTATCCTCAACAGATAGCGATAAACCATCTTGTTTAACGACACCCTCAATATGATCCGCAAGCGCTTTGGCATCACCCACATTAATGAGCCCGAAAGGTGTTTCTGTTGCACCGACACGTAGAGCAATTTCTCCGGATCCACCCTTCACTCGATCAAGGACTAGGTGCCCACCGGTGTTCGTATTGAATAGACGCTTCAGGATATTACTATAAAGATCATCATACGAAAGCCCCGCATTCATTGCTTTGGCCAACCATGTAAATGAGCTTTCAAAAATATCAACACCGTTACTATCCAGAAGGCCGGTATCCTGTCCATTACCAGTCAAGATCTCTTCCATACGCTTGCAGGCTTTCTCTTTATTTGATAGGAAGTCGGCTATAAATGCGATGATCTGAGCAACATCGGATGCGACCGACTCTTCTGGACTATCTTTTGTACTTTTCATGCTTTTAGAAACAGTGCTTCCCACAAAAACCCACAAGGGCTTCTCAATATTAAAAGGATGTAGCACCTGAATTTTATCCTCATAGATATCAAGCTGTTGATAGAATTTGAGTAGGCAAGCAGTTAAGTAAACAGTCTTGGTCTCGTCAAATGATTTCGGCAGGTTGAGAATCTGATAGTCTTTGCCAAAACCATCCTCATAAAACCAACGGTAGGAATAATCAAACACAACTGTTTTTGCATAATCGTCTTCGTGCCTCGTACAGGAAACGGCCTGATCAAAGGTTGCTGAATATTCGAAGGTAAAGCCTTTTTCACACAGCATAGCGCGATTATTAAACCACACATTTTTAACGACGTCGGCATCTTTTACTGAAAGACCGCGGTGTCCCTCGTCAACGAGCAGCAGGTTCTGATCGCCAAGGCTGCGTGTTGCAATGGTGCTCGGGCCCTCTTTGTCTTTCAGCTTGGTAATTTCCAGAACATCCACTCTGGAAATCCCCTGCGCATGAATAAACAGACTGTGACTTTCTTTTGAAAAATTAGATGCTGCGATATTACTTTCAGAAAACTCGCCAATGTGTTGTTGGCTCAATGGTTCATTCGGTGTAATAAGAATAACCCGGGAGAGATCCTTGTCCTTGCCGTATTTTTTTGAGTAGTGCTTATACTGCAGATAGTTGATATGCATCAGCAGTGTCTTGCCCGAACCCGTAGCATTCTGCAAAGAGAGCTTGTTCAGTTCATCTTCATTGAAATAACCCATGTCGGCATATTCTGACCAACGGTTATTAAAGCGGTTGACGTACTCGTTTAGCGATGCGAGTAAAGACTCCCGGCCACCGAAATAGCGGTCAAGATAGATTTCAACAAACAGCAGCGAAAGCCACTGATAATACTTCCAAACGACTGGGCGGTGACGCTTGACATTAATCGCCTGTGTGTGGCTAACGATATTTTCTTCGTATACTAACAGTTGCTCGCGAGATAATTGCGTTAACCCTGTATCTACACCAACCTGACTGAAAAGAGGACTGCCAGTTAGGTAATAAAAGAAATGATGCAAATTGTCTTTATCCAAACCTTCTAGACGAGGGTCTTTAATGTGTTCGGCTAAAAAATGAAAAGGACGCTTATTTGTACCTTCCCGAAGCGGATCAATACCAAACAAACTCATCAGCCATTGATTCAAGAGAAGCTTATCTCGGAAATCATGAGTTTTAATTGTTGATTTGGATTTTCGGTTAGCCATTGTCTGCCTCCTTTTTCTTGGAAGTTTCAATCTGTTTAACAGCCTTATCAAAGTCACTGAGTTTCTTTTTTGATTCAGAGATTCTGCTAGCATGAAATTTTTCATACTCCCTTTTCGTTTGTTGCATGGCCATTTCATGGGAGATTTTACCGGCATGCGTGAGAATGTCCCGGTCATTTAGGGTCATGAAGCTATCCAACTTTTTGATCCAATCTTTCATATACATAGGGATGCGCCGCATGGCCTGCCCTTGAGCAAATATCAAGTATTGCTCGACAAGGTTATTTAATGCTGCCAGTTCATCTTCATTCAGATAATTCTTGGCAATACCTACATCCTGCTTACGCACTCTTGCCCCACGATAATTGGTCAATCCCATATTGGGTTTATTTGCGTCGGCACGCGCATGGATAATTTCAGCCGCAGTCTTGCCGGTAATAGCCCAGTGCATTTTATTCTGCACAGTTTTGAAGAATTCCAGACTGATATCCAGCACCGGATTGTAATCAATACTGGTGGCATAAATATCAGTTATTTTTTGATAGAAGCGGCGTTCAGATGTCCGAATGTCCTGAATGCGCCGTTCAAGTTCTTCGAAATAATCAAAGGGTAGATCAGGGTTTTTCAGACGATCATCATCCAGTACAAAACCCTTTTTGATGAATTCCGTTAGTTTCTGCGTCGCCCAGATTCTAAACTGAGTGGCCACATGACTTTTAACCCGGTACCCAACGGAAATGATCATATCCAAATTGTAGTAGTCCAGCAGACGTTTAACCTCCCGATTACCCTCCGTTCGAACTGTCAAATATTTTTTGACAGTTGCCGCCGGGAGGAGTTCTCCCTCCTCATAAATTGTATTAATATGGTGGCTTATGTTCTGCTTTGAGCTTTGAAATAGCTCTGTTATCAATTGTTGTGTCAACCACACCGATTCATCCTCAAACCGTACGTCTAGTTTAAGTTCGCCGTCTTCGGTCTGGTAGACTAGAAACTGTCCCTTTGCGGGCTCCGTTTCGTGTGTTTCGTGGTCACTCACCCTTCTGTCTCCCACATTTTTTTATGGAACTCCTCTTCGATGAGACGGACTTTCCAGTTCTCGCCATCCTTCTTGAGGTTGGGCAGGTTGTTGGAGCCGTTGGCATAAATAGTGTCGTATTCAAAGTCGCGTGTGGATATGCGGTATTTCTTGAACCATTCATCAAGCATCAAGTTGTCTTCTTCCAAATTGTCGGTGAGCTTACGCCACACGATCAACACGCGTTCTTTCTGACCGTTATTTGGATTCATGGGATCGGCTGGAACCCAACCCTCCAGCTTGCGGAACCACCATTTCCCATCATCAGCCAGCTGGATTTTTCCATCCAACACCAGTTTGGTGTGCTGGTCCTTCGGCAGTCCTAGATCGGGCTTACGAGTAAAGCTGGCAGTAAAGGTCTGCGGGGCTGCCATGTTTTCCAGTCGCAGGCCGAGCAGGTAATTAAAGGTTTCAATCAGATCTATGTTTTGCATAACCTGCTCATCGCTACCGGGCTTTTTAACCACAAGGGAGTAAGCCGTTGGGTCAGTAAATGCGTCAATATTCAGCAAGCTCTGACTGCCCCGGGTTTCCACATCTAGCAGATAACGGAGCATGTAGTCCTCTTTGAGTGACGGATTGCTCACGATTGCTCTGTTACGATCGGGATTATCATCAAAGACAAGGTTGTTCAATGTGTCTTCGTAGGATTCAAGGCGGATGTATTTGAAGCAGTGAGAGATACCTGTGTCACGGTTTGTCGGCTTACCGTCTTTCCAACCTGAAGAGTAGATGACTTTGGTAATGCGACGTTGAGAACGGTATCAAAGTGATTGCCCATCTCAACTAAGATTGAGGTGTTTGTCTTTCCCGTTGAACGTGTAAGATTCAGTATTGCATGTCCGTTGGTTCCAGAGCCTGCAAAAAAGTCTATAAATACAGAGTTTTCAGAGCATACTGAAAGCAGGTGCTCATACATTGAAACAGGGTGGCAGTATGGAAATTCCAGGCCTAATGCATCAAGATATCCTTTGCCGCTTTTACCATCACTATAAACGGATGTAATTTGCTTTTGAGCATCATCCCTTAGGTAGACTTTTTTCTGAGGCTGTGTTGACGCGTCGTTGCCAAATACAATCAACTTTTCATTAATTAGCGCCGTTAATGTTTCAGGAGTACGCGACCAACCGTTGGGTGGCACAGGACAATCTTTACCTGATTCTGGATGTTTAAGGGGGATATGATATTTGGGATCAATCCGCTTTTCTGGAGCTCCCATTGCAACTAAACGATAAATATCTCCATTATCATCAATATACTTATATGCCTTCTCTCCACCAGTTAGATCTTGCTGTTTTAAGAGCCATTTTCGATATTCTTCACGAGATTCCTGATTAATCTCACCATGCTTCTCAATAAGCTCTTTAACTTTATCTTGAATTGAAACAATTGATTCACTGCGCCCCACAACGGATTTATCATATTTACTACGCCAAATAATGTATTCATGCTGAGTCGCTATACCCTTCCGACCAAGCATAGGATTTTTTTTGTCCCAAATGACAGTGCCGGAATTATTGAGGTCAACTCTGTCAAAAATAATATTCAAGCGTTCATATTCATTTTCATCTATGTGACAGATAAATTCACCAACATTGTTAAGTAGCGAAGAGGCTAACTCAATTCTGTCTCCCATCATGGATAGCCAAGACGAATGCTCATAGGTGTTCTTGTATAAAAAACCACTGGTAGCCGTGTTGTATGGAGGATCTATATGAGCACAGTTCACATTTCCTCTATACCGCTCCTGCAGGAAGTTCAATGCCTGAAAATTCTCCGAGTGGATCAGTAGGCCATCGCACTGTTCATCAAAATCCTCAATTGCGGCAACGAGCTTTGCCTTAAACTCATCATTGAAAAAAGCAGTATCCAATACCAGTTTATCATTAGTTTTCAGGAACTCGATTGTTAAAGGCACCGAATTGACAGGCTTTTCCTTCCTAGGCAATCCTCTGGCATCTCCTTTGATCTCATCAATGGCGAATAGTTTTACCCACTCTTCGCGCTGCGCATCATTGGCAACAACCTCTCCGTATAGCTCCTTGGGAACACGATCAAGCGTGATGCAGTAGTTGGTCTCGGTAATAAATTTCTTTTTTAGCCAGAGCTTCTTCTGAAAATCTTCAAGCTGGGCGAGGAAGTCGATCAGCTTGGCAGCAATCTTGCGGATAACCTTGATCTTAGCTAGATAGTTTTCCACATCAGGCGCATCGGCGCTCTCGATATCATCTAGGTGCATCACTTCGTTCTTGATATAAAAATCCAGTTCGCGTTTAAGAAATCCAGAAAGATCTTTGTGGATGAAGTAGTCGCAAGTGTTACGGGCGGTGTACTGGATAATGTATTTCGCCAGTAACGGTCTGTTGATGTCTGTTGCTGTATATAGTCCCAACGCACCGAGATACTCTTTGGCCTTATCCGATTGAGAAACTGCCTCGATAACCTTCTTGGCAATGGCCTGATTCGACACATCCTCTTTGTTTAGGCTTTCGCCATGAGGGACATTGTATTCAAAATTGATCACTAGTTCATCGGCACCATTAAACTCAATCGGTTGTTTCTCGTGCAGGATGAAAAACCGTTTTTTATCTTCGGCGGCTTTTACATTGCCATGTTCACCTTCGCTGGCATCAACGATACGGAAATGTACCTTGAGTGATTTTTCCGGAATACCGTTTAAAACCTTTTCACCATCCGGCATGTTGCGGATTTCAGTAGCCTGTGTGATGTCAAAACTGTAATTGGAAAAATATTCTGCCGTTTTAATATAGTATTGATCCGCATTGGCCCAGTGTAGCTTTACTTCTTCGCCATTATACGGAATAGCAAAGGGTGCTGCTTTTCCGGCATTCTCGCGGGCATAGTATCGTCGGGATATAAAATCTCCGTCATCATAATAGCGCTCAAAAAACCGGTATAAATGGTCATAGACATCGGCTTCTGCTGTTGATCCGTCACGCAGGGAATCCAGCGCTGCCTTAGCTTTAATGGCTTTCGGCGTATTTTCTGGATCTGAGGCTCCATATTCCTCACGCGCATCGCGCACCACATTTTCGTAGGCAGCGGCAAGTTCGGCTTTTCTGCCCTCATCAATCTGCCCAAACGCATCCTCAATAATTTGCAGGAGATCTTTGTCTATGAAAGATTTTACCTGTTGGGCCTTGGCGTGCATGATGCGATAAAATCCAAAATCAAGATCTGGTTGATCTAGCTGGAACAACTCCGTAAGCTTATCCACAAGCTTGTTTCTAAGTTTTTCTGTAGTCGGCATCTGATTTACTCCTGATTCACTTAACAATCCAATGGATTGTAAAAAGCGTCTCTGTCTCTGTTTTTTGCTCCATCCGCTTTGTCAATTTATCGATCAGCGAATCCCGCTTTTTTGCAATTTCATCGTATGTCTCAAAAATTTTCTGTTGTTGTCTGCGACGCAGGACTTCAAGTCTCTTCAACTCAGTCTGTAGCTCAGTCTGACTTTGCATGGTTGGAGCAAGCCTAACTTTTCTGCGAGTATCTGCAATCTTACGCTTGGTGTCATCCATTTCTTTGGTCGCCGCCTTTTCCATGTCCTCAGCCCACATATCAAGCTGAATGCTTGCTTCAGAAAAATATTTGCTATTGTCTTCAAGGTTTCCGGCAATCGTGGCTTTGATATGCCTTTCACTATCTGCACAGAGCCGCTGCCTTATGGGTTCAGGTAGCGATGTTTCTTGCCTGTCGTAACCAATGCAGTTAAAGAGCTTTTCTACTGTTTCCTGGTCAAGGTTTTCGCCAGCATCAGTCATTGCCGAAAACAAAAGGTATTCTTCTGATTCAAACGAGGAGATTTTAAGTTTACTGAGTGTAAGCCAGCCGGATTTCCCTTTGAGCTTTTCAATAACCGATATCCTTGTCTGATTATTAGTAATATCAAATACGACCGTTGACACAGGACAGGGTAAATCCTTACCGATTTGAATGACGTGCTCGCCCAGCGGATGGCTGAGGCGATACAAGAACTCACTGTTCTTCACATCCTTGTTTTTTTTAACAAGATGATAGGTTCCCGGTCTTGCATTATTGGTCGGTGGTTTGTGGAGATCAAAAGAAAGATTGGAATCATAAAAAATCGCATGTTCGGATAGAATATATTTGGTGACTATCCAAAATTGTTTGCTAATCCAATCAAGTTTCTTCTGCGTTCCGATCAGATTATCTTTCAATCTTTCATGGACATCTTCATCAAAGTGCTCCAACAGAGCTTTTCTAGTTTTCTTTAGTTTAGTCTGTATGGACTTATCCAATTCTTTTTGAAGAACTTCAAAGGCACCTTGTATTTCATCTTCGGTTCGACAGTCTTGATAGATCTCCAACACACGCCGCTTAAAATCAATGCCCGATTCTATGGAGCCAAGAACATCATCCGAGGCACCAAAAACACCACTAAAAAGATTGAATTTATGTTCAAGGATTTCATAGACTCGCCTGTCGGCTGCATTTTTTTCATTGAGAAAGTTGATAACAACAACATCATGCTTTTGCCCATAACGATGGCAGCGGCCAATGCGCTGCTCAATTCGTTGAGGATTCCATGGGAGATCAAAGTTGATCACCATTGAGCAGAATTGCATGTTCAAGCCTTCAGCTCCGGCCTCAGTGGCGATGAGGATGCTCGCGCTTTTTTTGAAGTGATCAAGGATTGCAGCCCTCATATCAATTTGCCTTGACTTAGTAATACGTCCGGTATCTTTGTTTGCTTCCTGCCAGTCAGTATAGATTTTCCTAGTTGAATCATCTTTATTGGTGCCGTTGAAAGTTACGGCCTGACCCGAAAACCCATGGTTATTTAAATAGTTCAAAAGCCAGTCCTGAGTTCTTCGGGATTCGGTAAAAATCACTGCCTTGCGAGCAGCTCCCATGTTATCCATTTCCTGAAAACCGACAGCGAGCGCTGTGAGTAATTCCTTTGATTTTGTATCGATGCCTATGCTTTGTGCCCATCCGATATATTGATCGATTTCTTTTATTTCATTATCTAGGCTGACAATGTCGACTTTCTCTTCTTGGGCAGATTCGTTGGTTTCCGCGATAACTTCATCGATATCATCCTCTTCATCTTCAAGTATTTCATCCAGCAAATCTTCATCTATATCTTCCTCTTCAACCAGCAACTCAGAAATCGAACGACCGTTTTTCGCCTTTTCTAAAAGTCTCAATAAGCGCTTCTTTATGATTTCAAGTGTGCCAGCAAGTGCAGTTGGAGAAGATGCTAATACTTTTCGAATCAGGAGAATCAGTAGGTGTTTTTGCCTGGCAGGAAAGGCATAGGTATCATCACGCATTAAATATTTTGAGACTGCCTCATACAGTTTGTGCTCTTGTTCGGTAGGCTCAAACGGACGTGTGATCAACTTACGTTCTGTATAAGGAATATATTCGGCCACCTGACTTCGGAGCGTACGCCAGCAAAAGCCCCGGAGACGATCGCGAAGCCCCGAAATGTCTTCGCCATAATTGATGTACTGGATTTTGAAAGAAGCAAGATCTCCAAAAATATTCTCATCTATAAGGGTCGAGAGACCATAAAGCTCAAGGAGAGAGTTTTGTAGCGGAGTTGCGGTTAGGAGTAGTTTTTTCCTGTCTAATGTAGCCTGTCTGACAGCTTGGCCAATCCGGTTGCTTTCTTTGTAGACGTTCCTTAATTTATGCGCCTCATCAATGACAACAAGGTTCCACGGGATGGCCCGAATATCCATCATCTTGCTGGCCACAAGGTGCATTGAGCAAATAATAATTTTTCGCTCATCAAATGGATTGGGGTTTCCGTTTTTTTGTGAGTCTCGATAGGTTTTACTATCAAGGATCTGGCTGGGTAGACTAAATTTTTCCTCCAGTTCCACAGCCCATTGTTTACGAAGGGAGGCAGGGCACACGACCAATAGTTTCCGACAGTTTTCCGCCCAACTCTGGCACATAACTAGCCCGGCCTCAATGGTTTTACCAAGACCGACCTCATCCGCTAGCAGAACTCCTTTGGACAATGGAGATCTCAACGCGAAGAGCGCAGCTTCAATCTGATGTGGGTTCAAATCTACACAAGCATCAAACAAGGCGCGGCCAAGGCGGTCTACTCCTTTGCCTCCAGCTAGAGTCAACTCATGAGCAAAATATTTAGAATGAAAGCGTGTTATTTTACTTTCGGTATTAGTCATTGAAATTTTCCAAATATCCCTTTTTCTTCATATCAGAACAGAATGTCTCAAGCTAGTTTTTAACAAGACGGGAAGGTATTATTTTGTTATTTCTCCATCTGTCAATTGTCGCAAAACTGATATCTAGTTCCTGTGTCAACTCTTCTCGACTGAGGTTCAGTTGGTGACGAATTTCTCTTACAAGATCGGAGAAATCACTACTCATACTCTATATACCTCTGCATAAGCATAACATAAATTGCATCATATGATATATAGGAGGGTTTTGTTGGAATGAGTGTCTATTGATAATAATATAGAAACTAATTGGACGTTCCCAGAATAGACACCCTAAACCATATTACCTCCCCCTCCAACCCTACCCCACCCTCCCCCCAACATGCTAAACTCTACCCATGCCCAAAGAGCTATCCCATTTTGCTTTTGCCGAATATATCAGCGAGCGTCTTCCTGAGAATTCCCCGGTCAGGCAGGCGATAGCGAAGTACCCTGCGGCGTACTACCTGGGGTCGGTTATACACGACTGTCCTTTTTACAGCACCAAGTCCCCCGAGGTGCTCAGGCGCGGCGCCCATCTACACGCCCGTACCCCCGAGGACGAGCTGGCCGGGCTGGCGGCTTTGGGTGCGGAGTACGACCAAACCCACTCTCTCTTGGCTCTGGCACTGGTTGCCGGTGCCCTCACCCATCGGGCGGCGGATATTACCTTCCATCCGGTGGTGTTTTCCCACTGCGGGCACCGCGGCATCGAGCATCATGTGTTTGAGGTTGCGTTAGACAGGTACGTCCTGACGGGATACGCCCACCGTTGGGCGGAACGCCAGCGCGGCAACGGTGTGTCCCGCAAAACCCCGTGTTCGTTTTTTCGCAGGCACATCAGCCGCGGGCGGGTGCGGGTGCTTGTGCGTCTGTTGGAACCGCAGCGCAGGTATTTGTGCGAGCTGTTGGGGCGCTTTTACTCTGCGGGTAGTTTTGACGGGGTCGGGGTTATCAGTCCTGCGCAGGCGGGGCGGGTACTCGACAAGCACGCGGGACTGCAGCGTCTGTTGTTGTTACGGCCGCTGACTACTATCCTCCAGATTGTCGCGCGGGTCGTCCCGGGGCTGCGGAATATTGCTTCGGTGTGTTATCCGCTGTGGTGGCACCGTGGACGGCGGCGCAGGTGGGGTGTGACGGTGCCTATGCTGGCGCAGCTGCCGCCCAGTACGGAGAGACGACGAGGCGCGGCTTTCTCTCCTGCGGTGGTGGGGTACGTGCACCCGCAGAGCGGGAAGTGGGTCAGTACTACCCTGGATGAGATAATTGACAAAACCATTGCGGCCGGCGAGCACGAGCTCCGGGGGCTTGATGAGGCTGTGGGTGCAGGGGCGGTTGGCGATTGGCTTGGTACCCGGGAACGTCTGAGTCTTGTCCATGGGTTGGATAAGAATATACCTACCGATCTTAGTTACTACGTCTCCTAGGAGAGGCGGGGTCAGGAACCCTGGGATTCAAATGCCTTATGCAAGGCAGCGGTATCGAGTTTCTTCATTTTCTGCAGTGACTCGATGAGGGCACGGTTTTGCTGATCACTTCCTGTGGACATCAGTGTATGCAGGTCGTCGGGGACGATCTGCCATGAAACGCCGTATTTGTCCTTTAGCCACCCGCACTGCTCTGCATCAGGGATCGCCGAGAGCTTGTCCCAGAAATAATCAATTTCACTTTGGTCTTTGCATGGAACCATAAGGGAAATGGCCTCGTTGAATGCAAACTCGTGTTTGTCCGCGCTGTCTGCGGCTGTCACCCAGGTCTGGCCTAGTTGGAAATCGGAAAACATAACGGTATCCTCGGTCTCGGGGGGCATACCCGGTGGGTAGTGTACGAGCATACCCTTTTGCGAGGCAGGGAAAACCGACTGGTAAAAATTCCCGGCCTCTTCGGCTTTGCCGCAGTTATCGCCGACGAACAGCATGTGCGGCATAACGGGCGGACGGGGGGGGCCGCCCTCTGGGTCGGATAGGATGAGTTGCCAGGTCATGCCGTAGGGGTCCTGGATCCAGCCGTATAGTTTACTGAAATCATACTCGCCGAGCTCCATGAGCGGTTTGCCGCCGTCGCTGAGCCTCTCCCAGATGTGCTTTATTTTATTCCGCGCTGCCTGTTCGGGGTCTTGGTGATCTGCAAAAAACTGCGGGTCAAAATTGATCATCAGGGAAATTGAGGGATTCAAGGCAAGGCCCGGGCCGGCATTCATGGCTACAAGGCTCTGGCCCCACAGGTCAAAAGAGAGAATATCACAATCCCCGACGGGTGTATCTTTAATTACATGCCGGGAAATGATTTTTGATTGAGGGAACAGGGAACAATACAGCTCTGCCGCCTCGGCGGCTTGTGTATCAAACCATAGATGAGGGATTATTGATTGATCATTACTCATATTAAAATTATAGCCGTTTCTCATTTTTTGTCAATTATGTTGTCAATGCATTGCATAGAGAGGTACGGGGTTTACAGAGGCGACCGGGGGTAGCTGGAGACAGCGAAGGCGGCGGCGGGCGAGCGGGAGTGAGCCCGTGCCCGCGTAGCGGGTAGCCGCCTGGTGGTGCGCGCTTGCGCGCAGCACGCTGGCTGCAGCGAGGGGGCCGGCGGCCCCCCCTCTAAATAAAATATTAAATCGGGTTGACAGCGAGGGAGGCGTGTGGTATATTTAAGTGCAGGGTAGAGCAGTTGGCAGCTCGTCGGGCTCATAACCCGGAGGTCATAGGTTCGAATCCTATCCCTGCAAGAGGAGTTGTATGGCAGATTACGATATTAAGAAGCTTATTCCCCATCGCGATCCGTTTTTGTTTGTTGACCGTCTGGGGGAAGTTACGAAAGAGAAGGTGGTGGGATACCGGATCTATAAAGACAGTGAGCCGTTTTTTCGCGGGCACTTTCCCGATTACCCGGTTGTCCCGGGGGTTATCCTTGTGGAGACTATGGCGCAGTGCGGCGGCGCTGGGACGCGGGCGCAGATGGAGGGCGGCGATGATGTGCTGTTCTTCCTGGCCTCTATAGACAAGGTCAAGTTTCGCCGGCAGGTGCGGCCGAACGACGAGGTGCGTTTTGAAATTACTGTTATGCGCGCCAGTCCGCGGATGATTAAGCAGAGCGGCATTGCCTATGTTGGTGATGAGGTTGCGGCAGAGGCCGAGTGGCTCTGTCTTATCGGCTCGAAAGACGATCTATAATTAAACACACACCCCGCTGTAGCGGGTGTGTGTGTCTATCTATCCAAATTTATTTTCCAGGTACCCGAGCAGGGCCGTGTTATCCGCCCCCATGGGGGTGAACTGTTTCTCTGCCCTGGTGACTGCTGCGAGCTGGGCAGGTACAGGCGGCGCGGTGTGCGTGACAGGCGTGATGACCTCGGGGAACTTGGCAGGCGCGGCGGTTGCCAGGACGATGGTGTGGGCCTCGGCGGGGAGAGCGGTGGAGCGGCAGGACATTTCCCGGGTGTAGGAGAGTCCGGTGGCGGTGTGCGGGTCTACGAATAGGTTGTGGGTGCGGTAGTAGTGGGCGATGGTGCGGCGGGTTTTTCTGTCTGATATCGAGCGGGCGGCGATGTCGCGGGCAAGGGCCTTGTGGTCCTGTCCGTAGAGCGACAGGAGGCGTTCGAAATTACTGGGGTTCCCGACATCCATGGCGTTTGAAATAGTCGGCTTTGATGCGCGCGGTCGGAAGGCGGCGGTGGCGATGTACCGCGGAAAGACGCGGTTGGCATTGGAGGCCGCGAGGAAGCCGGCAACGGGCAGCCCGGTGTGGGCGGCCATGACTCCGGCGGTTAGGTTCCCGAGGTTGCCGCTGGGGACGCAGAAATAAATTGGTGCGCGGGCGGCGGCGAGCTCGGGGAGTTGGCGGTGCAGTTCGAAGTAGGCGTAATAATAATAGAAAGACTGCGGGAGCAGGCGGCCGATGTTGATTGAGTTTGCGGATGCGGCGTGCAGGCGGGCGGAGGCCTCTGGGTTGGCAAAGATGCTTTTGACCATGCGTTGGCAATCATCGAAGGTGCCGTCGACCTTGATGGCGGTGATGTTACCCCCCAGGGTGGTGATTTGCCGCTCCTGCAGGTCGCTGATCCGGCGCCCCCCGGGGTAGAGGACTACTACCTGGATGTTTCGCTTGCCGTGGAAGGCGGCGGCGACGGCGGACCCAGTGTCGCCGGAGGTAGCGGTCAGGATCAGGGCGCGGGTTTTGCGTCTTCCCAGGTGCTGCTCCAGGGTATAGGCCAGGAACGAGGCCCCGAAGTCCTTGAACGCACAGGTCGGACCGTGGAAGAGCTCGAGGATGGAGTGGCGGCGGTCTATGATGCGCAACCGAGGCGTGAACGGATAGATGTGGGTGCGGTATATGTCCGGGGTGTAGGCGAGGTCGGGGTGGTAGGAGTTTGCGATCGCGGAGGCGATGGCCGAATAGGCCCGGGGGGCGTCGGTGTCGGGGGCGGAATCCGAGTAGGCGGCGCGGAGGGCATCCAGTGAAACCGCAGGACAAGTGGTGGGGTAATAGAGCCCGCCGTCGGGGCTCAGGTTAGCCAGCAGGGCAGCAAAAAAGTCAATCTCCTGCGGGTCGGAGCGGGTACTGCGAAAAGTAATCATTGCTATTTACCTATAATATAGTGTAGCATAGAGTAGGATATTTGGGGGGGTTATGCATCGGTACATAATTAACGGCGGGCAGCGGCTCAGCGGACAGGTAGAGATAGTGGGGAACAAGAATGCCGCCCTCCCGTGTGTTGCCGCGGCGCTGCTTACCGAGGAGCCGGTGGTGCTGCGCCGCATGCCGCTCATCGAGGACGTCTATGTTATGTGCGCTATCGCCGAAGAGTTGGGCGCAAGCGTGCAGATAGCCCCTGAGCGCAACGAGGTAACCATTACCGCGAAAAATATCCACACAACCGAGGTGCCGCACGAGCACTCGGCAAAGATCCGCGCGTCGTTTCTGTTTGCAGGCCCGCTGGTGGCCCGTGAAGGACGGGCGACGCTCGCGCCCCCGGGCGGCGATATTATCGGGCGGCGGCGTCTGGATACGCACCTCCTGGCACTCCAGGGGTTGGGGGCGGAGTGCAAAATCGGTAAGAGCTACGTCTTCAGTAAGAAAAAACAGTCCCCCGCGGGTAAGGGCGCGCAGGCACAGACGGCGCGTATTTTCCTGGACCAGGCCTCGGTTACCGCAACCGAGAACGCCGTGATGGCGGCTGCCCTGGGCACTGGAACCGTAATAATTGAGAACGCCGCCTGCGAACCCCATACCCAGGACCTGTGCCGTCTGCTCAATGCCATGGGGGCGGGGATTAGCGGTATCGGGTCAAATGTCCTGACCATCGAGGGCGTCGCCCGCCTGCACGGTGCCGAGTTTGCAATCAGTACCGATTACATGGAACTGGGGTCGTTCATCGGGCTCGCCGCCGCCACCCGGAGTGCCATCGAGATTACCAACGTCGACAACTATCCCCTGCAGATGATCGAGCTCAACTTCCGCAAGCTCGGCGTCACCTGGGAGCGCAGCGGTGATCGCATCGCAGTCGACGCCACCCGGCCTCTGGAGATACAGCGCGATTTCGGCGGCGCGGTCCCGCAAATCGACGACGCCCCGTGGCCGGGGTTTCCCGCCGACCTGGTCAGCATCGCCCTGGTCATTGCCACCCAGGCCCGCGGGATGATTCTTATCCATGAAAAGATGTACGAGTCGCGCCTGTTCTTTGTCGATAAGCTCATCAGCATGGGGGGGCAGATTATTCTCTGCGACCCGCATCGTGCCGTGGTCAGCGGTCCGACCAAGCTAACCGGCGCGCCGCTGAGTTCCCCGGATGTCCGGGCGGGTATGGCGCTGGTTATCGCCGCCCTCTGCGCCGAAGGCGAAAGCGTCATCCATAATGTCTATCAGATTAACCGCGGGTACCAGAATATTGTCAAACGCCTGGCGCAGCTCGGTGCGGATATCCGCGAAGAAGACGCCCCCTAGCTGGCGCGCGAACGCGGTCAATACTAATCCCCACTGACCCGATACCCGCCGCCCCCGCGCTCATCTGCAACCAGAAATCCCTCCTGGGCGAGCTGCTTGAGTGCCTTTGCGATCTGGGTATCGGTGTACTCGTACCCGCTCTCTCCCTGACGGCGCGCCAATTCGCGTGCGTCAACCCGCCCGCGCGGGTTATCGGCGGCGTAGCGGATTATGTATCCCCGTAGGGCACGATGGGACCCGGCAAACTTGCTTTGCACCGCGTAATGTACCGAGCGCTGGTTTGGATTCGCACGCACGCGTTTCGCTCCACTGCCCGTGCGGGCACTCCGTCCAAGGGCCGCCCCGTAGTCGGTCAGGGCGTAGTACCAATGCCGCGCACCGCGCCCGTGGAGCGACTGCTCTAACAGGGGGAGAATCTGCCTGTCGTGCACCGCGCCTGCGCTCGCGTCTGCGCCCGCACCTGTACCCGCGGGGAAGCAGTGATGCAGGAAAGTGCGCCGGATGTTTGTCTCTATAAACAGCACCGATAGATTAAACGCGTACGCCAAAATGGCTCCCGCGGTGGCCCACCCGATACCGGGGAGGGATTCCAGCGCCTCCCGGTTTGTGGGCAACGCGCCGCCCCACGTGGCGCACACCTCACGGGCCGCCGCGCGGATATACAGGGCCCGGCGGTTGTACCCCAGGCCCTGCCAGGCACGCAGGAGATCACCGGTATCTGCGCCCCCCAGAGCGGGGAAATCGGGAAAGCGCTCGATGAACGCCCGGTACAGGGGCTCGACCCGGGACACCTGCGTCTGCTGCAGCATCACCTCGGAGACCAGTATCCGGTATGGGTCATCGGTCTGGCGCCACGCCATATCCCCCCGATACCCGCCCCCCTGGGTGTGCGCCTCGACCGCCGCCTCCAATTCCCGCAACCGCCCGCGCGCGCTCTCGGGGGGGATTTCTGCCGGCGCGGGATGTTTCTGCCGTTCTGCCACGTTCTATTGTTGGCAATTATTACCATAAAGGCAAGTGGTGGGGCGCCACCCCTGGTGCTGCGCACCAGGCGTCGGCGTGCTCAGGGCTCGGCCGCCGCGCTGTATTCAGTAGAGATGTTGCCCGGGGGTCCGCGGCGTCTGGCGCCCGCAAAGGCGGGCGCCACCCATCGCATGCCTGGCGCAAAGTAATGCGGGGGGTTGGCTGGTATTGGGATTTCTCTGTGAAATTCGTTGCCCCCTCCCCTCTTGCGGCCCTGGCGTCGAGTTTCCAAACCCCCGGTGGCTGAGCCTGTTGGAACCTGACATTTCTATTGTCAGTTGACACATTTTTGTGAAACTAATGACAAGATTGTTTGCTTGCGATACAATTCTGATATGAGAAATTTGACAAGTGTAACGGCAGTGCTGTTGGCCATAATAATTAGCAGCATAGTATTAATCGGTTGCCCTGACGCAACCGGCACCGGCGGGGGGGAGAATACTCCAACCGGTGAAAACTGGACGATACAAGACGATAAGGCAAGCGGCATATTATACGACATCCACTATGCCAATAATCTATGGGTTGCAGTAGGAAGCGCAGGAGCCATAACCACCAGCGCAAACGGCACCACATGGACGGCGCAGGATAGCAAGGTAAGCGGCGAAGTACAAGCCATCCACTATGCCAATAATTTATGGGTTGCAGTAGGAAACGCAGGAACCATAACCACCAGCGCAAACGGCACCGCATGGGCGGCGCAGAATAGCAATGTGAGCAGCACATTGCAAGACATCCACTATGCAACAGACGAAAACGGCAATAATGGCCTATGGGTTGCAGTAGGAAACGCAGGAACCATAACCACCAGCGCAAACGGCACCGCATGGGCGGCGCAGAATAGCAACGGTATGACAGGCAATGTAGTCGGCATACTAAACGCCGTCCACTATGCCAATAATTTATGGGTAGCAGTCAGCAGCAGCGGAACCATAACCACCAGCGCAAACGGCACCGCATGGGCGGCGCAGAATAGCAACGTGAGAAGCTCATTGCGAGACATCCACTATGCAACAGACGAAAACGGCAATAATGGCCTATGGGTTGCAGTAGGAAACGCAGGAACCATAACCACCAGCGCAAACGGCACCGCATGGGCGGCGCAGAATAGCAACGGCATGACAGGCAATGTGAGCGACAACCTAGACAACGTCCACTATGCCAATAATTTATGGGTTGCAACAGGAAACGCAGGAACCATAACCACCAGCGCAAACGGCACCGCATGGGCGGCGCAGACAAGCAATGTGAGCGAGAATCTACAAGACATCCACTATGCCAATAATGTATGGGTTGCAACAGGAAACGCAGGAACCATAATCACCAGCGCAAACGGCACCGTATGGGTGGCGCAGACAAGCAATGTGAGCGAGAATCTACGAAACATCCACTATGCCGATAATCTATGGATTGTGGCGGGAGGGAATTTTGACAGTAGCACCCGAACACATACGCCGAGAATATTAACGGCACCATAACCCACGCGGCCAATTGAGAGGTCGACGCGGGATAGCAAGGTGCATGCGCTCAACTACAAGTTATCCACTACTATATTACAGGAGTTAATAAATGGAATTACTTACCACTGATTGGAGTATACAATACAGAACAGGACGCAATTAAAATAGGGTATGAAAAATTCCAGGAAGACGCATTCCTGACACAACTAGTTTCAAAAGTAACCATACCAATGGATTTTACATCTGACCTGATTGCGATATAATATACCGATTATCTCGCTCATCCCCAACCGCCTCCCTTTTGTAGTGTCCCAACCCCCCGGTGGCTGAGCCTGTCGAAGCCTCAGTCCCAAATCCTGCATCATATATGGGCATGCGCTCCCTGTACCAAAACCGAGACTTCGACAAGCTCAGTCTACGGTCTCTCGCATACAGTCTACTGTCTCACCAAAATCGGTGGCTGAGCCTGTCGAAGCCCCCTCTGGTTCTAATAAAATCCGTGCGCCGTCACCACGGCGCCAATAAGCAGATCGACAAGCTCAGTCTATTATCCCCCCGCAATCTCTGCTGCCGCGTGGGCGGTGCACGCTTTACAGAAGCGACCGGGGGTAGCGGAAGACGCTGAAGGCGGCGGCGGGCGAGCGGGAGTGAGCCCGTACCCACGCGCCTGCGCGTGGGTAGCCGCCTGGTGCCTGCGCGAGCAGGCGCAGCGGCTGCAGCGAGGGGGCCGGAGGCCCCCCTTTTCCTCTCCTTGACCGTCGGCGGCACAACGGTGTAAGATAAGGGAGCGTGGAAAAAATTAGCGTTGGGATTGATGATATGATGCCGTTTCTGCCGAGCATTAGTTTTTCACTGGGGAAGCTGATTGATGTGCGCGCCAGTGAGGACAGCAGCATGGGGCGGAGACTGACCAGGGCCGTGGAAGCGACCGGCCAGCATGCTATTCGGATTCTTAAGAGCTGGGAAGATACGGTTACTATGGCGGCGATGGCAACTATTCGGCTGCTGCGGCAGAGCGAGGGCGCGATATCGCGGTTGCGGTACCTGTTGACGGGAACCGAGACCGGGTTGGATGGGTCGAAGGCCCTGTCGGCGTACCTGTTGGGGCTGCTGCGCCGTGCGGGGGTGGATGTGCCCCCGACTCTCTCGACGGCGCAGGTCCAGCACGCGTGTGCGGGCGGGACGGTGGCGATGCTGTCACTGGCTGCCCTCCTGGCAACCGGGAGCGGGGACGATTGCGGGGTGACGGTGTGCAGTGACATTGCCCACTACTCCGCGCCAAGTAGCGGGGAGATCACCCAAGGCGCCGGCGCGGTGGCGATGCTTTTGCGCAAAGATCCGCGGCTCCTGGAGATAGAGCTAGGTGCTATTGGGCACGCCTCCAAGGATGTTGATGATTTCTTCCGCCCCTTGGGGTCGCGGGCGGCGGTGGTGAAAGGTCCGTATTCGGTGTACTGTTACCATAGTGCGTTCCGTATTGCATTTACCGATTACTGTAAGCGCAGCGGGCAGAGTGTCCGGGATGTTCTGGAGAGCACCGATCTGTTTGCCCTCCATACCCCGTTCCCGACCATGGCGGTGCGGGCCCTGCATAACCTGCTTGCCGAGGAAACAGACATGGATAGTAAGGAGATTTCTAACTACATTGACAGCCGCGGGATACGCGGTGCGGTGGAGCCGCTGAGCGAGATTGGCAACATCTACAGTGGGTCGGTGTTTCTGGTCCTGTACTTCCTGCTCCATCAGCGCTACCAGGCGGTGGGGGAGAAGATAGCCGGGCAGCGGGTGCTGATTTGCTCGTATGGGTCGGGGTATACTATGTCGGTGGTCAGTGCTGTGGTCGGGCAAGGTGCTGCCTCGTTGATAGCCGGATGGGACCCAGGGGGGGTTGTTGGGGGGACGAACACCGGTCAGTACGAACAGTATGCCCGGTGGATGCAGAGTCCATACGCGATGTCCAACGATGCCCTGAACGGCGGTGATACAAAGCCGCGCGCCGGTGAGTGCTACCTGGCATCGATCCGCCAGGATGGGTATCGGGAATACGCAATTGGCTAGCGGTAGTTCACAGAGAAAAGAAGATCACGTCCGCATCTGTACCGACAGCAGCCTCTATACCGTAGAGCACGGGTGCAGTGAATTCAGACAAGTTTCGTTTATCCATAATGCGCTGCCCGAGATAGATGCTGCGGGTATCGATACCGGGTGCGATTTCCTGGGGTATCGGTTGCGGGTGCCGCTCCTGATATCGGCGATGACTGGAGGCGGGGTGCGGGGCGAGCACATCAACGCCCAGGTTGTTGGAGTTGCCGAGGAGTGCGGGATTGGCGTTGCCCTTGGGTCTATGCGCGCCCTGCTCGCGCAGGCTAGCGGTGAAAAGAGCGGCGAGAGCGCGGGCGAAGATCTGCGTAGTCACTTCGCCTTGAAAGAGCGTGCCCCGAATGTGCCGTTGATTGGCAACATGGGGGGCGGGCAGTTGGGGAAATTTTCCGTTGACCTCATCGGCAGTGTCTGTGCAGAGATGGGGTTTGATGCGCTCTCTGTTCATTTGAATGTCGGGCAGGAGTGCTTTCAGCCGCACGGGGACAGGGATTTTACCGGGATTGAAGCGCGCCTTGGGGAGCTATGTGCGGGGCTGCCGGTACCGGTGATTGTAAAAGAGACCGGATTTGGGCTGTCTCCGCAAGTGGTCGGGCGGTTGAAAGCCCGTGGGATCCGGTACGTCGATGTAGCCGGGGCCGGCGGAACGAATTGGATTAGCGTCGAGGGATACCGGGCGGGTATGCGCGGCGACGGGGACGACGGCAGCGGCGAGGACGCAGTTGTGGCGGGCGACCCTGATTTGTTTCGTACGTGGGGTATACCGACGGCGTATATTTTGGCTGCGCTGCACCGATTGCCAGGGCTCCGCCGGGATATGACGGTAATATCCTCAGGGGGGGTGCGGGATGCAGGTGATGTTGCCAAATCTATAGCGATGGGCGCCGGGTTGGCTGGAGCGGCACTGCCGTTTATTCAGCATATTGTTGCCGGCGGGCGCGAGCGGGCGGTTGGGTTTGTGCGCTCGCTTGAACATAATCTGAAAATTATCATGGCTCAGTGCGGGGCGGGGAGTATTGCCGAACTGCGAGAGCAGGCGCTGCTGTTCTCGCGGGATATCGATCACATGGCCCGGCAGCTTGCGCAGGGTCTCGGGTAGAGACATGGGAGGGGAGAAGCTGACGCGGGAATTCCGCAAATATTCCTTTGACAGGCGGGCGGCGGAGGTACAGAAACTGTACGGGTATGCCGCGCAAGGAGAGGGGGGCGGTTCCCCGCGGGAAGCCGACCGCCTGATCGAGCAGGCGATTGGGTTTTTTCGCGTCCCCCTGGGGGTTGGGGGGCCGTTGGTGGTTAACGGTACAAGTTACCACATACCTATTGCCACCGAAGAGCCCTCTGTGGTGGCGGCGTTGACCTACGGGGGTGCTATCATTAACCGGAACGGCGGCGTACAGGTATCGGTACCCGGGAACCGGGTTGTCGGGCAGGTTGTGCTTACCGGGGTTGGGGCTCAGGGGTTTGCCCGGATTACCGAGCACAAAGAGACTTTGAGTGATTACATACGCTCACAGGTGCATTCGCTGGCCGAACGCGGGGGCGGGTTTGTTGGGATGGAAATATCGCGCCCACCGGCGGGGGGCGGCGAGGCAGGCGAAGACGGGGGCGGCGGGAGCGACAGCGCCGAGGTGCTGGTAGAGTTTACCATCGATGTCTGTGACGCCCAGGGTGCCAACCGGATCAATACCCTCGCCGAGGCCGTTGGGCACGAGGCGGTTGGTATTTGCGGGGGCAGTAAGTTGTTAGCCATTCTCTCTAACAGCGGCGCGGATGCGGTGGTAACCGCAACAATCAAGCTGGCGCAGGCGGGCGGGACCGCAGAGAGGATAGCGGCAGCATCAGGGTTTGCACAACGGAACCGGCGGCGGGCGGTTACACATAACAAAGGGATAATGAACGCCGTGACCGCAGTGGCACTGGCTACTGGTAATGATACCCGTGCCGTGGAAGCCGCGGCCCACGAATATGCTGCCCGCGAGGGCGGGTACAAACCCCTGAGCCGCTACTGGGTCGAGGGAGATTGTCTGTACGGGGAGCTGAAAATGCCGGTGGCACTGGCAACTGTCGGGGGGTCGGTGGGGGTAACCGGCGATTCGGCAAGCATGCTGCGCCTGTTAGGGGTCGAGCGTGCCGGCGACCTGCGCGCCGTCGCCGCGGCAGCGGGGCTGGCGCAAAATTACGCCGCCCTGCTTGCACTGGTTACCACCGGAATTCAGCGCGGCCACATGGCTATGCACGCGCGGCGCTCTCCCCCGCCTGTTGCGCGCAAGAACGATAGCACCGGCGAACCCCCGGCAACACCCCATGACTGAAGTTACCTACCGGGCCCATCCCAGTTTGGCACTCATTAAGTACTGGGGGAAATGTGCGGGCGGCGTGAACATCCCGGCCACATCGAGCGTCGCCGTTAGTATCGACGCCTGCCACACTACGTGCCGCGTGCGTGCACTCGACGCAACCCAGGGCGGCGGGGGCGGCGCCCGCGAGAGCGGGGACACCCTGACTGCCGATGGAGCGGCGGTACCCGCAGAGATATACCAGAAAAACTACCGCCCCTACCTTGAGCACATCCGCGCCCGTCTGCGCACTGCCAACCGTTACGATATCGATATTTCCAATAATTTCCCCATGGCATCCGGGCTGGCCAGCTCCTCAAGCATATTCGCGACTATGTCGCTGGCAATCACAAAGCTGGAAAAACCATCGACACCGGAACGGGATATCTCCACCCTGGCCCGGTACGGGTCGGCGTCTGCGGCGCGGGCAGTGCACGGCGGCTTTGTCGAGTTGCGTAGAGGCGCCGCGCACGCACGGCAACTCCTGCCCGCGCGGCACTGGCCCGAGCTGCGTATGCTCGTGGCGGTAACCGCCTCCGGTCAAAAACCGATATCGTCACGGCAGGCCATGCTCGTCAGCAGAACCAGCGCGTTTGCGTACCGGCAATGGATTCGAAAATCGCGCCGCGTCTACCGGGACGCCGTCCGGGCAATATACCGCCGCGACCTCGAGCACCTGGGAACCTGCATGCAGCAAAGCTACCTCGGAATGATAGCGGTAATGCTCAGCTCAACGCCCCCGATACTCTACTGGAACGATGCAACCGTCGCACTCATTACCCTGTGCAGAGAGCTCCGCGCACAAGGCACGCCCGCGTGGGAGACTACCGATGCCGGCCCGCAGGTAAAAATACTGACTACCAAAACCGGGTTGCCGGAAATTGAAAAGGCCATTGCCGCCAGCGGCATACAGTGCCGCCTCATACCCTCAACGGTCGGCGGCGCTCCAGAACACCTATGACGCGCGCGCAGGTCTCAACCAGCACACCAATTACCAGGGTATCGGCACCGACAAATATTTTACTCTTCGGCGAGTACGCCATCCTGCACCGCGGCGGTATGGGGATCAGCGCCGCCATGGAACCGCGGGTACACGGGGCAATCTATCCCACCGCACCGGCATCGCCGTTGGTAATAGAAGGTATCGCCGATAAACAATACCGCTACATCCCTTCCGCGCCCGCACCCGCATCAGCACCTGCGCAAGAAAGAGACGGCGGCAGCTGGCTCAAAAAAATTACCGATGCCCTACTGGACGTCATCCCCAACGGTGCAAAACTAACACACGCCCCCTACCGCCTCGTCGTTGACTCCTCACAGTGCTTTGATAACGAGGGACACAAGCGCGGTTTTGGTTCCAGTGCCGCCGTGTCGGTGCTCCTGGCCGCCATGCTCGGCTACATCTCCAATAACTCCCGCGGCTCCCCGCTCCCGCCTGCCCGGAAAAAAATCATATCCTGGGCACTGAGGGCGCATCGCGCCGTACAGGGCGGGGGCAGCGGGTACGACATCTACTGCTCCGCAACCGGGGGCGTCAACCTGTTTATCGGCGGCAAGAGACCGAGGCAGCGCCCGCTCCAACTCCCGTGGCTCTCCCCGCCCGCACCCCTCGCCCTGGTAGACAGCGCCCCCCCGGTCCCAAGCGGCCCCGCCGTCCGTGCGTTTTCCCAATGGCGCACCCATAACCCCCCTGAGTGGCGCCGCTGGCACCGACAGAGCAACGCCTGCATCAAACGCCTGCTCGCATCCGCCTCATGGGAAACCGCATCCCCCGCCGCGCACAATTACCGCGCCCTGCTGGTTACCCTCGGTGACACAATAGGATACCCCGCCGACGTCAGTCACCTCTCCCCCGCCTTACCCGCACAGTCCTACTACAAGGCCGTCGGAGCCGGAAACGAGCTGGCAATAGTAATACCAGCAACACCCACAGCCGCTCCTGTGGATATCCCCGGCTCCCATCCCCTGGTTATCTCCCCTGCCGGCGTGCACTGGCAGTAACCCGCAGTCGCCGCCGCCCGCCGTACTACAGACGGCATGTTATTTTCGATGATACAATAAGAACATGCACGCACACCCCGCGCCCCCGCAAAAATTCACCGGCAGCGCCCGTGCAAAACTGCTTATCTGCGGCGAACACGCCGTATTCCACGGATCCCCCGCAGTCGGCATCACCCTACCCCTGTCTATCGAAATCACCTGTCACCCCACCCCCGCTCCCACCTTGCACCTCGACCCCAGCACCCGCACCGCCCTCGGCCCCACCGCCTCCGAGTACGAAAAACAGCTGCTCCCGCACCTGCAAACCGCATTCCAAACAGCAAACCTCCCCCACCGCGGCGCCGAACTCACCATACAGGGCAACATACCCATCGGCGCCGGCCTCGGCAGCTCGGCCGCTCTCTGCGGCGCCACCGCCCAGGTAATTGCACACATCCGCCAGCACGCCCCCGCCGCCCCCGCCCCCGCCCTGCCAACCGACGCCGAAACCTGGCACCTGGCCCATCAGTTAGAGCGGATATTCCACGGAAACCCCTCCGGCGTCGACAGTCTCCTGACACTCCGGGACAGCACCCAAGACGCCCTCACGGTACTCGCCCCACAACCCACCCTACCTCACCCACAGCAAGAGCACACACAAACCCTCCTCCGCCCCCTCCCGGCGGGCACCGCACTTATCGATTACAACCTGCTGCTCCACATCATTGTACTCCCGCGAGAGCAAACCAGCGCCGCGCTCATCGCACACATCCACCAGCTCCAAACCGACCCACGCTACCGCCCGCACATCGACAATCTCGTGAACCTATGCACAGAGTGCGCCGATTTTTTCGTGCGCTCAGACCCCACCCCCGCACCCGCCCTCTCGGCAGATCTCCCCGGCTTATGCACAAAAATGCACGCCCAACTAACCGCCCTCGGCATCAGCACCGCCAAAATTGACACCATACTGGAATTTGCCCGCACCCACACCGGCGCCCGCGGGGGAAAAATGAGTGGTGCCGGCGGCGGCGGCGCACTATTCGTCCTCTATAACGACCTACACACCTGGCAGCACAGCGCCCGCCCCCTATACGAATACACCCGCACCCAATCCCCGCAAGCCCGCATGTTCAGCGGCAACATCGCCGCCGGCGAATGGATAGAATTTAAAGAACTCGCGCCCTAACATAACCCCTCACGCACACACACGCGCGCGAGCAAGCGTGGGCGCTCAACAATTACAAATACTACAGTACTCTAAAACGGCGTAGGAATCCACAGCAGCGCCAGGTACACCGTCGCCACCGCAACCGCCGCATACAACAGGGCCACCAGTAAGTTTATCCGCACCACCCTGCCTTCTGATTTCTGCAGCCCAACCGTAGTACTGGCCGCCACCACATTGTGAATACAAATCATATTCCCCGCCGCGCCGCCAACTGCCTGCAGCCCAAGGACAACACTAGCCGATAACCCCGCACCGGCGGCAACCTGATAGTGTAGAGAGCCAAAGAGAATATTCGAAACGGTATTACTCCCCGTCATAAACGACCCAACAATCCCCAGGTACGGCGCCACCACAACCCACACGGAGCTAAACAGCGCAGCCGAGGCATTGGCAATGGTCATCAACATCCCCCCCATGCCCGAATTATTGACCCCAGAGAAGCGCAGGATATTAACCATCGCAACAGCAAACACCAACGCAACCGTAGCCGGGGCAATTTGCCGCAGCGACGTCGCCCAACACTCCCGCGCCTGCCGTCCACTAACCCGGTGCAGCCCCAGGGTCAGCAGCGCAACGGCAATAAATGGAATCACACCGGGCAGGTAGAACGGCTGCAGCCGATACTCCAATGTCGTAGAAAATATCTCCGCCCACCGGATAGTCACCCCCGGGCTGGTAGCCAGCCCCTTGAGCCCAAACACCGGCAGCCGGGTCACAATCAGGATCCCGGTAACCAGAATATACGGCAGCCACGCCATAAACGGAGAGATAACCCGCCGCTGCCCCTGCTCTATATTCTGTTTCGCTTTGTTGTTCTCTTTCTCCAATGCCCAGATGTCACACCAGCGCCGCGTAGATTCACTGTCGCATTTCGGCAACAGGAACCCCGTTCGCGCAGCCAAAATAACCCCCCCCAGGGCAACCAGCCCACCGAGGAGCGACGGAAGCTCCGCGCCAAAAATCGCCGCCGCCAGCACATAGGGGATCACGAACATCGCACCCGCGAACAACGCAAACGGCACCATCGGCCAGAAATCACGCAAGCCTCGCTTGCCCTCGCCGTTCCCCTCGTCGCCAAAGAACCGCACCAGCACCAGCACAATAATAGACGGAATCAAGGTACCAATAATAACGTGCGGCAGCGCCGACCACAGGTTAATACTGCTCACAAACTGCTCCCATCCCCACCCGTACTCGGTCAGCGCCGCCCGCAGCCCCGGTCCGTCGACAATCGGCAAAATCCCGCCAATAATCGGCGTCCCCACCGCCCCAAAGGTCACCGCCGTACTGTCGCCAATCAGCGTCAGCACCACCGCCGTCAAGGCCGGGAACCCCAGACTGACCAGCAACGGAGCCGCCAACGCCGCCGGCGTCCCAAACCCCGCCGCGCCTTCAATGAAACTGACAAAAACAAACGCAACAATAATTGCCTGCACCCGCCGATCGGGCGAAATCGCATGAAACGACTCCTGGATAGTAGTAATCGCCCCGCTCGTCCGCAGGGTATTCATCAGCACGATGGCGCCAAAAACAATAATCAGAATATTAACCGCACTCAGGGCCCCGTGCACACTGCTTGCCGCCAACCACGCCCCGGGTACCCGCCACACCAGCACCGCCAGCAACACCGCCGCCGCCCAGGCAATCGGCATAACCGTCCGCGCCGATACATTGAACCCGACCAGCAGCACAATGGTAATAATAATCGGCAACAGCGCCGCCACAGTAATCATTTTCCTATTCTACCCGCTCGCATATATATTGTAAAGTGGTGAGAGAGATAATGTGGGCGCCACCCCCGCGTGCTACGCACGCGGCGGTCGGCGTGCTCAGGGCTCGGCCGCCGCACTCTTTAGCGAAATAAGATGCCGCGCATAAACCCCGCGGCGTCTGGCACGCGCAAAGGCGCGTGCCACCCTTCACATGCCTGGCGCAAATCCCCGATTCTCTTCTTGTTTAATATAGATGACTCTATAACGCTCCGATGATATAATAGAGCCGTGAACATCATACTCCTGCACCAGCACGAACTCCACGCCCCCATTCCCCTGGGGGATCGGCGGGCGGTACATATACGCGAGCACCTGCGGGGCGAGGTCGGGAGCACGTTCCGCGCAGGAATCATCGGGGGCAGTACGGGAACGCTGGAGATAATAGCAATAGATGACGCCGGGCTGCAAACCCGCTTTACTCCCGCCGCAGGGCCCGCGGCGGGTGCGCTGCCTATCTCGCTGCTTATCGGGCACCCGCGCCCGCCCGCAGCAGAGCGGCTGGTCCGCGACCTGACTGCCCTGGGGGTACGGGGGGTGCACTTCTTCTGCGGAGAAAACTCACAGCGCAGCTACGCCGACTCCCGGATGTGGGACCCCGAGCGCCTGCATGATTTGATTTGCTTAGGCCTGGAACAGAGCGGATCGACCGCGGTGCCGACGGTAACCTGCCACAAAGACCTATCCGCCGCCCTGCGCGCCGTCCTGAAACCAACACCGCCCGCGGGGCAGTACCGTTATGTTCTCTGCTGCACCAATGACGAATACACCGCCCCCCAAACGGGCACTCCCTCTGGTGCCGCACAGGACACCATTACCGCCATCGGACCGGAGCGCGGGTGGGAACCCGGTGAGCTATCGCTCTTGAGTGAACACGGGTTTGAGCGGGCGCAGTGCGGTACCCGGGTGCTGCGTACCGAAACCGTTGCGGTGGCGTGGTGCGGGGTGTTAGTTGCGGGTATGCCGAGAGCATAATTTTTTCAAAAAACCCTTCAAAAGCCCTTGACAGGGGTGTATTCGCATGATATAATACTGCTATAATGAGTGCTGTGAGCATTCACTGGAGAGGTAGTATGAAAAAAGAACAATTTATGAATAATCGCGGGAATGCTCCTGCACCGTCTGCGAAGTTAAAATCCATTGCCCCCCCCCCCTGCTGAATGACAAGGGGCTTTTCCGCTTAGCGGGTAATATAACACAAAAATTTTCCAAAAACAGTAGAATAGCAGCGGTTGCTGCCGTGTTGCTTGCGGGTGCGTTAATTATTAGTGCGTGCGAGAGCGGCACACCCCCTGCGGGTAACGGCAACACCGCCAAAACACCCGCCGGCGGCGCGTGTGTAACCGATACCGATTGCGCCGACTCCCTGGTATGCACCGGTGCCCTCGGTACCCAGATATGCAGCCAGGCCGGTGACGGCACCGTCGGTAGTTTATGCGGCACCGACAACCACTGCACCGACCCCCTGGTGTGTGAGGCTGGACTCTGTTCCGGCGGCGCAGGCAGCGTCGGCGATATGTGTACCGACAACGATGGGTGCACCGACCCCCTGGTGTGCGGCGACAATAGTATATGCGGTATTCCATCCGGCAATTCATGCAGCACCGATACCCAATGTGCCGACCCCCTGATTTGCACCGGCACCGCCGGTGCCCAGGTATGTACCGCTGCCGGCGATGGATTGACCGGCAGTGTGTGCGGTAACAACGACCACTGCGACGGTGCCCTGATATGCGGGAACGGCCTATGCGGGGCAGCCGCCGGCAGTACATGTGCTGCCGATACCGATTGCGTCGGCACCCTGATATGTACCGGGGCATCTGGCAGTCAAATATGCAGCCAGGCCGGCACCGGCGCGGCCGGAAGCGTATGTGGTAACGATGACCATTGCACTGATGCGCTGATTTGCGGGAACGGAGCATGCGGAGTAGCCGCCGGCGGTACTTGCAGTATCGATGACGATTGCGCTGGCAATCTGATGTGCTCTGCTAATGTATGCTCTACCGGCATGGCCGGCAGTGCGTGCAACGCCGATGACCAATGTACCGACCCGCTGAAATGCAACGGTGCCCTGGGAAGTCAGGTGTGCGGTACCGCCGGTAATGGTATGAGCGGCAGCGCATGCGGTAACAACGACCATTGTACTGCCCCGCTGATTTGCGGAGCTGGTACGTGCGACGCTGACACCGATGGCGACAGCATAGCAGACAATGCAGACAACTGCCCGAACGTCCCCAATACCGACCAGGCTATTACCACGGGCGACACTGCCGGACATGCCTGCAATACCGACATAGACGATGACAACGACGGGTTAATAGAGATATGGACCCTGGAGCAGCTGCATAACATGCGCTACAACCTTGCCGGCACCACCTACGACGATGAACTGGCAGACACCGGTACCAATGCCGATGCCGGTATCACCACCGGTGCACCGACTGCGGCCACCGCCGATTGTACCACCGCAACCGGCGGGGTCTACCTGTGCGGGTACGAACTTATGAATAATCTTGACTTTGACCTGGATGGAGACGGCAGCACCGTCAAAACCGACGGCACCCTGGACACCGAGGACAACGCCAGCCCGCATTTTGTAGTTGCCGATGGCGGGTGGGAGCCGGTTGGTACTGACACTACTAACAATCGATTTGACGCTATCTTTGAGGGCAATGGATTCACTATCAGCAATTTGGCAATTCGCCGTAACCTGACTGATATTGGATTATTCGGATCTACTGGCGGGGCACATATTCGTAATGTAGGAATAGTTGGCGGGTTGGTTGCCTATACTGGATCGTCTAATCCTAATACCATCGGTGTTTTAGTAGGAACTATAGGAACTACAGGAGTTGCAGTAGGGAACACTATTGTTTCAGGAAGCTACGCCACTGCAAACATTGACGCTGGCGACGGTGCCGCAGGCCAAGCCGGCGGTTTGGTAGGACGGTTAGCAGATCGAGATAACGTTATTATTGCAAGTTACGCAACTGGTAACGTTGACGGCGGCAGCGGAAACAACAGTATCGGAGGTCTGGTGGGGCAACATGACGATGGAACTATTATCGCAAGTCATGCCACTGGAAATGTTACCGGTGCTGCTGGAAATGACAACATTGGGGGCCTGGTAGGACGATCTAACAATGGAGTTATTACTGCCAGCTATGCAACTGGTGATGTCAACGGCGGTGCCGGGAATGATTTTGCTGGCGGTTTGATAGGAGGGGCTCTTTCACGAGGGGTTGTCGCAAGTTATGCAACTGGAAATATTGATGGCGGTGCTGATTCTGACACTGCTGGTGCCATAGCAGGAATTCAGGTCGGCGGAAACATGACCGCAGTTTACGGATTCGGCGAAGTTACCAACGAAGAAACAGCAGGAAATTCAACCAAACCCCCAGGCGTAACCGCCGCCACCGCCCTGACTGCCGCCAATACCGCCCAGTGCAGTAACCGCACCTACACCACCCAAGCAGCGTGCATAAGTACGTCCCTGGCTATTACCGCCGGCACCTGGGACTCAACCGAAATGGAATGTTCGGCACCGGATTCCGGGGCAACTGCCGGGGTAGATTACACCACCTACACAAGCATGTCTGCGTGTACCGCACCCGGCACCAAAACCACCGCGCACACCTGGACAACCTGGAGCAACGCCACCAACAACACTTTGAACGCGTGGGTCTTCGGTACTGGGGTTACGCCAAAACTCCGTTACGCCGACTACGACGGGTCTGGTACCAAGTATGCTTGCTCGCTGTTTCTGTCATCGGTTACCTGCGGGGCTAGCGGTGAGCAACTGCCCGGGCAACCGGCGCAGTAGATCCTGCGCGGGTGCTGTCTGGGGGGCGGCGTTTGCAACCCCCCCCCGGCGGCTGAGCCTGTCGAAGCCCGGCGCTGATATAACAACCGAGACTTCGACAGGCTCAGTCTACGGTCTCTCGCCAATCTTTACTCCCGCGTGAGCGGCGCAAGCCCCACCAAGGCGACGGGGGGTAGCGGAAGACAGCGAAGTGCGCGGCGGGCGAGCGGGAGTGAGCCCGTAACCCGCGTCAGCGGGTTAGCGCACTGGTACTGCGCGCTTGCGCGCAGTACGCTGGCTGGAGCGAGGGGGGCGGAGCCCCCCCACAGGGTAAAACACTCAAATTTGCTTAAATGTGCAATTTCTGATATCATAAAGTATGAGTAAAAGAGCCGTACGGAGGAGTATAGTGATGGCGGGGGTGGTATTTGCCCTGTTGTCGACGGGGTGCAGTGATGTCACCGTGACTCTTATTGTCAGCAACAGTTTTGTTGACCTCAGCGATGATCCGATGCCGGTTATCATTAACTACACGCCCCCCAGGGATGGGGCGGTTACCTTGAGTGTGCACAACGGGGCCGGGGAGGTGGTGAAGTTTCTTTACCGCAACGACCAGCAAGATGCGGGGACGCGGTACAGGCGTGAATGGGACCTGACGGATACGCAGAATTCCCGGGTGGGTGCGGGTAGGTATTTCGTTAACTTCTCTGCCGACTACGCGCATGCAACTTTTACTATTCTGCTTGCAGATTAGGGGGCGTGATGGGGGTGACAGTATCGGTCGTAATTCCGACGTATAACCGCGTGTGGCTCCTGGGGGCGGCGGTGGGGTCGGTGTTTGCCCAGACGCGGCGCCCGGAGCAGCTCGTTGTGGTCGACGACGGGTCCACTGGGGGCGGGACGGGGGAGTTCTTGCGCTCCCTGGAACAGACGGGAGCGCGGGCAGGGGTGCGGGTTGATGTCGTGCGGTGTGAGCGCTCCGGGTGCCCGGGGGCGGTGCGGAACCGGGGGATTGCGCGTGCGCGGGGCGACCTGGTGGCGTTTTTGGATGATGATGATATGTGGGATCCGCGCAAACTGGCCCGGCAGGTTGGCGTGCACGAACAGCACCCCGGGTTGGCCCTATCCCATACCCGCGAGGTGTGGGTACGGGGGGGGCGGGAGTTACGGCAACCGGTGACGCAAAGACAGGAGCGCGGGAGAGATATATTTGCGGATTCACTGTGGAAATGCTGCATCGGGCCGTCGACGGCGATGGTGCGGCGCGATATATTTCTCCCGCAGGGCATTGGGGGGTTCAGCGAAACGCTGGAAATTGCTGAGGATTACGAAATGTGGATCCGGGTGTGCGACCGCCACCCGCAGGGGATTGGCTACCTGGAGGAGCCGTTGACTCTGAAGTGCGCCGGGAATTGGGGACAGGTGTCCGAGCGGTACCCGTATATTGAGCGGTTCCGTATCACCGCCCTCCAGGGGGTGTTGTGCGACGGGTGCTTGACGCCGCGTGGACACGCGCAGGCGAGAGCGATGTTAGAGAGAAAAACAAAAATATGGGCCGATGGGTGTCTGAAGCGCGGACGCGTTGATGAGGCCGCACGGTATATGGATATGGTGGGACAATATGGGTAGTAAAACGAGAGGCGCCGCGGCGGTGCGGCGACGGAGAGTTGGCGGTATTTTTGCCGTTGCGGTATTATGGGTGGTGATGACCACGGGGTGTTATACCCTCCAACAGGGTGCGGGGCAGTTCCGGCTTATCGGGAACAGCAAGCCGATAGAAAAAATTATCGATGAGCCGGAAAACGAGGAGTACCGCGACATGCTTTCCCTGGTGGACCAGATACTGGTGTACACCCGGGACGAGTTGGGGCTGAAAACCAAAAGGAATTACCGCAAGTATTACCACACCGACGAGAACGCCATCGTCCACGTGGTTACTGCCAGCAAGTCCCTCGCCCTGGAGCCCTATGAGTGGAATTTTCCAATCATTGGGCGCGTCCCGTATAAGGGGTTCTTTGACATCGCCGATGCGCGCGAGCAGGCTCGGGAGCTTATAGATCAAAACTATGATGTGTGGATGCGCCCGGTGCCGGCCTACTCGACGCTTGGGTGGTTTGCCGACCCCGTCACTACCCCGATGCTCCGCCGCGGGGTCTATTATCTGGTAAATACCATTATCCACGAATCGGTACACACCACCCTGTATGTTAACGGGCAGGGTAACTTCAACGAGCAGCTGGCTACCTTCGTGGCCACCACGGCTACTCCGGATTTCTTCCTGCGCTACTACCCCGGGGAAGGCGCGGAGGTGCTTGCGGCGCAGAACGAGGCCCAGGAGCGGGCGGGGGAGTTTTTTGAGCTGATGTTTCAGACCTACCAGGTTGCCGATGAGATGTACCGGGACGAAACCCTTACCGATGATGAAAAACGGGAACAGAAAGAGAAGCTCTTTGAGAGTACCGAGGAAAAAATACGGCAAATTTACCCCCATATCCCCGAGGATGCGGATCTCATTAACAACGCGCGGCTGCTGCAGTTCCGGCGCTATCGGCGCGACAATCCCGTGTTTCAGGAGATTTGGGAGCGGGCGGACGGCGACTGGGGCGCCTTCTGGGAAGAGGTACGGGCGAAGGTGAAAAAACCGGGGGTCAGGCGCTTAGATGAATGGTCGGTACAAGGACAAGACGGACACGAAGAGGCGACGGCGCGTTAACCGAACCGAGAGGGAGGATTGCCGCAGATGCGTCATGCGTTGCGGCTGTTTTTCCAATTAATACCCAGTATGCTTGTATGTATAAAAACAACGCAATCTCTGCGGGCGGCGCGGGGCGGGGGCGGTGAGCAATGGGTGATAGTAAAAGTTTAGAGATACTGCATCGCGTCTTTGGGTACACGTCATTCCGTGGGCACCAGCAGCAAATTATTGAGCACGTCCTTGGGGGTCAGGATGCCCTGGTGCTGATGCCGACCGGCGGGGGGAAGTCGCTGTGCTACCAGATACCGTCGATGATCCGCGAGGGTGTTGGTGTTATTGTGTCTCCGCTCATCGCACTGATGAGCGATCAGGTTAACGCACTCCAGCACTCCGGGGTACGGGCGGCGGTGTGTAACTCTGCGCAAACGCCGACGGAGTGGTGGGAAACCATGGACGCTCTCCGGGGCGGGCGGTTGGATATGATCTACGTGGCACCGGAGCGGTTGTGCCGTGATGATTTCTTGTCCGAGCTCAGTAACGTGCCCCTGGCGCTCTTTGCCATCGATGAGGCGCACTGTGTATCCCAATGGGGGCATGACTTCCGTCCGGAATACCTGCAGCTGGGGGTACTGGGGGAGCGGTTCCCCAATGTGCCGCGGATCGCAATGACCGCTACAGCCGACGCCTGGACACGGAAAGAGATGCGCGAAAAGCTCCTGTTGGGGAAGGCGCGTGAATTTATCTCCAGTTTCGACCGCCCAAACATTGTCTACCGGATTATTCCGCGCCAGCAGCCCAAGCAGGAGTTTCTGAAATTTTACCGCGATAACCACAGGGGCGAATCCGGGATTATCTACTGCCGCACCCGCGCCAGGACAGAAGAGATTGCCACATGGCTGGAACGCGAGGGCATCCGCGCCCTACCCTACCACGCCGGGCTGCCTGCGAATGTTCGGCAAACCCACCACGGTGCATTCCGTGACGACGAGGCGGTGGTGATAACGGCCACAATTGCCTTCGGGATGGGGATAGATAAGCCCGATGTGCGGTTTATTGTACACTGGGACCTGCCGAAGAGCATCGAGGGATACTACCAGGAGACCGGGCGGGCCGGGCGGGACGGCGACCCCGCCAATGCCCTGATGTTCTACGGCATGGGGGATGCGACCAGGCTGCGGCAGATGATCCAGGAGTCCGAGGCGCCCGAGCATATTAAGCGCCTGGAAAACCAGAAGGTCGATGCCCTCCTGGGGTTATGTGAGTGCACGGGGTGCCGGCGCAGCAACCTGCTGTCATACTTCGGGGAGAGTTACGCCGGCGAGTGCGGGGCGTGCGATAACTGCATCACGCCCCCGGATTGTGAAGACGGCACTATTGCGGCGCAAAAATTACTATCATGTTCGTGGCGCACCGAGCAGCGCTTCGGGGGCGGGTATCTTATTGACATCCTGCTTGGCCGTGATGCCGAACGCATAAAATACAACGGGCACGACCGCCTGAGTACCTACAACATCGGCGGCGAGCTGACCGAAAAGCAGTGGAAGTCAGTGGTACGGCAGCTGGTTGCCGGAAACTACATGACCCCCGACTCGCGCGGGTACCGTACCCTGCAGATAACCGAAAAGGGCATGGAGGTACTGCGCAGCAAATGCAAGGTAACCCTCAGGATCGACCGCCCCGCGGGGCGCACTCCCGCGGAAAGACGCAGCGCGCAACCGGGGGGTGCCGGTACCGGGGGCCGCCCTGACCGTCAGAGATCCGAATCTGTTGTGGTGGAAAGCGAACACCGGGAGCTCTACGAGACGATGCGCAACACCCGCACGCGTTTGGCAAGACAGCAGGGCGTGCCTGCCTACATTATCTTTCCCGACCGCATCCTGCGCGAGATGGCCCGCCGCCGTCCGCAAACCCACCACGACATGCTGTCAATCGACGGCATCGGGGAGGTGAAACTGCAGCGTTACGGGGATACCTTCATAAAGCTCATCGCCGAGCATCTGTGATTACCGCTAATTACAGCAGCGCCCGGTCGGGCGAGCTGCACCGCCACAACCGGAACCCGGGGTTGTAGACGTAATAGTAATCGCGCCCCAGGGCGTTGGTGCAGCCCCCAACGGGGCGGCGGAACGGACGGTAGGCGTTAATAGATGCCAGGGTCCTGTGCTGGTACCCCAGGCGCTGCAGCAGCTCCGGGGAGAGGCTGTCGGTGGCATAGGTAACCTTGTAACGCTCCTCGGGCGACCCGTGGATCAGGTGCGCTGCCACGGCAAGATTAGCCGAAAGCGAATGGCGGCCCCGGCGGCGGCGTCCGCTCTGGTTAAGTTCACGCTCCACGGCAGCGCTCCCCATATATCCCCCGTGGCGCACTATCAGGTCACCAAAGGCATCGTCCTCGGCAACACGGTCTACCCCCGGGGCAATGATAAGCAGCTCGCCCCCGGTGGCGACAATGTCGCTCAACCGGTAGATGGCCTTGTTTGCCAGCCACAGGCTCCGGTATTGGCGGCGCGGGAGGTAGGCCACAACCAGATCGTAACAGCGCGGCTCTGGGATAATATTGGCCTCCGTTGATGCCGCCGCGGCCGCATCGAAGCATTCGGTGTCATCACCGATGCACAGCGCGTATGGGCGGAATATACCGTCCAGCTCTTCGGTCATCACAGTCATGGCAAAGTGCACGGGCAGGTGCGCGAGGGATGCGTCGTATATGGCATTGAGCAGCGTGCGGATCGGGGTATTCGGGGTGCCGATGAGGTTTGCCATACCGATTTTTGCACTGTAGTAGTGGCTGAAATCAATAACCTGTTTCCCCCCGCACCCGATAACCAGATTCTTGACATGGTTGGACATCCCGACAACCTCGTGAGGCGCGACCTGTCCGATAGAGACAATGCGGGTATACCGGCGCGACATAATATGATGGTTAATATAGACGTGTAGCTGTCCGGTGCGCGTGGTACCGCGGAGCCGCACACTGCTGTCGCCGCTCTCGCCGCTCTCACCGTCCTCTTCGTTCCTGTCAGTGCCGAGCAGGCGCACCAGCTCGCGCGCCCCCAGGGTATGGGCCCGCACAACCCCCCAGCGCCAATCGTGGTACAGGTAATCGCGGAGCGGTATCTGCGGGCCGAACATACTCCTGAGTTCGTCGGGTGTCATGCGCCGGTGGGTCCCGAGGGCGGGCATAATCTTTATCGTCGCATACGGGCTCCACGAGGCATACAACCGGGCAGTCAGCTCCCCGGCGGCCGAATGCAGGCGCGATATATCGGGCGGGATAACCAGAATTGTCTGTTTCTTGCCGCGCGGGGCGGCAGAGCCGGGAGCGGTGGGGCAGAATTTACGCAGGTATTCATCCCAGGCTGTATACAGGGCATCCCACCCCAGGGCCGGGGGGGCGCCGCGGTGGTTATCTTTCGTTGTTGAGGCTTTGTGGGAAATAAGCATTCCAGAGTCCTATGCCATAGATTAGCACAAAGCGGCGTTAGTGGGAAGAGAGCAAAAAAAGGGACGGCACACCCGCGTGCGCCGCCCCTCGTCTTCTGCTGCCTCTCGCCGTCGCTGTTGCCCTAGGGGGCGACGGGAGTTACGGTTACTTCAGCACTATTTGCGCCTTCTCCAACTACTCCAGCAATATTTACGCTTGGCATGGGTTCGGCGTGCACCGCACGCACGGTGTACTGGTAGGCGGTGCCGTTTGTCAAACCGGTGTCGGTATAGGTGCGATCGGTGATGGTTGTGTCCTGGGCTATACGGGTGCCGCCACGGTATATCCGGTATTCTTCGGCACCGGCTACCTCATCCCATGATAAAGTTACTTCAGTGTCCCCTGGGACTGCAACGAGGTTACCCGGAGTCGGGGTTAGTACAGTTACTACCCCATAATCCCCCGTGCCCCTTTCCGTGTTTTCAGACCGGCCCCGCACACGTACGTAGTAGAAACCATTTTCCGTGACAGTGGAAAAAATTCTGAAGTTAAGATTTCTAGACTCAATTGGTGTGTTGTTATTGGCAGCAAGTTCTGTACCGCTGCTGTTAAACAAGAAACCCCAAGTGTCCGTATTGCCTGTCGTAATAGCGCCTATCGTCACTGGGGTTGCGTCACTTGCGGTGGTAGCTTCAAAGGCGAAATAATCAAAATCTTGATCGCTATCGATAGTACCGGATATCGGGACGCCAAATGCAACGAGCGTCGCAGTGCGGGGTGTATTCCCATGATCATCGTCAAATGCACGGCGTACAGATGCCGAGACTGTCAGGAAATAATTACCTGTTGACGAACTCTCTCCTGTCACCTCTATGTAGTAGGTACCGCTTGCCTCAATGGCAGTGGTAATCCTGAAGTTGTTATCTGTCCCGCTGTTCGCATCGAAAGCAATTTGCTCACCCCTGCTGTTAAATATTCTGCCGTGGGTATCCGTGCTTCCTGTTGTGGTTGCGGTTATCTCTACCGGGTTTAATGTACTTGCGGCAGGGATCTCGAAGCTGAAATAATCGACATCGTTAACCGGGTTCAAGGAAGCGGTTACCCCGGGGCCGAAAGCAACGGGGGTTGCACCGGTGCGGATATTGCTGTGATCATCAGGCCTGGCAAGCACTTCGTTGCTATCGACACTTTCGCCGAAGGCATTCACTGCTCGTACGGTATACCGGTAGTGAGTGAAGTTTGTCAGGCCTGTGTCGGTATAGGTGAGTGCGGTGATAGTGGTAGTGTCGGCAATGCGGGTTAGGACTACACCGAAGACACTTGCACGGTATATGCGGTATTCTGCGGCATGGTCAACTGGACTCCAGGACAGAGTTGCCTGGGTGTTCCCGGAGACTACATTGAGGTTTGCCGGCGCCACAGGGACGGCTGTTGCCGCGGCTGGAATTACACCCGTCACAGAGCTGTCTGCACTTTCACCAATGGCATTCACTGCACGTACGGTGTACCGGTAAATAGTGGTAGTGTTTGTCAGACCGGTATCGGTGTAGGTGGTGTCTATAATTGTAGTGCCGCTGGCTATACGGACAAAATCCCCCGTCAGGGTATCTGTATCTGTGCGGTATATGCGGTATTCGGAAGCACCGTCGACTGCGTCCCATAATAACACTGCCCGGGTGTCGCCCCAGGCTGATCTGAGGTTTGCCGGCGCCGAGGGTACATCGGACAGGGCTACGACTATTTCACTGCTACTTGCGCCTTCACTACCGCCGATTATCGCACGGACAGTATAGCGGTAGGCGGTGCCGTTTGTCAAACCGGTATCAGTATAGGTGGGTTCAGTAGTTTTTCCTATAGGGAGCAAGATTCTAAAGGTCGTATTCGGTCCACGGTATACCTGGTATTCTGCGGCACCGGGCACGGCATCCCATGTGAGTACCGCCTGGGTGTCGCCAATTACAGCCGCCAGGTTAGCGGGGACTTTTGCAACAGAGGGAGTCCCTCCTCCTCCTGCCGAGGGTGCCGCGTCTGGGCATGCAGCGAGCAGCATTGTCAACGCAGCTACTGCTCCTATTGTTATTATTACACCGATGCGCGGTGTTTTCATAATACGTATTAAGTTATACATTCTTGTACACTCTCCTTATCATAGATTATTTAAAGTATAGTGAGTTTTTTTTCTGCTGTCAAGAATTTTGAGGAAATTTTTTTTCTATGTAATTCCTATAGATATGGTATGTACTCTATCCCGGGGGCAATTATTATGCCGTGCCGGCATACAATAGCGCGTGCCGGCAGCTGGGCTGTGCGCTAGGCATGTGAAGGGTGGCGCGCGCCTTTGCGCGCGCCAGACGCCGCGGGGTTTGCGGGGGACATCTTTACTGCAAGAGAACGCGGCGGCCGAGCCCTGAGCACGCCGGCGCCCGCGGTGCGGCGCAGCCGTGCCGCGGGGGCAGCGCCCATATCTCTCGCAGGAATGCATGCCAACGTGCTATAATTGAAATATGAACAACGATATGACGGCTGCGGTTGCAGCGGCGAAAGAGCGGGTCGCGGGGATGCGGGCGCGGTTGGAGAAGCTGGATGGTGATTCTCTGGATTTGATTTTTGGTGAGGCGCGGACGCATAATGCGTGGCAGGCGCGGGCGGTAGAGATGGAGACGCTGCAGGCGGTATATGATGTTGCCAAGTTTGGTCCGACGAGTGCCAACTGTTTGCCTATGCGGATTGTTTTTGTGCGCTCGCCGGAGGCGAAGGAGCGGTTGCGCCCGCTGTTGCTTGATGCCAATCGTGAGAAGAGTATGGCGGCGCCGGTGACGGCGATTATTGGGTATGATTTGCGGTTTTTTACCGAGATGAAGCGGACGTTCCCGCATATGCCGGGCTTTGCCGATATCTACGCAAACAATGCGGAGATGGCGGCGGAGCATGCCGTGCGTAACGGGTCCCTGCAGGGGGGGTATTTTATTATTGCCGCCCGTGCGCTTGGGCTGGATACCGGGCCGATGTCCGGGTTTGATGCCGATGGGGTGAATAAGGAATTTTTCGGCGGCGACAGCGGGTCGGTGCGGGTGAATTTTCTGTGCAACCTGGGGTACGGGGATGCCAGCGGGGTGTATCCGCGCGGGCCGCGGTTGGAATTTTCCGAAACGTGTGAGGTAGTGTAGCTATTTGGTCTCTTCGATCAGTTCGCTGACGGGGACGATGGTGTAGCCCTGTTCGAGCAGGAAATTTAAGAGCAGGGGCAGGTGGCGGTGCAGGGAGCTGGTGCTGACCTGTCCGGGGGTCGGTCCGTCGGTCTCGTCTGCCTCGCCGACGCGGAGGGAGATAATTGACCCGGGGAGTTTTCTTCTGACGATGCGCTCGATGTGCTGCCAGGCGTCGGTGCTGCCGGGTTTGTTTCCGTCGATGTCTCTGTCGACGTAGGTGTAGCCGATTTGCGCGGCGCTGTGGATCATTTCGGGGTTGCTGAAATAATACGGGGCGTGCCACAACAGGGCCAGTTCGGCGCCGGTGGCTGCGTGGTACAGGTCTTCCGTGCTGCTGAGTCCGTGGTGGATGAAGTCGGGGGTGATGTTGTAGCGGTTGTCGGTCATGTCGAAGTAATTGACGAATAGTGAGCCCATTTCGTGCCGAGCCTCGGCGACGGTGCGGGTGGAGCGGGGGTTGGTGCGGATGAAGTTTCCGTTGACAAAGAAGGTGGCGCGGATGTTGTAGTCGCGGAGAGTGGCCAGGATTTGGTTTAGCCCGGAGTTGCTGTCGATGAGGTTGAAGACCAGTGCGACCTTGCGGTTGCGGATTCTGCTGCCGTGGGAGAAGTGCACCAGGTTGACGGGGTCGTCGGTGCTGGGGTAGGGTTCGTAGGCCGCCCCGGGGGATGAGAACAGGGTGGTGGTGGTGTAGCCGTTGAGGTGGCGGATTTGGATGCGGTTGCGATAGCGGGTGCCGGTAAGTTCTTCCAGGTAGACGCGGTATGTTTGTGATGTGGTGCGCTGCTGGAAATTACCCGTGATGGGCGCGGAGCCGACGAACGAGCGCCACGATTGGGTTTGCGGGCTGTATGCGTAGTTGGCGGTGCCGGTGCTGTTGGCGGCGATGATCCGCTGGCTGTCGGTGGAAAACGCATAGTTGGTTACCTGCGATAGTGTGATTAACCGCTGTTCGGCGGTAGTGGGGGTGAATTCGATAATAGTGTGGGTGCCGGCGACAATCAGGGAATTTGCCGGGGTCCATTGGGCGGATATGCCCCCGGGGTGGGGGATGGTGTACACGGTATCCCAGGTGCTGGAATTTTTGATGATGGTTTGGGTTTCCCCGACCAGGGCGATGAAGCGCCGGTCTCTGTTGAGGGCCAGGGAGCGTATGCCCGCCTCTGGGGCGGGGGCGATGGCGTAGTTGTTTTCTGCAGGGTTGACGGCTATGCGGTAGACACGGTTTCTGCCAAAATCATCCCCGAGGTCTTCGGTGAGAAAGACTATCAGTTCGTTTGTTGGCCAATGGATTTGCGAAATTTCTGCGTCGACGGCGAGTTGGGTGTATTTGATTGCCAGGGATGACCCTATGGGGGTGCTTTGTTGGGCGGTGCCGCGTACAAAGTACAAAAACAGGTCGCGGTTGTTTTTATTCAGTATGATCCGGGTACCTTGCGGGGATACCGAGAAGCTGTCTGTGTTGGGGTCGAAGTCAAACGGCAGGGTCCCGACGCTGGTTGCGGTTTGGAGGAAGTCGCTGTAAAACCCCTGGGTGAACAGTGCGGCACTATCCAGGGTATAGATGGTCTTGCCTTTGATGTAGAAAATTGTCCCCCCGGGTGTCCAGGCGACGCTGTTCAGTGACCCGGGGCCGAGCCGGCGCAGCGATTCATCGAGGACGCGGTTGCGGGTAAGTTGCTGGAGCGAATAGTAGTAGATATGATCGCCCTTGTTGTATAGAAACTGGCTGGAATCCGGCGACCACAACGCCGGCGGGGCATCCAGGACTACGCCGATGTTGCGGCTGACGATTATTTTGGTATCACTGGTGTCTTCGTGCAGGATAAGGCGCCCGCGGGCACCGCTGTAGTTTTGGTAATAGAGGTAAAATTGCCCGTCCGGGGAGTGTGAGAGCGTGGGAAGGGCGCCGATTTGTATTTGTTCCCCCTGGGCAAAGTTAGGGTAGCCCTCGACTGGAAACAGGGCGGTGCGGTTGCGGTCGGAGCGGTAGAGGCCGAATCGGTTATGTACCACCAGTTCGCCGCTGTTGGCAATCAGCGACATCCGCTCGGGAAAATAACTCAGTTCGGTTATGCTGTGGTTGCCGTCTTCGGCCACGGCTGCCTCGAAGAGCGTGGCGTAGCTCCCGTAATGCGGGGCCTGCGTTCTGCTGGTGAACAGCACCCGGTCATCGGTGGAAATAGTTGGTTCGGTAAATACAACGTCGGCGACGGTCGGTTGCCGCCGGGCCGTGCTCTCCAGGGGAGCGGCGCTTTGGGACAGTACGGAGGTGCTGTATACAGCACCGAGCGCAATCAGGGTAATTATGGCTGCAAATCTCTTCATCTCTATATAGTAATCGGCAAATATGCCCCCATGGATTAGTATTGTGCACCACGGGGTATAAGAGAATTTCGCTCTGTTTTTGGACGCCCCCCCGCCGCGCGTGTTATTTCTTCTCGGGCGCGAGTGCCGCCCGGAACAGGAGAAACTGCTGCCTGGCCTGCTCGATAAACATCTTCTCGCCGTTGATAACAGTGCACCCTGCCTGTTGGGCGGCGTGTAACAGCGGAGTAATGGTTGGGGTGTATATCAGGTCGTAGACTATTTCGCTGCCCGAAAACGGATATCCCGGCAGGGGTGAGTTTTGCGCCCCCCCCTCCCCGCCTCCGACGTCCATCCCAACGGTTGTTGTCTGCACAATCAGTTCGCCGTACTGCCCTGCCTGCTCGTAGACAGAGGGGTCCAGGGGTAGGTCTGTAATGCGGGCATCGGGAAATACCGCAGACAAACGCTGGACCAGTTTTTTTCTGCGTTCTGCGGTCCGGTTAACGATGCATAGCTCCAATCCCTCTTCCAAGAGGGCAACGGCTACCGCCAGCGCGGCTCCGCCGGCGCCGACCACCAGGGCGCGGCGCGGAAACGGACGGGTCCCGTCCGCCGCACTCATTCCTTCGCGCAGTCCGTACATGAACCCCGCTTTATCGGTATTGTACCCCCGCCACTCGCTCCCCCCGCCCCCGCTGGTACTTTGTGCCGTGCGCACCACCGTGTTGCACGCGCCAATTTTCCGCGCCGTCTCATCAATGCTGCCCAGGTGGGGCATTATGCTCTCTTTGTGCGGCACCGTAACCGAAAAACCCGTTATCGGCAGGAGCTCCGCCAGCTGCATAAAATTACCCACATCATCTACCCGGACGGGCAGGTAGCGGGCATCCACTGCCTCTTTGGCGAACCAGCCGTTATGGAGCATCGGTGATTTACTATGCTTAACCGGGTTACCAATAATGGCAAAGAGCCCCGTCCTGGGGGTAATCTCGTCGTGCCGGTAGAGGTGGTGCATATCACCAAACGAAAGCTGCCCCGCCGGACACTGCCCGCCCGCCTCGGATGCACAGAAACTGAGTGCCAACCCGTACCGGTTGGTCAACAGCCGCGTCGGCTCCCCGTACTCGCTCATACCGATGGCTATTGCCTGCCGCTGCGGGTAATTTTTGCGAAAGCGCGCAAGTGCCTGGTAAAAGTTAACGAGATCACCAGTCGATGAAACCATCACGGCAACCTTGGCAACCCCCGCGCTCTCTGGCACCGCCGCGCCGCCTCCCGCAACATCAATCGAGCGCGCAACGGAGTCAGAAGTCCGAACCAACAGGCGATAGAGGGTGCGCGCACTCCCGCCCCACCGGGTGCCGTCCATATCGTGCACCGAACGGATTACCCCCGTCCCCTGTCTATGTGCTTGCTCGATAATGCGCGCCAGTATACGCTCGTCTGCCGGCTCGCCCTCAGAGGCAGCCACCGCCTCGGTTGCCGCCGCCGCGTTCCCGCCGGCCGTAAATGTACCTGCACCGTCCGCACTGCCGCGCCGCCCCGCGCCGCCCGCGCCCCCTACCCGATCAGCACAGATAATATCAGATTCAATATCAATATAATCGTAGCGGCTGTCGCCGGGTATGGTTTCCAGGATCGCCGACAGGGTCAGTAACCTCTGGTACTCGCTGCCCTCGTATAACCCGCCGTCGCATCGGCGCCGATAGGTCAATATTAATTTCGCAGAGACATCAATTTTCTTCAGCATACGCGGCAGCAGGGCGACTTTTTCTATGACACTGCGCGCCAGCCCCCCCCGCCCATCCTCTTCGGATTCGCGGGGAGCGCCGTGCAGGTAATCTACCCGGAGCTCATAGCAATCACAATGCCCACGGTGCCGCTCAATGATACCCAGGGCGTCCGCTAACGTATGGGCCCGCAACGTTATGCAAATCATATACCGCGCGCGGGGGTTACACCTGGTTATTTACCCTGATCCCCGATATTCGTACGCATATCGGTATCAGCCTGTACATTCCGCATCCGGTAATAATCCATAATACCAAGATTCCCGCTGCGAAACGCTTCGGCAATAGCTAGCGGGATTTCCGCCTCCGCCAGCACCACCTTCGCGCGGTTCTCCTGTACTTCCGCAACCATCTCCTGCTCACGGGCCATGGCCGCCGCACGCCGTTTCTCGGCCTCCGCCTGAAAACGCCGCTTATCGGCCTCAGCCTGGTCGGCCTGCAGTTTGGCCCCGAGATTATCCCCGACATCAATATCCGCTATGTCGATAGACAGGATCTCAAAAGCCGTCCCGGCGTCCAGTCCTTTTTCCAGCACCACCCGCGAAATCGCATCGGGGTTCTCCAGCACCGCCTTGTATGTATCCGCAGACCCGATAGTGGTAACAATACCCTCGCCAACCCGTGCAATGATGGTTTCCTCGGTGGCGCCTCCAACCAGGCGCTCAATGTTTGCCCGCACCGTTACCCGCGCCTTTACTTTCAGCTGAATACCATCTTTGGCAACCGCCTCAATGGACGTCTTGCCTTTCTCGGGGTTCGGGCAGTCAATTACCTTGGGGTTTACACTGGTCTTCACCGCCTCCAGGACATCACGCCCTGCCAGGTCGATAGCCGTTGCCCGCTGGAAATCCAGGGGAATGTTTGCCTTGTTCGCCGCTACCAACGAGTGGCTGACACGCACCACGTCACCTTGTGCCAGGTAGTGCGTCTCCAGTTGCGCGGTATCGACCTTAATACCCGCCTTAGTCAGGAAAATCCTTGAATCCACCACCACAGTTGGGTTCACCCGCCGCAGGGCCATCCCGATAATCCGCAGCATCCCCACGGGGGCACCGGACAGGATAGCCCGGAACCACAGTCCAAAAAAACGGAACAGCACCAGGAAAATCCCCAGCCCGATAACGCCGATAACAATATAAACAATTAACATCACTTCACCTCGCTTTAGTATAGCACATTATGCACGTAACGTTTTGGTTGTGTTTTGGGGAGTGTGTTAGGCGGGGGGCTCTGCCCCCCTCGCTGCAGCCAGCGTACCCCTGCGCGAACGCGCAGGGGTACCAGGCGGCTACCCACGGGCGGTAGCCCGTGGGTACGGGCTCACTGCCGCTCGCCCGCCGCCGCCTTCGCTGTCTTCCGCTACCCCCCGTCACTACTGTAAAGCAGACTGCGGGCAGTGCTACTGGGTGGTAACTGTTAGGGAATAATTTCCTGTCCTCGCATGATCAAAACCGCCCACCCGTACATAATAGGTGCCGTTTTCCGTGATTGAGTGAACAATCCTGAAATTACTGTTTGTGCTCGCACCATCATCATCAAGAGCAAGCTGTATTCCGTTACTATCAAAGAGTATACCGAAGGTATCCGTAAACCCTGTTGTCTCTGTAGTTAACGACACTGGAGATGAAGAACTTGCCCCGGTAACTGCAATACTGAAATAATCAAAATCTCCGTTTGCGTTAAGGGTGCCAGATACTGCGGTTCCGGATGTAACGGATGTAGCACCAGCTCTTGTATTCCTGTGATCATCAGTATCAATAGCCGTGGCAGCTGCTGTAATGGTTAGGGTGTATGTTCCTGTAGAACTACCAAAGCCGTGCACCCGAATATAGTACGTACCGTCTACCGTGACCGATCTAATAATTCTAAAGTCATTACGCGCACCATTATATGCATCACTGCCAATCTGTGTACCGCTGCTGTTGTATAGTACGCCCTCGCTATTCACATCCCCTGGTGCGGTTGCATTTATCGTCACTGGAGCCGATGAACTTGCTCCCGTGACTGCAATGCTGAAAAAATCAAAATCGCCGTTTACTGCAATGTTGCCGTTTACTGCAGTGCCGGATGTAACGGATGTCGCACCTGCAGGTGTATTACCATGATCATCAGGAGTGGCACTTACTACGCTGCTATTTACACTATCGCCGATGCTATTTACAGCCCGGACGGCGTAGCGGTAGGTGGTGCCGTTTGTCAGGCCGCTGTCAGTATAGGAGGTTGCGGTGATGACAACGTTGTCGGCTACACGGACGAGAGTACCATTGGCGGTATTGGCGCGATATATACGATACTCGGTAGCGCTAGTAACTGCATCCCATGATAACAGTACCGCAAGGGCACCGGTAACTGCACTGAAGTTTTCCGGTGCCGCGAGCGGCGTAGGTGCAGTTGCACTGGCTTCGGAACTATCTGCACTTGTACCGACGCTGTTAACTGCACGCACAGTATAGCGGTAGGTGGTGCCGCTTGTCACGCTCGTGTCGGCATAGGCGGCTTCGGTGATGGTAGTGCTGCTGGCTATGCGGGTTAGCGCCCCGTTTGCGGTAGCTGCACGGTATACCTGATATTCTGTTGCACCAGTAACCGCGTCCCATGTTAGCGAAATCTGGGCGCTGCCCGCAACTACCCTGGCAGTTGCACTGAGGTTTGCCGGCGCCGCGAGCAACGTAATTACGCTTACTTCATTGCTGTCTACGCTCTCACCAATGACATCAACTGCACGCACGGTATACCGGTATGTGGTGTTGTGTGTCAAACCGGTATCGGTATAGGTGGTGCCGGTGATATCTGAATTCGTGGTGACGCGGTCAAGGGTGCCATCGGCGGTATCGGCACGGTATATGCGGTATTCTGTTGCACCAGTAACCATATCCCATGATAGTGATACCCGGGCAGCTCCACTGGCAGTTGCACTGAGGTTCGCCGGTGCCGCAGGGAGGCCGCGGGTCGTTGCGCTGGCTTCTACGCTGCTTGCACCCACGCCGACGCTGTCAACTGCACGGACGATGTAGCGGTAGGTGGTGGTGTGTGTCAAACCGGTATCGGTATAGGTGAGGGCGGTGATCTCAGTGCCCTCGGCTATACGGGTGAGGGTACCTTCGGCGGTATCGGCGCGGTAAATCTGGTACGCTGTTGCACCAGTGACTGCTTCCCATGTTAGCGTTATCCGGAGATCGCTCCCGACTACGCTGGCGGCTGCACTGAGGTTTGCCGGTGCCGGGGGCAGTGCAAGTGTGGTTACACTTGCTTCGCTGCTAGCTGGGCTAACGCCCGCGGCATTGACTGCACGGACGGTGTACCGGTAGGTGGTATCGTTTGTTAGTTCGGTATCGGTATAGGTGGCGTCGTTGATGGTAGCGGCGTCTGCTATACGGACTAGATCTCCATCGGCGGTATCGGCACGGAACACTTGATATTCTGCTGCATTACCAACCGCATCCCATGTTAACGTTACCTGGCCGCTGGCTGTTGCGGTTGCACTGAGGTTTGTCGGTGCGACGGGTGCTGCCAGGGCTGGGGCTGCGGTTGCCTCACTGCTGTCTGGACCGTCGCCAATGCCGTTTACCGCACGGACGGTGTACCGGTAGGTGGTGCCGTTTGTTAAACCGGTGTCGGTATAGCTTGCCACGGTGATTGTGTCGTTTTCTGCTATACGGACGAGAGGGTCGGTGGAGGTATCAGCACGGGAGACGCGGTACTCGGTAGCACCGGGTACTGGATCCCATGACAATGATATTTCGGCGTCGCCTGCGGTTGCACTGAGGTTTGCCGGAGCCGGGGGCACGACGGTTGCGGGAACCGGGGTTGCGGTTACTTCGTTGCTGTCTTTACTTTCCCCACGAATGTTAAATGCACGGACGGTGTAGCGGTATTGGGTGTTGTTTGTCACATCGGTATCGATGTAGCTAGTTTCGGTTATGGTAGTGCCCTCGGCTATACGGACAAGAGTTCCATCGGGAGTAGATGCACGGTATATCCGGTACTCTGCGGCGCTGTTTGATGCAGCCCATGATAATGTTACCTGGGTATCTGCAGGGTTTGCGCTGAGGTTTTTCGGTATTGGAGGTATTGTGAACTCGGGGTTGCACGTATTTGGCTGCTGTCGCCGCTTTCGATGCCGGCGCTGTTAACAGCGCGTATCACATATCGGTAGGGGGTACCATTGTCCAAACCGGTAACGGTAAAAGTGGTTTCGGTTATGGTAGTGTCCTCGGCTATGCGGGTCAGGGTTCCATCGGAGCCGACGCGGTAAATCCGGTACTCTGTTGCACCGGCAACGGCACCCCAACTCAGTTCGGCCTGGCCGTCGCTAATTTCAACCATCAGGTTGGTGGGGGAACTTGGGCCGGTAGGCCCGGCGGGGCCGGCGGGTGGATCTTCCGGGCATGCGGCGAGCAGCATTGTCAGGGCAATCACTGCTCCTATCGCGGTAAATACACCGAGTTTCGGTGCTTTTTTCTTGGTACGTCTCAGGTTATACATTCGTGTATACCTCCTTTAGTAAAATATAAAAGTTTCGGAATAATAACCGAACGGATTGCCCGGCGGGTTGTGTTAATAATACTTCCAACGATGGCGCTGGAGATGGGGGGATAAATTTTTGGTGAAAGCGGGGTATTTAGTGCTTTGGTTTTACTGCATTCGGGGGGGGGGGGGGGGGGGGGGTATGGGTGACGGGGCTGGATGGGGAAACGGGGTTTGCGATAGATGCCGCGGCAGAAACACTGGCGCGCGGTGCAAATCTACGTATTACTGTACGCATAATGTATATATTCTACCATACATTTTGTTGTTGTCAAGGGTTTTGGAGAAAAATTTTAAAAAAGTTTTGCTATGTAATTCCTACAGATATGGCAATCTCCCCTGATCTCGGGGTGAAATTATTGCAGTTTGGCAGCAAAATAGCACGTGCGGGAGCATTACTTTGCGCTAGGCATGTGAAGGGTGGCAGGCGCGTTTGCGCCTGCCAGACGCCGCGGGGTCTGCGGGAGACACCTTTACCACAAAGCGCGCGGCGGCCGAGCCCTGAGCACGCCGACCGCCCGGCTGCGCGAAGCGCAGGCGGGGGGTAGCGCCCAATGTATAAACCTACTGGTTACTGTGCGGTAACAGTTAGAGAGTAATCTCCTGTTTCTGCATGATCAAAGCCGCCCACCCGTATATAATACGTGCCGTTTTCCGTGATTGGATGAACAATCTCGAAGTTACTGTAATCGCCCCGATCATCATTAGTAGCAATTTCTGTACCGTTGCTATCAAAGAGTACGCCATACGTATCCACAGACCCTGTTGTCTCTGCACCTAACGTCACTGAGGATCCAGGACTTGCCCCGGTGACTGCGATGCTGAAATAATCAAAATCTCCGGCTACGTTAAGGGTACCAGATACTGCGGTTCCAGATGTAACGGGTGTAGCGCCAGATCGTATATTCCTGTGATCATCAGTATCAATAACCGTGGCATCTGTTGTAATGGTTAGAGCATACGTTCCTATGGCACCGCCTTTGCCGTGCACCCGGATGTAGTATGTACCGTTTTCCGTGAGCGATCTAATAATTCTGAAGTCATTGTCCGCGCCATTATAATCATCACTGCCAATCTGTGTGCCGTTGCTGTTAAATAGTGTCCCGACGGTATTCACGGCTCCTGGTGCGGTTGCATCTAACGTCACTGGAGCAGATGCACTTGCTCCCGTGATTTCAATGCTGAAATAATCTATATCCCAGGCTAGCGCAATGTTGCCGTTTACTGGGGTGCCGGGTGTAACGGGTGTGGCACCAGCGAGTACATTGCCATGATCGTCAGGAGCGGCGTCTACTTCATTGCTATCGGTACCTTCACCAATGTTATTTACCGCCCGGACGGTGTACCGGTAGGTGGTGCCGTCTGTCAGGCCGGTATCGGTATAGGCGGTTGTCGGTGATGGTAGTTCCGCTGGCTATGCGGGATCGGGTACCGGTGGTGGTAGATGCGCGGTACACGCGGTATTCGGCAGCGCCGGGTACTGCATCCCATGATAGGAGTACCGAAAGGGCACCGGTACCTGCGATGAGATTTGCCGGGGCCGCAGGGAGCGCGGGAGTAGTTACGCTTGCTTCAAAGCTATCTACACTTGTGCCGACGCTATCGACGGCACGGACGGTGTACCGGTAGGTGGTGCTGTGTGTCAGGCCGGTGTCGGTATAGGCGGTGTCGGTGATGGTAGTGTCCTCGGCTATGCGGGTTAGTGTCCCGTCAGCGGTATCGGCGCGGTATATCTGGTATGCCGTTACACCAATGACTGCGTCCCATGTTAACGTCACCCGGAGATCGCTCCCAGCTACGCTGACGGCTGCACCGACATTTGCCGGTGCCACAGGGAGCGCGGGGGTCGTTGCACTTGCTGCAGAGCTATCTACACTTATGCCGATGCTATCGACGGCACGGACGGTGTACCGGTAGGTGGTGCTGTGTGTCAGGCCGGTGTCAGTATAGGCGGCGTCAATGATGGCAGCGTCCTTGGCTATGCGGGTGAAGTGTACCATCAGCGGTATCGGCACGGTATATCTGGTATGCCGTTGCACCGGTTACTGCGTCCCATGATAGCGATACCTGGAAAGCGTCCGCGGCTCCGCTGGCGGTTGCACTGAGGTTTGCCGGTGCCGCAGGGAGTCCGCGGGTAGTTGCGCTTGCTTCGGAACTATCTGCACTGGTGCCGACGTTATCGACGGTGCGGACGGTGTACCGGTAGGCGGTGCTGTGTGTCAGACCGGTGTCGGTGTAGGCGGCGTCGGTGATGGTAATATCCTCGGCTATGCGGGTTAGTGTCCCGTCAGCGGTATCGGCACGGTAAATCTGGTACGCTGTCGCACCAGTGACTTCATCCCATGTTAACGTCACCCGGAGATCGCTCCCAGCTGCACTGGCGGCTGCACTGAGGTTTGCCGGTGCCGCAGGGAGTGCGAGTGTAGTTACACTCGCTTCGCTGCTATCTGGACTAATACCGGCAGCGTTGACTGCACGGACGGTGTACCGGTAGGCGGTGCCGTTTGTCAAGCCGGTATCGGTATAGGCGGTGTCGGTGATGGAAGTGGTGCCGGCTATACGGGTGAGAGCTCCATTGTCGGTATCGGCACGAAACACCTGATATTCTTCTGCATTACCAACCGTATCCCATGTTAACGATACTTCGGTGCCGCCTGCGGCTGCACTGAGGTTTGCTGGTGCCGCGGGTACTGACAGGGCAGGGGTTGCGGTTACTTCGTTGCTGTCTGCACTTTCCCCGCGAGAGTTAAATGCACGGACGGTGTATCGGTAGGCGGTGCCGTTTGTCAGGCCGGTATCAATGTAGCTAGTTTCGGTTATACCGGTACCGCTAGTTATATCGATCAGATCTCCATTGGGGGTATCGGCACGATATACGCGGTATCCCTGGGCACTGTTTGATGCATCCCATGACAACGATATCTGGGCATCTGCAGGGTTTGCACTGAGATTTTTCGGTACGGGAAGCATAAGAGTTGCACTTATTTCGTTGCTGTTGCCGCTTACGCCGGTGCTGTTAACTGCGCGTACCACGTAGCGGTAGGTGGTGTTGTTTGTCAGGCCGGTAACGGTAAAAGTGGTTTCGGTTATGCCTTCGGATACGCGGGTCAGATTTCTGTCGGAGCCGACGCTGTAAATCCGATACTCTGTTGCACCGGCAACGGCATCCCAGGTGAGTTCGACCTGGCCGCTGCCGATTTCAACATCCAGGTTCGTGGGGGCGGGGGGACCGGTAGGATCAGTTGGTGCCTCTTCGGGGCATGCGATGAGAAGTATTGTCAGTACAATTGCTGCTCCTATCGCGGCAGATACACCGAGCTTCGGTATTTTTTTCCTGGTGCGTTTCGGGTTACACATTATTATATCCTCCCTTTTATTATGTGCGTAATGTGTAAATTCTATCATATATTTTATTGCTGTCAAGGGTTTTTGTAAAATTTTTTAACATTTATTTTGCTATGTAAATCCTGCAAATATTGCGATTATCTCTACTTTTTTGAATATTTCCCTTTTAGAACCAAGGCTTCGGCAGGCTCACCGCCGTAATGCGTGGAGCAGCACATTCTCCGCGCTAGGCATGTGAAGGGTAGCGGGCGCGTTTGCGCCCGCTAGACGCCGCGGAGTTTCGGGGCGGCATCTTTCCTGTGAGGCACGCGGCGGCCGAGCCCTGAGCACGCCGACCGCCCGGCTGCGCGAAGCGCAGGCGGGGGGGAGCGCCCACTTTATTACACTACTCTACAAACCGGAACGACGTCTCTGGCTTCTTGGGACAGCTGGGGTAATCGAGCTTTGCCGCCGGGTACTGGGGGTTACCCGTGGGGGGGGCGGGAGTGAAGGCGCGGGTATGGAGGAGGGTCAATTCGAAGCAGGTGTGGGTGCCGTACTCGGGGAGGTAGGGGGTGCAGTTGTTGTTATGGAAGTGGCCGATGAAAAAACCGGCTTTGCGGAAGTTGTCGAGCATGGTGAGTATTTGGGCGCGGCGGGTTGGCAGTTGGTGCAGTTCGATGGCGATGATATCAAACCGCGCGATAACGTCGCGGATTACCCCTGGGGTCAGTACTGTGTATTCGTTGGCCTCGATGTCGAGTTTGAGTATGCGGTAGTCGTACTCGCGCCCGCCCGCGGGGGAGGTGTGGGCGGCGAGGCGGCGGATGTCTATGTCGGTATCGGTGTCTGTTGCGCCTATGTATTTTGGGACAAAGTGCACGCGGGGGCGGGTGCGGGTAAACAGGAGGAAGCGTAGGTATTTTGCCGCTTTCACGAGCGTGCGGGGCGAGACCCGCCGTTGGGTGCGTAGTATGTGCCGTGCGGTGGATGAGTGGTCGTAGAGGTATGCGTCGCTGGTGCGGGTGCGGGTGATGATTGACTTCTCGAACGAGTCCTCGAATTCGATGCCGCACGAGACCAGCAGGACGCGTTGGCCGGTAATGGCCGATGGTAGGACGTAGCCGCCGTCTTTTTTTCTGCCGAAGCGGCTCAGTAATTCGGTTTTGTAGGTTGGGCGTAACTGTTCAAGCATCTTACAATATCTATGTGTGCGGCGTATACAAGGGGGGCGGGGGTTATGTTTTGCGGACTACTACGCGGTTGGAGTCAACCTGCACTACCTTGATGGCACTATTGGCGTCGATGAATTCGCCCTCGCTCTCTACTATTACGACGCGCTCGCCAATCCTTGCCCGTCCGGTTGGGCGGAGGGTACTGAGGGCTGTGCCGCTGGCGCCCATCAGGGTCTTGCCGGTGCTTTTTGCCTGTACGGTGTACCCCTTGGAGCTCTCCATCTCGTTGGTTAGTGCTATTCGGCTAAACCACCCGCCCTTGGCTATCACTGGGGTCAGGAACAGGAAGAACAACAGTCCCCCGACCACCGACCCGAAGGTAACCAGTACGTTGCGGCTGAGGATTTGCCATTGCCAGCTGAATTCCGGGACGGTGAATTCCTGCTGGCTCAACACCAGGGCCGCCCCGATGGATACCAGGCCGAGGATGCCGGTGACCCCAAACCCGGGGATAAGGAACAGTTCGATGACCAGTAAAATAACCCCGGCTAACAACAGAAGAATTTCCAACGACCCGACGCGTCCCAGGAAAAAATTAGCACCGAAGACTGTCCCGAAAGCGAGTATGCCGATGACGCCGGGGACGCCGAATCCGGGGCTGTTGATTTCAAGGAAGATCCCGATCATTCCGACTAGGATGAGCAACCCTACTACGGCGCCGCTGGTCAGGAAGGCAATCAGGTTGTCCAGGGAGTCGTTTTCGGTGCGGGTTAGCTCCTGGGGGGCGGGGGGGGGGATTTCCAGGAGGGCGTACAGGTCGTCGTAGTTGGCTGGCGAGCCGTCGGATACTGCGTAGCGCTCCATTTGACCGGCGGTTAGGGTTAGCAGCTTGCCTGCTGGGGAGATGGTGTTGCCGCGCCCGTACCCGGCGTCGGCACCGGGGTCGGTGTCGGCGGTGCTGTCGACGGCGATGCCTTGGTCGCGCAGCAGCTGCTGGTAGCCCTCTTGGGAGTATGCGCCGATCAGCTTGCCGTTTTGCAGTACCTCAAAGAGCTCTATGTCGCGGTCCACCATGGCCAGGGCGACATCGCGGGGGTGGTTGTTCTTTTCGGCCAGGGCTGCCATTTGGGTGCGCACTGCACTGAGGGTTTTCTCGTCGCTTGCGGCGACGCTGCCGTCGCCCTGCTGGACAACCGGGGTGGCGGCCCCCATTGAGGTACCGGGGGCCATGTAGATGGCACCGGTAGCCATGGAGATCAGCGCTCCGGCAGACCAGCTCACCCCTGTGCCTTCGGAGTTCACCGGCACGTACGTGATAGTGCGTATACCCGGGAGGGATCCAATGAGGGTGGTTATCTGCAGGGCCGAATCGACGCGGCCCCCGAATGTGTCTATTTCAACAATAAGGTGGGTGGCACCGCCGGCTTTGGCGGCCTCAACCGCACGGCGCACTAGCACCACCTGGGCGCGGTTTATCTCGCCATGGATTGGTACGACATGTACTACGTGCGGGCCCTGGTCGGCTGTAATGCTCTCGATTGCACCCTGTGGGTCAGTGCCTTGTGGGTCGGTGGTTTCCTGGGCGGTAACCACACCCCCGCCCCCGATGGTCAGGAGCAGGGACGCAACCCCTATGGCGGCAACTGCCGTAAGATAAAAGAGCAACCCTCTGTTTCTTTCGGGTACATGGCGGTTTCCGGGCGGCAGCTGTTGGGCTTGCGGGGGTGGCAACATCGCCGTTCTCCTACCTCTGGCCATTAAACTTCGGCATCTCTTTTATCTGTTGGGCACTGTATAACTTGTTCAAGGGCTCGGGGTTTGGTGTATAGGGAGCACCGGAATGGCGCTTGAGATCCATCCGCCATTGCGCGCGCTCGTTGCCCTCTTCGTATTCAATGATCTCTTCTATGACCTGTTTTTCTTTCCCCGATCTCCCCCCCGCTGGCTTCCCTGGTTCGCGGCGGATGAGTGCAAAACGCCCGGCGCCGATGTAGGCAATCCGTTGGTTTTCTGCAAGCTCGCGGTTTGCGCTCAATTTCACAATGACATCTTCTATGCTTTGCGGCTCGCCGCTCTTTGGGTCGGTGATAGCAAACAACGATTCGTATCTATCATCGGATGATGCGGGGGGGGCAGTGTTATCGGGCGCCTTGCCGGCTGTGCTGTCAGGGGTGGGGGCCTCAGGGGTGGGGGCCTCAGGGGTGGGGGCCTCAGGGGTGGGGGCGGCGGCGTCTGAACCGTCCGCTTTGTCCGTCGCGTTGGCAGCTGTGCTGGCAGTCACATTGTCTTCCGCGGCGGCGGTTTCGCTGTTCTGTGGTGTTTCTTCGGTACCCATTGTGGTAATAGTAACAGATATCGGCAGGTAGGTCAACGCGGGGGGGGTGTCTCTCGGCATCCAGCCGGTTCCGTTATCTAAACAGCATCATGAGAAACATGCTCAGCAGTATCGGATACAGGGAAACGGTCAACCACCCCAAATGCTTCACTTTGTGTTCCAGTCCAGTAAACCTGTTTTGCAGGTCAGCGATATCGCCTTTGAGTATATTTATCTCACCCATGAGATCACTCCGCACGGAAGCGATTTCGCTCTTCATTTCGCTCCGTACGGCGGCGAATTCATTCTTCATTTCGCTCCGTACGGCAGCAAACTCGCTCTTCATTTCGCTCCGTACAGCAGCAAATTCACGCTTTGTGTCGTTCCGCAGGGTGGTGACTTCATCCTGCAGGATAGTGATCTTGCCATCCATGACAGCAATCTTGCTGTCCATGGCAACGATCTTGCCGTCCATGACAGCAATCTTGTCGTCCATGGCAACGATCTTGCTGTCCATGGCAACGATCTTGTCGTCCATGGCAACGATCTTGCCGTCCATGACAGCAATCTTGTCGTCCATGGCAACGATCTTGCTGTCCATGGCAACGATCTTGTCGTCCATGATAGCAATCTTGCCGTCCATAGCAACGATCTTGCCGTCCATGATAGCAATCTTGCCGTCCATGGCAACGATCTTGTCGTCCATGATAGCAATCTTACCATCCATGGCAACAATCTTGCCGTCCATAGTAATGATTTTGCCGTCCATGGCAACGATCTTGCCATCTAGAATGGTAATTTCACCCTCCAGGGAAGCAATATCGCCGGCTGTTGCCACATCACCGCGGGCAGCAACAACGGCACCCGCGATGGCCCGCGCCTGTTTATCGGCAAACCCGCTGACTTTTAGATCGTCCACCACCTTGAGCGTGTCAATCATTGTACTCTTAGTATACACCGGTATACCCCAAAATATCAACCATAGTCTCTCTCGTGTCCATACCTAACCATAAGTGCAAAACCCACGCCCGCGCATGACCTTAATCCCAAATACTCAACGTACCGCAAAGACGCCGCCCACACCCGCGCCGCCGCTCCCCCCGCCCCCCGCGCCCCCTACCCCTTACGGGCAAAGAAACTGCGGAGCGACGTATACAAAACAACCACCCCAATAATACTCAACGGCACCACCGCCTCCGCCGGCGGGCGCTCATAACTTATAAGCACAGCCAGCATACCCAGCACCCCCGGGAGCAGCCCAACCGCACACCACCGCCCAATAGCCGTCGCCCCCCGGTACGGGGACCCATACAGGGCACACGCCCCCACTACCCCGGCCAGTAAAAATATCCGCTCCGGGTAGCGCGGCGGTGCAATAACCACGGTGCACACCGCCAATACCGCCAACAGCACCGGCACCACCCACATACGGAACTCACCCGCACGCCCGCGCACCTCCCATCCCCACCTCCGCGGCGCAGAAAGATTATCAGCGTACCCCGAAAACAAAAACGCACTGCCGTTCAACATCAGCAACGCCAACCCCAGGACTGCAAACGTAAGCCCCTGCCCCCCGGCATCCGCCAACAGGGCAAAGAACACCAGTAAAAGAAAAATAACCGCCAGGGCGCACGCAAAGAAAATATCCACCGCCCCCCGTACCTCCGCACTAATCCGTGGAAACTCCATCACGTCCTCAGATCACCCTCGGCACCCAGCCCCGCCCCCGCTGCCCGCCGGATGGTCGCCACATGGATAGTCACCCCGATGCCCACGCACCCCAGTACCCCCAGTACCCACACGGTATCCCGCACAAACCACATAGAAATTACCAGACACACCCACAAGGTCACAATAACCGATGCCTTCCGCCGCCGGCTCAGCCCCTGTTTTTCGGTGTAAGCCCGCAGGTACGGCCCGGTAAACCGGTTCCCGTGCAGCCACCTATACAGCCCCGGGTTTGAGCGCACAAACAGCCAACTCGCCGCAAGCAAAAAAATAGTCGTCGGCAGCACCGGCGTAATAATTCCCAAAAACCCCACACCGATACACAGGACGCCCAGACAATTATAGAAAATCCTCCGCACACCGACTCTCTTCATTTGTGTACTCATTCTTTAATTATACACTATCATGGAGAATTTTGCATGGGCGCTACCCCCGCGCGTGGGCAAGCCCCCGCACGGGGGTCGGCGTGCTCAGGGCTCGGCCGCCGCGCCTCTCACAGTAAAGATGTCCCGCACAAACCCCGCGGCGTCTGGCGGTGCCAAAGGGCACCGCCACCCTTCCCATGCCTAGCGCAAAGTATTGCGGCTCCCTCTCTTTTCCTGGTTGTATAACCTCGGATACATATTGGACTTTCTTTCTATCTCTTAAAGAGAAAGAGGCACCCCTAAAATAGAGTACAATGTACTCAAGATAAACCATTAGGAGGTGCCTCAGTGCAACAAGTATACATCTTTTCGCGCCAAAGAAACCAGAGTGCGAAAATATTTAAGACCCCGGAACATGTCCGTGATCATCCGGAGGTAAAATATAAAACCAGTATGGTATCCCGGGCCGAAGAAGGAAGAACCCACGGGGTCCCGTATGCCGTTAGTGCGAGCCTCCTGGGAGTATCGCGATCGGTATTGTTTGTCTGGAAACGGTATATCGTGAATAACCAATGGAGCAAGCTTATCACCGGATCCCGGAGACCGCACCAGGTACGGGTGACTACCCTTGCCCCTGAGGCAATCGCACGCTTTATTGAGCTACGTCTTGAACACCCGGGGTTTGGAGCGAGGAAGATTGCGGTAATGCTTACCCGGGAAGGGTATACCATCTCATTCTCACAAGCAGATAGGCTGGTTACGGTATTACTCAGAGAGAAGAAAATCGTACCAGCACGGGGGCATTTTCTGGGAAAGCAAAAACGGAAAACCCCATATATACGGCAACCGAAACCAGAAACACCAACCGCCCCTGGGGATATCCTGCAAGTAGATTCCTTGTACCTGGGACCTGCTGGGTGGCAGATAACTGGCATTGATGTTGTATCTCGCGTTGCGGTAACCGATATATTTCCGGCATGTACTGCGAAAGCTGCCCGTGCGTTACTCATACGGGCACAAGAGATATTACCGTTTCCTATCCGGTGTGTGCAAACAGACGGGGGAGGCGAGTTCCGGGGAGAGGCGAACGAATGGATGGCAGAAGAAGGAATACACCACCACACCTTGCCCCCGCGGTCTCCGAAGCTAAACGGCTGTGTTGAGCGCCAACAAGGAGTGTGGCGGCAGGAATTCTGGCAGTGCTACCCAGTACCCTCGTACCGGACGAGTGACTTACAGTCGCTAGTGCGTAAGTGGGAATATATCTACAACTACGTACGGCCGCATGGGGCGTTGGGGTATCAGACACCCATGGGTGGGTGTACACCCTCAAACACATATAGGAATTAACCTCCCGCCAGATATGGCATAAAAAAGGCGTTTGCCGGTATCCTTGAATTAGAAAAAGGCAAGGAGAGACAAACGCCCATGAGTAGTATACATTTTATTCCCCATGTTTACAAAAAAGCATGGAATGGATTTGCAGGTAAACCCGAGTTATCAATCGAAGCTGCGATCAGATCACACGGGATATCTATTTGGAGAGACCTCTGTGGAAGCGGGAATCTATCTTCGCAGCATGCATTGGCCCATGTAATAAAACTCTTTGGATACTCAGAGAGCTATTGGTATTTCTGGAGAAAGCGGTTTAATGCCTACGGTGAGAGCGGGTTAGAGAACAAAAGCAGGCGCCCGCGCCGTGTACGAAAAAATACCTGGGACCCAGGTATTGTCCATCGTATTGCCGTGTTACGCAATCACCCCGATACATGCTGCTGGGGAGCAGTGAAACTGTGGTATCAGTTACGCCGGGAAGGCCGTACCCCGCCTTCTGTTGCTACCATTGAGCGCATCATCGCGTATCTTAAGAAAACAAAACAGATTGTCCCAATTCCCGGGGCGAAACGTAAGAAAAACAAAGGAGATGCCTTCTCCCGGCCGCATGCCGACCGGTATAAGAGAATCGACCACGGGAAGCTCTCGCGGATACAAATAGATGTAGATTACTATTGTATTTCCGGCTTTCGGTTTTATCATTTTACCGCCGTCCATACTCCTACCCGGTACGCATGGGTGAAAGTATATTCTGCGGTAAGTTCCCGGTGCGCTACTGATTTCTTGATGCACGTATTAGGGAATATCCCGGCAGGGATAGTGTTTGATGCCATCCAGGTAGATGGCGGGGGTGAGTTTCGAAAATCTTTTGAAGCGCGGTGTAATGAGCTTTCGCTGCAATTACTAGTCAACCACCCGCATACTCCAAAACAGAATGCGTTTGTAGAGCGCCTGCACCGCACTATTGATGAGGAGTTTTATCAAACCCGAGGTATCCCCAGTGATATTGCCGGGATAAACGAGGAATTACATGATTGGATACCGGTGTATAACGAACATCGGCCGCATGCGGGGATTGGGTTCCTAACCCCTTGCGAAAAGATAGCCGAAACTGCTAGACTATCCAGACAAGGGTACGGGTAGTGTCTTGGGGAGGGAAAATTCCAAGATGTATTGAGGTTGTACAGTGGGTTGACGCATAATCGGGGTGGGCCGTAGAATAATGAGAAGGGGTGCGGAGTCCAGAATGTACCGAGGTTAAACACTGGTTTGCTTTATGTTACAAAACATGCCATACTACGGTATGAGATTTTTTATTCATTTTATTAAGGCGTCTGTACTGTACGCCATTATTGATATTGCCTGGAATTTCGGTCCCGGGCTTCCTATTCAGGGTGCAATTCACCGGGCCAATGGTACCGACTTGTCGTTTATGCGATCGCTCACTTCCTGGGGCGGGGCGGAGATTATTGCACTGGTGGTGTTTTTTCTACTTATCGGGTATGCGAATGCCCGGCTGGCAATTGTGCCGGGAATCGAGGCCCGTAGTGTTCGGGTTGCGGTGAAACGGAGTTTTATCCTGGGGTGTGCGGCCTACGCCACGTATGCGGCGCCGATTTTTGTCATGATAAACAACTGGCCGTTTATTTTGGTGCCGTTTGATATATTAGTCGGCGGTGGGCTGAGCGTGGCTACTTCGGCAATCATTACTGCCCTGGCGTTGCGGCGGCAACGGTAAGGGGCGCCCCGTTGGATTTGTAAAATATAATATATATGATATACTATTAAGGTGGTTTACCACGAGGAGGTGTGTAATGATTAAACGAAGTTTAATTATAATGCTGGCCGCGGGGCTATTGGCAGCGGTGGTTGGTATTGCGGGGGCAAACGAGGATGTACGGGTTGAGAGTAATATCCGCTCTATAAACATCGAAACGACCGATCACGACCATCGGTTTCCGATTCGATACAGTGAGGAGCGGTGGATGCAGATTATCAATGATGATTTTGCCTACTACGTACTCCGCTCTGAGGGTACCGAGCGTGCGTTTAGCGGCAAACTCAATGTCGAAAAGCGCAGCGGTATATACTACTCGCGGGCAACCGGGCAGCCGATATTCAGCTCTGAGCATAAATATGAATCTGGAACGGGGTGGCCGAGCTTTTGGCGCCCAGTGACCCTGGATGCGGTGGCCTATCACGTGGACCGCAGTCTCTTCGGAACCCGCATTGAGGTGGTCGATAGCTCGAGCGGGTCGCACCTGGGGCATGTTTTCCGTGATGGACCGCGCCCAACCGGCTTGCGTTTCTGCTTGAATTCGGCGGCGCTGATTTTCGTACCTGACGGCCACGAGCCGCCGGCTATCGTAAAAGAGTATAAGGCGCGGAATATACAGATAAGCTCGACCCGGTAATTCTCTGCGCGCGCGTGTGCGCAGAGCGGGGTCTATTTGCGCGGTGCCCCTGGCAGTGCGGGGGCGGTGATGGGGGTAAGGGTATTGTCCTCTATGCGGTACAGGGTATCGCAGAGTGTAGAGATAATTTCGTGACGGTGCGAGGCAATACACCAGGTGATGCCGCGCTGCGCATGCAGTTTTTGAAAGAGTGCAGTCATGTGCTCGGTGCTGACGGTGTCCAGGGCGCTAAACGGCTCGTCTGCCAACAGGAGAGCGGGAGCGAGGGATAGGGCGCGGGCAATAACCACACGCTGCTTTTCGCCGCCCGAGAGCTGGTAGGCATAACGGTCCCGGAGGGTTGCTGCCAAACCAACCTCGTCCATCAGGGCGGCGATAGCTGCCGGGGCGGCGGCAGGCGAATATGGGGTAACGCGGCGCTGGATATACATTGGCTCGCGGATAATTTCCTCGACAGTGTGGCGGGGCGGGAGTGCGCTGGTTGGTTCCTGGAATATTAACTGGACGGCCGTGCGTTGGCGGCGTAGGGCACGGGGAGAGAGCGATGCCGCGGGGGTGCCGTATATATCTATTGTGCCCGCGGATATCGGCTCCAGCAGGGCGAATATGCGCAGGAGCGTACTCTTGCCGATGCCGCTCGGCCCGATGATGCCGATGCGTTCGCCGGGCGATACAGTTAGGGTAATGTCCCTGAATAACGGACGAGGCGGGTGGGTGGGCGGGAGGATGCCTCTGCGGCGGTAGATAAAATGTACCCCGGTCAGCGATATGATATGTTCCCCGGGCTGCTGTGCAGTGGATGCGGTGGGTGCTCTGCGAGCGGCGGTGGCGGTACTGTTGGCATACCGTTTGGTCAGGCGGCGGGCGGCGGCGTATAGATCTTTTGTTACCGGGTGGCGGTTTTTGCGATTCGCGTCGGCTGTCGGGAAATCGTCGATAATTTTTCCGCTGTCCATAACGAGGGTCCGTTGGCACAGCCCGTCAATCAGCGATAACTGGTGGCTAATTAACAGCAGCGCGGTGTTGCTGCCGAGGCGCTGGTGAATAAGGGAGATAATCTGCTGTTCGGTTTGGCTATCCAGGGCGTTGGTGGGCTCGTCGGCAATAATCAGCGGCGGGTCATTCAATAACACCTGGGCAAGGGCTATGCGCTGGCACATTCCGCCCGAGCACTCGTGCGGGTAGCGGGTAATGATATGCGCGCTGTCTTTGATATCGCATTGGCGCAGCGTTTCGATAATCTTTCGGCGGCGCTCGCGGTCGGGGATGTGTTTATCCAACTCCTCTAACAGGGATTGTCCGATGGTCAGCGAGGGGTTCAGGCTCTGGCGCGGGTCCTGGAACAGGACGCCGACGGGGGTATTGGACGGAACCGGCGCAGCCAGGTGGACAGTACCGGTAATACTCTGGGCAGCACCCGGGAGCGGAGGGGGCGGGAGATGGCGACGGCGGCGCCCGGCAGTTCGTTTGCGCGCCTCTGCCAACAAGAGGGTGTAGAGTATTCTCCCGAAGGTGCTTTTCCCAGCCCCCGAGTGCCCAATAAGACCGATGCGCTCGCCGCGGCGTATCGTCAGGTCGGCGGCAGATAGCCGGAAGCCCGTGCGCGCGTTAGGCGGCGCGCCCTTGCGGGCGCTGTCCCCTGCAGCGCTGCCGGCAGAATGGTGGGCGCTTACGTTTTCCAGCCGCAGGAGTACCGGGCGCTCTCTATTTTTTTGCTGCTTCCCTGCCATATTTACCCTACAGTCCCCGCAATAATTATCCGATGGATTGTGTCAGAGAGGGAAAATGTATATAACGCAGTCATACAAGAGCATTTCACCGCTACAACACACCCGAGCGCAGACATTACCGCACTCCGTGCAGCTGCCCATGACATCACAGGCAAACCATCACGGTGCACTACGTAATACAGGCAACTTCTTTGTTGCCGGCAAAAACGCCATCGGATATGCTATCAGACCTCTGCAGTTAATTGACAGACTGCTTTCGCTGAACCAGACATATTCAACTGTGCAGTCATCTGCGGTCAATATCCTGGTCTAGCGGTCAGCGGAACGCAATTTGTTGCCTTTCTTCGAATAACTTACAACCATCTTACGGTTGAAATTAGTCTTACCATTCAAGGCATTGATCACGGTGTCAGCCAATTTTGCATCAATATACACAAACGTATAGAGATCAAAAATTTTCAGCTGTTCCACGTCTTTATCGAACTGAGCTATATCGCTCAGCAGCTCTTTCACGTTGTCTTCGTTGAGCCCGTGGATTTTTCCCACATTCATATAGAGACAGGCTATGCCGTCTACAATAACCGGCGCGACAGATTCGGAAGCTCTACTGCTTCCCCCGCCGCTTCGTCTACCTCTATCCCTATCTCTGTCTCTATCCGCACCATTGCGGGTAGGACGCTGATTATTCCGTGCCTCACTGGTACGCGTCCTACCGCGTCCCGATGATTCTGACCGTTCTCTTCTCTGGGACAGCTTCCCGCCATCCTCCAGAAGTCTGTAGAGATATCCTGCCAGATATGCACGGTGGAAAATTGACACATTTCCGCGAATTAACGATCGGTACTCGTTCAGAACGTGTGGATCTGTATCGTGTACCATGTTGTTAACTAGCGTTTTAAGTGCTTGCGCTTTGCGCTTATCTTTTGCAACACTTTGTTGCTTTCGAGTATTCTTCATGCTTACATGCTCCTTTAGATTAATATATCTTTGATTTCGAAAATATGAGGTCAACTTCTCAAAGTCCGGCACCGCATTGGCGTCGTCAAGAATCAGTATCGTTGGTGGAGGTTGACGGAACTTTGAATAAATGAACTGCAGATGGCTGTTTAGTATCTGTTGGTTATCAGATACGGTGCCGTCAATAATACAGTGATCAATATTACTGAGCCAATGGGTATCCTGGCGGATACGGCTAATTACATCTTCGCTGCTGCCAAGATACAGGCGCTTCCCATGCTTGCCGTGCGACTTGCCCCGCGGCGTGCGCGCAGAGTTGGCAGAGGCATTTTCCTGTGCGCCTCCGCGGCGGCGTCTGCGCCGTGTGGACGATGCCCGTGCGGGCGGTTCGATTGGCGTCACGGTGGCGTGATGCATATTCCAATTTGGGTAAAAGTACTCCAACCGGTCACTTAACAGCAAACCGCTGCCGCGTTTATTATGTCTGTCCAACGCGCCTTGTAACGAATCTAGCGCGTTATGCAGTTCACGTGCGGGGGTCGGTTCTTCGGCAATTAATAAATTACCCTGACGAAACTCGCGTATATCAACCATATCCTGTATTCTTGCCTCTGTAGACGTATATCCCCTATTAATATACTATAGTATAGTATGTTATCTCGTGTGTCAAGAGCGGGGGCGCTAATAGCCGTATTATTTTGTATATTTGTCCTACTACCGTCTGCTCCCCTGCGTGCAGCAGAACTGTTCCGCTATAAATACCAGACCGGCGAGCAGTACATTATTAAATCTACAATCCAACAACAGGTGCAGGTTGGATCGAAAAAATCATATTCTGCCTCTTTTGACAATTGGATTAACGTAAAGGTACTGGCCGGAGACGAAAACGGCGGAACCGTAATGGCTACCTACCGGGTACTGGAGCGCGTTGACGGCGAAGATCAAATATTTACAGCCAACACCCAGTACCAAACCACCACCTACACCGATGCCTATGGGGTCGATACCGTCCCGCAGGAAAATTACCAGCCGATGGTACGCAATGTGCCGCGCTTCCCCGAGTACCCCATCGAAATCGGAGACAGGTGGACCTTTCCCGCCCAGGAGGTCTACGACCTGCGCAAACTCTTCGGCATCCCCGACCCTTACCGTTTTGAAATACTGGTAAATTACCGATACCTCGGCGAGATGGCCAGCACCCGCGACGGCAAGAGCTATCCTGCCTTTGAGATTTCCTACCCCATCAATCATTCCCGCCGCATCATGTTAGGCCGACGGGAGGTGCGGGTTAGTTTGCGCGGGCAAACCAAACAGATACTGCTCTGGGATCGGGAAAAGGGCCGGCCGCACAACTATAGCGAGGAGTACGACTTTAAATGGAGCGGTCCCGGGCAAAATTATTCGTACACCGGTACCGCCCGTGCATACATAACACAAGAAGAGACCGAAGAGATAGATGAGTTGGCGAGCGCACTAAGTGTTGATCTCAAGCAGGCCAAAATCCGGGATGTAGAGGTCCGTGCTGATGACAGCGGTGTAATAATTACAGTCGGTAATATCTTATTTGTGCCCGATTCTACTGTACTACTCGGCGGCGAGAGCATCCGTTTAGAACAGTTGTCAGGAATTATTACAGGGTATCCGCAAAAACAGGTCCTGATAACCGGTCATACGGCACAAGTAGGTACCCCCGAAGGTCAGCAGCGCCTCTCCGAAGAGCGTGCACTGGCTATTTCGCGCCTTCTAAATGAATTCGGCATATACGACATTGTCACCGAGGGCGCTGGCGCCGATAATCCCATTGTAGATAACGACACCGAGGCCGGGCGCCAGAAAAACCGCCGGGTAGAGATAAAGTTAATTAATAAATAGAGTGAGATGACAATGGATAATACCTGCAAGGTTGTACTGTGTGTCCTCGGCCGCGAGCGCCCGGGCTTTGACCAGCAGTGGGCACAAAAAATGACAGCGGGGGCAGTCAGTTATTTATCCGAACAGGCAAACACCCCCCCGCTTTCCGATGCACAACTCCCCGCGCGCGGCCTTACCTCCCTCCCGCGCCCTGCCCGTCCGCGCTACAGCTTTACCAACTACCACGATACTCTCCGGACCCCCGCCCAGGCGGCAGCCGCACTGCGCTCGCCTGAGGTATGCGGCGCAGATGTCCTGGTAATGCTGCAGCCGAGCATTGCCGACGGCCGCCTCATTGACGCCCTCTCCCTGGCCCCCGCGGAGTTGCCGATGATATTCTGGGCGACCCCAGAGCGCGGCAACACAGAGCAAATCAGCAGCAACTCCCTGGTGGGAACCCACCTGTTTGCGGCAACACTCCGGCAATATGGGCGGCGGCACGGCTTTGTATACGGCCCCCCCGACTCCCCGGATCTCCGCCGCGACCTTACCGCCGCCATAGCAGTTGCCTATACCGTCAGAACAATCCGCCGGGCGCGCGTCGGCCTGGTCGGCGATCACGCCCCGGGGTTCATCGACCTGCACGTCGATCCGCGCTTCATGCATCGCCGCATAGGCACCGCCGTAGAGCACATTGCCTTCGAACAGTTTACCACCCTAGTCAGGGAGCTACGGGGACGTCCGTCAGATCACCCGGCACTGGAGAATCAATCCCTGGATGACATTGCAGAAACATTACGCGCCCTGGAGCTACCCCAAAAAGACATCGCCGACCAGCAGGACATGTTCTTCCAACAGGCAGTTTTTACGGCGGCCTACCAGTATGTATACTCCAACCGCACCCTGGATGCTATTGCGGTCCGCTGCTGGCCCGAAGTACCGGCGCTCTTTGGCCAATGGCCCTACTTTGCCATCTCGTACCTGCAAAGCATCGGCATGCCCATAGCCATCGAGGGTGACATCGACGGGGCAATAGACATGCTCATAACCCTACGTCTCGGGCACGGTAACTGTTATCTAACCGATTGGCTCTCTCACACGCAGCGTACCGCCACACTATGGCACGGCGGCGCCATCCCCCTACAGCTATGCCTCCCGCACGCACACGCACCGACCTCGCCCTCGTCCCCCGCGCCGCCGCCCGCTGGTCCCGTTATCACTACCCATTTCAACAACCGCCTCCCGGCAGTGATAGCAGGCACGGTACACCCCGACGGTATGCCCGTCACCCTGTTCCGTCACTGGTATTGCGACGGCACCTATTACTGCACCGCCCTGGAGGCACACACCACCGCCCCCCCCCAGCCCCTACTGGGCACCGTCTGCCAAATAGAGATCGACGGCACCAGGGGCGGCGGCGATATCACCAAATGGTTCCGGTCCATGCTCCGTCACGGTATGCCCCATCACCTGACCCTGGTACCCACTCACATCGCCGACGAACTTGCCGAGATCAGTTACCACCTGGGGTGGCAGTACCTACCCTCTCTCTCGTAGCCCGCACGCCACGCAGAACGGGGGGCTACTTCCGTGCAAATATCCGCTTGCCGGCTAGCGTGAAAAAATAGACAAGAAATACCGGAAATCGATACAGCCGCCACGGCTTCCGGATATACGTCCCAATAATTGCAAACATCCGTTTTGTCCGCGAACTCGGCGGGCGGTTGCGTTTCTTTGCCAGAACCCCCATGGCCTCGCTGGACCAAAAAAGAATAGCCGGATTAATATTATGCTTAATACGGTACGGCCACCCCTCGTTATCTATTAACCCATGCCCAATAAACAGGCAATCGGGACTGGCTTTACGGACAGCGGTAAGAATGGCCTGCTCTTGTTTAGCATCAAAGTACCCGGAAAACCGTCCCAACACCCGCAGCTCCGGGTACGTGTTCCGTATATTCTCTTCCACACGGACGATGTCATCAACCTCCATCCCCAGTAATGCCAGGGATAGTTTATTATTTTCCAACGCCGCCAGCAGCTTAACCGCAAATTCAAAGCTGGTGGTAATATTAATAGCGGCCTGTCTGGTTATCCGCACCCCCAGGGTCAGCAAATACGATGTCGGCACCACCAACACCGCTTTCTGAACTATTGTGCGGTACTCCCAACGAGTAATGGCCTTAACCAACCCCCACCAGGACAGCAGCACAATCTGCTGCGCCTGCGGCTTCTCCGCATGCCTGCCTACCAGGGTGCGTATACTTTCGGCATCAACATTATCAATAGGAATGCCAAAAAGATGCGCACGTGTGGTTTTCTTCTTTGATGCAGGCACTACCGCTATCTCTCTCGCCCTTTCGCTGCGGCAATGACTAAGGTCTATGAGCGCAGGTGCTGCACACCTTTCTGCAGCACCAGGTCATATTCTAAATCATACGGCAACACGACATTACGCACCCGCGATTGTTCGTCTTTGATTAATTTCCGCAACTGCGCCTCGGTCAACGACCCTTGGGCAATCTGCTCGGCCACAAAGCGGTCAATCTCATTGGGGTTGATATCGGTACGGTTATCAATAAACCCCTCCACTACCCGGTCACGCAAAATTTCCGCCAGATCATTGGTCTGCTCCTCGGTTAGCTCCGGCGGCGCGGCAATAATATCTGGAATAATACCGACGTCATCAATGTAGGTCCCCGACGGTGTGTAATACAGACTCATAGTCAACCGAAACGCCCCCGGGTCAACCGGCCGTATCTGCTGCACCGACCCCTTCCCAAAGGTCTTTTCACCGATAATAACGCCCCGGTCGTAATCTTTCATCGCGCCCGCAAATATCTCCGAAGCCGACGCGCTCCCGGCATCCACCAGGACAACCAGCTCTATATCATCTTCAACTGCTTTTCCGCGGTTGGCGTTGTAACGCCGTACCTCGGCGTCGTTGCGCCCGGTGGTACCAACCACTAGCCCGCCATCAAGAAACAACCCGGATACATCCACCGCTGCCGACAGCAGCCCGCCGGGGTTCTGCCGCACATCTACAATAAGCCCCGAGTACCCCGCGGCTTCAAACTCACGGATGGCCTCCAGCATATTCTGATGGGTAAACGGAGTAAATTGAATGATACGGATGTACCCAATTCCACCTCCGCTGCTCTCTCCTTCGTCAGGACCAATGTACCCCCAACGCACCACCGGTACCTGAATAACCGTCCGCACAATATCTATGTTGAACCGCGACGCCCCGCGGGCAAACCGCACATCTACCGACGTACCGGGTGGGCCGCGCAGCGCATTCACCGCATCATCGATGGTCATGTCCACGGTATCTGTGCCGTCAATCTCCACAATCACATCTTTCGCCCGTACGCCCAACCTGTCCGCGGGCGTGTCTTCAATCGGCGCAATTACCTCAATATACCCCGCCTGTCCATCCTCGTTGTCGGGCTGCTTGGAAATATACATCCCAACGCCGCCAAACGACCCGCTTGTGGTATCTTCCAGGCGGCGCAGCGCCTCGTCTTTAATATACCCCGAGTTCGGATCATCCAGGCTATCCAGCAGCCCTTCCAGGGCGCCCTCAAGGAGTACATCGGCATCGATATCGTCTACATAGTTGCCTTTAATAAACCGAAACACGCGCGCAAATTTTGTCAACGCCCGCTCGGTCTCAAACTGCGACCCCTGGGCAATGACGTTCCCGGGGACAAGCACCGCCACCAGCATCGCCAGTAATGTTACCGTGCTTATTATCCATAGTGAATTTTTTTCTTTCATAAAACCATTATAGCATAATATAAGTGTTGTGCCACCCCCCTGTTTTTTTTCTATCATGCGGGGGGCTCCGCCCCCCTCGCTGCAGCCAGCGTGCCGCGCTCCGCGCGCCACCAGGCAGCTACCCACGTGCTCGCGCCCGTGGGTACGGGCTCACTCCGCTCCGCCCGCCGCCGCCACGCAGTGCGCGCCGCACTTCGCTGTCTTCCACTACCCCCCGCCGCTTTCGTAAAGCTTCCGTCCCCCCACGCGGCAATGGAGCGCAATGCGCCGCCCAGCGGCGCCAAAAAGCAGACGCTGCCCCCCGTCGCAGGAGTAAAGATATTAAGTCACAAGCAAGGCAGCGAAGCGCAATGCACCATTATGGTGCGGTTGTTATGATTCCGTCGCTCGCGACGCTCTGGGTGTTGAAAACCCCTCCCGCCGCTACCCATAGGTTATTGGCATAGTGAATGTCAAATAGCCCACCGCTCACATTGTTTGTCCGCGCCGTCCACGTGGTGCCGTCCTGACTGGTTGTTATGACGCCGCCAGTGGTGTTGGAATCGTTGTCGTAGCTTGCCCCAACTGCTACCCATAAATTGTTGGCGTAGTGAACACCCTGCAGCACTCCGGATACGTTGGATATCTGACTGACCCACGTCATCCCATCCGCGCTGGTCACTATGCTTGGGATTAATATCAAAGTTCCCCCAATGCCTCCGTCGAATGCCAGTAACCCCCCTGCGGCTACCCATTTGCCGTCAGCATAGTGGGTAGACCACAGTGTGCCGCTTGCATTACTTGTTTGTGCTGTCCACGCGGCACCGTCTGTGCTGGTGATTATAGTTCCAGAGCCGCCCACCGCTACCCATGTGCTGCCGGCATAGTGGACATCATATAGATCGCTCGTAACATCGTTTGTACGGTCTACCCAGGTCGTGCCGTTGACGCTGGTGGCTATGGATCCCGTGATAGTACTGGACGTACTGTCAAATTCACCCCCTACAGCAACCCATTGGCTGTTTGCGTAATGGGCGTCGCGCAGTACTCCACCTATATTGCTTCCCCGCGGCACCCACGTGGTGCCGTTTGAGCTGGAGACGATATCAACCCCTACCCCTACCCATAAGGAGTTTTCGAAGTAGATGTTATACAGTGCGCCGCTCACATTGCTTGTCTGGGCTGTCCACTCTATACCGTCCGTGCTGGTGGTTATGACTCCCCCGTCTCCCACCGCTACCCATTGGTTTTTGGCGTAGTGGACAGATTGTAATTGTCCGCTCACATTGCTGGTTCGGCTTGTCCATTCTATGCCGTCTGTGCTGGTAACTATCCCGTCACTCCCGCCGACTGCCACCCATAGGGCGTTTGCATAGTGGACATCCAGCAACCCGCTTGTCGTATTGTCTGCCCGGGTTGTCCATACTGTGCCGGTCGGCGGGGCAACCTGGTCGTCAGGACAACCGGCTAATAATAACGCGCTGCACAATACAGTCAGCAGAGCGGATGCTGTTTTTGTATGTTTATTCATAATAATAAATATTACACGTTTTCACACATAATATCAAGAGTAATTTTATTTTGGCAGTTGACAGTGCCGTACACGCCCGTTTGCAAATACACCCAGGGTGTGGTTACGGTGCAGTTACAATAATCCCCCCGCTTCCTACCCCGCCTCCCACCGCCACCCATAGGTTGTCGGCATAATGGATTGCTTTTAGATCGGCCGGTGAATTGCTTTCCTGCGCCGTCCATGTTATACCGTCGGGGCTAGTCGTAATGATCCCATCGGTAATTGTGTGCCTCCCCACCGCTACCCACAGGTTGTTGGCGTGGTGGATGGCTCTGATAAATCCGGTCACATTGCTTGTCCGGTTCACCCATTTCGCGCCGTCCCTGCTGGTGATTATACCCGCAGGGTCGCTTGCCGCTACCCACCGGGAGTTGGCATAGTGTACGGCAACTAACCCGCCGGATACGCTGCTTGTCTGTGCTGTCCAGGTTACGCCGTCCGTACTGGTAGTTACGGCCCCTATAAAGGCACCCGTGCTGTCAAACTCCCCTCCTGTTGCCACCCATTGGGCGTTTGCATAGTGCACGGAAACCAGTCCGCCGCTTACATTGCTTGTCCGCGCCGTCCATGTTATCCCGTCTGCGCTGGTTGTTATCCCGCCTCCCACCGCTACCCATTGGGAGTTGGCGTAATGGATGTCTGCCAGCCTACCGCTCACCTTACTATCCCGGGCGGTCCAGACGGTGCCGTCTGAGCTGGTTATTATCTCATCCCCCACCGCTACCCATTGGGAGTTGGCGTAATGGACGGCAAATAGTTCGCCGTTCACGTTGCTCAACGCCTCCCATGTGGTGCCGTTTGTGCTAGTGGTAATTATTCCTTCAATAGAGATGTCGTCGTCCTCCCCCACCGCTACCCATTGGGAATTAGCATAATGGACGGCATGGAGTATTCCGCGCACATTGCTTGTCCGGGAGGTCCATGCGATACCGTGTGTGCTGGTGGTAATGGCACCGGTTCCGTCGCTGTTTTGCCCCACCGCTACCCATTGGGAGTTGGCGTAATGGACGGCGTTGAGCGTTGACCCTACCTTGCTCTCTTGGGCGGTCCAGGTTGTGCCGGTTATACTTCCGCTGGCTCGCTCGTCTGGGCAACCGGACAATAATAACACGCTGATTAATACGGTCAGTGGTACGGATGCCGTTTTCATATATTTCATTATAACGGCAAGCGTTATGTTTTTCAAATATGCGGCAGCTTTTGTAAAACCTAAGATCCACCGTGGCTGCAAGACTCTGAGAAAAGATGCAATACTTTGCGCTAGGCATGTGAAGGGTGGTGCCGCCCTTTGGCGGCGCCAGACGCCGCGGAGTTTGGCACGTGGTATCTTTACCACAAAGCGCGCGGCGGCCGAGCCCTGAGCACGCCGACCCCGCCGGCGCGCGCAGCGTGACGGCGGGGGAGCGCCCAACTCCTCCGCTTGTTTGCTATCATCCGTCCTACGTGATAAAGTAAAGACATATGCGGGTAATTATTCTAGGGAGCGGTGGGTACACGGGGCAGATGCTGCTTCGGCTGCTGCTGCATCACCCTGATGTGAGCGGGATTGTGGCGGTTTCCACGAGCCGGGCCGGGCAGCGGGTGGTGCTGGCGCGTGAGAGCGGGGACTACAGCGGGAAGCTGGACGTTGGCGGCGGCGTGTACCAACCCATGGAGAAACTTGAGCAGTGGGGCGGGGATGTGTTGTTTTCGGCGCTCCCGCACTTGCGGTCGGTCGACGCGTGGCGAGACCTTGTGGGGAAGCTAGTGGTTATTGACCTGGCGGCAGATATGCGGTTACAGGGGGGCGATCTATTCCGCTCCCTCTATGGGGTTGATATGCCGGATGCCGGGCTGACGGGGCGGGCGGTCTATGGGCTGAGTGAGATCTATGGGGACAAGATTGCCAGTGCGGACCTGATAGCGAACCCGGGGTGCTTTCCGACGGCGATACTCCTGCCCCTCCTGCCCCTGGCGTACGAGGGTGTTATTGGGAGCGAGGTGGTGTGTACTGCTATTACCGGGACCAGTGGAGGCGGGGGCGCGGGGAATCCGGTGTTTTTGCTGAGTGAGCGTATTGAGAGCAGCGGGGCGTATAAACCCGGGCGGAGTCATCGGCACTGGGGGGAGTTGTCGGAGCAGCTGCCCGGACATTCGGTTAGCTTTACCCCGCACCTGGCGCCCCTGTCGCGGGGAATTACGGCGACTATCGTTACGCGGCTGCGGAGCGGGGCGGGCGAGAAAGATTTACATTACAGTTATCATCAATACTACCAGGGGCGGGCGTTTGTGCGGTTTCTTGCCGATACGCTGCCGCAAAGCGGGGATGTCCGGGGGTCTAACTGCTGCGCGTTCAGTTGGCGGTTGGAAGAGGATGGACAGCTGCTGCTGTTTTCTGCTATCGATAATCTTATCAAGGGCGCCTCGGGACAGGCGGTGCAGAACATGAATCTGCGCTTTGGGCTGGCGGAAACAAGCGGACTGCCGGTAAACAGCGAGCTGTAGCGATGGGCATGACGGGGACGGGACCGGGGACCACGACGGTTGTCAAAATTGGGGGCGAGCTATGCCTGGATACAGGAGAAGATATCCTGGGACAGTTTTGCCGCGAAATTGGTGAGCTGCGCGGGCTGGTTGGCGAGCGCGGCGGCGGTGTTGTGGTAGTGCACGGCGGGGGGCCGCAGATTACCCGTGCCTGCCGGGAACGGGGAATTGAGCCGGCTTTTGTTGATGGGGTGCGGGTTACCAGTGAAGCAGAGATGGAAATAGTTGACGGCGTGCTTGGCGGGTTGGTTAACAGCGGGCTTGTCCGCAGTTTTGCCCGCGCGGGCGTGAGTGCGGTGGGGGTTACCGGGGCATCGGGGGGACTGCTGGTTGGGACGCCGTCCGCGGACGGGGGTGCGGGTGGAGGAGCCGCGGAGGGCGGGTATACCGCCGGCGAGTGCGTGTGCAATCCGCAAATTTTACAGCACCTGCTGCCCGAGTATGTGCCGGTGGTGGCACCAGTTGGGAGCGACGCCGGGAATGGGGCAATTAATATCAATGCAGACAGGGGAGCGCTGGCTATTGCACTTGCATTACAGAGTGATAGACTGCTATTCTTAAGTAATGTGGACGGTGTCCTGGGTGGTGATGGTAAACGCATTGCCCAGCTCAGCGAACAGGAGAGTGAAAAATTGATTGTGGCCAATGTAATTAAGGATGGAATGGTAGAGAAGCTGCGTAATTCGTTTTTGGGAATACGCAGCGGAATTAAAAGAATAGGCATTGGGCAATACGGTCAGTACGGCGATTTGTACAAACTCCTGGACCAGCAGGCCGGAACGACGATCCAATGATTGTCTCTTGTTACCCGCCGCAGCGCCTGAAAATTAAGCGGGGCAAAGGGAGCTGGGTGTGGGACACCTCGGGGAAACGGTATCTCGATTTTACCGGCGGGATAGCCGTTAACGCATTGGGGTATGGGGATAAACCGCTTGTGCGCAGTGCACGGAAACAGCTGCGTAACCTCATACACTGCTCTAACCTCTATAGCACCGAGGCAGCAGAGGGATTGGCACAAGAGATGGTATCGTACCAGCCCTTTAATGGGCGCACCATGCATGCTGTCTTTTTTTCCAACAGCGGGATGGAGGCCAACGAGGCTGCGTTAAAATTTGCCGCATGCTTTTCTAACTCGGTGCGCGACGGCACGCCTAAATTTGCCAGCCTGACGGGGAGCTTTCACGGGCGGTCGCTGTTGACGCTCTCACTGTCTGCCAACAGGAATTACAGCTCCATGTATGGGCGGGCAGTGCCGGATAGCATCCAGATACCGTTGAATCAGACATCCGCGCTGCACCGCAAGCTTAACGGGTCGGTTGCCGCCATTATTATTGAAGTCATCCAGGGCGAGGGCGGGATGCGTACCATGAATGCGGAATTTGCTACAGTGCTCAATCGAATTTGCTACGATAACAAAATACTTATTATTGCCGACGAAATTCAAAGCGGCGTCGGGCGCACGGGACGGTTTTACGCATCCGAGTGGGTGGGGCTGAAGCCCGATATCATTACCCTGGCAAAGCCGCTTGGCGGCGGGCTGCCCCTGGGGGCGACCCTGGTTACGAAGCGGGTTAACGCTCAGCTCTCCCCGGGGGTGCACGGGAGCACGTTTGGGGGCGGACCGGTGCAGTGCGCGATGGCGCAACATATATGGAAACATGTGCTCAATCAATCGTTTCTGGAAGAGGTGCAGGAAAAAGGACAGGTGCTCGGTAAAACCCTGGAACAATTCAAGGCAAGGTTTTCGGTGGTGCAGGAGGTACGGGGAATGGGGCTCTTGCAGGGTATATTCCTGGCAAAGTCAACCCCGGTGGCAAAGATTATTGCCGCCGCGCAAGACGCCGGACTGCTGTTGCTGCGCTCCGGGACAAATGTTTTGCGCATAGCGCCGCCGTTGACAATTAGTAAATCGGAGCTGGAAGCCGGGCTGGGAATTATTGAACAATTACTGCAAAACACGAGGAGAAGTAATGGATAAATTTGTATTGGCCTATTCGGGCGGACTGGACACCTCAATAATTGTGCCATGGCTCAAAGAGCACTACACCTGTCAGGTAATATGCGTCTGTGTTAACACCGGTAATTTAGATAACTCCGAGGTACTGCAGAAGCGGGCCGAGGCGAGCGGTGCCTCGAAATTAGTTATTGTTGATGCCCGGGAGCAGTTTGTGACCGATTATCTCTTTCCCATGCTGCGTGCACGGGCGTCGTACGAAGAAAAATATTTATTAGGCACCTCTATTGCCCGGCCCCTGCAGGCGGGGCATCAGGTACGGGTAGCCATGGAAGAAAAGGCGGTGGCGGTGGTCCATGGGTGTACGGGGAAGGGGAACGATCAGATACGTTTTGAGCTTACCTATCGGGCACTGGCCCCGCACCTGAAAGTGATCGCACCGTGGCGGGAGTGGGATATTGACTCGCGGGAAAGTGCCATACAATATGCCAAAGAGCGCGATATATCGCTAGACGGCATTACCAAAAAAAATATCTACTCGCGGGACGCTAATTTGTGGCACATGAGCCACGAGGGCGGGGCCCTGGAAGATCTGCGGGAACCGATAGAGATTAGCAACGACATCTACCGTCTAACCGCATCGCCAGTTGATGCACCGGATAAACCCGAGGAGCTCAGTATTACGTTTGAGCGCTCTGTCCCGGTAGCGGTTAATGGGAAGAAACTATCGCCCGTAGATATAATAGAAACGCTGAACGCCGCCGGGGGACGGCACGCCATTGGGCGCGTTGACATCGTGGAGGGCAGGGTTATTGGGATGAAGAGCCGCGGGCTGTACGAAACACCGGCCGGGACCCTACTCTACGCCGCACTCCGCGAGTTGGAATCGCTGACCCTTGATAGCGAATTGTGGGACATTAAGCGCCAGTTGGCCGAACAGTACGGGAAGCTGGTCTATGCGGGCAAATGGTACTCGCCGCTGCGTCAGTCCCTTGATGCGTTTATGGAGCGGGCCGCGCGCAACGTTACCGGGACCATTACCTTGTCCCTATACAAGGGCGGAATGTATCCCGTGCGGCGCAGCGCCGACATATCCCTGTACCGCCAGGATGTTGCCTCGTTTAGTACCGGGCAGTACTCCAACGAGCACGCGGGCGGGTTTGTCCGTCTGTACGGGCTGCCGACCGAACACATTGCCGCACAATCACCCGCGCGCGTTCCTGCGGACGCGGGCGCCAGCGAGGTCTACGACTTTGGCGCATAACACTACTGACAGCGGCGGCGCCCCGGTAAGCTACACGAACCTGGATAAACTGCCGGCATACAATCGGCTGCGGATCCTGGCGGCGGAACGCTCAGCTGCCTTTGACCATACGCACATTGCCGAATGCGATGTGCCGTTCATAGAGGGTTTGCGGTATAACTACGCCGCCCGTATGCTCATCTCCTCCGAACGCGATGCGCTGCGTGAACTGGCCGTGCAAACCGAATGTATAAAAAAATACCGCCTGCTCCTGAATGGGGAGCGTATGAATACCTCAGAAAACCGCATGGTCCTGCACCACCGTCTGCGCGGAAAACTCAACGACCGCCCTATCATCGATACAGACAACAGGGACTGCGGGGCGTTCTACGACCAACAGTACGCGGCCCTGGCCGAGTTTGCCGGTGCGGTACGCAGCGGTAAGGTCCGCGCACCTGATAATTCGCCCTACCGGGCGGTGGTGCAAATCGGCATCGGGGGTTCCGACCTCGGGCCGCGCGCCCTCTATCTTGCCTTGCGCCAGTGGGCAACGGCCGGCACGGGCGCGGGTGCGGTGAAACCCCTGGAGGCGCACTTTATTTCCAACGTCGATGCCGATGATGCCGCAGAAGTGTTGGGGGCCATTGACCCGCACCGCACCCTGTTTATTGTTGTCTCTAAGAGCGGTACAACCATAGAGACCCTGAGTAACCAGCAGATGGTCACCCGATGGCTGACCGAGCAGGCGGGGATCAATAACCCCAAAGAGCAGATTGTGGTGGTAACGGCAGAATCCAGTCCCCTCGCTGCCGACCCAGGGTATTGTGCTCACTTTTTTATTGACGATCATATTGGCGGACGCTACTCTTCGTGCGGCGCAGTCGGGCTGCTGGTACTTATGCTGGCCTACGGGGTTATCGCGGTGCGGGATTTTCTCGACGGAGCGCACGCCGCCGACAAGGTAGCCCTGGACCCTGAGCCGCTGCGCAATCCGCCGTTACTCGATGCCCTTTGCGGCACCTACGAACGGACCTTTTGCGGCTACCCCGCCTATGCGCTACTCCCCTACTCCCAAAATCTCATCCGCTTCCCCGCGCATATCCAACAGCTCGACATGGAGAGCAACGGCAAAAGCGTCAACCGCAACGGCGACCCTGTACCCTACCCGACTGGCGCCCTAACGTTCGGCGAACCCGGGACCAACGGGCAGCACAGTTTCTACCAACTCCTCCACCAGGGCACCACCATCGTCCCTGCAATTTTTATCGCCTTCAGTAAGCCGGCCAGCAACCTGGCGGGTTCACCATCAACACCTCCCCCCCCGTCAGCGGATCAAGAGAGCGTCGGCGCCCTGCAGGAGCGCGCACATGGGCTATTGCTGGCAAACGCGGCCGCACAAATAGTGGCCTTTGCCCGCGGTGCCGAAAACCGCAGCGACCGCAACAAATCCTTTGCCGGCAAGCGCCCGTCAGCGCTTCTCTACGGCACCGCCCTTACCCCCTACACCCTCGGGGCCCTGCTCTCCTTCTTTGAAAATCGGGTAATGTTCCAGGGATTCATCTGGAACATCAACAGCTTTGACCAGGAAGGTGTGCAGCTCGGCAAACGCCTGGCCAACCAGTTGATGGCAGGAGAGAAAGACCCGGCACTGCAAGAGTACGCCGCGCTGCTTTCTGGAAACAAATAAATAAGAGAGAGAACACATGAACACAAAACAAAATAACGCAGAGCGGATTCTAACTAATTTTTCCGCCGGCCCAGGGGCAATCCCCACCGTCGTCCTCGAACGCTTTGCCGACACCCTGCTCAACTACCGCAACAGCGGGTACTCAATAGTAGAGGCAAGCCACCGGGGCAAACTATACAGCACCCTGCAGGAGGAAACCGGCGGACAATTAGCCGACACCCTTAACCTCCCCCCTGGGTACCAGGTGCTCTTTTTATCCGGCGGCGCCTCAATGCAATTTTCCCTGATCCCCTACAATCTCGCCAATGCCGCGCGGGGCGGCAGCTACCTGCTCGCCGGCGCGTGGGGCAAGAAGGCCTACGACAGTGCCGTAACCGCAGCCGGGAGCACCGGCAACGGGGCGGCGTCTCCCCCCCCCGTTGCCACCGCCACCGCGCCCCCGACGATTGCCTACGACGGCAACTCCAACGGGGCCGGGTACACAACACTCCCGGATTGGAAAGAGGTCTCCCCACTCGCCGATGCCGCCTACCTGCACGTTACCTCCAACGAGACCATCAACGGCCTGCAGTGGCACACCTGGCCCACCGCACCGCCGGCAGCGCCTCTAATAGCAGATATGTCCAGCGACCTTGGGGCACGCCCAATTCCCGCCCACCTGTTTGACGGCATCTACGCCAGCGCGCAAAAAAATCTCGGTGTAGCCGGCGTCACCGTTGTTATCCTGTCCCCGCGCCTCCTCGAGCAGGCAGGCGAAAACGGAGCCGGGCTTCCACCGGCAATGAGTTACGCAAACCACGCGGCAAAGCAATCACTGTATAACACGCCGCCCGGCATTGCCATCTATATGCTCAAACTCATACTCGAGTGGATCGCCGAACAGGGCGGGGTAGAGGCCCTACAGACCCGTAATGCGCAAAAAGCAGAGTACATCTACCGCACCATCGACCAGAGCGGCGGCTTTTACCAAAACACTATTTCACCCGAACATCGGTCGCACATGAACGCAATTTTCACCCTGCCTTCGGGGGAATTAACCAAACGCTTCCTCGCCGGCGCCGCTGAGGAAAACATCATCGGTATCAACGGTCACCGCAGCGTCGGGGGCTGCCGCGTATCGCTGTATAACGCAATAACCCTTGAGGGCACAGAAATAGTCGGCGCCTACATGCGCGATTTCGCCGCCGCAAACGGTTAGACCAAAGGGCCCGCGCCCGCGCCCCCCACGCGCCCCCCCGCGCCCGCGTATCAGGAATTACTGCCAGCATTAATATGCCCGCCCTTGGGGTTCTTGCTATCTTTCCCAACATCCAGGCGGCACGATTCGCCATGGTTATTCATACGCAACGGCTGCCCGGTCGCCTCAATGACATCACGCCACAAACTGCTTTCCGGATCAATTTTATTCCGCTGCTCCACAGCCAACGCAATAGGCAGGTGGACAAAGGTATTATTTATCAGGCTTATCAGCAATTTAGTCTTACCAGCCATCGCGGCGTGCACCGCATTTGTAGCCAGGCGCGAACAGTATATCGAATCCCCCGGGGTAGCCACCGCACCGCGGACAATATAACTGGGGTTGATATATTTCAAATTGACCTTTTTCCCGTGATTGCGGAAGTGCTCCGGTATCCGTTTACGCAAAAACAACCCGATGTCACCGAGTACGGCGTTCCCGGAGGCATCGGTTTCCGCCGCACCACTGCCTCCCTCGGAGGCGGCCTCCGCCTCGCGCTGCAGTAAATCCTGCCCGGCGCCTTCGGCAACCACCACCACCAGGTTTCCCCGCACCTGCAACCGCTGTTGTATAACAGAAAAGATCCCGTTCTCTCCTTCCAGGTCAAACGGCACCTCAGGAACCAGCGCCAGGTGCACACTATGACTGGCAATAGCGGTATGCGCGGCAATAAACCCCGAATCCCGCCCCATAACCTTTACCAACCCAATGCCGTTCTCCACCGAACTAGCCTCAACGTGAGCACTCAACACCGCATCAGTCGCCTTGGCCACCGCAGTCTCAAACCCGAACGTGCGCTGAATATAATTTATGTCATTATCGATGGTTTTCGGTATCCCGACCACGGCAATCTTCAGCCCGCGCCGCTCTATCTCTTCGGCAATATGCAGGGCGCCCTTCTGGGACCCGTCACCCCCGATAACAAACAGCACATTAATATTCATGCGCTCAATACCGTCAACAATATCGCCCGTACGCTCGCCGCCCCCGCGCGAGCTGGCCAGAATCGAGCCGCCGATGCGGTGAATCTCTGCCACAGCAGCCGGCGACAACTCCATCGGCGCGTGGGTACTCTCGGGAAAAAACCCATGGTACCCGTACCGGATACCGCTAATGCGCCGGCAGTTGTACCGGTACCACAGCGTACGCACCATCGCCCGGATAACATCGTTGATCCCCGGGCACAAACCCCCGCAGGTCACAATCGCCACATGCACGTGCTGCGGGTTAAAATAAATCTTCTCCCGCGGCCCGGCCCGCTCCAGCAGCCCCAGGCCTTCAATCGAATCCGGCCTACCGCGCGCCAGGTCCACCTGAAAAACTATCTTCTCATCATCGTGCACATAGTTTGCTATCGAATCGCCGTACTGGGTCGAAAACGGAATCGGCGAAGGAATTGCCGCCTTCCCCAGATTGCTAATATTAAAATCGTAATTGCTCTTGCTCATATTTGTAGTATGTAATCATCCCCTATTCATGTCAAGTATTATCAAGGGGGGGCATCCTGCCCCCTCGCTGCAGCCAGCGTGCCCCCGCGCAGGCGCGCGGGGTCACCAGACGGCTACCCCCACGCGGGCGCGCGTGGGGGTACGGGCTCACTCCCGCTCGCCCGCCGCCGTCTTCGCCGTCTTCCGCTACCCCCGGTCGCCCTTGTAAAGATTGCGTTGCCCACGTCGATAAAATAGGTTCCGTAATACGGTGTCAGTTTCACACCACCAATGTCAATGTATGGTGCGTCCGGCGAGTGCGCCGTCTACTCGGCGCCAAAAAACCAGAGCCGCTCGCCCGCCGCCGTCTTCGCTGTCTTCCGCTACCCCCGGTCACTGTTGTAAAGCAACCCCCGCCTACGCGACACTAAAGGATTGAGCGGAGCTCACTATCTCCTGCCACTTCTTCCACGCCCCACCAGAGTCAAGCACCTCACCAGCAGCAGGTATTGCAGCAGCAAAATCATTGTGCACGCCGCTCACCACCAGTGTCGCTGCACTGTTCACAACCACCGCATCACGCAGCGCACTCCCCCCGCTATCACCCCCGGATAGCAGTACCCGCGCCGCCTCGGCGTTCTCCGCACTGTCCCCGCCGGTGAGCTCGGCAAGCGAGTGCTCGCCTACTCCGTAATCACGCGGATCAAAGCGCTCCACCCGCACCTCGCCCGCTTGATCAACTGCCGTGATAGTAGAGGGCGCGCACACCGACAGCTCGTCCTGGTTATCGTCGGAGTGCACCACAAACGCACTCCCCACTCCAAGCAGGTGGGCGGCGCGCGCTATCTGCTCTGCAAACTTTTTGTCATAGACGCCAATTAACTGGTGCCGCGGCCGCGCGGGACTCACCAGAGGCCCAAGGAGATTAAAGATAGTCTTAACCCCCAACGCGCCCCGTACCGGGGCGGCATACCGCATAGCACTGTGATACATCGGCGCAAACAGGAACGCGAACCCATGCTTCTCAAGCAGCTGCGCGGATTGCTCCGGTGTAAGATCCAACGGATACCCCAGGGCCTGGTAAAAATCGGCACTCCCCGTCTGCGAGCTCACCGCCCGGTTACCGTGTTTGGCAATAACCGCTCCGCCCGCACAGGCCACAATCGCCGCCAGGGACGAGATATTATAGGTCCCCAGCCCATCGCCGCCGGTCCCGCAGGTATCGGTTACTCGGGCGGCGACACTCTCCGAGAGCGGCAGTGCCGTGCATTTACCCACCAGGACCTCCGCACACCCCGCGAGCTCATCCCCGCAAACCCCCTTGGCATTCAGCCCCACCAGCAGCGCGGCGATTTGCGTCTCCCCCAAGCCTCCATCGGTCAGCTCGTTCATGAAATCGGCACTCTCCTGCCGGGTCATATCGCTCCCGCCTTGTAGGGACTCGATATACCTGCTAACCACAAACGGCGCCCGCCGGTAGTGCAGGAAATTACGGATCATCTCCTTGCCCTCTTTGCTCCCCAGTGATTCCGGGTGAAACTGCACCCCCTCCAGGGGCCGTTCGCGGTGCCGGATGCCCATAATCTCTCCGTCGCGGGCAGTCGCGGTAACTATGAACTCCGCCGACAGGGTTTTCCGATCTATTGCCAACGAATGATACCGGGTACATCGGGCCGTCTTCCCGATAGTACGGAACAGCCCCCGTCCGTCAAACGACATATCCTCTACCTTACCATGCACGATGTTGGCACTGGAGACAATTTTGGCCCCATAGGCCGCGCCTATTACCTGGTGCCCAAGACAAACCCCCAGGACCCCAATCTCCCGGGGGATGCGCCGCACCAGCTCCACACTGATCCCCGCGCCTTCCGGGCGCCCAGGCCCGGGAGAAATAATAACCTTACTCCCGCTCCCGCCCTCGGATAACAGCCCCAACACCTCCTCCACGCTCACGGCATCGTTCCGGATGGTCCGCACTGGTTCGTCGGTCAGCTCGCGCAGATATTGATAGATGTTATAGGTAAACGAGTCGTAGTTATCAATCAGAACAATCATACCCTGTTTCCACCGCTGCTAATCGCCTCTACTACGCTCTGTAATTTTTCGCCCGTCTCGGTGTATTCGCGCGTCGGCGTAGAGTCATACACCACACCCGCGCCCGCTTGTACGTGCAGCTGACCGCCCATAGCCAGACAGCTGCGGATGGTGATGCAGGTATCTATGGCGTGTTCCGATTGCATATACCCAACCAGTCCGGCATAAAAACGGCGCGGTATCTTTTCCAGTTTAGCCACGGTCTCAATGGCACGTATCTTCGGTGCCCCGCTAACCGTCCCGGCGGGAAAGGTAGCCCGGATGGCATCGGCCGCATTCTTTCCCGTTTCTATCTTCCCGGTAATTTCCGAAACAATATGCATAACCCGCGCATACCGCTCTATACCTTCCAACTGTGTAACAGTAATGCTCCCCGGGGCACAGACCCGCCCGAGGTCGTTACGCGCCAGATCTACCAACATCAGGTGCTCCGCCCGCTCCTTGGGGTCGGCCAACAGCTCATCGGCAAGCCCCCGATCCTCCTCGGCGTCCTTACCGCGCCGCCGGGTACCAGCAAGCGGGCGGATCAACACCTCTCCGTCCCGTACCCGCACATGCACCTCCGGAGAGGCGCCAAATAACTGGTAGTCATCAAAGTCAAGGTAAAACAAATACGGCGAGGGATTAATATGGCGCAGTCTGCTGTACGCGGTAAACGCCGGTAAATCGCTTTTAACACTGACCCGCCGAGAGGGCAGCGCCTGCAGGAGGTTACCCGCAATAATATCACCACGGACACTCTCTACCATCTGGCAAAAATGCTCCCGCCCGTCATCCTCCGGCCAGTGCACGGGATAATCCCGGGTATCCGGTAACAGGTAATTAAAATCCAAGTCGTTAATCTTTGCCTCTGTGGCATCCAGAGCCTTGTCGAGATCAATCTCATGCTCGCGGTAGTTCAGCCCCACTAGCTGCAGGGTATCGGTGTAGTGATCAAAGACAATAAACTGATGCCCCAGGATAAAGTTCCCCAGCGGCAGCCCCAGGGGGTCGTCTTTTTCCGGCACGCGGATGGTATCACACAGCGTCGCGAACTCGTAGGACAAAAACCCCACCCCCCCGTACGGGACGGGGAACGAAAACTGATCGGTATCGTGCTGCCCGGCAAAGTACGCCAACGCATCCAGCATATCCCGCGCACCCCTCTCCTGCGGGTACTCGACTACCTTGCCGTCAATTAGCAACTGCACACCCCCGTCCGCGGCGGCTTGTATAACCCGCAGGGCCGGCTCAATCATCAGTATCGAATACCGCTGCCGCCCGCTCCGAAACGACGCCGACTCCAACAGCACCTGCGCCGAAAGCTTCCGCGCCAACCCGCACGGCGTAAACCTATCCGCCGAGAGGGTACGCATCCGCACACGCGCGCCCGTTGGAGCCGTCTGTCGTTTATCAGTCACCAATGTTACACCTCAAATATCTTATGTTGCACTCTTCCCACCGGCAATTTTACCCCAACGGGATGAGGTTAGCCAATAGACAAACGGCGTATCGCACACCGCCACCACTACTTTCAGGACAAAAGTACTCACCAGGATCTGAAAAAACACACCCGTCTCAAAGACGCCCCAAAACGCAATGGTACAAAAGATAGCCGTATCGATGAACTGACTGACCACGGTACTGACATTATTTCTAACCCACAGCATTTTCCGCCCGCTCAGGACCGCCCGTATCCGCTCAAACAGCCACACATCGTGGAGCTGCGATATCACATAGGCAATCAAACTCCCAAGTACAATCCGCGGCAGCAAACTAAACAGCGCCGCAATATGCGGTTGCGCCCAATCCGACGGTGCCGGCATAACCGCTATCCCAATCTGTATAAACAGCAAGAAAGCAATCTGGGTAACAAACCCCACCCACACGGCCTTACGCGCCGCCGCCTTACCTTCACGCTCACTCAGCGCGTCGGTGACCAGGTAACTTCCGCCGTACGGCGCGTTCCCCAGGGTCGTCGTTACTCCAAACAGTGCAACCGTTATCGTAACCAAAATATTCGCAATAACAATCAGTGCTGCACTCCATACGTACAGTCCTACAACACCAAACAGTTTTTGCATAACCAGTGCGCCGATAAACGACAGCACCATTAATAATAACCAAAAAACTACGTTTTCCATACACCATGGTGACGGATTATCTCTACCCTGTCAACCGCATATACAAAGTTTCTGCAATTTTTTTACAAGATTATTTTCCAGGGAAGAGGTTTGCAGATTCAATTGCGTGTTTCGACGGGCTGCAAATTCCGCGCGCTAGGCATGCTCAGGGTGGCGCACCCTGCGAGGGTGGCGCACCCTGCGAGGGTGGCGCACCCTGCGAGGGTGGCGGCGCCTTTTGTGGCGGTGCCAGACGCCGCGGGTGGGCGTGCGGCATCTTTCCTGTTAGGGGCGCGGGGCGGCCCCGAGCCCTGAGCACGCCGACCGCCGTGCGCGCGCAGCGTGCGCGGGGGGAGCGCCCTCGCAGGACCTACACTACCTCAATTACGGCTGGCAAACGACGCTTGCATCTTCACTGTGAGCGCAATTATGAATACCAAGTCCATTTGACGGACAATCAATTAGGCGAGATTCAGTGCCCGCACACTGAACGTTATCCAGCCAAATCTGGCCACTTCCCTGACCAAATGCCGCCCGTTGCGTGCCCACCGCACCAATTGCGGAAAATCCAAGCTCCTGGCAAACTACGGCCGCATCAGTGTTATCCCACAGATCATCGCATACCGTGCCCCATTGATCGTCGTGAAATATTTCTACCCTGCCCTCTAGTTCGCTACTCCCGCCTACCAGACGAATGGCGGTAGCGCACGCTGAGCCAACAAGAGCATAAGTGCTGGCGCAAGACTGACAATTTATCATGCCTGGTGCCGGGGCCGGGTCGTCTACTGGTATGCCATTAGGACAAATAAATTGGATAGTAGACACGCAAGAGTTGTCGGGGGCTAGCGTATATCCATCATTACACCCTTGACAGCTGAAGGCACCCGGTATTGGGGATAGACCAGATGTTGGGGTGCCGTTTAGACATACAAACGCGCTGAAACAGGTAGAGGTGGTGTCGTCCAGAGCGTACCCTGCGTTACATCTTTCGCACCGCTCTCCGCCAGTGGGCGACAGACCCGATACTGGAGTGCCGTTTAGGCATGTAAACTCCTGAGAACAGGCAGCATTTGCATTGTCCAAAGTGTATCCTGCGTTACACATATCACACTGCTGTTCGCCAGTGGGCGACAGACCCGATACTGGAGTGCCGTTTAGGCATGTAAATCCGCCAGTACAGATAGCATTGACGCTGTCAAAGGTAAATTCAGTGTTACAACTAACACACCGCTGTTCGTTTTCGGTTGTTGTCCTTCCCGTATCCGCCTCGCCGTTCACACAAATATAGCTGTAGGTTGTTGCGCCTACCCCTGCATCTTCACATGCGGTTACCGCCAGTAAGAAAATACTAACCAGGGTAATTATTCCAGCAATTTTTATTTTGTAATTCATTTTTTCCACACTCCTGTTTTTCATCTCTCTCTCCTTTATGGCGCCGCCGGCGTTGCGGTTGCCGTTTCCACGGTTGATTGGTTTCCTAAAGTATCAACCGCGACTACCGAGACGGTATATAGGGTACCGTTGGTGAGCCCGGCAATGCTTGCAGCAGCAGTACCGGTAGCTACCGATAGCGGCTGGGTGGTGGTGCCGCCGGCTGGATCCCATGTGATAGTGACACTGGCAAAATCACTGTCAGTGGGTGCAGTCCACGATAGTGCTATACTGGTGTCGCCCGGGGTAGCCGTAAGTGCGGTTACTGGACTGATGGATGAATCCGAGGTAGCGGTTTGAGCAGCAGAGGCAGACGATATGTTGCCTGCGGCGTCTGCGGCAGCAAGGGTGAACGAATACTCGGTACCATGCATTAGCCCGGTAACGACGGTATTGGTTCCTCCTCTTCTGACTGCAAGGGGTGAGGTTTGATTTCCGTGGGCTGGTGACCATGTCAGCACGGCATGGGAAAAGTCGGCATCAGTGGGGTTGGTCCAGGAGAGTAATATGTGGCCGTCGGCAATAGTGCTGGCCGCAAATGCGGTAGGCGTTGCCGGAGCTGTGCCGTCAATCGTAACTGTGGCGGGCTCGCTGGCCGCTGACATATTTGGGGTTGCGGCGTTGTCAACGCTGACTGCGGTGAACGTATATTCGGTGCCGGCGGTAAGACCAGTTACGGCAGCAGTACGGGTTCCCGCTGCAACCGTGAGGGGTGATGTTTGATCTCCCTCGGCTGGTGCCCATGACAGCAAGATATTCGTCAGATCAGAATCAAATGGTTCTGTCCAAACTACCTGTACCGCGTCGGCGGCATTTTGGACGGCTCTGAGATTGGTGACCAGACCCGGGGGGGTGGTATCGGTGGATGCAGAGGTAAGAGTGCCCCGGACATTGCTCCGGCTTACCGGGAAGTCGCTAAAATACATGTGATCAAGCGTTATAGTCTGGCAGCCAGCCATAGAGTTGTCTATAAGTTGGAAGCGGAGTGTTTGGTTCATGTAAGCACTAACATCAATGGATTGCCAAAGGTCCTCGTTTCCATAGCTGGAACTATAAAGGCTTTCAGCACAGCCCCGCGGAGACATGCGCAAAACTGCCTCGGATGCAGTGTCAGCGTCGTTATCGCCGGCAAATAGACGGAATTCGGTGGTGGTACTTGACGGATCGGCACCACTGAGGGCCACGCTGGGCATCGAACCCATCTCCGATCCTCCTCCGAGCAGGAAATTAAGGTAGGGGGCGGTAACTGTAAAGGCGGGAGAGGTAATGGTTACGCCTGTTGAGTGCCGACACCGACCAGGATTAGGATCCGTGATACCGCATGTACTAAGGGGATTGGCACCAATCCGACCGCGATTAGACTCAGTGCCAAAGAGACCAGCAAGTGTAGCCGTGGCGGGGGCCGTGGCATCCTGGGCCAGGATTCCGGCTGAGTACTCCCATCCATCATCAGTGCTCAGAGTTGATGCGTCATCAAAGCCGCCAAAGAGCGCGGCGGGTTGCCCGGTAGCGGGGTCGAAACCCCCGGGGTGAAGACGAAGATACGTGGAATCGCCGATAGCAGTAGATGGGTTACCAAGAAATGACGGCCGGGAGTTAGACCATTCGTCCTGACGTAATCCCCACGGCTGATCGCTAAAAAAGAAGTGATCGACGTTAATGCTTCCCGCCCCTTCGTCGCGGATGACGATGCGGATACTGCTATCGGTTGCGGCCATCTCGCTTTCCAGGTCAATGCTCCGCCAGTCAAAATCTGAGCTAATATACCCAGGGGTACTATATAGCGGCTGGATACGGGCAATGTCGTTATTTGAGTCGTCAAGATCTGAAAAATCGTCTTCGCTGTCTAGAATGATGACTGCGATATGATCTGCACCGGGTGTTCCTGCGATGAGGAAGTTAAGGTAGCGGCGGGTCACCGGAATGGGTGGGGAGATAAGTGTGCCCCATTCTTGACATGCGCTCCCAGTACCCGGCTGACAGCTATTGAAACTTCTTTGTCCTATGAATCCAGCATCGCTGCTGGGAAGTGAGGTGCCGACCCAGGCATTGACGTTAAGAGGATTGGCAAAATCTCCCGTAGCGGTCCATCCGGCATCAAGCAGTGCTTCCGGGTTTTCAAAGTCGGCAACTAGAGTAGCGGTTGTGCTATATTCTGCCGGGAGGGCTAGCTGGGTAGTAGTAGTGGTAGGGGGTGTTGGCGGCACTACGCATGTAGCATTATCGATAACATAGCCAAGATCGCACATGACGCAGCGTTCGGTGGGCGGATTCGAGGTATTCGTCATACCGGCTTCTGCCGTTCCATTGCGGCAGGTGTATAGGAGGGATGATGTGGACAGTATGCATGTAGCATTATCGAGAGTGTAACCCTGGTTACAACGGGCGCAGCGTTCGGTGGGAGACTCTGTGGTGGTAGGCGACGTACCGACGTCTGCCGTTCCGTTTTCGCAGGTGTATAGGGGGGATAGTTCAATATACTCGCCTGGCTGTGCTTCATCCGGGCAGGATATCAGGAGCAGCGACAGGGCTACGGTACTTAGGATTATACACGCTTTAATAAGCACGCAGGCAACCGGGAATCTCGTGGGTTGCGTTATTTTTGTTATGATTGGTTTCATCATTTCCTCCAAACTGATTTATATAGTGTTAAGTATATAGTATACGCGCTAAGGTGCGTCAAGGATATTGGCAAAGGTTTTAACATTTTTTATATCAATAGAGCACGGCAACCCATGCAAATTCCGCGCGCTAGGCATGGGAAGGGTGGCTGTTGCCTTTGCAACAGCCAGACGCCGCGGGGAGGGCGTGCGGCATCTTTACTGTTAGGAACGCGGCGGCCGAGCCCTGAGCACGCCGACCGCCGTGCGCGCGCAGCGTGCGCGGGGGGAGCGCCCAAATGTATCGGTACTATACACTGTATAAAAATAATACACTCGGCTGTATAAGTATCATACAGAACTGGGCGGAAATGCCGTATATCGGGGGTTGGCACGGTTACTGCTATAAGGGAGGTAGAAAGATATTTTTGGAGGTGTGCTATGGGAAACATAGTTATGCGTCATCCAGGGAGCCTGATGGGGCTCTTTGATGACTTTGCCTTCCCCCGGGTGTGGGGAAGAGATTTTGATACCGACCTTCCGCGGGTCGATATCGTTGAAGAGAAGGAGCGGTACCGTCTGGTGGCGGATTTGCCGGGGCTGAGCGAAAAGGATGTGGAGGTGCAGGTGGAAAACGGCACCTTGACCATATCGGGGAAGCACGAGGCGGAGAAGGACGCCAAGGAGGATACGTATTTGCTGCGGGAACGGCGTGCGGAGGAATTCCGGCGGAGTTTTCAGCTTTCGGATAAGGTTGATGCCGCAAAAATTGAGGCGAAATTTGCCAACGGACAGTTGGTGGTTATTGCGCCGAAGAGCGCGGAGAAAAAGCCGCAGCAGATTAGCGTGAAGGCCGCGTAATGCGGTGCGGCGCGTGGTGTGCGGCGGGGACGAGGGATACGCTCTCTCGTGCCCCGCCTTTTTTTATGCCGTGAGGGCGGGGGCGGGCGTGAGAGCGGGTTATTGGGGCATAACTACATCGGCGGGGCCGATGTCGCATTGGGCAAATATTTCGGAAACTTCTATCCGGCGGCGGGTTTTGACTGCCTCTTCGGCGGCGGCCCCGAGGACAAACGACCAAAATCCCTCTTCTGCGGTAGCCGGGGCGGGGTACGGGGGAGCGGTGCGCGGCGGAGCGCCGTCCGTTTGAGCGCTGTGCGTTTGAGCGCCAAGTATTCTTTCTGTGAAGGCCGCGTGTTCGAAATATGTGCCGCCGCTGTGGCCGCTCTCTTCGATGGGCGTGTGGTAGTGGGGTTCGGATGTAATTGCCGGCTCTTCGTTGGCGGTTTTAATTTCCAGTGCGGTTTTGAGTGTCTTGCCGGGCATAAAATCTTCGCACTCGGAGGCGCGGAGGCGGCCTTCGGTGCCGCAAATTGTTATCTCTTCGCTGAACATGGGCAGGAACATGCATAGGTGCAGGTGTGCCGTCGCGCCGTTCTCGTACTCTACGGTGATGGCGGCGTTGTCGATAATATCCGGGGATTTGTCTTTGTACGACAGCTGTTGGAAATTGACGGCCGCGGAGCCCGTGCCGCTTACCGCTACCGGGCGGGAGCGGATAAAATAATTGAACAGATCGAAGTAGTGACAGCACTTCTCCACAAGGGTGCCGCCCGAGTAGGCGGAAAATTTGTTCCACTGCCCGACTTTATCCAGGAACGGCAGCCGGTGCTCGGCTATTATGACAATTTTTAGTTCACCGATTCTGCCGTCGGCCACCGCTGCCCGGTAGGCCTCTTTGTAAATTGCCTTGTACCGGTACTGCAGCCCCAGTTGGATCAGGTTCGGGTAATTTTTTATAATTTTGAATATTTCCACGGCGTCGGCCAGGTTTGTGGCCATCGGTTTTTCCAGCAATATCGGTTTGCCGCTGGTGATGGCTGTTTTGAGGACATCCAGGTGGGTGTAATTCGGCGTGGAGATAATCAGCGCATCGACGTCCGGGTCGGTGCACGCCGCTTCGGTTGAGGCGTAGGTCTTCGGTGGGCGGTAGTCTGGATTTCCCTGTGCCGCTTGCGGCGTTTCCCCGAGGCTGCGTGCGTGCTCGTCCAGAGCGCACTGCAAACTGCGTGCGTTGGTGTCATGCAGTCCGTGGACCGCGGCCCGTCCCAACAAGGAGGTAATGCGGATGTGCTCCATGCCGATCATCCCGCAGCCGATAATATTAAATTTCAGCTGCGAGGCGGAGCCAGGCGGGGGAACCAGGTGACGGTCGCCGGCTTGCAGGTAATCGAAGCGTCTGCCGAAGTGCTGACGGAGAAGTTGCGGGTCCTTAAACATGTATTCACTATACCCGCGGGGTATCGGTTTGACAAGCGGTCAGTATTTCCGGGCCATGTTCTGTTACGGCAATGGTGTGCTCAAAGTGCGCCGCCGGTGTGCCGTCGCGGGTCTGTACCGTCCATTTATCGTCGGCAACATAAATCCCCGGGGAGCCCAGGCAGAACATTGGTTCAATTGCCAATACCATACCCGCGCGGAGCTGAGAATTATCTGCCTGCCGGGATGTGTTTGTAATACTCGGTTCCTCGTGGATTGCCAGCCCAACCCCGTGGCCGCAATATTCCTCTATAATCCCGTACCCGCACCGCAGCCCTACCGTTTCTACCGCTTTGGAAATATCACTGATTTTTCCGCTTGCGGTTGCCGCGGCTATGCCGTTGTGGAGCGCCTCCGCGGTGTCGTCAAGCAGGTGGGCTACTTTTGAAGAAATATCACCGACGCCTACCGTGACGGCGGCGTCGCTGTAGTATCCGTCTTTTACGATCCCGCAATCTATACCAACTATCTGGCCTGCCCGCAGGGGCGCGGCGTTGGGTATCCCGTGAATTACAGCATCGTCCACCGAGGCACAGATAGACGCGGGGTACCCCCGGTACCCATAGAACGAAGGCGCGCCGCCGAGCTTTTCAATTCTCTTGCGTGCATAGTCGTCGAGCTCTGCGGTGGTAACCCCCGGGGCTACCTTGTTTACCAACTCGTGCAGGACCTCGGCGAGCACCTTGCTGACTTCGGCTATTTTTGCAACCTGCTGCTTGTTCTTTAAATTAATCATGCGCTCTCCTCTCCTCCGTTCTCTCCCGCGGCGCTGTCGTCGGCGGCGGGTGCGGGCGTGGGCACGGGCGCGGTGGCGGGGCTTGCCGCCTGTCTTTTTGCCACCGTATCCAACACCCCGTTAATGAACCCCGCAGATTTACTCTCGCTGTATTGCTTTACCAACTCTATCGCCTCATTTATTGTTACAGAAACCGGAATATCTTTCAAGAATAACAACGCGTATATACTGATGCGCAATACCGCCTTATCCACCTGCAGTAATCTATTGATGTTCCAATTTGTGGCGTGGCTCTTGATCTCGGTGTCAATTCGTTTCACCTCGTTGTACACACCGGTGACAAGCAGTATTGCAAATTGCCGGGCCCTGGTGCTCTCCTGGTCATTCCCATCCGCGTCTCCTGTTGCGGGCGAGTCCAGCCATGCAAATTGTATCAGCTCGTCCAGGGTTTGGTAATTAATCTGCAGACAATAGATAGCCTGCAGGGCCAATTCACGACCAATGCGGCGCGCGTGCGTGCTCAAACCCGGTCACCCCCAAAAATCCTCTGATATCTTTAATTAAATATTCTTGCGGTAGATGGTTACGTCTGCCCGTTCGCGCAAATCTTCCAGCGAATCAGAAACCGCCTGACGCAGGACTTCCTGCTGTTTTTCGAGCAATAGGCGGTTGCTCACCTGGTCGCGGACCGTGGTACTCTGCCCGGGCAGCACCGGATCGTCCAAATCCAATATCTTAGGGGCGCGTCTGTCTATTACCCGCACTACATGGAAGCCTAATCTTGACTCAATAATCCGCGGCACAAAATTTTCTCCTTCCAATTCAAACAACGAGTTAACAAATGCGTTCCCGTACAATTCCCCCTGGGTGTCGTTGCCGCGCAGCAGCAGCACCTCTCCGGCGGTGATGTTTGGTTGATCCAGCGAGTTCTTACGTGCCTGCTCAAAGGCCGCAAGCGACGCAGTGGAGCTCTGCAGCAGCTCGTTCGCCTCGCTGCGGCGCGATTCCCGCTCGCTATCAGAGACATTCCGTGTGGGTATCAGTAGAAACTGTACGTGAACTATTGCCGGGTTGGTAAACTGTGTCGCGTTGCTGTCGTAGTAATTCTCAATTTCTTCCGAGGTGGGCGGGCGGATGGCGCTAAACAGCTCTCTGTTTGTTTGGAAGATGTATTTTTCCTGCACCAATCTGTTTTTTATCTGCTCCCGGTAATCGTCCCAGCCGATATTTGTTTGCTCCTCGATGATGCGGCGGAATTGATCCGATTCGATTGGCTGGTTATTCTGCTGAGCCAATATCTGCCGCTGCTGGCTAATGGTTCGGTCAATTTCTGAGTCGGTCACCCGAATGGACAGCTTTTCCGCTTCCATTTTCAGTAATTCCGCGCTGACCATGGCCTCCAGGAGCTGGTCTGTCTCGCTCTCCGATAATGGGCGTCCAACCTGCTCTTCTAACAAGCTTGTGCGCCGCCGCAACTCGCTGCGGCTGATGTTAGTTGTCTCGTGCAGCCGGATAACGGCAACAGTGCGGTCTAATTCCTGGGCATGCAGGAGATGGGTATCTCTCTCGCCGCCAAGCCGCCAGCCCCCCCCGCCGCCTACCAACAGCAACAGAGCAACTATACCGCTACGCACCAGCACCGCTAGTACGCGCCCCCGCGGGTGATTCAATCCCTGTCTCCCTGGTAGAGCGGCTCTCGGGTCATGCCGTCGCCCGCAATTTGCCCATCAGACGCCGCCGCGCACCATCGATAATACGATCGCCGTTCAGCGAACCGCCCGACTGATTTCCGCGCGATTGGCTGCGGTTTCTGCTATTTTCACGGTTCCGCGCCTCTCTGCGCTGAATAACACCAGCCAGGCGCGTAAAGTACCGCGTGTCGTTACGGCTAATATCCAAAGCAACCATCCGCAACGCCAGGGTAATTGCCAATTTCCCATCCTCCAGGGAGATGGTATTTACCAACCGCCGCAGCCCCGCCCGTACCTCTTCAAAAAAGTCCAGAAAATACGGTCTCTCTTTTTCTTCTTTTACTATCTTTACCAGCAGCTCAAAGGCCTTTTGTAATTTATCCTGCCGCTCGTAGGATTCCGAGAGTAAAAACAGGCAATCCATGTAATCGTCCCTGCCAAGGTAATTGCTCATTCCCTTGCTCGATTCAAACGGCTCCAGGGGGGCGAAATACTGTTCGTACAATGAGGTCGCCTCCTCGTCGTGGTCGTGCAGCAGGTCATAAAAGACCAGCCGCGCCTGCGACCGCCCATCACTGCGGCGCTCTTTCAAAAACTTCCGAAAATCAAATTCCGCAACAGGTGCTTCTTTCCCAATTCTATGCGAGGCGTCGTATGCGTGCCGGGCATCGGGGTTAATCAGTGTCCGGTAGGCGTGCAGGAGTTCGCGGATCCGTACCGAGTGCAGGCTGTTGTGCCCGCTAAACTCATCCCCGTTGCGAAAATTAACATCAGGGTGTACTTGTTTTGCCTTCCGGCGAAATGCACGCCGGATATCACTGGAAGTTGCCGTCGGCTCAACCCCTAATAATTCATAATGATTCTGTGTCATGTCTAAACCTCCTTAAGCCATACACTCGGTACCACAAAAGCCAGCCCCAGTAGACTACCGTCTCTATTGCTCACTTCCAGGTGTTTCACTGTCACCAGTGACACCTATGGCACTCTCATCTATTAGTTGATCCAAAAACGATTCGGTTCCACTTGATTCGCCGCTTTCTGCACCCGTGATATCGCCTTCTTCCCACCATCTCAGTGCAGCCTCTCCGGTTTCACTCGCTCCGTCTTCTGCCAACGCACGGGCTGCGGCCTCTACGTTATCAACCTCCGGGGTACGCTGCACCCACGCCAACCCCAGGGCGGAAAAGACAAAGATCGTCGCCACCAACGAGGTTATCCGGGTAATAATGCTCCCGCCCCGCGATCCAACCTGCTGCGAAGACCCGCCGCCGAAGATCCCCCCAAGGCCCTCGCCGCCGTCGTCCTGCAGCAATACCACCGCAATCAGCAGCAAGGCAGTCAGGATCATGACTACCAGTAATAATATCGCAACTATACTCATAGGATACTCTTAATTATACTACAAAAATCATCAACATGCAAGGCCGCTCCGCCAACCAGGGCACCATCGATGTGCTCCTGGGCAAACAGCTCCGCACTATTCGCGGGCTTTACCGACCCGCCATACAAGATACTGGTACCCGCTGCGACCCCCCCGCCCCACTGGCGCCCCACCGCCTCCCGTAGGGCCTCGTGCATCGCACCAGCGTCCCCGGGGGTCGCGGTCTTCCCGGTCCCGATGGCCCACACGGGCTCGTACGCCACAACTATCCGCGCCATCTCTGCATCGCTCACGCCTTCAAGTCCACTCAGGAGCTGGTGCACGCAAACCTCTACGGCATTCCCGCTCTCCCGTTCGTTCAGGGTTTCGCCCACACAGAGAATCACCCGCACGCCCCCGGCAATACCGCCCCGAACCCGTTGGGCAATCAGCTCGTCGGTCTCACCGTACACGTGGCGCCGCTCCGAGTGCCCGACAACGGCGTACTCGACACCGGCATCCACCAGCATCGCTCCTGATATCTCACCTGTATGCGCGCCCTCATCGGTAACCCCGACATTCTGCGCCCCCAGGGCAATCCCACTGTTGCTAAGCTCGTCCCGTACGCGGTGCAGGGCTGTGAACGGCGGAATCACCACCACCCGTACGTCCCCTTGCGGGACGCCCCCCGCTCCCTGTAGGTCTCGCACAACCCCGGCGGCCAGTGCCCCAGCCTCGTCGATGGTTTTGTGCATCTTCCAATTTCCTGCAATATATTTCGTCCTGCTCATATAAACTCCTCCGATAGTGTACCGGGTTTTTTTTCTTTATGCAATAGAAGCGGGGGAGGGAATTTTTAAAAGGGGGGCTCCGCCCCCCTCGCTGCAGCCAGCGTACCCCTGCGCGAACGCGCAGGGGTACCAGTGCGCTAACCCGCGTTGCGGGTTACGGGCTCACTCCCGCTCGCCCGCCGCGCACTTCGCTGTCTCCAGCTACCCCCGGTCGCTTCTGTCAAGCATGCGTCGCCCACGCGGCAACGGAGCGTAATGCACCGTCACCACGACGCCAACAAGCAGACCCTGCCCCGTGCGGGGCAGCAATTACTCCGCCGTAACTGTCAGGGAATAATCGCCTGTATTAACCTGGTAAGCACTCACCCGTATATAGTAGGTACCGCTTTCCGTGACCATTGTAGAAACTCTAAAGTTAAGGTTTCTAATGTTAAGGTTGGTAGAAGCACTAATATCATCATGCTGGGCAAGCTGTGTGCCGCTGCTGCTGAATATTGTGCCAAGAGTATCGGTAGTCCCTGTTGTAGTTGCGGTTATCGTCACCGGGTCTGATGTACTTGCCGTGACTGTAATGCTGAAATAATCATGATCTCCGCTTAGTTCAATAGAGCCAGGAACTGCAACCCCGGATGTAACGGACGTCGCGCCATTTGCTGAATTACCATGATCATCATCATTAGTAGCAGTTGTGGCAGTTGCCGTAACTGTTAGGGAATAAGCCCCTGTACTTGCAAGGAAGCCGCTCACCCTTACATAGTACGTGCCGCTTTCCTGAAGGATTGTAGCCGCTCTGAAGTTACTATCTACTCCGCTGTCGTCATCACTGACAATCGCTACGCCGCTACTGTTATATATTGTGCCGACGGTATTCGTACTCCCTGTTGTGGTTGCGGCTATCTCCACTCTATTACTTGGACTTGCTGTGATGTCTATACTGAAATAATCATGATCAAAATTCACCTCAAGCCTACCGGTTACTGCCGTACCTGACGTAACGGGTGTCGCACCAGCAGCTATATTGCCATGATCATCAGGTGATAGGGATAGTGGAAAGCTATCGTTGCCCTCGCCAACGTCATTTACCGCCCGTACGGTGTACCGGTAGGAAGTGCCGTTTGTCAGCCCGGTGTCGGTATAGGCCGTGTCGGTGATAGTGGTATCGGCGGCTATACGGGTTCGGGTTCCGCCAGTAGTAGCGGCACGGTACACGCGGTATTCGGTAGCACCAGCAACCGCATCCCATGATAACAGTGCTGCAAGGGCACCGGTATTTCCCCTGAAGTTTGCCGGAGCGGCAGGTAGGGTTGCCGGGACCGCTGGGGTTGCGGTTACTTCAGTGCTGTCTGGACTTTCACCAGCGTTGTTGAACGCCCGTACGGTGTAGCGGTAGGCGGTACCGTTTGTCAGCCCGGTGTCGGTATAGGTGGTTGCGGTGATGGTTGTGCTGCCGGCTATACGGGTCAAGGTTCCGCTGACGGTAGCCGCTCGGTATATGCGGTATTCGGCAGCACCAGCAACCGCATCCCATGATAACAATACTTCGGTATTGGCGGCGGCCGCAGCGAGGTTTGCCGGAGCCGCTAGTGTAGCGGGTACTGTTGCGCGTACTACATCACTGGCCAGGCTTTCACCGTTGCTGTTCACCGCACGTACGAAGTATCGGTAGCCGGTGCCGCCTGTGAGACCAGTGTCGGCATGAAAGGTTGTGGTAACAGTAGCGCTGCTTGCTATGCGGGAAAATGTTATGAAAGCTCCCTCTAGTGCACGATATATCTGGTATTCAGTGGCCCCTGTTGCTGTATCCCATGATAGCGTTATCTGGCCGCTTCCCCCGGTTGCACTGAAATTTTCAGGCGCCGCGGGTATCGCGGGCGTAGCAACAATCTCCTCGCTGCTATCTGCGCTTTCCCCATCAGCGTTGACTGCCCGTACGGTGTACCGGTAGGTTGTGCCGCGCATCAGGCGGGTATCGGTATAGGCGGTTGCGGTGATGGTGTCACTGCTTGCTATGCGGGTCGGGGCGCCATCGGCGATAGCACGGTATATGCGGTATTCGGCAGCACCCGTAGCCGCAGCCCAGGATAACGCAGTATTGATGATACCCTCAGATGCACTGGCGGTTCCACTGAGGTTTGCCGGCACAGCGGGTGGAGTGGGGGCGGTTATGCTTATTTCGTTGCTATCTGGACTAACGCCCGCGATGTTGACTGCGCGGACGGTGTACCGGTAAGCGGTGCCGCTTATCAGTACAGTATCGGTGTATGTGGCAGCGGTGATGGTGGTGTCCTCGTCTACACGGGTCAGGGTTCCGCCGGGGGTGGCGGCACGGTATATCTGGTATTCGGCAGCACCTGCAACTGCATCCCATGATAACGATATCTGGATGTTGCCCGCAGGTGAACTGGGAGTTCCACTGAGGTTTGCCGGGGCTACGAGTATGGGGGGGAGCGGTGTGGCGCTTGTTTCGCTGCTATCTGGACTGACGCCCGCGGCATTGGCTGCACGGACGGTGTACCGGTAGGCAGTGCCGTTTGTCAGACCAGTATCAATGTGGCTAGTTTCCGTTATGGTAGTACTGTCGGCTATACGGGCAAGGGTCCCGTTGGCGGTATCGGCACGATACACCTGGTATGTCTCTGCATTACCAACCGCATCCCATGATAACGTTACCTGGGCGTCCCCTGCGGTTGCACTGAGGTTTGCCGGTGCCGCGGGAGCCGCGAGCACGGGAGTTGCTATTACTCCGTCACTGTCGCCACTTTCGCCGGCACTGGTAACAGCACGTACCACGTAGCGGTATTGGGTGCCATTTTCTAAACCGGTGTCGGTAAACGTGGTGTTAGTGATGGTTATATTGGAAGCAATACGAGCCAGAACCCCATCAGGGCCTGCGCGGTAAATCCGGTACTCTGTGGCGCCGGCAACGGCATCCCAGGTCAGTTCGGCCTGGCTGTCGCTAATTTCAACCACCAGGTTGGTGGGAGCACTTGGGCCGGTGGGGCCGGTGGGTCCAGTTGGTGCCTCTTCGGGGCATGCGGCGAGCAGCATTGTCAGCGCAATGACTGCTCCTATCGCGGTAAATACACCGAGTTTCGGTGCTTTGGTTATAGTACGTATGGTACGTTTCAGGTTATACATTCGTGTATACCTCCTTTAGTAAAATATAAAATTTCGAAATAATAACCGAACGTATTGCCCGGCGGATCATATCAATAATGCTTCCAGCGATAATGCTGGGAATTTGGGAATAAATCTTTGGTGACAGCGGGGTATTTAGTGGTTTAGTTTTACTGCATCCAGGGAGGCGGGTATTGTTAGTATAACTGACATGGAAATAAGCACACAGGGGAGCTATTTCTCCTGTCAACCCAGGAACACCGGCACGCGGTGCAGCAAGTCTACGTATCATTGCGCGCATAATATATATACTCTATCATACATTTTATTGTTGTCAAGGGTATTTGCGAAAATTTTTTTAATTCTTTTTGCTATGTAATTACTGTAGATATGGTATTTCTGCTATTCCTGAGAGAAATAATTGTGCCGTGTCGGCTTAAAATAACGCGTGCGGGACCGGGGGGTTCGGCAGGCTCGGTCGCTGGGGGTGCCTGCGGACTCGAGAGACAGGCGAGGGGGCGCGATACTTTGCGCTAGGCATGCGAGGGGTGGCGCACCCTGCGAGGGTGGCGCACCCTGCGAGGGTGGCGCACCCTGCGAGGGTGGCGCACCCTGCGAGGGTGGCGCACCCTGCGAGGGTGGCGGCGCCAGACGCCGCGGGGCACGTGTGGGTATCTTTACCACAACAGGCGCGGCGGCCGAGCCCTGAGCACGCCGGCCCCCGCGGGCGCAGCGCGCCTGCGGGGGTAGCGCCCACTGTCTCCAACTACGGAGCAGTTGGTGTTGCGGTTACCTCAGCACTATCCGCGCTTTCCCCAGCGACGTTTACCGCCCGTACCCTGTACCGGTAGGCGGTGCCGTTGGTCAGCCCGGTATCGGTGTAGGTGGTACCGGTGATGGTGGTGTCCTCGGCTATACGGGTCAGGGTACCACTGGCGGTGGCGGCGCGGTATATCCAATATTCCGCGGCACGGTCGGACGCATCCCATGACAGGGTCGCCTGGGCGTCTCCAGCGATTACACTGGGGTTCACTGGAAGCTGCGGCGATAGGGTAACTGTGAGAGAATAAGGCCCTAGACTAGTAACACTAAGCCTTCCATACACCCTTACATAGTAGGTACCGCTTGCAGTGACTCTTGCAGAAACTCTGAAGTTAGCAGTAAGAACACCATCAGAAAAATGATTATCATTGTTAGCTATGGAGAAACTGCCGGTGCTCCTGAATATCTGGCCTATGGTATCTGTGTAGCCTGTTGTGATTGCGTGTATCGTCACCGGGTCTGAACTACTTGCAGTAACTGCAATGCCGAAATAGTCACTATCGTTCATGTCTGAGATAAAACCTTCTATTCGGGTACCGGATGTAACGGTTGTAGCACCCGCCCTCATACCGGAGTGATCAGCGGCGGGGTCCAAAATTGTCAGAGTATAATCTCCTGTAGCGGCCTCGTCTTCACTACGCACCCGTAGGTAGTAGGTACCGCTTGCAGTAATCGATGTAATCGATATAAAGTCATTTGATTCAGGAATAAAGCTCTCGGACAGCTCTGTCCCAGTACTGGTGAATACCGTGCCTTCGGCGGCGAAGGTAGCACCTGTGGTGTACGCGGCAACCACCACGGGCGTTGCGGTAGTAACCGTAAAGCTGAAATAATCATGATCGGCGGCTGAGTTAATGGAACCGTTTATTGCAAAATTTGGTGTAATGGGCGTCGCATGGATTCCTGTATCACCATGATCATCTGCTTCAGATAACGTGACCATGAAAGAATAATTTCCTGCTAGACCTAGTGATATAACTCTATTGTCACTCACCCTTAGATAGTAGGTACCGCTTTCCGTGACCGTTGTGCGAACAAGGAAGTTACCATTTATATCGTAATTGGCATTGGAAGCCAGTTCTGTACCGGCGCTGTTGTATATCGTGCCTTGAATATTTACGTCATCATCTGAAATTGAGAAAGTTGAGACTGCGGTTATCGACACTGGCTCTGATGCTACTGTGACGTCAAAACTAAAATAATCTACATCTTGAAGCCGAGCAATAGCGGCGGACACTGCGGTACCGGGTGTAATGGGCGTCGCTGCAGCGCGTGCACTGCCATGATCATCAGGTCGGGCAGTTACCTCACTGCTATCGATACTTTCACCAATGGCATTAACCGCTCGTACAGCGTACCGGTAGGCAACACCGTTCGTCACACTGGTATCGGTATAGGTGATATCGGTGATGGTAGTGCTGCCGTCTATACGGGTCAAGGTACCATCGGCGGTAGCGGCACGGTAGACCCGGTACTCTGTTGCGCCGGCGACCGCATCCCACGATAGTATTACCGAAACGGCACCGGTAATAAAACTGAGGTTTGCCGGGGCGGCGGGGACGGTTGTTACCGCCGCTGGGGTTGCGCTTACTTCACTGCTGTCCGCGCTTTCACCGGCAGCGTTGACCGCCCGGACGGTATAGCGGTAGGCGGTGCTGTTTGTCAGTCCGGTATCGGTATAGGCAGTGTCTGTGATGGTAGTACTGCCGGCTATACGGGTCAAGGTACCATTGGCGGTAGCGGCACGGTAGATGCGGTATTGGGCAGCGCCCGCAACCGCATCCCATGATAACGCTACCGCAGCATCGGCAACGGTTGCCCTGAGGTTTGCCGGGACCGAGGGTACCGTGATTACCGTTACGGTTACTATATCGCTATTCAAGCTTTCGCCATTGCTGTTTACCGCTCGTACAACATACCGGAAGGCGTCGCCGGCTGTAAGACCGGTGTCGGTATAGGAGGCATCAGTAATAGTTGTGCTGTCGGCTATACGTACAAAGACTGCGAAGGACGACCTTGGGGCACGGTATACGTAGTATTCGGCAGCATTGTCAACCTCATCCCATGTTAGCGATACCTGGGTGTTTCCTAACGTTGCACTGAGATTTGCTGGCGCCGCGGGTACTGCTGGCGTAGCTGCACTTGCCTCGTTGCTATTTGGACTTTCAGCAGCACCGCTGACCGAACGTACCACGTAGCGGTAGGCGGTACCGCCTGCCAGGTCAGCGTCGGTATAGGAGGTTGTTGTTATGGTAATGTTCTCGGCTATACGGGTCAGGGTACCATCGGCGGTAGCGGCGCGGTAGATGCGGTATTCGGCAGCACGCGTAACTGCATCCCATGATAACAATACCTGGGCAGTCCCTGCGGTTGCAGTAAGGTTTTCCGGTGCCGGCAGGTTTGGGGTCGCGCTTGCTTCGTTGCTATCTGGACTCTCACCGGCAGTGTTGGCGGCACGTACCACGTAGCGGTAGGTGGTGCCGTTTGTCAGCCCGGTATCGGCATAAGAGGTTGCGGCAGTGCTGCCTATACGGGTAAGGGTCCCGTCAACGGTGATTTTACGGTACACACGGTATTCTGCTGCATCGTCGGCCGCATCCCATGATAGTGATACCCGAGCGCTCACTGCAGTTGCAGTGAGGTTTGCGGGAGCCGCAGGCACCGGCACGGCTGGGGTTGCGGTTACCTCACTGCTGTCGGAGCTCTCGCCGACGCTGTTGGACGCACGTACAGTGTACCGGTAGGTGGTGCCGTTTACCAGACCAGTATCGGTATAGTTTACTGTGTTAATGGTGACGCTACTTGCTATACGGGTTAGAACTCCGTTTGCGGTATCGGCACGGTATATCTGATATTCTGTTGCGCCGTCAACAGCGTCCCATAATAACGATACTTCGGCATTCCCGGCAGTTGCACTGAGGTTTCCCGGTGCCGCGGGTGCGGTGACTGATGCCGCTGGGGTTGCGGTTACCTCATCGCTGCTTGGACTTTCGCCGGCACGGTTGACCGCACGTACGGCGTAGCGGTAGGGGAAGCCATTTATTAAATTTGTGTCAGTATACGTGGGGTCAGTTATGGTAACACCGACAGCTATGCGGGGCAGGGCACCACTAGAGAGAAAGCTCGAGAATACGCGGTATTCTGCGGCGCCGTCAACAGCGTCCCATGATAATAGTACCTGATTGCTTCCCGGGGTTGCAGTGAGGTTGGTTGGCGCCAGGGGGGCTATGAGTGCGGGGGTTGCTGTTACTTCCGCGCTGTCACTGCTTTCGCCGTCGGCACTATCAACGGCACGTACCCGGTAGCGGTATTCGGTGCCGTTTACCAGACCGGTGTCGGTAAAAGTAGTCTCGGTGATGGTTGTGTTACTGGCTATACGGGTAAAAATCTCATCGGGGCTGGCGCGGTATACCCGGTACTCTTCGGCACCGTCTACGGCGTCCCATGTCAGTATTGCCCGGCTGTCATTAATCTCAACCGCCAGGTTTACCGGTCCCCAGAGGGCCGGGGAAGTTAGCATTATCTCTTCACTGTCACCGCTTTCGCCGTCGCTGTTAACAGCACGCACCACATAACGGTATTCGGTGCCGTTTGTCAAGTCTGTGTCGATAAAGGTGGTTTCAGTTACGGTAACGCCTTCGGCTATGCGGGTCAGGGTCCCATCCGGGCCTGCGCGGTAAATCCGGTACTCTGTTGCGCCGTCGACGGCGTCCCATGTCAGTATTGCCCGGCTGTCATTAATTTCAACCACCAGGTTGGCGGGGGCGGTAGGGCCGGCAGGACCCGCAGGGGGTGGATCTTCGGGGCATGCGGCGAGCAGCATTGTCAGGGCAATGACTGCTCCTATTGCGGTGAATACACCGAATTTCGGTGCTTTGGTTATAGTACGTATGGTACGTCGTAGGTTATACATTATTGTATACCTCCTTTATATATAGAATTTTTTTCTTCAGAACTGAAATCAGTTGGGGGGAATAAATTTTTGGTGAAAGCGGGGTATTTAGCGTTACTGCATTCGGGGGGGGTATTGTTAGTATAATTGGCGGGAAAATAAGCACATAGAGTGGCTATTTCTCCCGTCAAACTAAGAACACCAGCGCGTGGTGCAGCAAGTTTACGTATCATTGCACGCATAATATATATATTCTATCATACATTTTATTGTTGTCAAGGGTTTTGGCGAAACTTTTTTAAAGTTGTTTTGCTGTGTAATTCCTGTGGGTATGGTATTTCTGCTATTCCTGGGAGAAATAATTGTGCCGTGCTGCATGAAATATGCGCGTGCGGGGGACCGAACGGGGGCCGCGGCAGGCTCAGCCGCCGTAATACGTGAAAGCAGCAAATTCTCCGCGCTAGGCATGTGAAGGGCAGCGGGCGCCTTTGCGCCCGCTGGACGCCGCGGGATTCGCGTGCTGCATCTTTACTGTTTCTGGTCGGCGGCCGAGCCCTGAGCACGCCGACCCCCGCGGGGGCGCCACGCCCCTGCGGGGGTAGCGCCCAAAAACAACAAAATAAAAATAATTGTATTTTACCCTTGACACGCGTGTGCGTATTTGCAATACTATTACATTATGGCTAGAAGATGTAGTATTAGCGGCGTCGGTCCGCTTGCGGGAAACAATGTTTCGCACGCGCATAACAAGACGCGGCGGCGGCAACTGCCGAATGTTCACAAAAAACGTATATACGTTCCGGAGCTGAAGCGGTCGGTGCGGGTTAAGGTTAGTGCGCGGTCGTTGCGGACAATTGATAAAATCGGTTTGAGTACATATCTGCGTAAGCGCGGGTTGTCTCTGAAAGAAATTACTTAGCGGCGGGCGCGTCGTTGTGCGGGTCGCGGAGGTACTCGATGGCCGTGAGCCACTTGTAGGAATTCCGCGGTGTGTGGTCAATAACAACCTGGTAGAGGGTGTTGTTGTAATAAAATTCCAAAAGTTCGTTGCGTTGGGTGTTGATGCCCTGGAGCTCTGATATGGGGGCGGAAAATATCGGGTCTGCTGACGCCGGGGCTGTTGGTGGGGCGGCGTCTGCGGGTGCGGTGATGCCGTCGTTGACCCATAGGGTGTGGGCGTTCGGGTCTTCGCCCTCTTTGAACGCCCACAAGGCCAGGGTATCTGCTTGCAGGGTCAGCACTCCCCTGCCGGCTTCGGTTAGCGGGTCGGTCCGGTAGCCGCGCTGCAGCAGGACGGGGGATTCAGCGAGTATCACTGGTGCGCGGGAAGCGCGTGCGGCGGCGACGGGCGTGGCGGCGGGTGCGGCGGGGGGAGCGGCATGCTGGGCAAGCACCGTGTGCCAGTGCCCTACCTGCCAACGGTTCCACTCTTCCATTGAGACATAGGAAACAGGAAGGTGGGCATGAAAGTGCAGCAGTGCATATTGGTTCATCACCGCCAGCTCCCCGCAGCGGCGGCAGAGGATGGTGTTCCCGCGGCTCCACACCGTCCCTATCCGCCTGCATTGCGGGCAGACGAACAGCAGGGATTCGCAATGCTCCGCGCTGCGCTGCTGGCGGTAGATGTATCGGTAGTGGTGTTTCATCTGTTCGGTATAGACGCTCCCCGACAAGGCGCCTTCTACCCGCGCCTGTATCTCCTGTAATGGCAATTTGGACGCCTCTTCGGCCGTAATTATCCGCTGGAAACGGAAAATCACTCTGCCGCTCCGTATCCCGCGTCCCCAGCGCGGCTGAATAAAATAGGTGCCGAAAATATGGCAGGTGTACACGTCGGTTCTGAACAACCGGATGAGCTTGAAAGTCGGGACAGAAAACGGGAGAGTGTGGCCGTCCCAGGTAGATTGGCCCTCGCCGAATATACCTATCAGCTCCCCGGCCCCCAGGGCGCGCTGGCACACCCGCAGGGCCTGGGTGTCGTTCATGTTCTTTGTTTTCGCTATCACGCCGAAAAAACCAAAGATTGCCCGGCGGATGGGCGAGCGTAAATTTGCATCCGACATCAAAAAGCGGATTGGACGGCGTAATTTACTATTGAGAAGAAACGGATCGAAATCGCACTGATGGTTGGCCACCACCACGCCGGCGCGCTTCGATTTGTTGATCTCCTGGTGGCCGTACGCGCGCGAGCGTACGAAGTATTTCAATATCCCCCAGGCAAAGGCGCGGCTAAACGGATAGACATACGCCGAAAAGTGCCGGCGGTACTTTACGCCCTGCCGATAATCTGTCTTACCCATCTTCCCACTCCTTCGCGGCACACGCGCGGGCTTTGTTTATCATAGCCCCGCCGCTCCCCCGGTCTCTGTCCCGCTGCCGCTGATACTATTGTCTGTTTTGATTATTTCTGATGCGTATTCTGCCTGGTGCAGATCGCAGTAGCGGTCGATGGCTGTCCCGAATACCCAGCCGCGCTCTTGCGCGCCGCCCCCGCTGGCACCGCTGCCGCCCTCGTCTGCGCCCGTACCCGCGCGCTCGTACGCCCGCACCTGCACGGTAACCTGGTACCAGCGTTCGCTATCCAGGTACAGGACCTCTTGCGTACTCAGCCCCTCAATACTCACAACCGTCCCCGCCCGCACAACCCCCGCGAGCGCCGATATGATCGACGGCGACTCATACAGGTAGGCATACCTACTCGCAACCACCCCATACCGCTCACAATCGGGGTACACCTGAGCAGCAGGCAGCTCAACCCCCTCGCCCGCACGCGCCCCACAGGCACCCAGCAGCACCGCCGCAAGCACACACACCCCCAGGACACGCATACCAATCATCACTTCACCGCCCCCGCGCGCGCCGCCGCCCCCGCGCCCGTTCCCGCGCTTTCTATCTCCCGTATCTCATCCCGCACCACCGCGGCCTTCTCAAAATCCCAGTTCTTGGCATGCTCGTCCATCACCCCCTGCAGCTCCCGCAGCAGCCGCCGCCGCTCCGCCGGGTTGGTAATATTATATTTATCTTTAATAATATCCACATTCAGCTCTTCCTCATCGCGCTTCTGCTCATTCGTCCGCACCAAAATCGCCTGAATGTTTTTGCGGATACTCTGCGGAGTAATCCCGTGCTTCTGGTTATACGCCTCCTGCAAGGCCCGCCGCCGGTTCGTCTCACCAATCGCCTCGCGCATCGCATCGCTCACCGTATCCGCAAACATTATCACCGCCCCGTTCACATTCCGCGCCGCCCGCCCAATAGTCTGAATCAACGAGGTCGCCGAACGCAAAAACCCAATCTTGTCGGCATCCATGATGGCAATCAACGCCACCTCCGGCAGGTCAAGGCCCTCGCGGAGCAAGTTAATACCAACCAGCACATCATGCTCCCCGGCGCGCAAATTCGTCAATATCTCCACCCGCTCTATCGTATCCAGCTCGGAGTGAATATAGCACGCCCGCACCCCCATACCGCTCAAGAACTCAGCCAACTGCTCGGCCAGCTTCTTGGTCAGCGTGGTAATCAGCACCCGGTCGCCCCCGTCCACGCACTTGCGGATCCGCTCATACAGGTAATCGATCTGACCCGCCGTCCCCCGCACCTCCACAGTCGGATCCACCAACCCCGTCGGACGGATAATCTGATCCACCACCTGTGCCGAGCGCTGGTACTCCTCCTCTTTCGGCGTCGCCGAAACATACACCAACCGCGCCGACAGCTGGTCAAATTCATCGTAATACAGCGGCCGGTTATCCAGCGCCGACGGCAACCGGAACCCATACTCCACCAGGTTCTCTTTCCGCGCCCTATCCCCGGCATACATCCCGCGCAACTGCGGCAGCGTCACGTGCGACTCATCCACAAAGGTAATGTAATCCTCCGGGAAGTAATCCAACAGCACCGCCGGCCTCTCCCCCGCGCCGCGCCGCCCAATGTGGCGCGAGTAATTTTCAATCCCCTTACAGTACCCCAGCTCTTCTATCATCTCCAAATCATACAGGGTCCGCGATTCCAACCGCTGCGCCTCAACGCTCTTCTGCTTCTCTTTATAGTACCGCACCCGCGCCGCAAGTTCCCCCCGGATATCCTGCACCGCCGCCCCCATGTTCTCTTCAGGCACCACAAAGTGCTTCGCCGGATACACCGTCAGCTCATCGAGCACATCAATCACATCCCCGCTCACCGGGTGCCGGGTACAGATCCCCCGCACCTCGTCCCACTCCAGGGTAATGGCATAAATCTTATCCGTATAGGCCGGATAAATTTCCAGCAAATCCCCCCGCAGGCGAAACATACTCCTGTCCAGGTAATCGCTATTTCTGGTGTACTGCATCCGCACCAGATCCCGCTTCAGCTGCGCCAAATCGAGCTCCTGCCCGTGGGCAAAGTGCACCCGCATATCCTTGTATGCCGTCGGATCCCCCAGCCCGTAGATACACGAGACCGTCGCCACCACAATAGTATCCCCCCGTTCCATCAAACTCACCGTCGCCGAATTCCGCAGCCGCTCAATCTCATCATTAATACTCGAATCCTTCTCGATATACAAATCCCGCTTAGCCACATAGGCCTCCGGTTGGTAGTAATCGTAATAGGACACAAAATACTCCACCGCATTGCGCGGAAAGAAATCCTTGAACTCCCGGTACAGCTGCGCCGCCAGCGTCTTATTGTGCGACAGCACCAGCGCCGGCTTCTGCGTCCGCTCAATAATCTTGGCCATCGTAAACGTCTTCCCCGACCCCGTCACGCCGCGCAGCGTCTGATACCGCTGCCCCGCATCGATGCCCGCGCTAATCTTATCAATCGCCTGCCCCTGGTCGCCCGCGGGCTTATACCCACTATTCAGCTGAAAATCCATCCTTAGCAGTATGGCACAAATACGCCCCATCATCAAATATATACCAATCATCTGGGCGCCACCCCCGCCCGCTGGCGCGGGCGGCGGTCGGCGTGTCCGCAGCTTGCTGCGCGCGGCCGCGGCGCGCCTCGGGCAAAACAAACACGCTCCTACTCACCGCCGCGTCTGCCGCAAGCAAAGGCTTGCGGCACTGCTCCCATGCCTGGCGCGCGGGGTATAGGCGCCTTGCTTGACAAAAATAATACCGCACTGTATAACCTCAAACACATATAGGAATCCCCGGTAGGCAAAAGTCTACAAAAAACGGCGCCTTTCCTGTATCCTTGGTAATACTACAAACTAAGGAGAAAAGACGCCTATGAAAAATATATGCTTTCCACGTGCATTTATGCAAGCGTGGAATATCCCCCTTGCCCCTGATCTTTCACCGGAGGCGAGTGAAAGATACCGGGGAATAGAGTTATGGAAAAATCTATGTAGAAAAGGAATGCCCCCTGGGTGTGCGCTGGAATGTGTTATAGATGCTTTCGGCCATTCGGTTTCCTATTGGTACCGATGGAATGCACGAGTAGTAAAAGAAAACTCTCTGGCAGGCCTGGAGTGCAAGTCCCGGAGACCAAACCGGGTACGGGAGAAATCCTGGGACCCGCGGGTAGTGGCCCGTATTACTTTCTTAAGAAACCATGTTGATACATGCCGGTGGGGGGCCAGGAAGATTCACTGGGAACTGCAAAAAGAAAGACTCTGCCCGCCTTCGGTTGCTACCTGTGAACGTATCATTGCATACCTGAAAGAAACTGGAGCAATCAGGCAGCCGGATACGCAGTTTGTCTACCGGAAGCCGAAGAAATACAATAGAATACACGCCCAAGGGTATAAAAAGAAGCAGCATGGTAATCTCTCCCGTATTCAAATTGACGGTGACCGGTATTGTATACTTGGGAAAGTATTCTATAATTTTTCTGCGATTCATATTAATACCCGGTATCTTTGGTCACGGGCATATTCGCGGGCATCAGCGGTGTGCGGGAGAGATTTTGTTATGCGGATACTGGCAACTATGCCGGCAGAGATACCCTATGATGCTATTCAAATTGACGGGGGGAGTGAGTTTAAAAAAGAGTTTGAGACGTATTGTAAACAGATGGGTATCCGGCTTTTAGTTAACCGGCCCCGTACCCCAAAACAAAATGCGTATGTAGAACGGGTACATCGAACGATTGATGAAGAGTTTTATCAAACCCGTGAGGTGCCCGATACCCTGGCGGGGATAAATGAAGAGCTTGCCTATTGGGTAGAAACCTATAATATGTTTCGGCCCCATGCGGGGATAGGGTATGTTACCCCTTGCGAGAAGATAGAAGAATTGAGTAGAATGGGAGGGTACCAGGGGCGCGGGTAGGAGTAGTGGGGGATTCCTAAATGTATTGAGGTTAAACACGCACTTGCATATTTTATGCCGATAGTGTATTATTGAGTGTTATGGTATATTTTAAGTTTTTTGAGAAAACTCCGAAGTTGGTGTTTTCAGTATGTATGTCCGTGGCTGTTGCCGCGTTATTATTTTTTGCCGGTTGTGAGGATGATTCCCCTCCGGTGTGTGGAGTCTCTAAAGCCCACGAGGCACAACGGCTAGACCCCCGGGTATCGTGTGATAGTGCTACTTTGGCCGAGCAGGATTTCCGTATAACCTACAGAATTGATTGGTCTGAATCCGCAAACGGAGTAGCGCCCCCGGATGAAACGTCAACCGAAATTCCTCCGATTATTGGTATTGTTCATAATATGGATTACACCCCGTGGGATGTCGGACAAGTAGTTGGAGCGCGTTTGCCAGATGATATGGATCCAGATACAGACGAGCGCCGCGGTGTAGAATTTATAGCAGAGGGGGGCATGCCCACAAACCTGCAGGCCGAGGCCGTGGTACAGCAAACTGCTGGCGATGTGGCCGCAGACGCGAACATCGGTATTTTTATCCTTCATGAAACTGACCAAAAGCGTAACACCTCCACAGGTTCCGTGCAGTTCACCCGTACACAGGATATTACCGCCACCAAAGCCCACACAGAGCTGACCATTATTAACATGATTGCCGCATCGCCGGATTGGTTTTCCGGGACTTCGCGGGCATCGCTGGTCAACGCTGACTGTACCTGGAAGGATTCGTTCACTGTTCCCATCCGTGTCTACGATGCTGGAACTCAGCAGGACAACGTCGCGTTTAGGTTCGGTGGTTCGCTCAACCCCGATCAGAATCCGCATGTACCGATTTCTCTGCTATGCGGCAGTAGCAGCATTGGATTCCAAGAGAGCAGGAATCAGCATGTTATCGGCACCCTGACAGTTACCAAACAGTAACTCAGAGCCAATTGATATAACTTGAGGCGTCCCGCTCTGGCGGAGGCGCCTCAATTTTTTTATGCGCTCGTGTATTGTATAACGCGCACTATTCGGATATACTCCTACTATGTGTGTATCACAAGAAGGAGGAAATTCACATGAAATATAAAAATTTAGTTGGAGTAATCACTGGTATATTTTTAATACTAAGCGGATGCGGGGACGACGGCAATCCGCCCATTTGCACAATGGGAGACGCGGCAGCAGGTGCTAACCAGCTGAATCCGCGTGCTGAAGAAGTGTGTCCGAATTTGGGTTCCACCCAATTTACCCTGCAGTATATGACAAACTGGAGCGTGTCGTGCAACGGCACCATGTACCTCGGCCAAAGCCAAATGCCCCCCGGGGCGCACCTGACAGATTTGGCAGGCGCTACCCATAACCCGACGTATACAATGTGGGAAGTCGGCGCCGAGGCATCCGCCGGGGTTGAGCTGGTTGCCGAAGAGGGTAAAACTGGAATGCTCGAAACCGAGGTCACGGCGCACAGCGGTGCAAATCAGTTCATCACCACGAACGAAAACGAATTTATTAGCCCGGTAGAGACTGTCACTATAACTTTCACTGCCGACGGTGAATTCCCCGAACTGTCACTCATGTCCATGGTGGCACCTTCGCCGGACTGGTTTGTCGGGTTATCACGGGTATCGCTGGTCAACGACGACTGCACGTGGAAAGACACCATCACGCACCCGCTGCGCGTCTACGACGCCGGCACCGAGGGGGACAGATTTCCTTTTTCACTTTTGAATTCCAATGAGGACCCACCTAAGAACATCTCGCGGTTCGCCGGAGGTCCCACCATCGGGTTCGAGGAATCCGAGAACCAGCATATCATCGGACAGGTCGTCCTGACCCGGGTACCCTAGGGAGAGAGAGCGAGTGGGCGTGATGCGGTACGTAGTTGGAATATTTGCGGGCATATTTCTGCTCGCAACAGCGGGATGCACGGAACCCACGCCCGCAACTCCGCAGCCGCAACAGCAAGACGAAACGCCGATGGATGAAATGCAGGTTACCTGTCCAAACACATCCACCGCCGAATTCACCCTGACTTTCGCCATCAATTGGAGCGTAGCCAATAACGGCACAGTGTATATGGGAGAGAGCAGGCTGCCGCAGGGAGCGCATTTTACAAGACTAGTCGGTGCCACCCATAACCAAAATTACACCGTATGGACGCCTGGGGGCACCGCGTCTCCCGGGGTTGAGTTGGTAGCCGAAACCGGCAGTTTCGGCACACTCGAAACCGAAGTCGAGGCTCAAAAGACCGCTGGCAATGCAGGTTCTTTCATCTCTCTCAGCGGCGGGGGCGCGGTCTTCAGTAGAAACACAACCATCTCGGTAAGCGGCAGTTTCCCCCTGGTATCACTGGCCTCCATGCTGGCGCCTTCGCCGGACTGGTTTGTCGGGCTATCCGGGGCATCGCTGCTAAACGACGATTGCTCGTGGAAAGACAGCGTCACCCAGGATCTGCGCGTCTACGATGCCGGGAGCGAACAGGATATCACGCCTTTCTCTCTCGGTAATCCGAACCAAAGCCCAAAGTTGCCCATCGCGCCGCTGGTCGGCAGTTCCGCTATCGGGTTCCAGGAATCGGAAAACCAGCATATTGTCGGGCGCATAACTCTAACCAGAAACTAGTCTCAAAAAGAGCGCTCCTACCGCGTGATAACACCTATGCCACCACAGCGACCGGGGGTAGTGGAATAATTTTAGCCCATTTAGGGCGAGCGTTAGTGAGCCCGTTAAAAATGGGCGTTAAAAAATTATGGAGCGAGGGGGCCGGCGGCCCCCCTCTTGCATAAAAATATTTGCAAATTGCCGGGGTTATTGCTTGACACGATTGCTGCGAGCGTGTACGATTGTTGTAAACTAAAATATAAGGAGTATTGATATGAATAGTTTTTTTGCAACACCGTTGCTGTTGGCGCAGCCGCCAGCGGGAGAAGGCGGTGGGTCTGGTGCGGTCACTCTGATTACCTTTGGGTTGATTTTTGTGGTCTTTTATCTGTTGATTATACGTCCGCAGAGCAAGCGTCAGAAACAAACGAAGGAGATGCTGAGCGCACTCCAAAAAGGCGATAGGGTGGTAACCATTGGGGGTATCCACGGTGTCGTTAAGTCGTTGAACGCCGATTCGGCGGTTATTAAAATTGGTGGAGATAACACCTTGGAAATATCCCGTTCGGCAATATCGAAAGTAGTCGGCGGCGGTAATGTTGCTGCTGACAAACCCAAGAGCAGCGGGTCGCGGGCGAAAGCCGGCGGTGGTGCGTCGACGGCAAGTAAGGCGTCGGCAAATAAAAGCACAAAAAAATAGTTGATGTCTAAGCGCTTTCGTTTCTTTCTGTTGATAGTTGCGGTTGGTGTGGCCGCGCTCTTTCTCTATCCGACGGTACAATGGTACTTTCTTTATTCGGATAGTGATCGCGAGCAAGCCACGCTGACTAACAACGAACAACAGCGGCGGGTCGGTACCAAGGCCGCCGAGACTTCCCGTGAGATCACCGCCCTGGCCCTTGAGGACACGGGGGGTGATCTGCCTGGGGAGTACGATTTTCTTATTCCGCTTGCCGAAGAGCGCTATATACTTGACGAAAAGCCCCTCCCTGAGGCGTGGACCATCGGGACGGTCCTGGAGGGTTTTAGTGACCGCGATGATTTTATCGAGGCGGTTACCGGGCATTATCTTGTGGAGGTTGAAGACATAAGTTCGGTGCGTTCGCAGATTATTGAATTGGGCCTTGACCTCGCCGGGGGCGTGCAGGTGGTGCTGGACACCGACTTGCAAAAACTCCGTGACGCGGTCGGGGGCGAGCCGACGGCGGCGCAAGTTTCCGAGGCCATAGATTTGGCCCTGGAGGTTATCACAAACCGGATCGACCGCTTTGGGGTAACCGAGCCGCAGGTCCGTAGACGGGACGACAACACTATTGAAATTACCCTCCCTGGGGAGAAAGACCCCGAGCGGGTTAATGCCTTCCTGGTAGGCAAGGGGCAGTTGAGTTTTCACATTGTCGATGACAACGCCTCTAATGCTGCCGAACAGCATCGCCTGCAAACCCTGAGTGCCGCGCAAGGCGGGTTACAGCCCGGCCCGCAGCCAGTGGTACCGGCGGGAACTGAGGTTATTCCCTACTATACCCGGGATGAATTTGGGAACGAAGAGTATGTGCGCGATATTGTTATTCATACCAATATCGAGGAGCGCGGGTTGAGCGGTGAGTACATCCAGGATGCTCAGTTTGTCCGTGACCCGCTGACAAACCAGCCGACTGTGAACTTCGTTCTGAATATAGAGGGCAGTAACCGCTTTGCTACCCTTACCAGCGAGAATGTCGGGAACAGTATGGCGATTGTGGTTGATGACCGGGTACGGGCGTGGGCGCAGATCCGTGAAGAGATTCCAAACGGACAGGTGCGGATAAGCGGATTTGATCAGTTAGAGGCACAGAACATTGCCCGAGTGCTGCGGACAGCGTCGCTGCCCGTGGATTTAGAGATACTGAGCCAGCAGAGCGTTGGGTCCCTGTTGGGGGAAGAGACGGTGCGCTCTGGGCTGCAGGCAATCCTGTTGGGGTTGATTCTGGTTATTCTGTTTGTGCTGGCCTACTACAAGGGCGCGGGGATTGTTGCCGATATGATGCTTATGCTCAATTTGTTCATCCTGGTTGCCATACTGTCGGTGTTTAACCTGACCCTGACATTGACTAGCATCGCTGGTATTATTTTGACTATCGGTATGGCGGTTGATGCCAATGTAATTATCTATGAACGCATAAAAGAGGAGTACCTACAGGGGAAGAGTGCATCTGCGGCTGTACGGGCTGGGTTTGAAAAGGCATTTTGGACCATCGTGGACGCGAATATTACTACATTTATCGCGGCGCTGTTTCTGTCGCAGTTCAGCAGCGGGCCGGTACGGGGGTTTGCGGTTACCCTGGCTGTCGGGATCATCACCTCGATGTTTACATCACTGTTCGTGTCGCGGCTGTTCTTTGAATTTATTACCGAGCACCTGAAGCGCACCAAACTGAGCATTACATGGAAGCGCACGGCGCAGCTGAAATAACAAAGAAGGGATATCACAGTATGAAAACAATCAATTTTAGCCGTAGCGGCATGCTGTCGCTGGTACTATCGATAATTGTGATAGGTATCGGGTTTGCCATTACCGTTTTCGGCCAAGGGGGGTTCAACCTCGGTATCGATTTCCAAAGCGGCATAAGTGCATCCGTTGCCATCACGCCCCCTGAGGGCGACCCGCCTACGCCCGAAGAGGTACGGGCGGTCCTTGAGGGTTTGGATGGAGCCGTGGGGGTGCAGAACATAGAAGAGGGCCGGGGACGGTACCTGATACGGATCACTACCCCCGCAGCGGCGGCGGCCGCGGCCGCTGACGGCGCTGATGGCGAGAGTGACACCAGCGCCCTGTTGGTGGAACTGGAGACGCTGCTGAGTGCCGAGTACGGGGAGATGCAGGTGGAGATTTTGGAAAGCGCGTTTGTCGGACCGCGGTTTTCGCGCACCATTGCCCGCCAGTCTATAGCGCTGACCCTGGTGGCGTTGTTAATTATTATGCTCTATATCTGGCTCCGGTTCCGGTTCCGGTTTTCGGTCGCCGCGGTTACGGCGCTGCTTCACGATGTGTTGATGACCATCGCGTTTTTGGGCGTAACCCAAATAGAGCTATCAACCACAACCATTGCCGCAACACTGACAATTATCGGGTATTCGCTCAACGATACTGTGGTTATTTTTGACCGTATACGGGAGAATGCGCGTCTGCGGCAGAAAGACGTGGGGTTTCGGCAGTTGGTAGACCGCAGTATTACCCAGAGTCTCAGCCGTACCATTGTGACGTCGTTAACTACCCTGTTGGCGGTAGCGGCTATTTATCTGTTTTCCAGAGGGTCAATTCGCGACTTCGCCATTACTATGATTTTTGGTATCTTTATCGGAACCTATTCGTCGGTGTTTATTGCCGCCCCGTTCCTGGAACTGCTTACCAAAGGTGATATTACCCATATTCAGGCCAAACGCCGTGCCAAAGAAGAGGACGGGGGGACGGTGGCGCAGATATCCGGTCAATCCTCGTCGTCGGACGGCGGGGGCAAACCCCGTGCGCTACCTGCTGGCAGCGGGAGCGGTACCAAAGCGAGCGGCGGCGATGCTGCGCTCTCTACCTCGCCCGCAGACAGCCCGAGCGGCAACGCCGATGTAGAGCGTATCCGCCGCGAACTCCGCCAGCGCCGGCAACAGCAGGGCGGCGGGAAAAAGAAGAAAAAGCGCTGACCCGCTCGCGAGAGTTATTCCTTACTAATAGCGCGCTTTCTTATTCTACCGAGCGGGACGGCTATGATAATGATGCACACCGCAATTGCGGCGTGCACAAAAAAGTAAAACCCGTGGTTTCTAAGTAGAACCGGCACAACAAGCGCGAACGCCAAAACCGCACCGCGCAGCACAGAAGATATAAAAGACAAACACGACGCACGCAACCGGTCATCAACCAGGGTGTTAATTGTTGATGATATAATAACCCTCAGAGCGGCAATGCTGAAGAACAGCAGTATTAACGCAATTACAATCAGGAACGGGGAGAAGCGCAGCCCACAATACAAAACCGCAATGGCAGCTATAAACAGCAGGGTATTAATTTTTAACAACCCGCCCCGTCCGTTTAGTTTTTTAACAACCAGCCCCGCCGCCGCCTGAACAAAAATAATACAGGCAAACATTACGCCGAATAACAATTTATTGTCCATCCATCCGCGGGCATCCAGGAGGATTTTATACACCACCTGCCAGTATTGGATAATGATTTGAAAATAGACCCCAACCCCCAGGGCGGCAATGACCAGCAGGGTAAACCCCCCTCCTGCGCGCGGTTTGGTAAAGTGCGCTAAAATCACTTTCATATCGCTTCGCAACCCCTCCCGCGCTCCGGGCTGCCTCGCTCCCCCCCTGGGGGTATCTTTAGGAATAACATGCGAAAAGAAAACGAGCTGCCCCATCAGTATGCCGCTGCCAACCCACCAGAAAAACGGGGAGTCAATGGGAGCGAACAGCGACCCAACCGTTATGGCGGCAAATATCCCAAGGTACTTGATAAAATGTATCTCACCAAACAGGGGCTCCAGGGGCTTGGTGCGCCCGGGGGTCGTTTTATAGGCGTCGATAATTACCGCTTCGGTTGCCCCGCTGCTAAACGATATCGCCAGTGCATTAAACACCTCACCGAGGAAAAGCCACGCAACCGTTGGGGAGTACGCGGTTATGCCCATCCACAAACTGGCGCAGAGTACCGCAGCGAGCATCGACGCCCTCCGGCTTACCCTGTCTGCCAGGTACCCGATCGGCACCTCGGTAATTAGCACAACCAGGGACTGCAGGCCTTTCAGGAGAATTATCTGCTCAAACGGCAGCCCGCGGGATATTAGAAACAGCGTAGAGGTTGACCCGACGAGCATCCTGGTAGAGCCCGCCACAGTTTCCCAGGCGATTAATTTTTTGTATACCGGCAAACCAAACGCCTGCTGTGGATTCGATACGATGCATTCACAGTTCTATAATCTCTGTGTTGTTCTACGCTGTCAAGTGTTTTGGGCGCTTCCCCCTTGCGCGCATCGCCTGCGGCGCACGCAAGGCGGTCGGCGAGTTTGCGGCGCGGCCGCCGCGCTGATTTGAGCAAGTAGATGCCGCCCACAGACCGCGGCGTCTGGCGGCTGCAAAGGCAGCCGCCACCGCAAACATGCCTAGCGCGGTCACCCTGGGTGCCTGGTACTGAGACACCATCTAGATTATTTTTGGAAAACGCAGTATAATCTCCTATGGGTATTTTCTACAAACTTAAGGACAAGCAGGAGTTTTCGGAGTACGGCGGCATCTATTACCGCTACCGCCACCGGGGCAGCGGGGCCACCGTGGTGCACCTGCACAACGACGATCCCGAGAACATGTTCGCGTTTTGTTTCCCCACTCCCCCGCAGGATTCAACGGGATTACCGCACATCCTGGAGCACACGGTACTGTGCGGGTCCAAAAATTTCCCCCTGAAAGATCCCTTCTTACAACTCCTCAAGGGCAGTGTGTACAGCTTTTTGAATGCCATCACCTTTCCCGACCGGACCATCTATCCGGCAGCCAGTCCGCTGAGCAAAGACCTGTTTAATTTACTGCGCGTCTACGGGGACGCGGTATTTTTTCCACTGTTACAGCAGGAGATGTTTTCCCAGGAGGGACACCACATGTTTTTTACCAGCCAGGGCGACCTGGATGTCGGGGGCGTGGTGTATAACGAGATGATTGGAGCGTCCTCGACGCACGACCACGTGGTATCGGAATGGTCGTACCGCGGGCTGCTCCCGGATACAATCTATAACAACTCCAGCGGCGGCGAACCGGAAGAAATCCTGACGCTCAGCTACCAGAAATTTATTGAATATTACAAGCTGTACTACCGGCCCTCACAGGCGCTCATTTTTCTGTACGGCAACATCCCCACCCGCAAATACCTGCAAGTCCTGCATCGGAACTTTTTGAGTAACCTGAAGTTTAGCAAAGAGACCCGGCACAAGAGCGCCCCGCAAATAGTTAAAACACAGCCGCGCTGGCAGAAACCGAAAACACTGACAAAACCCTTTCCATTTGCCGGAACCGCGAGCGGCGGCGATGCCGGTAAAACAGATGCCAAAGCAGATACACGCAACCACGGGTCGGTTACCCTCAGCTGGCTGCTCCCGAAGGTCGGGGGCACGTTTGATATCGTTGTCGCCGAACTGGTCAGCGAACTGCTGCTCGGGCACAGCGGATCGCCGCTGTATAAGGCACTCATAGATTCGCCCCTCGGGGAAGACCTGAGCGCCGCCAGCGGCATGGAGACCGAGCTGCCGGAGATATGCTTTTCGGTCGGACTGCGCGGTACCGCCCCCGAGAACAGTCAGAAAATAGAGGAGTTGATCCTGCAGACATTAAAGAGCATAGTCAAAACCGGCTTCAAGCAGGAGCAAATAGACACCGCTATATTCAAGTTGGAGTTTTCGCTACGGGAAATCAAAGCCCTGCAAGGCATGCGGCTGCTGCGGCGGATAATTCCCGGGTGGATGTACGCCAACAATCCAGCCAAGACCCTCCCTGTGGAGCGGAGCCTCTCCGTTCTCAGTGTCCGTTTGGGGCAAAATCCGCGCCTGTTTGAGGATTACATTACCACACACCTCATCGATAACACCCATCGGTTAACACTGATCGCCGAACCAGATACCAACATGGCTGCCCGCAACGCACGCGCCCTGAAACAAACACTCAAAAAACGCCAGGAATCCCTAACCCCGCAAGAGCAGAAAAAGATCTCCCTGGACCAGGAGGCCCTGAGGGCATTCCAGGGTAAGCGCGAAGACAAAGACCTGCAGGCCCTGATACCGCGCCTATCGGCCAGCGAAATGCCCCGGACCGCCCGGTTGATAAACATTACCGCAGAGCAGCACAATGACATGATGCTCACCAGCATCCGCCGCCATACCAACGGCGTCCAGTATGCCAGCATGGCCTTTGGGCTGGACGCCCTCACCAACGTAGAGACGTCATACCTGCCGCTGTTTTCCACCGCATTAACCGAGCTCGGCAGCAAGGACCTGCCGGCGGACGTTCTCTCGGAGCGCATTAACCGTTACTTTGGCGGGCTGCATTGTAACGCCAGTTACAGTGCGGATCTGCAGAACACCCGTAACGTGCGGCGCAATTTCCTTATCCACGCCAAGACCCTCGATAGCTCCACCAGCAATGCCGTAGAGCTGCTCAAAGAGATACTGTGCGAGACCGATTTTTCCAACAAGAAGCGCCTGAAACAGTTGGTGACCGAAGAGATAAACGAGTTCCGCTCGTCCCTCATACCTAATGCCCACACCTACGCCGCCATGAGTGCAGTGGCCGCCCTCACCCCCCTGGGGGCCCTCAGTGAGTCCCTGTATGGGATCAGCCAACTGCAATTACTGCAGAGCCTGCCAAAATCACCAACCCTGTTATCACAGCTTGCCAGCATGGCACAAAAGATATTCTGCAGAGGCGTCTCTATTGCCGCCCTATCCAGTAACGGAGGCGGTTTAGAATCGCTCCAGCAACTAATAATGGGACTCAGCGATCACGTCCAGAGTGCTGTTTCCTGGGACGGCTCGCCCCTCTCTGCGGAAAAACTACAGCCCGTCAGCAGAAGTTCAATTGCCTCGTACACCATACCCGCGGGGGGTAATTATGTGGCCCTGGCTATCAAGGCAACGCCTTTCAGCGCCTCAACCATACGGCACTTTTCCGCCGAGGTGCTTTTGGCACACATCCTGACCACCGGCCCGCTATGGGAAGAGATACGCATGCGCGGCGGTGCATACGGTGCGGTTGCCCGGCACGCCTCATCCCAGGGGGCATTTTGCCTTACCTCCTACCGTGACCCGCACGTCGCCCGTACCCTGACCAAATTTATGCGCATACTGCACTCGGCGCCCTCGCTAACCATAACCCCGGAGAGCGTCGAGCAGGCCAAGGTGGCTATTACCGGCAAAGAGAGCCGGCCGTACGCGCCCGGCGAGGAGATCCGGGTGTCGTTATCGCGCACCATTAACGGATACAGTGACGATATCCGCCAGGAGCTCCACACCAATATCCTGAACACAACCAGCGCCGACGTCTCGTTTGCCGTCGACCGCCTGGTGGCCAGCATGGAAGATCGTGTTATTTCGGTTATCGGCGAAGAGAAATCAATTGTACGCGCCTCCGAGGAGTTTCCATTCCTGCGCGAGCGCCTGACACCCCTCAGTTTGTAACGCATGAACGACACCAAGCAGACACCGTCGCCCGCCGTCCCTGACGCTGCCCGCAAAGACGACCTTGATACGCAGCTCATTCTCCTTATCCGCCGTATTACCCGCTGCGTCTCCGTCCACTCCCGCTATCTTTCAAAGCACAGCGGTCTAACCGGCCCGCAGCTGCTGCTTTTGCGCCACATCCAACGTAACGATAATATCAACCCATCCCGCCTGGCAATGCTGACAAACATGAGCCAGGGAACCATCAGCAGCATCCTGGACCGCCTGGAGGAGCGGCAATATATTACCCGCATCCGCAGCGCACAGGACAAACGGCACGTACGGGTGCAGTTAACCAAGCCCGGTCACGACGCGTGTTCACAAAAGCCCCTGCTCCTGCAGCCGCAGTTTCTCAATGAATTCGGCGCCCTGAAACCCAAAGGCAAACAGAATATCATTCAGGCATTCGATCAGGTTGCGGTATTGATGGAGCGGGCCATACGGAGAGATTTCAACATCTCATCCACGGCCGCGACCGCCTTGAACGATGAACTTCGCGCCTACACCGTAGATCTCAGTAACACGCCCCCCACCACAGCCCCCGACTCCCTCACAGCAGACGTGGTAGATATCATCGAGGAGCCTATCAGTAACGGCAACGGAAAGTACACCACCGCCCCACCGGCCTCCGTGCCCAGCGGCACCGGGAAAACGGGGGCAAAACAATGACGGTAGTCTGCCTGGACCTGGAAGGCGTCCTGGTACCGGAAATCTGGCAGCGGGTCGCCAAATCCACAAAAATAGACGCACTCAACCTGACCACCCGCGATATACCCAACTACGACACCCTGATGCGCCACCGCCTCAATGTCCTTGCCGAGCACAACATCGGCATGGACACCATCACCGAGTGCATAGAGAAAATGCGCCCCCTACCGGGCGCGCGGGACTTCCTCGATACCCTCAGGACACGCTACCAGGTGCTCATTCTCTCCGATACTTTCGTGGAGTTCGCCTCGCCCCTGATGGCACAGCTGCGGCGCCCCACCCTATTGTGTAACTCCCTAACCATCCAGGACAACAGGATTACCGGGTATACCCTACGGCAGCGCAACGGCAAACGCAAAGCCGTCAAGGCATTCCAACGCCTCGGGTACAAGGTCATTGCCGCCGGCGATTCATACAACGACCTGACAATGATAAAAAAAGCGGACACCGGCATGTTATTCCGCGCCCCTGACAGCATCTGCAAAAAGTGCGGCAACATACCGCAATACAGCGAGTACGGCGAACTACTGGCCGCAATAGACGCCGCCGCCACGGCCGCGCGCCCCCCCCGTTAGGGAATAAGCAGCGGCAGGGCCACAAACGTCCCGATAGCCGACCCGATACTACACAGGAAAAAGACCAGCAACAGCTTGGTAATCCTGTTCCGGTACATACTCCCAAGCGAGGTTATATCTTTCGGCAGCCGCTCCACATCAATGGCCCGCGGCTTGCGCACCGTACCTTCAATTATCGCCGCCACCACCCCGGCCCCAATGGTCGGGTTAAGCGAGGTTATCGGGGCCGCCAGGGCCGAACCGATAATAGTCAGGGGATGTGCCAGGGCAATAATCGACCCAAGGGCCGCCAGGATACCGTTGCAGATAATCCAATAGAGCAGCACCTCCCGGCCCCGCTCCAATCCCCCAAAGAAGAACCCCGATAGTATCAACCCGCCCACGGCAGCCGGGATAATATACTTAATAGATCGGGAAAACTTACCCACCGGGGGAATATATTCCAGCTTGCGCAACGCCTCCGCCTGCTCGGCAGTCGCCGCAACCGGAATAATCGGAGCCGGGGGCGTATCAGCCCCCCCTGCCTCGCTTTTCTCCGCGCTGTCCGTGCCGCCGGCATCGATAACACTCGCAGCCGCGTCCACCACCGTTGCCGCCGTCGCCGCCGCTATTGTCTCCTGGTTCTCTTCGGCAACCAGTTCACGCAGCCGCCGCGCAACCCCACGGAGGTGCCCGGCACCAATGATACCAACAACATCCGGCGTCTTCACCGCCTGGGCGTACATCATGGTTGCCAGGTACTCGTCGCGCTCATCAATCAATATGCGCTTCACTTGCGGGAGAAACTCCGCGAGCTCAGAAAACATCTGCTCCATCAGGTTGCTGTTTTTCAACTCTTCAATCTCTTCACTACTGGCTTCGTTCATCTGAAACAGCGACCCCATCAGCACCCCCACCAGCTTCATCTTACTCCACAGCCCCGAGTACCGCCACGCCCGCCGCAGCGTCACCTGCAACCGCCGATCCACCAGGCTCACCGGCACCCCGAGCTCCCGAGCCACCGAAATCGCACGGATAATCTCCACACCGCTCTCCACACCCAGTTTCTTCGCCAGCCGCCGCTGGTAAATCGACAGAACAAACGATGCCAGCAACAGCATCCCCTGCCGCTTCCGGATAATCTTATTGATATGCAGGTTATCCCACTGCGACTTCCCCTGCATCGCCCCATACCGCTGCTCGTCCAGCTCCACACACACCGCCTGCGGGCACCGCGCACGAATCTCGCTCTCCACCTGCTCGGCACTCAGCTCCGAAATATGCGCAGTCCCGATGAGTGTAATCTCACCAGACCGGTACTGTATTCGCTCAATTGTCGCGGGATCTTTCGCCATCGTGGGAATTCTCATTGTACCCGTATGCGTCCGCTGTGTAAAGGTGTTGTTTTACAAGGGGGGGGCGCTGCCCCCCTCGCTCCAGCCGCTGTGCCTGCGCCGTGCGCAGGCACCGAACGGCTACCCACACACGCAAGCGTGCGTGGGTACGGGCTCACTCCCGCTCGCCCGCCGCCGTTCTCAGCGTCTTCCACTACCCCCCGGCGCTATGGATGGACAGATGCTATATCCGCGGCAGCAGGGATGTGATATATCTAATCGTGACTTTTTCGGTTATACACTATCTTCAATGATTTTTATCTCTGCGTCGGTTAGGTTGTATAATTGATAAACTAATGTATCTATTTTGGCCTCAAGTGTCGCAGTGTCTGCTTGTGGGTTAGTTTTTTTAGAGGCGGTTATTTGGTCTACCAAAGCTTCAATGCTTTTTTGCAAGTTACGATTTTTTGAGGTAATGACAGCAACAGGAATTCTGTTTATAAATTGCACTTTGTATTCGTATCCCTGGCCCATTGCCACACCTATTAGATTGAAATAGAATTGGAATAATTTTGAATTAAGGTATCCACAGAGATATTTAGTGTTATTTTCTCCTGATGTTAATAAATTTACTTTATCATTATTAAATATTTCTTCAGGTACGTAGCAGAATGATGGACATGAACTCAACGCCTTCCACACCACCTTCTCTTTTGCAAATTCGGGGTAGTATGTGCTTGCAGATCTTTGTAATGCATACCATTCATATCTTATTCCTGTTTCGGATTTATTTCGTTCAGCAAGTTCCTTTTTGTATTCTAACAAATGATAATAAATTGCCGAGTATTGTTTCTTGAATTCTGCCTCTGCTCTTTTTGACGCGCCCTTAATCATTGGGTCTTTGTGCAATGGGAAATGCCAAGGAATATAGAGTAAGTACAATCCCCCAAAATCATATCCATAGCGTTTAATATCTTTACCGCGCAAAATCGGTTTGATTATCTCTTTGTTTTTCGGATCCTTACTAATGAGTTCCGCCCGTTTTACCTCATCAATAACAAAGGCCGGATTATAGCCGGTTTTAATACCGTAATTTATTTTCACATCCCACTCTTTCAGCGGCGTGCCAATTTCTTCAATTTTCTGTTTCAAGGCAATCTCGGTGCGGCTGCCAATAAACCAAGTGTCATCGGATAAATCTGTCAATTCTACGCCCTTTTGCTTAACGTAATTGGCAATACTATCATTCTGGTTAAAATCATTTTGTAAATGGGCAGCAGTCAGAGGCGCGTCTGTGTGTGCCTCTGATTTTTCTACAACAATAATGTTCACGTCCACGGTTGCAGATTCAAATACTTTGACACCGCCAAAATCCACTAGAGTTTTAGGATTATGTTTAGCAAAAAATCCCCGTAGCAGGTCGCCATACCTGGCACGCATCCATTTACTTGATGTAATGTAGGTAAGATGCCCTCGCTCTTTTAACATATTTATACCCACCTCATAAAACAACGCGTAAATATCGCCCGTCCGTTTGAATGTTTCGTACCCCGTCCCCTTGTAAAGATCAGCGTATTTGACATTGTTCCCAACGCCAATATCCTTCTGTAATTGAATATACGGCGGATTAGCAATCACTATATCAAACCCACCATCCTTGAATACATCATCAAAAAACAGATGCCACAGGAAATAAGGCCTTTCCCGTTTATCCTGTAGCGCGTGTAACTTCTTCCGTTTTTCCTGCAAGCTGTCTATTGCGTTTTTCCGTCTATCTACTGTCTTTTTGCCGGCTGCTGACAGGTTATTATTTCTCCCCGCCTCCTCGTGCAAGTCCCGTAAATCCTTTTCCCACTCTTTCAAATTATGATCGATGTGCTTATGTATTTTTTTATTGATTTGATTTTTTATTTCCCGCTTGTGCTCAGTATCAGTTAAGCTAAAGTAGCTTTTCATGAGACGCTGGATGCTTTGCTTTAATTCATCTTTATATTGAGTATTGTAGACTGCTGTTTCTTTAACATGGCCAAACAAATGTTTTTCCAGTTCAACGTCATTATCACCATTCTGTGCTACCTGACTTAGATCTACGCCCTCAAAGCTTTCCAACAGCGAGTTGCCCTGCATTATTTTGTAATCAAGGTTAGGCAACGCTTGCGGTTCTTCTGCATCTACAATCAAAGACAGCCAAAAACGAAGCCTGGCAATATCTACCGCCCCCTGCTCTATATCAACACCATAAATAGAATTTTGAATTATATCGCGCTTCGCGCCTGCTCGATCCAGCGTCCAATCCAAAGTTGCCTTTGCATTAAAAATTATTTGTAAAATTCCCATGGGGAATGCCCCGGATCCGATAGCGGGGTCAAGGATTTTTACCTTGTCTAACAACTCCTCAATGCGCTTGCCGTATTTTAGAATATAATTATCAGGGTCCTTTTCGTCACCTTTATCGAACGTTCGAATAAATTTTTCAACTTTCTCGTCCTCACAATTTTCTAAATGTGTTTTAAGATACTGGATTATCGATTCCTGGCACATGTACTGCACAATAGATTTTGGCGTATAGAATGCGCCCTTGTCTTTATTGTCTTCTAGTAGGTTTTCGAAAATATGACCTAACATTTCCGGATCAATACCGACTTCGTGGTCATCTGGATCATTTTCGTCTATGGTAAAATTATATTCACCAAAAAAATTAAACAGGTTGTCAAAATAAGGTTTTGGAAAATCTATATTTCTAACAGCAGCATCATCTGCCTCAAATAATCCGCCGTTTAAATACGGAACCCGGGTATTGGTAGGTTCAAAAATATCATCTACGCGGTTAGATGTATTCAAAGTATCGAATAGGTGCGTTAAGTGCTTACTGTGAAATTTTTCACTGTTGTATTTTTCAAATAACTGCCGGCAGAAATCATGATTTCCGTTTTCCCACACAGTACCTTCGGGCGGGCATCCCATCCAGCCCTTCTTTTGCAGAAACTGCAGAAATACTATCCGCCCCAATAATTTTTTTACAAAGTCCCGTGCCCGTTTCTCATCGTTGTCGAATACCGTTTCTAAATACCGGTGCGGTTTACGGATTTCCACCTCTTGCCATTTTCCGCCCACTTTCTTAAATCGCTTTCCTGTTATGAACTGAACAAAGTCTTCGTAATTCTCTTTGTATTTATTAAAGAATTCCTTGTTCAATGTTTCTACAGAGAAAGCATCTATGACATCCTCTAGTTGTATAGGGCCGGTTTTCCCATGGAGCTTGTGGAAGCGGTCTGCTGGCGTTTTACATGTTTCGTTAGGACCCAGAACGTAGGTATATCGTTTTGCTTCAGTCTGATGAGTTACCGGCGTCATATTTTCATCAAACACAGTATTCTTGGCGGCAAAAGTAAATCTATAATCGTCAGTATTAGATAAAAAAACCGCCAGTGTACCATGGGCGTTTGCCTCGTCGATTAAATCTGCTGTCAGATTTCGTAGTTCAACTCTGTTCCGCAGTATATCGGTAGAGTTGTCAAGTTGCACCTCAAAAACGGCAAGAGATTTACCATCAGCAAGATCAATACGTCCCAGTTGTACACGCTGTTTTACTTTTTCATTTGAATTTTCTATTTCACGAGGGCTTTCAAATAATTCTGCATTTGGAAACATGTACCATAAAATTTCTCTCCAGGTTTCTAGATCATATTTCCTGTTAAGCTTCTCCCTAAGTGTATCCTTGTTCATGCCGTCATCTCATTTAAGTGGTAATTAGGCATTATAGCATTAACTATTAAAAGATTCTGAAATAATTATTTTTGGTTTAATGTTTTCAAACCTTCTGATTGTAGCGGTCGGGACAATAGTCTCGTCTGCACCCGAATCTAAAGGGTATTTATCAAGAATGCTAACAAGAGCTTCCATTACCACCGTGGGGGTTAACGTTCCTGTTTTTATCGATTTATGGAGTTTGTTTATGTCCCGCACCAACGGCTGAAAGCGTCCCAGTTTCACCGCCTGCACGGCAGCATCAATCTTTGTTGATTCCTCTTCATCCACAAGATTTGATCTCAGTGATGCATTCAAAAAACCGAGCGCTATTTTTTCTGCGGGACTTTGTGAAACATCTACCGCCTCTCGCTCCGTTAATTCTTCTTTTAATTTTTCATTAAAATCCTTTACCGCAACCGCAACTTGGTCATGGTGCTGATCGTGCAATGCAACAGACAGCTCTTCTGTGTCTGTCTTAAATTTTTCCGCTGTTTCAACAAATGAAAGCTCGTCAATTGAATTGTCTTTATGGATTTGGTAAAATACATTCCGTCGATTATTTTTAATAAAGCATATCGTCTCTTTGTTAAATATATCTGATTTTCTACCCGCTCTTGATCGTAGGGGTAAATTCTTAATTTTTTTATAATGTTTCGGGTTCTCTGTTTTAAATTTTCTGAGCTCCATCAAATAAACCAACCGTTCGTCTCTCTCTTCTGTCGGATACTTGTTGAACAGTTCAAAAGTTTCCACTTCCTCATCTAAAGAGTAAATTTGACTGTCTTCGCCTAACGCTGTGTGAAATGCCTGTAGTTTCATGTGGGCTTTTTTCTTTAGGTCAATATCATTATCTACTTTGGCGGTTGGGTAAAAATTGTATATGTAAATTTTCGGAGCAATGGTTCCTATGCGGTTTATTCGTCCAATTCTCTGCATTAATCTTGTTGAATTCCACGGGGTATCATAATTTACAATTACATTTGCGCGGTGAAGGTTCACACCTTCGGCCAACACCTCGGTGGTAATAACTATATTGTAATCATTTTTCTGTTTTTCTAATTTATAATTTGCATCAAAATTTTCATTTATCACCCCCCTGGCTCTGTCTCGATTTTCTGCAGATACACTTAGTACTCTGTCAAAACCTCTGTTTTTCAGATTCTTTGCGACGTGGTCAATTGTCTCTTTGGATTCCGAAAAAACCACCAGCTTGCCATTTGGGTTAATAGACTTGTCAAGAATTTGTTTCTCTAACTGCCTGGTAAATTCATCTAATTTGGGGTCATTATTGTCATCATCTATGGCATCCCATCTCTCAACTAATTTTTTCAAAATTTCGTAGTCCCGTTTTAATCCGGGATAAAAATCACTTTCAAAATCATCGGGTGTGCAGTCTAGTATTGTTGGATCTGTCTCACGCGCCTCATCAATTAATTGGAGTAGCTCTTCTTCTCTGCCCTCAGAGAGGTGCTGCTCTACTTGTAGATTGGGGGCAATATATACCCTCTTGTTTTCAAACATCTCTATCATAATTTTTGTCGCACGTAGGAAACGATGGAGAGATTTCTTGAATGCGTAAAAGCTGCTGTCAATCCGTTTGACTAAACCGGTTTTCATTAAAGTAGCCAATTGGACTGCTGCCAAATCTGCATTTTTATATTTTGATTTGAGGCGCGGCACCAAAAAACTTATTGCCCGATAACGAAAATATTGTATTTCCCCGCTCAATGTTATCATTGTGCTGTCATACAGTGAATTCAGAGTGTCATCTAACTCATACACTATTTTCCTGGGTGATTCAATTTGTGGAAATACGATACCCTGTTCGTCCAGATCTTTTTTGTATTGTTCGTGCGCCATTAAATCTGTTCTAGTTCGCCTAACAGTTAAGGGCTCTATTATCTTCTCTCGAATATCTTTGTAAATTCCCCTTACCCATTTCTGGGCCTCAGGAGAGTCATCACGCATTACAATGTCGTATGCTTTAATTTTTTGTGCAAAATAAGATATTAAATTGGCGACATCCAGAGTTGAATCCCTGCCATCCTGAAATAATAATATTTGATTCCTAATGTCACTGGGTCGGTTATTCAAGGGCGTGGCCGAGACCAAAATCACTTTTTTTTCAGCGTATTCACCGCTGTCTAAAATTCGCTCTGTTGGTGTTTTACATAGCTTTTGTAATTCACTGTACCCTTGTGTAGTATCGGTTCTAAACTTGTGGGCTTCATCGACAATTATCAAATCATATTTTTTCGGGTTTGTAATTTTATGCAAACTACCATTTCGAACAACCTCGACTGTTTTGAGTTTAAATTGTTCACAGGTGTCTTTCCAGTATTGCTGTATTGCCGGCGGGGCTATAATTAAAATTCTAGATATATGTTCCGGGAATCCATTACTGTAAAGAAATTTCTTGGCAATGAGCGTCGCCACAACAGTTTTACCGAGACCGACAACATCCGCAAGAAAAAAACCATTATGTTTCATCAGCAAATCATATCCCTGGCTTATTGCATCAATCTGATAAGACAGGCGCATAAATCCCTCCGGCAAGTCGGTAATTGAATTTGGGTCGAAATCAATGCTGGCACCAAAGTATTCTATTAAAAATTTTATATAGATTTCAAAAGGCGTGGGGTCGGCGCTGAGAAAGGTTGCTGTTTTAACTTTATCCATATCCCCCGGTAGAATAGAAACCCCCTCTCCCCACAGCTTTTCAAATTCGTCTGAGGCAAATTTTACGTCGTCATAATCGTTCAGCAAGACATTAAATTCATAATTTGATTGCTCCGAGACCCCAAGCCCTGCGTTACTGAGATTAGAAGAGCCGGTAATGACATGTCCAGGTTTATGCTCATTAAAATCTTCGGGTTTAAATATGTAAATTTTTGCATGAAGGTTCCTGGTGGGGTGTGCTTTTATTTCAATTTTTTTTGTAGCGACGTCTTCAAGGAATTTTAAAATTCCCTCTTCCACCTCTTTTGAATATTCGGAAGATTGAATATCCTGCTTTGCATCTTCAACAAACTCCTTAATTGTTCGTTCTGTGTCGGGATGAAACAACAGACCCCGCGCCTGATATGCTGATATTATTTTATCAACATTGATTCCGACTAGTATTCTAATTTTGGGAATATTCTCTAAATATGGACGAATTGAAAAATATCCTGATGATCGGAAGAACCCAACGAGCGCATCAAAAAATTTAATATCTTTGTTGTTTTCAAAAATTCCCGCAAATTTCCTAAGCAAGGTATTTTCTTCAGAGTTTGTAAAAAACCTGGTAGACATTACTTCTCTTCTTCTGGCTAGTCTGCCAGCCTCTCATCAGAATTACACGTGAAGTGTTTCGCCATTGTAGAAGTCTATATTGTACTCGTGTATGTGTTTTGTGTAAAGCACAAAAAAATAATAGCGCGCTCGCGCTCGCCAACCCCCACACCCTCTCCCCGCCCTCCATGCTATTATGAACAATGGGCACCAAAGAAACCCCAAAGAAGCAGGCGGGCAAACTAAATGCCATCAGCGACCTGGCGGGTGATGAGTGGAAAGACACCGCTATCCTATCCGACTCCCTGTGGGTCCTGGGGAACCGCGATAACTCCGGTGCCCACCACCCCGGGTACCACGGGAACTTTGTCCCGCAGATCCCCTATCAGCTCATCCGGCGGTTTACCCGCCGCGGCGATGTGGTCCTGGATACGTTTCTCGGCTCCGGCACCACCCTCATCGAAGCCCAGCGCCTCGGGCGTTCGTGCATCGGCATCGAGTTGTCGAAATCAGTGGCCGCCGGTGCCCGTACCCTTGCGGCAACCGAGGCAGCGGCGGGTACTGAAGCGGGTACTGAAGCGGGCACATCCGCGCCGTTTTACCACGTCGTGGTTGGCGACAGCACATCCGCAACCCCGTACACACAAGCCCGCCGGGTACTCGACAAGCACGGTGCCGATACAGTGGGGTTGGTAATAATGCACCCGCCCTACCATGACATCATCCGCTTCAGCGACAGCCCCGCCGACCTGTCCAACTGTGCATCGGTGGAACTGTTTGTGCAGCGCTGCGGGGCCGCGGTAGAGCACGCAACCCAGCTCCTTGCCCCCGCCCGGTACCTGGCGGTGGTTATCGGGGACGCCTACACGCGCGGCGAGTGGATACCGCTCGGCTTCCTGCTCATGGAAGAGATCCGCAAGCGCCTTGGAAGCAATAGTGGGAACGCGGCCCGGTTGGTACTAAAGAGTATCATCGTGAAAGATATGGTGAACAGCCGCGGCAAGCGCAACCAGGAGCAATTGTGGCGGTACCGGGCCATCAAAGGCGGGTTCTATGTCTTCCGGCACGAGTATGTGTTGTTGTTTTGTAGGGGGGGTTAGGGGGTTTTTTTAGCGTCGCCCTTGAGAGACACGGGACCTTGACCGAGATTTGCTTGTATCCGCTCGGTCAGTTTCTCTTTTAACTCTTCCTTATTTTCATTTTTCCATACAATATAATTGAACTGTCTCGTGTCTAAATGAATATGATCACCATCCATCATTTCTGACCTGCACATAAAAATGACTTGCATGCCCAAACCATGGGCAAAGCCAGCCTCATAGTAGACGCCGCCCCGCGCATTTTCTGGAGGTTTAGTAGTGAAATCTGCAATCAGGAACTTTGATGCGCGAATTTTAGCTATTATCCTATCGTCAATTTTATCATTATGCGGATCACGATCAATGCGATACGGTCTATATCCCGCCGCCTCAATTGCTGGTTTAATTGCATTATCATATATATCATTCATTGATTTATCAAACGACATAGCCACGAATGCCTGTTCTGAAGCAGAGTGTTTATTTTGTATTTCCTCTATTTTTCGGTGACCATCCAAGGTAGATTTAATAACAACTCCATTTTCATGGTTGTCTAACAACAACCCAGCTTTTCCCATCTCTTGAAGCAGGTAATGAAATTCCGCATCATTAATACAATAAGAGGCCGCTTTCATTAATGAGATTGCCTTTTCTATATCTTCATTATTTCCCACATTAATAATAGATCCCGCCATTGTGTACATAAGGATTCCAAACGAAGCGTTCAATGCCCCATGACTGGATATATACATTTGATTCAAAATATTTTGTATGCGTGTATCTACAGCAGGCACATCCCACTGTTTTACATATTCAACCACTTCGTGTGTAATAGTTGGCCATTTTTTGGGAGTATAAGGGGTATACCTACTTATCCTCTTTTTTATATTTTCCTGCCAAATCCAATAAGACAGACGACAGCGCAAATCTGGGTAATCTTTTTTTTGCTTTATATCCATAAAATGCTCTGTATATCGCATGTGAATAGCATAATAACCCCCAGCGCGAGGGGAATGCACATAGCTCCAATCATCAAGGGGATCTGCATGAAGGCAGTTAGCGGGAGTATCCCATATATCACAATTTATATCACTCATACCCCCCAGTATACCACAACCCGCCACACTCCCACCAACGCGCCCGGGGGTAGCGGAATAATTTTAGTCCATTTAGGGCGAGCGCAAGTGAGCCCGTTAAAAATGGGCGTTAAAAAATTATGCAGCGAGGGGGCCGGCGGCCCCCCCCCTAAACCCTCACCCAACTCCCCCCCCGCACCACACCGAGGTGGATAGCCCGGCGAAAATGCGCTATACTAAACCGAGGTGGCGGTACACATAGCAATAGAGAGCGAGTGTTTTGGCGGCGGGAAAACCATGATGACGACGCTGCTGCAGCGGGAGCTCGGGTGCCCGGCGGTCCTGGAACTCGGGGGCGACATTGACCGCGAGTTTCACATCGAAGAGCTCCTGCGGGTCTACTACGAAGACAAGCGCCGCTGGGGGTTCACCATGCAGGTTGCGTTTTTGAATTCGCGGTTGGCGAAGATTGCGCAAGTCATGAGAGACAACGCCGACGCGCGGATAATTCTCTTTGACCGCTACTTCGATACCGACTACGTGGTTGCCAAGTACCTGGCGGACATCGGGGACATTAGCAAGATGGAGTTTGAGATATACTACCGGCATTACCTGACTGTGCGGGGGTTTGTGCGGACCCCGGATGCTTCGGTGGTCCTGCGCACCGCTCCCGAGCGTGCCCTGGAGCGTATCCGCTCGCGGAACCGCGGGAACGAATCCACTTTCATCGACACCCAGTACCTGCACGATCTACGCCAGGGGTTCCGGGAGCACATCGACGCCCTGAAGGCCAGCGGCGGAGTGGTGTATGATCACGATGTCGACAACGTTACCAAAGCCGAGATGCCCGAACTTGCCAAGCGGATAGCTGCGCAGATCCGTAAAGATTTCGGGTAAGCCGCCCGCTGTGCGTCGCGAGGGGGGGTATTGGGGCAAAAAATACTCACACCGCGCCCGTCCTGCTCCGATAATATACACAGCCATGATTAACAGTATTACCACCAACGACCCGCACTCCAGTGCAGCCGCCTCGTACCACTCTCTCGTCGACAGGTCTCAGCAGCTCCCGGAGCAGCAAAGCACCGACGCCGCTCCCGCCACCGCTCCGTCCGCTCCCCGTACCCTTGAGGGCGACACCCCCGCTAGCACCGCGGCATCGCCCCTGGCGGCCTACCACCAGCAATCGCCCACCAGTGCCCAGCGGGCGGCGGTAACAGGTGAGAATGCTGCTGCGGTACTATCACAGGAAGAAGCGCTGCACGCCCTCGGTGCGCTGGATATAGGCATTTGAAAACACAGGATATTACAACAGACACCTCGCTTCCAATCCCCCAGTATATCCTCGACGCCTTGTACCAGCACACCCTTGAACCAATCCTCCACCCGCCGGGCAGTACCGCCACCGCGGCAGCGGCCGCCGAGCGCCTGGGGGTAACGCAGGGGCAAATTGTCAATTCGCTGCTGTTTATCGACACCGGTGCCCGGCCCCACCTGATATTGATGTCAGGTAACCTCAAGGTCAGCAGCGGGAAGCTCAAGCGGATTATCGGCAGCAAGCCGCGCCTGGCCACCTCTGCCGAGGTAACCATGTTTACCAACCTCACCCCGGGGGCCGTCTCTCCGTTTGGACTGCAAAACGTACCCATCTATTGCCAGCAAACCCTCGAGCAATACTCGATAATCTACCCCGCCGCCGGCACCGACTGCTCGTCGGTGGCAATCACCTTTTCCCGCCTGGTAGAGATAACCGGTGCCGTCGTCGTCGACGTCGCCCAGCAATCGTAGCGAGGCAGGGTACAGAGATGATGGTACGTACCGGCGGCATCGCCGTTGTAATCAGCGCGCTCCTGGTAGCCGCGGCTCTCCTGCTGGGCGGGTGCACGCCTCCGGCCTCTACGCTCACCTTCTATACCCCCGCGGAAAACACACAGGCACACAGTGCCGTCACCGCCGTCGCCCTCTATCTTATCAACGGCGACGGGCACGACCGGTCTATTGAGTTCCGCCCGGTTGGGGACGCGGGTACTGGGGAAATTCTCTCCACCGTCGCCTCGCAGAGAAACAGCTTTGCCGTCCTGCCCTCGTACACCCTCAAGGAGATCTACGCCGACCCCGAAACCTACCCGCAAGGAGAGGGTATACACCTGATAGCAAATATATTTCAGGAGATTGTCTATCTCATTACCTCGGCCGAATACCCTATCTCTATCACCTCACCGGGGCAGACGGGCAGCAGCGGGGGCGCGCTTGCCGACTCCGTCCGGCTGAGCACCGCCAATCTCCCGGGGGCAGCGGCGGTACACGCCCCGCAGGCATCGTACCTCGCGCCCCTTGCCAGCGCCCTCTTCCCTGGTGCACCCGGCCGGGGGCCGCGCGCAATTTCCGAACCGTTTTCGGCTATCGCCCAATCCCTCCAACGCGCCCAGTACGGGGTCTACCTGGTAACCTCGCCGCATCCGCTCGCAGAGCTTGTCGATTACCCCCGCACCTCCCCGCCCCTGCACCTCCTACCCCTGGCCTCTGGGGTCAGTGCCGCCATCACCAGGCAGTTCCCCGAGCTTGCCCCCACCACCCTGCCCCTTGCGGGCTACCCGGAAGTCATCGACAGCACCGACATACCGGGGCTCTACTACGGCAACATACTCATCACCTCCGCCGCTACATCGCCGGAAATCCTGTCGCTCTTGTGTAACGCAATCATCACCCGCCTGGATATATACCGCTCACTCTACCCGTTTCTGGACACCCTCACGCCCGAGGACATCTTCAAAACATTCCCCGCCGAAGCCGACCCGGCACAAACGGGGTGCACGGGGGTGTTGTAAAGACACCGCCCCTCTTGCACGTTTGCATACCCCTGTAATACCATGTCCCTATGAGCAATAAAATTACCCTGGTCGGTGCGGGCAGCACTATATTTGCCCTCACTCTCTTGAAAGACCTGTGTGCTTTCGAGACCATCACCGATACCAACGTTACCCTCTACGACATTGACCCCCAGCGCCTCGCCACCACCAACGCCGCTACCGCACACCTCATCGCCCAGCAGCCCGCCTCCCGTGCCCTATCGGTAACCGCCACCCAATCGCTCGACGAGGCCCTCCGGGGTGCCGACTTTGTGGTGATAATGTTTCAAATCGGCGGCTACGAACCGGCAACCGTGATCGATTTTGATATCCCCAAACGCTACGGGCTGCGCCAGACCATAGCAGACACCCTGGGGGTCGGGGGTATTATGCGCGGGCTGCGCACCATTCCCGTGCTGTTGGAAATTACCCAGGCCATGCGCTCCCTGTGTCCAAACGCCCTGCTGATGAACTACGCAAACCCCATGGCCATAAACTGCTGGGGGCTGCAGGCAGCGGGCGTGGAGGTACCGTTTGTCGGGCTCTGTCACAGCATCCCCATTACCACCGAACAGCTTGCAGAAGACCTGCAGATCCCGGCGGACGAGATTACCTACCTGGTTGCCGGCATTAACCACCTGGCGTTCTACCTGAAACTGGAGCACAACGGGGCAGACCTGTACCCGCGGCTGCGCGAATTCATGAAAAGCGACCGCTTCCCCCCGCGCCGCGCGTGCTCTAGTACCGATATGGTCGACCACCTGCGCTACGAGCTGTTTCACCGTACGGGGTATTTCGTTACCGAATCGAGCGAACACCTCAGCGAATACCTGCCGTGGTTTATCAAAAACTCGCACCCCGACCTGATTACCCGCTACAACATACCCCTGGACGAATACCCCCGGCGGTGCAGGGAACAGATCGCCGAGTGGAAAGAGCTGCAGCACACCTTGGAATCCCCCAACGCAGGAGCAGGGGCAGACATACCCGCACTGCGCTCCGAGCGGAGCAACGACTACGGGATGCAAATCATTGACAGCATCATTACCAACACGCCGCGGCGCGTCTACTGTAACGTCCCCAACAACGGGGCGCTTATCAGCAATTTACCCCATCAGGCCATCGTCGAGGTTCCCTGTCTGGTCGACGGGACCGGCGTCCATCCCGTAACAGTCGGCCCCCTACCCCCGCACCTCGCCGCCATCATGCGTACCAACACCAACACCCAGGAGCTTGCCGCCCTGGCAGCCGTAGAGCGGCGGCGCGACTACGTATACCACGCCGCCTCCCTTGACCCGCACACCGCAGCAGAGCTGCCCCTCGATACAATATACGCAATGGTCGACGATCTCCTGCGCGCACACGGCGATTACATCAAACTCTAACCCCCCCCGCCTCGCTCGCCCCCGCCCCCGCCCTGGAGAGCGGTAGTGCGCTTAGTTGTGAGCCAGTATGTACTGCAGGTACGGGGCGTACAGCTCGGGCTCCAGGAGAAACGAGTCGTGCCCTTTATCGGAATGCACGGTAATGTAGGTTGAATCTACCCCAACCCCTTTAAGCATCTGGTGTATCCTATTCTGCTGCTCCGGGTAAAAACAGACGTCGCTGCTGATACTAAAAATAAGATACCGCTGGCCTCGGCAGCGCGAAAACAGGCTCTCAAAGGTCGGGTTGTTCCCGGATGACAGCAAATCAAACCCCAACCACATCTCCAGTATGCGCAAATATGAATCGTTATCAAACCGTTCGATAAATTTCATCCCCTGGTGCAGCATATACGATTCCACGGGGGTATTTGTTCGGTGAAACTTCAGTGCCGCGTCCGCCGGGGGCCGTACCAGCTTGCCTGCGCGCTCATCAATAGTATGCAGGGAGACAAACGCCTTGTGGGCAATCATCCGCGCCAGCATCAATCCCCGGTTGCTGGCCGCCGCGGCGGGGTTGTTCTCTACCTCTATCTGGTTACTCTCAATGGCATAGATTTGTTCAACAATATGGAGTTTCTGCAGGGTAGATACTTCCAAACTAGCTGCAATCGGTATCACTACCTTTGCCCGCTTGGGAAATCGGGTAGCAAAGTTCAGAGCCAGAAGCCCCCCGGTGGAGCTCCCGATAACCGCATGCAGGCAATCAATCCCCAGGTGATCTATAAGCAGCACGTGGCTGTTCACCACATCGGTAATAGTTACCCGCGGAAACGAATTCCCGTACGGTTTATTGGTCCGCGGGTCAATTGAGCGCGGCCCCGTACTCCCGTAGCACCCGCCGATGTAATTTATACAGATCACATAGTGGTACCGCGTGTCGATGGCGCGCGCCGGGCCGATAAAATCATTCCACCAGCCTATTTGGCACTCCCGTGTCCACAGATCGCCCACGCCCGATACCTGTTCGTTCACCCCGGCTGCGTGCTGGCTGCCCGTCATCGCATGGAAAAGAAAAATAGCGTTGCTCTTGTCGGCGTTCAGTTCCCCATAGGTCTCGTAGGCCAGGGTAACCTCGGGGAGCCGTTCACCGCTCTCCAGCGCAAACCCGTCGCTTTCAAGGCGGGCGGTATAAAATTTTGTCTCTACGCTCATACTACTGACTGTATTTGGCAATAAACTCTTTGTCAAACCGGTCTTTCAACCGCATTGCCGACTCTCCTCTCCACGACAGACCGTACTTGCTGGCCGCCCCGCGCCCGCCTGATAAATTCAGCGAGAAAAAGTAGTGGGGCTGCGGCACAAATGCCCGCATCTCGTTAAATTTATTATTCATCGCACAGATAACATTATCCCGTAACACTTCGTTTTGCCGTACGGCATACACCCCTATTCTATCAATTGGCTTGTGGAATTCTATGCAATCCCCGCCCCCGAATACCTGCTTGCTGTCCACCGCCTGCAGGTAGGAGTTGGTACGCAGCGCCCCATCAGGCCCGGTGGTCATTCCCGAATCTGTAAATACCGGCGGAGGACTGATACCGTTACATAAAACAATAAAATCATATTGACGTGCGCTCCCGCTCTCGCCATCAACCCACAGTTTCCTGCCTTTGATCCGTTTCACTCTCTCCCGCCGCACTACCACGCCGCATTTCTTAAGGCTGCGCATTGTCATGCCCCGAAGGTGCCGTGTCCTGCCTTGCAGGATCCTGGTGCCGCTATACAACACTACTTCATAATCCGCCGCCGCCTGTACGCCGTCCCCTGTCTGCTGGATACACTGCACAAGATTAGCAGAAATTTCAACCCCGGCCGCACCGCCCCCGATAACGGCAATCTCTGTCCGTGCACCCTTGCGTACCCGCTCTTGCAGCGCACCCCGTAGTCCCAGGACCTGCTGAATTGGCTTTGTGGGAAAAATATGTGTATACAGGGCGGCGTCGTCTTTATCCACCAGCCCCTGCAGGCGCGTCGTACTGCCGATGTTGAACGACGCCACGTCGTAATTGACAGCACGCCCGCTCTCAAGGGTAATAACCTGTTTCGCGGCATCAACCCTGCGGGCTTTACCTATAACAAACTCACCCCCACCGGCTTCTACGGTTTTTTGCACGTGGATACGCATATCGTCTTCCGCGTAATCGCCGCCCAGGTACCCCGGGGTCATTCCTGAATAATAGAGATGCGGGGCAGGGTTAATTGCCGTAACCCGATGCCCTTCGGTGACAAGATCATGTATAGCATTCAATAATTGCAGGTGTGCGTGTCCCACACCCACGATGACAAGATGAGCGATGTCTTTACCCTCCGCTCAAGGCCGCGACACCCTGCGGTTCAGCACTCCCGCCCCCAGAGGAGCCCCCGGTGCCTGTCCTCTTTTTTTTCTGCGCCCCCCCCGCAGCAGCCCCCTTCTTACGGGGCGGGGAAGGGGGAGCGACCGGCGAAGGCGCAGAGGATGTTCCGTGTATGCTGCCCTTGTGTCCGATTTCACTGCCGATGTCGACGTCGTCTGCCAACCCCCCCAACTGCGGCCGCTCCTCGGGCGTGGGGCCTCCTTCTTCTATTACCGCCGGGAGAGTATCTACATCTTTTTCGCTGTTCTTTTGACCGTTTGATGCACTTTTCCCAGGGGAGGCACTTTTGTTTTTGTTTGACCGTTCTTTGGTGTTTTTCTGCAGACCTTGCTTGCTGTTTCTGCTAATAGCCCTGCTCGCCTCAGATTTACTCTTCCTGCCGCCCCCGCGCCCGTTTGTTGTACTATTCTCCTTATCGCCCGCTCCCGCCGCAGCACCCCTGCTGTTGCCCCCGGATCGCTCCTTTTCCTTGTACATTTGAATATCTGCCTGTGAAAACATATACCCAATATCCCGCGGCGGTCCTGAGTACGAACCTATGCTGATCGAGTACCCAATAACCGTTTGCAGTTTAATGGTCTCGAAATTTTTTCTAATTCTGTTTATGACTATGTCGGCACTCTCACTGCTGGTATCCGGCATCACCACCACAAACTCATCTCCCGCAAATCTCATAACATAATCGAGTTTACGCACACTGGCATTCAATATACCCGCAAGGTTAACCAACACCTCGTCGCCTTTCAGGTGCCCGCATGTATCGTTAATGGCTTTAAAGTTATCAATATCAATTACCGCCAGCGACATAGACCGTTTGTACCGCACACATTCCTCAATCACGCGGTCAACAATAGAGACCAGCGACCGCCTGTTATACAGTCCCGTCAGATGATCGGTCAACGCCACGCGCCGCAGCGCCCGGACCGTTGTGATGTTTTCAATAATCAGCGCAAGAATACTGCAGGTAATCACCAGCAAATCACGCTTCTGCACCCCCGCCTCGGCAACCGCCGACTCCCAATCCATAACCGCCAGCACACCCACCATGCGCGACGAGCGTGTTGCAACAAGCGGTATAAATGCCCCCGGGCCGCGCATAATTTTCTCGCCTTGACCCAAAAAGGCATCGTATTCCACCGAAAATCTTTTATCTTCCAATACCGAGTGGACAAAGATAGGATCGCCCGAATTTGCCGCAGTCTGCACTAACCCGGAATTAAATATGTTATAGACATTATGCAGGTTACGCCGTGCCGTACCATTCGACACAACATAACTCATCATAAAATTATTTTTTTCGTTTTCGTCCGCTACCAGTAAATTCCAGTGACGTGCATCGATAATTTCATGCAGCGTATCACCAACAACCGCCAGATCTTTCTTTCCCCGCAAGCGCTCAATAACATCATATACGTTTGCAAGCGCGGCGTTACGCACCCATGGGGGAGAGACGATGTTTTTGCCCCCCCCGGTAGATCTCGGTGCTTTTGCTGGCATTGCGGCAGGTACTATTCCCCTTGTATCAAGGAATACCCCCGTTTATCATTAATATGTATTAGTTTACACATTGACTGTATCTCCAGCCCCTCTCCCCCTTGCAGGTCGGAGTATAATTTTACCAGCAGGGCATCATCAATTTTTACACCCTTCCCGGCGCGGAAACGGCACTGCCACACATCGGTCGTGTACGCATTCCCAGCCCCATCGGGCCAAATTTTAGTCCCGCGGTTCCCGATAACTTCCAAAACCAGCGGCGTCGTGTTGCTTGTATTAATACGCTCCGCGAGCCCCTCGACTCCGTTTTTGATTTTCGCCGCCCCAGCATCGCGGATAAAAAAGTCCGCCCCGATGGTATCGACCCGTGCCGGACCGCCCCCTTCGCCTTGTGCGTCGACTTTCATGTTATCCCAACTCGCGTACTCAACCCGCTTCAATTGTTCTGGATTCTGGCCAAGATTTGCCGCCACGGCCTGCGCAAATTCTTTCGTACCAACCTTTTTGGTACTCACGCCATCGCGGTAAATATCGTATGTATGCACGCCGCTCTCTATGGTCCGTAGCCACGCATTGTGTACCCGCGACGCCACGTCGGATTGGTTAATATACGCCATCATCAGCACGCCCCCCAGCAGCAACCCTGACGGATTGGCCATATTCTGCCCCGCACGCCGCGGCGCCGACCCGTGAATGGCCTCAAACATAGCATATTCGGTGCCGATGTTCGCCGACCCCGCCAGCCCCACCGACCCCGATATCTGGGCGGTCATATCAGAGAGCATATCCCCATAGAGGTTAGGCATAACCACCACATCAAACTGCTCCGGTATATCCGCCAACCGCGCACACCCAATATCTACAATCCAATGCTCGCTCTCTATTTGCGGGTACTCCTCGGCAATCCGCCGAAAGCACTTGTGAAAGTACCCATCGGTAATTTTCAAAATATTATCTTTAGAAAAGCAGCTCACTTTTTTACGCTTGTTGCGCACCGCATACTCGAACGCAAAGCGGATAATCCGCTCCGTCCCATCGGTACTCACCATCTTGTAGGCGTTCAGCACCTGATCCGAAAGCTGATACTCCACACCCGCGTACAGCCCCTCTTCATTTTCCCGCACAATCACCAAATCCATCCCGGGATGCTTGGTCCGCACATACGGGGCATACGAGTAGGTCGGCCGGACGTTGGCAAACAACCCAAACGCCTTCCGAATAGTCACATTCAGGCTCTTCACGCCTTCACCTTGCGGGGTAGTTATCGGAGCCTTCAGGAACACCTTGTTGCGCTCCAGGACATCCCACGATTCCGCACCAATTCCCGCGGTATTCCCCGCCTCGAACAGCTTTTCCCCCACGGTTATCTCGGTACACTCTATCCCCGCGCCGGCCTCGTGCAGAATGTGCAGCACCGCATCCATAATCTCGGGGCCTATTCCATCACCCCGTGCTATTGTTATTTCTCTCTTTGCCATATTTCTCTCTCAACTAAAAGTTGATATCATCATACACAAAATGCCGACACATTGCAACGCCGCATTTTGCCGTTATCCGCTCAGCCGCCCATAGACCTCAGGTATTTTCTATTTCCCATTCATGTATGTTATATGCAATTTTTTTATTTTTTAAGAAAAAGTTTCGGGCGCCCCCCGCATACGCGCAAGCGCGCACGCGGGTCGGCGTGCTCAGGGCTCGGCCGCCGCGCCGCGCGGCAGCAAAGATACTCTCGAGAAACACCGCGGCGTCTAGTGCCCGCAAACGCGGGCACTACCCTTCGCATGCCTGGCGCAAAGTATTGCATCCGGTTACAGCACATCTGCGTATAAAAAACCCACGCGGGACGTGCTCACGTGGGTTATGCTGCTCGAGACCCGCTCTAATTACTCAAAGCGGATTTCATCAATGTCAATTACCTGCGACCCCCGTCCATTTCCGGCATCATTATCGGTGTCTCGGATATCAAAGCCCATAATTATAATACTGTTCTTCAAGAGGCTTTGGTTACCAACAAACACAGTATCGACATCAATCGACACTTCCTGCCAGGTACCGTTGTTAGTAAACGTTTCAATGGCTTCGGTTACGGCATTCTGCATAAGGGCTGTGTCCTGAATATAGAACCGAATTTTATTGTTGCCTCCGGTCGCCGCCGATCTGACAGAAAATTTCAGTGTTTTCCCGGTTATATCAATGCCTTCGCTTAGCGTTATAAAAGCACCGGCAAATGATAAGGAGGCGGTGACTACATTCACGCGATAGAACCCGGTGGTGTTGTTTGCTCCCGCGCCGGTACTTTCTTCAAAAAGAACGTCGGTAGAGCTGTCGCCGGCACTGTTGAAAACTCCAAGGGGACTATCGGCAGACAATTCCACCTGAGTACACGAAGCATAATTCCCATCACCGAACACCAGGGTAACATCAGGATCTCCGCTCACGGGTGCCGTACATGTGGCAGCGTTTTCGAAGCGGATTTCATCGATATCGAGCGTCTGGGCACCAACACCGGTATTGCTGAGCCCGTCGGAATCAACCAACGAGAACACAACCCGCCGCACGGTGGTCAGGGCGACCCCGGATGCCGGGAAGGTAAAGCTAGTGATGGGCACCGATACTGTTTGCCAGGTACCGTCGTTGGTAAACATTTGGTTAACGGTATCCGTGCGGTCACCCGGTCCGCCTGTTTCGCCTTCAAGGAAGATGTCAATGCTGCCAATGCCCCCTGTAGCCGGAGACTTGATTGAAAAATTCAATGCCTTGCCGGTTGCGTCGTAATCTGCAGGAAAATCTGCAATCCCGTATGCCCAGGCAGAACCCCCGGTACCTATCGTTAGATTGGTGAACAGAGGTGTACTGGAAGCCCCGCCCCCGAGAGACGTGACAGCGTTTGAAGCAAAAGTAAACGGGCTGCGCGACCGGCCCGAGTTTGTTGGTCCGTGCACAGCTCCGTAAAACCCTGAGCTGATTGCATTACAACTGTTGTAGACAGCGTCTCCCCAGATTAAATCTACCGCTGCGGTGCCGGCGGCAGGCGCGGTACAGTTGGGTGCGGCCTCTTCAAAGCGGACTTCGTCAATATCAAATGTTTGTACTCCACCAAGCGTATTGACATTAAAGCTAATTGCGCGCACTGTGGCCGCTGTAATGTTCGACTCCGAAAAGGAATACGTATTATCAATATTAATTATCACATCTTTCCAGGTTCCATCGTTGACAAAAGATATCCCTCCCTCGCGGAGAGTGGTAATTGAATTCGACGTTGCTACATCTGCTTCCATTCGGACTGTTATTCTACTGGTACCTCCAGTTTCGGGTGATTTTACACTAAAGCGCAGCGCCTTTCCAGAGACATCAAAGTCCGCACCCAGGGATATAACCCCGCGGGTATCCTGACCAACAGGAGCACTGGGCACATTAAACCTGTACGCCTTACTTGTGCCGTTTGCTCCGCCGTTAATTTCGACAAAGGTAGCCGAGGCTGATCCGCCAGCACCAAGTTTAAAAGGGGACGTCGCCGCTAATGCCAGGGGGTTACATGCTGCATACGCGCCTTCGGAATATACCGAAAAAATTGAGCTGTCCGTGCTGCCGGTTGCCACGCATGCACTCGGTAGGTTGACACATGTCGATCCTGCCGTACCTGCAGGTCCAAAAACCGTGTATCCTGCGTTACATGCATCGCAATTACTCTCACCCACGGTAGCACCGTCACCGGCGGCCGCTGTGCCGTTTTCGCAAATATACGCAAGGGAGGCACACGTTGATCCCTCTGTGCCTATGGTTCCAGAAATCGTATACCCCTGGTTACACGCGTCACAACTGCTCAAGCCTGCTGTGGCACCAGTACCAGCGGTTGCCATGCCGTTTTCGCAAATATACGAAAGACTGACGCATGTCGATCCTGGGTTGCCTGCGGTTCCAACAATCCCGTACCCCTGGTCGCACGAGTCACAATTGCTCTGGCTCGCTGTGGCGGCGGCACCGGTAGCCGCTGTGCCGTTTTCGCAAGTATACGGAAACGTTGTTCCGCTGTTGTTGTCTCCGCTGTCATCAGGGCAGCCAACCAATATCAATGCCCCAACGGTAACAACCGCGGCAATACATATCAAAAATTTATTCATATCGTTTCTCCTATGGTGATGTTTTTCTATCACTCTCAATATTTTATGTTTTTAGTATAATACATTTCTTCTGTTCCTGCAGGAAAATACGCTTTGCTGTCGCAGGTTGAACGCGTGCTTTACGAAGGCGGCCGGGGGTAGCGTCTGCTTTTTGGCGCCGTGGTGACGGCGCATTCGGAATTGTTATATCCATTTGTGACTTAATGTCTTTACAGAAGCGACCGGGGGTAGCGGAAGCAAGCGAAGTGTGCGGCGGGCGAGCGGGAGTGAGCCCGTAACCCGCGAAGCGGGTTAGCGCACTGGTGCCGCGCGCAGCGCGGTACGCTGGCTGCAGCGAGGGGGCCGGCGGCCCCCTCTTCTGAAATACCTCTTTGTGAGGTTGGAAAATTGCTGCGTGGGTGATATACTGGGACGGATGAAGTATTGTGAGAATATTATCGACGCCATCGGGGACACGCCGTTGGTGCGATTGCAGAAAATTACCGGTGGGTCGGAGGCTCTGGTGTTGGGGAAGATGGAAGGATTTAACCCCGGGGGGAGTGCGAAAGACCGGATTGCGGTGAAGATGATTGATGCGGCCGAGCGCGAGGGGCTGTTGAAGCCCGGCGGGACTATTGTGGAGCCGACGTCGGGGAATACCGGCAGCGGGCTGGCGATGGTGGCGGCCCTGCGTGGGTATAAGCTTATTTTTACTATGCCCGACAAGATGAGTATGGAGAAGGAGATTACCCTGCGGGCGTATGGGGCGGAGGTTGTCCGGACGCCGACGGCGGTGGAGCCGGAAGATCCGCGCAGTTACTACAAGGTGGCGGAGCGGATTGTGAGCGAGCACGAGGGTGCGTTTTCGCCCAGTCAGTATTGGAATCAGAATAACCCGCAGGCGCACTTTGAGACCACGGGGCCGGAGATATGGCGCGATACCGGGGGGCGGATTACGCACTTTGTTGTCGGGCTCGGGACGGGCGGGACTATGACGGGGGTGGCGCGGTACCTGCGCGAACAAGGGAGTACGGCAAAGATTATCGGCGTGGACCCCGAGGGGTCGGTGTACCATCATCAGTTTCATAATGACAAGGGCGACATACATGTGTACAAAACCGAGGGTATCGGTGAGGATTTTATGCCCACTACTATTGACTTGAGCCTGGTAGATGATATTGTCGTGATTGATGACCGCGAGGCGTTTGCTATGACGCGGCGCCTGGCGGTGGAAGAAGGCATTCTGGTTGGCAGCTCGGGCGGGGCGGCTATGGCGGGTGCGTTGCGGGTTATTGAGCCCCTTGGGAGAGACGCGGTGGTGGTGGTGCTGTTCCCGGATACCGGGAAAAATTATCTCAGCACTGCCTTTAATGATAAATGGTTACAGGAGAATGGATTAAATGAGTAAGACAACAGACAGTGAGGCGCGGCGCTATCGGTTTGCCACCGAGGCGGTGCATCGCGGGGAAGAGCCGGACTTTTCGCCGGGTGGGAGCGGGGATGTGGTTGTGCCCATTCATCTCTCGACTACCTTTGCCCGTAAGGAGGCAGACAAACCGACAGGCGGGTATGAGTACTCGCGGAGCGGGAACCCCACGCGGGCGGCGTTGGAAAAACGTCTGGCGGCCCTTGAAGGCGGGTCCAGGGGGTTGGCTTTTTCGTCGGGTGTGGCGGCGCAGACGGCAATCTCCCTGGCGTTTTTGCGCAGCGGGGATCATGTTATCGTCTTTGATGATGTCTACGGGGGGACGCGGCGGTTGTTCACCACTGTGTTCTGCAAACAGTACGGTATCGATGTCGATTACGTGGATGCCAGCAGTACCGATGCAGTACGGGACGCGATGACGCCCCGTACCCGTCTTATTTGGCTGGAATCGCCCACGAATCCGCTGTTGAAACTCTGCGACATTACCGCTATTTCCGAAATGGCGCACGCAAGCGGGAGCGCGGGTACAGATACCGGGGTGCTGGTTGTGGTGGATAATACCTTTGCCAGTCCCTATTTCCAGAACCCCCTGGGGTTTGGTGCGGATATTGTTGTGCACAGCGGTACGAAATATCTGGGCGGACACAGTGACTGTGTCGGGGGCGCGGTGATAACCGGCAACGAGGAGTTGGCCGAGCGGGTGTGGTATGTACAGAACAGCAGCGGGGGTGTGCTCTCGCCGTTTGACAGCTATATGCTGCTGCGCGGTATAAAGACATTGCCCCTGCGGATGGAGCGGTGCAGCGAAAATGCGTTGAAAATTGCCGAGTTCCTGGAAGCCCAAGGGGGCGTGGAGCGGGTGCGGTACCCCGGGTTGCCGGGGTTTTCGCAGCGGGAGCTGTTTGAACGGCAGATGCGCGGCGCCGGGGGGATGTTGACCTTCGAGCTGCCCAGCGAGGGGTTGGCGGGGGCGAAGCGGTTTTTGGCGTCGCTGTCTATTATGGCGGTGGCGGAGAGCCTGGGGGCGGTGGAGACTCTGATTGAGCATCCCGCGATTATGACGCACGCCTCGGTGCCGGTGAGCGAGCGGGAAAAAATAGGTATTACCGATTCGCTTATCCGGGTATCTGTCGGCATTGAAGACGCAGACGACCTCATTGATGACCTTCGGGCGGGGTTTGCCGCGCTGTAAAAGCCGGTATTGACGCGAGGGGCGGGGGCGCGGGGGCTCTGATCGGTTCGTCCCTCAGGGCCAGTAGCAATAAAAAACCCACGCGGTACGTGCTCGCGTGGGTTTTTTTGTCTGAGATCCGCTCTAATTACTCAAAGCGGATTTCATCAATATCAAGCGTCTGGGCGCCAACGCCGGTGGTGCTGAGCCCGTCGGAATCAACCAACGAGAACACAACCCGCCGTATGGTAGCCAGCGACACCCCGGGTGCCGAGAAGGTAAAACTACTGATGGGCACCGATACTGTTTGCCAGGTACCGTTGTTGGTAAATGTTTGGTTGACAGTGTTCGTGCGGGCACCCGGTCCGCCTGTTTCGCCCTCAAAAAATATATCAATGTTGTTAATACCTCCCGAATCTGCAGCAGGGGATTTGATTGAAAACTTCAATGCCTTGCCAGTTGCGTCGTAATCTTCATTAAAATCTGCAATCCCGTATGCGTAGGTAGAATGTCCGCTGCCCAGGGTTATATTAGTAAACAGGGGCGAACCAGAGACCCCTCTCCCAAGAGTGCCTGAAAGAAAAGCAAATGGGCTGCGCGGGCGGCTTTCCGCGTTCCTTGTTGGTACGTGCACCATTCCATAAAATCCCGTGCTGCTAATTGCGGCGCAGTTGTTATAGGCAACGTCTCCCCAGATTAAATCTACCGACGACGCGGTACCCGCGGCGGGGGCGGTACAGTTGGGGGCAACTTCTTCAAAGCGGACCTCGTCGATGTCGAACGTTTGTACTCCAAATCCATTGGCATCACCGTTTGTGCTTGCCGCAAGGTTAAAGGCAATTGAGCGCACCGTAGTCGCTGTAATGTTTGAGCCCGCGAAAGAAAACCAATCCTCATTAAAATTAATCGCTACCTCTTGCCAGGTGCCGTCGTTAACAAAAAATACTACTCCGAGGTTGCGATTGGTTCGGTAGCTTCTTATTTCGTTTAGGCTAGAGCCCTCTGTTTGACCAACTGTCTCCAAACCGACTCTTATTATACCAATACCGCCTGTTAAACCAGCAGCGCCGTCTGCGGATGCGGGCGATCTAACACTAAAGCGCAGCGCCTTTCCAGACACATTAATGTCGTCTTTAAAAGTTATCATACCGGCAGTTTCCAGACCATCGGTGCCAGTGGTTACATTCATCGAGAGCGCCTTGCTTGTTCCGTTTGCCCCGTCGTTAATTTCGGTGAAAGTAGCCGTACCTGATTCGCTACGGGCTCCAAAAGGAGACTCTGCCAATAATGGCAGCGAGCTGCATGCTGTATAATCTCCATCAGCATATGTCCTTAAAACCGAGCTGTTCCCACTCGCGGGTGCTTCACACCGTCCCAGTTGAGTGAATCCGCCGCCGCCTCCTGTGCTGTCATCAGGACAGCCGATTAAAACCAGTGCCCCAACGGTAACCGCCGCCGCAACACCTGTAAACAATTTATTCATATCGTATCTCCTCCCGTGATGTCTTTCACATCACTCTTTCTTATTGTAATATTTTTTTTCTGCGAGCGCAAGAATACAATACCTGCATCGGAGCGCCGCGCTAGGCATGGGAAGGGTGGCACCGCCCTTTGGCGGTGCCGGACGCCGCGGTGTCCCCAGGGAGTATCTTTACTGTTTCCGGTCGGCGGCCAAGCCCTGAGCACGCCGGCCCCCGCGGGCACGGGCCCGCGGGGGTAGCGCCCAAATTAAACTCTACACGCTAAAAACAGTTAGACATCCCCTTGTAATTTTTGGTATTATATACTATATTGGCGTCAATATGCCGATAGGTTTGGGGGGATTAGCTCAGTGGTAGAGCGATTGGTTCGCAATCAATAGGTCGGGGGTTCGACTCCCCTATCCTCCATACAATATGAGTATACGTATAGATACCCTGCATCCTCTGGAGAGCAAGATGCTGCTTTGCGTTGACGGCGGCGAGGCGTTTGACGTTGCCGGGATGCAGGAGAAGCTCGGCATACCTTCGGGGCAGGTGCGGCAGGCGGTGAGCTGGCTCCTTGAGCGCGGGTGTCTGGTTACCGCAAGCAAGCGGGCGCGGAAAATATTCATGCCTACCGAGCGGGCACACGAGGCGGGGCGGGCGGGGCTGCCGGAGATGCGTATCATTGATACATTGCGCGAGCACACGGTGGCGACGCTGCCCGAGATAGCGCAAAAAAGCGGCATGGAGATGTCCGATGTCGGGAGTGCGTTTGGGAAGCTGCGCCACGCTGGTGTGGTTGATTTAAATGACGAACGGCAGGCGGTGCTGGTTAGCGCGGAGCCCCCGGGGTATGTTACCGCGCTTACCGGGCTGGTCAAGCGGGCGGTTGCGCTGGCTGCGGGGGCGGGGGGCGGTGACGCGGCGGCAGTGGGGTTGGTGTCCGATGAACTGAACAAAGACGAGCTTGCCCTCCTGGAGGAGGTTAGCAAGAAGCGCGGTACGGGGTCGGCGCTGTTTAAGCTTATTGAGCGGACCGACGCCCACTATCAGCTGACCGAGAGCGGGAGTGCGGTGCAAGGGGAGCTGCAGCGCGCCGGTATTAGCGGCGATGAGATCTCGGCGCTGACCAAAGAGCACCTGCGTGACGGCAGTTGGAAGGGGAAGCGGTTCCGTGCCTACAACATCAACATCCCGGCCAGCCGGACCCTGTTGGGGCGTACCAACGCCTACGCCCAGTATCTGCGGGACGTTAAGGATCAGCTGGTTGCCCTGGGGTTTGAGGAATTTGACGGGCCGTTGGTGGAGACGGAATTCTGGAATTGCGACGCCTTGTATATGCCGCAATTCCACGCCGCCCGGGGTACCCATGATGTCTACGTGCTGAACAGTCCGACGCACGCAAGCGGGCTGCCTGGGAAGCTGGTTGATAGCGTGGCGGCGGTGCACAGTACCGGGGCGGGGTGCGGGAGCCGCGGGTGGCACTACAGTTTTGACAAAAATTTTACCAAGCGGCTCATTCTGCGTAGCCAGGGGACGGCGCTCTCTGCCAAACAGCTGCACGATGTAAAAAACCCGGGGCGCTACTTCGGGGTTGTGCGGTGTTTCCGCAACGACCAGATTGATGCAACCCATCTCTCTGATTTTTATCAAACAGAGGGGATAGTGGTGGGTGAAAGTGTTAACTTGCGGACGCTGCTTGGGCTTCTCCGCACCTTTGCGGTTGAGATTGCCGGGGCGACCGATGTGCGCTTTGTCCCCGGGTACTTTCCGTTCACCGAGCCGTCGGTGGAGGTGCATGTAAAGCACCCACAACTGGGGTGGTTCGAACTGGGCGGGTCCGGGGTGTTTCGCCCTGAGGTTACCGCGCCGTTCGGCATCACTGTGCCGGTTATTGCCTGGGGGCTGGGGATTGACCGCATGGCATTGATAAAACTAGGGCTAGAGGATTTACGGGAGCTGTTCACCACCAACCTTGAGAGCGTCCGTTTGCAGGTAGAGTAGAGTATGCCGAAATTTAATACCAGTGCCGAACTTTTTTACTCACTCCTCGGGGAGCGTCCGTCGCGCTCGGAGCTGGAGGAGCTGTTGCCTGTTGCCAAAGCCGAGCTTGATGAATATGACGATGCGTCGGGGGGCGGGGGTGATATTAAAATTGAACTCAACGACACCAACCGCCCGGACTTGTGGTCGGCGGCGGGGCTGACCAGGCAGCTTCGGAGCTACCGTGGGCACCAGCACAATTATCCGTTTTTTTCAACACGCGGCGCCCAGCAGGCGTGCGAGGAGCGGCAGGTAATTGTGGATAAAAACATCCGGGATATCCGTCCGTATATTTGCGCCTTTGAGGTACGGGGGAAGCCCCTGACGGACGCGCAGTTAGTCGAGATGATTGATATCCAGGAACGCCTCTGTGATGCCTATGGGCGCAAGCGGCAATCTGTTGCCATGGGTATCTACCGGGCGGACATACTCCAATATCCTATTCGGTATTACGGGGCCGACCCTGACAAAACCAGCTTCGCCCCCCTGGGGGATGCCCGTGACATGAGTCTCAGGAAAATTTTGCAGGAGCACCCCAAAGGACGGGAGTACGGGGGCATTATATCCGGTAACAGCCTCTATCCGCTTATTGTGGATAATAATAAAGATGTATTGAGTATGCCGCCGATAATTAACAGTGCGCGGCTGGGTGCCGTGCAGGTGGGTGACAGTACGTTGTTTGTAGAGTTAACGGGAGATAATCCGGAGTTGGTATATACCGCGGGTAATATTGTTGCGTGCGACTTTGCCGACTACGGGTATGAGATACTGCCGGTGGGTATCACCTACCCATACGAGACGGAATTCGGCAGCACCCACTGTACTCCATATAATTTCCACACCCCCGTCTCGGTGGACATGGGCGGCGTGGGCAAGCGCCTTGGGACAGAGATTGACACAGCAGATGCCCTGCACAGTCTGCAGAAAATGGGGGTCACTGCCGTCCAGGAGAAAGAACGCGGCGCTACAGGGAGCGTACCAACAGGGGCATCCCTATCCGCTACCCTTCCCCCGTGGCGCAACGACTACATGCACGAAGTCGACGTGTGCGAAGACATCATGATTGGCATTGGGCTGGAAAAATTTACCCCGCAGACAATGACCGATTTTACCATCGGTAAATTGCTTCCTGTGGAAATGCTCTCCCGTAAGGTGGTATCTATTTTGGTCGGCCTTGGGTTTCAGGAGATGATTAACCATTATCTGGTTAATAGCTCGGAGTGGATAGAGAACATGTACCCCGAACAGGAGCACAAGGAAGCCAACGCCGCCCTGCTGCGGATTGCCAATCCGCGCAGCGAGCAGCACGATTCGCTGCGGAACTCTATCATCCCCAGTCTCCTGCGGGTCGAGCGGGCATCGGCGCACGCGGTGCTGCCCCACAAAATATTTGAGGTCGGGAAAATAGCCGTCGTCGACAAAAAGCAATCGTACGGCTCCCGCACCACCACTGCCGCGGCATTTCTCGCCGCCTCAAACAGCGAAAACTTTACCGCCGCCAACGACCGGTTGTCGGCGCTGCTCTACTACCTGAACATTCCCTACACCCTCCAGGAGAGCACAGACTCCCGGTTCATAGCAGGCAGACAGGCGCATATAATTGTAGATACCCAACAGGTAGGGATTATCGGCGAGCTCCATCCGCGCGTACTTGACTCATGGAACATTCAAACCCCGATTTCCTGTTGTGAACTCGATATTGAGCAGGCGTGCGCCGCATTCCTGGGCAACTCAGATGGCAGTACCAGATAGACACAAACGCAACCCCACCATACTGGTGCCCTACGAGGGTCCCTCTGACGACCAGAACGCACAAGATGTCTTTATCGCCCTGCGTCCCGAGGCCAACGGCGTCATGAGCGAAAGCGCCATTTTACGCATCATTTGCCGCGAGCCGGAATATAAACAAAAAATAAAGCTGATTTACCTCGCAAACATCCCCAACGACGTTTTCCGCAACGGCGGCCACTTTGAATCATACTACGCCCTCAAGCTTCACTTCGCCCTGCAAGGCAAGGAGGCGTTCACGTCAACTATGCAGGAGCGCTTCAGTGAATACTTCAAAACCGACTTTGACAAGGCGGAAATTGTCGGCGGATTTGAGGCACAAGACAAACTGGGCATGTCCTCAGAGGAGCTGTTCCAGGTCTGGGTAGACGACCCCGACAATATGATGATCTTTGGCCAAACTATCAAGCGCTACCACGGGTATTACATTGTCAATTACGACATCCCCGCCCTGGCCCGCCGCCGTCACTTTATCAGCGATTTCGCCGTCATGCTCTTCCGTATCAACCTGCCGTATGAATATTTTGCAGACATTGCCCAGAGAATATGGCGGTCGCTTCTCGAAGAAGGCATCGTCAAGGACAAAAGAATACAGGAGCGCTCTTTCCACTACTCGCACAGCCCGCTGGAGCAAATTCGTGACGGTATGTGTTTTCTCTACAAGACCCCCCGGGAGGTCGCCAGTACCGCCGACATATCGTTCGGCAAATACCTACGCGACCACGGCGTGGGCGATTCACAAATACGGCACATGATAAAATTCCCCCTTGCCACCCTCGCCGACTGGCCGACGGACGGGGCCCACAAGGGCTCCTCCGAGGTCTCACTGTTTGATGCCGTCCGTTTCGACTCCTTTGAGGAGACCTTTGATGCCCTCCAGCACATTGTCTCTCAGCCGTACATCAAAGACTACGACACCATCCTGGATAAAGACATTTCCGTATAACCCCCCCGCGGGCGCACGTCAAACGGACAGCAGCGTGGCGGTAATGCGGGCAAGCTGTTTGTTTGACAGCCCCGGGTAAATTGGCAAACTCAGGCTCTCTTGCCAGCGCGACAGTGCGTTGGGAAAATCACCGTCGCGGACCCCGCAGTGCTTCTGGTAAAACGTCGTCGTGTGCAACGGACGGTAGTGCACCGAAACACCGATACCCCGCTCCGTCAAATACCCAATAAGTTCATCGCGCTTTTTATGGGATGTATTGACACGGACAGGAAACAGGTGCCACGAACTCAGCGGGTTTGCAGCCGGCAGGGTCAGCCACCCGCACTTGCCTAGTTTTTCCCGATAATATTCGGAAATAGCCAAACGCCTGCGGTAGTACTTCTCAGCACGGCATAATTGCTCATACCCTATCGCGGCATTAATATCTGCAAGGTTGTATTTATACCCCAGACTGACAATATCGTAGTCCCACCACGCACGCCCCGCCTTGCTGTCCGCGCCGCCCTGCGCACTCCCGGTGCGCTGCCATAACGTGCGGTCCATACCGTGGTCGCGTATCTGCAGAATATCTGCTGCCGTCTGGGCACTATGGGTAATAATCATACCGCCCTCGCCGGCACAAATCGGCTTGGTGGCGTAGTGCGAAAACACCACACAATCCCCCCGTACCCCCAGTGCCCCGCCCTCGCCGCGAAGGGGCTGGGCGTGCGCGGCATCCTCAACCACCACGCACGAGTAATCGCGGGCAACCTGGGTGATGGCACCCATATCGCACGGGACACCGCCGATATGCACGGCCATTATCACGCATTTTGGCGCGCTGCCCACCCTGTCCCGCACGCCCTTTACGGCCTTGCGCAGCATACCCGGGTCAATGTTATACCCCCCGCCGCCCTCCCCCCCGATATCCACAAAACAGAGGTTCATACCGGCATACAAACCCACCGCGGCACTCGCCGTGAAGGTATACGGGCTCACAAAGAGATAATCACCTTCCCCGCACCCCAGCGCCGCCAGAGAAACATGAAGCCCGGCCGTCGCCGAACTTACCGCAATACCCGTGGGCACCCGCGCCCGGGAAGACGACCCAGGGGTTTCCCCAGATGCACCAGACGCCCCGCCGCTGCCGCCACCGCCCACGCCGCCGCCCGCGCCCGCAGGCAGCGCGGATAGCTGCGCAAATTTCTCTTCAAACCGCGCGCACTCTCTCCCAGATGTCAGCCACCCGCTCTTGATTACCCGTGTTGCCGCGCGTAACTCCGCCCCCCCCAGGGCAGCGCGGGCAAATGGTATCGCTTTCACTATCCGCCCGCAACTGCAGGGTTCTGCCGCCCCCGCTCCGCCCGTGAGGAGGAGGCCGCGGCTTTGGCCTTGGACGGCTTACGCCCCGCACCCCGCGCAGACGCGCGCCCGCTCTTTTTCTCCGCGCCGCTCTCAGCGCCGCTCTCGGCGCCAACCTCGGAGGGCACATCGTTGTACTCTAGAGTCGGACAATAGACCGACAACGCTTCCCGCAGCGCAATAGGGTCGCGGTAGACCTCTTTGTGCTTGCTATCCAGGTAACAAATCGGACGAAGCGCGTCGAGTGTTTTTTTCAATTTTTTATCGGCAATCGGTGCATAACGGATCTGCTGAATACCTTCGGCATATTCCCTGGATAGCTCCTCGTTCACCCCATACAGCCTCTCCTGCTCTTTCTCCCCTTTGCGCAGCCCGGTATAGACAATATCAATATCCTTATTCGCCCGGTACCCATACAGCCCAATCAGCTGCTCGGCAATCTCCTTGATGGCAATAGTATCCCCCATGTTCAGCAGATACAACTCCCCCCGGCTCCCCACCCCGCACGCCTTCAGCACCAGCGCCGCCGCCTCGGAAATAGTCATAAAGTAGCGCTTAACCGTCGGAGTGGTAACCGTCACCGGGCCGCCGTGCTCAATCTGCCGCTGAAACAGCGGAATAATACTCCCCCGCGACCCCAGCACATTCCCAAAGCGCACAACAATACCGTTATACGACAGGGCAATCTGCTCGGCAATATGCTTACTAACCCCATAGACCCCCAGCGGGTCCACCGCCTTATCCGTGGATATACACGTCAGTTTTTTCACCCCATGCCGCGACGCACTCTCCACCACATTGAGCGTACCGAATATATTATTCGCCGCCACCGACACCGGGTTCTGCTCCGCCATCGGCACGTGCTTGTGTGCGGCGGTATGAAAGACAATATCGGCCTTCAGCTGCTGGAATATATAATCAACATATTCGCCATCCTGGAGCTCCCCGATAATGGGCACAATATCGGTCTGCACCCCCACCTTCTCCCGCTGCAGCAGCCGCAGCTCACTGTTAATTTCATAAATACTATTCTCCCCGTGCCCCAGCAGGTACAGGCGCTCAACGCCGCCGTACAGCAGCAGCCGCGCCAGCTCGCTCCCGATACTCCCCCCGGCTCCTGTTATCAGCACCCGCTTACCTTGCGCGTACCGCAAACTGCTCCCAAGCTCTATACGGTTCTGCGTCCGCCCCAGCAAATCATCCGGGTTAATATCACGCGTCAGGGCCAGGTGCACCCCGTTCCCGACAATCTGCGACAGCGCCGGCACAATCCTGATTCGCCGAAACCCAACTATCTCCAGCTGCTTATAGATAGTCCGCAACCGCGCCCTACTGGCACTCGGGATCGCTATCAGGACCTCATCGTTGGCGTTGGTTCTGAGCAGCTTTGTGCTCTGCCGTATCGGACCGAGCACCGGCACCCCCATTATCTCCGTGCCTATCTTATCGCGGTCATCATCGATAAAAGCGGCGATAGGCGGCCCGCTTTGCTTCTCTCTCACTTCGGTGGCGATGCTTATCCCCGCAAACCCCGCACCGACGATAAAGAGTCTTCCAGACTGTTTTATCATTCTATGGGAAATTATACGCTATTATACCCCATTATTGCTACACCCCTCGTGCGCCAATGGTCTATATTTTTTGAGTTTTTAGGAGGGGGGCGCGGCCCCCCTCGCTGCAGCCAGCGTACCGCGCTGCGCGCGGTACCAGTGTGCTAACCTGCGCAGGCGCAGGTTACGGGCTCCGTTCACACTCCGCCCGCCGCACACTTCACTGTCTTCCGCTACCCCCCGTCAAAGTTGTAAAGATATTAAGCCATAAACAGAAATACAGCAATCCCAAATGCGCCGCAGAGCGGCGCCAACAACAGACGCTACCCCCGGCGCTTTCGTAAAGCATGCACCTACCTCTGCAGCACCAAAGCTCAATGCGTTGTCTGACGCCAATATAATCCCTGTTACACAATCACCCCAGACAGCCGACAATCATATAATGAACCTCCATAAGAAATTAATATTTGCAGCCCTGCTCGCAGTAACCGCAGTCAGGGTTGATGGCGCCGGTGCCACCGTCATGGTCTACGTCCAATCCGCCGGACTGAACGAGACATTACGCATAGCGGTAGAAGAGGGCGCCATGACCCATCTGTTCAATAACGGGTACATTGCACTCAACGCACTGCCAACCAGACTCATCCCCGAGCTGATCACCCACCAGGAAAACCTGTGGCTCCGTAGTCTGGCAGATGATATCGGCGCCGACCACCTTCTGTTTATTGACTGCTCGGCAATAAAAGGCAGCAACACAGCCGCCGACGGCAGCCCAGCGGCCTTTACCGGAAACTACACATTAATCGAAATTGCCCGCCCGGGAAATCTGGCTGACAGCATTATAAATGTAACGAACGCAAACAAACGTTCATCCCGGGGTTCCGCCGAAAACCTGGGAAAAAATATTGTCAAGGAAATACTAACAGCGCTGCCATAATTGGCCGATGATAACGGCGTGGATAGTCATGAAAATATGAATCGCCAAGCATTAGCCCGCGGGCATCGCCAAAATCGGCGGTATAAAACCCGGGCAGCCCGTTGGGTCCTGTTTGTTTTACTCGCTACGGTAATTGGTGATCCTGCCAGCAGCCAAACCGGATGGACCGGCGGCGCTATTGCCGGCTACGCCGCCGATTTTCCCAACCAAGGCCAGTGGGGTCTGGCAAACGCTTTCGCCCCGAATACAATCGTCCAGGTTACCAACCTGGAAAACAACCGAAGCACCCAGCTTACTGTTATTGGCAGAAAAGAAGACCGTTCGGTGTTTATTGTCCTGTCTCCCACCGCGGCGCAGACACTCGGTATTAATCCGCGCTTTGCCGCACAGGTGCGGGTAAACCCGATCGGGAACAGCTCCCGCCGCCTGGATACTCTCACCGAACCCGCCCTCCACCCCGACAGCGACATTAACCCATTGGCAGAATTCTCCCAGGAACCCCCAAGGGTTGCCCAGCAGGCAGCCCCCCCTGCTGCTCCGCCCCGGCAGCCCGTTCCAACCTACACCCCCCCGGTGGCCAGCCAATCTCCCGCCAGCAAACCAGTAACCCCTCCCATCTACTCCGCGCCCGCACAGCAACCCCTGACGTCTCCTCCCTTGTCTACACCACCCAGTCCCCCGCCTCTGACGCAGGCATCCCTGCAGGACCGTTCGGCAGTACCGGAATTTGATCCTGTCAGCAGTTCGGAACCTCTGCCGACGGTAGACCGTAACGTCACCCTCACTCCGCCGGCCTCCCATACCCGTCAAAGCATCGATCTTCTCCCGGTATCCAGGGGCAACAGGTCGGCGGCCGCTAACGGCACCAGTGCCGCGCCCTCCGTCTCTGCTGCCCCCGCACCGGTTGCCGGCGACCCCGCTCCGTCAGCCCTCCCGTCGGTGACATCTCTCCCGCAACCCGCTGTCCAGCAGCCCGTGCCCGGAACCCCCGTCCCCTCTGTCAACGGCTCGCTTCCCGCCGCGCCCCTCGATAAACCCCGCACACCGGTAGAAAGATTAATATCGCCGTATAATACGCCTGCCGTACGGCGCGGCGCCGCATCTTCGACCGCCGCTGCCCCAAGCTCGGGAGGCGAGCCCTTTGTCTCACCCCCGGAACCCCTGTCTCTGTCCCAGGTACCCTATCTCAACCCCGATCCGCAGAATCCCGTTATCACAGATGCTGCAGCCGAGGCAGGCAGATCCGGCTCGGAGACACCCCTCTCTGCCCCCGAGGGTATTTCGGCAGAGTCGCAAATCCCCTACCTCAACCCTTCGGCCAGGGACCGTGCCCCGGGGGGAGAATCTTCCGGACTGCGTCCCGAAGACCCCACCTCGCGGCCGGATACACCGGTGTATGACTCCGCGCTCCTGACCCCGCCGGCATTACGTCCCGAAGAACCTGATGTCGGGGAACAACCGCCCGTTATTACCGAATCCGGACCTGAGCCGGAGACGCTGCCCACCTCCCCCCTTGTCCCGGAACCTGAACCCAAACCGGACCCCGAACCGGAACCCGAACCGGAACCGACGCCCGAGCCAGAGATTGCCGCGGATCCCGTCGATTTTGATGTGCACGAATCACTATCAAATGCCCGTACCGAAACCTCTCCCCTGCTCCCCACTCCGTCGCAGCAGTACCCCGACAACACCATTGATGTCAAAGACGATCCCGTCTCTCCGGTTGCGCCCCCCGCACCTGCGCCCATCGCACCGGTAACCTCCGAGCGCCTCCTGACCCTGGAGGCCACCGACCCGCGCCCCGCTCCCTCCATCACTCTTCCAGAAAAGGGCCCAGAGTCGTTGGATAACAACTCCTACTACCTGCAGCTCGGTGCGTTCCGCGACCTGAATACCGCGGAGGATATTCTGACGCAGCTTCAGCGGGAAAGCTACAATGTATTTGTCTACAAAAACGGGAAGCTGCGCGACAACCTGAACCGCGTTCTCGTCGGTCCCCTGAATAATGACGAGCGCGGCTCTCTGCTGACGTGGATACGCTCCCTCGGGTACCCGGATGCATTTTCACGGCGCGGCGATAGACTGTAACGCCCTCCACGCTTCTTTTGTACACAGATAACATCACCTCTCTTTTCTATTGGTGATACACACTAAACGAGTGAGATATGGGAAAAACACTAACATGCGCGGTTATCGGGCTGGGGCGGGTCGCCAGCTCTTTTGAGGATGATGGTAATCGCGAAAAGCCCGCCAGCCACGCCGGGGCAATCGCGGCAAATAAACGCTGCCGGTTAGCCGGGGGGTACGATACCGACCCTGGGGCGGGGCGGGAGTTTTCGCGCCGATGGGGGGGTGTCCGTACAGATTTTTCCAGCGCCGAGGAGTTGCTTACCGTTACCCGCCCGCACGTACTTGTCATCGCCACCCACCCCGATAGCCATTATTACTATTTACGCCTTGCAGAAAAGCATGCCATCGGGGTGGTAGTGTGCGAAAAGCCTCTGGCGCCCAACATACGCCAGAGTGCAAAAATTGTCAGGCTCGCCCGCCGCCGGCAATCTCCGACTATTGTAATCAACCACGAGCGCCGTTACTCTGCCGATTGGATATCCGTACAAAGGGATATTGCCGCGCAGAAATACGGGCGCCTGCTCTCTTTTCACGCTACCCTGTATTTTGGGGTTACCACTCCGCTGCGCGCCATGCTCTGGCATGACGGGTGCCATCTCGTTGACATACTGCGGTTTGTCTTCTCTGCCAACCTCTGCGTTGGGCGTGTTACCTGCAAGGGCGCGCTTGCATCCCAAACCGCACACATCAACACGCGCCTGCGCGGGGGCGGGGAGGCGGATGGTACGCCGGGAATTATCACCGCCGGCAACGGGCGTGATCACCTTGTCTTTGAGCTCCACTGCAGCTTTGCCCGCGGGGCCATTACCATCGGCAACGGCACCTACCGGTACTGTCGATCAATTTCCAGTCCGCACTACCAGGGGTACCGCTCCCTGGGTGTAGAGAAAGAGGGTTTTGACGGACCGACGGGGTATTTTACCAACATGCTGGATGATGCCGTGCGCTGTGCCGACGGCGGGACGGGGCCGCACGCATCTGCGGCGGAGGCTCATCAGGCACTGCGCACCGTTGCTGCAATAAACCGCAAATTACCCCGCTGACACCGCAGCCACTGAGTGCAAGAGCGCGAGGAGCGGGGGGTTTGGTATCGTGCTATAATCGACAAGTATGAAAAAAGCGCCCGCGCATACACCCCACCTGCTTCCCGGGGGCGGGGGTTCCCGTACCCGCACCGCAGGCAGCGCCCGGGACAGTAAGCGGCACCTTCGGGCAATGGCACGGCGGCGTCTTGCCGGCATTTCCCCCCAGGAGCGGGAGGAGTGCTCGGCGCGGGTGTGCGCGCTGCTGACAAAGAGCCGGTTGTGGGGTATCAGTAATCAGGTTTGCAGCTACCTGCCCCTGGGGGACGAGATTGATATTAGCGCGGCCAATATATGCGCGCTGCAAGGGGGGAAGCAGCTGGCGCTCCCGCATCCCGGGGGGGAGTATGTGTACTGTGCGGCCTCCCTGGAGAGCGGGGGTGAGGTGGTGGTGCGCGGTGACGGCGGCGAGGCACGGGGGGGCGTTACTATCGGGGCGGGGGCGCTGGTGCTTATACCGGGGCTGCTCTTTTCTCACAACGGAACCAGGTTGGGGCGCGGGGGCGGGTGGTTTGACAGAACTCTGTCGAGAGCGGCGGGGGCGGGGGTTGTTCTAGTGGGTGTCTGTTATCACCAGATAATTGTCTCCTATCTTCCCCGCCACCCCCATGACTGTGTCTGCGGGTACCTTGTCAGCGAACGGGCACTCTGGGTACCGGGGGGAGACTAGGCGGCGGGGCATTGCACACTGCTGCTGCGGGTAGGACGCAAGCCTTACAGAAGCGACCGGGGGTAGCCTCTGCTTCTTGGCGCCGCGGTAGCGGCGCATTGCGCTCCACTGCTGCGGGTAGGACGCAAGCCTTACCAAGGCGACCGGGGGTAGCGGAAGCAAGCGAAGGCGCCGGCGGGCGGAGTGTGAACGGAGCCCGTACCCACGCGGCGCGTGGGTAGGCGCCTGGTACCGCGCTTGCGCGGCACGCTGGCTGCAGCGAGGGGGCAGGGTGCCCCCTCTAACCCAACAGGGTGAAAATTTTTGCTCTGAATAGTTGACATATTCGGTAAATCAATCTATACTATCATTAGTGGATTATATATATTTTTTCCCGGGTCAAGGGGCGCAATATCCCGAAATGGGTAAGGATCTCTACGATGCCAATTCGAGCGTGCGGGATCTGTTTACTGCGGCAACGGCGGCGGCGCCTTTTGATGTTGCCGACCTGGTGTTCAACGGCAGTGCTGAGGATTTGCAGGCAACCGACAAGGCGCAGATTGCCATCACGGTAGTCAATTTGGCGGCGGCGGTAGTGCTGCAGGAGGCCGGGCTGGCGCCGGCGGCTACGGCTGGATTCAGTCTTGGGGAGTATGCGGCGATGGTGACGGCAAGGGTCCTGACCCTGAAAGACGCATTGCGCTGCGTGCAGGTGCGCGGCAGCATCATGGAGGAGGTCAGTAGGCAAGTGGATACCGACGGCGGAAAGTCGGGTATGTGTGCGGTTATTGGTCTATCTGCCGATGAGGTTAGCGGGTGCGTACAGGATAACAGCAAGGCGTTTGTTGCAATAAAGAACAGCCCGGTGCAGACAGTAGTGGGGGGAACGCGTGAGGGCCTGGAGGCGGCGACGCAGGCGTGTAAGGACGCAGGGGCGCGGCGGGTAGTTCCATTGCGGGTTTCGGGGCCGTTTCATACCTCGTTCATGGAAGATGCCTACAGGCAATACAGCAAAGAGCTGGAGAGATTTGTTTTCTCCGACCCGAAGATACCTATATATTCCAATGTAACCGCAGCGCGGGTTGGCAGCGGGGAAGACATGCGCGTTTTTGCCGGAAAACAGTTGGTATCAATTGTAGAGTGGGTGGCGGAACAACGCGCCGTACTAAAAGATAATTCGGTCCGCGGCGGGGGAACAAGCATGTGTACCCTGCTTGAGGTTGGCCCGGGGAGCGTCCTCCAGGGGCTCTGGAAGGGTTTGGCTAAGCAAATGCAGGAAGAGGGCGCGCAGACAGCAGTGCTGCCTGCATGCAAGGGCGCTGGAAAATTAGAGGAGATTAACACTTTAACTAAATCGTAAAGGAGAGAAAATAATATGGGTTTATTACAAAATAAAGTTGCGTTGGTGACCGGCGGGTCACGGGGTATTGGTAGGGAGATGGTATTGTTGTTTCTTAAGAACGGCGCCTCTGTTTACTATTTTGATTTACAGGAGGGCGACGAACTTGCGGAATACAAAAAAGTTGCCTCCGAGAATGGGGTGCAGGTTGGATTTCACGCTGTAAACGTTGCGGACGAACAGAGTGTCAGCGACGGCGTTGATGCTGTTACCGAGCAGGCTGGAAAAATTGATGTTCTGGTGAACAACGCGGGCATTACGCGGGACAATTTGCTGTTCCGCATGACCGCGGACGAGTGGAACAGCGTGCTGTCGGTTAATTTGACCAGCGTGTTTTACCTGTCTAAAAAAGTGGGGCGTGCTATGATTAAGCAGCGCTCCGGTGCGATTGTCAACGTGGCCTCGATTGTCGGGGTAATTGGCAATGGGGGACAGGTTAACTATTCGTCCTCGAAGGCTGGTGTTATCGGGTTTACCAAAAGCATGGCCCGGGAAGTTTCCAGCAGGAACGTGCGGGTTAACGCCGTGGCGCCCGGATTTATCCGTACAAAAATGACAGACAAACTGAATGATCAGCAGCGGGAAGCGCTAACTACTCAGATACCGTTGGGTAGAATTGGGGATCCGGCGGACGTAGCCAACGCCACGCTGTTTCTGGCATCAGATCTTTCGTCGTATCTCACCGGTCACGTGGTGCATGTGACCGGAGGATTGGGCATGTAGGGGTATGAATAAATCTAAAAGACGAGTAGTCATTACCGGGATGGGGGCAATTACCCCCATCGGCAACACAGTAAAAGAATTTTGGCAGAGCCTGCGTGCGGGGAAGAGCGGGGTGGAGCGCATTACCCACTTCGATCCGTCAGAATTCAAGACCAAAATCGGGTGTGAGGTAAAGGATTTTGATCCCAAGGATTACATGGATCCGAAACTGGCCCGGCATTCCGATCCGTTTACGCAATTTGGCGTGGCGGCGTGCCGCGAAGCTATAGCGGACGCGGGGTTAACTGATACCAACTACGACCCGGAGCGTACTGCGGCAATACTAGGGGTGGGGATTGGCGGATTTTTAACCATCCAGGAGACATTTGCAGATCTACACAACAAAGGACCGTTGCGGATTAGCCCGTTTGCAATTCCGAAACTAATTCCCAACATGGTTGCCGGGCGCATTGCCATGGAGTACTCCTGCAGGGGTCCGGTGTATACCATTGCCTCGGCGTGTGCATCGAGTACGGATGCCATTGGGCACTGTCTGGAGGGAATACGGCAGGAGCACTTTGACGTGGCTATTACCGGCGGCGTTGAGGCTGCTCTTATCGAGCTCGGTGTTGCCGGGTTTAACGCCCTTCATGCGCTCAGTACCTCCTACAACGATAACCCGCAAGTTGCCTCGCGGCCGTTTGATTTGAATCGGGATGGATTTATCCTGGGCGAGGGCGCGGGAATTCTGGTACTGGAAGATTACGAGCACGCGATGAACCGCCGGGCCCCGATATACGCAGAGGTGCTTTCGGGTGTTTCAACGAATGACGCCTTTCACATAACGGCGCCGCATAAAGATGGGGTGGGTGTTATTACCGCAATGCAGCAGGCGTTGACAAAAGCCAACCTCAAGGCAAGTGATATTGATTATATTAACGCGCACGGCACCTCGACAAAAATTAATGATGCGGTAGAGACTGCATCGATTAAAAAAGTTTTTGGCGAGGCGGCGCAAAAGGTTGCTATTAGTTCGACGAAGTCGATGCACGGTCACATGATCGGGGCCACTGGTGCTGCCGAGGCTATTGCCTGTATACAGGCTATGCGCGAAAGCTTTATACCTCCGACAATAAATTACGAAACTCCAGATCCAGATTGTGATCTGAACTACACGCCGAACGTCGGAGTAGAGAGACCGGTGGAATACGCTATGTCAAACTCGCTTGGGTTTGGCGGTCACAATAGCGTGTTAATATTAAAACGTTATTCGGATAAAAATTAACCGGTGGCGGCGGCCGCTCAACGAATGAAATTAGAACATCCTGTTGTTAAATTCAAAAGAGGGGGCGTGACTCGTGTGTATAACGAATTGTGGTCGATCTGTGAACAGGAACTTGAAAATGGTCTTTGTAAGGACGCCGATGGAAAAACGTTATTCGTCAGCACCGCGGACAAAACCGTTAGTCAGCTTAATGCCATAACATCAACCTTCTTTTTGGTATTTGCGCGTAAAAGCTACCCCGTCGTCTCGCAGCTTGATTATTTTTACGAACGCCAGGAGGAAGATGGCGCCATCCGCTCTAATTACGATATTGCGTCTGGAAAATTTTCGCCGCAGCATAAAAATCCCGTCGGTTTTGGGACACCGCTGTTTTCCTGGGCTGAGTTCAACCTGTATCACAAATGTCTGGACGACAAGAAACGTATCCGCAGGGTGCTGGTGATACTGGAAAAGTATTGGGAGTGGTTGGAATCAGTTGCCCTGCAGGAAAATGGTTTGTATGCCGTGCCCCTGGCGGCAATGGGGATGCATAATTGTCCGCGCGGAAAGGTAAAGTATCCGCTTGATTTTAATTTGCAGCAAGCCATTAACGCACATTACATGGCTGAGCTTGGCAGTATAGTTAATGACAAAGATTTGACGTTCCGTTACCGGAAAAAATATTTTGGCCTTCGTAGTCAGATCAATTCATTGATGTGGAATGATAAGCAGGGATTTTACTTTGACCTCGACGAAAAAGGGAAACAACTAAAGACAAAGAGTGTTGCGGCTTTTTGGTCCCTGCTGGCTAAAATACCAAACGAATCCCGGTTTGTCTCGCTCCTCGAACACCTGGATAACAAGCGTGAATTTGGCGGCGAGATGGCAATTCCGACGATATCCAGGAGCCACAGCACCTTTAGCGACCAGGGTAATGGGTATAACGGGAGCGTTTTTCCCCTGTATACCTTTATGGTGGTAAAAGGATTGGAGCAGTACGCCGCGTACCGCCGCGCGCACAACATCGCAGCAAAGCATTTAGACACTATCATTGACATTGCAGGCAAAATTGACTCGGGAAAAATTCGCAAAAAGGTAAGGGCGCCAAAAAATTCGGGCGGCAAGGGGGCGAAAAAAGGCAGCGCCGCTCTTGCTGCCGCACGTACATCGGCCGCAACTGCCGCCGCGGGAGGTAAGCGCGGCAAGCACCAGCCGCTGCCGCAGCAGCATTACCATCGGTTATTTGAGGCCTACCGGCCCGACGGGAGCGCGCCGGCATACTGGAGCGGTAAACGCGATTTTCCCCGCGCCGGGTACCTTCCCGAGTTAGGCCTGGCAGGTATTACTCTGCTTATCGAAAACGTTATTGGGTTGAACTACAGCGTTCCGCGGAAATCGGTAGATTTGACGGTACCCGACCTTGAAGAGATAAGTATCGAGAAAGTAGACCTGCTGCGCAATACTATTTCGATTATTTGTGAAAAAACTCCCCGGGGCTGGGAAGCGCGCTTGATAGCAGATAAGCTTTGCTACTTTACCATCAACATCTTAAATATAAAAAAGAAGAAAACCCTGCCCATACCTTCGGGGCGCTGCTCGCTGCTTATCAACAAGCTATAACTCGGGGTACGTCGTGCCGCTTTCTTTGCGCGCAATTAATCGCGCCAAAACCCGGGGCGCAATACGGCTCAGTGCATACGCTATGCGCCCTTTTGCCTGCAGGGCTATAAAATATTCCATGCGTTTTGGAGATGTTGCGCCGATATTACCCGCCGTGCGCAGCATCTTTGTTACACAGCGCTCAACCGACACTCCTGTGCGCTGATTATCGTCCATCCGGGCGTGCGGGGTGCCGTCGGCAGTCAGGGCGGCGAGTGATATATTGGTGCGGACAAACCCGATGGTGTACAGGCGGATGTGCACGGGCGTATGTACAAGCTCCGAATGCACCGATAAAAAGTAGGCGCGCAGGGCCGCCTTGCTGGCCGAATATACCGAGCGCCCAGGGGTGCTGACATGTGCTGCCAAACTGCCCAGGGCAATAATTGCCCCTCCGCCAGCGCCGCCGCTCTCCTGGCGCTGTTTCAGCATTACCGGCAACAGGGCTGCGGTTATTTTTTGCACAGCAGTAAAGTTCACGTGCATAATTTGGTTGGCGGCACTTTGGTTGAGAGCGCTGGCTGCCGCGCGCTGGCTGACTCCGGCGGCATAAAATAAGACATCTACGCTCCGCCCAAAACACCGCCCGGCCCGCTCGACCAACAGGGCTGGATCAAAGTCTGCGCCCAGGTCTGCCGGCAGGAGGGCAATATTTTCGGGGTTGGGACATCGTTTTTGCAACTCCTTCAACGCCCGGGTGTCACGGGAGGTAAGTATCAACCGGGCGCCCGCCGCAGAAAGCCGCAAGGCTAACTCGCGCCCAATACCGGAACTCGCGCCGGTTATCCAAATTACCTGCTCGGTCGTTGGCAACGTTCTCATACGGCGATGTTGCGGCGCCTTGTCTCAGGTACCTTTGTGCCCAAACGCAGGCACGAGTGCACGCCGCTGGTCCGGGTAATCTGGAAATTCCTCTATATACCAGGCGTGTATCTGTATTGCCCGCGGGATTAGGTTGGCCATTGTCCATACCGCCATGGACAGCGCAGGCAGCGTCGCACACAGTACGGCAAACCCTATCCATTCAATAATTTCCCCCAGCAGGTTGGGCGCGGAGATGTGGTTAAAAAGCCCGACCCGGGGAATCTGATACCCCCCATCCCCTGTTTTACCCAAACGAATCAGGGCCGTGTCGTGGTGATTATTAATCCCCATACCGGTGATAAAAATCGCAGCCCCAACCGCCATCCGTACAATTACCCACGTCGTCGGCTCGGGTATGGTGTAGATGAATCCAAAGTGATATCCAAGCAAGACACCGTTAATTCCGTTATACACCAGCGCCATACACACCACGGCTATTGCAATGGGGTGGCGGCTCCGCGACAACCTCCACGGGTATACCACGCCGCGGTGAAAATAATGCACAATCCAAAAACCGACAAAAATTAGCAGCGACAGGTGGGAAAATAACTCCAACCCCCGGCCCAGGAACAGGACTAACGGAAATACTACCAGGGCCGGTATTTCCATAATAGACCAGCCTATCCGGTTGCTAATCATTTTCCCCCAACGCACGTTACTAAAGCGTCCAAACGGCGCCGGCATCTTTTTAAGCACAAAAAACATCACTACCGCAATCAACATCCAGGATGCGGTAATTATTGAAAATATCATTATCACAGTATAGCAGAATGCGTATTAATGTTCATGCAGAAACAAAGAGAGTATTGGACAACAAGCACGCCTCGGTCCTCGTTTGCCAGGCGCCGGTTATACCTGGCTGTTATTGTCCAAAAACCACTGCACAGTATCCCCGATGGTCTGTATCAGCGGGCGCGGCGAATACCCAAAATCGCCGGCTGCACGGTCATGGCTTATATTTTTCCCACAATGCTCCAGGTGAAACAGCGATTCACTGGTAAGCTGCGGGGGTGTTTTGGTAATACCCGCCAGGGCTTTCGCAAACGGGGCACTTAGTTTTGCCGCCCACATCGGCGCTGTCCGTTGAACGGTTTTCTTACCAAGAACCTCGCCCACCATACGGGAAATCTCTTTTATGGTACCGTAGTGCCCCGACAGCAGGTACCGGTTCTGCTTACCTTGTTCCATTACCGACAATATACCCTCTGCGACATCGCGTACATCTACCCAATTAAACCCGGCATTCAGGACCGCCGGCATCTTATTATTCATTAATTTCAACAGCAGCTCGCCGCTCTGTGAGGGAATAAAGTCGTTCGGTCCGATAATCCCCGTCGGGTTGACGGTAACAGCAGAGCTGTCGTTCTCAGACTCCAGCCACGCCTGTGTGCGTGCCTTGCTGCGGTTATAGGCAATCGGATGATCTACCGCCAACGGGGAACTCTCATCAACTACCGGCGATGTTTCATCATGGTCGACCGCATGAATTGAGCTGACATAAATAACCCGTTTAACACCCGCCGCCTTCGCCGCCGCATATATTTTCCTGGTACCCTGGTAGTTCACCCGGTCGGTTTTCCCCTGTTTGTCTCCGTCGATAGATATAACCGCAGCCAGGTGCAGCAGAGCATCGGCGCCTTTCAGGGCCTTGTTCAAGTAGCTGCTATCGTTAATGTCCCCCAGCATCTTCTCCACCGCCAGCCCCCCCAGGCCCATCTCCATGTGTTCCGGGGTGTGTGCAAGTGCCCGCACCTTGTACCCTTGCGCGTGGGCAAGCCGGCACACGTTATTACCAACATGCCCGCTGGCACCGCTAATAACTAAATGACGATATTTTGTATTCATATTCTCCCACCGTCCGCGCGCATATTACAAATCGCACGTTATCTGACCCAGCCGTTTGTTTAGTTTCATGTTCTCACTGTAATCAATGGGCACCACCACCAGGCTCGGCCCGTCTTCTGCCAGCGCGCCTTCCAGGGTAGGCAGCAGGTCTTTGCTTGTATCGACGACATGCCCCCGCCACCCAAACGCCTGTGCCAGCTGCAGCCAGTCGGGGTTGTTAAACTCCAACGGCGTATGCGACCCGAAGTGGTTCATCTGCTTCCACGCAATAAGCCCGTACATTTTGTCTTCCCACACCATAACCACAACGTTAGCCCCCACTCGTTTGATGGTCTCCATCTCCTGCACGTTCATCATAAACCCCGCGTCCCCGCAAATACTCATAACCTTGCGTTCAGGGCTAACCAGATGCGCCGCCAACACCCCCGGGAGCGCAAACCCCATGGAGCAAAACCCATTGGGTATCAGGCAGGTATTTGGCTGATGGCACTGGTAGTACCGCGCGATCCACATTTTATGCGCCCCCACGTCGGACAACAGAATATCGTCCTTGCCAAGCGCCTGCCGCACATCCCACAGTACTTTCTGCGGCAGCAGCGGCGCACCGGCGTCACTCCCGGAGTGCTCGCTGATATCCGCCCACATGTTTTTGCGCGCCCGGCGCTGATAATCTAAATCGAATTTCGGCAGCGGTGTACTGGCCTGCCGGTTGTTGAGCATCCACAAACTGTGCGCCAGGTCCCCAACCACCTCTACTTCGGGCGAATAATCTTTGTCTATTTCTGCGGGCAGGAAGTCGATGTGTATTACATCCAACCGCCCGTCGGGGTTCCACAGGTGCGGGTGGTACTCCACCATATCAAACCCAATGGTTATAACCAGGTCAGATTCAGCGATGGCAACCGCAGGCCAATCCCGCGCCCCAAGCCCGATTGTGTACAACGAATACTCCGCATCCATATCAACCGCGCCCTTCGCCATAAAGGTATTGATAACCCCAATCCCGGTACTTTCACAAAATTTCCGCAGCTGCTTGCTGGCACGCTTGCGCACCGTCCCGTTGCCGGCCAGGATAATCGGCCGCTTCGCCTTTCCGATCGCCGAAAATGCCCTGTCCATTATTTTGTCATCCGGCCCTGGGCGCCGGTACCGTACGGGCGGTATAACCCGCGCCTCAGTATCTTCCTGCGCCACATCCTCGGGGAGTTCAATATGCACCGCCCCCGGCTTCTCCCCGCGCGCAATCCGCACACCCTTCCGGATAATCTCCGGTATGGTATCGGCGTTGTACACCGTCGTCGCCCATTTGGTAATGGGCCGAAACATACCAACCACATCCATAATCTGATGTGATTCCTTGTGTAACCTATACGTCCCGCCCTGCCCGGTCAGCGCCAGTACCGGTGATCTATCCATGTTGGCATCCGCCACCCCGGTAACCAGATTCGTCGCCCCCGGGCCGAGTGTCCCCAGGCACCCCGCGGTGTGCCCCGTCAGCCGCCCGTACACCTCCGCCATAAACGCCGCGCCCTGTTCGTGCCGCGTCAGGATAAAGCGTATTTTCTTAGATTTGCTCAACGACATAATAAAGTCGGCGTTCTCCTCTCCGGGGACGCCGAAGATGTACTCCACGCCCTCTTCTTCTAAACATTTTACAAACAAATCACTCGCTTTCATCTCTCTCTCCTTCTTGCGCAGGCACAGTCAGCTAAATAGACGGCTCCGGCGGTTTGTTATCCAGTACCTTGTCTATTTTATCCATTACTTCGTCGGTCAGCTGCCCCAGCACATCTACAGATTTCAAATTGTGCCGCAGCTGGTTAACATTCGAAGATCCCAGGATAACCGTACTGACATTTTTATTCTTCAAACACCACGCAATAGCCAACTGCACCATATCCACAGAGATTTCATCCGCCAGCTCCTTCAGGTGCACGGCCTTGGCAATGCGCCACGCCTCATCCCCCATCAGGGCATCGCGGAGCCACTTGTACCCCGGCAGGGCCAACCGCGAATCCTTCGGCACGCTCTTGGAGTTATACTTCCCCGTCAACACCCCCGAGGAGAGCGGCGACCAGATAGTAGTCCCCAACCCGATGCGCCCATATAGGTCCCGGTACTCGCCTTCCACGCGGTCACGGTGCAGCAGGTTATACTGCGGCTGCTCCATTGTCTGCGGAATCAAGTTCTGGCTCCGCGCCACCGCATAGCCCTCCATGATCTGCGCCGCCGACCACTCCGAGGTCCCCCAGTAGAGCACCTTACCCTGACGGATAAGATCATTCATCGCCCACACGGTCTCTTCAATCGGTGTCTCGCTATCCGGACGGTGGCAGAAAAACAAATCGAGGTAGTCGACCCGCAGCCGCTCCAGCGCCTGATGGCACGCCTCAAAAATATGCTTCCGCGACAGCCCGCGCTGCGTCACCCGCGGCTTATCCACCGCGCCAAAAAACACCTTCGACGAAACAATATAACTGTCACGCCTCCACCCGCTTGCATCCAGGATACTTCCCATCATCCGCTCCGACTGCCCCTGCGAGTACGCCTCGGCGTTATCAAAAAAGTTCACCCCGTTATCGTAAGCGGTATACAGCAGCTCTTTCGCCACATCCATCCCCAGCTGATCGCCGAAAGTCACCCATGACCCAAAAGAGAGCTCGCTAACCTGCAGCCCAGAGCGCCCCAATCTCCTATATTTCATACCCCGCCTCCTGTTTACAGTATAGCATATATTTTTATTCTTTTACCGGGCGCCCCCCCGTGCGCGCTACGCGCGCACGGGGTCGGCGTGGCACCGGCTTGGCCTGCGCGGTTGTGCGAAAGTATAATTACGGGTTCCAAACACCGCGCAGTCTGGCGGGTGCAAAGGCACCCGCCACCGTTGCCATGCCTGGCGCGCGGTCCCCGGTGCGCTAACGCCCCGCTTGGGTGCCCCGGTGGTATTATAGTTACGAAGCGGCGGTTTCCAGCGCAATTTTCATCATGCTGGTAAAACTCTTTTCGCGCTCTTCCGGGTTCAGGTCTTTGGCGTGGTTGGAGTTACCGGCCACCATGTCGCTGACAGTAAGGATAGACAGAGCCTCGGCACCGAGCCTCGCAGCTTCGGTATACAACCCGCTGGTCTCCATCTCCAGTGCCAATACCCCGAACTGCGCCCATAGTTTCCAGTGGTCGGGGTTATCGCCGTAAAATTCGTCCTCGGACAGGATGTTCCCGACGTGTACGTTTGTACCTTGCGCCTTTGCCTTTTCCATCGCTGTTGCCAACAAGGGATAGGAGGCACAGGCCGCATAGTCGCACCCGCGGAAACGCCGTCTGTTTATTCCCGAGGTAGTGGAAGCGCTCATGGCAATTATTACCTCACTGACTCCGATATGCGGCTGAATACTCCCGCACGACCCAATGCGTATCAGGCGCTTGCACTCGTAGGTTTCCATGAGCTCGTGGATGTATATCAGGTGCGACGGTATCCCCATCCCGGTACCTTGTACCGATACCGGGGTGCCTTTGTAGGTTCCGGTGTACCCTAACATTCCGCGCACCGAGTTATAACACTTCGGGGCATCCAAAAAATTTTCCGCTACGAACTTTGCCCGCAGCGGGTCTCCGGGGAGGAGAACACTCGGGGCAATTTCACCCCGTTTCGCACTATTATGTGGTGTAGACATGCTCTATTGTACCCACTGGGGGGAGGGTGTGTCAAGAAAAAGACGCGGGGGTCAAAAATATACCAGGGTTAAATAGGTATACTCTCTGCCTTGTAGCTCAGAAAACTACCGCATATGAATACCACGTAATCTTCTGATAATTTGGATGGGTTCACGTAAGGTCCTTTACATTACTGTATAACTTTTGCAATTCCTCTGCTCCCATATCCAGTATTGGCTCGTACATGAACGAATTTAGATGGATGTTGCTCGGGACCATTAAAACTACTTGTTTTAGTATTTTGATATTTTTTTCCTTATCTTTCTTGCCAGAGAATTCTTTTTTATATTTTCCAAATAATTTTCCAGTTTCCTTCTCGGTTCCGGTGAGGTCAAAAGAAATATTTTCTGCTGCAAGATTTTTTGCCATACATTTTTCCGCTATAATTCTAATTGCAATAGATAGAACAATTTTATCTTCTAGCATCATACTAGATTTCCCTTTGCTCTTAGAGCATTGTTCTGCGGTCTCAAGGATAATCTCTTGTATTTTTTTGTCGGGGTCTATTCCCTGCAATGCTATACCACAATTCAAAAACAGACCTTTGACATCTTTCAAGGATATATCACCCGAATCTTCTCTGTAGTGTAATAATTTGCTTAATGTGTTATAACCCTCATCTTCTCTTTTTTGGTATTCAATCATATTCCTTACAAAAGGAACTGAAGCAACAAAATATTTATTCTGGTTGTTTGTTTTGTGTTTTGTGGTTCCCCCGCTCAGCATTTTTTGCCACTCTACGAAAGGATTTTTAATATAACGTGCCACCTCCAGAGTTATACCGCTTTCGTTTTTCTCGGCAATCAAACAAGTCTTACGGCTTGCTACGCCCCTTAGCGCTAGGGTTCTAAAGAAATCAAAATTATGGGTCAGGATAACCAGGTAGAATTTATTTTTTTCTGTTCCCGCTATTTTTATTTCTGAGATTTCTTTTAAATATTCAACAATAGCGAACTTGTTTTTGTAATCAAAGGAATCGGCGATATCATCTACAATCAATAAACAAGGGTTGTCTTTCTTTTCTTCTGCCTTAATATCAAAGAGAATATTAAGAATATGCAAAGCCCTCTTCTCTCCTTGGCTGAGCACCTTTCTCAATTTTTCTTGCCCTACTTCCTCATCATCAAACTTAAATGCAACCACCGGTTCTGCATGATTATCCAACATTACTTCAACACGATTAGATACATGCAGGCTAAACGGAACGAAAAACTTTTCATTAAACTCATCAATTACTTTGTGCCATATGGCGCGATCTTTTTCTGCGCGCCTCCTTATTGTCTTGATTGCAGCCTCTGATTTTTCAAGTGTCGTGAGCAAGAATTTAAAGAGCTCTTTTTTCTCTTTAAAATATCCTATCCATAATTTCGATTTCAGCCGTTCGACATTTATGAAGTCGGATGTAATTTGAGGATTATCAGATAGATACTCTCTGAATTTTTGCAAAATTTTATTTTTTTTTAATTTTTTATCTAATTCATTAAATATAGTATTTACTTCGTCTTTCAGTTTTGCGTTTTCTATGATCCTGACTTTTTCGCCTTCAATTTTTTCTTCTAGTTCCTCGCCAGTTTTGATGGGTTGCTGCTCCCCTTTGAGTAAAACGGAATGCTCGGCTTCAAAAAACCCATTCTGTTTTAATTGCTTGGCTATATCAGACGCCTGAACGTGATTGAAAACACCCTGGCGAAAAAAGTTTGATTCTGTTAATAGTCTATTATAGACCTCGACATAACTTTTTATATTTTCCCGGAACTCGTCGCTTTCAATAATTTCTTCAGTCTTGTCATTGAATAGTTCGCTGTAAATGATATTTTTGTATTTGGGCTCTGTATTGTCCAAGACCTCGTCTTTTACTCTTTTCAACGCTTCGAAAAATTTACCTTCATCGCCATGATAAAATATCTTACTGACTTCTGATTGTATTTCTTGCGGAGTTTTTCCGGACAAAGATACTATTTCTTCCAGAAAATTATCTTTCGCTTCCTTTATGTCGTTGTACGCCTGGTCGTATTCTTTTTTCAATTTTGGATTGATGAGCAGAGTGGCAACATTGTCATTCTGCCATTCTGAGGGCTCAGCGTAAGATTTCAGAACAAATACGTCTTCTGCTTTTAAGTTGGCATCGTCTATTATAATATCTCTTTTAGGTTCTTTTTCAGGATAGATTTCATCCCCTGAAGGTTTATCGTTGCTTACATCTATAAACGTTTTTGCCAAAGAGGTTTTCATAATGCCGTTAGAGGCATAAACGGCGTATACATTATTTTTGGAAAAATCTAATTCGGCTTGCAATGCAGATATTCCATAACAATTTTCAAGATCTATACTTAGTTTATTCATATTCATAACTCCCATGATTATATCACTAATTTTCCGCTTTGTTTGTGTGATTACAGTATCTTAATGTTCTTTGTGGACGACCACGCTACAGCTATTTCACTGTCGCTGATACATGCTGTTTCGGGGGCACAGAAAACTATTTATTACCTTTTGCACGATTGTGGGTCTTGCACAACATCTGACAGTTACTATCTGTTGTTGCGCCCCCCTTGCTCCAGGCCGCAACATGGTCGGCGTCCATTTCGTTGAATTTCCAGATCTTACGGTTGTTAGAATCATGTCCGATGGAACAAAGCGGACAGTTTGATTTATCCTGCCCTTTGGCTTTTTCGGTTTGCCTTGAGTAAACAGAATTCTTCGTCGCTTCGTCGAAAACCCGGACAGTAAGCAGTTTCGTGTCCTTGTGTCCTCCAAGGATATACTCAAAAATACCCTTACGGCTATTGATATATGGGTCGCCAAAAAGTTTTTTTACCTGATCAGAAATTTTCTTCGGGCTATACGCATTTTTGTGATATTCTTCATAAAGTCTACCCCACTCTAACCCCTGCATTTCTTTTTTTACATCAATAAACACACTAGACACCCAATCAATGACGCAATTAAAATAGGTTTCTAGTTCTGTCGTGTTTTTGTCATATCGGTGTCGGCTCATATAGTCACCAATATTTCCTTTACTCACCCAGTCCAACGCACATTCTAAAAAATGTTGCCGGTTTACACTTCCTGAAATATATGCACTCCATTTTTGGATATTGGCATTTTGACTATTACTAAACGCTTCTTTTCCTGAAGTAACAAACGGTCCCGAATATACAGCATTAAGCAACTCCTGATTATTTAGAGGAATGCCTGCAATATTAATTGTCCGGAACCACTCTTTTATCTCGCTTTCTGTGCCTTCGCATTCGTAAATAAGTAGTTTGGTTTCTAAAATTTTCGACTGTTTGTCTGTTGCGATGCCGCTAAAGTATTGTTCCATTCCGTTTTCGTCTTTGATGGCAAATTTGTTAGTTACAAAACGGCCAAAGCTTGTAATTCGCTGCTGACCATCTAACACCTCAAGATTATCACCGCCAGCTTTATTGAAATAAATCAAACCGATGGGGTAGTCCTTGAGGATGGATTCGATAACGGCTACGTCTTTCTTGCCATCTGCATAAATATAGTTACGTTGGTATTCGGGCTGAATAGTAAGTTTGCCCGATAAACCGAACAAGCCCTTTCCCTCAAGCTCGTTGTAGACAAATCCCTCACAGATTTCTTCTATAGAAATTTCTGTTTTTAATGTTGTTTTCATGTTACTTCTCTTCTCTCCCTAATAAAAATTCTAGAGTATTTTCGTTTCCCTTTTTCAACGGAACAGCCGCCTCGGTCTTCCGGGTGTGCCCTATAATTCAGACGTTCTAAGATTTCCTTTGGGGCTGATGCGCGCGTATTCCCACATGCTATCCATATAATTTCGAACTGCTCGGGGGAGTATTTATCGAGAAAGGTAATGGGGACGCCCATTATGCCACCGTAATCACCAGGAATATATTTGACATGTGGGACTTCTATTGCATCGTAGTTATCATATTTTTCAAATGGTTTTTTTGTGCCAAATTTTATAACGTCAGATTTGGTCATCAAGGGTAGCGGTTGATGGCGTCGTCCATGATCAAGATTGGTGAACCAACAAACGCCAGGAACGCGGTTTACCTTCTCTCCATTTTGTTCTCTTTCAAAATTGTACGAATCAGCATAAACAAAATCGTCGGGTACTTTGAAGTACATTCCTGTATTAAAATTCGTTGCTCCTAACCAGATCTTGTCTTTTTTTATCAACGGGAATAATTCTTTATTGGTAATCGCATTGATATTGCCAATTATTAAAAAATGTTTCTTTGCCTGAACTATCCATGCTAAAAATTCACGAAACAGGGAGAAGGGAGGGTTGGTAATAATGACATCGGCCTCATCGCGTAATTTTTTGAGCTCGTTGCTTCTAAAATCACCATCACCCTCTAAATAACGCCATGCTAAATCATTCACATCAATTTTACCATCACCAGTCTTGTCGTGGTCTAGTGTGAAAATTTTACCATTTTTCTTAGTTTTGCTATTATCGTATTGGGGATCAAGGGTTTCGAGTAGGGTTGGCTGATAGTCGGCTTGGTGCTTTTTACTATCTACAGCATAGCTTGTGCTAATTAATTTTTTTAGGCCAAACCTCTCAAAATTTTGGGCAAAAAACTTTGTGAAATTACTCCACTCTGGATCGTCGCACGGCAACAATACCACCTTGCCGCGAAATACATTTGGATTGAATTCTAAATAAGCTGCTATTTCTTTTTCGAGATCATGATACTGTGTATAAAATTCATCGTACTTTATATTTTTTGCATTTGACAAATTACTATGTGCCATATTACCTCATAATATATTTAAATTTGCGCACTCTTCTTGTGCTGTTTTGTGTTACTCGATTGATAAAGACAATGTGCACTTTTCTCAAACAGGAGATCAATGGCACTGCCAACGCTACTGCCTCCCTGAAATTGGCAGTAGGCGCAATTCCAGCGACATCACGTCTCGTGGCACCATTCTGTTGGAATTCTATCACGATCAAACGATTGCGTCAAATACATGTTTGACCTCGATACATTTTCAATCATCGGAGAGATGATGGTGTCGCACTTGTGGTTGAATCCACAGGTCCGCCCCGGCGCACTTGACTCCTCCGCGTCTTGGCGGGTATGCTGTGAGTATGGAAAATACAGAAATAAAAATAGGCGACCGGGTGCTTCTCAAGGGCGAGCCGCTTCCGAGAATGACCGTGATTGGGCTAGGCGACAAACCCGCCGTCGGCATAGTTGAATGCGGGTGGTTTGAAAGGAATGGTGGAAATGCAACTCTTCAGCGCGAACAAATCCACAAAGACGCACTTGAACTAGCAACCAATAAATAAGCTGTTCTAGCAATCTCGGTCCATTGAGTATTGCCAACAACGCTGGCGTGCGCTAGAAATTATCCCAGTATTGATCGTACTATTAGACCAACGATTAATTTAGTGTATGCATCGCGTCCCACGTCTTTAATTAATTGTATAGTTTTTGAATTACCAATTTTATCTTGCAATGTTCTTTCAATCTCTGGGACATGTTTTTTGATTTCGTTTTTATTTTTCAATTTCCCTTTATATTCATTTATTATTTCAGTAAAATCTACGGCGGCTATTTCTGGCAATTCAAAACAAATAAAATCTAAGATGGGTTTCATGTAATTTATTCTTTTACTCAAAACCGCCGTGGTTTGATTGTCCAAATCCTGTATTAAATCAAGCGCCTCTGTACAAGTAATTTTCGACTCATCAAATTCATCGGCGTCATTCATAACCAAAAAAGTATTTCGAATATTATCCCTGCTCAAAAGGTACGGCGAGTGAGTGCTGTAAATAACATTTGCCTTATTGCACAATTGCTGCAAGGCATTAAACACAGTTTTCTGAGCAGAGGGGTGTAAGTTGGACGCGGGTTCGTCCAACAAGAATATAGTATTGTCTTTTCTGTGTTTTCTTATTTCAGTCAATAGAAGAAAAGTAAAAAACCACCTAAACCCTTTTGAACGCTCGTCTATTTTATAGGGTGCGCTTTTTGAATAAACTCTGATATTAAAAGTTCCATATCTATCTTTTGTTTTAGTAGGTTCTATTTTTATAGAATTGAAAGATTGATCTTGCTGTGCAATATTTTTCCAGTGTGCCGTAATGTGTTTATTTAGAATGTTCTCCATACCTTGTAATCTAGTTTTAGGAGTTTCATCATCGTTCTTATTTGTTTCTTCATACAACCAATAAACAACGTCTTTTGTAAACGAAAATTTATTATTTTCGTTGTTGTCTCTGCTTGCGCTATAGATGTCTTGCAAAATATCCCGCCACTTGCCATTCAGGGTTGTGTCTGCAGGATCATCAAGCGAGGGTGGCTTTGTGGGATAAGTTATTTTTTCAGGAGTGTTAAATATAAAATCCTGGTGGTATATGATATCGGGTGTATTTTCTTTTATAAAATCCTTCAGTTGTACATGACAGTCGTTACCATCATCCATGGCAATATCGTCAAATAAAATTTGTTTACGCTGGAAAGCATGGTTGTCAAAAATAAAAATATAATTAATACATATTTCATCAACAACCTCTATTCTATTTTCTTCATTCTGTTGTAATTTTTCAATATATTCTTTTTCCTGATGAGATAGTTTTAATGAGGCAGAAAGTTCTATGTTACCGCTAAATCCATCGCCCTTCGGCCTAATTGCCAGTAATAATCCGTTTTCAAGTGTATTACCTTTACACAACCACCCAATCAAATTAATTGCCTCAAGGGTTGTTGTTTTGCCGCTTTCATTTAACCCTAATAAACATATGGGGTTGTTGTTGTGGGCGTTGACTGGAATGTTTACATCGCTTATTCCTTTATATTTTTTAACGCTAAAAGAGGAGTATTCCATATCTTAATTAAATAACAACCTTTCTGTTGGTATGTACCGCGCTGCCTGCATGTTCGCTGATTGAATGCATGAGAATATCCCGCGACCATCGCCTGAATTCTCTCTGTTCCATTTGCAAGTTATAGCACATGCAAAAAAGACATGCAAGGGGGTAAAATTTTTGCTTTTATCCCTTGACACCTAATACTACATGCCCCGCCCTCTAAAAGACGTGCGGACCCCACAGAAGACGTTCCTCCTTGGGGCAACCGCACAAACTACAGTATTTCTACGCTTTGGCTTTGCCTTTCCAGGCGCCAAGGATTAAACTAATCACAACAGCCCGCAGGAGCAAGTACACCGAGTCAATAACAACGGTAGCCGCAGAAAATCCTAAAAACAAACCGTTCGATATTACTCCGGGGATAATCAGCAGTAATGCTACTAACAGCCCGTACTTCATTGCCTCGGCAATGCCTTCTTTGTCCAGGCGCTGCAGTAAAAACGCAATACCAAGGGCGTAAGCGATGGTGGCTATAATGTTAACCACATTTGTCAGAGTCGAGTTAATTATATCAACCCCTGTCCCAGCGGCCCAGGGCTCTCCGAGAAACCCATACCAGACCCCGCCTACTACTATGCTCCCGACAATTCCGGAAACAATAACGGCCCAAATATTTATCTTTTTCATAAAAACCTCCTTATTAGAATATGGGATAGTATACCATCTGCACGGTGCGGGGTGCAAGTTTTACAAAAGCGACGGGGGGTAGCGTCTGCTTTGTTGGCGCCGCAGAGCGGCGCATTACGCTTTGCTGCCGCGGGGGCGGCGCAAGCATTACAGAAGCGACGGGGGGTAGCGGAAGACAGCGAAGGCGGCGGCGGGCGAGCGGGAGTGAGCCCGTGCCCGCGGGCTTTGCCCGTGGGTAGCCGCCTGGTGCCGTGCGCTTGCGCGCGGCACGCTGGCTGCAGCGAGGGGGGTAGCACCCCCCTCTAAACACCTCAAGAGCCGGTTTGACAAAATAAAAATATTTGCGGTATAGTTAGGTATGGGGAAAGCGTTTAACCTTACACTCTATCCGTGGATGTATGTTGCAGATTACGCTGGCGACGGGAAGTGGGAAGAGGAGTATATCGAGAAAGAACACGGGGATGCCGCGGGCGAAGCGGAGCTTGAAGGGCGCGAGGCGGCGCGGGTGTACCGTGAGCGTAACAGTATAGCGCGGCTCCCGTTGGTGAATTTTACCACCCAATACGGGTATGGGTGTTTTGAGGGCGTGAAGGCGTTCCCGCACCCCGATGGGGCGCTCTACTTGTTCCGGGGGGATGAGAACGCGGGGCGGATGCATCGGTCGATGCGGGGCCTGGAGATGCCGGCGCTTTCGAGCGAGAAGATCCTTGGGGCAATCGCGGGTGTGGTGCAGCGGAATTATGAATCGGGGTACTATACACGGTACCAGGAAGAGTGGGAAGCGAATGACTTTCTGGGCGGGTGGTCGGTGTATATTCGGCCGTTTACCTATTCGGAATCCGGGATTGGGCTGCAGAAAACAACCGCACCGTCGGTGGTGGTGGTGGCCACGCCGGTTGGGTCGTACCTGGATCCGGCGAAACCGTTGACGGCAGTTACTACGGATATGGTGCGGGCGACCCCGAATGGAACGGGGTGGATAAAGTGTACCGCCAACTACGTGGTGCCGATTTTAGCAAAAGAGCGCGTAGAGCGGGCAGGGTATGCGGAACCGATATTCCTGGATTGCCGAGAGCAAAAATATGTCGAAGAGTGTGCCTCGTGTAATATTTTCTTTTACCTGCGGGATAACACCCTGGTGACCCCGGAGTTGAATGACAGGATCTTGCCGGGGATTACGCGCAAGAGTGTCATTGAGCTTGCCCGGGACGCCGGGGTGACGGTGGAAGAGCGGCCTATTAGCATTGCAGAGGCGATGAGTGAAACCAAAGAGTGCTTTGTAACCGGGACGGCGGTGGGCGTGTCGCAGATAACCGCCATCGACCACGGGGGCGCGAGTGTTGTCTTTAACAATCACGAGATCGGCGCCCTGACCCGGGAGCTGCGGGATACCCTTAAGGGGATTCAATACGGACTTGTCGAGGATCGGCGGGGCTGGCTTCAGCGGATAGGGTAACAGGGCGGGCACTGTCGGGGTCGGTGGTGCTGCCGGCGAGGTCACGGGGAATGGTAGAGTAGGTGATGAGCTCGGCGGCGCGGTTATGGGAGAGGACGTAATTATTGTGTTCGGGTACCGTTGTTGCAGGTAGGGGGGCACCGGGGGAGAGCGCTGGTGCGGATTCCTGGACGCGGGAGGTGAGCTGCAGGCGGTATTGGGACAGGAGCTCGCCGGCGGTGGTCAGGTAGGCCAGGGCGAGTTGGCGGTAACTGGAAGTACCTTGGCGTTGGGCCAGGCGTTCGTACCCTACACCGGCGTTGTTGTATGCGGTGATTAGCCGTTCGATGATGGCGCGGTGCGCCGGGCGGCGGGCGGTGTCGATGTTAATGAGAACGGAGCGGTCAATTTCCAGGGTGTCTATGACTTCGTTGTAGTACCCGACGGCGGCCCCGTAGGCCCCGGATTCATAGAGGGTGTTGGCGAGTGCCAGGGCGGCGTTGGGGTCGGTGCTTTCGGTTACGATGCTGTTGAACAACGGGAGGGCGGAGGAGAATTCGTTGCGCCGATAAAAGATGTTGGCCATACGGTAGCGTAAATCCGGGCTGTCGTACAGGTGTTCGCGGGCGGTCTGGTAGGCAATCAGGGCCTGTTCGTCGGCGGTTTCGCTGCGGTAGTAGGTGTCGCCGCGTCCGGCGTAGAGCGATCCGAACTCCGGGCGCCGTACAAACCCCCCTGCGGCCAAACCGTCCTGGTAGCGCTCGATTCCCAGGTCGAACCACCGGAGCGCCTCGGGGAGTTCGGAGTTACCGAGGTGGCGGTGCCCGAGGTCACGGTATGCCAGTACCTCGGTGCGCCGGTCGCGGCGGTAACGGGGAGGGTCTTTCTGGTACTCCAGGAGCAGGGTCTGCCACGCCGATTGGGCAGCGGAAAAGTTATTTTCTATTTGGTGGTAGCGGGCTGCGTGATAGTAGTATTCCGGGATTTGGCCGGTGCTCAAGAGAGGGTGGGCGACGAGTGTTGCCGCCTGGTTGAGGTTGGCGGCATCGACGTGGTAGCCGAGCAGTTCAACCAACGCCAGGGGAAGGGGGGTGGAGCGATTTTGGCGTCCAGCGGGGTCGCGGTACCGTCGGGAAATTCTTTGCAGGCGCTGTTTGCGGCGGAGTGCCTGCTCGATGTTTTTGGTTGTTGACAGGGCGGCGAGGGCTTCGGTTATATCGGCAATCTCGGGCTGATTGTCTGTGCGGATAAAATAGCGTGCCATGCGCGAGAGAACATTGTTATCGAGCCCGAATCTATCTATGATGAGCGCGTAGTGATAGCGGGCACTGCTGTAGTGCTGTTGGGCGCCGGCACTGGTGCCGCCCTCTTCGTCGCCCCACAGGATATAAATATCTCCGAGGTTTTCCAATATCTGGCGCCTGGCTGCGACGATGCCCCGGGCGGGGTGTGCCTGGGCGATGTATTCCTGCAGGGTGTTGACGGCGCGGGTAAAGTTACCGAGCTCATAGGCATCGTATAGGGCAAATTCCTGTGCCCCGGGGCGGAAGAGCGGGTAGGTTTCCACAAGGGTCTCGTAATACTTGCCGGCTTGTTCGGGGATGTTTATATCCCGGTATTCGCGTGCGTAGCGCAGAATGTTGCGCTTACTTTGGTATTGGCGTTGTGCACGGATAAACAACACCTCTGCCTGGTCGTCGTTTCCAACATTAATGGCCTGGATGCCGCGGGATATCAGTAACTCCGCGCTGATTGGACGGTAGACGAACTGCCATGAAACAAACAGTAGCAGTAAAACCCCAAGGGATGCTGCGATAGGTGTTAGCGCACCAATGCGCCTGCGCCATACCTCTTTTGCCCGCCCGCCCCGTAGTCCGCCGCGCGTCCGCGGCTGGAAAAACCCAACCTCGAGGCGCGAGACAGTTTCGGTAATTTTCCGCGGGCTTTCTCCGGCGATGAGCTGGTCTATTACCAGGGCAATCATACTGGAGGTAACACCGCTGTCTGACATGATGTTTTCGATGCGTTGCTTGAGCTGTGGGGGCAGGCGTTCCAGGGATTCGTTTAACCGCTGGAGATCCTCTTCGCTGATGCCGTAATCTTCTGTTTCGGATTCATCGCCAGAGGGGGCGGGGGCAGGGGCGCCAGCGAGGGATGGGATGCCCTCAGGGGAGAGGGCATCTTCCCCTCCCCCGGGGGGGGTACCGGGTGCGGGCTCGCCTGCGGGCGCGGCATCAACAGAGGCGGCGGGGCTCTTGACGCGCACGCCCTTGCGCTTGCTTGCGGTGTCATCTTCGTCGGGGAGTGTATCGAGGCGAAGTTCGGCGGCGTTGATAGAGTTGAAGAGCCTGTCGATTTCGGTTTGCCGGGGCGGCGCCTTGCTGCCCATCTCTTCCGGGGTTTGTTCGCCGGTGTTGTCATCAATGAACTCTGGCTGTGCGCCTTCGGTGTGGATGGGGTAGTCTTTTAATATTTTGACTAACTCAATCTTCTCGCCCCAATCGGCGCTCTTGCGCGGCTCATCGCTGATGGCGATGAGCTCGGTATTGAGTCGTTCTATATCCTCTATTGCCGGCATAAGGTATCTTAAATTTCGGTAAAAACTACCGATAATATAATATATTATGTTGCGCATTTATGTATCTTTTTTGGTGCTGGTATTAGTACATTCTGTATGGCCGACGAGTCGGGTTCTGGTTGCCCAGGGTATTACGGGGCAAATGGACGGGTCAAAGAGCGTGAGTGTTGTGAAAAACCCCGAAAACAGTGTGGGGTTTGCCAATAGGTACACCCATACCGGAGGGGCCCCAGGGGGGGTAACGGGGGCGTCGGGGGCACCGGAGTTGCTTCTAAACGACCCAATCAGCCTTGATGCGTGGCTTTTTGACCACGTTACGAACGTATCTCAGGCAAGCGGGCCGCAAATTATTTCTGATTATATTGTGTTTAGTCACAGCGACGCCGAAAAAGACGTACTGTCTGTGAACGTGGTTTTTTCCAACGATAACTTTTCCCGCCGGTATCCGATGCAATACAACGACCAGAAAGTATTCTTTCTTGCGGTGCCGATTTCTCAGCTCTATCAGTATCTTTCGCCCGGCGAGCATGATATTTACTATCGTTTTGTCGTTGACGGAGTGTGGGTTGCGGATAAGAACAACCCCCGGGGGGTGCAGGATTACCGTGGAATAACAATTTCGATTGCCCAACTGCCGGAGCGCAACCGGCTGTTAGAGTATCCCCTGCAGGTATCTGGGGATACACACTTTGTCTTTGCGCCCCAACAGGCGGGGGTGTATTATTTGTCTGATGCGCGCGGACAGCGGGCGTTTGTCGATTATACCCGTCCGCTCGCGGTATATGTGGCCGGGTCGTTTAACGGGTGGGACCCATACATGTACCCCCTGGGGGCTACCGACAGCATCGACGGCGCTCCTGTGAGTGAAACAGTGAGCACACTCTCCCCTGGTTCCGGGGAGAGCGCGTCTCGTCCTTATTTCCACCGTACCTTGCAGATTCCGCCCGGGAGACACTACTACTACTTTGTCATAAATGGACAGCGGATCCTGGACCCGCATAACCCGCGCGTTGCCTCTACCCTGGACGGCAGACAGGCCTCGCTGTTGGTGGTAGAATAACAACACCGATTGGGAGACGCTGAACATGTTGTGGATAGTAGGGGATGACAACCGCGACCGGACAAGCCGGCCTGTGGTTACCTGGTTACTCATCCTTGCAAATATATTAATCTTTTTTCTGCTACAGGATAGCGGGAAAAACCATGAATTTACCTCCCGGTATGTTACCGTTCCCGCCGAGATAGTTGAAGGCCGGGACATTGTTACCACCGAGGGCGGGGTGCTCAAACGTATATTCCAATCGCTGAGTAATACGCCGCGTTTAGGCAAAAGCCCGCGGCCCATTTACCTGACGCTTATTACCGGCTTGTTTTTGCACGCGGGGTGGCTGCACCTGCTTGGCAACATGCTGTTTTTGTTTGTCTTTGGAGACAACGTTGAAGACCGCATGGGGAAGGTGCGCTTTTTGCTCTATTATCTGTTGTTTGGTGTCGCGGCCAGCGCGGGCCATATTCTGCAAACGTATGCCACCGGGGCAGATCCGATAATACCCCTCCTGGGGGCCTCGGGGGCGGTGTCGGGGGTCCTGGGGGCGTATTTGATATTCTTTCCGCGCAAACGGGTTGTGGTGCTGATGTGGATTATTATTATTTTCCGCCGCTGGAGAGTTCGGGCAATTTACGCTATCGGGACGTGGTTTCTCTTTCAGCTTCTTAGCGGGTACCGGTCTATATTGGGCGGAGGCGGCCGGGTTGCCTACTCGGCGCACATCGCCGGCTTCGTCTGCGGGTTACTGTTGGCTATCTGGTTCCGGGTTACGCACCGGCGGCGGGACGTCCCTTCTGTCACCGAAGTGTGATCTAACGTACGCGCGCACTGCGGGAGAGTTTTCGCCGTAACCGCGGCCAATACCCGTCGGCTAACTCGATAAACTGCTGCTGCTTGCGGCGCCAATTCGTATGCACAAAAAAAGAATTATTTAGGTACAACTTGCCGTCGACTACCGAGAATGCCTCCGGGTCTACGGCGGCTACGGCGTTATGGGCCGCGGCAAAGGCACAATACCCCCCGTACTGCGGGACATAGCGCCGCGGCTGCTCTCGAAACAGCTGGGCGTTGCCAGCGCTGCTGAAGTGCCAAACCGCACCGTCCCACTCGACGGCGTGCTCCTCGGAGCCGAATCTGGCCCGGTTCTCTTCAAAGTAAGCAACCACATCGTACCCCTTGATGGCCGCGCCGTGTACGCCGGTAAAATATTGGGGTGCGGTGCACGCGGTGCTGGAAAAAAATAAAACGAGCAGAACGGCGCCCGCGGGAAAAATGTTGCGCGTGTTTCTTGTCCTACCGGACATCCCCTGCCCGTCCAACCCACACGTACTGATAGGGTTTTAGTGTTATCGCGCGGATATCACTGACCGCCCGTCCAGTGAGCAGATTTTTCCAGCTGGCTTTGTTATCCGGGGGCGGGGTAATGGCTAGTTTGTTAATGCTTTTGTTGCTTACGTTGTGCAGACAATACAGCACCTCGCCCCCAGGGGCCTGCCGTATTAGCCCAAAGACCTGGCGGTGAAGATTCATGATTTTCTGCTGCGCGGTTGGATGCAGGGCGGGGTGCGATCGCCGCAGTGCGAGCATGCGCAAGTAGTCGCCGATAATCAGGTAGCGCAGGTTGCCTGCGTGCTGCAGCTGAGCAGCAACGGCCTCGTAATCGAGGCGCTGCCGGTTAATGCTTCTGCGCTCCATCCCGCGGTCGATACCGTCACGCCAATTCTGGCTCCCGAGAATACTGTGGATATACGGGGCTGCCACACCGGCCATCGAGAGCATTATTGCCTGCGAGCACAGAAAGCTCTCGACCTGTTTTTGCGGCGTCGCATCCGGGGCGGTGATTGCCGACAGATAATTGATATTGAGCTCGTACGGAATGGGGCCGGCGGCGGTCTGTTTGTAACCAATCTCGCCTCCGCGCTGCTTGGTGACGTGCAACAGCTGTTTCATTTCGTCACTCGTAAGGTAATCTGCCGCCGCCAGCACCCCTATCCCGTCGTGTGACGCCAGAAAATTAAAGAACGCGGTACGCCCTGCCGCGGGGGGCTTGAGGGTGGCGGCCCACTCCGTCAGGTGCCGGGCATCCCCGCGGACAAAAGCATCGAGGGTAAGGGGCGGGAGGGTAAAGTTATAAACCATGTGCGCCTCGTTTGTTCCGTCGCCGAAGTAGCTGATGTTATCGGCGTGCGGAACATTTGTTTCGGTAACAATATAGACGTGCGGCGCGTATCTATCTATGAGGGCACGGAAAATCTGTACCGCAACATGTGTCAGCGGGTGGTGGATCGACGGCGTGCCGATCTCTTTCCAGAGAAACGCCACCGCGTCGAGGCGGATTATCGTAGCGCCCTGCAGGATGTAGAGAAACAAAATGTCTATCATCTGTGCAAAGAGTTCGGGGTTGCGGTAATTTAGATCGAGTTGGTCGGCACTAAAGGTTGTCCACACCTGCTGGGTGCCATTAACGGTCTCCAGGGGATGGTGGAGGGGCAGGGTACGGGGGCGGAAAATGCCGGACAAATCCGCATCGGGGTCAACGGGAATAAAAAAATCGTTATAGGGGCGTTTATTTTTTTTATAGAGCCGCGCCCACCGGCTCTGTGCCGAGCAGTGGTTGAGCACCAGGTCTACCATCAGGGTGTATGTGCGGCTGATGTCACGGATATGCCGCCAGCTGCCCATATTTTTATCAACCTGGCGGTAATCGATCACCGAAAATCCTTCGTCAGAGGAAGAGGGACAGAACGGCAGAATATGCACGCCCCCAACAGCAGAGCGGGCATGCTCGTCCAAAAACTTTTGCAGGTAGTGGAGCGTCGGCCGGCCGCCGCCCCCGCCGCCAGCAGCACCCTCCGGGCGGTTACCGTGAAACTGGTTCCCGTAGGTTATTATTACGCTATCCAGGTCATCAAAAGCACCCGCCGCGGACGACCCGCCGCCTGCGCCGCCGCGCTGGCTCCGCCTGCCCCGTGGTGCACTCGGGGCGTGCCGCGCATACCGGGTGCCGATTTTCTCTACCTTGCGCAAAAACCAGGCACCCTGTACCGGCGTGTAGAGCTCAGAAACCAGCTCTTCTAACGAAAGCCCCATTACCCGCACACCCCCGCGCGTGTCCCGTTTGCAAAATAATTCCCGCCAAGCACTTCGTTACTCCTTATACGCGGTATTAACCGTCATTTTCATTTCCAGTAATTTATGTATCGGACACAGGTCCGCAATTTCAAGCAGCCGCTGGCGCGTCTCCGCGTCAAAGTCTCCCTCTATTTCCAAAAACCTATCGATGTGCGGCTGCGGTTTGTTGTGATAATCCAGGTACACCCGCGCCCCAGTGAGGTTGTATTTTTTCCGGGCGGCATACACCTGCAGGGTCATAACCGTACACGCCCCTAGGGAGCTCAACAGGTACCCGAAAGGCGTCGGCCCGGTATCGGTGCCGCCAATTTTTTCGGGCTCATCGGCAATCAGGGCGTGTTTGTCCCCGACATTAACCCGGCTGACAAACGCCGCGCTCCCGATATCAACAACCACCTGGTGCCCACGGGCATCGGGTTCAGGTGAGAATGGTTGCTCGGTCTTGCTGACGGTGCCGTCCTGGGCACCGCTGCGCTCGCTGCTGCTGTCTTGTGTAATTTGCGCCTCCGCCCATCCCGCAATAACCTTCGCGGCAAATTCCGCATCGTGCCGCGCAGTCAGGAGATGATCCGCGCCCCCGAGGCTGACAAAACTCTTCGGATGAGAGAGTTGGGCAAAGATATTCTCCGCATGCGCGATATCGATAATCTCATCCGCGGGCGAGTGCAGGAGCAGCACGCTCTTGTTTATCTCCGGCATCCACAGCGACGGCGGGTGATTACGCAAATCATCAATGAACCGGCGATCAACGCGAAACGTGCGCTCGGCAATACACACCTCCGCCGACTTTCCCCCGCGGAGCTCATCGACGTCGACGGGAAAAAGCTTCATGACCTGTTCGGGGTCACACGGAGACCCGATGGTTGCCACCGCCGCTACGCCCGCTAACCGCCTTGCCGCATACAGGGCCGCAGTTCCGCCCAACGAGTGCCCGACCAGCAACCGCACCGTCGCCCCGTGGGTCCGCTCAACGTAGCGCACCGCATCCACAACATCATCGGCCTGTGCGGAAAACGTCCCCGCGGAAAACTCGCCCCCACTGGCACCCAGTCCGGTAAAGTCAAAACTGAACACCGTCAGCCCGCGCTCCACCAGCCCCTCGGTTACCCAGCGCACCGCCGAGGTGCTCTTCGAACAGGTAAAACAGTGCGCAAAAACCGCAACCCCGATACTCTTCTCCGGTTTATCCAGGCGAGCAGCAATCTCTACCCCCTGTATATTCTTGAAAGTAGTCTCTTCGGAGATCATCCCTATAACTATAATACAAAAACACCCGCCCCGCTACCCCAGGGGGGGGTTAGGTGTTTTAAAGGGGGCTTCCAGCCCCCTCGCTGCATAATTTTTTAACGCCCATTTTTAACGGGCTCACTAACGCTCGCCCTAAATGGACTAAAATTATTCCGCTACCCCTGGTCGCTTTTGTAAGGCATGCGTCGCTCACGCGGCAACGGAGCGTAATGCGCCGTCACCACGGCGCCAAAAAACCAGCTCCGCTACCCCTGGTCGCAGTTGTAAAGCATGCGTCGCTCACGCGGCAACGAGCGTAAAGGGTGCCACATAAATCGATTGCGCCGGTCCCCCCCCTGTCTATTGCCTTGTGTATGTTCCCGCGGTGCTATCATCAGTGGTTTACTGGTTTTAATCTCCTCGCAACGACTGGCTGGATTTTCGTAATACCGTCCCTGATTATATTCGCTATAATTTTCTTTATTAATTTGTAGAATTGTGTTGGCGCACGGCGCAGGATAACCACGGCGCGGCAGGGCATGTCAATCGATGGGGGGGTACTGGGGGTCAATCGTTGGACGGGGTTCGTCGTCGTTATAGTCAGTATAATGCAGGTTTCCAGGAGCTTCTGCTAGAAAATCTAATACATCGGTTCTCCCATGTTTTACTGCTATCTCCTGGACAGTCTGTCCGAGTTTGTTTTTTATAGCTAGCGTCTTTGGTGATTGGTAGATTATTAGGCGTTTTATTATTTCTATCGGCGCCGAGGGTATGGCTACCATCAGGGGAGTTTCGCCTGCTTTACTTACTGCGTTTACGTGTAAGGGTATGCCACCGATAGGGCTCATAATAGTCTCAATTAGTACGTCGCATGCGTCTTTCTTCTTAAATAATGCCGCCCAATGTAGGGGCGTCATGCCGAATATATCGCGTGCGTTAATATCAAGTCCGTTCCTGTGTACCGCAACTGCTAAAATACTGAAGTAAAAATGTCGCGCGTTCGTTTTTTTTGACAGGGTGTTTGATATCATGACATGTAGGATTGTCGCTCCATCAAGAGGACATCGTGTACGGAAACGCGCCCTTTCACTACGACCCTCTCCGTTTTCCTTTGCCTGCATGGATGCCCAAAGGCATATTTTTTTTATGTCTTTGAGTGTGTGCTTGTCGCACTGGCGGCGAGGATCTGCGTCCATACTCTATGGTATCCTGTTCACTGTAACGGGGTCAAGACGAGGGCACTGTTAGTGTGTGGATTTAACCGTCAGTGGTCGCTTGGTGCGGATGGTGTTCCTTTTGGTTCGGCTCTCTCTCCATCCAGGTAGGCGCAAGACAGGGAGTCAGGTAATTTCCTGTGTGTTGTCAATCAAGTGTTGATGTTGGGGGGTATCAGTGTCTGAATGTCGACATTCCTACTGCTATTCTCATTAAACTCTTTTACTCCCTGTCGCAGGGAGGCAATCTGATTTTCATTGAGGCAGTGAGACGCTTCTACTCTATTTCCCCACAGAGTCATCGCCTTGACTACTTTCTCAGTCACATTCTTATCCTTATTTTCGTATATGTCAAAACCTGATACGTTTTCCATACATATGAGTATATCATCTGCTTCCTTGCCGTTTTCTATACTTATGGTTTTTGTTTTTTTATCGTACATTTTCTCTCTCCCCTTGTGTGATTGTACTCTACTCTAGGGGGCATGGCAAGGTTAACAGTGACGGGGGGACGGAGACTCAATTGGGCGGTCTTTGGGGGGTCTTTCTCCCATCCCTCTTTATTAGCAATCCTACTAGCTCTGGTCGCCTCTCTAAAGCATGTGTCGCCCTTCCACACACTCACTGCCTCTCCTGTGAAACAAACAACACCCACAAGCCGCACCCAGAGAGGGGTAATACACGCTTGTATACTATACTATAACAATCACTCAGAACGTAAAGCGTTCTGTTTTAGACATTGGAGGTATAATGATGTCAGATGTAAGTTTTTGGAAAGACAAAAATATAAAACAAAATATTCGAGGGTCGCTTCTTGTTGGAGTTATTTTCGTGGTATTACGCCTAACCGGCGTTTTGATGTGGAGCTGGGTGGCGGTGACGACGCCGTTTTGGTCGGCGCCCCTCTATTGGGTGCTAGCCGCAATTATCCGTGGGTTAATGAGAAAACAATCAGGTGAGACGATATCGGCGTGCGTTGGCGTTGGCGGTATTATCCATCTGTTTTTTATCTTTGCGATACTACGGGTGCTTTCTGTAATAGATTGGAGCTGGGGCGTAATTAGCATTCCGTTATGGGTGGGTACGGGGTTACTCGTGCTTGTCAGGTTTTCTATGCCCGCGGCACGCAAGCGCGCTTCGGAAGAAACGAAGTAGCAAACGTCTGCGCGGCAGACACCTGAGCGTTGCGCTAGGCATGTGAAGGGTGGCGGGTGCCTTTGCACCCGCCAGACGCCGCGGTGTTTGTAGAGGTATCTTTACTGTAACAGGCGCGGCGGCCGAGCCCTGAGCACGCCGACCCCCGGGGGCGGCGCCGATAGGCGGTGCCCGCGGGGGAAGCGCCCAACTTTGCTATTCGGGGTATTTGACGGAACAGGATTTTTGCAGGCTTTGACACTCCTTGATGGTGGGGGCGATGGCGATGTGTCGTACATGAAAAACGCCTTGACACATCGGAAGCAATAAATATACATTACATTAATATAATTTTTATAAGGAGATATATGTATGATAAATTTAAAGAATAAGTTTTTTAAAGTCACTCTGCTGTTTGTTGTTCTGTCTGCGGTGGTTACCGCACCAGTGTTTTCACAACAAGCAGAAAATGATACACCGGAAACTAGTTTATATATTGGTATTCCAGTATTTGCGTCCTACCGTGCGGTCTTTGATCAATTGACAAACCCGGGTGCTAATCCTGGCGACGATATAATTCGGAATATAGACATTGGGGTTACGTTTCAATTTCTTTTTCCCATTGGGAACTCGCTTTCTATTGGACCCGAGATTGGGGCCAGTTTACCTGTTGGGTGGGTAAGCACGGAAAATTATATAAATACCAGGGTATTCCATGTTCCAATTCGGCTAACCTTGAATGGTATTACTAACGATTTCTTTTCCTGGGATATTTTCCTGGGAACAGAATTTAATGTATCTGATCTTAGTCATGACAACCTTAGATTTGATGTGGACACTCAAAAATTTGTGGACACTAGCGAGACTATCGCATCAACCATTGAGATGACCTTTGATATTGGTGCCCGGGTGTATCTCGGGGGATTTATGATTATGGCAGCATATAAATTACCAGCAGCACTCGTGATTAGCGATACCCTGAATCTTCCTGACTTGTGGGATAACTCTGTATTCTTTGGAGTAGGGTATCGGTTTTTTTCAGATGTAAAGAAAGATGCGTAACTAATAATTTCCATGTGAATCACACAAGGATATTACGTGATATAGGTAGCCTGGGTTGATGTTTTCAACCTGGGCTATTTTATTAGTAAAAAACAAACCAGTTGGTGTACAACCTCAATACGTTTAGGAATCCACCACAACCGCCTCCCTCTGTTAATTTGAATAGCATCATAGGGTGGGGGCGGCGGCGCAGCCGGTGCACGAGGGAAGCGCCCAACTTTGCTATTCGGGGTATTTGACGGAACAGGATTTTTGCAAACTTTGACACTCCCCGAGGGTGGGGGCGATGGCGATGTGTCCGTACATGCCGAGCAGGTTATCGCTGTTGTTGTTTAGTATAAACGGCCCGGAGGTGAAGTCGGAAGTGACGGGTGTGTCGTCGGAGGTGATGATGCACCCGCCGGCGAGGTCAAGGAAGGCCAGGCCGGCGGCGATGTCCCAGAGTTTTACGTGGGTCAGGATGGATTTGTAGTTGCCCAGAAGGAAGTGCACCAAACTGTAGACGCACGAGCCGACCGATTGGATGCCGTCGTGGGTTACGATGCGGCCGTAGCGGGCGCAATCCTGGGAGATCGAAATAATGCCGCGGTCGTTTTGGCGTGACCGTAGGGGCGGGAGTGTGTGTGCGTCTGTTTTCCCGCTCCGGGCGCGGGCGAGGGCTGGTGCCCAAGCGCGCGGGTCTGCGCCCAGTTCGTAGTGCAGGACGCGTTTGTTTTCGCTGATAAGCAGGGTGCCGCTGATTGGCAGGAATAGCGCGCCCTCTTTGACGACGCCGCGGTCGGCGTACCCCAGGGAGATGCCCCACGAAGGCAGCCCGTAGGCAAACGGCATGGTGCCGTCGATGGGGTCGATGATCCACGCCGGGCCGCTCAGGGCGTCGCGGAGATATGCCGGGGGTGCCTGGCGGATGGTCTCTTCGCCGATGTGATAGCTGTTAGGGTGCAGGGCGGAGGTCTCTTTGGTAATGTACTCCTCGATTTCAATGTCGATTTGGGTTACCAGGGTTTTGTCGTGTTTTTCGCTTATGTGCAGCTCCTTGCTGCCCGTGATGGCCCGTTGTCCTGCTGTGAACAGAAGCGCGGCTATGCTGTCGAGGTCCCACGGGGTAGTTGCGTGGGGGTTACTTGACTGGGTGGTTGGTGTACTCAATGCTTTTTCCTGTTGATAACTTCTCTATTATAGCAAAAAAATCGGGGAAGGTAATTGCCACGCAGGCGGCATCGTCTATTGTGGAAGGCCCGGTAGCGGCCAGTGCTGCGACGGTTAGGGACATGGCGACCCGGTGGTCGCCGTGGCTGGCTAGCGGGGCGCCGCGCAGCCCCCGCGGGGTGCCGGTGATGTGTACCTGGTCGGGGTATTCGGTGATGTTTGCGCCCATCTTGCGCAGCTCGGTTGCCATAACCGTTATGCGGTCGCTCTCTTTTATGCGGGCGTGGGCGATGTTGTACAGGCGGCTGGTGCCGTGGGCGTAGCAGCACGCAACCATCAGGATTGGCAGCAGGTCGGGAGCGGGGTTGAGGTCGCGCTCAATTGGGCGCAAGCCGGTTGTGGGTGCGGAGCCGCGGGCGGCGAGGGTTACGGAGTTTTTTCCGGTGTGTGCGATGTCCGCGCCCATGGCGGCGAGGATATCGACGATGGTGATGTCTGCCTGGGTACTGGTTGCTTGCAGGTTGGTTACGGTTACGCCCTGCGGGGCGCGGGCGGTGAGGGCGGCGGCAACCAGGAGGAACGCTGCCGAGGAGTAGTCGCCCTCGATGCTGGAGTCAAATGGGCGGTAGCTCTGGTTGCCTGGGATTACAAACCTATCGTACTTTTCGCGGGTGTAGCGTATGGCTTGGGAGTCCAGCCACTGGAGGGTCATGTCGATGTACGGGTGCTCGTTTAGGGTGGTTACGGTAATAGATGTCGTGTCTTGTCCCAGGGGGGCTGCGAGGAGGAGTGCGGTCAGGTATTGGCTGGTCGGGCAGGCAATTGATACGGTACCGCCTCGGAGCGGGCCGCGGATTTTTAGCGGTATGTGGGTGGGGGGTGCGACGGGGCTCTCTTTGTCCGCGGCGGTGGTGATGCGGGCCCCGAGGGCACGGAGAGCGGTCGCCAGGGGGGCGATGGGGCGGGTGCGGCTTTGGGCGTCGCCGTCAAGGATGGTCTCGCGGGCAGAGAGTGCGGCAACAGCGGCGGCGATGTACATGCTGGTGCCTGAATTGCCGATATCGACTGTAGCGGGCGGGGACGGGGACGAGGGTGGGGGTGAGGTAGGCGGGCGGCCGGTGACGGTGTAGGTGGTCCCGGTGTGCTCGATGTGGGCACCGAGGGCGCGGCATGCTTGGGCGGCGGATTCGGTGTCGGATGATACCAGGGGGGTGTGGATGCGCGATGTCCCGGGGGCCAGGGAGGCGATGAACAGCGCGCGGATAGTTTGCGATTTCGACGGCGGTGCGGGGGTTGTGCCGGCGATACCTGCTGGGGGTGGGGTGATTGTTACTTGCATTGTGATGCTCTATGCTAGCAAATATACGGGAATGGTGCCAGTCAGGTTTTAAGCGCTCTGGTTGTTGGCGCCGCGTGGCGGCGCACCATACATTGATGTCGTATTGGCAAGGGTATTGATATCGTGTTTGCGAACTGAGCGCCTATGTATTGGCATTGTGTTAGTGGGGTATTGGCGCTGTGTTTATGAACTGGGCGCACCATACATTGATGTCGTGTTGGCAAGGGTATTGATATCGCGTTTGCGAACCGGGCGCTCTGGTTGTTGGCTCTGGTTATTGGCGCCGCGTGGCGGCGCACTCGCAGTGCGCGACGCACCATACATTGATGTTGTGTTGGCGGGGTATTGATATCGCGTTTGCGAACTGAGCGCCTATGTATTGGCGTTGTGTTGGCGGGGTATTGGCGCCGTTTTTGCGAACTGGGCGCCTTGGTTATTGGCGCCGCGCGAGCGGCGCGCCATACATTGATGTTGTGTTGGCGGGGTATTGATATCGCGTTTGCGAACTGGGCGCTTTGGTTGTTAACGCCTCGTGAGCATGAGAGCTGGCTACAACCCCTCTAATTGTTATGAATAATACTGCGGCGCAGCGTGCTGGCCAGGCGGGCGATGGCGGCGGGGCGCGATTTGCGCAGTGGATAAAATATCAGGTCGGCGGTTACCTGCTGGGGAAGCTGCAGGCGATACGGATCCAGGGGCTCTGTACCCCAGCTGTCGACGCCCCCAACACCGCGTTGGCGGAAATTTATGCGCAGGTTGACGAGCGGGCGAGGGCGGAGGTCAGTGGTGTGGCGCTGTTGTTTCTCGGGCAGAGTATCGAAATCTTCCAGCAGGTAGTTGGTGGCCTGGACGTGCACGGGGTTCGGGGCAAGTACAAGCAGGCCGTTCCCATTACGGGCATGCACGGCCGCCCAACGGCACTCCGCGCGGTTGGCAAACTCCTGCGGGCGCACGTAGGGCATCTGTTGCCCTGATACCTGCTGGCGATAGAGCCCGATATGTTCGGATAGCTTTCTGTCAGGATAGGTTTCGGCAGGCCCGCGGCCAAACCAGGTGAGCCAGTCGTTCTGTGGATGCAGGGCCAATTCCACCCCGATAGCACCTACCTCGTTTAACGGGGGCTGGGTTGGCATCAGGGTGTAGTGACAGCGGAGATGTACCCACGACTGGTCTACCACGGTGTATTCAAAGACAATATCCAGCGACGGCAACGACGGGTACCCGTAGCGGATTACCGTAGTATGACGACGCGCCTCCTCGCTTTGCCGCACCAACTCGCGGGTTACCGACTGGTGGGCCGCAAGCAGGGCTGCGGTTCTTTGCACAAACCCGCTCCCGTAATCGTTATCGGTCGGCGCGTAGCAGAGGTTAGGGGTAATGCCGCGCACCAGGAGCTCCCGGGGTCCGTTGCGCCACCCCGTCAAACCCTCTGCGGAGTTGGCGATGCATGGTACGGATGAGGGCACACGGGGGAAGGCGGGAAGCGGAGAGGGCGCGGACGACGCGGGGGGCGGGTTTTTACCCGACGGTGTACCGCGTGGTTTACCCGCTCGAGACCTGGGGGGCTGTGCGGGAGATGCAGTGCCCCAGACATCGTGGTCCTGCAAAGAAAACTGTTCGTGTGCCACTACATCGCCCGGACGCTGCAGGCCGATGCAGTTTTTGCGGGTTATAGTTACCATCAGGTACACTTCCTGCATGTCAGGAGCGGCGCTGTTTAGTTTACGTAGATGGGGTGATAGATCGCGGTGGCAGTTAATCATCTCTCCCTTGCCTGCCTCGACCAGGAGGGTTGGGATTGTTCCGTGCGCTACCCTCAGGCCGTCAACCGTCAGTTCCCATTTTAATCGCAAATTATCGATGTGGGCGGTGTGGTGGTGGTTGGTTACAGCAAGTTCCAGGGGTGTCAGTTTTACCACCTCTATTGCCAGGGGCTGGTAATGGTAGGCCGCCGTCAGCAGGTGCGGGTATGGGCGGCGGTCGGCGGTTACCAGGCCGTCACAGCAAAAATCTTTGTCTATATCCTCCAGGGTTGCAGGCCCAAAGTCCCCCCCGTAGGCATAGTACCGCTCGCCAGGTTGTCCGTCTGCGGCACTGGTGTACTTGTGGAACGCCTGGTCAACCCAATCCCAAATAAACCCCCCCTGGGCGGATGCATATTTTTCCACCAACTGCGAGTACTCTGCCATTGATCCGCCGCTATTACCCATGGCGTGGACGTACTCGCAATAAATTAATGGCCGCGCCCGCATCCCGTGCGTTGCATGTACGGTACGCGTCTCCCCATCACACAACACCTTATATGCCTTGTTGGTAACATAGCGCTCTGCCAAATCGGGGTGCAGGTACATCTGGCTATAGATATCGGTCCCGGGGTTATCCCCCACACCCTCATAATGAATTGGGCGGGTTTCGTCCAATGTCTTAACGGCATCATACGCGGCCGGGAAGTTGTTGCCCGGCCCGGCCTCGTTCCCCAGCGACCAGATAATTATACAGGCATGGTTGCGGTCACGGGCAACCATGCGTTCGGCGCGCACAACGTGCTGCTCCAGCCATGTCTTGCTGTGCGACAGTGAATGTTTATCGTACCCCATGCCGTGCGATTCAACGTTTGCCTCATCAATGACATATAACCCGTAACGGCTGCACAGCGTGTACCACAGCGGGTGGTTTGGGTAATGGCTGCAGCGCACGGCGTTGATGTTATGGCGCTTCATCAGGGTAATGTCGTGCATCATGGTGTGGCGGTCGGCAACAAACCCATACTGGGGGCTGAATTCGTGACGGTTGGTTCCGCAAATACGGGCGGGCTTGCCGTTAATTAATAAAATCCCGTCTTTTATTTCGCTGGTACGGAAACCGCATTCGTGAATAACATATTCGTTGCTCCAACCGAGCTCCTCGCCGTCATCAGGGTGCTTGCCGTCCGGGGAGCGGTAGGCAACGTGCAGGCGCATCTGGTATAGCGCCGGCCGCTCCGCAGACCACTGCTCCACCGCCGGTATGGTGCACTCCAACGTCATCTGCGCGCGCGCCCCGCCATCCGCGCCGTCGCCCGCCGCTGTCTGTCCACTGGCGGGGTCGAGAACCACCGACTCCTGTAACCTGGCAACCACAACTCCCTCGGAGTCTACCAATTCCGCCTCCGCCACAGCCTCTACCGCCGTCCCAAGCTGGTTAGCAAAATCCAGGCGCGCCTTAAAGCCGCCGTCCCGATACCCGCTCACCAGCGTGCTCTCAACGCGCATGTCCTGCAGGTAACAGCGCGGAGTAGCATACAGGTAGACGTCGCGCTCTATCCCCGACAGCCGCCAGCAATCCTGATCCTCAATGTACGTCGCCGCGCTCCAGTGGTAAGCCATGATTGTAATTTGCTGGCTCGCACTGCTCCAATCAATATAACTGGTAACATCGTACTCGCACGGTAATTTACTATCACTCCCGTACCCCACCGGCTCCCCGTTAACCCACAGGTAATACGCACTGCGGCAGCCGCCAACATGCAGCACAACCCGCTCCCCCCCCCACCCCGGCGGCACCGTGAACTCCCGCCGGTAGGTACCGACCTGGTTTATATGCTCGGGCAGCTGCGTGTCCAGCAGCTTTTTCTCCCGCACAGGCAGCACCCCATACCCCGGTAGGCGCCGCGCCTTCTGCGGGTTATTGTAATCGAAAAAATCGTATCCCTTGTTGACATACACCGGGTACCCAACCCCATGCAGCTGCCAATTCCCCGGTACGGGCATCTCCCCCCACCCCGAGCTGTCAAACCCCCGGGTGCTCCACTCACCCCGCAGGTTGCGTATATCCGTTTGATAATTGAAGTCCCAGGTGCCGTTTAGTACCTGTACCCGCTGTGTGTCTTCTAATTCGCCCCCGCCGGCAACTTTCCCCGCTTCCCGCCACCCTTCTGCACCAATAAAACTGGTGCGCATGGGCAATCGATTAATTGCCAGACAGCGCGGGTCGCGCCACTCGTCCCCAGTAAACCGGATACCCATATTGTCACCCTCTCTTATGCAGAGATAGCATATGATAGATACAACCCGCGCGCGCACGGCACCCGCACAAACCACTGTGCGCCCCTGCGCGCCCTGAGTTCACGTTAAACTACCCTTTTACTGCACCAAAGGTCAGGCCGCGGATAAACTGCCGCTGCAGAATAAAAAACATAATAACCGGCGGCAGCGCGGCAACAATAGACCCCGCTGCAATCAAGTGCCACGACGCCACATACCGGCCCTTCAGGGCCTGCAGCCCCACCGTAACGGTGCGCACCGTATCGCTTTGCACCAGCGTCAGGGCCCAAAAGAAATCATTCCACACAAAGGTAAAAATAAGCACCGCAAGCGCAGACAAGGCCGGCCGCATCAGCGGAATAATGATTTGCCCAAACACCCGCCACTCTCCTGCCCCGTCCATCCGGGCCGACTCAATCAACGAAAAGGGCAGCTGGGCAATAAAGTTACGCAAAAAGAACGTACAAAACCCAGACTGAAAGGCAACATGAAACAGTATCAGCGACAGGTGCGTGTCATAAATCCCCAACCCAATAGTCAGCTGCCGCACCGGTATCATCAGTATCTGGAACGGAATAAAATTACCGGCAATCAGCATCCCGTAGAGCATAAACCGGCTCTTGAACCGGTGTATTGCCAACGAAAACCCCGCCATCGCACTGAACAGAATGGCAAAAAAGACAGTCGGAACCGTCACAATAACGCTATTGAGAAAATAGCGGAACATAGGCGTGCGCAAAAACACCTCGCTGTAGTTCCTGAATAACTCAATAGAGGTCGGCCACCCCCAGTAATTCCCGGCGTTGATATCTACCGCCGAGCGTATTGAGGTAACCATTATTGCTATCAGGGGCATCAGCCACACAAATAGCGAAAAAATCAGCGCTACCCGGTACCCCGCTCGCCCGAACAGGTTGCTTTGTTGTATTGGTCGTGGAAACATATACCTCTCTCTCCCCTATCTTTCGTTTTTCGCGATGCGGTAGAGAAAATAGACAATGTAGATGTCCATTATCAAAAACAAGAATGTCGCAAGCGTGGCCCCGTAGCCAAAATTAAAATTAAATATGCTTTCTCTGTACATTTGAAAAGCCAGCACATACGTTTGCCCGTACGGCCCGCCGTCTGTCATTATGGCAATGAGGTCAAAACTGCGAAGTGCGCCGATAATAGTAACCACGGTAGCAATAAACGTAGCCGGCCGCAGCTGCGGCAGCACTATATGCCACAACAACCCAAACCCCTTGGCACCATCAATGCTCCCGGCCTCAATGGTCTGTTTGTCCAGGCTTGTCAGCCCGGTAATATATAAAATCATGCAGTAGGCAACTTGCGGCCACAGCGACGCAACAATGATGCCGAACGTTGCCAATTTCTCGTTTGAGAGAATAATTAGCGGCGGAAGCCCCACGGCCTCCAGGATGTGTGACAGCAGCCCGAATTCCGGGTTGTAAAACCACGAAAAAATCAGCCCCACCACCACCAGGTTGATGACAAAGGGAAAGAAGAACAGCGACTTGATAATGCGTATGCCGCGGACGGTTTGATTTAGCAAAAGTGCCAGCAACAACCCCCCAAAGGGCGCCATAACACTCAGCCCCAACCACCAGGCGTTGTTCTTGAGCGATGTCAAAAAACGGAAGTCTTGAAACATCCGCGCGTAGTTTTTGAACCAAACCCACTCCTTGGGCCCAAAGCCGTTCCAGGTGGTAAAGCTCAAATAAATACTATTGAGTATCGGCCATATAACAAAGACCGAAAAAAGAACCAACACCGGGGCCAAAAAAGCCACCGGTGCCAGGCGAAAACGGAGCCGCTGCCGCTCATATCGCTTGTGCAGCTCCGCGTTCTGTAGATTATTATCCACTATTAGGATTAGTTAAAAATCCGTATGCGCTCTTCATCGAGCCGCTGACGAATTTCATCCTCTCTGTCGGGATTAATCATAAATTCCTGAAAACCCTGCATACCAATCGAGGCCATTTCCGTATCGGTGTCCCGATCATAGAACTGTGCCAATCCATCGGATCCTGCCAACAACTCTGCGCCAGCTTGCAAAAAGCGGTCGCTTGGTGTGGGAGCATTCTTGTTCGGCGGCAGGTTTCCAATCCCCGTTGCCCACAGGTTGCTTATTTCCGGGCGTGCCACAAAAGCCAGGAATAACTTCCCGTCTTCAATGTTTTTGGCACCAGATGGAACATGTACCGAATCGGTCGGCGCATCCTCAAAGCTTCCTACACTCGGGTTAATGGTCGGAAACGGAAAGAATCCAACATTGTCAACAACGTTTGCGTCCTCAAAGAACGGCACAATAAAGTTACCAATCAAGTACATAGCCGCACTTCCATTAATCATCGGCGCCTGCGCTTCCTGCCACGAATAGTCCCCGTGACTTTCAAGGAAGTAGCCATTATTCAGCAACTCGCCCCAGACATCAAAAACTGCATCGAGCTCAGGGTCGAGGTAACTCGCATCCCCATCGGTCAGACTAATATGATAGTCAAGCCCATTTACCCGCAGGTTCAGGTAGTCAAACCACCCCGCTGCAGTCCACAGAAACTTCGTGCCAATGGTAATCGGAGTAATTCCGCCCGCTTTCAGCTTCGCAGATACCTCCAGGAACTCATCCCAAGTCGTCGGTACTTCCGCACCTACCTGGTCAAACAGATCCTTCCGGTAGTAGACACCCCACTGATAGTAAGCATACGGTACCCCGTACTGCTTGCCATTAACGGTCATAGCAGAGAGCGACGAAGACATAGAATCTTTCAGTCCCTCCTGTTCCCAAACATCGCTGACATCGGCAAATAGCCCCTGGTCAACAAAAAATTTCATGCGGTTCCCCGCAAACCATAGTGCCACATCGGGCGCCTCGGAGACCAAAAAGTTACGAATATTCGTCTTATAGGCCTCGTGGTCGAAAGTATTCAGCTGCACATCAATTTCAGGATACTCTTCCTGAAACAGTGCAACTACTTCTTCGACTACAGCTTTCGGCGCCGGGTCGGAAGCATTCGAGTTGATTACCAACACGCGTCCTTCGTCTGCCGGGCAGCCAATGAGAATGAGCGCCGCACAGATCGTCAGCACGGACACAATTCCAAGTCTTCTCATAAAAACACTCCTTAAAAATAGATTTCAAATTTCATGCTTACATATTCCGCGCACCGGTGTCAAGCAAAATCGGGAACTTTTTTTAAAGTTTTTCTCCCTCATTATTTGGGCGCCACCCCCGCGCGGGCGCGGGGGTCGGCGTGCTCGCAGCTTGCTGCGCGCGGCCGCGGCACCTCCCGTAAAAATATACCCCCTCTCTGGTTACCGCCGCGTCTGCCGCAAGCAAAGGCTTGCGGCACTGCTCCCATGCCTGGCGCGCATGCTCCGCGCATACCCGCAAAACCCGCTTGCGTTATGTTTCACAAAATGCTATACTACCACTATGAAAATAGTATTACCTGTATTGATTGCCGTAGTCCTTATGTGGACAAGCTGCGAAGGCGGTGGTTTGGTTGTACCGACCAGTTACCCCCGCAATGCCGACCCCTCGGTGGTGGTTGACGATGCCGATACCACCCTCCCTGTTCCGGTGGATGCACCGGAAGAGAGCGAGGAGAAACCTGAGAGCGAGCCGGTAGACACCGGCCTGCCGGCAGACGACACCGAGCCCGCCCCCGAAGACACTCCCGCGCAATGAACTGCGACGTAGCCATAATTGGCGGCGGTCCAGCGGGATACGTGTGTGCTATCCGGGCAGCCCAGTTGGGCAAAACAGTAGTCCTGATAGACGAACGCAAATCCCTCGGAGGAACCTGTCTGAATGTCGGGTGCATTCCCTCTAAGGCGCTCCTGGATTCCAGCGAACTGTACGCACGGGTCCGCGATGAAGGCAAGGCACACGGGTTGCGTGTCTCCGATCTCTCGGTAGATGTGCCGGCTATGCAGCAGCGGAAAACCCAGGTGGTCAGTAAGCTTACCGCCGGTGTTGCCGGGCTGATGAAAAAGAACTCCGTTACCGTGGTGTACGGGACGGCGCGGGTGGTTAGTCCAACTATTGTCCACGTACACGCAGAAGCCGGCGAGCAGCGCATTACAACCTCGGCCGTTGTCATTGCCACCGGGAGCGTTCCTGTGGAAATTCCCGCCTGTCCGTTTGACGGAAAAACCGTAATCAGCTCTACCGAGGCACTCACGTTGACAGAGGTCCCGCAGCGGATGCTGGTTGTCGGGGCCGGGGCCATCGGGCTGGAGCTTGGGAGCGTGTGGATGCGCCTCGGTGCACAGGTAACCGTGTGTGAATTACTACCCGAAATACTGCCCCGTACCGACGCACGGGTGGCCGCAGCGCTGCGCCGCTCGCTCAAACAGCAGGGCATGCAGTTTATGCTCAAGCACTCGGTAGAGGGCGTCCAGAAAAACGAAACCGGGGGTGTATCGGTAACCATTACCGGAGAGGAGAGCGGGAAAACCGTTGTCGAAACCGATGTGGTACTGGTTGCGGTTGGACGCAAGCCCTACACCGAAGGCGTTGGCCTCGATGCACTGGATATACAGGTTGACCGCGCCGGCCGGATAATTGTCGATGATACCTATGCGAGCTCGGTACCCGGTATATATGCCATCGGTGATGTCATCGTCGGCCCGGGCACCGGGGCTGACGGGAACCCGCGGGTAACCCCCATGCTGGCACACAAGGCCGAGGAAGAGGGCGTGGCAGTGGCAGAGATCCTCGCGGGTAAGTACGGGCACGTCAACTACGATATTATACCCAACGTGGTCTACACCTGGCCGGAGGTTGCCGTGGTCGGTAAAAGCGAAGAAGAACTGCAAGCGGGCGGTGTTGCCTACTCGGTGGGGCGGTTTCCGTTTGCCGCCAACGGGCGCGCCCTGGCCATGGATGCCAGCGATGGGTTTGTAAAACTCCTGGCCGCAGAGGAAGATGGAAAGGTCCTGGGTGCACACATCATCGGCCCGTGGGCGTCTGATCTCATCGGTGAAATAGTTGCGGTAATGGAATTTGGAGGCGCGGCCGAAGATATCGCCCGCAGCGTCCACGCCCACCCCACCCTCTCGGAGGCCATCAAAGAGTCTGCGTGGGCGATTGCCGGCGGCAACGCGCTGCATTCTTAATTACCACTGCCGCGTGAGCAATACACGCTTTACACTTGCGACCAGGGGTAGGTGGAGACAGCGAAGGCAGCGGCAGGCGGAGCGTGAGCGGAGCCTGTACCCCCGCGCGCTCGCGCGGGGGTAGCTGCCTGGTACCGCGCTCTGCGCGGTGCGCTGGCTCCACCGAGGGGGGCGGCGCCCCCCTCCTTTCTCTTGCATTAAAGGCGGGATTTTGCTATCCTGTTACATAGAGGCGCGGGGAATTATGCGGGAAATATACAAAATAGCAATCAAGGCGGCGTGCGTGCTGGCGGTTGTGCTGGGCGGATGCTCGGTGGAGCCGACTCAGTTTGTGGTGCGGATTGAGAACGTATCGCAGGACGCGGCGCTGGTTTCGCCGTTTGCCCCGGGGGTGTTTGCGGTACACGACAGGAGTTTTGCGCTGTTTGTGGAAGAGCGCGAGCATCGCGGGTTTGGGATAGAGGCCCTGGCCGAAGACGGCAACCCCGCCGGGCTTGCCGAGAATATTGTGAACGCCCCGGGGGTTACCGATTCGGGAGTGTTTGCCGTGCCCCTTGGGCGTGATGTACCCGGGCCTTTGTTGCCCAACACAGGGGCGTATGAGTTTTCGGTCCTGGGGTCCGAGGAGGCGCAGTATCTTTCGTTTGCGACCATGCTGGTGGAATCGAACGATCTGTTCTTTGCCCCGAACGACCGCGGGATTTTGTTGTTTCGGTTTGGCGGGCCGATTGAGGGTGATGTTACCCATCACGTTCGGTTGTGGGACGCGGGGACTGAGGTTAACGAGGAGCCAGGCACCGGGGCGTACCAGCCGCTGCGGCAAATTGGTCCGAACACCGGGCCCAATGAGACAGAGCCGATTAAGGAAGTGAACGACAGGTTTGATTATCCCGCGGTGGATCAGATGATTCGGGTAACCGTAACGCCCCAATAATATAGTATGCAGTACAAGCTGGCGCTCAGTATCCTTACCGCGGATTTTTTGAACCTCGGGGCGGATATCCGGGGGGTGCTGGGGGGACGGTGCGGGAGCGGGATTGGCGAGCTGCACCTTGATGTCTGTGATGGGAATTTTGTGCCCTCGCTCTCTTTTGGAGAGGCGACGTGCCGGGAGATATTCCGCGGCTTTGCCTCGCCCGGGGGGTTGGGGGGCGGCATACATGTTGATACACACCTGATGATTGCCAACCCCGGGGCGCGGGTGGGGGCCTACCTGGCGGGTGGGTGCAACAGCCTTATTTTTCACCTGGAAGCGGAGCTCCATCCCCTGCGGGTGGCCGACCAGATACGCCGTCACGAGAACGAAGGCGAGGGCGGGGGCGGCGTTGATGCTGGTATTGCCCTGGCTCCCGTGACCCCAGCAGGGGCCCTGGAGCCAATTCACGATGCGTTTCAGCGGATTCTGGTAATGAGTGTGAACCCCGGATACGGGGGGCAGGAGCTGATACCTGCGATGCTCCGCAAGGTCGAGCGGATCCGCGCCCTGGTTGGCGATAGTACGGATATTGTTATCGATGGCGGCATCAACATCAAGACCATTGCCAGTGCGAAGAGTGCCGGGGCTAATATTTTTGTTGTCGGCAGCGCGGTTATGCAGGCGCCTGATAGACAAGAGAGTATCGAAAACCTGAGCGCCGCTCTAAAGAAATAGAGCGCGAGCGGGCGCTACCACTCGCGGGTGCCGTCTTGCCCGCTGCACACAATTACCGGAGAGAGTGCGGGTCCCGCATCGGCACCCCCGGATTCTCCCGCAGCGAATGTGAACAGTCCGTTGCACACCACCCCGGTAATCGCGTCCAACCGCCGCTCTATATCTACCGCGGCACCGGCACCAGTCAGGGGGATTTCAAAGCGGGCGTCGATAATGTTGTTTCCGTTGTCGGTAACCAGCAAGTTCCCATCGGGCGCACGGCGCAGCTGGGCGGCGCCGAATACACCGGGCCCGCGCGCGTGGGTCATATCCAGTACGCGGCGCCGCACCGCCCCGAGAGCAAACGGCAGGACCTCTATGGGCAGCAAAAACCCCTCCGGGGCAAAGTTTTCAACCACCTTGCCGGCGTCGACAATAATTACCACCTGCCTGCTGTTGTACGCCAATATCTTTTCACGCATCAGCGCCCCGCCGCCCCCTTTGATGAGCTGCTTGTCCCCGTTAACCTCATCGGCGCCGTCGATAACCAAATCGAGCGCCCCAAGACCAAGGACACCGCCGGCGTCCACGTCCGCGCCGCCGTACGCACCATCGACCGCGCCGTCCGGCGCGCCGTCGGCCACCGGTATGCCGAGGTCGGCCGCACGCGCATCGGTCTGCGCGCTGCTGGAAAGAAAGACACAGCCCTCCAGGGCCCCGCTGCGGATTTTCCCTGCTATTGCCATCAGGGCATAATCTACCGTGCTCCCGGTGCCCAGCCCGATACGCATACCCGAAATCACATATTTTTCTACGGCGTATTCGCCCGCCTCACGCTTCCAGCGCGCACTATCTTCCGATCCCATCACACGCTCTCTTTCCTGTCTTGCGGGTTATTTCTCCGCCCCGTCCCCGCCGCCAACATAAGGGCGGAGGTAATCGCGGCAGCGCTCAATTCCGAGCAGCACCATGAAATTTGCCAGCCTCGGTCCGTCGTCCCGCCGTATCAGTATCTGGTACAAGAGCGCACACAAATCCCGGAAAACCATCTTTGTCTCTTCCGCGATTTGGTACAGCGCGTTATGCAGCTCATGCCCATCGCTGCCCGCCGGCCCGTCGAGCACACCGTACAGTATACGCAGCGCCGCCAACCCCGCACTGTCGACCTCCACCGCGCCCTCTCCCTCTTGGCCGCCCGCGGCGGCGGGGTCGGCCAGGGTAAACCGGAATGACTCCGGGGCATAATTCTGCACCCAATAGTAGGCGCACGCCGCACGCCGCAAATAGGCATGCTGCCGGTCCGCATCCATGGCACCATACTCGCTGGTACCCTCCAGGGCCTTTTTCCCATCCCCCTGGTGTATCTGCACCAGGGTACACAGGTGGCGGAAAGATATCTGCACCGGCGCGCGCGCCTCTGTGCTGTGCTGCGCAAACGCCCCCGGGCGCACCTGCGACAACTCGTAAATTCTCTGTTCCTTGCCGCGCCGTTTCTCGCTAACCCCGCCTTCTCCGCCGGGCGGCGTGCAGGCAATCGTCTCGCAGCGGTCATAATCTTCGTATATCTTCACCACATCAACATCAAACGATATGGCAAACTCCGCGTTTGGCCGCGTCCCCGCAAACAGGTAGCGCACCACCTCGGGCTGATACACCCGCAGCACATCTTCGATACTCACCACATCGCCCGCAGACGAGGAAATCTTCCCGCTCCCGTGCTTGATACGCACAAAATCGTACTGCTGCGAAACCGGCGCCGCCCGCTCAAAAATATCGCGCGCAATGTGCTGCGCCGTCGTGAACGACCCGCCTTCACTGTGGTGGTCCTTTCCCGCGGGCTCAAAGTCGACCCGCCAGTGCGCCCACCGCATCGGCCAGTCAACCCGCCATTTCAGCTTCACCGCACCGCTGCTAATATCCGCGCCGGCTTCCGCCCCGCACTCTTCACAGCGGTATTGTATTGTCCCTTTCCCATCCCACCCAATGATCTCGGTGGTATCGCGCCCGCAGCACGCACTATAAACAGTAACCGGCCACCACTCCAGCGGCAGCCCCTTGTCCCGCGCCCGGTGATCGTTCAGAATGGCACGGATATCACTCCGCACCGCCAACGCCTGCCCGACCCGCTCGCGATACTCGCCCCGCCGGTACTCCTGGTTCTGGTAGATATACTCCGCCCGAATTCCCAGCTTCGGCAACAGGCCTTCAACCTCGTTCTCGTTCCGGCGCGCAAAACTCTCTTCTTTCCCCAGGGGATCGGGGATGTCTGCCAGGGGACGCCGCAACTGTCCCTCCCAGAACTCGCTCTCGCTCCCCACGCCCTCAACTACCGGAATCTTCCGCAGCGCATCGTAGTCGTCCCAAAAATAAAGAAACCGCACGTCACGCCCACTGTCCCGCAACGCCCGCACCACCAGCTCAACCGTGATAATCTCCCGGAAATTCCCGATGTGCACCGTCCCCGACGGCGATATACCGGCCGCACAGACAACTTTCTCGCCCTTGCCTTTCCCGGTGTCTGCCTGGCGCACAATTCCCCGCGCGATGTTATCCGCCCAATGCCCGTGCACGCTCATCTATTTATTATTATACCATAAAAATAATATGGGCGCTCCCCCCGCATGCCTAGCGCGGGGGTATTTGAATCCGCATGTGCAAAGTGACACGCTCACGCTTGTTTTGTGTTGACTGGTGTATAAAAATAAAATACACTGGAAGCGTTAATGGACAGCGTCATAATTATTGCTGGCGGATCGGGACATCGGTTGTGGCCGTACTCGAGTACGCGCTGCCCGAAACACCTGCTTCCTCTTGGCGAGCACGGGGCACTGATCACCGATACGGTACACCGCGCCCTCGCACTGAAGACGCCCCGCCGGGTGGTTATTGTCACCCACTGCTCACATGTTGACGGCGTGCTGGCGGAGCTTGCCGGGCTGCCGGGCGAGCAGCGGGAAAAAATTACCATATTGGCGGAGCCGGAGGCGCGCAACACGGCACCGGCCCTGGCTCTGGCGGGGTGTTATCTGAACAGCAGCGATGCGCGCGGGTCGGCTATCTGTCTGCCTGCCGATCACATTATTAAACCAACGGAGCGGTTCCGTGAAGATGTTGCGGTTATGGAACAGCTTATCGGCACCGGGCTCGTTGGGATATTCGGCATCTCTCCCCTGCGGGCCGAGACCGGGTACGGGTACATAGAGGTTGGAGAGCACGCCCCCCCCAGCGGGTACCGGGTGCGGCAGTTCCACGAAAAACCAGACGCCCCGCGGGCGCTCCAGTACCTGAAAGCGGGTACCTATTATTGGAACAGCGGCATATACGCCTTCGACAGCATGCACTTCTGGCAAGAGCTCGGAAAACACGAGCCCGCCATTACCCAGGCATTTGATGCAACCGGGGGCAATCTCTTTGAATTTGACAAAAAAGAGGGCATGAGCGTGCAGCGGGTAACCGGCGCGTTGACGGAACTCTACCAGGGGCTGCCGAAAATTTCTATCGATTATGCGCTGGCCGAACGCTCGGAACGCATGGGTATGGTTGCCGCATCGTTTAAGTGGTACGACCTCGGCAGCTGGGATGAGGTGGCGCGCCTTATTGGCGAGAAAGTGCTCGGTCAAATTTCGTCTGTGGAGCATCGCGGGGTTGAGAGCGAGAATAACACGGTTATCAGCGACGTCCCCGTGGGGCTGTGCGGCGTGGAGGATTTACTGGTTATTGCCCACCAAGGCAGGGTACTTGTTTGCAAGCGCGGAAAGAGCCAGAAGATCCAGGATATCTCGGTGCACTTTCGTAAAGATGAAAAAACAGAATAGCACACGACGGTGTGGTATAATAGAGCATGATGTTTAGCAGCAAAAAAATGTGGGCACGAGGTGGGTGTGCCGTTATGTTTGCGCTAACCATCGCCGGCGTCGGGTGCACCACCACCGTCGGTGTCCGGTCTATCACCAACACTCCGGTTTACCGGGACGATGTTGTTGAGGTCTCCGCGCGCGTCATCGGGGTAGATGAACTCAACGAGGCGTACGGTATCAAGAATCCGTTTATCGCGCCCACCCGCTTGCTCACTCCCTTTGAGTTTTTAATATTTGAAATCAGCATCGCCCAACAGGACGGGGGCAGTGCAAATATTCCAATAAGCGGCGCCGCCCTGAATTTTAACGGCATCGAAGGAAAGTACATGAGCATCAACCGCCTGACGGCTTTCTGGGAAGGTGAAATTACACAGAATGACGAAAGTATAGTCACCCCCAGGTATCGCGAGGTGATTAGAGCCAACCTGCTGCCCAACAGTGTCGGTTCCTCCGCGGTGGGGCTGCTGGTTTTTCGCGGCACCTTTCCCAAACAGGGTACGATTACCGTTACCGTCCCGTACCCGGCTGTAGCCGGCGGTGATGTCGCTGACTCTCCGCCGGTATCTCCCCCACTGGCCCCTGGGGTGCCCCCTGGGGTGCCCCCCGGGTCCGTCAACGCCGGAGAGCCTGTTCGTACACCTGCCGGTATCGAGCTGTACATCGGTGTCACCTACCGCGAGGAACAACGGGCGTTTTCGCTGTTTTAGCGCACGGCTTCGCGCCAACTTTCTCGTGTTTGACATCCCCTCGCCGCCGTGCTATATTGAAACAAAGGAGGATATATGAAATATATTGTATTGTGCATTGCACTATTCGCGGCGGTCTCTGCTGTCGCAACGGCCGAAGAGGTACTCTATTCCGGCGAGCTTGGTGAACGGAGAAGTTCCCCGTTATCCGGGAGTTGGTCTATTGTTGAGCGTGACGAAGGTCAGCGTGTGTTGGTTTTAGGCGAAGATTTCCGCACCCGCAGCGGTCCGGATTTGAAAATATTTTTCTCCACCCTCCCTCTGTCCCGCGTCACTGATTACAACGCCGCTAACAAAAGCACATCGGTACGCATTGCTCCGCTCAAAAGCAGCAGAGGCGCGCAAGAGTACCGCCTGCCGGAGTCGCTGGATTTGGAAAAATACACCACGTGGGTAGTACACTGCGAGCGCTATGCGCACCTGTGGGATGGTGCCGAATTGGTTACCCCCGAACCCGATGAGCCCACCGAATCCACTGAGCCCGTCGAAAACCCCGACTCTGAAACTTAGTCTCCACCGCTACCGCGCAAAGACGTATAGCTGATAATTAGCACAATAATCGGGACAGCCATGCCCCGTTTGGCTACTCGGTGGTGTTGCGTTTTTTATTGCCCATGCGGTGCCCGCACAGCCAACCGATCACCCAGCTTCCAACTGCCACAACTAAAGTTGCCGTGCCGAAGTTATCTGGACCGAAATCCTCTAATAACTCGCCTGCTATCCAGCCGACAGGGACGGCAGCCGCCGCTCCGATAACAATATATACTATTGCCCGCTTGCTCATTGCAGGCTCCCGCTGGAGGCTGTTGCGCGCCGTCTTTTTGTTTGTATACTTTTTATTTCTGGCATCATGGGTGTATTATACCCTATTATGCCCGTTGTGGTACCCCCTGTACAACCTCAATACATCTTGGAATTTTCCCTCCCCAAGACACTACCCGTACCCTTGTCTGGATAGTCTAGCAGTTTCGGCTATCTTTTCGCAAGGGGTTAGGAACCCAATCCCCGCATGCGGCCGATGTTCGTTATACACCGGTATCCAATCATGTAATTCCTCGTTTATCCCGGCAATATCACTGGGGATACCTCGGGTTTGATAAAACTCCTCATCAATAGTGCGGTGCAGGCGCTCTACAAACGCATTCTGTTTTGGAGTATGCGGGTGGTTGACTAGTAATTGCAGCGAAAGCTCATTACACCGCGCTTCAAAAGATTTTCGAAACTCACCCCCGCCATCTACCTGGATGGCATCAAACACTATCCCTGCCGGGATATTCCCTAATACGTGCATCAAGAAATCAGTAGCGCACCGGGAACTTACCGCAGAATATACTTTCACCCATGCGTACCGGGTAGGAGTATGGACGGCGGTAAAATGATAAAACCGAAAGCCGGAAATACAATAGTAATCTACATCTATTTGTATCCGCGAGAGCTTCCCGTGGTCGATTCTCTTATACCGGTCGGCATGCGGCCGGGAGAAGGCATCTCCTTTGTTTTTCTTACGTTTCGCCCCGGGAATTGGGACAATCTGTTTTGTTTTCTTAAGATACGCGATGATGCGCTCAATGGTAGCAACAGAAGGCGGGGTACGGCCTTCCCGGCGTAACTGATACCACAGTTTCACTGCTCCCCAGCAGCATGTATCGGGGTGATTGCGTAACACGGCAATACGATGGACAATACCTGGGTCCCAGGTATTTTTTCGTACACGGCGCGGGCGCCTGCTTTTGTTCTCTAACCCGCTCTCACCGTAGGCATTAAACCGCTTTCTCCAGAAATACCAATAGCTCTCTGAGTATCCAAAGAGTTTTATTACATGGGCCAATGCATGCTGCGAAGATAGATTCCCGCTTCCACAGAGGTCTCTCCAAATAGATATCCCGTGTGATCTGATCGCAGCTTCGATTGATAACTCGGGTTTACCTGCAAATCCATTCCATGCTTTTTTGTAAACATGGGGAATAAAATGTATACTACTCATGGGCGTTTGTCTCTCCTTGCCTTTTTCTAATTCAAGGATACCGGCAAACGCCTTTTTTATGCCATATCTGGCGGGAGGTTAATTCCTATATGTGTTTGAGGGTGTACACCCCCCCTTTGGGAGGGGGGGCGTGCTGCTGCAGAATTGACAAGTGCATAATATCGTTGTACGATTTCCCGGGAGATGGGGTGAAAAAGATTGTTTTTCTGCTGTTGCTGTTCTGCGGAACACTAGGCGGGCGGAGTGTGTTTGCTATTGACGGCGAACCCAGTGTGCCCCTGACGATTAGTTTTGTTGGAGACATCATGGCGCACCAGCCGAATTTTTCGATGGACGATTACAGCAGAATCTATGCTGGCGTCCGCGATGTCCTGGGGAGCGATGATGTAACGTTTGCCAACCTGGAAGCACCCGTGAACGACGGGCAGGAATACGCGAGTTGGCCGCGGTTTAACGTGCAGCGCCCGTACGTAGAGGCAGCCATTGCCGGCGGGGTCGATTTTTTTTCGCTGGCAAACAACCACAGTAACGATTGGGGGTACGAGTCTGTTGCGGGAACACAGCAGGCGTTTGCGGAGTTGGGAGCGTTGACGGCGGGGTCCTCGGGGCTGAAATCGAGTGCCGATGACGGTATTGCGGTAACTACGGTGCACCGCCAGGGATGGGCCTTGGGGGTTATTGCGGTTACGCAATTTGTGAACAGCCCGGGGGCGGCGGCAGAGCTGGTGCAGGTGGTGGATTACAGCGACCCCGAGAGTAGCGATGCCCTGGTAACCGCGGTCGAACGAGCCCGGGAGGGCCACGATATAGTGGTGGTCTCTTATCACGGCGGAGTAGAGTATGTCGGCGAGCCGCAAGAGGAAAAGCGGGAGCTGTTTCTGCGCCTGGTCGATGCGGGGGCGGATATCGTGTGGGGGCATCACCCGCATGTCCTGCAGCCGTGGGAAATCGTTGAGCGCGGGGCCCCTGACGGCGGCGCGAACACCGAATGCGGGCGCGCGGGTGCGGTGGTTATGTATTCTCTGGGGAATTTTATTTCGGCGCAGACGTGGTTTGTCAGTCCTGATCAGACGGAAGCGGGGCGGGCGGCAACGGGGGATTCGGTGATACTGCAGGTACGGTACCAGCGGGGCGCGCTGGGCGGAGCGTGCCTGGACTCTATTGATGCCGTTCCTATTTCTAATTTCATCACCGGGGACCGCGCGGTGGTGGTGCGTACCTATGCGGACCTGCTCGCTGGAGTACAGGTATCTCCAGAGTGGCTGGCGTATTACCAGCGCCGTTACCAGATACTGCAAGGGCAATTTGATCTGCAATAAACGGGGGTGGTGCAGGCTTTACAGAAGCGGCGGGGGGTAGCGTCTGCTTGTTGGCACCGCTGAGCGGCGCATTACACTCTGCTGCCGCGGGTGGGACGCGAGCATCACAGAAGCGCCGGGGGGTAGCGTCTGCTTGTTGGCACCGCTATCGCGGTGCATTGCACCTTGCTGTCGCGGGTAGGACGCGAGTTTTACGAAAGCGACGGGGGGTAGCGGAAGACAGCGAAGGCGGCGGCGGGCGGAGCGTGAGCGGAGCCCGTACCGTGCGGGCTATGCCCGTGCGGTAGGCGCCTGGTGGCGCGCGGGGCGCGGCACGCTGGCTGCAGCGAGGGGGGCAGGGCCCCCCTCTAGAGGATGGTTATTGTGTGTAATTGTGGTATCATAGGAAAACGGCGTAGGTGGTATGGATTTAATTAATCAGATTATTGGGCGCGTGTTCCCTGTTGTCAATGAGAATTTTGCATGGGCGCCGGTTACGTTTTATGTATTGGCGGCGTTTGCCGTGTCGCTGTTCTTCCTGGTGGTGGCGAAGCTGCTCTACCGTGTGGCGGTGGTGCCTATAGTGCTGCGGAGTGCGACAAAAATGGACGATGCGATCCACGAGAGCGGGGCGATTCGGCGCATTATATATATTGTTCCCCTGCTGCTGCTACGTTCGCTGTTGACGGATTACTTCGGCATAGACGAGCTGACGGGGATGATAATAGACAAGATCCTGACGCTGTCGCTGGTTCTGGTGCTGGCGTGGAGTGTCTCTGGGGTTTTGCGGGCGGTGCGTAATGTCTATGACCTTTTGCCGTTTTCGAAAGACCGTCCGATAAAGGGTACGATTCAGATAATTAATCTGTTTGTTGCCATCGGGGCTGTGCTGTGGATGATAACGGTTATCTTCGACATATCCCCGGGGGCTGTTATTGGTAGTTTTGGTGCCCTTAGTGCGGTGATTTTGTTGATATTCCGTGACACTATATTGGGGTTTACGGCGGGTATTCAGCTGAGTGCCAACAACCTGGTCAGGCTGGGGGATTGGATACAGATTGATTCCAGCAAGGTTGATGGCGAAATTGTTGATATTAATTTGCAGACCATCCGTGTGCGTAACTGGGACAATACTATTGTGTCGGTGCCGATCTATCAGTTGATATCGCAGTCGTTCATTAACTGGCGGGGGATGCAGGAGTCCGGGGGGCGGCGGATTAAGCGGGCGATATATATTGATATGCAGAGTGTGCGGTTCTGCACCCCCGAGGATATTGGGCGGTTCCGCGGGTGTGCGTTGATACAGGAATATATAGACAAAAAAGTTTCTGATATTGCCCAGAGCAACGAGGCGCGCGGCGTGGACTCTGCCGTTGATGCGGGGTCGGCGCGTGTTCTTACCAACCTGGGTACGTTTCGGGCGTATGTGGTTGCGTACCTGCGGGAGCATCCGCTTATTAATAACAACCTGACGATGATGACCAGGCAACTGGGTCCGAGTGAAAACGGCTTGCCCCTGGAGGTGTATGCGTTTAGCTCCGAGAAAGGGTGGGTGGCGTACGAAGGCGTGCAGGCGGATATTTTTGATCACCTGTTGGCTATTTTGCCGTTCTTTGGGTTGCGGGTTTTTCAACGAACCAGCGATATGACGTTCCTGCCGCATAACGCACATAACGATAGTGCTGGGTGATATTCGCAAGCTCATCAGGCCTGCCGATTACGTGGTGCTGGGCTTTGTAATTGCAATAATTACGGTAATAATTGTCTTTAGCCTACAGGGGGGCGGGGGGCGGGATGTTGTCTATATTCAGGCCGACAGCAGCGAGTACTATTTTTCGCTCGGCAGCGACGAGCTGATATCCCTCGCGGGTCCGGTTGGCGAGACGGTGGTGGAGATTGCAGGGGAGCGGGTGCGGGTGGTGAGTTCGCCGGGGCGGCGGCAGTTGTGTGTCCTCAAGGGTGCCATATCGGAAACAAACGAGTGGCTGATTTGTCTGCCCAACCGCGTGCTTATCCGCATTGTGCCGCAGAATAACGCCGGGCAGCGGGGCGCTGGAGAGCGGGGGGGACGGGAGGAAGCGGATGGGTTTAGTTACTAGGGATCGGTGCCTGCGTCGGCTCGGTTTTCCCGAACGGGCGCGCCCAGTTGCTGGCAACGCCCCCGTATGGGATTATCTTGTAGTCGCTGTCTTCCACCGAGAAGCTGCCCGCCAACCGGGGGGTTACTATCACATCCCCCGAATCGGTTACAAACACTGCACCCAGCCCGCTCTCTCCGCGCTCAACCACATACGCATACCCCGCGGGTAGGCCCATTACAAACAGCCCGGTAGACAGTGCGTCGGCAATAACGGCATCAGGGGACACCACGGTAACGCTGCGCAAATTGTTCCGCACTGGGTAGCCGGTTTGCGGGTCAATAATGTGGTGGTATGTGGTGCCGTCGTGTTCGAAGTAGCGCTCGTAATCCCCTGAGGTAACAACCGCCTGCGTCCCCTCTACACTGAGAACCCCGAGGGTGGTGCCTTGCGGGGCGTCTGGTTTCTGGACCCCTATCTTCCACGGTGAGCCGTCGCGCTTGCTGCCGACCGTGATGATGTTTCCCCCGATGTCGACAATCGCGGGGGTTATCTCTGCGTCCGCTAGTGCCCGCGCGGTGCGCCCGGCGACCCATCCCTTGGCAATCCCCCCGACATCCACCCCCATACCTGGGAGCGGGAGTGTTACGGTTTGTTTTTCGGTGTCTATGTGTATGCCGCGGAAATCGGTGAGCGGGCGGGCGTCGGTGACAGAGAGCTCTAGCGGGGGTTGTCCTTGTTCCTCCAGGAGCTTGTAATCCCACAGGCGGCTGAGCGGCCAAATGGCAATATTGAAATTTCCGTCGGTTTCATGTGAAATATCCAGACCCGTGTTGATAATATCGATGCTGTCAGGGTCCAGGGGGTACGCCCCGCTCCCGGCCGCGCGATTGAGCTCCAACAACGGACTGGTGTCATACGATAACTCAGAGGTAGACATGCGGCGTTCAAGCTCGTGCATGTTGGCAAATTGTTCTTCAATAATTTTCCTGCCGCTGGCGGGTATGCGGTTGTACACCGTGATGGATACTATTGTGCCTAAAGAAAAATCGGTGTGGGTTTGCTTTTGTGCGCGTGCCTGGCAGCCGGCGTACATGGAAAGTGCAGACACAACCAAACAGGCGGCAATACTACACCGCACCCACTGTCTCCGCGCCTTCCCTCGAAGGGGGCGCGACCGCCCTGTTACACGCGCTGTGTCTGCCATATTATCCAACAAACCCCCGTCCTAGCAGGTACACCTCGGAAGAGGCCGCCCGGGATGCCGCGGGCTTGCGTACCAGGACGCTTCGGTATATTCGCTCTAATGTATCCACCAGCCCGGGAAGCGCGGGAGATGCCAGCAATTTGATAACGGTAAACGCCCCGGGTTTCAGTACGTGCGCCTGGTATTCGATTACGGTCTCTACCAACTCTGCAGACCGCTCGCCGTCTACCAGGCGGATGCCGGTGGTGGCCGGCGCCACATCAGACAGCACACCGTCAAAAGGCCTGCCGCGCCCCCCGCCGTCCGCGCCAAGTGCTGCCACGCGGCGGCGCACGCCCTCGTCGCAAATATCCCCGCACACAACCTCTACTTGCGGCGCGGGTGCTGGAAACGGCTTTAAATCTACCCCCACTACCCGGCCGCTCTTCCCAACCCGCTCGGCACAATACTGCGCCCAGCTCCCCGGGGCCGCACCGATATCCAATATTACCTGTCCGCCGCGCAGCAATTTGTACCGCTGATCAAGCTCACGGAGTTTGTACACCGACCGGGCCCGATACCCATCACGCGCGGCCTGCCGTGCATAGTGGTCGGTGCGGTAATTTGCGGCCTTCACGCGCCCCACCGCGCCCCGGCCGCCGCCGTCATTCCGCGCGCATCTGTATCGTTAGTACACAAAGCCAGACAACTACTTCTTTTTGCCCGTGTCCTCAAACAATTCAGCAAAACGCAACAACGCCCGATTGTACGCCTCCGGGTTCTCCAACTGCGGCAGCAACCGGCTTTCGGGAATGCGTACGCAGCGGGCGTTGTTTATGCCGACGCTAATCGTCAGGTATTCCCGATACTCTCCCTCTTCGCCGGCACCCCCGCAGGTAAACAGCAAGGGATGCTGGAAACTCTCCAGAATACCGCGGTGGTTTGTGCGGGTCAGAAGAGCCCGCAGCCCCGCCACCAGCGCACCCGCGCCGTGCGACTTCACGTGATCGATCAGCTTGCGGCTCCCCTCGTGGTCAATAATCAACGATTTACTTAATTCTTTCGCAAAGCGCTCGCCGCCCTTCGCACCTTTGTTCACCAGCAACTGCATCGTCTCGGTTAACTGCGCGGCCTCTTCCCCGTCGGCAACAAGCGGCAAAAACCCCCCGATAACCATCCCGCAGACCTGTTCTGGAAATTTCTCCGCCGCACGCAGGGCAATGTGTCCGCCTAAATTCTGCCCCACCAGCACCGCCTCCTTAACCCCCAGTTTGTTCATAACCACCTGCAGGTCATCGCAATGTTCGTCAATGGTGGCGACATCCAGGTTAACGCAGTTGTTCTGACCAAACCCCCTGAGGTCATAGGCAATGCCCCGCATGTGCTTACCAACCTCGGTCAAGGCAGACAACCACATCTGCCGATCAAACCCTATGTCGTGCAAAAATATAAACGCGCGCTTCCCGCGGTTTTTATTCTGTTCGTGATATACCTGAAACGGCGCCGGCGGCACGCCCACCGATTTTCTCGCGCCTGTTTCTGAGATCTTGCGCTGTTTGCGCACGGTTACGTTGTGTGCTTAATTATCTCAGCTTCCCGTTTTGCCCGATTGGAAAACGAGAACCAACAGATAATTCCGCTAATGATCATTAGCAGGCAAAGAACCTGCCCCAACGATAAATTAAAGGGAGTAACAAACAGCTCAATAGGACTCGGTTTTTTCGATAGGCGCAGCACATACCCGATGTTTGCATCCGGTTGCCGCGTATATTCAATAAGAAACCGCACCAACCCATAGCCAAACAGATAGCACGCAGTGATCGCCCCCTTGAACGGCCGCCACTTCCTGACAGTAAACCACAAAACCGCCCACAGGAAAACTCCTTCAAAGAACGCCTCGTACAACTGCGAGGGATGACGGGGAAGATTCACAAACGCCGCCTCCCCGTAATCGATACCAACCGCGGTTGCCGCCTCCCGTACCCACGGCTCGGAGGTCGGCACCGAGTGCGCCTGCGGGAACAGCATCCCCAACCGCGATGACGTTACCCGTCCGTAGAGCTCGCCGTTAATAAAATTGCCCAGCCGCCCGAAGGTATACCCCAGCGGCGCAGAGACGCTCAGCCCATCCATCCACTCTAATATGTCCAATTTGTTTACGCGCAGATAGAGGAACGCAGCAACGGCGACCCCAAGCAGTCCCCCGTGATAACTCATCCCCTGGATGCCGACAAAACCGCCGTTACGGAACGGCCAGAAAATCAGCCACGGGTTCCGGAGGTAAAACCCCCCCGGGCTGTAAAAGAGAACCGCAAACAACCGCCCCCCCATCAGCAGCCCCAGCATGCACCAGAAGAACAGATTGATAGCCTTCTCGCCGGCATTCTCCATTTTTATACTTTTGAGCTGGTAGTGCATAACAATAAAAGTCAGCGCGAACGCCACAAGGTACATCAGCCCATACCAGCGGAACGGCAGCCCGGGAATAATCTCCGGCCGCAGCCATGTCGGGAACGTCAAATATTTTTCCATTTTCACCAGTATACAACCCCCCCGCGGCACTGTCAAGCACACGCCCGTGAAATATATAATTGAGTAGGAGGGGGCTGCCAGCCCCCTCGCTGCAGCCAGCGTGCCTGCGCGCGGACGCGCACAGGCACCGGGCGGCTACCCACGCACGCGTGGGTACAGGCTCCGTTCACACTCCGCCTGCCGCCGCCCTCGCTGTCTTCCGCTACCCCCGGTCGCTGCTGTAAACATATTAAGTCACTAACAGAGATACAGCAGTGCTGCATGCGCCGTCACCACGGCGCCAATAAGCAGACGCTACCCCCGGTCGCTGCTGTAAATATATTAAGTTACAAACAGAGACAGTAATGCCGGATGCGCCGTCACACGGCGCCAATAAATGGACGCTACCCCGGGTCTCTGCTGTAAACATATTAAGTCACTAACAGAGATACAGCAGTGCTGCATGCGCCGTCATCACGGCGCCAATAAGCAGACGCGGGACACAGCCCCCCTCACTCCCCCGCCGCTCTGTATCACCCCAGCCTGGTATAGTAGTAGGCGTTCTCTATCCAATCGGGCCGGTGCTTGATTATGAGGCGCGCAAAGACGCGGCGGAGCGGAGTATAGTACACCACAACCCCAACGAGCGAACTTATCGGGCCGGGCGTGATGATGAGAACCCCGCAAATCAGCAGCACAAAGAGCGCGCCGATTTCATAAGTATGCCGCTTCCCCCCCGCGGCGGCCCGGCGCATTTGATGAATTGTTGCGGCTATTGACCCGCTAATAAAGAACAGCCCCAGGAGGCTAGTGGCAACGATAACGGCCATGGCAGTGAATTTTCCGTAAAACTGCGCAATGTACAGTAACAAAAGGGCCTCGGGGATGTACAGGATCGTAACAGCCTGCATACATAAAAATATCTTTATCAATGTAGATTTGTCGATAATTTGTTTTATTTTGTTGGGTAAAAACATAATGGATGATACCATATATTTTAATCTGTTGTGAACAGTGAGTTAGAGGGTGTTTTGAAAATTGACGAGTACGGCGGGCGTTCGGAGACATTGCCATTTCCAGACAGCAATCGCCTGATAGTTGCAGACAGCGGGACAGGTAGGGACAGAGGGACATTGGGACTACGGCACGAGTGGTTGGGGCACGGGAACGCGGCTGGGCACATCGGCACATTTATCGACCGCTGCTCGAAGTGCCAATCAATAGTATTGATAATGGGCGAAAGCGGCACGGGCAAAGGGAGAGTGGCGCGCGCAATCCATGCCGAATCGCAGGCGGCCGGGACGTTTGTTACGGTGAATTGCAGCGCAATTCCAGACACTCTATTTGAAAGCGAGATGTTCGGAAGCGAAGCGGGCGCATTCACTGGTGCACAAAAACGCCCTGGATTCTTCGAGCAAGCACATAACGGCACGCTGTTTCTCGACGAGGTTGGTGATCTAACGTATTTTGCGCAGGCTAAATTACTCCACGCCGTGGAAGACATGCGGTTTTTTGCAGTGGGCGGCAGGCGGGAAAAACAGGTATCGGCGCGCCTGATTTTTGCCACAAACAAACACCTTGATCAATTGGTAATAGAGGGAAATTTCCGTGAAGACCTGTACCACCGGCTGATGGTACTAACCTATACCCTACCTCCCTTGCGCGAGCGCCGGGAGGACATCGGGCATTTATCCTGGACTTTCCTCAAAGAGTTTGCCGGCGAGGAAAAAATGTTCACTGCGGCGGCGGTGGATAAGTTGGTAAATCACAGTTGGTCTGGAAACGTACGCGAACTGCGCAATTGTATTGAGCGGGCTGTGGTATACTGTAATGACGATATGATTGATGCTGACAAAATCTTTTTTGTTGCCCCCGTGCGGCGCGGCGGACAGGAAACCAAAAATAGCCCCCGGGAGTGATGACGGAAATGCGAAGGGCATTACTTGTAGGCGCCAGCGGCGACGTCGGCACCGAGCTGGCTATGCGGATGGCACACGAGGGGATAGAGATAATATTTCACGGCGGCCGTGACCGGAAGCGTTTTGACCGCGCGGTTGCCCGCCTGCAAGACGAGGCTTCCTTTGTAGCAGGTGACGGGGCGCGCTCCCGGGTTGTGCCGGTGTGGGAGCCGATTGTCGGCAGTGACGTGTTTTTGAAAAAGATAGACCGCTATCTGCCCGCAGATATTATCGTAGTGATATTCGGGCCGGTGTTGTACAAGACAATCGCGCAGACGGAGATTGCAGACTGGCGCACTATGAGCGAACACAATTATGTTGTGCCCGCCGCCCTGCTGGCAAGGTGTGCCGATTGGTATCAGCGATGTGAATATGGGCGCATGGTAGTTTTTGGTGCCGACTACTCTACGGAACTCCGTGGGTACAAAAAGATGGCTGCCTATGGGGCGGCCAAGTGGGCCCTGGCAAGCGTTGTGCGGTCGGCAGCACAACAGATAACTAATCCGAATTTCGGTATCTATATGATAGCCCCGGGGTACATAACCCCGCACTCCCCTTCGGGCGAAAACGCAAAGGCGGGCGCAGCCCACGAAACGAAGACCAGGGGGTATCACCATAACGTCGGTGGTATCGTTAATCAGTTACAACAATTGCTCAGTGATAGGAACTCGTATGCCAGCGGCTCTATACTCGCGGCTAGTGCATAATTTTCCAGACCTGGTGATGTAATAAGACAGGGCGGGATGTCCCGCCCCGGCAGAAGACAGATTCTGTCAGCAAACTTACTGCGCTCCTGCATATATTGTTATATGAAGTTTTTTTCTTTTTTGTCTGTTTTTTTGCTCGCTGTCGCGGCCAACTGTGCCGCGCTCTGGTTTTTGGCACCACGCGCCGTTCTCAGCACCCGTCGGGCTGCATGCCCAGCCCTTTTGTCTGTGATTTTTACATCTATCCTGCTGTAGCATCCCGAACGGCAGGAGGGATCCGAGACTCTCGTCCAACCGGTATGATAGTTGCTTCGCACGGCCTGCGCGCGGGGACACGCGGGCCGCGGCGGGGTGAGGCGACTATTGTTTTTGCCTGTACTATATGGGAGGGGGGGTATTAAAAACTATGCTTCTGTACGCGGGACGCTTTCGCGTTCAGTCATGCGGAGTTTGGGAGGCGTATTATTGGGCACGGAAAACCAGGGGAACCCTAATAGAACTTATCAATGTTTTTTATTAATGCTTGACATTGTCGGTTATAATAATATAATAATTAGTATGGGTGACAACGAAAGCATAGTGCCCGGCTTTGATCAAAAGCATGACGAGAGCCTTACAATAAATCTCGAGCGGGTTGCGGGCATCGATAATGGGCTGCTGCTCAAACTGTCGGGGTATATTGACACCTACAACACGACGCTGTTTCAGCAGCGGGTGGCATCGGGAATTTCGGCTGGGTTTACTCGCCTGATCTTTGATTGCACCCAACTTAATTATCTGTCCAGCACCGGCATCGGTTCGTTTACGGTATTTTTAAAAGCGGTTAAACCAAAAAACGGCGACATTGTTATTTTTGGCCTACAGCAAAGATTGGAAGAGATTTTTCAGTTGCTGGGGTTTTCGCAATTCTTTAATATTGTACAAACCCTAAACGACGCTCAGCGGCATTTTGAACAAGCGAATGAACCAGAGGTGGCCGCCTCGGTATTTCCAGCAATAGTGAGCTGTCCTGTTTGCAGCAGGCGGCTTCGGGCGATGCGGGCGGGGCGTTTTCGATGCTCGCAGTGCAAATCGATTATCACAATTGACGACAATGCGGCTGTAACCTCCAGCTAACACTCCGTTGGTGCTTTCAGTTGCGGAACCGGGCACATCTCATTACCTCTGATTTTCAACTGTGCGTAAGTCTACGCTCTTATTTCACCGCCCTTACCAGGTGGAGTATTACATGGGGAGACGGAAACGCGGTTCCCGTAATTACTGATGCGCTGATAGTGTCTGCGCCGCTCTACATCCCCTGGCGCAGACGAACCGAACCCACAACAGAAAGCGCGCACTCACCGGGACAACCTCCGCAAATTGTTGTTGGGGCAGAAAATTATTTATCTGCGTGTTATAACGCGGGGTGTGATTATTACATTAAAGATCCGTGGAGGCCGGAAGAGTTGCTGTGCATTTTAAGGCGGTGTGTCCGTACCGAGATCAGTGCATGGGTTGGGCACAGGCGTTTAGTGGTTGGACAAACGGCGCTTGATGTTGGAGAAAACAGAGTCGCTATTAATAATCAGGAGTATAAAATACTCAAATTGTTGGTGCGTAAGCCGAACCGGGTAGTTGACCGCGAAGAATTATGTACGGCGCTAGTTGGTGTGAGAGCAGGCGCGGGATTAGGACTAACTGTGAGATCAAGGCTGGGCACGGAAATTGAGCGTCCCTTGGAAAAGAAAATAGCCGCGCACAGAAACGGGGAGCCTGCGTCTTCCACAGCAGTTGGCGTGGAGAGCCGCGGCCCCGGGTCTGCCGCAATGGACAGCGGACAATTAGTTTTTTCGCCCGATAGAACTCCAACAGAAAGGCCGCTGGGAGCAGACGCTGTGCCAACTCGGACGCGCGCGCCCGACGGCGATGCAAAGAGTGGCGGAATTACGCACACAGCAAAAACACTTGAGTTGCTATGTGTGCACATTCATTTCCTGCGCAAAAAACTAGCAAAACTTATCCCGGAAATATCGAGCAAAAAGATTATACAGACGGTCGCATGCGTGGGATATATGTTTTGTGACGACGCCGGCCGGGTACAAAAAGAACACAGCTAGACACAGCGCAGGGTCCGTGGTTTTCTCGGGGGCGTTGGTGGAAACACAAAAACACGGGCGGTGTCTGTGGGCGCGGTGCTATGGACCGGACGGGAGCGTCCGCATGCAATAGCGCGCGCCCTTGTGTTTCACGTGGAACATTTTTAGCCGGCAGAGATATGGGGTGTTTGCTGCTAGCGTGCGATTTTCCTGTTAGGGGGGTGGATTTACCAGGTCATCGGTTTACCCACGGTATACAATCGGTAATTTATTTGATTGTTTTATATACATTGGGAGGGGCCCGCCCTGGATCTAAAATCATCACGTCTGTGTGTGTTACAAGAACGCTAAAATAGGGGGTTGCCTCGGGGGGTGGGCGCGTGTGGATAACTTGTGGATTATCAGGCGCCTATGCCGCTCCCTAACAGCGTTCAGATCTATTACCCGCTGTCACCGAGAGGGCGCGTTTGTTTTCTTTGCAGACGCATCTGTTATTGATATTTACTATATTTATAATTGATTTACAACGAGTTTGCATCGGTCTGTGCAAGGCGGTATTTAAATAACAGGCGCCGGCAATGTGGGGGTGTGGGAATACATAACCCGCAAACAGATTGTGGTACCGGGACGCCAACCTGTGGAAAAACATCGGTATTGCGGGCTCTGCCGCACCCACAACGCCCTTACCCTCGCAGATGCGGTGGGACCGCTAGATAACCAAAAATATTTGGCGCGCATGTCTGAATATTTTGCGTAATTGCTTATATTTTATGTATATAGGCATACATTGCCTGGATACATCCCAGGCTGTCTTGGTGTGAGGTTGTGTAACCCGAATTCTGTTCAGAATCGTTTCGCAGGCGGACTTGTGCTATGAAAATTCTGGCCCTGGTGCACTCAGGTATAGCCAGAAAAACAAAATAACGTAGGTCCGTTTTTGTTGGAGGTGGTTACGGGCTTTCGCCCTGTGGGGCGGCAATGCCTATTTACACCCATGGGTGCGCTTCGGCAGCACAAGATTGCATTTGCGTTGTTGCTCCCGGGAATGGTAATTTCTATAGTCAGATAAGATATAGCAATCGGGTGTGTGGTGTGTGGGCGCGCGGTGCGGAGTGTGGGTGTATTTTGTGCTGTGGAAACATTGTGGATAACTCCTGAGTTTCACGTGGAACAGCGTCAGGCTATTGAACGCTAATCGCTTCTACTGCCACAATTCTATTTTCGCCTTCCAACTGAACACACCTTACCCCGCGGGCGTTTTTCTGTTGCAGAGAGATTTCTGAGGCTTTAATAACCACTGCGTTCCCCGACGAGGTTGCAAACAAAACATTGTCGCTGTCCGAAATAGCCAGCGCAGCAACAACCTTTCCGGTTTTTTCAGTAACCGGGAAAGCTATTTGTCCGCCCGTGCCGCGTCCATGGCGCTGGAGGATATTTTCGTTCACGCGCTTGGCAAATCCGCGCTCGGTTACTAATAAAATAGTTTGATCGGCATTGATGGTCACTGCGCCCACCATGCAATCCGTAGATGTTATTTTCATGGCAATGACGCCGCGGGTCGAGCGATCCATTGGACGAAACGAGCGGCTGCCGACCCGGAGCCCTTTGCCTCGGGCACTAAACAGGAATATATCCTGGTTGGGATCAACGGGGAGTGCAGAAATCAACCGGTCGCTTGATGACAGCTTTATCGCTATCACGCCCCGGGTTTTTACAGCAGCAAATTTATTGATTGCGGTTTTTTTGGCTATTCCCTGTGCTGTTACAAATAGCAGGTGTCCCGGTGTGTCGAAGTCCGGGACAATAAGCACGCGGGCCGTTTTTTCATCATGCCCGATAGATATCAGGCCCCTTAGGTGACGCCCCTTGGCTATTCTGGATGCCGCTGGTATATCATGCAGGCGGACTTTGTAGCATTTCCCGGCCCCGGAAACAATAAAAACATAGTCTGTAGTTAAACCAAAGAGGACGTTTTGAATCAGGTCGTCGTCTTTACCGGCAGAGGCGGCGCTTCCCCTTCCTCCCCGTGATTGCGGGCGAAAAGAGACGAGGGGTACTCTTTTCGCGTATCCGGCCACGGACAGCACAAACACCACGCGCTCGGACTGAATAAGCTCTTCTTTGTCTAGCGCGCCAACCTCTTCATCTCTTAATGTTGTCTTGCGATCATCGCCGAACCGTTCTGTCAGCTCGGTGAGCTCCTGAACAATCAGGGCATCGATTTTTCCCTTGTCCGCCAACAGTTCCCGAAAGTATTTAATGTTCTTTGTTACTTCCGCCAGCTCCTGTTCAACCTTGAGGTGTTCCAGGTTTGTGAGCCTCTGGAGACGCATATCAAGAATTGCCTGCGCCTGGAGTTGTGACAGGGAGAAACGCTTAATGAGCGAGTCTCGTGCAGCGGCAACGTCTTTTGAGGCCCGTATGACACGAATAACCTCGTCAATGTTTGCTATCGCTATCAGCAGGCCATCTAGTATGTGTTTGCGCTCTTCGTTGATCCTGAGATCGTGCTTGGTTCTGCGGGTAATTATTTCTCTTCTGTGGTTAACATAATGGGAAATAATATCCCGCAGATTAAGGAGCTGGGGCCGGCCGTCGACTAGCGCAAGCATGTTAGAGTTGATGTTTGTTTGTAGTGCGGTGTGATGGTACAGCTTGTTGCATATTAATTCTGCGTCTACGTCTCTTTTCACTCCGATAGAAATCCGTAGTCCGTCGCGGTCGGATTCATCGCGGAGGTCGCTTATTCCTTTGATTACGCCCTCTTCAACAAGCCCGGCAATCCGGGAAATTAACGCGTTTTTATTAACCTGGTAGGGGAGCTCGGTAATTGCTATTATCTCTTTGTCCTGCGGTCCCTTCTCGACGTGTACGCTTCCGCGCAGCACCATCTGTCCCCTGCCGGTTTCGTATACCTTATACATGTTTGCTGCGCCAAAAAGAACGCCGCCTGTGGGGAAGTCGGGACCCTTGACGTGTTGGCACAAATCCTTAGGGGTACAGTCTGGGTTGGCAATGAAGTGGGCCACGGCCGCTGTAATCTCCCGGAGGTTATGTGGAGGAATTGTGGTTGCCATTCCTACCGCAATTCCGCTAGTTCCGTTGGCTAATAAGTTTGGAAATACAGCGGGCAGGACAGAGGGCTCTTTAAGGGTCTCGTCGTAGTTCGGCCGAAAATCCACCGTCTCTTTTGCGATATCCTGAAGCATTTCGTCTGACAGGCGGGTGAGTCTCGCCTCGGTATAACGCATTGCCGCGGGGGGGTCGTTGTCTATTGAGCCAAAGTTCCCCTGTCCGTCAATCAGGGGGTAGCGCAGACTAAAATCTTGAGCGAGCCTGACTAGCGCGTCATAAATACTCTGGTCGCCGTGGGGATGGTATTTTCCCAACACATCGCCAACGATCCTTCCGGTTTTTTTGTGCGGGCTTGAGCTACGTAGCCCCATGTCGCTCATAGAAAAAAGTATGCGTCTGTGTACCGGCTTGAGGCCGTCGCGCACATCGGGGAGCGCCCTGCTGACAATTACAGACATGGCGTAATTCAGGTATGAGGATTTTACCTCATCTTCTATCGTTATCGGAATTATTTGTGATGGCTTTTTGTCTACGTTTTCGTTGCTCATAATCTTGCTTTCTTAAAAAATTATTCGTATCCCCGTCGGGGTTATATATCGAGGTTAGATACCTGGAGGGCGTTTTTCTCGATAAACTCCCTTCTTGGCGCTACCTCATCTCCCATGAGAATAGTAAATATATTATCTGCCTCTTGTATATCCGGAACATTTATTTGCATTACCATCCGGGTTTCGGGGTTCATGGTTGTGTTCCATAATTGATCTGGATTCATTTCACCAAGTCCCTTGTACCGCTGAATTGAGTATTTTGGATTTTCTTTAGTGCTTTCAAGTTGCTTAATTTTTTTTGACAGTTCGGCGTCATCGTAAGCGTACTCCTCTTTTTTGCCCCAGGACAACTTATACAAGGGGGGCATGGCTAAAAAGACATGGTTGTTTTCTACCAGCGGGCGCATGTAGCGAAAAAAGAAGGCTAGCAGCAGCGTTCTAATGTGCGACCCATCTACATCGGCGTCAGCCATGATGATTATTTTATGGTAGCGCAATTTACCAAGCTCGAAGCTATCCCCGACGCCCGCCCCAAGAGAGGCGATAATTGGCTGGAGTTTTTCGTTCGTGATAACTTTGTCGATGCGGGTTTTTTCCACATTCATCATCTTCCCCCACAAGGGCAATATTGCCTGAAAACGGCGGTCTCTGCCCTGTTTTGCCGAGCCGCCTGCCGAGTCTCCTTCAACAATATACAATTCCGAATTTTCCGGCTTGCGCTCGGTACAATCAGCAAGTTTGCCCGGAAGGTTTCCTATCTCCAGCAGGCTCTTTTTCCTGGCAACCTCACGTGCCTTGCGGGCCGCCACCCGTGCCCGCGCTGCCAATAGACATTTTGCAACCACCTCGTTTAACACCTTTGGATGGATATCGAAATAAGTTGATAACGCGTCGCCGACCGCAGAAGCGACGAGCCCCTGAACCTCGGAGTTCCCGAGCTTACTTTTGGTCTGGCCCTCAAACTGCGGGTCTTTCATTTTTAATGAAATAACGGCAATCATGCCCTCGCGCGCATCGTCTCCGATCAATTGGCCGTCAAATTTCTTGCCCTCCTTTGTTTGCTTGAGGCAGTCGTTAATGCAACGGGTTATGGCCATTTTAAATCCCGTCAGGTGGGTTCCGCCCTCCCCCGTGCGGATGTTGTTAACAAAAGAGTGCAGCTGCTCATCAAACCCCCGGTGATAAATAAGGGCCGTTTCCACATGAACGTCATTGCTGGTTACCTCTATGTGTATCGGCTCGGCAAGCAACGGCTTTTTGTTTTCTGCCAGCTTGCCAACCAGCTCTTTTATCCCTCCGAAGAATTGGTAGGTCTGCTGTTTTTTCTCGCCGGCCCCGCTGCGCGCATCAATAAAATCAATGCGGATCCCCTTGTTAAGATAAGCAAGCTCTCGAAAGCGGCGGGCAAGGGTGTTAAAATTAAACTCTGTTGTATCAAATATTGTGTCATCCGGCACAAAAGAAACCTCGGTTCCCCTTTTTTTGGAGGTTGCCTTTTTTTGCTGTATCGGACCCTTCGGCTTGCCCTCGCTGTATTCCTGGCTATATTCCTGTGTACCTCTATGAACCACAACCCTACACCACTTGCTTAGTGCGTTAACTACCGAAATTCCGACGCCATGCAGGCCCCCCGAAACTTTATATGCGCTTTTTTGAAACTTCCCGCCGGCATGGAGCTTGGTCATTACCAACTCTAATGCGGATACGCCCTCCGAGTGTGTATCAACCGGAATCCCGCGGCCGTTATCGCGCACCGTCGCGCCGCCGCCCGGCAGGAGCTCTACAGTAATGTTGTCGCAGTGGCCGGCCAGCGCTTCGTCTATGCTGTTGTCTACCACCTCATAAACCAAGTGGTGCAGCCCGTACTCCCCGGTTGAGCCGATGTACATTCCCGGACGCGTGCGCACCGCCTCCAGGCCCTTAAGAACCTTAATTTGTTCAGCTGAGTATTGCTCTGACATAGTGATATTATGCTATTATACTATTAAGCGCCATGGCAGTAAAGAGTAACGACGAGCAAAAGCCCTCTTCCGAAAAGCACCACGACTATTGGGGACTAACGCTCGAGAGCCTGCAGGGAGAATTATCCAGCCAGGAGTATACAATGTGGCTGGAAACTATCGATTTCCAGGAATACAAAAATAAAATCCTGACCCTGGGCGTTGAGTCGGCGTTCGTTCGGGATCAAATCAACCAGAGGTTTGGCAAAAACATCAAAAGGCTTTTCGGAAATTTGTGTGGGGAGAAAATAGAGCTGCAGCTGGTGGCGGGCAAACAGGTCGGTGCACAGCGATCCAGATCCAGGCCGGCTCCCGGCGCAGGAAGGGGCGCGCAATCATCGTCGCGGTCGGCGCCCCCGGCGCCCTCCCCCGAAGAAGGAGGCGCCCAGCAAGGCCGGCCGACCGGACGCGGGGCCCCCCGGACGCCCGACTATACTTTCGAAAATTTTGTGATTGGCGACAACAACAGCTTTGCCGCAAGTGCCTCTGTTGCAATTTCCAACAGCCCCGGCACCGACTATAACCCTTGTCTAATTTACGGCGGTGTGGGTCTGGGAAAAACCCACCTGATTCAGGCAATCGGCAACAGGGTGCGTACAAAATTCCCCCACCTGAAAATTATTTATGTTCCCGCCGAGCACTTTGTGAATGAATTTATTAAATCGATTAACAACAACAGAACAACGCAGTTCAAAAATAAATACCGTTTGGCGGACATACTATTAATTGATGATATCCACTTCTTCTCGGGAAAGGAGGGCACACAGGAAGAGCTGTTCCACACTTTTAATGTTCTCTATGATGCCAGAAAACAAATGGTGTTTACGTGCGACCGCCCGGTAAGCGAAATTCCAAAATTTACCGAGCGCCTGCGTAGCCGTTTTTCGCGCGGCCTGAGTGTTGACTTACAGCCGCCGTCATTCGAGACGCGCGTGGCGATAATAAACAAAAAAGTCGAACAAAACAGCAGCAACGTTTTTTTTCCGGCTGAGGTTATTGATTATATTGCACAGAACATAACAACTAATGTCCGCGACCTTGAGGCTGCGCTAACTAGGATCTTCGCCTACTCGCGCCTGGTGGACAAAGAGATAACTCTGGATATCGTAAAGACACAGCTCCGCGGAATGATAGCGGATAACAACGAAATCAATATCTCTATCCAACATGTACAAAAGGTTGTCTCTGATTATTTTAATATATCCTTCTCTGATTTAATTGGAAAGAAGAGAACAAAAAATATCAGCTTCCCGCGCCAGCTGGCTATTCACCTTGTGCGTAATATAACATATAGTTCGTTTACCGATATCGGGTTGCAGTTTGGCGGAAGAGATCACACAACGATAATTCACGCAAATAACCAAATAGAAGAAAAGGCCCGCTCGGATCCGGCTGTGGAGGCAACTGTCAAAAACCTGACAAATCTTGTGTTTGAATCCCGCAAGGAGCGTTAGTTTACTGTTCATTAAATGTTTACATTTTCCCGGGATTTCTTCCTTTTTTTCGTCTCTGTTGAAAGCTGAATATTGCCGCCGTGTTCTAGTATTAAAATAAAGCGTTGCATTATATATACATATATAGTTTTCAACATTTACCATGCACTACTACTATTATTATTGTTTTAAGTATATAATTAGTTATGATGAAAGTAATACTAGATAGGGAATATTTTTTACATGTTGTAACGATTGTGAGCGACATAACCGCAGAGCGGCTCTCACAGCCGGCGTATTCATGTGTGTTTTTAATGGTGAGGGATGATAAGCTAATTATCAGAGCTACAGACTCGCTCATCGGTTTTGAAACGGAGATTGCGGTGGAAAACGCCGTCGCCGGCTCCGTAATGCTTTACACAAATAAACTGTTGGATATTATAAGAAATATCCAGGAAGAAAAAATATGTATTGAGGAAACCAGCGACACCCAAATAAAAATTAATCCGGACGGGAAAACAAATCCCGAGTACATACTGTTCGGACTAGACACAGCGGGCTTTCCTGATATTATCAGCGCTCCACCGGACAACTATGTCACACTGCCCCAGGGGATGGTAAAGACGATGATTAACCAAGTCTCCTTTGCTGCCTCGCGGGACGAGCTGAAATACCACCTTAACGGCGTATACCTTAAATACAAAGAGGGAAAACTAGCCACGGTGGCAACTAACACAAAAAGGCTGGCTCTCGCCTCCTTTTCGGACATTGCGGTTCCGGACGGGTTTTTAGAAAAAGGAATAACCATATCTAACAAAACAACGGGCTTGATCGAGAAATTTGTTGCCGGCGAAGGCGAGGTTGGACTGCAAATTATCAGCGACAAGGCTTTCATAAAATTCAATAATTTTTACCTGTCCTCCGTTCTTGTACAGGGCGGTTTCCCTGACTACGAGCCCATTATTCCAAAAACCCAACAATACCAGTTGCAGGTAAATAGACTGGACCTGGCAAACGTCTTGCGGCAGGTTTCCCTGTTCTGTAAAAAAACAAAGCGGGTAATATTAAATATTTACGAAAACGGGATAGAGATAAATTCCGACCAGGCCGAGGTAGGAAAGGCGAAGAGTAAAATCGAGTGCGAGTACCACGGGGCCCCGGCCCAAATCGCCGTAAACTACGACTTTCTTTTAGAGCCGGTGCGGACAATGAGCGAGGAAACGGTTGGCATCGGGTTTACAGAAAACAACAGGGCAATCAGCGTTTATCCCGTAGGGAACGAGTCCATAATACACGTAATAATGCCAATGCTACTGGATTGATTCTTACACGGTTGGGGTTTGATAATTTCAGAAACCTCGATAACACACCAATCGACCTGGCGCCCGGAAAAATTTATTTAGTTGGGGCAAACGCGCAGGGAAAGACCAGTTTCCTTGAGGCAATTTATGTACTATCGTACGGGGCGTCGTTCCGGACAAGGCGTCTTGATGCTTTAATTGCGCACGGGCACCCAGCGTTTACTGTGCGCGCGTCCCTGCAGGACCAGGACGGGCTTCCCCACAGCCTGGCAATATCCTATCGCCACGGAAAAAAAGAAATATATTACGACGACAAGAAGGTCGCCGACAGAAAGGATCTAATACAAATCATGCCCTCCGTAATTTTTTCTCACTCGGATTTTCAGCTAATTACTGGAACGCAAGAGCAAAAAAGAAACTTCTTTGACCAGCTGCTCGTTTATGATCAGCCGCAGTACATACACGTCTTGAGAACATACAAGCGGGTTCTCCGGGAGAGAAACGAGGCGCTGCGCTCCGGGCGGCACGATTTGCTTGACACCTACGACACCATGATGTCGCACGCCGGAGCGCAAATTATTGCATGCAGGGAGGGCATTATTGACCAGAGTCAGAAAATGGCGAAAGAAACTATCAGCAAAGTTAACGAAGAACAATACACGGTTGGCATAAACTACTCGCCGTCCTGGCGGGGAGACGGAACGCCGGCAGGGATAATGGAAGAATTAAACAAGCAGCGCCAAAGAGACAAAGAGCACAGGCTGACAACACGAGGCCCCCACCACGACAAGATTAGTTTTTTGATAGACGGGAACAACATCGAAAGCGCTGCATCAACCGGCCAAATCAGATTGTTTTCCCTGGTACTAAAAATTATCCAGGCGAAAATAATTACCACAGCAACAGCCCGCCCCCCGTTTTTGCTCTTTGACGATGTGTTGCTGGAGCTTGACAAAAACAGAGAGCAGGGGGTGCTGAACCAGCTGCCCGAGGCCGCCCAGTCCTTTTTCACATTTTTAAACAAAGAAAACACAACAGAGCTGCCCCGTCCCGACCTGCGCCTCAAGGTGGAAAATGGAAGAGTACACTAGGGCGCCGACAGACAGCGCCAAACCCCAGAGCGCGAAAGAAATAATCTCTGCGCACTTTGAGGAGTTCCTGGTGCCCACAATATACGAAAAATTATTTTCGGACACCGGGTGGAAAGAAATTGTGGGCGAGAAAATTGCCGAGCGCGCCCGGCCGGTAGATATTATCGACGGCGTACTCGTGGTTGCGGTCGACCATCCGGCGTGGGGGCAGCATATTAAAAACACGCTGCCGCAGATTATCCAAAAAATAAAAACCACATCCCCTGAAACAAAAATAAAAGACATCAAAATACGATTGACACAGGGCGGGAAGTAGGTTATTATTTCGGTGTGAAATTATGAAACGAACATATAACCCGAGCAGAAGAAAAAGAGTAAATAAATTCGGCTTCAGGAGCCGCATGAAAAGTGTCAGCGGGCGCGCGATTCTCGCGCGGCGCAGAAAAAAGAACAGGACCAAACTAACCGTATCCGATGAACGAAAGCCTTACTAGCAGAGAGATACTATCTGCTCCTGAAGACATTCAGAGACTGGTCAGAAGAAATAAAATTTTGCTGAACAAATACATGATAGTAAAGGCGGCCCCCAACGGGCAGGGCACGGACAGAATTTTTGCGACTGTCGCACGGACTCGTCCGCGCATCAGCGGTGTTGCAAGAAATTACCTGAGAAGGCTCGGCAAAGAGCTTTTTCGCAGAAACAAAACCCCCTCTCCAAAAGCGGGCATCGACATCGGGCTGTTTTTGTTTCCAGCAATTCGCACTATTGCACACACAGAGCGCACGGCGATATACCGTAACGCACTACACGGAGCCCATTCCCGGTTGGAGCAGATCGGAGGCGCAGGACATGGATAAGAAAACGCTACTGACAATTGTGCTCTCGACCATAATCATTGTGGCGGGCTTCACAATACAAAACGCCATCAATTCCAGATCAGATTCCCAGAGCAGTGCGTCCAACGAGAGCGCGCAAGGAGCAGCAGAGGAACAGGCTCCCGCCCAGCAGGACACAGGAGGGAGCAGCCCCGCCCCCGCTTCCGGGCTGGTACCCCTGGCGTTGCCCGCCGGCTCGCCATCGTGCACCCCCGAGTTTGACAACGGAACCTACCGAGTCCGTTTCCACACACCCACCGCCAGCATTGTATCACTGCAGCTCCTGGATCACGAAAGCAACGGCCGCCCGGTAGAAATGATCTTCGGAAGCGCAGGCGCGCCATCGCCGTTTACGCTTATCGAGGGCGACGGCGGAGCGCCCCTTGAAGGAAATTACCTGTGCAAAAAGACATCCGAAGGAATAGTGTTTGAGGGAGAATTTTACGAGCAGGGAAACGAGTCAGAGCCGTTCCTGGTGCGCAAAACATATCGCTTTAACGAGGGTGAATATCTGTTTGAGCTTGAAGTAGCACTCGAACACAGTGTAAACAAAGCTGTGCCGTTGGGCAACCGCAACGCTGCATACACCCTGTACGTAGGTCCGCAAATCGGGCCGCGCTTCAAAGTGCTGGACAACAGACAGGAGTACAGAAAATACGTTACGTTGACCGACCGCGATCGGGAAAACCACCGGCTCCGGAGAAACACAAAAACCCTGGAGCTAGACACGCGCGCAGATTGGGCGGCAATTTCAGGGAAATACTTCTCCCTCGCACTGCTCCCGCACTCGGGGTTAAAAAGAATATATATCACCAGCCGCGAGCTTGACGACGTACCCGTAACATCAGAGATCAACCTGGTACGGGCGCCGATACAAGCATCCTTTGAAAGCGACCTTTACCGCGTTTACTTCGGACCAAAGCTGGGCAGCGAGCTGACTAAGTACAATACGGCAGAAGACAACGCCCTGGGTCTCCAGGAGCTAAACCTGCAGAGAGTTATAGACCCCCGCCCTCTAATCGGTTGGCTGGAAACAATTCTGCGCTGGATGCTGACCGGCCTATTCTTCCTGATACCAAATTACGGCGTAGCCATAATCTTGCTCACTATTATTGTTAAAGTATTGCTCCTTCCCCTAACTAACAAAGGACAGCGTTCAATGGAACGCATGCAGGCGCTCGGCCCGCAAATAAAAGAGCTGCGGGAAAAACATGAAACCGACCGGCAGCGCCTCAACGTCGAAATGGCCAACCTATACAAAAAAGAGGGCGTCAACCCCGCCGGCGGCTGCCTACCCCTCCTTCTCCAGTTCCCGTTTTTTATCGCCATGTACGGCATCTTTTACAATCACTTCGAATTAAGAAACGCAGTCTTCATTCCCGGCTGGATCGATGACCTGTCCGTGCCCGAATCGATATACAACTTCGGCGATTTCGTACTCCCGCTTTTAAATTGGAACGACATCAGACTGCTGCCGATCCTGTTTGTGCTTACCTCGCTGCTCAGCGCGCTCATGAACCGCAACCCCGGACAGACCGCCCAGCAAAGCAAAATGCTTCTGCTCATGCCGGCAGTACTGTTCTTTGTGTTGTACAACCTCCCCGCCGGCCTATTAGTCTACTGGATAGTAACCAATGTCCTGACTATTGCCCAACAACTCCTCCGCCGCCAAAAAATCGCCCATGCTACGTAGTTTTGAGGCAATCGATGAGAAGGTGGCGTTAGATTATGCACAGCACATACTTAAATTTGACCAGAAGTCACTACGCGCCAGCATTAAAAACAAAAAGAAAAACAAAGGAGGAACAATAACAATAACCGTGAAAGCCGATTCAAAACTTGAGACAATGATCGTGGATTTTGTTGAGCGTGTGCTTAGTTACATGGGCTGCCCTGTAATCGAAGAACATACAAAACATGATGCCGACGATCGCCTGTGGATCCAACTAGTTGTGGAAAACCCAGCGCAGCTTATTGGACGCAGGGGGAAAGTCCTGGACGCCATACAAACCCTGGCCGGCATGTATGCCCAGCGACACACCGACTCCACCCTCAGGGTAGTCCTTGATGTAAAGAACTACCGCGAGCGCCGCATCCAACAAATCGAGTCAGAGGTGGAAAGCGCCGTGCAAACCGTGCGCGAGGAGGGCCGCTCGGTGCTCCTGTCCCCAATGAATTCATTTGAACGCCACCACGTCCACGACATAGTCAAAGACGTCCCCGGACTCTTTACCGAAAGCGAGGGAACGCGAGATAACCGCAGCGTGCGAATAAAAATAGAGAACGATAGAAACGACGACGAATACAACTAGAACATGACGCACACCCCCTCAGCCAACACCCCCCCCTCTCCCGAGCGGGAGTTCCTGTACACCCCATCCCACGAGTGGATAGCCCCACCGCCCCCAACCCCAACCCCACCCACTCCCCCCGACGCCAACCACACCGGTGTCAAAATCGGAATTACCCATTACGGCCAAGAGCAGCTGGGCGAAATAGTCTACGTAGAGCTCCCCGCCATCGGCCGCACCATTAAAAAAGACGAGGTCCTGGTGGTGGTGGAAAGCGTCAAAGCCGCCAGCGAAATCACCGCCCCCATATCCGGCCGCATAATAGCCGTGAACACCGCCCTCACCCCAACCCCGCAGCTCATCAACTCGTCGCCCTACACGCAGGGGTGGCTGTGTGTTATCGCCCCCGATACCAGCGATTGGCAAAAACAGCTCCTGGGGCACAGCGCGTACACCAAATTACTTGCGGGAGCATAAAATATAGAATATACTACAAGGCAACGGAGTATTGAATATGGAAAAGACACTTAGTATTAAAACAGGCGCCGTCGAACGGGCAAACAGCGTCCTGCGCCAGGTATATGCATGGATGACCGCAGGCCTGGGCCTCACCGCCGTAATAGCCCTGGGGGTACTGGGAAACCAGAGAGTCATGACGGCACTCCTCACCTCCCCCGGGCTGCTGATAATGCTGTTTATCGGTGAAATCGCAATGGTAATTTACCTGACGGCCCGGATACAGAAAATCAGCCTGCAAAGCGCCCGCAACCTGTTTTTAGCCTACTCGGCTGTCAACGGCGTAACCCTGGCGCCCCTCCTGTTCATATACACCAGCGCAAGCATCGTATCGACACTGTTTGTTACCGCCGGCACATTCGGCGTCCTCAGCATATGGGCAATGACCACCAAACGCGACCTGACCGGATGGGGAAAATACCTGGTTGCCGGCCTCGTAGGACTCATCATCGCCTCGGTCGTCAACATTTTTCTCAGAAGCTCACAGCTCGAATGGTTAATATCAATCGCCGGCGTAGTGCTGTTCATGGGCCTGACCGCCTACGACACCCGCATCATCAAATCGTGGAGCGATCAACTCTCCGCCGATGACGCAGCCAACGACCAGGTACGCAAACTGGCAATCGTCGGCGCCCTGAAACTCTACCTCGACTTCATAAACCTGTTTATATTCCTATTGCGAATCCTCGGCCGCCGCAGATAACCCCCTCTCGTCTTTTTCGCATAGCATTGCTGCCCCGCCATGTAGTTTTGGGCGCTTCCCGGGCTGCGCCCGGGCCGCCGTGCTCGCAGCCTGGCCGCGGCGCGGGTACCCCAGCATACATACCGAACGAGAGACCGCCGCGTCTGGCACCCGCAAGTGCGGGTGCCACTGCTCCCATGGCTAGCGCGGCCGCCCGGCAACATTGCTCCCGCCGCAGTTACGGTGTCTCCCACCTATATTTTTTTAGTGTAAATTCTGTGTACCTTTGCTTTGCCGTCAAAGTAATTACTAAGCTCGCTGGTCATGTTCACGGTTTTCTCGGAAATCTGGTTAAACTCAACGCGCCTGGTCTTATGCCCCTCTACCCACCGAAAAATCGCGTCATGCAGCAGCACATTGCCGCCCCGGCGCTGATACTCTTCTACAATTCCCATGCCGTTTAGAATCATATATTCCGATCGGCGGTAGGAAAAAAACAGGCGCAAAATCGTCAGGGGCGAAAGGCGCCCACGGGAGAGCTGAAGCGCGCGCGTCATGTCGGGGTAACCGAGCGCGTACCCAACCGGTTTGCCTTCGTGGGAAAGCAGAAAGAACAGGTCTTTGCGGATAAACAGCTTTAAATCTGTCAACAACTGCTCCAGCTCAAGTGTAGACAGGGGGTAATTTTCGATGTGCTGTCCCAGCAGGGGGTTATAAAAATCGTGGGCAAGCTCATAGGCAACCTTCATCAAGTGCTTGCGGGACCGAAACGGAGTCATTTCAAACTTACTGCGCTTTTTGACAATATCCAGCAAACGCTCGCTCCTTGGGTCTCTCCGCAGGTTATTTGCAGTGTCGATGTAATAGGTATTGAGATCTACCAGTTTTTCGAAACCGGCGCGCTCAACCTGGGTGCGGTAATACGGAAAATTGTAGCGCATAAACGTCATGGTCGCCGTGCGGTCATACCCCTCTATCAGCATCCCGGTTCCCAACCCGCCGCCGTTCATAAGCGGTCCGCAAATGTGCTGTGCACCATGCTTGCTTGCCCACTCATCGGCGGCGGCAAACAGGGCGTCAACTACCTCGTCGTCGTCGATAAAATCGAAGAAAAAGAAGTGTGCCGTGTTAAAATCGTGGTGCTTAACGTAGACCGGGTTGTAGGAAACCAGCATAGTCCCGACTGTCTCTCCTGCGCTGTTGCGTGCAAGAAAAAATTGTGCGGGATATTCCAGAAAGTAGGGGTGGCGCTTGCGCAAATACGCACGCATATCAATATTAAGGAACGGAACCCAGTGAGGATTCTCTGCATACAGGCGCTTGGGAAATCGTATAAACTCCCGGTGCAGTCTGCGGTCGTCGGGCTCAACAGGAATAATTGATATACTTGCCATACGATGTCCGTCAGTGTACCATGGGATTGTGTTTTTGGTAAATACTCCCCTCGGTAATCTCGCGATAACCCTGGACCCCCAGGGGCGGTGTGAGCGGCTGCGCTGGTACAGCGATCCCGACACCGGCACCAAAGAGAAGAGAAGCGGGCAGCGCAGTACCGAGGAAAACGAAAAACAGCGCACCACACGCGAGCAACTCACCGCACAACTGCAGGAATACTTTGCCGGGACCCTGCGCGCGTTTTCCGTACCAATAAACCCCGCCGGCACGGAGTTTCAGCGCCTGGTGTGGCAGGCGGTGTGCGACATTGGGTACGGCCAGCATAAAAGTTATAGCCGCCTGGCAGAAGATATCGGCCGGCCCCGTTCGGTGCGCGCGGTTGCAAACGCGGTGGCAACCAACGCACTGCCCCTGCTCGTTCCCTGTCATAGGGTAATCCGCAAGAACGGAACAATAGGTGAATACGCCCTGCGTTCGGTGGGTGCCGGGGGGAAAGAAAAGAAGATTTACCTGCTTAATTTAGAGCGCACGTCGTCTGTAGCAGCGCACACACAAGAGGCGCGTTAGCCGCCAATCCCGATCTCGCTTTCGCTTTCCGGGGGCAGCAGGTATTCAACTAACTGCTGCATTTCCAGCAAACTGGCGGCCAATTTGCCAAGCGTATCCACAAACCGGGAATTCTTTTCAAGCACATACGGCCAGTTGGTAATAATTTGGTGACCGCCTTTGGATTTATAATCCAGGACAACGTTACGCAGCTGTGATTCCAACTGGGTGGTAATACTGGAAAATATTTCAATAATTTCCCGAACGCTTTTGTCGACATAAATAAGCTTTTGAGATATCTGGTGAACCAGCTGCGGTGACAGCATAGGAGATTGCCGTATAGACGGCAACAACGGCTGGCCGCCAATCACGATTTCGTTGATACGTTTATCGACCTCTGCCAGTTCGGCTAACACGTCACGCATGTCGTTGGCCAGATTGGTACAATAGTGGCGGTCCAACCCGGCACTCCACTGCGCGTGTACCAGCAGGGGCACCTGAATGTCGTTTGTAAACGTCGGCCGAAAAATCCGGGCAATATACGTGGCGATGTAATTTACAATAGCGGCGTAGCGCATACAGGGAACGCCCGCATCGTTGAGTAATTTCCCGCTCTGTTCTGAGTAGTTTTTAAAATACCCCTCCTTGTGTTGTGCAAGCAGGCGGTTCACGATTTCCACAGAGTGCTTCTTCTGTTGGTGGGCAACATAACGCCCGGAGACAATCCGCGTCTCGATTCGTTTTTGCTCCTGATATGCGGACACCACCGAGTTTCGTGCAGGGGGCGAAAACGCCTCCGGGACAACGCCTTCCTGAATATGCACAATGATATTTTCCAACACGGTGTTTAAATTGAGACTGTGTATACGTTTACATATTTGCGCCACGATCACATCGTCGAGCAGGTTGTGCTTGAGAAGCTTGTTACACACCTCCGCCGTCTGTTCCGGTTCGCAAAACGCAATTGTACCGCCAATAGGGTTTCTGAGCAGGATTAATTCATCAAGCAGCATTGACCCTACAATCTCTCCCCGCTTAATAATTGGAATAGCGGCGCTGGGCTGAGAGATCTCATCAGGATAGCGCTGCAGGGTCACGTTTAGTGCATGGGCAAGTGAGCAAAAATAGCGTATCCCGCTATAGATTGAGTCGGCCTCAATTTTCTGATGCAAATGCAGGGCACCGGGGAGTGCATTAATCTTACTGATAATTTTTTCTGCGGCCAGTGAGGGCGGCTTGCTTTCCGAAATTTGTTTCCGTATGTTCTGGCTCGTAAGCGATTCCAGTGTGGTGCGGGCACTCTTGTCGCTTAATAACAATAGAGTGTGTTCGGCAACCGGCAATCCCCCCAGGGGGCCGGAGGTCCGTTCGTTATCCCGCAGGATTTCCTCAAAACGCTCCAGGGGTGCAAACAACGACTGTAGTAATTTCCGAAAAGCCGGCAGCAGCATGCGTCGGTGAATGTCATAGAATTCCCGCGCGCCTCCCAGGTCTTTTTCAATTTCTTTTAAGTGATAACGAGCGCCTCGTTTGTTTTCGCCTGTATTGTCTTGCACGGTAATAGTATATCACAAAGTTGTGTGATGATAAATATCATATACTACGTTACACTGTACTGTATGCGCGTTGCGGCATTGCTTTCAGGCGGAGTAGACAGCTCGGTTGCCTTGTATTTTTTGCTTAAGGCGGGGCATTCTGTAGATGCATACTACCTCAAGGTGTGGTCGGAAAAAGATGTGCTGTTTGCCGGCAGCTGTCCGTGGGAGGAAGATTTGTATTACGCACAGACGGTGTGCCGGGAGCTTGGTGTGCGCCTGACGGTTATACCGCTGCAACAGCAGTATTACGAACGGGTGGTGCAATACGCCCTCGACGAGCTCCGTAAAGGCGCCACCCCCAGTCCAGATCTGATGTGCAACGCACACATAAAATTTGACGCATTCATGGGTGAGATTGACAGCTCGTATCATCGTGTTGCCAGCGGGCACTATGCAAGCACCACGCGTTACCGCGGCCACACCTACCTCTCGTTGGCAAAAGACCGCCGCAAGGACCAGAGCTATTTTCTTGCCAGAGTATCTGAGGCGCAGCTGAAGAGAATTATTTTCCCCCTCGCAGGTAGTAAAAAAATCAACACCCGCGCCCTGGCCGGGAAAGCGGGACTGGCAACCGCTGGACGTCCGGACAGCCAGGGGCTCTGTTTCCTGGGCGCCGTACCGTACCCTGGATTTATCCGCCACTACCTTGGCGAGCAGCGCGGAGAGATAATTGTCCGCGACACCGGGGCGTGCGTCGGTGAACACAAAGGACATTGGTTTTACACCATCGGACAGCGCCAGGGACTGGGGCTGGCCTCGGGGCCGTGGTATGTTGTAGACAAAGATGCAACCACCAACGCCGTGTATATAAGCAGACAGCCCAACAGCGCCGCTATAAAAAACATATATTTAGGAGATATTACGTGGAACAATGCCAGTACCGGGGATAGAATTTTCCACACTGCCGAGGGGGCGGGTTCGGTGCGGGTGCGGGTCAAGTACCGTCATAGTCCTCAGCTGTACCGCGCCCGCCTTACGAGCGTCCGCGCGTCCAGCGGGGAAGCGGGGGAGCGGGTACGGGTTGCTTTTGAAAACCCAGTAGAGCGCATCGCACCCGGACAACAGGCCGCGCTCTACCAGGGACGGGGGGGGCGGTGCATCGGGTGCGGGCGGATAGAAACGGCGGAGTAGAACCGCACAGGCTGTTTTTTGGCACCGCACAACGTTCGCTACGCTCTCTGTGCGGACATTACGCCTCGTTGCCGCGTGGGCGGGGCATGCTTTACAGAAGCGACGGGGGGTAGCGTCTGTTTGTTGGCGCCGCTGCGCGGCGCATTAAACCTTGCCGTATCCGCTTGTGACTTAATATATTCACAGTAGCGACGGGGGGTAGCGGAAGACGCTGAGGGGGGCGGCGGGCGGAGCGTGAGCGGAGCCCGTACCCACGCGCGCGTGGGTAGCCCCCCGGTGCCTGCGCAGCAGGTACAGCGGCTGCAGCGAGGGGGGCAGCGCCCCCCCCCTTGTATAACTTTGTCAATACATGCTACACTCTGAAACGGCGGGCGGGATACCGGGTGCCGAAGTAAACTATAGGAGGTGTTTTCAAAATGATAAACACGAGAATGATATTATTAACTCTTGCATTTATTTTGGCGGCAACGATTGTGTCTGCGCAAAATAAATCAACCCCAATGTATTGGTTGGAAAACGTCGAGATTGACGGCGAATTTAATGAGTGGGACGGGCTAGAGGGTGCGGCTACGCAGAACTCGCTCTACGGGGACCACGATGCCGAGGACGGCGAGGCGGTGATGACCCTGGCCACAGACGGAAGTAATTTGTACGTCTATGCAAACGTGCAGGACGATGTGCCGACCGAAAATTCTTTTCACAGCGCGTTAGCGTGGAAGGGCGATTCGGTTGATGTGTACTTTGGACCAGCGGGGGGGCGGCGTAAAGAGTACAATGACAACGATGCACAGATACGCTTTATTCCGCGGTCAAAAAGCGACCCGTTAGAAGGAAATGTGTTTATTGGGTACGATGCCTCCGGGGGCGGGGTGCCGCTGGACCGGGTTGCGCGAACGGCAACTATTTATAGTGATACCGGGTATCAGATTGAAGCCTCTATTCCGTTGTCAATCTTGAACATAGAGTCGCTGCGGGTTGGGCAAAAGACGCGCTGCGATTTTCAGCTAAACGACGCCGATGAGATTGAGCGTGACCGATTGGTGCGCTGGAGCAGTGACGAAGACGACTACTACACCCCGATGAAGTGGGGTACGTGCGAGATCGTTACCCCGTAAGGGAGAGGGGTTATGAACGCTACAAAGACATGCAATATATATAAACATTGGATACGCCGGGGAGTGGTGGTGCTGGCATTGGCGGTGACGTTTGTGCTGGTGCCGACGCCGGCGCACGCCGTCCGGCAGTACACCGTTGAACTCCAGCAAGACAGCAACGGGTGGCAGCTGCTGGTAGATTCAGAGCCGTTTCCGATTCAAGGAGTTGTGTGGGCGTTCACGCCCATTGGGGAAAACTATAATTACGAACTGTGGGATCAGCCGGAAAAGATAATTCGGGAAACCATAGATAGAGATGCGCGGTTGCTGACGGAAATAGGGGTAAATACTATCCGTAGTTTTTCCACCATCCCGCCGCGTTGGGTCGAGTACCTGCATTCCCGGTATGGGATATATACCATTGTTAATTATGTCTTTGGGCGGTATGGGATCAGTGTAAACGGCAAGTGGTATCCAAACACCGACTATGCCATGCCCGCCACGCGTGAAAAGATTTTGCGTGAAGCCGCGGAGTCCATAGAGACCTACAAGAACACGAACGGCGTGCTGATGTTTATGTTTGGAAACGAAAACAACTACGGGCTGCAGTGGGAGAGCAACGCCATTGAGAACCTGCCGGTTGGGCAGCGGCTGGAGGCACGGGCGCGGTTCCTGTATAGCTTGTTCGAAGAGGCTATCGTGGCAGGGAAACAGAACACAACGCTGCCGATAGGAATTGTTAATGGCGATACGCAATACCTGAATGTTATTGCCGAAGAAACGCCGTCGCTGGACATCTATGGTGCCAACGTGTACCGCGGGCAGCGCTCCTCTGATTTGTTTTTTGAAAGTGTGCGCAAGCTTTTGGACAAGCCGATTGTCTATACCGAGTTTGGCGCGGATGCCTTTAATGTGCGTACCGGGTTGGAAGATCAGTACAACCAGGCCCTGTACCTGCGCAGCCAGTGGAAGGAAATTTACGAGCAGGCATACGGGAAAGGCAAGAGCCAGAATATGCTGGGCGGGTTTATCTTTGAATGGATAGATGAGTGGTGGAAACACAGCCTGGACACCGGGCTCTACGAGCATGATACGGTGGGGACGTGGCAAAACGGCGCCTACTATGACGGCGGGACGCCTATTAATAACATGAACGAAGAGTGGTTCGGTATTGTCGGACAGAGCGAGAAAAAGCGGAACGGGGTCAACGTACGGCTGCCGCGCGCTGCCTATTATATGATGGAAGATGTTTGGGCAGAAGATCTTTACTCAATTAGCACGGGCGAGATTGCCGGGCACTTTGGGTCCCTGGAGCTGGAGCGCTATGTGGTGCGCGGCGAAGGCCAGGCGGTGCAGAATCAGTTGGATAAAATTGTGGATATTAGCGGGTCAGTGTATGTGGCTGGGCGCGGGCACTTTTCAGAAAGCATCGATGAAGAACAGTATGACGCAATTACTTTTTCCAACGAGGCGACATCAACGCTGAACGTTGTTGCTACACCGAATGAAAATTTGACAATCAAAACTACCCTGCGGGCACAGTTGGGCGCGTTGGATGATGCGTTGACAGATAGTTACAGCTACCTGCTGACACGGCAGAGCGGTGATGAAGAGCTCAGTTATATCCCCAACGAGGATAGCGTTGCGCCGCGGTTGCCGGTGGAGCTATACAGTGCCGCATTTAAATACGACAGCAAGTCATTTGAAATACAAGGGTATTACCACGACGGGGTTGATGAACCCGGGCATGCGGATTATTTCCTGCAGGGGGACTTTTTCTACCTGTACCCCGAGACGTTTGACAGAGCGGGCATAGATTTAGGGCTGAGCAAAGCGCCGTTTGGCGTTGAGTTTATTACCAAAGGAGAAATAGAAGGATTTAGTTTGTTTATTGGGCCGGAAATCTTTTGGGGTGCCGAGCCTGCCCTGTATGCAAAATTTTACCGGGAGCTTTTTGATAGGTTTTACCTTGGAATAGTGCACTATGAGGCGTTCCGAGGGGAGCAGTTTAATAGCGGTATTACGGACACGCCGCTAAGGCTGCCGCAGCGAAAGAGTTCGCTGTACCTGGAGTACGGGATTCCCGCCGGGGCGGTGGATATACAAATTGGCGCCGGTGCGTTGTTAGCGGGGACGGAGTTCCTGGTGGGTGAAAAGACCACGCCGGCGGGCGTCTCTACTACTACATACACCAGATCGGACGGCACAGACGGCGAACTTACATTTTTAGACACGCTGGGCGGGAAGGTACGATTGGAGGCCCTGGTAGATATTAACCCGGTCTTTAACTTGTATGCCGAATATATTTACGCCGGACTGGTAGCAAGCTCACGGGGATTTTTGCCGCGCGCCGGGACGCAGATTGTTGACAGCGGGGCGGCAAACCGCCAGGAAGTAATTGCCGGAGGGAATTTGTGGATAGGAGATTTTGTTATTTCACCCAAGTTCCGCTGGCGTACTCCGATAGAGCCGCCCGATACCTCTGGAAGACGCGGAGATCGCGATGTAAATACTAATGCAATACACGAGCCAGTAAGAGTAGACGGAGGGAACCGCGAAATACTGCAAGCCGAGTTGGTTCTAACCTACGATATGACCGGCGCCACGTGGTTTCACGAATGGAATAACGATGACCGCGAGAACGCGCTGTTTGCTGCGTCGCTGGGGTTTCTGTACACCATCTACCAGGGACCTACCGACCGGCTATTGGAGTTGTTCAATGACCCAAGTTTTTTTGGTTTTGGTACATGGGAAACCGGCATGACAGAGCAGAGCAACCTGTGGAACCTGCAGGCGCGGGCGGTCAGCAACTTTGCACCGGTGTCAAAAATTATTGCCACATTCAATACCGGGATGCAGCATAACATCGGACGCCCGGATACCGAGCCAGAAATGTACTATGCAGGGTCGGTTGACTTGCAGTTGGATAAATTTGAAATTGGGCTGGAGTTGGCGCACAATGCCTTTGGCCCGGAAGACTGGCATTTTAACCAGAACATCCGGGCGCCGTGGCAGTTGAGCGCGCTGCTTGCCTATCACCTTGGCATATTCTCGTTTATCGAGGCACCGACCAAAGACAGGATAGGGATGCAATTCCGCGGACGTTGGCTTGAAGAGGGCACCATGGCATCGCAGGAAGCACTTAACACGCTGGGAAACCCCACGGATGTGTACCGCATGGAGGTTACGCTGTTTTACGAATTGACGTATTAGTACGTATGAAATGTGGTACTACGTAGAGCAAAACGCATGGTATAACCAAAGGGGTTTGGAAGATTTAACTGATGGTGAAGAATACAGGAGGTAAGAGGACAAAGAGTTTTTTGAAAATAATCTGCCGAAATGAGGCAGGTAGGGCATTTAGAGAATGCATTGTAAAAATAAATATATAGTGATGTAATAAAGGACATCACAAAAGGAGAAAAAAAGATATGAAAAAATTATTAATAAGTGTTGCGGCGGTGGTTACTGCCGGGGCATTGATATTGACAGGCTGCCCGGACAGCAGTACCAGTGGCGGCGATAATTTCGTTACGCCAAAATGTGAAGTAGCAGCGAGCGCGACTTCTACAATTGATTTAGCGTATGGCGATGGAAATTACACAGCAGGGTGTACCCAGTTGGAGTTGCGTGCCACTGATACTTTTGGACAATTTAGCTCTACTGGCGACGCTACTTTTTCCGAGATTGACGCAGGAGCAAGTGATAGTGCCAAAGCCTACAGATTGAACTCGCCCTCCGCTGCTGCAACGTTTGCTGGCGGTTTTATAGCCCTGAATGCGAATTATGATGTAACCGGGAAAACGCTGAAGTTTTCCATTAGATCAGAAGCGAGCGGCGGTCATAATATGATACGGGTCTATCTTGAAGATGCAAGCTATCCCGGCGGCGATCCCACAGGCTATCAAACCGAACAAAGCGAGGGTATTCAAACATTTACCAACGACGGCGCCTGGCAGGAAGTGTCAATTGATATTGATACTGCGTATGGTTTTAGCGGAGCTAATATTGCAAAAACCAGCATTCGCTCCTTCGGCTTTGCGATTGTAGATGCCAACGGAGGGACAGCTGGGTTTGGCTCACAAGTAATTGACATTGATGAAGTCCGCTTCGAGTAATTAGAGTAAAATTTAATCAATCGATACAAGGCCCACGGGAGCACACGCTCCCGTGGGTTTTTTATTGTCCCGCGCCTCAAAAAGAGTGCAGCAGACAGGGCGCCGAAACACACACAACCTGATGTATTTAATGCCGATATACCCAAAGAGTGTAGTTGCGCCGACTCCATATATGTGGTATACTTAAGATAGTTTGGTTGCTATACTAATTACGTTGTAAAAATAAATATATTAAAGCGATGTAATAGAACATCGCGAGGAGAAAAGAATATGAAAAAATTATTAATAAGTGTTGCGGCGGTGGTTACCGTCGGAGCACTGGTATTGACTGGCTGCCCTGAAGACGGCGGCGGTGGAGGCGGCACGACGGACTATCCGTATGTTTGCGAAAATGGTACGGCGGCCGATGGTAACAGTGCCGCGGCAGGCGTGAGCAATTGCCAGGAGTGTAAAACTGGGTTCACAGCCTTTGGAACCCTTGGCGAAGAGGGATCGACATGCGCGTACGAGTACGTGTGCGAAAACGGTAATAAAAACACCGGCCCTGCTGGTGCACGAAACACGAGCAATTGTGATTCGTGTATGTCGGGATTCGGGATTGTCGGAACCGCAGGCAACCCAGGGTCGACGTGCGCCTTTATTGCGTACACTTGCGAAAACGGCACGGCAACCACCGGCAACGGCGCCACACCAGGGTTGAGCAGTTGTGATTCGTGCATGCCGGGATTCGGGATTATTGGAACCGCAGGCCAGCCGGGGTCGATGTGCGGCTCTATTGCGTACACTTGCGAAAACGGCACGGCAACTGCCGGTAACGGCGCTACACCAGGGTTGAGCAGTTGTGATTCGTGCAACACACATTACAGGATTTCTGGAACTGCAGGGATGGCGGGATCTACATGCAGTGCAAACACATGCTTCCGGGTGTATGGTGACGCAACACGCGCGAACTGCGACCAGTTGAGTGTGCCGATAGCCGGTGGTTTTTCACCTCGCGTTGGCGGTTCTGGCGGTTCTAACGCTGATCTTACTTTTGATGAGATCACCACTGGCGGTGCAGATGGCAGTGCTAACTTCCGTAGGTTGGATTTTACGGGCTCCACGGTACATGGGGCGCGCGAGAGTTTCGCTGAAGCTGCTATATTCATGACCGGGAACTACGATGTCACTGGAAAGACTTTGAAGTTTTCTATTAAGTCTCCCACCGGAGTGAACGGCGGGAATAATACAATACGGGTATTTTATCAGGCTGGGGCCGCTTCAAACAACCGAACAGCGGAAGATTCCGGCATAGTAATGTTTACCAATAACGATACATGGCAGACAGTAGAAATTCCGACCACCGATTTCGATTTCATGAATCCCCCCCCCGGCGGTAGCGCCATCAGCCCAACTGCGATACGGTCGATAGGCTTTTCCATCCTGGATGCCAATGGACTAAGCCCGTCTGGACTTGGGGACCAGGTAATTGATATTGATGAAGTCCGCTTTGAGGATACTAATTAAAACAGAGTTTTATCAGCCGGCACGGGCCGCGGGAGCACGCACTCCCGTGGGCTTTTTGTTGCCCCGCGCTTCAAAAAGAGTGTCGTGGGCGGCGCAAAACATACATATTGACGTACTTAATGCCGATATATAACAGGAATGCAGTTGCATAGACATGGCATGTGTGATATACTTAAGGTAGTTTGGTGGGTATGCTAATAGCGAACGAAAACGCATACGGTGCGTCCGCGATGTTGTTGTGCTTAGCAGATGTAATTGATAGCGATGTTGATGGGAGGTGAGAGGAACTAAAGAGGCCTTGACGAAAGATAATCTGCCGAAATAAGGTAGATAGGGTATTTGAAAAAATACATTGTAAAAATAAATATATTAAAGTGATGTCATAGAACATCACGAGGAGAATAAGATATGAAAAAATTATTAATAAGTGTTGCCGCGGTGGTTACCGTCGGGACACTGATATTGGCCGGCTGTCCTGATGACAGTTCCGGCGGCGGCGGCGGAAATGTCGCCACTTGCGTAGCGCCCGCGGGTGGAGCGAGCGCTGCTGTTGATTTGGTGTATGGTGATGCAACTCGTGCAGATTGTAATCAGGTGGCTTTGGCGGAAACCGCGTTCGGACAAGACAATGACGGTACCGGGGCCTCGCTTACCTTTACTGAGGTCGCCACCGGCGGTGCAGCTAGCGGTTCTACTTTCCGTAGATTGGATTTCACGGCATCCACGACACCAGGGCAGCGCGAAGGTTTCGCTGTTGCTTTTATAAAACTGGCTGAAGACTACGATGTCGCCGCCAAGGACCTGAAATTTTCCATTAGATCGGCGGCCAACGATGCCGGCGGAAATGGTCAGATACGGATCTACCTGGAAGCTCAACCCCCATCGGGAAGCGCTTTTCCAAATTACCAGACTTTGCAAAGCGAAGGTACACAGATGTTTACCAACGACGGTGCCTGGCAGGATATATCAATTAGGCTTGCTACCGCGTTTTCCGGCAGTTTTGCCGCGACAACAGGTGACGCGTCAGGGATAACGGCGGCTAACATACGCTCTATCGGGTTTGCCATCCTGGATGCCAACGGGCTAAGCCCATCTGGACTTGGAAACCAGGTAATTGATATTGATGAAATTCGCTTTGAAGGCGCGGACCTTTCGTATGTTTGCGAAAACGGTACAGCAACTGTTGGTGAAGACGCCACTACAGCGGGCGTGAGCAATTGCCAAGCGTGCAACCAGGGATATGAGGCTGTTGGAACCCTGGGCGAGGTAGGATCGACATGCTCCCTCTCGTATTCGTTTGTTTGCGCAAACGGTACGGTGGCTACTGGTACCACAACCGTCGAAAATACAAGCAACTGCACACAGTGCAACGCCGGCTCTTTTGCTGATGGGGCCCTGGGCACGGATGGTTCTGCGTGTGTTGTAGTTTCTGGCTGTACAGCGGCTAGCAACGCGAATAACTCGGTGTCTACCGTGTATGCTGATGGAAATTATGCAGCATGCGGTGCGGTGACATTAGCTGATACTGGGTTTGGATCGTTTGGAGACGGCGATGCGAGTATGGCCACTTTTACCGAAATTAACGGCGGAGCAGACAGTACGACTAAGGCATATACGATGAGTAGTGCTAACGCCGCTGCTAACTTCGCTGGGGGATTTATTACCCTGGCGGCAGACACCGATGTATCTAGAAAGACGTTGCGGTTTAGTATTATGTCGCCCGCAAGCGGCGGTACCACGAGTGTACGAGTCTACCTGGAGGCAGATTCTGGGGCGAATGCAGCTTTTCCGACCTACCAGAGCGAAGCGGACGAAGGAATTGTAACCTTTACGAACAACGGGACGTGGCAAGATGTATCCATTAGTTTTGATCGCGAGTATGGTTTCGAGCAGTCAAATATCACGTCAGCTACGGTGCGTGCAATCGGCTTTGCTCTTATAGCAGACACGAACGGTGCTACGGCTGGGCTTGGTGCGCAAACGTTTAGCGTTGACGAGGTGCGTATTGAAGATGATGCACCCAACTGTACCGCGGGTGCTCCGTCGATTATTGGTTTGATTTGGGGAGACGCTGTTTACGGCAGTTGTAGCGATATTAGCAATAGTCTTTACACTGCAGTGCACGTGCCAACACGGAACACAGCCAGTCGGTCGCCCAGCCCGTTTACCTTTGTTTCAACCGCTTCGGCAGGCGGAGCTTCTAGCACGTCTCTGTCCAATACTTTTACGTTAGGGAGCGGGAATTCTGCCTGGGCGTATGTGATTGCAGATCTTCCTGCAAATTACGATGCAACCGGAAAAACATTGAATTTTTCAATCAAATCTCCGGCTACCGGGGGGACCAGTGGTATTGACGTTTTCCTTGAAGGTGAAGCCGGCGGACCAAGCGACCGCACGAACACTGTTAACCGAACGTTTACCAACGACGGTACCTGGCAGGCAATATCGGTTCCCGTTAGTGATTTCACTACTTTCACGGGAGTCACCGCGACTACCGTACGGCGGGTTGTTTTCTCATTGGTTGACGCCGATGGGCTGAGCAACAACGGTGTTGGTGCCCAGACACTTGATATTGATGAAATTCGCTTTGAGTAATTAGAGTAGAGTCATCAGTCGACACGGCCCACGGGAGCACGCGCTCCCGTGGGTTTTTTTATTGCCCGCACGCCCTCACCCACCCACCCACCCCCCCCGGGGGGGCGTGATAGGAAGATGCAAGAGAAAGCGGCGAGGTTTGCAAAACACGATGTGTACGGTATAATAATAGTGAATGAAAACGCGCAAAATGAGATAGGATATGAAAAAATTTATTATAAGAGTTGCGGCGGTGGTTACCGTCGGGACACTGGTTTTAGTTGGCTGTCCAGAAGAAAGCGGCGGTGTAACGAACTTTTCGTATGTTTGCAAGAACGGCACGGCGGCTGCCGGGACGGGGACTGAGGCGGGACAGAGTAATTGTGAATCGTGCAACGACGGCTATACGCTTTCTGGAATTGCAGGCCAGGTAGGATCGACATGCGGGAATTTTCCATTTATCTGTGAAAACGGTATCGTGAACCCCGGCACTAGCATCACAGTAGGTGTGAGCAATTGCGACTCGTGCAACCAGGGATATGCGATTGCTGGAACCCCCGGCGCCCCGGGATCGACATGCGGGAACTTTCCGTTTGTTTGTGCTAACGGCATGAAAGCTGATGGGATCACCGGTACAGAAGGCGAGAGCAATTGCGATTCGTGCGACATGGGGTATACCATTGCTGGAACCGCAGGCATGGTAGGATCTTTGTGTCTCAATAATTTTCCAAGTGTATGTGCGATACCGGGGAGCGAGAACAGCTCGATTTCTGTGGTATATTCTGATGCCACCGGAACATATGCGGCATGTAACCCGCTCCAGGCAGCGACGTCGCCTTTTGGGGCCGCTAGCGCATCAAACACGGCTACTTTTAACGAAATTAACGGCGGGGCCAACAGCACAAGTACGGCACGCTCGCTGAATGTGGTTGCTGCGAGCGATGATGATGACACCCGTGGGTTTATAACTTTAAACGAGGATTTTGATGTATCAAGAAGCACGTTGCGTTTTAATATTAAATCTCCCGAAACCGGCGGTGTTAATGGGATACGAGTCTCCCTGGGGGCACATCGCCCGGCGGGAAGCCCAACTCCAATTAGCACCTATCAAACCAGCAGTGCCAACGGACATGTGTCTTTTGTTAACGACGATACCTGGCAAAGCGTAGTAATTAACATCGACGAAGAGTTTGATTTTTCGAGCTCAAATATTACAGCGGCTACAGTGCGTTCGGTTGGCTTTAGTGTTTTGGTAGACACGAACGGTGCTGCGTCGGGGTTTGGAACGCAAAGATTTGATATTGACGAAGTCCGCTTTGAAGCACTTACGCCCAACTGTATTGCGCCCACCTCCGGGGGCGACGCATCCGTAGGTTTAATTTGGGGCGACGTTACCTACAACAGCTGTACTGCAATTAGCCCAGGTATATACGGGGCGGTGCACGTACCATCACGGAATGCGGCAAGCCGCCCGCCTAGTGTGCTTACTATTACTTCAAACACCGACACATCTCTCGGGGGCGGGGCTTCTAATTCGCCACTGTTTACCAACCTGACAATAGATGCCGGAAGTTCTGCCTGGGCATACATGATTGCAGATTTTAGTGCAAATTACGATGCAACCGGCAAGACATTGAGGTTCTCAATTAAATCTCCATCCACCGACGGGACCAATGCGATTGGCGTTTTCTTTGAAGGCGCAGCGGGCGGGCCGGGCGACCGCACGGACACTATCAACCAAACATTTACCAACGACGGTACCTGGAAGGCAGTATTGGTTCCCATCAGTAGTTTCACCTTCCCTGCATCAGGGGTCACTCTAAGTACCATACGGCGTGTTGTGTTCTCGTTAGTTGACACCAACGGGCTAAGCACCGATGGTGTTGGTGCCCAGACGCTTGATATTGATGAAATCCGCTTTGAGTAATTAGAGCAGAATATAAGAAAACCCACGAGAGCATGTCTTTCGCGGGTTTTTTGTTGCCCGCACGGGTTTTGTGCAGCCGTGCACGGCCCCTATTTTTCTGCGTTGTGAAAATGTGGGGGGCGATATGTTGTGACGGCGCATCCCCGCTCATGTAACCGAAAATGATTAATTACTTTTTCATAGACACTGTCCCGTATTACCAGCAACAACATACCGGGGTAGCGGCGCACAAGCCAGCGCACCGCCCGGGCATGGCCGCCGCCGCGCAGCTCCAGGGGGCCGATTTCATCCAGGCATATTGCCTGGCACGTGCGTGCTTCCCGTTTAATTGTTGTGCGCGCAAAACGGAACCCGGCGGGAAATATGCGGAACGGACCTATCATCTGCTTGCGTGCGTGCAGGGCGCGGGTTGTTGACGGTGCGGCGGCCGAGGGAGGGGCGAGTCCAGTGGTATTGGCAGTGGGAAGGGCGACTAGCGGGCGGCGCACGCCGGTGTGCACATCTTCTGCAAAATAGGCCGTCTTTTTGCCGGCCGCATCGCGGCGCGCTTGCGCGATAATACCGCCCACCGTAAGACCTTGGGCGCGCCAGGCGGTAATGATTTCCCGCGCGGCACTGCTTTTGCCGGAATCAACGGGCCCGCTGACAATATATACATGCCGGCCAGGCCCACCCGCGCCGCGATATTTACGGATAATCTGGAGCGCAGCTATCGTTGGGGTTGGGGTACATATCCGATTCGTCTTCAAAATTATTTGGAGAGAGACATTGAAAATCCTTTTCTACTAAAATTTTCAAATCACCGTCACCCAGCTTTTTATTGTGTTCCATGCCAACCTGGTCGCTGCCGGCCCACTGTAACCCCAGTTCCTGCGGCACGGTGACGGAAATCTCGTTGCCGTTTACTGCCGCATCTATCGCTTGTGCATCCGGAGAACCGATGAGGGAATAAGTAATCTTTGAATTGCCGCCGAATTGAATGGTGTCTTCAACTCTGCGGGTTTTAGAAAACTCGGCTACCTCGCCTTTTTGCAAGCGTAGCCGAATCGAATTACCGCGAATTCTTATTTTCATACCGCTATCTGGCTAGTGCGGTTAATATCTCCGCCGCAGCCGCAACAAAGAGAACGCCAAGCGTTACCGTTAATTGCGCGCCCGTACTGTGGATGCGCGGAAGAAACACCGCCGTACCCTTACCGGCCAGCGAGCGTTGGTGCAATAACAGCACCGGCAGCAGAATAAACGCATTTACCACTCCTTCAATAAACAGAAAGGATATTACCGCCTCGCTCCCGCGCCCAAGAATGCCTTGCCATGGCAACACCAACAGCAGCCCAACATGCGCCAACCGCCACGCAAGCGACAGCGACAACGCGCTTCCAATAAGAACCGCAGGCCTGTGCAGCGAACGCGCCGTTGCAGAGACTATTACAAAAGAGACAAGTCCCTCAAGTAGAATTGCAATTGTTGGATTTATTATGCGTTGCGGGAACGCAGCGGCACCCGGGATAATAAAATCGACCAACTTAATTGCCGCAGCAATAGCAGCAACATAAAAAATGGCGCTCTGTTTACCGGTAGCCCGCCTGGCCGCCAGCATAAACGCCAACCCTATGGGGTAGAGTATAAACCCCGAAAGCCCACCGGGCACCAGGTGCAGCAGGTAGCCGAGAGTGGCTTCGGTAAGCCCCCACAGCGCCCCGAAAAATAATACTGCCATAGCAGTAGTCTTAGTTTGTTTCATACAAACCTCCTAATTTTTGATTACTAATTTTTTCTATCCTGCCCACCTGGGCGGTATATTCCTGCGGAGTATTGACATTGTCAAACTGCCGGTTGTTGATTGGTTCCAGGGCGTTGGTATTTGCGCGCTCCAGGAGTCTGCGCAGCCCGTATTGCTGCGCGGCAATGTGCTGGTTCATCAGCGGTACTATTGCCGGCTCGTAAATGGCACACATCGGGTCCGGGGCGGTGATGCCGGGGTTCATGAAGGCAAAGGCGTCAAAAGCAACCACCGCCGCCGCAGGGAGAGTTGTTTGTGCTGTTGCGGCGTCGCGGGCGGCAACCAGGGCACCCAGTGTCTCTGTGGTGACGCTGGGTAAATCGACGGCAACCAATAGCCACGCGGCGCGCTCGTGCTCGAAGGCGGCCGCCAACCCGCCCATCGGTCCGATGTCGGCACTGTCTGCAATGACCGGAAAATCCTTATAGTGATCTATCCGGCGCTGCTGGGTGCGGATAGAGACAAAGACCTGCGAGCAGTACTGGGACAGCAGCGCATAGAGGTGGGCGGTTTGCGGCACCCCATCGTGATACCGCAAGCCCCCTTTGTCCTGCCCCATGCGGCTGCTTTTGCCGCCGCTTAGCACCAATCCGAATAACGGTTTTGTCATTTCCCGGCTCTGGTCACGAGGCCTTTTCAACACGAATGGCGCCAAACTTATACGAAGGCTGACCCGAATACGGATCAAACACCGGAAAGGTGAGTTTGTTTGTTTCGAAGTAATGCATGGGCATAAAGATATACATAGGCATAACTTCGTCACTAATTGCAGCCTGCACCGTTACCGTTCCGCGCCGGGACACGACGCGAATTAAATCCTTTTCAACAATACCAAGGCGCTCCGCGTCTTCGGCGTTGATCTGGGCGTAGGCCTCTTGCGGGTACAGTTTTTGCAGCCGCGCAACCTTACCGGTCCTGGTTTGCGTATGAAACTGTGCCACAGACCCCCTGCCGGTAAGCAGGGTAAACGGATACTCGGCACTGCACGTTTCCGGCATGGCGTGGTGCTCTTCAAAGATAAATTTTGCCTTACCGTCCGGGGTATAGAAGCGCCCATCGGCAAACAGCCGCCGCTCCTGTTCGGCGGGCGGGTTGTTTTCGGGATAGGGCCACTGGATACCCCCGAGTTCAATCATATGATCATATCCCTTTACCCCGGTTATATCGCACGGCCTCCCGCGGCTTAGTTCACGCAGCAGCTGAAAGGCCGTCTCGGGTGTGGAGAAGTCTTTTACCATATCGTCACACCCCCACGCGTGGGCAATCTTCAGAAAAATATCAAAATCCGGCAGCGATTGTCCGGGCGGCTTTCTAATTTGCCGCACCGCGCCAAGCCGGCGCTCGGAGTTGATAAAACACCCGCCGGGTTTTTCACCGCTGCCCGCGGCGGGTAAAAACAGATCCGCAAGCTGCGCGGTGTCGGTTGTGGCATACAGGTCCTGTACTACCAGAAAATCCAGCTGCTCCATCAGGGGAATAAAGCTCTCTTTGTCGATCCACGAGTGCACGGGGTTGGTGGCAACAAACCACAGCCCTTTAATTGTCCCGTCCTTTACGCCTTCAATGATTTTGTTATACGGGAGCGTCGGGGCGTGGGGAATAACCGCTTCGTCAATTTTCATGATGCGCGCAACATCGGCACGGTGCTCGGCGTTGGCAAAATCCCGTCCGCCAAGCAGCGAGGTGGTGTTGCTGAACAGCCGCGACCCCATCGCGTTTGATTGCCCGGTAATAGAGTTCGGTCCGGTGCCCGGTCTGCCGATGTTGCCGGTTATCAGGGCCAGGTTAATAATTGCCTGCGCGGTCCGCACGCCCTGGTGGCTCTGGTTAACCCCCATGGTCCACCAAAACGAAACCCGCTTGCCGGCGTGTATTTTTTCGGCACAGCTAATCAACGTCTCCGCCGGCAGCCCGGACTCTTCTACAACCTCTTCCAATTCAATACCCATCACATGCTCGCGGAAGCTGTCAAAATCCGCCGTGTGCTGTTTGATAAAATCGGCATCGACCCAATCGCGCTCAATCAGGATACGCGCAATCGCATAGAGGACCAACAGGTCGCTCTTGGGCTTCAAGGGCAGGTGCAGGGTAGCCGCCTGCGCGGTTTTAGTGCGCCGCGGGTCAAGGACAATGAGCTCCGGGTTATGCGGGTTCATTTTTACCCGATTCCAAATGATCGGATGGGCAATTACCGGGTTAGCCCCGACAAACACCAAAACATCAGATTCTTCCAGGTCTTTGTACGAAAACGGCGGCGCGTCAAACCCAAATGCCTGCTTGTATGCCACCACAGCCGAAGCCATGCACTGCCGGGTATTTCCGTCGCAGCGCACGTTCATGCCAAACCGCGTCAAAACCCCCAGGAGCGCAAAGTCTTCGGTGGTAATCTGCCCCGTACTGATAACCGCCACAGAGTGCTCCCCGTGCTCGCGTTTAATTGCTTTAAACCGATCGGTAAAAGCACCCAGGGCCGTGTCCCAGGAGACGGCTTCCATTTTGCCGTCACTACCCCGCAGCAGCGGCTCGGTGCCCCTGTCTTCGGATTGAAAGGCCTCAATCAGGTTAAACCCCTTGGGGCAGCATTTCCCCAGGTTAACAGGATAATCCGCAACAGGACGGACTTTTGTAACCGCCCCATCGGTCACCTCAAAATTAATATTACAACCCACCGAACAGTAACTGCAGGTTGTTTGTGTGGTAGTGCTCATCTCGCTACGCCTCCTTTTTATTTTTTCTAAATGTAGTCAGGATCAAAATTGATACAACGGCAAGCAGCAGAAATACCCAGAACCCCTGGGCGTAACCCGCGTCGGTCCCGCCGTCTCTGGATACAAACCGCACCAACACGTTAGGAATTACAAACCCCCCGAAAGCCCCCAGGCCCCCGACCCATCCAGCAGCGCCTCCGATGGCCTGCGGTACCGATTGCGGTACCAGTTTGAACACCGCAGCGTTCGCAACCCCCATACCGACCGCAAGAAACAGAGTCCCCAGTATTGCACCGGGCGTCCCGCCCGCAAGCGCCACAATAGCGGCCCCCGCCCCGGTAAGACCCAGTGACACCATCGCCACGCGCAGCCCGCCAAAGCGATCCGCCACCTTGCCCCCAAAGATCCGAAACACCGAAGCGGCAATCGAATAGAGCGCCGTCAACAACCCCGCTTGCCCGAGCGGCATCCCCCAATAGGATTGCCAGTAGGTGGGAAACCACGCGGTAAGGGCAATAAACCCGCCAAAGGTGGTAAAATACACGGCAACCAACCCCCAGGTTTTCCAGGTTTTGGCAGAAATCCCCAGGCTCTCTTTGATGTTATTACGCGGCAGCAGCTCCTGCCCAAATTTCTCTTTGGCAATTTTCGCAGATTCATCCACCGAGAGCCCCGAGCTTTTCAGTTGAAAAAACCAGGCGTTACGCCCCAACCGGATATACAGGATAATACCAATCGCCAAAAAGATCAGCCACAACAGGTATGACCCGTTAAGCCCAACCGTCGGCAGGGTTATGTTAGTAAGCAGCAGGGCAAAGATACCCGGCGCCAGGTTACCAACGCCCGCATACGTCCCCAGGGCCGCACCTTGTTCGGATTGCTTGAACCAATACGAAGTTTGACTAATCCCGACAGAAAACGTCGCTATCCCGCATCCCGCGAGCGCACCAAACACCAGCAACAGCCCAAAATACTGCACCCCAAGATTCAGCACCAGCAACAGGTAAATCCCAACCATACCGGCAAGCGCCAGAAACAGCAAAACCAAAAACGGCTTCCGCCCGCCCGTGGTATCTACCCACGCCGAAAACGGAATACGCAGCAGCGACCCCGTGAGGTTGGGGATTGAAATCAACAACCCGGCAAGCACCGGATCCACTCCAGCGTCGCGAAAAAACTTTACCATAGGGCCAAACAGCGAAACAGCCGCAAACCCAATAAAAAAACCCAGAGCGGCCCCCCACAAGCCAGCCCGCGGGGTACCGTGAATTTTATACTCCATAACTTACATTAATTATACCACACATTGCCGTTTTTGGCAAATTTAGGTGCTTATGGGGGGGGGCGCTGCCCCCCTCGCTGCAGCCAGCGTGCCGCGCTCCGCGCGCCACCAGTGCGCTAACCCCCGCGCGAGCGCGGAGGTTACGGGCTCACTCCCGCTCGCCCGCCGCACACTTCGCTTGCTTCCGCTACCCCCCGTCGCAGCTGTAAAGATATTAAGTCATAAAAAAGCACAGCAAAGCGAAATGCGCCGCAAAAGCTGCGCCAACAAGCAGACGCTACCCCCCGTCGCAGGGGCAAAGCAGTTGAACCAACCCGCACGATAGCCGAGATTGCAAACTCCCCCCTGGTGGCTGAGCCTGTCGAAGCCCCCAGTTCTTGTATCAAAACCGACAATACGCCGCAAAAGCGGTGCCAACAAGCAGGCGCAATCGTCAAGGGACAAAAAAACTTTTCAAAATGGGATTTTACCCTTTCGTCTGAGCCACCCCCCGCCTAATCTATGGTACCCCATCCTGCCAACTCCGCCAAGTGGCCAAGCGCTCTTTGGTAAGCAGTTTATCCACGATTATTGGTACCAACTCCGCTGCCCTCCTGGGGTCGCAATCAGGCATCCGCTTCCTGAAAAGCTCTACCGGTGTCCCGCCCTGGTAGGTGTTGTATCGTTTCAGGTTAAACCACTTCTGATACACCCGTGCTTGCCCGAGAAAACTCTCCCTGGTGGGGTGCCACATATCTGCGTATAGTTCATCTTCTATTAACCGATGACTGGCCTCAACGTGTGATTGATGCGTACATGCCCCCGGGGGGATGGTTGAGTGCGGGATATTCTCATGGGTTAATCTTTGTTCAAACAAAGTTTCCTTATCGCTATCAAACCAGGTAGTGAACTCTTTTCCATTGTCAGTTTGTACGCGTATTGGCATATCCGGCCCAAGGTGCAACTGTAGGTGCAGGAGTAGGTATTCGAGAAACAAAGTGGTGTTTGTTGTTGATTTTTCAAACGTATAACAAAACCATAATAACCCCGAGCCGCGGTCTCGGGCGGTTATCTGGTAGAGCGGTATTTCCTTGTGCATTATAGAGTTTTTGAGTGTTTGTATGTCAGTCAGATACTTAATATCTATTTGCAGATGTAACCCCGGGGGGAGATTCCGGCAAAACTCACGGAGATCTTTTTTAACTATTCTCCCCCGTCTTTTTTTAACCGTATACATCCCATGCCGTTTCAGACACCGGATAACCGCGTTTACACTATAGGGGATCTTCTCTTCACGCACTAACCGGGAGATATTTATCGGTTGTCCCCGGCTAAGACGCAGGGTAACTATTCGGATAATTTTCATCTCGGTTTCTCTATCCATCTGTTTCGGATGGCGGGCCCGGGTGACAGGTTCTCTGTCAACCAAAGGGGCACCGGGGGATTCTTTCCATCGACGGACCCACAGGGTAACCGTATTTCGTGCTACCCCAAACTTCTTGGCCGCCTTTCGTATCGAGTGAGCTAGTGCATACTGGACTATCTGTCTTCTCGTATGCTGCAGCATCTTTTCGTTTCTGCTACAATATATATGTTGATATGGTATTTCCATACAACCCTCCTTTTTTGTTTCTTATTACCTCAAGTGTACCAGTTAATTCTGGGCACTTGGGGGGAAGGGGGTGGCTCAGACGTAAGCGTCACAAGACAAAAAAACTTTTCAAAAACCCTTGACGGGTGTGTGTTCGCATGATATAATGCATGCCGTGAGCATTCACTGGAGAGGTAGTATGAAAAAAGAACAATATATAAATAGTCGCGGGAGTGCTTCTGCACCGGCTGCGAAGTTAAAATTCCATTCCCCCCTATCGGGTTTCCGCCTGACATCAATATTTGAAAAGAAAATATCTATCTACAAAGGAGGTATACAATAATGTATAACCCAAGAAATACCAGGAAAAAAGCACCGCGGTTCGGTGTAATTACCGCAATAGGAGCAGTCATTGCCTTGACAATGCTTCTTACGGCGTGCCCCGAAGAGGCCCCGGGACCCTCCGCTGCAGACAACCTTATCGACCTGACGGTTGTAATCAATGACGGCACGGTCAAACTCTCATGGGATGCCGTACCTGGCGCCGTCGCGTATCGGGTATACCGGGCAGACACCGCCGCCGAAACTCTTGTCCTTATCGCCAGCGATATTACCGACACCACCTTTACCGACGCTGGGATTTTACCCTTTCGTCTGAGCCACCCCCCGCCTAATCTATGGTACCCCATCCTGCCAACTCCGCCAAGTGGCCAAGCGCTCTTTGGTAAGCAGTTTATCCACGATTATTGGTACCAACTCCGCTGCCCTCCTGGGGTCGCAATCAGGCATCCGCTTCCTGAAAAGCTCTACCGGTGTCCCGCCCTGGTAGGTGTTGTATCGTTTCAGGTTAAACCACTTCTGATACACCCGTGCTTGCCCGAGAAAACTCTCCCTGGTGGGGTGCCACATATCTGCGTATAGTTCATCTTCTATTAACCGATGACTGGCCTCAACGTGTGATTGATGCGTACATGCCCCCGGGGGGATGGTTGAGTGCGGGATATTCTCATGGGTTAATCTTTGTTCAAACAAAGTTTCCTTATCGCTATCAAACCAGGTAGTGAACTCTTTTCCATTGTCAGTTTGTACGCGTATTGGCATATCCGGCCCAAGGTGCAACTGTAGGTGCAGGAGTAGGTATTCGAGAAACAAAGTGGTGTTTGTTGTTGATTTTTCAAACGTATAACAAAACCATAATAACCCCGAGCCGCGGTCTCGGGCGGTTATCTGGTAGAGCGGTATTTCCTTGTGCATTATAGAGTTTTTGAGTGTTTGTATGTCAGTCAGATACTTAATATCTATTTGCAGATGTAACCCCGGGGGGAGATTCCGGCAAAACTCACGGAGATCTTTTTTAACTATTCTCCCCCGTCTTTTTTTAACCGTATACATCCCATGCCGTTTCAGACACCGGATAACCGCGTTTACACTATAGGGGATCTTCTCTTCACGCACTAACCGGGAGATATTTATCGGTTGTCCCCGGCTAAGACGCAGGGTAACTATTCGGATAATTTTCATCTCGGTTTCTCTATCCATCTGTTTCGGATGGCGGGCCCGGGTGACAGGTTCTCTGTCAACCAAAGGGGCACCGGGGGATTCTTTCCATCGACGGACCCACAGGGTAACCGTATTTCGTGCTACCCCAAACTTCTTGGCCGCCTTTCGTATCGAGTGAGCTAGTGCATACTGGACTATCTGTCTTCTCGTATGCTGCAGCATCTTTTCGTTTCTGCTACAATATATATGTTGATATGGTATTTCCATACAACCCTCCTTTTTTGTTTCTTATTACCTCAAGTGTACCAGTTAATTCTGGGCACTTGGGGGGAAGGGGGTGGCTCAGACGTAAGCGTCACAAGACACCACCTTTACCGACGCCGGGTTGACAAACGGAAACACCTACCGTTACGTGGTACGCGTCGTTAACAGCGAGGGCGCCGAATTCGGTGATAGCGGGGAAACAAACGTAACCCCTGTGCCGCAAATACTCGTAGCGCCGACAAACTTGAGCGCAACTACGGCAGATGCCCAGGTATTATTATCATGGGATGCCGTCTTTGGTGCCGCCGAATACCGGGTGTACCGCGCAACCGACACCGGGGATCTTACCCGCATAGCAGACAGCAACACCATCACCGAAACCACCTTTACCGACACCGGGTTGACAAACGACACTACCTACCGGTACGCAGTAAGTGCGGTCAATGCCGCTGGCGAAAGCCCAAGAAGCGCTGAAGTAACCGCAACCCCCGAATTGGCAATACCCCCAGCTCCGGAAAATTTCAGTGTCACTGTCAGTGTGGTTGCAGGAGATGTCCAGGCATCACTATCATGGGATGCAATATTCGGTACCGACACATACCAGGTATACCGGGCAGATTCTCTCACTGCGGCTCTTGTCCGTATAGCCGACAACACAACTATCACCGATGCCGCCTATACCAATATCGGCTTGACAGGCGGAACCGCCTACCGGTACACCGTCCGTGCGGTTAACGCCGCCGGGGAAGGCGCAGACAGTAACGAAGTAAGCATAACCGCGCCGACGCCGCTTGCGGGACCGGCAAACCTCAGCGCGGCTGCCGCGGTGATTGCAGGGAACTCCCAGGTATCACTATCATGGGATGCGGTACCTGGCGCTGCCGAATACCAGGTATACCGGGCAGATACCGCAAATGGGGCCCTTACCCGTATAGCCGAGGGTACAACCATCACCGATACCACCTATACCGATACCGGTTTGACAGGCGGAACCGCCTACCGGTACACCGTCCGTGCGGCTAACGCCGATGGGGATAGCGCAGATAGTAGCGAGGCGAGCATCACCGCGCCGACGCCGCTAGCGGCACCGGCAAATTTCAGCGCGGTTGCCACTGTGGCTGCAGGAGACCCCCAGGCATCACTATCATGGGATGCGGTACCTGGCGCCGCCGAATACCAGGTATACCGGGCAGATACCGCAAACGGAACCCTTACCCGTATAGCCGACAGCACAACCATCACCGATACCGCCTATACCGATACCGGTTTGACAGACGGAACCGTCTACCGGTACACCGTCCGTGCGGTTAACTCCGATGGAGATAGCGCAGACAGTAGCGAAGCCGGCATAACCGCGCCGACGCCGCTTGCGGCACCGGCAAATCTCAGCGCGTCTACCGCTTTGGTTACCGGGGACTCTCAGGTGTCGCTATCATGGGATGCGGTACCTGGCGCTGCCGAATACCGGGTATACCGGGCAGATACCGCTAGCGGGGAGTTTACCCGTATAGCCGACAGCACGACCATAAGTGAAACCACCTATACCGATACCGGACTAACAGAGGGAACCGCCTACCGGTACACCGTCCGTGCGGTTGACTCTATCGGCGAAGGCCCCGACAGCAGCGCGGCAAGTGTAACCGCGCTTGTGTCGCCAGCGGCACCGGCAAATCTCAGCGCAACTGCCGCTGTGGTTACCGGGGACTCTCAGGTGTCGCTATCATGGGATGCGGTAATGGGCGCTACCGAATACCGGGTATATCGCTCCCTGGAGGGAACGTTTATACTCTACAACCGTATAGCCGATGACACCACCATCACCACAACCTCTTACACCAATACCGGTCTCACGGGTGGTACCTCTTACCGGTACCTGGTACGCGCGGTAGACGGCAACGGAGAAAGCGCAAATAGCAATATAGTCAGGATAACAGCACTCTCTGCGCCTTCGGTTCCGGCAAACCTCAGGGCGGTCGCCGGTGATAACAGAATAACGTTATCATGGGACTCGGTTTCCGGTGCTACAGAATACCGCATATACCGTTCTGCCACCACTGGCGGAACCCTGACCCGCATTGCCAGCGGCACTACCATTACCGCTACCACCTATATCAATACCGGGCTGACAAACGGTACCACCTACCGGTACACCATACGCGCAGCTAACAACATCGGGGAAAGTACAGACAGCAGCGAGGTAACCGCAACCCCGGTTGCGCCAACCGTCGTACCCACCGCCCCGGGGAATCTCAGAGCGGATAATGGCAGTCTTGCGGTAAGGTTAACATGGGATTCAGTTTCCGGTGTCAACGAATACCGCATATACCGTTCTGCTACCACTGGCGGAACCCTAACCCGCATAGCCAGCAGCACAACCATTACTGCTGCCACTTATACCGATACCGGGTTGACCAGCCTCACTACCTACCGGTATGTCGTCAGAGCGGTCAACCGCATTGGCGAGAGTGCTAATAGTAATGAAGTGAGTACCACACCTGATGATCATGGGAATTCACGAGATCTTGGAACTCCCGTTACATCAGGTACGGCGGTAGCGGGGCGTATTGATACTGCTGGGGAAAGAGATTATTTCACTATTACAGTCACGTTAACTCCGGGGCAAACAGCGACAATACACGCAACCACAACGGGGTCTACGGATACTTTCGGTATAATATGGAGTGGCGGAGCGGCGCTTGTTACTGATAATGACAGTGGTACGGGCAGTAACTTTAGTGCCACTACAACAACCAGTACAAGCGGCACCTATCAGATAGATGTTCGCGGCCTGCCAACGGTAACTGGAGATTATTCTCTAACGGTTACAGTGACCATAGTAACTGTAGCTGATGATCACGGTAATTCAGCAGATGACGCTACAGCCGTTACATCCGGAACTGCAGTAGCTGGTGAAATTGAGATACCAGGCGATCATGATTATTTCAGTATTGCCGTCACGGGGGCAAGTTCAACTTCTCCGGTGACGATAACCGCAAGCACAATGGGGGGAGTTGGGTCCAGGCTTACGGGTTTTGAGGGCGTGCTATACAACAGTAGCGGTACGGCGATTGCTAGTGACACCATCGGACAGGACGGAATTAATTTTAACGCCTCGGTCACGGAAGACGGTACATACTATGTAAGAATGCGTGGGTTCAGTGATACGAACACAGGATCCTACACTCTGACAATTACCACCTCACAGTAACTCCTGTCTCAGGAGGTGCCGCAGACGGAAGTGTCAGAGATTAATCCTCGCATCAAAAATATTTGACAGCAGCGAAAATATATGCTATAATGTGAATATTATGTGCGAAATAGTGCGTACAATTGCCCGCGCGCCCCTGGGCGCCAAGCCTGTTGTTAATTTCCAGGAAAATTTTTCTAAATATATTAAGAGAGAGGTACATGATTATGTATAATGTAATGCGTGCGTTACGCACCATAAAAACACCGAAGTTTGGTGTTGTATATACTGCAATAGTTGCCCTATTTGCAATTATTGCCTTGTCGCTGGTTATAGCCGGCTGCGATTTTGGCGCCAGCGGAGGAGGGGACGCCGGTAAAGTACCTGCGGGCGGTGCGTGCACCGTTGATAGCGAATGTGCCCGCCTCCTGCTATGTAATTCCGGAGTGTGTGAGTAGCCCCCCCCGGAGTGTCCGGCATAATTCTTATACGCTAATAGCGTAAAATCGATTAACGGCCGTTACCCACCCCCCCCCCAAGGGGGGCAGGGGCTGCATTAAATAACTGAGACTTCGACAGGCTCAGTCTACTATACTCGTCCACCCTACTGTCCCGCCGTGCGGTGCTGACATCAGGCACCAACAGAGCACTCTGATGATATATTAGCAGGTGAATTAATTTGTTAAGGCAAATTCCAACATACCATCAAGTATATTGTTCATGTGGTCAAGCTTGGAATCCATTCTGGATTCCATTTTTTCCTGCCATACATCATTTCTGGCTTCTACCCGCTGTTGCCAGGTGGTGTTGGATGCGTTGGCTATGCCTTGCCAGTCGGTTATGCGTTTATCGACGCTGCTATCGACGCGGTCAATGCGTTTGTTAATATTGCCAATCGCATGCAGGATCAACGCAGTCGTTAAGGCAAACCCGGCTATCAGTATACTTACCGCTCCGATAAACATTCCCCAACTCATACTATAATTATATCGGTACCTGCTGTCGTTGTAAGGCGTCTATTTAACTTTACTACGGTTGTCGACGTTGTTGGCCTGATTTGTTTACGGCTTCTATGATCATGTCCAATTCCTGGTTAATGTTTGCAAAACCAGTGTCCATTTTTCTCTCTAACCGCTCTTGGTTTTTTTCTACCCGCTCCTGGTTTTTTTCTATTCGACTTTGCCATTTATCGTTGTATCTGTCTGATGAGTTTTGCCAATCGGCAATGCGGATGTCTGTTTGGTCACTAACTATTTTTTGCCAATCAGTAATGCGGGTATCAATCCGATCGTCGAAACTTTTTTTAAAATATTTTATTACTCCAATGATTGCACTAATGGCTGCAACCACCATGGTTGCCAGTGTGCCCGCTAATGGGGCAATCGTGCTCCAATCCATACCATGAGTATACCAATAGTCCGGTGCTATTGCAAGTGGTGTGTATAATCCTTGTACCAAAACTACTGTCCCGCCGTGCGGCACCAACAACAAGCGTTCAGCAGTGCACCACTACCCGAAGCAGCACCGCAAAGTTCCGCGCTAGGCATGCGAAGGGTGGCTGGCGCGTTTGCGCCAGCCAGACGCCGCGGAGCACCCTGGGGTATCTTTACTTCAGGCGGCGCGGCGGCCGAGCCCTGAGCACGCCGACCGCCGGCGCGCATGGCGCGGCGGGGGTAGCGCCCACACCTGCGCACTGCTCCTGTAATTGACGGGTAACTCAAAATGGTGTATACTGGGGGTTGAAACCGATATGTATAAAGTTCGTATAGGTGTTATTTTTGCGGCGGTGCTCCTGAGTGCGGGGTGTTCGACGAATGCGCTGATTAGTGATGCGCTTTCGGGTGCGCTGAGCGGCGGTGAGGGCGGCGAGCACCCGCTGTTGAGTGAGAATGACCCCGAGTTGGTCCGTGAGGCGCTGCCGTTTACGCTGAAGCTGCTGGATATTCTGATTAGCAGTGATATCCGGTCGCCGGAGATTCTACTGACGGCGTCGCAGGCCTATGCGGCTAACGCTACGCTGTTTTTACAGTCGCGGGCAAACACTACGGAGCGCGAAAACTTTTCCGAACGCGGGGTGCTGCTCGACAGGGCGAAGATCCACCTGCTGCGCTCGCGCGACTATGCCCTTGAGGCCCTGGTGGAGCTGAACGAAGACTTTGACCCCGAGACAACCGATGGGGCGGAATTTACGGCGCAGCTAGCCGGGTTTACCGAAGAAGGCGACACGCCCTACCTGTACTTTGCCGCTGCCGCGTGGTTTGGGGCGATTGCGTTGGATATTTTTGACATTGGGCTTGCCCTGAGTGCCCCGCGGGCGTTGGCGCTCATCGACCGTGCTTATGAGATCAACCCTGAGTACAACGATGGGGCGATAAGCGAGTTTTATATACTGTTATACGGGGGGCTTCCCGAAGGTCTCGGGGGGGACAAGGAGCTGGCAAAATTCCATTACGAACGCGCCGTGGAGCTTTCCGGGAATGGGTCGGCGGGTGCGCACGTCAGTTATGCAACCGTGACCGCGCTGCCAGACCAGGACGAAGCGGGGTTTCGGGAGCTGATGGAGCGGGCCCTTGGGGTTGACGTTGATGCCCGGCCAAACAGCCGGTTGGTAAACATTATCCGCCAGCGTGAGGCGCAGTGGTATCTTGATAATTTAGAAATACTTTTTATAGACTATGGGGGCGGGTAACCTCGCACGAAGGAGAGAGAGATAATATGGAACAGAGAAACATGAGGCGTGCGGTGCGCGCGGCAGCGGTCGCGGGGTTTGTTGCGGCCCTTGGCGCGGGGGCACTGGTATCGCCAACAGGAGTGGGCGCTGTGGATTTGAAGGCGGCGACGATTACGCCGCAGAATTCGGCCTGGGGGCGGGTGCTTGAGAGCACTGGGGCGCACGTTGGCAGAATAACTGACGGCGAGATAAACGTCCGGTTTTTTCATAACGGCATCGCGGGGGGCGAGACGGATGTAATACGGAAGATGCGGTTGCGGCAGATAGACATTGGGGTGTTCACCAGCATCGGGTTGGGGCAGATTGTACCAGAGGCCCTGGCGGTAAGTGCCCCGGGGTTGTTTAAAACCAACGACGAGGTCCTGCGTGCATTGGACGAGTTGGAGCCGGAGATTGCGAAACTGGTAGATGCCAGGAATATGAAGCTGATAGGGCTGACCGTCGGGGGATGGGTGTACCCGTTTTCGAAATCGTCTTTTAGTACTCCGGAGGATTTTACGAAACACCGCCTTGCGTTTTCTTCTAACGACGAAGATCTGGCGCAGTTGATGCGTAACCGTGGGTATAACACCGTTACCTTGTCGTTTTCGGAGCGCCTGACGGCGCTGAACAACGGGCTGGTTGGATCGATGATTACCAGTCCGGTGGCGGCGGCAGCCTTCCAGTGGTTCGGTGTTGCTAACAAGCTTCTCGACATTCCCCTGGCACCGTTCCTGGGGGCCATTATTATCACCGACAGTGCGTGGCGGCGAATTAGCGCCAGTGATCAAGCGCAGATAAAACGCGCGATCAAAGCAGAGATGAAAAAACTTTCAGAAGAGAGTCTGCAGTTGGACCGCGATGCCATATCGACCATGGAGGGCTTTGGGCTTGAGATCACGGCGCCCACCGCGGCACAGGAGAAGCAGTGGCGCGATTTTTTTGATATACAGCAGCCGGAAAACCGTGATGCCCGGGAGCTGTTTGATGGTAGTGTTTATGCACAGGCGCGGGAGCTGGTACTCCAGTACCGCAGCGAGGAATAAATCGCCAGCGCGCAAGCGGTTGCCGTCGGTGCGGGGGTGCTCGTTCTCTGATGGAGATTGTCAGGAAGTTGTGTAGTTGTTATGAACAAAAAAAGAAAGCCCGCTAAGAAATTGTCCCAGAAAAGCGGCGATGTGAACGTTGCCGATACGAGTATCGGTGTGCCGCCGGCGGACAACAACGCGGGCGCCGCGTCTCCTGCTGGGAGCGGGGGCAGTAGGGCGATTAAGTTTTGGAGATTGGTTGCCTACGGGCTCTATCTGCTCTTGTTTGCCCTGCCTGTATTGCAGATAATTCTTCGGCAGTTTAATGCCAGCTTGATTAGTATTGATAACTACCTGGCGCACATTCTGCTGTTCGTTGGGTTCATCGGGGGAATCCTGGCGGCCGGGGAAGGACGGCACCTGGCTGTGGGGACGGCGCAGATGTTTCCCGTCCGGGTGCGCAAAATAACCGACCGGATGTGGCGGGTTATTGCACTGATAATCCTGGGGTCGCTGTTTATCGGCTCTATTGAGCTTGCGCTTATCGGGTTTACGCCGGCGGATTCTATCGGCGGGCTGCCGCTGCAGTTGATTATTATGATAATGCCGATTGGGTATCTGGTTATGTGTATTCGGTTTGCCCGGCAGCTGTGGGCCCAGTGGGGGGAGGCGGGTAGCAGTAGCGGGACAGGTAGCGGTAGCGGCAACGGCGTACGCAGCGCGGCCCGTAGCGCGGCCCGCAAGGTCAGCGAGCGCATTTTTCCCGGTGCGGCGGAGCGCAAGAAGCGCGCGGCCCGTGTTTCGGCATCGATTGCCATCGCGGCGTCTGTTATTGCTTCGGTGTGGTTGGCGTGGGGGTCGTTGGCGAACCTGGTGTTTCTGTTGGATTCGCCGCCGCTGTTTTTTGACAACGTCCTGATATTCCACATCAAGTTCTTTGATTTCCTTACCCTACCGTTGATACTGTTGCTGATATGGGCGGCCTTTGCCGGGCTGCCGCTATTTCTGGTCCTGGGGTCGATTGCCACGGTGCTGTTTGCCGCCAACGGGCTGCCGTCTTCGCTGATTGTGAATGAGGGCTATAACATGCTTACCAACCCGGCAATTCCCGCGATTCCGTTGTTTACCCTAGCGGGGTATATTCTCTCAACAAGCCGGGCCAGCGAGAGGCTGATTAATTTTTTCAGACAGGTCCTGGGGTGGCTGCCGGGTGGGTTGATTATCACTTCGGTAATTGCCTCGGCGTTTTTTACTTCGTTCACCGGATCATCGGGCGTGACTATTCTTGCCCTGGGGGGGATTTTGTTCCCCATGTTGAGCAAGAGCGGCGAATACAACCGGGGTTTCTCGAGAGGGTTGTTGACCTCCTCGAGTAACATCGGGCTGCTGTTTCCCCCGAGTCTTGCCATTATCCTGTACGGGACAATAGCGCAAATTAATATATTACATGTGTTCCTGGGGGCGTTGCTCCCGGGTGTGCTGATGCTAATTACATTCAGCGCGTGCCGGTTGTTTATTCCCTCGCGCGTACGCGGCACAGGCGCGGGGGCACCGGCGCGGGCGGCGTATCAATTTAACGCACGCGAGCTATTTACGGCGCTGCGCGAGGCGGGGCTTGAGTTACTGATGCCTGTGGTGGTACTGGTGTCTCTGTTTACCGGGCTGGTTACCCTGGTGGAATCTGCTGCCATTGCCGTCCTGTATGCGCTAGTGGTTGAAATGTTCATCAAGCGCGAGGTTACACCGGAGAAGCTCGTCGGGGCTATCCGGAGCTGTTTGCTGATCATGGGGGGCATACTCATGATACTCGCAACCGCCCGCGGGCTTGCGTACTTTATCATTGATGCCCAGGTTCCGACGCTGCTTAGCGGGTGGGTAGAGGCCAATATTTCTTCGCGGTTTGTATTTTTGATAATCCTGAACCTCATACTGCTGGTAACCGGGTGCTTTATGGATATATTTTCGGCCATTCTTATTGTGGCGCCGCTGGTTATACCATTGGGCGGGCTGTTTGATGTCCACCCTGTTCACCTGGCGGTTATCTTTTTGGCAAACCTCGGGGCCGGGTTTATTACCCCGCCGGTTGGTATTGATCTGTTCCTGGCCTCGTACCGATTCGAGAAGCCGCTGACTAAGATTTACCGCAACGTGTTCCCGTTCTTTCTGCTGGAATTTGCAATTGTGCTGATAATTACCTACGTCCCGTGGATCAGCACGGCGCTGTTGAGCTTAGCAGAGCGCGGCGGCGGGTACTAGGAAAGAGAAAAGACGCGCGTCGTCTCGCGGTGCACGCGGCACCCTGCACGCACGCACGCGCGAGTTACCCGCGCAGTACCGGTACTATCCGCGCGCATGCCTCGGTTACGGCCTCGCGCGTATTAAAGGAGCTGATGCGGATATACCCTTCCCCGCAGGCACCAAACCCAGCCCCCGGGGTCAGGACGACCCGTGCCTCTTTGAGCATCTTATCAAAGAGGTCCCACGACCCAATACCCGCGCCGCACTCTACCCAGATGTACGGCGAATCGACACCCCCGAAGTACCGGTAGCCCCCAGCGGCATCGAGGGCGCTGCGGATAAGCGCCGCGTTTTCCATGTAATAGCGGACCAGGTCCGTGCACTGACGGGCGCCCGCGGGCGACAGGGCGGCTTCGGCGGCCCGTTGGATAACATACGAGACCCCGTTGGATTTAGTGCTGCTTCGCCGCTGCCACAACGGTAGGGCGGGGGTTTTCGCGCCCGCTTCGTCAAACAAACGGCATTCCCGCGGTACCACCGTGTAGGCGCAGCGCACACCGGTGAAGCCGGCGTTTTTAGAAAAGCTCCGGAGCTCTACGGCTACCTCGCGGGCGCCGTCAATTTCGTATATTGAGTTAGGGATACCGGGTGTGGTAATAAACCGCTCGTAGGCCCCGTCAAAGACAATCAGCGAGCGGTTACGGTGGGCGTACTCTACCCACGCGGCGAGCTGTTCGGGAGAGGCGACAACCCCCGTGGGGTTGTTGGGGTAACAGAGGTATATGACATCACTCGCGGGAGTATCTGACCCAGGCGGGGGCGGGACAAAGCCGTTTTCTGCCGTGCCCGGTAGGAAGTGAATGTTTTCCCGCCGCCCGGCAATTACATTGCTGTCGTAATAGACAGGATACACCGGGTCGGGGATTGCCACCGAGGTCGATGGAGAGAACAGCTCCTGGATATTGGAGCTGTCGCACTTGGCGCCATCGCTGACAAAGATCTCTTCAGGGGAGATGTCGACCCCGCGCTGCCGGTAATCGGTTTCGGCGATGGCCTCACGGAGAAACCCGTACCCCTGGTCGGGCCCGTAGCCGCGGAATCCTTCTGGGGTTCCCAGTTCCCGGGTGGCCTCGTGCATCGCTTCGGTAATTGTTGACGGCAGGGGCAAGACCACATCCCCGATGCCCAGTTTAATAACAGGGTCGCCCGCGGAATCGAGGGCAGCTACCCGTTGGGCTATCTCGGAAAAGAGATAGTTTTTCTCCAACAGGGCAAAGTTTTTGTTCGCTTGTATCATGTCAATATAAAAGAGAGGTGTTACTGGCTGCCGTACTCGTTGGCGAGATTCCGGTAAATTGTGTGGTAGTGCCCGAGCCCAACAGCAGATTGCCCGACGTTCCCGCCCGTCGATAGCAGTTCTATAACCAAAGTCGGGCCTTGGATGCGCATATAACTGGGGGTGTTGACTTCCGTCGTCCCCACCCACGCGTAGTACGTGTCATCAATCTCGTCTTTGATCGCTTCCATGCGCGGCTTCCCGTTCTCGTCGGGCTGTATGAGCACCCACTGTTCTATGGCCCGCAGGAGCAGGCGCTGTTGGTTGGCGGTCATGGAGTCTGCGCGCAGCCCGATTGTCCGGGGAACTGTGCCGTCCTCCCCGGGGCCGGTTAGGATATCATCCGGTACGTTCCCGGCATCGGCCGTGCGTTTCTGGGCCGCGCTCAGTGCCAGGTACACCCCGTATCCGGCTTTGTGCATATCGACAACGGCGGCGTACTCGGTTCCGTTGTAGGTAAACACCGCAGGCTCGGTGCCTACAAAGCTGGGCGACGCACTTTCGATAGACCCGTCCTCGACCGAAACATTCAAAGCCAGGTGATGGCCCCCGTACTGCCACCCCCAAGGGGCGTCAGGACCTGGGGTGCCGTAGAATGAAATCCAATAATTTTCCGGTGCCCACATCAGGCGCTGCGCCCGCCTGTCGGTGCTGAGAAATGCCTCTGCGGCCATGATGTCCATTACGTTCTTGTACCCCAGGGGGCTGAGGGACGCGGAGAGGAAGTCAAATAACAAAGCACGCTGTGCATCCGACATCTCGCCCACCGAGACACCGGCACGGCGGACGGTTCCAGCGGGGAGGTTAGACCACCCGGCGCGCTCGGAAGCGCTGAGGGAAAACATCATCTCCGCCCGCGCGGAAGCGTCGAAGCTATCCAGGAACACCTGGGCCGCAGCCAGGGCAGCCGTGCCGCCCGGTTCCCCGTGGGTGCGGGTATACGGGGGGATGGGGATTAGTTCGGCATGGGTGTCGACCACGGCTTCGTGGGCACCCAGGGTGGCAAGCGGTGCAGCGGCGGCGATACACACCCCCGCGCCCGCAATCAAAAATACACGGAATATATTACTCATACTATACACTGTAAATCTTTTGCGGTGCGGTGTCAATTGTATGGGGGTTTTGCCAGGAGGGTTGGGCGCTACCCCCGCGCGCGGACGTTGTCCACGCACGGCGGTCGGCGTGTTCGTTGCCTGGCCGCGGACGCGCACTAGAGTAGGTGCCGCGGGAGGGGCTGCCGCGTCTGGCGGGCGCAAGCGCGCCCGCCACAACGAACATGCCTAGCGCGGAGTAGGGGTGCCGGGTATAAACACAAGGGAATAACAGGAAATAGCAGGATTTTTGAAAGAATTAAAAAATAATTTGTTAAATTTATTTTTTCTGGCTATAACAATAATGAGAGAGCAAATAATTTTACACAACAAATTTTGTTGTCTATATAAATAGAGTGGTGACATATTATGAATAACGAACTTAATTTAAAGAAAGTACGAGAGCTATTACCCATGAAGTTTTTTATCCCTGCATACCAGCGAGGATATCGATGGGGGAAAAAAGAAGTTGAGGATTTACTTAAAGACATCAGGAATTTTTGCCCGGAGCAAATCAATGGGGATGAAAAAACATGGTATTGCCTGCAGCCCGTTGTGGTCAAAGAAAAAAACAAAAACGAATACGAGGTAATTGATGGTCAGCAACGGCTGACAACATTGTATATCATTCTTCATTACCTCAACAGTGAATATAAAACCCCCCGCCCGCTATTTCGTCTTGAGTACGAAACACGGGAACGATCTGGCGATTTCTTGTCTAATTTAGGAGAAAACGAAGATAGCGACCAGGAAGCCGCGAAGAAAAATATAGATTTTTACTACATGAAACAAGCGTACCGGACTATCAACGATTGGTTTAAGCAAGAGAGCCCCGATTTGGATCTCGGCGAATATGAATCAAAGATTAAATCTCACACTAGAGTTATTTGGTACGAATGCGGCGAGCCCCCAATACCGGTATTTACTCGCATTAATAGCGGTAAAATTCCACTAAATCAATCCGAGCTTATCCGTGCACTGTTTCTCAATAGCTCTAATTTTCCCGAAGGAGACCTTCGCACAGAGCGTGAGCAACTTAGAATAGCAAACGAATGGGACGAAATAGAATATCGCTTAAGGAAGGATGCGTTTTGGTATTTCCTGGGCGGAGGCGATCTTGATAACAGAATTGAATTAATGCTTTCTCTGATACACAAAAGAAATAAAGATACCGCAGATGGGGAGTTTGCCATTTTTGAATTCTTTAATGATGAGTTTCCGCTTTCTAAAAAAAGCAAAATAGACCGCATGGGCGTTGTAGATAAATTATGGAACGAGATAAAGAGCTATTTTCACCGGGTGTGCGGCTGGTACAACGATAATACGCTCTACCACGAAATAGGTTATTTACAAGCACAGAATCCGAAAGACATAACGAAGCTACTTAGACTACTTAAAGAATCGCAAGAAAAAAACAAAGAAGAATTTAGTGTTTTTGTTTGTCGGCAGATCAAGGAAAGCGTTAGTGTGCATGGGAAAATTGCGCTAGATGATTTAGAATATGGAGACTCTAGAGTTAAAAAAATATTACTACTCTATAACGTTGGACTTATTCTGTTGAACAAGGAACAGACAGTGCGCTTTCCGTTTGATGAATATCATAGAGAAAAATGGGACATTGATCACATCACCGCATCACACGACGCTGATATTCCTGATAAAGATATGAATGAATGGATAGAGAGCGCGATGCCGTTTCTTGAAAAAAATCCTGAGCTCAATGACAGAGCTCAAAAATTTATTAAATGCAATAAGCAAAGCAGGCAAGACGATGACAAAAATCTTGTGCAGGATATAAAAAAATACATTGACAAAGGAGAGGACGGAGAGGAGGGGGAAGAAGAGGAAGAGAGCGAAAATTCATTGAAGAATCTCACACTCTTGCCTACTAGTGTTAATCGAGGGGCCCAAAACAAGGTATTTCCCGCCAAGCGCATAGACGTGCTAGAAGCCGATACATCAGGTTATTATATCCCGTTGGGGAGCAAAAAAGTATTTCTAAAAGCGTTTCCCAGGCCTGCCGAATTGTTTCGATGGCTGTATGCGGACAAGGACGGAGAATCGTATTTAGAAGATATACAAATAGTATTGTCCAAATATGGAATAACGGAGGATGAAAATAAATGAGTGATATTGCACCACAAGGAGAACTAAAGACGTTTTGGCAGTTGTTACAGGAGGGGGGTATAGAAATACCGAGGATTCAGCGCGATTATGCACAAGGACGGGATAGCCAAAGCAAGCTATTAAAAACGTTTTTGGATGCTCTTTGCGGGGCCATCAAAGACAAAGCACCGCTCGTCTTGGATTTCGTTTACGGTGTTACTAAAAACGCCGCAGATGAAAAAAAATCTATGCAGCCCATAGATGGACAGCAAAGACTAAGCACTCTCTTTCTGTTGCACTGGTACGCTCTTTCGAAAGATCAAGCAAATGATGAGATGCCGCTGTTGCGAAAGTTTAGTTATGAGACTCGCTCGCATTCTCGAGATTTCTGCAGAGGCCTCGCTGCCAATCCTGTACCCCTTCAAGATGCCAACGATTGCGAGCTAAGCGAGTGTGTAAAGAATGCCGCCTGGTTTCTCTCCCCGTGGGAAGACGATCCCACGGTGACTGGTATGTTGCGCTCTCTCGATGCTATTCATAAAACATTTATGAATATTGAAAACCTGCGAGACAGTTTAATCAACGGCAGGTTGATTTCCTTCTATTATCTTGAACTTAAAGACTTTGGCTTGAGCGATGACCTCTATATTCGCATGAATGCCCGAGGTAAATCACTAACTTCTTTTGAAATATTTAAGGCGCTTTTTGAGGAAAGGATTGAAAAGGAGGAATGGGAAAAAGATATACACGAAGAACCCGACCGGTTTGCTCACAAAGCAGATACCATCTGGACGGATTTATTTTGGAAATTAATAATGCGTGACGGCCGAGATCCGTCGGATCTTGATAAAGTATACATGAACTGTATGGCCACGGTCGCGATGTGTATGCACGCCCTGTCTCGTGACGAGCACGGGAAAGAGCGCATTACGACGTTGCATGAAGCCCCCGATGCATTAGAACCGGGCGACTTTGACGAGAGTGGATACAATATGCTGAAGGATACATTTTCTGCTTACTGCGAAAATGGAAACGATGTGTTGTCATGCAAGACAATCGCCGGTACAAAGAGAGGGCTCTCCACATTTTGGCATTTATGGGATTATGAAGAACCACTGTTTTCTATATTGCTGAAACAAAACCCTACTTACGAACAAAGAGCACTGTTTTATGCACAAACCCAATACCTGATAAGAAATAAAAACAGAATTGACGACAATTTTTATTACTGGATGCGTGTTGGTAGAAATATCATACATGAGGCACTCAGAGAAGGAGAGAGCTCAGAACGTTTCATAGGAGTTATTCAACTGTTGACCGAGTTAGTTGAAAAGGGAAAAGGAAATATATACAGATTCCTGGCGACGAACGCAGAAAAAGAGCTCGAGAGTAAATTTCGTCAGGAACACATGAAGCATGAGAGACACAAGGCTATTATCTTAGAAAAGGGTAAACTAAAAAATACATGGAACAACATCATCTTTCAACTAGAAGACGCTGACTATTTCAAGGGAGATATCGGTTTTGCGTTATATTGCTATCCTGATAACAACGGAACTATCGATAATGCAAAGTTAGAAAAAATAAAGAAATGCTTTGAGGGGGATATTCTATATAAGAATAAGGGCGAACAGAGTTTTTATATTCGCGATGAATTCCGCAGGGCGCTATTGACTATTTCAGACAATGACTTTTATGAATATTGGGGTACATGGTCGTACAAATTCAAGACCATGCACTATAGATTAATATCTAATGTCGATGATTTGCACAATTTTATAAAGCATGAAGATGATTACTGCGATTATTTGAAAGATTTAGTTAAAAAAAGAATAGAAGGGAGCAAACCTTTCTCAAAGATTATCGATGATTTTACAAAGAGCGCAAAGTTTAAAAAAATAGACAAATGGAAGCAAATTTTGATTCGCGATAAAAAATGGTTGTCTGACAATAGATGTCATGTTTTTCCCGATGCTATAGTTGCGGAAAAGAAAAAAATATTTGCGATTTTACAATGGGGCAAAAGACCAGGTAGCCAAAATTATGATTTCTACCCCCGGGATCCCCAAATCTCATAACTACCTCACGCCCCCCACTGGTACCAGCTTAAGTTTTTATTTATGCACCCATGCCCCCAACCGCCCCCAGTGCCCCGCGTAAGGGATAGTAGGGGTGGGGGGGCGTAGCCCTCCCAGTCGGCGTGCCCCCTCGGGGCACGCCGACCGCGCCCCGGATAGCCCGACCCCGCCCCGGGTTTGCGCGGGAAATCTCAGAGACACATCCTGTGCGGCGCCGTTACCGACGGCGCCTGGTTTCCTGCACCCACCTGCTCACAAAGAGCGGGCGGGGGTACGCCCGGAAAATTGACAACAACCATATAATCGTAATATAATTAAACAGAATGAGAGATACGACGCGGAGACGCAAGCGCGGGGTAATTGCGGGCGTGGTGATTGCATGTGCGGCGATTGCCCTCGGGACGGTGGGGTGCGAGACCTCGCCCCTGGGGCTGGGGGCGGCGTGTGGGCTTGATGTTTTTGGGAGCAACGTTAGCGTTGATTGCGAGGAAGATTTGATCTGTGCCCGCATTGAAGGCACGTTTCTCTGTACGGGTACCAACGGGGGCGTGGGGAGTCCGTGTAGAAACAATAACAGCTGCAGCACCGGGCTGGAGTGCAAGACGAACACCACTGATAGCGACGTCTGCACGGCACCGTAATCACCCGCCCGTGATGCGTGAATACAGGCGGCGCTGAACGGTTTGCGGGTTCAGGGTGTGGTGCAGCCACTCCCCGAGTAGACTGAATATAGAAAACACGGCGGCGATGAGCAGCACCGAGAATTGCGCGATGGCGTAATCGCGGCGCCGGAGAGACTGGAGGAGCACGTTCCCGAACCCCGGGAGAGAGAATACCTGCTCAATAATAACCGCGCCTCCGAACAAATACCCGAACTGCACCGTCAACAGAGGTATGATGACAAACAGGCTGTTTTGCAGCAGGTAGCGGCGGAAAATATACCAGAACCCGATGCCGCGGATGTACGCCGAAGTGGTATACAGACGGGCCTGTGCATCCCGGAGGGCCCCGTGGAGAAGCTCCACCAGGACGGCCCCGCGGTTGAGGGCGAGGGCAACCAACGGGAGGGCGTAATGGGCGGGTGTCCCGGTGCCGAACAGAGGCAGCACGGGGAGCTTGATGGCAAATATTAACAGCAACAGCATGGCCAGCCAGAATTCCGGGAGCGCCACCAGGAAGTGTGCCCCGCCTGTGATGAGAGCGGCTGCGCGGCGGTACCGGGCGGCCAGGGCGACGAGAAGCACCGCGTACCCCACCGCGAGGATGAATGCGGTGAAAGCCAGGAGGGCGGTGCGGAAAAAATAAGGCAAGACGTACTGGGCCGCGGGGGCGCCGGTGTACCGGGAGTGGCCGAAACGGAGACGCACGGCATCTGCGAGCCATTGACCGTATTCGGATACAGGGGAGGAGAGCGCGGCGGTGGTGCTACTGGAAGCGGTGGGGGCGGGGGCGGCGCGGAGTCCGCGTTGGATGTCCTCGGGGGTACCGGGGACCAGGCGGAGCAGGAAGAAAGTAGCGCAGGTTACGATGAGTGTGGGGAGTATGAGTCTGATTACAATAATCAGGATAGAGCGGGTCATTGTCATGCACGCCGACGACGGTGAGCGGGTGATGGGAAGAAGGTACCGTGCTCGTTGCCGGCAATGATGTGCTCTACGATGTCCTTCTCCCTGCCCCCGGCGATAACCGCGTGGCACCCGACCCGCTGTGCAAACTTTATTGCCGCCAGCTTGCTGCGCATCCCGCCGGTACTGTGGCCCCTGCGGGTGCTGTCGGATTGTGCCAGGGTTGACTTGTCTATTTTTTCGATTCTGCGGATAGGACGGGCCGAGGCGGTGCTGTTGGGGTTGGCGTCGTAGAGGGCGCGGACATCGGTTAGGATAATATAGAGGTCTGCGTGGATGGTCTTTGCCAACAGGGCACCGAGGAGATCGTTATCCCCAATGTCTTGATCGAGCTCGGCGATGGCGACGCTGTCGTTTTCGTTGCATATTGGGATTACCCCGTCATCGAAGAGGGCGGAGACGGCGTTGCGCAGGTTTGTCGATTTGTGCCGGCTGCTGAGTACGCTGCGGGTTAGGAGCACTTGTCCGACGGGCTGGCGGTAGCGCCAAAACGCCTTGTGGTACAGGTGCATGAGGTGGGGTTGGCCGACGGCCGCGCATGCCTGGCGTTGGGCGATATCCCGGATGGGTGGGTGGAGTTTCAATATAGATGCCCCCATGCCGACTGCCCCGGAGGTTACCAGGAGGAGCTGGCGGTTTTCCCGGTGGTACACGTTGTGCATCTGGCGCGCAAGCCCATTCAGTACCTGGACATCGAGGGTGCCGTCTTGCACCAGTACGTTGGTGCCGATTTTGACGATGATGCGTCTGCTGTTGCTGATTAGTTCTGCGCGATCCATTTCTCTGTCTCTCTCTCTGTGTGTGCGGGTTATAGGGGGCGGTGGGTGAACGGCCGGGAAGTGGGGGGGTGGTATGTGCTGACGACGTGGCCGGCGCCGTACAGGACCCACTTGGAGCTGACAAGTCCCTCCAGGCCGACCGGGCCGCGGGCGTGGATTTTCCCGGTGGCGACCCCGACCTCTGCCCCGAGCCCGTACCGGTACCCGTCGGCGAAGCGGGTGCTGCAGTTGTGCAGGACCGACGATGAGTCGACCTCGTTTAGGAACCGGCCGGCGGATTCGGGGGATTCGGTGATTATGGCGTCGGTGTGGTGGGACCCGTGGCGGTTGATGTGATCAATGGCGCTGTCTAGTGAATCGACGATGCGCACCGAGGCGGTCATATCCAGGTACTCGCGGGTCCAGGTGGAATCGTCGGCGGGTTTGACGGCAGGCGAGAGGGTTTGTGCGCGCGGGCACCCGTGGAGGGTGACGCCCGCCTCGAGGAGGGCGGTAATCAGTGCCGCGGAGTGCGGGTACTGGGCGTGGACCAGCAGGGTCTCCATGGCGTTACAGACGGCAGTGTATTGGGTCTTGGAATCGACCACTACATCGGCGGCCATTTTGGGTTGTGCCGATTGGTCGACGTAGACGTGGCAGATGCCGTCGGCGTGCCCGAGGACGGGGATTAGGCTGGATTGCATTATCGAGCGGACAAATTCGTTTGACCCGCGGGGGATGACCAGGTCTATGAGGGCGTCGAGGGTGATCATGGTGCGCACGTCGGCGCGTGATTGCAGGTGGGTGATGGAGGGCTCGGGAAGACCGGCGCGCGTGAGACCAGAGTGTATTGCGCGTACCAGGGCGGTGTTGGTGTGCTCGGCCTCGGTGCCGCCTTTGAGGACGGCGGCGTTTCCGCTCTTGATGGCGAGGGTGGCGATTTGTACCAGGGCATCGGGGCGGGATTCAAAGATGAACCCCAGGACGCCTACGGGGACGGTGCGGCGGTAGAGGCGCAGCCCGGTATCGAGCTCGCGGGCCTCGAGGGTTTTGCCTAGCGGGTCGGGGAGTGCCTGGGTAGCCGTTATGCCGGCGATGACCTGGTCGAGTTTATCGCTGTCAAAGAGCAGGCGCTTGAGGAGCGCGGGGGATAACCCATCGGATTGGGCGTGCTCGGTATCGCGTTGGTTGGCAGCAAGGATTTCCTGCCCCTGGGCCTGTAGGGCATCGGCTATGGCGCGCAGGGCTGCGTTCCGGTGTGCGGCATCCTGGGCGGCCAGGACAAACGAGGCGTCTCGGGCTAACTGGACCCGTTGGGGGACATCGCTCTGTTCGCGTTGGGTTTTGTCTGCGTTGGGGGTTGGGTTTGTACTCATTGGTTGCCGGCCTCTAAAAACACCCGCCCAATAATGGGTTCGGTCCGCCCCCCCGGTAGGGTGGGGAACCCCGGGAGATATGATTCAATACTAATATAGTAGACCTGTTCGTTTTCCAGCTGCACGAGGGTGGTTTGCAGGCCATCTTGTACATCGACCACAAACGGATAAACCCCGGGGTCGGTCCCGTATAGTACCCGGTAGTGTATGGTGCGCAGTTCCGGGGCGGGGTCCCAGGAAACAGTTAGTACCTCGTCAGCGGCGGTCGCCTCCGGGGAGAGGGCGGGCAGGGCCGGGCGCACGGGGTCGACCGATAGGGTAATCGACGACAGGGTGGGGGAAAAATTTCCCGGTCCGTCGGGGTAGAGTTTTGCCCGCAGGTGCACGTAACGCCCAAGGGGCGCGGGTACAATACCCGCCCCGGAGGTCACCGGCAGCCACGGGAGGGTGGTGTCGTCTCTGAGTTGACTGGCTTGCTGTGAAAACCGGTACCACACCAGGACCTGGGTGTGCGAGGGCTGGGCGCTCTCTATAGTTATGCGCTGCAGTGCCCCCGCTACCTCTGGCCCGAGGTCAAGAGTCTCGCTTCTCACCTCGCCCGCCTGGAGGGGGTAGCGCTGCAGGACGGGTTTTATTTCTCCGGCGTGAATCAACAGGTGATCTATCCGGCCGCTAAACCCGGCGACGCTCGCACCGCCCCCGCCAACGTGCAGATCTCCCGCGCTCCCGGGGTGGATGCGCCAATGCGCAGGGAAACTTCCGGCGGTAACCGCCACGGTATCCACAACCTGCCCATCTACCCGGTAAGTTACCCGGGCTTCGTTGTGAATGTATTGCAGGTGATGGTGCTGCCACACCCCAGGGCTCCCCACTGCCGCCGCCCCCCCCTCTGGGGGGGGGATTTTTGCGGCATTCAGGCGGACATCTTGTGCCGCACCGGTGCGCTCGTTGTAAAACAGCCCCCGTAGGGTCCAGGTGAATGTATCGTCCGCGTGAGCGAAGCGCAGGCGCTGGGCGGGAAAGGGTGTGGGAATATTCCGGCTCTCCCAGGACAGGATGCGGCCGCTGTTGGGGTGGTTGGGGTTGACCCACATCTGGATAGTGAACGATTGATTGGTGAATTGCGGGGACAGCACGGACCCCGGGAGGGGACGCAGCACCAGGGGGGTGGTTTGCGCGGTGAATAGCCCCGATCGCTCGCCAACCTGCGGGCGCCCGGGGAGGTAGGTACCGGGGGACACCGGCTGGTAGGGCGAGGGTTGTGTGCCGGCATCGCCGTCCGCGGCGGGCTCGAAACCAACGAATAACTGAGCGCCGGTTCGGTTGCCCGCGGGGCGCAGGCGAATGTCCCCGGTACTGGAAGTAAACACCAGGCGCTCGTCAAGCTGAAATCCCTGCCACCCATTCTCGGCGTCGTACACAACATCAAGGGCCCCGACGGGCGTGGGCGGGGCGATGGCGGAAGTCAGACATATCACTAGTGCCAATGCGTTGATTTGAATTACCGCCCGTCGTCTCATATCACAATAGTAGCAATTGCAGGGAGTATCGGCAAGTGCAGGAGTGGGCGCCACCCCCCCGCGCGCGCTGGCGCGCACGGCGGTCGGCGTGTCCGCAGCTTGCTGCGCGCGGACGCGGCCGTCCCGTACAAGACAAATATTCCTCCGCCCAGGCCGCGTCCGGCACCCGCAAAGGCGGGTGCCGCTGCTCCCATGCCTGGCGCGGGGGTATTTGCACCCTTGTTTCAATAAAAATGCCCCCGCACGCTATTATAAACGTACAGGAACAGTCAGTCTTTTGGGTAAGTAACGATGCAAGAGGACCTGCCGCCCGTAACGGTCAGCTGTACATGGGTGGGAATGACACCGACGCTCTTTACACAGTCATAACCGGGACCGGTTCAAACCGTGGTGACGGCGCATTACGCCCGTTGCCGCGTGGGCGACGCATGCTCTTACAGCTGCGCCGGGGGGTAGCGGAAGACAGCGAAGGCAGCGGCGGGCGAGCGGGAGTGAGCCCGTACCCACGCGCACCGCGTGGGTAGCTGCCTGGTGGGGCGCGCAGCGCACCACGCTGGCTGCAGCGAGGGGGGCAGAGCCCCCCTATGAATATTGGGCCTTGGGACTTACTGGGGTGCTACTGTGCAACACATAATACATAATACGTATTGTTGCACGTAGAACTTGAGGGGCTCAGTCCGTTATTTGAACCGGCAACACCCATTGTACCAACGGCGCTGCTGGAGGCGTTGTTGCAACTGTTACCCAATACCCTATACTGTCGGGTAAACGACCAGAAGCGCCGGGTAGGAGTAGTGAATCCGAGGTACACCAAAATAGGCACGGTGCCCAAATGTGCACCAGCGGAGGGTAATTGCCACGTTTGACCGGCGTCGTCCGTAACATTAACTACTCCGCCAATTGTGGGCACACTGGTGTCGCCGGCGTATGTGAATGTTTCCCGGGTATTTACCGTTTCACTGGTATCATCGTACGAATAGGCACGTACTGTACGGGCCCAGGTGTTAATATTTGCTGCTCCGCCTTGGGCCCACCCGCTCGCAACCGGGACAAGGGCATCCGTGTCTACGGCAATTTGGCCGATATTGTAGGTGTCTGTGCTGCCGAAAAATACCGCTTTGGTAAAGCCGTCGCTGCGCAACCTTGAGGCAATAGCAGCCGTGGCACCGGTTCCAGTGGTGCTATCCAGGGCCGTCTGACAGGCACTAAATCCAAAATCGCCGGCATGCGTACCTAGTGAAAATATTGCCACCTGACCCAACGCTGGAGTGGCACTGATTGTATCACTGGTTGTGGTGTGCCCTAAACCATCGGTTACAGTAGCATCAAAGAACACCGCGTCCCCCAGGGTTAGTCCGGTTGTAATATCTACCTGTTCTATATTGTCCTCCACAACCATTGTTTCCCCGTTCCCCCAGGTAATTTCTATCTGCGAACCATTCCCCCCACTGCCGTCAAGTACAAAACCAGGGTCGTCTGTAGGGTTGGTCCAGTTAAGACGTATGCCGCTGCTCTGCAGCGCGGTAGCTGTAAAAGTTATTGACGGGGCTATCGCGTCTGCAATAAGTACAGAGGCTTCTCCGCCCGATATGTTTGCAATAGGGGCAACGGCATTTTCCAGTTTTACGGTAAATGTGTACTCAACACCATCTGCTAACCCCTGAATAACCCCCATACCGGGGGCGCCGGCTACAGCCGTTCCGTCGCCCGAAGGGACGCGGACCTGCCGGGGTGTAATACCGCCCGGGGGGAGCCAACTTATTAATGCATGCGACAGGGACGAATCGCCAAACGCATCTGCGTCCGGGTAGGTCCAGTTTAGAATTGCGCTCCCGTTAACACCAGGTGTCGCACTAAGGTTTATCACGTCAGGCACTGCAATTGCCTGTGCGGTTGTAACAGCCGCGTCGCTAATATTACCATGACCGTCCTGACTGGTAGCCGAAAAGGTGTACGCCTCGGTGTTGCTGAGCCCGGTAATGGTAGTTGTTTGTGCATTTGCGTTTATCCGCAACGGCTGCAAAGCAGTCCCTGGCGCGCCCCCTCCTGGGGAACTCCATGTAATGTTTATTTGCTGTAAATCCTCATCAGGCGGGTCGGTCCATGTTAATGTTGCAATACCTTTCGCAATCACGCTGGAAAAATCAGTTATCGCCGCAGGTGCCGTAAAATCTGCAGAGACAACTATCGAAACCACTATTGTTTTGCCGGCATCGAGGTCAGTTTTGTTGTCCAGGGCATCTACGCTTAAGATCGTAAACGAATATAATTGCCCGCCCGGCAGGACGGGTAAATCATTAACAGTAAGGGTTGTCTGGTCCGTCGTCTGCGGCTCGTCGGGTGGGTTTGGCGTCCATGTAATTTCCACGTGCGAAAAATCGCTATCAGTCGGGTTGGTCCAATTCAGCACCACGCTGGCTGTATTGGTATCCACGTCGGTGCTGACCGCAATGGATACGTCCGTAACGTTTCCCGGCGGCTCCGTATCAGTAGTTACAGGAGGTGTAGTGGGTGTGGTAGGTGTAGCAGCTACACCTGCATCGCCGCAAGTTATCAATACGCATGTGCTGGCAATCACAGCACCATAAAACAAAATTTTTGACAAGAACCTACTTGCTATTTTCATGTTCTTTTTACACACTCCCTAGTACGTTATAACATCCAGTATATCACGTTACCGCATGTACTTTTAACTAAAGTATAGCACAAAAAATTACCCTGTCAAGTTATGGCGCGGTCATTGCGCTCCCTGCCGCGTGAGTGACGCATGCTTTACGAAGGCACCCGGGGGGGTGGGGGAAGACAGCGAGGCGCGCGCCCACCTCTCTCTCTGAAATGGGAACCTTTGCTCCACTTGACGTACTAATTTTATACGCTATAATATATGCATACTTGAAAAAGGAGACACAAGAATGGGTAAAATGAATACACGCTGGCCGATAGCTGGAGCGATAGTTGCGGGTGCGGCGATCCTGGTGGCAGGCGCGCTGTTTATTGTCGGGACGGTAGAGAGTGAGCGTCGGGCAGAGCGGCGAGTCGCGGAGCAGCAGTTTGCGGTGCCGGTTGGGATCCAGGAGATACAGAATTCGTTCCGCGAAATCAGTGCACGGTTGCTCCCCAGTGTGGTGACCATCAGTGCGGTGCAGACACAAGAGCGGCCCGCAAACGATACCCGGCCGCCGTGGTTTGATTTCTTCTTCGGGCAGCCCGAAGACGAGAGTCCTCCGCGCCAGGAGTTCCGTTCGCGCGGATTTGGATCAGGGGTGATTGTTGCCCGTGATGGGAATACGTATTATGTAATTACCAACGCCCACGTGGTTGGGAACGCCCAGGAGCTGGAAGTGGTCCTGACGGACGGGGAAGAGATTGAGGCGGCCTTGGTTGGCAGCGATCCGCGGAAAGACCTGGCCTTGCTGTCGTTTATGTCCCAAAGAGAGATTCCCGTGGCACCCCTGGGGGATTCGGACACCCTGCATGTCGGGGATTGGGTGCTGGCGATTGGGAGTCCGTTTAATTTCCAGTCGACCGTGACCGCGGGGATTGTCAGTGCCCTGGGGCGGCGCGGCGGCCCGCAGGGGAATATCAATGACTTCATTCAGACCGACGCGGCTATTAACCGCGGGAATTCCGGGGGCGCGTTGATTAACATCAACGGTGAGGTAATCGGGATCAATACATGGATATCGTCCAGCACGGGGGTGAATGTCGGGCTGGGGTTTGCCATACCTATTAATAATGTCAAAAAACCGATCGACGACTTTATCTCCCAGGGGGCTGTGGAGTATGGGTGGCTGGGGATCAGCATCAGCAGTGTATCAGAGCAGATTGCCGAGAGCCTGCAGGTACCCGTGAGCGAAGGCGCGTTGGTACTGAATGTGTTCCGCGATTCGCCCGCAGACAGGGCGGGGATACAGCCGGGGGATTTTGTGGTAGAGATAGACGGGAACAAGATAGAGAACTCGGATGAGCTTCTGTTGATTGTCGGCGATTTACCGGTTAGCAGGAATGCTGAGATTGTCCTGTACCGCGAAGGTGCGAGGCGGGTAATTAGCGTGCGCATTACCGCGCGTGAATCGGAGAGCGATATTGCCAACCAAAACAACGACCTGTGGCCGGGGATGCGGGTAACGCCGCTGACCGAAGAGTTGCGGGAGCGGTTGGGTATCGCGGGGGGTGTGCGCGGAGTGTATGTTGATAGCGTGGAAGAGTTGACCCCGGTGGCGGTTGGGGGCATACGGGTGGGGGATGTGATAACCCACATTAACGACGAGCCGACCGATGACTTGATGGGGTTTTACCGTGCATTGAATAATAAAAAGCGCGGCAAGGTGGAATTTCGGCTTTCGAGAAGGGGTCAGGAAATTTCTATCGGAATTGTAAAATAGCACAGTGGATAAGGATTTTATAAAATACGAAACCATCCGGGACAATGCTATTCGGATGGCCCACACTATATATAACGATGGATTCGTCCCTGATGTAATCTATGTGAGTTTGCGCGGCGGGGCGTACTTGGGGAACATCATCAGCGAGTACTTCAAAATCCGCAGCGTGCACCTGAACTCAAAGCCCGTCTTGTATGCGGCGGTTGTCGCCCGTAGTTACACGCGCCCCACCGGGGGCGGTGCGCGCGGGGGACGGGTCCAGGTGGTACTGGATGGGTGGACGTACGATCCGAAATACCTGCGTGTTGGCGACAAGGTGCTGCTGATTGACGATATTTTTGATACCGGGAACACTATAAATTACCTGGCACAGATTATCCTGGACAACGGGGTGGGGGCGTCGGATTTACGCATCGCCGTCCATGACTACAAAGAGCGCAAAGACAGCCAGATGACCATACGGCCCCACTATTACTCGCGCAAACAGGTCGTTGGAGCGGGCGAGTCAAGCCCGTGGCTCCATTACCTGAGTCACGAAATGGTCGGACTCACTGACGAGGAAATATCAAAGTATTATAGCAAAGAGATAGCGGCTATTTTACAGGATCAAGATACGCCCCCGTCAACGGGACCTCAGGGTTCCGATAAGAACTAACCCTCCCCGCGCGCGGGAACAAAGTGAGCGGGATTATCTCGGGATTACCTGGAGAGGTCCCAGTACATGGTTGGGGTACCCAGGTTGTAGGATGCCCGCCACATACCGCGCCCCTGGGAGAGCAGAAACAGCTTTGTCCCATCTGCTACCAAACCGGAAACGGTAGCATTCCGAAGCTCGGTGGAAGTGTAACTGGTACCCCGGGGGTTCCGGAGGTTGGCAGCGGTGGGAATGCCCCCGATGATTTCCCGATACCCCCCGGATACGCGGCCGTTATCGCGTATACCGACAACCAGCCCCCCGGTGGTGATGCCGTCGGCGTCGACTAATCTGTCGTACCACACAAGGTCGGTGTAGGCGTGGGTGGTGTCCCCGAAGGTTGACTCTTCCCAGCACCCCGGGTCTCCTGCGGCGGGGTTCGCACTGGGACAGCGGTCGGCCCAATCGGTAGGGCCGGTTTCATCGGTGCTGCATAGGGCGGCGTCGTTTTCCGTGCTGCGGTACAGGTACAGGTTGCCGCGCCCTGCGGTGACGTAGAGGATGTTGCTGCGTGCATAGACCCCGCCCACAAGAGAGGCATCCGGGTCTGCATCATTCCCGCGGTCAACAACAATGCGCCGGAGCTCGAAAATACCGACCTGCGTGGGCGATGTGGTGTTGTGGATGCAATAGAGATTGGCCCGGTCGGCGAAGACAAGGAAATCAACCCCCGCCCCGGAGGTGATGGAAGCGCCGTCAATTATTTCCGGGACATTTTCCCAAAACGGCGCCGTAGGACCTGCGGTGTCGTCGTTGTCGGTTCCAGGTGTTCGTTTGTGGTCGTAGAACCGGAGGTTGTATCCAATCTCCCGCCGGCGTTTGCTAATTATAGCCAACCGCGCATTCTCCCCGTCTCCAACGGATATGAGCCTGACGATTTGATCGCCGATAGCGGTGCCTGCGTCGTCTCTGAACAAATTGCCGCTCCACTGGTGGGTCCCGGGGTCCAGGGAGTAGAGCTGCGAGCCCTCGCTGTTGCTATTGGTGACCGCGACAAGGACCAGTTCTGTTTCCGCATCCGCGCCCATCGCCGGGACGGTGGTTGCAGCCACAGAGACGACGTGCTGGTAGGAGGGGTTCGGAGTGTTAATGGTTCCCCAATCGCGTCCATCGGCGTTGGCATCGCGCCAGAAAAGTCTGTTGGCCGCAGCATAGTAGCGATCACCGACCCTGACCATTGAGTGCACCACACCGTTCTCGCCATCGTTTGCCTGATTGACCCTGACCTCTTCTTCGATTTGCGCAAATATCCCGCGGTTGGCGTGATCGCAACCCAGCAACAGGGCCGCTATGATACCGACGGAGACCGCCGCTCTGAGGGCGGCGTTTCTATTTTTTTTCTGTCTCATATACGGTAAATTATCCCAATGCTCGCCGTAACGCTGTTTAGTATTCTGTTATCCGATGCCGGGGCAGGGTCGCCGTTATATAATTGCGGAATAAAAATATAATCTGCCAGTATGCCGATGGCCCATTCGCGCTGAAAAAACCAGTAGATCCCAAGACCGCCTTTAACCAGCAAATCGAGTTTGGTACTCTCTTCTAAAAAACTGAACACCGCACCCACGCCGACGTACACGGGAATCATTATCGGTCCGATGAGCGGGGCAAACGTGAACTTTATTGCCGTCGGCCACAGGGAAAGGGTACGCTGGTTTGGTGTGAGACTAAAGATATACGACGTCTCTACCCCGAGACTGATAAACCGGTTCAGGTAGATATTCCACTGAAGTGCCCCCGCGCCCCCGATTGATTGGTTGGTATTGCCAGTCTCGCCGGTCTCGTTGTTAATGAGAAACAGCGGAAAATACGCCCCAAGGTGGATGCCAAGATACTGGTCGCTGAGTTCAAATTCCGGGATTTGCTCCACCCGCACCGCACCGCCCCCGCCTGGGACTGTCTGGGCAATACCCGGGAGGGCGCACGCGAACAGCACCACCGCTGCGGCAATTAATTTTTTCCGTATCATCGTGTTTGTTGTAGCATATCATATATTTGCGCATCGTGCAATTTTTCTCTCCCCCGCCCTCCCCTCTTGCGTGCGGGCTATTGGCACACTCTGTTGTTTACTATTCTCATGCACGTCAGGCCTTCAGCGCAATGCTCAGGAGAATAACACGCACTCCCGGAACTCCCGTCTGACTGGGCGCATATTAGCGCCCCCGTAATCCGTGCACATATCAAATCGCCCGCACAGTCGTCATCACCCGTACACGCCCCGCCCGCACCGCACACGCCGGTGCTGCCGCACACCAGGCTGCCCGTGCAATGCCTATGAGCGCCGCACACGCTCCCGCTGCTGCCGTCCGACTGCGCGCACACCAAACTCCCCGTTGTCCCGGCGCATACCAACCCGCCGGCGCAATTGCTATCAGTACTACATGTAACCCCAGCTGCCCTGCCGCACGCCCCGTTACCGCACACCAGAGGGCTGGTGCAATGGGCATCGGTACCGCACACGCTTCTCTCGTTCCCATCGCCCGGCTGGGCGCACGCCAAATTATCCGCGTCTCCAGCGCATATCAACCCGCCGGCACACACGCTGTCCTCATTGCACGAATCGCCGACACCAACCCCGCATATTCCATCGTTGCCGCACGCCAGCGGGCTAGTGCAATGGTCATTGATACCGCACACGCTCCCCGCGGCTCCGTCCCCTGGTAGGGTGCAGGTTAAACTATCCGCGGCTCCGGTGCATACCAACCCGCCGGCACAATTCATATCAGCAGTACACGTCTCCCCTATGGGGCTCCCGCACACACTGGCGCGGCATATCAACCCGCTGTCGCAATGAGGGGCGACGGTGCACGTCTGGACCGCACAGCCGCACGCCTGGCCCGCACTGCCGTCCGAGGAGATGCATATCTGATTGTCTCCCGATAACGCACATATAGAGCCGTCCAGACAATGGGTATCTTTGCTGCATGCCCCACCGGCAATATTAGTGGTTGAAGCACATTCCCGGGTACCTTGTACCAGCGCGCATACCAAATTGCCGGCACACCGGTCATCACTGTTGCACTCCCGGCCTTCCTCGAAGGTTGCCCCCAAGCCACACACTCCGTCATCGCACGTAAAAGTACCCTTACAGTGTCCGTTCCTGCCGCACGCACTACCCTCTTCGCCGTTTGTCGGGGCACACACTGACGTTGAGATGTTGTCGTCGTTCATCACATCCAGTGCACAAATCAACCCCGACACACAGTCGCTATCACCACCGCACCGCTTACCCACAATGCCCCCGCACTTGCCCCCACTGATGCAAATCAGCGGATCGGCGCACTCGCCGTCGGTATCGCACGGCTTGTCTGCGCTACCGTTAGAGCACCGCCCAACCGCACAGAACAGCCCGCTACCGCACTCGCTGTTGGAGATACACGGGCTGTCGAGACCGCCGAGGTTGGTATTATTACACGTCCACACAAACAACACGACCGCCAGCACCGAGATGGCCAGGTAAATCATTCTACCATTCACACTATAATTATATCGGTAAACGCCTGTCTGTGTTGTGTTGCGCCGGACCCCTGACCCAATGTTTATTGGCGTATCTATAATGGTTCAGGAGGGGGCTGCCAGCCCCATGCCCGTACAGGGAATCTATCTCTCTAGCGGAGGCCCAATATTCATTGGTATATCTATAATGGTTAAAGAGGGGGCTGCCGGCCCCCTCGCTCCATAATTTTTTAACGCCCATTTTTAACGGGCTTACTAACGCGCGCCCTAAATGGGCTAAAATTATTCCGCTACCCCCGGTCGCTTCTGTAAATATATTAAGTCACAAACAGGTATAACAATTCCGAATGCGCCGTCACCACGGCGCCAAAAACAGACCGCTACCCCCGGTCGCCTTGGTGGGCTAGATAGTTAAACCCGCAGAAACCAGACGCCCTCCCCAGATGCAGGCACTGGACACACCAAATCAACGGAGTTCAAGACCCCCTACGAATTATGTATCTGTTTCCCTACTATAGTTTTTACTTACAACTTCATTAAATTTTTTCGGGCTATGCCAGTAACAGCCGATACAGGTTCCTCGATACTTCCCATCACCTTTCCATTGTGATACCGCATATCCTAGACGCTTTGCATCAAATCGTTTGTCTGTACTTCTGCACTCTTTACAATGCTGTCGTTTTGCATTATTCACCGCTTTAGAAAGCGGTTGAAAATCTTCCACCCGTACTCTTTTAACGTCAGATAGACGGGGGTCATCCCTTCTACCGTCTTTGTGATCACACTCTACCTTGCTCGTTGCCAGCACGGCACACCTTTGTGACACAATTTTCTTGCGGATATACAGAGGGATAGATTTTAGAATCGGCGACTTCTTGTACCCTTGCACTTCTACGCCTATTATACGGCCGCCTTCTTTGTGACGCACAACATTATACGTTTTTGCAAGCGAGCTATTATCGTCTCTGCACCAGTCGCCACCGTTGCCAAATCCTAAACCCGCCCGTTCAAGCTCATCAATGCCCACAATGCGTGAAAAGCCGTCGCTGTCCGGTTTTGCCAAAGATAGAAACCTATCCTTTTTACTCAAATTGCTCATATATTCTTTGCCTCGCTTGTTTTGTGTAAGTATGGTCAATATCACATCCTGCGAACAGACGTTTGTGTGTCATGGCCGCCACTGCGGTTGTGCCGCTTCCCAAAAAGGGATCAACTACCAAATCGCCTTCGTTACTATGCTTTTTTATTAAATCTTCAAATAGTGAAAGCGGTTTTTGTGTGGGGTGTATTCGCTTGCCGTTGTGACGGGGTATAGGTTCGTTGTAAATAATATCGGAGTGACCGGAATGATCGGGGTAATACATGCCCCTGTCATACTCGGCATTGAACGTTGGCTTGCCGCCCTTAACCGCAACTACCGCCATTTCCTTGCTGTTGGACAGGTAAATATTTTTGCTATTCAATGGCACGGGGTTTGTTTTGTTCCATATAATCAACCGCAACATGGAAAACCGGGCGTCAGTCAATGCCTCGCATAACTTGCTCACTTTCCATATATCGTACCACACGATGATAGTCCCGCCCTTACGCAGCGCAGAATAGGCATTCTGTGCAAGAGCGCTCATGTCTATTTCCACCTTATCCCATTTTCCAAAATCCATTGATACTGCAAATCGCTGCACACTTTTTTCCCCTGTCTGCTTAAATCCTGTTTTCTTGCTTATCACGTACGGTGGGTCAGTGAGTATCAAATCAACGTTGTTGTCAAATTGCTTAAGAAACGCGCCGTAATCCTCCTGTATTACAGAGCACCCCGGTATCAACTCGGGTGCAGAATCTAGGGGAGCGGTGGCAGTGCGCTGTAGCGTCTCTAGCTTGTTCATTTGATTGGTTAAATATAGCACAATACGCATTTTTCTGCGATTGAGCTAAAAGGGCTCTACTCAATATCCCCGCTTGTCAGCGGATAATTACGCCCGGGAAAATTACCGACCTTGGTGTACGCCTTACCCGCGATGGCGCGGGTGATTTTGCTGGCGTGATCGTGGCAGGTTGTGATGAACACGGTGTGGCGGCGCTGATGGCCTCCGGTGGCGGTGCCGGCGATGTAGACACCCCGGCAAGAGGGGATTTCCATTGTGCGCGGGTTAAAAACGGGTAAGCGCTCGTCGGTGCGGAGCTCAATGGCGAGTTGCTGGTAGAGCCTGGGGTCCGGGCGGAACCCGACGGCAAGGTAGACGAAGTCGCTGTCAACGGTGGTGGTGCGCCCCTCCGGTTTCCCGCTGAGTTCCCGGAGAGTAGTACGCCCGGGGGCGATGCGCTCGACTTCGGTGCTGCCGTGGAAGGCAATCTGTTTGTTTTTGATGAGCAGCGACACTTCAAGGTAGAGGCGCTGGAGTATACCGCGTTTTTGCAGAGCGGGGCGCCGGGAGGAGATGGCGACGTGAGCACCGGCGCGCCAGCACCGGAGTGCGGCCTCGCAGGCTGAGTTTTTTGCACCGACGATTAATAGCCGGCGGCGGAAATAGTGGTGCGGGTTCCGGAGGGAGTGGTGGGTGGTCGGCAGATCGTCCCCGGGGGCGTGAAACTCGTTGGGGAGCTGCATGTTACCGGTGGCCAGGATGATGTTGGTGCAGGTGTAGCGATTGCGCCCACCCCCCCGGGCGGCGGCGGTGGTGTGGAGACGGAAGCGCGGGGCGTTCTCGGTATCAGCGGGCGCGTCGGGGGGGATGCGTTCGATGCGCTCTACGCGTTCGAAAGTATTGATGGGAAGCTCAAGCTGCTCTACGACCAGGCGCAGGTAGGCGAGGTACTCTTCGGCGGTGATGTTTTGCTGTTTGGTAGTGTGGATGGGGACGCCGGCAACGGCTATCCACTCCGGGGAGCTGAAAAACTGCGTCCCGGGCTGCCAGGTGGCAATGAAGCCGGCGATTTGCCCGGCCTCGAGGTGCAGGTAGTTGATGTTTTGCGCCTTACAGGCGGCGGCAACCTCAATGCCTATCGGGCCGGCGCCGATGATGATTGTATTGTAATAGCTATCCGTGGACAAAGTATATCTTCCCCTCAGGGATGTGGCGCGCGCAGGTACCGCCCACAACTCCCTTGATCTCGTCTATTATCGCATGCTCGACGCTGATTAATCTATCGCTGCGCTGGTACTCCTGGCGGAGCAGCGGATTGTGCGGCTGCTGGGAGCGCATGTTCTTGAAATATTCGGGGTGCATACGGAAGACCCCGATGGTGACGGCGTCAACGGCATCCGCGGGAATGCGGCGAAAGCACTCGCCGATAAGGTCGGTGTACAGGGCTTGCCATCCGGGCGGCGTGAGGATGGGGTCGAATGCCAGGTGTAACCGCCACCCCTGTTCGGCGGCGGTGCGGGCTGCGAGCAGGCGGTTGGGGAGTGATGCGGTACCGGGTTCGTGGGTTTTTACCAGCGATGCCGGCGTCAGGGACCACACCAGGCGGGCGTTGGGAATTGGATCCACGCCCTTGAGGGCGTGGATGTTGTTGCTCTTGGTGCGGATTTCCAGGAGGATGTCGGGGGCGGTGCGGGCGTATTCGATCCACTGGCGGCAGAGCGGGGCAACGTATTCAAACCCCAGTAGGTCGCTGAGATACGAGACGCTCAGGTGCATCAGGTGCGCGGGTGCGCCGCTGGCAGGGGGCGCCGCGGCGCTGCGTGCCTGCTGGATGTGGGTGGTGACTGCCTGGTGGAAGTCGCTGCTGTTGACGAACAACAGCAGGTGTGCCGATCGGTGCATACCTTGCAGGAAGCAGTAGTGGCAGTTGAACGGACAGTTGCGCAGCTGGTCGGTATAATAGAGCGGCATGTTTTCGAAGGTGGCGATGCGTTCGTTGCCGGGGTAGAGGAGGTTTTTTCCCGACGCCGCTGCCAGTATGAGTGCGGGCATGCGTTTTTGCACCTGGAAGTGCTGGCTCTTGCGGTTAAATATTTCCCCGTAGTTACGGATAGGGATGTGCGGAATATGCGGGTAGAGCTCTTGTATACTCTTTGTTAACGGGAAAGAGCGGGCGGCCTCTTCTATATACAGGTAATTAAGGGTCGGGAGGGCGCGTGACGCGGGCGCACCCGCGGGAGAGCTAGCGGGCATCGAGTGCACCCAGGATGTCGTCAAGGCTTTCGGTGTTTTTGAAGAGACTGTGCGGAGGAAGGGCCCCGGCGGCGGTTTTGTGTGCGACGGCCGCGGTGAGTAATTGGCGGCGCTGGTATACGGATAACCGGGCGCGGTCTGCAAACCCCTGGAGGGTTTGGCGTTCCTGCGCGTGCAGCGCCGCGGGCGGGTGCTGGAGGCGGTGCATGGATTGCGCGAGCGCAAGCCCCGCGGTAATTGCCGGTGCGGCGGGCGGGAGGCACATGCTTATAATGCTGTGCGGCTCCAGGAGCTTTGCGAGCACAGGGTACAGGGTGACGGCAGGCGCGGGGATCGGGGTCATAACAAGGGGTGCGCGGGTTTCCGGAGAGGGGCTGGGGGGGGTACCCGCCGAGGCGGCGGGTGTGCCGGAATACCCGCACGCAAGGCCCCACCCGGGGGGCAGGGGCGGCAGGTCGAAGTGTATTGTGGTTTTTGGGGTACGGGCGGATGCGATGAGCAGCGGCGCGGAGCGGTGTTTGTCCGCCGCCGTATTTTTCTTTTTGCTATCGGTGCCCGTAGAGGGGAGGTCGAAGAGCAGCGCCGCCATCAACGGGCCGCCGTGGTCAATCCTGCTTACTACCGCGCCGCCGATGTATAGCAGCAAGTTGTCGGTGGGTGTGCGGCTCTCGTCTTCTGTGCCGTCCCGCGCTTTGCCGGGCGGCGGGATACAGGAGATCAGCAGCCGCTCCTGCAGGTAGAGGGGTTGTAGTACGGCGTCTCCGAAATAGACTCCCCCGCGTACCGGCAGGCGGGTCAGTTTTTCCGCAGCCGTTATTTCCTTTGTGATTCGATCGGAGAAGCTACACAGGAGCAGCATCAAGTACTCCGTTTGGGAGCAGGTTTCCGACAAGCACCGGACCGTCGCTGCTGCGCCCGCCGCCGCGGTTGGCAAGTTGGGTATCGGTTGCGACAGAGTAAAAATTGTTCACGGTCAGGCCCGGGCGGGGAATTTCAACCGGGACGTAGTATTCGCAATACCCGCGAGACACGTGGGCGTTGCTCTTGCTGCTCTCTTCTATCAAAACCTGCAGGGTTTGCCCGCACAGCTGCGCCCGGTACTGTTTGGTGCACTCGGCGGCCAGTGTGCGCAGTGCTCCCGCGCGCTCCTTGAGCACTGATGCACTCACCGCCCCGCTCATCCGGGCCGCCCGGGTGCCGCGCCGAACCGCATACGGGAAGACATGCACGTGCCCCATGGTGTAATCGCGCACGAAATCACAGCTGGCGTCAAAATCCTGGCTGCTTTCATCGGGGAACCCAACGATGATGTCGGTGGTGATGTTGAATAGCGGGTTAACCTTACGGATCCGGTCGGCCATGGTCCGGTATTGGGCGGCGGTGTATTGGCGGCGCATTTGCAGCAGCACCCGCTCTGATCCGCTCTGTAGGCACAGGTGCAGGTGTGCTGCCATCTTTGGGTGCTGGAGCAGCGCAAAAAAGCGCTCGTCCAGTTGGTCGGGCTCCAGTGAGGATATGCGCAGACGGAAATCTCCCTCGCACTCCAGGAGCTGCTCCAACAGGGTGCTGAAATTGCACTCGCCGTCACGGTAGCGGCTCATGTTTACTCCCGTCAGGACAATCTCCCGGTACCCCATGTCGACCATCCGGCGCATGTCTGCAAGTACGCCGGCAACAGGACGGCTGGCGGCCTTGCCACGCACATACGGGATGATGCAAAAGGTGCAGTAGTTATCGCACCCATCCTGGATTTTCAGCATGCCGCGCGTGTGGAACAGTCTTTCGGGGGTTACGTAGCGGAATAAATTTTCGCTCGCCGCCTCTTGTGTTTCTGCCGTTTCGCCGGGCGAGAGGGGCTGCTGTTGTGGTGTCTGTTGTGATGTCAGGGCCTCGGTGCCGTCGGCAATCTCGCCGCGCAGGTGGGCGTCGACAATCTCGAAAATGGCACTCTTGCGCCCGTTGCCGACGACGTAGACATTCTCCAGGGCGGCAATCTCGTCGGCATTTCCTTCGGCGAAGCAACCTGTTACCACCACAAGGGCCCCGGTACCGAGGCGGCGTTCGTACTCACGGGCGTAGCGCTGTGCCTGGTAGATCAGGTTGCGCGACTTCCTGTCTGCCTTCCCGGTAACGGTGCAGGTATTGATGATGTGCGCATCCGCGCCCCCCCCGGGGTCTACCAGGCGGTAACCGGCCTGGCGGAATTTGGTAGCCAGCGAATCGCTCTCAAATTGATTGAGTTTGCACCCGAGGGTCTGTATTGTTACCCGTTTCATAGTGTTGCGAGTAGTATAACACAAAATCGGCCTATAGACCCCCCGGCCACAAGGGGGTGTGTACCGGGATCTGATACCGCGCGCTAGCCATGGGAGCAGTGCCGCCCGCCCTTGCGGGCGGCAGCCGCGGTATCTCTGGGCAAAGAAAATAGGAGCTGGTGCACGGCCGCGGCCGCGCTGCGAGCACGGCGACCGCCCCTGGTGCTGCCCCGCAGTACCAGGGGGGGTAGCGCCCAAAATAACAACTAACCGGATTTTCTGCGTAAGGCGCGGAAGGCATCGCGCATGACAAACTTTGTCGGCAGGGGATCTGCGCCCCCGGGGTAACGGGGGGTGCAGCGTAATACCCGGAGTACCAGGAGTAGGGTGCCGCGGAAGATACCGAAGCGTTTGATGGCCTGGATCCCGTAGGTAGAGCAGGTCGGTGTGTAGAGGCAGCGTGATGGTATGAGGGGTGAGAGGCGTTGGTAGAGGTGCAGGGGGAATGCGGCGGCGGTGCGGATGGCTTTGACGATTGGTGCCATCGCGGCTATTTTAGTGTGCGGAAGGCGTGGGGCAGGAGGTCAAAAAATTTACACGTTGTGACGATGCGCTGCGGGGTTGCCAGGACAACCGTGGTGCTGTCGGCGGAGAACTCCGCGAGGGTCTGCAGGCAGATGCCGCACGGCGGGGCGGGGTGTTCGCGGTCGGTGACCACGAGTATAAGCTCCAACTGCAGTGGGGCGCCGTGCTTTGATACCATTGCCCCGAGGGCGGTGCGCTCTGCGCAGATGGTGGCGCCGAAGCTGACGTTTTCTACGTTGCAGCCGCCGATAATTTCCGGGATGTCTTTGGCCGCGAGGGCGGCGCCGACCTGGAAGTGCGAATAAGGAGCGTGGGCGCGGTGGAAGGCGGTTTTTGCGATTGTGTAGGCCTGCTCGAGTACGCTGGATTTTGTCATATCGTTCTCTTCTGTAATGCTACCATAGATGCGGTATCTGTGCTAGACTATAGCGTACGTGCCCATAGCTCAGTTGGATAGAGCGTTAGATTCCGGATCTAAAGGTCGGAGGTTCGAGTCCTCTTGGGCATACTAGAGAGAGGCGTGCGGGAGGGCGCGCGTGCCTTTTATTGGCAGGCTTCGCAGTCGGGGTCGTCTATTTTACACGCCTTGATGGCGAGCACTTCGTCGCTATCTGTATCGATAGCCAGCTGGTCGTCGTCGGCTTCGTCTACAACTGCGCCTGCGTTCCCGTTTGCTTCCTGTGTTTGAGACAGCGCCCACTCCATTGAGGGAGTGGTGCCGGGCTGGGGGGGGGTACCTTCGGGGGCGGGGGGGGCAGCAGCGGGGGGGACGGGGGCGAGTTCTGCGGCGGCGGCGTGCTCTCCAACAGCGGGGGTGGGCTGCTCGACGGCAGCGTAGTCGCGCTTCTGGGTGTACCCGTAGCGGTCTACGTTCAGGGTCGACTTCTCTATTTGGCTTACTGCCAGGCTGCGGAGATAATAGGTGGTTTTAAGGCCAGATTCCCATGCGTGCATGTAAATATCATTGAGTTGCTTGCCCGACGATCCTTTGATAAAGACGTTGTGCGACTGGCTCTGATCTATCCACTTGCCGCGCACGGCCGTCAGGTCAATCAGACAGTGCGGGTCAATGTCGAAGGATACTTTGTAGAGATCTTTGATCTCCTGGGGAATTCTATCGATCATATCGATGCTTCCGTCGAAGTATTTCATCTCTTCGCGCATTTGCTCGTCCCACAGGTTAAGGCGCTTGAGATCGTTGACGAGGTATGTGTTGACGATGGTGAACTCGCCGTTCATGTTGGCTTTGACATAGAGGTTTTTGTAAATCGGCTCAATGCATGGGAAGCAGCCGGAAATATTAGAAATGGTAGCGGTGGGGGCGATGGCCATGGTGTTGGAGTTGCGCATACCGTACTTGGCAACGTGGGCGCGGACCGGTTTCCAGTCCATGTGCTGCCTGGTATCGACGCGCAGCGTGGCACCGCGCTCCTTGGCCAGCAGCTCAAGGGTGTCGATGGGAAAGATGCCGCGGTCCCACTTGGATCCCTTGTAGCTCCCGTAGGCGCCGCGCTCCCTGGCCAGCTTTGACGAGCTGAGGATGGTGTGGTAGGAGACGAACTCCATCGTTTTGTCGGCCAGCTCTTTGGCGCGCTCATCTGCAAAGGGGATGCGGAGCATAAACAGCACATCCTGAAACCCCATCATACCGAGTCCGACGGGGCGGTGTTTGCTGTTGGAGGCCCGCGCCTCTTTGGTTGGGTAGTAGTTGAGGTCAATGACGTTATCGAGCATGCGCGTGGCAAAATAGACGGTCTCTTCCAGCATTTCCAGCGACAGCCGCTTGCCGGTTTCGGAGCTTTCGTCGTCAACCATGTGCCGCGCCAGGTTAATGGATCCGATGTTGCATACTGCGGTTTCGTCCGGAGAGTTGTTGAGTATAACTTCGGTGCATAGGTTGGAATTGTGCACCACCCCGCAGTGGTCCTGGGGGGAGCGGATGTTGCACGGATCCTTGAAGGTTATCCACGGGTGGCCGGTCTCGAAGAGGCGGGTAAGCATTTTTCTCCATAGTTTTACGGCATCAATTTCCCGGTAGCGGTGCAGTTCGCCGGCCGCTGCCCGTTCTTCGTAGTATTGGTAGCGTTCGGCAAACGCCCGCCCCCATAGGTCGTGCAGGTCGGGGGTTTCGTCCGGAGAGAACAGGGTCCAGGTGCCGTTTTGGCGGACGCGCTGCATAAACAGATCGGGAATCCAGTTGGCGGTATTCATATCGTGGGTGCGGCGGCGGTCGTCGCCGGTGTTTCTGCGTAGATCAAGAAAATCTTCAATATCCAGGTGCCAGGTCTCCAGGTAGGCACACGTGGCCCCGCGGCGCTTGCCGCTGCGGTTGATGGCTACCGTGGTATCGTTGGCAATTTTGAGAAAGGGAACAACCCCCTGGCTCTCCACGTGTGTGGAGTTGATGAACGCCCCGGTGGCGCGGATGGGCGTCCAGTCGTTCCCGATGCCGCCCGACCATTTGGAAAGCTGGGCGTTATCGCCAAAAACTTTAAAGATACTGGTCAGGTCGTCCTTGACTGTGCTGAGATAGCACGAGCTAAGCTGCGGGTGGACGAGCCCGGAGTGGAAGAGCGTGGGTGTAGAGCAGACAAAACGCATCGTAGAGAGCATCTCGTAGTACTCAATTGCACGGGCGTCGCGGTCTTTTTCGTCTATCGCCAACCCCATGGCTACGCGCATCCAAAACCCCTGCGGGCACTCCGCAGGCGACCCGTCCAGGCGGACAAAGTACCGCTCGTAAAGTGTCTGGATGCCTATGTATGTAAACAGGGAATCGCGCTGGGGCTGCAGGGCCGTGGCCAGGGTGTTGAGGTTAAATCCGCTCAGGGATTCGGTAAATATCTTCTGCTTAATGCCCTGGTTGATGGTTGCGACAAAAGAGGCGCGGTAATTGCCGTCAAAGTTTTCGGCGCTCGGTGTATCTCCCATGGCTTGCCGGTAGAGTACCTGGAGGAGCATACGGGCCGCCAGGCGGCTGTACGCGGGATCGCGCTCAATGAGTGCTGTGGTAGAGAGAATGAGCGCGTGTTCGAGTTCAGAGGTGGGGATTCCGTCAAATATATTCTTGGGCAGCTCGTACAGTATGGCTTCTACCGAAATATCGTCTATGTATTCGCCGGCCAGGCGTTCGATGGTACGGACAATTTTATGAGAATCGAAGTGCTGGAAGCGTCCGCTGCGTCTTTTGACCTGCAGGGATCCGGATTCCGCCTGCAGGTGCCGGGTCTCCAGGTCGCGTTCGCGCCGTTCCCGCTGTTTTTCCCGGTAGAGGATGTACTTTTTGGATACTGTGTATTGATCAAAGTGGACCAGTTGCCGCTCCACAATGTCTTGAATCTCTTCGACATGCGGGGCGCGTTGGTTGAAACTATCGGAGACGATGCGAAGCACCTCTTCGGTTACTTCGTTGTAGCGTCCGGTACCGGGCTCTACCCCCGCTGCCTGGTAAGCACTTTGAATAGCTTGTTGTATGCGGGCAGGTTCAAAATCAACCACCGCACCATTTCTTTTAATTACGCGCACCGCACCCCTCCGTAGACAGCATCCACTAATAGGGTAGCAGAGGCGGGGATAAAAAGTCAATACCGAATGCGGATTTTTATTTAATTTTTTTAAAAGAAGAGGGGGCTGCCAGCCCCCTCGCTCCAGCCCCTGCACCCCTGCGCGCGCAGGCACGCAGGGGTACCTGGCGGCTACCCACGCGCGGGCGCGTGGGTACGGGCTCACTCCCGCTCGCCCGCCGCCGCCATCAGGGTCTTCCGCTACCCCCTGGCCGCTTTCGTAAAGCACATGTGCCGCACAGAGAGTGTAGTGAGCGTTGTGCGGCACCAACACTGGGCAATTTTATTGTATTGCATTGCCCGCTTGGTTTGTGATAATATTTTTCTATGAACACGAGACTGTATGTGATAACGGCAGTAGCGTTAGTGTTTTTTACCGGCGGCGCTGCCGCACAGGACCGCAACGGCACAGAAAGCGTATGCAGTGCGGAGATGTATGGACAATTTCCGCAAATCCAGTTGGAAGACATTACCGGTACCGTACGCAGTTTTCCCGACACGTTTCCACAAGAAGGCGCCCTGGCAATCTTAAGCTTTAAACGGCGGCACGGCCCGCTATCAAAAGAGTGGTCGATGTATTTGCTGGAGTTGGGAATTATGCCCCCAGGCGAGGCGGATGCGTCATATAAAATTGTCCTGGTCGGCGGCGGTGTACCGGAGTTCGTGAGACCGCTGATAAAGAAAGAGCTGCAAGAGCAAATTCCTGCCGATTACCAGCCGTATTATTTTTTGCTCTTTGAGGATAGCGAAAAATTAGTGGAACAGATGACAATCCCAAAGGGCGGCAAGAACGAAGACATACAGGTGGTTCGTATTTACCGTGACGGGACCGTTGAGAGTCTGGCGTGCGGGAAATTGAACGAAATGCACCGCGTCGCCCTGCAGGGATTACTCTAACCCAGTTATTTTATATAGGGGCCGATATATTTTGCCCGAGGCCGGAAGATGCGGTTGTCTGCAATCTGTTCCTGAACGTGAGCGACCCATCCTGAAATCCGGGCTACTGCAAAGATAGCGGTAAACAGGTGACAGGGAATATCTAACATACGGTAGGCGGCACCGGAGAAAAAGTCGACGTTGGGATAGATCGGCTTGCCTTTTTTATCCATATGCGCCCGCACTTCTTTTTCTACCACCTTAAGGATAGGGTAGTCGCTGTTGTGGGGCAGCTCGTCATTGAGTTTTGCCAACAGTTTTTCGATAATCACCGCCCGCGGGTCAATGGATTTGTAGACACGGTGCCCCATACCCATTATCTTTTTGTTTTCGGCCAGTGCGTCGGCGACCCATTTTGAGGCGTTTTCAACGCTGCCGATTTCATCAATCATCCCCAGGACGCGCTCGTTGGCACCGCCGTGCAGGGGCCCGTACAGGGCACCGACCGCAGCAGAGATGCTGTTGTAGCATAACGTCAAAGTTGATGCCACCACCCGGGCGGTAAACGTTGAGGCATTCAGGCTGTGCTCGGCATGCAGGGTCAGACAGGTATCCATAACCCGCCCGGCCGTTTCCGAGGGCTCGCTCCCGTGGAGCATGTAGAGAAAATTTGCCCCGTGGGGTAGATCGTCGCGCGGTTCAATAATTTTCTTTCCGGAACGGATGCGGTGTAAAACAGCAATAACGGTAGCAAATTGGGCAATGAGATGATCAACCGCTTTGCAATCGGCGCGAATTTCCTGACCGCGGTCGCGTTCAAGCATACCCAGGTAGGGGACCATCGACTGCAGGACCTCCATTGGATGGGCGCTTTCCGGGAAGTGACGCAGAAAATCAACTGCCTCGGGTGGAATTGACCGCCGTGCCCGCAGGCGCTGGCTATACTCTTTTGACTCTGCCTCTGAGGGCATGTGTCCATGTATAAGAAGAAAACTGGTCTCCTCAAAGGTGCAGGTTTCGGCTATCTCCTCAATGCGGTAGCCCCGGTAGGCTAGTTTCCCGACGGCCCCATCAATAAAGCAGATGGAGCTCTCTGTGGCGAAAATGCCTTCCAGACCTTTGTGTACTACTGAATCACCCATAATTTTCCCAGTATAGCATTATACGCATACTTTGTGCAACGATCTTGCCAATATACTAATTGGTTTTTTTTGCGTTATCCGTAACTTTGTAGCGGCGATTAAAACGCTCTACCCGACCGGCGGTATCTACCAGTTGTTGTTTTCCGGTATAAAACGGATGCGACGCACTCGATATATTGACTTCGTGCAGAGGATACTCTACACCATCATGTTTTGCGGTCGCGCTCGTCTTTACGGTCGATATAGCTACAAATACGGCACCGGTATTACTGTCACGAAACAGTACCGGGCGGCTACGCGGATGAATATCTTTTTTCATTACCCTACCTCTATACCTGTTGTATTCATTGATTTCAAAAACTCCTCATTATTTGTACTCTTTTTCATACGATTAATCAATAGCTCAATAACCTCCACGTCGTCCATTGTGCTGACAACTTTGCGGAGCACCCACAGCTTTTGCAGCTCGTCGGGCGAGAGCAGTAAGTCTTCGCGGCGCGTTCCTGATTTTTTAACATTAATGGCCGGGTACAGGCGGCGGTCGGAAATTTTACGATCGAGGTTTATCTCCATATTACCCGTGCCCTTAAATTCCTCAAAAATTACCTCATCCATGCGGCTGCCGGTCTCTATCAGGGCAGTGGCAACGATGGTCAAACTGCCCCCGCCCTCGATGTTCCGTGCGGCGCCAAAGAAGCGTTTTGGGCGATGCAGGGCATTGGAGTCAACACCGCCAGAGAGTATCTTCCCGGAGGCAGGCACCGTCTGGTTATAGGCCCGCGCCAACCGGGTGATGGAATCTAGAAGGATAACTACATCATTTCCCTGTTCAACCAACCGCCGTGCCCTTTCGAGCACCATTTCGGCAACATGCACGTGCCGGCTGGCCTGTTCGTCAAAAGTAGAAGATATGACCTCGGCATCCACATTGCGTTCCATATCGGTGACTTCCTCTGGACGCTCGTCGATGAGCAGGATAATCATTACAATCTCAGGGTTATTTGTGGTAATAGCATTTGCTACTTTCTGTAATAAAATTGTCTTCCCGGTACGCGGGGGCGATACAATCAGTCCGCGCTGTCCTTTGCCAATCGGGCAAAACAGGTTGATCATGCGTGTAGAAATATCTTCGCTCTTGGTTTCCAGGTCGAAGCGTTTGTCCGGATAGAGCGGCTTAAGGTTATCAAAGCGCTCGCGGTCGCGTATGGTACCGGGGTCTTTGTCGTTGATGCTTGTAGCGCGCTGCAGGGAGAAAAACCGCTCTCCGTCTTTTGGTGAGCGCAGTTGTCCTACAACGTAATCGCCCCTGCGCAGGTGCAGTCTGCGGACCTGTGAGGCAGAGACAAAGACATCCTCGGGGCCCTGGAGGTAGGAGTTTCGGCGTGCGCGCAGAAAACCATAGCCGTCGGACATGAGTTCCAGTGCGCCCTCGCCGAACATCTCGCATCCGTCTTTGACGCAGCGTCTGAGAATTGACATGTAGGCCTCTTGCCAACGCATAGCACCCAGGGACTCGCCGTCCATGCCGTTGTTCTCGCCGTACTCACGCAGCTTCTTGAACGACATCACCGCTATGTCACCGATGACGACCTCTTCGCCTTTTCTCTTCTTTTCTCCGCCGCTGTCTTCTTCTGCGTGGCGGCGGTGTCTCTGGGGAGCTTCTTCTGCCTGCTCGTCGATATCCATGTCGCGATCAACTGGCGGCTTACGTCTACTTGTTCTTTGCATTGTTACCTCTAGGAACGGCCACGGCCGTACGAATTGTGATTTAAATAATTATAGCAAAAAATAATTTTCCTGTCAATAAACTGCAGCATGTTTTTTATTTTTAAATTTCTTTAGTTTTGGCATACTCAAGACAGATTATTGCGTGCCCGCTGGGGTATGCCGCGCTAGGCATGTTTATTGTGGCGCCCGCCTTTGCGGGCGCCAGACGCGGCGGTCCGAGGTGAGGGAACTGAGTGGAAAGATGCGCCGCGGCCGGGCAATAAACACGCCGACCCACCCTTGTGCGAGTATCGCACGAGGGTGGGTAGCGCCCACACTCTCATGTATTTTTGTGTTATTATATTAGGCGTGAGCAGTACAAACAGCGGGGATTTTCCACTTGAACCATTTGTTGAGCGTTATCACCCACAGCAGGTGCGTGCGGGTGATGAGCGCGGGCCGTTTTCCAGGGATAGGGATCGGATTATTCATTCGTCGGCGTTTCGGCGGCTGCAGAGCAAGACGCAGGTATCGGCGCCGCGCGAGGGCGATGTTCACCGTACGCGGCTGACGCATTCGTTGGAGACGGGGCAAATTGGTGAGGCAATTGCCACCCGGCTTCACGGCACCGCGGTACCGGAGGAATGGATCCCAGGGGGGGATTTGATAAGCGCTGCATGCTACGCCCACGATCTTGGACACCCGCCGCTGGGGCACGCGGGGGAGCAGACCCTGCACGGCGCCATTAATGGGGTGGAGTTTGACGACGACGGCGAGGAGTGCCTGAAAACCTACGGCGGGTTTGAGGCGAACGCGCAAACGCTGCGGCTCCTGACCCGGCTTATGCCCTATGCCCGTTCAGATCAGGGGGATAAAAAAACGCTGGTCCTGATTCCCGGTATTAATTTGACGCGGCGCACGCTGTTGGCCATATTGAAGTACCCCCGGTCTTACGGGAGTTGTGCGGAAGAGGTCGCGAGCGGGAAGCTGCCCAAGTGCTACTTTGACAGCGAGCAAGAGATAGTTGAGTGGATGGCGGAGCCGTTTCCCGAAGAGGACCGAAAGAGGTTTTTGGGACAGCGCAAATACAAGACGCTTGATTCGGCTGTCATGGATATAGCTGATGAGATTGCGTACTGTACTCACGACATGGAGGATGCAATTGCGCGCGGGTTTCTGACACAGGAGCAGTTCCAGGAGGGCCTGGATGTGTATCTGCAAGACAGAGGCAGCGGGGACCGGGAGAGTATCAAAGCCCGTATAAACGAAATACTGGAGGCGAGCGGAGGCGGCGGCGGAGAGCGTTTGCGATTGTTTTCCGAATCTGAGGCGATCCGCAAACATGCTATCAGCAAGTTGATACACACGTTTATCACCAATGTGATTGTGAAAGAGCGCGAGCAATTTCGCCATCCGTTGCTGCGGTATTATTTGGAACTCCACTCGCCCCAAGATCTGCTGTTGGATTTTCTGCGTCACATAGTGTGGGATAAAGTAATTAATCGGCCGACCCAAAAGATGCTGGAGATCAAAGGGCAGTATATGCTCAAAAATTTATTCGATGTATTTATGCGCGAAGGCGAGCAGATAATTGTTGGCTACGAAAGCCTGGAGGCACCGATTAAGGAGATAATCAAGCATGACGGGGTGGCGAGGGCGCGGTTGGTGGTTGATTACCTGGCAACTATGACCGACCATACTTTGACCAAGAATTATCAAATGCTGTTTACGCCGGGCTTTGGGAGCTCGAAAGAAGAGCATTAACGCAGCGTTTGTGTGATTGTACGCTCCCGCGCGGGAGTACCTCTCTAATTTTTTGCAGCGGCTCCGAGGGACGGTAGTAATTTGTCCATGTGTACAAGCTGTTGGCGGGTAAAGTAGCGCAGCAGGTATGCCGCGCTTTCGGGAAATAGCGGGGCGGTGATCGGGGGGAATAGATTGGCGCCGGGGTGTTTGTGTGCGCCTTGCCGCTGAGTGATGTGTATCTTGTAGCAGTGCAGGAGGTAGCCGCCGTGTCCCCTGTAGCCGCGGTATTTTTTGTCGCCGACTAGCTGGTGCCCGTAGGCCAGGGCGTGTGCGCGGATTTGGTGTGTAAAGCCCGCGGTGATGGTGCATAGTGCTAGGGTTACGTTGTCGCCATGCAGGAGGGGTTTTACGCTGGTTTTGGCCGCGCGGGACGATAGGCCTTGTTTGGTTGCCAGGGGTTCGGGCACAGTTATTTTTCGCTGTGTGTCTCGTGCCAGGGGGCGCGTCCATGTGGTTGGTTTGCGGATGGTTCCCTGAAACAGAGCAATGTAGGATTTGCATAAACCGCCTGCGATCTGTAGTTCACGAAAATGGCGGGCGCCGTCGACGTGTGCTGAGAACATCAATACGCCGCTGGTGTTTTTATCTAGTCTGTGTACCGCCGAGGGCTGGAATACCAGGCCCCAGCGGGGTGCGGTGGTGCCGGCTTGTTGGGCTTGCAGGGCGCAATACTTGCGTATTTCGCTTTGACAGGAATCCGGGCCGAATAGGGAGCTGCCTCTTCGCTTGTTGATGGCAATGATCTGTGTGTTTTCGTAGAGGATGTTACCATACTGGGGGTTGAAGTGCGGGGGCGCCGGGGTTTTTGTACCTTGTTCGGCCAGGATGCCGCGAAGATCATCGGCAATCTGCGGGGTGCTTGTGCCAGCCAGTTGTTTGGAAAAGGTTATGCGGTCACCGCGTGCCAGGCGTTGCTTCCCGGTAGCCTTACGGCCGTTTATTAGTACTTTGCCGGTACGCAGGTTGCGGTGGAGTGCGCTCAGGGGGGTGTCGGGCAGGATTCGCCGCAGTACCGTGTCGATTCGTCTGTCTGAATCGTTGGCGCTGGCAGTAAATTCAAAATCGCCGCTGTGCACTGGTTATAGTTCGGTAACCGTTGTGGTGTGTTGGCCATTAAGAAACGTATTACGCATACCTCTATTTGTACACCGGAGTAATGTCGCTGTAATTGTTCCGCGGCTTGTATAGCCGAATGTGCTCGATTTCAATAAAACGATCATCAACATCCAGGCCGAGAGAGGTTGCCAGGGTTTCGCCCGCCGCATGATCTTCGTAATAATTTGTAAGACTGTAGGGGTCACCGCCGTACGGGACGATACTTTGCATGGCCAGGCGTAACGGCACGTGGTTTATTCCGCATTGGATAACAGATTGAATGTTCCTGTCGCCGTCGGTGATAGTCAGGGGCGATTGCGGGGCGGCGTTGTGACATTGGTGGGACCCTTTTCTTCCATGTCGTACTATGCCTTGTGAAGAAAATTTATGCCACTCGCCAGTGTTGCCGTCCTCACCGCGGGTGCCGTGTTTGGTCCAGATGATATATCCCTCCGGTGTCCACTCAATGCCGTAGGTGTAGGGTGTTCCGAAGGGAAACGAGTATGCGTGTGAAGAGTATTCTCGAGTTCCTGCAATAGAACTCGTGATAGTATAATAAAACCGTGAGGTACCTGGGGTGGTATATGAAGCCCCGTAATGATTTACCGTCCAGTAGGTTCCGCTCAGTAGGTTTGCGTTATATAAACTGTTGTATTCATAATAGAGATTACTGCTTATTATTTCCATAAGCTCTACTTCAGTGCCGTGAAACTGCTGTTCCCAACGAAATTGTGCGGCTTCACCGATAAGGCCGACTCTATCTGGACAGATGGTGGCTCGTTTCCTGCGCCTAAGGCAGTTGTATACCTCACGCAGCGGCAAATTATCTGATAGCGGGTTGTGGAGGTCGCGGTAGTTGTCTTCCCGGGTACCTCTGTTGATGATCACGGGCGCGGCATGTGAGTGCAGCCACGTAAATGGCGAATGACCAAGAAACGGTGCCCGGGCAAAATCAATTTCCAAATACCCGTACTTGAAGTAAAAATTTGGAAAGAACGAGCGGGTAATTGCCCCGACGGAGCAATTGTCTTCAAAATCAAAGATGCGTGTTCCAGCACTTTCCGGATCGCAATCCGAGCTGTTGTCTTTTGGCTTTACCCCGTAGCCGAGATAGAGTTTGCCGTCTTCTACCTTTACCGGGTCATCATAGGTCTCTGGGGTTTTGGAGAATGCAAAGCTTACGTATTGTTGGGGCCGTCCGGTGTAGGATTCTATGATAGAAAAATCATATCCCTGGTCATAAAGATCAGTGAAAGATGTCTGGTTGAACTCTTCTGCCCATGCCAAATCATACTGGCTGGCCTCGTAGCGCATATTCGGCGGCAAACTGGCCCGATGGGCAGCGGTTGTTGCCGGGGGGGTGCCGGGGATAATCTCAAAAAGATATGCCTGGCGGAGACATTGCCGCTGTGCTTCTTCATCAAGGAGTAGAAAGGCCTGCGAGCCGTTTCTGGCATTCAGGTATCCCTCAATGCTGGTGCTGTCACGGGTAACTACATATGCATGATTGTAGGTATACGTTGCGGTGTCAGGCGGCGGGTCACACAGTGTGTCATGCGCGCTAAGCAGTCTGGTTGCTATGGCATCGGTGTTGAGCACCAATGGTTCTGATAAAAACCGCCGTTCGCGCAAAGGTGTGATAGATGTGACCGGATCAATTTCCCGGTAGTCTACCTTGCCCCGTTCACGGCCTGGTATTCTCCGAAACTCCATCACATACGCGCGGACCTCACCCGAGGCACCCCCTCCGGTGGGTGCCGTCTCGCCTTCAAGGTAGAGATACCCGGGGTTGGTTTCACCGGGTATCCACCAGCGGTTAAGGGTAGCGCCGCTGCCGGCAGCGGCAGTAAACAGCTCTTCTAAAAACAAAGAAGGTGCGGTTGTGACGGCAATGGATAGTGCGCTCGTGCTGGTAGCGGTATCAATGATTTCTACCTGGAAGCTTTTTCGCTGCCGGATGCTGCTCCAGAGTAAAAAATCATTGGCTGCATCAAGAGCAAAAGGAACAGCTTGTCCGACACCCGTTGAGACAATGTGATCTTCGGTAATATCAATCATCGATGGCGGGAAAATACCCAGCACATCCCAACGGCTTTGAATAACCGGGTAGCGTTCTACCCAGTCAAAGCCGGCGGTCTCTACCGGGGGTATATGGGAAAAGCGGGGGTCGGGGGTCCATTCAGAGGTTTCGGGTGCCTGTGAGGAAGAGGGGGGGGTGTCGGTGCAGGCGGCGGCAAGCGCAAAAACAAGACAGAGAACAGAGAGCCAGTGGTTGCGGCGATGTAAGCGCCGTGGGTTTTTCAGTTTGAATACCGGTGCAACAATAAGCATTTTTATACCATGTATACCTATTGATATACTGGAGCAATGTCGCTGTAATTATTCCGCGGTTTGTATAGCCGAATGTGCTCAATTTCCATAAAGCGATCTTCAACATATAGGCCAAGAGATCTTGCCAGCGTCCTGTTGTTGTTATAATCCTGGTAGTAGTTTATGAGACTTCTGGTATCTGGGCTTGCGGGGATAAGATTCTGTAAGGCCAAATGCATCGGAACATGATTGATGCCGCATTGAATAACTCCGGTGATTGTCCTGTCGCCGTCCGTGATGGTGACGGGCCTCCCGCTGGTGGCATCACGACACTGTTCGGAATTCCCGTTACCGTTAGAGGAAAACGAGCGGATAGAAAATTTGTGCCAGTCGGCGGTGTTTTCGGATTCACCGCGGGTGCCGCCTTTTGTCCAGATAATATACCCCTCCGGTGTCCATTCAATGCTGTAGGTGAAAGGTGATCCAAAACGAAACGAACTCAAGCGTACGTTATATGGGTTATCAGAAGTTATTTCGGTAGTAAGTGAATAATAAAAGCGGGCGTTGCCGGTAGTAGCATACGAGTAACCATAATGATTTACGGTCCAAAACAGTCCACGCAACCGATCGTTGTTATAGTTTATGTTATTCGGTAATATTTCTATAAGCTCTACCTCGGATCCGTAAAACTGTGTTTCCCAACGAAAGATATCGGCCTCGTCGACAAAACGGGCCGTATCGCGGCAGTAGGTTTGTCTGCCTTCCCGAGTGAGACAATTATAGACGTTGCGCAGGCCGGTGCTTGCTATCGTAGGAGACAGACGGTCGTGAAACAGGGCCTCCCGCCCGCTCTTGTTAGTTACCAGGTTGCCGGCGTGCGAGTTGAGCCATATAAACGGTGTGTGACTAAGAAACGGTGAGCGCGCAAACGCTATTTCCAGATAGCCGTATTTATATTCCACGGGAACCTGTATGTTGTTAGCAGTGGCACCGGGTGTACAATTGTCAACAAAATCAAAGATGCGCAACCCGGCAGTTTCCGGGTTGCAGTCAGAATCGCTGTTTTTTGGAATCAACCCGTAGCCGAGATGGAGTTTACCGTTTTCGATTTTTATCGGGTCATCGTAGGTAACCGCGGTCTGGGTGAAGGGGTAGCTCTCGTATCGCTTTGGTCTATTGGAAGAGACTCCGTTTCTTATATCAATAGTGTACCCCTGATCATATAGATCCTGGATTGTCGTATCTTCAAATTCTTCTGTCCATACCAAATCATACTGACTGCGTTCATAGCGCATATTTGGGGGCAGGGTGCCGCGAAGGGTTTCGGTTGTTGCGGGAGGGGTACCGGGGATAATCTCAAAAAGATATGCCTGGCGAAAGCATTGCCGTTGCGCCTCTTCGTCCAGGAGCAGGAAGGCTTGTGAGCCGTTTCTGGCATGCAGTAAACCAAGGCCGTCGGTGTGCTCGCGGGTTACCACATAATCATGGGTGTAGGCATACGATATGGTGTTTGCTGGAGGGGCGCACAGTGTGTCATGTGAGCTAACCAGTCTATCCACTATGGCATCGGTATCAAGTACTGATAGTTCTAAAAACCGCCGTTCGCGCAAGGGAGCGGCAGAGGTAACTGGATCAATTGCCCGAGAGGTTACCGAGCCCCGGTCGCGGCCTTGAATTTTCCGAAATTCCATCACATGCGCACGGACCTCACCGGCGGCACCTCCCGCGGGTGCCGTCTCGCCTTCAAGGTAGAGATACCCGGGGCGCGCTTCATCTGATACCCACCAACGGTTAAGGGTAGCGCCGCTGCCGGCAGCAGCAGCAAACAGCTCTTCTAGAAAAGAAGAGGGTGCGGTTGTGATGGTCATGGATAGTGCGCTCGTGTTGGTAGCGGTATCAATGATTTCTACTTCAAAGCTTTTTCTTTGCCGGATATCATTCCAGCGTAACAAATCATTGTCTGCATCAAGGCTAAAAGGAATGGTTTCCCCGACACCCGTTGAGATAATGTGATCTTCGGTAATATCAATAACTGACGGCGGGAACGCACCCAATACATCCCAATGGCTTTGGATAACCGGGTAGCGTTCCGTCCACTCAAGGCCAGCGGCCTCTATGGCCGGTATATGGGCAAAATGGGGATCGGGGATCCAGTCAGGGGAGGCTGCGGGCGTCCGGGGGGGGGATAGTGTGGTGTCGGTGCAGGCGGGGGCAAGTATAAAAATAAAACAGAGAGCCGAGAGCCAATAACTACGGCGCGAGCGCGCGCCTTGCGCTATACTTTTGTGTTTACTAAACCACAGCATCTCGGTTATGGCATTGCCTCCGTGATTGTTACATCGTATTGACCGTTTTTCAAATGCAGGGCACGGCCGGTTTCAATAAATGCATCAATAGTACCGGTTCCCGGCGGGGTGCGAAAGGAAAAGGTTGTGGATGTGGAAGTTGCGCCATCTGGAAGTACTATTCTACGGGTGCTATTCACCCCATACGAGACATTGGTTTGTCCATTAAATGTTTGATAAGATACAGCATTAATGTAAAATGGAAACCTCCTAAGTCCAGTTGCTTCTGTAACATTTCTAACACCAACTGTTGCCTGATATTCTGTGTTCGCTGTTAATGTTATGTAATAGGTATCATGACCATTAACAATATCTCCAGTTCTCTTTGTTCCTTCGGTTGCACGACATATAGCCCTGCTAATATACGGCTCCACATACGCCTGATTTCTGAGTGCCAGCCATGTGAGCATGCCGGCTAGTTGGGTGCACCGGTCTGTCTGGGTGATGGTAACGCGATATTTCTGACCTGCTACTACCGTGTCAGAAGCGGTAATAGCCAGCTGATAAATATTTGCATTGGTGAGAAACCGCTGCTGGTGGTGTCCATCGGCTAAGTCATCTGGTGAATCTTCTGTAGGAACTGTTACCAACGGCATAGCATTAGTCAGACCGCTTCTTAGAGTAACTTCGCGTATGGCATTTGCGACTGTACCGGTACCGGTAGGGTCAGCCGGAAGTGCCTCAATGAGTATGGTGTGAAATGTTTCTGTGGGCAACGATACATGCCACACATCTGCGTCGCCAGTAGTTTCAAACACTCCCTCGGTGTCTGTGGTTTGATACGCATGTAACGGCAGTTCTGGTGCTGTTGGTTGTGTTGGCTGGTAGGAAAACCCGCATTCGCTAAATGAGCTTGCCAGGCAATCCCCGGGTTGGAGGGGGGCGCTATCTAATACCCGGAGATATCGGGTAAAATTCCGATTTTCACTGTCTATGGTAATTGATGTGGTAACGGCAATTATCTCCTCGTTATTGTCTGCGTCCACGTTAATATCGATAACCTGATTGAGGTATAGATTTTCCTGATCTTCCGGAATGCTGGCGGGGATATCCAAAGTTACCTGACCTGTGGGGGTACACCGTGAGCACCCATCAATGGTTATATCTATTGTACCTATACGCGGGAGGTGCGAGGCGGGTCCTGATATGTCAATGCGAAATTGCGTACCTTCAACAACCGTAGAAAAGTCGTTCGTTTGCTGAAAATCATTTGCAGCATTAACAACCAGGAGATCAATGTTAAAATCATCAAGAAGTATGCCGGGAACAGGGGGCGGGGGGGCGGGGGGAGCGGCGTCGGGGCAACCGGCCAGCAATAGCAGAGTGCTGGCCGCTGCCAGTGTAGTGATAAAAATTTTCATATTACGCATACCTCTATTTATATACCGGAGTAATGTCACTGTAATTGTTCCGCGGCTTGTATAGCCGAATGTGCTCAATTTCAATAAAACGATCATCAACATCCAGGCCGAGAGAGGTTGCCAGGGTTTTGCCCGCCACATAATCATCGTAATAGGCCGTAAGACTTTGGGGATCGCCTCCGTACGGGGTGATGCTTCGTATATCCATGCGTAACGGCACATGATTTATCCCGCATTGGATAACAGATTGAATGTTCCTGTCGCCATCGGTGATAGTCAAAGGCGATTGCGGGACGGCGTTGTGGCATTGGTGAGACCCAAAGTTGTTTCCATATCTTACTATATCATGCGAAGATAATTTATACCATTCGCCAGTGTTGCCGTCCTCACCGCGGGTGCCGTGTTTTGTCCAGATGATATACCCCTCCGGTGTCCACTCAATGCCGTAGGTGTAGGGTGTTCCAAAGGGAAACGAGCGAGCGCTTGGAGAGTATTCCTGATTTTCGCCAAAAAGGCTTGTAGAGGTAAAATAAAACCGCGCGTTACCCGAAGTGGTATATGAAGCCCCATAATGATTTACTGTCCAGTAGGTTCCCCCGAGTAGGTTTATGTTATACAAACTGATGTATTCGTAATAGATATTGTTGTATATTATCTCCATAAGCTCTACTTCGGTGCCGTAAAACTGGTGTTCCCAACGAAATTGTTCGGCCTCACCGACAAGGCCCACCCTGTCCGAACAGGCGGTGGTATGGTCGCTGCGTATGAGACAATTATATACCTCACGCAGCGGCAAATTATCTGATAGCGGGTTATGGGGGTCGCGGTAGTTGCCTTCCCGGGTACCTTTGTTGATGACTAATGGCCCAGCATGTGAGTGCAGCCATGTAAACGGCGCATGACCAAGAAACGGTGCCCGGGCAAAGTCAATTTCCAAATACCCGTACTTGAAGTGAAACGGCGGAAAGAAAGAGCGAGCAATTGCCCCGATGGAGCAATTGTTTTCAAAATCAAAGATGCGCACATCGGCACTATCAGGGTCACAATCCGAGCTCCCGTCTTTTGGTGCTAACCCGTAGCCGAGATAGAGTTTGCCGTCTTCTACCTTTACCGGGTCATCATAGGTCTCTGGGGTTTTGGAGAATGCAAAGCTTACGTATCGTTGCGGCCGTCCGGTGTAGGATTCTATGATAGAAAAATCATATCCCTGGTCATAGAGATCAGTGATGGATGTCTGGTTGAACTCTTCTGCCCATGCTAAATCATACTGACTGGCCTCGTAGCGCATATTCGGCGGCAGGCTGGCCCGATGGGCAGCGGTTGTTGCCGGGGGGGTGCCGGGGATAATCTCAAAAAGATATGCCTGGCGGAGACATTGCCGCTGCGCTTCTTCATCAAGGAGTAGAAAGGCTTGTGAGCCGTTTTTGGCATTCAGGTATCCATCAGTGTTGGTGCTGTCGCGGGTAACCACATAAGTGTGGTTGTAGGAATACGTTGCGGTGTCAGGCGGCGGGGCACACAGTGTGTCATGCGAGTCAAGCAGTCTGTTTGCTATGGCATCGGTATTGAGCACCGATGGTTCTGATAAAAACCGCCGTTCGCGCAAAGGTGTGATAGATGTGACCGGATCAATTTCCCGGTGGTCTACCATGCCCCGTTCACGGCCTGGTATTCTTCGAAATTCCATTACATAGGCACGAGTCACACCATCAGCACCTCCAGCCTGGCCTTCAAGGTAGAGATACCCGGGATTGGTTTCGCCAGGTATCCACCAGCGGTTAAGGGTAGCGCCGCTGCCGGCAGCGGCAGTAAACAGCTCTTCTAAAAACAAAGAGGGTGCGGTTGTGACGGCAATGGATAGTGCGCTCGTGCTGGTAGCGGTATCAATGATTTCTACCTGGAAGCTTTTTCGCTGCCGGATGCCGCTCCAGAGTAAAAAATCATTGGCTGCATCAAGAGCAAAAGGAACATCTTGTCCGGCACCCGTTGAGACAATGTGATCTTCGGTAATATCAATCATCGATGGCGGGAAAATACCCAGCACATCCCAACGGCTTTGAATAACCGGGTAGCGCTCTACCCAGTCAAAGCCGGCGGTCTCTACCGGGGGTATATGGGAAAAGCGGGGATCGGGGGTCCATTCGGAGGTTTCGGGTGCCTGCGGGGAAGAGGGGGTGGTGTCGGTGCAGGCGGCGAAAGCACTGAAAACAACACAATACAGCAGAATTGTTGCCAACAAACGAGTAAAACACTTTCGTATTGTTTTCATAAAAATATAGTATACACACTTAATGTATATCTGTCAACTGCACGTTTATTTTTAGTCCCGCGATTCGTTATTATAACGATGCTGCGCTGCCTATTATCGTTACACGTGCTGCCCTCGCTTCTGTCACTGCACACGCTGACCGCACAGGTCTGGTGACGTTGACTACCAATACCAATTATTGACTACAAGACAGTGCTGTCTTGGTATCTTGCTATGACTCGCACACATTACTGGCAGGATCACCGTCACTGGTGACGGTATCGCACGTCAACCCGGTGGCGCACTGGCTGTCATCATTGCACGCACTGCCCGCACTCCTGTCACTGCACACGTTAACCGCGCATAGGCCGCCGACACACTGAGAGTCAAGACCACAGATGGTCCCTATCGACCGTAACCCCGGCAGTGGCTCGCACACATTACTGATAGGATCACCATCACCAAGGGTGGTGTCGCAATAGAACCCACTGTTGCACTGGCCATTATTGCTGCACGCACTGCCTTCACTTTTGTCACTGCACACATTAGCTGCACACAATCTGGTGGAGCACTGATCGTCCATAGTACAATCACTTCCTACCCCCAGCACTGTCACGCATACATTCGAGCTGGAGTCGCACAGTAACCCGCTGCCGCACTGATCATCAGCACTGCATGTGTCTCCAGCTGATTGCTGCGTCTCGCACACATTACTGGCAAGATCACCATCACCCGTGACAGTATCGCAATACAACCCACTGTTGCACTGGGTATTATCACCACACGCACTGTTCGCACTTTTGTCGCTGCACACATTGACCGCACACAACCCACTACCACACTGATTGTCGGCATCACAGGTACTCCCCACAGATTGCTCCATCTCGCACACATTGCTGGCAGGGTCACCGTCGCCAGTAACGGTGTCGCAATACAGCCCACTGTTGCACTGGGCATTATCATCACACGCACTGTCTACACTTTTGTCACTGCACAGATTAACCGCACACAGTCCGCTGATACACTGGTCGTTAGTGTTGCAAATATTTCCTGCTGCCCGTGGACCTGTTGTTTCGCATATATTACTGGCAGGATCACCGTCACTGGTAACGGTATCGCAAACTAACTCAGTACTGCACTGGTTGTGATTGTTACACGCACTGCCTACACTTCTGTCGCTGCACACACTGACCGCACACAGTCTGGTGGCACACTGACCATCAATACTGCAAGTGCTTCCCACTGTTAGCACTGCCTCGCACACATTAGAGGCGGCATCCCCGTCAGTAGAGATAGTGTCGCACAGCAACCCGCTGCCGCACTGGGCATCGGCGCCGCAAGTACTTCCTGCTGTCAGTTGTGTCTCACATACGTTACTGGCAGAATCACCGTCACCAGTGACGGCGTCGCAATACAACCCACTGTTACACTGGGTGTTATCACTACACGCACTACCGGAGCTGCGGTCACTGCACACACTGACCGCACACAACCCGCCAGCACATTGGTTGTCCGCGGTGCACCCCGTTCCTGTAAGCTGACCGTCACCCCGGCATGCGCTGGCATAACAGTGCAAGCTGGTGCCGCAGTGAGCATCGGCGCTGCACAGACTGTCCGCACTGCCGTCGCTGCAGACATTAAGGGTGCACTCCAGGTTACCGCTACACTGGCTGTTGTCACTACACGCACTGCCTACACTTCTGTCGCTGCATACGTTAAGCGCGCACAGTCCGCTGCTGCAGTGGACATTGCTATCACATCCGTTGCCCACTGGCTGATTATTTGTCCTGCATACCCCGCTGTAACAATGCAATCCTGTCTCACAATGACTATCGAGCCTACATGTACCGCCTGCGTTTCCAGAGACACATACGCCGTCAAAAAAATCGTTGCCGGTGCACACCAGTCCGCTGCTGCAATGATTGTCCCCAGAGCATGCACTGTCTGCACTCCCGTCGGTGCATACACCAAATCTGGCATTGCTGCCTGTACATGTCAGCCCGTCATTGCACTGGGTGCCGCGCCTGCATGCTCCGCCTATTTCCTGAGACGCGCGGCATACGCTGCCGGCAGTAGTGCCGTAGCAATGCAACCCACTCCCACAATGGGCATCACTGGTGCATGAACTGCCGGCCGGCTGACTGTCTGACCGGCATACACTGTTATAACAATGCAGTCCATCACCGCAATGACCGGGAGCCCCGCACGCACTGCCCGCGTTGCCGTCAGTACATGTGCCACTGAAAAAACTATCACCGGTACATAGCAAGCCATCATCACACTGGGTGTCTAGATTGCAGCGGCTGCCCTGCGGCTGATTGTCTGCTCGGCATAGTCGGTTATAACAATGCAGTCCATCACCGCAATGATTATTAAATCGGCAATCCTCGCCCACGCCCGCCTGCAGGTCGGCGCGGCATATACCGCTATAACAGTGTATGTTTTCGTCGCATTGGCTGTCAGCGCTGCATACACTGCCTGCCGGTTGGTTGTCATCCCGGCATGCTCCAAGAAAGCAGTGCAGGCTATCCATGCACTGGTCATGACTGCTGCAGGAATTCCCCGCATTCCCGTCGCTGCATACATTAAGAACACACGACAGCCCGTCGTTACACTGATCTTGTACCCTGCATGCGCCGCCAACATTCCCGTCGGTGCACACGCCGTCAGAGGCGCCATCGCCGGTACACGACAGCCCGTCGTTACACTGATCTTGTACCCTGCATGCGCCGCCAACATTCCCGTCGGTGCATACGCCGTCAGAGGCGCCATCGCCGGTACACGACAGCCCGTCGTTACATTGGCCGCTAAGTCTACACGCACTGCCCGCGGTACCCGCCGTGCACACACCAACAGAAGCATCATCACCAGTGCACCGCAGTCCGTCGCCGCACTGATCTGTCAGACCGCACACGCTCCCAACGCTTCCGTTGCTGCATAGACCTGCCGCACATTGTAATCCTGCGATACACTGAGCGCCGCTGTTGCAGCGGCTGCCGACATCGCCCTGTGAACTTGGTGTGGTGTCTGCTGGTCTTTCGTCGCATGCGGCTATTATGAGTACGCCGACAGCACAGCAAAGTACTATTGCCGAGGCGACAATAATTTTTTTATAATTCACAATGACAGTATAGCAAAATTAAATCCATTAATCTATCTTGAAGACAACGGTTTTTAATACATTCATAGACTGGTCAAAAAAGGCGTGCCCAAAGGGAGGCGTCATGCTTTACAACCGCGACGAGGGCAGCGTCTGCTTGTTGGCGCCGTGGTGACAGCGCATGAAGCTTTGTTCCCGCGTGTGTGACGTATGCTCTACAACTGCGGCAGGGGCAGCGTCTGCTTGTTGGCGCCGCCAGGCGGCGCATTACACTTTGCTGCCGCGTGCATGACGTATGCTTTACAGCTGCGACGGGGGGTAGCGGAAGACAGCGAAGTGCGCGGCGGGCGAGCGGGAGCGAGCCCGTAACCCGCAACGCGGGTTAGCGCACTGGTGCCCCGCGCAGGCGGGGCACGCTGGCTGCAGCGAGGGGGGCAGAGCCCCCCCTTTAATCATGCTGTATTTAACGCATTAAAAACACTGGGTATAGCGGGCGGAATAATTTCCGCATCAGAGCACAGGGGGGGGCTGGGGATTGAGCCCCCCGCACAACGCTAATTTGACGTATATCAATTGATACGCTATAATCAAAACAGTATGAAGAAGGCGATTTTTACAGGGATTTTTCTGGCTACGGCACTTTTTGTCAGCGGGCAGGAAGAGAGCGGTGTGCAGACGGCGGATTATGCCGACCTGCGGGAGCACTTGCGCTTTGACGAACAGGTGGTGCGGGGGCAGTTGCCCAACGGGCTGAGTTACTACATTCTGGAGAACGACCGTCCGGAGGAGTTTATTGAGCTGCACCTGGCTGTACGCGCCGGGTCGCTGCACGAGGGCGATCACGAGCAGGGGTTGGCGCACCTTCTGGAGCACATGGCTTTTAACGGTACCGAGAAGTATCCGGGGAATTCGCTGATTGAGGCGATGGAGCGGCTGGGGACCAGTTTTGGGCAGGACCTTAATGCGTCTACCAGTTTTGAACAGACCGTCTATAGGCTGCAGGTTGAGGCCGCGGATAGTCAGCGGTTGGTGCAGGGGCTTGGGCTGCTGGAGCAGTGGGCGGCCGGTATTGCGCTGGGGGATGATGAGATACGCGGTGAGCGCGGGGTGGTGTTGGAAGAGGCCGCGCTGCGGCGGCGGCCGGACGCCGATGCGTTCCGGGAACATATATCGGTATTGCTGGCGGGGTCTGATTATCCGCTGCGTTTTCCTATTGGGCGCGAGGAGGTTATCCGCGGGGCAGAGGCGCGGACGCTGCGGGAGTTTTACCAACGGTGGTACCGGGCGGAGCGCATGGCTGTTGTAGTGGTGGGGGCGGTTGATGCCCGGGAGACCGAAGAGCATATTATTCAGATATTCGGCGGCATCGGGGGTGTGGATATTACCGCGCCGGGCGATGCGGAAGAGCCGCGCACAGGGGCGGCGGCAGCGGGGGGCAGTGCGGCGGACGATGGTGCGGAAGCATTTCGCGTGCCGCGGCGCGTCCCGGAGGCGCACCGCGAGTTGCGCAGTAGTTATTTTGCCCACCCGCAGATTACCGGCAACCGCATTGCCATGTATATAAAGGAGGAGGCCGCCCCCCCTCCTGCTCCCGCGGAGACCGTGGAGGATTACCGGCGCGATTTGGTATTTGCGCTGTTTAGCAAGTTGTTCCAGCAGCGGGTAAAGTCAATAATTGAAGAGCCGGATTCACCGATACTGTCGGCGCAGGCCTCCGATGGTATGTACCGCTGGTACCCGCAGTTGGATGTTGCCGCCCTGACGGCAAATTTTGTCCCCGGGCGGAGCGCGGAAGCCGTTACCCGGTTGTTTGAGGCAGTACGGGTCATCGAGCTCCACGGGGCCCACCCTGATGAATTCCTGCAGGCCAGAGAGGAGCTGAAGCAGGATTACAAAAATTACGTACAGGGGTATGACACGCTGCAATCACGTTTCTTCGCCTCCCGGTATGTTATCCATTTCATCACCGGTACCCTCCCCTTGGGGGTGGAAAGTGAATTGGCACTTGGCGAGGGGTTGGTTGATACTATTTCACCGCAAGAAATACAAGATATTGCCTCGCTCTATTTGCGCGGTGAAAACAGGGTGTTGACTATTACGGAAAGGGAAGAGAGTTCGGGGGTTGCCGGCTTTGACGGTGATGCCGCGGCCGCCCTGGTGGGGCAGATTGCCGAGACCGCGTACAATAATGTCGAGGATGCCGCAGCCGGAGGCGCCGAGGAGCTCCTGGATGTTTCGGCACTGACCGCTCTGTTGGAGACGCCGGTGGCTGCACCTGTGTATGACGAGCACTATGACCTGTACACCTGGGAGCTGGCAAACGGGGTAGAGGTGGTGCTTCGCAGGGGCGACTTTGAGCGCGACCAGGTTGAGGTGGATATGTACAGCCGCGGGGGCTCTTCGCTGTACGGCGAAACCGAGTACCGCGAGGCGGTGCTCTCTGCAGAGATAGCCCGGACCGGCGGGCTGGGTGAGCTGCGTCCCGTTGAGCTGACGCGGGTGCTTACCGGCAAGCGTGCCGACATTTCCCCATACGTTGGATCGTACACCGAAGGTCTCCGGGGAGGGTCTTCGCCAGACGATATAGAGACGCTTGGGCAGCTGATATATTTGTGGTTTTCTGCGCCGCGCTACGACGGCGAATTGGTAGAGAGCTGGCGGGACAAGAAAATAGTCTCGGCCGAAAACGGCGCAAATGTACCGGAGCTCCATTTGGAGCGGCGCATGCAGGGGTTGCTGGCAGATACGGCGCGCATCTCTTCGCGGCTGTTTGACCCCGAGGATTTCCGCAACCTCGATACCGAGCGCGCCTTTGCGATTTTTCGGGAGCGGTTCCGGGATATTGGCGATTTTCGGTTGTTGGTGGCGGGGAACATTGCCCCGCAGGAGCTGGAGACGCTGTTGCGCTATGTGGCATCCGTGCCGCGTCCCGTCGGTGTGGACGGCGCAAACGCCTCCGTAGAGAGAGAACAGTGGGGTGAGGTAGGTATTGAGTATGCCGACGACGTGCTAACTGATACGCTGATATTTGGCGAGCAAGAGAGTGCCGTAACTTCCCGCACCTACCATGGCGAATTCACATGGGGGCTTGAAAGCAACGCAGAGCTCCGCGCCCTCGCCGATTTGCTAAGCATCCGCCTCCTCGAAGAGGTGCGCGAAAAGAGTTCGTCTGTTTATTCCATCTCCGCCTGGGGGGTTAGCGAATTCCTACCCGCCCCGCACTATTTTTTACGTCTGTATTACGGCAGTAACCCCGAGAGCTCCGAGCGCATTTTGACCCTGGTGGATGCCGAGGTTGCAAACCTCAAGGCCGGGCGCATAGACAGTAGTTATGTCGAGCGGATCAAGAACACACAGCTATCCGAATACCGCGAACGCCGGCAATCGAATTCCTACTGGATCAGCACGCTCCGGTTTACCGACCTCTACGGGTACGGGATCGACGAGGCCCTGCGGCGCGAAGAGCGCATCAACGCCATCAGTGTAGACACCCTGCAGGAGTCGGCAAGAAAATACCTGAATACCGAACGGACCGTTACGGTCACTGTGTCGCCGGAAAACTAATCTAAAAGAGAGAGTGGGTGCGCGCCTCGTGCAGCACTCAAGCCCCGCCCCCGCGCGCTCCCCTCCGAGAGGCGCTCAAGAGAGAGAGAAAGAGAGAGTTACCAGTCCAACCCGCCAACAGACACATGCACCGGCTCAAGGAACTCATGCAGTCCCTCAAACCCCAGCTCGCGCCCGCTGCCGCTCTGTTTGAACCCGCCAAACGGACAGTTACTGGTCGACGGCACCGGATCATTCAACCCAATACTGCCGGCTTCAAGCTGCTCCACCACCCGCAACGCCCGGTTCAGATCAGAGGTGTAGGTGTACGCCGCCAACCCATACTCGGTATCATTCGCCTTGGCAATCGCCTCTTCTTCGGTATCAAACGCCTGCACCGGCGCCACCGGGGCAAACGTCTCTTCGCGCATCGCCAGCGCCTCCTGGGGCACACCGGCCAGGACAGTCGGCGCCAAATAAACCCCGCCGGCATACTTGCCGCCCAACTCTATCCGCTCCCCGCCCGTCACAACTCTCGCCCCAAGCTCTTTGGCGTTTTCAATCTGACGCACCGCATTCTCAAGCCCTTTCTGGCTCACCAGCGCACCAACCTCACTCCCGGGGTTAAGCCCGTAGTCAACCTTCAACTCACCCAGCTTGTTGCTAAACCGCTCCACAAATTCATCATACACCGCACGCTCAACGTAAAACCGATTGGCCGCCACACACGATTGCCCGACATTCCGTATCTTGCCTTTAACCGCCCCATCAACGGCAAGCCCCATGTCGCAATCTGCAAAAATAACCACCGGCGCCTGACCGCCAAGCTCCAACGCCAACTTGGTCACCGAATCCGCCGAGGCCGCAATTAACTGCTTCCCCACACTCGTCGACCCCGTCAGACTCACCTTCTTACACGCCGGATGCTTCATAAACGCATCACTGATCGGCCCCGCCGACCCCAGCAACAACTGAAACACCCCCCCCGGCACCCCGGCTTCAACAATGCACTCCGCCATCAGCACACAGCTAATCGGCGTCTGCCGCGCCGGCCGCAAAATAACCGGACACCCCGCCGCCAACGCCGGAGCCACCTTCCGCGCCGACAACGCCAACGGAAAATTCCACGGAGCAATCGCCGCCACCACCCCAAAGGGCCGGTAAATCACCCAATGGCGCTTCCCCGCCACCTGGTTCGGCACAATCCGCCCGTACGCCCGCCGGCACTCCTCGGCAAACCACCGAAAATGATCAATAGCCACATTAACCTCGCCCTGCGATTCAAAAAACGGCTTCCCGTTCTCTTTTGTCAACTCGGTAGCTATCTCATCGCGCCGCCGCTCCATAAGCACACATACTTTCAACAGATAATCGGCACGCTCCATAGCCGGCAACCGCTCCCACGCCACCCGCGCCTTCTCGGCGATGTCAATAGCCCGCATCGCATCATCGCCCCCAATCCCCGAACACTCGGCAAACGCCTCCCCTGTCCCGGGATCGACCACGTCAAAGTCGCCGCTCTTCCCCGCGACCCACTTACCGCCAATCAGCGAATTATATTTTTTACTCATACGGGTACCTTACTCCAATCTTTCAGAAATTGCTCAATACCAGCATCGGTCAACGGATGATCATACAACTGCTGCAAGACCGCAAGATTCATAGTGCAGATATCCGCACCAATCAGCGCCGCCCGCAGCACATGCTCAGGGTGCCGCACCGCCGCCACCAGCAACTCGGTAGCAAATTCATAATTGTCGTATATCTGCCGAATCTCCTCGGCCAGCGACATACCAATGTTCCCAATAGCATCAAGCCGCCCGACAAACGGACTCACAAAGGTCGCCCCGCACTTCGCCACCAGCAGCGCCTGCGTCGCCGAAAAAACCGTCGTCACATTCGTCCGGATCCCCTCCGCCCCAAGGGCCTTCACCGCCGCCAGACCCTCGCGCGTCACCGGCACCTTAACCACCACATTGTCGGCAATCTTCGCCAGCGCCCTGCCTTCGGCAATAATCGCATCTGTTTCCAACGCAATCGCCTCCAGACTCACCGGCCCCGGTACCATTTTACAAATCTGCGGATACAGTTCACTCACCGCAATCCCCGCCGCCGCCACGTGCGTAGGGTTGGTAGTCACCCCATCCACCACCCCCAGGGCAAGCGCGCTCTCAATCTCATCAATTTTCGCCGTATCTAAAAATATCTTCATACCAGTAGTATACAGCATGTCTTTTGTATCCGCAACGCCAATAGTTTGGGCGCCACCCCCCTTGTACGCGCAAGCGCGCACAAGGGGGGTCGGCGTGCTCAGGGCTCGGCCGCCGCGCCCCTGACAGGAAGGATGCCGCACGACACCCCGCGGCGTCTGGCAGGCGCAAACGCGCCTGCCACCCTTCCCATGCCTGGCGCGCGGAATTTGTATATTTTACTGTGCTCAATTGATATAAAAAATTATAAAAATTTTTTGCCAAAATCCTTGACACACCTTAACGCTAATACTATAATTAATGACGTATAATTAATTCGGAGGAAATGATGAAACATATCATAGTAAAAACAACACAACCTGCGAGGTTCCCGGTTGCCAGCGTGCTTGTTAGAGCGTGCATAATCCTAAGTACCGTAGCCCTCTCGCTGCTCCTGGTATCCTGCCCGGATGAGGCGCAGCCAGGCGAGCATGTTCAAATATCCCTCTATACTTGTCAGAACGGAACGGCACAAACCGGTACGGCGCGTACCCAGGAGCCTACCGAACTCTGCACTCAGTGTAACCCCGGCTTTATTCTTGATAATACTAATGCTACGTGCCTGCCGCAGTCCGCATCCTCTATTACTACCCAGGTAACCCTCCCGCCGGTAGAATCTGGTATAACCTCTATTATTGTTGCCGATTTTGAAAACCCGCAAGCACTGCTTGACGCCGGATGGATCGCTACGGGAGATTTTGCCGATCCTATCAACATTGATGCCTGGTTCGGCAACTCGCTTCCCGGTATCGATAACGGTGCAGGATTCGTAGGACAAAGAAGCTTCAATAGCTGTCAGCCAGGCACCGGGAGAGCGTGTCCGGAATATGGCACGCTCACCTCCCCCGTCATACCGGTGACCCACCGCTACCTTAATTTCCTCATTGCAGGGACGGCATTCCATGCTGACCACCTCGCAGTCATCATTCAAGACAGCGAACACGATGCTTCAGATCTCGATGACCCCAATAACCGTATTGCGCGTATCCGGCCGCTATACACCGCCCCTGGGTATATTACCTCAGATTTTGACTGGCGGAGCATTGACCTGGGAAGCGAGATGGACGAGATTGATAACAGTATCCGTATCATCATCCGTGACGAAGGGCGCGGAGGTATTAACGTCGATCACTTCTTTCTTAGCGACCAGCCGTGGGGGTTACGTCAGGACCAATGGTCCCCTTCCCGGCCGGTATTTCTTGGCAACCCATCTACTAGTATCGGCCGTTCTACGTATATCCGTCTCCACACCGGGGGCTTTGACCCCGCCGCCGGTCTACCCGCCGCGCTCTTCGGCGGTTTTGATGATGCCTCAACCCTGAGCACCGACGATGGATGGGAATACTCGGACGGAATCCTGGCCCAGGACGCCACGGCCCCCGCACCGGCTGCACTTGCAGGCCTCTTTGAGAACGACTCTAATCGCGGTCGAATTGGTGTTAATCCCATTAGTACATGCGGCATCACCAATCCCGATTGTCGGCGCTCAACAGGCGTAACCATTACCTCGCCCGCCTTTCCAGTTACTGGCCGCTACCTTAATTTCCTACTCTCGGGAGGATCGGGGAGCACGACACCCAGCGTGGCACTCAACGGCGCTGATCCGTCAAATACCAACATTGAATTCCGTCTATTTGCCGGCGATAACACTGCTGCTACTGCGTCTGAGGCAGTTTTGCGCATGTCGCCGCAGCGTTGTGCCGACAGCCTCTACGCTACCAGCTATGGAGACGAACGACTTTGGCAATCCATTGATGTTAGTGCGTACATGAACCAAACACTCCGCTTCCAACTAATAGACAACTCTGACGGTGGTTGTCAGACCATAAATCTTGATCACATGTATTTTAGCGACTCCCCGGTAAGCCGAGGTAATATCCGTGCAACCCTTCCTTCTGCATCCCCCGATACCACCCCCCCTGCTCTGATCACCAATCTCAGGGCCGTCCAGGGAGATGGAGGCAGCGTACAGGTAAGTTGGACAGAACCATTTGATTCTGACCTGGCGCACGTATTACTGTCATGGGAACCAGCCGACGGTGATCAAACATCACCCCTCATGGTTGATCCGGGAACACGTCCCGATGCCATAACTGGTCTTACCGCCGGCACCGAATATTCGTTCACTGCAGTCAGTGTTGACATCACGGGAAATATGTCAGCAGCTAGCCAGCCCAGCGTGGTTACGGTCGATGCCACAGCTCCGGCAGCACCCACCGAATTTACAGCCAGAGCTGCTGTCGATGGCGGTGTATTACTCTCCTGGACTAACCCCACCACTGATACCGATTTTGTCTATGCCGTGCTGGAATGGGAACCAACCGGGGGAGATCAAACCCAACCCCTCATAGTCAGGGGAACCAGTGCTGTTGTAACCGGGCTAACGCATGGTACCGAGTATTCGTTCACCATTGCCGGCGCAGATATCGCAGGCAATACTTCAGATGCCTCTGCTGCCCAAACGGCTACCGCGGATTCATTGGTCGATCCGGTAACCACGCTGATGACTATCCCGGGCGATGCCAATATAATATTAACATGGATCCCGCCCGTCGACATAGATTTGGCTAGCGTCAACATCACATGGGAGCCAGCCGAAGGCACCACCACACAGCCGATTTCGGCAGCCGCTGGCACTACTGCTGCAAGTATTACCGGGCTCACCAACGGTACCGAATATACCATATCGGTAGTTGCGGTTGATACTGTAGGAAACCGATCAACCGTGGAAACGATAACCGCAACGCCGGCGGTGCAGTAGGAGAGAGAGATGAAAAACAGGAGAGTTGAAAAAATGAATTACAAAATAAAAATTGCCGGAGCAATTGCTCTAATTAGTATTCTTTTGCTAACTGTAACCGCGTGTGAAGATGCAGGGGTAGGCCCAACAACCTACAACTATATTTGTGTAAATGGCGAGGCAGACCCGGGAAACACAACAATTGAAGGTGAACAGCGGTGCATTAGTTGTAACGAAGGATTTATTTTTGGCAGTGCCAGTGCTACCTGCTTCGGCGGATATACATGCCAAAACGGCACCCCGGCACCAGGTCTGTCGCCCACCGGCGAACAGCGGTGTACTGGTTGTAATACAGGGTACACTCTTGACGCCGCAACTTCCACCTGTTTCGGCGAGTATGCATGCCTAAACGGCACCCCGACACCCGGTCTGTCCCCAATACCGGGAGCTTTCAGTTGTCAAGGTTGCGATGATTTATACACACTAACTCCCGACAACCTTTGCGCCCCTGCGGTTCAATTTGTTTGCCCCGGCGGCGTACCAGCAGGCGGCCCGGCACCGGCAGTAGGCACGGTAAAGTGTCAGTCTTGTAATTTTGGCTATGTTTTTGATGGCGATAGCTCAACATGTGCTCAGCTTGCCATTCGTCTGGCAGGCGGGAGCAGCGAACTGGCAGGCAGGGTGGAGATATTTCATGAGGGCGCATGGGGTACGGTATGCGATGACTTCTGGGACGCCCCTGACGCGGCGGTAGTGTGTCGGGAGCTTGGATTTTCCGCAGATGGTGCGATGGCCAGGGCGTTTGCGGCTTTTGGTCAAGGAACTGGTAGAATTTTACTAGATAACGTTAACTGTGCGGGCACTGAAGATCGCCTAATTGATTGTCCGGCACCTGCTATTGGTCTTCATAATTGCAGTCACTCTGAAGATGCAGCCGTCATTTGCCAGCCGTAATTGAGTTAGTGTAGAGCCGCGAGGGCGCTCTACTGTGCGGTGCCGCCCCCGCAGGGCGCGCCGCCCCCGCAGGGCGCGCCGCCCCCCCCCCGCATACCTGATGCGCGGAATTTGCATTGTTTACTATGCTCTATTGACATAAAAAATTCTAAAAATTTTTTGCCAAAATACTTGACACACCTTAACGCTAATACTATAATTAATGACGTATAATTAATTCGGAGGAAATGATGAAACATATCATAGTAAAAATAACGCAACCCACCCGGTTCCCGGTTGCCAGCGTACTTGTTAAAGCGTGCATAATCCTAAGTACCGTAGCCTTATCGCTGCTCCTGGTATCCTGTCCGGATGAAGCACAGTCTGGCGGGGGGGCGCATGTTCAAATATCCCCCCTATACATTTGCCAGAACGGAACGGCAGAAACCGGTACAACGCGTACCGTCACGGAGCCTCCCACAGAATTCTGCATTCGTTGTAACTTTGGCTATGTTATCGCGAATGCTACATGCGTACCACAGCCCACGCTCTCTACCGCTACCCAGATAACCCTCCCGCCGGCAGGATCCGGCACCATCGTTGCCGATTTTGAAAACCCGCAAGTGTTATTTGATGCCGGATGGGCCGCTACGGGAGATTTTGTCGACCCTATCACCATCAATGCCTGGGTCGGCGCCTCGCTTCCCAGCAGCGATGCCGGATTCGTAGGACAAAGAAGTTTCAATAGCTGTCAGCCAGGTGCTGGGAGCACCTGTCCAGAAGCGGGCACGCTTATCTCTCCTCCCGTACCAGTGACCCACCGCTATCTTAACTTCCTCATTGCCGGAACGCCCGGTGAAGACCACATTGCAGTCATCATTCTAGACAGCGAGGATGATTTTTCAGATCTTGACGACTCAACCAACGACATTGCCCGTATCCAGTCGCTATACAGTACCCCTGGGTATATTAGCTCAGATTTTGACTGGCGGAGCATTGATCTGGAAAGCGAGATGGCCGAAACCGATAACAATATCCGCATCATCATCCGCGACGAAGGAGAGGGAAGTATTAACGTCGACCACTTCTTCTTTAGCGGCCAGCCATGGGGGCTACGTCAGGACGAATCGTCCAACCTCCGGCCGTCATTTCTTGGTGACTCAGCTGTTGCCATCGACAATTCCACCTATTTCCGTCTCCATACCGGCGGCTTTGACCCCGCCACCGGGCAACCCGCCGCGCTCTTCGGCGGTTTTGATGACGCCGCAACCCTGAGCACCGACGATGGATGGGAGTACTCAGACGGTATCCTGGTCCAGGATGCCACGGCCCCCGGCACGGCTGCACTTGCCGGCCTCTTTGACGGTGATGCCGCCCGCGGCCGGATTGGTGCTAACCCCATTAGCACGTGCGGTATCACCAGTTCTGTTTGTCCGCGCTCAACAGGCATAACCATCACCTCTCCGGCCTTTCCAGTTACCGGCCGTTATCTTAATTTCCTGCTCGCAGGAGGAGCGGGAGGGGAAAACATGACACCCAGCGTGGCTCTCAACGGTAACGCCCCGCCAAATACCAACCTTGAATTCCGTCTATTTGCCGGCGATAATGATGCCGCCGTTCCGTCTCAGGCAGTTTTGCGCATGTCGCCGCAGCGTTGTGCTGCAAATCTCTACGCTCCCGACTATGGAGACGAAACACTTTGGCAATCCATTGATGTTAGTGCTTACCGAAACCAAACGCTCCGCTTTCAACTAATAGACAACTCTTCGTTTAATTGCCAGCACATAACTCTTGATCATATGTATTTTAGCGACGTCCCGGTAGGCCGGAGCAATGTCCGGGGCGCTCTTGCCTCTGCGTCTCCCGATAGCACCCCCCCGGGTTTGATCACTAACCTCAGGGCCCTCCAGGGACCCGATGGCAGCGCACAGGTAGACTGGACAGAACCATTTGATTCCGATCTATCGCATACCTTACTGTCATGGGAACCAGCTGATGGAGATCAAACATCACCCCTCATGGTTGACGCGGGAACACGCACAGCTGTCATAACCGGTCTTACCGACGGCACCGAGTATTCGTTCACCGCAGTCAGCGTTGACACCGCGGGAAATATGTCAACAGCCGCCCAGCCCAGCGTGGTTGCGGCCGATGGCACAGCTCCGGCAACGCCTACTGCACTTACAGCCAATTCTATTGTCAATGGCCATATATTACTCACCTGGACCAACCCTGATACCGACTATGCCTATGCGGTGCTGACATGGTCGCCAACCGAGGGAGATAAAACCTCGCCTCTCACAGTCAGGGGAACCCGTGCTGCTGTTACCGGGCTAACGCATGGTACCGAGTATTCGTTTACCATTGCCGGCGCAGATATCGCAGGTAATGTTTCAGATGCCTCTGCTGCCCAAACCGCCACAGCGGATTCGTTCGTCAATCCGGTAACCGGGCCTACGGCTACCGCTGGCGACACCAGTATATCACTATCATGGACTGCACCCACCGACACGGATTTCGCCAGCGTCAGCATCACATGGGATCCAGTCACCGGTACCCAGCCGCTTTCGGTAGCCACTGGTACCAGTACCGCAAGTATTACCGGGCTCACCAACGGCACCCAATATACCGTCTCGATAGTCGCGGTTGATACTGTAGGAAACCGATCAACGGTGGAAACGGCAACCGCAACGCCGGCGCCATAGGAGAGAGAGAATGAAAAACAGGAGAGTTGAAAAAATGAATTACAAAATAAGTATTACTGGACTAATTACCCTAGTTAGTATTTTCTTGCTGGCGGTAACCGCGTGTGAAGATGCAGAAGTAGTTCCAACAACAACTTACAACTATATTTGTGTAAACGGCGTGGCAGACACGGGAAGCACAACAACCGAGGGCGAACAGCAATGTATTAGCTGTCATACAGGGCATACTTTGGATAGTGAAACTGGTACCTGTACCGGCGGGTTTACATGCCAAAACGGCACTCCCGCACCGGGTCTGTCACCCGCCGGCGATCAGAACTGTGCTATGTGTAATGCAGGGTACACTCTGGACATGGCAAGCGCTACCTGTTTTGCGGAATACACATGTCCAAACGGTACCCCGGCACCTGGGAGCTCGCCCACCGGCGGCGTCCAGTGTAGTGATTGTAATGCAGGGTACACTCTGGACATGGCAAGTGCTGCCTGTTTTGCGGAATACACATGTCCAAATGGTACCCCGGTACCTGGGAGCTCGCCCACCGGCGGCGTCCAGTGTAGTGGTTGTAATGCAGGGTACACCATGGACGCTGCAACCTCTACCTGTTTCGGTGCGTATGCATGCATAAACGGCACCCCGACATCTGGTCTATCCCCAATACCGGGTGCTTTCAGTTGTGAAGACTGCGATGATACATATACGCTAACTGCCAACAATTCTTGCGAGCCTACTGGTCAATATATTTGTTCTAACGGCACACCAGTAGACGACCTGGCCCCGGCACCAGGCATAACAAATTGTCAGTCTTGCGACGCTGGCTATGGTCTTAACGATAACGCGGAGTGTGTTTTTATTCCCATTCGTCTGGTAGGCGGGAGCAATGACCGAGAGGGCAGGGTGGAGATATATCACGATGGCGTATGGGGCACGGTGTGCGATGACTTTTGGGACAATGATAATGCGGCGGTAGTGTGTCGGGAGCTTGGATTTTCTGCCACTGGAGCGGTATCCAGGTCGCAGGCGGCCTTTGGTCAAGGAACTGGTCAGATTTGGCTAGATGACGTTCGCTGTGTGGGCACTGAAGATCGCCTAATTGATTGTCCAGCAGATTCTCTTGGTACTCATAATTGCAGTCACGCTGAAGATGCAGGCGTCATTTGCCAGCCGTAATTGAGTTAGTGTAGAGCTGCGAGGCACTCTGCTGTGCGGTGCCGCCCCCGCAGGGCGCGCCGCCCTCGCATACCTGGCGCGCAAAATTTGCATGGGTTACCGCGCCCTATTGACATAAAAATTTTAAAAATATTTTGCCAAAATCCTTGACACTCCCTGGTGTGTATACATATAATTAATACCATATAATTAATTTGGAGGTAATGATGAAAACTATCATAACAAACACAACGCAACCCACGATATTCCCGATTGCCCGCGTGCTTGCTAAAGCATGCGTAATCCTAAGTACCGTAGCCCTGCCGCTACTGCTGATATCCTGTCCAGATGAGGCACAGCCCGGCGAGCATATTGAAATATTCCCCCTATACACCTGCGAAAACGGAATGGCAGACCCCGGTACGTCTCGTACCGAGGAGCCGCTCACAGAACTCTGTACCCGGTGTTATTTCGGTTACATTCTCAATGACGCTGCATGCGTACTGCAACCTTCATCCTCCACATCCTCGCTACTCGCCACCCAGGTAACTTCCCCGGTAGGATCTGACACAGCTCCCTCTCTCGCTGCCGATTTTGAAAGCCCGCAAGCACTGCTTGATGCCGGATGGGTCGCCACAGGTGATTTTGCCAATCCTCGCGACATCAATGCCTGGGTCGGCATCTCAATTCCCAACAGCGATGCTGGATTCGTAGGGCAAAGAAGTTTCAATAGTTGTCAGCCAGACGCTGGGACCACCTGTCCAGAAATGGGCACGCTTATCTCCCCTCCCGTTCCGGTGACCCACCGCTATCTTAACTTCCTCATCGCCGGAACCTCCGGTGAAGCCCACATCGCAGTCATCATTCTAGACAGCGAAGACAGTTTTTCAGATCTTGACGACTCAACCAACGACATTGCCCGTATCCAGCCGCTATACAGCACCCCTGGGTATATTAGCTCAGATTTTGACTGGCGAAGCATTGATCTGGAAAGCGAGATGGCTGAAGACGATAGTAATATCCGCATCATCATCCGCGACGAAGGCGAGGGAAGCATTAACGTTGATCACTTCTTTTTTAGCGACCAGCCGTGGGGACTACGTCAGGACCAATGGTCCAATGCCCGGCCGTCATTTCTTGGTAACCCATCTACTGCTATCGCCGGAGGTACTTACATCCGTCTCCACGCCGGCGGCTTTGACCCCGCCACCGGGGAACCCACCGCGCTCTTTGGCGGCTTTGATGACGCATCAACTCTGAGCACCGATGATGGATGGGAATATTCGGACGGAATCCTGACCCAGGGTGCCACGGCCCCCGCCGAGGATGGGCTTGCCGGTATCTTTGGCACTGATGCCGCCCGCGGCCGGATTGGTGCCAATCCCCTTAGTACATGCAATATCCATGGCACCGGGTGTCGGCAATCAACAGGAGTAACCATCACCTCTCCCGCCTTTACAGTTACCGCCCGCTACCTTAATTTCCTGCTCGGAGGAGGATCGGTGGCGGGTTCGATGCCCAGCGTAGCCCTCAGCGGTGCCGATCCGTCAGGTACCACCACCGAATTCCGTCTATTTGCCGGCGATAACGATGCTGCCACTGCATCCGAGGCAGTTTTACGCATGACTCCGCGGGGCTGTGCTGAAAACCTTTACAGTTCCAGCTATGGAAACGAGGACCTTTGGCAATCCATTGATGTTAGTGCTTACATGAACCAAACGCTCCGTTTCCAACTTATAGACCACTCTGGCGGTCCTTGCGAGACCATAACGATTGATCACATGTATTTTAGCGACTCCCCGGTAAGCCGGAGCCATGTCCGGGGCACCCTTCCCTCTGCATCTCCCGATACCACTCCTCCTGGGTTGGTCACCAACCTCAGGGCCGTCCAAAATTCCTTCCGCGGAGTACAGGTAGTTTGGACAGAGCCATTTGACTCTGATTTGGCGAATATCTTGCTGTCATGGGAACCTACCGACGGACTTCCATCATCACCCCTTACGGTTGCAGCGGGAAGACGCATCGCTCCCCCCATAGTTGGTCTTACCGGCGGTACCGAATATACATTTACCGCAGTTAGCGTTGACGCTGCAGGAAATATGTCAGCGGCTAGCCAACCCGGCATGATTACGATTGACGACACAGCTCCGCCAACGCCCACCGCACTAGCGGCCAATGCTATTAGCGGTGGCGGCGTATTACTCACATGGACTAATCCCACTGATGCCGACTTTTCCCATGCCGTACTGAGATGGTCACCAACCGACGGAGATCAAATCTCACCTCTTGCAGTCAGGAGAGGAGGAGACAATGCCGTCATTACCGGGCTAGAGAATGGTACCCAGTATTCGTTCACTGTCGCCGCCGTAGATATTGTAGATAACGCCTCATTTGCCTCCGCTGCCCAAACTGCTACCGCAGATTCGTTCGTCAATCCGGTAACCGGGCCTATGGCTACCGCTGGCGACACCAGTATATCACTATCATGGACTGCACCCTCTGACACGGATTTCGCCAGCGTCAGCGTTACATGGGATCCAGTCACCGGTACCCAGCCGCTTTCGGTAGCCACTGGTACCAGTACCGCAAGTATTACCGGGCTCACCAACGGTACCCAATATACCGTCTCGATAATCGCGGTTGATACTGCAGGAAACATATCACACCCAGTAACGGCAACCGCAACGCCGGCGGCACCATAAAGGAGAGAGAGATGAAAAACAGGAGAGTTGAAAAAATGAATTACAAAATAAAAATTGCTGGAATAATTACTTTGGTTAGTATTTTCTTACTGGCGGTAACTGCATGTGAAGATGCAGAGGTAGGTGCAACAACCTACAACTATATTTGTGTAAACGGCACGGCGGTCACGGGCAGAACAACAACTGAAAACGAACAGCGATGCGAAATGTGTAATGCAGGGCATGAACTGGACAGTGAAACTGCTACCTGTACTGGCGGGTATACATGCCAAAACGGCACCCCCGCACCGGGTTTGTCACCCGCCGGCGATCAGAACTGTGCTATGTGTAATGCAGGGTACACTCTGGACATGGCAAGTGCTACCTGTTTTGCGGAATACACATGCCCAAATGGTACTCCGGTACCTGGGAGCTCGCCCACCGGCGGCGTGCAGTGTAGTGGTTGTAATGCAGGGTACACTCTGGACATGGCAAGTGCTGCCTGTTTTGCGGAATACACATGCCCAAATGGTACCCCGGTATCTAGGAGCTCGCCCACCGGCGGCGTGCAGTGTAGTGATTGTAATACAGGGTACACTCTGGACATGGCAAGCGCTACCTGTTTTGGTGCGTATGCATGCATAAACGGCACCCCGACATCTGGTCTATCCCCAATACCAGGTGCTTTCAGTTGTGAAGACTGCGATGATACATATACGCTAACTGCCAACAATTCTTGCGAGCCCATTACTACTCGATTTATTTGTCCTAACGGCACACCAGTAGATGACATAGCCCCGGCGGCAGGCATGATAAATTGTCAGTCTTGCGACAGTGCCGACTATGTTCTTAGTAACTCAGCGTGTGTTCAACCGCCACTTGCCATTCGTCTGGTAGGCGGGAGCAATGAACGAGAGGGCAGGGTGGAGATATTTCACAACGGCGCATGGGGCACGGTATGCGATGACTTTTGGGGCGACCCTGACGCGATGGTAGTTTGCCGAGAACTCGGATTTTCCGCAACTGGCGCTGCAGCCAGGTCGTTTGCGGCCTTTGGTCAAGGAACTGGTGCTATTTGGCTAGATGACGTTGACTGTGTGGGCACTGAATCTCGCCTGATTGATTGTCGAGCAAGTGCTATTGGTTCTCACAATTGCGGTCACAGTGAAGACGCAGGCGTCATTTGCCGTAATTGAGGTAGTGTAGGGGCACAAGCGCCCCGTCGGAGGTGCCAGGGGGCACCACCCCCCCTTCCTGAGGGTATTGCCGTTACCTGTAAAATATTGCTATACTACATACATTATGGCACGTACCGATGTACTTTCACCCCTCCATGCTGAGAGGCAAAAATATACCCCGAAACTCCCCCGGATATTCCAGGAAAATATCCAGCACGTAGGACTGCAGGAAACCGCAGACGCTGCACAGGAAAAACCCGATCCGCGTATCGCCAAGTTATTGCCGAACAGCAGTGGACAGCCCGCCCTGGAGTGCACCACCGTCAAGGACAACGGCATAACCCGCCAGCTTACGGTTGGCGTTATTCTCTCCGGCGGACAAGCGCCCGGCGGGCACAGCGTTATTTGCGGGCTGCACGATGCCCTGCGCAGCGGCAATAAAAAATCGAAGATTATCGGATTTATCGGCGGCCCATCGGGGCTGCTGGAGCGGCGCTACCGCGACCTCACCGACGAGGTTATCAACCGCTACCGGGGCAGCGGGGGCTTTGATATGATCGGCTCGGGCAGAACCAAGCTGGAAAGCAAAGAGCAATTTGACCAGGTACAGGCTATTTCGCAAAACCTCGGGCTGGACGCTATCGTTGTTATCGGGGGTGATGATTCCAACACCAACGCCGCCCTGATGGCAGAGTACTTTATGGAGCAAAAATGTGATACCGCTGTTGTCGGCGTGCCCAAAACCATTGACGGCGACCTCAAGAACCCGTACATCCCCATCTCTTTCGGCTTCGATACCGCAACCAAAACCTACAGCGAGCTCATCGGCAACATCTGCCGCGATGCGAAGTCGGCACGTAAATACTGGCACTTCGTGAAACTCATGGGGCGCTCGGCATCACACATCGCCCTGGAGTGCGCCCTGCAGACCCATCCCAATATTTGCGTTATCTCCGAAGAGGTAGCAGCCCGGCAGCTTACCCTGCGGGACCTGGTGGACGAGCTGGCCGAAATTATTGTACGGCGCGGCCAGGCCGGAGCCAACTTTGGAGTTGCCCTGATCCCCGAGGGGCTTATAGAGTTTATCCCGGAAATCGGCAAACTCATCGCTGCCCTCAACGAACTCCTGGTGGAGCGCGGGGAATACTTTTCTTCTCTCCGTACCTTCGAAGAGCAGGCCGAATTCATTAACCGCAAGCTATCGGTGGAGCTGTCGTACGTGTTCTCGTCGCTCCCCAATCCGATTCAGCGCCAGCTGCTGCTAAACCGCGACCCGCACGGCAATGTCCAGGTATCGCGCATCGATACCGAACAGCTGCTGTTGGATATGATCACCGTCACCCTGCGCCAGATGCCCAAGAGCAAGCGCGAGGGCGTTAAGTTTTCTGCCCAACACCACTTCCTGGGGTACGAGGGCCGCTGTGCCTTTCCCACTAACTTTGATACCGATTACTGTTACGCCCTCGGGCACAGTGCCGCCCTGCTGGTAACCGCCCGCAAAAGCGGGTACATGGCGGCGGTGCACAACATATCCGCCACCGACCGCGGGACATGGAGCGCCGGTGCGGTGCCGATTACCTCTATGATGACCGTGGAACGCCGGAGCGGCAGCGACAAAGGAGTTATTGCAAAAGGACTGGTCGATCTAAAAGGACCAGCGTTCAATCTGTTTGCTACCCAGCGGCAGAATTGGGCCATCGAAGACGCCTACCGGTACCCTGGTGCTATTCAGTACTTCGGCCCTGCAGAGCTCTGCGACGCCCCGCCCCTGACGGTGCAGTTAGAGAAACAATAGACCGCCCCGCGCGCCGCGCGCCTCGCCGCCGCTGTGCGTCTCTCTCTCCCTCTCGGGGCTCCGCGCTCCCGCGATAATAAAAACACACTATTAAATAAAAAACCCCCTCGCCGAGGGGGTTTAGACTTGTAGTCGCTCTGTACCCTAGAAGGATAAAGAGATAATCAGGTCAAAAACCGAATTACCAAAGGTGCTATTTCCATCAGGATCATTAATATCCCTGAGGTCTACACCAGCGGTAAATGTAGCCGCGCCTGCTTTGAACCACAGATCAGGATTGATTCTGATAGGAGCATTCTCTGCCAGACCAATTTCTGTTTCAATGGACAGCCCAAGAGTCTCACTGGGGTTGTTCACCCCAAGCCCAACACCGACCTGATTGACAATTTCTTCCTGGTTACCACCAAGAGCGAGGTCAACGTCAAGCCAGTTGGATACATCAAGTACCAAATTTGCTCCATAGTTAAAAGGAGCGTCGCCGCTTTCAACAAGAGTGTAGTTGAACTCTCCACCAATACCGAGAGAGAGATCATCGCCAAGCGCAATGTTGTTGTACTCAAGACCAACACCAAGGGTACCGGTTGCAATCTCAGTAGCCGTACCGAAGTAGACACTGTACTCAAGAGTACCAGGCCCTAACACGGCTTTCCCGTAGGGGTTAACAAACCAGCCAAAACGGTCAATAGTAGGATCATCATCCGCGTCGCCGTACTTCAGACCAATCAGAACATTGATGTAGTCAGTGTAACCAACGGTGAACTCACTACCACCACCGGAAGCAAGGCCGAAATCAGCTGTGTCCGAACTCTCAACGATGCTCTTAATTTGACCGACCTCAGTGGTCTCTGGTCCAAAGTAACCAGCTTTTACCTTAAGGTTAAAGCCGCCGGATGCCTCGGTCCATCCTAATGCACCCGCAATATCCGAGTTGATGAAGAACGAACCAGTTTGAATACTGGTACCTGCCGGAATGGTAACCTTTTCGTTATTGGTCGTTGACCCATCACGGGAGTTCGTCTCAATGACGTCACCAAACAAGCGCAACTCAATAGTTACACTGTTGTATTCATCCACCGCGCCGGTTATGTTCGGCTCAAAGGTGAACACACCATTATTCGCAAACGGTTGGGTGCTTTCGCCAAACCCTATTTGCGCCTTCGCTTCTAATTTACCGCTAACATTTGCGGCATATACAAATCCACTTACCAGCACAAGTGCCAGTACTAATAGAATAGTTTTTTTCATATCTACTATTCCCTCCTAAATAAATTAAATTACAGCACTAAACCATACACAGTACAATTCACCGCATAAGTATAGTATGTGCAAATACCCAACCAGTGTCAAGGGTTTTTGCAAAAAATTTTAAAAGTTTTTTTGCGCCGAAATCGGGCGCTATTTACCGCAACTGGCATCCCCGGCGCGCGCCGAGGGCATGCCGCTGTTAGTTATCCGCCGGCTGCTCTGGCTCTGCGGACAGCGGCGGGGGGGTAAGTTCAACCCCGCCCCAGAGGTGGGCGTAGCGTTCACAGTGTACCACCCACGTCCGGTGGGTATCGAGATCAAGCGACTCCGGGAGGGAGTAGTGCTGTGCGCCGCGCGGCTGCTTGAGCCGGCCGATGCGCACCGAATACGCAGAGGCGGCGTTCTCGCCGTTTATCCGCCGCAGAGGCAGGGACGAGAAAAATATTTTAAGATCAGGCCCGCTGTTCGCCCGAAAATCCTCGCCGAGAACCAGGGTGCGGGTACCGTCTTCGTGCATAACGATGTGCCAGGTACCTGATAGGGGCGAGTGGCGGCGCCCAGGGGGGCGGAGCTGGCCGGAATAGAGTATTTCACCATCGGCATCAACTGCCGCCAGGGGGGCGGCGGCGCCCAGGATAGATAGTAACAGCAGCGCAAGCGTTTTCTGCACCATAATTTTTGCCCGAGAGAGGACTTGAACCTCCATGACCTTTCAGTCACTAGACCCTGAACCTAGCGTGTCTACCAATTTCACCACTCGGGCGTACTGTAATTTTATGGAGCGGCGGTGCTTGTGTCAAGGCACTGTTTTGTATACACTCTATATATATGTATCAAAAACTGCGGGCCGTTTCTGTTGCGATGCTGTTATTCGGCGTCTTCCTGGTACCGCGGGCAGGAGCGCAGACACAGGATGTTGACGTATGGGCACACGTCCCGCCCTCACTCCAGGATTTACAGATAGGCATCCTTGCGGGCGGCACGTACGACATCGGTAAAGGCCACCAGGATTGGAATGACCTGTACTACGATACCACCCTGTTTTTTGACTACGAACACGACTTTTTCTTTGTCAGCGCGGCAATCGGCTTTACCAACCAGGGTAAATTCATCGGTGAACCTATTTACGGCGACAATTGGTGGGACATCCACGAAGGCCTGATAGGGATTGATTATAAGGAATTTTATTTTACCGGCGGGTACCACACCCTGCAGGATAGAATTGACAGTCCGTTTTCGCTGTATATTAACTCTAACCCCAGCCCGCTTCCGACGGTTGGCTTTTCCTATGAGGGCGAGCATGTGTTTGTCTCTACCCAGTGGGCGGGGTTGAACGAACTAAGCGGGTCGACTTATAACTTTGATGACCGCGGGATGAATTACCGCACCTTCGGCGTAAAGTTTGCCGAACATTTTACACTGGGGTATCAGGAATCGATTGTCTACACCGGACAGGTGTTTAATCCGCTCTATTTCTTTGTACCGGTACCGGTACAAATTACTCAGCTCATTTATTCCACACCGGGCAGTCCCCGGGAAACAGAGCCCGACCCCAACGGACTCATAGGCGTTTTTCTGGAATACAACGATGATACCCACTACAGTTTCCTGCAGTTCTTATTTGATGATATTCAGCCGATACGCGCTCCTGATGAATTTGCACAGAAACTGGCGTGGTCGGCGGGATATAGTTACGACAGTCCGGTTGGACGGTTCGGATTCTATCACGCCGGTGCAACCAAATACGCTTTTGCCAACCTGCGGCCTACTAACGTCTACCCGTACACCTACTTTCCCACCGCGCAGTATGAAAATAACCGAAGCGAAACGAAAACACTGTGGTATTTTGATAATTACATTGGCTACAAGCACGGCGAAAACAACCTTGCCTTCCGGGTAGAGTACGAAAATCGGTTTTTTGATACCTGGGATGTGGATCTCGGGCTGGAGTATGTAGTATCCGGGAGCAAGGCGCCCGCCGACCCGTGGCACGAGTTATCCTCGTCCCCGCTGCAGACTGTTATACTTGACGAGACGCTGCTGGAGCATACTATTCTGCTGAACCTCTCTACTAATATTGATGTATTGCACGGTATTGTAAATGTGATCCTGGACCTCTCTACCGGGTATGTGTTCAATGAACTTGAGCTGACAAATAATCCGAATGAAGCGAGTATGGGGTTTAGTATATTCAAACCCAGCGACACCAGCAGGTTTTTATTCCAGGCCTTCGTTGGGGTACAGGTATTTTATAACCGCTTTACGCCCGAATGGCGGAAGCGCCACGGGCACAAGCAAAAACGCTGGTAATTACTCGCCCTTAGAGGCGCGTCCGCTGGATGCATCAATAGAGGTAAACGTAGTAAGTCCCGGGTAGCGGGCCTCTGATCCTAAATCTTCCTCAATGCGCAGGAGTTGATTGTATTTTGCCAATCTATCCGAGCGCGACAGCGATCCGGTTTTTATCTGCCCGGTCTCCAGGGCAACGGCCAGGTCGGCTATAAACGCATCTTCGGTTTCGCCGCTGCGGTGCGAGACAACCGCCGTGTACCCCGCACGCCGCGCCATATCGACCGCCTCAAAGGTTTCGGTAAGGGTACCAATCTGGTTGACCTTAATGAGTATGGAATTCCCGACTTTTTCGCGAATACCCCGCTGCAGCCGTTCGGTGTTGGTAACAAACAGGTCATCACCCACCAGCTGCACGGAATCACCAATAGTCATAGTGAGATCGCGCCATCCTTCCCAGTCGTCCTCGGCCATGCCGTCCTCGATTGAAATAATCGGATACTGCTGCACCCAGTTTTTCCAATAGTCGACCATTTCGTTGCTGGACAGGGCCCGGTTATCGGACTTCTTGAACACATAGGCGCGCTTGCTTTTGTCATAAAATTCGCTGGTGGCAGGATCGAGGGCAATCATGATATCACGCCCCGACCGGTACCCGGCTTTATCGATTGCCGACAGAATCAGCTCGATGGCCTCTTCGTTCTCCCGCAAGTTCGGGGCAAACCCGCCCTCGTCACCGACATTGGTACTGAGCCCGCGGGCTTTCAGTATGCCTTTGAGGATATGGAATATCTCCACAATCATCCGCAACCCATCACGGAAATTCGGCGCCCCGACGGGCATAATCATGAATTCCTGAAAGTCGACCGAGTTATCGGCGTGCGCACCGCCGTTCAAAATATTCGCCATCGGTACGGGCAGCTGGTTGCAGTGAAACGCACCCAGGTAGCGGTACAACGGTACCCCCAGGGATGCCGCCGCCGCCCGCGCCGCCGCCAACGATACACCCAGGATAGCGTTAGCCCCGTATTTGTTCTTGTTGGGCGTCTCGTCCAGTGCAATCATAGTGCGGTCAATCTCCACCTGCCTGGAAGCAGGCATGCCGATGAGCGCCTTCGCCAGCCGCTCGTTAACATTCTCCACCGCATTCAAAACGCCTTTCCCGGCGTAGCGGCTCTTGCGCCCATCACGGAGCTCCACGGCCTCGTGTTCACCGGTCGACGCCCCAGACGGCACCGCCGCCCGCCCGCACGACCCATCATCAAGATGGACATCAACCTCAACCGTCGGGTTTCCGCGCGAATCTAAAATCTCGCGTGCACGCACGCTCTGTATTGTACTCATTATTACACCACTCTCTATATTTATTTTTTCGTATTCTCTTTGTAATTTTTCGGAATATGCTGCTGCCGGTAATCTGCGGCAACGACGTGCAGCTGCTCCAGCTCCCGTTCAATGCGCTCAACCACATGCATACCCAGGTCGCGCCGATCCGGGCTGCCTTCCACCGCATCCTCTACCTCGCGGCGGAATTGCTTGCAGGCATGCACCTTGCCAAACGCATACGCCACTACATCCTGACAGACAATGTCCGACAGCATATCCTTGGGGTTGTTGATAAGCAGGGTGTTCCCGGCAATACCGCCGAATATAACATACTCAAAGCGCCGCATAAACGAATCCGCCGCCTTCACAACCCGCTTGGTCTGCGGGTTATCCGGCTTGTACCGCGTCCCGCTGGGAAACATCAGAATTATCTTCCCGCTGGTCTTCAGCTCACGCATCTTTTTCAATGCCGCGTGGTTAATCTCGCGCGCCTTCTTTAACTCCGGGTCCCCGTGGTCGGCGGTAGCCAACTGGTCGACCCGCCGCGCCGGAAAAATGCTGATATGCGTATAACTATCCGTGAGCGAGGAAATCATCGAGTTCTCCTCGTTCAGCTTCATCGCCGCCATCGGGACGATAGACTCTCCAATCTTTGCACTCACCCCGCCCTGTTCGGACAGCAGGTAAATCATTCCCGGAAAATCAAAGTTACTGTAGTGCTCCATGAGTATCAGGCAGGACTTCCCGGATGCCGACAGCTTGTACAGCTCCGTTAGATTATCCATACCGATAACCGCACTGCCAGGCAGCAGGGTCCCGTGCAGTATGGCATCAATGCGCCGCCGCTTCTCGGGACTGGCCTGTTTATAGATATTCTTCTTTGTTACCGTCGTATCCGCACCGTGGTCGCGCAGCTCATCCTCGGTTTCAGAAATAAGAGCCCTGATAGACTCCAGGGTATTCTGCCATACCTCTCGTTTTCCGCCGGCATACCGCGCCCGCTTATCCGCACCATCTACATTGTAATCACTCATTAAATCAACCTTATGGAATAGTATCACAATCAGACAGATATAGTCAAGGCAAGCAGAATGTTTAGGAGGGGGCTGCCGGCCCCCTCGCTACGGCCAGCGTACCCTCTCTCTGTGCCGCGCACAGAGAGAGGGTACCAGTGCGCTAACCTGCGCCGCGCAGGTTACGGGCTCACTCACGCTCGCCCGCCGCGCACTTCGCTGTCCTCCGCTACCCCCGGTCGCCTATGCAAAGCATACGTCACACCTGCGTTTGCGGGGATACTATCTTGTGTACAGAGAGATGCCTGTTTTTTATTTGAAAAACATATATACTGAAAACACACACAAGAGGAGGTGCGTATGAAAAAATTTGTTTTTCTCTATTGGGCTAACCCCGAATCTCCCCAGACAGAAGAGACTGAAAAGTCGATGAAAGCCTGGGGCGAGTGGTTGGGGAAGCTGCAAGAGCAGGGGAAAGTCGCTGATGCGGGAAATCCGTTTGCAACCGGGAGGATGGTTACGAAAGATTCGGTGCAGGCGCAAGGCGTCAGGTTGCCGGATGGTACGGCAATTGTCGGGTATACGATAATCAGTGCCGGCGATTTGGATCAAGCTATCGAGATTGCCAAGAGCTGTCCGTTTGCCGGTGATCTTGCTATCGAAGTCAACGAATGTATGGATATGTAGCTGTTGTTGGCGGCGCGCGAGCGCCGCACCATACATTGATGTGGGGCTAGCGTGGTACTGTTGCCGTGTTTTGCGAACAGCGCCGTGTGATTAGTGCGCTTATACATTGACACACCGTTGCCGCGTGGGAGACGCCTGCCTTGCAGAAGCGACGGGGGGTAGTGGAATAATTTTAGCCCATTTAGGGCGAGCGTTAGTGAGCCCGTTAAAAATGGGCGTTAAAAAATTATGGAGCGAGGGGGCTCGCAGCCCCCTCTTTAACCATTATAGATGTTTCAATAAATATTGGGCCTCTGCGGAAGAGATAGATTTCAAGAAAATAAACCCGTTGACTAATTACTGGCAACTTGCTAGAATACCGTGAAGCTATGGAATTGATACCGTCTATTGATATATATCGGGAGCAGTGCGTTCGTCTGTACCAGGGGAGCTATAAGATGGTGGAGGTCTATGACACCGACCCGGTGAGTTGCGCGCGGCAGTTTGAGGAAGCCGGGGCGTCGCGGATTCATATTGTTGATTTGGATGCGGCGCGCGGGAAGCCGGAGATTAACCGCAAGAAGATCCGCAAGATTCGCCGGGCGGTGTCGTGTACCCTGCAGCTCGGGGGCGGTATACGGAGCGATGAAGATATAGAGGAGTTCCTGGAGCTGGGTATCGATAACCTGGTGGTGGGGACTGCGTTTGCGCGTTCGCCGCACCTCCTGGAGGGATGGGTTTCGCACTTTGGGGCTAACTTTATTGCCGGGATTGATGCCTACGACGGGCGGGTGTGCATTGAGGGCTGGGAGCAGCAGACGAGCATCCTGGATGTCGACCTGGCGACGAAGGCGCGTGCCAGCGGGGCGCACTCTATTGTCTATACCAACATAAAAAAAGACGGCACCATGGAAGGCCCGGATATTGAGGCCACGAATAAGATTGCCGGTATTGCGGGGATTCCGGTGATTCTCTCTGCGGGGATTTCGAGTTATGAAGACATTGAGCGGGTTATTGCCAACGCGCACCCGCAACTGCAAGGGATCATCGTTGGACGGGCCCTGTATGAAGGTAAGGTTGATTTGGCAGAGGCGATTAAGCGGGTAAAGGCCGCTCTTGCCGCTAAAGGTGCGGCGGGCAGCAATGAGTGACAGTGCCCGCGAAAGCGGTGAAGGCTGCGATATTATCAGCGAACTTGATGCGCTGATTGCACGGCGCATTGATGACCAGCCCCCGGGGTCGTACACCACCGAGCTGATCTCCCAGGGGCTCTCGCATATCCGCCGCAAGGTGGGCGAAGAGGCGGTGGAAGTGATAACCGCCGAGAGCGACGAAGAGCTTGCCCAGGAGAGTGCCGATCTACTGTATCACCTGTTGGTGTACCTGCGTGCCCGGGGGCTCTCGTGGGATACGCTCTGTAGGGTACTGCAGCAGCGCCGGCGCGGGCACTGATGCTCGCTCGCGTGTGCGTTTAGACTTGCGCTACCTGCGCGGCTATTTCCTGACCCATCTCGGCGGTGCCGATAGGAGTATCCTCTGTGCCGGCGAGGTCGGCGGTGCGGGCACCGCTGGCGAGGACTGATTTGACGGCGGCGTATATTGCCTGGTAGATGTCGTCGCGGCCCAGGCTGAATTTGAAGAGCATTGCTGCGGAGAGAATCTGCGCGATGGGGTTGGCTATGTTTTTGCCGGCGATATCCGGGGCGCTGCCGCCTGCGGGTTCGTAGAGGCCGAAATTGACAGACGCCGGGGCAGTGGTGTCGGATTTACCAGCGGTTGGGGGCGCGAGGGAGGCTGAGGGCTGCATTCCCAGTGACCCCGGGAGGGCAGCGGCCTCGTCGGAGAGGATGTCGCCGAACATATTTGGGCACAGGATGACGTCAAACTGCCCGGGATTCAAAATCAACTGCATGGCGGCGTTGTCTACGTACATGTGACGCAGCTCGACCTGCGGGTACGATGCCGCTACCTCGCTGACTACATCTCTCCACAGACACATGCTCTGCAGCACATTGGCTTTGTCCACAGAGGTTACTACCTTGCCCCGGGTGGCGGCTGCAGCAAACGCAACGTGCGCTATGCGCTCTATTTCCGGGCGCTCGTAGCGCAGGGTGTCGAGGGCGTATTCGGCTGTGCGCTCCTTGGGGTCGGCGAAATATATTCCGCTGGTTAGTTCGCGGATAATCAGTATGTCGATGCCGCCCTGCAGGTGACCGCGCAGCGGCGAGCACCCCACCAGGTCGGGGAAGATGACCGCCGGGCGCAGGTTGGCGAAGAGAGAGAAGTGACGGCGCAGCGGCAGCAGGGCCGCCCGTTCGGGCTGTTGTTCCGGCGGCAGGTGCTCCCACTTTGGGCCGCCGACCGATCCGAATAGTATGGCATCTGATTGTTCGCAAAGTTTAATTGTGTGTGCGGGCAGGGCCTCGCCGTGGGCGTCAATTGCCGCACCGCCGACCTCGGCCTCGGTTAGTACTATATCGAGCGCAAACCGTTTGGCGGCCGCGTCGATGACCGTCCGGGCGGCCCCCATGACCTCGGGGCCGATGTAGTCGCCCGGTAGGATTGCCAGTTTGTGCGTGCTCGTTGCCATCTCTGTGTTCATGGTATCACCTTTTGCAATAATGTTCTATTCGCAATTAACTATCTGTACCTGGCGGGTGGGGATGCCGATTTGTATGTCATCGCCCGCGTTTACGTGCAGGTCGTGGGTGATGTGAACATAGATACGCTGCCTGCTGTCGGTGGGAAAGACGGCAACGGCGTTGTAGTGGCCAAAGTAGGTCACCGAGGATATGCGGGCGGGTATCAGGAGCATATCGGGGCGGCGGCACTGTTCGTCGATCGAAAAAATCTCTAATACGTCGGGGCGGACAAGGAGCTCCAGGGTGGTGCGTGTTTCCGGTAACGGGGTCCTGAGGGGGAACGAATACCGGGCTTCGAGTAAATTGATTTGGTTGTCCTGTTCGTTGTAGGTAACCGGCAGGCTGTTGATGGTGCCGAAGAAATTGGCCACGCGGCAGCTGACCGGGTGGCGGTAGATCTGTTGGGGCTTGGCGCACTGCTCAATGATGCCGCGATGCAGGACTGCAATGCGGTCGGCTATGGCAAATGCCTCCTGGGGCAGGTGGGTAATGCACAGCGCGGAGATGCCTTCGTGCTTGATGAGCGCGTGCAGGTCGGGGAGTATGTCTTCGCGCAGGGCCACATCGAGGTTGTTGAACGGTTCGTCGAGCAGCAGGAGATGGGGCCGTGGGGCGATGGCGCGGGCGATGGCTGCCCGCTGGGCCTGGCCGCCGGATATCTGGTGCGGGTAGCGGTCTGCCAGGTCGCTAATTTTGAGCAGCGCCAGCAGTTCGGCTGCCCGCGCCTTTTTGACACTGGGGTGCCAATCGTAGAGGCCGAAGAGAATGTTTTTGTAGACGGTCAGGTGCGGGAACAGGACGCCCTCCTGGAAGATGAGGCCTACTTTCCGCTCCTCGGGGGGCATGTGCACGGCGGCGGTGCCTTTCTGGACCTTGTTGGCAATCACGCCGTTGATGGTGACGCATCCCTCATCGATGCTCTCCAGGCCGGCAATAATCCGCAGGAGCGTACTTTTGCCGCTGCCGCTGTTGCCGACCAGGGCAACAATTTCGTGCTCAACCACCGTCAGGGACAGGGTATCAAGCACCGCATCGCCCTTGCGGTAGCTCTTACGCAGGTTATTTATGGAAAGTAGATTGTTCTCGCTCATCATGTACTCTCTGCAGTAGTAATATCAAGGCCAGCCCGATGCCCAGCATCAGCAGTGCGGCTGGTGCGGCGGCGGATAGCTGTTCCTCGCTGGCAAAATAAAAACTGGTAACCGCCAGTGTCTCCAGCCCGATGGGGCGTAAGATAATAGTCAACGGCAATTCCTTAAGGATATCTAAAAATATTAATATCGACACGCTGATAATAGGATACCGTAATTGCGGGATATGTACACGCAGCAATCTCCGCAGCGCCCCGACCCCGAATGTGCGGGCGATGTAATCGCTATGCTGCCAATGTGTGGCCAGCGAGGTATCCAGGGGGTGGAAGCTTACCGCAAAATACCGGATGGTGTACGCAAACAACAGCACGACCATTCCCGATACCAGGGGAGTCCCGGAAAATACCCGTAAAATCGCCACCGCCACCACCGTGCCGGGTAGGGCATACCCGAAGGTAGCGGCAACCACCAGGGCGCGGTTGGCGGTACTTTTGCCGATACGGATCCCGTAACTCACTACCAGCCCCACCACCAGGCACAGGATGGTAGCCGCTCCCGATACCCCGATGCTGGAAAACAGAGCACCCAGCAGCCCGCGCGGAAACCCGCCGCCACTGCCTTGTGTGCTCCAAAATAGCAGACTGACGGCGGGAAAGACAAACCCCGCCGCAAACGGCAGCGCAGTACACAGCAGCGCCCCGGCTCCGCGCGCACCGCTCAGGGGCTGTAACCGTCGGCTCCCCTCCCGCCCCCCGGGCCCGCCGCCGCCTGCAGGCAGGGAGTAGCGTGCGCTGTTTTTACCGCGCCGCTGTATAAAATAGAGCACCGCCAACCCCAACAGTACCCACGAGGCAATCTGCGCCGACGCCGTCAGGTCGTAGTAATTTAGCCAGCTATGATAAATCAATGTACTGATGGTCTCCAGTCCAAAATAGAGAATGGTCCCGTACTCGTTTATGACCTCCATGGCCACCAGGATTGTCCCGCCAATCAACGCGGGCCGCGCCAGGGGCAGGGCGACCTTGAATAACGGGTACCGCACCCCTTGGACCGACGCCGCCTCGAACAGCGAGCGCGACTCGCGCAGAAACGTGTAGCGGGCAATAATATAAATATACGGGTAGAGCGATAAGGTCAGAACGTACACCGCCGGCCAAAACCCCCCGATACTCACCGGCAAAAACTGATAATATCCACCGGCGCCGGCACTCGCACCAGCGCTCCCAACGCCGATCCACCGTAAGAGCACATCCACCGCGCCCCCTTGCCCGATAAACCCCTGCAGGGCGTAGCTGCCGATGTAAGCCGGCAGGGCCAGGGGCAGGACCAACAGCCGCGAAATTACCCGCGACCCGTAAAACCGATAGGTACTGGTAATCCACGCGCACCCGACCCCGATAACCAGGGTCGCCAGCCCGACGGTAATCGCCAACCCCGCGGTTGTTACAATGCTCTGACCGAGACGCCGCTCCAGCAGCACCAGCACCGTATCGGTCGGACCCGCCAGCAGCGAGGTCAGCAGGTTAAGTTGCGGGAGCAGCAGCAGCACCGCAGCCCCCGTGACCACCGCCCCCCAGGGTCTACTGTGCAGCCCTGTGGCGCGCCGCAAGCGCGGCAGGGTAAAACTACCAACCCACCGCCGCATACCAGCCCCGTTCACGCCCGCACCCCCGCCCTCGTCCGCGCCGGTCGCCCCGCCCCCGTTACTTCCACGCCGATCTGTCAAAAATACGCACCGCTTCCTGCCAATGGAGATGCAGCCGCTTTATCGCCCCGTAGTTGATCTTCGGATCCCCCCACGCCGCGACAATCGGGGGCGGCGCCACGCCGGCGTGCACCGGGTATTCGTAATTACCGCGCGCATACTGGGCCTGCACCGCAGGCGAGCTCAAAAACTCCAGCAACCGCACCGCCGCCCCGCGGTTCTGCGAGGTACCAACCACGCCCGCCCCGCTAATGTTTGCGTGCGCGCCGCGCCCATCCTGGTCGGGAAACGATATCGCCAGATTCCCGGCAAGCTCCCTGTCCCGTCCGCCGCTGCTCAGAAACAGCCCCAGGTAGTAGGAGTTCACCAACGCAGCCCCCGCCTGCCCAAGCGCCACCGCCCGCATCTGATCGCGGTCGTTCCCCTGCGGGTTACGGGCCAAATTACCCGCCACACCGTCGACCCACTGGCGCGCAAACCCCGTCCCGTGCTCGTCAATCAGCGACGATAGCAGCGCAATGTTATAGGTATGCCGCGAGGTCCGCACCGCCACCCCGCCGCGCCACTCCGGCCCAGCCAGCCCGGCATAGGTCGCCACCGACCGGCCGCCCAAGGCATCGGGGTTATAGACAATCACCCGCAGCCGCACAGTCAGGGCGTACCAGTACCCGTCATCGTCGCGCAGCTCGGCGGGCACCTGGGCGCGCAGCACCGCACTGGTAACCGCTTGCAGGATACCCCGCTCCCGGGCCCGCGCCAGCCGCGCCGCGTCAACCGTAATCAGCACATCGGCAGGACTCCGGGCGCCCTCGGCGTGTATCCGCTCAATCAGCTCATCCGCCCCGCCCTGCAGGACCCGCACCCGTATCCCGGTTGCGTCTGTAAATTGCCCGTACAGCTCCCGGTCAAGCGGGTAGTGGCGGTGACTGTAAACGTGCAAATCCTCCCCACTGGCCAACACGGCAGGCGCGCACATCAGCACAACCGCCCACACTATCCCTATGCCTCGCATACCTTAATCCTACCACTCCCCCGCCCAATACCCAAGGCATACGGGCGATATTATCCCCTGGTGTATAGTAAGAGGAGAGGGTAAAAAAAAGGGCGTCCTTCCCCAGCCCCATGCCCGTGCAGGGAAATTATCTCTCCCGCGCAGGCCCAATATTCATTGGTATATCTATAATGGTTTAGGAGGGGGCTGCCAGCCCCATGCCCGTGCAGGAAAATTATCTCCCCAGCGGGGGCCCAATATTTATTGGTATATCTATAATGGTTTAGGAGGGGGCTGCGAGCCCCCTCGCTGGAGCCGGCGTGCCGCGCTCCGCGCGCCACCGAGCGGCTACCCACGCGCACGCACAAGTGCGCACGCGTGGGTACGGGCTCACTCCCGCTCGCCCGCCGCCGCTCTCGCCGTCTCCAGCTACCCCCGGTCGCCTCTGTAAAGATTGCGTCTCCCACGCGGCAACGAGGCGTGCCAGAGACACAGAGCTTCGCGCGAATAATTGAAATATTTCCCGCCATCCGCTATACTGGAACTGACACACCGGTATGAATATAGATAAATTTACCCAGAACCTGCAGACGGCCCTCCAAGCGGCAATCGATACAGCGCGCAAGCGCGGAAACCCGCAGTGCGAAGATGTGCACCTGCTTAACGTCATGCTCGCAGACCCCAACGGCATCGCCGCCCTCCTGGTAGAGCGGAGCGGCGCCGCGCCGAGCGAGATTAGCGCGTGGACCGAAGAGCACATCGGAAAACTCCCGGCGGTCAGCGGAACCGGTACCGCGCAACAATCCCAGTCTCCCCCCGCGCCTTCCCTGGTCGCCGCCCTCACCGCTGCCGAAAATATTGCCAAACGCCTGAAGGACGAGTACACCAGCATCGAACATACCCTGCTGGGGATGGCCGCCGGCAGCAATGACATTGCCAAAAAGCTGCAAGCGAGCGGCGTCACCGCCGAGCAGCTGCAAAAGGTAATGCAGGAGGTACGGGGGTCGCAGCGCTCAGACAGCCCGAACGCCGAAGAGCGCTACCGCGCCCTGGAGCGGTACTCCCGCGACCTGACCGAACTGGCCCATAAACAGAAGCTCGACCCAATCATTGGGCGCGACCACGAGATACGGCGTGTCATGCAGGTGCTGTCGCGGCGGACCAAGAATAACCCCGTACTCATCGGTGACCCGGGGGTTGGGAAGACCGCCATAGCCGAGGGATTGGCGCTGCGCATCGCCGCCGGAGATGTCCCGGAGTCACTGAAAAACAAGCGCCTCCTGGCCCTGGACATGGGGGCGCTGGTTGCCGGTACCAAATACCGGGGCGAGTTTGAGGAGCGGCTGAAATCCCTGATACAATCGATAACCGACAGCAGCGGCGAAATCATCCTGTTCATTGACGAGCTCCATACGGTTGTCGGTGCCGGTGCCGCCGAGGGCGGTATGGATGCCTCCAACCTGCTGAAACCGGCCCTGGCGCGCGGAGAGCTCCACACCATCGGCGCCACCACCCTGGACGAGTACCGCACCTTCATCGAAAAAGATGCCGCCCTGGAGCGCCGCTTCCAGACCGTCCTGGTCGGCGAACCGACCCCCGAGGATACCGTCTCTATTTTGCGCGGTCTGAAGGAGCGCTACGAGGTCCACCACGGGGTACGGATCAAGGACGAGGCCCTGATTGCCGCCGTCCGCCTCTCTACCCGCTACATTACCTCGCGCTTTCTCCCCGACAAGGCCATCGACCTGATGGACGAGGCGGCGAGCCGTCTGAAAATATCCATCGAATCCGAACCCGTGGAGCTGGATACCCTGAAGCGCAGGATCCTGCAGCTGGAAATAGAGCAGCAGTCCCTGAAGAAAGAGAACGACGCAAACTCCACCGCCCGCAGTGCGGAGATAGCCAAAGAGCTGGCAAACCTGAAGGACAGCCACAAGACCATGCTCATGCGCTGGCAATCGGAGAAACAGTCGGTAGACCGCATCCGCGCCCTGCAGGCAAAAATAGAGGAGCTGAGGTTACAGGAAGAGCAATACGAACGCAGCTCCGACCTGGCGCGCGCGGCGGAAATCAAGCACGGCAAGCTGCCCCAGCTCCTCAAGGAGCTCAATGAGCTTACCGCCAATGCCAATATAGAGCAAGACACCACCACCGCGGCGCCTATGCTGCGCTACGAGGTCTCCGAAGAGGATATAGCCGCCGTGGTCTCGGTGTGGACCGGAATCCCCATATCCAAAATGCTGGCCTCCGAGAAAGAGAAGCTCCTGCACCTGGAAGACACTCTCGCCGAGCGGGTCGTCGGGCAGGACGAGGCCATCACTGTGGTCGCCGATGCTATCCGGCGCAACAAAAGCGGTCTTGCCAGCGAGACCCGACCGACCGCTGTATTCCTGTTCCTTGGTCCTACGGGTGTGGGTAAAACCGAAACCGCAAAGACCCTGGCCGAATTCCTGTTCTCGGACAAAAAAGCCCTGGTGCGCATCGACATGAGCGAGTACATGGAGCAGCACTCCGTCTCACGGCTGGTCGGGGCACCGCCGGGGTACGTGGGGTACGAGCAAGGGGGACAGCTTACCGAGGCGGTCCGGCGCCGGCCGTATTCTATTGTGCTCCTGGATGAATTCGAGAAGGCGCACCAATCGGTCAGCAATATTTTCCTGCAGCTGTTCGACGAGGGCCGGCTGACCGACGGGCAAGGCCGCGAGGTTAATTTCCGTTCTACCATTATTATCCTGACCAGCAACCTCGGGGGCGATATTTTTGCCAACGTATCCGACAAAGCCAAACGCAGCGAGCAGATCAACGAGCTGCTCCGCCGCCACTACCGTCCGGAATTCCTGAACCGCATCGACGAGATTATCTTTTACCAATCCCTTACCCCCGCGGACTTGGGAAAAATCATTACCCTGGAGCTCCGCGGGTTGGAAAAACTGCTCAGCGAACGGCACATTACCCTGACTGTCGACAAAAGTGCCGAAACCTTTCTGGTAAAACAGGGGTATGATGTCACCTACGGGGCCCGGCCCCTGCACCGCGCAATAACCCGGTACATCGCCAACCCGCTGGCAAAAAAGCTCCTGGCAGGCGATATAACCCCGCACAGCACCGTCCGTATATCACACAAACCCGCTACTGCTGACGAACTGACATTCGCCACCACCGCCACCTGATCTAAGACGCACGAGAGTGCCAAAAAAAGAGGCGCAGGAGTGAATCCTGCGCCTTCTTTGTCCCAGAGTGTTTGTCTATTAGGATTCCGGGTCTTCTACGCTAAAGATAATTCCGTTGCCCCCAACACCAACCAGCCGCGAAGCACCGTAGTCGGCGTCGTTGAGCTCCGGGAGCTCGTTTACGTCCAGTTGGTCTACTGGATCGTACCCGTATTCCTCAAGCTTGGCGTTGATCTCATTGGTATCCAAACTGGATATTACGAAAGAGAGCCAGTCGGTGGTATTGGTGCTTGCGTATACCGCATTACCCCGCCCGACAACAAACCACGTATCGCCCAGATCATCGGCAAAGTACGAAGCAAAAAAGTTCGTAGACGAGGTACCCGAGGATCTCCGCGCCCATGATTGACCGCTGTTAGTGGAAACCAGGATTACACCCGCGTCCCCGCCGGCAACCCAACGCCCGTTACCGAAATAAACAGTATTAAGTGCACCGGCTACCCCTGATCTCTGGGGCGCCCATGTTTCGCCGTCGTTGCTGGTAAATACACTACCGCCCTCACCAACCGCAATCCACGTACCGCCGCCGAAAAATACCGAATTTAAGTCATCAGTGGATCCCACGCCGCTCCCGTTGGCGGGTTCCGTCCAAGTTGTCCCGTCGGTGCTGGTAACGACCGTATTACTGCCGACAGCAACCCATTTCTGGTTTGCGTAGTACACGCTCTTGTACACCACACTGGGTGCCGTCGTCGCCGAAAACCAATTCAAGCCGTCGGTACTGGTATAAATTTCACTCCCAACCGCTACCCATGTTGGCGCGGCGTAATGCACGTCGTATAGGTCGGCACTAACATTGGTGGTAGGAGCCGCCCACTCTGTTCCGTTGGAACTTGTGATGATCGCAGGATCGGCCGATGTCCCTGCGGTGGGGTTATACCCAACAACCACCCACCGGGAGGCCCCGAACTCTACGGCGTTGAGCGCATCAGTGCTGCCGCTGTCATGCACATTCCACGCAGCCCCGCATGTCTCTAAAATATTTCCAGTATTATCGCAAATCTGATTTCTCAGATTATCCAATAGTCCCGCCAGATCACAGCTAACCACCCCGAAGCTTATAACTGCAATCAGCACACACACAACTAATCGCTTGTATCTCATAACACTTATATTATAGCACAAAAAAAAATTTTTTGCAAATTTATTTTAAATTATTTCCACCAGACAATAATACCAAATGCGCCGTCACCACGGCGCAGAAAAGCAGATAGCATAAAAAATTTTTTTTTGCAAGTTTTTTTTAAATTATTTTTGGGATGACAAGACCGGGGGCCTCGACTCTGGTTTTTGGCACCGCACAACGTTCGCTACGCTCTCTGTGCGGTGCATTCGCCACCAGGGGGATTGCGAAATACCGTAGACTGAGCTTGTCGAAGTCTCGGTGCTGGTACAGGGTCTACATGTCCGTATACGATGTAGTCTTGGAGACTGGGGGCCTCGACAGGCTCGGCCACCGGGCCTCGACAAGCTCGGCCCAAGGGCTTCGACAAGCTCGGCCCAAGGGCTTCGACGGGCTCAGCCACCAGGGGTTTGGTTAGTTAAGAAATTGATACACGGTAATCAATGTCGAGATAGCCACGAAAACGATGCCTATAAACCAACGCGTTGAATTAAGGTTTTTGTTAGCTGTATTATCCACATGTATGAAGCGTTCATCAATCTTGTCAAAGCGTTTGTCCATTCTGTCAATTTGAACCATGAAATCCTTACGGAGCTGATTCGTGTCGGCGCGCAGGTGTTTTAGCTCTTCTTCGACGCGGACTGTACGTTCTTCGACGCGGACTATGCGTTCTTCGACGCGGAGCATGCGTTCGAGGAGTTCTGCAGGGATGTCGCGAGAGGTGGTGGTGGGTTTTGCCCTGGTCTTAGGTGCGGCGGGCGAGAGTTTGGCTGCTTTCAGGACGTCTGCGGTTAGTTGTTTTCTTAACAGGGGAGCTATTTCGGCGATAAGTTCTTGTTTTACCGCTTTTGTTATTACTGCTTGTGCCATACTAGTAGTATACTACCCGCGGGGGCGGGTGTCAAATCTGGTGGTTGGCACCGGGCCTCGACAAGCTCGGCCCAAGGGCTTCGACAGGCTCAGCCCAAGGGGGGGGCGTCGCCAAAGGTGATTGGCTAGTTACTAAAGAATTGAATGAGAGCGATCATTGCCGGAACAGCTAGAAACAAGATACCGATAAACCAGCGCTGAGAACTGAATTGTTTATCAGACCTCCGCTCCGCCCGCTCAAAGCGTTCATTAAATGTTTTCTCCATATGTATGAAGCGTTCATTAAATGTTTTCTCCATATGTATGAAGCGTTCATCAATCTTGTCAAAGCGTTTGTCGATTCTGTCAATTTGAACCATGAAATCCTTACGGAGCTGATTCGTGTCGGCGCGCAGGTGTTTTAGCTCTTCTTCGACGCGGACTGTACGTTCTTCGACGCGGACTATGCGTTCTTCGACGCGGAGCATGCGTTCGAGGAGTTCTGCAGGGATGTCGCGAGAGGTGGTGGTGGGTTTTGCCCTGGTCTTAGGTGCGGCGGGCGAGAGTTTGGCTGCTTTCAGGACGTCTGCGGTTAGTTGTTTTCTTAACAGGGGAGCTATTTCGGCGATAAGTTCTTGTTTTACCGCTTTTGTTATTACTGCTTGTGCCATACTAGTAGTATACTACCCGCGGGGGCGGGTGTCAAACAGAAAGACCGAGAAGGAGTGGGGGGGGTTAGATAAGAAATTCATACACGGTTATCAATGCCATGAGAGCCAGGGAACCGACAACCATAAGCCAACGTAGAGAATTAAGGTCTTTCTTACGGTTATTCTCCCAACGTAGATTGTACAGCTCTGTTTGAAGATAGAGCGCGCGTATAAAGGGATCGGGGTGCGAAGTACCGTGGGTGGTGGATAGGGGTGCGGGGGCGGCGAGTTCCTGTTGTTGGGCTTTTGTTAGTGCTGACGATGCCATATTCTAATAATATATCCCGCGCGCGGGGGGTGTCAAATAGGAGACCGAGCGAGCACCCCCCCCGGGGCGCTACTGCGTCTATTGCCCGGGGAGCTCGTCGCCGGTGGCGCTACAGGTAACGGTTGACGGAAACAGTGCACAGTAGTCGGTGGTGGAAGAACCAGCGCCGTCGTAGTCGGCGTAGCGGAGTTTTGGGGCAACCCCGGTACCGAATACCCAGGCGTTCAAGGTACCGTCTGTTGCATTGCTCCACGATGACCAGGTGTCTGCGGTGGATTTTGTAACAGGTGCGGTACACGCGGACATGGTGGTGTAGGTGCTGTAATCTACCCCGGCGGTTGGGTTGGTTGCTGGTGCCGAACATTCCATTTCGGTTGCGTCCCAGGAGCCGGCGACGATGCCCAGGGATGTGCTTGTGCATGCTGTTTGGGTGATGTAAGTGAGGTTACTGCATACCCCGGCATTTTCGGCGGTCAGGGCGGTGGCGGCGGTTATGCCTACGGGTTGGGGTGAAAGTCCTGCTGTTTCTTCGTTGGTGACTTCACCGAACCCGTAGGATAGGGTGACAGTGCCGCCGGTCTGATTTCCTGTTACTGCACCGACATCATCACCAGAGCCAGTACCGCCAGCAACGTCGCCCGTAGCATAGCTTGCAGTGATAGAGCCGTTAGACTGCCGGCCAACCAGACCACCAATGTTATTGTTATCACCGCCTTGAGCATTAACGTCCACGGCGGCATAGCTTGCAGTGACGGAGCCACCGCTCATAAAACCTACCAGTCCGCCGGCGTTGTCAAAGACAGTAGGGGCACCACTTACATTTCCAATGGCATAGCTTGCAGTGACAGAGCCGTTCCTTTGCCATCCCACCAATCCACCAGTACTATTGCCATTCTCGCTGTGGTTTCCGCTAATATTCCCGTTGAAATAGCTTGCAACGATAGAACCACCATTCATCCCTCCTACTAAACCACCTATACGGTGTTCGAAACCGTTACTTGCAGAAATGTCTCCCGTGGCATAGGTTGCGCTGATAGTACCCCCGACCTGCTGCCCTGCTAGTATGGCTGCGTTAGCAGAACCTCCACTAGTCTGAGCAACAGCAGAAATTGATACATCAACTAGATCCACATTACGGACATGTGCCCTTGCGTCAATCTCTCCAAAGAAACCAACAAGATTCAGAGTGCGGTGAATTGCCAGATTACTAATAGTGAACCCATTGCCTTCAAAAATAGTGTTGAATTCATTTACAGAATTACCAATTGGATTCCAGCCGCCGTCGGCGACTACAAAATACGGGGCAGCGTTGTCGTCGGTATCAAGGGTGCCGTCGGGGTTTAAGGTGCTGCCGTCTCCGTCCAGGTCAAAGTCAAGATCATTCATAAGTTCGTACCCGCACAGGTAGACCCCGCTGGTTGCGGTGGTGCAATCGGTGGTGGCTGTGGTGGGGGCACCGGTGGTGACCCCGGTATCGGCGTCTGTTCCGGTGTCTGCTTCTTCGTCGTCATAGGTGGTGCCGGCGAGGTTGTAGCGTATGTTATGCAGCTGTTCCAGGGTCCATATATCTATTAACCCGTCGTCGTCGTCATCTATATCGTCATTGCAGGCGTGCCCGGCAGTGTCACCCATGGTGATGGCCTGGTCGGTGTTGGGGATGTTGGGGCAGTTGTCGTTGTCATCTGCTACGTTGTCGTTATCGGTATCTACCAGGCAGGCAGTACCAGCTCCGGCCGCACCGTCGAGTGCATACCCGCTACTACAGGATTGACAGCCGGCATCACCAAGGGTGGGGGCGGTGCCGGGGACGGGGTTGCCGTTCTCGCATGTGAAGGAAGTCGAAACACAGGTAACACCTGCGCCGCCCGCGGGAGAACTGAGCGTGTGTCCGCTATTGCACTCCCGACAGCCCTGCATGCCCGCTGAGGGTGCGGCATCAAAGATGCGCTTTCCGTTGGTGCATACATACGGGGTCACGCAGGAAACGCCCACGCCGCCTTCGGCGGCATCAAGGGCGTAATCACCAGTGCACGACTGGCATCCTGTCAAATTGGCACTGGGGGCGGCGTCGCCGATGGCTATGCCGTTTTGGCATACATACGCGGTAATTGCCACGCAGTTGATACCGGGGCCGCCAGTGGTTGCACCGTCTTGAAACTCGTACTGGTCGTTACAAACCTGGCATCCCGTGGTATCTGCTGCTGTGGTGGTGCCGTCAACTTTTGTGCCGAATTCACACGTATATGCACGCGGGGTTGGGGCGGGCGGGGGGGTCGAAGTCTCTTCGGGGCATCCCGCGAGGAGTATTGTTAGTGCTATTGCTGTCAAACTGACGGCGGCGGCTGCACTGCGCCGGGCGGTTAAGTTTCTTAGTATCTTCATATCTTTATTATAGCATATATAAAATTTATTTGTCAAGATTTTTTTCAATTGTTTTTGGTATCAGGACTGGGGGGCTTCGACAGGCTCAGCCACCGGGGGGGTTCAGACACCGGGAGGGGTTGCGAAAGACCGTAGACTGAGCTTGTCGAAGTCTCGGTTCTGGTACGAGGTCTGCATGTCCGTATATGATGTAGTCTTTGAGACTGGGGCTTCGGCAGGCTCAGCCACCGTCGTTTGTCAATAGCCGCTGTCGTTGTCAATACTGCGTGAAAACAGCAAATTCTCCGCGCTAGGCATGTGAAGGGTGGCGTGCGCCTTTGCGCGCGCCAGACGCCGCGGAGTACCGGGGGCATCTTTACTGTATAGGGCGCGGCGGCCGAGCCCTGAGCACGCCGACCGCCGGGGCAGCGGCGGCGCGCAGCGGTGCCGGTGCCCCGGGGGTAGCGCCCCCGCCCTTCGGCAGGCTCAGGGCAAGCTCTAAAACCCAAGGGTGCTATTGACTTTTTGCGGGGTTTAGCCGATACTATATGTAGTATGGAACAGTGTAGCGATCACATTCAGACGTATAAGAAAGTGCGGGTCAACACGGCTCATCCGATGAAGATTATTGTGATGCTGTATGACGAGATGCTGAAGCAGATTGATGTCGCCGGTGCGGGGCTTGACGGGGGCGTGGAGAAGTACGGGGCTGTGAATGCTGCGCTTGGGAAGTGTAAAGAGGTGCTGACTGAACTGACGGCGGCCCTGGATATGAAGCAAGGCGGGGATATTTCGCGTGAGCTGTATAGGATTTACGGGTACTTTGGCGATAAAGTCAGTCAGGCAAATATTGGGAAGACGAAAGAGCCGTTGATGGAGATCAGGCCGTTGATTGTGGATTTGCGTGACAGTTGGGTGGCGGCGGCGCAGAATAGCGAGTTGACCGATGCGGCGGGCCCCGGTGGTGCGGCGGTAGAGTCGGCGGCAGATAAAGGCGTTGACATTAGCGGATAACGCCGGGAGCGGTGGGCGCGTGCGGGTGTTGCTGGATACGCAGCGGCGGGGCATGATTGGTGCGCTGGAATATTTAAATCAACTTTTTGCCAGGCAGCGCGGGGCTATTGAATCGCAGGATAGCGGGGCGGTTACTGAGTGTTGTGCGGAAATTGCCGAAGCCGCGGCGCGTGTTGCCGAGTACCGGGGGGTGATTGATGCGTGGGTACGGGACGTGGGCGCGGGCAGTGATGGCGCGTTGAGCGACGGCGCGTTGAGTGAGCGTTGTGATGTTTTGATTGCGCAAGCGCGGGCGCGGGCGCGGGAAAATAGTGTGCTGCTTGCCGGACGGGTGGAAGCGGTTGGAGAGCAGTTGCGCAACGGGCGCAACGGGCGTGGCGTGCCGGCTGGAGCGGGGCGTGGGTGTGCGGCGGCGGGTGCGCGGTACATCGACTCCCGGGTGTAGTATGGCGGGTGAGAGCAAGAGCAAGACGGGCGCGGGTAAGCGGCTGTTTCTGGTTGATGGGTATAACATAATTTTCCGTTCCTATTTTTCGTTTATTCAACGGCCGCTGCGGAACAGTGAAGGTGAGAACACTTCGGCTATTTTCGGATTTTTCCGTACCATGGGTATGATTATCCGTAAGTACCAGCCGGAGTATTTGCTTATTGCCTTTGACTCGCTGGTGCCGACGTTTCGGCACGAGCGGTACGCGGAGTATAAGCAGACCCGCGATAAGACGCCCGAGGATTTGCGGAGCCAGATTCCCCTGATAGAAGAGATGCTGGGGGCCGTGGGTGTGCCGGTGGTGCGGGTTGATGGGTATGAGGCGGATGATGTTATTGCCGCGTACGCCGGACAGTGCCGCGAGCACGGGTGGGAGTGCCGGATTGTCTCTTCGGACAAAGACCTGATGCAGTTGGTGGACGAGAGTACGCTGTTGCTGAAGCCGACCTCGGGGATCTCGGAGCTGCAGGAGCTGGATACCGAGGGGGTGGTGCGGAGCAAGGGTATTCGGCCCGGGCAGGTTGGGGATTACCTGGCGTTGGTTGGGGATAGTAGTGACAACATTCCCGGGGTGGCGGGGATTGGGGAGAAGAGTGCGGTGACGCTGTTGGGGGCGTACGGGGACCTTGGCGGGGTGTACGCACATGTGGATGAACTGAAACCCGGACAGCGGGGAAAGCTGCTGGCGGGGCGGGAGAGTGCTGAACTGAGCCGGGAGCTGGTGACGTTGCGAGGCGATACGCCGGTGGCGCCGCAGTTGACGGAGCTGCCGGGGCTGGCGATACGGGTTGGTGAAGATGCGCGGGAGCTGTTTGTGCGTCAGAACATGCACGCGATGGTGAAAGAGTTGAGCGGGCTGACCGGTGGCGCGGACGGTGCAGACGGCGCGGGCGTTGATATTACAGGACGGGGGAGTGCTGCTACGCGTGAGAAAAATTACCAGCTGGTGACTACCCTTGCGGGGTTGGATGAGTGCCTGCGGGTGGTTGGTGCCGAAAAGCTGTGTGCGTTTGATGTTGAGACTGATAGTTTGAACCCGATGGTTGCAAATATGGTTGGGTTTTCTGTTGCCATCGGGGGCGGGCGGGCGTGGTATGTGCCGCTGCGCGGACCGGAAGGCGAGGTGTTGCCCGAAGGCGAGGTGCGGGAGCGGGTGCGGGGGTTTCTGGGGAATCCCGACGTGGGGGTTATTGGGCAAAACATAAAGTATGACCTTAAGGTGCTGCGCCGGTGGGGCGTGGAGGTTGCCAGGGTTTGTCATGACACTATGATTGCCGCCTGGCTGCTGGATACTACCGCTAATGCGTTTTCCATGGATAAACTTGCAGAGATATATTTGAATTACCAGACCATTCCGTTCCCGGATGCTGCTAAGAAGTCCGGGTTTGTCTCTATTGCCCTCGATGAGGCGTGTGAGTACGCCGCCGAGGATGCGGATATTACCTATGCCCTCTATGAGGAGCTTATTCCGCGGCTGCAGCGGGACCCGCAGTTGTGGAAGCTCTACCAGGAGGTGGAGATGCCGTTGCTGGGGGTGCTGGCGGGTATGGAGTACACGGGTATTCATCTCAATGGGGAGCAGCTGGTCAAGTACGGGGAGCGGATGCGCGGGCAATTGGAGTTGATTACGGCTGATATTTATTCCCTGGCGGGTGAGGAGTTTAACATTAACTCTACCAAACAGCTGCAGGGTATTCTCTTTGACAAAATTGGGCTGACGCCGATTAAGAAAATAAAAACGGGGTATTCGACGGATACCAGTGTCTTGCAGCTGTTGCGGGCGGCGCATCCGTTGCCGGAAAAGCTGCTGCACTACCGGATGGTGTCGAAGCTGCTCTCTACGTATGTGGAGGCGTTGCCGAAATTGATACATCCTGTTGATAAGCGGATACATACCAACTATAACCTGACGGGGACCGCTACGGGGCGTATGTCGAGCAATGATCCGAATTTGCAGAATATTCCCATCCGGGACCGGGAAGGACGGGAGATCCGCAAGGCGTTTATCCCGCAGCCGGGGTGGCGGTTTGTGAGTGCGGATTATTCGCAAATAGAGCTGGTGATTTTTGCGCACCTTGCGCAGGATAAGGCGCTGCTGCAGGCGTTTGCCGATCGTGCGGATATTCACTGTCACACGGGGGGGCTTATTTTTGGAGTAGCGCCGGGTGAGGTTGATGACCAGCAGCGCAGGATTGCCAAGACCATAAACTTTGGGGTGATATACGGGATGTCTGCGTTCCGGTTGGCGCGCGAGCTCGGTATTAGTCAGAAAGAGGCCGTTATGTTTATTGACCGGTACTTTGAAACCTACAAAGGCGTGCGGGAGTACATCGATAAGATCGTTGAGCAAGCCGGTGCCGAGGGCGGGGTGCGTACTCTGTTGGGGCGGTGGCGGGCTATTCCGGAGATAAACAGCCGCAACAAGATGGTCCGCCAGGGGGCGGAGCGGGTTGCTGTTAATACGCCGATCCAGGGGTCGGCGGCGGATATTATTAAGTTATCGATGCTGCGGGTGGCGCGGCGGCTGGAGAGTGAAAAGCTTGAGAGCCGGCTGCTCTTGCAGGTGCACGATGAGCTGCTGGTTGAAGCACCGGGGGACGAGGTCGAGCGTATTGAGGGGCTGTTGCGAGAGGAGATGACGGGGTGTTATGAGCTTACCGTGCCGCTGAAAGTAGATGTATCGACGGGCGACAGCTGGGGCGCTCTTAAGTAACCACTGTGGTATGGTAATCGGTGTCGGGGGGCGCTTGTGCAGCGGCAAGAGCGTGGTGTGCGGGGAGCTGGTGCGGCGCGGGTACTCGCTGATTGATGTCGATACAGTGGGGCACGAGGCACTGGAGACATGCCGGGAAGAGCTGGCGGGGGAATTTGGCGAGCATATTCTCAGCGGTGACGGGAGTGTTGACCGCTCAGTGTTGGGCAGGATAGTTTTTTCGAGCAGGCGGGCGTTGCGGGCGTTGGAGAGGATAGTGCACCCTGGTATGCGGGAGCGGGTTCGCGATATCGTTTCTGCGAAGCGCGCGGAATCTGAGGAGGGCAGCGGGGGGGCGGATATTGTTATTGATGCTGCACTTCTGTTTGTGCTCGGGCTGGATGCGTACTGTGACACTATTATCTGGCTGACATCGCCCCTGGGGCGTACTTTGGCGCGGGCCAGGAAGCGGAGTAATGTATCAGTACCGCGTGCCCTGCGTATTCTCTGGATGCAGCGCAAGTTAGTTCTTAATACCGACTGCGGGAATGCCGATATAATTCAAGTGAAAAACAATAAATCTATCGATGCACTGATAGCCGTAGTGGGTGATTGCCTGGACGGCGGTGGGGTTACGGGATAACCCATGGAACAGTACGACGATTACACAGACGAAAACCCCTACGGGGGCGAGCAAGGTCCTACGACGGTAGTTGAACCGATGCCCGCCTCGCCGCAGGTAACCGAAACTATTATCGAACCGGAGCTGCAGGATCCTGGGGCGTCGCCGGGGGGGTACTACCCGCAGGGTGCGCCGTCGCAGCACCAGCAGCAGCAACAGCAGGCAGGTACCCGCCCGCCGCGCGACCGCAGCACCAACATTCTTATCGCTATTATCGGGAGCGCTCTGTTTGTTGCGATCGTTGTTACGGTTGGCCTCTTTCTCTACTACCCCGGGGCGGGGGCTGCCCAAGGCGAATCGGTTGTAGAACAGGTACCCGGGGGGGGGTATTTTGATCCTATTGAGTATTTGCGTGACGGCAGCGGTGACCCGGAAGCTCCTATTACTGATGCTTTCAGTTCAGATCCATCCCTCGCGCCTCCGGTGCCGTTGACATCAGAGCCAGGGGCGGCGGCCCGCGGCCCCGTGGGCGACGAGGGCGGGGTGGTGTTTGTTGAGACAGCGCCGCCAGCCGCCGCAGCGACGTCTTCGTCGTCGGCACCAGCTGCCGCCGCGCCCGCCGCACGGGTTATACGCCAACAGCGCGGGGTAACCGTTGCGGAAAATGTACCAGCTTCGGCGCCGGCGGGCAAACAGGCGGCGACAGATTCGCCGGCAGGGCGCGAACCCGCCGCTGCCCAGGCTGCAAGTTCGCGCCGCACGGCAGCCGCCGCACCAACAGCCCCCCCTGCCGCTGCCGCCCGCACGCCTGCGGTTGCTGCCGATACCTACTGGGTACAGTTATTCTCTTCGCAGCAGCGCGATAGTGCCGAGCAGGCGCGCAAGCTGCTTGCTACACACAATATAGTCGGCGTAATATCGCAAACGCAGGATTCGCGCGGGGTATTTTATCGGTTACGGGTCGGGCCGTTCACGAACCGCAACGAAGCTGAAAAGTTTAAAGAGTGGTTTGGACAGACGGATAGTTTTTCAAACGGCTTTATCGTCCGCACCCGCCGGTAATTCCCGCAGGCAGCACCAGGCGCCGACCGGATTCGAACCGGTGCATAGAGGTTTTGCAGACCCCCCCCTTACCACTTGGGTACGGCGCCAATATCGTATATATAGTATATCAAAAAATTACCGCACGGTCTAGTGCAGAGAGGGGTTGCGTGGGCGTCAGATTATGGGAGGCGACCCTGATGCGCGGTATACCTGGGCTAGCGGCTGATGTTACGTTAATGGAGGGGCAGAGCGCCAAGCTGCTGCCGAGCCCACCCTGGCGCGTATTATATCGATCGCCTGCGGGTTGCTGTCAATGAGTATGGCTTTTCTCCCGTGCTTGACCGCGGCCACGCCGGTTGTACCGCTGCCGGCAAAGAAATCCAACACCGTGTCTCCGGGGTTGCTGTGCACTAAAATAATTCTCTCCAGGATGGCAAGCGGTTTCTGGGTCGGGTACCCCGCCCCGGATTTTCTTTCGCGGCTGTTTGTCCCGACAATGGTATTCCACCACACGTCGGTCGGCGTCTTTCCGCGTTGGGCTTTCTCTTCTCCAACCAGCCCCGGGGCCAGGTAGGGTATTCTGTCTATGCTGTCATAGTTAAAGACATAATCGTTTTTATTCGCGGCGTACCACAAAATAGTGTCGTGCTTGCAGGACCACCGGGTCTTTGACCGTCCCCCGAAATCGTACGACCAGATAATTTCATTGATAAAATTATCCCTTCCAAAGATTTTATCCAGTGCAACTTTCAGGTAATGCACTTCCCGGTAATCGACATGGAGAAAGAAACTCCCGTTCGGCGCAAGCAGCGCGCGGGCGAGTTTTACCCGTTCGGCAATAAAATTAACATAATCATCAATGTTATCGTTGTAGGATAGCTCGCTCACCACCTCTGTTTTGTACGAGCGGCCCAGGTACCCCTTTCGGTCTCCGTTGTCATCCTGCGTTGCTTTTGTTTTGGTGTAGGACATCTGTTTGCCCGTATTAAACGGCGGGTCAATATAGACGAGTCCTACCTTGTCTCTTATTTTGGGTAATTCTGTAATTGAATCGCCGTGTATTACTTTGACATCGCTCGCGTCCCTCCAGGGCGCGGTGTCAGGGGTTACCCGCAAATATCAGTAACCAGCTGGTGATCAATAGTAATCCGCGAGTCGCCGTGCACAACCAGCGATACATTTTCCGTTTTGCACTTACCTTTTTGCCCGTACAGGTGGTACTGTCCTGCCGGCACGCCAGCAAACACAAACCCCCCAGACAACCCCGCCGTGGCACCGTAGCAGGCGTTGCCGCACAACAGTAACTTGCCCCCGATACGAACCGGCCGCCCGCTATCGTGATAGAGCGTCCCCGTTATCTCGTTCTCAGACAGATCTATATTACCAATATGCTGCTGCACCCGTCCCCGTTGCCAGCCGCTAAACAGCACAAACGAAACCAGCAGCACAACCAGCACCGCCAACGCAGTCACCACCAGTGCCCGCTTACTTCTTTTTTCACTCATCCGTGTACCCATACTGTTCCCGTCTCCTTCGTATTAACGTTACCCATAGTATACCCATTATACCCCATATTTTCAAAAACGCAAGTTCGCGTTACAATTCCCGCGACGTTGCCGTCAATATCCTGCGTGTAGAGCGATCCTGGACAATCAACGCCACCCGGGCCCGATGCTCAGTCACATCATCATCAATCCTGATCCTGATAGTGCTCTCGCCCTCTCCGCGCAGACTATCCCACTCAACCCCACGGACCACCGCGTCGTTCCGCAGCTGCCGCCCGATATTTTCCCCGCGCGACGGCAAGTCGTACAGCCCATCTTCCAACAGCAGCGCACCGATCTGCGCCCGCCCGGGAAACCCAATGGCCGCCCGCCCGCGCCCGCTCCGTTCCTCGTCGACCCGAAAGCTAACCAGCAGCTCGTCCCCGTCGCGCCGGATGCCGGTGATGCTCACCCGATAATCCCCGCGCTCTTTGGCAGCCCGGGCAATAGCCCCCACCGCCGCCCGCCGATTACCGGCGTTCGACACCACATAATGCCCGTCAACAATCATCTGCGGGGTATAAATTGTACTGGTTTGGAACACCCGCGCATACTGGCGCTGCCGCTGCGAATAACTCCGATCCCCATACGGGTCCTCCCAGCCAAGATAATCCCAATAATCGACGTGCCACCCAACAAACAGCACATCGGTGTTATTCCGCTGCGCCTCACTGTGTAATTCCGACAACAGCGTATCCGCCGGCGGACAACTACTGCACCCCTGCGAGGTAAATAATTCCACTACAATCATATCATGCTCCTCTGCCCGCCCGGCAGCCCGGGCCAATTCGTCTCTGCTTTCTTGTGCCTGCACACCCCCCGAGCCCGCAAACCCTGCCGCAAAGACAATCCCCGCAACCCCCAGGATAGTCAAACCCGTCGTCAGCGCCCTCATCCCGGTACACTCCCGACAAGCCCCAACGCATCAGCCGCGCCCCGCATAGCCCCAATGGTCTCGGTAATCACCTGATCCAGCTCCATCCCCAATCGCTCGGCGCCTTTTGCAATAATATCCCTATCAACCCCGGCGGCAAATCCCTTCTGCTTCCACTTCTTCTTTACCGACCGCAGCTCCAGGTCCATGACACTCTTCGACGGCCGCAAATACACAGTGGCCGTAATCAGCCCCGTCAGCTCATCAATGGTGTACAGGACCCACTCCATTTTCTCTTGCGGCTCAACGTCGGTGCAAATCCCCCACCCGTGACTCTGAATCGCACGGATCCACTGCGGATCCCAATTCTCCTGCTGCAAAATCTCCGCCGTCTTTGCACAATGCTCGTCGGGAAACTTCCCCCAATCCAAATCGTGCACCAGCCCGATAATCCCCCACTTACCGACGTCCTCGCCGAACTTTTTCGCAAAATCCTGCAAAACCGCCTCCACCGCAAGCCCGTGCTTAATCAGCGCAGGATTATCGTTATATTTATGTAGAAGCGCCAGCGCCTCATCCCGTGTCGGTGTGTGATATCCCATACCACCTCCTATAATAGGAGTATCATAGCAAATTGCCCGCCCGTGCACAACCCCATTATTTCGCATCAGCGCTTTTTTATTTATGTGGGCGCCACCCCCGCGTTGCCGCGCAAGCGCGCCAACACGGGGGTCGGCGTGCTCAGGGCTCGGCCGCCGCGCCGCACGCAAGCAAAGATGCCCCTCTGAAAACTCCGCGGCGTCTGGCAGGCGCAAACGCGCCTGCCACCCTTCCCATGCCTGGCGCAGTCGCCCAGTGCTCGGACCCCACATCGCTCCAGCAGATTTCGCAACGGCAAAACAGCTCCCCCCCGAGGGGGCGCGCGGGTTACCCCGTTGGGCGCAGCGTGCGTTTTGCCAACTGTTGGGCCAGGGCCTGGAATAGTATCCCGCTGACAACCACCGCCACCCCCGGGATAACCGCCATCCACGGTGCCGACAGCAGGTACGAACGCCCGTCGCGCAGCATCAGCCCCCAGTCCGACCCCGGGGGGCTCGCCCCGATGCCCAGAAAGGTCAGGGTAGTCGATATGGCAATTATCAGGGCGGCACTTATGGCCCCCAACCGGTACAGGGGAATGGCAATAGCCGGGATCACATGGCGGAATACAATATATCCCATCGACCCTCCCGCGGTGCGTACAGATAAAAGATATGGGCGGCTAAGCTCTTCTAATGTCAAATGCCGTACCTGCCGGGCAAACACCGGTATAAAAATAATCCCCACTACCACCGCAATCACGCCGCCCAACGCATCCGCGGCCCCCCCTGAGAATACCGAAACAGCGGTCAGGGCCAGGAGTAACGGGGGCACCGCCAGCAGGCTGTCAAACAGTATCGAGCTTGCCAGCGATAGCGCCCACCCGGCAACGCCAGCCGCCAGCCCCAACGGTACACCCACCGCCACGGCAACCAATAGCGCCTGCGCCACGGTTAGCATAATAGACCGGGTACCAAACAGCAGTCTGCTGTAGATGTCGCGCCCGTGATTATCGGTGCCGAGGATGTGCTCTGTCGACACCAGGGGCGGGTGCAGTTGCAAACCGGGGTTGTGGCGGTACGGGTCGTGCGGGGCCAACAGGGGCGCGGCCAGTGCCACAAATAGCTCCGCCCCGATGAGTAGCAGCACTATCGTAATCCCCAGGCGCTGTTTATTCTGCATCTCTTTATATTAGCACGGGAGCCCGCCGCAATCGGGAGAGGGCGCGCGGTTATTTGCGGGTCTGGCGGAAATCGAAGCTGTCAAGCTTGCTGTCAACCACCACACCGCTGACCGAGCTGCCTGTTACGATGTACCGGTAGTTGGTGCCGACAAATATAAACGGAACCTCATCTGCCAGTATTGCAAGTGCGTCGGCGTATACCTGGGTACGGGTTGCGGGGTCTACCTCTGCGGCACCCGCCGCCGTCAGGGACGCAAAGCGCGGGTTTTCCCAGCCGGTGTAGGCAATCTCGTCAAAGCGCGGGGACGGGTCCAGGTGCCCGGTATGCCCGATAACCGTCAGGTCGTAATTGCTATTCAGATAGACCTGATCGATCCACGTCGGCCAGTCTACCAGCTTCAGGTTAACCGTTATCCCGACGGCGGCAAGCTGCTGCTGGTAAATCTCGCCCGCCCGCACGTGCGGCTCAAAGTTTTGCGGCAGCACCATGGTCAGGGGATTCGCCCCGGCCCCGCTGGCGGCAATAACCGATTTTGCTTCCGCGACAGACGCCGGGTTGTGGGTATATTTGTCTGGTATATCGGGGTAGTAGGGGTCGCCGTAATCCATAAATGTATTGATGGGTACCCCGCCCCCGTAGGCGCGGTCGAGGATTTCCTGTTTATCAACAGCGGCATTCAGGGCCTCCCGTACCCGCACGTTATTCAGGGGCGCGCGGCGGGTGTTCATGGCAACCACCATCGCCAGACTGGACAGGTCCTCTGCAACCGCAGCCCCGGGGTGTTCGCGGAGCCCCGGTAGGTCGCTGGGGTCTACTATATCGACCACGTCGATAGAGCCGTTGAGTATACCTTGGACGCGTATAACGTTCTCGGTAATAATGTGAAACGTAACACCCGCAAGGTGCGGGGCGCCGCGCTGCCAGTAATTTTCGTTCTTACTAAAGATTATGCTGTTGCCGACTACCCATGTGTCAAAGACAAACGGCCCGGTGCCCAGCGGGTGTGCGGCAAAGTCATGGGCTCTTGCAATCGCCGCTGCCGGGAGTATTGCACTCCACCCCGAGGCGAGGGTTGCCAGCAGGGCGGGGGCGGGGGCGGCGAGGGTAATGGTAACCCGATTGTCACCGGCAACGGAAACATCGGTTATCGGGGCGTAATCTGCGGCCCGCGGGGCACCCGCGCTGCGCATCCGCTCCAGGGAGGCCGCGACATCCGCGCCCCCCAGGGGGGTGCCGTCGTGAAACTGGACGCCGTCCCGCAGGGTGAAGGTAAGTTCGGTGCCGTCGGGGTTGTACTCCCACGTGGTTGCCAGGGCCCCGACCAGCCCGCCCGTACTGTCGGGCTCCAGGAGGGTATCGTAGGTGCTCCGCAGTACCTGGAAAGTCAGGGTGCTGGTGGTGGCGTGCGGGTCAAGGGTCTCGGGGGCACCGGAGAGGGCGACGTTTAGTATCTGGTCTGTCTCGCCGCGCGCACAGCCGCCAGCCAGCCCTAATACCAATAGGACGGTGCATAGTGTATAAAAAATAGTGTGTCTCAAAATATTTCCTGATTATGTGTCATTATATATGATTGATGTGATGCGGGCAAGTCTGCTTGTTGGCACCGCACAACGTTCGCTGCGCTCTCTGTGCGGTGCATTCGGCATTGGTGTTCTGCTTGTGACTTAATGTCTTTCAACTGCGCCGGGGGGCAGCGTCTGCCGTTGGCGCTCTGGTTTTTGGCGCCGCGCGGGCGGCGCACTCGCAGTGCGCGACGCACTCGCAGTGCGCGACGCACCATACATTGATGTTGGGTTGGTGTGGTATTGGCGCCGTGTTTGCGAACAGCGCATTATATTTTGCTGTCTTACTTGCGGGGGCAGAGAAAATGTAGTATCATAAAACATAAAGTGTTTCGAGTGATGCGAAAGACATCACCAGAGGAGATATGGTATGAATAAATTTTTAGTAGGTGTTGCCGCGGTGGTTACCATTGGGGCACTGGTATTAGTCGGCTGCCCTGATGATAACGGCGGCAGCGTGGGTCTTTCATATATTTGTAAAAACGGTACGGCGGTTGCCGGTACCGGTGATACAGTGGGCGTGAGTAATTGTGACTCGTGCAGCCAGGGGTATACGCTTGCTGGAAATGCAGGCCGGATAGGATCGACATGTGTCGCCAACGCAAGCCTGAGTGCGTGTACGGCAACCGGGAGCACGAAGAACCTGGTTACTACGGTATATTCCGAAGGAACCTACGCTGCATGTAACCCCCTGGGGTTAGCGGCAGAGCCCACCTTTGGAGCATTTGTAGCTGGAGGTCTTGCGCACGACTTTACTTTTACCGAAGCTAACGGCGGGGCGGGCGGCACAAGCAGGGCGCTGCGCCTGGTTACCACCGACCCTGATGCTTTCTCGGGAGGGGGGTTTATATCCCTGGGGGCAAATTTTGATGTCTCTGGAAAGGCGCTGCGTTTTAGTATTAAACCGCCCGCAGTCGGCGTGGTCAGTGAGGTAAGAGTCATTTTGCAGACAGGTTCGGGTGGAATTACCCGTAGTGTCGACACCAATCAGACCCTACGCACTGAAGGAATTGCAACCGTTATTAACAACGGAATCTGGCAAGAAGTAGTAATTGATATTGATAGTACGTATAGTTTTCGAACGTCGGTTAATACTATTAGGGCCAATACAGTACGCTCAATTGGCTTTTATATTTCAAGCATCGCTAGATCGAGTATGGATCCTTCGATTCTTAGTACGACTAACTTTGGAACGGATCCGTATTACATTGACGAAGTCTACTTTGAAGAGGTCAGACCCAATTGTACCGTGCCTGCCGGCAGCACGGCATCGGTAGATTTAATCTGGGGCGACGCTGTCTACAACAGTTGTGCCCCAGTTAGCGCTAATACGAATTTTTACGGAGCACACCACATACCAAGCAGGAACGCAGCAAGCCGCCCGCCCAGTCCGTTTACGTTTTCTTCAAATGCCGCTACATCCCTCGGGGGCGGGGCTTCTGATTCGTCGCTGTTCACTACCCTGGCGACAGGCGGGGGATATTCTGCCTGGGCATACGGGATTGCAGAGTTGAGTGCAGCTTACGATGCAACCGGTAAGGCATTGAAATTTTCAATCAAATCTCCAGCAGCAGCCTCGGGGGGTGTTGATCGTATTGACGTTTTCCTTGAAGGCGAAGCCGCCCAAGACGGCGGACCGGGTGCCCGCACGAACACTCTCACCCAAATGTTTACCAACGACGGTACCTGGCAGGCAGTGTCGATTCCCATCACTAGCTTTACCTTCCCGGCATCCGGGGTCACCCTGAGCACCGTATGGCGGATTGTATTCTCGTTGGCTGATGCTAACGGGCTTAGTGCCGACGGCCTTGGGGCCCAGACGCTTGATATTGATGAGATCCGCTTTGAGTAATTTCGATTAGTGCTTGCAGTGCCGCCGCCGATTGTGATACTGGTTTGATGTGTGCCAGAGTGTCTGGATGTTTTGCCGTACTTACTTGCGGGGGCAGAGAAAATGTAGTATCATAAAACATAAAGTGTTTCGAGTGATGCGAAAGACATCACCAGAGGAGATATGGTATGAATAAATTTTTAGTAGGTGTTACCGCGGTAGTTACCGTTGGGGCACTGGTATTAGTCGGCTGCCCGGACGAACAAGGACAGGGGGGTTATCAGGGAGGTAATCAGCAGAGCAGTCAACGCCTGGCGGATGGGTCGCCGTGCGATCCAGACAACGCCAGCGTGTGTGCCAGCGGGGTATGCGCGCCGGCCGCCACCAGCGGGGGCGCGGCGGGAATATGCCAGGGCGTTGAAACCGGTACGAACTGGACAGCACAGACAAGCAACGTAAGCGGTTCGCTATCCGACATCCACTATGCCGACGGCATATGGGTAGGGGTGGGGAGCAGGAGAGCTATAACCACCAGCGAAAACGGCACCACCTGGGAGGAGCGGACAAGTAATGTACAGGGCTCACTGTATGCCGTCCACCATGCCAATAACCTATGGGTAGCGGTGGGACAAAATACCCTGGTAACCAGCCTGGCAAATATAAGATTTATCGGAGCCATAACAATCAGCGAAAACGGCACTACCTGGGAGGCGCAGACAAGTAACGCGGATAATAGCATATTGACCGATGTCCACCATGCCAATGACCTATGGGTAGCGGTGGGGAGCAGGGGGGTTATAACAACCAGTGCGAACGGCACGAAGTGGACGGAGCAGAGAAGTAATGTGAGCGACCTGGAAGCGATCCACTATGCCAATAACCTATGGGTAGGAGTGGGTGCGGGCGGGGCTATAACCACCAGCGAGCGCGGCACCGCCTGGGAGGCGCAGACAAGCAATGTGCGCGGCGACCTGGAAAGTGTCTACTACGCAAACGGCACCTGGGTAGCAGTGGGTGCGGGGGGAGTGATCACAACCAGTACAAACGGTACCACGTGGGTGGCGCGGACCAGCAATGTGAGCGGCAAACTACAAGAGGTCTACTATGCAAACGGGCTGTGGGTAGCGGCGGGAAGTAATTTTATCAACTCGTACACAGCGGCCGGCGGGATTATAACCACCAGTGCAAACGGTACCACGTGGGCGGCGCAGACAAGCAATGTGAACGGAAAAATAAGCGGCCTCCACTATGCGAACGGGCGATGGGGGGCGGTGGGGTATAGTACCGCGACGGACAGCAAGGGAGATACAAAATTCACAGGCGCTATAATCACCAGTGCAAACGGCACAGCATGGGCGGTGCAGGATAGTAAAATAGACGGCTCGTTGAACACCATCTATTACGGCAACGGGTTATGGGTTGCGGGGGGAGCGGGGGTAGATAGCGCGGATAACGCTGTCGGGGCTATAACGACGGCACCGTAGTTCTCAATACAAAGAATCTCAGAGTGGAAGGGGGCATCCTGCTGCCGCGGGCATGACGCATGCTTTACAACTGCGACGGGGGTAGCGGCCTTATTTGCATAACAATAATTGTATATGATAGACTGTCTCTATGAATAATACAGCAGGAGAAAAGAAAACACTACCGGCGTGTTATCTAGCGGCCAAAAACGTGCATGCTGGTAAGCAAAACGAGGAAGAAGCTGCAGGTACGGTTGCGCGCGAAACTGGTATGAATGAAAGTACGGCCCTAATTACTATCAGTGCAGCCAAGCATATGTTACGCGGCGAGGGATATAAGCGGACCATTTCATCTGAGGCGGTTGAGCATTTTCTCTCTGCTATCCGGGACGAATTCGGATCAGATAGATTACGGGGTGCAATTAAAGCAGTCGAAATGTATATAGAGTATAGTAAACAGTCAAAGCCTAAAATACGCAAAATAATTTCACAATTTGAAAAAAAATTAGATTTCAAATTTGCTGAAGAGATAGAGTTTGATGGCAATACAACCCCCATGATTGAGGGTGCTAAAAAAGAAATTAAAATTAATGCCTACGAAAGAAGTCTTGAGGCACGAGAGAAATGTATTAAATACCATGGGCTAAAGTGCAAAGTATGCTTGTTCTCTTTTGCTGACAAATACGGCTCTCTTGGCGCGGGCTTCATTCATGTACACCACCTTAAACCCCTAAGTGAAATAAAACAGACATATACTGTTGATCCGATCAAAGATCTAATACCAGTCTGTCCAAATTGTCATGCAATGCTGCACAGAAAACACCCGCCCTATAAAGTAGAAGAGTTACAATCACACATCAAAGACTACGCAAAATAAGACACTAGTGCAAGAGCATATGTGTTCCAAAACCGGCCGAATAGCAGCAGTGCCGATATAATGCCATTGCCGGGGAGTGGGGACATAGTTCTATTACTTCCGGTAGTGTCGGGGGTAATTGATGGCAAGCAAAACACCGGCTTCATTGGTTGCCGGTGTGTTGCAGCTGCGGGGGATGGGCAGATGGAAGCGTCAAAGATTAAAAATTCTTTTCAAAAACACTTGACAATACCCCCGTGTACGTGATACAATAGACCTATTATGCATGGAATAGTGTGTAACACAGACACCACCCGCCGCGGTGCGGTAAGTAAACCCTCCGCAACCCCGCTTGCCCCCCCCCCCCCCCCCCCCCCCCCGAAAGTGCAGTAAAAATAAAGCTCTAAAAACCGCAACCACTCAAAAAACCTATCTCTTTTTACGCCTCGGTGCTATCGCTGAGGCTATTACTAATATAATCCGGCAGTCATTCTGCCCGGTGCCAATTTTTCAAAGAAAAATATTTTTTAACTATATAGGAGTGATATATTATTATGCGTAATATACTAATGGGTACAAGACGTACCGCGAATACATTAACAGGAGCGGCAGCCGTGCTGCTGCTGGCTGGAATAATAGGCAGCGTAGTATTAATCGGATGCCCGGGTGATACTACAACGGGAAAAACGGCCGGTGCTACTTGCATGGCCGATGGAGATTGTGCCGCCGGTTTGATATGTGCCGGAGCGGCCGGCAGTCAGGTATGTAGTCAATCCGATGGGATGGCCGGCAGTGTGTGTGGTACCGATGGCCATTGTGATACTGATTTGATATGCACCGGTGCAACCGGTAGCCGAGTATGCAGTGCCGCCGGTGATGGTATGGCCGATAGTGTATGCGGTACCGATAGCCATTGTGCCGATGGGTTGGCGTGCACTGCCGCCGGTGCTTGCAAGGTAGCCGTCGGCGGTGCTTGTGGTGCCAATGATAGTTGTGCTGATGATTTGATATGTGCCATAGTAAAAGATATGGGTTTTAAGTGCCTCCAGTCAGATGGCAGTGCCGGTAGTGCTTGTAGTTCTGGTAGCGATTGTGATAGTGGGTTAATATGTGCCATTGTGTCCCGCAGTTCTGTATGCACTGCCGCCGGTGATGGCAGTGCTGGCAGTGTGTGCCGTACCGGTGCTGATTGTGATACCGGTTTGATATGTGCCGCAGTGTCCGGCAGTAATGTATGCAGTGCCGTCGGTGATGGCAGTGCTGGCAGTGTGTGCCGTGATGGTGCCGATTGTGATTATACTTGTAACAGCAATCAATGTAGCGATGGTGCCGCCGGTAATGTATGTGTTGATAATGGTGCTTGTGCCAGTGGCGTATGCGGTAGCGATAGATTATGCCAGTAATATCACAACCGGCCGGCGCGCGCGAGGGGGCGGGGATGATCCCCCCCGCGCAATCGAGGCCGGCCGGAACGCCGGTATTTGGTGCAGATGATTTATTTAATGGCGGCGCATTCGGCATTGTTGTTCTGCTTGTGACTTAATCGCTTTACAACTGCGACGGGGGGTAGCGGAAGACAGCGAAGTGCGCGGCGGGCGGAGTGGAACGGAGCCCGTGACCCCCGCGAACGCGGGGGTTAGCGCACTGGTGGTGCGCGCCCCGCGCGCAGCACGCTGGCTGCAGCGAGGGGGGTACCCCCCTCTTTGCAACTAAAAAATAATATACAATAGAGTGTGAGTAGTACGGCGCCGTTGGCTGAGCGTATGCGGCCGCGGAGTATTGAGGAGTTTATCGGGCAGCAGGAGATTGTCGGGGATGGGCGGCTGCTGCGGCGGGCGATTGTGGCGGATATGATTTCGTCGGTGATTTTTTACGGGCCGCCCGGGACGGGGAAGACGACGCTGGCGCGGATTATTGCCAATACGACGAATAAGAATTTTCGGGCCCTGAATGCGGTGCTGAGCGGGGTTGCGGATGTGCGGAAAATTATCGCCGAGGTGCGGGGCGAGCGGGAGAAGTCCGGGGTGGGGACTATTCTGTTTGTGGACGAGGTGCATCGTTGGAATAAAGGGCAGCAGGATGCGTTGCTCCCGTGGGTGGAGAACGGGACGGTGATTTTTATCGGGGCGACTACGCATAATCCGTTTTTTGAAGTGAACCGGGCGCTGGTGTCGCGGTCGCGGATTTTTCAGCTGCAGTCCCTATCGGGGGCGGCGCTGCGGGGGATTTTGGACGCGGCGCTGAACGATGCCGAGCGCGGGTATGGGGGCGGGGCCCCGGGGGTGGAGGTTACGGGGGAGGCGGGGGCGCACCTGTGTGAGGTTGCCAACGGGGATGCGCGGGTGCTGTTGAATGCGCTGGAGCTGGCGGTGGAGAGCTCGCTGGCTGACCGGGGCGCCGGGGGCGCGGGGGGCAGTGATGCGGGGCCGGTGGTTATTGACCTGGCGGTGGCCGAAGAGAGTATTCAGCGGAAGGCGGTTTTGTATGACCGGGACGGGGACTATCACTTTGATACGATTAGTGCGTTTATTAAATCGATACGGGGGTCGGATGCCGATGCGGCGTTGTACTGGATGGCCCGGATGGTTGGAGCCGGAGAGGATCCGCGGTATATTTTGCGGCGGATGGTTATTCTGGCGGCGGAAGATGTTGGGCTGGCGGACCCGCAGGCCCTGGTGGTGGTTACCAGTGCGGCGGCGGGGTTTGAGCGTATCGGGATGCCCGAAGGGCAGTACCTGCTGAGTGAGGCGGCCCTGTACCTGGCGTTGGCGCCGAAATCGAACTCCACGATTGCCTACTACGATGCCCTGCGGGCGGTGGAGCGGGAGCGGGATGCCGAGCCTCCCGCGCACCTGCGCGACTCTGCACGGGACGGGGAGGGGTTTGGGCACGGGAAGGGGTACCTGTACCCGCACGCGTACACCGATCACTGGGTGGCGCAGAGTTACCTCCCGGGGTCGTTGCGCGGGCGGTTGTTTTATCAGCCCAATGGCTTGGGGTTTGAGGGCGAGCGGAAAGCGGAGTATCTGCGGCGCCGGCAGGAGCAGTTGGCGATGGAAACGGACGGTGCCCTCGGTGGCGCGGGCGGTGGGGGCGATGGTGAGGTGCTGTCGTGGTCGCCGCCAAACCGCGGGGAGAAGCGGCGGTTGGAGCAGTGGAAGCAGCGGTTGGCGGGGAGCGGTGATGCGGGGGAGCGGTTTGAGCGTCTTCGGGGGGTGTACAAGCAGGTGTTGGAGCAGTGGGGGCTGGGGCGGAGCGGACGGTTGGTTATCGGCGGGCGCGGGGCGGCGGCGCTGCTGTGGGAGGCGGCGCGGGCGCTGCCCGAAGGCGGGGTGAGTGTCTTGCTTGTTGACCAGCAGGAGTATGATGTGCTTTCGTATCACGCCGGCGTGTTGACGGAATTGATGCGTCCTGAGCTGCACCATTGTGCCGCGCCCGGGGGGTTGGCAGAATGTCTGCTGCGCGCCCGGGGCGAGGGTGCGGGCGGGAGCGGCGAGAGCGGCGCTGAGGATTGCGACGGCGTTGCGCTGCTTGGGGTTATTGGTGACTACCGGGGGCGGGGGGGCGCGGACGGCGCGGAGGACGGCGCGGTCCTACAGGACGGGGGGTTTGGCGATGTTGTCCGGGCGGGGGCGGGGCGGGTTATCTCCGGGGGACGGGTGCTGGCGGCGGATCGGCTGCCGTTCCACGGGGTGCGGTTGTCGGGTATAGCGGGGGAGGGCGGTATGGATGACGAGTACGTGAAGATGCTGGAGGACTGTGAGCAACACCTCTACGGGGACGGGGCGCCGGGGTATTACCGGGTAGACGGGGGTGCCGTTGCGGGGGTGTTGGAACAGGTCGGGTTGGGCGATGTTACCGAGGCGCAGGAGGAAATTCCTGCAGTCCGGGCGCTCACGGGGGAGATTATAGAGTCGTGGGTGGCAGGGCAAAAACCAAAGAGATCGGGCGGCGGCGCGCGTCCGCATACCTACGCGCGGTATCTGGCGGAAAACTACGACGCGCCCGCGATTGCGCGGCTGCGCGGTGCGTTGGTGCAGGCGCTTGCCGTTGAGAGCAGGGGTGCCGAGATTGTCTGGCCGTTGCGCTACACGGTTGTTACCGGGCGCAAGAAATAATTGAGATAGACAGGGCGGCGCGCTATGCAGGCGGTTACGCGAGCGGTTTAGAAGCGGTAATTACCCGTTGGTGTCCGGCGAGGTCGCAGTGTATTTCCGTATCGATGAATCCCGCATCTGTTAATACGCCCGCAAGCGCCTCCATCTGTGCAGGCCCGGCCTCCAGGAGCACGTACCCGCCCGCACTGACCGCCGTCCTGGCCTGCGCGACCAGCCGGCGGATAAGAGCAAGTCCGTCGTCCCCGCCCCCGAGCAGGGCACGGCGCGGCTCGCGGGCAATAGAGGGCTCGGCGAGTTCGGGCGCGCGGAGGTAGGGGAGGTTTGCCGCCAGTATGTCGACCCCACCCGCGGGCGTGCCGCGCAACAGCGAAGCGCGCCGCCAACGGATACCCACTCCCGCGGCCCCCGGGAGGAGACGCCGGCAGTTTTTCCGCGCCACCCGCAGGGCCGCCGCGGATACATCACTGGCACTGACAACAGCGCCCGGTAGTTCGGCGGCAATACTGATAGCCACCGCCCCGCTCCCCGTGCCGCAATCGTGGATACGAGGGGCGCGCGCGTTCGCTGCACCGCGCGCCCTCGCCGCTTCCCACACGCCCGCGGCCCGCAGGGTCTGGTCCACCAGGAGCTCGCTCTCAGGACGCGGGACCAACACCCGCGGGGTAACCGTAAACGCGCGCCCGTAAAACTCCCGCTCCCCGGTAATATAAGCCATCGGCACCCCCCTCTGGGCCCGCGCCCGCACCAACCGCAAAACGCGCCGTACCACCGCCGACTTTAATACCATATTACTGTCCAGCCGATACACCGCGCCCGCACCAACCGCACCACCGCCCTCGTTTGCGCCGCTCTGCTTCCCAAGCACCGCCCCCAGTATCAGGTTGGCCTCAAGCCCCGGGAGCTCAACGGTACCCGCCCCGCGCAACATCCGTCCTGCCCGCGCCCGCACCGCACCCAGGGTCTCGCCTTTCTGGTTTTTTTTCACGCCAAACGCGTCAGCCGCACTGCCGGCCGCACTCTGCCGCCCATACCGCCAAGAGGGCAACCCAGCGCCCCGATGCCTGTGCGCCCACCATTACTCGCCCCCGCTCTTCGCGTCATCACCCGACGATGCCCCCGTCTCGCCCCCGCCCCCGCCGGTAATCGCCGCCGACATACCTTCCTCGTCCGACAGCCGCAAATTATCAATCAGCTCCTGAATATCCCCATCAAGGATCGCATCCAGCTTATGCAGGGTCAGGTTAATCCGATGATCAGTCACCCGATTCTGCGGAAAGTTATAGGTCCGCACCCTCTGCGACCTGTCCCCGCTGCCAACCATCGAGCGCCGCTCACTATCCCGCTCGGCGTGCAGGCGCCGCTCCTCTTCCTGGTACAGCCGCGCCCGCAGGACCCGCATCGCTTTGGCGCGGTTCTTATGCTGCGACTTCTCGTCCTGGCATATCACCACCACCCCCGTCGGCACGTGAGTAATCCGCACCGCCGAATCAGTAGTGTTAACACTCTGCCCGCCAGGCCCCGACGACCGGTAGACATCAATACGCAAATCCTCGTTGCGGATATCAATATCCGTCTCCTCCGCCTCCGGGAGCACCGCCACCGTCACCGCCGAAGTATGCAGCCGCCCACTGGACTCAGTCGTCGGTATACGCTGCACCCGATGCACACCGCTCTCGTATTTCAAGTGCGCATACGCCTGCGAGGCCGCCACCGAGTAGATAGTCTCCCGAAACCCGCCAACATCGGTAATACTCCCGGCCATAATCTCCCCCCGCCACCCCATGCGCTCCACATAGCGCTGGTACATCCGCAGCAAATCAGCCGCAAACAACGAAGCCTCATCGCCCCCAGTCCCGGCCCGAATCTCAATAATACAATTCTTCTCATCCGCCGGATCCCGCGGAAGCAGGAGCAGCCGCAAACTACGCTCACCCGTACTCGCCGCCTCGCGCAGCCCCGCCAACTCCTCTTCGGCCATCTCTGCCAACTCACCGCCCCCACCGGCAACCTCCTCGGCCTGCCGGGTCTCATCGGCAATCCGCCGCAGCCCCTGGACCTCTTCTTGTATTTTCAACATCCACGCATGCTCGCGCCGCACCCGAATCGCCTTGTCCCGATCGTTATACAACCCCGGGTCCGCCAACTGCGCCTCCAGGGCCCCCATACCCGTCAACAGAATCTCGGCCTGCTCGACTAATTTTTTTCCCGCCATACCGCTATCATAGTTAATTACACCCATAAGGTCAATTTTAGCGGGGGGGCTCTGCCCCCCTCGCTGCAGCCGGCGTGCCGCGCTGCGCGCGCCACCGGGCGGCTACCCACGCGCGAGCGCGTGGGTACGGGCTCACTCGCAGTGCGCGGCGCACTCCGCTCCGCCCGCCGCCGCCCTCGCCTGCTTCCGCTACCCCCCGTCGCTTCGGTAAAGCTGCCGTAATGCACGCGGCAGCAAAGCCGAATGCGCCGCCTAGCGGCGCCAACAAGCAGACGCTACCCCCCGTCGCTTCGGTAAAGAACCCGCCTCCCACGCGGTATTTAATGACGACACGGCATAATAATTCCCCCCGGAGCAGAAGAAATACCATATCTGTAGGAATTACATAGCAAAAAATTTTTTAAAATTTTTTGCCAAAACCCTTGACAGCAATAAAATGCATGGTATACTTTATACGTAATGCGTACAATAATACGCGGATTCGCTACACCGCGCGCCGATATTCCCGGTTTGACAGGAGAAATAGCCCCTCTATGTGCTTATTTTCCCGCCAATTATACTAACAATACCCCCCCCCCCCCCCCCCCCCCCCGAATGCAGTAACGCTAAACCACCAAATACCCCGCTTTCACTAAAAATTTATTCCCAAGTTCCCGGCACAATTGCTGGCAGTATTATTAATACAACCCGCCGGACATTCCGCCTGGTTTTAATTCCGAAACTTTTATATTTTACTAAAGGAGGTATACACGAATGTATAACCTGAAACGTACCATACGTACTATAACCAAAGCACCGAAACTCGGTGTATTTACCGCAATAGGAGCAGTCATTGCCCTGACAATGCTGCTCGCCGCATGCCCCGAAGAGGCACCCCCTGCGGGTCCCACCGCCCCCGCTGGCCCCGCCAACCTGGTGGTTGAAATTAATGACAGCCGGGCAATACTGACATGGGACGCCGTTGACGGCGCAACAGAGTACCGGGTATACCGTGCAGATGGCTCCAGCGGAGCTCTCGTTCGTATAAACACCGATACGCCTATCACCGGCACCACCTTTACCGACACCGGTCTGACAAACGGCACCGAATACCGCTACGTAGTACGTGCCGTTAACAACGCCGGCGAAAGCGGCGACAGCGAAGAAGTAATGGCAACTCCCATGCTCACAGCTCCCGCGGCACCCGCAAATCTCAGTACAACTCCCGGAAGTAGACAGGTGTCATTATCATGGGATGCGGCTGCTGGTGCAACAGAATACTACGTATATCGTAAAGATACCGTCGATGGAACCCCCGCCCGTATAGCAGAGAGTACTACCATAACCGAAACTAACTATACCGACACCGGTCTGACAAACGACACCACCTACCGCTACACCGTACGTGCAGTTAACGCCGCGGGCGCTAGTCCAGACAGTAATGAAGCAAGTGCAACTCCAGTCGCGGCAGCCGCCGCGCCTGTGGCTCCGGAAAACCTCAGTGCAACTGCGGGGAACACCGAAGTATTGCTAGCATGGAATGCAGTACCTGGTGCCACAGAGTACCGCATCTTCCGTGCCGATACGGCCAATGGGACCCTTACCCGTATCGCCAACGGAATTACAATCACCGCGGCAACCTATACCGACACCGGTCTGGCTAACGGCACCGCCTACCGCTACACCGTGCGTGCGGCGAACAGCATCGGCGAGAGCCCTGACAGCAACGAAATAACCGTAACCCCGGTGTTGCCGTTGCCCGCGGCACCGGCAAACCTCAGTGCAACCTTCAGGAATGGAGGGGTAATATTATCATGGGATGCGGTTGCTGGTGCAGTAGAATACTACGTGTATCGTAAAGATACCATCGATGGAGCCCTCGCCCGTATAGCCGATTCTAATACTATCACCGTAACTTCCTATACCGATACCGGGGTGGCAAACGACACCACCTACCGCTACACCGTACGTGCAGTCAATGCCGCCGGCGTTGGTCCAGACAGCAACGAAGCAAGTGTAGCCATACCGGCACTACCCGCGGCACCGGAAAACCTCAGTGCAGCCGGTGGGAACGCCCAGATATCGTTGTCATGGGATGCAGTTTCCGGTGCTGCAGAATACTACGTATACCGTGCACCAGAGTCGGCCATTATACTTTTTGTCCGTATAGCCGACAGTACCACCATCACCGACACCGCCTATACCGACACTGGTCTCACAGCTGGCGATTCCTATCGCTACGTTGTCCGTGCGGTAGACAGCGCCGGTGAAAGTGCAGACAGTAATGTAGTAAGAGTAACGGTGCCCACCGTACCCACGGCCCCGGCAAACCTCAGGGCATCTGTCGCCGATACTGTAGTATCGTTAGCATGGAATGCGGTTGGTAATGCAACAGAATACCGCATCTACCGCGCCGCTACCGCCAACGGCACCCTGACCCGTATAGCCGGCAGTACTACCATAACTGACACCGCCTATACCGATACCGGGTTGACAAACGGTACTGCCTACCGATACACCGTACGCGCGTTCAACGGTGCCGGTGAAAGCCCAGACAGCACCGAAGTAACCGCAACCCCGGCCCTACAACCACCCACGGCCCCGGCAAACTTCAGTGTGGTTGCTGGTCCCCTTGCAGCACTGTTATCATGGGATGCGGTTGCAGGTGCTACCGAATACCGCGTATACCGTGCTACCACTGGTAACCCGGCCCGTATCGCCAGCGGCACTACCATAACTGACACCACGTATACCGATACCGGGCTCACAAGCCGCACCGCCTACCGGTACACCGTCCGTGCGGTAAATAGCGCTGGCGAGGGTACGGCTACTAGCGCAATAAGTGTCACGCCTGATGATCATGCGAATGCACTCGGTGTTGGTGCGACACCCGTTACATCCGGCACCGCAATCACTGGTACTATTGATGTAGCTGGAGATCGTGATTATTTCAGCGTTGAGGTTACGTTAGGTGAATCAGAATCAGCGACAATATTTGCAACCACAACGGGCAGCACGGATTCTGCCGGCAGGTTGTACGACAGCGACGGTACACAACTTGCTTCCAATAATGATGACGGCGCAGGCTTTAACTTCCAACTTGAGAGTACGATCACGGCAAGCGGTACCTACTATGTAAGGGTGAATGGGGGTGATCAGTTCACTACAACAGGAGATTATTCTCTAACAGTCACGGTAACTGTAGTAACACCTGATGATCATAGCAATATAGCTACTGGCGCAACGCCCATTACATCCGCTGCCGCAATAGACGGTTCCATTGACCCAACTGCCGATCAAGATTATTTCAGCTTTACGGTCACTACATCAACGCAAGTGACGGTAGTTGCATTCACAACAGGTACCCTGGATACCGTGGGTGCGATATTTAACAGTAGCGGCACACAACTGGGTACCGACAACAATAGCGGAGAAGGCGGTAACTTTAGGATTGCTGTATCAATCTCTGCAAGTGGTACCTACTATATAAGGGTGGCAAGCAACGGTGCTATTACAGGAGATTATTCTCTAACACTTTTGGAACCTGCAGCTGATCATTCCGGTACAACTACCGGTGCGACATCCGTTACCTCCGGCGCTCCAATAGACGGTGTCATTACCACAACTAGTGATATTGATTTTTTCAGCGTTGCAGTTACTGCAAGTACAGCAACCCCAGTGACGATACATGCAGTCACAACAGGCACAACGGATATCCAGGGCAGGATTCTCGACAGCGGCGGCAGACAACTGGCTCGCCATAATTTCGCTGGTAACTTCACAGTTTCTACAAGGGTTACAGCAAGCGGTACCTACTATATCAGGGCGGAAAGTTCTTATAGTACTTTTGATGATACAGGAGGGTATACTCTAACAGTCACCCTATCGCCGCAGACACCGGCTAACCCCGGTGCCACCGCAGGGGACGCCCAGGTAAGCCTATCGTGGGATGCATCCGACCGTGCCACGGAGTATCGGATATACCGCGCAGCTACCCCTGATGGTACCCTGACCCGTATAGCCGAGGACACCACCATCACCGGTACCACCTACACCGATACCGGGTTGACAAACGGCACCGCCTACCGGTACACGGTACGCGCGGCAAACGTTGCCGGGGAAAGCGCAGATAGCACCGAAGTAACCGCAACCCCCGCTGCTCCGTAACCCCCTCTCCCAAGGGGGGCTTGCGCGCGCGGGTTTTGTTTTGCGGGCGTCCTAACGGGGGCAGGTGTGTTTTCTTAGGAGATGCGCGTGATCTTTTTTTGTTTGATACACATCCCCGCGAACTTTCTTTTTGAAATCGCGGTGCAATTTTGTGTCATGAGAAAATAGTAACTTTGCACCTCCCACTAGTGCTAGTGCAATAAGGTGTTCATCGTTGGACTCTAGCCCTGTGAGATTCTTCTGTTTGCTCTCTACAGCATCTTTATCAATCTTTATGATGCGATGGTTCTTCATGTAGTCACGCATTATTTCCAGCTTAAGCAAATCGCGCCACTCCCGTTTCATTTTTTCTGTTGGGGCATACATAAATTTCCCCTTTTTGCTTAACCAATCGTGCACTGGTTTCATATCCACATTTTCCGGATCTTTAAATTCTCCATACATGCTAACATCAAATACCGAACACATAACTCAATCGTCAAACCCGAACAATGCATCGCTCTCTTTCAGAAAAAACTCCCGATATCCCTCCGGAACACCGATCATATTGCCTTGCGCGTCAAAAGTGATATTATGGGGAGTGACCTTGTTGCCTTCCGGATGCATATATATCACCGCAACATCATCTGGAGAAATATTACCGCGCATAATCTCAATGCGCACCCGATCAATCATATAGTCGCTATGCGTTTCAACGACGAATGTTTTGTTCTGCGCGGTCTTTTCAACCAGCAGTGAGACCAGGGCGGCCTGTCCTTTTGGGTGCAGGTGTAGCTCCGGCTGTTGCAGTAAATACATATCGTTTTTATCGTTAAATACGTACATCAAAATTGGCAACACTTGACTAACACCGTACCCAACATCCGTAATATTAGTTTTCCGTCCATGCGCCTTAATCTGCAACTGAAAAGGATCATTTTTTGATTTACCTAATCTCCTTACTGAAATATCACTGAATAACCCTGACTCCTTGCCAAAGGCTATAAGAAACTGCCGGAGCCTTTCCCACTGCTCCTTATCTGATGAGCTGATATTATTGAGTACCATGGGTATTTCGCTCCCGTCGTGCGTCGCAGTGTCGGGCTCTGGGTTATATGTCCGCTGGGGCTTAGCGCGAATAGGGGAAACACTGATTGAGCGCATTGCCCTAAATTGCTCATGCCTAAACATTTTTTTACTTTCAATGTATTTAGTGTATTGCTCAAAGACAACAGATTTCTGCCGTCCCTCACGTCCTCCACCAAACAAAAATATATGCAATGGATCAATAATTAAATTCCCTATAGATATTGGATATAACTCGTTGTAAATGAACCGGAAGTGATTTTTTTTGGCATCTGTCCTGATAGTAACAATTTCAGTAACCGATTCGTCACTCGTCTTCTTTTTTGCGTTCTCTATGATTATTTGTCCATCATTAAAATCCCATATCGCTTGGTTAACAATAGGCTCAGAGCCGTCCATTCTTTCATGAAAATACAACGTGTACTTTGCCGTTTCACTCTCGTTTTCTAGCTCAATTCCAAGCACAAACTCTTTTGTTGGTACCTGCGTCTTCCTTGCTATATCAGCGAATGCACCCATTTGATACGGCCTAGAGTTAAAATTTATAGTATCACGCCCACGTTGATCATCCTGTATGCTATCAATCACTACTTGCAAACATCCTAAAACACTGGTTTTTCCGGTACTGTTTTCACCAACTAGTATAGTGAGCGGTTTAATATCAAGCGTATGCTTGCCATTAAAGCAACGGACGTCACGAATGATAAACTTTTTTATTCTCACAAGACAACCGCCATGACTTCATAAGAAAAAATTTCATATTCGCTCATAATACTATTATTATATATGCACGCTATTCGTTTGTCAATTTTCGCCTGTTACCTGCCCCATCTTCAAGAACCCAAACTGCCCGTTATCAACAGCAATCATCGCGCCCCCGTCAGCAGTCAAGCTGACAGCTTCCCCGGCCCATTCTGTCCCGCCGCCCCCGCCGAGGGTGGTCTGCCACTCGACCCGCCCGGTGGATGCGAATTTGACCAGGTAGACGCGCCACACGTCCGAGTTCTCGTCCCCGATAACTGCACTGTATGTCTCGTATTCGTCGCCGGTGCCGGCTACCATCAGGGCTCCGCCGTCGCTTGTGGCCTGTACTCCCCAGGCTTCGTCGTGGATGAACCGCGGGTCAAAGCCGCGCGGATTCCCCACCCGCTGCTCCCACACGACCTGGCCGGTGCTGTCCAGCTTGACCGTGTAGGTGTCCCAGTTCGCAACCCCGCCCGATAGGGTATGCCCGGTCAGAAATATGCTGCCGTCACTGCCAATCGCCATGCCGAAGTTGTGATCCGGCCGCGTCCCGCCGGCTGTTATGTTCCAAACCACTTCTCCCTGCAGGGTCATCCGGAGCGCACTGTAGTCCTGCGCATCCTCGGTGAGTCCGGAAACAAGCAACCCCCCGTCCCCGTGTACCCGCACCCGGTAGGCGTGTGCCATATAGGTATTCAGACTCAACCCGCGGGTGACGGTGCCGTCGGGTTCCAGGAACACCGCGTACCCCCGGCCTTCCGCGAAGAAGGTGGTGGTGCGGTCTCCGGCGTGCGTGTACCCCACGGCAACCAGTTGTTCGCCGCTGTCCCCGTTCCCTTGTCCTGTCGAGGAGGGTATGACGGCAATGTGCTCCAGGGCATCGCTTCCGCCGTTATCGTAGGTGCGCATAAACAGCACCGACCCATCCGCTTTGTCCAGCTTCAGCAGCGCGCTATCCTCGCCCAGCGACCCGACAACCAGGTAGCCGTCGTCAACCTCCAGGGCGGAGTTGGCGAGGTTGTGCCCGCCCCGGCCGAATTCCCGTTTCCACACCAACCCGCCTTGTGCGTCAACCTTGACCACAAACATCCGGGCACTGTTGGGAACAAACCCCGTCTGCCCAACCTGCAGGAATCCGCCGTCCCGGCACTCTATTATATAGTTGCCGTGTGATTCTTCACGCGAGCCGCTGACCGCGGTGAACCATTCGTACCCCGGGGCCGGGCCGGATTTTAACTGCACAACCGTTACCCCCGCGGTCTCTTCGGCGCAGCTGGGCACCAGGGGGGCGACCAATACCCCGAACATCACACCAATCCACGCCCTGCGGTGAGGAAGTTTTCCCATACCGTAGTATCTGCTATTTTCCTGCAATGTGCAATCGACACGAGGCGCACACAAGATGCACGCGCGGAGATCAGCTGTACCACCGTCCGCAGTCAATACCGCACAACAGTTCTGCAAATTCCGCGCGCTAGGCATGTGAAGGGTGGCTGGCGCCTTTGCGCCAGCCAGACGCCGCGGTCCTGGCGCTGACATCGTTGCTTTTTACAGCGCGGCGGCCGAGCCCTGAGCACGCCGACCCCCGTGCGCCGGAACCGGCGCGCGGGGGTAGCGCCCAAACCGAAAACACCTAATCTATTGACACACGGGCAGTTGCGTAGTAGACTGAATATATTATTTTATGGAGGTATAGGATGAAATATATTCTAATGTGCGTTGTCGCGATTGCGGCGATGGCTTTGCCTGTTGGTATTGCCGCTCAGACGACGCTTTCAATTTTACACAGCAGCGATGGCGAGTCTGCGTTGCTGGCTAATGATTATTCGGGCAGTGTGGCGCAGTTTGCCGCGGTGGTAAAGTCCGAGGTGGCAAAATCAGGGCGGGATAATACCCTGGTTGTCTCTTCGGGCGATAACTACCTGGCGGGTATTGAGTACGCGGCCTCGCAAGGGCGGTATGATGCCGAGGCCCTGAACCTGGCGGGGGTTGATGTTTCGGCGATTGGAAATCACGAGTTTGATTTTGGAACCGAGGGGTTTGCGGCGTTCGTAGAGGCGGCCGAGTTCCCGTTGGTGTCGACGAACTTGCGGTTTAACCGGGTCCCGGAGCTTTCCCCGTATATCAATGAAAAGCTGTTTCCGGCTATGGTTATTGAGAAGAGCGGTACTAAGATCGGTATTGTGGGCGCGACCACGGAGAGTATCTCGTATATTTCGTCCCCTGGGGCGGTTGGTATCCTGGATGTTGAGAAGACCCTGAATATAGCGGTAAAGCGGCTGCAGAGCAATCATGGTGTGGATATCATCATTGCGCTCACTCACTTGCAGAATATTGAAGAAGAGAAGGCCCTGGCGGAGCGGATTGAAGGCATTGATGTCTTTGTTGCCGGCGGGGGCGATGACCTGATTGGGAACTCGAATAACCGGTACCTGGTGCGGACAAACCGGAGCGGGGACCGGGTGGCGGATGAACCGACCGGGGCGTACCCGTACCGGACCACCACGCCGGCAAACGAGCCTGTGGTGGTGGTTTCCACCGATGGGTCGTATAACTACCTGGGGCGGTTGGACCTGACCTTTAACGACGAGGGAATTATTACTGCCGTCGGGGATGGTTCGGGGCCGATTCCGATTACTCCGAACAGTCCGGTTGACCGTGCGGTGCAGCGTAATATCGTTGAGCCCGTGGAGGCAGCCATCAGTGGGTTTGCCACCGATGAAGTCGGGGTATCGACAGACGGGTTGAACGGAACGCGCGGCGATGTCCGGACCCGGGAGACAACGCTGGGTAATGCGGTTACCGATGGGTACCTGTATACCCTGCGGAAGAACGGCGAGGCAGTTGACTTTGCCTTTACCAACGGGGGCGGGATACGCCGCAGTGTGGTAGTCCAGGCCGGACAGGCGATGACGCGCCAGGAGCTGTTGACGGCGCTGCCGTTTGCCAACTACCTGACAATTGTCAAAGGACTGACGGCGGGTGAGATAAAAGATATCTTCGAGCACTCGGTGTCCGAGCTCCCTGGGGCCGGGGGGCGGTTTTTGCAGGTATCGGGTATACAGGTCCAGTATGACAGCTCGCGTCCGGTTGGCAGCCGGGTACGGGAGATAACCATCGAAGGCCACAAGTTGGTGGAAGCGGGTAAGACGGTAAGCCGGAAGAGATTTACCGGTGTTACCAATTCGTTTCTTGCCGGCGGGGGCGATGGGTACGAGCGGCTTGGGAATATCCCGAATGCCCGGAAGTCTGGGAGCGGGACCTCGTATGCCGATGGGTTTGAGAAGTACCTGGAGGATAACTCGCCGATCAGTTCGCCGATTGAAGGGCGGCTGGTTGACTTGAATTAGATTCGTGCGCTCTCGCGTGCACGGTGTGTGTGCGCGAGGCGTGGGTTTTATGTGCGCCGCTCTCTCTCTTTCTTTGCGGGAAGGGATAGAGTGTGCGCACTCTTTTTTTAACCGTGCGTGCGTGCGTGTAACTCTTTCCCAACGCGAGAGAGGGTAGGGGAGAGAGGGGGACGGGGTGCGCGGTTCGTCCGTGTGTTGACGCGCTACGCTGCATCGGGGTAGACTAGAGTGCCGAGGGGGTATAGCTCAGTTGGCTAGAGCGACGGCTTTGCATGCCGTAGGTCTGGGGTTCGAGTCCCCATACCTCCATATTATACTTTGCGCGGCGCGGGCGGGCGGCCCCCCAGGGGGGGCGGCCTGACCTGCGCGTACTATTCCGTTTCCGTACTGCCCGCAGGACCGGCGGGTTCGCTGTCTTCGAGTTCGGCATATATTTGCGCAACCAGTTGGCGTTCGTCACTGCTGCCGGCGGCGGGCGCGGTTGTGCGGGTGACGGGGAATTCGCTGCGGACACACAGGGGCGCGCGGGAGACCAGGATCCGGTTGGATAGCGCGTAGGCCTCCCGGGGGTCGTGGGTCACCAGGAGCGCCGTGAATTCCCGGGCGGCGTGGATTTCCCGAAACCATTCGTAGCAGTGCCGGCGGGTGATGGCATCGAGGGAGCGGAACGGCTCATCGAGCAGCAGGATGTATGGGTCGGTGATCAGCGCGCGCACCAGGGTGACCCGTTGGCGCAGCCCCCCTGAGAGCTGCGCGGGAAAGTACCCCCGGTATTCGGAAAGTTTTAACGAGTGCAGGAGCTCGTCGGCACGCTCGGCAGCGGCTTTGCGGGAAACGCCGCGGAGAATTAGCGGCAGGGCGCAGTTGGCGGTGATGGAGCGCCACGGGAGCAGGGCGTCGTTTTGCTGCAGGTAGCCGATGTGTTCGAGCGGCCTAGCGTCCGCACCCGCACCTGCGTCCGCACCCGCACCCGCGCTCGCACCAGTCCCGCCCGCGCCCGCGCTTGCACCTGCCCCGCCCCCGTCTCCCGCACGGATGCTCCCGCTATCGGGGGTATCGAGCCCGGTAATAATATTCAACAGCGTACTCTTCCCGCACCCGCTCGGTCCAATGAGCGCGACAATCTCCCTGGGGCGAATCCTGCAGGTGAAATCGGATATTACCTTGCGGGTACCCGCGCCTCGCTTGTGCCCCGCACCAGCGCCGCGCCGCGCTGCCTTTTCGCCCGTGCGCGAAAAACTCTTGCATAGCCCGGTAATATGCAGCGCACCCCCGCCGCCGCTCCCGCTCTCGCCGCCCCCCGCGCCGCCGCGCCGTGCCTCTGCGCCCGCGCTACCGATAGTCACGCCAGTCAGGATCGGCGTAGTCGTTGGTGAACAACTCCCCCGTCCCCGCAGCAGTCGGGCGCTGCTCCAACAGCCCCTGCCCGTACATCCACTCGGCATACGCCAGCCACCGCCCGCTCTCCTGGTACCCCCACTGCCCGGCATCGGTGAACATATACCCCGCCAGCCACGGAATACTCCGCCGCAATTCGTTTTCATCCAACTCCGGGGCCGCCGCACTCAAGGCCCGCGCCGCCCCCACGGGGTCCGCCGCCGCCGCGTAATGCCCGCGCCCCAGGGCACTCAAAAACGCCCGCACACTCCCGGGGTCGCGCTCAATAAACTCCCGCGAGGTAATCACCACCGGCGTATAGTAATCGGGAATACAGTCAAAGTGCTCGTTCATAGGCAAATAGGTCAGCCCCACACCAAGCTCCTCCGCCTGCACGCCTTGCGTGCCGTAAAAAATCCACGCAAAATCCGCCCGCTCACTCCCGAGGAGCGCCAGCACATCAGTCCCCGCGGGTAGGAACTCAAACTCACCCCCGCCCGCGACCCCCGCGCACTCCAGCAGACTCCGCAGCGTCGGCTCTTCAAACGGCGAATGAAACGTCCCATACCGGAGCCCATCCAAATCGGCAAACCCCTGTACGCCAAGCCCTTCCCGGACAGCAAACCCAGAGGTATTCGACTGCAGGATCGCCGCCACCGACACCAACCCTTGCTCGCGCTCACTCAACAGCGTCAAGTACTCCTGATAATCGATCCCAAACTCGACCTCACCCGCCAGCACCGCCGCCGCCGGATAGACCTCCCCGGGGATCAAAATCTCCACATCAAGCCCGGCATCAGCAAAATACCCCAACTCGCTCGCAACATATATGCCGACGTGATTCACATTCGGCACCCAATCGAGCATCAGACGCACCGCCGTGCCTCCGCTCTCGTCCCGCTCACAGCCGCCCAGCACCATCAGTGCCGCCGCCGTCAGTACACACAGCGCTGCCCGCACTGCCCTATTTCCTACCATAACTTCCTCCGCTGGTATTATCCAGATCAGGTTCCCGGGTATAATCTCAGCTGCCTTTCGGCGCACCCCCCGTGGTCAATTTAATACTAGCACAGTTTCCCGACCGTGTCAAGTTTTTTCCAGATTAAGCAAAAAAAAGAGGGCTGCCAGCCCCATGCCCGTACAAGAAAACTATCCCTCCAGCAGAGACCCAATATTCATAATACATATGTATAGCATGACTTAAGAGGGGGCTGCCGCCCCCCTCGCTGCAGCCAGCGTGCCGCGCCCGCGCAAGCGCGCCCGCGCCACCAGGTGCCTACCCACGAGAGGCTCCGCCTCCCGTGGGTACGGGCTCCGTTCACACTCCGCCCGCCGGCACCTTCGCTGTCTTCCGCTACCCCCCGGCGCCTTGGTAAAGATTCCGTCTCTCACGCGGCAACGAAGCGTAATGCGCCGCCCAGCGGTGCCAACAACAGACGTCCCCCACGCGGCAACAGAGAGCGAAATGCGCTGTTCGCAAACACAGGCACCAATACCCCCGCCAACCCAACAGCAATGTATGGTGCACCGCCCACGCGGTGCCAAAAACCAGAGCTACCCTCTGTAAAGCCCTCAAAAAAATAAAAAATTATTTTCCAAAATCACTTGTATTTATAATTGTGATTCAATATAGTACTCATGATATGAATTATAACTTTGGAGGTTATCTTTATGAAACTATATAAACCACTCGCGGTAACAAAACGGTTACCGAAACTTTTTATCACCGCCGTTGCTGCGGTATTACTCCTGGCCGCCTGCCCTGACGACAGCGGAACCACCACCACCCCCCCGCCCCCGTCCGACACCACCCCGCCCGGAAACGTAACAGATATAACCGCAACAGTTGTCCCCGGGACACCGGCAAATACGGTTGATGTAACCCTAACCTGGACCAATCCCACCGACGACGATTTTTCGCACGTGGAGATTACCTGGACACCAAACGCCCCTGCTGCTCCTGTGCGTGTTGAGAATGCTACCACCTATACCGCTACAGCATTGCCCGAACTGGAGAACAACGGGAGATATACCTTTACGATTGTCAGTGTGGATACCACCGGCAACAAACCAGACGAGACTGCCGGACAGACTGCGCCGACAACATCTGTCAGCACAGATACCACACCCCCCGCAGCCGTGGATGCCGGCACCGTCACTGGAAGCATAGTAGGCACTACAGCGACGTTGAACTGGACCAATCCCGCCGATGTTGATTTTTCACATGTAGAGATCACCTGGACACCAAACGCCCCCACTGCCCCTGTACGTGTTCCAGCATCAGGAACCGGTACACCCGGCGACCCCGGATCGTATGCTAATACAGAATTTGATAATACACCAGCAACAGAGTACACCTTTCTTATTGCAGCTGTTGATACCAATGGAAACCGGTCAACCGAGACCAGTTTTGCTATTACATCAGCTTCGGCGGACACCACCCCGCCCGGAAACGTAACAGATATAACCGCAACAGTTGTCCCCGGGACACCGGCAAATACGGTTGATGTAACCATAACCTGGACCAATCCCACCGACGACGATTTTTCGCACGTGGAGATTACCTGGACACCAAACGCCCCCACTGCTCCTGTGCGTGTTGAGAATGCTACCACCTATACCGCTACAGCATTGCCCGAACTGGAGAACAACGGGACATATACCTTTACGATTGTCAGCGTGGATACCGCCGGCAACAAACCAGACGAGACCTCCGGACAGGCTGCGCCGACAACATCTGTCAGTACTGATACCACACCGCCCGCAGCCGTGGATGCCGGCACCGTCACTGGAAGCATAGCAGGCACTACAGCGACGTTGAACTGGACCAATCCCGCCGATGTTGATTTTTCACATGTAGAGATCACCTGGACACCAAACGCCCCCACTGCCCCTGTACGTGTTCCAGCATCAGGAACCGGTACACCCGGCGACCCCGGATCGTATACCAATACAGAATTTGATAATACACCAGCAACAGAGTACACCTTTCTTATTGCAGCTGTTGATACCAATGGAAACCGGTCAACCGAGACCAGTTTTGCTATTACAACAGCTTCGCTGGACACCACCCCCCCGGGTGCAGTTACCGACCTCACGGCTGTAACTTCGCAAGCCGGTGATGCGACAGTGAGTTGGACAAACCCGTCTGACGACGATTTTGCACTAGTTGCAATTACCTGGTCCCCGGAAACCACCGGCGCCACCGCCACCGCCCAACCCGTAGAGGTAGACGGCCCGGCAACAACCACTACAATTTCCGGGTTCGATTCCACAGTAGCGTACACATTTACTGTCGTTGCCCGCGATACCAGCGGCAATGCGTCTACCCCAGTGACCTTTGAGTTGGATAAAACACCCCCTGGGGCAGTTACCGACCTCGAGGCTGCAGTTTCGGAAGATGGTGATGCGACAGTGAGTTGGACAAACCCGTCTGACGCCGATTTTGCACTGGTTGCAATTACCTGGGCCCCGGAAACCACCGGCGCCAACGCCACCGCCCAACCCGTAGAGGTAGACGGCCCGGCAACAACCACTACAATTTCCGGATTTGATGCCACAGTATCGTACACATTTACTGTCGTCGCCCGCGATAGCAGCGGCAATGATTCTAGTGCAGAGACCTTTGAGGTGGATAAAACCCCTCCTGGTAGAGTTAGCGGACTGAGTAGTAGTATTAATGTGGGTAGGCGTGAAGTGTCACTGAGCTGGACCAATCCGACTGACGATGACTATTCGCGCACACTTATTACCTGGAGTCCGGAAACCAATACTACCCAGCCCGTAGAGGTAACCGGTACCGCCGGCGCAGTAGGCACATCCACAATTCCAGGTTTTTCTTCAGGAGAAGAATATGATTTTTTCGTTGTTGCGGTGGACACCAGCGGCAATGAATCTGCCGCACGAACTACCCGCGTGGATCTAGTGCCGCCTGGTTTAGTTACCAATCTAACGGCTACCGTTGCAAACGGTACCGCCACATTGACGTGGACAGATCCGGTCGATGACGATCTAGACTCTCTGCTTATAGATTGGACTGCAGCAAGAGGAGGTCCCCTGGGAGTCGGAACGTTGGAAATTAATGCTGGCGTGGAACGAGCTACTGTTACCGGTCTCAGTAATACGGAAACCTACACTTTCCGTGTTGCTTCCGTGGATGTTAGTGGGAACACAAGTAATAATGCCAGTTTTACTGTTACGGGACTTGTTTTACCGGAAGTAACCGTTCTGTCCAGCGAGCAGGCGCAAGACGGCGTGGTGAACCTGACCTGGACCTACCCGACAACAACGGCCCTTGGCACACACACCCTGTCGCATGCCCAGGTAACCTGGGCCCCGGGCGGCGGAACGACGACACAGCCCCTGCGGGTCCCGGCATCCGGTTCGGCGTCGGCTGGCGGTAGCGGGTCGGCAACTATTGAAGGACTAACCGACGGCGTCCGGTATACTTTCAGAGTCAGTATAATAGACTCAGCCTCAAACGTGTCAATCGGAGCAACTACTGCGATTACCGCAGATGCTGCGATAACGGCTCCTGTGGTTACCGCCTTCAACCTGGGAAGCGGCGGAATCCGTCTAAGCTGGACAAACCCGGCTAATGATCCAACTTTTACCCTGGATGGTCCGGGAACGGGAACTAATAGTTCAAAGATAGATATAACCTGGGGTACCAATTCATCAACGACGGTAACGGAAAACGTAGAACAGGTTGATATCACGACCGGCTTGACCGTAGGTACCGCTGTGACGTTTAATGCAACGTTTACCGACGGTGTGGGTCATACAGCAGATATTGTTGCTGTAACCGCCACCCCATCAGTGGGGCATACTGCAATATTCTCGCTGGGCGAGCAGGATGGTGACTTCGGGTACGCTGCCTGTCAGAATGCCCTGGATGACACCTCTGCCCCTGACAGCGCGCTTGGAAGAGTCGTTGCCCGGCTGCGGGATGATGGATATTCGAAAGCGGTATTTTTCGGAAGTACCAACACATACGCGTTGGGCACCATTGGTAACAACGCAAATGCGTTGCTGCCTGTTGCCGGAAACCATGGAAACCCGTGGGCACGCGCACTGCATACGTATACAGACAACGGCAGCGCAGCAGTTGTTACTCAAACGTATGCTGCCAGGGCTAGCGGTACTGATATTACGGTTGCCCCCACTATTGGCGGAGTGGTGAATCTACATAATAACAATGCGCACTCCTGGAGGGCGGCAACGGCCGCGAATCTTGTACTCGGTGGGTCGCAGGTTATTGCGCAGTTGGGTATAACTGATGCCAACGATCGGTTTTGGTCAAACACCCGCAGTTACCGAGTGCATAGCGGCAACAATTGCAGTAATGCCGGCAGCAACGCCGCTAATGCGATGGGCGCGGCAGGCGGATCTATCGGTCTCAGCCAGGATGCCAGTGCCGCGTGCAATAACACATACCATGTTTTCTGCGTCGCACACTAGATAGCCCACTCTCTCTCTGTCGTATAACGCGACAGAGAGAGGGACGCTGTCTCTCTCGTGTCCACGCAGGACACCCCCTCCAGCAGAGACCCAATATTCATAATACATATACATAGCATGAATTAAACTCCAGCCAGCGTGCCGCGGCAGCAGAGTACAATACGCTGTTCGCAAACACGGCACCAATACCCCGTACCCAACAGCAATGTATGGTGCACCGCCTACGCGGTGCCAAAAACCAGAGCAGAAAAATTTTAAAAATTATTGTTAAATTTTCCAAATACGTACTATAACATAATTGAGCTATCACATGCGAAAAATATTTAACGTTGCAATCAAAAGAGACCGCGCGTCAGCATTATTGTCAAATCCCGGCACCCGCACCCGGGGCATGGTTTTTCACAGCATCTACTTCTCTTTCAGTACAGCAGCATATATTGCTGATAGCATTATAATTAATAATATTTATTTTAACAGAGTACCGCGATTATGCCGATGTATTTAAGGAAGAAAGAATATGCACAAGCATAACTACAGTGAATCACTTGATTTATATTGTGATAATTTTTTTATAACCAAACTGTACACCCTCAAACACATATAGGAATTAACCTCCCGCCAGATATGGCATAAAAAAGGCGTTTGCCGGTATCCTTGAATTAGAAAAAGGCAAGGAGAGACAAACGCCCATGAGTAGTATACATTTTATTCCCCATGTTTACAAAAAAGCATGGAATGGATTTGCAGGTAAACCCGAGTTATCAATCGAAGCTGCGATCAGATCACACGGGATATCTATTTGGAGAGACCTCTGTGGAAGCGGGAATCTATCTTCGCAGCATGCATTGGCCCATGTAATAAAACTCTTTGGATACTCAGAGAGCTATTGGTATTTCTGGAGAAAGCGGTTTAATGCCTACGGTGAGAGCGGGTTAGAGAACAAAAGCAGGCGCCCGCGCCGTGTACGAAAAAATACCTGGGACCCAGGTATTGTCCATCGTATTGCCGTGTTACGCAATCACCCCGATACATGCTGCTGGGGAGCAGTGAAACTGTGGTATCAGTTACGCCGGGAAGGCCGTACCCCGCCTTCTGTTGCTACCATTGAGCGCATCATCGCGTATCTTAAGAAAACAAAACAGATTGTCCCAATTCCCGGGGCGAAACGTAAGAAAAACAAAGGAGATGCCTTCTCCCGGCCGCATGCCGACCGGTATAAGAGAATCGACCACGGGAAGCTCTCGCGGATACAAATAGATGTAGATTACTATTGTATTTCCGGCTTTCGGTTTTATCATTTTACCGCCGTCCATACTCCTACCCGGTACGCATGGGTGAAAGTATATTCTGCGGTAAGTTCCCGGTGCGCTACTGATTTCTTGATGCACGTATTAGGGAATATCCCGGCAGGGATAGTGTTTGATGCCATCCAGGTAGATGGCGGGGGTGAGTTTCGAAAATCTTTTGAAGCGCGGTGTAATGAGCTTTCGCTGCAATTACTAGTCAACCACCCGCATACTCCAAAACAGAATGCGTTTGTAGAGCGCCTGCACCGCACTATTGATGAGGAGTTTTATCAAACCCGAGGTATCCCCAGTGATATTGCCGGGATAAACGAGGAATTACATGATTGGATACCGGTGTATAACGAACATCGGCCGCATGCGGGGATTGGGTTCCTAACCCCTTGCGAAAAGATAGCCGAAACTGCTAGACTATCCAGACAAGGGTACGGGTAGTGTCTTGGGGAGGGAAAATTCCAAGATGTATTGAGGTTGTACACAAACTTGACTAATTAATAAGTTACGTATATACTATGAGCGAAATGAACTATAAACTTTTTGGAGGTATCTTATGAAACATAGATTACCATCGATAGCAAAAGTGCTATCGAAAATTTTTGTTGTGGGCGTTGCGGTGGTTACCGCAGGAATGCTCGTAACATGTGCAGCTCCCGTCCCTTTTGGCGGCGGAGATACTAATGGCGGAGGCGGTCCCGATACTACCCCCCCCGCGAATGTGACGGATGTAACCACAACGGTTACTCCTACCGCAGGATCAACTGATACGGTGGATGTGACCTTAAATTGGACCAATCCCACCGATAGCGATTTTTCGCATGTGTTGATCACTTGGACGCCGGGCGGTCCCGAGCCTGCTGTGCGTGTTGATAATGCAGCCACCTTTACGGCTACTGCATTGCCGGCGATGGAAAACGGCGCGCTCGTGACGTATACTTTTACGATTGTCACCGTGGATACCACCGGCAATCAGCCGGATACGACTTCCGGGCAGACCGGGGCGACAACATCTGTCACCACTGATACCACACCGCCCGCTAGTGTTGAAAATACTATTTCAGGCAGTGTAGTAGAAGGGACAGCATCACTGAGTTGGGCAAACCCGGCCGATGATGACTTTTCGCATGTAGAGATAACCTGGGCCCCCGACACCACCACTGCCCAGCCAGTAACAAGCACCGATGGAACGGCTACTATTACTGGATTTGCTACTAATACAGGAACAGTGTACACATTTACCCTTGTTGCCGTTGATACCAACAATAACCGGTCAGCGGGAACAGATTTCATGGTTACGTCTAGTGACGGTTCCGGCCCCGCTGCAGTTACCGACTTGACTGCCGCAGTTACAGATGCTAATGCTGGTGAAGTCGAATTGAGCTGGACGAACCCTGCTGACTATTCATATGTAGAGATTACCTGGGAGCCAAATGCTCCCGATAGTTCCGTGAATGTGCCGGCAACAGACCCCAACCCAACCTCGGCCACAGTTACAGTTACAATTACGGGATATGATGCTACAACAGATTACAGGTTTACTGTGACTGCGTATGATGCTAACGACATTTCATCTCCCATAGCGACTTTTGTGCTGGATCAAACACCGCCGGCTGCAGTTACCGACTTGACTGCCGCGGTTACAGATGCTGGTACTGGTCAATTAGGATTGAGCTGGGCCAACCCCACCGACGGCGATTTTTCGCACGTAGAGATTACCTGGGCGCCAAATGCTCCCGATAGTCCCGTGAATGTGCCGGCAACAGACCCCAGCCCAACCTCGGCCACAGTTACAATTGCAGGATATGATGACGCAACAGATTACACGTTTACCGCGACTGCGTATGATGCCGTCGGGAACGCTTCTGCTGGCGCGGATTTTGTGTTGGATCAAACACCGCCTGACCCAGTTGCCAGCCTGACTGCCGCGGTTACAGATGCTGATGCTGGTGAAGTCGGATTGAGCTGGACGAACCCATCCGATGATGATTTTTCGCGTGTAGAGATTACCTGGACGCCAAATGCTCCCGCTACTCCTGTGAGCGTGCCGGCAACAGACCCCGCCTCGGCCACAGTTACAATTGCAGGATATGATGACGCAACAGATTACACGTTTACCGCGACTGCGTATGATGCCGTCGGGAACGCTTCTGCTGGCGCGGATTTTGTGTTGGATCAAACACCGCCCGCCATAGTTACCAACCTGACTGTTGCAATTTCGTCGTCTGGCGTGGCAACGTTGGGCTGGACTAACCCGGCAGATACTAACTTCTCGCATGTAAATATCACCTGGGATCCGGATACCGCTACTGCCGAACCGGTACGTGCTCCAGAGAGTGGAACCGGCACCGCAAGCGACACAGGAGCGGCTACAATTTCAGGATTTGCTGCCGGGCAAGCGTACACGTTTACTGTTGCTGCGGTTGATAGCAACGGTAACGCGAGTGCAGGTGCAACAGCCACAGCCACAGCGGATGCGATACCTGTACCAGATGTAGCTGGTCTACGCGGTACTTTGGCGGCCAACGGCGTAGTAAACCTGAGTTGGACCTATCCGACAGCAATGGCACTCGGATCACTTACCCTGTCGCATGCCAATGTAACCTGGACGCCAGGGAATGGGTCTATGCGTGCTCCGGCAACGGGTTCGGCGACGGCCGGTGATCCAGGAACGGCAAGCATAATGGGATTAACCGACGGTGTCACGTACACCTTTACGGTGAAAGTGGAAGATACAGATGGAGATGAGTCCGGCGGAGTAACTACCATGCATACGGCAGATGCCGCAGCACAACCTATTGTGCTAACCCGCACTACCCTGCAAAACAGCGGAGCCCGTCTAAGTTGGACACGTCCAACTGACCCGGGTTACACTCCTGACGGTGGTACTGATTCCTCAAAGGTAACTATTTCCTGGGGCACTCGTACGATGGAGGTAACAGACGGTGCAACGCAGGTCGATATCACGACCGGCTTTACCGTAAATGATGAGGTTTCGTTTACCGCAAAGGTAACCGACACTTTCGGGCACGAGTCAGCAGCAAGCGCTGCCGTACGTTACACACCGGTACAAGGGAGAATCGCAATGTTTACGCTAGGTCAGCAGGATGGCGATTTCGGGTTCGCCGCCTGCCAGACAGCCCTGGATAATACCACCGGGACCGGTAACTTATCTGATATTGCCGCGGAGCTGCGAAGCGACGGCTATACCAAAGCGATATTATTTGGAAGCTCAAATGTTTATAGTGCGGACAGCCTAGCCCTCGACGAGGACGCATTTCTGCCTATTCTCGCGGGGCTCGTTGGCGGTGACGGACCGTACGGTCCTCTCAATCGGTGGAGCCGTCGAGTGATTGCCTATACACATGATGGTACCTCTGTTGTAGAAACATCTTCGTTTACCGAAGCTGACCATACGGCTGAGGCAACACTTGGGGGCTCGGTGAACACACTCACCGGGAACTGGCGGCCGACAACGAGTACGCAAAGACACACGGGTGCAATACAGCTCCTGGAGCAGTTGGGTCTTACCAGTACTGACTTCTTCTGGTCGTTTACCGATAACAGCCGGAAGTATACGCAGAACAATAGTTGTACGAATGCTACCGTCAATACCCCGACCGTCATGGGTTCAGTGGGCGGACTCATTGGTATAAACCAGGGGCCCCCCGTCGCGTGCAACGAGATGCACTACGTTGTGTGCCTCGCGCATTGATGATGTAGCTACCGCCTGGTTCTCACTGCCCGCACCGTGTGTGCGGGGGCAGCGGGGCGGGGTGCGGTAGGCGTAAGATGTAATACCACCGTGTCTATAATTTGACACGGTGGTTTTTTATTACCTGACAGCGGTATCAGGGGTGCGGTTAAAATTGTATAATAACGGTTAATTAAACAAAAAAGGTTGACAATAAAACATCACTTGGGATATAATACACTATGAGTTACTCAAAATTATTTGTATTGGTTGCCGTAGCTGTAATAACAGCTATGGGGGCGATCGCTTGTAGTGATATAACAAGCGAAGTAAATGGCGTACCGGGTACGTCGATAGCGCACGCTAGCGCAGACAGCGGTGATACTACCGGGACCGTATGGACGGTAAGAAGAACAAATTCAGAAGAGACGCTGTATAACGTCCATTATGCCGACGGCCTATGGGTGGGGGTTGGCGAGCATGCTGCTATAGCCATCAGTACAAACGGTATCGACTGGACGGTGGTACAAGATGACATAGGCAGTTTTAATACTCTACAGGACGTTGAATATGCCAACGGCCTGTGGGTGGCAGTTGGCAGTCTCGGCATTGTACTCACCAGCACAAACGCCATCGACTGGACGGTACGGGAGAGTAATGTCGGTTTTAACACCCTACATGAGGTGAAATATGCCAACGGCCGATGGGCGGCGATTGGTCGTGACGACGGCGCACGTACAGGAGTCATAATCACCAGCACAAACGGCATCGACTGGACTGCAGGAGAAAGCGATGTAAGCAATAACGCTCTATTTGACATTGAATATGTCAACGGTCTATGGGTAGTAGTTGGCGTTAGAGGAACCATATTCACCAGCACAAACGCCATCGACTGGACGGCAAGAGTAAGCAACGCAAACGATAATCTTCTATATGCGATTAAATATGCCAACGGCCTGTGGGTGGTAGTTGGCGGTCGCGGCACTGTACTCACCAGCACAAACGCCATTGACTGGACGAAGGTACAGGAAGGTCCAGTAGGCACTAACGAGCTCCTTGACGTTGAATATGCCAACGGCCTATGGGTGGCAGTTGGCGGGCTCGGATTCCTAATCACGAGTCCAAACGGCACCGACTGGACGAACAGGTCAATACCAATAGATGTATACGGGGAGAACCTAAAGGAGGTCCGCTACGCCGACGGCCTATGGGCGACAGTTGGTTATAACGTGGGATTGTTCACCAGCACAAACGGCACCGACTGGACGAGTGTGACTGTCAACTCGTTTTCTAACCTACAAGACATTGAATATGCCAACGGCCTATGGGTGATACCTGGCAACTTCGGAGAGATAATCACCAGCGGCACTAGCAGCAGAATAGTATACAACAGAAACACATGCAAATACGGTACAGCCCTACTGGGTATCACTACAAACCCCTACACCGAAAATTGCACCAGCTGCGACGCTGGGTATACCTTATCGGCAAAAACTTGTGTAGTCGGCACGCCGCTTATTTGTGAAAACGGCAAGGCAATAAACGGCACCTATATCGTGCCGAACACATCGTATTGCGTCAGTTGTGACCCCGGATATGTGTTAGTTGCAAACAAACGCGGCCAGTTTGGTAAATGCGAACTGGAGAAATAGAGCGTAGCGCATAGGCGCAAAAACAGCAGTCAGGTTCTCTAACCTGGCTGCTGCGTTTTTTATGTATTTGTTTCGCAGGCGAGAGAAAAGACACGCGTGCCGGGCACCGTAATGACCGGGGCTAAACAAATTTGACAATTATGCCGATGATGTATATAATTCCAATATGAGTAAAATAATATATATATTTGGTACGTGCATACTGTTGGCAGCAACAGCAATGCTTTTGACAGCGTGTCCAGAAGGAGCCGTGTGCGCTTCCCAGAGCCAGTGTTCGGGCGGTCTCTACTGCGACTTGTTTCCCCCAAGTCTTGATGGGAACCCTGAGGGGGCAGGAGAGGTTCCTACATGTAAACCGCAGATTGGGCTTCCTCCCGATGCCGTTAATGCGGACGGTGCTGATCCTAATGATCCGGCTTTTAATGCTTTTCGTTGCCAGCTTGATGTTCAGTGCGAACCAGGCCTGTTTTGCGATGTATTTGTGATTCCGCCCGATCCTACCGACTCCGACCCCCCTCCCGTGACAGGGAGAGGTTTTTGTGCACCGGGTGGTACTATTGCGTCTAATAGTACCATTCGGTGTTATTCCAACAGACAGTGCGCCAGCGGTTCGTGTGATTTCTCACAAGGCGTGTGCCGTTAGCAGGTAACTCCTTCCCTGCCGCTACTTTATTGGGTAACGGCTCAGGTGCTTCGCGCCAGGTGCCCGGAAGGTACCGCCGTAAGGCGGTAGTCTGCTCCGCAGACCGAAGCCGTAAGGCGGAGCCTGTAGGGGACCGACCCCCTCTGGCTCGCTCGCGAGCCAGAGGGGGTGGCGCCCAAAAAAAACTATACAAGATAACAGTGAACCATTTTGCAAATATGCCGATACATGTGATAGAGTACCAATAGATGGCAGATACAGTTGCAATCAAAACAGCAGACGAGTCGTTTTATATTCTCTTTAATGTTAATTTCCGCGGCAAAAAGCGCATGGTGTTAACTACCGAGAGAGACGAACAGGACGAAATCAGCATAGAGTTTTACCGTAGTAAGGGGGTCGATATGCTGAACCCCAAACTCATGGAAATTATTACGCTGGAGAATTTGCCAAAACTTGAAAGGGGTGCGTTGGACGTCAACCTGACTGTTGAACTGAACGACGAACAGGTATGTGAAATTCATGCGGAAATAGAAGGCACCGGGATAAGCTCGGGTAAAAGTCTGGATCTAAAACGGTCATCGCAGCCTACCGATATTACGGCTCTGGAAAAAGAAGAGCAGGAGATGGTGGGCGAAGGTATTGAGGAGCCGTCTGAGGGCACCACGGGGGCGGAGCAGCCAATACAACCCATAGATGAAGATTTTGTATTGGGCATAGATCCAAACATCTCTTACGACAGGGAGACTGTACGGGCAGAACGGAGGGTCAAGCGTAGAAAACGCGCGGTAAAAAAACTATATTTACCGATGATAATTCTCTATTTGCTGGTAGGGGCGGGGGCGTTAATATTGCTGGCGTTTTTTATTTTCTTAGGGATACAGGTGCCGCCCCTACCTGTACTTGAAGGCTAGTATGATAAAAAATTGTTTGCGCCTCTGCGCAGTGGCGGCGGTTATCCTATGGGGGTCGTTTAGCGACTCCCTGTGGGGGGTGCCGGAAGAGGACTTTGCCAGAAGGGTACGGGACGGGGACCACGAATTCCTGTTAGATATTGATTTTAATATACACCAGCTGGCAGATGCCAAAAAATTTGGTAACGGGAGCTATTATTACCTGGGGCGCATCTACAAAGATTTAGGAAAAAAATCGTTGGCACAGCGTTTGAACCAGCTGGCATGGGAGAGCGGGAAAGAGCCATGGAGTTATCAGGCGGGGCTGGTGTTATTAGAAGAGCTGTCGGAGACGCGGTCTTTTGCGCAGAGTGAGGTCATTGCAGGCATGGGGGTGGCGCGGTACAAGAACGATAGGTATTATACGCGCTATTACCTGGAGGCGCTCTATTGGAATAAAAACTATACCCGTTTGCTGGCGTTGCTGCCCGGATACCGGGGCATGCTGGGGTTTGAGGCAGGGTATCCGATTTATAGCCAACGGGAAAACACCTCGGAGGCGCTGCTGTGGGAGGCGGTTGGTGAGTACAGGGATGGGCGGGCGATCCGGGAAGATTTGTTTTTGCAGCACGCGGCGGAGTTTACGGCCAGCGGGCACCACAGACGGATTCATGAATTTTTAGTCGACGAACCTGACCTTGTCGGTCAATTTACCGAGTGGGAATTAGAGCTCCTGCGCGGAAAGAGATATGCGGCCGAAAAGCGGTACAGTGAGGCCGCCCAGGCATTTGAACGGCTGTTTGAGGATATACGCGTGGATACCGTGGGGGACTTGCGTCCGCTGCTTACCGCACGCACGGTGCGGGATATAGGGCGTGCCTATTTTTACGGCGGGTATTCCAAAACCGGGGCGAAGCGTTTTTCAACCCTGGATGCAGTTGTGCCGGCGGCAAGTATTACGACACTGTACGAGTGGCATGGACGTTTATTAGCAAGAGGCTCGCGCTTCAATGAAGCGGCAAAAGTGTTCTTGCGTGCCCATGATATACAGGCAAGCGATACTATGTTGTGGTTGGCGTTCGATAGCGCGTACGATCATAGTTTTGCCGCGGGACAGAATTTGGTACATCGGTATGGGACGCAGATGCGTAACCGCGATTATTACTCCGATCTATTTGAATCGCTCAGTGCGGATTTGCTGCACGAGAACAATTGGCACAGATTGTGGCAATTACGTGAAACAGTAGTGAAATACGGGTCGGAATACGACCGCATACGATTTGCAGTAATATTTTCCGAGGCGGTTGCGAGTGGTGTTACCCGGAGGCCGCGGGGGGTTACTGCGCGGGATCTACGTTCGGAGTTAGAGTATGCCAGTGATCAGACTGTGAGCTCCCACTATTCGCACATGGCCAGTCTGATGCTTGGTAAGGGCGGGACAAACAGGTATAGGCGGCAGGCGCCGCGGCGGGCAATTCCAACCCGGTACTCAAAAAATACCTGTGTAAAATTGATAGATGGGTATGCGGATTATCACCTGGGGGCGCTGCTGTATACCCGGCTGCGCGAGTGTTACAATCACTATGAGACCGACGAGTTGATTGTCCTGGGTCGACGGTTGCATGAGGCGGGTATATACGATATCTCTCTCCGTACTATGGATCTGGTGCGTTACCGGAATGATTTTGCGGCAAGTGAACAGAACGTGCTGCTGCTTTATCCGCGCGCCTATAAAAATTATATTGAACCGTTTGCGCAGCAAAATAACATCCATCCGTATTTTTTCTATGCAACTATCCGCGAGGAGAGTTATTTTAAAAGCAGCGTAAGTTCGCACGCCGGGGCAGTTGGGTTGGGTCAATTTATACCGAGTACAGCGCGGGAAGTGGCTAGACGGATGAATATTGCCTATCCGGATTTGACGGACCCGGAGTCTAACCTTATGATGAGCAGTTTTCACCTGCGCGAGTTATTGGATGCGGTGGAAGAGCAGCCGGTGTTTGCGTTGGCGGGGTATAATGCCGGTGTTTCGCGCGCCAAGAGATGGCAGCGGCTGAATACTAAATATTCAACACTTCTGATTCACGAATCTATTCCATTCCGCGAGACCCGTAATTATATTCGTAAGATAATGGTCTCGCATATTCGGTACGCACAACTGTACGGCAATGAATCTGCCGCGTCAGTGATTGTGCAGTATTTTCCAGACCTGCAGCGTCTGTAATTTTGTGAGCTACGCACAGGCGATTCTCCTGGGGGGGCTCCAGGGGGTTACGGAGTTTCTGCCCATTTCCAGTTCCGGGCATTTATTAATTTTCAAGCAGATACTATCGGTAACCGATGTGCCGTTGAGCTATGATGTACTGCTGCACGGTGCTACCCTGGCGGTGATACTGATATTTTTCCGCCGTAGGCTGTGGGATCTAGTGGTGACTGGAGTAAGGCAGCTGCACGGGCGGGAGTGGGGAGGACCGGTGTGGGGGTTGTTGGGTAACATTATCCTTACCTCGCTGGTTACTGCGTCGCTTGGGCTGACGGTGGAGCGCGTAATTCCGCTCAATAATTTGGTGATCACGGGAGTGTGTTACTGCGTAACCGTACTGTTGATTATTATAACCATGGGTATCAGGAAACGGCGGGAAAGCGGCGGCGCGGTGGTGGATTTTTCCAGCGTGACGTGGAAAATAGCATTGCTGGTAGGAATCGCGCAGGGCCTTGCGGTGCTGCCGGGGATATCCAGGGCCGGGGCCACCATAGCGGTGGCCTGTATGGCAGGCGTACACGGCCGGGAGGCTCTGGAGTATTCGTTTCTGGTTGCCATTCCGGCGATATGCGGGGCATTGCTCCTGCAGGTATTGCGTGGAATTGATCTGACGTTTGCCTCCCCGCAGGTAATTATTTTGGGATTAGCGGCGGCGTTCGTAACCGGGTATTTTTCCATCGGATTGCTGAAGGTATTGAACAGCAGGAATCGGCAAATTTTATTTGTCCCGTATTTGCTGGTGCTGGCAGCTATTTCGATAGTCCTGTATAGATAATTACCGCCGCTGCGGTTTGCGGCTACAGTCGGGGCAAATTTGCACCGATACACTCATGTATATGCATAAGAATAGTATTAGCGAATACCTGATTTCAGTGTTATTTGCGGTAACCGCAGTTTTAATTATTGTAGCAACGGTGATGCACATCATCGGAGTGCAGAGCGCATCGCCGATGATTGCTCTGATGGTACAAGGGGGGGGGTTTCTTTTTGTCAGTTTCCATTTGGGCGCATTTATCATCGGGGTTTATTTTTTAATAGCTGCCGGGCTGGTGCTGATTGAGCGCTCGTCTCTACCGTTGTTTGTTGAATTGATGCTATTGTCGCTGCCAATTCTGAGCTTTTCGCTAGGTATGCGTATTTTGTTCAGCTCATCTGGGATTGGATCGCCAATTGTGCAATGGACAATACAGGCCTTTGGAAGGCGGGGCAGTATTTTGGTATCATTCCTGCTGACAGCCGCGCTGTTTATATTAATTTTCCAGCTCCGCGACCGTCTGGCCAGAAGAAATTTTTCGGCACCAGGGGGTGCCGGTCATGTGTTGGATCCGGTACACACCGGGACCTCCCAGTTGCACGCCCTGGAGCGGAAATTAACCCAGGCGGGCAGGCGGTTCACCCGCGTGAAAAATAATACCGAGGGAGGGGCTACTGTGCACTACCGCGGAAATGCCCCGTTGATACAGGTAAATAATACCAGTGCGTTCCCGCAGGCACAGCCGCAGCGGCCCCCGGTGCAGCGCCAACCAGTACAGCAGCCAGTGCAGCAGGCAGAGCAGCCGCAGAGCGCCCCGCCCTCGCCACCGCCCGCTGACGAACCGCGGGAACAGCACCCACCCGCCCCCGCCCCCGTCCAAAGCACACCCGAGCAGCAACAGGATGCGGGAAATACGGCGCAATTAGAAAACGCCCCCCCGCTCCCCACCGTCCCCTTTGCCGCAGACACTGCCGCCGCCGATGTTCCTGAAAACACAGCACCCGAGGATGCGCCGGCGACAGAGACGAGCGCGCCCTTTGGAAAAATTGATACCCGCACCGGCACCGAGGATACACTGCAGAAAAAGGTGTACGGACAATATGACGAGGATCTACCGCCGGCATTATTCCATGATTCGGAATATAGTGACCCCCGTTACCTGCACCAGGGCGAAAAGACAGAGACAGCCGCCGCTGCCGCTGCTGTCCTCAGGGGGGAGATTGAGGAGGGAGATGCGCTGGCGGTTGGTGATATTTCTGACCGCGATATACTCGTTGAGGCGCAGGCGCCCCCCGGGGCAACCCTGCCCCGTGCCGATAAGATGCACTCGGCAACCGAGATTGCCAGAGAGATGGCGCGGGTTACTGCGAGCACAGCAAAAAATTACGAAGCCCCTGCCTCCCGCCGTGCGGATGCCGAGAACACAGTGCAAATGCCGCGCTTTGTAATAAGCGACGGGGCAATATATAGCGACCAGCAGGAATCATCGCATGATGTACAATCCGCGCCCCCGGACTCATTGCCGGAGCCGTCAGACCCGCTATCGGAACCGCTCGCGCCATCCACCATTCCCCCGCTGGCAGTGATTCCGAGCGAGTGGTACCTTGACCCGATAGCACTGCTGCACCACTACCCGCACTCGTCCAATTCGGAGATAGATAAAAGCAGCCGACAGACGGCCCACCGCCTGCAGGTGACGCTGCAGGAGTTCAAAATCCAGGCCGAGATTGTCGGTATACGGCGCGGCCCAGTGGTAACCACCTATGAATTGCTGCCCGCCAAGGGCGTGAAGGTGGCAAGTATTAGCCGCCTTGCAGACAATATCGCACTCCGGCTGGCGGCCGAGCGGGTACGGATTGTTGCGCCGATTCCCGGGAAGCAGGCGGTGGGTATAGAGTTACCAAACCGCGACCGGCAGATTGTCGGCTTTGACCGCCTGGTAACCGACGAACAGTTTACCGACCGCGATATACAGCTGCCAATTGCCCTGGGGCGTGGTATTAGCGGCGAGGCAGAGGTGTTTGACTTAACCAAAACTCCGCATTTACTCATTGCAGGCGCAACGGGGTCGGGGAAATCGGTGTGTGTCAATTCAATTATCTGCTCGTTGATGTTCCGCTGCTCCCCGTATGATGTACGTATGGTACTGATAGATCCCAAAATTGTTGAGCTTAAGATCTATAACGATATTCCCCATTTGATTACCCCGGTAATTACCGACCCGCAGCGGGCAGTTACTGCGTTAAATTACTGTGTGACAGAAATGGAGCGCCGCTACCATCTCCTTGATACCTGCGGGGCCCGGGATATTAAGAGCTACAATCAGATTGTGGATGCCGACGGCCGCCGGGACGAGCATCTGCCGTACCTGGTAGTTGTTATCGATGAGTTTGCAGATTTAATGATGACCGGAGGCAAGCAGATAGAGTTTGTGCTCTCGCGCCTTGCTGCCATGGCCCGTGCCGTCGGTATTCACCTGGTATTGGCTACCCAGCGCCCGTCTGCTGATGTTATTACCGGGCTCATTAAGGCTAACATTCCAACCCGTATAGCATTTATGGTTTCGAGTAAGGTCGATTCGCGCATAATTTTGGATGTGGCAGGTGCCGAGCAGCTGCTTGGCCGCGGGGACATGCTCTTTGTCTCCTCCTGGGACCCCAACCCTATACGCGTCCAGGGCGCACTGGTTACAGAAAAAGAGGTAGGGAAGATTGCCGCCGCAGCCAGGGAATTTTCGCCGCCGAATTACATACCCGAAGAAGAGCTCTTCGGGACCTCAACCGAAGAGGGCGGCGGGAGTATTGATGGTGACGACGATCCCCTGTACCAGGAAGCGCTCGATGTGGTGCTGTCCAGCGGCAAGGCGTCCGCATCATTTTTGCAAAGAAGATTACAAATTGGTTATAACCGCGCCGCCCGTCTGATTGAGGAGATGGAAAAAAGAGGCGTGGTCGGACCGCCGAACGGCAGCAAGCCCCGCGAGTTGGTTGCAGCCCGCGAGCTAATGTAACCTCTCTTTACAGCGATGCTAATGCCGCGAAGGCGGCGTCGTAGTTTGGTTCATCACGCATATCTTCTACGAGTTCCACGTGACGGACAATGTTATTGCTATCCAGTACTAGTACGGCGCGGGCGAATAGTCCCTCCCGCGGCCCGTTCTGCATACGGACCCCGTATGTAAGCCCGAAATGCGGCGAACGGTACGCCGACAGGGCGTGGATAATTTCCAGATTTTCAAATTCGCAAAAGCGCTTGTTGGCAAACGGCAGGTCCATTGAGACATTAATAATGACAGTATCTCCTAACTCGCTAACCTTTTCGTTGAATACCCTGGCTGAGAGCGCACACGTCGACGCATCCAGGCTTGGAACAATACTGATTATCTTTTTGTCGGTCCCGTAATCTGCAAGTTGCTTTTCACTAAGATCGACGTCGACTAATAAAAAATCCGGTGCCCGGTCGCCTACCCGCGGTAGTGCCGCAGTTAAATAGGCGGGCTTTCCCTTCAAGTAAGTGTACGGGACATCCCCGTATTGTTCCTGCGCCTCAACGCGCCCCCCCCGCCGGTGTCAGCACAAACGCCAACCCTAATAGTACCGCACCGCGAAGAATTCCATGTATATCCATCTTTCCCTCCTGTGGGGTAGTATACAATCCCTCGATCGCTCTCTCGTGCGCGCGCTGATGCGCCCTCGCTGTAGTATCTCTCTATAGTGGGGCTAGTGCCGCGAAGGCAGCATCGTAGTTTGGCTCGTCGCTGATGTTTTCTACGAGTTCCACGTGGCGCACAATGTTATTACCGTCCAGTACCAGTACGGCGCGGGCAAACAGCCCCTCCAGGGGACCGTTCTGCATACGGACCCCGTATGTACGCCCGAAATGCGGCGAGCGGTACGCCGACAGGGCATGGATAATTTCCAGATTCTCTAGTTCGCAAAAGCGCTTGTTGGCAAACGGCAGGTCCATTGAGACATTGATAATAACGGTATCTCCCAACTCGCTGACCTTTTCGTTGAATACCTTGGCCGAGAGTGCACACGTTGACGTATCCAGGCTTGGAACAATACTGATAATCTTTTTATCGGCCCCGTAATCTGCAAGTTTCTTTTCGCTAAGATCGACATCGACTAATAAAAAGTCCGGTGCCCGGTCGCCTACCTGGGGTAGTGCCGCGGTCAAATAAACGGGATTGTCTCTCATATAGGTACGGGGGACGTTCCCGTATTGCTGCTGCGCCTCAACGCTCTCTTGTGGTGTCAACATAAAAGCCAACCCTAATAGAACCGCGCCGCGAAGTATTCCATACGTATTCATATCATATCACCTCTGTATCTTTAAGTATAGTACATGATTAAGAATATGTCAAACCTACTGCGCCGCGGCATCGTCATATTGGACAAGGATAACAGGTCCCTCTGTGGCAGCGTGGTCGTCCGCGTCGCCGCCCCCGACAACAACCCAAATTCCCCCGCCATATTGGACATCCCATAGCGACGCGGTGGTGGTGCTGCCGACAACGATCCAATCCACACCGTCCTCACTGGTGATGATGGTACCGTTGTCCCCAACCGCCACCCATGTACCGGGGGCATAGTAGAGAGCATTTAAATTATCAGTTGTCGTTAGGGGGTTTCTACGCGATTCCCATGTAGATTGACCATCATCGGTACGCCGTAATATAGTACCGTCGTCTCCGACCACTACCCATGTTCCATCGTCGTAGTGTATATCGTTTAAGGCAACCCCGTCGCTAACGCCGTCAAGACTTACAATATCAACCGCAGTCCAGGCGAATGCGCCTGTGGCGCGATTGACTCTGCTGGTGATAAGAGTAGCGTTTTCACCAATTGCAACCCACTCGGTTCCGTTGTAGTGAATATCAACCAACGGGGCACTGCCCACATCCTGTGCAACGCGGGTCCATTGGGTATCTCCAATATTCCTATCTGAAGAGGTGTACACCACACCGCCAGCGGGGCTGCCGCCGGCGGCTACCCAATACCCACTACCGTAGCGGACCACATTAAGTACATCGCCCATCCCTTCCAAGGGGAAGGGCGCGGAACTCCACGCGGGGTCTGAGTCGGCCTCGTCATACACCAGAATCTTGTCGTTAGTAGAAGACGATCGGGTTACCGCAACCCAGTGGTCGCCCCAGGAGTAGATATCGGCAATTTCGTCCGGCAGGTTCGGCAGGACATTGGATCCTATATCATAGGGGTTATTGTCAGCATTGATATTCATGGGGATGGTAATTTCGGGCCATGCTGCGTCATTTGCACAATTGCCCCTGCAGCTCACTATTCCAAGATCTGCATCGGTTGCAACCCGCCAGGTTGAACCGCTCCGGTGGATAGCATTTACCGATTGTGACGTGCACGCAGATGAAATGGGCGCAAAAACACTTTCCCAATCACTGGATGTCCTAATATCCGCGTTTGTGTTGGTAAAAATACTACCGCATGAACTCCCGAGTAACCATGTTCCGTCATAATAATGAATATCGTTGATCCGAAATCCACGCCCGCCATTGGGACCATCGCGACCAGATACAAACAGGTCTGGCACGATTTGCTCGCTCCACGATGAACTCCCGATAGATGGCGGGGAACATGTAAACCCCCCGTTATTAAAACGGCATTGGAAATCATCTGGACACGCCGACGTGTTAGGAACGCAGGCCCCGCCCGGTTTGTTTTCGGTAATCAGGCAGATAGATCTATCTTCCTGCAACACACACCTAAACCCTGGATCGCATGGAGCAGCGCTGCCGCAGGAGCTTCCCTCGGTGCCGTCTCCCTGGGCGGTACAGACATGCCTGTTGTCTATCACCGCACACACCAGGGAGCCGGTACATTGCCCGGTAATTTCATGACACGGTCCGCCCGCAACACTTGGGTTGTAACACCCGGCAACTACCACACAGGTAATAATAGCCGTCAATATAATACTATACTTCTTCATATCACACCTTATAATACTATATAGGGTGCGGGGTAATTAATCAAGGGGGGGGGCGCGCATGCTTACAACGGAACGTGCATTGTGCGCTCTCTCTGCTGCCGCGTGGGAGACGTGTGCTTTACAGCAGCGACGAGGGGTAGCTCTGCTTGTTGGCGCCGGGGTGCCGGCGCATTCGGTATTGTTATATCCATTTGTGACTTAATGTCTTTACAGAAGCGACGGGGGGTAGCGCTCTGCTTGTTGGCGCCGTGGTGACGGCGCATTCGGAATTGTTTTGTCCGTTTGTGACTTAATATATTTACAGCAGCGACCGGGGGTAGTGGAATAATTTTAGCCCATTTAGGGCGAGCGTGAGTGAGCCCGTGAAAAATGGGCGTTAAAAAATTATGGAGCGAGGGGGCCGGCAGCCCCCTCTTTAACCATTATAGATGTACCAATAAAACATCAAGCCTATGCCGGCATGCCGTATATATGGTATGATTAACCGCGGTATGAGAGTAAAGAGCGGTGTTGCCGTATTTTGGCTGATGCTGGGCGGACTGGCTTGCCTCTTCGGTCAGGATAGTTACCTGCCGGCCCTGGACCACACGAACGACGCAGACGGGGTGGTCCGCGTGTATGCCAGCAACCCAACGCCGGTTACGGTGTTTTTCCGCATCGAGGCGACCCGGTTGGATAACCTGGAGCCGTCGCTGACGTTGCCGGCATTGATTACAGTGAACGCCGAATCTATCGACGAGGAGGTGCTGACGTTTCTGCCGATCGAACAGGAGCAAAGCATGAGTCTGCGTTACAGTTATACGTTCGGCTTTGGCGACCCGAGTGCCGCCGACCACGCCGATGATGCCCTCTACCTGTTTCCGTTTGCCCACGGGAGTAAATACGAAATTTCGCAATCGCACTTTGGAAAATTTACCCACAACGACCCCGAGAACCGGTTTGCCGTCGACTTCACCATGCCCATCGGGACTCCGGTGCACGCCGCCCGGGAGGGGATTGTGGCGGCAGTCAAGGTGGACTCAAATGTCGGGGGCCGGGGAAGCCGCTACTCCCAATATGGAAATTACATCCTGATAGCACACGATGACGGGAGTTTTGGGAATTACGTCCACCTGCGCGCGGACGGGGCAGAGGTCGAGATTGGCCAGGAGGTTGCTGCGGGCGAGTTGATTGGGTATAGCGGGAATACCGGGAATACCAGCGGCCCGCACCTCCATTTTGATGTACGGATCCCGACTCCCGCGGGGAAGATGGAGTCAATTCCGGTGAATTTCATGGGGGTTGATACTATTGTTGACGCCCCGAAAGAGGCGATCTTTTACTATTCCACGCACCCCGGGGGCGAGGAGTTCCTGGTGGAGCTCGGTGCGGAGCTGACCGCGGAAGACTTTACCGGGTACATCCGGGCCGTGGAGCGCACCGATAGGCTGAATGTACGCAGCGATCAAATTGATAATAGCTTCGTGCTCTACATACGCAACGGCTACGATTATGACCACACGGTGGAAATTAACGTCGACGCCCAGGGGGTTAGTACGGAAGTCGAGTATCCGATGAAAATTACGGTGCCCGCACAGAGCGAACTGTTTTGCGGACTGTTCCACCGGGTCGCCGGGGCAGCGCGGGTGCGCATTCTCCCGCGGGTGCAGGTAATTTTAGAGTAACGCGGCGCGTTTTCGTGCGCCAGGCCTCGCCCTATGAGCCGGTGCCCAGCTGTCCGTCGACGTATTCGTTGATGTAGGCGTCAAATGCACGCATGAGGTTGCGTGTTATTTCCGGTATGGTGTAGGTGATAACGTCCTCGCTCCCGCCCGCGGTGCCGCCCTCGGGGCTGTGGTGCACGGCGGTAATCGGCATGATCTTCGAGGAGGTGCTGGTTAGAAACATACCCGCCCATCGGGCGAGCTCCGCCGCGCCCAGGGGCTGCTCGCGCACCGGTATCCCGAGGGCGCGGATGCACCGGAGCACACCTGTTTTGGTCACGCCCGCCAGGGTATCGCGTGCCGGCGGGGTAACCACACCGCCCCCGTCCTCGTCGATGACAAACAGATTGGTCCGGGTGCCCTCGGTGACCTCCCCGCGCCGGTTGACCAGCAGGGCGTCGTAGACACCCGCGGCACGGGCCTGGCGGAACGCGACGGCGCTCATAAGCATATCGAGCGTCTTGGCGTGCGGGAAGTGGCGCTCACCGGGGTACGTGATAACCCCCGCGCCGTGCTTGTACAAGCTGCGGTTCGGGAACAGGGGATTGAGCGGCAGGATATAGAGATCAGGCTCGCCGGCGCCCGCGCGCGCCCGCGAATCTCCGACCAGCATAACCTTGATGTTGGCATCGCGGATTTTATTTCTCTCTGCCAGCTCGGCTATAGCCGTGCCAACCTGCGCCGGCGTGTACGGGTGCCCGATACCGACAATCGCCGCCGAATCCATCAGACGCGCACAGTGCTGGTCGGGAAAACAGATCACACCCCGCCGGGCTCGCAGGGTCTCGTAGACCCCATACCCGTAAGCGTAGTTCACATCAAACAGCGACACCGTTGCGGCCTCGATGGGCTGGACCTGCAGGTTATGCGAGTAATACTGAAACTCCATGGGTTCTAGTAGTATGGGATATTATCAGTGTTAGGTAAAGAGGGAAGAGAGGGGGGGGCGCTGCCCCCCTCGCTGCAGCCAGCGTACCTGCGCCCCCCCTGAGGGGGGCGCAGGTACCAGACGGCTACCCACGGGCGCGCGCCCGCGGGTACGGGCTCACTCCCGCTCGCCCGCCGCCGTCTTCGCTGTCTTCCGCTACCCCCCGCCGCTTTCGTAAAACAGGCGTCTCCCCTTGACCCGTCCAATGCCGATGATATACTATCAGCTAATATGGATACACGAACACTAGGAACCAGCTCCATTCGGGTCAGCTCCCTCTGTCTGGGCACCATGACCTGGGGGGAGCAGAACAGCGAGGCCGAGGCGCACGCGCAGTTGGATTACGCCGTCGAGAAAGGCATCAATTTTATCGATACGGCCGAACTCTACCCCGTGCCCCCGATGGCAGAGACACAAGGACGCACCGAAGCGCACATTGGCACGTGGTTCAAAAAGCGCGCGCGCCGTGACGATGTGATACTGGCAACCAAGGTAGCCGGGCCGTCGCAATTTACATGGATCCGCGCCGGTAAGCGCCCGCGCCTGAACCGCGAGCACATCACCCAGGCTGTGGATGCCAGTTTGCGCCGATTGCAGACCGATTACATCGACCTCTACCAACTCCATTGGCCCGAACGCAACACCAATTTTTTTGGTCAGCTCAATTACCAGCACACGGCGGAGAAGGATTGCATCCCGCTGAGCGAAACCCTTGCGACCCTGAGCGAGTTGGTGAAAGCGGGCAAGATACGTGAAATCGGCCTGTCTAACGAAACCCCCTACGGGGTCAGCGAGTGTCTGTCTCTGGCAAATACCAACGAGTTACCGCGTGTCCAGTCTATTCAGAACGCCTACAGTTTGCTTAACCGCTCGTTCGAGGTGGGGCTGGCGGAAATTGCCATCCGCAACAAGTGCGGGCTGCTGCCGTATTCGGTCCTGGGGTTTGGGGTGCTGAGCGGCAAGTATTTTCGTAACAAACCCGCCGACCTGGCGCAGACGCGCATTAAGCGCTGGCCCGATCACTTTACCCGCTACTCAGGGTCGCGGGCCCAGGAGGCCGCGCGTCGGTACGTTGCCCTGGCAGAAGATGCAGGCGTGGATGCCGCGCAAATGGCTATCAAATTTGCAGAATCGCGCCCGTTTGTTACCAGCTGCATCATCGGTGCTACCAGTATGGAACAGCTGGCCGACAACATTGCTGCTGCGGATATTACCCTGTCGGAAGAGCTGGTGGAAAAAATTGACGCCGTAGACGCGGAAATCCGCTACCCAGCCCCGTAGCTGATAGTTGGCGCCGCGCGGGCGGCGCACCATACATTGATATTGTATTGGAGAGTATTGACTGTGCGGCACGGGAACAGAGGGGGCTTTGCACTTGTTGCGGTTGAATCCGCCCCCATGTAGGCAATATTATAGTTGACTGCAAATAAAGTTATATGCTATACTGCAGCGTGTCTGTAAAAATTGCTTGTTTGGATGCGCTGCGAAAAGTTATTGACCCGGAGATTGGTATTAACATCGTTGATGTTGGGCTGATTTACCGGGTTGAGGCGAGCGACGATGCGGTAGAGGTTGATTATACGCTGACCTCCCCGGGATGTCCGCTGGCCGAGGAAATTGAGGCAGATATCCGCAAGTATGTCGGCGAGGTCGCCGGTGATCGGGAAGTGAAAACCGAACTCGTATGGTCGCCGCCGTGGAATATCGACTTTATGAGCGAAGAGGCACGGCTAGAGCTAGGATACCCAATATAATCTGAGGAATAATATGAAACTTGAAATACAAGATGTAAAAGCAAATATAGAAGAGAAGGAAATCTTGACCGGCGTCTCGCTGGAGATGAACAGCGGCGAGGTGCATGCCCTGATGGGCCCGAACGGGTCGGGGAAGAGCACGCTAAGCAATGTGCTGTTTGGAAACCCGCAGTTTACCCAGACGGGCGGCAAGATTTTAGTGGACGGCACGGAGATACAGGATATGCCGCCGGACGAACGGGCGCGGTTGGGGCTGTTTATGGCCTTCCAGTACCCCGTGGAGATCCCCGGAGTAACAGTGGGGCGATTTTTGCGGCGGGCAACGGAGCTGAACCGCAGCGGCGAGCAAATTAAGACCAAGGACTTTATCAAAGAGCTGCGTGCGGCTGTCGATTTTATGGAGTTTTCGCAGCAGTTTATTAACCGGTACCTGAACGAGGGCTTTAGCGGTGGAGAGAAGAAGCGCATGGAGGTACTGCAGATGATGCTGCTGAAACCGAAAATTGCCATTCTTGACGAGACTGATTCCGGGTTGGATATTGATGCATTGAAAATTGTTTCCAATGGGGTTAACCATATGCGCAAAGAGCGTTCCGATTTCGGGGCGCTGATTATTACCCACTACCAGCGTATTCTCGATTACATTACCCCCGACCATGTGCATATTATGTACAAGGGAAAAATTGTCACCTCAGGGGGCCCTGAGCTGGTGCATAAGCTGGAAGAGCGGGGCTACGATTGGGTCAAAAAGCAATTCGGCGAGGACGGCGAAGAGTGACCCGCCCCGTATCCTTCTAGATTATTCATGCTTTTTTCTGAATTACAACTTGATCCACGCCTGCATAAGGCCATAGAGAGAATTGGTTTTGAGACCTGCACCGACGTGCAGGCACAGGTAATACCGCACGCCCTGTTGGGCGAAGATGTCGCCGTGCAGTCGCAGACCGGCACGGGCAAAACCCTGGCCTACCTGATACCGGCAATGCACCTGCTGCTGAACATGGAGCGGTTTGCCGGGAAACGGATGCTGGTTATCTCGCCGACGCGCGAGCTGTCCCAGCAGGTGGCATCGGATGCCGAAGATCTGGTAAAGGATATACCCATCGAGGTGGCAACGGTCATCGGGGGCTCGGGGTACGAGGAGCAAATTGCCTCCATTAGCGGGAAGAGCAAAGACGGCGATACGTGGGGCGGTGCGCGGAGTATTATCGGTACTCCCGGGCGGGTGCTGGATTTGATAAAACGGCGCGACCTGCCGGCAAAAGAGGTGGGGATTATGATCCTGGATGAGGCAGACCGCATGTTTGATATGGGGTTCTACCAGGAGGTCCGGGATATTCTTACCAGGATACCAGCGCCGGAAGACCGGATTACCATGCTGTTTAGTGCCACCATGAATGTGCGCACCGAAAACCTGGCGTGGCAATTTATGCGCAATCCGATTAATGTAAACATCGCCCCGGAAGAGAAGACGGTGAGTGAGATTAATCAAAAGCTCTATCACATTGCCAAGGAAGAAAAATTTGCGTTCCTGATAAATTATTTACAAAAGGAAGACCCCGGGAGCGCGCTGATATTTACCAATATGCGCCACAGTGCACGCAAGATTGCGCACGGGCTGAGTCATTACGAATTTAACGCCACCTATCTGAGCGGTGATTTGCCGCAGGAGAAGCGCACAAAAGTTATTGAGAAATTTAAAGCCGGGGAGATTAACTACCTGGTGGTAACCGATGTAGCGGCGCGCGGACTTCATATTGATGACCTGCCGTTGGTGGTGAACTACGACCTGCCGGAAGATTCGGAGAATTACGTGCATAGAATCGGCCGAACCGCCCGGGCAGGAAAGAGCGGCGTTGCCATTTCGCTGGCGTGCGAAGATTACGTGTATGGGTTGGAAGGAATCGAGAAATACATCGGCAAGAAGCTGGAAACGGCTGCCGTTGATGAGAGTTATTTGACGCTTGCGGAATCGCCCAAGGGGAAGCTGCGGATGCCGCCGCGATACCCGGACGGCGACACAAGGCGCGGCGGCGGGAGCAGCGGCGGGCGCAGCAGTTACGGCGGCGGCGCGGGGCGCGGCGGCAGTTCGCGCGGCAGCAGCAGCGGGGGCGCACGGAGAGACAGCGGGTACAGCAGCAGGCCGCGGAGCGAAGGCAGTTCGCGCAGAGATGGCGAGTACCGGGACAGGGACAGCGAACGAGATTCGCGTAGAGACAACGAATACAGGGATAGCGAACGCAGTTCGCAGAGAGACAGCGAGTACAGAGACAGCGAGCGCGGACCGCGCAGAGACAGTGAGTACGGCGGCGGACGATCGTCGTCGGGCGATGGCGGGCGCGGGCGCGGATCCGGCGAGTACCGCGGTAGGGGCGGCGCGCGGAGAGACGAGGGTGAATCGCGCGGCAGTCGGAGCGGTGGGCGCGACGGTGCATCGGGCGGCAGGAAACGGCTTGGCGACATGACATTGGAAGAGCGTAAAGCCCACTATCAGGAAAAGTACGGCGAGGCGTTTTCCGGCAGCGGCAGCAGCAGTGGAAAACAAAACAGACACCGGGATGCCGCCGGTAGGGGCGACCGCGACGGCGGTGGACGAGAGCGTCAACGAAGCGGGGGTGGTGCCCGTTCTGATACCCGTACGGCGCAGCGCAGCGGCGGGGGCGACCGAGGGGGACGGCGTCAGCGGGAAGATTCGCGTCCTGATACCCGTGCAGGGGGGCAGCGCGGCGGTGCTTCGAGCAATCGTACTTCGAGTAGCCGTGCCTCCTCAAGCGGCAGTACCTCAAGCGGGCGGAAGATTGGTGCCCCTCAGGGGAAACAACCGAAAGGCAAGGGTCTGCTCGGCAGACTGTTTGGAAAAAAATAACCGTTCGGTTGTTTGTTGATTGCCGGCATCGTGATGACGGTGTTAAAAAAATTACCGCGTGGGCGACGCATGCTTTACAGAAGCGACCGGGGGTAGCGGAAGACGGCGAAGGCGGCGGCGGGCGGAGTGTGAACGGAGCCCGTACCCGCGAAGCGGGTAGCCGCCTGGTGCCTGCGCCCTCGGGCGCAGGGACGCCGGCTGCAGCGAGGGGGCAGGCAGCCCCCTCTAAACACAATACTGCGTATTGAATAACCCCGGCGGTTGTTGTAATATAAATATTATGTCAAAGAAAAAGTTTAAAGCGGAAGTTGCGAAGCTTCTCAATCTGATTACGCACTCGTTGTATTCTAACAAGGAGATTTTTATTCGCGAATTGGTGTCCAATGCGTCCGATGCCATCGATAAACGGAAGTTCCTGGCCCTGACCAGTAAGGCGGCCGAGAGCCCGAGCGAGGGACACATCGAGATACGGTTTGATGAAAAAGAGCAGGGATGGATTTCGATAACCGATACCGGGATCGGGATGGACGGGGCCGAGCTGGAAGATTTCCTGGGGACCATTGCCAATTCCGGGACCAGTACTTTCCTGGAGAGCATGGAAGATGATGCGCAGAACTCCTCGGAGCTGATTGGGCAGTTTGGCGTCGGGTTTTACAGTGCGTTTATTGTCGGGCAGCGGGTGGTGGTTACTACCCGGCGGTACGATAACGAGCAGGGGTACCAGTGGGTCTCGGATGGGATCGGGAGTTATACGATCAGTGAATGCGACAAGAAGGATATTGGGACCGAGGTCAGGATTGAGCTGACCGATGCCGGGAAGGAATTTGCGAACCGGCATAAGTTGACCGAGCTGGTGAAGCGGTACTCGGACCATGTATCACACCCGATATTTTTGAATTATCACGCCCAGCAGTATGATGACAAGGGTGCCCCGAAAGGGGCCCCGACGGCAGAGCGCCAGCAGGTCAACGATGCCTCGGCGTTGTGGCGGCGGCAGAAGAGCGATCTGAAGCAGAAGGATTACGAGGGGTTTTACCGGTCGATTTCCGGGGATAGTGAGCCGCCGCTGCTGCATATACACATACAAGCAGAGGGGACGTTAAATTACACGGCGCTGCTGTTTATTCCGCAGAAGGCGGCGGCGGATCTTTACTACAGCGAGTACCACTCGGGTATGCGGTTGTATATTCAGCGGGTGTTTATTACCGACGATTACAAAAAACTGCTGCCGGGATACTTTCGCTTTGTGGTGGGGATTATTGATTCGGAGGATTTGCCGCTGAACATCAGCCGTGAGCTGCTGCAGGAGAATCAGTTGATGCAGAAGATCCAGCAGGCAATTGTTAAGCGGTTGTTCCGGGAGCTGCAAACGCTTGCCGAGAAGGAGCCGCAGCGGTATGGTAATTTTATCGAGCAGTATAACCGGTTGCTGAAAGAGGGTCTGTATCAGGATTACAGTAACCGGAGTGAATTGTTGAAGCTGGTCAATTACTACTCTACAAAATCCGACGGTATGGTGAGTTTGGCGGAGTACAAGGAGCGGGCAAAACCGGAGCAGAAATTTATCTACTACCTGACGGGGTCGGATATTTCGGCGCTGCGGCAGTCGCAATTACTGGAGCGGTTCGGCAAGAAAGACGTTGAGGTGCTGTTGCTGGCCGATGAGATTGATGAGTTTCTTATACCGGGGATGGAGCCGTACGAGCAGCTGCAGTGGAAGTCGATCAGCAGCCGCGATACCGGCGGTGCGGGCGCAGGTGCGGGCGCGGCAGGGGCGGGTGATGCCAGCAGCGGCGAGAGTGATCCGTTAATTGATGTGCATGATGCCAAAGCGGAAGGGCGTTACGCGGGGCTTCCTGAGAGTATAAAGGAAGTACTTGGCGACGCAGTGGACGGCGTGCAGTTTTCCAAACGCCTGGATACCTCGCCGGCGTGTGTGGTTACGCGCGGGGATGCGCCCTCGGCACGTATACGTGACTTGTTGAAGAATTACGGGCAGGATAATGCGCCCCCGAAGCCCATCCTGGAGATTAACCCCGGGCACGAAATGATTGCTACCCTGCATGCCCTGCACGCCGGCGGGAACAAAGAGGTGTTTGCCGATGTCAGTTGGCTGCTGTTGGAGCAGTCGATGCTGGTTGCGAATATGCCGTTGCAGGATAGTCCGGCGTTTGTACAGAGGATCAATAAGCTGGTCGGGCGCGTGTTTGCAGGCGACGGGAAAGCAGCTGGGAAGAGTACGGGGAAAACTGCCCCCGCTTCTGCTGACAAGAGTACCGCGGCGCGCGCGGATGCACCTGGCAGCAAGCCCAGTGCGGGCAAGACGAAGGCACCGGGTGATGGTGCGGCGCCGCCGGATAGTAGTAAAAAATAATAGATTTCAGCGAGGCACGGATGTCCCGTGCCGGTTGCTATTTTGTGCATGACTGGGGTATAATTTTATTGTATCGGGTTGTAGCGCAGGGGTTAGCGTACATGTCTGGGGGACATGGGGTCGGCGGTTCAAATCCGCCCAACCCGATTTAGGTACTTTCGGTGGCGCCGTGTTGTTTGGGTGGGTTAACGGGGACTGCTTGGTATTCTTCAAAGTTGTCCGTGCGAATCACTGCCATTATTTTGGATATTGCGCATGGATTGCTAGCATTAGAGATTGATGAGTTCACTCGGAATTTTGAACAAAAAACGATAATTGGTATATACTTAAACTAGGACAAAGGTATTAATATGGCAACAGCCGATCAGCTAAAATCACTCATACGAACCCATTTAAACGACCAGCCGGAACGATTTTATACAACGGCCCTTCAGGTTGCAGCCCATGAGGCAAAGAATGGACATACAAGCCTAGCTTACGAGATTCGAACCTTGGTGGACAAAGCCAAGTCCCGGCCTGGGCGGCTCATTCAATTTACTCCTGACCTTAGTGGGCTTGTTATATCTAGCGAACCAAAAGATCGCCTGTCGGCCCTTGTTCTTTCTGTAGAGATGAAATCTCGTATTGAAAGAATCCTTTCGGAATACAAACAGAAATCAAAGTTGGTGCCGCATGGGCTGATGCATCGCAGAAAAATTTTACTTACTGGACCTCCGGGGACTGGGAAAACGTTGTCCGCCTCCGTGTTAGCGGGTGAACTCAAGCTTCCCCTTTATACTGTCATGATGGATAAACTGGTTACTAAGTTCATGGGTGAAACTAGCGCCAAGCTTAGACAGGTGTTTGACTTTATTAAAGAACAACAGGGCGTATTCCTATTTGATGAATTCGATGCTATCGGCGGAGAGCGCAACAGAGTTGATGATGTTGGGGAGATGCGGAGAGTTCTCAATTCCTTCCTGCAATTCATTGAAAATAACACTTCAGACAGTTTAATTGTAGCAGCGACCAATAATTTGAGGATTTTAGATCAGGCACTCTTTCGCAGATTTGATGACATACTTCATTATCACAAGCCGACGGTGGGTGAAATCGAAAGAGTTATAAACAACAGATTAGGAACGTTCAGGCCGAAATCTATTCATCTCAAATCTATGTGCGAAACAGCTCTCTCATTAAGTCATGCTGAAATTACACAGGCTTGTGACGACGCCACTAAAGAGACAATTCTTTCAGATGAAAATACAGTGACTGAGAAACTCTTGAAACAGATGATTCAGGAACGTAAATCAGCATATAAGGGAACACTACAACAGAAATAAGTATTCATGCCGGCGACTAGACATCCTCACATCTTCTTAAAAAACAGAGAAAAATCCCTTCAATTTACAATGCCGCAAGCCGGAAGGGCACAAATTGATATCCCCCAAGTGAATAGAAAAGAACACAGCGCAAAACTGAAGAAGCAATGGAATGGAATCTGGGATGAGGCAAAAAAACAAGACGCGTCCCGTACTGCAGTATCGCAACTTGTTAAAGGAGGCGTGCATGTACAATTTGAGAGCGCCCCCGGATTTGAGTTGAATACAAAATCTCTAGAAGACAGGCGCAATGGTATTCAATTGTCAAATATTCGCAAGATCCCCACTCAGAATAATTCTGGTGAAGAGATAACTAAGGCAACGGTTTTCATTCCTACAGGGAAACAGAGTATATTCCTTAAGAAACTTGAGTCTTATGCTGAAGAGGACACGCCAACGGGCAAACCAAAGCATAAATCTCTAATACAAAGTATAGATAATATCCGAACAGCGTTACTTGAATCTCTCTGGACAGACAAGGGAGATTTAATGCCCACGGGATCTACTCCCTGCTGGTGCGAAATATGGCTCTCAAGTGAAAAGAAAGATATAGTTGGTAAATTCAGAAACACGGCGGCACTTTTAGGCATTGAGATTAAAAATCGAATACTACAATTTCCAGAACGAAGTGTTCTTCTTGGATATGCTACTAGAGACCAACTTTCTCAGTTAATGCATGAAAGCCCTGATATAGCTGAGTTCAGAAGGGCCAAAGAGACTCCTCGATTTTTCCTAGAACTCGAGAATAGAGAGCAGGCGGAATGGGGGGAAGATCTGACTGCAAGATTAGTCACAAGCAATAAGAGAGATGTTTCGGTGTGTGTTCTTGATACTGGAGCCAATAATGGACATCCTCTCCTGAAACCACTGCTTGCCCTCGAAGATTGCCAATCTGTAGAACCAGATTGGTCTGCTGCTGATAAAGAGGGACACGGAACTCTAATGTGCGGATTATCAGCATACGGCGATTTGAAAGAAGTTTTGCAAAGTGCTGGATCCGTAGAAATTCAACATAAACTCGAATCAGTGAAAATTCTACCTGATAACAATTCTAACTCTCCTGACCTTTATGGAGATATGACAATACAAGGGATCAGTAGAGCAGAGGTGCAGTCTCCAACTACAAAACGAATTAGCTGTATGGCAGTTACAGCTACAGATAATAGAGACCGAGGTAAACCCTCATCCTGGTCCGCTGCCATAGACAAAGTAACATCAGGATATAAGGATGATTCCAAGCGGCTTGTGATCATTTCAGGAGGTAATGTAGTAGGTCAAGAAGAATGGAATAACTACCCTGAAAGCAATCTCAAAAGTTCTATTCATGATCCTGGTCAGTCCTGGAATGCTTTGACTGTCGGAGCTTATACTACCAAAGCGAATATTTCTGATCCAGATCTTGATGAGCATAACCCCGTTGCTCAACCTGACGCTCTGTCGCCCTTCAGTTCAACATCGCAGAGCTGGGAACCACGGTGGCCAATTAAACCAGAAATAGTTCTCGAAGGAGGTAATCTTCTTCGTGCACCAGATGGTTTTATAGGCGATCACGAAGATCTTTCACTGCTCTCCACTAACAATCAACCTCAAAAGTCACACTTTGAAATGGTGAATGCAACTAGCGCGGCTACAGCATTAGCCGGGAGAATGGCTGCACAAATACAGTGCGTGTACCCCGATGCATGGCCGGAAACCATCAGAGGGCTGATGGTTCATTCTGCAACATGGACCGATAAGCTAAAAAATCAATTTCGTGACTCAGGTAATGAGGATGAGATTTCCAAGACCGAGGCGGGAAGGCTTTTAAGAATATGCGGCTACGGAGTCCCAGATCGAGATAAAGCTCTCTCATGCTTGTCAAGTTCTCTCACACTAGTTTCAGAAAATGAAATACAGCCCTATCATAAACCTGGAGATAGTTACTCTACAAAAGATATGCATATGCACGATATCCCATGGCCAAAGCAAGAACTCTTAAGACTTGGAAATACTCCTGTAAAACTTCGCATTACTCTCTCTTATTTTATAGAGCCTGGCCCAGGAGAAGTGGGGTGGAGCGATCGGTATCGATATCCATCTTTTGGCCTAAGGTTTGATTTAAACCTCTCGAGCGAAACAGAGAAAGATTTTACTAAGAGGTTGAATAAGGCAGCACGAGAGCAGGATTATAAGCGTGACAAAACAGGAAATGGGAGTCATCGCTGGATATTGGGATCTAAAAACAGAAATGTTGGATCTATCCATTCTGATATTTGGAAAGGTACTGCTGCAGAAATTGCAACCTGCAATTTCATCGGAGTTTACCCCATCATTGGTTGGTGGAGAGAGAGCGACACTGGTTAAAGCGGTGGGATAAGAAAGCGAGATATTCCCTCATTGTTTCGCTTGAAACCCCACAAGAAGATATAGATATATATACTCCGGTCGCCGTAGAGGCTGGTACTCCTGTTGTTGAAATTGAGATATGAGACTTTTTACTATTACATGAAGATAAATATTTAGAGAATGCATCTTGAGATGTTACAACAAGAGGCGGTACGCTCCGTGCGCGCCTCTTGCGATGTACTTATAGCGCGCCGCACCGCGCCCGCGGGGGGGTTACCTACAGTACCGTGATGCGTCTAATTCGGTCAGGTCGTCGCGGAGCGTGAAAATATTTTCTTCACACTTCGCGATAAGTGCGTTGATGCGAGAATCGAACCTGCAGTTATTGCCGGTGCTTCTCCAGCTCTTTACCAGATTGTCTTTATCTACCACAATATCCAGGATGCACGATTCGGTAATAACCTGCCCCGGGTTCCCGTAGGTTTCGGTGTAGCAGGACTCGATAAACAGGTGATTAATACATGTTTCGGCCCCGTACTTGGGCGCACCGTACCCACCGGGGCCGCCATATCCTCCCGGGGCCCCATACCCTCCGGGCGGCGGGATGTATTCACTTTTTCTTTTAATATATCTGAATATCCTGCTGTCGGGATTAGTGGGGTGCTTGGAGGTGCTGACGGGAAACCCCAGGTAATCAAACACTCCATCGACTTCCTGTTCGAGATACGCGTTCAATAGCGTATTGTAGGTCGTAGGAGTGTAGTAGTTGTAATACCCCCAGGTGGCACAGGAGCTAAAATATAGTACGGCAATTACAGCCAATACCAAAAGACGTAGTATTCGTTTATTGTTCATATTAATATTATACACTATTTCAGGCGTGTATGTAAAAGCGTACCCAGGTAACGGCGCCGGTGCGGGAAAATAACTCCCGCGACTCTTCCCCAGTGAGGGCCGCGCCTTCGCGCTGGGTTGTCGGTTTGTCTTTCCATTTGATCTCGACGCGCTCGGTTTCGGTGCCTTCGATGCGGATCAGGTCCAGGGGTGTGTTGCAGAAGGAAATATGTATTGCCTCACCGACTTTCCTGTCTCCGAAGAGCTCCCTAACCCCCAGGAGCCCCAGGCGCACCGACACGATCCCGTTGGCAACACACACACCGGTTTCGTTGAGGCGGGCCAGGATGCTCTCTTTGACCTGTCCTGTCATACCGGGCTGCTGGGCCCCGGCGTGCGCGGGCGTGTGCGAGTAGCAGTCGGTCGGCACGGCGCCAAACTGACCGGGGGTTTTCCGAAACCCCAGCCCGTCACGGACGCGCCGGTAGCACTTTGCCAACTCCAGGGCCGCCGCCTTATCTGCGGAGTCCCCGCGGGAAATTTCGTGCAGGTAGAGTTCGGAGAGTGCCAGCTGTAGTTTCCCAACCATGTGCCAATACACTGACCCGATACCCTCGTACCCGTGCATGGACCCCGAGCGCCCGCTGTAGGCGTGATGGTTAAATGTTTTCTCGTATAACTCAAGTATGGCGACCCGCTGTTCGGGTGTTGCCTGCGTGTGGTCCAGCGCCGTCTCAACGGCTTCGGCGTTAGAGAGATTGGGGGCGAAGTACATTTTGTCGTCGTTCTTGCTGCCCCTGGTTAGCACGGCCCCAAGCACGTCATCGGCACCGCCGCCCCCCTGGAGGGCTGCAATCCCCGCTACTTGCTCGGCACTGACACTGCCGCGCAGGTGAAACGGCGCCGGTACCCGGGCGGGGTAGAGTATGAAGGTATTCTGATCTGCCCGGTATAATTCACTGGCATAGAGCGCATCCACCAACTCCACGCCTCCCTGGCTCCCAAGGACCCCGGATGCCAACACCGCAACCTGTCCTTCGAGCATCGGCTCCAGGTGACTGACCTGGGCGGCCGGTTTACCAGAGATGGGCGCAAAATCAATCAGGTTATACGAATGAAACAACCCATCCGGACGCCGCGCGCTCTGTATACTGGCATCGAGGTGCACCGAGACCAACTGGCACCACTGCAACAGCCCCTGTACCTGTGCGGTACCGGTTTTCCACTCACCACCACTGCCAGGCGCAGCAAATGCCTCGGAGACGCGCGCCTTGTACCGATCTTCCACGCCCCCCATGCTGTCCATAAACTCTCTGCGCTCACCTGGGTCAACGCTGTCCGCGCTGGCCAGGTTTTCGAATTTTTTCAATGTCTCTGTTTGTCCGCTCAGCCACTCTATGACCCCCTGGGACATGGGGAGCGAATCTACTGTACCACCGCCCGCGCCCGCGGCAAAGCGTTCAATGAGTGCGGAAACGTACCCGATGTAGCGCCGCAAATAGTAGAGAGTTACCATCGATAACCCATACCCCGCCAGGGCGTTATTGGCATCGTTCCACTCCGGGCGCTGGGTGTTCATCCATATCCCGCCGTGCGGGACGTAGGCCCCGACCTTTGCCAATGCAGGGATGAGTAATTTTTCCAGCAGTCCAACACAAAGCACCCCACCGTCGGCACCCGCGAGCAACCGCCCGTCGGTGCCTACCTGGCGCATGCGTTCGTGCACAACCTCGGCGCGCTCGTGGTCGTGGGTGATGGTGTTCCGCGGATCGCGGACCATGTCGGGGTAATTTGCAATCTTGTAAGGTACATCGGAGAAGCTAAATAGCCGCGCCTGCAGCCACCCGAGGATATCGCCGGGGTAGAACCGCTCCCACGCCTCCAGGATACGCAGCAGGTAGATTATCTGATGATCCCCCCAGTACCCGATGTTGCTCCACGGGTCGTGCGGGTCATACTCTTCCCACTCGACCCCGTCGCGGGTTACCCGGTAGGGGTTGTACCCGTTGATGGTTGTTGCGTTCACAAACTTCGCCGCCACATTCGGCAGGTACTCGGGGAACGAATACAGGAGCGCTTCCCAGTTTTGAAAAATATCCCGCCAGTTCCCCTGGTAGTTCAACAGTTCGCTGCCGTCGTCGTTTTTTACTTTAATGGTGAACATGTTCCACGGCCGGCTCGGATCCCCGTGACGGCGCGAGAATGTCAGGGGCAGGTATTCCAGGACCAGCCGGACCGCATCCGCATCGTCCCATTGCCCCCGTACCTGCTCTAACAGGGCACCGCGCTCCACCCATTGGCCAAGTTTTTCCAACCGCCCGCGCTGCCGTTCATAACAGGAGCGGTTGCGGGTTTCAAAAAAGTTCGCCAAATCCGCCACCGGCACCCGGTACCCGTACGGGAACGCCCCGCCGCGCATGCAGTTAAACAGAGTATTGGATAGGTGGTGGGCATCTGCCAACGCATCCCCGGTATCCTGCATCCCATCCGCACCGCCCAACAAGCCAGCCAGCCGTTCCCGGCCGCTCTGTACGTCTGCCAATATACCCTGTACGGCATCGCTGCTTTGCAATTTCTCGACCCGTGCGAACAGATCCCCGCGCCCAACGTTAACATCAGCGGCAATCATCCAGGTATGCGCGCGGGTGTTCGCGTCCAGCACCAGGGTCCCGCTGAGCAAATACGCCCCCGGGCGCCCAACCAGTGGCGAAGCACCCGCTCCGGCCGGCACACCGCCCTCACCGCCGTCAAACATCCCCTGCAGGGCACGGGGATCGAGGGTCAGGGTCGTCAACCCGCCGCTGCCGGCGCTGGTCGGGGTCGACCACACCACGGTTGCCGACATCGCCTCCGCGGGCTCGGCCCGGTCGGTTATCAGGGCTTCCAGGGAGTAGGTACCAACCCTGTCCCACACACCCGTTTCAGAGCGCTTGTACGCGTTAGCCAGGTTGGAAACCGACCGCTCCAGGTCAGCCGAAATCCCCGGGGGCATGATATCCACCAGCCCATCCATGACTTCCAGGGCCATGCGGTCGCCGTTCTGGCGCGTATCAATCAGTTCACTTTCCCGCACCCACCCGTAGGTTTGCGACGGAGACCAACTGGTACGGAATACCACGCCCCCCCACGGGGCGTAGGTCTCTTCGAGGATGATGCGGTTCCCCAGGTGGTGCTTGGCAAGCGACCGCTCCACGCCCGCCCGCACCCGCGGGGCAAAGGGCTGCCACACCTCGCGCGACCCATCAGGGCGGCGGCGCACAATAACCGTCACCGGTCCCGAGAGCCCCGCGAGTTGGTGCAAGTGGTCGTCGGGGTAATAGGGGAACAGGGCACCGTCGGTATCTACCCGGCCAGCCGTCAAAGCCCCGGTACTGGAGACCCACATCCACAGGTCGCTATCCGAGACAACGCTCAGCAGAAACGGCTCCATTCGCTGGACTCCGTCTATCCGGTAATACCGCTCACCGTCAATTGTCACTAAGCTGCCGCGCGGGGCACTGGGTTTTGTCATCTTATATCGCTTCGCCCCGTACACGCAGGGCACGGGATAAGTGTATAAAATTAGGGTTGCGGGTGTCAAGAGAGTGGGGGTGTTTAGAGGGGGCTGCCAGCCCCCTCGCTGCATAATTTTTTAACGCCCATTTTTAACGGGCTTGCTTGCGCGCGCCCTAAATGGACTAAAATTATTCCGCTACCCCCGGTCGCTTCTGTAAAGCTTGTGGTGCTCACGCGGCAGCGGGGTGCTTAAGGAAATCAGAATCCACAAGCACTCGTATATCACTACTGACACTCTCATTGAGAGTGTGCTATCATATTAATTATGATATTTAAGTGGGCAGTAATCGGATGGGTTACCGGTGCATTGATTGGATTGATAGTTACAATATTTACAAAAGATGTAACAAAATTACTCACTTTTAGTGCGGCAGGAATAGGAGCAGGGCTTTTGGTTGGCACTATTTTTTTCACCCTAAATACCATTGTTACTCTCATGCAAGAGAAAGATAAATAATATCTTTATTTCTCTTGATTATGCGATGGCATAAAAACTGATATTAAAATATGGGAATTGTACGTTATTTCACTCATGCATTAAATCAATCTTTTGTTTGCGGCAACGCTAAAATTGATTGTTCTAAATATGGAATTGCTATCTCGTCTCTTTCGGTAAAGTATTTTCTTGCTCTCTTTTTTATCCATACATTATTGAAATGCTCTCTAAAATCTGCTAACAAACTATTGGGGTATAACTTAACATTTGGTATCTTACGACCATCGGGGTAGGTGTGAGTATATGTGGGAAAATCGTTCGGCTCTAACTTTTTATCCGCTCTCACCCATTGTGCGAACATTCTACCTTGTGAAATATCAGGTATCATTTTATCGGGCAGTCTGTACCCAATATCTTCTAAAGGAGCAATCAGTAATACCATAATCTCATTAAAAACAGAGAAGTGTGTTGGCGGTATTTCAGAACGATTAATTAAATACCTTTGTATATGATAAGGGAGATGGTGTCTACCCGCTACATTCCCAGTTAACCATTCCCTCACCCAACGAGATACGGCTACTGCAAATTTTGGAGATGCCCACACGGCAAGATTTGTAGCCACATCCGGATGTACCCATGTACCCTGTAATCTTGGTATTCCACCTTTAATTGATTGTATTAATGATCCCTCTGCGTCCGATATGGGAATTCCCATATCGGAACTCAATTCTTGCAAAAATTCATCTGTACTCTTTAATCTTGTATAATCACCCCACAATTTGTTGCATGCCTGGCATAATGCGCTAGCATTTACATACCCATCTGTTGCTCTTTGTTCAATTGTCACACTGTGTATTTTGTGCGGGATAAGTGCTAATTGATTACTATCACTTAGTACATTATCTAGTTTGGTTTTTTTATCTACCTGCATACCATTAATTATCTTCCCTGTTTTTTATTAATCTCTTTCTACTAGTAGTATAGCCAAAAAATCATTAATTTAAAAAATATTTTCAAAAAATGTGCACAAGCGCGTCGCCGAAATACCACTCATGCGCAAGTTTGCAGTCACGGGCTTAGTCTACTTGCTCGTCGTTGCCCGCGTCGCCTTCCGTTACTCCGGTCGCCGTGGTAAAGATATTAAATCACAAGCAAGTACAGAAAAGCATAATGCGTTGCCATCGCCCATCGTATTCGTATTATTCTGATTCATTTTCCACCGCATCTCTATGCGGTGAGAAGTTCATTATGTAAGTCTCATCGTCTACTTTCATGAACGCCACAGTAGTTCTGCCATAATTTTCTAAATGGCTACGTGTTATATATTGCCCGCTTTCCAGTCCAAGTCGTTTTCTAAAATATTCTCCGATAATGGCATTATTATCGCTACTATGTATTGCCTTGCGGCCTTGTTGTGCAACCCTGGCGGTAAAGCTAAAATTATCATCAGTCAGCACAGTGAAGTACTGATCTTTTTCAGGGAAAAATGTAGATTGTGCTACTTGACGCGGCACTGGTATGTACGCCTGGTTATGGTCTCTGCCTGCTCGTTGCCCCCAATTCAATCCCGCTTTCTCATGCGTTTCTCCCGTTTGGCTACTCAACAAAGGTAAATCTACACATTCTAATCCAATCTTTTCCTGCTCGTGCGTTTCGTTGCTTTTGTATAATGCGATGTGCTCTTGTACAGCTGGTTCATCGACACAATTTATAGCGTCCCCATAGCTATCGTAAAAAAATTGCAATCCATCTTTAGCGTCGGTTTGCGTCATAACCTCTCGTTGTAAATTGCGCTTAAAGCCATTGTGCGTGTAATTTGCACTTCCGGTATAGCAAAGTAGCGGCTCGCTGTCGTTGCACCAGGTATACACCTTTGCATGTATCGGCGTTTGCTGGTACGAGTAAAAACAACTGAAATTGCTAAATCGCTTTTGTATGTCAATAAAGCCCCTGTGTTTTGCTATTTCAATGCCATTATGCTTTGCCATGCCAAACACTAACTGTATATTGATCTTGGAGTCTATTGCCTGTAAATCATGTAAGTGTTGCAACGCCATAGCAGGAGAAGCAAATCCACTAACGATTTTGAGATTGTTAGCTCCCTGTTTTGCTGGCTCTAACAATACAGGTTTATAGAGTGATTTGGTCAATAATTTTGTGTTCATTTAATGTCTCTAGTATGCGTTTGAATACTACCCGCGCGCCGTCTGGCGGCACTGCCATGCCGATCTGTTTGCGCACGCTTTCGCGACCGCCGAGAAAGGAAAAAGCGTCGGGGAAAGTTTGCAGTCTTGCACGTTCTCTGTTAGTAAGCGCACGATTTTCTTTCCAATGATAAACATGCGTACCGCCCCCGCCGCTTCCGGTTATTGTATAACTCGGCTCATTTTCTCTTAGCCGCTTGTATATCATGCTTAACTTTGCGCCTTTTACATTTAGCTGTAGTCTCTCTGGTATTTTAGCAGTAAAAGCATTTTGTCCCTCTTTTATGTAGCTTAACCGCTCCATCACAGTCTTGCTCTGTTTTGTGAGCTCGTGATTTGGTGCGTCTGCTGGTATGCCGTCCATAGCGTCTTTAGCCGATACATAATTGTTAAAAGGAGGCTCATGCTTAAAAGTTATCCCCGTGCTGGATAGAAAACCAACAATAATAATTCTATGGCGACGTTGCGGCACGGCGTATTCTTCAAACTTGTAATAGTTTGGTACTACCGTGTAGCCACAACCGGCAAGCTCATCAAGAATCCTTAAATAATCCTTGTTATTATTGCTACTGCGTAGGCCGCCCACATTCTCGGCTACAAAGAATAACGGCTGTAGTTCTTGCAATGCCTTTACGCAATATCGATACAAACCGCCAAACTTGCCCTTTGTACCTTTCTGCTCCCCCACATTGCTAAAGTCATTGCATGGAAATCCAAAGAGTAGCCCATGTGTTCGCTCTACCTCGCTAAAATCAAAACGCCTGATGTCTGCCTTAATAACTTTTGTCTTTGGGAAATTGTGCTTAAAAGTTTCGCAAGCGTCTCTGTCATAATCAGTTGCCCATACATGTTTGTATCCGTACGTGCCGAGACGTGCCCGGTGCGCACCCAACGCCATGCCGCCCGCACCGCAAAACAACTCGGCGAGGGTAATGGTTTGCTTAGGTGGCAATGCGTTTGCGGCAATGAGTGCCGCCGTCGCTATGCCTGCCTGCCTATCGGTTTTTAACTGTTGCATATCTCACAACTCCGTGCGCATTGGGTGCGGTAATCCCAAACCGTTTCACGCCGCGCCCTCTTGTGCAAAGCATGTGACTGTTGTTGGTAACCTTGGATATTTTCAAGTACAAATATTGCAATTATCATTAGTGTGGTCTGCCTCCGTTACCTCTTTAATGCCCATACACACGCTGTTGCATGTATATTCTTCCTATTTTTATTTATAATACTTCTCACTCTGATAATACAACGCTATTATAAATTACCATATTTCATGGTTGGGTGCAATAGGGTAGGCAAAAAAATTTCTTTCGATGATTCTGCTTAAATCACCATTCAAGCAGAGAGGAGCCACCAATCAGCCTGTAGAAGACGCCGACTGTTACCAAATTATTAACCAGTCGTTGTCACCTGCATATAAGTTTTCTCTCTATGAACAGGCACTCCAAACCTTCGCAAGAAATCTTACACGACAAACCCCTATTGCAATCGTTTCTGTTATTACACGCACTGCCCACACTGCCGTCTCTGCACTCTTTGTCGTCGTTGCACACCAAATTATCACTGCAATCGCCGTTCCAATCGCACCAACTGCCTACATTACCATCGGTGCATATATTATCAACGCATGCGTACTTGCAATCGTCACTCCTGCCGCACGGGCTACCCGCGCTGCCGTCTTTGCATAGACTGTCAGTCCCGCATATCAAGCCATCACCACAGTGCTCATGAACACGGCACCTACTGCCTGCACTGCCATCGGTGCATATATCGTTATCAATGCATGCGTACCTGCAATTGTTATCATTACGGCACGCACTACCCGCACCGCCGTCCGATTGTACACATATCCTGCTATCCGATACTTTTGCACAAAATAAATTTTCGTTGCAATCGTCATGATTGCGGCACGCGCTGTCTGCACTGCCGTCTGATTGTACACATATCCTGCTATCCGAAACCAACGCACAAATCAAAGTGCCATTGCAATGACTGCCGTCATTGCACCCGCTTCCCTCGGTGCCGTCCCTGCCGATGCATATATCATTACCCGACACCCGCGCGCAAAATAAATTGGGGCGGCAATTACCATTATGACGGCACGCGTTGCCTGTACTGCCGTCTGACTGTACGCACACATGACTGCCTGATACTTCCTTACAAAATCCGCCCTTACAGCCAATAATAGAATCGACACGACAAGCATTTCCGATGCTGTGATCTGACTGGACGCATATACTACTGCCCGACACCAATGTACAAAGCAAGCCATAATTGCATGCTGCGCCGTTGGCGCACGCACTACCTGCGGTACCATCTGATTGCATGCATACATCACTACCAGCCACCCTCACGCAAGCCAAATTGCCATTACAATCTCCGTTGCCACGGCACGCACTACCTGTGGAACCGTCTGATTGCACGCATATCTTGTTATCTGAAACTCTTGCGCACAACAAATCATCCCCCCAACAACGATTAGTGGGACATGCTTCGCCAACTCCTGCCCCAGTGAATAAAATGGACACAATCAATATCGCAACTGTATAAATTATCCTCATGCTTGTAGTTTATTATATCGACATTTTATTTTTTGTGTCTACACAAACCCAAAGGGCCTGGCGGATTCAATAATACATGTAATACTCCGCGCTAGGCATGCCCAGGGTGGCTGGCTCCTTTGCGCCAGCCAGACGCCGCGGGGAGTTCCAGCGACATCTTTACTACTACCCGCGCGGCGGCCGAGCCCTGGGCACTCCGACCCCCCTGTGGACACGCAGTGCCAGCGGGGGTAGTGCCCAATATTTCTAAAAGTGGCGGGAGTATGACATTTCTATTGTCAGTCGACACAGGGGTTGCACAAAACTTGACAACCAGTTTAATTAATAATATACTATCTACTGTGAGGAAGTATGAAAGAATTTGATATATTAAAAGCCATAGGGCTGGCTCAATTTTTTATCGATACCGAAGAAGGTAAGCGTATAGAATACCTGAAATGTCTAAAGCTTATGTATTTAGCCGAGCGGCAAATGTATGAATCTTTTAGAAAATTTATTACATATGATAACTTTGTCTCCATGCGCCATGGTCCAGTATTGTCCTACACATACGACCTTATACGAGAAAATCAATTTAATAACCTACGTGATCAAAAAGAGTGGAACGACAAAATTTCAGTTAGTAAATTACATATTTCAAAAAACAAAGATCTTAAGATTGATAACCTGTTTGATGCACATGAACAAATTATTATTGAACAAACAGCAAAGACGTTTGGTAAAATAGAAACATGGCCCCTGGTAGACCTTGTACATACAATATGTGATGAATGGAAAGATACCGAATCTGCATTACTTATTACAGAAAAAGACATTGCCAAAGCCGTAGGTAACGAAACAGCCAAGGAGGCATATCACAGGATAATGCGTGCAGGCGCTGTAGAGGCCGCCCGGTCTCAAGGCAAAGAAACGGCCAAAAAAACAGCCAACGAAATACATCACAAGGTAGCGTATGCACATTGAAAAATACAATGAAAAAATTGAAAACGCGATAGATAAGCTACCTCACAAGATACCAATCAAACGAGTATTTCAAGCAAGAAGAGTAAGAATAATTAACATCCTAAGGTTCCGTTTATTAGGTGACGGTACCCATCATGTGGATTACAATACCATGTTTAGTTTTAATAAAGAAATAATATCAAAGATAATGTCCTGCTGCGATAACATGTCTGGCGAATTCAATGTTGATAATGCCCAGGAACTGTCGGAGATAAAAATGGAAATAAAAAAGTTATTAGAAACAGAATTTAATAAATTCACAAAAAGCAACTGAATCTGTTTGTCAGTTCAATCAATCAAATAATATATCAACCTACACAACCCCAAGCACCTTCGTGGGTTAACCGCACATGCAATACTCTCCAGAAAAAACACAATACTCCGCGCTAGGCATGCCCAGGGTGGCGCCGCCCTTTGGCGGCGCCAGACGCCGCAGAGCCCCCCAACGACATCTTTACCACTACCCGCGCGGCGGCCGAGCCCTGGGCACGCCGACCCCCGCGGGCACACAGTGCCCGTGGGGGTAGCGCCCAACAATAGACAATAACCTACGCCCGTGAACTTGCCGATATTCTAAACGTTGACGTAAATACGCGGCAACGGTAAAATACAGAAAACTACGAGGGAGCCGAGAGGGGAAATTATGTGTGGAATACTAGGGTACGTGGGTACCGGGGAGAGCGAGAACGAGAGCGGACTTGCCCTTGATACATTTCTGGGGATGCTCAAGATGCTCGAGTACCGGGGGTATGACTCGTGGGGCGTGGCGTACGCGGCGGACGGCGAGATCCGCTGTACCAAAGATGTGGGAAAGATCCCGGATATCGACCTACCCGGTGAGTCGCGGGTGATCATCGGCCATACCCGGTGGGCCACGCACGGTAAGGTGACGCGCGAGAACGCGCACCCGCATATATCACAAGACTCCCTCATCGGGCTGGCCCACAATGGGATTATCGAGAACTTCATGGGGCTGCGCGCCCAGGTTGACGGGACGTATACGTTTCGCGGGGAGACCGATACCGAAGTCCTGACCGCCTACCTGGATAGTAGGATCCGCGAATCCGATGTCCTCGGGGCGTTCCGCCATACCCTCGAGGCGGTCGCGGGCACGTATGCGATCTGTTTTATCAAGCGGGATGAGAATAGGATTTATTTTGCCCGCAAGGACTCGCCCCTGGTGATTGGGCTCGGGGAGAGCGGCGCCCGGTATATCTCTTCGGATGTGACCCCGTTCCTGGATAAGACGAAAAATGTGATTTACCTCGAGGATAGTGATTACGGGTGGATCGATGCCGACGAGGTGCGTATCTTCCACGGCACCGAGGAGGCCATCCGGAAGCGGTCTATTATCGATTGGGACATTGAGAAGGTCAAGAAGGGCGACTTTGAGCACTTTATGCTTAAGGAGATTTCCGAGCAGGCAGATACCGTGAAGCTGTCGCTGATACAGGATGAAGAGAATGTGCTCTCCATTACCCGGGACATGCAAGAGAAGGAGCTGTATATTGTGGCCTGCGGGACCTCGTATAATGCGGCGAAGGCGGCCGAGTACGAGTACATCAAACAAGGCGTGCTCCCGCACGTCATCCAGGCGCACGAGTTTCCGAACTACCAGGAGTTTCTCTCGGAGCGCTCCCTGGTGCTGGCGCTGTCGCAATCCGGGGAGACTATCGATTTGATTGACAGCGTCAAGAAAGCGAAAGCCCGCGGGGCGGAGATTGTGGGGATTGTGAACGTGCACGGGTCGTCCCTGGATAGGCTGTGTGACAGGCGGGTGTACATGAACGTCGGCCCGGAGGTTGCTGTGTTGTCGACGAAGTCGTACACGGCCCAGTTGGCGATTATGATGCTGATTGCCGGGTGCATCCACGGTACCTACGAAGCCAGCCGGAGCGAGCTTGGGGAGATTATCCGCCATATATTCTACCTGACCTCTGATAATGCCCGGTACTATGTGCTGGAGCTGTCGCGGATTTTGCGCTACGCCTCGCATCTGTTTACCATTGGGCGCGAGCGGGACTACGCCACCGCCATGGAGGCGGCGCTGAAGATAAAAGAGGTGTCGTATATCCACGCCGAGGGGTTTGCGGGCGGGGAGATAAAGCACGGGCCGATTGCTATGATCGAAAACGGCACGCCGTGCATTGTGTTTGTCCCTGATGAGAGTAATGGTGATATCCTGTCTAACGCCCAGGAGCTGCGGTCACGGGGTGCGTTTATTATTGGGATTGCTGACCGCCATCACGATGTGTTTGATTATTGGATCAAGGTGCTCGGGCCGGATAAGTATTCGTCTATCCTCAGGGTTATTCCTATCCAGATACTGGCCTACTACCTGGCGGTGATGAAGGGCCTGGACCCCGATAAGCCGCGGAATCTGGCGAAGTCGGTTACGGTGAAATAGGGTGAAGGTAACGTATCACGCGATTGACCACGGCAGACTCACTGCGACGGAGATTGCCTCGCTGCGCGGTGCGGACAGCGATGAGGTTATCGGGAGTGCGCAGATTGTCTATTTTTCTAATGGGTTAAAAAATATTGCCTACATTGAGCGGGTGTTTGTCCGCCCCGAGCATCGCGGTGCCGGGCACGGGGGGCATTTGCTTCGTGAGGTGATACGGCGCATAGAAGGCAAGCGGTGCACATTTTCCCCCGACGCCCTGACGGGGGTTATTGCCACCACGATCCCCGAGGCGTTGGGCCCGAGCGGGGATGGCAGCAGTGAAAAAATTCATGAAATTATATTGATTTGCAGCGGCGAGCTGACGGGGTGGTATGGCGGGTTGGGGTTTGAATCGGTATCTGACGGCGTGATGCGGCGGGTGACGGCGCCGCGAGAGCACTCGAGTTTGTTGTAACGCGTATTGATCTAAAAGAGCGGGAGCCCGCCGCCGAATCCAAATATCAGGGCGTTTTTGGCACCGATGAGGTAGTTGGCGCGCACGTGTACGTACTTCCAGAAGTCGATGCGCAGCCCGACATCGAAGAGTGCGGTGGTGCCTATGTCTTCGTCTGCGATTATGGCGGTGGTGCCGACCAGCGGGGTAACCTGTATGGCGTCGGCAATGTTGAAGTGAACGGCGGCCCGGAGGGGGAAGCGGACGGTAAACGGCGCCTGCCCGCGGGCGGGTGAGTGCAGGACAAGCTCGCCCCCGACGGCGAACCAATCGGTGATAAAGTAGAGGGGCATGAGGTAGATGGAGTATCCGAAAAAGTACGATGACTCGGTCGACCCCTGGTCGGTGAGCCGGTCGAAGGTGTTATCGATGATTGCCTGCGGGTCGAAGGTACCCGAGGGGGCGAAGTAGGCGTTCTCGAACCCGATGCCGACATAAAACGCAAAGTCCTTGACATCGATTTTTGGTACGAGACCGGTTTCCTCAAAGTCGGCGGGTTCCAGGGCGGGGACAGAGACAATGCCAGCACATGCGAGAAACAGCACGGCGGCCAGGCAGGCAGTGAGGCGCGTGCGCCGCCTGGCACTGTACCGCGCCCGTCCTGTCGGGGCGCGGGGGGTTAACTCTGGTGCTGTCAGTATCATCTTACTCACTCTCCCTCTAGTAGGTAGAAAACCTCGGGTTAATTTCGAACTGTATGAAGAACCTGTCTGGGCGGTCTATGAGGGTAATGGGGGATTCGTTGATCAGGTAGTGCCAGCCGTTTTGAATGACACCGCGTATTTCCTCCGAGTCCCATCCGACTGACAGCTTTAATGAATTGAAGTATATAGACCCATACAGGAGCCCGTGCGTGTAGGCGCCGCCGATATTTTGACTGATGTCTATCTCTATGCCGCGCTGGTCCCCGAGGGTATCGTTGAGCGGGTGGGCGCCGGTCCATATCCGGGCACCGAATCCTGCGCCCAGTACATTATCGCCCTCGAGGCCGAAGAGAAAGGCGAATTCCAGGGAAGAGGTGCGGAATTCGTCGCGGTCCATGAATCCCAACGAATCGTTTTCGGAGGTGACGGCGAACAGAAAATCCGAGAGTGAGTACTGGTATGATAACAGCCCTGTTGCCGAGCTGGTGTTGATGCTGTCGAGGTAATAGTTATATTGGAACAGGAATGTATGGCTGCGGTCGCCGTTTGGGAAGAAGTTGTTTGCCAGGGTATCGCGCTGTCCCCACGATGCCCCGAAGGCACCGCTGGCAAAGAGCAGGTGGCTGGGTTCGGGGATGCCGAGATGGGAGAACGAGTATTCGTACCCGACCTGGGCGTAGAGAAACAGCAGGCCGAGGACTCCCGGGTTGAACGGGCGCACGAGGGTCTGTACCTGGGCGCCGGCGCTGGTTACATGTGAGCCGAGGGTAATGCGCGGCTCGATTTCAAGATCGATGTACGGGGAGGTTAGGGAGAAGAATTGCATGGAAAACGGATCGACGACGGTGACTTCGGTGTCTCCGGTGCGGGGTTGTGATTGTGCCGACACCGCCCAGGCGGTGCTGAACAGAAGTATGCCGGCGAGCAGGGCGTGTTTCATTCTCATTACCCTGTAATGATAACAAAAAAATATATTAATGTCATCCCCTCTTGTATCTTATTTGTGCGTGAGAATACGGTTCCGCGCGCTAGGCATGGGAAGGGTGGGGCGCGCCTTTGCGCGCCCCAGACGCCGCGGAGTTTCGGGCGGTAACTTTACTGCCGAAGCGCGCGGCGGCCGAGCCCTGAGCACGCCGACCGCCGTGGCGGCGGCGCAGCCGATGCCGCGGGGGGAGCGCCCAATTTAGTAATCTTGCGTAATTGTGGGAAATGCTATATCCTGTTGGGTATATGTCACAACGGAGCGTCTACAGGAATATATCGCCGCTGGACCATCGGTACTATCAGTCGAACCCGGTGCTGTTTGAGAAGCTATCGGGGATTTTGAGTGAGGAGGCGGCGGTGTCGTATTGTGTGCAGACCGAGGTGGCGCTGCTGAAGTGCTACATTGAGCAGCAGCAGTTTGGCGAGAATGCGCGCGAGCGGAAGAGGCTGGTGGGTATGGCGGATGATCTGAAGAATTCGATTACCCCGGAAGAGGTCTATGCCGAAGAGGGGCGCACGAATCATTTTATCCGTGCGGTGGTAAATGTTCTGTACAAGAAAGGACAGGAGCGGGGGATGCCGGAGTGGCTGCTGGCGTGGATACACACTGGCGCGACCTCTGCGGATATTCTGGATACTATGAATTCGATGCGCATGCGGGATGTGACGCGTACGGTGGTGCTGCCGATTCTGATTGAGTTGGAGCGGGAGCTGATTGATTTGGCCGAGGAAGAGGCGGAGACGCCGCAGATTGGGCGGACGCATGGGCAGCATGCGGTGCCGATTACGTTTGGGTTTTCTATTGCCGAATATGTGTCGCGGCTGGGGCAGTCTATTTTGGAGCTGGACCGGTTGGCGCAGAACCTGCGGGGGAAGCTCGCGGGGGCGGTGGGGTGTTATCACGCCACGGGGATGGTGACTGCGGATCCGGTTGAGATGGAGCGGGCGTACCTGGAGGAGCTGGGGTTGGCGGCGGCGGAGTATTCGTCGCAGGTGGTGCCGCCCGAGTATGTGCTGCGGCTGCTGTTGGAGTACGCTACGGCGTTTGGGATTATTGCCAACCTTGCCGATGATTTGCGGCACCTGCAGCGTTCGGAGATTGATGAGATACAGGAGGCATTTGGGGACAGTCAGGTTGGGTCGTCGACGATGCCGCACAAGCGTAATCCGTGGAATTGTGAGCACGTGAAAGGTATGTGGAAGGCGTTTGCGCCGCGGGTGATGAGTTTGTATATGGATCAGATATCGGAGCATCAGCGGGATCTTACCAACTCTGCCTCGTCGCGGTTCCATGGGGAGATTATTGCCGGGTTTGCCTCTGCGGCGGCGCGGATGCAGAAGATTGTCTCCGAGGTGTGGGTGAACCGCGATAGTCTGGCGCGGAACCTGGCGCATAGTGGGGACTATATTTTAGCGGAGCCGACCTATATTTTGCTGGCTATGTCTGGTGTGGGGGGCGCGCACGAGTTGGTGCGGAAGATTTTAGCGAAGTGTGAGCGGGAAGATTACAGTATTAAAGAGGTGCTGAAAAGTGATCACCCCGACCTGTGGGCGCACGTTGGGCGGCAGCTGCGTAAGACGATAAACGTGGATGCCGATCTGTTTTATGATGAGCCGGCGATGTACCGCGGGCGGTGCAGTGAGTGTGTTGAGACTATTTGCAAGCGGTATCGGGCGGTTACGGATGCGCTGATTGCGGATATCAAAAAGCAGGGGCCGGCGGTGCCGCAGCAAGCCAACGGGGGCGGCGGGGGCGCTGGCGGGGGCAAAGGTGCTGCTGCTCAGGCGAAGAAGAAAACAGCGTCGGGGGCGGCGACACAACCGGCGACACGGCAAAAGAAGCAGGCAGGAAAACCCGCGGGCAGCGGTACATCGACCGCCTCGTAGGGGGGGCGTGTGCGTCTAACTGCGCTTTGGAGGAGATAGTATGCGTATAGTTGTAGTCGGGGCCCAGTGGGGCGATGAAGGCAAGGGGAAGATGGTCGATTACCTGGCCGAGGGCGCGGGGATTGTGGTGCGTTTTTCCGGCGGGGCGAATGCCGGGCATACGATCCGCATAGAGGATAAAGTATTTGATTTTCACCTGGTGCCGTCGGGGATACTCTATCCTGATAAGATAGTGGTCCTGGGGAACGGGATGGTTATTGACCCCGAGGGGCTGTTTGCAGAGCTGGAGAAAGTTGGGCTGTCCGGGATACAGTGGCAAGGCCGGGTGCTGATTTCCGACCGGGCGCACATTATTTTTCCCTCCTACAAGCAGGAGGATATGGATATGGATAGCAAGCGCATCCGGGCTATCGGGACCACAGGGCGCGGTATCGGGGTTGCGTATTCCCGGAAGGCGAACCGGGACGGGGTGCGGGTGGCGGACCTGTGGGACCCCGGGGTATGGGAGAACCTGAGCGAGGCCGACCGCCAGTGGGTTGCCCCGTACAAGGAGCGTCTAGAGGGGATGAAAGTTAATTTGGCGCAGTTTATGTACGAACACCAAACGGAGAACATTCTCCTGGAAGGTGCGCAGGGGGCGCTGCTTGATTTGGATCACGGGACCTACCCGTATGTCTCCTCGGGGATGTCTGTCAGTGCGGGGGCGGCGTACGGGGCCGGTATTGGGCCGCGGTGCATCGATACATACCTGGGGGTGTTTAAGGCCTACCAGACGCGGGTAGGGAATGGGCCGTTTCCGACCGAGATGCGCGACGGTGCCGATGTGGAGCTTGGTAATTTTATCCGTGAGCGCGGGCACGAGTACGGGGTGACTACCAACCGGCCGCGGCGTATTGGGCACCTGGATTTAGTTGCCCTGCGGTATTCGGGGTGGGTGAATGGGCTGGATGGGCTTATTCTGTCGCACCTGAATATCTTTGACGGATGTGAGCGGGTCAAGGTGTGTGTTGGGTATACGATTGACGGCAAGGTGATTGATTACTTTCCCGCCTCGGTGGACGAGCTGGAGCGTGCCCGCCCGGTATTGAAAGAGTTCCCGGGATGGGAAGCGGGGATATCGTCGGTGCGGCGGCGGGAAGATTTACCCGAGAACGCCCGCAAGGTTGTCGAGTTTATTGAGGAGTACGTGCGGGTGCCGGTGGTGGGGTTCTCCCTCAGTGCCGAACGCAAGGATACTTTTTTTAGCGAAAAGATTTGGTAATTCCGCCTGCGGGGGCGTATGGGCGCGGACGTGCGGGGGCGCGGGCGCGAGGGGGGGGCTAGCGCGCGAGAGGCGCGGTGCGAGCCCCGGGCGGGGCGTGGTAGCGCATACCGAAGAGCGGGCGCAGGGGCTTGATATACGATATGCCGATTGCCAACACAGTACTGATACCGAGGGTAGAGATAACCAGAACCGGGAACTTTACCGCATTGGATAGCGGGAGCGGGAGGAGGTACACCGATACCCACCATTGCACCGGCATGTGGAAAATATAAATCGGAAAGATAAACCGCGCGGCGGTGCGTAAAAACTTTGACGGATGGTTCAGGTGGGCGGCGGCAAATCCGAAACACGACACAATCCAGCAGAGCGATTCAACCATGGTCAGCAGGTTACCCAAGTGTGCGGTCTGCCACACTTCGTGAAATAGTATCACCCTGGATAGATAGAGGGCGTTCGCGATAGCCAGCGTGTAGAACCGGGCACGCACCGCCGTTGTCTTGAATACATCGCCGGTTGCCGCCAGGACGAACCCATAGAGGAACGCCAGCAACCCGAAGACAAACCCGTGTGTCCCGGTAAGGTACAGGGTGAAATCATCGGGGTTTATTACGGCAGCTTCAATCAAAAAAGGAACCGCCAAGGGGACGAGACCGAGGGGCGTTCGCAGGAGCTTTCGCAGCCAGGTAATAAGGCGGTTGTCGGGGTTGCGGGTAAGGAGGACAAATACCCCCAGGAGCATTACCGTATAGATAAAAATTGACTGCAAAAACCACAAGTGCCCGTAATCGGGTATGTACTCTACTTTGATCCCGTAATATATAAACGCCGCCGCGAGCATACCGGGGACGATGACAAACGCACCAAACCCCAGGGGTACCAGGAGCCGGAGCGCCCGCTCGCCAAGTAGGTGCTGCCAGTTTCTCCGCCGCAGGGAGAAGAACACCCCCGCGCCGGAAACAAAGAAGAGTATCGGTATACGCCAGATATTAAATACCTGCATGACCGCCCACAAGGCGGGTGAGGTGACGGGCGCTACGGGGAAGAACAACGTTTTCCCCCACGGTTGAAAAGAGATGGCCGCGTGATAGACGATCAATAACATGAGGGCTAACAAGCGCAGCCAATCGACATCGTAGCGGCGCTGGGGGGAGGTGGTGGTGGTGTCAGTCATCCCTTGCTCTCTCTATCTTTCTGTCACGGCGCGGACAACGGGCGAGAGTGTGTGGGCAGCGCCCGCGCTCTCTCGCCTCCGCGTGTGTTGACACCCCTCTCGTTAGGATTTGTTTTTCGTAATCGTAATGCCGGAGAAAAACCAGTTATAGGCAAAAAACAATGTGACAATAGCGAATGCCAATTTTATTGGCGGAAACGATATTGAAGAGATACCGGCAACAACGTAGACCAACAGCAATGGTACCCACTGCTTGTAGTAGGAGCCGAATGTATCGCTCCCCGTCATGGTGTGCCCAGGTAGGGTGGTGTTTTTTACCACGTAACTGCGGTACATCTTTACCGCCAACGGGAACAAAATACCGGCCGTCAGTATGGTAATACCGGCAAGCAAAATATGAATCCCCAGGAGCGACCAGTACCCGCCGGTAAACTCCGCACGCGCCTCTTTTTTCGCCGTCTCTTGAACATAGATGCGGCTAATAATATTCCGATGCAGGACCAGCCCGGCGTAGTTACATGTGAACAGAAACCCAATGCCAACCGCGACCGCTGCCGAGATCCCGGCTACGAACAGACGGGGTGGTACATCTCTGAATGAAAAATCGGAGCCATCGAAAAACGGACACCAATCGCCGCCCCAGCCTCTGTGGCCCCAACCGCCCCAGCCGCCGCGGAATCCGCCGCCGTGGGAACCAAAACATCCGCCGCCGCCGCGGTATCCAATAATCTCTTTGTTGATTCCGAAAAATTCATCATTGAGCCAATACCGGAACATCGGGGGTAGGAAATCGCCGTCAAAAAATTCTTTGAACACAGTTATCCCCAGGGCGAGCATAGCCGCGAAGCCGATAATTATCACCCCGTAGTTGAGCGCAAGTGCGCCTAGCCATTTTTTATAAAACCCATCATCGTTTGCACAGTGGAGCCGCGCACCTTCGATTTGCGTCTGGGGCAGTACGATACTCAGGAAGAGTATAAATGCTATCGGGGCCGCAATGCCGCCCGTTCCCCAAAAAATTATATTCGCGAGCGCCGCCCGCCAAAAGAACCTCCAAAAGGTCCCTTGAAAAACCCGCCACGCGCGCTTTCCGTTTTCCTGCAAGGCATCGCCCTGCTTTTCTACTTTTGCCATGATTGTAGTGTAGCACGAAAAAAGGCAGGAGTCAATGGGGGTGTTTTTAGGAGGGGGGCAGAGCCCCCCTCGCTGCAGCCGCTGCACCCGCGCGCTTGCGCGCCCGGGTACCAGTCGGCTACCCACGCGCGCGCGTGGGTACGGGCTCACTGCCGCTCGCCCGCCGCCGCCTTCACCGTCTTCCGCTACCCCCCGTCGCAGTTGTAAATATATTAAGTCATCAACAGGACAACAAAGCGTAATGCGCCGTCACCACGGCGCCAACGAACAGACGCTACCCCCCGCCGCAGTTGTAAAGATATTAAGTTATCAACGGGACAGCAAAGCGTAATGCACTGTTCGCAATTTTCGATGTCTATTCTGCTAATACGAAATCAATCCGCGGTGCGCCGCCCGCGCGGCGCCGATGACAGAGCGCCTCTATATATACTCCTGACAATATATTTCAAATATGTTATGATCATACCAAGGAGATATTAATAATGAAAAAAATAATGTTATTTACTTTACTCTGCGTGGTACTGTTTGCCGCTGCAGGAAATTTTGATCTACGGGCCCAGGAGGTTGGGTCCAAATACGGAGGTTCTTTCTCGGCATCTGTTGCTAACCAGCAGAGTCCGCTGTTAAGGAGCAAAACGGTTCTAGAGCAACGCGACTATGGGGTTGATCTGTTTATCACCGGTATGGTGTTGGGTGTTGTGGCACCGGCGATTCTAACTGCCCTGATACCGGTAGTTGTCGGAGACACAGTTGCAAATGCTATTGTAACGGGAAGTGACGAGAACCTGGACCACGGTGCTCTCGCCGCAGGCGTTGGCCTTTATGCCGGAGCCAGTCTACTCAGTACAATTGGCTTCGGGTTATGGTTAGCCGGTGCGATCTACTGGGGGCTTGGGAACCGCTATCTTCGTGACGGCATAGCCCTGGGGGCGGGCAAAGATGCTGATGTACTCCTGGCACTTGATACCCAGATAAATGGTATCGGGGTTGTGCTGAAGTACTAGAGAAAATAATAAACAAACAAAGGCGGTGACTTGTGTCACCGCCTTTTTTATGCTGTCCCCGATAACGGGGGGGGGACGGTCAAATGGTGTCCAGTTATAGTCAAGCCGGATTGGAGCGGGGCGAGAGCACAGCAAATTCTCCGCGCTAGGCATGCGAGGGGTAGCGGGCGCGTTTGCGCCCGCTAGACGCCGCGGAGTTCCCGTCGGAATCGTTCCTGTAACCGGCGCGGCGGCCGAGCCCTGAGCACGCCGACCCCCGCCCCGTGCGCGCACGGGGCGGGGGGAGCGCCCATATATTTACCTAAGAGAACAACGACGCAACGCTAGTGCCCCGAGGCACGCGGATGAGAGCGCCGTTTACGCCTTGCCAGGAACAGCCGGCCGGCGGCGAAAACAACCACCAGGAGCACAACAATAGTAGCCCCGGGGGGCGTGTCGGCGCGGACGGCAGCACCCAGGCCGAGAATCAGAACCGCGGCGGAAATTACGGCGGCGGCGATTACAGTGCGGCGGAACGAGCGGGCGAACGGGAGGGCGATGAGGGTGGGGATTGTCAGCATCGCCGAAACCAGGAGGATCCCGACGGCGCGGATGGTAATTGCTATGGTCAGGGCAACCAGGGCGGCGTAGGCGGACTCTGCCAGGACGGAGTGCCGGAGGGTGAGGGAGGCGAGCTTCTGGTTGAAGCAGAGCATAAGGATATGCGGGGTGAAGAGGCAGTAGTAGAGGATGATGGCCCCGAGGAGGACGGCGGCGATGATGATATCGGCGGCGCTGATTGTCAGGATGCTGCCGAACAGGTAGGAGTTCAGGTTTGCCGTGAATCCGTCGGTGCTGGAGATAACCAGTATCCCGCCCCCGACCCCGAGGGCGAGGAGGAGGGCGATGGCTGCGTCGCCGTTGACCCCGTGGTGGAGCATGCGGGTAACCACGTAGCTCCCCAGGAGGGTTACGACGATGATGGCATAGAGGGGCGGGATACCGAGAAGTATCCCGATGGCGGTGCCGGCGAAAGCGGTGTGGGCGAGGCCGTCGCCCAGGAGGGACAGGCGGCGCAGTACTAGCGGGGGCCCGATGGCACCGCAGCATAGGGCGATGACTACTCCCCCGAGGAGGGCGCGTTGGATGAACGGGTAACTCAGGTACTCAAGCATCGTGGGTATCGGGGTGCGGGTGGTGGTGGTCGTGGGTGGTGGCGGTGAGGTCGTGGTGGTGGATGATGTGCGGGCCGTAGAGGGCGGAGAGTACCTGGGGGAGTTGGTCGGGGGCACTCCAGCAGCATAGGCAGTTGTGGATACACAGGACGTGCTTGACCATTGGGGGCAGGACGCCTACCTCGTGGGTGACGATAATAATGGCGACGCCGTCGGCGTTGAGTTTCTGGAGCAGTTGGTTGAACGAGTTCTTTATGGAGAGATCAACGCCCCCGGTGGGTTCGTCGAGTATGAGGAGGCGGGGGTTGCGGGAGAGGGCGGCGGCGATGAGTACCCGCTGCTGCTGGCCGCGGGAGAGGTTGACAAACGGTTCGCTCAGCAGGGAGGCGATGTTGGTTACCGCGAGGATGTGCGGGTCAAGGGAGTGCGGGCGGGTGGTGTAGCAGGCGAGGAGTTCGGCGACGGTTGCGGGGAAGGTGGGGTCGCTGGTGTAATACTGCGGGAGGTACCCGATGGATTCGCGGGGCAGGTGCAGGGATACCGTGCCTTGTTGGGGGCGGTGGAGGCCGAGCATCAGCTCTACCAGGGTGCTCTTCCCCGACCCGTTGGGGCCGATGATGGCGATGAAATCGTTGCCGACCACCGAGAGGTTGGCGTTTTTGAGTACCGGGCGGGTGCCGAATGAGAAATTGAGGTTTTTTATTTCGATGAGCGGGTTGTTCCCGGGGGCGGTGGTGGTGCGGGCAGTTTTTAACGGATGCGGAGGCGGCGGGGCTGCTGTGGCGGCGGGGATGTGGGGCGCGGGGGTACGGGGGGAGTTGGTGGTGGTGGGTTTATTTGGCATGCGCGCGCTGCGGTGTTACAGGGATAGGGTGCAGGAGAGTGCCAACTGGAGTACGGTTAAATTTCTGCCCATGAGTTGGAAATAATTCTCATCCTGGTCGTCTATAAAGGCAATGGTGCTGAACGGCAGCAGGGCGGTATCGTTTCGCACCAGCGGGGCGTAGTCATCTTTGTCGCTCCCCGTGCTGTATAGGAGAATATTTCGCCCCCCCCGGGGTACTACGCGCGTGAGGTTTGATGGATCAAATGTCTGCACCGAAAACCCGTAGGTTGCCCCAAGGGTACTCAAAACATCTTTGTTGATATACACTGTGTCTTTCTTGCACCCCTGGAGGCCGCGCTCATAGGTGCGTTCAAGTTGTTCGAGTTGGGTAAGCAATAGGCTGCTGCGCTGCAGGTATTCCTGGCGGTTCCGGGGGTCTGCGGCAATCAGCCCGTCGCGGATGCCCCTGACTACCGCACGCATATTTGCAGGAGCGAGCCAAAAATACTGGTCAACCGCAGATGTATCGATTCCATCGGGTACATCGCTGGTATCGTTTTGCTGCCCGTTTGGCGCTCTGTTTCTGAATATGCGGGAAAACAATTCCCGGATGAAGCTTGTATTCTCATCAGCACCGCTGTCCGTCACGTTGACGCCGCTGGAGTCGATATCATCGTCGCCGCGTGTGACAACCGCCTCTGCGGCGTTCACTACCGTTGTTCTCCTGCTGATATTGCCCAATAGGGGGACTTCTACATTGTCCAATCCCACGCCGGTAATAACCAGCATATCGGCATCACGCAGATCTTCGAGGTTACCGCTGTTGACGGTAAAGGTATCGGGGTTCACCGTCAGGGGGACGGCGGTTATTACAGTGGTGTTTTCACCGACAATCTCTCTGGCAATATCTGCCAGGGGGAAAATCGTCGTTACAATTTTTATCCGCGCCCCGCCGCCGAACAGCCGCGTCAGCCCGTTTGACTGTTGGCACCCGGTGCCCAACAGGAACACCGCCGATGTCAGTAATATGGCGGTGATAATTGTTCTGCGTGATTTTCTCATAGTACTGATAATATAATACCGAAAATACACTGTTAATACTAGGGGTGCGGGGGGGAATATTTATCTATATATCCCGCCTCCCTGGGGGGTACGGTATATCTTGCCAGCGAGGCGCGCGCGCGGGGGGGTGGGGGTTAGTTGGACGGCGAGCACCCAAGGGCCGTCCGCAGTGCCTGCAGGTTGTTGCGCAGCAGTACGCTATACCTGGTACCGTCATCGCTTGCCCCGGTTTCTAAAATATCAAACGGTATCAGTTTGGCGTTCGTTTGCTCGGCCAACACGGACATGGTGCGGGTATCTTCTCCGGCGGTGTACAGAATATACTCAAGGGAGTTGTCGATGATGGTTTCAACCACCTCGACCAGGTGATCGGGGGTCGGCTCAATCTCTGATTCGGGGCTGGTTAGCGCCGCTACCTCGAAGGTATACTCGCTTGACAGATACTGGTAGGCGTTATGATCGACAACGATGACATCCTTGGCGCAGTTTTGCGCGCTGCTGCGGAAATCATCATCCAGGCCCGTCAGTTCCTGGATAATCGTATCTGCACGCTCCTTGTATATATCGCCGTTTTCGGGATCAATGGCGGCCAGTTCGTCTGCAATGCGTCCGGTTACCCCGGCCATTATTGCCGGGGAGAGCCAAAAGTGCGGATCATAGGCGCCCTCTTCTCCTTCGTGTTCGTCTTCGTGTTCATCCTCGTGTTCGTGCCCATGATCATCCGCGTAGGGTAACAGGGGTACGTCTTGTGATGCGTCGAGTACCGGTGTGCGGCGCGGCACATCCTCCAGCAGGTGATGCTCAATATGCTCAAACCCCACCCCGATGGTTACCAGTAAATCGGCCTCCTGGAGGGCAATGAGATTACCCGCCTGCGGTTCGTGGGTGTGCGGGTCACTACCGGGCGGCAGCATCTGGTGCACAACGCCCTCGTCTTGTACCAACTCCTCAGTAATTTTTGCCAACGGGAAAATAGTGGCGGCAACCACGATGCCGGTATGCTCGTCCGCAGGACGGCAGCCTGCGAGCATAAACGTAAGCAGTAATAGGGCAACGCCCGCAACGTGCGCGCCTCGCCCACGGGGAGAGATCGCTAGCGGCAGGTGCCGCCGCTCCCGCTTTTGTTTCGGCGTACCTACATGGGGTACGCGTATCTGTGTGTTATTCATATTGTGCGATGATATATTAAATCAGCAAATAGTGCAAGCGCATCATCAGGATGGTGCCGAAAATTGAGCCGGCAATAAACAACAGCATCCAATCCGAGCGGCTCAACCGCTTGGGTGTGTGCCGCCGGTATGCCGAGTATTGGCGCGCCTCCAGGGCGTAGGTGATGACGTGGGTGTGGCTGGCCAACCTGATGACGAGCTGCCGGCAGTGGTGCAGGAGAATTCTCGGGGTGTAGTGCCGCCGCCGGGCACCGAGCCGGGCCCTGATTGCGCGGCGGATGTACATGTGCTGGCGGAAGGCCAGTTCAGCAAATGTCAGGGTGAGCATAGTCAGCAGGGCCAGGGCGCCGCGTATGCGCCGCAACGGGTAGGCCAACCACAGGATCAGTTCAATCAACTCGGTGCGGGAGATGGAGGAGATAAACAGATGCGCCAGCAGGGCAACGCTGACCAGGCGGACAGGATAGGCGGCGGCGACCACCAGGGATTGAGGGTGAGAGACCAGAACGCCCTCGTTGGACAACAACAGCGGAGTAGCCATGTGCGATAGTATCACCAGGAGTGCAAACAGGATAATCATCCGAATGCTCCACAGTGAGCGCAGCAACGGCACCCCCGCCCACCAGTAGATAATAAAAATACCGAACGGATAAACCAGATGAATCGGAGGCACAACATTGAACACCGAGACGGTACACAAAATAAACGCAACAAACTTGGCGCGCTGGTCGTACCTTGCCAAACGGTTCCCAATGGGCGCGTAGGTCAAAAAGCGAACGCGCTGCATATCGCTCATAAGACAGCATCCCACCCGGCGGCCATGCTCGCCCCCGCCGAGTCCCCCCTGGCGCCCGCGCTCTTCCCGTCTTTATTTGGCTTGCACGCCGCCCGCACAGCGGCCGCGCGGGACACCTTGAACCCCGGGGGCAGGAGCTCCTGGGACATGCACGCAGGTATAACAGACCGCGGCGTCCCGGAGGCGATAATTTTCCCCGCCGAGAGCAAAATGACGCTGTCGGCAAGAGGCAGGGCGTGCTCGAGTTGGTGGGTAATTACAACTATCGTCCTGCCCCCAAGTTTCAGATCACAAAGGAGCCGCGATATTTTCTGCACACCGCGCCAATCGAGGTTCACAAACGGCTCGTCCAGGAACAGGAGATGGGGCCGGACTGCCAGCATGGCCCCGATGGCCACATTCCGCAACTCGCCCCCAGAGAGGGTCAGGGGGTGGCGGTCGGCGAGATGGGTTATCGACAACTCCTCTAAAATGGCCTTACACCCTATTGCTACGTTTGCCGCCGACTTTCCGCCGCCTTGTAACCCAAAGGCGATATCGTCGGTAACCGTCTGCCCAATAACCTGATGCTCGGCCTGCTGGAAGACAATCCCGCAATATTGACGCAGGCGCTTCCGTGATAGGGGTAAATGCTTTGCCCCCCCGGTACCACCGGCCCCTTTCGCCCCTGCCCGCCGCGCCCCCGCGCCCCTTCCCCCGCCGCGCCCCGCAGTGACAATGCTGCCTTCAAGGCGCTCCAAGGGCAGGTGCCCGCAGAGCGCCATCGCCAACAGGGTCTTCCCCGCCCCGTTGTGTCCGCCAATAACCGTAATACTCCCGCGCTCAATCGATAGCGCCAGATCAGCAAAGGCAATCCCCCCGTCGTCCCGCCGGTGGGTCAGTGCATCTACGTTGAGGAGCTTCACACTAACGGCGGCGGAAGCGTCTGTTTTCGCGCTGCCGTCGATAGGGAGAGAATTCACTACTCCGCACAGTGCGCGCCATCAACAGAGCAATTACCGCCTTAATGGCATCTGCAATTAAAAATGGATATAAACCTGCAACAACGGCGTCGCTAAATGTAAGCCCCGACCGCCACGCCAACCACGGAACCCCGCACGCGTAGATCACGGCGGTAGCGATAACCACCGCCAGGACATCCCGCACCCACGATGGACGCCGATAATTCGGTAAACTAATGGTGGCACAAATTATGGCCGCCGGGAGGAACCCAATCAGGTACCCGCCGGTGGGGCCGAGCAAATGCGCCACCCCCCCGGTCCCGCCGGCAAAAATAGGCAGCCCCAACACCCCCAGCCCGAGGTAGAGGGCAACCGCCACCCCCGCCTGCAGGGGCGAGAGCACCAATCCCGCAAATAGCACAAATAGATTTTGTAGAACAATAGGCACCACCGAGAACACAAGCGGTATCGATATAAATGCGCCAACAATAATGAGCGCACAGCACAACGCCGTCCACACCAGCACCCGTATATTCATATTACGATTTTACACCAACACACGCCGGGCGTCAAGGAGCGGGATTTTGACCCGCGGGTGCTCAATTTTTCATGTGTCTATATAGTTATGTTAGGAGGGGGCGTCCCGCCCCCTCGCTGCAGCCGCTGCACCCGCGCGCTCGCGCGCCCGGGTACCAGGCGGCTACCCACGCGCACGCGCGTGGGTACGGGCTCACTCCCGCTCGCCCGCCGCCGCCTTCAGCGTCTTCCGCTACCCCCCGTCGCTTCTGTAAAGCACGCACCTCCCACGCGGCAGAGATTAATGCACCGGTGCTAGTTTTCCGCTTACACACAATGTATGCGGAAACAAAACCACACCCCCCGCCCCCCAGGCCCAGGATGGGCGTTGGGAATCGGTCTGATATTACTCGTCCTACCCACCACCCAGGGGAGCGCGGCACAAAGCGATACATGTGATCCCTCGCAGGCCACCCAGGAACCCTGTATCAACCCCGTGGACCACGGCTCCTCAAGCGAATATGGTGCTGATGATACCGCCAGACCAACCCTGCATCCTACCGCTGGCAATCGCCCCACGACGGGCGGCACCGGCACCACCGTCACCCCCCCCACCGGAGGAGGCATCACCATCGGCACCGGCACCGGAGGTACCACCACCGGCACTGGCGGCACCAGTGGCACTGGCGGCACCACCGGCACCGGCGGCAACACCGGCGGCAACACACCGCAGGGCGGCACTGGCAACACCGGCAGCGACACCGGCACCACCGGCGACAGCGGAACCGGCACCACCGGCGACAGCGGAACCGGCACCACCGGCGGCGACACCGGCGACAGCGGAACCACCGGCACCACCGGCACCGGAGACAGCGGCACCACCGGCACCACCACCGAGCCCGAGCAACCCGCCGAGCCCGAGTCTGAGTCCGAACCCGAGTCGCCCAATCCCGCCAACGACCCCAGCAATGACGACGGCAGCAACAGACAAAGAGACGACGACCCCCCTTCCCCGATGCCCGCCCCCAACAACGGCAACACCGGCGGAAACACCGGAAGCAACACCGGCAATACCGGCGACGACAGCAGCGACAGCGACGATGATGACGATCAGGAACCCGAACCGGAACCGATGCCTGCGCCCGAGGACGATGAAGCCGAAGTCCCCCCGGCACCAGATGCGGAGTTCCGTGCATTCGAGATGGCCGAATTGGCGTCAGGCCGGATGACCGTAGCCGATCTCACCGATACTCCGTGCGAGAGATCAATAATGCACTGCGGCGGACCAGGCAACGATGAGATTACCGGGTACTTCGATCAAGATAGCTTTAACGCAGAAAACCTTGGCGATAGGTTTGTCAATGACTACCTGCCGGGCGGAGTCAATTCAAGGGGAGATCCCACTACATTCGCAGATGAGGCGTGTGTCGCCGTGAGCGTCCTTGGTCAAGTGGTGCGTGCCGTAGAGAGACTGCGCGCCCGTGGGTACGATGTACCCGTTATTACTATGGCGCGGATAAAATACGCACTGCATGAGGCAACAAGACCCGGCGGCGGCCTGACGGGAGATGCCACTACAACGTACACAACAGCAGTACACACATTTTACAGCGCGCTAACCGAAGGATGTACGAACTGCGATGATGTAGTGGTTACGCCGGTGCGCCAAACGGTCATCGATGAATCAAGGAAGCTAAACTCTGGTGAAGTCAGGGCATCAAACGAGAACCTGACTCCCGGTACGGTTGTTTTTACAAGAAGAAAAACCGGATCCCTCCATGCCCTTACGGTGACAACCGCGACACAGGGTGACGCTGAAGAGATAGAATCTTTCGACCCCAAATATAATGATAGCCCGCGATTTTCAACTGACGAGCGTAGGCCGATTCGTTTTTTTCGTCTTCGGGTAGAATTCACCGATCAAAACAGAGGCGGTTCCCCCTTGCAGCCATACCAGCAAAGCGGCTACATTATACCGTAGAAATAATGTAAAATATGAAATGTATGAAATATTATAGAACCCAGGAGAAATTCATGAAACTGTTTTTTAGGGCCGTATCTACGGCAAGTGCCGTATTGGCAGTATGTATAACCGGAGGGCTATTGACGGGCTGTAATGTTGCCGAAGATACCGCTGCCACCGAGACAACAACAGAAAGCATACGAGAATCAGGACTCGCAGGTCCTTTGCATATTTTCGATTCTGTTGTTGAGACAGTAGAGATCAATCCTTTGAGCCACCCGCAGATTGATGCAACAGAAGGAAAGAGATTTGGTACCGGGATTGCCGTACTCGGTGATCTTGATGGCGACAAGGGTGCTGCGGTACAGGTTTTGGCGGTAGCCAACAGTGTAGCCCGTGGCGGACCAGAGGATGAAACCTATTGGGGCAGTATACATCTATTATATCTACTCCCTGACGGCTCTGTTTTAAAGACAGCCCGTATTCACAGCGGGACCCCCAACGCACCTCCGCTATTGACGAGCGGCCCTAATAACTTCGGCAGTGCCCTGGCCTCCCTTGGTGATTTAGACGGAGACGGTGAATCAGTAGCGGTACTCGCCGTCGGTTCAGTGTGGAGCGACGACGGCCGCGGAGGGGTAACCTTACTCTACCTACTCCCCGACGGCTCAATACTAAAGAGTGCGACTATTGATACCGCCACCCCTAACGGTCCAGAACTCTATATCGACATGGCGTTTGGACTTTCTCTTGCCGTCATCGGTGATATAGATGGGCCAGGAGGATCCAGCACGGTATTAGCTGCAAGCGGCCCGTATATACTCACCCAAAGTTCTGAGGGTCCCAGTCTGGAGGGCGTAGTCTTTTTGCTATACCTGCTCCCCGATGGTTCACTACTCCGTACCGTTACCATTGATGCGCGTGCTCCCGGGATCCCTCCCGGACAGCTTGAGCCGGGAAACGGATTCGGGAGGGGCCTTGCATGGCTCGGCCATGCCGGGCGTCCAGATGATTTATCGGCCGGAGTACTGGCTGTTGGTGTCCCTGGGGGCAGTTACGGCGGAAGAGAGTCTTTGCATGATCGTAGTGGCGATGTCTATCTACTGCGCCTGAACCCGGACGGCAGCATTTTGTCAACAGATATCATCAATGTCCACACGCCGCATATTGACGGATATCGTGATAGTTTTGGCGAATCTCTCAGTACGCTCACTCCGCTTGTTGCCGATCATCCTACTGGCGTCGCGTATGCCCTGGTGGTTGGGACGTATATTAAAGAGAATGGGTCTAAGAGGGCGTTGTTCCCCATTTATTTACACGAAGATCTCAGTGTATACAGTGCCGCCCTGGTTGACGGCAGGTTCCCCAATGGGTTTAGCAGTTCCAACCTCGACGACAACTCATATTGGGAAGAGATGGTATACCTGGGGGCACTGGATCCACGGCGCCCGAACCGCCACACCATAGCGGCCACCGGGTTATCGGCCTCGCAGGGGAAAAGAAACGGCGTAGTTTTCCTGCATACTTTAGATCGGTAGGCGCCGTCTCGCCCGCGCAAGCAGGCACCCCTACCCCCTACAAATCAAGCGCCCAATCCCCCGTGCCCCCGCCAACGAGACCACGGCAAGACCACAATAGATCACAATCACCGGCGCGAAGCTCATAATAAATATCAGCGGATACCGCGAGGCATGCAGCGCGGGCGAAAAGAAATACTCACCAAGTAGAAACGCCAGTCGGCAGAGATACAGCACCCCCACCCCGCCGCCAAGGGCCCACGCATCAGTCCGCACCCCCCGGTACCCCCGCCGTATACAGAAATTGCGCACCAGCACCGTCACCGCACCCCCCACCGGCAGGCTAATCAGCGCCCCGCTCCCCCCAAGGGTCTGCAGCCCGCTAGTTGCAAAGTGAAATACCGGCGCCCCCAGGACCCCAAGTAAAAAATACCCCGCCACCGCCCCCAGGACCCACTGCACGGGCAGCAGCAGCGCACCGATAAACAGCGGAATAAGGCGTAATTCAATCAGCCCCGGCCAGGTGCTAAAATAGGGAGTCCCGATCGCCCCAACCGTTATCAACCCGCTGCACAACAGGGCGGCAATACACCGCCCCGAAAACCCCCACCGGCGCCCCAAAACCTCACGCGGGTCAGTCACCTGTCCCACCTAGTCTCACCCCCGGGCACCGATGTGAATCGCGCATCACTTCGTCATTTCTTCAACGAACCCGTGCGGGTAGTACGGCGGAACATGCGTACTGATTTTATCCAGCTGCTTGCGGTCAATCGGGTGCATCACCCATCCCGCCGCACCAAGGTTATCAGTCAGCTGCGTAGTGTCCCGTGCACCGATAATCGGCGCCGTCACACCCGGCCTATCCTTGAGCCAGTTTATAGCCACCTGCGCCATACTCTTGCCGCGCTTCCGCGCAACCCGCTGTACCGCATTGACAATCCGCCAGGTGCGCTGTTTCGAGTAGTTTTTCCACGTCTCCGACCATCCAAACTCCTCGGCCATCTTCACCCGGGTATTTGGCGGCGGGGCTTTCTTCGCTTTTTTATACTTCCCAGAGAGCCATCCCCCGCGGAGCGGACTCCACGGAATAACCGCCAACTTTTCTTCGCGGCATACCTCCATCAGCTCCCATTCAACAAAGCGGTCCAGCATATTATAGAGCGGCTGCAGCGAACAAAACGCCTCCCACCCGTGAGCGCGCGAAATATCAATGGCCCGTTGGACCTGCGAGGGCAGAAAATTACTCACCCCAATATACCGCACCTTACCCGACCGGACAAGATCGTTGAACGTAGACAGAGTCTCCTCCAACGGCGTCCGCGGGTCCCAGCAGTGTGCCTGATAGAGATCGATATAATCGACCCCCAGGCGCTGCAGACTCTTATCGACACTATCGATAATATGCCGCCGGCTCAGCCCGGCATCATTGGCCCCCTTCCCCATGGGAAAGCGCACCTTCGTAGCGATGACAAAATCGTTCCGCTGCTTATCACGAAGCCACTGGCCGATAATCTCCTCGCTCTTTCCATCATTGTAGACATCAGCGGTATCAATAAAAGTACCGCCGGCATCAACAAAACAATCGAGTATCTTATGACTCTCCTGTGCGGTCGCTTCCCGCCCAAATGTCATAGCACCCAAACATAGCTCGCTAACCATAAGGCCGCGATTACCAAATTTTCGTTGTTCCATACATCATCCTCAATGCCACAGTACCACATATTCATAATTGTGTCAAATCCCCCCGCGTGGTTTTTAAGAGGGGGGCGTTGCCCCCCTCGCTGCAGCCGGCGTGCTGCGTCTGCTCCCGTAGCCGCAGCACCAGTGCGCTAACCTGCTGCGCAGGTTACGGGCTCACTCCCGCTCGCCCGCCGCGCACCTCGCCTGCTTCCGCTACCCCCCGCCGCCCCTGTAAGAGCATGCGTCTCCCACGCGGCAGCAGAGCGTAATGCGCCGCCCAGCGGCGCCAACAACCAGACGCTACCCCCCGCCGCTCTTGTAAATATATTAAGTCATAGGGTAAGTCAACAATGCCGAATGCGCCGCCCAGCGGCGCCAACAATTAGAGCTATCCCTAGTCACTACTGTAAATACATTAAGTCGCAAATGGATATAACAATTCCGGATGCGCCGTCACCACGGCGCCAACAAGCAGAGCTACCCCCCGCCGCTTCTGCAAAGTTCGCGTCTCCCCGTGGCCCGGCAACAGACACGATTACCGAAAAAACAGATGTGACACTATCGCCACCAGAGCCAACACCCCGGCCGCTGTAATCGAGATTAACCTTCTACTCATAATACAGAGTATACCGTACTGTCAATAATAATGAATTTAGGGTATACTACTATCAAACTATGAACAACACATCTCAGCGAATCCCCGCAGCACAGCGAGCCATCCCCCCAGGGGGCGTCTCGAAAACACCCCACCACCGGGCAGGACTCATTGCCCTGGCGGCCGTATTGCTCCTGATATCCCCGTCCCCGGTACCCGTATCCGCCGCAGAGCCCATTACCATTACTGTCGAACAGGCGGTGCACATGGCCCGGGAGTTCAACCGCGGGCTGCAGCGCAACGAATTAGAGCTAGCCACCGCCAAGCAGAATATTGACCTCGCCTTCCGGGCCTTTTACCCGCAAATTAACGCCACCGGGAGCCTGACCATCCTTAACGACGAGCCGAACAGTATCCCCGGGTTCCCGCAGCCGCGCAATATTTTCCGCAGCGACATCAGCGCGGCCCTGAATATCAATGCGGCAATATTTTACAGTATCACCCAGGCGCGGTTACAGTACCAGCAAGGTGTTATCTCCCTGGAAGAGGTTGCCTACCAGGTCGAGAGCAGCGTACGCCAGATGTTCACCGCCCTGCTTCTCCTCGAGGAGCAGCAGCGCATTGCCGAAGAGGCCCTGCGCCTGGAAGAGCGCCGTGCAGATCGGAGCGAAGTACGCTTTGAGGCAGGGTTGATTGACGAGTTCACCCTACTGACTGCGCGCGTAGCGGCGGTTAACCGTCAGGTACCCGTGCAGGAGCTGCGGTCGCAATATGACCGGGCGCTGCGTCAGTTTAACCTTACCATCGGGCTGGATATCAACACCCCCGTGGAATTAGCCGGCGCCGTGGACCCCGATATCTATACCGTCGACCGCGCGCAAGTCATTGACAAACTACTGCCCCTGAGCCCGGAGCTCCGGCGGCTGGAAAAATCGGTAGAGATATTTACCCAGACACGGAACGTTACCGCCACGGCCTTTGCCCCCAGTCTCAGTGTCCGGTACGGGTTATCCCTGGCCTACGAAAGAGATATATTCACCGACCCGGGGGGGGTTGGTGACCTGGACGACTGGACGGTTGGCGACGGGCTGTCGGTGGTCCTGACAGTGCCCCTGGATGATTTTATCCCCGGTTCAAACACCTGGGTAGTCCTGGATGCCGACCGCCGCCGCATCAACCAGGCACGGTTGCAGTTGGAAGAGCGCCGCCAGGGGCTGGAGAGCGAGGTAGTGACCTTGATGGATACATTGGAGCGGATCGCCCTCAACCTGGAGTCGAAGCGCCTGAATGTAGAGCGCGCCACCCGGGCGGTGCAGTTGGCCGACGCCGGGTACGAAGCCGGCATCCGGGAGCTGTTGGAAGTACAGGATGCCCAGAACCAGCTGGATAATGCCCGCTTCGATTACCTGAGCGAACGGTACACCTACCAGGATGCCCAGATACAACTGGCAAGCCTGCTTGGCGTTGATCAACAGGTGCTTCGCGAGTATCGGGAAACGAGATAACCTTTCTGCTTGTTGGCACCGTCAATAACGCGTGAATGACGCAATTCTTACAAAAGCGACCAGGGGTAGCGTAATAATTTTAGCCTATTTAGGGCGAGCGTTAGTGAGCCCGTTAAAAATGGGCGTTAAAAAATTATGCAGCGAGGGGGCAGGATGCCCCCTCTTGAATATGATACAAAAAAATACTTCTAATTCGAATAATTTTCATTCAAAGTAGTTGACTAAACAGCAGCGGTGCGCTACAATACTGGGAAATATTTTTTACAAGGAGACGATGATGAAAATGCACGTTTTACGAGTGTCAGGAATGGCACTGTTGATAGTGGGGATAATCGGCGGGTTGCTGATTGGATGCCCACAGGAAGAAGGAAAGGGACCGATTGTGGTTGCTTCCAAGGTAGATACCGAAGGCGGATTGCTGGGGAGTATGATTGTACAGGTCCTTGAGGCCGATGGGTTTGCGGTTGAGGACCGGACGCAGTTCGGGACAACTGATGTTATCAGGAAGGCGATAGCGAGCGGGGAGATTGATATTTATCCCGAATACACAGGGAATGCCGCGTTTTTCTATCCCGGTGAGGCCGCGGATGGGGTTTGGAAGAATTCCGACCAGGCATATGCCGAAGCGGCGCGGCTGGATAGCGAGAATGCCGATATTGTCTGGCTGGCGCGGGCGCGGGCCAATAACACGTGGGCCATTGCTGTGCGCAGCGATTTGGCGCAAAGCGAGGGCCTGGTGACGCTGAGTGACCTGGGGGGTTATATCGCGGGCGGCGGTACTTTTAAGTTGGCGGCATCCGAGGAGTTTATTACCCGTGACGATGTCCTGCCTGCGTTTGAAAGCACGTATGGGTTTAAGCTCACTGACTCGCAGTTGCTGTCGTTCTCTGGCGGGAATACGGCGCTGACCGAAAAGGCGGCGGCGGATCAAACCGACGGGGTAAATGCGGCTATGGCGTACGGGACCGACGGGCAGTTGGCGGCCTTTGGGCTGACGGTGTTGGCTGATGACAAAGGTGTGCAGCCGGTCTACGAGCCTGCACCGATTGTCCGTGCCGAAGTTGTCGGTACATATCCGGAAATTGCAGAATTGCTCGCACCGGTGTTCGGCTCGCTCAATGAAGTGAAGCTGCAGCAGATGAATTCGAGCATCGCCGTTGACGGACGGGAAACCTCCGCGGTGGCGCAAGAGTACCTGGAGAAAAACGGCTTTATTTAGGCCGAGGCAGGCAGGGAGAGCGGGGGCTCTCTTGCGTGCATGAGATGCTGGCTGCCCGGGAGGCGCTGTATGCGTCCCGGCGGGCGGTCTCTCTATATATTATGATATGAGTAATCAGCGTAGTGTTGTCCGCGGGAGCGGTGCTGTCCGCGGGGGAGCGGGGGCTTGAGAATAAAGCCGGTACACGCGGCTACGCTGCTGCTCTCTGTGTCGGCACTGTGGCTGCCCCTGGTGCGTATTAAGGCAAACCGGGTGGTGCGCGGGGATGCCTACTCGGTGTGGGACATGCTTGGTGCTGTTGCCGGGGGCTCTCACGTGCTCTACGCTGTTTTGCTGGCGTGTGTTGTTGGGCCGCTGCTGCTGATGTGTGTTGCAACCGTGTGGGTACCATTGCCTGTGCGCGCGCGGGAGCGCGTGTCTGCCGGCAGCGGGCCTGGCAGCAGAGCTGGCAGCGATCGGCTACTGATGCTGGGCGGGGCGGGTGCGTTTCTGCTGGTATTACTGGTAATCCTCGGAGTTGGGCCGCGGGCGGCCGGCTGGGTGACGCCGACTACCCGGACGGGGATCGAAATCGGCCTGTGGGTTGCCCTGGGGGGCGGGTACCTGGCGCTGCAGCAATGGCACAGCGCGGCACCCGCCGAGGGCGATAGCACGGGACGGGGGCGGCGTGCCTGGCGGGTTGCGGTGCAGTTATATGTACCGTCGCTGCTTTTGCTGTTCATTGTTACGGGTCTGTTTGACCACCTCGGTATACTCCAGGAGTTTTACAATAACCGCCAGCGCTTCCTGCAGGAGCTGACCAACCACCTGTTTCTCTCGTTCTTATCGGTGGGAGGCGCCGTGTGTATCGGGGTACCCCTGGGGGTGCTGGCGTGGCGGCGCCGGCGGTGCGAGCACATTATTTTTCCGGTTGTAAATGCCATCCAGACCATTCCCAGTTTGGCGCTCTTTGGGCTCATCATTGCGCCGCTGTCGTTAATTTCGCAGCGCTTTGATTTTTTGCGCGCCATCGGGATAAAGGGTATCGGGAACACGCCCGCACTGATTGCCCTGACCCTCTACGCCCTGCTGCCGATTATTCAAAACACCTACTCGGGGCTGGCAAACATACCCCGTCCTATTATTGATGCCGGGCAAGGCATGGGGATGCGCCGCGCCCAGGTGTGGGCGTTCCTGGAGCGCCCGCTATCGTTCCCGATACTGTTCACCGGCATCCGCACGGCTGCCGTCCAGACCATCGGGAACACCACCATCGCCGCCCTCATCGGCGCGGCCGGGCTGGGGAACTTTGTCTTCCGCGGACTCGGGCAGGCGGCTACCGATTTGATTTTATTGGGGGTAATCCCGATTGTGACCATTGCGGTGATTGTAAATGCCCTGTTCGGCGCCGTCATCGCCCGGATGCACGTCGCAAGCGGGCAAGCCCGTATGGCGGCTGCCGAGACATAAAAGGAGAGAGAATATGATAGAATTTAAACAGGTAAGCAAAAGCTACAACAACTCCATCGCCCCGGCGGTAAACGCCATAAACCTGACCGTGCCCTCGGGGGCCCTGTGTGTGCTCATCGGCCCGTCGGGGTGCGGGAAAACCACTACCCTGCGGTTGGTCAACCGCATGATCGAAGCCAGCGGGGGCAGGATAGAGATAGACAGCGAAAACATCACCCAAAGCCGCCGCGAAGATCTGCGTAAGCGGATAGGGTATGTGATCCAGAGCATCGGGCTATTTCCGCACATGACAGTAGAAGAGAACATCGGGATAGTGCCCCGGCTGCTGAAATGGGAAAAAGAGCGCCGCGCCGAGCGCGCAGCCGAGCTGCTGAAGATAATCGGCCTTGATCCCGCGGAGTACTGCGCCAAGTACCCGCACGAACTCTCCGGGGGCGAGGCGCAGCGCATCGGGGTTGCCCGCGCCCTGGCCGCCAGCCAGAACATACTCCTGATGGACGAGCCGTTCGGGGCCGTCGACCCGCTCCGCCGCGTTGAACTGCAGCGCGAGTTTATCGAACTGCAGCGCAAACTCAAAAAAACGGTCCTGTTTGTTACCCACGACCTCGACGAAGCCATCCGGCTGGCCGACCTGGTGGTGGTGATGAAAGACGGCAAGATAGTACAGAGCGACACCCCCGAGCGCCTCCTGGCATCACCGAAAAACCGCTTCGTCCGCGATTTTATCGGCGAAGACCGCGCCCTCAAGCGCCTGAGCTGCTTCCTGACCGAAGATTACATGCGCGACGCCCACACCTGCGGCAGCGGGGGCATCGAAACGATCACCATCATACCCGCGGGCGCCGTCAAAAAACCCAACAACCCACCTCCGTCGTCACGCCGCGCCCCCGCGGGCACAGGCAAAAGCAAAAGAGGCGCACGCAACGTCTACTGGGTCACCGACAAACGCAGCCGCGTACGCGGTATGGTGAGGATCATCGACGGCAAGACCGTCCACGTCAACATCCCCGCCCACGCCCTGACCCTCCGGGCGACAAACAGCCTCAAAGAGGCCCTGTCCCGCGCTCTCGGGCTCGGGATATCCGCCGTACCCATTGTCGATGACGCGGACGGCGTAATCGGAGAGGTGCGGTTGGCAGACATCGAACGGGTCAACCAAACCGGGTTAAAGTACTAATGCCCGCCCTGCGCCCAATCCCACACCCTGCCCGGTTGTTACGCTACCTCTTTCCCATCGGGGCCGCCGTAGTCTTCCTGGTGCTCGTGTACAACCCGCCCCTGCTGGAGCGCATCCTGAAATACCTGTTCCCGGACGCCGTAACGCACACCTACACCCGCATCCCCCTGTCTGTTATGCTCGCCGACCACCTGAAACTGGTCATCGTCTCTTCCGTCGCCGCCACGGCAACCGGTATCTCCCTGGGGGTCGCCGTAACCCGCCCCTGGGGGCGCCAATTCCTTCCCCTGGCACAATCGACGGTCTCTCTGATGCAAACCATGCCCCCGGTTGCCGTCCTGGCTATCGTCACGCCCCTGTTGGGGTTCGGGACCCTGCCGACCATCGCCGCCCTGTATGCGTTCAGCATATTGCCGGTGCTGAATAACACCATATCCGGCATCCTCGCCGTTCCTCCGGCAATGCGCGATGTCGCCTACGGGATGGGGATGAGCGCCCCGCAGGTCCTGGTACGGGTCGAACTCCCCCTGGCGGCGCGGGTTATTTCGGCAGGCATCCGGGTATCTACCGTGGTGAACATCGGGACGGCAACCGTCGGGGCCATCATCGGTGCGGGCGGGTTCGGGGTCATCATCATCGCCGGGCTGGTGCGCAATAACCCCGCGTTCATCCTCAGCGGTGCGGTCGCCACCTCCCTGTTTGCCCTGTTGACCAATTGGCTGCTCAAACAGGTAGAAAACGGATTTTACCGCTCACGTTAGTTGATATGGATTACGAACAATATATATGATACTATATATTGCATGAATAGAGTACGCAAATTTAGTTACGCCGTAGTTGGCTCTGTTTTACTGTTGGGGGTATTATCGTATAGCGGGTGTGACAGCAGTTGCGCCTATGTTGTTACTGACGGGCTCGGGACATTTTCCCTGCCGTATTGCAACTCGCCCCGGGCCGTCTTTGAAGCTGCCTGTGAGCATGGCGAACGAGCCCAGGGGGCAGAGCACCTCTATACAACCCCCGGGACAACCCTTTGTATTGGTAATAATAACAATGATCTTACTGATGATTGTGACAACGGCTATGTGCTTAGAGAGTCACAGGAGTCAATAGCCGCAAGAGCAAAGGCACTTGCGTTGGAGATACCACCGTCAGAATGGCCAAACGTTGAAGGTGAGTGCGTGCTGGATGATGGGGGGCTTGGTGGAGGAACCGGGGGCCCGGAGACAGGGATGACATTATTTGCCAGTACGGCTGTTAGCGGCTTTGACAATTTTATAAAATCTGTCCCTACTGCCATCGGCGGCAATCACTTTATCTTTACCTATCGCATCGGACCTCTGACGTCTCCCTCTACCACGGGAATGTTCCAGCAGTCTCAAATTAACGTGCACCAGCTGCATTTGGACGATGATATGGGAAACCGACTGACACAACTTAATTCTTCTCCATTGATTCAAGCTGTTTCGACGGCGGCCACCACCGATCCGATTCCCGGAGATATAATAATCATACCTGATTTCAGTTCAAACTTCTACGTTATTACTGGGCATGCCAACGATATAAATATACGGCAAGTCAGTCCCACTGTCGATATGATGAGCGGTAATGTGACTAGTGTTGGTTTCTTTAATTCTCAAAATTTCTTTGCTGATCCTGCAATTGATAACCCCAATAGTCATCTGTATAGTATTAATCAGCTGGAGACATTTACCGATACACGTGGACAGTTTCTATTTATATCTGGAACCAATGAAAATGGCTCGCAGGATGCCATTACTGTTTATCAGTTACGCGGCAATAACCCCCCAAGCTACGAAGCCAAGTTTATGCTTCCTGACACCCTTGATGCCGGACATACTCTTCATGAAGTTCATGGGCTTACTATAGGAACCGACGTTTCAGCTGCTAATCAAACTGTAATACGTCTGCATATTGCAATATCGACACAGGCACCCAGTGGAATGTATTCGTATGGAATTATTACGACAACACTTACTCCAGATCTTGATAACAACCAGGGAGGTACCTTTGTCCCTGGGGTGTATACTAGTATTCAGCAGGAAACATCTTTAAGTCCTTCTGTCGTCCAGTCTGGTATAACTAAGGCAGAAATTGGGGATCCAGGGAGCGAGAGAACCTTTTTGTTTTTTGCGACAGCTGCATTAAACAGTATTTATGTATTTGAAGATACTGGTATGGCTCTGTCTAGCGCTGATGGGATGATTGCGTGGGCATCCGACAGCTCGGCCCGGTGGATAGGCGGAGCAAGTTCTCCTGCGTTTGACACGCATAAGGGCATTGATTATTTCCTTGCCGCGGGTCCGGAAGAAATAGACACCAGCGATGTGGACGATGGGTTTAGTGTATTTCGGATAGAGCCGTTTGCTGCTAATAGTCGGCCGAATGTGCAGCATGCTTTCTCAAGCAGCGCTGCACGCAGCGAGAACCCTGACCCCATGCTGGCCGATATTGTATCCCTGGATACCATCGTGATCAATGACGCGGGCAATGATCGCCTGTTCGTAGTTGCCGGCAGTAGTGCGAGTAATAGTGGTGAAGTTAATATTCGCGTATACGAAATTACTGTACCGTAGACGCTAATAAGAGAGAGGTTTGGGCGCCCCCCCTCCGCGCGGGGCGCAGCGGGGTCGGCGTGCCAGTAGCGCGGCCACGGCGCCTGTCACAGCTCCTGTTTCCCAAGCAAGACCGCCGTGTCTGCCGCCTGCCAGGCGCAGGCGGCACTACTGGCATGCCTGGCGCGGAGTATTTGATTTCTCTTCCGCGGACTTGCATGAAGTGTGAACAATATATATGATACTATATGTTGCATGAAGAGAGTACGCAAATTTAGTTACGCCGTTGCCGGCTCTGTTTTGCTGCTGGCGGTATTATCGCACAGCGGGTGTAATAGCAGTTGCACCTATGTTGTTACTGACGGGACCGGGACATTTTCCCTGCCGTATTGCAACTCCCCCCGGGCTGTCTTTAGAGCCGTCTGTGAGGGAGGCATGCCGCAAACGACACTACCCGATAGCGAGGAACTTATTCTCTATACAACCCCCGGGGTGACCGCATGTTTCAGCTGTGATGATGGAAATTCTCCGGAGAGTGATGGTTCGTGCAATAGACCCGTTGCGGGAGGCGGAGGAGGAGTGACCGATGTGTCGGCGTTGGTGCCGCGCGGCGGTGTAACAATTTCTATGGCACTACCGCATTTCATAAAATCTGTTTCTGCTCTCATTGGGGATAATTACTATACCTATACCCATAGCATTTCTGATGTGAGAACGTCAGTTGGTGTAACGGGAAACAACCCTCGGATTGATGTACGGCAGTTTGATCCGAGCACTGCAGGATGGACTTCTTCTACTGGTAATACATCACTGACCCACAGAGCAAACGATAATACTGATACTGGAGATATATTAGTCACCCCGATCCTTGGATCTCCCGCCCTTATTGTTGGACAAGGCGGCCAGGTGGATATTATTCCAATTGGCGCTGACGGTATGCTTGATACGAGCCGCAGATTGCTCATTGTTGCCAGTACATCAACGGTGGGCGGCAACGCTGGAAATGATAATTACCTGTATTTTATTGATAAGATGGGGGCTTCCAGCAATGCACCGGATTATCTATTTGTATCCGGATTCGATGAAAATAAATTGCAGAGGGCCATTACTGTTTATCAGTTAGCTACCGGTTCGACGTCGTATGAGGCCAGGTTGATACTTGATAGGGCCATACTCATGGGCAACGATACGTATCATGGAATTCATGGGTTCGCAGTAACCAATGTTAATAATGTACTGCGTTTGCATATTGCAGTATCGACTGCTAATGCAGCATCTACTGCGTATAGCTATGGAATTATTACGGCAACATTTACGCCGGATACTACTGCGTTACAATCAGGCAGTTTAACGTCTCCGCAGTATAATAGAATTAGTTCGCCGGCAATAATGACGCCGCCTGACCCCAATGAATCTGGTATAATTAGCAGAACAATTGTAAATGGGGGAAGCACACGGCACTTTTTATTTTTTACAGCAGCTGAATTAAACGGCATTTATGCATTTGAAGACACGGGAACTGATTTGTCTATGGCTAGCGCGAATACATTTAGTGCTCCGTGGGCGTCCGACAGTTCGGCTCGGTCGATAGGCGGAGCAAGTTCTCCTGATTATGTCACCTTTAAGGGCTCTGATTATTTATTTGCCGCGGGTCCGGGGGAACTGAACGACGACCATGGGTTTAGTGTGTTTCAGATAATGCCGCCTCTCGCTGATACACTGCCGCGTGTCAACCATGTTTTCTCAAGCAGCGTTGCACATCCCACTAACCCCGTGCCCGAGTTGGCTAATATTGCATCCCTGGGTGCCGACGTATTTGTCGACGCCGCTGATAGCGCGAATAACCGGTTGTTCGTGTTTACCAGCGGCAGCCCGAGTGCTAATGACGACGTTGACATTAGAGCATACGAAATTACTGTGCCGTAGGCGCCGGGCAATACGACTTAATTACTTAAAGATCCCCACTCTCTCTCCCCTGTGCTCTGTTAGTTCACAAGAACTATTTGTATATCACAAACATTGGTCCCGGTGAGACCGGTTACATACAAACTCCCCGCTTGCTGGTGGAACTCATAAGAATTGTTATCGGCGAGGTAGGCGGCGATATCCAACCCCCCTTGGGCCCGCGCGCTTTCGAGGGCGGCGGTGTCAGCGAAGGCGCCGGCCGCATCGGTTGGACCGTCGTTTCCGTCGGTTGCAACCGATAACAGTAGGGGGGGCGGGGTGTGCGGGTGCCCGCTGTGCGCGGCAGGGGCCAGGATGCCGCCTGCACCCAGGTGCTGACAGAACGCCAGTGCCAGCTCCTGGTTGCGGCCGCCGCGCCCGGTGCCCCGTATGGTTACTGTGGTCTCGCCCCCGAACAGCAGGCAGTGCCGCTCGCCGGCGCCGTGGTGCTGCCAGTAGTGTGCCGTCCCGGCAATAAACACGCCCGCCTGTCTGGCTTCACCGATAAGGGCATCGCTGATGATATGTACCTGGTACCCATGCCCGCTAGCGGTTGCGGCGGCGGCGTGCAGGGCGGTGGTGTTATTACCGATAATTAGCGTGTCACTGTGGGCGAACTCCGCGGCACCGGGTTTGGGGGTTTCGGGTACCTTGCCCGCGGCTCCGGCTGTGAACAGGCGGCGGATACCGGGGGGTGTGGTGTGCTCCCATAATTCGTAGTGCTGCAGTATGGCTACGGCATCGGCAAAGGTGCTGGTATCGGGGACCGTCGGGCCGGAGGCTATGCTGGCAAGGTCGTCGCCGATAACATCGGACATAACCAGGTTCACGCAGCGTGCGGGGTGGGCGGTGCGTACCAACTGGCCGCCCTTTATTAACGAGCAGTGTTTACGGATTACATTGATTTCGTTAATACTGGCCTGCGTGCGCATCAGTGCGGCTGTCAACTCCTGTATATCACCCAGGGTCAGGGGTGTGTCCGCGTGAGCGCGCGGGAGGGTTACCAGGGCGGATGCGCCGCCGGATATGCAGGTTAACAGGAGGGTTTTGGCATCTGCACTGCGGGCAAGGGCGTGGAGCTGCTGGCCTGCACGGATACTGGCGTCATCCGGGATGGGGTGGCCGGCTCCGATGATCTCTATGTCACTGCGGGCAAGGGCGGGGGCGAGGGCGTGTAATTGGGCGGATAGTGCCGCACGGTCAGGGTTTTTGGCAATTACCAGGATACTGGTGATACTGCCGCCGCATATTTTTACCATTTCCGATGCCATGGCACCGGCTGCCTTGCCGATGGCGCACACCAGGATGCGGGTATAGGGGGTGAGGTCGATGGTGATTTCCTGGTTTTCTGGGGTTGTGATGTACAGGGCAGTGCCCTCACGGCGGCAGCGGGCGCGGACTAGCGCGGCGGGGTCAACCGCATCGACTGCCGCCCGGGCTATCGCTGCTGCCGTCTCCCGCCGGGCAATGGTATCCGCAGAGAGGGAAGAGGGTGGTGGTGACATGTTGTGATTATATCATGGGCGGGAGGGTTTTGACGCTTTCGTCCGAATCGCTTCTGTGGTACATTACGCTCCATTGCCGCGTGGGAGACGCATGCTTTACAGAAGCGCCGGGGGGTAGCGTAATAATTTTAGCCCATTTAGGGCGAGCGTTAGTGAGCCCGTGAAAAATGGGCGTTAAAAAATTATGGAGCGAGGGGGGCGGCCGCCCCCCTTTTGCTGAACGCCTAAAGTCAACTATTTGACAGATGGGAAAAATACCGGTAATGTAAACATATTGATGCATAAAGCAACTGCCAGGAGCGACCATCGGGTTGAGGATTGCTGGGATCTGACGCCGTTATGTGCCAGCGTTGAGCAGTGGGAGAAAGACGCCGCCGCACTGGAGATTGAGGTTGAGCGCTTCGGTAAGCTATCAGGGGGGGGCGGGGCAGTGCGGAGTGCGAGGAATTTGGCGCGACTGTTTGACCGGTACACGAGTATCTGCCAGGAGAACGAGCGTCTGAGTCACTTTGCGTTTCAGTGGTACTGCGAGGATATGGGGGACGCGGGGCGGCAGCAGGTGTTTCAAAGTGCGCAGCGTATGTCGACCCACGTGGGGGCGTGTATCAGTTTTTTTCTACCGCAGATACTGCAGTTACCGGAATCGCGCCTGCAGGGGCTGGCGAAGAGGTCGGATTACGCGGATTACCGGGTGCTGCTGCAGCGTATGTTGCGCCAGCGTCCGCACGTGCTGTCGGTGGAGCTGGAGCACCAGTTGGCGATGCTTGGCGAGCTGCAGGAGCTGCCCGAGAATGGGTTTGTGACCCTGGTGGATGTCGATTTTGATTTTCCAGCGGTAGAGACCCGGGAGGGGCCGGTGCCCCTGACGCATGCCAGTTATCATATTCTGCTGTGCCACCATACTCGGGCGGTTCGCGAGCAGGCCTACAAGAATTACCTGACCCGCTACCACGGGCACCGTCAGGTGCTGACTACGCTCTACGCGGGCAGTATTAAGCAGAATATATTCAACGCGCGGGTACGGGGGCACGCGGGCGCGCGGGCTGCGGCGCTGTTTGGCGATAACGTACCCGAGGAGCTCTATGACAGACTTATCGGGGCAGTGCGGCGAAACCTGCCGGTCTTGCACCGGTATTACCGGGTGCGGGCGAAGGCGTTGCAGCTGGATACGCTTCGTCTCCATGATGTGCATGTTCCCCTGGCGCGCGAAACAACGGCGAATTACCCGTACGAGCAGGCGGTGGAGACGGTTGTGGCGGCCCTTGCCCCGCTTGGGCACCAGTACTGTGCCGAACTCAAGGGCGGGTTGCTGGAAAGCGGGGGCGGGGGGGCGCGATGGGTGGACCGTTATGAAAACCGCGGGAAGCGTTCGGGGGCGTTTATGATAAGTGCCTACGGGACACACCCGTATATTTTGCTTAACTACGATTCGCGGCAGCTGCGCAGTACCTTTACCCTGGCCCACGAGGCCGGGCACGCCATGCACAGTCTCTATTCGGCGCGGAGTAATCCGTTTTCCCATTACCGGTACTCGATCTTTGCAGCCGAAGTTGCATCTACCGTCAACGAGCAGCTCCTGTATGCCTACCTGACCCGCAAAACCGACACCGCTCCGCCGGGCGGGGGGGGGGATACGACCGACCGGGAGCAGCAGGATAGGGCGAAGCTCTACACATATTTATTGACAGATCATATAAAAGATATCGTCTCTACCCTGTTTCGCCAGACGATGTTTGCAGAATTTGAGCTGGCGGCGCACCGTCAGTTGATTGATAACGGGAATTTGACCTACGCGTGGGTGGAGCGCGCGTACCAGGAGCTCCTGGTAGATTACTTCGGCACCAGTGTCGAGATTGATGCGTTTGATGCCATTGAGGCCCTGCGGATTCCTCATTTTTACCGCGCCTTTTATACTTACCAGTATGCTACGGGCATCAGTGCGGCAATAACTATTGCACGGCGGCTCCACGGGGGGGGCGGGTACACGCCGCGGTACATTGAATTCCTGAAATCGGGCGGGCGCCACTTTCCCCTTGATGCGTTAAAAATGGCCGAGGTTGATTTTTCCACCGACGAGCCGTTTGAGACGGCGTTTCAGCACTTTGACGAGTTAGTTGGCGCACTTGAGAAGCAGATCCAGTAGGCGGGGGGAGTGGGGAGCGGGTGTGCCCTCGCTGTAGCCGGCGTACTTTTGTGCGGGAATAGGGTGTTGTCCCGTGTGTGCTAATTAATTAAGGTTGCATGTTTGCTTGACGTAATTTACAATTATTGATATATATACTATATATAATGGATCAGAGTATTCTCAGTAAAATAATTATTATCGGACTACTGTTTCTAGGTGGTTTGTCTGTTGCCGTGACGGCGCAGGAAAGCGTGAGTATCCATGTCGCGGTGTTGCGCGGCGATTATGATGCGGTTGAACGCGCACTGGATGCGGGGGCAAATCCAAACACCTATAATCTTACCGGGTACGCGCCGTTGCATACCGCAGCCCTACGGGGGGACACCGATATTGTTACCTTACTGTTGGACCGCGGCGCGCGGGTAAATATATCTACACGGTCGCAGCTGCGGGATACCGCGCTGCATATTGCGGCCCGTAACAGCCATTATGATATTGTAGAGATATTAGTAGCCCGGGGTGCGTGGCGGCAGAAAAGCGACGGCGTCGGTAATATTCCAGCGGCAGATGCAACCCTTGGGGACGATCCGCGTGTTATTTCCCTGCTGTCTATTTTGCCGGGAGATTATATGAATATATCGTTTCCGGTATCGGTGCTCTACCATCAGCCCACCATTAACGCCGATACCGCGTTCACCACCCTTGAGGTTGATGCCCTGGCCCGGTTGTTTGTGCATATTGGGTTCCAGCATACATTTATTGTGTCGCCCAGTGTTTCAATTGGATACGAGATTGGAGTGGGGGTTTCGACGGCCCTGGCGGCGTACCTGGGGGTACTTGATCAGGTAGACACCCCGGCCTTTGACGTACTGTCTCCTGCGCAGCAGTTTAATGCGCCGTTTCGTCTCCTGGCCGCTATCGACCTGGGTGGGGATTGGCAATTATCGGTCTACAACGAACTGCTGTTTACGAATATTATTGACGTTACCTCCCGGTTGTTATTCCTGGTGCCCGGGGTACAGGTGGCCACTCCGGACCGGGGGAGTGGGCGTTTTTTTGCTGACGCCTCGTATGTTGCCCCGTTGGCATTTACTTTCTTTTCAAGAGTAAGCCCAACGCAAATTTACTGGGGGGGCGGGATTCGCATGAGTCTTGGATATAGTTTTACGGTACCCCTTGACAAAACCGAGACTCCGGTGGATAATTAGGTAAGGGTGATGGGTATTTTAAATAAACTGCTGTTTGCAGGTATTGTTATCGTTGCGGCAGGTCAACTTGCTTCCTGCTTTGAGGCGCCGAACGAGATTCCTTTTGCGTGCACAAGCAATGATGGTGCCTGCCCGGATCTCTACCAGAACCGATGCGTAGGGTCTAGCGATAGTTCAGATATCTCTAACCTTACTGCTGATAGACGATGTTTTTCAAGCTTGGAAGTCTGTCATAGACTTACCGCGTGCAGGCCGAATAACTGATGTGTTACGGAGCGATGTGGTATGATTGATGTATGTAGCCGTAATAATATGTATACAGGAATTAGAGGTGAGGTGATATGAGTGATAGTAAAGCTCAGAAAAATAACGAAAAACCTCCTGTAGGCGGGAAACCGGGTACAGGGGCGGGTACCAAACCACAAGGCGGCGGTACTTCTCCGTTGCCGAAGAGTGCCGTGCGGCGCCCAGGTGGGGTAGGACCCGCGGGTAACACGCCGGCAACGAGGGCTCCTGCCAGCGCGGGCGGGCAGAAGACTACGCGCCCCCCAACAGGGGGGGGACGGGTGAGCGGGAGCGGTGGTGCTACGCCGCCGACGCGTCCACCCGTAAAGACACCCGCGGCGAGACCTGCTGGCGGGACACCCGCGGCAAAACCTGTTGGGACACCTGCGGCGAGGTCTGCTGGGACACCCGCGGCGAGGTCCGCCGGGACACCCGCTGGAACACCCGCAGCGAAGCCTGCTGCGGTGCCCGCGGCGGCACCGGCTGCCGCTCGCTCGGCACCGGTTAAAAAATCTACACAGGATGCCAATCAGCCTGTAGATATCAGTAATGAAGCAGAGGGCGAAATCGATGCCAGCATGTTTAGCGAAAATGAGCTGGAAGAGATAAACCAGAGCATTGAACACTTTCTTAAAAAAATTAAAGTACGCGAGAGCAAGGAAGCGCTGCAAAAGATAATCGATAAACCGTTAAAAAAAGTCTTCCTGTTACCCGCCATTATTCTTATCCTGTCGGCAGGGATGTTGGGGGCGTTTTTTCTTGTAAGCGGCAGCATTGGGGGTAGTTCACCCAATTGGATCAATGCTTTCTTTTCGGCCCGTACATCAGTAGATAATACCGGCGGAATATCAGAGGCATCTCAGGAGCTGATTACCAATATCCGCGACGAACAAGAGGCCGAGGTGGTCAGCTTGTTTGTTGATTTGATTAATGTCGAGAATGCCGGTGCGCATTCGCTCACTGCTACCGAGATCGATATTGATGATGGCGTTGACCAGGAGCAGTTACAGGTAGATTTAGAGGCACGGATTAATGATTTGAATAATCAACTGGAATCAATTGATCCAACCGAATTTACCGAATTTCAAGAGCAATCGGAGGAGCTGGCCAATTTGCAGAACGATTACAGTAACCTTGCAACCCGGTACGAACAGGCGTCCCTACAGGGAGACCAGTATGCGATATTAGTTGCCGATATCAGTGATGCACTCCGCAGTAATAATCTAAACAAAACAAACTCACTATTGTCACAGTTGGAGAGCTTTCTCAGCAGCCCGGCAATTCGTTCCGATCCGCTTCTCTCTGACATATTGTTAACCGGCATGGCGTTTGTGGAAAATACCCGTATATACCTGGATACCCTTGACGCCCTGTCAGAGACCGAGCGTGAATTTGCCGGTACTATTTCCGACACCCGCGCAGAAATTGAGCAGGAGGCCGACGCAGCCATTGCGGCCGTGCAGGCAGAGGCAGACGAAGCCATCGCCGCCGCGCAAGCAGAGGCAGAGGAAGCTATCGCCGTCGCCAGGGCCGAAGCCGAGGCTACGATTGAGTCTTCGCGGACTAAAACAGAAGCCGATTTGGCAGCGGAAGCGGCAGCAGCGATTTCTGCAGCAGAAAAACAGGCACGGGACGAGATTGCGGTTATCAGGGCGGAAGCGGCGGCGTCCATTGAGGCCGCAGAGACCGAGGCCGAGCGGGCTGCCGAGCTGGCGGCTAGAAGCGCTGCATCTGCAAGTGCACGGTCGGGAAGTGACCCCGAACTCAGTCAGCAAGTACGTGAGTTGACAGCACAGAACCGTACCCTGTCCCGGGAAAATCAATCATTCACCTCACAAAACGAAACTGTACAAAGACAAAACAACGAGCTTGCAGGTCAGATTGAGGAGCTGCGCCTGCAGCTCGATTTGCTCCTGGAAGAGGCAAGGCGCATTAAGAGGGAATTATGAAAATACTCTATCGTCTACTACTGTCCATACTTCCTCCAGTTTTGTCTATCATTGTACTGGCAAGTATCATAACCTTTCAGCTTACAGACAGCGGGGTTAACCAGCAGGAGCAGGATTTCCTTAATTTCAAGGCGCGTCAATTGGAGAGCTACATCATTAGCCAATGGAATTTGCTGATTGACTTTAAGTTATATTACGAACCGGACCTGATCCGCTCGGCACAACAGGCAGTTTCCGAATATGCATCTGGATTGATTACTGTCCGCCAGGAGGCCGAAGCCGCGGGGCTGATTAGCAGATTGATTGAAGGCCGCGAAGATGCGGCGATATCACCGGAATTGATATTTGCCCTGGTACAGAACGAGGATTTTGATTCTGCACTCGTGGCGTTTTCGACAAATGAGAACCTGTCAGTAAGTCCAGAGGAGGGCGAGGTGTTACTTACGCTGGGAGAAGAAGAGAACGGCGTTACAAGCTTTGCTATAGCCGAGATCGGGGGCGCCTCCTACGCCTATTCATCGTTTCTCTTTGAGCCGTTTAACTGGGTTGTATACGTAGGTGAGAGCGTCAACACATTCCAGCGTACCCAAAGCATTATCCGTATAGTCTCTACCATTGTGGTAATTATTGTATTAACAATTACCACCCTGCTGATTGTATTTTTATCGCGCACTATTACCAAACCGCTGACAAGCATGTCATATTCAATTCAGGAAATTATCAAGGATATACCGGAAATCAAAACATCGGTGCCGATTTTGTATGACGATGAGAGCGGTATTCTGGCACAGAATTTTAACTCGGTGTTCTCGGCCCTTAACCGTAACTATAAGCAATTAAAACAATACACCTACAACAACATCGTTATTCAAAAGCGCGAGACCCGGTTGAAGGGAATTTTCCAGAAATATGTTCCTCAAACGCTGATTGACCGGTATGTGCAGCGCCCCGAATCGCTGCTGCAGAGTGAGTCGCGGGATATTGCGGTGTTTTTTATGGACATCAGAGGGTTTACATCTATATCCGAAAAACTGAGCGCACCCGAGGTAGTTAAAATGATTAACGCAGTGTTTACCGAGGTGGTAGACCAGGTTAATAAACACGAAGGCCACGTTGATAAGTACATCGGTGATGCCCTTATGGCAATATTTGGTGCACCAGTGCATAGTAAAAATGACTGTGCGGGCGCGGTCAACACAGCGTTGTCGGTCCTGGAGCTGATGCCAAAACTTAATGCGTCGCAGGAATTCAAAAATTACCCAACCGTGGACATCGGAGTCGGGATCCATTATGGAGATGCGGTTATTGGTAACATTGGCTGCGATTCAAAAATTGAATACACTGCTATTGGTGATACCGTAAACGCTGCCTCACGGGTAGAGGGATTGTGTAAGGTCTACGGGCAGTCGCTGATAATTTCCGCCAGCGTCGTTAAGAATCTTGGAAAAGACCTGATGCAGGGATGGACCACCCGTTTCGTAGACCGTGTTGCGGTAAAAGGAAAAAAACAGGCCCTTGGTCTCTATACCGTCATTCAAACAAAGGCGTATGACTCAAACGGTCTCTCGTTGTATAACCAGGGCGTCAAGCTCTATGCTGGTAAAAAGTTCGACGAGGCTATTACTACTTTCAAAAAAGCCGCCCAGCTTATACCCAACGACTTCCTCATCGACCTGTTTATCAAACGCTGCCACGAGTTGAAGTCAGCCAAATTGCCGCCCGAGTGGAACGGCGTGTATATCGCCACCTCAAAGTAACCCGCTCTCTGTGTGTGCGGCGCGCGGAGTACCGGCCGATGGTGCTTGCCGTGTGCTGTATTCGACATTATAATTACGATATATGGTAGCTGTACTGCTTGCGCAGGGTTTTGAAGAGGTAGAGGCGGTAACGCCGATAGATTTTATCCGGCGTGCGGGTATACCGGTAACCGTCGTCGGTGTAGGCGGCAGGGCGATAACCGGCGGGCATGCGATTACTATTAATACCGATACAACCATTGAAGAGTTGGTTCCAAAACTAGAGGAGTTGTCCTTACAGGCGGTGGTGCTGCCGGGCGGGATGCCGGGTGCCGGCAATTTAGCCGACTCTCCCCTGGTTTCCAGGCTTTTGCGCTACCATTGGACCGGCAACGGATTGGTTGCCGCCATCTGTGCCGCGCCCGCGGTGATACTTGAGCCCCTTGGTATACTGCAGAATAAAAAATATACCTGCTACCCCAGCTTTGCCGACGATGTAAACAGCGGAGAGTATCAGCAAAAGCCGGTAGTAGTGGACGGACAGCTGATTACCGCCCGCGCCGCGGGGAGTGCCGCACAGTTTGCCGGCGCGATCATCGCTAACATCTGCAACAAGAAAAAATCAAAGCAGATCATGGAAGCCACCTGCCAGCTGGGCGCTGGTAAGTTATAGCCGCTGCGGCGCAGGCCCCAGGTCTTTCCGATAGGGTAATTCTGCGTTAACCGCCGCAATGTGCTCCTCTGTCTGCTGGTTGATGCGTTCGTGCGCCGAGGATAGGTAGTGCGCCATAGACGGATCGGTAAAGCGGAGTAACGTGCAGCGCGCATCGGCATGGAGTCCGCGGCGCACCTTATGCTCGCCCCCGATCCCGGGGTCAAAAAAGCTGCAGTGGTTGCGGATTGCCCACTCGATGGGCGCGTAGTAGCACAGTTCAAAATGGAGCTTATCAATATCCTCCCCGCGCCCCCAGTAGCGCCCGTAGAGCTGATCGTTTTTATGCAGGAGCATAGACATCCCCACGGGGTCGCGGCGGGCAACCGGCAGGTCCATTTGCTCAGTCGGGAAGGCGCAGCAGAGCACCAGGCGATGGGCAAACGTGGCGGCAATGGTTTGAAAGAAGCGGTCATTGAGGAAGTGGGCCGCAAAAGGCCCAAACTGACTGTTGGTATTACAGTAGAACTCGTGCATACGCTCTAAATAGCGCCGCGTCAGATGATTGCCGCGGACAAAATCCACAGTATACCCAGCCCCCGTCACCGCCTCCCGTTCCCGGCGAATATTACGGCGCAGGTTTTTGCCAAAGCGCCCCGTGTAGTCGGCGTAGGTCGAATACCCGGCGTTATTCCAGCTAAAGCCGGTCTGCACCCACGGGCTATACCCGTGTGCGCGAAAGCGCCCCTGCCATTCAGGCAGCACAAAGTGAAACGCCACCGTCTTTGCCTGAATTTGCCGCGCAACGGAATCAATCGCGCTAAAGATTATTTCCACCAGTTCCTGTTGGTTCTCCCGGGGGTCGCAGAGAAACCGATACCCCGTACACGGGGTGGCAGGAATCATACCGACCAGCTTGGGAAAATATTCGGCGCCTGTCTCTGCGGCTAACTGTTGCCACCCGTGGTCAAACACCAGCTCGCCCCAACTGTGCCGCTTGCAATACAAGGGTGCAACCCCAAGTAACCGGCTGCGCCCGCGCTGATACACCGCACCATCGCGCACCTCGCCCGCCTGCTGCCCCCCGTCCCGGCGGGTGCCGCCCTCGCCGCCCCCCCCCGCCGCGCGCGCCCCGCTGGATACCCGCTCGTAGACGGCAACATGCAACGCCTGCCACCCGCTCTCAACACCGATGCTCCCGGAATTTTCCAGTGCCGCAAACCACTCCCACTCCATGAACGGACTATCCGCGGGAGTGAGCAGACGGTTCCACTGCGCGCCGTCAATATCTGCCGCCGAACCGTGGCAGACTATATCAATATCGCGGTTTTTTAATAATGACACAAGTAATCCAATGTATTTGATAGTGTACCATGCCCGCGAGAGAGAGCGCAGGAGCGCAGGCGCGCGTGCGCCTTAGACCTGTTTTCGCCGACCCGCCGCCAGCGACCACACTAACATAATGACAGCCAGGGGCGCCAGGATATAATTTCCAATTTCCCCCGGTGCGGTATGGGCAAAGAATTCATCTCCAAGGGGTTTGAGCACCTTCCCGATAACAAGGCGCATAATATACTCCGACGCAATAAAAAGATACATAAGCGGAATAAGGTTTTTGTAGCGGAACAATACGATTACATAGAAAATACCAAACAACAGCTGCGCCAACCCCCACTGGGCAAAGATAAAGTATATCACCATATTGGGGTCCGGGGTTCCCTCAAAGACAACGATAGACGCCACCGAATTTGCCCCGCCGTCGGGCGCAAACAGATGCACCAGACTCCTGCCTAGCGTGAATATTGTAATAAGGGCGAAGACAATAATAATTAGCCTATTCAATCCATGCCGGTTACTTGCCTGCTCGGGCAACAATGTTTTCATAGCCAATAGTACCACACCCCGAGAGGTGCGGCAAGTACTACCGCCCGCCCCCGCGCCCCCCCCACCCTTGGGTCTAGCCGCCCCCGCTGATATACGGTACCATATACCCATGATAAAAGGCCTGATCCTCGCAGCCGGGTACGGGAGCCGCTTCTTCCCCATTACCAAACAAATCCCCAAAGAGCTCCTCCCCCTGGTAAACCGTCCCGCACTCGATTTTATCATCGAGGAATTTACCGCATCGGGGATTACCGATATATGCGTGGTCATCTCGCCGCACAAACGCCTCATACAGCGCTACTACCAACCCGTACGGTGGCTCGAACGGGCACTAACCAGCGCCGGCAAGAGCGAACTCGCCCGCCAGGTCGCACCCCCGCGGGCAGCCGCCGGCATGCGCTTTGTCTACCAGAAAACCATGCAGGGCAGCGGGCACGCCATGCTGCAGGCGCGGAAATTTGTCGGCTCCCGCGCCCCTGTGGTTATCGCCTACCCCGACGACCTCCATTTCGGCACCCCGCCCCTCTCGGAACAGCTCATCAAGCATTGGCAAACCCACCAGCGCTCCGCCATCGCCGCAATCCCCGACCCGCCCAACCCCGAACGCTACGGCATGCTCGTATGCGACGAAAAAACCCGCCAGGTCCACGACGTCATCGAGAAGCCCCCGGTGACAGCCATCCCCAGCCGCTACGCCTCCATCGGCCGCTACCTCGTAGCCCCGCAATTCTTCGACTATCTCCTGGCGGGCTGGCAAACCCATCGCCGCGCCCCCCAGGCGGAGCGCACACCCGAGTACTACCACATCGCCGCCCTCCGCTGCCTCATCGCCACAGACGGCGTCGACTTCATCACCATTCCCGGGGACGAACGCCTGGACATCGGCGAACCGAGCGGGTACGCCCAGGCCGTCCAGCATTACCAAACCCTGTTGGCAGCGCGCCCCTAACCCCCGCACCCGCTCGGGGGGGTAGTGGGTGTTTACCCTCCCGTGCCCGCCATGCTATAATGCCCGTATGAAGAATATAAATTTTACAAAAGTAATTGTATTGACACTTGCATGCATCTTGTTGCCGCTTGCCACGGCCGCGGCCCAGGAGGCAGGGCAAAGCACGCAGGGGGCACCCGCAGCAAAAATAAAAAATAAGGTAGACATTAGCGGCGATACCGTTATCAGCTCGGAAGGCGAGATAACCGTCGTCCCCACTGTTATCGATTTAAAGCTGCACAACGAGGCGCTCATTCTAAAATCTATCGGAACCCCGCTCTACGATACCGGCGGAGTCCTCCTGGGTGTTTCCGCGGCATCGTGGGTATTGTGGACACTCACCATTTTACCCAGCCTGTTTACCGGCCTCATTGCTGAATTCGTCCCCGACGCGACTGCTGCTGTCGGAACGTTATCTCGATCCGTTGATCCGCTATTCTACGCATCAATTTCCCTCACCGCAATCGGCACGGCTTTCCTGATCGCCGGGGGCGTGCTTAACGCGCATGCCGATGCGAAACGCGAGCGGTCGTTCGCAGCAAATTCCGTCCGATAGGGTATATGGGCGCTCCCCCCGCTGCGCGGGGGTCGGCGTCCCCAGGGCTCGGCCGCCGCGCTCCCTTGAGAGTAGGTGTCCCGCGCAAACTCCGCGGCGTCTGGCACCGCCAAAGGGCGGCGCCACCCTGGGCATGCCTAGCGCGCGGAATTTTCAGCCGACCGAAAGACGGCGGCTGTTTGTTCTCACCCTGTGCGGGTGAGCAAGCAGAGACAATAGAGACTGTATTATAAAAAAACCGAGACTTCGACAAGCTCAGTCTACTGTCTCTTGTAATCTCCGCTGCCGCGTGCGCGACGCAAGCATTACAGAGGCGACCGGGGGTAGCGGAAGACGGCGAAGGCGGCGGCGGGCGGAGTGGAACGGAGCCCGTACCCGCACGCTAGCGTGCGGGTAGCCGCCTGGTGGGGGGCGCCGCAGGCGCGCACCACGCCGGCTGCAGCGAGGGGGGCGGTGCCCCCTCTTAAACACACTCTCCCTTGGAAAATGGTTTGCAAAATAACCGCAAATACGATATAATCAGAGTATGATAGAGCATAAGTATGACGCGGTGATTATTGGTGCTGGCGGGGCGGGGTTGTACGCTGCCCTGGAGGCAAGTAAGAAACTCAAGACGGTGGTGATTAGCAAATTGCACCCGCTGCGCAGTCATACGGGGGCCGCACAGGGCGGTATTAGTGCTTCCCTGGGGAACCTCGAGGAGGACTCCCCGGAGTGGCACGCTTTCGATACCGTCAAGGGCGGCGATTACCTGACCGACCAGGATGCTGCGAAGATTCTTGCCGAAGAGGCCCCGGGGACAATTTACGACCTCGAGCACTACGGGCTGCCGTTTTCGCGCCTCGAGGATGGGAAGATTGCCCAGCGGCGCTTCGGCGGGCATACACGGAATTTCGGCGAGGCACCGGTGCATCGGTCATGCTACGCCGCCGACCGTACGGGGCATATGATCCTGACTACGCTGTACCAGCAGTGTGTGCGCCAGAATGTGCAGTTTCACGATGAATTTTTTGTGATCGAGATGATCATGGAAGACGGGCGTCCGCGGGGCGTTATTGCCATGGATATTGGCACGGGCGAGCTGCATCTGTTTTGTGCGAAGGTCTTTATGCTTGCCACCGGGGGGTGTGGGCGGATGTTTGCGGTTACCTCGAACGCTATATCGAGTACCGGGGATGGTGCGGCCCTTGCCCTGCAGGCGGGGTTGCCGTTGCAGGATATGGAGTTTTTTCAGTTCCACCCGACGGGGATCCGCAAGTTGGGTATTTTGATTACCGAAGGTGTGCGGGGCGAGGGCGGGATACTGTACAACGGTAAAAACGAGCGCTTTATGAAGCGCTATGCACCGACGCTCCTTGACCTGGCGCCGCGGGATATGGTGTCGCGGGCAATTATGAGCGAACTCCTTGCGGGCAACGGGATGCGGGGCGATGGGGAGATTGACGATTACGTCCTCCTGGATGCCACCCACCTTGGGCGCGAGACCATTGAAGAGAAAATACCTGATATTGCAGACTTTTGCCGGACCTACCTGGCTATTGATCCGGCCGAGAAGCCCATGCCCGTGCAGCCCACTGCCCACTATGCCATGGGCGGGATTCCGAGTGATACCAACGGGCGGGTAGTGCGTGACGGGGATGCTACCCCTGTCCCGGGGCTGTACACCGCAGGCGAATGTGCCTGTGTATCGGTCCACGGGGCCAACCGGTTGGGGACCAATAGCTTGTTGGAGCTGGTGGTGTTTGGGCGGCGTGCGGGGCGCGACATGGTGCGCTTCGCGGCAAGTGATGGCGAGTTGAAAAAACCGAAAGTCGACGGACCTTATGGGCGGCGGCTCGGGCAGGCGCGCGGCGGTGCGGCCCTGGATGTCGGGAAGACCTATCGGGAGATGCAGACGACGATGATGCGTGATTTCAGCGTGTACCGGACGGCAAAGAATATGGAGAAGGCTATTGGTGCGGTAGAAGCGCTGCGGGCGCGGGGCCGGGGGCTGTATGAGTACCGCGGGGCGCAGCGGCATAACCAGGAATTGGTAGCGGGGCTGGAGCTTGAGAACTTGCTGGACCTGGCGTTGGTGACGGCGGTGTGTGCTAACAAACGTACCGAGAGCCGCGGGGCGCATAGCCGCGAAGATTTTCCGGATAGAGATGATGAGAAGTGGCTCAAGCACTCCCTGACGGGGCTTGCCGCGGGTGTTGGGAGCAATGAACTTACCTTGGGGTCTCGGCCCGTCTCGCTGGGGACGTGGGAACCGAAGCCGCGGGTGTACTAGGGGAGAGGGATAGAATGGACGTTACATTAAATATTAAGCGCTTTGACCAGGAGCGCAAGCCGCAAACCTGGGTGTCCAGTTACACGGTGCAGCTGGAGCCGACCGATAGGGTATTGGATGCCCTGCTGATAATTGCCGTAGAACAGGATCCGTCGTTGACGTTTCGGAAAAGCTGCGCGCACGGGGTGTGCGGGTCGGATGCGATGCGTATTAACGGCAAGGAGTGCCTGGCGTGCAAGACGCTTATTCAGGATATTATTGAGGGTGATAGCGGTAGCATTGACATTGAGCCGCTTCGGCATCTGCCGACCATCCGCGATCTGATTGTAGACCAGCAGCCGTTCTTTGATAAATTCCGCAGCGTCAGCCCGTTCCTGAATGCCAAAGAAAAACCAGGGCCTGAGGAGTACATTCAGAGCCAGGATGAGCGGGATAAATTTGACGACGGGACCAAGTGTATTAGCTGCTCGGCGTGTTATTCGGCGTGTCCGGTATTAGAGAAAAACCCGGATTTCCTTGGGCCGGCGGCGCTGGTGCAGGCATCGCGGTTTGTCTTTGACAGCCGCGATACCGGGCTGGAGTCGCGGTTGGATGTCCTGGATCACAAAAACGGCGTGTGGGCGTGCGAGAATCACTTTGAGTGTACGCGCGTCTGCCCGCGGGAGATAAAAGTAACCAAGTTGATTAACTTGACAAAACGTGAGATAAAGCGCTATCGTAAGGAGCGCGGCGAGGAGACCGCAGAGGAAACGGCGGTCAAAAAATAATGAAATTACACGAATACCAGGCAAAGGAAGTGTTCGGGAAATACAACATTCCCGTTCAAAAACAAATTGTAGTAGACAGCGCGGCCGAGGCCGAGAAAGCTGCCGAGGAGATTGGCGGCACTGTTGTTGTTAAGGCACAGGTGTTGAGCGGTGGACGCGGGAAGGCCGGCGGGGTCAAGCTTGCAAAAACCCCCCAGGAGGCCCGGGCAGCCGGCGAGAGCATTCTGAAAATAACCGTACAGGGGATGCCGGTAAAAAAACTATTGGTGGTATCGGCCTGCGATATTGATAAAGAGTACTACCTGGCAATAACGGTAGACCGCAGCCGCAAACAACCGCTGCTGATATTTAGCGCCGAGGGCGGGATGGATATTGAGCAGCTGGCGCAGGAGCGCCCGGAGGCGTTGTTGTATATAGAGATAGATTCGCTGCACGGGCTGACCGCTGAAAACCTGGAAAAAATAGAGAGCAGTGTGGGGGCCGCCGGGGGCGGGAAGCTGCAAAGAGATATGCAGTATATTGTTCGCCAGCTGTACCGGCTGTTCCTGGAATCTGATTGCTCGATGGTGGAGATAAACCCGCTAGCGCAACTGACGGATGGATCGCTGATTGCCCTGGATGCCAAGATGGTGGTTGATGATAACGCACTGCACAAACACGCCGACCTTGCCGGGCTTCGCAACGACGAGGAGTATCATCCCGATGAGCTGACGGCCATCGCGCAGGGGCTTAGTTTTGTCAGTCTGGATGGCGACATTGGATGTATTGTCAACGGCGCCGGGTTGGCTATGGCGACTATGGATTTGATTAAGCACTTTGGCGGGGATCCTGCTAATTTTCTTGATGTCGGGGGGAGTTCGAACCCCGAGAAGATGCTCAATGCCCTGCGCATTCTTGATAACAACAGCAAACTGCGCGGCATACTTATAAACATATTCGGCGGCATAACCCGTTGCGATGATATTGCCAAAGGACTGCTGTTGGCGACTGCTGAGATTGACATAAAAATACCGATAGTGGTCCGGTTGGTTGGGACCAACGAAACAGAAGGTAGGAGAATACTGGAAGAGGCCGGGTACACGGTGTATAACCAGTTGAATGAGGCGGTAGAAAAGGTGGTAGCGGTATGAGTATATTGATAAATGAATCGGTGCAGGTGCTGGTACAAGGCATTACTGGACGCGACGGCTCATTCCATGCCCGCTCGATGCGGGCAGACGGAACTAAGATTATCGGCGGCGTGACGCCCGGGAAGGGCGGGAGCGATGTCGACGGCATGCCGGTGTATGACAGCGTGGAGGATGCCCTGAAGAAGCATCGTATTGACGCAACCGTTATCTTTGTCCCGGAACGCTTTGCCGCCGGTGCGGTCCGTGAGGCTGCCGATAATAACATTCCGCTGATTGTCTGTATTACCGAAGGAGTGCCGGTGCTGGAAATGGTAGAGCTATACCATTATGTCTACCGGAAGGGCGTGCGGCTCATTGGGCCCAACTGCCCGGGGTTGATATCGCCGGGGAAATCGAAAATAGGCATTATGCCGTATGCAATCCATAAACCAGGATCTATCGGGGTAATTTCCCGCAGCGGGACTCTGACCTACGAGGTAGTGCATGTGCTGAGCCGGAACAACATGGGGCAATCGACTGCCGTTGGTATCGGGGGCGACCCGATAATCGGCACAGGATTTATCGATTTACTCGATCTCTTTGAACGGGACGATGAGACCACGGGTATTGTGCTTATTGGTGAAATAGGCGGCGATGACGAAGAACGTGCCGCGGAGTACATCAAGCGGAGTGTTAATAAGCCGGTGGTTGCATTTATTTCCGGACGCACCGCCCCGAAAGGCAAGCGGATGGGACACGCCGGGGCTATTATCTCAGGGAGCAGCGGGACCGCGGAGGCAAAAGTAGACGCGCTGCAGCAAGCGGGCGTGCAGGTTGCCACCACCCCGGAAGAAATCCCGCAGCTATTACAAAAGGTTTTGAAATAGAATCGCGTAGAGACGAGTGTATCGGTCTGTTGTAATATGAGCCATGGATAATTGTGATTATTTAGAGGAATTTATTGCACAGACGGCATCGTCGTCTGCTGGCGAACCGGTGCCTGCCGACATAGAGGTGTATCTACGGCAGATGAGCGTTGAGGGCGCGAACGCCGAACAGGCACAAGGGGAGCGGAAACCTGGTACCCCTGCCTTGGCCCCAGCGCCCGCACCAGCACCGTCTGCCCCCCCGACAGCCTTTAGCCCGTCCCCGCAAACCCACGCCGAGAATCCCGCAGAATCCTCTCCCGCCGAAAAAACCATATCCCTGCAGGCCAAGGTAGACCGCCTGATATGGTCGTACCGCTACTACGGGTATATGAGCGCAAAAGTTAACCCGTTGGGCGAATACATTACCCCTGAGCTGAAGTATCTGTTTTATACCATTGAAGGCCTTGGGGATTACCTGGCGTACCAGAATCACGGCATCAGCGACAGCGACCTGGATACCGAGATTATCGGTTCCCGCTACATGACTCCAAGGGAAATGCCGCTGCGCGAACTCATCGCGGCCTTGCGGGAAACGTACTGCAGCGGCATGGGGCTGGAGGCCCTGCATATCCAAAACGCAAACATGCGGCGCTGGGTCATTGGTAAACTAGAGCACCTGGCAACCAACGGTAAGTGGGAAGCACAACAACAGCACCGGTTCCAGAAGGATCTCATTAAGGCCGAGGAGTTTGAAAAATTCCTGCATTCAAATTTTATTGGACAAAAACGCTTTTCCCTGGAGGGCGGGGAGGTGCTTATACCTGCACTGCGCTACCTGCTGGAAAAATCGACCCAGCATAGCATAAAGGAAATTGTACTGGGTATGTCCCACAGGGGGCGGCTCAATATGTTTACAAACGCCCTACGGAAGCGGGCCGCAGATACATTTTCTGATTTTGTCGGAACCTACCAGCCGTACGTATACGGGGGCAGCGGCGATGTAAAATACCACCTTGGACACAATTTTGATGTCGGTTTTAGCGACGGGCGCAGCATCCATGTAAGTCTGGTTGCCAACCCCAGCCACCTGGAGGCGGTGGATGCAGTTGTAGAGGGTAAGTGCCGCGGAATACAGCGCCGCAGGGCCGACCGCCACCGTAAAAAAGTAATGCCCGTACTCATACACGGCGACGCCGCCTTTTCCGGCCAGGGAATAGTGAGCGAGGTATTTAATCTTTCCCAGCTGCGCGGATACCGGACCGGCGGTACTATTCATATTATTATTAATAATCAAATTGGCTTTACCACCTCTTCCCGCGACGCCCGCTCGACTTTTTTTGCAAGTGATGTAGCAAAAATACTGCCAATACCCATCATTCATGTCAACGGCGATGACCCCGAGGCCGTGGCCCGGGCCGTACACCTTGCCGTCCTGTATCGGCAAAAATTCAGCTTCGATGTGGTCATTGATATCATTTGCTACCGCCGCCTCGGTCATAACGAAACCGACGAGCCCTCGTTTACCCACCCGATGATGTACAACATCATCCAGTCGCACAAAACGGTGCGGGAAATTTACGGGGAGCGTTTGGCAAAGACGGGTGTATTCCCAGAGACAGAGCAGCAGAAATTTAGTACGCAGTATACCTCTGTGCTTAAAGAGGAGCTGCGGTTGTGCAAAGAAGAGGGGTACAAACCGAAGGTCAACGATGCGTTCCAGGTTGGAGCGTGGAAAAAATTTCAGAGCAAATATACTTTCGAGCCAGTCTCGACATGTGTACGAAAGGATGTATTAGAAGAGGTAGCCGACAAACTCTCTACGTGCCCGGAGGGATTTTCGATTAATCCTAAATTACAGCGGATCCTGGAGGCGCGGAAACAGGCAATCGCTACCGGTAAGGACATAGATTGGTCGTACGCCGAACAGCTGGCTTTCGGGACGTTGTTAAAAGAGGGATACTCTATCAGGTTAAGCGGCGAAGATTGCGGGCGCGGCACATTCTCGCAGCGCCATGCGGTCTGGTGGGATATAAAAGCCGACTCCCCAATATCACACACACCGCTCTACACCCTTGGGCGGCACGACGCAATGCGCCGTGTTGAAAGTAATTCGTGCAGCAATGATGCCCGCAAGTCCTCCGGGGAAACCGTCACCAATGACGCCGGCGATAATTTGAAACCGGCCGAGCTTGGACACTTTACCGTGTACGACAGCCCGCTTTCGGAATTTGCGGTGCTCGGATTTGAATACGGGTATTCGTTGGCACAGCCGAACATCCTGATAATCTGGGAGGCGCAGTTCGGTGACTTTGTTAATGGTGCGCAGGTTATTATCGATCAATTCGTAGCGGCCGCCCAGCAGAAATGGCACCGCAGCAGCGGGTTGGTTATGCTCCTCCCGCATGCCTACGAGGGCCAGGGCCCGGAGCACTCCAGTGCCCACCTGGAGCGTTTCCTGCAGCTGTGCGCCGAGGATAACATGCAGGTTGTCAACGCCAGCACGCCCGCGCAATATTTCCACCTGCTGCGCCGGCAGATGCACCAGAACTACCGCATGCCTCTTATTGTCATGACTCCCAAGAGCCTGCTGCGCAACAAGCAGTGCCGTTCTACTCTTGAAGAAATTACCTCCGGCAGCTTCCAGGTGATTATAGACGATGCCGATATCGACCCCACTGCTGTTAAGCGGGTTATCCTGTCATCCGGCCACCATTACTACGATTTACTCGAAGAGCGCGCCCGGCGAAACGTCCACGATACCGCCCTGGTCCGTATGGAGCAGTTTTACCCATTCCCGCGCGCAGCACTTCATACCGTCCTGGCCCGCTACCCCCGGACCGCGGCGATTGTGTGGTCGCAAGAGGAATCGCGTAACCGCGGGGCCTATCATTTTCTGATGGAAGGCCTGGGGGGCATACTGGCCGACCTGGGTTTTGACACGCTCCGGTGTGCGGCACGAAACGAGAGTGCCAGCCCCGCCACCGGTTCGTTCTCGCAGCACGTCGACGAGCTGCAGGCCGTATTAAAGATCGCCTTTGAAGATTAGGCCTCTGCCAACCGGCGCCGCCCTGTACTATCGGCGCACGCTCCCCACAACCATGGAGGTTGCCCGACAATTGGCCGATGACGGCGCCCCGCACGGCACCGTCGTTGCCGCCGGCTACCAGAGCGCCGGCCTGACCCGTAAACCCGAACACACCTGGCAGGCACCGCGCGGCAGCAGTCTGCTGTTCACGCTCATAGTCCGCGAGGACACGCCCCCCCCGTCCCCGCCGCCCCCCGCCGGCGGGACACCGCTCTCCCCTGATACCACCGCGCCCCTGCGCGTCGGCAATGGTGTGCGGAGATACCTGGAAGAGCACTGCCGTATCTCTGGCCAGATACGCTGGCCGAACGACATACTGGTAGACAATAAAAAAATCTGCGGCATACTGTGCCGGCTGCACGCCGCCCCTGACGGCGAGAGTTACCTGTTAGTCGGCGTCGGGCTGAATTGCCGCCAGCGGCACTTCTCCCGCAATGCCCTGGCAACCCCCGCCACCTCTATACGCCGCGAACACCGCTCCCGCTCCCGCTCCCACCAGCCCCGCCAGCCGCGCCGTCCCATTGCCCGCCTGCCGGCCCTGGTGCAGTGCATCCACGAGGAGCTCCGCAATCCCAAATGGCGCACGTACACGCGCAGCTGCTTGTGGCACCGCGGGCGCGTCGCCCAGGTAACCGACGCCTCTGGTGCCGCCTACCCCGCACGCATCATCGATGTTGCCGACGACGGCGCTTTGATTATTGAGACAGAGAATACCGCACGGCGCCGCGTATATTCGGCCGCCCTGCGAGCCCCGCATAGCTAGCAGCGGGCGTGCGCGCGCTTTTTCCCAACCCGCCCTTTCGCTTCTATCTTTTTAATATACTCAAGGGCGTTGGGAGTTTTGCACGAGGTCTCCCCCATGTCTACCGTAACGTCCCCGATCTTCGCAGCGGCCGTATGCGCCGCAGAGTACAGGTCGGGAATGTAGGCACCGACACAGATAATGTAATTATTCATACTATACCGCACACGGTTGCGCTCATTGTGAATGGTGCTGGTAATGTGCTTTATGTCTTTCCGAATATCAGCAAACACCAGCTGGTCATTCGGCAGAATGCTAATGCATGCGCTCAACGTCCCCCAACCCCCGGTGGCAACCATCTCCTGCGGCGAGGTAATCCATTGACGCCCAAGCTCCCACCCGTGCGGACTCTCTGCGGCCAAATCGGCCACCGCCACCTCCGCGAGCATGTACCAGTACGCCCCGTCCATCCACCCCCGCAGGGTCGCCGGCGACACGGCGCTGCTATCCGCCATCAGCCCCGCCAGATACATGGCGTCGCTAATACCGGTCTCCCATAGTTTCTCCGCCAGCTGCTGGTCGTTCTTGTGCCCGCGCAGTATCTTTTTGAGGTCGGCAACCTTGACCCCATACAGGGGCTCCCGTGCCCCGTGACGCTGGTAAATCTTTCGGCTCTGCTCGCTCCCGCATGCCTCTAACTGTGCAAGTATTTCATCAACGCCCGCTGGCATAGTAGAGTGTACCATTATCGTTATAGATTGTCATGGTTTCAAGGAGGGGGCAGCCGCCCCCTCGGTGGAGCCGCTGCGCCTGCTCGCGCAGGCACCGCACGGCTACCCACGCGCACGCGCGTGGGTACGGGCTCACTGCCGCTCGCCCGCCGCCGCGCTCAGCGTCTCCACCTACCCCCGGTCGCCTCTGGTCATTACCAGTATCAACACCGGTGTCAGCAGCCGGGTTACTGTATGTTATGCCGAAGAAATAAATTTCCGCCCCTTGGCTGTGATGCGGTATTTCTGCATGCGGCTCCCTGGAGTTTCCGGAATGGTCAATTCCAAATACCCATCAGCTAACAGTTTCTTTAAGGATCTCCGCAGCGACCCCGACCTTTTTTCCAGACCAATAATTTCGGCAATCTCTGCTGTTGACCGCGCCGTTTCCGACAGAGCTTTAAGGATACCGATGTCTCTGTCTGACTGGCCCCCGACTGGCCCCCGACTGGCCCCCGACTGGCCCCCGACTGGCCCCCGACTGGCCCCCGACTGGCCCTCCAATTTGCCATCAGTTTCGGATAAAAGAAATTTTCTCCCCTTGCCCGTGATGCTATATTTCTGCATGCGGCTGCTCGGATTCTCTGGTATAGTCAGTTTCAAATGTCCATTGTTTATAAGGCCTTTTAGGGATCTCCGCAGCGACCCCGACCTTTTTTCCAGACCAATAATTTCGGCAATCTCTGCTGTTGACCGCGCCGTTTCCGACAGAGCTTTAAGGATACCGATGTCTCTGTCTGACTGGCCCCCGACTGGCCCCCGACTGGCCCCCGACTGGCCCCCCGATGATAATCGTTGGAAGATAAACCGCACCCACAACCCTGGGGATTTGTAAACAAATTCCACCCTGGTCCCGGAATATTTTTTGCAGGCTGTTACTACCCGTTCAATCCCACGCCCCCACGCCTCAATCAATCCGGAAAGATAAAGGACGCTGGCAATATCCGGATTAAAGGGCTGCGATGCATGTTTTGATTTTAATTCCTTAACCGTCCAATTCCCCGGCAGCTGGCCGTTGTTCCAAAAAAGGATTTTATCCCGATACACGTTGATTTGAATAGGATTGCCGCTGGCGTAATCCTTATGGGCAATTGCGTTAAGTAGAATTTCCCGCAGCGCCTCTTCGGGTACAGGGTAGGATTCAGTGCGTTGAATACCCTCATACGCGATCTTAGCGCTGTTGTATTTAGTCAGCAGAAGATCCATGGCTTTGTCTGCCTGCTCGAAGAGATTGCCGTGTACCTCATCCTGGTACAATAGAGTTGCATCATCCTGGAAATAGCCAATCTTGATAAATGCGCCGGTAAACCACTGTTCGGGGTCGGAATGAAACAAAAGAATAGCTGCATGTTTAAGTGCACCGCCTGCAGTCAAATGCAATTTATTGATTAGTTCGTTATCCGGTTCGTCTAGATATTCAATCCTGAGCCGCCTGTTTTTGGCCGCGCGGCTGCGGAATTCAGCTATGGTTATCGGATTTAAATCAGATGCAGAAACCCGCGGTGTTGTTTGACCGTCCCAGTGTTGGCCGCGCTTATCCAGCAGGAACTTATCCAGGGCAGCGCCGGTAAGTTGTGAAGTAGTGCTGCCGCTGCGGACATAATTTATATTCTGATAATGTCAATCTGATACCCGTGGGTGCAGCAAATTCTGCGCGCTAGGCATGCGAAGGGTGGCACCCGCCTTTGCGGGTGCCAGACGCGGGGGAGCTTGCGGGGGGTATCGTGCCCCCCCCCAGGCGCCCCGCGGCCGAGCCCTGAGCACGCCGACCGCCGTGGGTACGCTGCGCGAGCAGCGTGCACGCGGGGGTAGCGCCCTGAAATATACACCGATATATATTTTTATGCTATACTATTGCGATATGTCTCTGGGAGACACGAGGAGAGTTATGGGACAGAGTAATAACGGTCACGTCATTGCAAAATCGGCGAAGTTGCGGGATGTGCTTTACGAGATCCGCGGACCGGTTGCAGTGGCGGCGGCGAAGCTGATGGAGCAGGGCGAGGATGTCCTGCGGCTGAATATCGGGAATCCGGCGCTGTTTGACTTTCAGGTTCCGGAGGAAATTAGCCGGGCGCTGGCGGATAACCTGCACCGCTCCGAGGCCTATGTTGAGAGCCGGGGTGTCCAGAGTGTGCGCAAGGAGATACTGGAGCATTACCGGTGGCAGGGCGTGGGTGTGCGCTCTATCGATGATATCTATGTCGGGAACGGCGTCAGTGAGCTGATAACCATGACCCTGCAGGGGTTGGTGGATAAAGGCGATGAGGTGCTCCTGCCTGCGCCCGACTACCCGCTGTGGACCGCGGCGACCTGTTTGAGCGGAGGCGTTCCGTGCCACTATCAATGCGACGAAGATAGCGGGTGGCTGCCGAATATTGATGATATAGAGGCGAAGATAACGGAGCGGACCAGGGTTCTGGTTATTATTAACCCCAACAACCCCACCGGGGCGGTCTACCCGCGGGAGCTGTTGGAGAAGCTGGCGGACATTGCCGCCAGGCACCGTTTGATAATTTGTGCGGATGAAATTTACGGACACATGACCTACGATGGTGCGCGTCATTACCCGATGGGTGCAATAGCGCACGATACGCTGTGTATAAGTTATAGCGGGCTGTCAAAGAACCACCTGGCGTGCGGGTTTCGTGCCGGGTGGATGGTCCTGACGGGGACCGAGCACTGCAGCGGCGATTACCAGGATGGGTTGAATATGCTCTCCAATATGCGGTTGTGCAGTAACGTTCCGGCCCAATACGGTATACCGCCCGCGCTGAATTTAGAGCGCGAGGGCCGGGCGAGTGCCGCCGCAAATAAAAAGCTGGCCGAGCAGCGCGACGCGGCCCTGCAGTGCATAGACGGCATCCCGGGGCTCTCGTGTGTGAAACCGAAGGCCGCGTGCTACCTGTTCCCGAAGCTTGATGGCGATATGTACGACCTGAAAGATGATATGCAGCTGGTGTTGGATATGCTGCAGGCGACCAAGGTGTTGGTTATCCAGGGGTCCGGGTTTAACCTGCACGATAATTGCCACTTCCGCATGACCTTTTTGCCCGATAAACAAACTCTGATCTCCGCTTGCAATAAGATTGGAGAATTCCTGGCCTCGTACCCGCGCCGATGAGCGCTCTTGCCTCTGTAGTACGGACGCGTTACGCACCGTCGCCGACCGGGCAGCAGCATATTGGCGGGCTGCGGACTGCCCTGTATAACTATCTCTTTGCCAAAGCCAACGGCGGTGCGTTTGTGCTGCGGATCGAGGATACCGATAGGGCGCGGTTGTACGCGGGCGCGGAACAGGAGATTATTGACAGCCTGGCATGGCTGGGGATACGGGATTACGAGGGCGATGCACGCGCCGGAGGTGTGGGCGCCGGGGCGTTTGCGCCGTACCGGCAATCGGAGCGGCGGGAGATACACGCCCGGTACGCGCAGCGCCTGATAGAGTGCGGGTGTGCGTACGAGGCCTACGATAGCGACGAGGAGTTAGCAGAGCTCCGGGATGCGCATTGCGGGTACGATGGACGCGCCCGTACCCGGACCCCGGAGGATATCGAGCGCCTGCGCGCCCAGGGGGTACGCGGTGTGGTGCGCCTGTTGACTCCGGATAACGAGCAGATTACCTGGGATGACCAGATAGTAGGTACGGTATCGGTGCAGACATCCGATATACCCAAGGATCCGGTTATCCTGAAAGGCGACGGGTACCCGACCTACCACCTTGCGGCTGTGGTAGATGATCACCTGATGGAAATAACCCATGTGCTCCGCGGCCAGGAGTGGGTCTCCTCTACGCCGATCCACTTGCTGATATACCGGGCCCTCGGGTGGGTGCCGCCGGTGTATGCGCATCTGCCGCAGATTGTCGGGAGCGATAACAAGAAGCTGTCGAAGCGCCACGGGGCGGGGGCGTTGACCGTGACGGAGCTGCGGGGCGAGGGCGTGTTACCCGAGGCGCTGTGTAATTACCTGGCCCGGTTGGGGTGGTCGTACGATGATTCCCGCGAGCTGTTTACCCTCTCTGACTTGGAGCGGCTGTTCTCCCTCCAGGGAGTGCAGAAATCGCCCGCCCGGTATGACCGGCAGCGGCTGCTGTGGTACAACCGCCACTACATGCGGGAGCTGCCGGGCGAGCGGTTTGCGGAGATAGTGGTTAACAGTGTCTTCCCTGGAGAAACAGGCGACGGCGGTGCCAGCGACGGTGCGGGCGCGGCGGGCAGTATACCGCACATCGATAAACAGCAGCTCACCGAGGCCGTCCAGACCGCCGCCCCGGAACTGCAGGAAAGAATTTTCCTGCCCGCCGAGGCCGCGGAGTGGCTTGCCTACCTGTTGGTACCCACCCCGCCCCTGGATGCGGGTCAGTTGGTCGGCAAGCGACTGACTGCCGAGCAGGCCCTGGGTCTGGTGCGCCATCTATCCGGCGCCGAAGAGAGCGTGCTCGCAAGCCCCGATGGGCTTGAAGGTGAGATTGCCAGGTACGCGGAGGATTGCGAGTTGCACCCCGGGTACAGCAAGGGAGTGGTGCGCTACGCATTATCGGGGGCAAAAAAATCACTGCCGCTCAGTACCCTGTTGGGGACACTTTCCGCCCGGAACATACGCACAAGACTCCAGAGCGCTGTGGCTGAATTAGAGAAAATAGTATAGGATAGTAGTATGACATCAATAGAATCGATATTGTCGCTATGCCGCCGCCGCGGGTTTGTCTTTCCTTCATCGGAGATTTACGGCGGGTTGGCATCGGCGTGGGACTACGGGCCGCTTGGCGCCGATCTTAAACGGAATATACAAAACTTCTGGTGGCGCAGCATGACCCAGCTCCGCAGCGATGTAGTTGGGTTGGATGCCTCTATTCTTATGCACCCGCGCGTCTGGGAGGCCTCGGGGCACGTGAAGAACTTCAGCGACCTGATGACCGAAGACACCGTTACCAACGAACGCTTCCGGTGGGACCAGCTGACCGATTCTCAGCGCGAAACCAAAACCAGCCCATCGGGGAACCCGCTATCGGATCCGCGCGATTTTAACCTGATGTTCCGCACGCACATCGGTTCGGTGACCGACCAGGCCACCGAGATCTACCTGCGCCCGGAGACGGCACAGGGTATTTATGTGAACTTTAACAATGTTATCAAAAGCAGCCGTATGGCCATACCGTTCGGCATAGCCCAGGTCGGTAAGGCGTTCAGGAACGAGGTAGTGACAAAGCACTTCATATTCCGAACGTGCGAATTCGAGCAGCTGGAGATGCAGTATTTTGTCCACCCCAACGACGCCGACGGGTACTTTAGCCAATGGCGCGACGCCCGGATGCGCTACTACAGCGAGATCGGCATTACCCCGGAGAATCTGCGCCTCCACCCGCACGGGGACGACGAGCTTGCCCACTACGCCAAAGAGGCAGTGGATATCCAGTACCACTTTCCTTTCGGGTGGCAGGAGCTGGAAGGCATCCACAACCGCGGCGACTACGACCTGACCCAGCACATGAGTTTCTCGGGCAAAGATTTACAGTACCGCCAGCCGGACGGCGAAATGTACACCCCGTACATCATCGAAACCTCAGCCGGCCTCACCCGGACCGTGCTCATGGTGCTGTGCGACGCCTACGAAGAGCAGAACCTGGAGGGCGATATACGCACCGTCCTGCACCTCCACCCCGCGTTAGCGCCTATCAAACTTGCGGTGCTCCCGCTGGTTAAAAAAGACGGGCTGGCCGAGCGGGCCCGGCAGATCGACGAACGCCTGCGCGCCAACGTGCACACCTACTACGACCAATCGGGTGCCATCGGGCGCCGCTACCGCCGCCAGGATGAAATCGGCACACCCCTGTGCCTTACCGTAGATTACGAGACGATGGAGAAGAACACGGTAACCATCCGCGAGCGCGACAGTATGCAGCAAACGCGCATCCCCCTGGAAGGTATAGAGCGCTATATTACCGATGCCACCGGCTATGCACCCACTAGAGGAACTTAAAGAGCGCCAACTGTACGCGCAGTGCAGTAACCCCGAACAGGTCGACAGCAAACTTGCACGGGGCGAGGTGACCCTGTACATCGGCATAGACCCAACCCTGGACAGTTTGCACGCCGGACACCTGTTGCCCCTGCTGCTGATAATGCGCCTCCTGGAGCACGGGAACCGGGCCATTATTATTATCGGGGACGGCACCGCCAAGATCGGCGACCCCTCGGGGAAGCGGCACATGCGCAAACTCATCTCCCCTGAGAGCATAGATGCCAACGGGGGCGCCATTCAGGCGCAAGTAGAAAAAATATTCGCCCGCCGCGGGCACGCAACAGGCAAAACCGGTGGCGGTGCGGGCAGCGCAAAGGGGTCGGTGGAGTTTGTGCGCAACGGGACGTGGCTGGACTCCCTGGGGTACATAGATTTTTTACGGGAAATCGGCAGTCACTTTTCGGTGAACCACATGCTCACGTTTGAAACCTACCGGCGCCGCCTGGAAGAGCAGCAGGGGCTTTCGTTTATAGAGTTCAACTACACGCTCCTGCAGGCCTACGACTTCCTGATGCTCTATTCGCGCCACAACTGCACCCTGCAGGTTGGGGGCGACGACCAGTGGGGGAACATCGTCGCCGGCATCGATCTAATCCGCCGGGTAAAGCGCGGCGCCGGGTACGCCCTCACCGCCCCCCTGGTGGTTACCAGCACTGGCGAGAAAATGGGCAAAACAAACAGCGGGGCGGTGTTCCTGGATGCCGGGAAGACCTCGGTGTTTGACTTCTACCAATACTGGCGCAACATCAGCGACGCCGACCTGCGCGACACCCTGTTGCGCTACACCTGGTGCAGCACCGAAGAAATAGACACCTACACCGGCGGCACCGCAGGCGACGGCGTTGGGGCACGGAATGACGGCAAAATAAAACTGGCCCACGAGCTAACTAGCCTGGTACACGGGAGCGAAGCCGCGGAGAGCGCGGGGGCGGCGGCACGGGCGCTGTTTTCACCCGGGGGCGGTGCCGGTACCGGGGACGGCGGGGCCGATATACCCAGTTTGCCAATCGACGCAGGGCGGGTAGCCGGGGGGATACCGGTTATTGACTTGTTTGCCGAAACCCCTCTGTGCGGGTCCAAGAGCGAAGCGCGGCGGCTTGTTACCCAGGGTGGGGCGCAGGTGAATGGGCGGCGGGTTGAGAGTGTCGATACCGTGATTGATCACGAGTGGCTCGAGGGGTCTCGGTTGCTGTTGAAAGCGGGGAAGAAACGGGTGTGTCAGTTGCGAGTGGGGTAAGCCGCTCGTAGTTTTTAGGCGTATATAGTTATAGTTTAGGAGGGGGCTTCCAGCCCCCTCGCTGCATAATTTTTTAACGCCCATTTTTAACGGGCTCACTAACGCTCGCCCTAAATGGGCTAAAATTATTCCGCTACCCCTGGGCGCGTGGGTAGGCGAGGTGTTGGTTGTGTTAACTAGGAGTTGTCTAGATATTTTTTAATACCGGCTTTTATATTATCGTAGACAGTCTTTAGTTTGGTTTTTGCTTCTTCGGTTAATAAAGCCGTATGCATTAGGGCGTTCCTTATAGGTCTATACTCTTTGCCGTCTTTTGTTATTAATTTTTCGCTTCTAGATTCCTCAATTATATTAATTAAATCACTCATACCAAGGTAATTGGAATCATTAGTATTTTTTCTGATATCAATATTGATACCTGCGTCTTTCTTGCTGCTTAATTCGCTTTTTTTGTACCCTGTAATTCTTTCTTTGATTTTTTTATAATTATTATCATCTCTAATATTTATTTTTTTTTCAGAAATATATTTTCTGAGTAAATTTTCCGAAAGAAAACATTCAGTATATGATGAAATATTGAATTCAGCATCGGGTCTTAATTCCCCAATCCATTTTTCTGATTCACTGTTCTTTTCCAGTCCAAGATCATCTATCTTCAAATTGAGTAGCGAGCGCACTCTACGCTGGTCCTTGCTTTTTCTTTTGTTTTCGTCATCTCCGTCTTCGCCTCTAGCTAGGCGCAGGGAATCCCATGGGTCACATATTTTTTTAATAATACCTTTCAACTCACTTAAAAGCGATTGGTATATTTCATCACTTTCTAAAACGCCCTCACGTCCGCTCGTAAATCTATCTACACGGTCAGTGTCAAGTACATCACAGTGTATTTGTCCGTACATATAACTTTCAGGAATTTGTCCTGACGGGATATGCTTTAATAAATCTCTTTCGCGCAATCTTCCGTTCACAAAGAGATCTATCCCCACTTTTTCTTCTATGTTGGTTATTTTCAAATCTCTAGGTTTATTCACAGTAGCAATGAACCCTTTGATAAGATCGCTGTTAATTTTTATGGCTGCTGAATCAAGATTAAAAGTATTGGTAAACGGATCTTGAAAATTACTAATATTCCATAAAAATTCAGTTTTTTCGGACAACTCATGTAAATCATCTACGACAATTTTCTTACCGTTTAGATGTATATTAAAATTATCATCAACCAATGAAAACCTGAAGTAGAGAGCGAGTAGCTTTTTCAAATTATGAATAGTTTTCCTGATACCCTGGTTAAAGCCTTTGAAGTGGATAATTGTTCCTTGCGTATGTCTCTCAGTGTAGGGGTCGAATAAATTCATATTAATTTTACCTAACTCGTATTCATCAGGTGTACTGTCGTCTTCAATAGCATCTCCAAGCTTGCTGTTATTTATTGCGCCACCGGCGTAATCGGTATTAGACGTCTTTGATATGACGCTGATAATATCGGCGCAGGAAAGTAACGCCAGCTTTCCGATGCCTTTTGCGCCGATATACGGCCTACCGCTAGAGGAATGCATCTTAAGCGTTTTGCCGGATCCCGATTTACGTTTAGAATAACCTATTTTTAAGAATTTATTTTCAAAATCATCTGATGTCATACCTACTCCATCGTCTTTGATAATGAAATTGCCATTAGATTTATCAATTTCAATCCAAACATTCTTTGCATCTGCGTCCCAAGAGTTTGAAATTGCTTCACCGAGTACAGTAACAAAATTCCGATATAGATTCCTGCCCAAATGATTCAGCACACTGAGGGATATATTAAATGTATAAGTTTTATTATTAATTTTCATGATGTTCTTTGACATGCTCCTTTATTGTTTTGCCAATTGCTTCCCCCAGTACCGGCGGAACGGCGTTTCCTATGTGTCTGCTGATGTTAGTTGTTGATGTAACTTTTCCAAAGTCATAATCTTTTGGAAAAGTTTGCAGCAATGCGCCCTCTCTTATGCTCAATGCTCTGTCCTGTACGGGATGTCCGAAACGCCCAGAGCCGTAATTAAAAAACTGCGTCGTGATTGTTGGTGAGGGTGCATCCCATCCCATTCTGCCGTACACGGCTTTGTATGTCTCCCCGCTCTTTTTTTGATAACATTTAGGCAGTAATTTTTCGTTCCAATCAAGCCAGGTGCCATTCTGCACTGAGCTCTTGATTCTTTCTATATTAATATCCGCTAGCTTCCGGGCTGTATGTAGAGGGTCTGTGGTTGATCGCCCTCCTGCTTGGAGCCGTTCAAGGTTTCCTATTGTATCCCTTACTGTCCGGTAATACTCTTTGTTATGAGAGGCAGCAGGGATTTTTATTTCTCCAAGCTGAGATGCCAGCAAGATTAGTCGATGTCTGCTTTGCGGCGCACCATAATCAGAGGCGTTAACGATCTTATAATCAATGTGGTAGTTACGCTCTTTGAGAGTGTTTGTGAAATCCTCGAAAACATCTGTATTAACGATGCCGCGAACATTTTCCATCGATACAATTGCGGGCAGTATCTCTTGTATTAGTTCTCCAAAATGCCGTAGCAGACCCCATCTTTCGTCGTTCTGCCTGTCTTTATTTTTTGTAGTATGTAAAGAGAATGGTTGACACGGGGCACAGCCAACTAGAACCTTGATAGCGTTCTGGGAATATAACTTTGCGACGTTCTCTGTGTTATATTCGGTCAGATCCGCATCAATAAATTTTGTATCGTTGTTTTTTTCGAACGCGTATTTGCAAGTTGAGTCGTTATCAATTCCAGCCGCTACTTTTATGCCAGCTTTTTGTAGCCCATATGTCAACCCGCCGACGCCACAAAATAAGTCTACGGCTTCTATTTTGTTATTTTTTTGCATACAAAATATTGCCTACTAGAGTATATCAAATTTTTTTGATTGTGTGTCAATGGCATTGACTGAGTAGAGATGCTCGTCAGGTGTCTATTTGTTCCAAATCTTGCTAACCCTATCTTGAATTTTCTGAGTGTAGATTTCGATGAGTTGGTTGTTCCCCTCAACAATCTTTTTTTCGTTGTTAATATTTGCAACTATTGATTTTTGAACTTCATAAGGAGGTCGTGGAATCTTTATTGTTTTGATATGATCGAATTTCGTCCTGGGTAGTCGCGTTCCGGATATTCCTCTCATGACCTCATCGTTAAAAGACTTGGACAAGAAAAGTGCATGGTAAAAAACAGGCATGCTGTTTTTTACTCCTCTTAAAACTAATATATCTGTAGAACAGATGCCATCAAAATCGACTAGCACAACCTTATTCAGATTAGGACGTAATTTTCCATATAAAATGTCCCCCGCTTTGAATTTGCTTTTATTGCTTTTGATGTCTTCGATGATCCCATCAAAATCTTTGACAAATAGCCCAGCCCCCGCTTTAATGTGTTCCAAACCAATATATTTGTGACTTATTGGATTAATCATTTCGGGGGAGATTGTATCAGTAATATTCTGGTAAATTTCCCCTAACTCAACCGTTTCCCAAGAAGGGTCAACATCAATGGTTGGTTTATAGTTATCAACAATCTGTCTGCATCCCATAATAACTTTTTGGTACTGATCTATCTCAGACGCGATTTTCTTTTGGGTTTCGAGAGGTGGAAGGGGGATTTCAAATTCTAAAAGCTGATCGCGATTGATGCTGTCAAAAGTAGAACCGTGTGAGGATTGAGTCAGCTTGCCCTTGGATGATTGCAATATATAGAAAAGATACATTTGGTCGCAATCATCATTTGATATGATCCCGCATAAGCCTCTGCCAAGTGCAATTTTTCGTTGTGTAATATTTACTGGTCCGACAGGTGCTCTTACGGACATAAGTATAGATTTTTTTTCTGCTACTTTGTTGTATTGAGATGCCCACACCTTACTGTGTTTAATGTAAAGATTGGTAAAGTTTGTCTTGCCCTGGTGGAACTCTAGACCTTTCTCGTTATTGTTATAAAATTCACTACTAGGTGATTGTCCCATCGTTATCTCACAAACCTCTCCCAACCGAACCATCTGCCACCTAGCGTTACTATAATCAATCTCTGCCCGATATCGCTCTCCAGTCAAATTGTATTCACCGTTTTCGGCAATTTTGGTTTTTTCAGCGCGCACCACCAGATTGCCCTCTACCTCCTCGCCTGCCCGCCATTTATTTAAAATATCCAAAGCATCGTGCAGGTCGTTTTTATCGATCTCTCGTCTCGTTGCCCCCAGGCTAAAGCCATCATTTTTAATTTTTACAAACAGAATCTCACTACGCTGCTTGGCGATCTCACTATCAAGTAGCAGAATACTCGTCTTCACTCCGCTGTACGGCTGGAATACACCAGTTGGCAAACTGACTACGGCATATAGCCCGTCGCCAACTAGAGATTTGCGCAACTGCTTGTAAGCCGTACCAGCTTGAAAAATAATTCCCTCAGGTACAATGATGCCCGCGCGCCCCTTGGGGTAGAGGTGGCTCATAATATAATCCACAAATAGCACTTCGCTACGGGTAGATTGGATGCCGAATTTGCTATGCGGTCGAATGCCGCCTTTTGGCGACATAAACGGAGGATTGGCTAAAATTACATTAAATTTATCTCCCCAATGATCTTCGCTTGAGAGTGTGTCGTATTGATAGATTTTTGGATTTTTAAATTGATGCAGAAACATATTAACCTGCGCAATACGCACCATTCCCGGATCAATATCATATCCTGCAAAGTTACTAGCCATCTTTTTGCGTTGGTCTGGCGTCAGCGGCTTTTTCTTTCCCTTGTTGTCATGCTCATCATGTTGCTCAAGGATGTGTTTATACGAACTGACCAGAAAGCCACTGGTTCCGCAGGCAGGATCCAGTATTTTGTCGTCTTTGGTTGGGTTTACCACGTCCACAATAAAATCAATGATATGCCGTGGTGTACGGAATTGCCCTGCATCGCCCTGGCTAGACATAATAGACAGTAGGTACTCGTAGGCGTTACCGAGCTCTTCGGAGTGCGAGTAATCAAAATAATCAATCTCCTGTAGAAATAGTCCCAGCGTCTCAGGTGAGCGGTATGGTAGGATAGCATCCTTAAAGATGTCACGGAACAATTGCGGAAGTTGATCGGATTCTGAAAATTTAATGAGTGCGTCGCTGTATAACTGCATCTTTTTTTGATTACCAATTTTTGTGTCCATAAGACGTGACCATGCATACTGTTCCAGGTTACCGGTAAAAAAAGATGCCTTGTCCCCGGCCTCGACTGATTTCTGATCCATGTCGTCCATAAATTTATAGAGCAGGGCGTTGGTAATCTGATCTATCTGCGAAGCTGGATTGGGTACCACACCAACCAGCACTTGGCGGGCGGCATCAATATGGCGTTTTGTCTCTGAATTTAACATAGTTTTATAGATCCATCAGGCGAAGGGCGTAATCCTGGATGTAGTGCGGAACGATGGTTTTGTAACTATTCAATTCCTCGTAATCAGCAAAGCTGAATGAGTCACAGAAATTAAACTGTCCTGTTTTCCCGCTTTTAATAATATCGCGGACTTCTTCGTCTACGCTATACGCCATAAAGAATTTTTTCACCGACTGAAAGTGCTCATGATCTACCTTATTGATTTTTACAAATTTTTCCCACTCCAGCTCCACCAACTCATCTTTCGTCGCAAGTCTCTCCTTGTTGTAAAAGGCAAATTCCAAAAGTTCTTCCGTGGTGATACGATGATCGGCATTAAGAATTTTTCCAATCTTTTCTAAATCGAGATGGCGTCCTGGTTTATTAAACACATTTTTCTTAACGAATTCCCCGGCACCCTGTATATCTCCGTTATCCCATAGTGTTTTGAGCTCACTGCTCCCCACCACTTCTTCTCGAACAATCCGGCCAAATCCCTCACGGTCAATGCGCATAATTACGCCGTCAGCAGTTTCTTTGACTGTTTCAATACGATCATCAGACGCAAGATCGTATGGACCGGTGATTTTTTTGCCGCCATCACCACGGCCGGTACCCTCTCCATCCCCAACCGGGAGAGGGATTTTTTCATCGTAGTTAAAATCTTTTTCGAAGTATTCACAGTTTGCAAAAAAGTCAAAAAACTTAAATTTATCTTTCTCTTTTGAGTTAACATTACCCTCGCCATCGTCATACTCAAAGAGCCATTTCCGGGTTCCCCGCCCCTTGATTTGCACAAAGTCAGTTGGAGAAAATACCGGCCGCATCAATGCAATATTCAAAATATCCTGACAGTCGTAACCGGTGGTCATCATGCCAACGGTGACGCAGACGCGGCACTTGCTGGAATCGTATCCTGCGGGGCCGGCGGTGCCGGTACCAAGCCGGTTATTGGCAAATTTTACGGTCATCTGTTGTGCCCCCGCTACCTGCGAGGTGACCTGCATTGCAAAATCTGATTGACCGTATTCGTCTGGCCATTTTTTCAATGCCAGTCTGTTAAGGATGTCAGCAAGACGAAGGGCGTGATTCTGAGAGACGGCAAAGACAAGTGTTTTTCCAAACAGTTTTACTCCCATCTCCTCGGCAACTGGATCATAGAGACCGTGCTCCAAAAGCGCGCGGCACATGGCTGTATTTGTCTCGTCATTAAAGAAATTAAGCTCAAAATCTTTTTTACCAAATACAGCAACATTTGCATCGTCTTTCACGTCTACGCGATACACCGCATATCCCTCGTCAGAGAACAGTTGCGTTGTAACCTCGGTGCGGATATCTGCTACAACTGGTTTTATCAAATATTTCTCATTGGCACCCTGCTCTAAATCATAGGAAAAGGTAGGGCTCCCGGGCTTGCAGCCGAAGGTTTTGTAGGTGTCGTGCAGAAGCCGCCGCTCGTACTCTCTAAAAGTGTGTGTATCCTCAGCGTCAAAGCCGCGCAGGTAATTCTTTGGCGTAGCGGTGAGACCAAGTTTGTAGCCGACAAAATATTCAAAGACTGCGCGCGAATTACCCCCAATAGAGCGATGGGCTTCGTCCGATATTACCAGCTGAAAGTCGGTAGGATTAAATTCCTGTCGGTAGCGGTCACCAGAAAGAAATGTTTGGATTGTAGAGACAACGACGCGGGCGTCAGCCCATGAATCTGCAGATTCTTTGTAAATAACACTCGGGTAATCCTTACCGAGATATTTTACAAAGGCTTTTCGTGCTTGCTGCTCAAGTTCCAGGCGATCGACCAAAAACAGGATGCGCTGTGCGTTATCCGAACAGAGAAAAAGCTTAATAATTGCGGCAGAGATTAGCGTCTTCCCGGTACCGGTTGCCATCTCAAATAAAAATCGCTGGTTGCCCTTGCCAGCCGATTCCTGCAACGCTTTAATTGCCTGCACCTGATAAGGACGAAGCTGGGTAAGATTGTTCCTCTTTAGAAACTCCGTGCGCACGGATTGGTTACGGAAATCCGGATCGGCGGCATAATTCGGCATCTGGGATGCAATCACATAGTTTTCGTCAACCTCGCTCTCTGCCAGCTTGGCAGAGTCGGGCTGATACTCAATGTGTTGCGTAATAGACTCTTGCGAAGGAAAGTGCGATATTATTTCGGGGTTGCCAAACTTGGTATCCCATAGATAGTGCAGATTTCCATTGGAAAGAATAATGAAACGCGCACCGATACTCTTAGTATATCTTCGAGCCTGTTCCTTGGCGGCCAGGGGGTCAATAGACTCTTTCTTTGCTTCAACGACAACTAGCGGCTTGCGGTCTTTATCAAGCAGCAAAAAATCAATAATTCCCGACTTATGATTCTCAAAATCATTACCTAGATCACCGTATTTAACTCCGGCCTCAAGCTGAATATTTGCCCTACCGGCATCGCTATCTTCAAAACGCCACCCCGCATCCTCAAGTAACTTATTGATTTTTACCCGCGCCTGTGCCTCTTTAGCGCCCGCCATAGTAGATATTATATATTTTTATTGCTGCTCTACACAACAAAGAGAAAAAGGCACACAAGAGCCCCCCCCCATCCCCGAGGAGCTCTCTGCCCATATTAAGCGAGTTACTTCACCCGCGCCGAACTCACAACGATCGGCTCAACCGGCACGTCCTGAAACGGCCCCAGGTTACCAGTCTGTACCTGCGCAATGCCGTCAATAACATCAGCACCTTCAGTAATCTCGGCAAACACAGCATACCCGTACTCCCCTGGACCTTCGCCCCGATGATCAAGAAACGCATTATCAACCAGGTTGATAAAAAACTGACTGGTCGCACTATTAATATCGTTCGTCCGCGCCATCGAAAGCGTCATACGCTTATTCAGCAACCCGTTCATCGCTTCGTTAGTAATTGGCGGATTGGTTTCTTTCTGCTGCATCGAGCTATCAAACCCGCCGCCTTGTACTACAAACCCAGGGATTACCCGATGGAATATCGTCCCATCATAAAACCCCTCTTCCACGTAGCGTAAAAAATTCTCCACCGTTACCGGTGCCTCTTCCGGGTATAGCTTTAACGTAAAATTCCCGGCACTTGTCTCAAATACCACCATATCTTTATTCTCCTCACAAGAGATTGATACCGATACCAGTAGCAAAAGACACATTGACATAACGCACCTTCCCAGTGCCGTCATTCGTCTACTCCTGTTATTCATATTACCTCCTAACTCAGCCCCATCCCCACAGGGTCGTCACCCCCCGGGGGAGAGGCTGCATTTTTTTCTTCGTTTTCTTCTTGAGTTTTCAACTGCTTCCTGCAGATGCTTTGGAACCGCTGCGTAGCGGTATCGTGCGGGTCCCGCGACAGCAAGTCAGTGTACTTACTGTACGCCTTACGGATCCGCCCGGCTTCGTGGTCGCGCCGCGCCTCTTCGAACAGATCGCGGTTCTCGATAATCTTTTTAACCCGATCCGGACTATGGGCGTTCAGGATGTCGTAGATGGGAATTATCTGCTCTTCACTGGGCCGCTGCACCAACCCAGTGTACCGGAGCTGGTACTTCCCGCTCTCTTTGTCTTCACTATCCAGGACACTCTCGGAGACCAGCAACGGTATCCGCAGCGTCTTCCCGATGTTCTGCAGCCGCTCGGCGGTCTTCATTACGGGCGACACAATAACGGGCTGCACGTGCGTAGAATCAGAGAGCACAGCAACCGTAACCGTCCCTTTGTGGATAGCCGCCGAAAACAGCGAGTCATATTCGGTCATCTTGTCTTCAATGTCGGTCCGCCGCGTAAGCTCGTAGCGTATTTTCAGCGTAGCATCGATGGCAGCGGTACTCTCGGGGTTAAACAGCACCGTCAACCCTTTCGCCGAACAGCGCGTCAGGTACGCCCCGAACTCGTGGGTAATCCGACCGGCCGTCTCTATCATTTCATTGAACGCCCCGTAGAACCGCTGCACGTCACTGTGCAGGTTTGAAATAATCCCGTCGTGAAAGTTAATAAACAAAATATTCGTCTGCACCAGCGTACACATACCCGCGGAAATATCTGCCAGACTCTTCTTCCCGAATACATTTGCCAGCCCCTCGGGGACATACTGCTGTATGCGCTCGTACTCGGCGTCAATGGTATCCCGCTTCTGCCGCGACGAACTGCGCTCCTTTTCCATAGTGTGCATCGAGGATGAAATAACCATATGCACCCCCAGGGCCGCCAGGAACTGCATCACAACAGAGACAGTCAGGGTAATCATCACAGAGAGCATACCCACTTGTACCCCCGCGTCCCCCAATACCCGGGAAACAGCCCCCGGGGGGAGAAACACCATGGGGATATGCAGAAATACAACAACCGCCAGGGAAATAATCACTACCCGCACCGACCCCCACTGTTCGGTCTGCGCATACTTCTCCTGCGAGAACTCCCGCAGTAAAAAGCGCACCCGCGCCCAACTGGATAGATGCAGCGCCAATGCAGATGCGGCACAAAGTATTATCACAAAGATTAATACAAGCATTCTTTAATAAGTATATACCGAAATACAAGCAACGGCAAGGGCTTAAACCAGTTTTTTACAAGGGGGGCCACGGCCCCCTCGCTGGAGCCAGTGTACCGCGCTACGCGCGGTACCAGTGCACTAACCCCCGCGACGCGGGGGTTACGGGCTCACTGCCGCTCGCCCGCCGTGCACTTCACTGTCTCCAGCTACCCCCGGCCGCCTTTGTAAGGCATGCGTCTCCCACGCAGCAGCAGAGATACATGAGGGGGGCGTCATGGCGTTAGTAATAGAGCACAACCAACAGCGTGCTTTTGCGCTAGGCATGGGAAGGGTGGCTGGCGCCTTTGCGCCAGCCAGACGCCGCGGAGTCTGGGTGTGGTATCTTTACTCACAAAAAACGCGGCGGCCGAGCCCTGAGCACGCCGACCCCCGCGGGCCCCGCCCGCGGGGGTAGCGCCCAAAATTTCTGCAAAACCCTCTTGACATAATTACGCATAATTACTACACTACCCCTATGAGTAAAGTTTCTAAGAATGCACGGCGAAATAAGGCCCACGAGATGCTATCGCGTTGGGACGGAAAGATAGTAATGAAGTCGATTTTTGAAAATGGTCGGCTGCGTCACTATGCTCAATGTGAGCAAAGCGGTAAGATTGCGCGGCGTCCGCGTGACCTTATGTAAATGTGATCCTCTCAGGACGCCAGATACGCGCCGAGCTCGGCAAAAAAATAACCATCACTCCCTTTGATGAGGCGCAGCTTAACCCGAATAGCTATAATCTCAGGCTGGCCGATGAGTTGATGGTGTATACCGACGAGACGTTGGATATGCGGGTGAAACCGCAGGTGGAGCATATCAAGATTCCCGCCGCGGGGCTTGTCCTGCAGCCCAGTCGGCTCTACCTTGGGCGTACCGTTGAGTACACCGAAACGCACGGGCTGGTGCCGCTCCTCGAAGGTCGGTCGTCGATTGGGCGCCTGGGGGTGGCGGTGCACCTGACTGCGGGGTTTGGGGATAATGGGTTTTGCGGGTATTGGACGCTGGAGATATACTGTGTGCAGGCCATACGTATCTACGCGGGCACGCCGGTGTGTCAGATTTTCTACCACACCACCGATCCTGATTCCGACCAGTACACCAGCTCGAAGTACCAGAATAATAAGGGTATCCAGGAGAGTCTCCTGTATACTGAGTTTTCCGGCAAACCTGAATAGGGGCGCGGGTTAGGTGGTGGTGCGGCGCGGGTGGAGTTCGCGGTAGAAGCAGCTTTGCCGGCCGGTGTGGCACGCCCCGGGGCCTTGTTGGCGGACGGTGTATAACAGGGTGTCGCCGTCGCAATCCAGGTAGACGCCTTGGATCAGTTGGAAATTACCCGATGTCTCGCCTTTTTTCCAGATCTTCCCGCGGGAGCGGCTGTAGTAGTGTGCGTACCCAGTGGTTAGGGTTGCCTCCAGGGCGGCGGGCGAGCAGTATGCTAGCATCAGGACCCTGCCGGTGGTTTGCTCCTGGGTTACCACGGGGAGTATCCCAGCGGCCGCCTTACCGAAGTCTACCTCGGATATTTGGGCCGGGAAAATTTCCGCGTACGCGCGGTCGTCGGCGCCCGGGGGGCGCGGTGGCGGTGGTGTTATAGCCAAAACCCGTTGTGGTACTCCAGGCCGATGCTGGAGCTGAGGATTTGCTGTGCGCTGCTGAATAGGTGGGTGCCGATTTCGGCGAACTCGCTGTTTGCGGGCATGGGGAGTCCGCTGGTCAGGTAGCTCTCGAGGAGCAGTTTGGCGGCAAGCAGCCCGCGGGCCTTGGGGAGCAGGAACACCTTGGAATTTTCCATCAGGGGCATGACGTCCCAGGCCTGCTGTTCCAGCTGCCAGTAGGCGCCGCGGTCGGTTTTCTTGTTGAGCAGCAGCACGGGGAGGGTGGCGATGATAGTATCGAGCTGCTCGATGAGGCGGCGGAGGTTAAAGATACCCACTGCTGCACAGAAAAACACGTCGCTCTCTTTCTTGTCGAGCTGGCGGCGCAACGCGGGGGTGGTACCGGGGGCCCCGAGGGTCAGGAAGGTCAGGCGTTCGTCTTCCTGTTTTACCAGGACGCCGCCCTTGACATCCACGGATGAGCGCGGTAGGAAGATAAACGCCCCGTCTATATCCGCGAGGGCGACGTGGGCGATGAGTTCGGGGTCGATGCAGTAGGCGATGTTATCGATGTTGCCCAGGGTTGCAAACCGGTACCCGCGGTCCAGGAGTTTCTGGTAGATTGCGCGGAGGACATGGAAACTCTGCCCGTGCCCGGCAGGAAGGCCGAGGCGGCGGGTTCTGCGGTTATCTTTGTATGAAAAATACTGCGGGCGTGCGCCTGAGTTGTCAGGAGGCAGGTCTGCGGCCAGGGCGCCGACCAGGGTTTGCTGGGCGATGAGCGGGTATTGCCAGCGCGGCGGCTTCCCCATGCCCCCGGGGACGCGGAGCTCCAGGAAGCGTTTGCGTAGACGCGCGGTTTCGCTGCGGATTGCCTGGTGGGTGCTGTTGCTGGTCATTTGGAACAGCGGGATGTGCGCCCCGTTGGGGAAGTCGATATCTTCGGCGCGGAGTTCGCCGTATATGCGCTGCAGGTGGCGGATCTTAATTTCCAAAAAGGTCGGTCCGGCGCTGCCGTCGCAGTTGTACACCGCTGGGGCCAGGCCTTTTGGCAGGTGGTCAAAGTGGTGTTTGGCGCGGTCGAACGGGACGGTGAAGTGCTTGAACAGCTCGGTGGAGAATTCCTGGTTGCGGTGGTGGTCGAAGTAACTGGTAGCCGATCCGCCGTTGAGCAGTCCGAAAGCCAGGTAAGGTACCAGGCGGCGTCCGATGTACTCCATGTCGCGGGTAGACAGCGTCGTTTTGCCGCCGCTGCCGCTTTTGCTTTTTTTAGGACTGGGTGCTGCGGGTTTGCGGGATGTGGTGGGGGTGCCGGCAACCGAGCGGTATATAGCGTCGGCCTGCTGGCTGGGGAGATAGGAGGATAGGGTCTTTTTCAGTTCGGCGGTGTCTACCGTTAACCCGCTTGGTTTGCGGTAATCGATGATGTCGGGGTGGGTGAGGCGCGGTAATTCGAATGTGTGTTCCCGTGAGCTGTCTTGCTGCTGGTATTGGGCAATCAGCCGGCGGGTCAGGGGGTAGTCGATTTTATTGCGCATATCCTACTGGGTATCGTTGCTGTTTGAAAAAAGCTCATCTGCTTTTTTCTTTGCTGCCTGTTTGTGTTCGTCGGTGATGTGCTCTTTGATGCTGACTGCAATAGCGCTAAGGACGGCGATGTCATCCAGGAACCCGACGCCCGGGAGGATGTCGGGTATAAAGTCAAGCGGCAAGATCAGGTATCCGAGGCCGCCGATTATTGTCGCCTTTACGCCGGCGGGGACTTTGTCGTCTACCATGCAGTAATAGAGACATAATGCCTGAACCAGCAGGTCGTGTCCAATTTTTACTACGTGGGTTTTGAGTTTTTCCCAGAAGGCGGTATCGTTGAATACTTGCGAAAACTTTTCCTTACCGCTCTCGTAGTATTTGTGCAACCCCTCCTGGATTTTTTTCTTTGCCTCGTCAATTTTCATACGTGCCCCCCTCTGTTTAGATTATACCCTAGTTGACACAATCCCGCAAACCCCCGCGGGGGGGTTTGTTTCTGTGTGCTTTCGGCGAGCGCAGGCGCCGACGGGTAGCGGGGAACGTGTTATATTTGCTATATTTAGCGATTTGCTAATAGTGTTGTGTATTATCTGCTTATAGTGATATAGTGTACCATGTCGCTTTCACGGCCTATTCAGGCATTGGTGGCAATTCGACACCGGGGGGCATCCACGGAGGACCGTGAGGTTAATCCTATTGACAGGAGGCGGGGGCTGCGGGGGCTGGCGATTGCCGGGCATTATTACCAGAAAGAAGAGGAGGCAATCCACGAGCGGGGTATTATTACCGTAGCGTGGAAGGCACGGGTGCGTAAGGCGGGATGCTGTCGGTGGTGCGGGGAGCGGGTCGAGGAGGGGAGTCGGAGGCATTGGCATAGTGCGTGTGTGCTTTCGTACACCGTCGCTACCGGGGCCGTTGCGATGCTCGGTAACGAGAAGGTTATCGATACAAGTAAGTGCTGCGTGTGCGGGCGCAAGGAGAATATCGAGATCGATCATGTAGTGCCGCTGGGGCTTGCCCGGGCACGGGGGAGGCGGGCGTATATTCGGGCGCACAGTATTGATAACCTCCAGGCGCTGTGCCGGGAGTGCCATGCGGGGAAGAGTCAGCGCGATTACTGGACAATCAAGGAAGCTGCTGATGAGATGTATGGGCAGATGAAGTTATTCTGATTATTGGCGTCGCGTGAGCGACGCACTCGCAGTGCGCGACGCACTCGCAGTGCGCGACGCACCATACATTGATATTGGGTTGGTGTGGTATTGGGGCCGTGTTTGCGAACAGGCGCATTACGCTTTGTTGCCGCGTGGGAGACGCATGCTCTTACAGAGGCGACGGGGGTAGCTCTGGTTTTTGGCGCCGTGGTGACGGCGCATTACGCTTTGCTGTACTTTTTTGCGACTTAATATCTTTACAACTGTGACGGGGGGTAGTGGAATAATTTTAGCCCATTTAGGGCGAGCGTGAGTGAGCCCGTTAAAAATGGGCGTTAAAAAATTATGGAGCGAGGGGGCTCGCAGCCCCCTCTTAACGTGATAATAAATATTGCATTAAGAACATTGGGTCTCCGCTGGAGAGATAGGTTTTCTGCACGGGCATGGGGCTCGCAGCCCCCTCTTAATGTAATAATAAATATTGCATTAAGAACATTGGGCCTCTACGATGGGGAGCGGGTGTCGTTTGCTTGCGTAGAAAAATTCCGTTTGGTACAATGCAGGATATGGGTGCGTCGGTTTCTGTTATTATTCCGGTATATAATGCCGGGGCGTATTTGCCTGCAAGTCTGGATAGTATATTTGAAGGCGCTTATCAGGATTTTCATATTTTCCTGTGCGACGATAAGTCTAGTGATGACACCCTGGATGTCGCGCGGCGTTATCAGGAACGGTACGGCAAAATGACTATCGCGGCAAACGAGCGTAACAGGGGAGCATGTTATACCCGTAACCGGTTACTTGACATGGCGGATGGAAAGTATATTGCCTTTCATGACGGCGACGATCTAATGACTCCAGATCGATTACAAACGCAGGTAGAATTCTTAGAGCGAAATCCAGATATTGATGTAATGGGCGGACAACTGTATAGATTCACCGATGACCATAAGCGCGCCGCGGTATCCTGGCGCTTCCCATTGACAGATGGAGATATTAAAATATGTTGGGCGTTCAGTCAGGCACTGACAATTACCACAACAACCATGCGCCGAGAGTGCCTCAAAATTGTTGGGAAGTATTTCGATGAAGCCTATAAGGTTGCTGATGATTATGAATTTTTTTCACGTTTAGTTTCACGCGCACGGTGCACAAACATTGATGCGCCGCTGGAATTTTACCGCGAGCATGCCGTCTCGCTAACCAAGCGCCTGCCCGATCTACTGATAACCAATCATGTTAAAGTAGCGAAGCGATATTTGCATTCGTATTTTAATATTGATGCACAAGATGATGTAATTAGTATTTTATCCTTCCCGCAGAATCACCCGCCCCGGAGTGTTTCGAAAGACCAATCGAGCCGTCTGTTGCGTTTGGTTGTTGCCTTGCTGAATACCGACCTGGTTCGGAATGGCGAGGTTACCGATAACAGACAGCGGTATATCTTGCTGCGCGGGTTTACCTATTTCAACCGTATTCCGATTAGGAAGTCTTCCCTGACAGATCTCAGTCCCTCTATTACGGCAAACAAGGCGTTATGGAGTGGGAAAAGGAACCATATTCTATGGTATATATTATGCTCGTTGGTAATAACACGGCTATGGCGATTGCGAAGTGTACGCCAGGTTATATGGAAACGTAAGTACCGGCGAGGCAGAAATAAATAATCCCGCTCTATTATTTTTCCCATGTGGTTACAAAAGCATGGAATTGGGTTTGTAAATACCATGAGCGCAACAGTCTCTGTTATTATACCGGCGTATAATGTTGGGGCATATTTGGGCGAATGTCTGGATAGCATATTTGACGGCACTTACCAGGATTTTCATATTTTTTTGTGTGACGACGGGTCTAGTGACGATACCCTGGGGGTTGCGCGGCGTTATCAGGAACAGCGTGGGAAAATGACTGTTGTGCGGAATACGCGGAACCGGGGAGTATGTTATACCCGTAACCGGCTCATTGGCATGGCGGGAGGGAAATACATCGCGTTTCATGATGGGGACGACCTGATGATGCCGGGGCGGCTGCAGGTGCAGGTGGAATTTCTGGATGCGCACGCGGATGTCGATGTAGTTGGCGGATGGTTGTACAAATTCACCGATGACCCCGGGAGTTCTGCGGTACTTGCCCGCCGACCGCTTATTGATGCAGATATAAAAATATACATGACTTTTAGCCAGGCGGTGAGCATTGGCACGGCAACTATGCGCGGCGAAAGTCTCCGGGGCTCTGGGGTTCGCTTTGACGAGGGCTATACGAATGCCGAAGACTATGAATTCTTTTCCCGTCTGGTTCCGCATATGCGGTTTGCAAATATTAATAGACCCGCGGCCTTTGTGCGCGTACATACTGGCTCGCTATCCCACCGGGAGTCCGATCTGATGATTGCCAACCATGTTAAAGTAGCAAGGCAGTATTTGCGCACACGGTTTAATATTGATACACAGGATGATGTGATTAATATTTTAGCATGGCCGCAGGATCATTCGCCCAAAGATGTTTCTGCCGATCAATCGAGGCGACTGCTAGGCCTGACTGTTGATTTGCTGAATACCGACCTGGTTCGAAGCGGGGCGGTTACTGTTGCGGCAAAACCGTTTATTGTGCACCGTCTACTGACGTATTTTACCCATATCCCTCCTGATGCGCTCGCTGTGATGGGTCTACATCCGAGCACCGCGGCGGGTAATACTTTGAATGCTGTGATACGGAGTGCTATTAAACGGCATATATTTCGCGCATTGATGGTAACGGGGGTGTGGGGTCTGCGAGGTCTTCGCAGTTTTCTATGGCGAAAAAAATATTCCCAACATGTAAGTAAACCTCTCTGAATTATTGACGTTCGGGGGGGTACTGGGGAGCTGGATAAATAATTGCTTGCAAATAAAAATACCGCTTGATATAATGCAACATCGCATGCGTGAAAAACTGGATGCTATTGACGAAATAATTTCTGTACGTGCCTATCGGGGCATCCTGCCTGAAATTCTGGAAATATTCCATACATTATGAATGCAACAGTTTCTGTTATTATTCCGATGTATAACGTCGGTGCGTATTTGGGCGAGTGCCTGGATAGCGTGTTTGCCGGCACTTATCAGGATTTTCATATTTTTCTGTGCGACGACGGGTCCAGTGACGATACCCTGGGGGTTGCACGCCGTTATCAGGAACAGCATGGCAAAATAACCGTCGTGACGAATGAGCGTAACCGGGGCGCAAGCTATACCCGTAATCGATTACTTGACATGGCTGATGGGAAGTATATTGCTTTTCATGATGGGGATGACCTGATGACCCCGGGGCGGCTGCAGGAACAGGTAGAGTTTCTGGATGCCCATGCGGATATTGATGCAGTGGGGGGACAGTTGTGTAGACTCACCGATGACCCTGGGGACAGAACAATATATGCTTTTCGGCCGCTGGTCGATGCGGATATTAAAATATACATGGGGTTAGGCTTATCGATATGTATTTGCACGACGACAATACGCCGCGAGCGTCTTCGGGCATCCGCGGTACGTTTTGATGAAAATTACCAGATTGCTGTTGACTATGATTTTTTCTCTCGTTTGGTTCCGCATATGCGGTTTGCAAACGTTGCTACACCTCAGGTTATTTATCGTGTACATACTGTTTCGTTAACCCAGCGTCTGCCTGAACTCCAGGCTGCAAATCATATTAAAGTAGCAAAGCGGCATCTGCGCACCTCCTTTAATATTGATGCGCAGGATGATGTGATTAATATTTCATCATGGCCGCAAAATCATCCGCCGCGAGGTGTTTCTGCTGAGCAATCAGAGCTGCTGCAGCGTCTTGTTTCCGATTTGCTGAATACTGATTTGGTTCAAAACGGGGGGGTTACCGATGAAACAAAATGGTTTATTTCATATCGGCTGTTGACGTATCTTACCCGTATTCCGCTTTCCGGGAGGCGGCGGCGGGCATCGGGGATAGATCTCCGCCCATCTGCTGTGGTAAACAAAACGCCAATGGATATAATAAAACGCCGCATTAAATGGTACGTATTGTGTGCGCTGGAAATAACGCGGCTATGGCGCCTACGCAGCGTGCGCCAGCTTATATGGAAACATCAGTATTCCCAGAAAGATAGGTAAGTCCGTTCTCGTGGTTGAATCCACAGTGCAGGTGTACTCGCGGTTGACATATAATGAAGTGTTGGTTTATTATATATCCGTCACCGCATGTTTCTTGTTATTATTATTTTAATTGGCTTTATAGACCGAATCTATCCATGGGACACGAGCGCTCCGCCTAGAAGGGGAAGATATTTCTTTAAGCGTATAAAAGAATACCTGAGCCGAATCTGTCAACGCAATCTTATGTTTCAAGAGAAAATACGTGCAGGATTTAATTTTCGCGGCACGCGCAGTATGCCCAAACGCGCCCCCTTGTTGGTATGTCTTACCTCCATAGAATCCAGACTTCCCTATTTGCACATTACGCTTGCCTCCCTTATGAATCAAAACGTCAAGCCGGATCGTATTCTTCTGTATTTGCATGAAAGTATAAAAAACATTCCTGCCGCGGTCTTGGCTATGCAAAGACGTGGTCTAGAGATTATACAAGTAAAAGGAAAGGATACTCGCTCGTATCGTAAGATAATTCCCGCCCTAAAAGATTATCCTGATGCAGTCATCGCCACCGCTGATGATGATCTTCTATATTCGCCTCGTTGGCTAAGTTCCCTATATCGTGCTTACAGAAAAGAACCTCACTACGTTCATTGCCACAGAGCGCACAGAATTACGCTCAATAACCAGGGACAAGCGCTCCCCTATCTGCAGTGGAAATTAGAATCCCCGCGATACCAGGGTCCGGCAGGCGATCTACTGCCAACCCATGGAGCAGGCGCACTGCTTTCAAAGAAACTCTTGCACGAAGATGTGATTGACGATAAGAAATTTCTCTCATTGGCGCCCTATGCGGATGATATTTGGCTATATTTTATGGCGCGCATGAAAGGCACCAAAATCAAAAAGATATCGCCCTATTCCAGTCCTCTTCTGGATGTTGTTACGCCCTCTGGTCAGGGAGTCAGTCAATTAGACGCTCTTTTAGAAAAAAACGTTCGAAAAGGAGGAAATGACGTCCAATTTAACGCAGTGTGTGAACACTATAATCTTCTAGATAGGGTATCCTAGCCCTTCCAGATATACAATAGGGATACATCACATACCCTATTTCCGAGGTCGTCAACACTTTTAACGGTTGTGTTGAGTGTCAGCAAAAGGTCAAGCGGCAGGAATTCTGGCAGTGATATCCAGTGGTCGTATGCCAGCTGAGTGATCTCTGGTTGCTAGTAGTGTGCATAGAAATATATCTGCTGCCATGCGTCTGCATAGAGCGTTTGAGTATTGTCGCTGGAGTGGATCATATAATAGCAGGAGCGGCGGGGGCGTCTAAAATTCCCAGAGATTAAACAGGTTCCGTGCAGGATTTCCGCCCTAGTGCTGCGGCGGACAAAAACGCCGCAGGACAAGACAATGACCGCCAGGCGTGGTATATATTGTGCGAGTTGGAAATAATGCGGCTGTGGCGCTTGCGAGGGGTGCGCAATCGTATGTGGAAACGCCAATATCATCAGGGTAAAAAAAATATAAATATATTCCAATATCGCTTGACTGAGAATTACCAACCTGATACAATATAGACAACATGGCATTAAAGATTCGTTTGAAGCGCTTGGGGGCAAAACGCCGCCCGTTTTATCGCGTGATTGTTATAGATTCCCGATCGCCGCGCCAGGGGCGTGCGGTTGAGGAGATTGGCCGCTACAGTGCGGTGGTTCATGAGGAAGACCAGATTGCAATCCAGCTGGATCGCGTTGATTACTGGGTGTCAAAAGGCGCCCAGATGACCGACACAGTACGAAGATTAGTACTGCGTGTAAGAAGAAAAGAGAACGAGAAATAGGAGAGTGGAACGTGAGTGACAATTTAGAAAAAGAACTTGTAGAGTACGTAGCGCGTGTATTAGTTGACGACCCAGAGAAGGTTGAAGTAACTAGAGTTGAAGGCGAGCAATCGACAATTTTGGAATTACGGGTTGCCGAAGGCGACATGGGCAAGATTATCGGAAAACAGGGGCGTATTGCAAACGCCATCCGTATATTGCTGAACGCAGCAGCGGTGCGGCAAGGCAAGCACAGAATAGTACTAGAGATTATTGATTGATCGCCCCGCGCGCGCGGGAGGCCCTGCAATGGTACGGCAATTTATATTTATTACGCTTTTCCCAAAATTAATTTATCCATATTTTGATAATGCAATTATTCGCAAAGCGATTGCGAATAATTTCCTTGAGGTAAAGGTCGTGGACCTGCGCGAATACGGGATGGGTCAACACCGAAATTGTGATGATGTCCCGTACGGGGGCGGCGGGGGTATGCTGCTTTCTGCAGTCCCCCTGGGGCGGGCGTTGGACGGTATTTTTAAAGAACAAGGCGATAAGGACAAGGCAGGACGGCGCGTCGTCTATGCCACACCATCCGGGCGCAGCTTTAATGCCGACTCTGTTCCGTTACTGCTGGAGCACCAACAGCTTATCTTTATTTGCGGTCACTATGAGGGTATTGATCAGCGGGTTATCGACCGCTATGTCGATTATGAGGTGTCAATCGGCGATTATGTTATCTCTTCCGGTGAGCTTTCGTCGCTGGTAATTGCCGAGGCGCTAATCCGCCATATCGACGGCACCATATCGGCGCACTCGCTGCGCGAAGAGAGCCACATGGACGGCATGCTCGAGTACCCGCATTACACGCGCCCGCGTTCGTGGGAAGGTCTAGAGGTGCCGGAGGTCCTGGTGTCCGGGAATCATCGGGAAATTAATGAGTGGAGAATGAAAATGAGTAACAAAAAGACTAGTCACAACCGCGGAAAGATGTTACAATAAGGGAGAGTAAAATGAGTAGTACAGTAGCAAGCTTCGCGCAGGAGCAAATACGTACAGATCTGCCGGAATTTCGTACCGGCAGCACTGTCAAGGTTCACTATCTAATAGTTGAAGGTGCGACTAAGCGCGTCCAGATTTTTGAGGGAGTGGTTATCTATATAAAGAATGCCAGTACCAGCAGGACGTTTTGTGTCCGCAAAATTGCCGCAGCCGGTATTGGTGTAGAGCGTATATTTCCGCTCAACTCACCGCGAATCCAGAAAATCGAGGTGGTGCGCCTCGGCAAGGTCCGGAAGGCACGATTATATTATCTGCGTTCCCGCGTTGGTAAGGCCGCAAAGGTTCGCGAACAGATAGTCTCTTCCCGTTAGAGAGCGTGAGAGCGCATAGAGGGCTCTGATTGTGGCGGCGCAGCCGGTATCTGTTGATGCCCATGCCGGGCGCATACTGCTCGGTGCCGCCAAAAACTTTTCTGTACGTGATGGTGAATATCACTCCATACGTCTTATAAAACCCCTGACCCGCAGTGGAAGCTGGCTGATTGGCTTTCGCGGTCAGGTGCTCCGTGCCCACAGTACCCTGGCGTTACAGCGCGGAGCCAGTTTGCGGGTTTTGACCACTATTGAGAACGGAAGGTTATTTTTAAAAATAGCCGACCCAGCAGGCCCCGGCGGGGGCGCGGCTGATGCGAGAATTGCAGCAGAACTGCGTCCGCTTACGGTGTTGCTGCGCGAACTGGGCGCCCAGAGTGCAATACCAGGGTCGCTGCAGCACACCCGGGAGCTGGCGCAGCAGTTACAGCGCCGCACACCAGGGGCGCAGCGGCAGCAGCTGCTTGCGGGTATCCGTCAGCTCTACGAGCGCGGCATTGCCCCCGAGGATAGCGACGCGGTCATCGCGTTTGCCGAAACCCACGAGCGCGGCGGCCGCCCCCCTGCCCAACACCACGGCGGCGCCCCCGCCGGGGGCGGGAACGAACAACGAAAGCGGAAAGACAAAAAGGCGCAGACAGAAACTGACGCTGCCGATCGCATCGAAAATACCGACGCCCTGCATGCACTGTACACGCTGACGAACCACTTAAAATCGAACAAGGACGGCGGCCAGCATTGGATTACCCTGCCGTTTTCAATGCGCGTACCCACCGGCGCCCCCGCCGCCGCCGCGGGACAGGACAGTGCACAAGAGACAGGCGCGCCCCCGAGCGATATAGAGGGCGCAATCCGCCTGCGTTTTGAAGATGCGGCACAGCGATGCACCGAGGCAGTTGTTAACGTGGTGCTCGACGGAGGCAGTGTCTGGCGTATCTATATTCATCCGCTCCAGGGCGCCGGGCGCCGTGTTATGGTTGGCAGCGACGATAGCGCGATGCCCGCTATAATGCAAACGGTTATCCCGCAGCTCTCCCGCCGGCTGGCCAGGTGGGGCATAGCAGATATTTCTGCAATACCAATCGGTGATGAGGAGAAGGCAGCGGGCGCGGGCGCGGGCGCGGGCGGCGCGGACGACGGCGCTGTCTTGAGGCATATCAATGTCAAAGCCTAACTCCCTGCTGTCCCCAGGCGGCCAGCACGCGGGCGGAATTGCCGCGGCCCTGGAATATGCCGTCGCGGAAGAGCCGCCGCTGCTCGTTGCGAAAGGCCGCCGCGAGCTGGCCGATCGCCTGCTGAAAATTGCCGAAGAGCACAATATCTCCGTTATCCGCCAGCCGGACCTAGCGTCGCGGCTAGTTGAGATGGATATTGGCGATCACATACCGACCGACCTCTATATAATTGTGGCCGAAATACTGGCGGCTATTATTGCGGCAAAACGGTAATCCGCGCGCATGCATTGACGCGTATTGCGCCATTATTAACATTGTGGGCACTACTGTATCGAAAATACGAGGCCGCCGGAAAGGGAAGATAGGAGAGACGATCGCCTGCCATTACCTGGCGCACCGCGGGCACAAAATTTTAGAAATTAACTATCACGCACGGCGGGGAGAGGTCGATATTATATCTGTACGTGCAGGACGAATGTCGTTTATCGAAGTTAAGTATTGGCCGTGCTCTGCGCTGGCAGGGCTGGAGTTTTCTGTGAGTAAAAGGAAACAATTAAGGATTGTCAATACCGCCATGGTTTTTTTATCAAACAGACCACGCTGGCAAAATACAGCAATGAGCTTTGATGTACTGTTTGTTGACAGCGGCAGTTGGGAATGCAAGTATTACCCGTCGGCATTTGGGGTGAATGGCTAGATGGCTAGAGTTTCACGCGAAATAGACAAAGAGCGGATTGCCCGGCTCAAAAAGATGCTCTACAACAACCGATACGTAGATGCTGCGGTCAACTATATTGCCCAGCAGCTCACCAACCGGCTGTTTGATAAGTACAATTAACGTACTACCGCTGTCTATTGGTGCAGTTGCGCCCGGGCGGGTGGTGATATATACTAGTAAAATCTATGGATACCACGTACCGAGGCGAGGCTTCCGAAAAAACGGCTAGCGAGCATACTTCAGTGAATATCGCGCAAGAGACCGTGGACGTGCCTGAGGCAAACACCCCCGCACCCGCCGCCGCAGAGGCAAGCCCCCCGCCCGGAGACGGACAGGCAATCAATAATTACAGCCGCAAACCGGCGTGGCTGCGGACGCGGTTGGCACAATCGGCAGAGCACAACCGCTCATTCCGGCGCCTGCAGACATTAATGCGCTCCAAAAGCCTGCACACCGTGTGCGAAGAGGCCCGCTGTCCTAATATCCACGAGTGCTGGGGCGAACACGCCACTGCTACATTTATGGTCCTGGGCGATACCTGTACGCGGCGCTGCCGCTTCTGCTCGGTCAAAACCGGCCTGCCCCGCGGGGTCGATCTAGCCGAACCCCGTAAGGTCGGCGAAGCAGTGGCAGAGATGGACCTGGCGCACGTGGTTATCACCATGGTCAACCGCGACGACATGTCCGACGGCGGGGCAAAGCACGTTACCGCAACCGTTGCATCCATACGCAAGCTGGCCCCGCGGTGCACCATAGAGGTACTCTCGTCCGACCTGATGGGCGATTACGATAGCATTGCAATTCTCTGCCAGTCGAAGGCAGAGATACTTTCGCACAACCTGGAGACGGTGCGGCGGATAACCCCCCAGGTACGCTCCCGCTCGGAGTACAACCGCTCGCTGGAATTTTTATCGACTGTCAAGAAAATTGACTCCAACGCCGTCACCAAATCCAGCCTTATGCTCGGCCTCGGGGAGACCTTCGAAGAGGTAGGGCAAGCCATGGATGACCTGCTCGACCACCAGGTCAGCATCCTTAACCTCGGCCAATACCTGCAGCCATCCCGGGCCCACCTGGCAGTGCAGCGCTGGTGGCGACCAGAAGAATTTGCCGAACTCAAAGAGCTGGCACTGGAAAAAGGCTTCCGCCACTGCGAGGCCGGCTCGCTGGTGCGTTCGTCGTACCACGCAGGCGGTCAATACGAACTCTACCGGCGCAACACCCACCCCCTGTACCGCGACGCCAAAACTACCGAACCCGCAGCGCACTAGCGAGCGGCCCCCCGCGTACAATAAAAAAACGGCGGCGCAGACCCTCTATATATACATATAAAGTCCACGCCGCCGCTCTGTACTCCCTCTCTCGCAAACCCGCAAGAGAGAAAGCAGCCAAGAGGGTGGGGGCTACATCATGCCGCCCATTCCCCCCATGCCGCCCATTCCACCAGGCGGCATACCGCCAGGCGCGCCGCCGCCGTCATCTTTTTCAGGAAGATCAGCCACGATACACTCGGTTGTCAGCATCAAGCTAGCCACCGAGGCCGCGTTCTGCAGCGCCGAACGGGTAACCTTCGCGGGGTCAATAATTCCACCCTCAATCAAGTTCACCCATTTGTTACTCGCCGCATTGTACCCAATGCCAGGTTTCTCGTGACGCGCACGGTCGGCAACAATAGAGCCGTCAACCCCAGAGTTGATAGCAATTTGCCGAATCGGCTCTTCAAGGGCCCGTTTGACAATTGCATACCCGGTCTTTTCGTCGCTATCCAGCTTACTCAGGTCAGATTTCTCAAGTTTGTTGATTGCCTGTACAAGAATGAGCCCGCCTCCGGCAACAATGCCCTCTTCGATGGCCGCCCGGGTAGCAGACAACGCATCTTCAACACGATGCTTCTTCTCTTTCAGCTCAACCTCAGTGGCCGCACCGACGTTAATAACCGCAACCCCGCCGGCCAGCTTGGCCAAACGCTCTTGCAGCTTCTCGCGGTCGTAATCGGACGAGGTGTCGTCAATTTGCGCCTTGATCTGAGCAATACGGGCCTGCAGGTCTTTCCCCTGTCCGGCACCGTTGATGATAGTAGTGTTCTCTTTATCTACCTTCACCGACTGCGCCGACCCCAGTTGACTAATGTCTACACTTTCCAGCTTCAACCCAATGTCTTCGGAAATGACCTGTCCGCCGGTCAGCACCGCAATGTCTTCCAACATCGCCTTACGCCGATCGCCAAACCCCGGGGCCTTCACCCCAACCGCATTCAGCGTCCCGCGGATGGAGTTCACCACCAGCGTCGCCAATGCCTCACCGTCAATATCCTCGGCAATAATCAGAATCGGCTTCGACTGCTGCGCCACCTTCTCCAGAATCGGCAGCAAATCCTTCATGCTCGATATCTTCTTATCGTGAATCAAGATCAAAGGATTATCCAGGTTAGCCGTCATCGTATCTTTGTTTGTGGCAAAGTACGGCGAGACAAACCCGCGGTCAAACTGCATACCTTCGACAAAATCGGTCGAGGTATCGATGGTTTTGGACTCTTCGACGGTAATAACTCCGTCCTGCCCGACCCTCTCCATCGCTGCCGCAAGCTCTTCACCAATTTCTCTATCGTTATTGGCACTAATTGCTGCAACCTGAGCGACCTCCTCCTTGTCGTTTATTTTCTTTGCCTGCGAAAGAACGTACTCCACGGTCTCTTCCACAGCCTTATCGATGCCGCGCTTAATTGCCATCGGGTTAATCCCCGCGGCCACGCTCTTCATGCCCTCTTTGATGATACTCTGCGCCAACACCGTTGCCGTAGTGGTACCGTCACCAGCCACATCATTTGTTCTCGTTGCTACCTCTTTCAGCAACTGGGCACCCATGTTTTCTGTTGCCTCTTCCAGTTCAATTTCCCTGGCCACAGAAACACCGTCTTTCGTAACAGTCGGTGCTCCAAATTTTTTGTCTAGCAACACGTTGCGCCCTCGAGGCCCAAGCGTTACCCTGACAGCGCTGGAAAGTTTTTCCACGCCCTGCAGTAAGGCACGTCGTGCCTCTTCGTTAAAGACAAGTTGTTTTGCCATAACTCACTCCTATAATATCTCCTAGATTTTTTTCTTTTAGTATACACGAACGCGCACAAGCCATGCAAGTACTTTTGCGGGAATTCTGTAATATTTTTTGCATCATTATCAGGGCGCTCCCCCACCGCCGCTGCGCGCCGGTGCGGTCGGCGTGCTTGCGGCTCGGCCGGGGCGCCGCTGGTGAAGTAGATACGCCCCCGTTACCCCCGCCCCGTCTGGCGGCCGCAAACGCGCCCGCCACCGCAAGCATGCCTAGCGCGGAACTCCGAACCCGCTAGCGGACTAGGGATGCCTACTCGTTCTCTATTCTCTCTCGTCTCTCCTGTAGGGTCTCGCCTTCGTATTTCCAATACAGTGATCCACGGACTCCCTGGCGACCACGGCCAGTTTCCCCTCGTGCCAGTCTTGCAGCCGTGCTTAAGGGCATCTCCTCATTTTCGTAGCGTACGTGTCTATTATTGACTACTTCACAGGTGATGCTGTCGTCATCTTTAAAATACAATGTGCTGCCAGGCGGAATATCTACCATTTTAAAACTAAATCTTTCCGCCTTCTCGTTTGCTTTTTCCAGTGCTTTGTTGTCTTCGGTATCCAGCTTATCCCGTAGGGTTATCTGCCGCAGTGCCGCCAGTTCAACTACTGCGACCGCCTGCTCTGGATCTATTTCGTAAAATTCCCGATTTTTGCGTACCCGCTTATCGGAAAAAGCTGTGGAGATATGCCGCTCAACCTTTTCGGCATCTTTCACCTCTGCCGCATAATAGAGTTCAAAGGGAAGGGGAGTGTTGGTTTGGTCTAATCCGCGTACCCGTGCGTCCAGATTGTCCGTGATGCCTACTTTAACGTAACCATCCATGGCCGGATTGGTTACTACATAGACAATACTCTTGGTAGATTTCCCCTGTGTCTTTTTGCCGCTGGGACCACGGCATGCAAATCTTCCCGGCGCCGTTTGTATAAACTGTGAGTTGTCGCCGTTTTTTTGCATATCGGTATAGAGCGTTGCTCCCATCGTAGCGACGGGTGTTTTGCCGTCAGGTTTAATCATATTTTCCTTAATGGCAATGTCGGTAATCTCATCCGCGGACATTGCCTCGCCTGCGGTTTTGAGAACTTTTAATGCTGCTTCAATATATGTCATAATGTATTACTGTAATATACATGCAGGCGAGGGGTCAAATATACAGTGCGCTATTTACCTGTGTATTAAATAAATCTATGGAATACATCATTTTTTATCCCCATTAGATTTCGTATCTCTTTTTTGTTCTCTGTTGCCAAATTTTTCCATATTAATTTTATCGGCAATATCTACGAAATCTATTTTCTGATAGGATGGGAACATAAAAGACATAGAAGTTTTTCCGTTGTGATTTGTGACAGCAAAATCTCCACTAGAAATTATATCCATACCTATAAGTACATTAATAGGGAAATTATTTGTAACTTGCATGGTTGTAACGCGTAAGGCAGAAAAAATAACATGATTTGGCAGTACGATATCTATCAAATATACATCGGAAAGCGACTTGCCCCCGGCATGGTGTACGGGAATACTGTCAATTGGAACCAGTTGTAAATCATCGACAATGTTTTTTGTTATTACAGATTGTGTAGCCCCAGTGTCCCATAGTGCCTTATATGTTTTTAGTTTCTCATTAGATTTTTCCGTCACTTTTTTTATCGCAACATTCGTATGCAATGTAAGTGCCCGAGATGGGTAATTTGTACAAAAAGATCGATGAGGTATATCTGACACAACTAACTATAGATATGCTCTAGAATGGAAGACCGCGGGAGTTCTTTTTTTCAAACATTGCCGAATCAAAAAAGTTCCTTCTTTGAATTTGCGTGACGCCTGTATATATGCTTCTTTGTCTGTTTCGTAAATGCCCTGTACTTTATCATGTGCGATAACTACAAACTTATTCTCATATTTTTTTACCAGGTCATTTTCTATTGTCTCGAAATATCTCAACCCTTCTTTTATAGCATTTTCCATCGTCTATCCTCCTTGATTAGACATATATGAATGAAACGTGATATACAACGATGCATATTTGGTACCTATAAAGGCAAGACTGCTCATACCTATATTATATCGGTGATGCTGTATCTTGTCAAATTTTTATGCGCACTTTGGCGGTGGGTCAAATGCAGGGCGCTATTTACTACCAATATCCCGTGCGCGGTAGAACTGGTGGCAGGTGGTGTGCCGGTAGGGTGTGCCGGGCGGGAGAATGGTGGTCGGGAGCTCGGGGAAGCGGTGGGCGTCGGTGTGAAGCTGGCACTCCAGGCAGAGCGCCCCGTAATTGACGAAGCGCCCCGGTACTGGCGGCACCGGCAGTGCCCCCGGGAGGTAGAGCTGCATTGACGGATAGGTGCTGCTTACCAGCATGCCCCGGGAGGCATCCGCCAACTGGACGTAGGCCGCCACTGGCAGGTCGGGGCGCGCGGAGGTAACCGGCGGGGTGTAGTGCGAGGGCGCGGCGGTGCCGTTGAGATGGTAGGCGGTGTCGTAGGCAGCGGGCGCGGGATCGGGTGCGTCAGCGGTACCCGGCGCGAGTGGTGCCCGGAGGGTGCGGAAGTCGTGGGGGGTGTTTTCCACTTCGGTGATGGCTCCTTCGAAGATGCCGTCAGGAGCGGGAGAGGTCAGGCGGCGGTCTGCGTTGATGTAGAGCAGGTGGTTGGTATCCACACGGCCCGCGCCGGCGAGGTTCCAGTAGGCGTGGTTGGTTAGGTTAACAGGCGTGGGGCAATCGGAGAGGGCGTGGAACTCTATGCACAGGCAGTTATCGGGGGTGAGGCGGTAGGTTACCGTGATCTCCAGGGCTCCGGGGAAGCCCTCTGCTCCGTCGGGGCTGGTGTGGTGAAAGCGCACGGCGATGGAGTTCCCGTTTCTCTCTATGCTTCCCTCCCAGGCGTTGATGTACGAAAGCCCGCGGAACCCGCCGTGCAGGGTATGGTGAGAGAGGAAATTTTTTGACAATTCGTAGCGGGTGCCGTCAATGGTAACCTCTCCACCTTTGATGCGGTTGGCGACCCGGCCTACCGTGGAGCCGATGTACGACCCGGGGGTGCAGATATCGGTTACTGTATCGGCGGGCGGCGCGGTGCCGTCGTGCTGCGGGTCGAGGAACCCGATTATCTGGTTACACCCATCGTGCTGGACTGCGAGGAGCGTTGCCCCGAAGGTGGTTGCGGTTAGGGTCAGGCCGTGCCCGTTATCGATATGGTAAGCGGTGATGGGGGTTCCATCTGGGTCGGTGCCGAGTTGCCAGGTTTGGTGGGTCATACTTTGTCTCTCTCTATTATAGTGTATATTTCTCTGTCTGTTATTGGCAGGCTACGGTGCATGTGACTCCGCTGCTGCGTGGGAGACGCATGCTTTACAGAAGCGGCGGGGGGTAGCGTCTGTTTGTTGGCGCCGGGGTGCCGGCGCATTTAGGATTGCCTTCTTTTCTTGTGACTTAATATCTTTACAGAAGCGACGGGGGGTAGCTTTGCTTTATTGGCGCCGGGGTGCCGGCGCATTCGGGATTGCTATATCTATTTAGGACTTAATATCTTTACAACTGCGACCGGGGGTAGTGGAATAATTTTAGCCCATTTAGGGCGAGCGTTAGTGAGCCCGTTAAAAATGGGCGTTAAAAAATTATGGAGCGAGGGGGGCAGCGCCCCCCGCATAAACATCATGTCTCGGAAAAATTGCGGCAATTAGTGTACAATGCCAATTATGCTGTTTCAATTTCTGAGTTGGCAGATGGTGCTGTTTTGTACGCTCCTGAGTGTGACGCCCGGGCCGAATAATATTATTATTATGACGGTTGCCGAGCGGCGTGGGAAGCTCTACGCGTATAGTTACCTGGCTGGGGTGTGCATCGGGATGGTGATCCTGTGGGGCGGTGTGGGGCTCGGGCTGGGGGCGCTGTTTCAGCGGGTGCCGGTTTTCTCGGAGATATTGATGTATATCAGTGGGGCGGTGCTGTTGTACCTGTCTTATACCATCGCGTTCCCGAAGGCGAAGCGGCACAAAGATAGCGGGGGGAAGGCGGATGTCCGGCGGTCGCCGTTGGGGTATGTGGCGTTTGCTATTTTGTTCCAGTGGATTAACCCGAAGGCGTGGACGATTGTTATTTCCGGGATCGCTACGTTTGTTCCGAGCGATGAATTTTTCTGGGCGCGGTTGGCGACTATTTCGCTGCTGTTTAGCGTCCTGTTTCCGCTGTTTGGGAGCCTGTGGGTGTTCTGCGGGGTTGCGTTGCGGAGGCTGTTGGCGAACGAACGGCAGCAGCGGATTGTGATGCGTATTCTGGGCGGGCTGCTGGCGGGTACTGTTGTCTGGACGTTTCTGGAAAAATATTTAACCTAGGTATTTAGCCTAGGGGCGCAGTCCGTACCGGGTACGGAGTAGGGCGGATATTCTGGGCCGCCATCCGGCTTGCGGGAGGAGGGCGGTGTCGCCGTCCGCGGCGGGGGCGTGCTGGCGGCGGGCGCTGCGGGTCGCGAATAGATAGAGAGGGGGGTAGTAGTGGCGGTCGGCGGCTGCGAGGGAGGCGAGGTTGGGGGCGTTGGTCAGGTGGGTGCCGATGATTGGTGCCGCCGGTGCGGGGAGCGGTCGGATGAGTATGCGGTGGGCGTAGTCGTGGAGCGCCCCGGGGATTATTGGGTTTGCCGGAACACCGGTGGGGGTGGTTTCCGGTTGGCAGAGTGTGGCGTGGTAGCGGCGGTACAGGTATTGGGTAATTGCCTCGCGGCGGCGGGTGGTGTTGTCGCCGATTATTTGTATCTCTAACAGGAAGTGACGGCGCACGGGGGCGGGGAGGTAGTTCCAGTAGCGCAGGGGTTTGTCCATTATCTGCTTGCCGCTGATGCGGATGTACTGGCGGGGTTGGTCGACCATCACGGGGGTTGCACGGAGGAGCTTTGCCAACTCGGGGAGATAGGGCTCTGAGGCGAATACTGCCGATATTTTTTCTCCCTTCTGGGAGGCGGTTTTGATGGTTTGGGCCCAGATCTCGAGGGCGCGGGGTTTGTCACGGGCGGCGTCGGGGTTGGGGGTGGAGATGTGGGTGATGGTTACATTGGGGAATAGTTCGGTAAGCCACGCCTTGCGGAGTTCGCCGGCGATTGGTTCGTCGGGGAGGGAGCAGAGAAACAGGGTGACGGTTTTGCACGAGCGGGCGGCTACCTCGATGAGGAAGCAGTGCCCGGTGTGCGGGGGGTGGAAGCGGCCGATGATTATGCCGTGGTTGTGCTGTGCCATGGGTTTTGTTTTGTATTATACATGGAAAGGGGGGTGTATGTCATTGGTGCCGCACCATACATTGATATTGGGTTGGAGTGTATTGGTAGTGTGTTTGCGCCGTTTTTCGGTGTCTAGCGTTTTGTTGTTTCTAAATACTCGGTGCTGTTGGTACTGCCGAAATTACTTGCAAAGATAGGTTATGCCCCAGGCGCATAGCCGCATGTTATACTACCGTTGGTGTTTTGACTTTCATAAAATATTCTCCATCCCAACGGAGCATCCGGGCATGCCTTCTTGTTCTCATATGTATACCCATAACAAGCCGGCACCGGCTCCCCATCATATCCAAGGCCGGTAAAAGTTGTTGCACGCTCGCCTTCAACCGTGGGGCAGTCTTCAAGACTATCCACACATCCTGCAAAAATAAATATAGCAACTATAATAGTTACTGCGCCAATCACTCTTAATGTATTCATAGTTAATTATACCATCAACCCGCTGGCTGTTGCAACGCCCCGGCGCCATTGATGTCCAGTTATCTGCACTGGAGATTGTGAGCGCTGGGTATCATGCCTGGCTGCTTGCAAAGATAGTTTATATCCCATGCCCATAAGCACATGTTATACTACCATTTGTGTTTTGACTTTCGTAAAGTATTCTCCATCCCAATGGAGCATCCGGGCATGCTTTCCTGTTTCCATATACATAACCATAGCAACCCGGCACCGGTGTCCCATAGTATCCATGGCCGGTAAAGGTTGTTGCGTTCTCGCCTTCAACCGTGGGGCAAGCGTCAATGCTATCCGCGCATCCTGCAAAAATAAATATAGCAAGCGTAATAAATGCTACGCCAATAATTCTTAATTTTTTCATACTTTCTCCTTAATATAGGATACGGTATCACAGTTGTTGTATGTGCGTCAAGAGAATTGCGAATTTTCCTGCACCGCAAATATAACGTGTTTGGCTCTGCTGCGGCGTGGGAGACATCTGCTTTACGAAAGCGGCGGGGGGTAGCGTCTGTTGTTGGCGCCGCGATGGCGGCGCATTACGCTTTGCTGTACCTGCCTGTGACTTAATATCTTTACAGAAGCGGCGGGGGGTAGCGTCTGTTGTTGGCGCCGCGATGGCGGCGCATTACGCTTTGCTGTACCTGCCTGTGACTTAATATCTTTACAGAAGCGGCGGGGGGTAGCGTCTGTTCATTGGCGCCGGGGTGCCGGCGCATTTAGGATTGTCTTCTTTCTTTGTGACTTAATATCTTTGCAATAGCGGCGGGGGGTAGCGGAAGCAAGCGAAGGCGGCGGCGGGCGGAGCGGAGTGAGCCCGTACCCGCGCGCTTGCGCGTGGGTAGCCGCCTGGTGGCGCGGCTGCCGCAGGCAGGCGCGGCGCGCTGGCTGCAGCGAGGGGGGGTCCCCCCCTCTGGCTATCTAAACTACTGATGAGATTTGTGGTATTATAAAAATAATGGCAGATTTTGTGCACCTGCACGTTCATTCGGATTATAGTCTTCTGAATTCGACTTCGACGATTGAGCAGATTGTCGGGTTTGCGGCGCGCGAGGGAATGGGGAAGATTGCCCTGACGGATATGGGGAATCTGTTTGGCGCGGTGAAGTTTTATAAGGCGTGCGCGGAGGCCGGAGTCGGGGGGATTATCGGGTGTGATTTCTACCACCACCGGCTGGGGCGGACGAACAGGACGGCGAGTCAGCAGGATGATCTGGCGCGGACGCTGTTGCTGGCGAAGGATGCCGAGGGGTATCGGAGTCTGGTGGAGCTGAGTACGCTGGCGTACACCGAGGGGTTCTACTATCGGCCGCGGATTGATGATGAGTTGCTAGAGCGGTACAGTGCGGGGCTGATTGCGGTCTGTGGGGGCGAGCGGGGGGATGTGGGGATTCATATTCGGGCGAACCGGCGTGAGCAGACGCGGGAGCGGGTGGGGTTTTACCTGGAGGTGTTTGGGCGGGAGAACTTTTATCTTGGGCTGCAGGATCACGGGACGGGGGAAGAGAAGTTAATTAACGACGAGATGCTGCGGTTGTCTAAAGAGTACACCGTGGGGGTTGTTGCGACGAATAATACCTACTATACGGCGCAGGACGATGCCGAAGCGCATAATGTCCTGTTGTGCATTGGGCGGCGGACGCGGACCATGAGTAAGGGTATGATTCTGCCCAGCGATCAGTTTTACCTGAAGAGTGCGGGGGAGATGAAAGAGCTGTTTCGCGACAACCCGGAGGCGATTAGCAATGCGGTGGAGATTGCGGAGCGGTGTAACTTTGAGATGGAATTCCCTGGGGCGCAGATGCCTGATTTTGAAATTCCGAAAGAGTTTTCGTCGCCCGAAGGGTATTTGCGCCATCTTGCTGAGGCGGGGTTGGCGCGCCGGTACCCGGGGGCGGCTGCTGACGCGGCTGCCGTGGGGATTGATTCGGAGACGGATGCTGCTGGCGAGGCGGCGGGTGCCGTTGGAGAGGCGGCGGGTGCCGTTGGAGAGGCGGCGGGTGCCGTTGGAGAGGCGGCGGGTGCCGTTGGAGAGGCCGCTGGAGCGACGGATGCCGCTGGAGAGACGGCGGGCGCTGATGGAGTGACGGATGCCGCTGGTGAGGCCGCTGGTGTGACAGTTGCCGCTGGTGTGACAGTTGCCGCTGGAGAGGCCGCAGGTGAGACTGATGCTGCTGGTACGGCGGATGCCGCTGGTGCGGGCGCGGCTGCGGGCGCGGCGGTAGCTGTGGTTGCTGATGCGAACACGAGTGTTGCGGGCGCAGCGGCAAATACAGAAAACCCCACAACCATGAATTGGAGTCAGTTGACCGAACGGCTTAACTACGAGCTGGATGTTATTACCCGCATGGGGTACACGGGATATTTTTTAATTGTATGGGACTTTGTTAACTATGCCCGGCGCAACAATATTCCGGTCGGTCCCGGGCGCGGGTCAGGTGCGGGGTCGCTGGTTGCCTATAGTTTGTACATTACCGATATTGACCCGATACACTACCGGCTGCTCTTTGAGCGGTTCCTGAACCCCGACCGTGTGTCTATGCCTGACTTTGATATTGATTTCTGTTACGAGAAGCGGGGCGAGTTGATTGATTATGTTACCGAGAAATACGGGCACGATCATGTCTGTCAGATAATTACCTTCGGGACCCTGGGGGCGCGGGCGGTGGTGCGTGATGTTGCCCGAGTGTTGGACGTGCCGTTGAGCGAGGCCGATGCGATTGCCAAGCATATTCCGTTTGCCTCAGGGTTGGCGGCTGCGCTTAAGTCCGAGAAAGAGCTGAGAGACATCCGTGCGCGCGGGGGGATTCACGAGAAACTATTTGCCATCTGCGAAAAACTAGAGGGACTGCGGCGGCACGCCTCTATCCACGCGGCCGGTATTGTAATTGGCAGGCATACCATCAAAGAGTACATGCCCCTGTACCGCGAGCCGAAATCCGGGAACGTTACCACACAGTTTTCGATGGACTACCTGGAGGAGTGCGGGTTGGTTAAGATGGACATCCTGGGGCTGAAGACCCTGACGTTGATCGCCGACTGCCAGCGCCTTATCCGCGAGCGCGTCCCGGAGTTTGATGTAGATGCAATCCCCATGGATGACGCGGAGACCTTTGCTATGCTCGCGCGCGGTGAAAGTGCGGCGGTGTTTCAGTTTGAAAACAGCGGCATGCAGCAACTGTTGAAGCAGGCGAAACCAGAGCGGATTGAGGACCTGATCGCCTTGACGTCCCTGTACCGTCCGGGCCCGATGGAGCACATTGACCGCTATGTGAGCACCAAGAGCGGTGCGACGCCGGCAGATTATATATTGCCGGAACTGAAAGAGCTGCTGCAGGAGACCTATGGGATTATTGTCTATCAAGAGCAGGTAATTGAGATTGTCCAGAAAATAGCGGGATTCAGTTTGAGCCGTGCGGATTTGATGCGCCGGGCAATGGGGAAGAAAAAGGCCGAAGTCATGGTGCAGATGCGTAAGGAGTTTGTATCAGGGGCAGAGGGTAACGGTATAGAAAAAAATACTGCCAATAGGATTTACGATCTCCTGACTCCGTTCGCCGAGTACGGGTTCAATAAATCACACGCCGCCGGGTACTCTACTCTGGCCTACCAGACGGCCTACCTTAAAGCCCACTACCCCATGGAGTTTATGGCCGCAAACCTTACAAACGAGAGAAATAACGTCGACCAATTTTATAAATACCTGCAAGAGACAAAACGCATGGGCATTGAGGTTATGCGCCCAACTCTTGAAGGCAGTCAGGAGTTCTTTACGGTACGGGACGGGCGGATTATCTTCGGGTTGGCAGCAATAAAAACTGTCGGCGAACGTGCCGCGGCAGAAATTGTGCGTACCCGGGAAGAAGACGGTCCGTTTGAATCGTTGACAGAATTTCTGGCGTGCATGGATATGAGTCTAGTGAACCGCATCGCCCTGACTGCTACCATTAAGACGGGGGTCTACGATACCCTGTATCCCGACCGCGCCGCGCTTATTGAAAACATTGACCGGTACCTGGGGATGGCCCAGGAGATACGCCAGCAACGGAAAATAGGGCAACAGAATCTGTTTGATACCAGTGAGGCTGCCGTTGAGATACCCTCGGAGCCGTCCAGCATCTCGCCGGTGGAAATATCCGGGTACGAGAAAGAGCTGTTAGGCGATTACTTCGGCAACCATCCCCTGGATGAGTACAAGGATTTTATTGAGCAAATGTCCCCGACCCTGTTAGCAGATTTTGACGAAAATACTACCGGGCGGCACAAGGTGTTTGGGTTTGTGCGCAGTACCCGGGTCAGTACCAGCAAACGCGGAGTGCGGATGCTGGTAATATCGTTGGAAGATCACAGTATGGAGCGCGAGATAATAAAATTTTACTCCAGGCAGCGGCAGCCGTCGGAGAATGTTGAGCGGGAAATTGAGACAGATCTGGCCGTGGCTGTGCCGAATACGATTATTGGGGCAAACGTAACCATGTATGCCAACCGCGCCAGTGCCTTCGTTACGGTGCAGGAGTTACAGACCCTGCGGGCCCTGGAGGCCATGTATGCACGCAACGTGCACATCGAATTTGCACACATCCCCGGGCGGGCAGGTGCGATTGATGCCGGTGTTATTAACGACAATGCTGCTGCAAACGGCAGCGGGGCCGAGGGCGGGGCAGATGACGTCGCGGAGTGGATGTGGAATATACGCATGGTGTTGTTGAACCGGCGCGGAGACAGCTCCGTCTACTTTCATATTCCTAACGGAAAAGACAACGCGGAGCAGCTGAACGGCGGTGCCAACGGCAGCAGCACTGTCGACGCGGGAGGCAGTGAGGGCGCCGAGGTTGTCAGGGCCTCTTCCGATTTACGGGTGGTGTATAACGATGAATTGATTGCCGAGCTTGGCAAAATACCCCTGGTGAACAAGGTGTGGCTGGAATGATTGTCCTGCAGGCATTGAGCATGTTATTTAGCATGATAATTGTTTTAATTATCCTGCGCATTGTCATATCGTGGATGCCCGCGCTGGGAAATAACTATGTGGCTAGATTTATTGTCATGTTAACGCGTCCGCTGTTTGATGCCGGGAAGCGTATTAAGATACTAAAATTCGGGCCGGTAGATTTTTGGCCTATCTTTCTGCTGCTGTTTTTCTCTACAGTTTTGAATTTCCTGCAAGAGTGGAGGCATGACGGGCCAATTAGTCTACTCTACCTGCCCTTGTTGTTTATCAGCATCTCTTTGAATATAGGTTCGTTCTGCACCCTGGCACTGTTGGTGTTAATGTTTTTGCGATTAATATTACTGTCGTTTCCTCCGCTAGAGAGGGTGACGAGATTTGTGGACCAACTAGTACAGCCGGTTATCCGCCATGTGTTCCGTATACTTAAAATCAGTGAGGGCATGCACTACGGGTGGCAGCTGACATGCTGTATTGTGCTTATGGCTGTGGTAACTATAGCGTTACGGCTAAGCAGCGCATGGATACTATTACGATAGATACCCCGTTACGGGGGCTGCAGAGCCGTGGGTTAATACCCGCAACGGCACGGGGGAAGCTTGAGGCAGCGGGGTGTGCGACCGCCCGGGATATTCTCCTACTGCTCCCGCGTGATTACAGTGACCGTACCGTTACGGTGCCGCTGAGCAAATACCGTGATGGAGAGGTTAATACCGTTGTTACCGTATGCAGTCACAACAAGCCCCGGCATTCGCGTGCTCCGTTGACCATTACAATAAAGGACGAGAGCACCGAGGCCGAGCTGGTATGTTTTGGGCGCTCAAACCTACGGTACGTCCTGCCGGTGGACGGAACCTTTTACCTATCCGGCAGTTTTACATTCCGGTATCAAAAATTGCAGACATCGCAGTTTGAGTTTGAGCCGGTTACAGAGAAGCGTCCCCTGTATTCCCGGTTTAACCGCGTGCTGCCGCTGTACACCCAAATCGGCGGCATCAGCCAGAAGCGCCTGGATAGTATTATCCAATCGCTGTTGGATGCGTGCGACTTATCGGCGTTCAACTCGGTTACTTTCGACGCTGCCGGCTATGCGCTCAAACCCCTTGGGGCGGCATTGCGGGGTATTCACCGTCCGAAAACCCTGCCCGGTGCGTATGCGGCACGCGCCACCCTGGTCCGCTACGAACTCCTGGCCCTGCAGTACCGCCTCCAAGGAGGGGGAGCCGCGCCGCGGCACCGGCGTCCCGCACCTACCAGTGCCCCGCCTGACGCCGGCGCGGACAGGCAGACCCCGTACACTTTTGACGAGCGGCTGCAGAAAACCATCGATGCACTGCCGTTCCCAATGACCGCAGATCAACTGACGGTATTGCAGCAGATATGCCGCGAAATTGCACCACCCGCAACCACGCCGCCCGACTCCGCGGGTGCAGGCGCGCACGTCATGCGCAAACTCCTGCAGGGCGATGTCGGCGTCGGCAAGACCCTGGCGGCACTGCTGGCAACGGTGCCGATTATTGCCGCCGGCGGCCAATGTGCCTTCATGGTGCCGACCGAGCTGCTGTCTCACCAGCAGTACGCCAGCGCACAAAAAATACTTGCCCCCGCCCTCGCTGCGCCCACCCAGGGCCAGAGGGGGATGGCGTTACTGACCGGTTCTACCCCGCGGGGCGAACGCGAGCGCATCCTGGGAGGACTGGCCGACGGCACCGTAGGACTGATCATCGGCACCCACGCGCTGTTCAGTAAACAGGTTGTCTATAAAAACCTGCGCCTTATTATTATTGACGAACAGCAGCGGTTCGGCGTCCAGCAGCGGGTGGCGTTAAAGGAAAAAGGCGAGCGGGTACACCAACTGTATATGACCGCCACCCCCATACCGCGCTCCCTGACCCTTGGTATGTACGGCAACTACGACATCGCCGCAATCAAAACCTACCCCAAAGGGCGCCGCACCGTACGGACGCACCTGGTCAAACAGTCAAACGAAACGCGCGCCTACGCCGCCGTCAAAGCCGAGCTGGACAAAGGCCGCCAGGCCTACTTTGTCTACCCGCAAATCGGCCTCGACGGCACCGCCCCCGATGACCCATACGGGGAAAGTCTTTTCGACCAACCCTCCTCCGCCGAATCCCCGTCTGCCGAGCGCGCCCAGCCCCCCGCGCCGCAACCAGAAGATACCGCCCCCGCCGCACCCGCCGCCCCCGCGCCCCCGGCGATCCGCGGAGCCGCCGCCATGTACGAAGAGCTGCAATCCGGTCACTTCCGCGATTACCAACTGGCGTGCATCCATTCAAAACTGGACGACCAGCAAAAGATAGCCATCATGGATGCATTCGTCAGCGGTAAAACCCAGGTACTCATAGCCACCAGTGTCATCGAAGTCGGAGTGGATGTCCCGAACGCAACCTGCATGCTCGTAGATCACGCCGAGCGCTTCGGGTTGTCAACACTCCACCAGCTCCGTGGACGGGTAGGACGGGGGAGCGAGCAATCGTACGCATTCCTGATGTACGACGACACCAACGGCCTCACCGATACAACCAAAAGCCGCCTGAAAGTACTCTACGAAGAGAGCGACGGATTTTTCATATCGGAAGTCGACCTATGCCTACGGGGTCCGGGGGACATTGTCGGTAAGCGCCAGAGCGGCGGTTCGCGGTTACGGGTGGCCGCTTTCCCCCGCGACCTCGGGGGGTTCAAAGCGGCGCGGAACGCCATCAGCGATATATACACACACGGGAGTGACGCCGACGTTGCCGCGGTGAATGCCAAACTGAGTATGCTTCACGGGGTGTTTTCTGATGGTGGGGTTAGTGGGTGAAATAGGGGGAGCGCGCGCTAAATTTTATCGCTTCTTCTATTTTTTGCAAAGTCAAAAATTAATTTCAGGATTAAAAAAATCCCAATGACGGATGGGGCGCTAATCGCTACTATTCGTTTATTTTCCCCTCCAAATATTAAGTATGCTAATGATCCCAATACGATAATTCCAGTAATCACGAAAGTCATCCAATTCACTCTTCTTGCCAATTGAATGCCTGCCTCTAAACTTTTCCTGCTATTTTTTATTGCGTGCTCTTGATTGTTTTCATGTATTTTTAGTATTCTGTCTGCAGCTCCAGGAAGGGCGTTTTCGTATTTTTGAAATTCGTCCGCTTGGGGAAGCGGCCCACTGTAGGCACTTACTGCTTGTCTGAACTTTGAGTTTGCAGAAGGATTGTTTCTAAGAAATAACGAAAGGCCTTTTTCAAAATTTTCTACCTGTTTTTTTTCTGCACTTGGTTTCGTGTTTGGTTTTTTCTTTAATTCTTTGTTCTTGTCTATTGGCATATTATTTCTTTTTCTTTAGGCGAATCAAAGGTCGCAAACGGGTCAAACGTCGCGAAAGGATCAAAGGTCGCAAACGGGTCAAACGTCGCGAAAGGATCAAAGGTCGCAAACGGGTCAAACGTCGCGAAAGGATCAAAGGTCGCAAACGGGTCAAAAACCCCCAGCGATTTGGGAGAAAAACTCTCCTCGTTTACTTTATGTTGTCTTCGTGATAATTTCATTCTCTTCTCCTATTAATAGTATACCGCACACATGGACCAGAGTCAACCCGTACGGAAATTAATTAATCCTACACGAGACATACCACATACAGAGACAAAACACCCAACCATAATTACGCCTCACCCCCCTCTTGGTAGTGCCCCGTCAACGCCTCCCACGAAACCGGAAACAGCGGCCCAATAACCTCACCAACCATACGCGCCAACTCTTGCACCTCCTGCTGGGCGTGCGAGTCCGTCCGCAGGTAATAAAACCGGACATAGGCCGCAATATTCCCCGTCCACACCCACGTAGTCATCACGCCTTGCGGGAGCCAAAACCGCGCCTGCTCCGGACAAACCCCCGCCCGGCACAGTTCCTCGTAAGTATCCACCAGCCCCGCCATGCTCTCAATGTACCGCTCCCGCAGCGCATCACTATCAGGGTGCACCCGCCCGGAGCCCTGCTTTTTATCCCCCACCCGCTCCCGAATACTTTCAGGAACAAACACCCGCGGCCTGGTATCGATGTACCGCCTGCTCTCTTCGTTCTCGACAAACCCGATTTTGTGTTTAAAACACTGCGTACGTATCGGGATAGGCGCAGTAACCTGCAGGGTCACCGCAGTATGGGCAAACGGCGTCCAATGCCGGTGCCGCGCCAGGTAGGTAATCAGCCGCCGGTCACTGTCATCCAACGCACTGCTCCGCTTGGCAAACGAGACCCGCGCCGCATTCACCACCGACAAGTCGTCGCCCATCTTATCGATCAACTCAACCCGCATAGCGCCCTCGCGCCCGCCCCCAGGTGCCTGTCCTTGTTCGGTCATGTTACTTTAGCAGGTTAATACACAGGGCATGATTATGTCAAGAGAAAATGCATGTGTCTTTTAAAGGGGGCACCCTGCCCCCTCGCTCCATAATTTTTTAACGCCCATTTTTAACGGGCTTGCTAACGCGCGCCCTAAATGGGCTAAAATTATTCCGCTACCCCCGGTCGCTTCTGTAAAACATGCGTCGCTCACGCGGCAACGGAGCGTAATGCGCCGTCACCACGGCGCCAAAAACCAGCTCCGCTACCCCGGTCGCACAGGTGAAGCAGATGTCCCGCGCAGAGCAGCGGAGATATATCTGGTATTGGGCGCTATCTGCAGACCGGTAAGGATAGCTGTTTGTTTTCGGCTGAATTAGGAAAGCTTATCCTGCAAAATCCAGTGAAACTGCCGTCAACACCAGTAGCAGCTCTTGATTGCGTCATAACGACAGTGAAATTCATAGTTTGAGTATCTTTTGCAAGCAATGTGCCAAGCGCGCCAACCGCTGTTCTGTCATCTGTCATCGCAATAGGATCAGACAAGAGAAAATTAAGGGCTTGATCTATAGTGATATGATCAGACCATAGAACCATGGATGGTCCTGTAACCGTACATGTGTATAGAAAATAATCGTCGGTTATTGCGCTCGACAACGTAATGTCGCCGTCTGCGTTCGTCGCGGTTCTAGTGGTAAAACAGCATGATCCGTCATGGCACAGACCACTGGCACACTGGCTGTCTGTAGTACATACCGTCTGGGCACTCCTGCCCCCGCACACGCCACCAATACATGCTACTTGACCAGTACAATGGTCATTGCTCGTACATACGCTTCCTATGCTTCTGTCGCTGCACACGCCAGCGGCACATATTTCGGTAGCGCATTGATTATTATCAGTGCATGCATTGCCTATACTTTTATCACTACACACACTTGCGGCGCATACCCCGGTAGCGCACTGGCTATCGCTAGTGCACGAACTGCCTGCACCTATTTTTGGCTGTGCGGCTTCTTCACACGCCGACATAAATAATACGATCGTCAAGACTGCGGCTACTGCATACATTGCTTTTCTGTTCATATATATGAATGTATAAAAATCTCATTAATTTGTCAAGGGATTTTTGAATTATTTTGAGATGGGTGAAGTGGTAGTTTTTGTACCAACATTGTGACTTCGACAGGCTCAGCCACCGGGCTTCGACGGGCTCAGTGTCTATATATAGAACACCAAATTCCCCGCGCTAGGCATGCCCAGGGTAGCAGCCCTGCGAGGGCAGCGAGGCGCGTTTGCGCCTGCTAGACGCCGCGGAGTTTGCGGGTGACATCTTTCCCACAAAGCGCGCGGCGGCCGAGTCCTGGGGACGCCGACCCCCGTGTGCGCGTAGCGCGCGCCCAAAAAAGAATTTTTTGCAAAGCCCTTGACAGCAGCAAAAACGCATGCTATATTGTGTATATTATGTCTAGCATAATGAGTAGAAACGCTAACTCGTGCCCCGGGGCGTATAATACGGTGAAGATAGACTCTCAAAGTCCTTGTTTTTCCGTCATTTACTCTCCCAATACCTCCCCTCCCCGCAGAGCAGTAAGTGTACTGGCGCTAAATAACTCCACTTCGCCAAAAATTTATTCCCAAACTTCCAGCACTATAGCTGGAAACTTTATTACCCCCCTGGGGTCAGTGTCTCAAAATAAAAATAATAAATATAGAGGAGTTATGTAATTGTGATATGAAAGCGAAAGAGATTTTTGCAATGGCTGGAATACTGGCCGTAATGATTTTAGCCGGTTGTACTGGACCAGCAGGGCCGGCAGGCGCGGCGGGAGAGACAGGCGAGAGAGGGCCGGCAGGCCCGCAAGGAGAGCCGGCGCCAACCCCGACGGGCGACGGTACACCCGGTAGTACTTGCGCTAGTTTTAGAGATTGCGCCGGCGCCCTGGTATGCAGTGCTGGCACATGCAGCATAACCGTTGGTGGTTTCTGCGACACCAGTAACGATCAATGCGTCAGCGAGGTGATGTGTTTGGGTGGTATTTGTTCTGACGGTAGTCCTGATAATTTTTGTACAAATGACTTCCAATGTACCTATAATTGCTCCCTAAATTCATGCACCGATGGCGCCAGTGGTTCTTCTTGCAATCATATCAGTCATTGCATCTATGCGTGTGTATCGAATCTCTGTAGCGACGGCGGGCGCAATAGTGCCTGCAGCAACAATGACCATTGTGCCGGCAGTTTGACATGCCAGAGTGGAACATGTCAGTAACGCTAGCATAAAATCGATTAACGACCAGACACTGGAGGCACAACCCAGCTCCCTATACCCCCGCGCTAGGCATGCCCAGGGTAGCAGGCGCGTTTGCGCCTGCTAGACGCCGCATTACCAATACCAGCATCTTTACTGCGACAGGTGCGGCGGCCGAGCCCTGGGGACGCCGACCGCCGTGCGGGCTTGCCCGCGCGGGGGTAGCGCCCGAAAAATTGACAAAATCAGGCTCGTGTGCTATAATTAATTTTGGAGGTTGGGTGTGAAATATATTGTGTATTGTCTCCTGATTGTCACGGCGGTTGTGATGATCGGGTGTCCTCAGGAAGAGGGCGATGATTTTAGCCGTGTGGCGTATATTATTAACGGGCAACTGGGGGACCAGTCGTTTTATGATTCCGGGCAGAGCGGGATCGATACCATTGAGAGCGAGTGGGGTGCTACGGTTACTACCATAGAGACGAACTTTGACCCCGCGCGGCAGCAACAGGGGCTGGATTCGATTATCCAGTGGAACGCGGATGTGGTGTTTGCCATCGCCTACGGGTATGAGGACTTACTGAAGGTGTATGCTGCGGATAATCCTGATATCGTGTTTGTGAACATCGATACGATTGTGCAGAACGATGCCGGGAATATTACCAATATTGATTTCATTGAAGAAGAGGGTGCGTTTATGGCGGGCGCGGCGGCGGCGCTGTTGACCACCGATACGAGTATCCGCGGTGTGAATGAGGCGAAGCTCATCGGTGCCGTTGGGGGCGATGTCGATCCGGTTATCAGTGCGTTTATCTTTGGGTACGAGAACGGGGCCCGGTACATTGACCCGGGGGTTGTTGTCGAAGAGGTCTACGCCGGTGTCTGGGACGACCCGGTACGGGGGAAGCAGGCGGCGCAGCAGCTCTATAGCCGCGGCGCGGATGTGGTGTTTCAGATTGCGGCCCTAACTGGCCTTGGTGTCCTGGAGGCGGCCCGGGATAGTGGGTTGTATGCCATCGGGGTTGATTCTAACCAGAATCCGTTGTTTCCCGGGCACGTGGTTACCTCTGACTTGAAGGATGTTGGCGGCTCTATTGTTGATGTCTACCGTGCGGTACAGGATGGTACCCTGGTGCGCGGTGCGGTGCTCGAATACGGGCTGGCCGAGGGCGGGGTCGGGCTGGCTATTGATAAGCATACCGAGGCAATCCTGCCCCCTGCGAGCATTGCGCGGCTGCGTGAGATTGAACAAGGGATTATCGACGGAAGTATTACGGTCGCGCGGTATTAGAGCGTGCGTGACGCGGGCACGGACACGGGTGCGGGCGCAGGTGTAGGTGCGGGGGGCACAGGTGCGGCGGCAGGGGCAAGGGATGCCCTTGTCGTTATGCGCGATATTATTAAGGTGTTCCCGCCTGCGGTGGTGGCCCTGGATGGGGCGGATATCAGGATAGCCCCCGGACGGGTGCACTCAATTATTGGCGAGAACGGGGCCGGGAAGACCACCCTGATGCGTATTTTTTACGGGCTCATGGGGTGCGACGCTGGGGAGATATATCACCGCGGGCGCCGGGCGGCGTTTTCGTCGCCGAGCGAAGCGGTTGCCGCGGGGATTGGGATGGTGCACCAGGAGTTTATGCTGGTGCCGTCTTATCGGGTTCTGGAGAACATTATCCTTGGGTCCGAGCCGCGCAAGCTTCGAGAGCGGCGGGGACTGGGGTGGCTCGGCAGCGGGGGGATTGACTGGGCCGGGGCCGAGGCGCGGACGACGGCGCTGATGGAGAAATACGGGCTGGTTGTAGATTTGCACGCGCGGGTCCATACCCTGAGTGTGGCGGCGCAGCAGAAAATAGAGATACTGAAGCTCCTGTGCCGCGATGTTGATGTGCTGATACTGGACGAACCGACGGCGGTCCTGACCCCGCAAGAGAGTCAGCAGCTGTTTGTGCGCATCCGCTCGCTCATTGATGAAGGCAAGACCGTGATATTCATTAGCCACAAGCTCGATGAGGTCCTGGAGATCTCTGATGATATCAGTGTTATGCGTAAAGGGCGGCGGGTGGCGACCCTGGGGAATAAAAACGTCACCCGTAAACAGCTGGCAACCATGATGGTTGGGCGCGAGGTTATGTTTGCAATAGATGTACCGAAAATCCCTGCCGGCGAGGTGGTCCTGGATGTACGGGGCGTCTCCGCGGCGCCTGCCGGGGACGGGCAGGGGATTAATATTAAAAGCATGCAGGTGCGGCGTAACGAAATAGTCGGCATCGCCGGGCTGGAAGGCAGCGGGCAGTTGGCACTGATTGAGGTCCTGGTGGGACTACGCGGGCCCAGTGCGGGGGTCATCTCAATGGCAGGCGAGGATGTTACCGGCGATAGTACGATGGAGCGGCGGCGCCGGTTGGCCTACGTCCCGCAGGACAGGCGGTATGCCGGCACCAGTCAGGATGACAGTTTGATTGATAATATTATTATGGGGCATCACCGTCAGGATAGCTCTCTGGTTGATAAGCGCGGCTGGTTTTTGCTGCGCGGGCAATGCCGGGAACTATCGGGGCGGATTATGCACGACTTCCAGGTAACCCATGCGAACCTTGATCAGGAAATTGCAAATTTATCCGGCGGGAATCAGCAGAAGGTAATACTTGGGCGCGAGTGTTCGCTGCACCAGCCCCTGTTGGTGCTCGATCAGCCGACGCGCGGGCTGGATGTTGGGTCTATCGAGTATATCCAGCGCCGTATTATTGACATGCGTGCCCAGGGGTGTGCGTGCCTGCTGCTCTCTGCAGATCTCGACGAACTGTTGTCGCTTGCCGACCGACTGCTGGTTTTGTACCGCGGGGAGATCGTGGCGGAGTTTAATCGGAGCGAGGCGGACCGGCTTACGGTGGGGCAGTATATGCTGGGGGCGCATGCGGAATAAACACGCCGTCAGGTTGGTTGCTGCCACTGCGTTTGGCATTATCAGTGCATTCGCCGTCGGGAGCGTGGTCCTTGGTGCCCAGGGGTATTCGGCGTTCCGCAGCTTTGGGGCGTTGCTGAATTACAGTGTCTTTACCAACCGTGCGCTGCTGAATTCCCTGGTGCGGGCTAATGCAAGTCATCAACCGTACAATCTTGTTAGAACATACTACTGTTTTACAAGATGCTCTTCAAGAACAGAATTTTGTATGAATATGCTAACTCAATTTGTGTGATAAATAATAATAATTTCATTAGCTACTTCATTAACAATACATTAAGCTAACAGTGCAGAGGGTTTCATTTTTATCATGTACACTAAGAAAAGAAGTTCTAATTCTATGCCTACACTAGATTCTGACTAGCTAGACCCTCCTCTTCTTCTCTACACGAAACGAGACGAACAGGAGGGTCTAGCTCGCTAGACTACGCCTACACATGCATCTTCTGTGAACCAGCCCTTTAGTCTGCACTCACCCATTTTGTTCCATCTTTCTCCGCAGTGGTTCAATCCTAAACTTCCACCTTCTTCCATGGCTCTTCGCTCCCATCACCTTGCAGAAGACCCGCTCCCAGTTGTGAAGTCTCCTCAGACGATGACATCTTTCCTCCTGGAAATTTGAAAAAAAAATGTCGAGACATTAGAATCTACAAAGGGAGCGGTTGAATTTAACCAATCAGCAAACGTAAATTAATTTGGATCATTTACAATGATGTATATAGGATGATAACCAACTCCCTAAATTTCACGACCTTTAACCCCCCATTACCTACCTAAAAGCCAGGTTACCGATTAAATTTTTTTATAATACCCTTGACGATCGTTATTGTTAAGGTAAACTTCTGCAAATTCGCTAAAATTAATCTTTAAAAAAAAAAAAAACCAACAACCTCTTAATGGCCACCCCTGATGAGTGGCCACCCTCTCTTTAGCTTGGTCCCAATTGCATCCATTCAAATATATATTACTTATATTAAAACCCCTGAGATAGGGCCACCCCTCTATAATGGCCAAAATTTCATTCCCCGACGTGGCCACTATATATAGGTTCCACTGTATACGGTTGTCAATTATAAAAATATCTCCTACTCCGATAATTTACTGCTGACCTCAGCGGACATCATCTCAATCCTCCTCGTGGCAATGTTAAGCCTTCTCTGCATATTCTCGTAGTCTGACCTGACCTTCTTCATGCCCTCCGCCTCCTTCTCCCACGAGCCAGAGTGAAGACGCGTCATCCTTACCATTTCACCAACCGGAGTGCAAAGGTCAGAGTAGCTGGTATGTGTGTGTGTATGGTTGGGGGGGGTGTGTGTGTGGTGATATTGAAGTATCTTTGTACTGCATTTTAGCCTCGTCCCCAGGCCACACCCACCTTTCAATGTTACACGCAGATCATTGAAAGGTGGGTGTGGCCTGGGGACGAGGCTACTGCATTTTGCATTAGTCTCGTAAACCAGACACTTTTTTGTAATGCTGGATGTATTGCCTATCACCAGTACACGGAAACATGGTGGAGATTAGCAAGATTATTATATCCAGTGATGTGGTCTGGTTTATGAGACTAAGTTTGCGGTGTGTGTTAACTGTTTTACCTTCTGAAGAGTCTTGATGATATCAGAGTCAAGTTGACCAGAAGCTTTGGTGGAAGAGAATACTGCATGTGTGTGTTGGTATAATAATATTGGGTAGTAACATGTCAGCATACAACTTACATGCACATGTACATGTATGTGCAGCTACATGTACATGTACATACATGTCAGTTGTGCTGTGCATTCACTGACATCAGTATATACAATCATTAATACGAGCTACATGTTTATTCCTACATACATGTACATGAGCTACATTTGTACATGTACATGTACATGCGCATGCGCATGCATGTCAGTTGTGCATACAGCATTGAGTGAATCATACATCGTTCACACTCACCTTCAGTAATTCATCTTTGAAGGCTAAGAACTTTGGGGAAAGAAAACACAAATTTACATCATCAATTTATATCATCAAATTCCCGACTCAATATCTTACCTCGTGCAAAGTGTTGTTGAGGGTGATCATGGTTGTCTGCACGTTACCGCACAGCGCGTCGAACACCGTCTCCTCCGCCATCGTGAAGCGACGTACGTGGCGCAGTGATGCCTCGAAGCGATCGTCGAGTGAACCAAATTATGAACGAGCTTTTGTTTGTCACTTCTCAGGTGCTATGGTGAAAGCCCCGCCCCTCTATTTAAACAAAGGGAAAAACCCCTATTAGTAGTATCTACGCTTAACGACCTTTACCATTACTGGGATTCAAGTGTATCAGAGATACTATATATAGACAACGTATCTATGTGTGTATGTATAGGTCTAAGTGTTCTATATTCCTCTGGCATTGTGAACCTTTCAGAAATCCAGTGTTGGAAAGTTCAAACTCAGCTTAAGAGTACAAAATACCTAGGCTCCCCACTAAATCTCTGTACCTGATAAGGGGTAATCTTACCTTATCTTCATCTCGACCGTAATGGACATATCTTCCCACATTTCGACTAAATATTCTATATAGCCATTCTCATTGTGGCTAGAAGATCTAACCGAAATGTCAGAAAGTAAGTTCCATTAAAATTTGAGAAGAAAATATGATTACCCCGGCCTTTCACCTACAGATTCAACTGAGAAATGTGCTTACAAGTTATATACAACCCTCTGTACATTTATGACAAGACACTAAATAGAGTATATACATTAATTCTTAATAATTATAATAATAATATCACATCTTCAACATTTCACAATATTACGTATTAAAGAGTGGCACTTTTGCTATAAATAAAATAATAATTACACTATACATTTGTTGATCATTGTTAGCTGTTCAGCTGATCATAGATTAGAAATATCGAAAAAGGATAGTAAATATTATAATACATCAGCTAACAGCCAGCAAGACAAAGATGACAAGTTTTTATTTCGTCTCTGTGAGGTTGCCCCTAGCAGCTTGATCCAGTTCAATCGCCTCAAATAGAGACTTGAAATTACCTGCTCCAAAACCCTGTGTGTAGAGGAGAGGATTAGCATCAAACTGTCACGATAATGTAATTGAAGCAAACGATAAAAGTTACATTGTGGTAGTTGCATACATGTAGAAAATAAACATTATAGTTGGCTTAATTCAATTGCCTCTCCTATGGCTATACATGTATTATGTATATACATGTATATACATGTATATACTTTGGTAGAGTTGTAGTATAATATTGATAGATTGGAGTTATATTATAGTACCTTTAATCTTTGAGTATTATTATATACCAGTTTTTGTGACTGAGTTATGTAAATACAATAGCAATAGCAAAAAAACAAAACAACAAAGAATTTACCCTTGAAGATTTTCGACTATGAAGTATAATAATATTAAGACTAGTTAGTACTATGGTATATATTGCCGCTTACACAGTGGTTGTGTCTTTCAATGACCTCTAGGAAGAGAGTTGGCCTGTCCTGCATCGGTTTGGTGAAGATTTGAAGGAGGTAGCCATTGTCGTCAAAGTCAACCAAGATGTTCAAACTTTGAATCTGCAAAAAAAAATTTATTTTGATGAACTAAAAAGCAACAAAGATACAATTGAGAGTGAAATTAAAATGATTACTTTTTGTAATACATGTAATTGTTTAGATAAGGTGGTGAAGATATTATTATATCTACAGAGCTAGCCAAGCTTTTGTGTGTGTGTGTGTGTGAAATTTGAATGTGTTGGTAGAGAGAAGCGTGTAAGCGTGTGTGTGTGTGTGTGTGTGTATAAATTATGAATGAGTGGTGGGGGGAGAGGCGTGAAAATGGCCGAGTATTCATTTCTTTCTCCACCCACAGTGTTGAGATCCTGTGTGACAGTGATCTTTGCAGACTTCAGTTTCTCCCTCAGCTGTTCGTAGTAAGAGGCAGGAATGGTGAGAAACTCTAGACCTCTAGCCTTCATGTTGATAATCTGAACAAACAAGAGAAATATTACGAGCTAAAGTCAATAATTTTATTCCATATTACCGTAAAGGTACAAAAGTAGATATACGCATGAGAAAATTACACGAATCTGTTCAAAATAGGCCTCTTAACAAAATTAATATTATACGTTTTTTTATCCTTACGCGTTCTAGCATTTCAAGCATTGTGTATTGTAAAGCGCAGTAAACATTAATGCAATACAAATTTTATATGACCGACGCTCAACTCGCATAATTCACAAAAATAAAACACGCACATAAAAATGTCGCTTTACGGTACTTTACAATGGCAAGTACTCTACATGTATAATAGTGATGACGTGCCAATTAATAGGGGTATTAGTAGACACCTTGATGCACATATTTAATATCAGTTAGGGTAGGCAAAAAAAAAGGCCTTACTTCATTTACAAACCAGTTTTAATAATGTATTTTACGTATTATAACACCAGTCTTCAAAAATCTACCTAGCGACTCATCTGATTAAAATACATAATCAGTGTAATTAATAATAATTACTCACAGCTGCAATGATATCAGTCGTGTTCAGAGCAATGTGCTGCACCCCAGGTGTACCGTAGTAGTCGACGTACTCCTGGATCTGGCTCTTTCTTCGACCAGGAGCGGGTTCGTTGAGCGGCATCTTGATGGTCTCATCCCAGTTAGTAACAACTATCGAGCGAAGGGCACTGTACTCAGTGTGCATCTGAGTAATGGAGGAGGGAAGGAGAGGGAGGAAGAGGGAGGAAGGGAGGAGAGACGGGGAGAGAGAGAGAGAGAGAGAGAGAGAGAGAGAGAGAGAGAGAGAGAGAGAGAGAGAGAGAGAGAGAGAGAGAGAGAGAGAGAGAAAGGGAGGGTCAGAAAGGGAAAGGGAGGGAGAAGAATAGGGTGTGTGTGGCGGGAGGAGGGGATAGTGGGTAGGTACAATTAGGTATGGAGGAGCTCACTATTTATAACACAAACTGGTTCTGAATATTCAAAAAGTAATTCAGCTATACATACTTGCTCTCACACCACTCACCAGGTCATCATCAATGGACCAAAACCTGTGAAACTGAAGCGTTTTCTCGTAATAATCTGCTATATCAGACATCTCGTTGTCGCCTTGGTTACCAACAATGTGATCAATAAAATTGAGATTAACTGGCGGCCTAAACAGAGTAGATATTGAGAGAGAGAGAGATGAGAGAGAGAGAGAGAGAGAGAGAGAAGGAAGGGGAGAGAGAGAGAGAGAGAGAGAGAGAGAGAGAGAGAGAGAGAGAGGGAGGGAGAGAGGGAGAGAAGGAGAAAGGGAGAAAGGGAGAGAGAGAGAGAGATGAGAGGAGAGTATAATATCACAATCATGTGAATCTATAACTACGTACCACTCTGACTCTAAACTTACAGAGTTGGCAGGAGTGCATCCTTCACAAACGGTTGCTTGTAGCCTGGCAGAAAGATCCCTTTATAGTTGGTCCTCTCCACCAGTGTGTGGGTTGTGTCTCCATACTACATGGAAGGAGGAGGACAGCAGCAAATGTAAGTGAGAAAGTATAGACATTAATTTTCTAAGATAAGTTACAACTAAAGTTGAAAAGAGAAGATTATTCCCTTTCACTAATAACTTTCTCGTTGAAATCCGTCGGGTTCTCTTATGACCAACTTCACGCAAGTGCAATTGTATATAACGTACGATTGCCTCACACGAGATCAATTTGCGCGAGATCAACTCCCACGTGATCAACTAGAATAAGAACAATTTTTCGTTTGGTCAACTGACTTGAGATCAACTAAGTAAGAAGGGTACAATAACAATTGAAAAGTAAAAATTAAAGTCCAGTTGGGCTATTACAGTTACTTGTGTCAAGTAATTAAGTCAATTTACCCCTGAAGACGTAATTATAATCATAGTAATCACCCTCAAGACACAATCAAAATATTATTACTTTTTTACCCCCAATACTTCATTAAAATAGCCTTCTACCCACTCCATACGTAATTACTTTCCATCTACCCCTCAATACGCAAGGGGTGTATTGAGGGGTAGGGATACGAAGTGAAAATAACCAATTTGATGTGGTTTTAATGAAAATGCTACATAACACCACATTTCAAATATATCTACAGTGACCACTCTGTAGCTATAAACTGAAAGGGTGTGTATATGCTTTTATATTATACACAACACCGCCATGCAATGTTTCAAATCGATCTATCTGGTGACTCTTCCGTAAAAAGGTCACTTAGACACAAGTTAATTTACGAGGAAGTGATGTGTAGTGGTGCAAATTGTTATCTGACTCCTACCTCCCACAATACTTGGAATCTTGGCTGATCGGACAGCTAGATTATAACCAAAAGTGAGTGCTAATTTTAGCGAAAAATGGGCGAATCGCTAAAATCGCTAAATTAAAAACCCGCAAATAAAAGTGTGTTTAAGGTATGTAGTTTCTATAGTTAAACGCTAAAGGCATTGTATTAGTTACGACTAACGGTTTTCACAGAGGCAAAGACGACAGTTCCATCTTCATCAGTCTCCTCCCAGGGCTCTCTCACACCCTTAGCTCCACGTTCAATGGCTTTCTGTAAAATATTATAAGGAACAGATAATAAATAAAGTGCGGCAGTTGCAGACAGATTGAATCCAAGCTACTTCTCTTTCGAATTTAGTGCCACCATTAAAACACATCTCTTTGGCTCACCTTGTAAAGAGCTCTGCAGTCTTCTACCGAAAAAGCAATGTCCTTGACACCATCGCCGTGCATGGTCTGATGGGCACCCATGTCTGTAGTAAAGGAAAGAGTAAGTCCCTGTAATTAATGCATAGGTACCCATGACAGTAATAATGAAAAGAGTAAGCTCCTTTAATTAATGCATGGTCTGATGGGCACCCATAACTGCATTATGAAGAATATCAATATTATACCGTAGTTTTGGAAATATTCGTAACTTTCATATACATGTACATTTAATAACTAACTAGTAAACAACCCCTTACTGCATTAACATTAATAGTGATTAATTTCATAGATGCCACCAACTACAACATGTTACAATGAATATTTCCAGGCTTATGGTACGAGTATGAAAAGAGTAAGCTCCTGTAATTAATGGTGATTGCCTACCTTCATTGCCCGGATTTAGCGGTGACTTGAAGACAAAGATGATCTATAAGAGAGAGAGAGAGAGAGAGAGAGAGAGAGAACAGCGGAAAGATATTATACATGTATATACAGGTGTGTGTGGCTGTGTGCATGTGTGTGTGTTTGTGTGCGTACATGTGTGTGTGTGTTATTCATTCCATAAATGCTAAAACACACACACACATTTGTATACATACACTTGCTGTAAATGTACATGCATCATGCTGGTCGTGCCATTACACATAGGCCTTCAGATCTGAGCTTGGAATTGACTCAGTCTAAGAGTAGTTTTATTATAACTACTACTCTCTGCTCCAATGCCTAGAGTTCTAACAGCTCAGTGGTTAGAGCAGACGACTATATAATTATATAGAAATCGAAATACCTGGGTTCGAGTCCCAGCTAAGCTCTAAAGTTTTTCACGTACCTTATCCTGTCTCACGGCGTGGGAGACCACGTTCCTCTCCCCCGTCTCCAGTCCCTTGTAGGCCATCGGCTCAAACCCTGCCCTCACACAGTAGTACCCGGCAGCCTGCAACGAGAACAGACACACTTTAGTAAAGACAAGATGGATAGATGTTTTAATGTCACACATACAATGCAGCGGGCCAAGATTTGGCCTTTGTGACATAAATAATGATAAAATTGAAATGTAGTAATAGAGAAGAGTATAAGTGTTATGAGAGAGGAAATATCGAATGAAATGTCAAATCAAAGAGGTATTAAACAGAAATGTTGCTTAGCTAAAATAAGGTGTTTGCTATCACAAAGAACAAGGTGAGGTAGTAGCTATGTAGCGTGTATTATTTTAATTTTTTTCTCTTCATTTCTTTGGGATTCTACTGGTGACAAAACAGATAAAGTTGTGAGATAAATAATAGCAGGGATTGATAAAGCTCCAAAGTTTGCCAGGAGGGGGACACAGGGGCATCTTTCCACACTTGAGTACTATTTCTATGTGTGCTTCAAGTAATCTTGGGAGAGGTACGCATACTGCCCTTCGTGCTCTAAACAGGACTGGATTATTAATACTATTTCTATTTCTATATGAGCTTCTAGAAATCCAAAGAGGGTAAACTCAGCTTATGGGGTGGGTACTCATGGGCTCTTCCGTGCTCTAAATAGGACTGGACATATAGCTCTAAGCCAATCAACTTACAAGGACATACCAGGTCTGTGATTGCCAATGATTAGAATACATTAACCTCTGAGGTGTAAGTACAGTTGTCATGTGACTATATAGTACACACTACTCCATTCTACAATACTAGCTAATATGATCGTATGTATGGCCAGGCAGATGTCCCCTCTCTCTATATAGAGACAGACAAGGTAATAGCAGTAGAGGGGCAAGAGAGAGAGAGAGAGAGAGAGAGAGAGAGAGAGAGAGAGAGAGAGAGAGAGAGAGAGAGAGAGAGAAGAAACAGTAATAGGAACACAGACAAGCAATTATACAGACAGTAGAAGCATAAAAACATGCAGTAATACAAAGAAATTCTGCAGAAGTCTCACCTGCTTTGCATTCCCCACCCAGAAAGTCACATGATCAAAGGCAACAAAGCGTCCAGACCCTTCAGGCTAATTTATAAACAAAAGTAACATTGAAAATGGTTTACACTCAACACATGTTTTGTATGCAAACACACAGTACGCAAATATATACAGGTAATAGGGTGACAAAATAACATACCTCTTTTCCTTTTTGATGGTATGCCTACAGACACATAAACCGTGAGAGTAAAACAATAGTGTTTTTATAAATGAAAATCTCACTGATATCCGCCCCCTATTTATATGACTGGCTACAGTAATCTAACTATTATTAATACACACGGATACTGTAGATCTACACTTACCATTCCTGTAGAACGAGTATTGTTTCACTGTGGAAGTATAAAACTGCAACGGGTAAAATTTGAGCTACCACTGGTATAGCTAAGGTATATTGTACTTGTAGTCACGTGGTGACGTAATTATATTTGACCTTTAAGCTTAAGCGCTTTTGCATGCAATATGACGTATAGTCTCGTAAACCAGACCCTTTTCCGCAGCGCTGGATGTATTGTTGATCTAGCCTCGTCCCCAGGCCCTATGTTTTCTAGTGAAACATTGAAAAGCTGGGATAGGGCCTGGTAGATATGGCACGATTTGGGCATGAACCTAGTAACCCCTTGCCAATTAACCCTAAAGAGAACAATGGCTTACCATTGTTCTCTATTGAAAAGTCTACTAAACCCTAACCCCTACCCTTTACCTAATGAACATTGTCCATGCCCATATTCTGCCTCAACTGGTAGGGCCTGGGCCTGGGGACGAGGCTATTGTTGATCGTCTCGTGAACCAGACCACTCCCACCGCATTTTTATTCCCAAAAACGTGGACTCTGGACTCTGGTCTGGACTCATGGACTGGACTGTAGACTGAGATTTGGACCAACTTTTGGACTGAGTCGCTGATGGTGACGACCATTTCCAAACATACTTTCTGCTCGAGCGCTCCGCCCACTGCAATTAGTGCTATTGTCAGGTGACCGTCACACGAGACCACGTGACATTCAAAAAGTTGTTCTAGAGTGAAAATGGCCACCATATGAGGCGGCCTGTTCTAGCCTTTTCGACGTTTGCAAAGACAACCAAGAGTATCGGGAGTGTCCGTTCGACTTGCGATGAAGTCGGGACGACGGACGGACTCCGAGAGCCTAAGGCGAGACTCAAGGTTAGTGTGTGTGGAAGGCTACCCGCCTCTGTGCTTCACCTAAGCCTGGGGTCCTTTTAAAATTCGTTATGAAAAACCTACAAGACCTTTATATCTTCTTAGTGTATATGGTCTGTCTGTATCGACCCCTTCGCGTACTCCGTAGACTAGCTAGAGTCGTACTGTACTTGTGTATAAACTTGTAGGTTCACTGTGTACGATTTATTCCCTGAGTTTACATGTGTGTTTAGGCGTATTTATAACGTAGTAATAGATCTCTAGGTGTTGTTTGACTAGCGTAGAAGGTTGGTCAAAACGCTAGCATAATTTTTTGTTTTGGTATTCTACGTATATACGACGTTAAAATTACGTCGATGTTGAAGTTGATACTGTGTTGTGTATGATTTATTTCTGCGCAGGGATCCGTCGCACGGCGTGGGTCGTGTTAGAAAAAGGCCCTCCATGCTCTCAGAGTTCCACGGAAAGCACTACAACCACTCCAGAGACGGGTGAGTATCACAGTGTAGATGTGTATTGAAACGCATGCAATACAATCAAGCAGTGTGGGGGCGCGCTAATTCCAATTAACGCACACCAATGTTAGTATATAGACTGTTTATTGGTCGCGCGAGTGCTAATACGGAACTGGTTGCTAGTATTGAAACAATCATTGTTTACTTATGTCAAGTGCCATTCTGGTCGTAATGTAAGAACTGTTCTGATGTTAATTAATTATTTTAATCCTTTTTTCACTAAATTTCAGCCAGGATTACCATCGCTCTCACAGTCGCCACTCGTATGACTTACCGACGGGAAGCACATCCTTAGATCATGAGCGTTCCTCTTCTCACGGATCCTCAAACGCGTACAAGTCTTCGTCATCAAAAGGAGACTTCCGAAGTCGCTACTCCTACTCCTCCTCCTCTTCGCACCACCACAACTACCGTTCCAGTCATCACTATCACTCCACCAACTCTCACAGTTACCACAACGATGGCGGCGATCACTCGTACGACGATGACGTACCCGTCAAAAAGAGACCGCGTCTGACGGTCGATGTTAGTCGGAAAGCCTCTGCTCAGTTTGATGCGCCAAATAGTGCTGACTCGGTCATCAGTAGTTCTAACTTTACCACGGGCAGTGCCACTCCCAGTGTCACTAATGAATCACCCGCCACCAGCCCTCAACAGGTACGCTTTGTGTGGCCTAGTATTGTGTTTGTTGTAATTGTCGTGAGAAAGGAGGAAGAGATAAAAGGAAAAGAGAGAGTGAGGTGGGGGGAGAGAGAGAGAGAATGGAGAGAGAGAGAGCTAGAGGTGAGGTAAAGAGGAGATAGGGAAGAGTGAGTGTGTTACTAATGCGACTCCTGCTGCTATCTCTTCACAGGTACGCTTTGTGTGGCCTAGTATTGTGTTTGTTATAATTGTGTAATGGTTATTTATTATTGTCTGTCGTGTATGCATGAGAAAAGGAGGAAGAAAGAGAGAGGGAAAAAGAGGAAGAAAGAGAGAGAGAAAAGGAAAATAGGGATCGAGTAAGGTGGGAAGAGAGAGCTAGGGGTGAGGTAAAGGGGAGAAAGCTAAGAGTGAGTGTGTGTTACTAATGAGTCTCCTGCTGCTAGCCCTCCACAGGTACACTTTGTGTCGGCTACTCTGTTTGTAATAATTGCGTAATTATTTTATTATACTACAACTACACTTTATTTATTCTGTCTGACGTTTAAGAGGAAGGAGAAAGAGGACAAGAGAGAGTGAGAGAGGAAAGGAAGGGGTGAGGGAGAGAGACGGAGAAAGAAGAGATAGGAGAGAGAGAGAGAGAGATAGAGACAAGGAGAGAAAAGTGTACAGTACTTTCTTCTATCAGTAGTGTGTGTACATTATAACTTGTAGTATATACAAAGAAAGATGTGCACTCACATTCACTAGCAATTCTCTAAAATCTGCAATGTTCTGTTTCATTGATTACGACTACAGGGAACTGGTGGACTGAGCGCTTACCATCTCGAGGACATTGACAGCGATGACGACGATACATTGCTACAAAACGACGATGACTCTTTGTCGGCCAAATCTCCCCTTGCCCCTAGTGATTCGACATCGTTAACAAAGTCTACAGTCAAGGTAGAACAACCACGAGAACGTAAGCCGTCCACTACGGCTTCTGCGGTCTCTAAGAGCCCACCCCGACCGAGCAAGGAAGAACTGCTTCAGATGATGGAGAAGGTGGATAGGGACATTGCTGCTGTGGAGACTCAAATTTCCACACTACAAAAGAAAAAGGTTTGAACTTAATGTAGATAATAATATGTGTATACTTGTGTCGATTGGTCTGTGTGTGAGGGAGAAAGAGAAAGAGAGGGTGAATGAGAGAGAGAGAGGGAGAGAGAGAGAGAGAGAATGAGAGAGAGAGAGAGAGAGAGAG